>CANLNK010000003.1 GCA_947492575.1 uncultured Thalassotalea sp.
GCGGCTGTAGCTCAGTTGGTAGAGCACCACCTTGCCAAGGTGGATGTCACGAGTTCGAGCCTCGTCAGCCGCTCCAATATCTTTCCCAAAATCTTAACTAAACACCTTAACTAAGCATCCTCGTTAAACCTTTTTACACGTCTCGGTTTTAACTTACATCACTACCTTTTGCCAAGATCTTAACATGTAAATGCAGTCATTTAGCTTTTTTCAAATAGGCTTAACACTTGTTTTTTGAGCACGATAATAGGCTGGGTAATAGGGAGGAAAAGGTTTAGCACTGTCTAAACTTACTCAGTGTGCTGATATTATAGTCAGCTCGCTCATAAATTGACTGAACGATACAGTTTATTGAATTTTAGCGTTGTAATTGTATAAGCACCTCGCTAGAATGCGCTCCATATTGTGAAGCGGCTGTAGCTCAGTTGGTAGAGCACCACCTTGCCAAGGTGGATGTCACGAGTTCGAGCCTCGTCAGCCGCTCCAATAACCTCTTTATTTGTGCAGATAACTTCTATCATCTCGTACAAATCTTGAAGGCGGGTTGGCAGAGTGGCTATGCAGCGGATTGCAAATCCGTGGACCTCGGTTCGACTCCGGGACCCGCCTCCATTTTCTTATTCTCAGTGATACATTTTCTAATTAGTGCTAACAAAATTCCATTTTTGTCTGTATCTGTAAATATCGAAAAGCTTCATTGCACTCTCTATTTCAAAGTACCTTTTCTCTGATTAACTTCTTTTATCTGGCTAAATCTGCTTATTTTCACGTTGAATCCACAGATTTTTGCGTTCAGTAACAATAACTGAAGAATTTGACCTTTTCTAAACCATTGACTTAACTCAGTTTGTGGTAAATGTTTCAAAATATGTCATGTGTAAAGTATCGTAAATTGTTTTTTGTTTACTGATCGTGATCCTTATGATGACAGCTTCAATAATACTATTCTCACACATAGTATTTTTATTTTAATTAGCTAGGAAAAGTTCGTGGATTTGCTTCCTAATTTTAGGGTGAGAACCCTCGCTATTAGTTGTGCTGCGCTGCTGTTTGCAGGTTGCAGCCAAACGTCAGCGATATCAGATAAAACAAGAAACTTGAATTTGCCTAACAATTGGCAGCAAGAGGTAAGTGTCCCAGAGAGCGAATTAAGCGGTTTAAGCGCTTTAGGGGACTGGGCGTTAATCATCGCAGACAATCGTCTACAAAGTGTAATCGCTAAAGCGCTAGCACAAAGCCCAGAATTAATAGCGGCATATAACGATTTGCAGATAGCTAAAGAGCAGTTAACCATCACGGGTGCTAGTGATTACCCAGCATTAACCCTTTCTCTTGATAATAGCAGGCGTAAATCTGTATCCTCCAATGGTTCAACAGTAGCGAATAGTGCAGGCATCGACCTTAATCTAAGTTATGAAGTCGATATTTGGGGCAAGCTTTCAGCAGAGCAACAACAAAGCAGCTTGCAATTCCAAGCGAGTAAAGTCGCTTTTGAACAGGCGAAGAATAATATTGTAACCGATGTCGTCGGTGCTTGGTTTGCACTTGTCGAAGCGCAAAAGCTGCTAGGCCTTTATCAAGTTCGCGCAGAAAATTTGGAGAGCAACTACGATATTATTAACTCTTCTTACAAGCTTGGGTTAAGTGAAGCACTGGATGTCTACTTAAACCAGAACAATGTAAATAGTGAACTTGCGCGGATAGAACAGCAAAAGCAAACCGTGCTTGAAAAACAACGTGCACTTGATGTGTTACTTGGTCAGTACCCTACAGGGGATAACTTTAGTGACATAGAGATTGCACTACCGCAACTTGAACAGAGTTTATTTTCTGCCTTACCTGCGGACGTCCTTACCAATAGCTTTTCAATTCAACAGTCATGGTTTTCATTGCTCGCGGCTGATGCAGGCCTTGCCGTTGCTCACAAGAATAGATTTCCAAGCTTAAATCTGACTGCTTCTACTGGTGATTCATCAGATGAGCTAAGTAATTTGCTTGATGGTGGCGCGTTGGCTTGGTCGGTAGCGGGTAGTTTAACAGCACCTTTGTTTAATGCAGGACGATTAAAGTCACTGGAAGAACAAGCTCGACTGACGGTTAAGAAACAAGAGCAACAATACCTAACTGCGGTATTTACAGAGTTTGCTGATATGGAAAATCGTATCAGCAGCCATAGCACATTGACAAAGCAATTGGCTTACTATCAAAAAGCTGAAGAGAATGCAGTTGCTGCTGAGTCTCTTGCGTTTAACCAATACGTAAAAGGACTTAACAGCTATACCACAGTGCTTGAAGCACAGCGACGTGCATTCGATGCGCAAGTGAGTGTTATTCAAGTATCCAATCAATTAATTCAGAACAGAATCGCAATGTACGCAAAATTGGGTGGCAGCGATTTAGCCCAAACGATCGAACAAAAAGTTTCGACAATTAACTAGGTGACTCATGATATTTAAAAAGAAAATTCTACCTTTTGTTGTCCTTGGTGGATTTATTGCGCTTGCGATGATTGTTACGAATAACCCGCCAGAAACAAAGCGCGGTAAACCTAGCATGGCACCGCAGTTAAATGTTGAAGTGCAAACGATAGGCCATCAACCTTTTACCGTTTACATAGACAGCTATGGCAATGTTCGCCCAAGAACACAAAGTGCATTACAGCCGCAAGTGTCAGGTGAAATTACGTCGATTAGCCAAAACTTCAGAGAAGGTGGCTTCTTTGAAAAAGGCGAAGTGCTAGTAAAACTTGATGACAGAGATTACGTTGCTGAAATCGATATCTCCAAGGCCAACTTATTTAGTGCTAAGCAAGCACTTGCCGAAGAACAAGCACGTGTGGAACAAGCAAAGCAAGACTGGGAGCGTTTAGGCAATAGCGGCGAGCCTTCAGATTTAGTTTTACGAAAGCCACAATTATTGGCGGCAGAATCCACTGTATTTTCGGCGCAGGCTAGTTTAGCCAAAGCAGAGTTAGCATTAGAACGAACACAAATAAAAGCACCATATACAGGCCGTGTTTTAGTGAAATCTGTCGACATTGGTCAATACGTCTCACAAAGCACACAACTTGCAACTATTTATGCTGTCGACTACGTTGAAGTGCGTTTGCCGATAAAGAATAAAGATTTACCTTTTATCACCTTACCAGAAACTACTCGAGTAAAGCCTGATAAGCCGCTTGTAGAACCGGAGGTGAGTATCTATTCAGAGCTAGTTAATACGCAATCTTGGCAAGGAAAAGTTGTACGAACAGAAGGTGCGTTTGATGATGACTCGCAACAATTGTTTGTAGTTGGTCAAATTGATGATCCATATGGTGAGCCGTTAAACCAAGGTTTGCCATTGAAAATAGGGCAATACGTTAGCGCTAAAATCACTGGCAAAACACTACAGGACGCGATAACTATTCCGAACAAAGCCATTTATCAAGGCAGTTATGTGTTTACTGTCGTAGACAACAAACTATTACGTCAGGAAATTTCATTGGCGTGGCAAAACAGCGAATACGCGTTAGTTGCAGACGGACTTAATGCGGGTGATCTTTTAGTTCTTACACCTCTAGGCCAGGTGAATTCGGGTACGCCCATTGCGATTAGCAATAAAGACGGCAAACAAATGAAGCAACAGCGTGGACAGCGACCAAACCAAGTCAAAAGAGAAGATAAAGGAAAAAGCAAAGACAAAAGTGATCAGGGCAAACTAGGCGAAGCAGGTAAAAGACTGAACAGAGATGGTGATCCAAAAGATAAGCGCCCTGTAGCTAGTGCTTCACTTGGAGGAAACTCATGATAGCTTGGTTTGCACGAAATCATGTAGCGGCAAATTTATTGATGATCACCATTTTATTGCTGGGGATTGCTTCATTAAATTTACGTATTCCATTAGAAGTATTCCCATCATTCGAATCTGATGTTGTTTCGGTTAATATTTCGCTGCGCGGCGGAACGCCTGAGGACGTTGAGCAGGGTGTCGCGATTAAAGTTGAAGAAGCGGTTCAAGACCTTGAAGGTATAAAACGTATTTCAAGTACATCAGTGGAAGGGGCTGCACGCGTTACAATTGAAGCTGATTCTGGCTATGATGCACGTGAATTACTGGCAGACGTTAAGAGTCGTGTTGACGCAATAAATACATTACCCGGTGACGCTGAAAAACCCGTTATCGCTTTGGCTCAACGCCAACGTGATGTTATCTCTGTTACCGTTTCGTCTAAGTATTCAGAGAAAGAGTTAAGAGAGTTTGCTGAGCAAATTCGTGATGACTTACTGCGTTTGCCTGAGGTTACCCAAATATCGCTTGATGCGGTTCGCGATTATGAAATTGCGATTAACATGAAGCAAGATAAACTCCGCGAATTTAATATTTCGATGGATAGTATTTCATCAGCAATTCGCAGTAGTTCAGTAGACCTGTCGGCAGGTAACATCAAAACCGATGGTGGTGACGTACTTGTTCGCAGCAAAGGGCAGGCTTATCGCAAAGACGAATTCGACAACATTGTGGTTAAAACCAACCCTGATGGCACGATTGTAAAACTCGGTGATATTGCCGATGTAAACGATGGCTTTGAAGAAACGCCTTTGCGAGCGCGCTTTAATGGCGAGCAAGCAGCGTTAATTGAAATTTATCGCATTGGTAATCAAAGCGCTATTGAAGTTGCTGATGCGGTTAAGAATTACATCATCGAAAAGCAAGACAGCTTGCCAGACGGGTTTGGCCTAAGTTATTGGGATGATGACTCAGAAATTGTTAAGGGTCGTTTGAACACACTAATTTCAAATGCTATGCAAGGTGGCTTCCTAGTACTCTTGCTATTGACCTTGTTCTTGAGACCGTCGATAGCCTTCTGGGTGTTTATCGGTATTCCTGTAAGCTTTATGGGCGCATTTATCTTTATGCCATTCCTTGGTATATCGCTGAACATTATGAGTTTGTTTGGCTTTATTCTGGTGCTAGGGATCGTGGTAGATGATGCCATCGTCACCGGCGAAAACATTTATCGGCATACCACTTTCGCTAAAACGGGTATCGAAGCGGCAGTAAAAGGAACACAAGAAGTTGCTACACCGGTAACGTTTGGCATTCTAACTACCGTCGCGGCATTCCTTCCTTTGGCTTTTATCGAAGGTATGCGTGGAGCGTTGTTCGCTCAAATTCCTGCGATTGTTATCCCTGTACTTTTATTCTCGTTAATTGAATCCAAGTTTGTTTTGCCGTCTCATTTAAAACATTTGAAACTTCGTCATGAAAAAGAAAAAGTCGGCAAACTAGCGAGCATACAACACAAGATTGCGGATGGTTTTGAAACGGCAATTATTAAGTATTACAAGCCAGTATTGAACCGTGCAGTAAACCATCGTTTAACGACGTTATTTAGCTTCATTGGCGTTTTTATATTAATTATGTCGTTTATTATGTCGGGCTGGACCAAATTTACGTTTTTTCCTCGTATTCCAAGTGAAACCGCAAGGGCAGAGCTCACCATGCCTGTAGGTACGAGCTTTGACGTTATGGACAGCTACGTGGCGAGAATGTCAGATGCCGCAAAGCAACTTCAAGAAAAGTATGCTGACGACAATGGCGATAGTGTCATATTGAACATTTTGGCGATAACCGGTGGCCGAGACAGCAATGTTGGCCGAGTACGTTTTGAAGTATTGCCAGCAGATAAGAATGACACAGGAGTAGAAATTCAGCAGTTAGTGGCTGAATGGCGGGCGCTTATCGGTGTAATGCCAGGCTCAGAATCATTAACATTTAGAGCAGAGATAGGCCGTGGTGGCGATCCGATTGATGTTCAGCTATCGGCTACCGATTTGGGTTTATTAAAACAAGTTGCTCAAGAGGTGAAGCAGCGCTTAGCAACGTATCCAACGGTGTTTGAAATTTCAGATAGCCTATCTAACGGTAAAGAAGAGCTGCAAATTGAGTTGACAGACCAAGGGCATGCAATGGGGGTGTCGATTAATTCGATCACTTCTCAAGTGCGTACAGCTTTCTTTGGCACAGAAATTCAACGTATACAGCGTGGACGAGACGATGTGCGCGTGATGTTACGATTCCCGCTAGAAGAACGCACATCACTTGCGAATTTGTCCGATATGTTGGTGACGACGCCTACAGGCGGCAGCGTGCCTCTGTCTCATGTTGCAACCTTTAAACCGGGTAGAAGTCCTTCGCAGATTAATCGTATTGACCTATATCGCACCGTAAACGTTACAGCCGATGTGGATAAAGACAATACGAACATGACGGTACTAACAGCTGATTTACAGCCATACTTAGATGAGCTTGTAGCAAAGTATCCAGGCGTTAGTTATGAAATGGATGGAGAGGCACGTGAGCAAAGTGAATCATTTGGTTCGCTATATTACGGACTACTGTTTGTTTTCTTTATTATTTATTGCTTACTGGCGATTCCGTTTAAGTCTTACTTACAACCCATCATCGTGATGTCAGTCATTCCGTTCGGCGCTATCGGTGCGGTTATTGGGCATTGGATTATGGGCATGAATTTAACCATCTTCAGCTTGTTAGGTTTGATGGCGTTAATTGGGGTTGTAGTTAACGACAGCTTGGTTTTAGTTGACTATATCAATAAGAAGCGAGAGGAAGGCAAAAAAGTAATGGATGCGGTGCTTGTTGCAGGTCAGGCGCGATTTAGGCCAGTAATGCTGACATCATTAACGACATTCATTGGTTTAATGCCCTTGTTGTTTGAAAAAGCGACACAAGCGCAATTCTTAATTCCAATGGCAGTATCGCTAGGTTTTGGTATTATCTTCGCTACGTTTATTACACTTATTTTGGTACCCGTTAACTACTTGTTAGTTGAGGACTTAAAAGCTAAGTTAAATCTCAACAAAGAAACAGGTGTGACACCACCATTACAAGAATCTAGAGGATAGTATGAGCAACAACCAAGACGCGAAAGAATGGGAAGAAACGATTTTTTCTAAAATTATTCGTCAGGAAATACCAACAGAGTTGTTATACCAAGATGAATTAGTGACAGCGTTTCGCGACATTTCTCCGCGTGCGAAAAGCCATATTTTGATTATTCCGAATAAATTAATACCTACTGTGAACGATGTAGAGCCGGAAGATGAACAAGCGCTTGGGCGTTTGTTCACTGTCGCTAAAAAATTGGCAGCTGAAGAAGGTATTGCAGAGGACGGTTACCGTTTGATCATGAACTGTAACCGCCACGGTGGCCAAGAGGTTTATCATATTCATATGCATCTATTGGGTGGTCAGCCAATTGGACCTTTGGTTGCCATTTAATTATTACTTAATGATCAATTATTTAGTTTCATTGGTATAACACTGCAGCAGGCTAGCTTTTCTTTCGTTAGTCCTGTACTTAAACGGCATATTCCTGTTAATATGCCCGGCGAACCAAGGGGTGTTGGCTTTTTCTTTACTTGCATAGCAGTTTGAGAAAGTCGGCTGAGACTTAACCCTTTGCACCTGATCCAGTTAATACTGGCGTAGGGATGGTTTACTAATCGCTTTATCAGTTTCGCTGCTGCTATTTGCCTAGTGTGTCATCTATTTACGTCAGTTGCTTTAATAGAGAACACAATGAAAATAGCTAAAACCTCTCTCGCGCTAGCCATCAGCTCAGCATTACTTTCTAGCTCTTTATACGCAGCTTCAAACGAAGTAAGTGAACAAGATTTAGAAGTCATCACTGTTACAACAGACTTTCGCAACAACTCTTTAATGTCGACGCCTGCGGCGCTCACTGTATTGTCGGCAGATGAAATTAGCACGCGTCAAGCACAAAACTTAGAAGAAGTGATTGCGCTTGCACCAAACGTTAACTTTTCTTCGGGTACTCAACGTGCGCGCTACTACCAAATTCGTGGTATTGGCGAGCGTAGCCAGTTCCAAGAGCCAATTAATCCGTCAGTCGGTATGATTATTGATGGTGTTGATTTCACGGGTCTTGGCAGCGTAGCGTCTATGTTCGATGTCGACCAAGTTGAAATTTTCCGTGGCCCTCAAGGTACACGCTTTGGTGCTAATGCGTTAGCAGGTTTGATTAACATCACAACAGCAGCGCCTGCTGACCAGTTTGAAGGTCGTGTAAAGCTTACCGCGGGTAACTACAATAGTTACGGTGCGGGCATTGCTTTGTCGGGTCCAGCGTCTGAAAAAGTTAACTACCGCGTTGCGCTTGAGCAATACCAAAGCGACGGTTTTATTGAAAATACGTATTTAAACAAAGAAGATACAAACAACCGAGACGAACTGACTGCACGCGGTAAATTGAACATCGAATTAAGTGATGATCACACATTAGATTTAGCATTATTCTACGCAGATTTTGACAATGGTTACGATGCGTTCTCATTAGACAATAACCGTACGACAATGTCAGATCAGCCAGGTGTAGATAAGCAAGAAACGATAGCATTTAACGCAACATCGACATACACAGCGCTTGATTTCGCAGACCTAGTTACTATCTTAAGTGTCGCTGATTCAGATTTACAATATGGCTACGATGAAGATTGGAGCTTTGTTGGATTGCATCCTTGGGAATACTCTTCTGTAGACAACTACTTCCGTGATAAAAGCATTGCTTCAGGTGAAATGCGTTTAGTGTCAAAGCCTAGTTCTAAACTATTTGAGAACACAACTGATTGGGTAGCGGGTGTTTACGCTAAACAAGAAGATGAATCTCTAACACGTAAGTACACATACTTAGACGCTGACTTTGATTCAGACTTTGAAACGTCAACTTACGCAGCATACGTCCAGTTTGATAGCCAATTATCCGAAGATTTAACACTAACCACTGGCCTTCGCGTAGAGTCTCGCTCTGCAGACTATGATAATTCGGACGGTACGTCATTTTCACCAGACGATTCAATGGTAGGTGGTAAAGCGGTACTTTCTTACCGTACTGACGAAAACGGTTTAATCTATGGCTCAGTAAATCGTGGTTATAAAGCTGGCGGCGTGAACACCGATGGCACTTTACCAGCGGATTTACGCGTGTTTGATCCTGAATACGTTTGGAACTACGAACTAGGCTACAAATATAGCTTTGACGGCGGTTACGCGCGTATTGCGGCTTTCTATATGGATCGCCAAGATATGCAGGTAAAAAGTAGTGAAGAGCGTCCACGTGAAGATGGAAGCACAGAATTTGTTATTTATTTAGGTAACGCTGCTGAAGGGACTAACCAGGGTATCGAGTTTGATGCTGCGTACCAGCTAAACGACAACATTGAACTATACGGTGCACTAGGTTACTTAGATACTGAACTATCAGGCTTTGTTAACCAAAATAGTGAAGACATGTCTGGTCGTGAACAAGCTCATGCGCCTAAATACACTGTAAATCTTGGTCTTAACGCCTACTTAACTGACAACTTATACGTAAATGTCAGCCTTGATGCGAAGGACGAATACTACTTCTCTGACAGTCACAACGAAAAATCAGACAGCTATACCGTGTTAAATGCTTCTGTTAACTATGACGTAGCTGGTTGGCTGATATCTGTATGGGGTCGAAACATTACCGATAAAGACTACAAGGTACGTGGTTTCTATTTCGGTAACGATCCTCGCGATGGCTATGAAGCTAAGCAGTATTTCCAATTAGGCGAACCGGCGGTATTTGGTGTTACGGCTAATTTTTCTTTTTAGCTAATTTCGCTTAAACGCGATCAACATTGATGTATAAAGCTTGTTGCCAACTTAGCCAATAGATTTAAGTTCGTTGGACATAAAGCAACAAGCTTTTTACTATAAATCCTTTGCTAGTTAGCTTTCGAGGAAAATGAATATGCAAATATCGATAGAGTTAAGTTTGTATCCGCTGGCTGAACAGCAATACAAAGATGAGATTTGGCAATTTATTAATAACTTGAAGCAGCATTCATCAATGAAAGTTGTGACAAATGGCATGAGCACACAAGTGTTTGGCGAGTATGATGAAGCCTTGGCAATTGTTACAGGCGAAATGAAAAAAGTTCATCAAGCAGTCGATAGTGCAGTGTTTATAATGAAAATTATTGCAGCAGATAGGCTGCGAGAATACGAATGATCACAGAAACCATAAATTACTACAGCCAAGTTCAAATACTTGAGCTTATTGCTGTTGTGACAGCACTTGCTTACGTTATTTTTGCAGCTAAAGAGTCCATCTGGTGTTGGCCAGCTGCACTAATTAGCACTGCGTTATACACCATTGTGTTTTATGAGTTCTACCTATGGATGGATAGCGTACTACAGGTTTACTATTTTGTGATGGCGATTTACGGATGGTATTGCTGGCGTGAGTCGAAAAATGACAATGCTACTGGTATCAAATCGCTAGCAGGGAACGTAGCTGAGAATAAATCATCGTTGGAAATTAGTAGTCTTCCGTTGGCTAATCACTTAAAAGCCATTGGCTTGCTTACCGTACTTTCGTTGATTGTTGGCTTTCTTATGAATAATTACACGCCGACTACGTTCCCTTACGTTGATGCCGCTACAACGGTATTTGCCGTGTACGCTACTTACCTTGTCACACAGAAGGTGTTAGAAAACTGGCTGTATTGGGTCGTTATCGATTTAGTCTCTATCTATGTTTATATTGAGAAAGGTTTAGCACCGACCGCGTTCTTATTTGTGATTTACGTCTTTATCGCGGCTGCAGGTTATATTAATTGGCGTGGTAAGTATCAACGCCTGCAATTAGCGTGAATGTCCAGCTGGTTTGAATATAAGACATCTTCTAGGTGTCTTCTTTAGCCAGTTACCAGACGATTAAATATGGGTAAGCTTATCAATAATAATCAATCTGACCTAAGCGCTGCGCTTTTATCGCTTGATTACTTTCAAAAAAAAAATATTAAAGTAGAGCCGCTGACGGGGGGCTTAAACAATCACGTCTATAAAGTAACCTCTAGTGATGGTGCAAGAAACTGTGCAAGTGAAGAGGTTTTTGTAGCTAAGTACTTTCATCATTACGACGCGTGGCGGACAGAAAGTGAAGTGCAGCGTTATCTAGCACGCCGTCAAATAGCGCCTCAATTTCTTTATACTCACGATCAATGGTTAATCTCGGAATACATTGAGCAGCAAAGCCTTGCAGATGCATTTGAAGAAGATATTTATACTGAAAAGGCAAGCAACGCTCGAAACGCTTCAGCAACTAAGCCAGACAAACGTAAAAAGTTAACACTCAAACAAAAAATCATTCAAGCTACTGTAGCTATGGCTAAACTCCATCAGTTAAGCCATAAGCAGGACGCAAACAGCGACAGTGAAGGGGCTACGTTAAAAACAGAAAATGTATCGACTTTAGGTTCAGTTACGACATTAGACCTTCCCGTTGTGCTAACTACTTTAGTAGGTCAGTTAACTGAACTGGAGAACATGGAAGAGGCAACCAGGCTTCAACAATTAAATACTCAACTCACCAAGTACGAACAGTTAACTGATGTAAAGGTCTTAATAGACTTGTTCAAAGCTGGGGCCCAAAAAGCCATCAATGTTGCTCATGCATTAGCTAAAGAAACTAGAGCAGATGAGCTGGTTTTAGTTCATGGTGACGTAAATTTCGCCAACGTTTTTCTCCCTAAAAACAATGACTCAAATCCGCTCTTAATCGACTTTGAGGCGGCTTCATTTGCGCCAGTTTCATACGAAATCGGTATGTTTTTAGCAATAAATCAATTGCCATTAGCGTCTTTTGACCTTATTTCTGTAATTTATGTAGAACACAATAAAAACAATGATTTAGGTTGTCTTGTATTGGTTACGTGTTACGCAATTTGTGCCTCAATGGTTAACGGGATGTGGTTCTTACTGCAAGCATTAGAGCGCAGCGAAAAGCAGAATGATCAGCAAGCAGATTACCTTTTAAAAGCAGAGCAGCAGTTTAGTTATTTCAGTTCGATACTTAGTAGGTTATCTAATGCTACGCCCAGTGGTCTACCAAAACATCTGTCTGATGCATTGACTGATAAATAGTCTAATAATTAACCCGAGAATTCGCCCGATAACTTGCGTTCGATTTTTTAACCACGTATACAAGTTACCAGCAATAAGCGCTTTATTTAACACGCTAACAAGACAGCTACTCACGGCACCAAGAATGAAAACCTAAGCGCGGTTCGTAAATAGCCAAAAGAAATAACTTAGTACTGTCCGATCGGTTAAATGAGATAAGTTGCTTAAAAGTCACGTTTAATTGTAGTGCAGGGTAAACGCCAATCTCTCATAATTACTATTAGATATTATTGGTCATCAAACTGGTTATTTTGTGAATTGGAAAGAGCTTATTGAAAATCGAAACCGATTTTTCTGGTTGTTACATACCGGAGGTTGGTTTGGTTTCGCGTTAGTGCAGTTTCTTGGCTCATTACTCCACGATCTGCGCGATATATTCGTTATCGTCATTTTCCTGAACAGCTATGCCGGTTGGATGTTAACCGTACCGCTTCGTTATATATACAGACGTGTTTGGAACTTATCGCCAATAAAAATGATCGTGGTGATAATTATTTCGTCTTACGTTACTGCCGTTATATGGCAGGTCATCAAGAACATAAATTATTGGGAAATCTACAAACACGGTTGGGAGCCGGAATTTTGGCTGTACTACACGCAATCTAGTGTTTGGTCGTTTTACATTATCTTAAGTTGGAGTGTGCTGTACTTTGGTATCAAGTACTATCAAATGCTGCAAAAAGAAAAGCAAAACGTATTACAAGCGAATACTTTAGCGCATCAAGCACAGCTAAAAATGTTACGTTACCAATTAAACCCGCATTTCTTGTTTAATACGCTAAACGCTATTTCAACGTTGATTTTGGTGCAAGAAAACAAAACAGCGAATGCAATGGTAACTAAACTAAGCGAGTTCCTGCGTTATTCATTGGATAAAGATCCGATGAAACGAGTTACGTTAACCAGTGAATTACAAGCGCTAGAACTTTACTTAGATATTGAAAAAGTGCGCTTCGAAGAGCGATTGCAGGTAGACATAAATATCGGACAAGGTTGTGACAATGCACTTGTACCTAGCATGATTTTGCAGCCGCTTGCTGAAAATGCCATAAAGTATGCCATTGCTGTGAAAGAACAGGGCGGTACGATCAGCGTCAATGTAAACCGTTTTGGCAACGATTTATTAGTTGAACTAGCCGACGATGGTCCTGGTGCAGAAATTACTAATGGCAATTTACATCGTGAGAATGGTGTTGGCTTGGCGAACACACGCGAGCGATTAAATGCACTTTATAAAAATAATTATTCACTTGTTGTTTCCAATAACGTGCCTTCTGGTGTTAAAGTAAATATTAGGATCCCTTACGAATTAGGAAGTTAGTATGTCGTCTACACTTTCTACCATCATTGTTGATGATGAACCGCTAGCACGAAAAGGCTTGGCATTTAGGTTAGAAGAGCACAAGGATATCGACATTATCGCTCAATGCGGCAATGGTCGAGAAGCCATTGAAGTGATCAGAAACCAAAAACCAGATTTAATGTTTCTTGATATTCAAATGCCAGGTTTAACAGGATTTGAAGTCATTGAACAGATAATCGCTCAAGGTCTAGATCTTCCAATTGTTGTTTTTGTTACGGCTTTTGATCAGTATGCGCTCAAGGCTTTTGAAGTGCATGCAATTGATTACTTGATGAAACCTGCTGATGAAAGTCGATTGGCTCAGGCGTTAGACAAAATCCGAGAGCATATTCGCTCAAAAGCTGATAGCGACCATAAAAACAAGCTCGTCAAGCTTGTCAGCGATGTGACTGGTAATGATCAACAAGCTATTCTTGCCGAATTAGAACAACACCAAACCGTGTCGATTTCTCAGTATTCTGATGTGCTACCGATAAAAGACGGTGGAGAATTGAGCAGGGTGCCTGTTAATTCAATTTGGTGGATTGATGCGGCTGGCGACTACATGTGTGTTCATACAGAAGATGGTACGCATATTTTAAGAAAAACGATGAAGCAGCTTGAAGAAGCGCTAGACCCTCGTATTTTTATTCGCAGTCACCGTTCAACCATCGTCAATAAGAACTATGTACAGAAGTTCTGTAGCCAACTAAACGGCGAGTACTTCTTAGTGATGAATAACGGAAAGGAATTAAAAGTTAGCCGCAGTTACAAAGATAAAGTAAAGCAAGCGGTTACCCAATAACATTCCTCGAGACGCTTGCATGAGATTTACCAAAAATCGTGCAGGCGTTATCTGAATAAGTCTTAACTCGATCTGTCAGGCTCGATTAACAGAACTAAATCAAATCTGACAGTCGCATAGGTGCCAAACTCGGCCGTTCAACAGCAACTTAATATCCTAAATCTAGTGGCTATAGCGGACGTTTACCCAACTCACTTTTGGACAAAGACGAGTTAGGAAAGAGAGGCAACTTAGCACCATAAGTTGCTCTCTAGTAGAAATAACTCCAAGTAATGTTTTTACTTATCAGGCAAAAGTGTATTGAACGAATCTATAAAACTCTTCTCTATTGCTGGGTTGGTTTTGGCTAATTCCATTAACTGTGGCTGCTCTTTGTATATAGCTTCAAGATAAAGTTTCTTTCTTTCTTCAATAGACTTACTTACATCTTTCGCAATTAGTTCTAACCTTTCCTGTGTGGTTAATTCATCTGCGCTTTTATTATCTTTTAAGTTTGCAAAGTCTCTTTGTTTATTAGCCTCTTTTCGCTTTGCTACTCTAATTTGCTTAGGTTTTTCTTTACTCATGTTATAGACATCATAATGTCTATATTCATCGTTCTTCATTAAATGAAGCATAGTAGCGACAATGTAATCTTTATCTGGAATCGTAGGTTTGTATCCAAATGATAACGTATTTGAACTGAATTGCTCCGCCAAAATTTGCTCTGCATTATTAGATTTAACAAATATCCCGAATTTTGCTTTTTGAAGAGGAGCCTTTAAATCAGTAAAAATCGCGTAAAACGATGCGTTATCAATTTCAAATTTATAGTCTTTAAACTCCTTTGAATCAATCACAGCTTCATCAATTATCTGTTCTGCAACTGAAGTATAATACTCCCTCAAGTTAACCAAAAACGGTTCTAATACTGCCTCATTAAATCTGGAAGATTCTAGGGGATTAAACGGGGCGTTTTTAGCCTTTTCAATATCTTTTAACCATTTATTCTTTAAGCTATTTACATAAGTAAAATCCTTCTTTAGTTGCCTCAAAGGCATCGCTAATTGATTAGCTCGAATGAAGACTCTGTACTTGTTTTTAAGTTCTTTTTCTATCTGGGATATTCTATATTTCAGTGAAGACTTGTCCCTATTATTTTCGCCTTTGAGTCGAGTTTCTATTTCATAAAAACTTGCAAAATATGTGGAGGCCAAATCTCCCAATTCATTAAGATATTCCTGCCAAGCTTGAGCTACTGAAAACCGAAAACATTTGTTCAAGTCTTTAGATCTATCAATAATGTATGTACGTTTAGTAATATGGCACGTTCCAGACTTTTTATTAAAATGGCTAGGCATGAACTTTAAATTGATAATCCTCCTAGCGTCATCTGATAAAAGAAAAGGTTTGTTAGGCTTCGATGCTAAAATTTCATTAGCTCGTTTAGTGAACTCGTTATCCATTAACAGTTGCTGTTCAAACAGCTCATTATATTCAGATGTAAGTTTGCTCAATTCGTTGTCTAAAGCGCCTAACTCCTTTTTAAAATTGTTTTGTATTGTTTTATACCTTTCCACGGTGGCCATGTCTTTCTTATAGGCCCTAGATGCTTTTATAGTGCGCTCTGCATTTATCACATTATTTTGAATAGAGTCATCTTTAATCTCTTTGTAAATCAATTTGTATCGATTAATACCGTCATTAATAATATCTACGTCACCATATGGAGCATTAAATGGAACAAATTCACCGTCTTCCAAGACTCTCACGAGAGACTTAGCATCTCTGGGTACACCTGACTTCATAATCGCTGTAGTGTACTTCTTAACGTCATTGTTAAATGCAAATGCTTTACCTGAAGAAATTACATCACCGTGAGCATTTTTCATTATTACTCCAGCAGATATAGTAATTTCTGCTGCATGACTAAAAAATACGACAAAGAAAATGATTAATGCTAGAAATGATTTTTGGGCTGGTGAGAAATTCATTTTAATGTTCATCCTTGTGGGTGGTCAATTATTGTACAGCTAAACATTATTGTTAAGTGTTTAAATTGTCAACGGCTACAAATTTATAAAAACATTAAAAATGTCTTAGTCAAAAACTGGACTTGTATAAGCTCTCCCGTGTTATACCTCACTTTGGATAGTCATTAACGTCGTAAATTAAATAGCAATTTAAAACTATAATTCCTGAACTTCAGATCTTAATCTCTGTCATTAGAGCATTTAAGTTAACTCACTAAGGGGCAATAACGTGTTAGCGGAACGTCTGCTTTGTAGAGTAGAACTAATAACACTGAATGACTGCGACCGTCTCAAAATCGCTCATAGATGTCTGTCAGATGAAGTCCAAACCTATTCATCAAAACTGTAAGATCAGATATGAGCTACTACACGTTATCTGAATAAGCTCTCTAATCTAACATTATTGGGCTAAGCGTTCATGATGTTAGAGCTCATAGTGTTAACCGTTACGATATTCTTTTACGGTATTCTTTTACGGTATTGCGCACTTAACGCTAATATGTCTTCTTGTGCCGCCACTAAATTTTCCTCAACCTTTTTCTGATGCATTATCGCCTCTGATAGCGGTACAGATACGATTTCTGACTTTAGCTCTCCCAGCATGATGTCGGTTTCACCCCTGTTTGCCGCATGAACCGAGGCCACACCTAATCTCGTTGCAAGTATTCTATCCTTTGCGACAGGAGAGCCTCCACGTTGGATGTGGCCCAGCACACATAACCCCGTATCAATATCTACCATGGACTTTAGTTGCTCGCTCAACGCCTGAGGACCACCAGGCCAAAGATTCTCGGCCAGCACGATATGATAGCTAGATTTACCTTGTTGATGTTGCTTCGCGATGTCGTTAACAATTTGTATGATCTTTTCTTGTGCTTGTTCAGGGGAAAAATTTTCAAACGATATGATTTGCTCGGCACCTGTCGCTATACCCACATTAAACGCGATGTGGCCTGAGTGCCTTCCCATCAGCTCAATCACGAAAACACGATCAAATGCATCCGCGGTATCTCGAATCTTATCTATAGCTTCAATAGCGGTGTTTATGGCGGTTGAATAGCCAATGGTAAAGTCAGTGCCGTCCAAGTCATTGTCGATAGTGCCGGGTAGCCCAATAACTTGGCCCTGCCAGTTTTGTTTTATCGCCAAAAGACCGTTAAAAGAGCCGTCTCCACCAATAACAATCAAAGTGTCTATTTTAAGTTTAATAAGGCTCGAGACAGCTTGGTTTAATCCTGTAACAGTGCACATTTGCGGGCAACGAGCACTTTTCAGTATAGTGCCGCCGCGATGAATTATATGTTGCACATCTTGAGGTGTCAGTATTTGGTAATCTTGTTCGATTAATCCGTTATAACCTGAAATAAATCCAATACATTGAAAATCAAATTGATGGGCTGCAAGCACAATCGCTCTAATCGCTGCGTTCATCCCTGGAGAATCGCCGCCACTCGTCAAAATACCAATGCGCTTTTGGGTCATATCGATGTTTCCTTCCGTTCAGGCTGTGTGATCTAATTGTTTGGAACTATTCGTTACATATTTAATCTATCACTCATTAATGATAAATAATAAATTATCGTTAATACATAGGTTTAGAACTTCTAATTAATTTAGATCAAGGAAAGGTTTCCGTGTTATCAACATTTTCAAAAGCGACAAAGTCGTTAACAGTTGCTGCATGCAGTGTTTTATTAACTGGCTGTAGCTTTAGCTTCGTATATAACCATCTAGATTGGTGGGCAAACTGGTATTTAGATGACTATGTGACACTTAATAAAACGCAACAGAAAGCATTCGACGAAGTCTTTAATGAGCTACATATTTGGCATCGTGAAATACAACTGCCAATTTATGCTGAACAACTAAAGCAACTAAAAGCAGATTTAGCAGCGGGAATTACAGAAGAAAAAGCGAAAGAACACTTAGGTAAAACTAACGAGTACTGGATTGTTGTGCGAGAAAAAGCAAAAACCGACCTTATCGAGCTCACGCACATGCTTAGCGAAAAACAGCGTAAAGAATTATTAGCTAATCTTGATAAGCAAAACCAAGAGCGTATTGAAAATAGAGAAGAGCTATCCAGAGAAGAATGGGTAAAAGAGGAATGCAAGGAACAGCAGAGTCAATTTAAAAGTTGGGTAGGGAAATTAAGTAAATCACAGAAAGCAGATATTTGTGAGGCAACAGGTGAGTTGCAATCTACCTTCACCCATTGGATGGATTATCGTATGGCATGGCACAATTCGTTTACTGATGCCTTAGATGTATCACTGAGCAAAGAGGAGTATGTCGCTTTATTTGCTGAGCTAATTAGTGAACCAGAAAAGCTACGGTCAGACGAATACCTATCGCTCCGTGAGCAGAATAATCGTGTTTTTGTTGGCCTGTTTGCTGAAGTAATGAATGGCTTATCGCAAAAACAAACCAATCGTCTGAATAACAAGATTGATGATTTTATTGAAGATATAGAAGACTTAGCGCAAGATAGTTAGCCAATTAAAAAGTCGTTATACACAAATGGTTTTGGGTTAAAAGGAATCAAAATGCGCATCTATGGTGATATCAAGTCTGGCAATTGCTACAAAATAAAATTACTGACTGCATTGCTCAACATTGAGCACGAATGGATTGAAGTCGATATTTTAAATAATGAAACCCAAACCGATGCGTTTATTGCCAAAAATCCCAATGGAAAAATACCACTATTGGAATTAAATGACGGAAGCTGTCTATCCGAGTCAAATGCAATACTCAACTACCTAGCGGCAGACAGTGAATTGTTGCCAAATGACCGCTTTATGCATGCACTAGTGCTGCAATGGCAGTTCTTTGAGCAATACAGCCACGAACCCTATATCGCTGTCGCTCGCTATATTGCGAAGTACTTGGGCCTTCCCGACGATCGAAAAGCCGATTACGAATCAAAACAAGTTGGTGGTCATAAAGCCCTAAGAGTGATGGAAAACCAACTTTCTCAAACCCCTTATCTAGTAGGTGATAAGCTCACCATCGCAGACATCTCTCTATATGGCTACACCCATGTTGCACATGAAGGGGGTTTTGACCTATCAAGCTATCCCGCAATACTGGCTTGGTTAGACCGAATTAAATCTCTTCCAAACTATATAGCAATGGAATAGGTGATGCCTTAGCTGGCGTTAAGCTAGTTACTCTTGGTTTACTCTTTTGGCTAATGGTTTAAGGAAAAGCATGAATCACACAAATATTCGAACAATTTTTGCTTTTGCATTTTCCAGTCAGCTCGTGCTTTCTGCATGCGGTAGTTCCTCTACAAACAATATAGACGGCGAAAGTAATATAGTCGGTGAAAGTGCTACGACGATGAGTAGTGATCGCATTGCAATGAGCCAAGTTGGTTTTTTGCCCGATAGCGAAAAAGTTGCTCTAATTCCAGACGTACCAGTGTCTCAGTTCCAAATTTTCAGTATTGCTGAGGGCGAAGTCGTCTTCGAAGGAGAGCTAACCGATGCTAAAGAATGGCAAGTGGCTAAAGGTGAATCTTATAAAGTCGCAGACTTTTCAGCGTTAAATTCAACAGGGGAATTGATACTACGTATTGATGGAGTTGAAGATAAGGCTTTTCAAATAAACCAAAATGCTTACGATAAATTGCACGACGCGTCGCTTAAATCGTTCTACTTTAACCGTGCAAGCACTGATATTACAGAAGAGTACGGAGGCGCTTGGGCAAGGGCAGCAGGACACCTAGATGAAAAGGTTAACTACCATGCATCAGCGCTCAAAGGCTCGACCAATAAAGACAGTAGCAATAGCAAAGATCGTTTGTTCATAGCATCAAAAGGGTGGTATGACGCTGGAGATTACGGCAAATATGTGGTGAATTCAGGAATTGCCACCTATACCTTGCTTGCTGCCTTCCAACATCATCCAAATTTTTACCAAAATAGAAACATTAATATTCCTGAGTCTGACAATGGCATTCCCGACTTATTAGATGAAATAAATTGGAACCTTGAGTGGCTTGAGAAAATGCAGGCGGATGACGGCAGTGTTTATCATAAACTTACGACACTGAAGTGGCCTGGCAAAGAAATGCCACATCAAGATAAAAGAGCACGCTATGTTATTGGCAAATCCACAAGCGCAGCGTTAGACTTTGCCGCTGTCATGGCAATGGCTAGTCGTGTATATGGTCACCAATCTGATACCTATTTAACGAAAAGCCAACAGTGGCTTAAGCAGGCTACCAGAGCATATCAGTGGGCTAAAGCGAACAGTGATTTACCCTATGTTCAGCCTGACGACGTAAAAAGTGGTGAATATGGAGATGACTTCTTCCATGACGAATTTTCTTGGGCGGCAGCTGAGCTATTTTTAGCAACAAACGATACACGATACCTCGACGACTTTGCACAATATCAACAGCCGTTTACCGTTCCTAGCTGGCAACACGTGTCGGCATTGGGCGTTATTTCTTTACTGGCGGCAGAAACAAATACTTTAGACGAGGCACTGTATCAGCAATTGCGTAAGACCTTGCTTGATACTGCAGATGTTTATGTGTCTCAATATCAAGAGAGTGCATTTCGCGTACCTATGGTAGCCGATGATTTCGTTTGGGGAAGCAACTCTGCTGCGCTGAATAAAGCAATAGTGTTAATGCAAGCCTACCGTTTAACAGGCAACGCAGAATACAAAACTGTCGCTTCAAGCTTAATGACCTATGTACTTGGAAAGAATCCTACGGGCTATTCTTTTGTCACAGGATTTGGCGAGAAGCCTGCTATGCTGCCTCATCATAGGGCTTCACAAAGTGACCGCGTCACCAGACCTATTCCGGGTATGTTAGTGGGAGGCCCACAAAACGGTCAGCAGGACGGTTGTGACTACCCATCCGGTGAACCAGCTTTATCCTATGCAGATACATGGTGCAGCTATTCAACGAATGAAGTAGCAATCAATTGGAATGCACCTTTGGTTTATGTGCTGGCAAGTTTGATTGCTGATTAGCTTATTTTGAAAAGGAGTAAGGGAAGAGGTGTTAGAAGCCCCATATATAACATTTAGCATATGGGCGTTGTTTCTTAGTGGAGAAGCTAAACTTGAGAATTCATTTTTTGGTTGCTTAAGCTTTAACAAGTCCGCTGATAAGGAACGCTTTATTAAAGGTCTTGTTTAGGTCAGTATTGTATTCTATGTGTTCAAGACGTTTTAAGCGTAATCGTAGTTAAACAGTCAACAGAACTGTCTATAGTAAGAAAGTTATTTAGTGTCTACTAATCATATGTGGTAGAAGGAGTTATCATGAAAAAGCTAGTTTTTATTTTTGCTATGCTAGCAATAATTTGGAAATACACCTCTAAAGACGAAAATCAGCCACGGGCTAATTTCCCAGTCGTAGAAAACATAATTGTAAACGCGAGCGAACGTATCCAAGATAATCGTCATAACAACTTTAAATGTGATGGCCGACAGTACTGCAGTCAAATGGCATCCTATGAAGAAGCTAAATTCTTCAACCAAAATTGTCCTGATACAAAAATGGATGGCGATAGAGATGGTATTCCATGCGAAAGGCAATTTGGTCGTTAGGTAAACTCATGAATAAATCTCCATCCAATGAAAATTAACATTACAAATGCATTTTATCTTGACGACTTAACATTAAAAGATTCTGATGCAATTTATAAACTTATCGAAGCAAATCGGCCATTACTTGAAAAGTACCTGTATTGGGCTGAAGGTGTGACCGACTTAAACACAACGAAAAAATATATCGAAGATCGTGTGAATAGCGGATTAGAGGGTGCTCAGTGGCTCAAGTTTGTATTCGAAGGGGAGACGGTGGGTGTATTTGGTATTAAATCTGTCTGCGAAAGCACAGGTGAAGCTGAAGTTGGATATTGGCTTTCTCAGCATGCACAAGGAAAGGGGCTGGTTACACTAGCGATGGAAGCTGTTATTCATCTGCTGCGAGAACGAGGCGCCAAATGTTTAGTGATTACTTGCCTTGAACAGAATAAAGCCAGTATTGCCGTGGCTGAGCGTGTAGGCGGGAGTCACGTAGAGACGAAACCAAATTACCTAACACTCGATGGCAATCTACAGGACTTGTTTATCTACTCATTACCATTAGCATAGCGCTAATTTAGTTCAGAAGCAGACAGCGTCGAAAGCGCAGAATATTAACACTTTCTAAATATTTCTTTTCCCAATATTCAATTCGAACTCAACCTTATTTGAGGTTGAGTTTCCTTCAGCACAAATATCGCACTAGCATTAGACCTTTGGCTAATATCATTGTACTAGACGATTGGTCTACTATGTTTGTATCGATATTTTAAAAGCTAAAAACAAAGGTGTTCCCATTACTTCTTTGCAAACAAAGAAAGCAAACAGCGTTGAACAGTTAAACGTCGTTGATAGCAAAGTTCAAGATACACGAACCACGCTAATTCGCAGCGGTCTAGCACATTTAACTGAGTCTGGCTTTGCTTCTTCTGGACTAGATAAGATCTTAAAAAAAGTTGGCGTACCAAAAGGGTCTTTTTATTACTACTTCTCAAGCAAAGAGGCGTTTGGCCACGCTGTGCTTGAAAGTTATGCCGACTACTTTGCCAATAAACTCGATATTAGTTTGCTAAATCAGACTGTTTCTCCGTTATCTCGCCTTGGGCTATTTGTTGAAGATGCCAAGCAGGGCATGAATCGCCATCAATTTAAGCGCGGCTGTTTAGTGGGGAATTTAGGACAAGAAGTAGATCTACTGCCGGAAAGCTTTCGAGAGCCACTCATCGACACGCTTAATAATTGGCAATCAAAAGTTGCGGCTTGTTTAAATGAGGCAAAACGTGCGGGCGAGTTGGCTGAATGTGCCGACAGTGAAGCATTGGCAGAGTTTTTCTGGATTGGCTGGGAAGGAGCAGTTAGTCGAGCAAAACTGGAGGCGAGCACACGGCCATTAGACAATTACTTAAAGCTGTTTCTAGCCGGGTTGCCAAGGTAATAGGCTGAACATTAGTTATTTTTGACAGAATATATTCATACATTTGGGGAGGAAACATGTTTAAAGGCGTATTGATTGAAAAAGACGAAGCGAGCGATAGTAAAAGTTACAACGTAAGCGTGAAGTCATTAGACGACAGCGTGTTGATGGACGGAGACACTGTTATCAATGTCGCTTACAGTACTCTCAACTACAAAGATGCATTAGCGATTACCGGTAAATCACCAGTTGTACGAAAGTTTCCAATGGTGCCAGGTATCGATTTAGTCGGCACAGTAGAAAGTTGCAGCTCAGGTAAATTTAACGTTGGTGATGAAGTCGTTCTCAATGGCTTTGGCGTTGGCGAAGTACACTGTGGTGGTCTGGCGCAAAAAGCGAAATTAAATAGTGATTGGCTTATTCCATTGCCTAAAGGTTTATCTGCGAAACAAGCAATGGCAGTTGGTACGGCTGGTTATACGGCAATGTTGTGTGTGATTGCGCTAGAAAAACATGGTGTAACGCCTGACATGGGTGAAATCTTAGTCACTGGTGCCAATGGTGGTGTTGGCAGTTATGCGATTGCGATAATCGCTAAACTTGGCTACCAAGTTGTGGCATCTACAGGTCGAGTTGATGAAGCACAGTACTTAAAAGACCTTGGCGCGAGCGACGTTATTGACAGAAATACATTGTCAGAGCCTGGCAGACCGTTGGCAAAAGAGCGTTGGGCAGGGGTAATTGACTCAGTAGGTAGCCATACGCTAGTGAATGCATGTGCATCAACCAAATACGGCGGTATCGTTGCTGCATGCGGCTTAGCACAAGGCATGGATTTACCTGGCACTGTTGCACCATTTATTCTTCGCGGCGTTACACTGGCAGGTATTGATAGTGTGATGAGACCAACTAAAGATCGTGTAGAGGCTTGGCAACGCATAGCTGACACCTTAGGTGCAGAAACGTTTGATGGTGTCGCTAAGGAAATAACACTAGAGGACGTTATTGATACAGCAAACCAATTAATCGAGGGTAAAGTTCAAGGTCGCGTTATTGTCGACTTAAGCTAGTCTTTCGTGCGCTAATTAGCATTAAGTTAATTTACATTTTTGTATCGCTTACTTCTCACCTGAGTTCACGTGGCTTGGTTAGCAGTAGGCGATATTGTTATTTAAAGGTTAGTAAAACTAAAACTTATTCCTTCTTTGTCTAAGCGTAGCAAAAGAAATTCAAATTAAAGCTAGTAGATTTAACTAGTTAGCAGATAATATACATCCCTCATTTGAGGTAACATAACTCCTCATCGAGATAGTTCTACCGAACTTGTGGCGATTGACTAAATACTAAAGATTAAATGCCACAGGTTGCAAATTACTCAGGTTACAAATTACATTGCCCTGTCTTGGGATACTGCACACTAAACATAAAAAGAGGAAAAATGGCGGTTTTAGAAATACTTAAAGCACCTAACGAGAAACTAAAAGTTAAGGCTAATCAAGTCACCAATGTTGGCGATGTTCAAACATTAGTAGATGATATGCTCGACACCATGTACGACACGGAAGATGGAATAGGGCTTGCGGCAACACAAGTTGGTAGAAGTGAAGCCATCATTATTATCGACATTTCAGAAGAAAGAAACTCGCCACTTATTTTGATAAACCCTGAAGTTATCGAGGGTAACAACAAAGAAATGGGACAAGAAGGCTGTTTATCTGTACCTGGCTACTATGCCGATGTAGAGCGTTACACCTCAGTGAAGGTGAAGGGATTAGATCGCCACGGTAACGAAATCATAGTAGAGAGCGATGACTTTCTAGCGATTGTTTTACAGCATGAAATTGATCATTTAAAAGGAAAGCTCTTTATTGAGTACCTTTCGCCGCTTAAACAAAAAATGGCACTCAAGAAAGTCAAAAAGTTTGCTAAATCACTGGCGTAACAAGCCTTAACACGCATTTCTCAGCCTAGTGATGGCTATGCGTCACCACAGAACTCATCGTAGAGAACTTGAATTATCTTTAGCGCCACTGGATTTGCAATACGGTAGTAAATTGTTTGTGAATCTCGAGTGGTGCTCACCAACCCCTCATTTCTTAATTTGGCTAAGTGTTGTGACAATGCCGATTGGCTAAGATCGATCTTGTCATTGAGTTCACTTACCGACATTTCGTTCTCACCAAGGTGACACAAAATCATCAGTCTGTATTTATTACTGATTGATTTTAATAACTTTTCAGCTTGTGCTGCATTTTCTGCGATATCGTTAATTGCCGATGTATCCAAGCGTTTTACCCTAAATCCTCTCTGTATTGAAAATATATTAGACATTTCTAATGTAATTGTCTATATTCTAAAAAACTAAATTAGATAAAACTAATATATGTTTTTCTAATGTAATATCCTTATATGAAGTTCTTAGTGCGAGCTTTTATGTATTCAATCGCTATAAAGTTAAGGTGACATCCTTGTCTGAATATGAAATGTCTGAATCTAAAATGTCTGAATCTCACTTATCTGCAAAACAAGCAGAACAGCTTTCGGCTGAAAATACATTCTACAAGCGGGTACTAGCTTTCGCATTGCGTAAGCCAAAAGCCATTTACACCGCGGTATGGATAATGGTGATTGCTACGCTGGCCATGTTTCCTCAACTGCAAATTGATACCGATCCTGAAAACATGCTTAACGCAAATGCACCAGCTCGAATACTGCATAATCAGGCTAAAGCTGACTTCTCAATGCATGACATGATGGTGATTGGTGCAATCAGCAAGGATACGGTGTTTTCCGTCAGTAATCTTAATGCGGTTCATCAGGTAGCAAGCTATGTATTGTCGCTTGCTGAGGTTGTTACACAAGATGTGATGGCGTTAAATGTTGTTGACAATATTACGCAGGAACTTAGCAGTGAAGGCGAAAACCTTGGTATTCGATTTGAATATCTAATGAAGCAAGCACCTCAAAGCCTAGCGCAAGTTAATGCTGTGAATGCAGCTGTAAATCGACTACCTATGCTCAATAACACATTGGTGTCAGGTGACGACAAAGCGGTAGCGATTTACGTGCCGTTGAAATCAAAAGAGCTGAGTTACGATGTTGCTGAAAAGGTTAGAGCGTTTACCGAATCTCTCGACAGTGAATTAAGCTTTCATATTACCGGATTGCCCGTTGCTGAAGACCAATTCGGCTTTGAAATGTTCGTTCAAATGGGAGTTGCTGCGCCATTAGCCGGTTTAGCTATTTTTATATTGCTGTGGTACTTCTTCCGTAATTTCCCATTAATTTTAGCGCCTATGATTGTCGCGATGGCAACGGTTATCGTAACCATGGGGACTTTAATTGGCATGGGCTTCACCGTACATATTATGTCGTCGATGATCGCTATTTTTCTGATGCCGATAGCCGTTGTTGATTCTGTTCATATTCTTTCTGAGTTCTCAGAGCACTACAAGCAAGGTGATGATGTTAAAGCGACTTTAAAGAAAGTGATGTCTCACTTGTATAAGCCAATGCTATTTACCTCTGTTACCTCAGCGATAGGATTTTACTCACTGATGTTAACGCCCATTCCACCGGTAAAGATTTTCGGCGCGTTTATCGGTACTGGGATCTTATTGGCTTTTGTGCTCACTATTGTGTTTATCCCTGCTTATATTTCTCGTATGTCACCGGAGAATTTAGCTCGCTTGCATGAAGCCGTGGTTAGGCTTGAAGCAAAAGGGCGCTTAGGGAAAGTACTCAATGGCTTAGGCGCATTTGCCCGCAATAAAGGAAAACTCATTCTTGTCGCGTTTGTGGCGATATTTATGCTGAGCCTCGAAGGTATTTCTCGTATCGAGATCAATGATAATCCGGTTAACTGGTTTAAAGCGGACCACGAAATTCGTATTGCAGACAAAGCTTTAAATGAACACTTCGCTGGTACATATGACGCGTGGTTAGTGTTAAAGGCGGTTGAGCAAGATAATACTCAATCGACAGGATTATTCTTCGAATTACTTACGCCATTAGTTGACCAAGGTGTTGTTAGTGACGAACTAACACAACGGTTTTATCAATCGAATGCCCAAGACCAACTATTTAGTAACGACACATTAGTTGCGCTTGACGATCTCTTGTTCGACCTCAGTGACGAATATCAAGACAAACACCACGACAATGTTGAACAGCTGATGGAAGTTGTAGAAGAACAATTAAACCGCAACAAAGCCTTCATGCAGCCAGCACTTTTAAATTGGATCGCGAATTTACAAAACGAGTTAGTTGCAACAGGCCTCGTTGGTAAAGTAAATAGCTTGGCGGATATTGTGCGTACGGTTAATCGTGAATTGCAGTCAGGTAGCGATAGCGATTATGTAGTGCCTAATAGCGCTGAAGGCGTTGCTCAAACGTTATTGCAATATCAATCATCACATCGCCCACAAGACCTTTGGCATTTTGTAAGCACGGATTATAGCAATGGTCTGCTTTGGCTACAGATGACCAGTGGCGATAACCAACACACAACAAAAGTTGTAGAGTGGGTTGAGGCTTATATTCAGCAAAACCCTGCGCCAGTTAACGTAGAAGCTAACTGGGCGGGTAAATCTTACCTTAACATTGTTTGGCAAGACGCCATGGTAAGCGGCATGTTAGACAGCTTGTTATCGAGCTTTGTTATTGTATTTGTCATGATGGTCTTGCTATTCCGTTCAATTAAATACGGCGTACTAGCCATGATGCCGTTAACTTTCACCATTACGATGATCTATGGTCTTATTGGCTGGATGGGTAAGTCTTACGATATGCCAATTGCTGTACTTTCAGCGCTTACCTTAGGCCTGTCTATCGATTTTGCCATCCATTTTTTACAGCGTACCCGTGAATTAGAAAAAGAAATGGGCAGTATTCAGCTAGCGCTTATCGCTATGTTTGAAGAGCCAAGCCGTGCGATTTCTCGCAATGCCATTGTAATAGCGATTGGCTTTACTCCATTGTTACTATCGCCGCTTGTACCTTATGTTACGGTGGGTTTCTTTCTAGCCAGCATTATGGCGATGTCTGCGTTAGTGACATTGGTGCTGTTACCTGCATTATTGCTATTGGGAAATAAAGATATTATCGACCCAGATCACACAAACGACACCACTCACGTTTTAACGAGTAACACCGTAAAAAGCACCAAGCTTGAGGAGTCAAAATAATCATGAATACCTTAACCAAGCACTTAGAAAAGCGCATAGTGAAGCTCTCACGTATCGGCATTTATTCGCTGCTGGCGTTAACTAGCGGCATGAGCTTTTTAAATAGCTGGGCAAGCGAAATAAATTCAGGCGAGCTTGACGCTAATGCGGTTATTGAAAAAAGTAACCTAGCGTCATATTACGCAGGTGACGATGGCAGCGCTGAAGCGCGTATGCTAATCGTTGATGCCAAAGGCAACAAGCAGATGCGCCAATTTAGTATTCTACGAAAAGACAAAGTCGATCAGGGCGATCAAGATATGATGGTGTTTTTCTCTCGCCCTACAGATGTAAAAGGAACCGTATTTCGCGTTGCTAAAAAAGTAGAGCGTGATGATGATCGCTGGCTTTATCTTCCAGCGTTAGATCTTGTAAAACGTATTTCTGCAGGTGACAAACGCACGTCATTTGTTGGTTCTCATTTTTTCTATGAGGACGTGTCTGGTCGTAATCCAAAAGAAGACAGTTTCGCTTTCTATCGCGATTCTACAGATTCAAATAGCTATTTCATTAAAGGGGAGCCTAAAGACCCTAACTCAGTAGAATTTGCTTACTATGAGGCGGAAATTGATAAAACTACGTTTCTACCGATGTTGGTGACGTATTTTGATCAAAAAGGAAATAAGCTTCGTCAAATGTCAGTGCTTAAAGTGAAAAATATTCAAGGTAAACCAACGGTGGTTCATTCGAGAATTGAACAGTTTTCTGACAACAGTTACACCGAAATGCGTTTTCGCAATGTGAAGTATGACGTGGGGTTGCCGCAAAGCGTGTTTTCTGAGCGCAGCCTAAAATCACCTCCTAAAGCATGGTTAAATTAATGCCATATAGAAATACCAACATGAGTATGTGTGACAGCGCATGGCGAGCGATAGTCTTTGCCTCTTTGTTAGCGACTACTGTAAATAGTCATAATGCTTTCGCAAGTGAAGAAAGTAAACTGGCTGTTCAAGAAAGCTCACAAAATAGCGTTCAAGAAGAGTTCTGGGAAGATGAGGAATGGGGCGATGAAGACTGGTCTGAAGAAAACCACTCATCGTGGCAGTTTTCTGGATTTTCAGAAGTCGCTCGTGGTCAATTATTACAAAGTAATATCGTTGATAAACGCCAGTCATTAAACGAAATACGGGCAAGGTTAGACGCTGAGTATCACCATGAACACTTTCAATTAAACACAGTAGGCGATGCATACTACGATCAAGTGCTAGAAGAACTTATTTGGCAAACAAGAGAGCTAAATGTTCAGTTTAATCCGCTAGCTAATTTAGACGTCAAAGTAGGGCGTCAAATAATGACGTGGGGAACTGGTGATTATGTGTTCCTTAACGACCTTTTTTCCAAGGATTGGCAATCGTTCTTTTCCGGGCGTGAAGATGAATTTCTAAAAGCCCCATCTGATGCAGTTCGTCTAACGTACTATTTTGAGAATCCCGCGTGGTTAAGCAAGTTAGGATTGCTAGGAACTCACGTTCTCGCCAATAGTTCGATTGATTTCGCTTACATGCCTGATTTCACACCAGACAAATTTATTACTGGCGAGCGTTTCTCTTTTTATTCGCTGCCTGCTCAAAGCCAAGTTGCGCCAGCTGACGCCTTTGCTTTATCGCAAACAACCAATAGCACCTATGCGGTTAGATTCTCGAAATCAATAAACAGTGCGGAGTTTGCTTTGTATGGTTACAAGGGCTATTGGAACAACCCTTACGGTATTAACGAATTCGGAGAACCCTATTTTCCTGAATTAAATAGCGTTGGGGCGAGTATTCGCTTGCCATTGGGTAACGGCATTTTTAACGCTGAATATGCTAAGTACAACAGCATAGAAGACTCGGTCGGCAGTAATAGCGCAATCGCCAACGATCAAACGCGATTCTTAATTGGTTACGAACAAGAGTTAATTAAAAACCTAACGTTGGGTGCTCAGTTCTATCTGGAAAAAACGGAAGACTATTCTGCGTATCGCAGCGCATTTCAACAAAATGAGGACTATGTTGGCCTTGCTGATAAGTACCGTCAAATGGCAACGGTAAGGCTCACGCATCGTGCTTTTCAGCAAAAGCTAACAACGAACCTTTTCGCTTTTTATTCGCCAACGGACGCCGATGGCTACATTAAGCCTTCGATAAATTATCGATACAGCGATTCGTTGTCGCTAACTGCGGGCGCGAATATTTTCTTTGGAGATGAGGAGTTTACCTTTTGGGGCCAACATCAGCCAAACACCAACGCTTGGATAAGAGCGAGAATAAACTTTTAAATAGCCAGATCAAAAATTTAATCATTTCATTTGTTAACATGTAAGAGGATCGTTTATGTCGTCACAGCAAACGAGTAACCAAATGTCAGAGCAACCAATAAAAGAAGAGAGCGCAGTATCAGTAGAAAGGGCAGTATTTCGCTTTGCGGGTTTTATGTTGCTGCTTTCGTTAGCGTTAACGTATTTTGTTCACCCGAATTTCTTTTGGTTTAGTGCCTTTATTGGAGCGAACATGTTTCAGTTTTCGTTCTCTGGATTTTGCCCAGCAGCCATCGTATTCAAAAAGTTTGGCTTAAAAACAGAAGCTGAATTAGCAAAAGCCCATAGCTAAGCTAACTAAGCATTTACGAGTTACGAGAGAAAAATATGTTAAAAACAATGCCAGAGCTTGTCGCAGAAGCACGAGCGAACTTAAACACATTAACAGCGGATGAAGCCAGCGCAATGCAGAAAGCGCAGGGTGGCGTAATCATCGATGTACGTGATGAAGGTGAATACCAAAGTAAAGCTGCTAAAGGCACAGTGCATGTATCGCGTGGTATGTTAGAAAGTAAAATGCCTACACTTTACCCAGACCCAACAACACCTATTTTTATTCACTGTGCCAGTGGCGGACGAGCAACCTTTGCCGCAGAGCAATTGCAACGCATGGGTTATGAAAATGTTTGGGTGATCACGTGTAAAGTAGACGATGTAATTACTGCCCTTAATTAATCCATTTTCTAATTGAACCTATATAAAGAGCATGGATGCTCGCTCCTTTCAGCTTTCCCATTTCTTCCGATTTCAGCCGAAATAGCCATACCCAGCAATACAAAGAAACTTCATGGGTGCAGTAATGATGCACAGCAAATTGGGACATCCCACGTATACAAATAAAAACGGGAAAGTTTCCTAGTATCAACAAACTGCAATTTAGACACGAATCAAAATTTGTTATTTTGCAATATGTTAGCTTGTGTGGTTAGAATGTAAGTCATCAATAAATGGAAAGATTGTCCTGCACAGAATAGGAAACCTTCCTATTAATAAGCTGTTATAGGTAAAGGAATGTCCAACGTCATTGAGTTCCCACAGGGTAAATCGGTTTGGAGTAAGTTATCTCCACAAATTGAATTGTACGCTCAAGAAAACGGCTTATCGATTGATGCGGCAATTGAATTTACTGAGCAATTCAAATCTATCTATGATTTATATCATCCAGCAATCGAGCTGGATGTACCTACTGCACATGCAAAACCAATAAACAAAGCATTAATAGAGTTCAAAAATAAACTCACAAAGCATTTGGACTCCTTAATTTTAGAAAGGTTAAATTTGGAACTAGAGCTTTATCATTTGAGGAAGAAGCCTTAAAGTAGTTTACCTATAATAAGCCATTACAGTAACGGGACTGCTAACAGCTTGCTCGGTTCCGCTTCGCTTCACTTTTAAGCAAGCTATTATCAGCCCCCGGATGGGGCGTTAGCAGCCATTTAACATGGAGGTCTTTTGAGATTAGCTATTTTAGTATTTGTAATTTTTCTGTCAGCTTGTACATCAACTACAACGCTAGATTTAAGTAAAATTAAACAGCACAAAGAAGCGAAAACGACATTTTATATATCTGTGGAGGATGGCCCTTCTTCTGAGCTTGTTAAGGACGTTGGAAATACATTTTGCAACGCAAACTTTGTTACGGTTGTTGAAAATGTAAACACGACAAGCGAATGGAATAAGTTGGCAAAAGTTACATTTGAAAGCTCAAAGTCTAAAGAACAATTGTCGATTCTATTTTATTTCAAGGAAACCAACGGCAAAGTGATGCCCTTAATAAAACACAGTGCAGATGACTTTGCAGAACCATTAGGAATGGAATTTTCGCTAGGAGAAAAAATAACTTCAATGGTATATCTAAAAAATAATGATTTTGGAATTTCATTGGAGTCAGCATACAAAATTGATTCGCTTATAAGTCAGACAGCTGGTGCAACTAGAACGGAAGAATTTGAGTTTTCAATCATTGAGCTTGATTTTGTACCCGACCTAATAAAGTTCAATGGAATTTCTGTCAATGCAGTATTTGACAATATTCGTCTAAATCATGACTGCTTATAAGGCACTTAGCACGTGTGTTACTGCGTGTCACACCGGGACAGTAACGCAGGTGCTGCACGATTATGCCGCTACGTCACTGCCTGTTAGCTTAGCATTATATAGTTCAGGAATATGTCGAATAAATCTTTAAAGCTCAGAATTCAAAATTCATTGGCATCTTTTAAAGGTGATAAGGAATCAATATTAACACTTAGAGACTCTATTGAGCTAAATGGCAAAGCTATTGAAAATTTAAGTTATGATTTGGTTGGAGAGTTAGATGATATTATTCACCAACTAATGACGTCGCAATTTGCTGAAGAAGAACACTGTGAATCCGGAGTTGAAGAAATCATTCCATTGATTCACGTATGGTTAACAAAAGTCCCTGATTGATGCACGCTATATAGTAAGCCAATTAAGCGCGGGACTGCTAATAGCTTGCTCAGTTCCGCTTCGCTACACATTTTAACCAACTGTTACTCACGCTTATGCAGGCGTTGATATTATGGATATTGTTAACTACTTACAGCAAATGTTCGATTTAGCGTCAGAAGGGGAGCTACAGGGGATTTGGTTCTGGGCTTCCTGCTATATGCTTGTCGTATGCCTATACTCCATGTTCTTTCAAATTCAAACGCGTTTTTGGGCGTCTACCGTAGGTACAATTCACAGTTTAGGGTTAAAAGAGTTTGGCAGTTCTAATGAGTTATCCGAACAACAATATCGAGGCAACGCGTTGTACTCATATCGTGTAAATAGCCAAGCTTATGAGGGTACACGTATTTCGCCTTGGGTATTCGTAACCAACTACAATGCAAAAGGGATACTGCGTAAACAACTGTCTGGCATTAAAATGCCTACAAAAGACACTGTCGTTGTTTACTATAACCCTAATAAACCCAAAAAAAGTTTTTTGATTAAAGCAAACAGATTTGGCATCGTGATCACGTTTATCGTCGCAGTCGCACCTTTTGTAAGTTATGTCGGTAGATTTCACGTTTAGCCCGCATATCTCAGCGTTCTGCAAGTTGCCGGCGGATATTGAGTAGCATTCAATAATGGGTTTTTCGCCATTATGCGGCTGTTCTGCAGTCGTTAGGTTTCTTACATTTAATGTGTCTAGTAAAAGGTTGGAGGGCATATTCTATGTTGATTATGATCGTAATAGCGCAGTAATTGCTGCTTACGGACAACAGTCAATAAAATGTCTGAGACTATATTTATGGATAAAATCACATCAAAATGGAAAGTGACTTTAAGTGTCTTATTGCTTTCACTATTGCTATTGGTAGTTTATAGCCTCTCTTCAAAAGAAGAATATTGTCCTGTCATCGATGACTTAAGAGAAGTAGATGCAATTAAAGCGGTTAATACCTTTAACAATTCTAAAATTCATTACTTTGTCGATCTACAACATAGCTATCAAATTCTGGTGGTAAAGTGGCAGATTGAAGAAGCAAATACTGCCCTAAATAACATTGGGATTACAGTGCGAAGTAGACATCAATCCAGCTGTAAAGTGGTACACTAAGCAAAGTTAAGAAGAAGCTAAGAAGTTAAGATGCCGTAACTTGATTACATTAGGCTTAGCACTCTCTTTGACCCTAACTTTGTTAGCCTGTTATACCCACTAGAACGACAAGGAAACCACATTGATTGAGTTACGACAATCTTTAGAAGCTGAAATACCCAAGTTCATTGAAATGGAAAATTCAAATGAAGCTTCGGCGTTTATAATCCCTCACACATTAGAAAAACATCTGTCGGAAATACAGAAAAAGACCACTCGTTATTTATCGATATATAAGGATGATGAGCTTCAAGGTTTTTTCATTTTGTCCCTTGGGTTAAACAATGATGTAGAGTTTCGGCGAGTTGTCGTTGCTTCAAAAGGTGACGGTATCGGTCAAGCAGCCATAAAGTTAATGGAAGCATATTGTAAAGAAGCGTTAAGCGCTAAAAGAATTTGGCTGGATGTTTTCTCTTTTAATCAAAGGGGGCAACATATATACAAAAAGTTAGGCTATGAACAATTCGGTGTAGATGAGCACGAAGGAAAACAATTACTATTGTTTGAAAAGCAGCTTTAACAAGTAGTTTAGGTTAGGCTGCATAGGTTTGGCGAGTTATTTATATTCTTATTTTTAGTAAAACCGTTATCATTCCTTAGGTTGAGTGTTATACAAAGCAACAACGTAATAAGGCTCAGCGCTTTTAATTAATAATGTGGATTCTGTATGGAAGATTTTTCAGAACAATTAAACTTTTTAGTAGAAATAGACAAGCTTAAGTCTGTTTATAGAAAAGCACTGGTTAAAACCGACAAGAATAGGTTTGAAAATAGTGCTGAACACAGCTGGCATATTGCGCTTATGGCGAATGTTTTAGCCCCTTATGCCGAGCAACCAATAGACTTACACCGAGTAACCTTGATGCTCCTGATTCACGATATAGTGGAAATAGATGCAGGGGATACGTTTGCCTTTGATGAAACTGCTATTCTTGCTCAACAATCGGGCAAAGAAGAACAAGCGGCAGCACGCATATTTGGTTTGTTACCGAAAACACAAAGAGACGCTTATATTGCCCTATGGGAAGAGTTCGAAAGCGCAGAAACTTCAGATGCAAAGTTTGCTAAATCAATGGATCGCGTTTTGCCTTTAATTCAAAACATGCAAAATGATGGTGGAAGCTGGGCTCAGCACAATGTTAGTAGACAGCAGGTTATCAACAGAAATAAGCACTTAGAAGAAATAGCGCCAAAATTGTGGACATTTGTTTTAGCGCAAATAGAAATAGCTACACAAAATGGCTGGTTAAAGGTTGTGTAGATGTGCTTAGTTAGTGCAATAAAATAAGGTGAATACGAGCTGAAATAGCGCATTGAAACAACGCACTGAAATAAGAGTTTGGCCTATCGTTAATTTCTTCATTAATGATAAGCCAAATTACAATGCCGCTTGGCCCAGAGTTATCTTCTACGACGTCTACGACGTTTTTTAACCGTTTCTAATGATTCTTCATCATCAATAACGACTAATTCTATATCTTCTTCTTTTTCGTCCTTCGGCGCTTCAGTTTGCTTTAAAACCTCAGACAAACGCTGCTCTGGCTCAGGCTCTTTGAATACAGACTTAAACATGCCGCGAATGCCTTTGCTGTTGGCCTCGTCCTTAGATTCTACTGCTTCACGTTGGCTAGAAGCGCTAGACTGATCAGGTGCACTAACTGCTGGTTGAGCAACTGGTGCAGCTTGTTCTGCATTCTCGGCTTTGTTTGTCGCTGCGTCTACTGGTACTTCGCTTGACTGCTCTGGGTCTGCTTCAATTTCTTCTAGTTCGACAGGTTCAGCAGAATCAAATGCCTTTCTAACATTTGCTATTTCTGTTTTGGCGATATCAGTCGCAGAGTCTACGCCGTTAACTTTCTTACTTAACAGGTGGAACTTCTTCTCGATCGCAACAATAGCTTTTTGCACTTCTGGGGAGAAGTTGGCGGTTAGCTTTTGATATGCAATGATGTCGTCTTCAAACGCCATCATATTGTCGTGGGTCTGTTTCAATTTCGCATCAATGTATTCAATGCGATCAGTCAGAATTCTTTCGCGTTCTTTTAAATCGTCGAACACAGGTGTTGCGTGCTTAACTTCATGCGCAATGTCGCTGAACTCGTTAACTGAGTAAGCTGGTTGCCAGTAAACGAAGTTTGGCTGCCACACGAAAAACTGTGGGTCTTTTCTGTTATTAGATTCAATCGCACTACGAGTTTCTTCTAGAGAAAGGGGTCCTGTCACTTTGCCGTGACTAGCTATATACCATGATACCATTACTGCTTCCTTGAAAGATTACTTCTCACCAACCATCATTGTCATATCTCTATTGGCAACATCAGCTAAGTTCCTTTGCAGGGCTTTGTGCTGGTTCTCAATAGTTTGAATGGCTTGCTTAACTTCTTTGATGAGCGACATCGCCATTTCGTGTTGAGTTTCTATTTCTTCATTAATTTCTTTTAATGAATTTGCACTCACGCGGAAGGTGACATCAATTCTTTCAAAGGTCTCTAGTAACTGCGCTTCTTTGCTGTGGAAGTTCTCTACGTCTGCAGCATTTAATGTTGCAGGTGGAACAGGAACGTTCACTTCATCGCTTAATTCGTCAATCGTAATCGCTGGCTGCCATAAGCCATATTCTGGCTGCCAAACATAAGCACCTGGATTATCCTTAACATACTTGACGGCTTCAGCACCTGCTATTGGGCCTACAACCTTTTCGTTATTCGAAAAAAGCCATTTCTTCATTAATTAGTCTCTTGTAGGTTACTTTTGATAAATTTCCTAATGATAAATCTAAAGGCAAGTAGTTCTTACTGTTACCTTTTCTATTTACATTCCCTTTACCGCCATCAGCTGCGCATTTTACTCTGCGAGTATAAATATTCACGGTCAGATAGGATTCGCAGGGCATTGCGATCATTCTACCGAGAGTAACATGATTACCTGTGATTTGCTGACAAACGACAGAAAAATCTATCTGAATATATATTAATTTTCAAATCTTTATTTGAAATTTTGACGATATATGAATTTTCACTGCTCAAATAGGGCAAAATTAAACCTCTAAAACTATGTTCAAAAGACATATGAAAGAAGAATGATGTAGGCAAGTGTTATCCAGCATTAATTCTTTGTTGAAGATCAATATGTATTGATTATCTACCGTAAATCAGGTGACGAGAAACGGGCTTTTATTTAGAATCACAACGAGAAAATTGTTATTTTAATTATCAAAACCTAGAAAATTCCTAAGGCAGTGTAGTCATTTATGTTGTTATCTCTTAAAAAACTGTCTTCTATCGACCTCATACTTGCCTTGCGGGCGTGTTCCATTGTTATTCAGTTATCTTTGGTTTTGTTTGTTAACCTTGTTTTAGGTTATGCGTTACCTTGGATACCGTTGATTGTTATCGTTTTAGTTGAGGTTGCTTTTAACGGTGTTTCTTATTTTTTATACAAACAACAAATAACCATTAAGTCTCGAGATATCTTTTTTCAGTTATTCGCAGATATTTTGTTTTTGGGTGCACTACTTTACTTCAGTGGTGGTGCCACTAACGCATTTGTCTCGCTTTTGCTTATTCCTATCGCGATCGGTGCAGTAGCGCTTCAGGTTTCGGGGGTCATGGCACTGGCGTTTGCGGCTGTAGGTATTTACAGCTTGTTACTTTGGTTAATGCCAATGCATGTTATGCATGGCAACATGGAAGGTCACTTTATTGGTATGTGGCTCAATTTCTTATTTTCTAGCATCGTTGTCTGTGTCGTAGTTATGCAAATGGCTAAAACACTTAAAGAGAAAGAATTAACTATTGCTAAGTTTCGTGAAGAACAATTGAAACAAGAGCGTATTATGGCTTTGGGTGTAGCGTCTGCTCAAGTTACGCATGATGTGGCAACGCCTATCGCCTCAATACAGTTGCTGGTTGAAGATATGGAAGAAGAGGGACTTTGCCCGGATAAAGAGCTGTTGGCACAACTTAAAGCGCAAGCAGCAAAATGCGGCGAAAAATTAACGACCTTTAGGGACACAGCTGAGGATATTCGTTCAAATAAAGCGTCAATAAAGTTGTGTACAGAGATTTTTCAGCAGATTCAAAACTACTGTCAGCTTTATTACCCCGCAATAGCATTTGATTTTTCTGATGTTACTAAAGGGGAGAAAATCTCTGCAGATAGTGCGCTTATTCCAGCGATTTTAAATATTATTAATAACGCGGTAAAAGCGTCTGAACACATGCACAGCAATCAAGTAAAGCTATCAAGTTATATCGACGACGCCGGAGATACTTGGGTGGTGTCAATTCTTGATTATGGGAAAGGCTTTACGCCAGAACAATTCGCAATGCTTGGCACTGAAGTCTACGACAGTGAACAAGGTATGGGAATTGCCTTGTTGCTCAGTAATGCCAGCTTAGAGCGTCATCATGGGCAATTGATTATTAGTAATCAGCAAACGCTTGGTGCTGAGGTTGTCATAAGATTGCCTTTGATAAGCCATTGATTATCTCTCAAAAACGCCTTTGGTGATGTTCGACAAAAATGTACAGGTAAATTTTGACTCTATGACCGCTAAATTATTAATTGTTGAAGACGACGAACTGTACGCTTCGACACTAAAACGTCGGCTATCTAAACATGCATTCGATTGTGCGATCGCGACGAGTAAAAGTGACGCACTATTATACGGTAAACAAATTACGCCAGACGTTGTATTACTCGATATGCATTTGGCTGGTGAAAGTGGTTTAACTATTATTAAACCATTACGGGCCAGTGCGCCAAAAGCAAAAATAATTTTACTGACTGGTTACGCCAGTATTGCCACAGCTGTAGAGGCGATTAAGCTTGGTGCTGATGACTACTTAGCAAAACCAGTCGATACCACAACATTGCTCAATACAATTGGCAACATTGGGCATAGCTTAGTTAATAAATCCGGAAGCAAGTTAGCAGGCAATGCCGAGCATATTCGGGTGGATGAACATGTCTTTGTGCCGGATACATTAAGCTCAGAACAGATAGCGTGGGAGCATATTCATCAAGTGTTAAGGGCAAACGACGGCAATGTATCAGCTGCTGCTAGGCAACTCTCAATGCACCGCAGAACGCTCCAGCGTAAATTAAAGAAGCGTCCCAGTTTTACGGACAAAAGCTAATTCCTTTTCTTAAGCCACACTAGCCTCCGCCTATCTTTATTTAATCATTCAGCTTAGTGATTAAACTGAAATCTCTCCTTCTTCGTATCACAGGTAAATTCGAACTTATGATGTGATGTAATGTTTTCATTTTTTAAAAAAGACCCTCTTAAAAAGCTAAATAAAGCCTATTATCAAAAGCTTGAACAAGCAATGCTTGCCCAGAGAAATGGTGATATGCGCTCTTATGCAGCGCTGACAGCAGAAGCAGAAACAATTAATCAGCAAATCTCTGCGGTTAAATCTAAAGAAAGTATCTCATAACGCTTTATGAGAGGAGGGTTGCCGCTAATGCACTTAGATTATGCCTTGGATAAATAAGCTAAACAGGCTGATGATTACCAGTGCTAAAGACAAAGTAGCGCCAACACCTTGTTTCGAAAAAGCAGTGCTTATTCTTTCCGAAGCTGTCGCTGATTTTTGTCTTGCCGATACCCGCAGTGCATATATGTATGTACCAGTAATCGATACTAGAGTGAGAAACGTGCCAAAGACAAAATAGATTGTTTTACTGGCGTAGCCACTCCAAGTGCCAAAATGCAGAGGGTCGGCGGCCTCAGAAATACGTACGTGAAGTGACAAGGTGTCAGCACGGCGAGTTGATAGTAGCTGTCCAGATACCGGATCGAACGCGAGATTATTAGCTCTATCTCTTACCAATAACTGGTTGCTCTGCCCCTCGAACAACACGACTTCGCCTGCTTTGGTAGGGAACAAAATACGTCTTAAGGCAAGGTCTGGTCGCTCGGTTAAGACTGATCTAAGCATGTTGTTGAGCTGTTTGTTTGTGGGCATCGTTGCTTGACTTTTAGCTTCTACTGATAAAGCGCTAGGATTTTCGGGATATGTTGCCCTGGCTCCCCATCTTTCAGCCAAGTACCAAACCCCAGTAATACTTACAATAAACAGCAACCAAACACTCCATAGCGCCAAAAGTTTGTGTAAGTCGCTAAAAAATATACGTACATTATTAGTTCGAGGTATTGTTACTAAACCTTTGAGTACTGTTTTTAGCCATGGTTGATAAAGATTTAATCCTGTTAGTAGTAATCCCAAAAACAAAAAAGACGTTAGGGTAACTAACGTAATGCCTAAAGTAGCAGGCAACATGAGATGTCGGTGTAGGCGGCGCAAGGCAGTTTGCCAATTAAACCAAGTGCCACTCCCTTGATAAGCACCAGAGGCAGGGTTGAAATAAAGACGAGATCGTTCGCCTTTAGGGTTTTTGACGGTAACAGATGCCGCAAAACCAGCATGGAGCGGAGCATTGATAGAAACAATTTTATACGCGTTGACGCTGGCTTCTTTTGCCATTAATTGGGATTTACTGTTCTCGAAAATTGTTGTCCAGGCAATGTCTTGAGCATTGGAAACGGGCTCGGAACGAATAGATGGGTTGACGAGCCAATCAATTTCACTAGAAACGACTGCAAGTGTACCCGTTAGTAAAATGAAGCATAAAAATATTGCTAATTTTACACCAAGCCAGCTGTGCAAATGTCGAAATTGCGCTCTGTTCATTGTTAACTACCGTTAGAGTGAAGGTAGGAGGGCGCTTGTCCCTCCTTCTAGGTCATGCGAGCTTCTTTAGAAGCTATAAGTCAATTGAGCGATAATTTCGCGAGGTTCTCCTGGGAAGTGTCCATTTCGTTCAGAGAAGCCACTAACCGCGTATTCTCTGTCGAATATGTTATTAACGTTAATACTAAGTAGCATGTCATCCCAGCGTGTTGTCCAGCTGGCATCAAATACGGTATAAGGTTTTACTCGTTGACCGCCAAAACTCCATTGTTCACTAACATAATCGGCACCCATTGCAATAGCTGAATTTAGGTGTTCTAAACTATACCTAAACCAGACGCCAGCTTGATGTTTTGGAGCATTAACAAAACTTCCATTAGCGCTGACATTACTATTTTCGCCTTCTACAATCGTAGTGTTGTTATATGCGTAGTTAGCCGTCAAGCTAAGTTGTTCGCTAATATCACCGACTAATACTAATTCAACCCCTTCACTTTCTATTAAACCAAAGTTGTTAAGCGGCGAGATATCTGGTGTTTCAACCTCGTCAATGTAGTCAGGATTGGCTTGAACCATGTTTTCTTTGTCAATTTGGTAGAAGGCAAGTGTGGTAAAAATTCTGCCACCTAACCACTCTTTCTTCGCACCAAATTCAATTTGGTTACCCGTTGTAGGTTTTAAAGCGCCTTCGCTTTCATCAAAATCGTTCGCACTAACTGGGTTAAAACTCTCTGAATAGTTGGCGTATAAAGATAAAGTGTCGTCCACTTTGTAGGTTATCCCGCCACGATAACTAACATCGTTATCGCTGTATTTCGTGTCAGTTTCTTTATTCGTTTCTTCAAAGTCATCAAAACGAGCACCAAGCATTAATACCCATTGTTCATTAAGGTTGATCATATCCTGAACATAGAAACTGTATTTTGCGTTGTCGACGCCGTCTCTATTCATGTCGAACAATAGGTAAGTGGAAGGATCCGTAATGCCGTAGTTTAATTCAAAAATATTTAAATTTTGAACACCGTGAGCTTCGTAGCGTGATAGAAAGTAGTCGTAGTCTGTTGTTACATCGTGATAATCGCCGCCAAAAAGCACTTGGTGCTCTAGGCCCGCAAATGTAGATTGGTATACAAAATCAGCCGTCAAACTAATTTCTTCATTAGCACGATATTGTTTTCGATACTCTCGTTTAATTGTTTGATCGTTAATGTCGGCTGCACCATCACCATTGACATCAACCCAGCTGCGAGATTCGTGATAGGCTTGGCGTCTTTCATTGTCTAAGTAACGCAAAGTAACGTTGGTTGAAAGGTTGTCACTAAAATCGTGCTTCAAATTACTTTGTAAGACAACGGCTTCGAGGTTCTGGTAATCAAATTTCTCATTTGCATTGTATGAGCGGTCTACTAGGAAGTTACCGTCATCATCAACCGGGACACCGCGCAAACGGTTACCCCCCAAGTCCTGTTTAATATAGTCGAACGTAAAATCAATGCTGGTTGTGTCGCTACCTTGATATAGTAATCCTCCAGCAATCTCAATATTTTCACTATCGGCGTTATTTCTAAAACTATTTTGCTTCTCGTAAAAGCCGCCAAGTCGGTAGGCTAAATCATCTGTAATACCATCGGTAAGCTCTAAAGAGCCGCCAGAAAGCGCATAGTTACCAACAGTTAAATTCAAGCTACGCGTGCGATTAAAAGAAGGCTTTTTCGTGACGTAGTTGATCATGCCGCCTGGTTCGCCACCGCCATATACTGCAGCAGCAGGCCCTTTTAGAATTTCAACACGTTCTACATTGAAAAGTTGCGGTACGCTGAAACCTGAGAATGGGTCGCCACGAACACCATCATAAAATACGTTGGCGTCGTCTCTAAAGCCGCGGAAGGTTACGCCAGAATAACTAAATTCACTGACACCAGCGATCGAGCGATATAAATCGGTAATGTCCCTAGCTGCTTGGTCGATAATGAGTTGTTTACTTAACACCTGAGCAGAGAGGGGAATATCGATTAACTCTGCATCAACCTTGGTACCAATACTGGTGTGGTTGTCGAGATAAAACTGTTGAGCACGTCCTTTTACTTCAATTGTTTCTATGTCTTGTTCGTTTGCAAAAGATTGACCAGCCATTAAAAGAGAAGAGGTTAAGGCTAAATAAATTGGATGGAGTTTCATGTTTTTTGTTTTAAGTCAGAAGGTGATGTAAATGATAATGATTCGTAATACTTGTGTAAAGTGGTAATTTCAATTAGGCTTACTATTTGATGTGGAAGTACTAGAAGTAGAGTTCATTAACTTTTTTGAAACGAATCTGATAACTTAAATTACTGTTTTGCAATGAGTTGTCTGATGTGCATAAAATGAACACAACCGATGCGTTAACGATTGTTGATGTCGTACCAAAACAGTTTGTTAGTGTTCTAAGACTCAAGGAAGAAGAGACATGTTTGAAAGCTTTTTTAAAAAAAGAAAGATTAAAAAATACGCGCGAGAGTTACCGTACGACTTAAAGCTAATGTATGGATACAAAGAATACTACTCGAAAGCAGAAGTCGATGCTGCCATTAAACGGAAAAAGATAGACAACAATGCAGGTGTAGTGATTGGTGATAATTGCTATGCCTATGCAATGTACTGCTCACCTGAAGAATTCAAAGCAATTCATGATGAAGCGGGTGAAAATTGTGATTATGGTGCAATGCGAAGTGAGATTTCCCATACGCTATTTAATGGTCAATATGATTTCACGTTCACGACTTTACTCGCCGATTCGACTTCCTCTAGTACCAATTCTACCAGTGATTCTGGCAATAGTAGTTTGGGTAGTGGCTTTGGCGGAGGTGATAGCGGAGGCTTCGGTGGAGGAGACGGTGGCGGAGGCGGCGGAGACTAATGCTTCGTCTTCTTTTATTCTTAACGCCGTGAGCTTGTTGTTAAATAAGAACACTTTGTTTGAATAGCGAGTAAATGCCCCAAATAGCTAAAGAAAACAGCTAAGAATTGAAACAAAAATAACAAAATAATACTGAGATAACCATGTCTGACTTTTCACCTAGTTTTATCGTTGCAGTTGCAGAACAATTGTCTTTTGTTAGTGCCTTCTTAGGAGGCATTTCGGCAGCGATGTTAATCACGGTTGTGGTATTTACTTCTGAGAAGAAATCAATTAGTTGGATTGTGTCTTCCGCTGCGTTGGCAGCATGTAGTCTTCTAATTGCAGTGGTAGCTTCTTGGCGAATCATTATCGTGCTCCATCCAGAGTCTCCTATTGAGGCAGGTGATAGAGTGGTTAACATTCTTTATCCGATCATGCTGCTTGGCTACGGCGTCGGGTTTTTAAGTTTACTTGTGAGTATTGGTTTGTCTGGCTGGCTTCGCTCCAAAAAAGCGGGCATGCTCACTTCTAGTATCGCATTGGTATCAGTTCTGTTCTTTGTATTAGCGTCGCCATTTGGGTTGTGAAACCTTGTAGGTACTCCACCAGAGTTCAAGCAATAATCTATTAGTGTAAGCTTAGGATTACCTCTGCACTTTTTTAAGCATGTTGGCGAGGTCAATTTTAGCTAGCCCACGGTTGTATATTTCCTGCCATTTTCTACCTTTATCGTCGTTACGAAAAGCAATGTAGAGTTTTTTGTATTCGAGTAGTTGTTGATTCATTTCAACGTTGTGTTTAATGTCACTCAACGATTCATCGGTTTGTATTAGGTACTCCAAAACATTAGCGTCAATGACTGCAGCGTCTAAACGGTCAGTACCTACCTTTTTGACGTTAATGACATCAGACTGAACCGCATCAGCTTGAATAACACCATCAGCTATTAGATCGTCCAACTCTTTGGTATTTATATAGTCTTGAACAACACCAATGCGCTTATTCTTAAGGTCTTTTACTGTTGAGAATGTGATAGGGTTCGAGCTTTTTTGCAATAGCCCCAATGGGCTAATGCCCATTGGATCTGAGAATATAAAAGCTGTTGTTTCAAATTTGTACTCTGGAAAATAACCAATGTATTTCGAGTCAGCATTGGACGCTATTTTTACGGCTCGTGACCAAGGAAAAAAATCTACGACAAGATCGTAGCCCTCGGCTTTAAATGCTGCTTTAGCAATTGCCACCGATGTGCCTTGTTTAGTAAGTGCTTCTCCGGAATAGGGAGGCCACTGAAGAGATGTTAGATAAATTGTTTCAGCAACGACAAACTCACTAAATATAAGCATGCTCAGGAACAACAGGTTTTTCATGTATTCACCTTAAAATCAAAATTCTTACAACGGTTAGAAATACAATTGCATTTGCAACCTTTTCAACCATTGAATTTGACAGCTTGCCTTAAAGTGCGTGTACATCCATGAATAGTTATTTTTAAGCTTATCAAAAGTCTTATGACATATCATACTACCACCAATATTAAGCTTAATTTTTATCTTAATTGAATAGACTGGAGCGAAATATACAGCGATTCGCTACTTAGTAATGTTTCTTATAAATTGACTTATACAAAACTAGAATATTTATAACGCAACTAGCCATACGGTTATTGTTATATTTTAGTTCTAAATACCGAGTTTGGTTAGCTACTTTATTATTTAACTTAATAGTAAAATTCAATTTTATAAAAAAGCCCTAGCTTCGCGGAAATAAAGCTAGGGCGAACGTGAAGTTCTAGGAAAGTAGAAAAATGTTAGTGCCAGAAGGCTCGGTTAAAACTGGTAACTAACATTTGCCCACACACTTCGACCTTCACTGGGTAGCCTGTCCATATGTGTAAATCCGTTTTCCATGACTCGGTTATATCCACCAAGGTGGTTACGGTAGTTTTTGTCCAATAAGTTCTTGATGCCAGCGTTCACTGTTAACTGGTTGCTGATGTTGTACTGACCATTTAAGTCAAATACAGCATAACCCGCTGAAGCTTGTTCTCTGTTTAACGCTGAAACCTTGTCTTGCTTAGCGTAGACCTTACCAGCTAATGTTAACTGCCAGTTATCTTGGTTGTAGTGAATACTTGTGGTGATGTTAGGTGGCGCTATTCGATACAAGTTATCGTCGATATCTTTGCGTTTCCCTCGGACATAGCTAGCAGCGGCATCAATTTGCCAACTTTCATTCAGTTTGTATTTGATTTGGCCATCGAAGCCTTGAAGGCTCGCGTCTACATTACTAAATTGCAGCACACGATCGGAATTCATCATCATAGCAGCTAACATATTGGTAGCCATATCTGTAGACAGTAGGCCCTGGATATAGTCGTCTATACGCTGATAGAATCCGTCGAACAGTACGACGAATTTGTCGCCTGTATAGCTATATCCAAGGTTTAATTGCGTTGCTGTTTCCGACTTCAAGTCAATGTTACCTAAATACGTGTTGCCATCGGCAAGGCCAGCTGTTGCTTCCATTGGCAGCCATAAATAGCGTTCTTGATAAGAAGGCGCTCGTTGCTTAGATGCTAAGCTAACGTTAACAGAAGTGTTTTTGTCTAACTGATAATCGGTTCGGATAACTAGGTCAACGTTTGTGTCTGATTGGCTGCGATCTGCTTGATTAAAGCCATTAACTAAATTCGCTATTGTCGCATTTCCCATCGCCATATGATGATTGACGTCGTCAGCGTCTGCTTTGATGTGTTTGATACGTGAGCCAATCTGAACTGAGATGTCGTCAAAGTCTTTCTGCCATTGGCCAAAAACGCTCACTTTGGTGTCGACTACTTCGTTAAAGTTAATCACGTTGAACATCATATTGTTCGGATTGGTGATAATGGAGTCGTGGCTTGAACGCACGCCTTCTATACCGAACTGAATATCATCAGAAAGCCAAAGTACATTTGCGTCATAAGACTTAGCATCTGCGTTGTTGACGCGATACATTGCTGCGTTGTTTTGTGTACGCTGTGTGAAGTTATCCATTTCGTGGGATGAATCAAAATACCCTAGCTGCCACGTAAGAGTGCCCTTAGTCGAAGCAATTGATAGCTCATGTGCGCCATCAAGGCTAAATTTATTACCGTAGATGTAGGTTATATCCATCGGTAATGCTGGCGTACCAGCATCATGGGTATCTGTGTAGTGATAACTCGCGCCAATCTCGCTATTTGCATATTGAAAGCGTGTTTCAATTCCCGCGTGTGTTTTCGTATAGCCTGAAGGTTTTAATGTTGTGCCATGGGCAGTTTCAAGGTCGTCGGCGTCATGCGTTTCAATATAGGCAAGTGTTGCAATGTTCTCTGAAGCAATATTTACTTTGCCGCCTGCTGAAAAAGCCTCGTTGTTACTGTTGAAACTAGTACTTAGAGCACCTTGTATATCGTAAACTCGTGAATTAGAAAACTCTGCTTTTGTTAATTGCACATCAACAGCGCCACCTAACGTTTCAATACCAGCAGAAACGGGAGCAATACCTCTGTATATTGAAATACTTTCAGTAATTATGCCTGGGCTATAACTCAGTGGCGTATCCATTGCGTTAGGGCCAGATCCTATAAATGTTTGACCACCAAGCTTTGCTGATACCCGATCACCGTATAGTCCACGATACTGAACAATACTGGTTACCTTGCCGTTGCTGTTGATGTTTGCCCCTGGTAACGAAAGTAGGGCGCTTGCAATATTTTCTGGGTTCGATGGTTCAGTTGACGCACTTATGATTGAATTTGGCAAAGCTTCACCGATGACTTCGATATGTTCGATGTCATCAGCATTAGACAATGGTGAAACGGTTAATAGAAGGCTAGTGCATATTGCAGTGTACAGAGGAGAATACTTCATTTTGTTTTGCGAAATTATTGTTGTTCTTTCGAGTGGTTGAATTTTTCAATAAAAATTTCGCTTTAACAAAGGAAAAGGGCCAAAGTGCGACAATATGTCACACCTCATGTGACGAGTATAATCTGTTAGCTTTCATTGGCTTGAAATGTTCTACATCTAAAAAGCGAGATGATTTTAGCCTGTTTTGCTGAATTTATAGATTATTTGAATAATAGATAACCAAACGGTTCGATTTTCGTAATTTATTTGAAATAAATACTTTACAAGCACGATAGCAATCTTTAATATGCGCCTCGTTCCCAAGCAAAGGGGAACACCTTGGTGAGATGGCTGAGTGGTCGAAAGCACCGGTCTTGAAAACCGGCATGGGTTTGTAGCCCATCTAGGGTTCAAATCCCTATCTCACCGCCATATAAAAACAACAAAGCCTCGCATTAGCGGGGCTTTGTTGTTTCTAGCGGTTTGAAGAGTATTGGAACTCGTTAAAAGGGGTCACAAAATTGTCTGGAACAATTTTGAATAGTGTTAGCTATCCCGAAGATCAAAAGACAAGAAAGTATTTTGTAATTCTCAATCCAAATAATATTTATTTTCTATAGTTTAGCTACAAGCTGCTTCCTTCAATATCCAACGTTTCCTGATTAACAGCAATACTCTGACGATTAGCCAAAAGACTGCCTTTTAGCACAGGTACTTTTAACCGATTTAGTAAATTGACGAACATTCCTATCGAAAACCTAGTTAGAGGAACCCGAATTGTGGAAAGTTATCCTCGTAATGCCGCAGATAAGGCAGATAGGCTGCATTAATAGAGATGCTATAATTATCCTATCTTTATTCCATATAAAAATGGCTATCGCTGAATGGATATAACAATGAAAATACTAAAGTACCTGCAAAATATCTTATATGCGGTTACTTTTTTTGGGGTTATTAATACACAGATACTAGAAGCATCAACTATAGCAAATGAAGATGCTAAATTAATGGCTAAAAATCTAGAAGGTTGCCCGTCGGATCCTATCAAGTCCTACTTCTTAGAATTTGGTGAAACTGGGAAAATGCCACCTGTTCTTGGTCGTTGGCTGAGTGATATGGAAGCGCAAACAATTGAGCCTTACCATGCATTTGATAATGTGCAATTTGTCGGCATTTGCTGGGTATCAGCATGGGTAATTAAAACGAGCGAGGGCTATGTTCTTATTGATACGTTATATGAACCTTTTGTTGAACAATTAATTGATAATATAAGTAAATTAGGTATTGATTTTGTTGATTTTAAATATGTATTAATGACACATGGCCATTTTGACCATGCAGGTGGAGCTTATAGACTAAATAAATTGATGCCAAACGCTCAATTTGTGATGACGCAATCTGGTCGAGATGAAGCAGTGGAGGGTTCAACTGATTCTAAAGGAACACCCCGCGCCTGGCAATTTATCGACCATGTAGACCTCATTATAGAGGACAGTGAAAGTATAACATTAGGGGGAGCCACTTTTACTGCCTATGAAACACCGGGTCATACTTTTGGTACAGCTTCATATGCGTTCGATGTTAAGGATGGTAGCACAGTTTACCATGCTTTTACGGTGGGAGGATTAGGGCTTAATGCCATCAAAGACTCCTCGCAGGTTGAAGCTTTTATTAGCAGCATAAAACGCATCAAAGCACTTGCTAATGCGAAGTCAAAACCTATTACCGTGCATTTAACTACTCACCCATTTAGTACGGGACTTACGGAAGCAGCACGAAAAATTTCAGAGCGTCAGCTCGGGGAACCTCATCCACTTGTAGACCCTTTAGGATTTAAAATCCAATTGGAGGCGTTACAAGCCGGTGCTGAAAAACGCTTAGTCATTGAGAAAATTAAGGAAGCTAAATAATACGTTTATATTTTGATAGAGCGGCTATCTTGCCATAGATAGCGTTCTTTATTAGCTAAAAGGCGACATAGGATTCGCTATTTATGATTTGAAACGTTTTTATTATAAAATTAAATGGAGTTATCGGTTAACTGTTCTGAACAAGTTAAGCCGCAAACTGATGGTTTAGCTCTAATTTGAAAAAGCTTAAAGGATAAAGCTTGCTGCATTGCATAGACCTCCCAAAATGAATTGGACTTAATCTGATCGTTTCTTACCATCAAAGAAGAATTTAATTAACTTAATATCGAGTTTAGCCGCTGGTGCACCAGTCTGCGATTAGAGAGATGTTTTCCTTGGTGCCTCTCTGTCTTATCACTGTGCTATAGTCTTTAGCATTAACTTCGTGAATGGACACCTTGTGATTGTTCATGCTTAGTCAGCGCCTAGCCATCAATTCAATATTCCTTCTAATCCTTATTAGCTTTAAAGGCTTGTGTGACGATCTTTATAAAAAGCCTGCCAATATCATCCTTTCTTATATTCCACATCCGCAGGTACAGGCTTATGTTGATTTAATCACATCGGTATATGAAGAAGACCTGGGCATAAAAGTTACACTACACTCGACACCAGCTCATCGCGGGCTGATCATGTTAAATTCGGGGGTAACAGATGCCGATGTCATTAGAATAGGCACAAATGCAGCGACGTTTAAAAACTTAGTAGTAGTAGAACCACAGCTAGAAATTGGTGAGTTGTTATTAGTGTGTCGATTAGATGTTACTTGCTCGCTTGATGTATTAGCAGATTCCAGTAACGTTGTTATGTCGAACATAGGGAATGAGATGATGCTCAGCGACCTTAACATTAAGGCGAAAGTTCTGTTAAATGAAAATATCGATACGGTATTGGAATTTATGCATAAACGGCAAATTGTTTACGGGATTTATGCGTCTACAAAAGATATTCGACAGTCGGTTCAGGAACACTTTAATGCGATTAAACTCAAAGACGTTGGGCTAAATCACGTTATCCATAAGAAACATTTAGCTTTGTTGCCTGAGCTTACCGCTTCAATCGAGAAACGTTTGAAAGATCTTTAACCTGGGGTTTTACTAAAGAAGAGGTAACTCCTAAACACTTAACTTTCTTGCAGTAAAAGCGTGTTTAGGAGCTAACGCAAATTATTCTCTTGTAGCTTTTTCAAGCGCTAAACTTCTTGATTCCATCATGTTTTCTTCGCCAACAAGGTCAGTTAAGCCCATGCGATGGAATGTTTGTCGAGTATCACTTGAAGGACAAGCAATGATAACTTCTTTGCCGGCGTCAATTGCATCTTTAACTGCATTCTCTATGGCAAGTGAAACTGTTGTATCAATAAGCGGTACGTCTGTTAAGTCAAAAACCACAATTTGAAAGCTATGAATATTGTCTTGTTCACGCGATATTGCACGAGATACTCCAAAAATCATAGGGCCACTAAAGTAAAGCATCATCACTTTACCTTTTACGCGTTTTAACGCTTGGCGCTCTTCCTTGGTCAGTGGAATTTTATCATCGGTATCACTGATTGAATGGATGTTCTTTGATTGTAAACGGCTGAGCTTTTCAATGGTCAGTACATTGGCAATAAAGACACCGATACCGACAGCAACAATCAAATCAACAAATACGGTTAGTAACATTACACCATACATGATGAATGTTGATGATTGGGATACGCGGTGTGCGCGTTTTAAGAAACTCCAGTCGAGAATATTAAGGCCAACCTTAATGGCAATAGCTGCTAATACGGCAAGAGGAATATAAGCGGTTAAGCCAGCAGCAAAAACGATTAGTACGAGTAATACAATGGCTCGAGTAACCCCTGAAAGGGCTGTTCTTGCACCAGATTGAATGTTAACAACGGTACCCATGGTTGCACCTGCGCCAGGTAGGCCGCCACAAACACCAGACACCATGTTACCAATACCTTGACCAATTAGTTCTTTACGAGAATCGTGTTCTTTACGGGTTAAGCTATCTGCAATAACAGCTGTTAGTAAGGCGTCAATGCAACCCAATGTACCAAGCACAATGCCGTCTACAACCATTTGCGTCCATTGCTCAGCCGTAAAGGTAGGCATAATCAATGATGGTATGCCAAGCGATACTTCGCCAATTGCGCGAATGTTTGAATCGCTTAGTAACGTTACCGCCAAAAGAGAACCAACGATTAAAGCAATAAGTTGGGCTGGAACGCGCGTTGCCCATTTTTTAGGGAATTTGAAAAGAATAACGAGAGTGATAACGCCTAGTGCTACTTCATACCAATTGGCGTTAGAAATTAGCTCTGGCAGGGCGAAAAGGTTACCAACGACTCCGCCACCAGGGTTTTCATGCCCTAACATTGGTGGAAGTTGCAATATGATAAGTATCAAACCTATCCCCGACATAAAGCCGGATATTACGCTGTAAGGCATGAGCGTAATATACTTCCCAAGGTTGAGTAGGCCGAGTACGATTTGGAAAACACCGGCTATCATTACGACGGTGAACGCCATAGCCATGCCTTTGTCCGGGTTGGTTGCTATCATCGTGGTGATAACAGCAGCCATTACAACCGTCATAGGGCCAGTAGGTTCAGAGATTAATGTGGGCGTACCACCAAATAATGCTGCAAAAAGACCGATTAAGATAGCGCCATAAAGACCGGCTTCGGGTCCTGCGCCAGACGCTACACCAAATGCTAATGCTAACGGAAGGGAGACAATTGCGGCTGTTACACCACCGAAGATATCACCGCGAGCATTAGAAAGATTAATTTCATTTAACCAACTGGTTTTGAACATACAGACTTTTCCGATAATTCTTATTCTTCACAATCGAATGATTGTAGCCGCGATCCTAAAGAGCCTTTGCTTAAATGCCAAGCTTAAAATATGAAAAAACAGGTTTTTTACAAGAGGAATGACCACTTAGCGGTTTATTCTTAACCAAATGACGCTATTTGTTTAGCTCTATATAGGCAAATTAATCGAGATGCATTAATAGCGTCTAATTCAGCTTAAGAAGAGCAGCTATAGTGTGATACACCACCAGCGTAAATAAATTCTTGCGGTCTCAGTCGATATCCTTCATTGGTAATGTCTTCACTTTGTTCATCATACGGCGACGTTAAAATTTGCTGAAGCTTCCTTACTAAATCGTATTCGCCTTCACTTGCCTGTTGATAGGCTGGCACTATTTGCCATTCGCGCCACGTAAATTTCGGGTTTACTCGTTTCATTCTTTCGCTGATAAAACTTTTATTCAGACCTTGCTTGGTAGAAAGCTCACTGGTAGACACTTCATCGCCAGGTAAGTCATTTTTTTCTAAGGCACTTTTTTCTAATGGGCTTTCTGCTATGGCCTGATGCCAGCGAGCTAACCATTCATTCCAGCGGTCAGCCAGTTTGTCGACAGCAGGTTTGTAAAGTGCTTTTTCTATGTCCGACACATCAGTGGGTAGTGAACAAAGCTCTCTAAACAGCATGTTGTAATCAGCCGACGAATCCACCATCAGTTCAATTAAACTTACGAATAAAGGTGAATCATAATCGTCCATGCCGAGTTTTGACGCCCACATGATTTGACACTTTTGCTCTATCAACCCTAAAAAGCTTTGTCTAATGTTCTCTAATTTTTCAAGTGCCGCTTCGTCGTCTTTGATCAATGGCTCTAGGGCGCTACAAAAACTAGTGAAGTTACGCTCTGCAGCATTAGGTTGATTGAGAAAAGAGAAATGTTGTCCTCCACCTGTCCATGGTTGGAAAACTGGGTCGAAAACTTCTTGGAAACCGAACGGTCCGTAATCGAGTGTGTACCCACCTGCAGCACAATTGTCGCTATTGAAATTACCCTGACAAAAGCCGACACGCAGCCAATGTGTAACCAAAGAACTTAAACGTTCACGAAACGCTTCGGCTAGTTTAATCACTTTTTCGGCTGTAGGTATCTGCAAATCAATCTCTTGGCTGTATTCTCGCTCAATAAGGTGGTCGACAATCATTGACAGTTCTTTTAGCGCATCTGCATGTTCCTGTTGTCTAACGCGACGTGCAAATAGTTCTAATTGACCAACACGTAGAAAAGACGGTGCAACACGTGTAGAAATCGCTACAGGATTGGACACCATGATGTCAGGATCTGCCGATAACGATCCTTCTGTGTACCAAGGTCTATCAACACGTTCTTGTTTAGACACATAAAGGCTTAATGAGCGTGAAGTGGGGACGCCTAAAGCGTGCATGTGTTCTTGTGCTAGAAACTCTCTCACACTTGAACGCAATACAGCTCTGCCATCAGCGCCACTGCAATAAGGTGTTCGGCCTGCGCCTTTTAGTTGCATCTCCCAACGCTTATTGTCGATTACTGTCTCGAATATTGAAATCGCTCTACCATCGCCGTAGCCATTACCAGTTCTAAAGGGGCACTGCTGTGTGTATTCAGTACCGTATATAGATAGGGCGTATCCTGTGGCCCATCCAGCTTTCTTTATCGGCTCAGGTACTTGAAATAAATCTCCGCTAAACATTTTAATAAAGTCGTCATTTGTCGCTAAGCTTTTATCAAAGTTGAGTTCGTTAAATAGTGATTCGCTATGAGCAATATACTCAGGCTCTGGCAATGGTGTTGGTTTTACTGGCACAAAATGTCCACTAAAGACTTGTCTTGGGTTGTGGTCATCCCCATAGTCTGAACTCTGTGGATCGGCATTTAATTTTGTTAGGAATGAATAATCTGCGTACGCAGCTAAGTCGTTAATAGAAAAAATTGTGCTTGTTTTAGTCACGAGTGGGGTTTCGTTTTGTGTGATGTGAGTAATTATTGTCGATTACGAGATACAGGTAAATAGCGATCAACATTGTTGCATAAGTCAGTTAAATTATGTGAGCCAGATAAATTTCCTCAGGAGGCTAACAAATTCCAGTATGCTAACAACTCTGTTTTAACTCATCTTTTAGCTCGTGGTGATTTTAAGGCAAACGACTAACTGGAAATAATTGTCTGGTATTACTGTCAGGTAAACAGTTATCTCAAAAACATAGTTTGCTATAACGTTTTATCCAATCATTAAGAGATCATTATGGATATTATTAAAGATAAAGGCTTAATAAAAACTCATTCTTATATCAACGGCCAATGGCTAGAAGGTGGCAGTAAAATTACGGTTACCAACCCTGCAACTGGCGAGACAGTAGCATCGGTTTCTGATGCTTCAATTACAGACGCAAACTATGCGGTAGAGTCAGCGAAAAAAGCGATAAAACTATGGTCTTCGAAATCAGCCTCTGAACGTGCCAACTTGATGCGTAGATGGTTTGATTTGATGATGGCTCATCAAGATGACTTGGCTAAAATCTTAACGTTAGAACAAGGTAAACCTTTAGCAGAAGCAAAAGGGGAGATAGCCTATGGTGCTTCTTATATTGAATGGTTCGCTGAGGAAGGGAAACGGGTATACGGAGATACTATTCCTGCACTGGCTGGCGATAAACGAATAATTGTTATTAAGCAACCTGTAGGCGTGGTAGCGTCTGTTACACCATGGAATTTTCCTAATGCAATGATTGCAAGGAAAGCAGCGGCGGCATTAGCTGCTGGCTGCACCTTTGTTGGCCGTCCTGCTTCACAAACGCCGCTATCTGCGTTGGCGATGGCTGAGTTAGCTGAAAGGGCTGGTATTCCAAACGGCGTCTTTAACATTGTTGTGGGCGATGACGCCATCGGTATAGGGAAAGTATTAACTCAACACCCTGATGTTGCGAAATTTACCTTCACGGGCTCTACGGCTGTTGGGAAGCAACTTATCGCCCAATGCGCAACGACGGTTAAGAAGGTGTCGATGGAGCTCGGTGGCAATGCTCCGTTTATCGTGTTTGACGACGCAGATATCGACGCAGCAGTGGAGGGCGCTTTAGTCTCTAAATATCGTAATGCAGGTCAAACTTGCGTGTGTACCAATCGAATATTCGTTCATCGTGATGTGCAGGAAACGTTTACTGAGAAATTTGTTAGTGCGGTAAAGCAGCTGGCGATTGGTAATGGCATGACAGACGGTGTCAACGTTGGGCCTATGATTTCAAGTAAAGCTGTCGCTGACGTTGATGATCTAGTTAAAGCCTCTATTTCGGATGGAGCGTCACTCATCTTCGGCGGTGAATCAGGCGAACTCGGCGATACCTTCTATCAGCCAACAATACTGACTAATGTCAGTAATGACATGCCAATTGCGCAAAATGAAATTTTTGGTCCTGTATCACCTATTATTCCTTTCGATACCGAAGAAGAAGTAATCGCTATGGCGAATGCGACGGAATATGGTTTAGCAGCTTATTTTTACGCGCGAGATATTGGGAGAGTTTGGCGCGTAGGGGAATCGCTTGATTTTGGCATGGTAGCAATTAACGAAGGGATCATCTCAAATGCAGCTGCGCCATTTGGTGGCGTTAAGCAATCCGGAAGCGGACGAGAAGGTTCGAAATATGGCTTAGATGACTATATGGAACTTAAGTATCTATGCATGGGGGGAATTTAATTCCCCTCGCTACAATTCCTAGCGTTACTTACGATGTATCGCAAATTCTTTGTGGTGTCGCTCAGTATTTGGATCTTCGGTAGTTTCAATAGCTTCAAGTAGCGCTAGATAGTCACTTGGCGAGTTGATCTCTTTTGCACCGGTAACAACGTGGTTTAAGTACCATGAAAATGGTTTTAAAGACGGCTCTAAACACAAACCATAATACATAAACGCCTCTTCCTTTTGAGGCAAATGCTCTAAGCTCTCATCTTCTCGATAAACTGTAACAGTTTTTATGTTATATCGGGTGCCGAGATCTTCGGCTTTGTCTAGCGTCGGTTTGTCCTTAATGTGCATGTTGAATAAGGCACCGTAAACAATATCGTTTTCATTACTTGTTTCGAATGCGTCGCACTTCCCCGAACCATCTACACCTTCATTGTGAAACGTAAGCTGATGTGATTTAAGCGAATATAACCCAAGAAACTCTGCACTAGGTACACGCTGTTGAAGTCTTGCAAGCGATTTGTTCGAACCATAGGCGAAGTATTTTAATGGTGAGTCTTTCATTTGGGTTACCTTAATATTATTTGCTTGTTCAATTCGCTCTAATCAAATGTATAGATGAAACGTTAGCTATACACTTAAAGTTCATTATTCTTGGGCTCACTGTGGTTGAGTTAGCTTTGCACTTGAATCAACTTAGCTTGATTAAGTTGCTGTTTAGCTAGGAGCAACAAGTTATGGGCTAAATGGATGCTAATTGGTTCAAAGTTAACTTTATTACCAGCCGTACATTGCATGAGTCGATTCAAGTCGAGTGATAAAACTGAACCGATTTTTGGATATCCACCAATAGTTTGTCGGTCATTTCCCAACACTATTGGTTGACCATCTGGTGGCACCTGAATCGCACCTTGGCTAATTCCCTCTGAATACATTTGTGACATGTCTGACTTGATCGATGGGCCAACTAAACGGTATCCCATGCGATCACTTTGTTGGCTAACTTCGTAAACGCTACTGTAAAACTTATTGAACTGCACGCTACTAAATTCTGAAGCTTGATAGCCCGTAACGACTCGAAGTGTTATTTCATCTTTGTAGGTTGGTATTTGAGTTTCGCATAAACGTAATAGCGGTCGTGCTTCTGTTTTTGAGACTGTTAGTTGTTGTCCTGCTTTTAGGGGGTCACCATTAAGCCCACCGATTTTTTCGCGAACTACAGTGGAAACACTGCCAAATTGAGGGCTGACCTTAAAACCATCTGTTACCGCTAAATAAACGCGGCAACCTTCGTTGGCATAGCCAAATTCAATTTTGTCGTTTGGTGCTACCTTGTAATTTTGCCAATTATCCTTTACTTGGCCATTGATAGAAAAGGGTACTTTAGCCCCAGTAACGGCAATAGACGTATGGCAATTTGCCTGTAGTACCAAGCCACCAAAACTGAGTTCTAATGTTGCTGCGTTTTCCTTATTTGCTAATAGCTTATTAGCGAGCGTATAGGCATATTTATCGGCTGGACCGCCATTTGTAATGCCTAAGTGTGCCTGCTTAAAGCGGCCGTTATCTTGCACGGTGCAAAGCATTCCAGGGTTAATGACTGTAAAACTATTACTTGAATTGAAGGGCTTAGTAGTCAAAACTGCCTCCCATAGCAAGAAACTCGTTTTCGTCGATTGAATAGAACTTAACAGAATCACCCACCTGAAAAGGAACATGGGGTTCATTTTCAGGATCGAATAGAGGTGTAGGACAAAGGCCTATGAGATTCCAACCGCCAGGGGAAGCAGCTGGATAAACTGCAGTTTGTCTGTCTGCTATTCCTACAGCGCCTTTGGGGACTTGCTTTCTTGGCGTTGAAAGCCTTGCTTTTGCTATGCGTTCGTCAACTTCACCGAGAAAAGCAAAGCCTGGCGCGAAGCCAAGGGCGAATACTTGATAAGTTTGTGCTTGGTGTAGCGCAATCACATCTTCTACAGATAACTGAGCGTGTGTAGCAAGGTCATGTAAGTCTGGGCCACTTTTAGCAGAGTAAAACACGGGTAATTCTATAACTCGTTGCGAGCCAACGTTAGTGGATTCATCACTGGTAGCTTCAATGGTTGCGTGACGGGTTGCGTCATTAGCTATCAGTCCTGTGAGATGTTTGCGGATGTTTTTTTTAACTTCAAAATGGTCGGTTTCAAATACATCAAAAACGACTAATAACGATTGATAAGAGGGAATAGTATCAATTACTTTACTTCCAAGATCCGCTAATACTCTAGTTCTTAGTGCAGCAATCTTGTTACTGGACGCGACAAGCGAAGGCTGTTTGATATAGACGATTAGGGCATCTTCGCCAGCTATTTCAATCAGAGCTTCAGATGTTCCTGTTGTACTTTCTTTTGATGACTTTATTTCTTGAGGCATAAGGAACGAATGTTTTCAACTAATTCAACGGCTTCTTCGTTATCACCATGCACACAGATGGTGTCAGCTTGAATCGCTATTGCCGCTCCTGTATCGCAAATAACGTGTCCATTGTTAATAAGGGACTCTACTTGCTCCAGTGTGGCTTTTTTATCCAAAACTGAACCTTTTCTAGAACGTGGGGTTAGTGCACCTTGTGCGGTATATCGTCGGTCTGCAAAGGCTTCAAATATTAACTCGACTCCAAAAGACGACGCCTTCATTTTGCGGCCTTCCGCGTCAGCCGTCGCAAGGATCATAAGCTTAAGTGGACGATAGTATTGATTCATGGCTTTTAGAATGGCTTCAAAGACATCGCTATCTGCCATCATATCGTTGTATAGCGCGCCATGAGGCTTTACATACGAAATTGTTATACCTTGGCTTTGTGCCATCCCATCGAGCGCAGCTACTTGATAGAGCATTAAATCGATGATTTCTACTGCGCTGCATTTAATCGAACGCCTGCCAAATCCAAGTGTGTCAGGGTAACTCGGATGAGCGCCTACTTCAGTATTAAATTGTTTGGCTAGCTTCAATGTTTTATTGATGACATGTGGATCACCAGCATGGAATCCACAGGCGACGTTCGCCATATCAATATGAGGCATGACCAAATCGTCTTGTCCCATTTTCCATGCGCCGTAGCTTTCACCTAAATCGCAATTGAGTTTCATAAACGCACCTTTTGCTTGCATTTTTTTCTTGCTAATTCTTATAACATTACATATTACAGCTTTAACTTTTTTTGAAAAACCTCAAGTTAAAGCAAAACCATTATATGACTGGAAAAGTAATAAACTAGCTACTTTAGCACTGCGCATATAGGCGCTATTGTCTCTTGCAGTAATTCGTAAGTCTTTGCCTCAAGACTAAGCGGCAATTGTTCCATGACATTGTATCAAAACGCAATTTTTCTTATGCATTTAATAGGGTGCTATGAATTCACGTAATGGTGTATTAGGGGAGCACTGAGCTCCCCTAATATTCTGAATGATAACGGGTTTATATAAATTGTGTTGTCGTTGATCGAATTAGCAAAAAGAGTTTCTGCTATTGTGCTGGCGACAGTTTTTCTTGCAAGTCGTTGTAACATAGTTGTTAAAAGCGATTAAACCGAGTAACGACAGTAACGTAATGAAAAAGGTTGGGGGAGCTGAAACGGCAACCGTGTTGCTAATCTCGGTGCCAGTCAAAGTAAGGTTGTCGATTGCGATATCTTCATCGCCGGAATTTAACGAAAATGTTATTAGGATATCTAGCAACGTACCTTTACCAATAATTGATGCAGCAAATGTTTGAAAGTCGCTATTCAACGTCTGTCCATCGCCAATTCCGTCAAAGTTTGTATCGATTGCGGGCTCAAAATTTGAACCAGACGAGGTTTGTGCTTCAAAAGAGAGAAAATCTGTATAACCACCTTTGTCTATCTGGTAGGAGAAGCTGACAAAATCCTGAGCGTCCCAGTCTTGATTAGAGCCATCATCATCCTCGGCAATATCGACATTGAATATCAGGCTTGAAAACGATGATATATCGATACTTTCAAAAATTAAGTTTTGAAGGGCTTGTTCACCTTCGCCATCTATATCTTGCGCAGTAAAGAAATAGTCGCCTTCAAAGCCGTTAACTTGATAATTAGTACTGATGTTTGAGCCATTAGTACGTGTAAAAAAGTCACTGGTTCCATCACTGAATTCTGAAATGGAAGTAACGTAACGTGTGCCGTTACCATCCGTTTCGAAACCTTCAGAAAAAATGAGTGCAGCTGATGCTAGGTTTGGTGTAAACGCACCTACCATTACGAGTAGGTTGAGTAGAAAATGCTGAATTTTGGGTATAGCTATAGTGTTCATATTTTGTAAATCCTTTACAAAGTTATCATCCTGAACAACTAAGCCTAGCTAAGAATTGTAGATATACCAATTGAAGGGGTTGAAAAGTTTAGTTTTTGTTTGATGCGATGTTTAAATTAAAGCTTTAGAACCTGGTCAAGCCTTGGTCAATTCTTGGCAGTAAAAAAGGCTATTCACTAAATTTAGCGAATAGCCTTTGTGTTAGGGGTTTCTTTACCAATAAAATAAAGATGATAAAAACGAGGTTACTTACCACCACGCGCAATTATTTCACGGGCAATAGCATCTGCAACTTGGCCTGTAGGTTTTTGTTCGCTATCTGCTTTAGTAAATACGTCAATAAGCGTATCGTAAATTTCTTCTACTTTACGTGTTGCTTTATCAGCACAGTAATCTTCTTCAAACGACACGTTAATAATACCACCAGCATTGATGACGTAATCCGGAGCGTAAAGGATACCTCGCTCTACTAAAGCTTGGTCATGTCTTGGTTCTGCCAGCTGGTTATTCGCACAACCTGCGACGATTTTTGCTTTGATTCGATCAATAGTAGAGTCGTTAATAGTTGCGCCAAGCGCACAAGGGGCATAGATGTCACAATCAACATCGTAAATGTCATTCAGGCCAACAACCTCGGCGTTAAACTGCCTTTGTGCCTTATCAAGTGCTTCTTTGTTGATGTCAGTGACAACAAGGTTTGCACCAGCTTTATGCAGGTGCTCACATAAGTAAAAACCAACGCTGCCTAGCCCTTGAACAGCAACGGTTAACCCCTTTAAATCATCACGACCAAGTTTGTGTTTTACTGAGGCTTTAATACCTAAAAACGTGCCTAATGCGGTAAATGGTGCTGGGTTGCCACTTTTTCCTTCTGTACCCGTTACGTAAGGCGTTTCGGTGTTAGCAATGGCAATATCAGCCGTTGTAATGTTTACGTCTTCAGCACTTAAATAACGTCCACCAAGTCCATTAAGTGCACGTCCAAATGCTTTAAATAATTCGTCTGACTTTAATGTTTTGGCGTCGCCAATAATAACTGATTTACCACCACCCATGGTCAAACCGGCCATGGCATTCTTATATGTCATACCTTTTGAAAGGCGCAATACGTCAACCAATGCTTCTTCGTCTGAAGCGTAATCCCACATGCGACAACCACCAACCGCAGCGCCTAGCTTAGTACTGTGAACTGCAATAATTGCTTTTAAACCTGATGCATCATCGCTACAAAAAACTACTTGCTCATGATTATCAAAATCTACTAAATCGAAAAAAGCCACTTTATCTCTCCAGGGAAAATGTCATTAGCACGCAAACCGTTAAGTATTATTGAAATTAGTTTTTGAACCCTAACAAAATTACGTGCAGATCTTGTTGTATTAACTGTTGTAGTAAAATTTGTGGAAACATTATCATTTACGTAAACGTCAATCTAGAAAGGCAAAAAATTTTATTGTGATAAAAGTGTTCATTTATAAGTACAAGCGTTAATATGTCTGCGAATAAATTTAAGGTTAGTTTTATGGAAAATCAGAACAATATTACGCAGGAAATGACTCAAGAGCAGTGGGTAAAAGAAAAATACCAAGAGGCATTGAAATACTTAGCTGATAAAGGTGTTATCGGTACAACTGTGAAAACAGATGAATGCCGCCACTTAGGCCCATACGTTGCTGTTTGGCATATTTCAGACACCAACAACAAAAGCTACTGGGTAATCAACGGCGACGTACCTACTGATCACGTTAATATTGACGTATCAAAAGACGCTCGTGATGTTATGCGTCATTTTTCACTAAAGTGGCAGATGCAAGCGGAAAACTTGTTAGGTGCCGAAGATAGCTCTCAGCAAGAATTCGGTAGGTTTTTGATCAACAAGGCTGAAAATTTATACCGCCTATACGAAGACGCGAATGTTTGGGGCGCAGAGGCATAATCCGTCGAAGTTTGATTAGCGACGATAAAATTGTTTTGTCAAGGGCTAGTGGCTTAAATAGCACTTTTTGCCAATGATTTGATCTATGGGGCAGGTCATTTGCTGTTTTGGTAAACCGGCCTCCATAAATACGCCACCAACAGGCTTAAAGCCATTCTTAATGAAATAGTCCACTGCTTCCAGTGGACTATGAATGTAAACTTCACTTAGCGACAGATCTCGAGCAGCTTTAAGTAAGCCTTTCAGAATCAGCTCGTCTAAGTTTTGTCGGCGGTGTTCTTTAATAACGGCAATGCGTCCAATTTCTCCAGAAGGGAGAATGCGACCAGTCGCTACGGGTTCTTGTGAATTGTCATCGCAAATGAGCATGTGAATAGCCTGACGATCTTTACGGTCAAATTCTACGCGTTTTGGAATGCGATGCTCGCAAATAAAAACACGTTCTCGAACAGTTTTAAGCAGGGGAGCTGCAAACTCCCAAGAAACACGACTGACGCTGTAATGCATGTTACTAATCGATATACCAGTAGCCCATATTTAAAACACTAGTTAACATCTGTACATTAATCAAACAATCCGTGAAACTTTTTAGACGATCTGTGGTCAAAGGCTCATTTTTTGCCAAAATGCTTGCTAATTCTCGTGTTGTATCACTTATTGCTACTCGATCACCATTAATATAGAAGTCACCATTTTGTTCATTTATAAGTGCTTTTATACCAAGTACTGGTCGAACAAAAATTTCAGGGTCATTTAAATACCCGATCACAGCTTCTTCAGTAAATGGCTCTACTGGCACTAATAGCTCTAATGTGTGGTGGCTTCGTGTCGTAAATGAAGAAACCATATCACTAAAGACATCTAAATCATTGGCACTTTCAATCATAAATGACTTTAACGCTTTAATGTCTTTAGTCGCCAATAGCTCAGGTGTTTCCGTCGGCGTTCTTTCACTATCCCCAAATCGATTTTCGGCTAAGCATTTATCAATCATAGTGTCGGCTAGTGCTGACACGAGCTCTTGTCCATTAGGCGCTTGGAAGCCAACGGAATAGTTAAGCGAGTTTTCGATTGCAACGCCGTTGTGAGGGTGGTTAGGCGGAATGTAAAGGATATCACCCGGCTCTGTTATCTCATCGATTAACGGTGTAAATGGTGATACTTGCTTTAAGTCTTCGTGAGGAAGTAATTGTTCAAGTGTGTTGTCAGGTAAACCTACTTGCCAGTGGCGCTTTCCCTCTCCTTGGATAATAAATACATCGTATTGATCTAAATGCGCTCCGACACCGCCATTAGGTGTTGAAAAGCTCACCATAACGTCATCAATGCGCCAGTTCGGTAAGAACTTAAACGGCGAAATTAAGGCACTAGTTGTTTCTGACCAATTGTTTACCGCTTGAACTAGTAGTGTCCAGTCTTGTTCACCAAACTTGGAAAAGTCTTCGAATGGGCCGTGCTCAACTTGCCAGTTATCAAAATTGTTATGCTTGATAATTCGTGACTCTAGCTCTTGCTCCATTGCAAGGCCCGCAAGTTCGTCAGCAGAAATGGGATCTTGGAAATCCTCGAAACCTCTTTTGATTAATAATGGCTTTTTCTGCCAGTATTCTTTCATGAATGTTTCAGGCGTTAAATCAGCCCAATTAATTGTGTACATAATTACCTAGCCTTAACAAAAAATCTTGGTAAATAAAAAGGGGCTCATCTGAACCCCTTATTTGATAAGCTTTCGTGAACGATCAATTATAGCTCGTCGATAAACGCAATCGCGCGGCCAATGTAGCTTGCTGGCGTAAGTTCACTTAACTCAGCTTTTGCAGCTTCTGGCATGTCTAACTTAGCAACGAATTCACGCATTACTTCTGCATTCACTCGCTTACCACGTGTTAACTCTTTAAGTTTTTCGTACGGCTTCTCAATACCGTAACGACGCATAACGGTTTGAATTGGCTCTGCTAACAATTCCCAGTTTTTGTCTAACTCGTTTGCTAGAGACTGTTCGTTAACTTGTAACTTACTGATACCTTTTAACGTAGCAGCGTAAGCAATTAATGAATGACCAAAGCCAACACCTAAGTTACGTAGCACTGTAGAGTCAGTAAGGTCACGCTGCCAGCGAGATACTGGTAATTTTTGTGCCAGGTGCGCAAATAGCGCATTTGCGATACCTAAATTACCTTCTGAGTTTTCGAAATCAATCGGGTTAACTTTATGTGGCATTGTTGAAGAACCAATTTCACCAGCAACCGTTTTTTGCTTGAAGTGGCCTAGCGCGATGTAACCCCATACGTCACGATCAAAATCGATTAAAATTGTGTTAAAACGGGCAACAGCGTCGAATAACTCGGCGATGTAATCGTGTGGCTCGATTTGTGTTGTAAATGCATTCCACGTTAAACCTAGGCTAGTTACAAACTCATTAGAGAATGTGTGCCAGTCTACGTTAGGGTATGCAGATAAGTGAGCGTTGTAGTTACCCACAGCACCATTAATTTTACCTAGCATCTCAACAGCTGCAATTTGATCACGCTGACGCTTCAAGCGAATGTAAACGTTTGCCATCTCTTTACCCATCGTAGTAGGAGAGGCTGGTTGGCCGTGTGTACGCGCCATCATTGGAATTGTTTTGTATTCAATTGCTAAGTTTTTAACAGCGGCAAGAATATCATCAATAATCGGTAGAACAACTTGGTCTCGAGCTTCTGTTAGCATTAAACCGTGAGACAGGTTGTTAATGTCTTCTGAAGTACAGGCAAAGTGGATGAACTCAGTTACTGCGTTTAACTCTGCGTTGTCTGCAATTTTTTCTTTTAAGAAGTACTCCACGGCTTTAACGTCGTGGTTTGTCGTTGCTTCAATTGTTTTAACGCGCATTGCATCTTCTTCAGAGAAGTTTGCAACGATACTATCTAAAATTGCGTTGGCTTGATCAGAGAATGCTGGAACTTCAGCAATATCTGCTTGCACAGCTAATTTTTGTAACCAGCGCACTTCAACCGTAACGCGGTATTTAATTAAACCAAATTCACTGAAAATAGGTCGCAGAGAAGCCGTTTTGCTACCGTAGCGACCGTCAACCGGTGAAATTGCACTTAATGCTGAAAGTTCCATAGTGTTTTCCTAAAAACCAATAGATAAAGTTTAATAAATTTCGTTGAGTAATTGTTTAGCACAATCTAGAAGTTTAGAACGTGCAAATAAAATATTTCTACGTTTACCACCCACTTGGCGCCAGAGAACTGCGCTGCGTACACCTGCCAATAAAAGCGCTCTTACTTTGTGTTGATTAGCTTCAATTTTAAGAATGCTTGGATCACCAGCTACCTGAATTCTAGCGCCTAGTGGGCTAATGAGATCGCTATAGATGCTAGCTATACTGCTTATCATTTGCGGGCTGGTAAGGTGATAGTGGTTAGTTTGGCGTTGGATATCATCGATACGTTGACCGAGCGCATTGAGTTGCTTGCTGTTTTTTGTAAGGCGGCGCTCTAAATTCAGAAGGCTGACGATATATCGTGTTAACTCGGGGTCTTTTTGCTTATTTTCGTTACCTAAGTGATAACTCAGTGCTTTTAAGCCATCTTGCAGATGACTAAGCTCACCACCGTATACATCTAACGTGTCTGAAGGTGATGTATTGATAATACTGGAGAGCATAACTTCGAATTGTTCGTCGTCTACACTTCCTTGGCGGGCAATTTTTTGCACCATAGCCGCTATTTGACAAATAGCGGCGAATGTAATGGTTTGATCTCTCATTATGCTTAACGAATTAATGTATTAATAATGCCGCCACCAAGACAAACATCGCCTTGGTAGAATACAACTGACTGTCCCGGAGTAACCGAGCTTTGCTGTTCATCGAACATGATTTCATATTCATCATTTTCTAACGGTGTAACCGTACAGTTTACGTCGTCTTGGCGGTAACGTGTTTTTACTGTGCACGTAAATGGCGCTTCGACAGCTTCTCTGTCAACCCAATGTAACTGGTTAGCGATTAACCCTTTAGAAAATAGTCTTGGGTGATTATGACCCTGGCCAACAATAAGTACGTTGCGTTCTAAATCTTTATCAACAACATACCAAGGCTCGTCGCCTGCGTTTGCTAATCCACCAATGCGAAGACCTTTGCGCTGTCCAAGTGTGTGGTACATAAGACCATCATGTTCACCAACAACGTCACCTTCAGCGGACTCAATTTTACCAGGCTGTGCTGGTAAAAATTTTTGTAAGAAGTCTTTAAACTTGCGCTCACCGATAAAGCAGATGCCGGTGCTGTCTTTTTTGTTGTGTGTAATTAGGCCTGCTTTTTCAGCGATAGCACGTACTTCTGGCTTTTCGATATCGCCGACAGGGAAGAGTGTTTGACCAACTTGCTTGTGACTTAGGGTGTATAAGAAATAGCTTTGATCTTTGTTGCTATCTAGGCCGCGAATCATGTGCCATTTCTCGTTGCCATTTTTGTCTAAACGATAATCGCGGCGCACGTAATGGCCAGTTGCAATGTAATCTGCACCTAAGTCTTCACAAGCGAACTCAAGGAAAGCTTTAAATTTAATTTCCTTGTTACACATGATATCTGGGTTTGGTGTACGGCCTGCTTTGTACTCCGCAAGAAAGTATTCAAATACATTGTCCCAGTATTCAGTAGCAAAGTTGATGGTGTGAAGCTTAATACCAAGCTTGTCACATACTGCCTGTGCATCAATTAAATCTTCTGCTGCAGCACAATATTCATCAGTATCATCTTCTTCCCAATTTTTCATGAATAGACCTTCTACCTGATAGCCTTGTTCAAGTAACAAGTATGCAGATACAGATGAGTCTACACCGCCAGACATACCCACAATAACGCGCGTATCTTCAGGTGCTTTTTGATTCGGAAGATTTTTTAATAACGAATGTTCGCTAGATGACATTAATTCTCTCTACCAGGATAAAAACGGCGCCGAATTATAGCATAGTCATTTATGCCATAATAGACTTTAAACACGTTATTTTTTAGGTCGATAAGTTAGTCTTTATAACACTTAGCGGTAGATGTTGGCCGCTTAAATAATCCTCGATACACTCGAGTACCATAGCACTGCGCAACTTGGTTTTATTTTGTTTAATTTCGTCGAGGGTGAGCCAGTGACAATTGATAATTTCGTCATCTTCAGGTTTACAAACGGGGGCTGATGTTCCTTCGATGTTAAAAACGAAGCAAAACCGAAGAAAGTGTAAATCTAGATCTTTTCGCTGAAAATAATAAATGCCGCTTAAATAGTTTGGTGCTAGCGAGAGTCCCGTCTCTTCTTTGAGTTCGCGTTTGGCCGCCGCTACTAGGCTTTCATTTGCCTCGATATGGCCAGCAGGCTGATTTAATACTTCTCTGCCATTTTCAATTTCTTCGACTAATAAAAATCGGTCTTGATAAGTAACAACCGCTGCAACTGTCGTGTTTGGCTTAAACTGTTCTACGCCATGATCTTTCATTCTTTTGTACTTATATGATGATTAAGAAATTTCTGAATTTGCCTTGCCTATGCAAGTAGTTTGGTAACGCTGACTGTTAATATAGTGTTAACCAGTCATTATCCTTTTAGCAAGACAAATTCTCCGTTTTTAATTGTGTCTATCGACCAGTTGCCGATAGCGTATCGAATAAGTCGTAACGTAGGATTTCCGATATGTGCTGTCATGCGTCTAACTTGCCTATTTCTACCTTCTGTGATGATGATTTCTAACCACGTAGTAGGGATGTTCTTACGCTCTCTAATTGGCGGAACTCTCTCCCATACATCAGGCGTATTCATAACTCGGACTTTAGCCGGAAGTGTTAAACCGTCTTTTAACTCAACCCCTTGACGAAGCTGTTCGATGGCCTCGTTAGACGGAGTGCCTTCAACCTGAACCCAATAGGTTTTTGGGGATTTGAATTTAGGGCTGGCAATTTTGTGTTGCAACTTTCCGTCGTTTGTTAATAACAAAAGCCCTTCACTGTCTCGGTCTAAACGTCCAGCAGCGTAAACTTCTTTAACAGGAATAAAGTCTTTCAATGTTTTTCGGTTTTGGTCATCAGTAAATTGGCTCAAAACGTCATAAGGCTTGTTAAACAATACAATTTTTCGGTCTTTTGGACTAACGTCTGGCTTTTTGTTAACTGGTCGTACCTTGGAGGGAAAACGTGCGTTACCCCTTGTCTGTGCTTTGCTTTTATTAGATATCAACGGTATCTACTCATTGAAAATATTTGTCGGATGAATGTTGGCTATTTTAATGTGGTTTGTTTTTAAGTACTATTCGCCATCGAAAAAATTTTTATCTGCTAGTAATTCGCTGGCTAGTGGACAGGCATTTACTAAGAATTAGGAAACTCAATGAGTAAAGATACTTCAAAAATCATCTATACGATCACTGATGAGGCGCCAGCGCTAGCGACTCAATCACTTTTACCAATCGTCAAAGCTTTTACTGCATCTTCAGGTATCGATGTTGATACTCGTGATATTTCATTAGCAGGCCGCGTAATTGCTAATTTTCCTAAGTACTTAACAGAAGAGCAACGCATTGGCGATGCACTAGCTGAGCTTGGTGAATTGGCGAAAACACCAGACGCAAATATTATCAAACTTCCTAATATCAGTGCTTCAATTCCTCAACTTCAAGCGACAATCAAAGAATTACAAGCTAAAGGTTACAACTTACCTGATTACCCAGAAGAACCACAAAACGAAGCGGAAGAGTCAATTAAGTTAACTTACGCTAAAGTTCTTGGTTCTGCAGTAAACCCTGTATTGCGTGAAGGTAACTCTGACCGCCGCGCACCCGGCTCTGTTAAGCAATACGCAAAGAACAACCCACATTCAATGGGTGAGTGGTCAAACGAATCTAAATCGCATGTAGCAAACATGGCAGCAGGTGACTTCTACGGTAGCGAAAAATCGATGACAGTTGATGGCGCAACAGATATGCGTATCGAGTATGTTGATGCTGCTGGTAATGTAACTGTACTAAAAGAACGCGTAGCATTAGAAGACAAAGAAGTAATCGATGCTTCTGTAATGAGCAAAAAAGCGCTAGTTGAATTCTTCGAGCAAGAAATTGACAAAGCGAAAGAAGAAGATGTTTTATTCTCGCTTCACATGAAAGCGACAATGATGAAAGTGTCTGATCCAATTATTTTCGGTCACTGTGTTAAGGTTTATTACAAAGACGTATTCGAAAAGCACGCTGCTGTATTTGAACAGTTGGGCGTAGATGCAAACAACGGTATTGGTGATGTATACACTAAGATTGAGCGTTTGCCAGCAGAGAAGAAAGCTGAAATTGAAGCTGACTTACAAGCGGTTTACGAGACTCGTCCACCAATGGCAATGGTTGATTCAGATCGCGGCATTACAAACCTTCACGTACCAAGTGATATCATCATCGATGCTTCAATGCCTGCGGCACTTCGTGCATCGGGTCAAATGTGGGGTCCAGATGGTAAGCAAAAAGATACTAAGTTCACCATTCCTGATCGTAACTACGCGGGTGTTTTCCAAGCAGTAGTTGATTACTGTCGTGAAAATGGTGCATTTAACCCAACAACAATGGGAACTGTACCAAATGTTGGTTTGATGGCTAAGAAAGCTGAAGAGTACGGTTCTCACGATAAAACGTTTACGGCGCCAGGTGAAGGTGTAATTCGTTCTGTAAATTCTGCGACTGGCGACGTTATGTTATCTCATGAGGTGTCAGAAGGCGATATCTTCCGTATGTGTCAAACTAAAGACGCGCCAATTCAAGATTGGGTGAAGTTGGCTGTTACTCGTTCTCGTTTATCAAATACACCAGCAGTTTTCTGGTTAGATGAAAACCGTGCACACGATGCTGAAATTATCAAAAAAGTTAATGCATACCTACCAAACCACGATACTGATGGTTTAGATTTACGTATTTTAGCACCTACTGAAGCGTGTGAGCACACGTTAGAACGCTGTGGTAAAGGCGAAGATACTATCTCTGTAACTGGTAACGTGTTACGTGATTACAACACTGATTTATTCCCAATTTTGGAATTGGGTACATCAGCTAAAATGTTATCAATCGTTCCGTTAATGAATGGCGGTGGTTTATTTGAAACAGGTGCTGGTGGCTCTGCGCCTAAGCACGTTCAGCAGTTCGAAAAAGAAAACCACTTACGTTGGGATTCATTAGGTGAATTCCTTGCGCTAGCTGCTTCTCTTGAACATCTTGCAAACTTCGCTTCAAACAAGAAAGCGCAAGTATTAGCAGATACGCTAGATGCTGCTACCGCCAAGTTCTTACAAGAGAACAAGTCACCTTCACGTAAAGTAAATGAACTTGATAACCGTGGTTCACACTTCTACCTAGCAACTTACTGGGCAGAAGCATTAGCGGCTCAGTCTGACGATGCAGAACTAGCTGAGTCTTTTGGTCCAGTTGCTCAAGCACTAACCAAGCAAGAAGAGAAAATTGTTGCTGAATTAAATGGTGCACAAGGCGTAGCGATGGATATTGATGGTTACTACTTCCCATCACAAGAGCTAGCTGCTAAAGCGATGCGTCCAAGTGAAACATTAAACACGATTTTATCGACCCTGTTATAATAGATATATCGACATAACTCGTATAAAAAGCCTGCAATTGCAGGCTTTTTTGTTTTATATTATCCAGCCGTGTTTAATTTTTTATCAATTTAACTAAATTGGTATAACAGTAGGCAAAATAGTTTTGGATTTCTTTCAAGGTTTACTGCTCATCAGCTCAATTCATTTGCTTGCAGCTGCATCCCCAGGCCCCGATTTTGTGCTGGTTTCTCAACAAACAATGTCGTCTGGTAAAAAGGCAGGGCTTTTAACTAGCTTAGGGATTGCATTGGGTCTATCCATACATATTATCTATTCTTCGCTAGGTTTAGCCGTCGTTATATCTCAATCAGAATGGTTGCTGTGGGCGATAAAAATACTAGGGGCTGCATACTTGGTTTTCTTAGGCGTCCAAGGCTTAAGAGCAAAGCCGCGTGCGGTAGCGACTTCTTCGTTGGAGTCATCACAAACTGAGCACGTGCCGTCAAGTAAAAGCATTATTTTCAAAGGATTTTTATGTAACGCGCTTAATCCGAAAGCGCCTATTTACTTCGTCGCACTGTTTACATTGGTACTATCCCCTGACCTTCCGCTTTGGCAATTGTCTGTTTATGGGATTTGGATGATGGTGCTTCAATTCTTATGGTTCGCGACAGTCGTATTTTTACTCAGTAGACCGATGTTGAATAGACAATTTCAGAATAAAGCGCATTGGATAGACAGAATGCTGGGTGTAACACTTGTCGCTATGGGCATCAAAGTAGCTTTAACAAAGCTTTCCTAGAAAGGTCGATTTTTGATGATTGGCGCCTGTTCTAGAATATTCCTACTGCTTGTTGTTAGCTTGATAAGTTTTATTGTAGAAGCTGAAGAGGAACTCGTACTAAGGTATGACCCTTCGGGCTCAAATAGTTGGGTACCATACTATATACAAGGTGCAGAGAATCCAGGGATTCTGGGAGAATATGTTCCTCATTTACTAGCTGAAGCGGGGATTGCAGGTAAAAAAGTTGTGCTGCCTGCTGCACGAATGCAATTGGCTTTGGAAAAAGGAGAGATTGATTTCGATATTATCAGTCCCTCATGGTTGAGCGAAGGGGAGCAGTCAAAAGTTATCTTTAGCAAGCCATTTTTAAAAGTTACTGAGTACATTGTGACTTTGGAACAACAGAATTCACCAACAACAATAGATTCAACACTTCTCCCAAAGCAACAAGTTAAATCATACCAAGGTAAAGTTATTGGTACTGTTCGTGGGTATTATTATCACGACGATGATACGTTTACGCGAATGGACTTCTCGTCTGAGCGCGAACTGCTATTGGCACTGGCATCAGGTAGAGTGAAAATGGCTATAATCGGTGAGAAAACAGCAAAATATTGGGCCAGTAAACTGCGTATCGCAATTGATTTTCCCATCTTGCATTCTTCTGGAGAGCTGCACCTTAGGCTCAATAAAGAACACCAACCCATTCTAAATATGCTCAACGAAGCAATCGATGCTTTGTCTGAAAAGGGACTAATAGAACAATTGTCGAAAAAGTATGAAGGAGACTGGCAGGGTGCATATTAGTATGCTGAAACTGAAATACCACTTAGTAGCTTTTCTTACTTCACCTCTTTGGATTTTCCAAGGAATACGACTCAAGAAAGTCGCAGTAAGATTACCTGAGGCTGCAGGGGAGCGTGATTTCGTTGAACGTAATCCCGCCGATGAACCACAAAACAATCACAACCAAGACAATGTTCACCAAAAAAACAAACCGCTGAACCTATTGGTGTTGGGGGATTCTGTTGCAGCAGGTGTTGGTTGTAGCACGATTCAAAATGGTCTACCTGGCGCAGTTGCAATTGAGTTAAGTTCACGGAATGGGGCTCAGGTAAATACTAAAGTTGTTGCTACTTCGGGCTTTAAACTTAGCGACGTTATTAATTCACTCTCAAATGTTGGTGATTTCAACGCAGACCTTATTGTTATCTCTGTCGGAGTGAATGATGCGAAAGGTTTTACTTCGTTATCTAAATGGCGGTTACAACTCGAACGTTTACTTGTAACCTTACAAAATAGTGGCGAAAACAAGCAGATCATTTTGCTAGCAACCCCTGATTTAGCGAAGTTTCCACTCATTCAAAAACCTTTATCCTCAGTGTTAGGTTTAAAAGCTCAGCTTCTTAATCTAGTGTCACAGTTTATTGTTAGTGATATGGACAACGTACACTTTCATCGTGCTGACTTTGATTTATCACAAGTGAATGAACTGTTTGCAACTGATGGTTTTCACCCCAACAGTAAGGCGTGCCGACAAATTGCGGTTAGTATCGCCGATTCCTATTAAAAAAAGCTTAATTTTTAGCGAGATGGCAACATTTGCTAATTATCTAACTATACTTGAATTACGACTAAATATTCACCAGATGTATAGTCGGTATAACCTAAACAGAATTAGTGTAAAAACTCTTTTTAGTTTAGCTTTAACCTTAAGCGTATCACCGCTAAAAAAATATCTTAAAAATCGGGGGATTGCCTTATGTCAGAAAACGTTACTGTTCCGCAAGAAGGTCAAAAAATAACGATTGAGAATAACAGTCTGAATGTTCCAAACAATCCAATCATTCCATTTATTGAGGGTGATGGTATTGGGGTTGATGTTACACCGACTATGATCAATGTTGTTAATGCCGCAGTCGCAAAGGCCTATGCTGGAGAAAAGCAAATCCATTGGATGGAAGTCTATGCGGGAGAGAAAGCTACTCAAGTTTATGATTCAGAAACTTGGTTGCCGGAAGAAACGTTATCAATGTTTAAGGAATATAAAGTTGGTATCAAAGGTCCTTTGACTACGCCCGTTGGCGGTGGTATCCGTTCACTTAATGTAGCGTTAAGGCAAGTTCTTGATCTGTACGTATGTCAGCGTCCTGTGCAATGGTTCACGGGTGTTCCTAGTCCTGTTAAACACCCTGAAGCTGTCGACATGGTGATTTTTAGGGAAAATTCGGAAGATATTTACGCTGGTATTGAATATAAAGCCGGTACTGATGAAGCAAATAAAGTCATCAATTTTCTAACAGAAGAAATGGGCGTTTCGTCTATCCGTTTCATCGACAACTGCGGTATCGGTGTTAAACCAGTTTCAAAAGAAGGTACAGAACGTCTCGTTAGAAAAGCAATTCAATATGCTATCGACAATGACAGAGATTCGGTCACTCTAGTGCACAAAGGTAATATCATGAAGTATACCGAAGGTGCCTTTAAAGAGTGGGGCTATCAATTAGCACATGACGAGTTTGGCGCAGATTTACTCGATGGTGGTCCATGGCTATCGTTGAAAAATCCAAAAACAGGAAAGGAAATCGTCATCAAGGACGTAATTGCAGATGCGATGTTGCAACAAATCTTACTTAGACCTGAAGAATATAGCGTTATAGCAACATTAAACCTGAACGGTGACTACTTATCTGATGCTTTAGCTGCTCAAGTAGGCGGTATTGGTATTGCACCTGGCGCAAATATAAGTGACGAAGTGGCAATATTTGAAGCGACTCATGGTACAGCACCTAAATACGCAGGCTTAAATAAAGTAAACCCTGGTTCTGTAATCTTATCGGCAGAAATGATGCTTCGTCATATGGGTTGGGTAGAGGCTGCTGATTTAATGCTTAAAGGTATGTCGGGTGCGATTGAAGCTAAAACCGTTACCTATGATTTCGAGCGATTGATGGACGGTGCTACTTTAGTGTCTTGTTCAGAGTTCGGTGATGAGATAATCAAGCACTTGTAGAAAATATTTTGGAACCAATTGAGTTAATAACCTCACTCAATTGGTTCCAATATTTGTACAAAGTATACAAAAGATTAAAAGCATAAAAAAACACAGCAGTTGCTGTGTTTTTTTGAGCGCGCTTGCTAATTAGCTTTTAACTAACTCTCTGCGTCAGATTCAATTGGTACAATACTAGCTGCGTGGTGGCCTTTCGGACCTGCGTTAAGCTCGTAATTAACGTCTTGACCAGCTTTTAAAGTTCTGTATCCTTCCATTTGAATAGTAGAGTAGTGAGCAAAAATGTCTTCTCCACCATCATCTGGACGAATGAAACCAAAACCTTTTGCATTGTTAAACCATTTAACTGTGCCGTGAGCCATACTTCTACTTCCTTCTATATCCTGCGGTATAATTTAGGTATGCTTCCCATGTAAATATGCGACCTAACGCATGGGCTAAAAATTAGCCACGTTTTAAATCGTAGTTTAAGTGTAAAAATAGTCAAGACATTTACATTTTTTTTTACATTTTTTTAATAACTTCTTTTTATAAAAAAGTTTCAGCAAAAATAACGGATAGAGACTAATATAACTTTATGAGTAACTGGAAAGAATTAACAGAATCTCAACATGATACCGAAGAGTTAATTCGGGAAAACCTTGAAGAGCCGCCAAAATATCATGTGGTTTTGTTGAATGATGATTACACCCCAATGGATTTTGTTGTTGAAGTTTTATTGAAGTTTTTTAATATGAACTCTGAACAAGCAACAGACGTAATGCTAACCATACACTACAAAGGTAGAGCGCGTTGTGGTACCTATTCTGCAGAAATAGCAGAAACTAAAGTCGATCAAGTAATTAATTTTGCTACTGAACATCAGCACCCGTTGAAGTGCTCGATGGAACGAGCGTAGTCACGCAAGGTGTTAGCTGGAGTAACCTATGCTGAATAAAGACCTAGAAATTTCCCTAAATTTAGCCTTCCGTCAGGCTAAAGAATCTCGCCATGAATTTATGACGGTTGAACATTTATTACTTGCACTGCTCGATAACCCATCGGCGATAGGCGCGTTAAAAGCGTGCGGCGCAGATTTACCGTTGTTGAGAAAACATTTAATAGAATTTATCAGTGAAACCACGCCAATGATTCCTGAGGGTGAAGAAGACAGAGAAACTCAACCCACGTTAGGTTTTCAACGTGTTCTGCAACGCGCAGTTTTCCATGTTCAGTCTTCAGGAAAGAATGAAGTAAATGGCTCGAATGTTCTTGTTGCTATATTTAGTGAGCAAGAGTCACAAGCCGCTTATATTCTCAAAAAGTCGGACATTACTCGTTTAGATATCGTGAATTTTATTTCGCATGGTATTTCGAAAGTGGAATCGGGTGCAGAGCCAGGAACGCAGGAAGACATTGAGCCTCAACAAGACGAAGAGCCTAGAGTTGTAGATAGCTTTGCCGTGAATCTAAATGAAGAAGCGAAGAAAGGTAATATAGATCCATTAATCGGCCGAGACAACGAATTAGAGCGAGCTTTACAAGTGTTAAGTCGTCGCCGTAAAAACAATCCATTGTTTGTTGGTGAAGCTGGTGTTGGTAAAACCGCAATAGCGGAAGGTTTAGCGTCACTGATTGTTAGCGAAAAAGTACCAGAGTTTCTTGCGGATGGTACGATCTATTCGTTAGATATGGGGGCTTTGCTAGCAGGCACCAAATACCGCGGCGACTTTGAAAAACGCTTTAAATCTTTACTGAAAGAATTAGAGAAAGAGCCGAACGCTATTCTATTTATTGATGAAATCCATACTATCATCGGAGCAGGTGCTGCTTCTGGCGGTATGATGGATGCGTCGAATTTGATTAAACCATTACTTTCCTCTGGTAAGTTACGTTGCCTTGGTTCGACAACGTATCAGGAATACCAAAGCATTTTTGAGAAGGATAGGGCGTTAGCGCGTCGTTTCCAAAAAATCGATATTGTTGAGCCAAGTGTTGATGATACAACTAAGATTCTGCAAGGCTTGAAAGAGAAATACGAATCACATCACGGTATCCGTTATACGAACAAGGCACTGAAAGCAGCTGCACAACTAGCTGACAAATATATTAATGAACGTTTCTTACCAGATAAAGCCATCGATATTATAGATGAAGCGGGTGCTAAGCAGCAATTGGTTGCACCTTCTAAGCGCAAGAAGGTAATTAACAACAGTGATATCGAATCCATAGTAGCGAAAATTGCTCGTATCCCAGAAAAGTCGGTATCGAGTTCAGAGAAAGATTCGCTTAAGAATCTTGATAGAAACCTTAAGTTGGTGGTGTTCGGTCAAGACAAAGCGATCGATGAATTAACATCGGTTATTCGTTTATCTCGCGCTGGCTTAAGTTCAGAAGTTAAACCTATTGGTTCCTTCCTTTTTGCAGGCCCTACGGGTGTTGGTAAAACGGAGGTTACGCAACAATTAGCTAAAATTCTCGGCGTAGAGTTGTTACGTTATGATATGTCTGAGTATATGGAAAAGCACGCAGTCAGCCGTTTAATTGGTGCGCCTCCTGGATATGTAGGATATGAACAAGGTGGTTTGTTAACTGATGCTGTTATCAAACATCCACATGCAGTTGTGTTACTTGATGAAATTGAAAAAGCGCACGAAGATGTGTACAACATTCTGCTTCAAGTAATGGATCACGGTACGCTAACAGATAACAATGGCCGAAAAGCTGACTTTAGAAATGTAATTTTGGTATTAACAACGAATGCAGGTGTAGCTGAAACGACCAAGAAGTCGATCGGTTTTAAAGAGCAAGATCATAGCTTGAATGCTATGGATGAAATCAATCGTGTATTTACACCTGAGTTCAGAAATCGTTTAGACAATATTGTTTGGTTTAATAATTTAGATACCAATGTTATACAGCAAGTTATCGATAAGTTTATTGTTGAGCTTGAAGCGTTACTCGATGAAAAAGGCGTTTCACTTGAAATTACATCAAGTGCGAAAGCTTGGCTTGCTGAAAACGGTTACGACAAAACAATGGGGGCACGCCCAATGTCTCGTTTAATTCAAGAGAAGCTGAAGAAACCTCTTGCAAATGAATTACTGTTCGGTGATTTAGTCAATGGCGGTATTGCTAAAGTATCAGTTAAGAAAGATGAATTAGTGATAACGACTGAAAGTAAAAAAGAGCTCGTTGAACACTAGTTCATAGCTCTTTTGCTAAAAATAAAAAAGCCCTGAGATATCAGGGCTTTTTATTTGTCTTTAACAACCGTAAAACTTACATATGACTGTTTACGATTTATGTAGAGATTATCTGGCGCGGAAAATAATGCGACCTTTTGATAGATCGTATGGCGTTAATTCTACTGTTACCTTGTCACCCGTTAAAATACGAATGTAGTTTTTGCGCATTTTACCAGAGATGTGCGCAGTAACAACGTGGCCGTTTTCTAACTCAACGCGGAACATAGTATTAGGTAATGTATCTAAAACAGTACCTTGCATTTCAATATTTTCTTCTTTCGCCATTGGGCGTCAAACCTCTAAAAAGTACATAAAAATAAAACTGCGCAGATCATGCCGAATTGTCAGAGCAAAGTAAAGCTATAAGGCTATTTATTTATGGTTTGCCAACGATTCTCTATCAATCGCTCATGTGGATAGAACTTATTCTTATAATTCATTTTTTGGCATTCATCTATTTGATAACCCAAATACAAATACTCTTTACCTAAATTTTGAGTATGCTTTATCTGTTGTAGAATTGAATAAATCCCCAGACCGTTTGCTCTGTATTCAGGATCATAAAATGTATAAACAGCAGAAAGGGCACTCGGCATTGCGTCGGTTACAGCGACACTTATTAATTTTTCACCATCGTAAACTTCAATAAAAAGTTGCTCGGTAACTTTGGTGAATATAAAGCCATCAAATTGTGCCTTTGTTGCCGGATACATAGTGCCATCACTATGCAGGGTATTGATGTACTTCTCGAATAAAGGATAGTAAGTTGGCTTTTCAAAAGCAGAAGTTTTTACTAAAAAGCGTCTGTTTCTATTAAGCATACGCTTTTGGCTTTTACTCGGTTTAAAGTGGTTTACCGGTAAGCGCAAAGATTGGCATGCGTTGCAGTTAACACAATGTGGCTTGTAAACTTGCTCTCCACTGCGCCTAAAGCCTTGAAACATTAGAAAGTCATAGGCTGCACTTTGTTGGGACAAATCATCAATAACAACGAGTAATCGCTCTTTATGATCGTCTAAATAGTTGCAATCAAATTCTTGGGTAATACCAAGTTTTAGGTTTGTCATAAAACTCGAATTTTTCTAGATAACCGTCAGCGTAATTAGCAAATCTGGATGAAGAATTAGTAGCTTAGTGATTTTGGTTGCCAAAACTCTTCATTCACAATGTTAGACATCATATCATCTTTTTTACTAATGAAAGTATTACGATTTATTTCTACGCAGCCCATGTCTTCAAGAAAGTGGTTCGTTAACTGGCAATCGATAAATGTACTACCAATATTAGTTAAATGTTTTGCTAAAGCAGCGAGTGCAACCTTAGAAGCATTTGGCTTGGCATAAAACATTGATTCACCACTAAAGTAGCCACCAATGGCAACGCCATATAAGCCACCAACAAGTTCATCTTCGCACCAAACTTCTATCGAATGAGCGTGTCCCTCCTGATGGAGTTGGCAGTAAGCTTCATACATTTCGTCAGTGATCCACGTGTCCTCTTTCCTAAATGGGGCGTCGGAGCAAAGTGAAATCACTTCATCAAAAGCTTGGTTTAACGTGACTTGATATGGTTGTTTGTTGATAAATTTACGCAGCGTTCGATTGATACGCAATTCGTCAATAGGAATGATTGCTCTAGGGTTTGGTGACCACCACATTAATGGTTCACCTTCGCTATACCAAGGAAATATCCCTAGGCTGTAGGCTTTTACTAGTCTTTCTATCGAGAGATCACCACCAACGGCAAGTAAGCCATTAGGGTCGGATAGGGCAGTAGATACGTCAGGAAAAATCAAACTTTCTGGATGTATATAAGAGATCGTTTGACTCATTCCTGACTCGTATTTTAAATAGCGGTGGCTATTTTGCGTCTAAGTAACGCTCTGCATCTAATGCTGCCATACAGCCAGCACCTGCAGAAGTAATTGCTTGACGGTAAATGTGATCTGCTACATCGCCTGCAGCAAATACACCTTCAACACTAGTTTGTGTCGCGTTACCTTCTGTACCACTATTAATAGTTAAGTAACCATCTTTCATGTCTAATTGACCTTTAAAGATGTCAGTGTTGGGCTTGTGACCGATTGCAATGAACACACCTTGCACGTCAAACTCTTCAGTTGCATCTGACTTAGTGTCTTTAAGGCGCACACCTGTTACACCCATGTCGTCACCAAGTACTTCGTCTAGTGTGCGGTCTAAGTGTAAAACGATGTTACCGTTTTCAACTTTCTCCATTAAACGCTTCGTTAAGATCTTTTCAGAACGGAACGTATCACGACGGTGTACTAAATGTACTTCTGAAGCGATGTTAGAAAGGTACAATGCTTCTTCAACGGCTGTGTTACCGCCACCTACAACAGCAACCTTTTGGTTACGGTAGAAGAAACCGTCACAAGTAGCACAAGCAGAAACACCTTTACCCATGAAAGCAGTTTCAGAGTCTAAACCTAGATACTGTGCAGAAGCACCAGTACAGATAATTAATGCATCACAAGTGTACTCACTGCTGCCTTTTAATTTGAAAGGGCGAGTGTTTAGGTCAACTTCTTCGATGTGGTCGAAAATAATTTCTGTATCGAATTTTTCAGCATGCTTTTGCATACGTACCATTAAATCTGGACCTGTTAAGTCGTCCGCATCGCCTGGCCAGTTTTCAACTTCAGTTGTCGTAGTTAATTGACCACCTTGTTGCATACCTGTGATCATTACTGGGTTTAAGTTAGCGCGAGCAGCGTAAACAGCTGCTGTGTAGCCCGCTGGGCCTGAGCCTAAAATTAGCAGTGGGCAATGTCTTGTTTCACTCATGTGAACTCCAAAGAATTGAGAACTTGTTTAATTGATTGGGATTCTAGGGAATAATTTCAAGCAGGTAAATTAACTTTCTTACTCAGTGATAAAAAAGAAAAAAAGCGCATATCTCAATATGCGCTTTTTTATTTACAGTTTTGTCGAAGATTTCGACAAATGAACTTATGCGTTTGCTAATGCTGTTGCCGGCTCAATGTAGTCAAAACCTAGGTTTTCAGCTACTTCTTTCACCGTTACTTGGCCGTTGATAACATTTAAGCCGTTTAGAAGGTGCTTATCGTCTTCTAGTGCTTTTTTGTATCCCTTATTCGCTAATTGAATAATATAAGGAAGCGTCGCATTGTTTAACGCGAATGTAGAAGTGCGAGGAACAGCGCCTGGCATGTTAGCTACACAGTAGTGAACTACGTCATCAACGATGAACGTTGGCTCAGCGTGAGTTGTTGGTGTAGAAGTTTCAATACAACCACCTTGGTCGATAGCAACGTCAACGATAGCAGAACCAGGCTTCATGTTTTTGATATGCTCTTTAGTTACAAGCTTAGGAGCTGCAGCACCTGGAATTAATACACCACCGATAACTAGGTCAGCTTCAAGTACGTGCTTTTCTAATGCATCCGCTGTCGAGTATACGGCTTTAATGCGGTTACCAAATTGAGCGTCTAAGCGGCGCAATACATTTGTGTTACGGTCTAAAACTACAACGTCAGCACCCATACCTACTGCCATTTGAGCTGCGTTTGCACCAACCATACCACCACCGATAACTACGACTTTAGCAGGCTCAACACCAGGTACACCACCAAGTAACATACCGCGACCAGCGTTAGATTTTTCTAAAGCTTGAGCACCAGCTTGGATTGACATGCGGCCAGCTACTTCTGACATTGGCGCAAGTAGTGGTAAACCACCGTTAGCGTCAGTAACAGTCTCATAAGCAATACAGATAGCGTTACTTTTCACAAGGTCTTGTGTTTGTGGAAGGTCAGGTGCTAAGTGAAGGTATGTGAATAAGATTTGACCTTCTCGTAACATCGCACGCTCAACTGCTTGCGGCTCTTTTACCTTAACGATCATATCAGCTTGTGCGAATACATCAGCAGCAGCTGGTAAAATTGAAGCACCAGCGTCAACGTAGTCTTGGTCTGTAAAACCGATACCACTACCTGCTTGTGTCTCAACAATAACTTGATGACCATGATTAATTAATTCACGAACACTGGCAGGAACCATACCAACGCGATATTCATGGTTTTTAATTTCTTTAGGAACACCTATGATCATTTTTTTCACTCTTGTATTTTGAAATTGTTGGCTAGTATAGTTAGGTTTTAGTAGAATAACCTGCTGTAGTTAAGGTATTCTTAGCATATAAATCTGAAAACCATAAAATTACCAGATAAAAATAAAATGAGCGCTAATCAAAAAAAGCTAGACCGCATAGACCGTAATATTTTAGTCGAATTACAAAAAAATGGGCGTTTATCCAATGTAGAATTATCGAAAAGAGTAGGTTTGAGTCCAACTCCCTGCCTAGAAAGAGTTAAGAGACTCGAGGCTGAAAACTATATCGAAGGCTATCGTGCGGTATTAAATCCTGTAAAACTTGATGCTGCTTTATTGGTTATTGTGGAAATTACACTGACCAAAACAAGCCCAGATGTTTTTGATGAGTTCTCTAAAGCGGTTCAAGACTTAGATGTTATTCAAGAATGTCATTTAGTATCAGGTGATTTTGATTTTCTATTAAAAACTCGTGTAAAAGATATGGCGGCATATCGAGAATTACTTGGTGATACCTTATTAAGGTTACCTTCGGTATCAGAAAGCCGAACCTATGTGGTTATGGAAGAAGTGAAATCGGCGAATGTTCTACCAATTAGCCGTTAAAACATTTTATCCTGATCCAATATTTGATACTTTATCTTTATTAAAACAACAATATTAGTGGTATTTTTTTGTCTTCATCCCCTAAGAAATTAAATGGCGCACAACGCTTACTAGAAGCAGGGCTACTTTTCTTCTCTGTGCTGTCCATGTTTTTAATGTTGGCCCTTTTCAGTTTTGACCCTGCAGATCCTGGTTGGTCACAAACGGGCTATCAAACACCAATACGCAATTTAGGTGGCACTATTGGTGCGTATCTATCAGATTTGTTGTTAAACCTATTTGGTCTCGTGGCTTATAGCCTACCGTTTGTAGTCGCTATCTTAGGCTGGCTCGTCTTTCAACGATTCTATCGCTTGATGCAGTTAGATTATTTGACGCTCGGCTTAAAACTCATTGGTTTGTTAATGCTATATATCGGCGTTACATCATTGGCCAGCATGAACTTCGACGACATTTTTTATTTCTCTGCAGGTGGCATCGTAGGCGACATTCTAAGTGGGGTTTTCCTGCCATATCTTTCGTTTGTCGGATCGACATTACTTTTTCTATTATTAGCGTGCACAGGTTTTGTGTTCCTAACTGGTATCTCTTGGCTTGATATTATCGATAATATCGGAAAGTACGCCATCGCTGGTGTCATGTACCTTATTGGCTTACCAAAAATCATCCAAGAAAAGTTTAGTACCCAGCCACTAGATAGCAGTACTTCAGAAAAAATAAGCAACCCACCTTTGGTTACACCTGAAAGTAGTGATGCAGAAGCGAAAGGCAAAACCAAAGGTAAAAAAGATAAAAGTGCCGCTTCAGAAGAATTAGACCCGCTTTTTGAATCTCCCGAAATTAGCCGTGAATTCGATAAGACGCCAGATGCGGTAGTCGAAGCATTTGAACAAAATACTCACTCTTCAGATGATGTTGACGAAATAAACGTTGATTTAAGTGAAACAAAGAGCAACGAACGTGTCGAGCCTTACATTGAAATCGATGACATTATTAGTGAGCCTCTAGCGATAAATGTACAAGAAAATGTTAGCGAGCAAGAAATTGCTGCAGCGTTTGAGCCAGTTGAAAAGATTGAAGTAGCAGAAGAGCCAGCAACGCTTCACGATAAAATTTATCAGCAGCTTGAAGCAGACAAAGGGCCAGAAGTCGATTTCGCATCCATGCCTTCTCTTGACTTACTTGATAGAACAGACCGCACGAAACATCCGATTGACCAAGAACAATTAGATAAAGTGTCTCGTTTAGTTGAAGGTAAGTTGCAAGAATTTGGTATTAAGGCCGATGTAGTAGACGTATTCCCAGGTCCTGTAATTACTCGTTTTGAATTGGACTTAGCGCCAGGCGTCAAAGTAAGCAAGATTACTAATTTATCGAAAGATATTGCACGCTCTCTTTCTGCTAAGAGCGTTCGCGTTGTGGAAGTTATAGAAGGAAAGTCGGTTATTGGTATTGAGTTACCGAACAAGCACAGAGAAACGGTTTACTTCTCTGATGTGCTTTCTTGTAATAACTTTGATAATTCAAAATCAAATTTAGCCATGGCAATTGGTAGTGACATCTCGGGTCAGCCTGTCGTAGCTGATTTAGCAAAAATGCCTCATTTATTAGTGGCAGGTACAACGGGTTCAGGTAAGTCAGTCGCGGTTAATACAATGATCGTTAGTATCTTGTATAAATCGTCTCCAGAAGATGTTCGTATGATCATGATTGACCCTAAACAAGTAGAATTATCTGTATACGACGGTATTCCGCATTTATTATCAGAAGTGGTTACCGATATGAAAGAAGCCGCAAACGCATTGCGTTGGTGTGTAGGCGAAATGGAAAGACGTTACCAATTAATGTCTAAGCTAGGTGTTCGTAATCTTAAAGGCTATAACGATAAAGTATTGGCTGCTATTGCCAATGGTGAACCATTAATTGACCCATTGTGGCAACCAACGGATGCATTTAGCCAAACGCCACCGACGTTAGAAAAGCTACCTTCAATTGTTATCATTGTTGATGAATTTGCAGACATGATGATGATTGTAGGTAAAAAAGTCGAAGAACTTATTGCACGTATTGCGCAAAAGGCACGTGCTGCAGGTATTCATTTAATTCTAGCAACACAGCGTCCGTCAGCAGATGTCATTACAGGTCTAATTAAGGCAAACATTCCAACGCGAATGGCGCTACGTGTTCAGTCTCGTATAGAATCTCGCATTATTCTTGACCAACAAGGCGCGGAGCAGTTACTTGGTATGGGAGACATGTTCTACTTACCACCAGGTGAAGCAGTGCCTATGCGAGTTCACGGTGCTTTTGTAAGTGATGAAGAAGTTCATGCTGTTGTTACCGATTGGAAGTCGCGTGGCGAGCCTGACTACATTGAAGACATCAAGTCAGGCGATATGGAGCAAGAAGTTCTGTTGCCAGGTGAGCAGGCAGAAGCAATGGAAGACGCAGAGCTTGACCCGCTGTATGATGAAGCGTTGGCATTTGTTACCGAAACTCGCAGAGTATCAATCTCAAGCGTACAGCGTAAATTTAGAATTGGTTACAACCGTGCAGCACGTATCGTGGAAGATATGGAAAATCAAGGCGCGGTAACACCGCCGGGCCACAACGGCGCGCGTGAAGTATTAGCACCACCACCAGTAAAAGATTAATTCATGAAAAATCTATTTTCGCTAGGGCTATTATCCTTGGCATTTTCTCCTTTAGCGATAGCAGTTGCGACTGACCTTGAAAAAACAACTCAGCCTGTTGCTACTGCCATAACACAAAGCATTACACAAACTAGAGTGCCTTCTTCAGAAGGCGAAGCCGTCAGTGTTTTGAATGATAAGGCAGAAAAAACGTTAAAGTCTTTACTTGCGAACATCGAAAGTTTAACAGCGAGCTTTACTCAACAAATTATTGATAGCGAAGAAGAGCTTATTCAAGAAGGTGAGGGTGAGTTTACGATTGCCAAGCCTAATTTGTTGTACTGGTCTACAGTGACACCAGAAGAATCAACGATTACCGCAGATGGCGAGACAATTTGGTTGTACGATCCCTTTATCGAGCAAGCAACGGCATATTCACTACAGCGAAGTATCGTGAATACCCCCTTACTATTGTTAACCAGCACAGACCAATCGTTATGGCAGCAGTTTAGTGTTGAGACTGTAGCTACTGAGATTAAATCTGAAACGAAGAACTTAGCTGATGCGTCAAATGGACACTCGGCAAGAAAAGAGTTTGACGTAGTTGCAAAAGATGAGAATGCGCAAGTACAACGATTAAGATTAACCTTCGATGGCGATATGTTAATTAAGTTTTCGTTGTTAGATGCCACAGGTCAACGAAGTGATTTTTCGTTGTCGAACATCGCGCTAAACAAAGCAGTAAATGAGTCCTTATTTAATTTCGTCTTACCTGAAGGCGCATTATTAGATGACCAACGTTAACGGTCGTTTAGATTTAGGGTTTGAGCAGCCTGAGCAATTTATGCCTCTAGCGGCAAGGTTGCGCCCGAAGTCTCTGGAGGACTACGTTGGTCAACAACATATTCTCGGAAAGGGGCTTCCGCTTAGACTCGCGATAGAAAACAATCAATGTCACTCGGTGATTTTTTGGGGACCGCCGGGTACAGGGAAAACCACGTTAGCTGAGATAATTGCGACTCATTCAAACGCAGCGATAGAGCGTATCTCTGCTGTAACTGATGGCATAAAAGAAATACGCAGTGCAATAGACAAAGCAAAAGACAGGCTTATTCATCAACAGCAACGGACAGTGTTGTTTGTTGACGAGGTACACCGCTTTAATAAAAGCCAACAAGATGCCTTTTTACCGCACATTGAAGATGGCACCATACTCTTTATTGGCGCTACAACAGAAAATCCAGCATTTGAATTAAACCGTGCACTGCTATCGCGTGCACGAGTGTATACGCTTGAAAAGCTATCGCTAAAGGATTTAGCTAATGTACTGGAAAAAGCGATAAAGATTGTTAATGCTGATAGGGAACAAGACGTTAATTTTGACGCTGACGCTCAGCAATGCTTATTAAAAGTTGCCTCAGGAGACGCAAGAAGGCTATTAAACCTTGTTGAACAGAGTGTTGAGCATTATGGCGACCAGCATATTATTACCGAAAAGCTCGTTTTAGAGGTCGCTGGCAGTAAAATAGCACTTTATGACAAAGGTGGTGATGCGTTTTATGACTTGATAAGTGCATTTCACAAATCAGTTCGTGGTTCAGATCCAGACGCAGCGCTTTACTGGTACGCTAGGATTATCACAAGTGGTGGTGACCCGCTTTACGTAGCACGCAGACTTCTTGCGATCGCCAGTGAAGATGTTGGGAATGCCGATCCAAGAGCTCTTTCCCTAGCTGTTAGCGCATGGGATACATTCCAACGTGTTGGTCCTGCTGAAGGCGAGAGAGCAATCGCACAAGCCGCTGTTTACCTAGCATTGGCTCCTAAAAGCAACGCGGTTTACCAAGCGTTTAATCAAGCCAAAGCCTTAGCAAAACAAACGAGTGAGCTTGACGTACCCGCACACCTCAAAAATGCAACAAGTGAAATTACGAAAGAATTGGGGCACGGCGCAGGTTACCGTTATGCACATAACGAAGAGAATGCGTTTGCTGCTGGTGAGAATTATTTTCCGCCGGAAATTGCCGCTACACGTTTGTACCATCCAAGTGAACGTGGTTTAGAAAAACAACTTAAGAATAAACGAGACTATCTTGATACCTTAAACAGGGAAAGCCATGAGCAGCGCTATAAATAGTTTAGGAGTTTACGCACTTGTCGCTCTTGGTGGAGCAATGGGCGCGAGCTTACGATTTTTTATTTCACAAATTTTATTAAATTGGCTCGGAAAAGGATTCCCTTTTGCGACTTTGATCGTTAATATTTCCGGCTCGTTTATAATGGGCTTTTTATACGGATTAATAGAACAGGGCGTTATTCAAGTAGCGTTATCAAGAACCTTAATTGGTATAGGTTTTTTGGGCGCTTTTACCACGTTCTCAACATTTTCGTTAGACACCGTGCTTTTAATACAGCAGGGTGATATTTTTAAAGCAATCGCGAACGTTCTGCTAAACGTTGTTTTGTGCGTAGGCGCAGCAGCAGTTGGAATGTTCATAGTGACAAATCAATAACAAGTGACAAACAATGCTTGATGCAAAACTACTAAGAACCGATATTGAACAAACCGCAGCAGCCCTTGCTAAGCGCGGTTTTACCCTTGATACAGAGCAATTAAAAACCTTAGAAGAGCAACGTAAAGCGATTCAGGTTAAGACGCAAGAATTACAAAGTGAGCGAAACACTCGTTCCAAGTCAATCGGTCAAGCAAAAGCACGCGGCGAAGATATTCAACCATTACTTGCAGAAGTAGGTAAGTTGGGTGATGCGTTAGAAGCAGCGAAAGAAGAAGAGAAAGAAGTATTAGCCGCAATTAACGCGATTGCTTCAACTATACCAAACATTACACACGATTCAGTACCGGCTGGTGAAAGTGAAGATGATAACGTTGAAGTGCGCAAATGGGGTACGCCTCGTGAATTCGATTTCGACGTAAAAGATCATGTGGATGTAGCGACAGCTCTGGATAAAGGTCTAGATTTTGAAAGTGGTGCTAAATTAGCTGGTACACGTTTTGTCGTCATGCGTGGTCAGATTGCCAAGTTACACCGCGCTCTAGCACAATTTATGTTAGACGTGCACTGTGAAGAGCATGGCTATGAAGAGATGTATGTACCTTACTTAGTCAACCATGATTCATTATATGGTACAGGCCAGTTACCAAAGTTTGGTGAAGATTTATTCCACACGGACTTATCATCTAAGACGTTTTCGCTCATTCCTACAGCGGAAGTACCACTGACAAACTTAGTACGTGATGAAATCGTAGATGAAAAAGAACTGCCAGTTAAAATGGCGGCACATACGCCTTGCTTCCGCAGTGAAGCCGGCTCTTCAGGTCGAGATATTCGCGGTTTGATTCGTCAACACCAATTCGACAAAGTTGAAATGGTGCAATTGGTTAAACCTGAAAACTCTTTCGACGCATTAGATGAGTTAACTGGTCATGCAGAGAACATTCTCAAAAAATTAGAATTACCATTTAGAACGGTTGTTCTTTGTACTGGCGATATCGGTTTTAGTGCAACGAAAACGTTTGATATTGAAGTATGGTTACCAGCGCAGAATACTTACCGTGAGATCTCGTCTTGTTCAAACATGGGTGATTTCCAAGCACGTCGTATGCAAGCGCGCTTCCGCAACGCGGAAACCAACAAGCCAGAGCTGTTACACACATTAAATGGTTCAGGCCTAGCTGTAGGTCGTACATTAGTAGCAATTCTAGAAAACTACCAGCAAGCTGATGGTAGCGTTGAGATTCCAGCAGTGCTGCAACCATACATGAATGGTCAAACACATATCGGCAAATAGTCTAGTGTGTTAGATTTAATATGATTGAGAAATCCGGCAAAACGCCGGATTTTTTGTATCTGTAATTCTTTTGGCGTTAGTCGGGTCTTTTAACGCGTACAACATTTATTTATCTGAGGTTCCCTTGTTTAAAAGCTTAGCTATTCAAATTTTCGTTTTCTTACTTATCTTCCAAGGTATTTCCATGCTGCGAGAAACCAGTATGCTGGGATATAGCGAGTCAGTTCCTGAACATAAGTTGCCAACGCTAACCGGTGATGTAGTGAGTGTCGGCGCTTCTGACAAACCTGTTGTCGTCTATTTCTTTGCGCCTTGGTGCAAGGTTTGTCACATGAGCATTAAAAATTTGCAAAAAACGTATGAAGAACATGGCGATATAGATGTTATCGCAGTTGCTCTAGACTTTACTGATAAGCATGAAGTGGAAGAATTTGTTGGCAGTCATCAATTAACTTTTCCTGTAGCGCTAGGTAATGAAACAATAAAAAGTGACTATCAAATTAGCGGCTACCCCAGTTACTACGTGATAAATGAACAAAATATCATCACTTCAAAATCATTGGGTTACTCAACTGAACTAGGACTACAGTTAAGAGTACTTTAGGACTTCTGATCATTTGCGTGTTTGTGTACACTAGTGCCTTCATATTGAAAAATAGAATAACGAACATGCAAATCTCTTCTAATTTCGATAGTGGCAATATAAAGGTTATTGCGGCTAACGACCCAGCCGATATCCAGCTTGAAATCAATAAAGATAACGGCTCAGATTTTTATCAATGGTTCCACTTTAAATTACACAACAACGAAAGAGTCGAGCATAAGATTACCATTACAAACGCTGGTCAATCAGCCTATGTAGAAGGTTGGCAAGACTACCAAGCCGTTGCTTCTTATGATCGTGAGCACTGGTTTAGAGTTCCAACCGAATTTGACGGGCAGAATCTTATCATTACCTTAATGCCTGAATTCGACTCTGTTTACTTTGCCTACTTCCAGCCTTATAGTTTTGAGCGTCATCAAGACTTAATCCACCAAGCCCAGCTAGATATTGATTGCCAACTACAAGTGTTAGGTCAAACACTTGATGGTCGTGATATGTCTGTGCTTAAAATTGGTGAAGAAGGCGAAGGCAAGAAAGTCGTTTGGTTGACCGCTCGCCAACACCCAGGTGAAACGATGGCTGAATGGTTTATGGAAGGCTTTATTGATCGTTTACTGGATGAAGATGATGGTACGGCACGCGCGCTTTTAAACAAAGCGGTGTTCTATTTAGTTCCTAACATGAACCCAGATGGAAGCGTTCGTGGTCATTTACGTACTAACGCGATTGGTGTTAACTTAAATCGAGAATGGCAAACACCGTCAATGGAATGTAGTCCTGAGGTTTATTTAGTCACGCAAAAAATGCATGAAACAGGTGTAGATATGCATCTTGATATTCATGGTGACGAAGCGCTTCCTTATAACTTTGTTGCGGGTTGTGAAGGTATACCTTCATACGATGAGCGCCACAAAGCGTTAGAAGATAAATTCAAGCAAGTATTGCTAGCCATCACCCCAGAGTTCCAAGATGACAAAGGCTACGACAAAGACGAGCCGGGTCAAGCAAACTTAACAGTGGGCAGTAATTGGGTAGGAGAAACCTTTAAATGTTTAGCTTACACAATTGAAATGCCATTTAAAGACAATGCATTATTACCAGATTACAGCGTTGGTTGGTCTGGTGAGCGAAGCAGTATTTTTGGAAGAGAAGTGTTAACTGCGATTTATCACGTAGTTGACGAATTAAGATAATAAAAACAAAAACTGGAGTTATTGGTGTCAGAACTAATTCAAACCTTAAACAGTATTATTTGGAGTCCTGCATTAATTTACTTGTGCTTAGGCGCAGGTCTTTTTTTCTCAGTGATCACCCGATTCGTACAAATCCGCCACTTTAGAGAAATGTGGCGCCTGTTAATGTCAGGCAAGAGCTCAGAGCAGGGTATTTCGTCATTCCAAGCATTAGCAGTTTCGCTATCTGGTCGCGTAGGTACCGGTAATATCGCAGGTGTTGCCGCAGCTATTGGCTTCGGCGGCCCTGGTGCAGTATTTTGGATGTGGGTTGTTGCTTTCTTCGGCGCGGCAACAGCATACATTGAATCAACAAATGCTCAGATTTATAAAGAAGAAGAAGACGGGCTCTACCGTGGTGGTCCAGCTTACTATATTGAAAAAGCAATGGGACAGAAATGGTATGCATGGTTATTTGCTATTTCTACCATTGTCGCATGTGGCGCCCTGTTACCAGTTGTTCAATCGAACGGTATTGGCGATTCACTTGTTAACGTATTTGGCGACGGTGGTAAAGTTTCTACGTTTATTGGTGATGTTGCGTTGACAAAGATCTACGCTGCATTCTTTATTGTTGTGATTTTGGGCTTCATCATCTTCGGTGGAGTTAAGCGTATCGCTAGTTTTACACAGGTTGTTGTTCCTTTCATGGCACTTGCCTATATCATTGTTGCTTGTTCAATTATCGCGCTTAACTTAGATATGTTACCAGGCATTGTCAGCTTGATCATTAGCGATGCATTTACGCCAATGGCTGGTGTTGGTGCTGCGATTGGTTGGGGGGTAAAACGTGGTGTTTATTCTAACGAAGCAGGTCAAGGTACTGGTCCTCATGCTGCGGCAGCAGCGGAAGTAGATCACCCAGCACAGCAAGGTTTAGTGCAAGCGTTCTCTGTTTATATTGATACATTATTCGTATGTTCAGCTACTGCTTTTATGATTTTAATTACTCAGCAGTACAATGTAGTTCCAGATGGTGCTGCGACTGCGCTTGTTCAGAATGTACCACTTGCTACTGAAATCAGTGGTCCTGCATTTACGCAGCTAGCTGTAAACAGTGTATTACCGGGTGTAGGTAAACCATTTATTGCAATTGCATTGTTCTTCTTTGCTTTTACAACCGTACTTGCTTACTTCTTCATTGCAGATAACAACATTTCTTATATCAACCGTACGTTGAAAATGCCTGTACTTCGCTTCTTATTAAAAGTTGGCATCATGACAGCAGTTTTCTACGGTACAGTTGCAGAGCCAAGTGCGGCATGGAGTTTAGGTGATGTTGGTGTTGGCTTGATGGCGTGGCTAAACATTGTTGGTATTTTGATTATCTTCTTTATGGCTCGTCCAGCGATTAAAGCGTTAAAGGATTATGAGCGTCAACAAAAAGAAGGTGTCGAGAAGTATACCTTTGATCCGGAAAGTTTAGGGATCAAAAATGCTGACATTTGGAAAGATAAGAAATAATCTTCCATAACCGAAAAAAAACGCCCACAAGGGCGTTTTTTTTCAGGTAGAATAAAGTCGTTATTAGAAAAGAGTAGAAGTTAAATGGCACTTATTAATTGTCCTTCATGTAACCAAAAGATTTCAGATAAAGCAGCAACTTGCAGCCATTGTGGTATGCAAATGCAAGGCTTGGACAAAGACAAATTGGCGTCAATCGAGCGCGAGAACCGAATTAAAACAAAACAAAAATTAATGAATCATTCACTGTACGCTTTATTGTTGTTTTGTGGTGGTTTTTTGTTTTTATTTCTGCAAGACGTAACGCCAGGTAGCTGGCAATACTTTACTGCGATTACCTGTACTATTCTTGGGTTTATTTTCTATTTAATCACCCGTGTTCGTCTCATCTTAGCCAAGAGAAAATCAAAGTAGTGGATATTTTACAAGTTGTTGAAAATTTAACAGAAGACATGTACCAGCGCTTCAAGTCTGCTGCTGAGACAGGAAAATGGCCTGAAGGCACTGAAGTAGACCAAGCACAACGCGACATGGCAATGCAAATTGTCATGGCGTACCAGTCTCGTGTATTAAAATCCAAAGAAATGTTAACAGTTGGTGAAGATGGGGAGATTGTTAACAAATCTAAGCGCGAGCTCAAAGCTGAATTTTCAGATCCCAATAATATCGCTAGGTTTTCTGATTTATGATTTTATCTAAATTATTTTCGAGTAAAGCAAACTGGCAACATAAGGATTCAAGTGTTCGCGTTGCGGCAATTGAAAATGAGTTAACGCTTGAAAGCGATCAAGATGTGCAGATTATAAAGCAAGTTGCAGTAAATGATGAAAGCGATTTAGTGCGTAGAGCTGCTTTACTAAAGCTTAACAATATAGATGCTTGGTTAAACCACGGCTTAAAAGATAAATCGGCGGCTACTGTAAAGGCTGCAGAGAAAGCTATTGTAGATTTCATCATTAGTCAGAATAGTGAGCAAGTAGCTTTATCTGACAGAGCGGCAATCATAGATGGAATTAGTAAAAATTTAGCAGAGCAAGCACTACAACAAACGACCGATGTTGAGTTGATTGCAGTATTAATAAAGAAAATAGATAAGCCGCAACTGCTCACGAACTTATTTACGCAAAAACAGGCGAGTGAGGCTCTACAGCGTTACGTTGTTGAAAATACAAGTGATAAAGCACAATTAGAAAAGCTCCTGAAAAAGGCACAGTATGAGAGTGTCAGTAAAGAGATTCATCTAAAACTTTCTCAGATTGTTGCTGAACAAGAAAAGCCGCTAAAGCTTGCTAAAGATGCGCAACTGGCTCTTTCTAAGTTGTTGGCGTTAAAAGATGTCGCTGATTATGAACAAGTAGTGGACAAGCGCAGGGGCTTAAACGAAGAGTGGCAAGTTTTAAGCGCCGAGTTTAGCGTGCTAGAAGAAACTAAAGCTAATGAATTGACGCAAAAATACGATGGTATCAATACGACCTTAACCAAAGTATTCATTGCGAAAGAAGAGCAATTCCAACAAGAAAAGATTGCTAGACAGCTAAAAGAAAAGCAAAAAGCAGAAAGACAGACTTTCTCGCAATTTATCAATGATGTCTCTCAGGCAATTTCTAACGCTATTTTTGAGAATGAGGAAATTAATCAGGCTGACTGGCTTGAAAAACTGGAGAGTTTTGAAGAGCAAGTAGAGTCTTCTTCTCTCGTCAATGACGACAAAAAAGCATTTAGACAGAGTTCTCGCGAGATCTCAGAGCGATTATCTAAAGTGTCAGAAATTGCTAAGTCAGTCGCCAATGCAACACACTTAATTGCGAAGATGGCTCAGCAACATCCTCCAGAAAATCAAAATGATCTTTCGGAGAAATCTGCGTTCTTCCAGCAATGGTTAAAAGAGTGGAAAGACAATGCTGTAATTGCCAACAGTGTATTGCCGGATTCTTTAAACTCTGCGTATGTAGAGATAAAAACAAATTGGCAGAACGCCATTAAACCACTAGAAAAAGCGCAAGAAAAATTGTTTTTCCAATGTCAGCGTAAATCGTCGGATGTTAAGCGCTTAGTCGCCTCGGGCAAGTATAATACTGCCTTTGGCGTGTATAAGAAGTTCGATGCTTTATTTGCGCAACTATTGCCAGTGTATCAACGTAGACTGCAGCGAGATCACGATCAGCTTAGTAGCAAAATAAACGATCTTAGTGATTGGGAACATTACGTTGCGACGCCGAAAAAACAAGCCTTGTTAGAGGATGTTAAAGTGCTCGCTGATAATCCGCTCGACAACCCAAAAGAGCAGGCAAATAAGGTAAAACATTTTAGAAAGCTATGGAATTCCCTTGGTCATGCTGAGGAAGATGTCGAAGGGCAATTAAATAGTGACTTCAATAATGCTTGTGAGAAAGCTTTTGCACCTTGTCGTAGCTTTTATTCAGAACAAGAAAAAGCTCGAGAAGTACATCTTGCAACGAGAAGAACTATCGTTGAAGAAGCTAAGTCACTGAACCAGTTACTTAGCGACACTGCTGTAGACTATAAACGCCTGGAAACGCAACTAAATAAATTACAACAAAAGTGGCGAGAAGCAGGAGATGTTGATCGCAATGTATACAAAGTCATAAATAATGAGTTTATGGCTTTTGTAAAACCTGCGAAAGCAGCGATTCTAAAGTATCACCAAGACAACACCGAGCTAAAACAAAAACTAATTGAAACAGCCAAAACGTTATTAACATTAGATGATGTGTTTAGTGCGGTTAACCAGTTAAAGTCATTACAAAGTGACTGGAAGAAAATTGGTTATGCAGGTGTAAAGTTTGAAAATAATTTATGGAAGCAATTTAGAGCGGTTAACGACGAAGTATTTGCTAAGCGGACTGCACTTCAATCGGAAAGGCAACAAGCTAACGATGCTAGGTTGAGTGACGTTAAGTCGTCTGTTGATAGCCTTGCAGCGCAAGCTTCGGCCAAACGTATATCTAAAGCTGAACTCTTGTCGATAAAAGAACAGGCTCAGGCGATTCAAAACTCCTTAAAAGACGAAGACTACGTCCATCAAGGCGCATTAAAGCTAGTTGAAGAACTTCAAGTTAGTCTCACAAAGCACTTAGCTAAGAACGAGAAACAGCAAAAGCAGCAAGACTGGGTATCCTTATTCTGGGTGTTAGAGCAATTAGCAAAAGGTGCTTCTCTGGATACGGTTAAGAATGAAGAAAGTTACCAAAAACTATCGCAGGCTAAGAAGCGCAAGCTTTCAGATGCAATAGATAAAATGGAGCGTCAACATTCTTCTGAAGCCCTAAGAGCACATCAAACGATAGAGTTAGAAATTCTCGCAGGTGTCGAGTCTCCGGCAGAGTTTCAGCAAGAACGTATGTCTATTCAAGTTGCGATGATGCAATCTAAAATGAACTCTGGTGAAATGGTAAGTCTGGAAGATAAATTTTGGTCTTGGTTAAGTGTAGAACCAGTGACTAATAAAGATCTCCCGTTTATCAATCGCGCTAAATTAGTTTTCGAGCACTAGAGGACTATACCTGCAAATTATTTTGTGAAAAGGTTATTTATGTATAAGCCGGCAATGACGCCGGCTTTTTTATTGTTAAAAAGGGAACAAGTCTATTGGATAGTAATCTAGGTTCAAGAAAAGAGAAACGTCACTGTCTGCGGTAAAGTGAAAATGAAGTGGATTGGCCACGTTGTATAGTTTAAAAAACTAAACAACCGATAAGCTTAAAATACTGTTATTCATAGCCGCTATCATTGTCTTTACTTTTGTTATATAAATATATGTAATCAAAAGGGAATTGTTGCTTATTAACAGGATATTATATGGCTGGAGCTTTTCAAGAAGTCGAAAAAAGTGATGTAACGCATAGTTCAATCGCACTAACCGTAACCGCTGCAATGTTTTTTACAATCGTCAGCTTGTATTTCAATTTTAGTTTTTATAGCCACTCTGATAAGGCCGTTTTGTCACAATCTGGTGTTTACGCGGCGACTTTATCATCGTCAATAGGCTTACCTCTATTACTAATAATCACATCGCAAATTTTGAGCAATTTTCGAGGCCTAAAGAATGGTTTTAGAGCACTTTTTTGGGGCTCTTGCCTTACGTTTGTTGCTACTTTGCCGTTGATTTTTTCAGGTTTGAACTAGTGTATTGTTCATAAATATTTTTCTTTTTTAAAGATGAATAATTTACTGTAGGATTAAATAATGAGCCAAGGATGTTGTCCGAAATGTAAAGAATCTTTTTCGCCTTTCAGTTCAACGCTATTTTTAGCGCCTTTTCACATGCGTTGTCCAAAATGCCATGTACAATTGAGGTTAAAGTCTTATCGCCTGTTATTTGTGACAGTATTTATTTACCTAGTCTCATCGTGTTTATTCATTTGGTTAATCCCTTCGTTTCGCAATTCTGGTTTAGCTGTGATTGCTTGTGTACTCGGCTGGCTTTTAATCTATCGATTAATATCTAGATACGTTTTTAATATTACAAATCTTGAAGTAATCAAATAGGTGAATGGTATTTGTAGTCATTTAGCACGATTTTTTTCGTTCATGGTGTATGTTACCGACTTATATCATTAATTTTAGTTAGCTGACTATCGTCGACAATCAACAATTATTAAACACTTTTTAGCTGCGCCTATTTCTTTTAAAGGGAATTACAAATTTAAACAAATTGCTTTGTAACAATAGTGTAAATTCTGGATATTACCTATAACTGCATGAGTGACAAAAGTTAGACATGAAAAAACAAAACAAATTAGCGGTGTTGAGTGTTCTAATACTGTCTGGTTGTGTTTCAAGCGCTGATTTGGAAAGACAAGCAAATCATCATGCCAAAGCTAGAGACTACTATGAATCTATTGGGCAACCTGAAGCGGCTAGACAAGAAGCAAAAGCTGCAAATGAAGCATGGGAAGACGCAAGCGGGCTACTCCCGCTGTTAATCGAATTGTTTATCCTTTCAAAAGAAAAATAATTTCCTCTTAACAAATACATGCAAGCTACTTTAACTGGGTTTGTCAGATTGGATGGTTGTAGCTTTTGTCACTGTATCAATGACTTCGAAATTATCACTAATGCAGGTGAATTAAGAGTTTGGAATACGATGGAGAGGATTTTCTAACAATCATTTTTTTGAAACCTTAAAAGGTAGTTTGTGCATTGAAAGCAGTCTTAACGGAATTTACTTATATCAAATAAAAATTCTGAAGTGCATTTTATATAAATCATTGTAAAATATATTTTTATTGAAAAATTCATCTAAGTCTCATTTGTTTATGATTAAACAAAATAAAGAAAACGGAAACACTTAATGGAATCAAACGAGAGAGTATTAACGAGGGCCCGAGATGGAATGATTACGGGGACGCTTAAAGGCTTAGCGGATTATTACGGGCTAAAATTAGATGCTTTACGGTTGTTCTTCGCCATAACTGCATTTTTCGGCGTTGGCGTAGTAGCTTACTTAGTATTATGGGTGTGCCTCCCAAGTTATTCACAAAGAAATATACTGATCTCGTCAAAAAGAAACAGGAAAGCGCAGCGCTAATGCGCGCCGTGATTTAAAGAAGCACTCCACAAACATAAATAACATAAGGAAGTTCATGTTATACGTCGTCATTACCGTTAGTTTAGTTTTTCTTAGCATCATAATTTTACTGCCCAAATTCAATAATTTTAACGAGCGATACAGTTTAAGTATTAATTACGTTTTGACTTTGGTTGCGACGCTAATAGGTGTTCTACTGGCGATTGCTATTTCCAATCATGAAGCTGACAAGAAGGAAAATGAGGATGTTATCAAACTACTTGGCTCTTCAATGTCATCTGTTGAAACCTGTCACGACTACACTGAAAAATTAATTGAATATTATGACTCGTTGCCAAAAGACGATGAGTCGAAGAAAGATTTCTTTAGTAAAAATCAGCCACCATATCCTGATTATTTAGATATATTCTTAATGCAAAACGTGGTCAGTAAAAACCTAACGAGCGATACATTGAGTGATTTAAACGAGCAAGTCATTAACCTCAAAAGAAGCCATAGTAGTGATGCGTTAGTTTATTTGGTTTTTCTTGAACAAACATTAGCAATATTGTCGTTGGAGCTTTCTTTTCAAAAGGGCGAGATATCTACTGAACAACTGAATGCTAAGCTTGATGCTTTAGAGGAATTTTAAAGTTACGTTTGATCATAACCCAAGCCCAAAAGCTGCAGTTAGTTAACATGAATAAGGACATAGTTATGCAAATAAAAACTGTCTCAGGTAAAACAATAGCGGGTTTAACCGCAAGAACAGATAACGAATCTGAGTTTGGACCCAACGGAAAAATTCCAGGCTTGTGGCAAACATTTGATAAGTCTGTCCCTGTCGACTACGTGGGTGGAGAGCGAGTTTACGGTGTATATTTTGACTACGAGAGCGATCATGCCGGGAGCTTTTCTGTTTTAGCGGGTACGGACGGTGTCAAAGCTGCAGAAAATCAAGACTTAACAAAAGTAGAAATACCTAGTGGCAAGTACTTAGTGTTTAAAGTTGAAGGTGATATGCCCCAAATTGCAGTAGAGGCTTGGACTCACGTGTGGGAGTACTTTTCTTCTTCAACCCCAGAATACAAAAGGCGCTATTCAACGGATTTTGAATATTATCCAAACGCTAATACTATTGAAGTTCATATTGCGATCGAATAATCGTGGTATTTAGTTGCAAAATTTCCCTAGATAAAAGCGTAAGGAGTAAATATGTCAAAGTCATGGAAATGTCCAAAGTGTGAATGTCGAGAGTTTGAAACCGATTCAATTGCAACAACTGGCAGTGGCTGGTCGAAAATTTTTGATATGCAAAACCGAAAATTTACGGCAGTTATCTGTAAAAATTGCACATACACCGAATTCTATAAGGGAAGCACAAGCACACTAGGTAATGTGTTTGATTTGTTTACCAATTAGTTAATCGCGACAAGTGGACGCCTAAAAGTAAACGCTTGGTTTTTTTAGCGAGGTAACATGAAAGCAGTGGATATAAGGACTTTTGTCCCAAGCAAGAACTATGAAATTTCCAAAGCTTTTTACGAAGAAATTGGTTTCAGTTCTGAATACGTATCTGGAGAACTGACACTTTTTGAAAGCGGCGATTGTTTCTTTTTTCTTCAACGCTTTTATAACGAAGAGCTTGCATCAAACTTTATGCTACAAATTTGTGTCGAAGATATAGAAGAAGCTTTCAAACTGTGTTCGGCTTCGAAGCACAAAAAGTAAAATTGCTTCGATTCAACAAGAAAGATGGGGCAAGGTTTTCTTGTTGTGGGGCCCTGTCGGCGAATTACTTCATGTAACCGAGCTAAACAGTTAACTCAACGGCTAACTAGTCAGCTAGACAATCTGCTTAAGAAACTTGAACGCATAGTGATTTAATTAAGCTTTAAGGAGTTCAATATGAAATTGATTTACAGTAATGAAAACAAACTGTTAGTACATAATGTAAAAAACATTCTTGAAGCTGAAGGTATAGACGTATTTATAAAGAACGAATTCGCGCAGGGTGCTATGGGCGAGGTAGCAGTCTTTGATACATGGCCAGAGCTATGGATTAATGATGAAGCTGATTTTGAACGGGCTACTTTTATCGTTGAGGGCGTTAATAGTAAAACGAGTGCCGCCGATTGGATGTGTAACAATTGCCAAGAGGTAAATGATGCATCGTTTGAAGTCTGCTGGAAGTGCCAAGAAGTACAGTCTTAACAGGAACAAGCATGTTCAATTCTATTCATCATGCGGCAATTATTTGCTCGGACTACGATAAATCCAAGCACTTCTACGCTAAGGTGTTGGGATTCGAGGTCATAGCAGAGAACTATCGAGCCTCTAGAAACTCTTGGAAGTTAGACCTTAGGTTGCCCAGTGGTGAACAAATTGAGTTATTTTCTTTTCCTGGAGCACCATTAAGGCCAAGTTATCCTGAAGCGCAAGGCCTAAGACACTTGGCATTTTCAGTTGAATCAGTTGAACAATGCAGAGACTACCTCATTGCTAATGGTGTAGATGTGGAGGATATTCGCATCGATGAATATACGGGAAAGAAGTTCACTTTTTTCAGCGATCCTGATGGTTTACCACTTGAGTTATATGAAGCTTAGCTGGGAAAGTTAGTTGTGAAAAGTGAGCAAAATGAATTTTGAAAAGAAGGAATTTAAGTTGTTAAAAATTGGTATCGTGTACTTCTCACAGACGGATATTACTCATCGTTTAATCGAAGCGTTCACGGAACGTGTTAAAGAGCTCGAATGTGAAATCGTTAACCATAGAATTAGTGGTTCGGACATAGTCGACGGCCGTTTTGTAAGCAACGACATATTTCCGTACTTACATGAATGTGATGCGATTGTATTTGGTTCGCCAACCTACATGGGAGGTGTAGCAGCCCAATTTAAAGCTTTCGCAGATGCCACAAGTGATTTTTGGCAAGCACAAACTTGGTCTGGAAAATTAGCTGGAGGTATTACGTCAGGGACTGGACTAAATGGTGATCAAGGTTTTACACTCTGTTACATGCAGGTATTTGCGGGGCAGCACGGCATGCTTTGGGTAAACATGGATTCACCATTTAATAGCCCACTTAAAAATGTTAATCGCTTAGGGTGCCACGCAGGTGTTGTGGCTGAGAGCTTTGACGGCAGTGTCAACGAAGTCGATATTAACACTGCCAAGTATCTGGCAGAAAAGCTAGTGAGCTACGCACTGAAAATGAAGGGATAAGCAGCAAAAGCATAGCATTAAGAGGTATAACGCTATAAGTATGACTACAGTGTTAGCTCACCTCGAATGCTCTCTTGCATTAACTCGCACACTTTCTCATAGGGATAGTTCAGGCTAAGTAAGAAATGAAGCTTAGTTAATGCTGCTTCTAACGTCATATCTTTACCGCTAATTAAACCACAATGATGAAGTGCAGATCCTGTTGCATAACCATCCATGTTTACCTTGCCCTTAATACATTGGCTTAGGTTTACGATAACAATACCTTGTTTTGTCGCTTCTTCTAGCGTTTGCAACAAAGCTTTGTCTTGTGGTGCGTTGCCAACGCCATAGCTGCGTAAGATTAATGCTTTTACTGGTTGCAACAGCACGTTCTTTACTAATTCATGGCTGATGCCAGGATACAAATGCACAACGCCAATCGGCTGAGGTGTTATCTGATTCAGTTTTAAAGATCTGCCGTTAGTTTCGTTAAGCGTTCCAGCCTTGACTTTAATATTAATACCAGCTTCTAGGAGTGGCTCAAGGTTAGGAGAATCAAACGCGTCGAAACCGTCAGCATACGCTTTGATACTGCGGTTTCCACGGAACAAACGGTTGTTAAAGAATAAACCAACCTCGTTTATTGGGTAGTTGGCTGCAATGAACAACGAGTTAAGCACATTCACTTGGCCATCTGATCGCAATTGACTCAACGGGATTTGAGAGCCTGTCACGATAATAGGCTTACTTAAATTTTCAAACATGAAGGAAAGTGCCGATGCGCTATAAGCCATGGTATCTGTGCCATGAAGTACGACAAACCCGTCGAAGTCGTCATAGTGCTTATAAATGTCATCAGCAATGCGCTGCCAATCATTAGGCGTCATGTTAGATGAATCAATCAAAGGATCGTATTCATTAATGACAAAGTCTGGCATCTCTTCTCTGTTAAAATCAGGAGAGGTGGTAATAGCGTGAGTTAAATGTCCCTTCACAGGTACATAACCATTCTCACTTTGCTTCATTCCAATTGTGCCACCAGTATAGGCAACGTAAATTCTTTTCTTCATGCGTTCTAACAATGATCTATGGCGTAAGTATTATTGCGTAAAATAGTGGGCATAAAAAAATGCCCCGAAATTTCGGGGCATTAACTATTAATTTATCTCACAAGTCAAACAAAATGAGTAAATTCCTTTCGGGTCATTAAAATTGTCGAGTGTTTTAAGCTGCGTTTTTATGTGACCTAACAGCTGTGCAATAGGGCCTTGAGTTTCGATTTCAATGTTGTCTAACGAATCATGAAGTGCTTCTGGAGCTAGTAAACTTATACTGCTGTCCAATAAACCTTGCCAAAACTCGTGAGTAGGACTTTGTTTCTTTTCAATAAGGAGCGAATTATAGGATTCTAGCCGCGCTAACTCTGCGGCAACCTCAATTGCTTTGTCTAATGAACCTAGCTCATCAACTAAACCTAGCTCTTTAGCTTTACTACCAGACCAAACACGACCTTGTGCCACTTTATCTACTTGTTGAACTGTCATGTTGCGTCCTTCTGCAACAAGTTCAAGAAAATCTTGGTAGCCGCGGTTAATACTTAGCTGCATAAGCTGAGACATACCGTCAGAAAGTGGGCGAGTAACACCAAAGCCAGAAAAGTCAGTTGTTCCTACGCCATCGGTGTAGATACCTAGCTCACCTAATGTATTTTCTAACGTCATCAACATACCAAAGATGCCAATTGAGCCAGTGATCGTTGTAGGTGAAGCAATAATCTTATCTGCAGATGCTGAAATCCAGTAACCACCTGACGCAGCCATTGTTCCCATAGAGGCAACAACAGGTTTACCAGCGGCTTGGATCAATTCAATTTCTTGCCTTATAACTTCTGATGCGAATGCGCTACCACCTGGACTATCCACACGCAGCACAACGGCTTTAACATCGTCGTTGAAGCGCGCTTGTCTCAAAAGGTATGCAGTGCTCTCGCCACCAATAGTTCCTGGTTTTTGTGTACCGTTTAAAATGACACCTTTTGCTACCACGATAGCGACTTTGTCGTCATCAGCGTACTCAGTTAACGCACTTGAGGTTGCTTTAAGGTAATTTTTATAATTGATTTGGCTAAAGCTTTCACCACTCGTGTTTTTACCGACAAGCTCAATTAATTCTTGGCGCATGTCATTGCGTGTAGCCAGCTTATCTACCCATTGGTTTTGTAAAGCGTAGTCTGCAAAGCTACCGCCTGCGTCATTAAATTTCGTAATGAGTGACTCGACATTTTCATCAAAATTGCTGACGTCGAATCCACGTTGTGCGGCTACGTCAGTTTTATATTCTTTCCATAAATCATTTAACCAAAGACGGTTTGCCGCTTTGGCTGCATCTGACATATCGTCACGAATATAGGGTTCAACCGCTGATTTGTAGGTACCAACTCTAAAAATGTGTGAGCTAACAGAAAGCTTTTCTAGCGCCGATTTAAAGTAAAGCTGGTAGCGCCCAAAACCTTCAAGAAGTAAGTAACCGTTAGGCGCTAACCATACTTCGTCAGCGTAGCTTGCTAAGTAATATTGTCCTTGGCTGTAGTATTCACCTACTGCGATGATTTTTTTACCTGACGCTTTAAATTCGACTAGTGCTTTGCCAATATCTTGCAGTTTGCTCAGTCCGGCGCTGCGTAACTGATCAAGCTTTAATACGATAACTTCTATTCTGTCATCTTGTTGAGCACTATCGATTACTTCAAGCACGTTTGCTAGAAGAACTTCTGGCGTCTCTTCTTGTACGCCATACGCTTCATTAAGAAGGGCGTCGAACGGATCTATCTCTATTTTCTGCTCAACTATATCGCCGCGCAGGTCTAGCACTAATGCTGTTTTATCCGGAACCAACACTGGAGCCTCGTCACTCGAGATTAATACGATAGCTGAAACGATGATGCCAATAAAAATAAGATTAAGTAAAAATCGTCTACTGAAGTCGAGAAATCGCCAACAAAAAGAAAAAAAGCGCCTGATTATTCCAGGTTGATTGTTCATAAAACGTTTTCCGTACAAATAATTTCGATAATTAACAGCATGCTACTGAATTCTTGCTACGCTATGTAGTATAAATTGTAAATTTTATTGTCGCTGCTACTTATATGGTTACGAAATGAAATAAATAGTGGTTTTATTGGTTCTATATCTTTAACTTTATTTAAAATTGTGGCTTTTATGGCATTTACTCATTTTCTTGATTCATTCAATCAACAATTATCAAAATTCGACGGCATTCCTTCACTAATGCTCCGGTTGTATTTAGCACCGGTATTTATTATTGCTGGTTATTCTAAAATGCAATTTGGAAACCCAGATGTTAGTGGATTAGCAGTTTTTATGGCGAATCCCGATATTATTAACTGGTTTGGCAATGCAGAGTGGGGCTTAGGATTACCGTTTCCAAGTTTACTCGCTAACCTTGCCGCATGGACCGAGTTCTTTGGTGGTTTTTTACTTGTTATTGGTTTATTCACTAGACTCATAAGCCTTCCGCTTATGTTTACCATGTTTATCGCAGCAACAAGTGTGCATCTAGACAATGGTTGGTTTGCAATAACACCAACAAACCCTGATACGAGCCCAGCTAAAGCGGTTTCATGGTTAGGTTTTGACGCTGCAGAAGAAAGCCTAGAAAACTCTGAGTCGACGGCGAATAAATTAAATCGTATGAAAAGCATTTTGGAAGAAAATGGCAATACAGAATGGTTATATGAGAATGGTAATATCGTAGTACTGAATAACGGAATCGAGTTTGCGACAACCTATTTTATTATGCTGTTAGCCTTGTTCTTTATCGGTGCAGGGCGATATACGAGTGTAGACCACTTTATTGTTGGCAAGCTTAGGAACACCCAGGAACTTTAGCAAGAAGATTTAATGCTAAGTAGTTAAAAGCGGATAAGAGAACATAAAGCCCGATAAAATGTCGGGTTTTTATTTATTTGAATCAGAGTAGAATATAAAAAATCGCTACATTCATAACTTTGAAGACAAGTTGTACTATGACATCACCAATCGACTTTTTATTATCTCGACAATCCAATGGAAATTTAACTGAGCCAGCGCCAAATAAAGGCGAGTTGGAGCAAATTCTTCAGTCAGCTATGTCAGTGCCTGATCATGCTGGCCTAACTCCATGGAGAATAACGGTAGTTGAGAGCGATGCTAGACAAACCTTAGCCAATGCATATGTCGCATCTGTTAAGGCAAGTGGTGCAGACGAAGCAAAGTTAGCGAAAGCAGAAAGAATGCCGTTTAGAGCGCCACTACTAGTTATTGTCAGTACCGCATACCAAGAGCATCCTAAAGTACCAAAGATAGAGCAATCGATAGCCGCTGGCTGTGCGGTTCACGCCATGCAAATGGCTGCAGTTGCGCTTGGTTTCAACGCCATGTGGAGAACAGGGGATTTAGCATTTTGTGATGTCGTTAAGCAACATTTAGCGATTGAAACGGAAAACGACATCGTAGGCTATTTGTACATAGGTACTGAAGCTAGAACGCTACCAAACAAGCCAAGAAAATCTTTCTCGGAAGTTACGCGTTACCTTTAGTTTTTTGATTTTTATGAAGAAATAATTAAGGCTCGCTTATACTTGTCCCATTGCATGAGTGAGCCCTAATTCAGCTTGTTGCGCCATAAAATTACATATTTTCCAGCTGTCTGGATTCCATCCAATAAGAAAACGATAAAAATCTGCCCAAGCTACCGGGTAAAGCTTCCGAAACTCTTGTTCAAGGTTTTGCCATTCTTGTAAATCAAATAGCTTATTAGTGCTCAAAGCATTTTTTAATGAAGATAAATAAAAGTTTACAGCCTTATCACTGTATTCAAAGAGTTGTCTGTCGTCTAAGCAGCTGCCTAGTAAGTACATTAAATCCTTAACAGGTGAGCCAACACCGACGTATTGGAAATCGACTGCCGCGACGTCTTGTTCGTTTTCATGGAAGCATAAATTTGCAAACTTAGCGTCACCATGTATTAGAGTTTTATAATCAGCATTGTTTAAAGCAAGGTCTATTACTTTTGCAGAGCGCTTGTATTCATTATCTGGCATGTTACGCCATTCGTCCTGCCGTGTAGCTAAATGCCAATAACTGCCGATAGGCCACAAGCTCTCTCCTGATTTCAACATAAAGAGCGCATGGAAATTGGCTAACCATTTGATGGCTGCAAACAGAGTTTTGTCATTTCCATCTTCATAACGCAGTTTAAAACCTGCAGCGTCAAGATCTTCAAGCACAAGTAATGTATCTTTCGACGTTTTTTCTAAAGCAATTAAATCTGCAACTCGACAATTTTCAGTGCACAACGCTGCATAATTTTCGTAAAAAGCCAGCTCGACTTGATAAGAAATCAATTTTCGTTCATGTCCGGTTGCACTTTGCCAGCCACGAGGGTGGCTTATGTTCTTATCGGGCGCAATTGCTTTGACAATGAAATTTGTTGAGCGGCTCTGACTAAATACGCGGACAATTTGCCCGTAGCCACTCCATAACGTTTGCACGTTTTCTTTTAAAACTAAGCTGTCGTCGTCTAGTAGATTTTTTAGTCGCTCGATCATCATATTTAACGCAGTCTAAATTCTTGTTTGTATATTGCTTGAGGTAAATATAGGTAGGAATAAAAAAGCCTGCGTACAGCAGGCTTGTATATTTACGATAAAAGCTATTGTTTAATAGGTAGCGTTGTTTGGTGTACGAGGGAATGGAATCACATCGCGTACGTTTGCAATACCTGTTGCGTAAGCAATTAAACGCTCAAAACCTAAACCAAAACCAGCATGTGGTACTGTGCCGTAACGACGTAAGTCACGGTACCAACTGTAATCAACTGGATCTAAGTCCATCTCAGCTAGACGCTTATCTAATACGTCCAAGCGTTCTTCACGCTGAGCGCCACCGATGATCTCACCGATACCTGGTGCTAAGATGTCCATAGCAGCTACTGTTTTACCGTCATCATTTAAGCGCATGTAGAAGGCTTTAATGTCTTTCGGGTAGTTTTGAAGAATAATTGGCGCGCCAACGTGTTCTTCAGCTAAGTAGCGCTCGTGCTCAGAGTTTAAGTCGATGCCCCAAGACACTGGGTTTTCAAACTTCTTACCGCAGTTCTCAAGAATTTCGATAGCGTCAGTGTAATCCATGCGTACGAAATCGCTGTTGATGAAAGCGTTTAAACGATCAATAACTGTTTTATCAACACGTTGTTGGAAGAAAACCATATCGTCAGCGCGTTCTTCTAGTAACGCTTTAAGTACGTATTTCAACATCTCTTCTGCTAAATCTGCTGCATCAGAAAGATCGGCAAAAGCAATTTCTGGTTCTACCATCCAGAACTCTGCTAAATGGCGAGACGTATTTGAATTCTCTGCACGGAATGTAGGACCAAATGTGTACACTTTTGATAGGGCACTACAGTACGTTTCTACGTTTAGTTGGCCTGATACGGTTAAAAACGCTTCTTTACCGAAGAAGTCTTCACTGTAATCAACTTCACCTTTGTCTGTACGAGGTAAGTTTTCCATGTCTAGCGTGCTCACACGGAACATTTCACCAGCACCTTCACAGTCACTCGCTGTAATCAACGGCGTAGCAATCCAGAAATAACCCTTCTCGTGGAAGAAGCGGTGAATTGCTTGAGCTAACGTATTGCGAACACGTGTTACGGCACCACCTAAGTTTGTGCGAGCACGTAAGTGTGCTTGTTCACGTAAGAATTCGATGCTGTGACGTTTAGCAGCCATTGGGTAAGTGTCAGGGTCTTCAACAAAACCTAATACTTCAACGCCCGTAGCTTGAATTTCGAATGCTTGGCCTTGGCCTTGTGACTCTACCAATGTACCAGTAACTTTTACTGAACAGCCCGTTGTAAGCTTTAAAACGTCTTCTTCGTAATTATTCAGGTCATTAGGTACAACAGCTTGGATGGCGTCAAAACATGAACCATCGTGAATAGCTAAAAATGAGATACCCGCTTTTGAGTCACGGCGTGTACGAATCCAACCGTGGACGGTGATCTCTTCGTTTACAGGGAATTTGCCTGCAAGTACATCAGTAATAGCGATAACTGACATTGAATGACCTCGTTAAATGTTTAAATGATACCTATACCAAACTGGTATTCTTTTTAGGGCGTATTATGTTAACGTGACAATTGCTTTTAACAAGTAAAACTTACTGTTTTAGCGTAATTTATACATTATTTAATCAATTTGTAGTTGAGCAGCTTTATAAATGGATAAATGGCAGGGAAATGAGAGGCGAAAAGGGCAAGGCTTTTGGGTAGTTGCTTTTCAATGGTTTTCGCTAATCGGCTGGTTGCTATTTACTGCTGCTCTAATTATATCTTTTTATGCAGCCCCAGAAGAAGAGTACGGTATAACGCGGTACAAAGGCATTTATATCCGAGACTATTGGGTATCGCCGTTAACCGACTATTTATACTGGCTGTTATGGGCAACAGCAGCGTTTAGTATTCTAACGATTGTCTTGAGTCGGGTTAAATCTCGAAGAAAGACAGATAATAGGTATTACAACATGGTGCTCTTGCTTATTATCTGCCTTGCTTGGATCTTCTATATCGCTAAACACGCTTACTGGATTTAGCAATGATAACCATGCTACTTTTTGCTTAGCACATATACCCCAGCAATAAAGACTCTCTATTTTAGCCGCTTTGTCGGCTTTATTATTCGTTAAAACAGTCTGGCGTATCTAACGCAATTTCAATCGCCTTAGCGAGCTTTTCTAAATGACTAGCTTCACTAACGAAAGGTGGCATTAGATAAATTAATTTACCAAATGGCCTGATCCATACACCGTGCTTCACAAATAACGCTTGAATCCTTTCCATATTAACGGCTGATTTTGCCTCAACGACTCCGATGGCTCCTAAAACACGAATATCTTCTACGCGAATATGTTGCTTTAGAGGTAGAAGTAACTCGTTAAGCGTAGACTCGATGCTTGATACTTGCGCTTGCCATTGCCCAGTCTGCAATATAGCCAAGCTTTCGTTTGCTACTGCACAAGCTAACGGATTCCCCATAAAAGTTGGGCCATGCATAAAGCAGCCAGCCTCACCATTGCTGATAGTTTCTGCGACATGAGCCGTAGTCAATGTAGCCGCTAACGTCATGTATCCGCCTGTTAACGCTTTACCTAAGCAAATAATGTCGGGCGATATATCTGCCCATTCAGACGCAAAAAGCTTTCCGGTTCTGCCAAAACCTGTCGCTATTTCATCGCAGATTAGCAGCACATTGTATTGATCGCACAGTCGGCGGCAGTGTTTAAGGTATTCAGGGTGATAAATCCTCATACCGCCAGCACCTTGCACGACGGGCTCAATGATAAATGCTGCGATATGTTGGTGGTTTTCGTCAAAGAGTACTTCAAGCACTGCAATGTCTGACTGATCCCAAGTGTCTCCAAACTTTGTTTTTGGGGCGGGTGCAAACAAATGCTGATTAATATTGTTACTAAACAATTGGTGCATGCCGTTAACCGGATCACATACAGACATAGCGGCGAATGTATCCCCGTGATATCCATTTCTAACCGTAAGCAGCTTATTCTTTTCTGGTTTTCTTGCTGCATGCCAGTACTGGATCGCCATTTTAATAGCAACCTCAACCGCTACGGAGCCACTATCTGCTAAAAATACCTTTTCTAAATCAGCAGGGGTCATTTCAACAAGCTTTCGACAAAGCGCAATTGCTGGTTCGTGAGTGAGGCCACCGAACATAACGTGTGACATGTCGTCAACTTGACTCTTAATCGCTGCGTTCAGGCGAGGGTGGTTGTAGCCGTGAATTACGGCCCACCAAGATGACATACCGTCAACTAGCTTAGTTTCACCTTCTAGTGTTAAGTAGACACCTTGCGCCGATTTAACTTTGTAACTGGGCAAAGGCTTAGTCATTGAAGTGTAGGGATGCCAGATGTGATGTTTATCAAACGTCAAATCATCTGTATGTTTATTGGTCATATGTTAACTTAGTGTTCTGGTCTGCGTTGACATCTTTAACGTGGCGGCTAGACTACCCCTAATTTATAAAGCATGCAATGAATATAAGAAAAGGCACTATGACAACGATTCAAGGTGATACAAGGCAAGAACAAGTTAGACATAATTGGACGGTTGAGGAAGTTAATGCACTGTTTAACAAGCCGTTTAATGATTTAATGTTTGAAGCACAAACCGTTCACCGCCAGCACTTTAACGCCAATGAAGTGCAAGTTAGCACGCTATTGTCGATCAAAACAGGCGCTTGCCCGGAAGACTGTAAATACTGTTCTCAAAGCGCTCGTTACAAAACAGACATAGAAAAAGAACGCTTAATGGAAGTAGAAAAAGTGCTTGAAGCTGCTAAAAAAGCTAAAGCGCAAGGTTCTACTCGTTTCTGTATGGGTGCAGCTTGGAGAAACCCTAAAGAACGTGACATGCCATATGTAACCGAAATGGTTAAGGGCGTAAAAGCACTTGGTTTAGAAACTTGCATGACACTAGGTATGCTATCGAAAGACCAGGCACATTCTTTACAAGAAGCAGGGTTAGATTATTACAACCATAACTTGGATACTTCGCCAGAGCACTACAACCAAATTATTACAACGCGCTCGTACCAAGACAGACTCGATACCCTTGATAACGTGCGCTCAGCCGGAATGAAAGTATGTAGCGGTGGTATTGTAGGCTTAGGTGAAAAAGCTAATGATCGAGCATCGCTACTTGCGCAGCTTGCGAACCTATCCCCACAGCCAGAAAGTGTACCTATTAACATGCTAGTTAAAATCGAAGGTACGCCTCTCTCTGACGTTGCCGACTTAGACGAATTCGATTTCATCCGCTGTATAGCAGTAGCTCGTATCATGATGCCGAAAAGTCATGTGCGTTTATCAGCAGGTCGTGAAGCCATGAACGAACAAATGCAGGCAATGTGTTTCTTAGCTGGTGCTAATTCAATCTTCTATGGCTGCAAACTGTTAACCGCAGGTAACCCAGAAACTAATGCTGATATCGCGTTGTTTGAAAAGTTGGGTATCAATACTGAAACGATCGATTCTCTAACTGATGAAACTGACCCTGCGACACGTTTGCACCATGCAATTAGTGAGAAAGAAAACGAAGATCTATTCTATAACGCTGGCTAGCCAGCGTTGTTGCATTTTTAGTTGTACAAAAAGCACAGTTTCCAATGAGTTTTCAATTTATACGAGACGACCTTTCTAATCAGAAAGCTCTGTCTCGTTTTCGAACTGTTACTACTGCAGCATCGCTTACCAGCGGTACGATTAGCATTGACGGCAAAGAATACATCAATTTTTCATCCAACGACTACTTAGGGCTTAATAATCATCCTGCGATTATAAAAGCGCTAAACGAGGGCGCAGAAAAATATGGCGTTTCTGCTAGCGCTTCAAATTTAGTTACTGGAAATAACTATGCACATCAAGCGCTTGAAGAAACTGTAGCGGCTTGGTTAAATAAGCAGAGGGTATTACTCTTTACCAGTGGATTTGCGGCAAACCAGGCAGTAATGCAGTCACTTGGCAAAAAAGAATCCGTTATTCTAATGGACAAACTTTCCCATGCCTCGATGATAGATGGTGCGCTAGCAAGCGAAGCCACGGTTAAACGCTTTCTTCATAATGATTATCAACAAGCTAGTGTGCTTGCTAATAAATATACTGATAAAGACTTATTGGTTGCTAGTGAAGCTGTATTCAGTATGGATGGCGATACAAGTGACGCTCGTGAAATAGCGTCGATAGCAAAGGCCCATCAAGGTCTCAGTTTTCTCGATGAAGCACATAGTATTGGCGTTTTTGGTGATGAAGGCCAAGGTAGTAGTAATCAAGATATTGATATCGTCATGGCAACGCTCGGAAAAGCTATTGCAACCAGTGGCGCATTTGTCGCGTGTAACGAAGAGCTTTATCAGTATTTTGTTAATTTTGCACGTCATTACATATACTCTACAGCCATGTCACCAGCCGTAGCGTGGGCGACTAAAAAAAGTATCGAAATAATTCAGCAAGAAAGCTGGCGGCGAGCTAGAATAAAAAGCTTATCTTCGATGTTTCGAGCATTGTTGGATGATAGTGTTGAGTTACTGCCAACATCATCTGCAATACACGCAATTAATGTTCAACAAGAAGATAAAGCGTTAGCGATTAGTGAACAATTAAAAGCAAAAGGAATTTGGTTAACCGCAATACGTCCTCCGACGGTAGCTAAGGGAACTTCTAGGTTACGCGTTACTATCTGTGCTAATCATAATGATAATAATATTAAATACTTAGCTAAGTGTCTAAATGAGGTTTTGGTGTAAATGCCAAATAGATTAAATCGAGTTAAAGTAGCGAAATCTTTTGATTCTGCTACCAACTCTTATGATGTTTCCGCGCGATTACAACGTTATACCGGCAAACATTTATTACCATTGTTACCTAATAAACATGACTTAACTGTTATCGATTTGGGCTGCGGTACGGGTTTTTTTACTGAACTACTGGCAACCAAATTCGAGAAAGTTATTGGCGTAGACATGTCTAGCCAAATGCTCGCTTATACCCAAAAAAATAGAAAAGGCATCAGTTCGCTTATTGCAGCTGACGCATACCATTTGCCACTTCAAGACAACAGTATTGACGTTATATATTCAAACTTAATGATCCAATGGTGCGAGAATTTGTCTGAAGTAGTGAGAGAGATTCTTCGTGTGTTAAAGCCTGGTGGTCATTTCGTTTTTACCACACTGCTTAATGAAACACTTCACGAGTTAAAGTCAGCTTGGGGACAAGTAGACCAAGATAAGCACGTTATTGATTTTAAGAAAGAAGTAGAAATCAATGCAGTGTTTCAAAATGTAGACGATATGCCTTGTGAGTTACTCGATTACAACGTTCAAGACGTTATTCTCGAGTATGAAAATGTAATGCATTTAGCGCATGAACTTAAAGGCCTTGGTGCAAACCATGTACCAACGAAACAAAATAAAGGGCTAGCGGGAAAGGGCAAATGGCAAAAAATGATTAAAGCCTATGAAGACTTTATTGAGCCAACAGGCGTTTATCCTGCGACATACCGTGTCTATTCTGGGTTAGTGGTAAAGTTAAATGACTAAACGATATTTTGTTACCGCTACAGATACCGATGCGGGAAAAACGCTAATCACGAGTGCACTTTGTTTTGAGCTAGCAAAAAAAATGCGAGTTTCTGCGTTCAAACCTATTTCAGCGGGGTGTGATTTAATCGATGGAGAGCTAGTTAACGAAGATGCAAAATGTTTGTTCGAAACAGCAAATATGGGTCAAACTATCTCTGAAGTTAATCCAATAGCTTACCAAGCGCCAATAGCACCGCACATTGCAGCAGCTAATCAAAATGAAGAGATTACACTCGTAGATATAGAAAATCATTACCAAAATCTTACCGATAAAGCGCCAGATATTATATTTACCGAAGGTGCAGGTGGGTGGCGGTTACCAATAGGTAATGGCAAGTTCTTATCTGACTTTGCGATAAGCACTAATCAACAGATCATACTTGTCGTCAATATGAAGCTAGGTTGCTTAAACCATGCTTTACTTACCTATGAGGCAATAAAAAGAGACGGTTTAGAATGTGTTGCTTGGGTAGCAAATAGCTATCAAGATATGTTGAACATCAAAGAAAACTTTGAGGAATTAAAAGCATTATTACCGATGCCGTGCTTAGGGTTTGTGCCTAAGGTTTCTAGTTATGAACAAGCAGGAGAGTATTTAAACACTGTTACTCTATAAAAAAGGGTAAACACCTCTTAAAAAGTAAATCTCATCGCTGTTTTCTAAATCATTTAAATACAAAACAGCGAAAAGCATTTTCACTTTTTCATTTTTGCACTTTTTCCCTAGGAAAACGATTTTCCTTAACAATAAATCAACTCTAAGCTCCTAAAGCGTGTTAATTGCTTTGCTCCACGATTTTTACATGAGCTCATTAATCGTCCTTTTTAAGTTCTGCATAGCATGCAGTAGCGATAAAACCAGAGCGTGATTTGTAACGTTCTGATTTAGCCACCCGATCATCTATTTGCTTAATCAGTAATTCAGGTAATGTCACATTTATTTTCTGACTTTTACCAAGGTAAGGGGTGATATCAATTTCTACAAAAGCCCAGATGTTTTGAACAGTTTCACCTTTTTCTTTTAAAGAAAAAATACTGCTAGGCTCAGGAATTTTTTCACCATATTCCGCCAAAATCATCAAGTGATCATTTATCGATTTTTTGATATCGATTACGCCATTTTCTGCGCTAACAGAACGACAACGACAGCCAGGTAAATCTGGTACTTCAATCTCGACATTTCCTTCTTCAAGCTTCGTCATTGCGACTGGATATAACATCTAATTATCTCAACTTTTTCGTTCATTAAACTGCTTTAAAGCAATACTAGCAAAATAACCCTTATAACTCCAACAGACACATTATAAATAACCCTGATAACTCTTCATGACAGCACCAAAGTAACTCCGATAACCCCACCAAGGTGACTGTGTAAATACTTACTATGTTTATAGCTACTATTAATATTGAAGTTAGAAGGATGAGGATCCTTGATAAAGCTTTTGGATCGAAGAGTTAAAAAATAATCAGAATACGTGTTGCATGGTTAAGCCATGCTCAATTAGACTGAGATCGCCATGTTGGCAAAATAGTTATAAAAACACGGAAAAGGATGAAAGTTATGAAAAGAATTACAGGGAAATTAGGTGTCATTTTAGGAGGCCTCATTGCCTTAAATGCGCACGCTTTTGATAAGGAAATTAGCGGTACTTATGTCCCAGTAAAAGGCTTGGCAAATACATACGAAATTGCGAATGTTTTGCAAGGTGAAGTCCCTCAACAACTCGGAAATTTTAAGTTAGTTTTAAAGAGAAAAGACTGGGCTTTGTTAACGGATGAAGAAAAAAAATCTATTAAAAGAAGAGTGGTTATCAAAGGGGTTGTTAAGGGTGTATTTGATCCTAGTACTGGCACATCAAGCCATGTCTTAGTGGCCAAAGATAGGAGTGGGGTTCTCTATACTGAAATGGACTTCTTGATTCCTAACCATGGTGATATTTATTGTTCTAGTGGTCAGCCTATGTCTGGACTTGAGCAAATGAATTTCGTCAGGGGTACGGGCATTTATTCTGAATTGCAAAGTGGCACATTATTTCTAGACGGTGTTATCAATAATTGCTCTCAAGCAAACGAGTTTTTACAAAACGACTTCACTGTTAAGGGCGAGCAAGGTGAATTCGTGTTCGGTTCGTCAGACGTTGAATAAGATAACCGAGAGTGACGTTTTAACATTTTCCTGTTAACGCAGAAAACCCAAATTTAGACATTAAAAAAGGGAGCATTTGCTCCCTTTATTTATATTTGGTCGGGATAGCAGGACTTGAACTATATCCTCGACATACTAGTACAGGATACTTGGCTTCGACCTTTGTAATCTTTAACTTAGCCTGATGCACATAACTCTTTGTATACGAGTTTAGTTAAGTCACCAAATTTAGTATTAAATGCTTTTAAGTCATTTTTCCAAATTATGAAAGTTACTGATTGGTTTGTGCACTTGTTTTCCATATTTAAATAAGAACCTTTCTTAAACTTTGACACTTGGCTCAAAGTTCCACATGCAATTACTTCATTACCTTTATGGAATGGTGCATATAAAGTACTTATTTTTTAGCTGCATAGCTAGACGTACTTATGAACAATCCGATTGCTAACAAGTATTTGTTAAACTTCATTATATCCTCTAGTTGGATTCTTTAATTTTTAAAACATTCCTGACAAGGCTTAAATCCAACTTGTTCAAGCAGAGATCTCTCAAACCTTAGTTCTGGATTAAACCTAATTTGGTAATACTCTTTTAGCAGCCTTTTAAGGTCTACTTTGTATTGATGCCATCTATGTAAAGGGTGTCCTTTTTCTTTCGCTTTCTTTACCTTATGAGTACCATAACCTTGGTTCTTTATTATGGTTCTAGTACTCTCACTAGAACTCATAAAGCTTTGTGCAGAACTTATCAGTTCATCAATAGTAGCCTTTAGTTCTTCAAGATTGTAATTACTTATTTGACTGGTTCCACTATTGCTATAGCTAATAGACTTAGGTCTATTTATAAGTAAAAACCTAGCTTCTAGCTTATCTATAAAGCTACTCTGGTTTTCTTTTAATAACTTACTATTCTGCTTTACAAATACTCTGTATCTTTCAATACTAGTTTCACCTTGTTTCTTTATTTCTGGTGGTATTTCTAGGTTTAGAAAGTTAGATGTTAGAACAGGGCACCCAATTGAACTATGAAAAGCAGGAGTTCCACCTTCCCAAACAAAGTTTCCAGTATCCTTTCTCTTCTCTCTTCTTTTATAAATCTTTATGCTGTCTTTATCTGACTTACATACTTCTTTATATATCTGTAAAAAAGTTAGTTCTGGTGTCGTTAAAATGAAACTTAAGTCAGAGTCATAAAGCTCTGAAAAGCTAGAATCTAAACCATCTGTTTTTAAAGCAAGTTGGGATGCGTTGGATTTAGTTATGTAAACACTATCCACTAAAGGTATCACTGGTTCTTTTTTAGGAAAGTGTTTCTTCGGCTCTTGTATAACAGGGGTCTCTGTTACCTTTTTTGTTTCTATGGAATTATTGACTTTATTTTTCTGGTTTGCTCTGGTCGTCGACCCTTCCTCGAAATTAAAGTCTTCAGGCTTTTTATTTAGAGGCGGAGAATTGTTTATTCTTTCTTCTAGCTCTTTTCTTTTTTTAGCTACGATGAGCTTTTGCTCTTCGCTGAAGCGTATTGACCAATTTTCTAACTCTTTTGATTTTTTTTCAAATTCACCTAATAAAGATTTGTTCTCTGGGTTTAACTCTTTCTGAATAGCAGCATATGCCTCTCTAATTTTCTCACTAAAGAAGGTAAGTATTAGAGCTAATATAGATGTGTGAGGCAATGCAGCAAGAATACAGTACGGAGCAAAGCAAGAACCAAATATAAACATTTGGTTTAGTACTATTAATATGAGCCAAGAGGTAAGAAAGAATTTTAAATTATTGTATGCAGACTTTAGGAACTTGATAAACAACTTTACTATTTCCGTTAGTACATTATCCTATTTATTCTTAGGTTACATTAATTTGTAATTAAATGTTGTTTATTTAGTGTAACTTACACAACTTTTTCTTTTTGCCTGCATCATATGAATAACCTAGCTTTGCATCTAAGGCAGGTATACAAGACCCTGAGAACTATGATTAACGATTAAACTGCTCTATAAAGACTATGATGCATATGGGGCTAGTATAGTAAACCAAATTGCATTGTTTGATGCAGTATCTCAGCAAATACAAAATCAAAACATAAACATTAGAGAAGCCCAGAAAAAAATAGGCGAAGTATATTCGCCTACCTATGTTTTACTAAGTGATTTTACCAGAGAAAACTCTAGTTATCGCACTGATAATTTACCAATACTTGATTTTTCTTACTATGTAAAACTAGTCGAGCAAGTGGGAAGGTTAATTTAAGCTAGCAGTGTACTTTCAGGGCTTTACCTCCTTAAATACGCAAAAGAGCCTGTATTTGCAGTTTCAATTTGGTTGCTCCACCATTGCATCAAGGCTCTTCTTCTCTCCAGTAATCAGTAGGGTTATATGCTCTACGTACTTCATTCTTATCTACATGAACTACTAATTGTTTATGAAATCAATTTCTCTTAAGCATCATGTTCACTGTTTGACTATTGGCGCGGTACACAGGGGCTTTAGCACTAGGAAACAAGTATTCTCTATGAACACTAAAAGACATAATAAACTCTAATAACTGTATGACTTGGTTCGATCATTAGCTAGAGAAACCTTTGGAAAAGAAGCAAAGCCTTTTGATGTACGCTTTTTTGTGAAAGTGTTTGAAGTATGAGAATATCCAAGAATTATAGCCAGTAACTCTAACTCTTAGTTCTAGACCATCTCCATCTGTTAGTTTGTAATCCTTTAATTTACCTCTAGCTTGCTTTACTTTTGTGTTGGTTAGTTTGTTCATTATGGAGTACCAATTTTTTAAGAAAAAGGCCAGTACTACCACAATGAATCGTTAAAGATTAGATGAAGAAAGGTAACATTAGCTTGCTAGCCAGAAATTGTGTGGCATTACGAAATTTAGACATAAAAAAAGGACTCACTTGGAGTCCTCATTTTATTTATATTTGGTCGGGATAGCAGGACTTGAACCTGCGACCTCACGTCCCCCAGACGCACGCGCTACCAGACTGCGCTATATCCCGAATGCTTTGCTACAAGCAAGCTGTATATTAATGATTTAACAGGGTATTGCAATCATTTAGCCGCTCAAGCCTATCCGTTTGCTTAATTATTACTCTGCTGCTGACTGTATCGTTTGATGAAGTGAACGCCATCAATCATTAACGGGAAGTCCGAGCTAACTGTAATAGGTGCACTAAGCTGCCTAGAGTAACTTTGAAAGTTGCCATTTTGGTCGATTAATACCGACTTATCTTTATTAAAGACAACCATTCCATTATCAACGGTATTAGCAATAACGCGATCTGATTTTAAACGAAGTAAATTCGTGCCGGCAAAGCTCTCTTTATAAGATTTACAACCCAGCCAGTGTTGAACTAACGTAGGAGCAATATCCATTTGGCTCGTTAGGTTATTCACACGTTTACTTTTGTTGCCTGGCATCACCATTAGCGCTGGCTTAATCGCAAGGCCATCTATTGATGTGTTATTACCTATTGAACTGATAATGACATTGTCCTTCGTTTGTTGTTGCTTTTGAGCAAGCAGCAACGCATCGATTAACAATTCAAACTGTGCCGTCTTATCTTTTTCAAAATAAATAACATGTAAACCTTGTTCGATTGCTTTTAATGAAGTTGGAAGAACGATCTTCGTGATATCGTCATATTGGGTTTGCTTGTCGAAGCGAGGCTTAAAGCCAAAATCTAATGCGGCAGCATTTGTTTTATCACCAATAAACGTAAAAGTATTTTTAAGACCATGCAGCTTTGTTAATTGAAGCAGAATAGGTGATACCTGTTGTTCTTCAATATTGGTTTGGTAGATGCTCGGTAAACCATAAAGCAAGTTAAACCACGCATCTTTTCCTTGTGCATTGTCGATATGGTATTCAAGTCGAATTTCCGACGCTGTACTACGTTGACTAAATTGGTTAATTAACTCTGTAGTTAAGGTTTGTTCACTTAAGATGATAAATGTTGAATTAGCTGGTTCGTCTGCTTCACAGGTATCTACTAATGTTGGGTATGCAGGTACCGAGTCATTAAATGATAAAGGACTTGTTCTGCGCTCTATATAATCTTCTTTATTGAATAAACCATACTTAGTTAACAACGTTTTCGCTGTTGTCGGGTAGGAGAGCGGTAAAATAGTATCTTGCTTCAGTACGTCATATTCTAAATTTGCATCAGCCCAAATGTGCATTAAATGGCTAACAAAGAAACAAGCGACTAAGCCTACAACTACAAACCGCGCGAATACTGCTTTTTGTAATTCTTTTAGATGCTTCCACGCGTAATTACTTACTGTGAGTTCAAAGGTTAGAATCACAAGCGATAAAATAATGGTGATAAACCAAAAAGTACGTCTGTCCTGCCTTACTTCTTCAGTAATTAAATCAATGATTTGCGATGTTGATGAAGCATTTATGTGATAGCCCAAACGATTGTAAATAAAAGCGTCTAAACACAGTAATAACAATACGACAGTGAATATTATGGAGGCACTTGCTCGAATAAATCGCGTTCTGGGGACTAAAAGGGTGAGAGGAAAAACCGTTAACACAAAGGTGATAAAGGTTAAAAAGGCCATGTGACTCAACCAAGTGGTTGTTAAGTAAACATAGCCTGCAAAGGTGTCTGGAGATGCTTCGTTAATTAAGTAGACAGTTGAAAGTACAATGGCTGCAATGATATTAAAAAATGTAAACCAATGGCTCCAACTAATTAAATGCAGTAATTTCTTACTATAAGTTTGAGATTCAAACGACACCATATTTTTGAGTTTCTCTTATTCTTATTTTTTAATTGATTGCTCAAGCGCTTTAGTAAAATTAGCAACGATTGCTTCTTGTTGCTCTGCAGGTACTTGCTGAGAAAGTACTTCAGTTACAACATTTCCTAAACACATTAATGAAAGATCAGCGCTCGCTTTTTCTTCAATTAATACATTTAACAATCCGTCGATAATTTTTTCTACACGTTCGTTAGAATACTTAGATACAATAGGCATAATTTTCTATAAATTAGTGATAATTCGCTAAGTTTATCAAAAGCCATATCAATATCATACAGACCATTAACTATGAGCCTAATAATTTCAAACATCGCGCTACACTTCCTAACAAAAAAAGAAGAAACCGGCGAAGTTCTAATACGCTTTGGTGCAGAAACATTAGAAGTTAGCAACAAAATTCAAAGCTTTGTAGAGTCTTTGCATAATATTTACAATAAAAAAGGGAATAAAGGTTACGGCCATTTCTCTACACAGCCAGCAGAGGGTGACCAAGCCCGCTTTGTTGATATTATGGAAAGCTACTTGAGCGAAGTTCAAGACTTTAACGCGTTTAGTCAACAAGCAACACATTTACTTAAAAACGAACTAAGCAAGTACGACTTAGCTGAAACGGGTTACTTAGTGCTTTGTCACTACGAACATATGGGCGGTCGATACTTAATTGCTGCGATTATTCCGATTTCAGAACACTACTCAGTAGATAGCGAACTTAACATTTCTGCAGACCAGCATTTAGATACCGATAAGTTACAGTTAGCAGCACGTATCGATTTATTTGATTACCAAGAAAATGCTTCTGGTGATCGTTATGTAACGTTCATTCGTGGTCGCGCTGGTCGTAAGGTGTCTGATTTCTTCCTTGATTTCCTAGGTTGTGAAGAAGGTTTGAACGTTAAAGAACAAACTCAAAACTTAGTTCAAGCAGTCGAAGACTACGTAAGCGTTAATCAGTTAGATGCCGCTGAAAAGCAGCAAACTCGAAAAGAACTGTTGAGTTACTGTAAAGAGCAGAAAGAATCTGCTCAGGATGTTTCACTTAAAGAAATAGATAAAGTCGTCAGTAAAAACGATGACGGCAATAGCTTTTATGAGTTTTGCCAAACACAAGACTATCAAATTGAAGAAAGCTTCCCGCACGACCAAGCCATCGTCAATAAAGTTACTAAATACTCTGGTTACGGAAATGGTATCAGTTTAAGTTTCGAACGCAGCCACTTTGGCCAAGATGTCGTGTATAATGCAGCAAACGATAGTTTAACTATCTATAAAGTACCACCGAATTTGAAAAACCAACTGCTTCAATTACTTAATGATCACACAAGTGACCAAGATTAGTTGGTAAGTATTAAGGAAATCCGATGACAAGTTTATCTATTACTCGTCCAGACGACTGGCATGTGCATTTACGAGATGGCGAAGTGTTAACAAACACCGTCGCAGACATCAGTCGTTATTTTGGTCGTGCGATTATTATGCCTAATTTAGTACCGCCGGTAATAAATGCCGAAGGTGCTCAAGCATATTACGACCGCATTAAGGCATCTAACCCAAGAGCGGGTTTTGAGCCGTTAATGGTGCTTTATTTAACAGACAACACTACGCCAGAAGATATCAAAGCTGCAAAAGAAAGTGGCATTGTATACGCTGCTAAGCTTTATCCAGCGGGTGCCACAACTAACTCGTCTTCTGGTGTAACTAACGTAGACAACATCAAAGATGTAATAGCGGCAATGCAAGAACACGAGATGTTATTGCTTATCCACGGTGAAGTAACTGATCATGATGTAGATATTTTTGACCGCGAAGCACAGTTTATTGAAACTATCTTAACGCCACTTGTTACGCAGTATCCAAATCTGAAAATTGTTTTAGAGCACATTACTACCAAGAATGCAGTGGATTTCGTGAAAGCTGCTGGTGACAATATTGCAGCAACAATTACTGCACATCATTTATTGTACAACCGAAACCATATGCTAGCTGGCGGTATTCGTCCTCATTTCTTTTGTTTGCCGATCCTAAAACGTAATATTCATCAACAAGCACTAGTCGAAGCAGCAACAAGCGGTAGCGCTAAATTCTTCCTAGGAACAGACTCTGCTCCTCACGCTAAACATGCTAAAGAAAGTGCATGTGGTTGTGCTGGTTCATATACTGCACATGCTGCAATCGAGTTATATGCCGAAGTCTTTGAGCAAGAAAACGCGTTAGACAAATTAGAAGCATTCGCCAGTTTAAATGGTCCAAACTTCTATGGTTTACCTGTTAATGAAGACAAAATTACGTTAACAAAATCAAGTTGGGATGTTCCTGAAACAATGGCGTTTGGTAACGATGTAGTCGTACCAATTAAGGCAGGTGAACAAATTACCTGGACAGTGTCTGAGTAATTAGTGGAGTAATCGTGCAGTTATTTGTAAATGACTTAACCGTTATCGACTTTTCATATTTGTGTGAAGAGCGAGGCATTGTAGGTGAAAGCTGGATAGTCGACGTACTGCTTGAAGGCTGCTTAAACGAAATGAGCATGGTGTTAGATTTTGGTGTGGTTAAAAAACAAATCAAAGCCATTATCGACGATGCTGTAGACCATAAATTACTGCTCCCAGGTAGTAGCCAAAAGTTACGCGTTACTAGCGAGGGAGCTAGACAAGGCCATGAATTTGTTGACTTTATCTCTGAAAGAGCAAGTTACTTCTTACAATCTCCAGAGCAGGCGTTTGCTACCATAGATTGTCAGGAAATTTCGATTGAAGCAGTAACTTCGCATCTAATTACTGTGATTAAAAAGCAGTTACCTGACAATGTTGAAGGTCTTACAATTAAGTTAAGACCAGAAGATATTAAGAGTGATTTCTATCACTATACCCATGGTTTGAAAAAGCACGATGGTAATTGTCAGCGAATAGCTCATGGTCATCGTTCGATGATTACCTTGTTCGAAAATGACGAACGCTCTGAAGCATTAGAAGCTTATTGGTGCGAACGTTGGAAAGATATTTACTTAGCAACAGATTCTGATGAGATATCAAAAGAACAAGCGGAGTTATCTTCATTTGCAAAGGACAATTTAACACCCGATCATCGATACTTTGCTTATATGGCACCACAAGGTCGTTTTGATATTGCTGTTCAGGAAAATGTGCTTGAAGTTGTTGATTGTGATTCAACAGTAGAATTGTTGGCTGATTACATTGGTAGGCAATTAAAGGCACGTACAGAAAATAGCAAAATTACGGTAATTGCTTATGAAGGTGTTGGTAAAGGGGCGATCGCTGATGTTTAAAAAACTATCTTTTTCAGTATTAGTTTCAGGCCTTTTATGTGTCAATAGTTCATTCGCGTATGTGCAGCCTTCGTTAGAATTTAGCGGTGAAGTTTCCCAAGGCGGACTGATTGTCGGTAAGACAGAGCCAGAAAACACAGTGACGCTAAACGGTAATACAATAAAAGTTGCTGAAAGCGGCCACTTTGCTTTTGGTTACGGCCGCGATGAAACCCAGCCTCAAAAACTGATTGTCACTAATAATAAGGGGTTAGAAACCGTTAAATGGCTAACGCCTAAAGCACGTGAATATAAAATTCAGCGTATTGAAGGTATTAAAAAGTCGATAATGAACCCTAATCCTAAAGCGGTAGCTCGTGCTAAAAAAGACAGCGCGCAGGTTAGGGCAGCTAGAGGTACAGATAGTGATTTAACCTATTTTACGACAGGCTTTATTGCGCCAATTGATGGAGTGGTAACGGGTGTATACGGTAGTCAGCGTGTATATAACGGCGTACCTAAAACACCTCACTTTGGCATTGATTACGCTGGTAAAAAAGGCGATCCTGTCAAAGCACCTGCTAGCGGCACTATTATTCTTAATGTACCAGATATGTTTTATTCAGGCGGTACTATGATTATTGATCATGGCCATGGAGTAACTTCAACGTTTCTTCATTTAAGTGATTCCTACGTAAAAGTAGGCGATATTGTAAAACAAGGTGATGTTGTTGCAGCTGTAGGTTCAACAGGGCGTTCAACTGGCCCACATTTAGATTGGCGCGTGAATTGGTTCCAGACACGTTTAGATCCAGCATTAGCACTTAAGGTTAAACCGCAATAACACTCTAATTTTTAATAAATTATTGAGTAATCAGTAAAAAATTAAAAAGGTAGCGCTCGAGCTGCCTTTTTCTTTGCGCTTTCCGCACGTCTATCATAATTCTTTGTTGTCTCAACCGACGCATGTCCCATCAAATCCTGCACTAAAAATACGTCTTCGCCATTCTCCAATAGCTTTGTGGCAAATGTACGTCTCAAATCATGTGGTGTTAATCGTTTTAAACCAGCTTCTTTATAACGACGAATGATAATGTCGTAAATTGTCTGCCCAGAGATCGGCTCATTAATCAGCTTATTTCCCTTGCGAGCTCTTTGAAATAACGGCCCAGGTTCTAAACCGCGCTCAATTAACCAGACATCGAGGATCTCGAGGATCCTATTATGCAGGGCGTTTACACGTTCTTTATTACCTTTACCTAGCACTCGCAAAGAAGCTTCTGGAATATTTAGATCAGACAACATCAAACCGGCAGCTTCATGACGTCGAAGTCCAGCACCATAAACTAGTGCAATAACTGCAGCGTCTCGCATAGCAATAACGCCGTCTTGCATCATGCAGTAATCAATTAACGAGTTTAACTCGTCAAGTTCAAGAGCGCGGCCTTTAGTTGTGCGTGAACCTTTAACGCGTTTTATTTCTTTAATGTGTTGATAAGCTTCAACGTTGATTAAACCTTTGCGCCAAGCTTCTTTAGCAACACCTTTAAGTGCGCTTAGATAAATATTGATTGTCGCTGGTGATTTTTTTTCTTGGCTAAGCTCTGACATCAACATTAAGATGACTTGATAATTTAACTGTGACCAATCAACTTGCTGATGGCGTTTTTGTTTTTGAAATTTCTGTGCAATGACGTTCAGCAACGAATCCATCGTAATTCGACTTTGAGACGACTGAAGTGACAATAAGTAAATTTCAGATGCCGTTTTGTCTTTGAACATAATTATTCCTATAAACAGGTTTCAAAAACGTGACGCTACGTAAAATCTGCAAGGGAAATACCCGCAAAGCGATTTATTTTTCACGTAGCGCACGATAAATAATGCTAAATATCTTACTTATCAATTGATTATAAAGGGCCATAGCCAAATTAAGGCGTAAATGAACGAGATACAATAAACAGTATTTTTCACCTAAATGAGCAACTAAAGGTGATAACTACTAAAAACTATAACAATATTTGCCACATTAACTTAAAACTAGCAGTTGCTAATCTATAAACAGAAAGAGCACAAAGCCTTTAAAAACAATATCTAGGGCGTTATCATCTAATATACACCGAATTATTACTTATTAAAATCACTATTTTAAAAGATAATGTATTCTCTATACAGTTGATATGAACGATGAAACAAGTTTTATGTACAAATTGATAAGTGTTTTCGCTAGTCATTTTTTAGGATGTAATTTTTTATCGGCGAAAGGAAAACATAATGAAAGTGTTTTTGGCCTTCCTATTGGCACTTACAATTTTTACCACTAAAGTTAATGCTCAGCCACAACTGCTCTATCACCAAGATAAAGAGGCTAAAGCTGTAAGTGGCTCTATTGATAAGCTATCAAATGCAATTCGAGAAGGAAAAACGATCAGAATTTATATGAACCTCGGTTTTGTTGAACATCTAATGGATGCAGGCTTTATTAGTATTATTGGTAACAATGTATATGCTCAAATAAATGGTATACAAGCACAAAGGCCTAATCGCGCAGAAAGTACGATTACATTACGGCCTTATGCTCGTCACGTTGGTTTCTATTCAACGCTAAGTAATTATGAAATGAAATGGTACAGTGTGAATTAGTATTTAAATCACTTTAATGCGCCTTTAAATATATTTGAAGATGCAGGTTGTTTATCAATTTTGACCTCTGTTAATTCTGCCAATAAAGCAAACACGTGAATGTTTTGAAATTTTTTCAACCTAGCGTGTTTGATATTCACGCCATTGGCGATGAATATTGCTTCCATCGAATCAGTATCTTTTAAATCGTAGCCATGTGTTGCTGCTGTTTTGTAGTGTTTTGTCTGGAATATCACACCTGGATTCGCATTTACGATTAAGTCAGGCACATAATTGTCGCTAACAGCTTTGTCTAACTGCCAATGAAGTGGGAATTCAGACTTTAAATAAACTTCATACCTTTCTTGTGCATTATTTTTTAATTGCTGATAAACGGTATTTAAGTATGCGCAGTCTTTGTGATTGATAAAAATCTGGGTTTGCCCTTCAACGAGTTTATCGAGTTTAGCAACCGCCTCAGGCGCTATCACACTGTCTAGTTTAATCGTCTCATCAATATCTAACATGCCATGATCAGACACGATAACTAGGTTAATCTCGATATTTTTAGCCGCCAATGTTGTAAGGAACTCGCCAATAATGGTATCAACTTCCGTTATAGCTTCGATCGCTTCTGCAGACTTACTACCAAAATCATGGTTTGCGCTGTCGACAATTGAAAAGTAAGTCGTGATTAACTTTGGTTTTTGACTCTCTGGCAATTCAAGCCACTTAATCACTTGATTCGTTCGTTCGCGATTAGGTGTGTCGTGGTGGTATGGAAAATAATAGCTTGGTCTTACACCAAATAGTTCGGCATCTGATTCAGGCCAAAAGTAACTTGCCGCTTTAACCCCCTGCTCTTCGGCTAATACCCAAATTGGCTTAGCTTTCATCCACGAAGGATCTGTACCGGCAGCACCCATCGAATAAACTTGATTCTTTTCTACGTCATAGAATTTGTTATGAATAATCCCATGTTGTGAAGGATAAACGCCAGTAACGATGGATAAATGATTTGGAAATGTCTTGGTTGGATAAACCGGTAATAATGCTTCTGTAGAAAGCCCTGTTTTAGCGAGCTCCGTCAGATTTTTAGGCTTATATTTTCGTAGTTGTTCATTTGATAAACCGTCGATAGAAATTAAGACGGTACTAACACTTTTCTCTATTTCTGTAATGACTGGCTTGGTTTCAGCACTGCTGTGGCAAACCACTGATACAGCCAAAATCCCTGCCGATAGGACGAACTTAATACGTTGAATAATCATGAGGCTAGTTCTATTGTTTTAGTTTTTTAGTGTTATTTTTATAGAAACAAAAAAGGAGCATGACGCCCCTTTTTTTCATTTTGATTAATTTACTAAATAAATAATTCTTTGATGTTGGTTAAATCTGTTTTACCACTCGCAATTTCTTCTGCCGTAAGACCAGATAACTCATGCGGGAAAACTAACCATTCTTCAGATTCGTGTACGTAGTAATCAGGCACGATATCAACTTTTGAGTTCTTTGGTTTATACCAAGGACATGCAACGCGAACATCTTTTGGCATGTTGTTACGCATAAGCACTTTTAATTGCTTAATTAACGCATCGATACTGCGGCCAGAGTCAAAAACATCATCTACAATAAGTAAACCATCATCAGCATTCGCGTTTTCAATGATGTAATGTAAGCCGTGAACTTTGATTTCTTTACTTTGCTGATTGATGCCGTAGTAAGAAGACGTTCGAACTGCGATGTGATCAGTTTCTACTTTTTTGAAATCGTAAAATTCTTGTACTGCAATACCAATTGGAGCGCCACCACGCCAAATACCTACGATAAATTCAGGGCGGAAACCATCTTCATAAACTTTAGCGGCAAGCTTGAAAGAATCTTCTAATAATTCTTGTGCGGAAATATATTTCTTATCCATTGCGGATCGTACCTCTGCCTAATTAACATCAATTCGCGTTTTTAAAGGCGTAGTCTACCATATTTGACTAGTTGGTTAAGTAAATACTTTTGTTCCAAATCATACTTACTCTAACTGTTAAAGTGAGAGAACTAAATTAGAAATAAAAGTTTAGCTTAGAAGCCTAGTCGCACTCTGTGATTTTTCAAGTATTGAGCAAGTAAACTTAATTAGGTATTAGTTTGGCTTTAGTTAAGTATAAGTTAGGTATTAATTAGGCATTAAATTAAGCTTAGCAATGTACTGACGTTCTATATCAGGCAGTTTATTAATATTAATCGCCTTTTTAAGCGCCCTTTTCGCTTGCTTATGTTTGCCCTGAGCATTAAGGACTTTGGCCAAGCCGTAATACAGTTCATGTATTTTGCCGTTGATTTTAATGGCCCGGTTATAGTGTCTTTCGGCACTTTCAGGATTACCATTGTAGAAAGCTTCGTCTGCAAGCAATGCATGGTAGTAAGGATTTTTTATACGCTGCTTAATTATGGCGCTGTCTATTTGTCTCGATTCATCATAGCGTTTTTGGCGCTCTAACAGTAATGCCAAGTTATTCATGGTATTCAGGCTTCTAGGATCTACTAATAGTGCCTGACGGTAAGCGTCTTCCGCTAGCTCGTTATGTCCAGCAAAGCGATATAGAATGCCTAAATTCCCCCAACTAGCGCCATACTTGGGCGCAACTAAAACAGCAGCCTTAAAGTAGCGATAAGCCTGATCGTATTCTCTAGCAACTAAGCTTTGAGCACCTTTATTGTTGTAGAACATCGCAGTGACAGTATTTTTATCTATTTTATGTTTAGGGAAATTCTTTTTGCGAATGAACGGGTCGAAGTCTATTTCAAGGTTTTTACTCCCCCATACAGTTTGAACAGAAGGGTTTTTAACATTGTGAATCTTGAGGTTTACATGTCCCGTTAATAAATTATATTCACCATTGCGCACCCAATATTCAGGGATCTGTACGTCTTGAAAAGTAGCATCCAAACCAGAAGCTTCCGCTAGCGCAAAAGCCATGATTGTTAGCGACATGCAATTGGCTCGTTGATTATTAAAGGTTTCTGTCGCGGTTAGGTTGGCATGACTTTGATAGGCTAAGCCAACGTTATTAGAGTCGAAGATATGTGTTAATAGTTTTTTAGCTTTTTTATGGGGCTTTCGCTCAGGTCTAATTTCGGTAGCTACTAAGCTTTTCATTTCATCAGACAAGGCAAATATCTCTGTTTGAGATTCAATATTTAAGGCGCTAGCTTCTGGGAAAAGCTCGTCTTTGAGCAACAATTCGTTATCGAGGGGAGCTTGGTGGGCAAGAGAATTACTGGGGCTAGTCGCATTACACGCGGTGAGTAACGCAGTTATCGAAAGAACACATACTGACTTGTAAAATGGTAGATAATTAAGTCGACTCATAACACCCTCTACTTCTATGCCCACTACTAAGCTTAAAAGAGAAAGGGAATAATTTCCTGTAAATGATCAATTTATTAATGGCTGGTTACATTTATTTTACTTCCAGCTGATGCTTACATGAACACATACAGAACACTAGTTAACCAATAAAAAAGAGCATTAACAGAAAACTATTAATACTCTTTTAAAATTTTTAAAGTCCTGTTGGGCTTTCAGCGCGATGCCTAAACTACTTTATTGCTTAGCCGAAACGCGTTTGTAAATAACTGAAAACAGCACGAATACCAAAAGCTTCGCCGCCTACAGGTCTACCTGATAGTTTACGGTTGTTATAGGCCATAATATCGAAATGTACCCAATCAATATCTTCTGGTAGGAATGCTTGAAGGTAAAGTGCTGCAGTAATAGCGCCGCCAAATGGACCAGAAGCACAGTTGCTTAAATCAGCGATATCACTTTTTATTAAGTCTTTATAAGGCTTGTGTAACGGCATGCGCCAAACTGGATCTTGAATCGGTTCACCCGCACTTTGAATGCCAAGTGCCGTTTCATCTTTTGTTGCAAAGAAACCTGGCAGTTCTGTACCTAACGCAACACGCATCGCACCGGTTAGCGTAGCGAAGTCAATAATAAGTTCTGGTTCATCATTAACCGCTTCATCTAGTGCATCACAAAGAACTAAGCGCCCTTCTGCGTCTGTATTATCAATTTCTACATGCAGGCCCTTTCGAGTTTTAATCACGTCACCTGGTCTAAAGGCGTTACTTGATACTGCATTTTCTACAGCTGGAATTAACACACGAAGATTAACATTAAGGCCAGATGCCATAATCAGTTCCGCAAGCCCTAATACATGTGCAGCACCACCCATATCTTTCTTCATTAGACGCATACCTGCAGAAGGCTTAATATCAAGGCCGCCACTGTCGAAACACACGCCTTTACCCACCAAAGTTAACTTAGGAGCATTAGCTTCTCCCCAACGTAAATCAATTAAACGTGGTTGATGAACGCTTGCACGACCTACAGCGTGTATTGTTGGATAATTCTCGTTAAGAAGTTCTTCTCCAACAATTTCAGATACTGAACCGTTAAATCGATCTACAAGGGTTTGAGCAGTCGCAGCTAAATGTTCAGGCATCATGTCTGCTGCAGGGGTTGTCACTAGGTCTCGAACTAACGAAGTAGCAGAGACTAAGTTTGATACCGTATCAACTAATGACTGCTCTTCAACGAATAATGTTGGAAAATCTGATTGTTTTTCTTTGTATCGTTCAAACTGATAAGTACCAATCAAAAAGCCAAAACAAATTGCTTCTTGGTCTGCTTCCGCTACTAACTGATAATCGCCTTTTGGTAGAAGGTTTGCCAATTCGCCACAAGCGAAATATTCATTCGTGCTTTCAACTACAAAAACAGCGGCTTCTAAACCACCGTCATTGTCGGGAATTACCGCTAAACCCTTTCCGCTAAAACACGTTGACGTGATCCAATTTTGTGTTTGTTGGTTTTGTGCTGTTAGCCAAGAAGAGTACGATTCAGGGTTGAATACATAAAGAGGAGTGTTGGCTTGACCAACTCGCAGATAATTTGACATGGGAATTCCATTGCGAAGAAAAATATCTGTCAATATTAACGAGTTGGCCGTTTAACTTAAAGCAAAGTCTTTGGATTTATTTACGCTTCAGCTTCAAAGTAATCATTGGTATAAAAAGCAGCGTAAGCTAGTAGATTAAGTACACAGTATATGGCGAGAACGATAAACAAACCGTTAAAAAACACGTGTGCAGATCCGCTAAATGACTTTACTACAGCAGTAAGGGATAAGGCCGACAGGACAATAAAAGTAGCAGCTTTGCCAAGGTTCTGATTTTTAAATACGGGCTCTGCTTTACCTTCAAATCTTTCGTTTGTGTAATGAGCAAGATAAGACAATGTGCTCAATGCAAAATAAAGTGCCGATATGACAAAGATAGCTGTCATAACAATATTCACACCACTACTTAACGCATACATAGTAAGTGCTGCAAACAACATAGCGATTGGTGTTGAAATTAATGCACGGAATAAATTCTCGTTTTCAATTAAGAGTTCTGAACTAGCATTACCCATAACCTTCCCCTTTAATTTTTGTTTTTCTTTTTGGTTGTACATTATTTATACACACATTAAGCAAATAAAACAAAGAATTAAGTTAAAGGACTGGATGCCGCTATGTAGAGAATGCGTAGAGCTTGAATAGAAGGTCTAAACGAACAAAGCCCAACTCTATTGAATCGGGCTTTAAGTACATGGCGGTGAGATAGGGAATTACAAAACACCTCCTTGTATTTTGCCCTACGGGCTAGCTAACGCTATTCAAAATTGTGCCAGACAATTTTGTGAAACCTTTTAACGGGTTCCAATACTTTTCAAACCGCTAGAAACAACAAAGCCCCGCTAATGCGAGGCTTTGTTGTTTCTATATGGCGGTGAGATAGGGATTTGAACCCTAGATGGGCTACAAACCCATGCCGGTTTTCAAGACCGGTGCTTTCGACCACTCAGCCATCTCACCAAACTGTTCCCCGTTGCTTGGGAACGAGGCGCATATTAAAGTGTAGATATTAGGTTGTAAAGCGTAAAATTAAAAAAATTTACTGTTTGCTAACTTTTTAAGCATTTTGATTATTTTAACGTATGTTATGAGGGATTTATGAACGAATGCCGATGCCCTTGGCTCGACTTGTCAAAACCAGATTATGTTGCCTACCACGATGATGAATGGGGTGTTCCTGTTCACGATGACAATAAACTTTTTGAATATCTAACCTTAGAATCAGCGCAAGCGGGTTTAAGTTGGTATACGATTTTAAAACGTAGAGAAGGATATCGCGAAGCTTTCGCAAATTTTGACGTTAAGAAAGTCGCAACATATACGGAGCATGATGTCGAAGTTTTGTTAACAAACGAAAAAATCATTCGTCACCGAGGTAAAATAGAAGCCGCGATCAACAATTCAAAGCGATTTATAGAAGTACAACAGGAGTTTGGTAGCTTTTCTAATTATCAATGGGGCTTTGTTGATCATAAAACGATTGTTAATCGTATCGAAAAGTTAAGTGACTACCCTGCTACGTCACCTATCTCAGATAAATTTAGTAAAGACCTTAAAAAGCGAGGCTTTAAATTTGTTGGTTCGACGACTATTTACGCACACATGCAAGCATGTGGTATGGTAAATGACCATTCGTTAACTTGTTACAAAAGAAAACAAATTATCGAGCAATATAACCAAGACTAGGCATAGTATTTTAAAAAACACCGTGCCATAATATGTCAAAAATAAGGGCGAAGACTTGAACTTTTGGTACTTTTCCCATATCTACTATTACAGGTAAAAACATTCATAGAGGAAGTTTTATGCAAACAAATATGAATCTTGGCGCTACTAGTCAAAGTACTGCTATCGAAATTAACAAGGTGTTACGTAACACTTATATGCTTCTAGGTATGACCTTAGCATTCAGTGCCGTGACTGCGGGTGTTTCAATGGCCATGAATTTATCGCACATGGCTGCTTTAGTAATGACACTAGTTGCTTTTGGTTTACTATTTGTCGTTCATAAGCAAGCTGATAAGGCTAATGGCTTATTTTGGATTTTCGCTTTCACAGGCTTAATGGGCGCTTCTTTAGGGCCACTGCTTAATGCATATGCTGCACTACCTAACGGTGGTTCTTTAATTATGCAAGCGTTAGGTGGAACAGCCTTAATCTTCTTTGCATTAAGTGCTTACGCATTAACTAGTAAGAAAGACTTCTCATTCATGGGCGGTTTCTTAATGGTAGGCTTGATCGTTGTACTAGTTGCGGGTATTGCAAACATCTTCTTGCAAATTCCTGCACTATACTTAGCTGGCCGCGCTGCAATCGTAATGATTATGTCTGGTTTAATTTTATTCGATACAAGCCGCATTATTCACGGTGGTGAGCGTAACTACATTCGCGCAACAGTATCGCTATACTTAAACATCTACAACTTATTCGTTAGCTTATTGCAATTATTAGGTGCATTTAATTCTGACGATTAATTCTTTTAAAAGAATTCTGTATACTAAGCCCCGTTAATCGGGGCTTTTTTATGCCCATTGTTTGAGGTAAACGTGTCTACATTTTGTATCGTGGTAACAGCACCACCCCACCAAAACCAATCAGCGACGGTAATAGAGCTAATTGAAGCTATCTATGAGCAAGGACATAATCTTAATGGAGTATTCCTTTATCAAGACGCTGTGCTAGCGGCGAATACACTGACGAATATGCCGAGTGATGAATTTAATTTTATCGAATCTTTAAAGACAAAAAGTAAAAACCTAGGTTTCGCTATTCACCTTTGTATCACTGCTGCAGAAAAGCGTGGGTTAACTGATCAACCCCCGTCTAATATAGATGCAGCGTTTACCATTTCTGGGCTTGGTGAAATGGTTGAACTAAGTAATGGCGCAGACAGAGTAATTCAATTATGAGTACTTCAATAGCCGTAATAAATACGAAAGCGCCCTTTTCTACCTCTGATGGTAAAGACGCCTTAGATCTAGCTTTAATTTTTGGTTCATACGAGCAAGAAGTAGGATTATTTTTTATTGGCGACGGCGTTTGGCAATTGGTGTCCAATACCGACGGTAGCCTTTTGAACATCAAAGATTACCTTAAGACGCTCGATGCATTGGAGTTTTACGATATTGAGCAACTATTTGTATGTAAGCAGTCAATCGATGCGCGTTCAATAAATGCAGTGAAAGAACTAGAGGGCATTACTTTGCTAGAGGCTAAAGAACTGCAAACGCAACTTACTAATTACAAACATGTATTGAGGTTCTAATGGCGACTTTACATTTAATTAAACAATCTCAATTCAATACCAATGTATTTTCGCTTTGCGGTGCTCTTTTGAGTAAAGATGACGCCATCGTTTTGTTAGATGATGGCGTTTATAATACAAAGCATCCTGAATTCGCTTCATTAGTTTCAGCACTAGGGGAGAATGTAAAAGATAAAGTTTTTGTGATCGAGCATCATTTTGTAGCCAGGGGTTTAACTAACCTCCAAGCGCAAATTAGCGCAATTCCAATGACTAAATTCGTAGATTTAAGCTTAGATCATGACAAAACAATAACGTGGTAATAGACAATGACGAATACACTAGAATTTAATGGCCAAGACGTAGCGCTTGATCAGGCTGGCTATTTAAAAGACCACACACAGTGGCACAGAGATTTAGCGCCGTTACTCGCAGAAAAAGATGAGTTAACTCTAACTGAAGCGCACTGGGAAGTGATTAATTTTGTTCGAGAGTTTTACCTAAAATTCAATACATCACCGGCTATTCGCGCATTAACAAAAGCGATGAAAGAAGAATTTGGAGAGGAAAAGGCTAATAGCCGATACCTCTATCGACTATTTCCTGAAGGGCCTGCTAAGCAAGCTACTAAATACGCTGGGCTACCAAAACCTGCCAGATGTATTTAAACAATCACTATTGAGGCTTTAAATTCAAACCTTAATATTAATATTGTTACCTGACGTAGCCGTTGGCGGATTAACATTCTGAATGTTAGCAGACTCGATAAGTTCTACCGCCATCTTGCCCTCCAATTCCATTTGATCTTTCGCCATTTGTGCGCCCTTAATTTCTAACGCATTACCAGAGTCTACGTGCATAGAACTGGTGTTTCCTACCGATAAAGCCATACTACCTGCTCCTGTCTTTATAAAGTCTCACTCTTATATCGACCGTTAAACTAAAAGCTTTAATAAAAAAAGGCGCCGAAGCGCCTTTTCTTGATTATTATGCTATTCCTAGCGTCGTGGCAAGTTAGGTACGTGAATACCTGCCATTTCTTGCATCACGCGAACTACCTGGCAGCTGTAACCAAACTCGTTATCGTACCAAACGTAAAGTACGGCGCGATCTTCGTCTACAATTGTCGCTTGTGAGTCAACTACACCAGCGTAGCGCGAACCAACTAAATCAGTCGATACAATTTCAGTTGATGCTGTGTAGTCAACTTGGTTTTGTAAGTCAGAGTTAAGTGAAATTTCACGAAGGTAATCGTTAAGACCTTCAGTTGTCGTCGCTTCTTTAAGGTTTAAATTCATAATCGCCATTGATACGTTCGGTGTTGGAACGCGAATCGCATTACCCGTTAATAAACCTTTAAGCTCAGGTAACGCCTTAGCAACAGCTTTCGCTGCACCTGTTGAAGTGATAACCATGTTCAATGGTGCACTGCGACCACGACGAGGTGACTTGTGGTAGTTATCAATTAAGTTTTGATCATTAGTGTAAGAATGCACAGTTTCAACATGACCATTCTTAATACCAAACTTATCGTTAACAGCTTTCAATACAGGTGTAATCGCGTTAGTTGTACAACTCGCAGCTGATACAATTTTGTCTTCCGATAAAATCATATCTTGGTTAACACCATAAACGATATTCTTGATATCGCCTTTAGCTGGTGCTGTTAATAATACTTTTGCAACACCATTTGACTGTAAGTGTTGACCTAAACCTTCTTCATCAGACCAAATACCCGTGTTATCAACAACTAATGCATTGTTAATACCGTATGCTGTGTAATCGATATCAGCTGGCGATTTAGCATAAATAACTTTAATGAATGCGCCGTTTGCACGAATGACATTGTTTTCTTCGTCAATTGTAATAGAACCATTGAATGCACCGTGAACTGAATCACGACGTAATAATGAAGCACGCTTAGCTAAATCACCGTCTTTACCTGGACGAATAACGATGGCACGCAGGCGAAGGTTCGCAGAAGGACCAGTCTTTTCAATTAATAAGCGTGCAAGTAAACGACCGATACGACCGAAACCGTATAACACAACGTCTTGACCGTTATTACCGTCACCATTTGACTGTAAAATGTCGGTTAGTTCTTTTTCTAAGTATTGCTCAATTGATAATCCGTTCGCGCCACCTAAAAATAAGTAGTTATATGCAAGCTTGCCGATATCGATGCGAGCTGGAGCAAGTGGCATTTTTACTAATGCTTCTAAAAATGGAAAGCTCTCTCTCAAACGAAGTTTGCTTTCTTCATGTAAGGCTACTGATTTATGTGCTTTGATGATGTCAATGGCAGACGCGTTAACAAGTGGACGTCCATAAACCGCTACCTCTATTCCTTTATTACGGAATAATTGGCTGATCATTGGTAGCATGTTTTCAGCGAAAGTTTGACGTTCTTGCCAGCTAGATTGATATTGTTCCTCAAGATGAGAAGTCATTACATAAAACCTTTTTATTTCAGTAAAGTGAACGATAGGCTATTATCAATGTGTTTATAGAATTTTATGATAAGTGCCTGCTTGGTGCGGTGCGTATTGTAATTCAGCGTGAAAGTTTTCTCTAGTACTTACATGATAGAAAATCAAAAATAATGAGACTTTAATGAAAGTTATACCCTATGTAGTGGCAAGCGCACTATTTCTCCTAGGCTGTGATAGCAGACCCGACCTCGCCTCCATATGTAAAGAATCCCCAGAACTCTGCACTGAGTTTCTAGAAGACAGTTGGTGTAAGAAAGAGCGAGTCGAAACCATTTATGAGAACTATTTCCTTAATACAGCCCAGTCTAATCAAGACAAGTTAAAATATAATTTATTGATTGCGTACGAAGAATACGCTGCATGCATGGATCATGCGTCTAAAATTGAACACATTAAACTTAAATATAAACAACGAAACAGAATCGATAATTTCGTAAAAGCCAAAGAGAGAATCAAAGAAATAAGTGTTGATACGAGATCATCAAACCATCCAGAGCTACTCTATTATCACTGGACACGCTATTTGAACGAATCTGCTCTTGAAAAATTTCTAGCAATGGAAGGCAGCGCTGCGTTAGATACGCCGGAATCACAGTTTAACCTTGCAACTTACTACATCAAGCGCGATCCCGAGCACACCTTAGATTTACTGTTCAGAGCACTGGAGTTAGTAAAGGAAGGTGATGTTATCAATAAGGAGATTTTTAAATCACTGACGACAATTTTCACGGATAAAAAAGAGTACAAACAAGCTTATATTTGGTTAAAAATTCTTAACCTATACGACCCAGAAGATAAAGATATTAGTGAACAGGGTCTGAAAGATTACACCCAGTTTTACAAACTTGATGCCCCGTTTTTAGATAAAGTGGCAGAAGCTACGTTAAATAAGATTTTTGATGGCCAGTTTACCGCGCCCAAGCATTGAGTTCTAAACCTATTATCAGCACATTGCGCATTACCTTTAGAAGTGGTGCGCACCGCTGATTTATATTTCAACTGTCTTTCCACAGTACTCCCCTTCCAACAGATCTGAGTTAAATAGGTGACTATCAGGACGACTAATGCTTACAAGCGTCTAAGGTAAGTAATTTAGAGAAAAAAACTTTAATTAGTAAAGCTGTCGTCAGCATCAACAAAAGCGGTTTAAGCTGAAAATTTGGGGTTAAGCCAGTTCTTCATCAAAGATAAGACTTAAAGAATTAACGCAGTAGCGTTTCCCAGTAGGTGCAGGACCATCATCAAAGACATGTCCTAAATGAGATTCGCACGCTTTACATTGTATCTCGATACGTCGCATACCGTGACTATTATCTTCTAAGTATGCCACCGTATCTTTGATGCAATCATAGAAGCTTGGCCAGCCACAACCTGCATTGAATTTGGCTTCTGAAGTGAAAAGCGCTCGTTCACAACAAGCGCAATGGTAGTTTCCTACTAGCCAATGATCGTTATATTTACCTGTAAATGGCCTTTCAGTTGCCGCCAGGCGACATACAGCATAAGCCTCAGGCGACAATTTATCTTTATAATCTTGATCATTGGCCATAGTATTTTACTTAATTCTTAATAACGATTACTTAATCGCTATCATAGGTCTACCTTCGGCAGCCCATTCTACGTGATACTTCTTACCTGCTGACTTATCGGTACGTTCAAACGTATGTGCACCAAAGAAATCACGCTGGCCTTGTAACAAGTTTGCTGGAAGTACAGCGGAGCGAACTGAATCATAGTAAGAAAGTGATGAAGACAAAGCACCAACAGGAATACCCATTAACGTAATGTCAGCAATAGCTTGACGCCAATTGGCTTGATGCAGATTAAGCTGCTTAGAGAAGAACTCATCTAATAATAGGTTTTCAAGATCTTCATTGCGGGTAAACGCTTCGGTAATGGACTGAAGGAATACTGCACGAATAATACAACCAGCTCGCCAAATTTTAGCAATACTCGAAAAATCTAGCGTCCAGTTGTGCTCTTTTGCCGCTAACTTCATCAATTGGAAGCCTTGAGCGTAAGCACAGATTTTCGCACAGTAAATTGCATCATGTAGACGACCTACAAATGCTTGCGTTTCTTCTTCACTTAGTTCTTTTTTCGCTGGACCATCTAAAAGTTCAGACGCTGCAACTCGTGTTTCTTTGAAGGAGGAAATAGAACGTGCGTATACAGCTTGTGAAATTGTTGGCGCTGGGCAACCGACTTCTAAACTACTTACTGCTGTCCATAGACCAGTGCCCTTTTGGCCTGCTTTATCAAGGATAAGGTCAACAAGTGGAGTGTCGTCGACCTTATGGCGAAGAACTTCAACAGAAATTTCCATCAAGTAGCTGTCTAAAGGACCTTGGTTCCATTTTTCAAAAGTATTAGCAATTTCTTCACAGCTCATGCCTAAACCATCGCGAAGTACTTGATAAGCTTCACAGATTATTTGCATATCAGCGTATTCAATACCATTGTGCACCATTTTTACATAGTGACCAGCACCTGCAGGTCCAATGTATGCAGCACATGGATCGCCATGTTCAATAACTTCACCCGGTTCAGTGCGCTCAATAGGCTTACCTGTTACAGGATCAACCTTCGCAGAAATCGCTTCCCAAATTGGCTTAATACGTGTCCATGCGTAAGGCTGGCCGCTTGGCATTAATGCTGGACCAAAACGTGCGCCTACTTCACCACCAGATACTGCAGAAGAGAATAAAATGAATTGATTTTTGTAGCGCTTTTCACGTTCAACGGTGTCTACCCAAAGACTATTACCTGTATCGATAACAATATCATCAGGTTGAATACCTGCGCCTATAAGGCTTTCGCAGACTTGGTCTACTGGTTCACCGGCTGGGACAGAAAGGACGATTAAATGAGGAGCTTTTAGTTGAGAAAGTAGTTCGGTGTAAGAGTTACAACCGTAAACACGAGGAGAGTTAGTTTTATTTTCCAATTTGTCTTGAGCGATGGTATCAGAGACTTTTTCTTGGTTGAGGTCAAAAGCAGCTATGTTATATCCATTGTCCGCCAAATTGAGTACCAGGTTCTTACCCATTACACCAAGGCCAATGAAGCCAATGTCACACAATACTTTCTCTTGTGTCATATCAAATTTCCGAATTTAAAGAGGTTATTGACAGTGCGTTTAATAAAACGACAGTTACGTTATTTTATCATGGCTAAGCCAACTCTGCCTATACCAAAGCAAATAAAGTAATTAATTTTTCTCGGCTTTTTAGTAAATATCCTAGATTAATATAATTAACTTTCATCAAAGTCGATATTTCACTTGAATTTTTACCATAATGATGTAATTTTACTACATTAATAAAATTCAAGGGTTAAACATGACAATTAAAGTTGGCATTAATGGTTTTGGCCGCATCGGCCGATTCGTTTTTCGAGCAGCACAAGAAAGACAAGACATAGAGATTGTCGGTATTAATGATCTCATCGACGTTGAGTATATGGCATATATGCTTAAGTACGACTCAACGCATGGTCGTTTCAATGGTTCAGTAGAAGTAGTTGACGGTAACCTAGTTGTTAATGGCAGCACAGTACGTGTAACTGCTGAACGCGATCCGGCAGCACTTAAGTGGGATGCGATTGGTGCAGACGTAGTGGTAGAATCTACTGGCTTATTCTTAACAGATGAAAGCGCACGTAAGCACATTGAAGCTGGCGCTAAAAAAGTTGTAATGTCAGCGCCCTCTAAAGACGCTACACCAATGTTCGTTATGGGTGTTAACCACGACGCTTACCAAGGTGAAGACATCGTTTCAAATGCTTCATGTACAACTAACTGTCTAGCACCTGTTGCAAAAGTACTAAACGACAACTGGGGCATCACAGATGGCCTAATGACAACAGTACACGCTACTACTGCGACACAAAAGACGGTTGATGGCCCTTCTGTTAAGGACTGGCGCGGCGGTCGTGGCGCAGGTCAAAACATTATTCCTTCATCGACTGGCGCTGCGAAAGCTGTAGGTAAAGTAATTCCTGAGCTTAACGGTAAGTTAACCGGTATGGCGTTCCGCGTTCCAACACCAAACGTATCAGTTGTAGATTTAACGGTTAACCTTGCTAAACCTGCAAGCTACCAAGAAATCTGTGACGCAATGAAAGCAGCAGCACACGGTGACTTAGAAGGCATTCTTGGTTATACAGAAGACCAAGTTGTTTCAAATGACTTCATTGGTGAGAAATGCACATCAGTATTCGATGCAGGCGCTGGTATCGCGCTTACGGATACATTTGTGAAAATCGTGTCTTGGTATGACAATGAAATCGGCTATTCTAACAAAGTACTCGACTTAGTTGCGCACATCCAAAAATAAGCCCGTTGATTCGGTTTATTTGATTAAGGTCAGCTTTTGCTGGCCTTTTTTATTTACTTGTTATTATGTAATCAAGCACACATTGAACTATCTTGATAAAGAGTTGATTAATTAATCAACAACTTATGGAGAGCTGTGATGCAAGGTAAAAAAACAACAGGCGCTAAATCAAGTCATAAGAAAACGGTTACGTCAGGAGGAAGTGAAACACAATCATCTGACGATTTTGACATCATCGTAAAACGGAAAGTACAACAGAAGATGCCACAGACTGTTGAGGCTTCCATAGATGATCAACAAGACAAATCTGCCTACAGTTACTTTACCGAAAAAGATATTTCCCTCATTCTAAAAAACCTCGATGCGCTTCGTGGCGATGTTTATCCAAGTCCTAACGTTAATGAAGAAGATCCAGAACCACTTCCAAACTTCCCGTCAGTTTGCTTAATAGGTCTTGGCCGCTGTGGTTCAAACATCGCTCTGGATGTAGCTTGTCTTGTCCACAACGCTCGCAATTACTACCTCAACGAATTCCATAACGAACAGAACAAAGTAAAAGAAAAAGACAACAAGCCAATAAAGTGGATTCAACGCAGTCTGAACATTAATCAGCATAAGTCTATTAAGCCCGTGTTTTTAATTGAACCACTTGTTATGTTGGGCGATCTAGATAAAGACATTGAAGGTCGCATTCGCTTTTCTTCAAAAGGTTTCGACAACAATTTTTTGAAAGATTACAACAAACTTAAAATTATGGATTTGTCGGAAGTTCATGCTGGTGGTGCAGGTAACGCCCCTATTCTTGGTCAATACCTAGCAAAAATTATCCTTAACAAAGATACCGACCAGTTTACTAATCAAGATTGGAAATTTATTCATTCATACCTTATTGATTCGTGCGGCATTAAAGCAAACCAATCAAGACTCTACTTCTATATTTTCAGTGCTGGTGGCGGCACGGGATCAGGCATGGCGTCAGAGTTTGGTTTAGCGCAGCAGTATGCTTATATGAATAAAACATTTGACATTAAATCTGAACGTGAACTCGCTAGCCATAACCAATCATTTGTTTTTGAGCCTATTTTTACGAGCGGCATTTGTATTTTGCCTAATATTTCGGAGCAATATGTAGAAACGTCAGAAGCGCTGCACATCAATGCTGGCCGCTTACTGTGTAAGTATCTATCTGAAGAGTGGAATTTTTCATACAGCATGGACAATGAACATGTTTCAGCATCAAATATGATACAGCGCATTAGGCCCTGGAACGCCATGATGTTAATCTCAAACGACATCATGCGCTACGCTGAGCAAAATGACACTGAAGGTGGCATTCAGTACATTGATGTTAACTCAATGGAAAAGCATGCGAACCAATACATCAGCCAACAAATTTTCAATATCCTGACAGCCCAAGCCGTAACCACGGATTATGATGAAAATTACTTCAGACGTGCGGGTATCGATATAGGTGAAACCATTAGGTTAGATGCTAATGACCTATTTATGAGCCTTGCAGGTCCGGTTGCCATAGCATATGCCGAATCTGTCGTTGCAGAAGAAGCCTCTCTTCAAGAAAGTAAAGCTATTTTTAGTGGCGAAAACAAAGAACCGCTAGACATAGATGACTTGTTCTTCCGCTCAATTGACCTTCCGCATTTTAACAAGCAAACTCAAGCGATCGAAGGCATAAGCCTACTTCCAATTGAGTCTAATCACTATCAAATCGCGTTAAAAAATTACAAAGAAAGTGGCTACGATGCTAAGCATTTAAAAGGCTTACATTTCTTCAAAAACTGTTCTTCAATTGTTTCGATTGTGTCACTACCTAAAGACTACAAGCTATCTTATATGGATCTTAATAAGTTGAAGATGCATTTAAATAACTTATTCCCCAACACTACGCTTAAGCGATACGCATTGGTTATTGGTGCATCAGCAAACTTATCACTGACTACATTAATCGCAAAAAGCCCATGTTTAAGTGACGACTTTTTAACGCTTATCGTTGCTTACATTAAACGCTGTTTTGCTAAAGATAATTATCGTTTTGATGAAAAGTTAGACCAAGCAATAATCGATTTTATAAAAGCACCTGAATTCGATGAAGAAAAATTAGAAAGCATGCTACTTGAGCACGAGAACCCAGCAAAAATTCTCGACACTAACTGGTATGCAATTAAACCTATGTATGAGAAAAAATACAGAGAACTCATTCACGATAGTAAGCAGTTTACATCGATTAACGACATCCGGTTAACGCTAGATAGTGTTAAAAATGCGATTTTTTATCTGAGAGAAATTTATCGTCACCGTATCAGCAAAACAAAAGTTATTTCGCTTAGTGATATCTCAGTGCCAGACATTGATATCCCAGTAATGGTAAGAAATAAAAATAAAGAGGATTAGTACTCTGTAGGAGAAGCTAAATATCAACACACTAAAAAGCCTGCTATTGCAGGCTTTTTCATGTCACAAATTTAGTATTAACTATTTTGCTGTAACAATGTCCTGAACGTGGGCAATTGCGTCAGTCGCCAATTTTGTGATTTGCGTCCAATCTTTTTCTTTAACGATTTTGTCAGACACTAACCAAGAGCCACCACAACAAGCTACATTCTTAAGCGCTAAGTAGTTGTTAACATTATTAATGTTAATACCACCCGTTGGACAGAACTTAATATTAGGGAACGGTCCACCAATCGACTGAATCGCCTTTACACCACCCGATGCTTCTGCAGGGAAGAATTTGAAGTGGTCGTAACCGTAATCAATACCGTCCATCAACTCCGAAATCGAAGAAATACCAGGAATCAACGCGATGTCGCCTTCATTACCAGCTTTTAACAAGTCCTTTGTTAAGCCTGGGCTAATAGCAAACTTAGCTCCCGCGTCGCTTGAACGTTTTAATAGTTCACGGTTAGTAACCGTACCAGCGCCAACAACTGCTTCTGGTAAAGCTTTTGCGATAGTTTCGATAACCTCTAACGCTGACGGTGTGCGAAGAGTAACTTCTAATACCCGAACGTCTGCAGCTAACAGAGCTTCAGCAATTGGTAAGGCATCTTCGACATTTTCAATTACTAATACTGGGACAATTGGCCCCATCGCAAACAAGTCCTTTGGCGGTAATTGCCAGTTTTTTAAATCCGTCATAATGCCTCTTTATTATGTTGAAGAAGGTAAGCCGAAGCACCTAAAATGCCTGGTTGTGACTCGGTGATCACATACGTTGGTATGTTTTGATTAAAGCCAGACAAACGACCTTTCTCTTCAAAACGCTTTCTAAATTCACTGTCTTGGAAAAACTCAATAAAACGAGGAACGATACCACCAGCGATATAAACGCCACCGAAACTACCTAACGTTAATGCCAAGTTACCGGCAAAACTGCCCAGAACTCGACAAAATGTTTCGACAGTCTTGCGACAAGTAGAACATTCACCATCAAATGCTTTCGCGGTAATGTCTTTTGCAGCTAAATCTGTTTCTGCTTTTCCATCAATTGTCGCAAGCGCTTGATATATTTGCTCTAAGCCCATACCTGACAATAGTTGCTCATACGATACATGAGCGTACTTGTGTAGCAAATGCTTTAATATTTCAATCTCTGTTTCATCAATTGGTGCGAAATCAACGTGTCCACCTTCACAACTAAGACTGATCCATTTATCTTTTTCATGAACAAGGTGTCCAACCCCAAGCCCCGTACCAGGGCCACAAACAGAAATTGGTTTACCGTGTACGGGCTCACCGTTTCCTACTTGTACTTTTTGACCTTCACCCAACATAGGAATTGCATGCGCAATGGCAGTAAAGTCATTAATCATAAGTAACTTAGCTAAGCCAAGTGTTTCCATAATTTCCGACTTTGAAAATTGCCAGGGCAAGTTTGTCATGGTGATCAAGTCTTGCTCTACTGGACATGCGATAGCGAAACAAGCATTGATGGTTTTACCTTGAAGCGATTCTTTTTCAATAAAATCAGACACTACTTCCGCTAAACCAACATACTGCGCACATTGATAAACTGTAAGTGCGCGTGTTTCGCCGGTTTCTTCGGCAATACCAATACGCAAGTTAGTGCCGCCGATATCGGCGACAATATTAACCGTGTTATCTACGGGGGTTACCATAACTTACGCACCCTCTCCCAACGGTGGAAACAGTGAACAAGCGCCGGTATCAGCTGTACTTAAGTTGTTACGCATAAAGCCGAAGATTTCACGACCCATACCTTGATGATGGCCATTTACTTGGAACTGCGCTAACTCACGGCTATCTAGTTCTTCTTGGCTTACCATTAATTTAAGCTCGCCTGTAACACCGTTAACTGAAATCATGTCACCAGTTTTTACTTTAGCGATAAGTCCGCCATCTAAAGCTTCTGGACATAAATGAATAGCTGCAGGTACTTTACCTGATGCACCTGACATACGACCGTCAGTCACTAATGCTACTTTAAAGCCTTTATCTTGAAGTACACCAAGAGGTGGCGTTAACTTGTGAAGTTCAGGCATACCGCGAGCTTTAGGGCCCTGGAAGCGAACAACTGCTACAAAGTCTTTCTCTAACTCACCCGCTTTGAATGCTTTTTCAAGATCGTGCTGATCTTCAAACACTACCGCTGGTGCTTCAACAACTGTGCTACCTTCACGTAGTGCAGATGTTTTCAATACAGAAGTACCTAAGTTACCTTTCAGTACTTTTAAACCACCATCTGTTTTAAATGGTTGTTCAACCGTTGCGATAACTTCTGGATCGCCAGATGATGTTGGACCATCAACCCACTTAAGCTGACCGTCTTCTAACACTGGCTTCTGGGTATAACGAGATAACCCGCGACCACAAATCGTTTCTACATCTTCATGTAGCAACTCTGCTTCTATTAACATCTTGAACAATAACGCCATACCACCACTTTGTTCAAAATGGTTAATGTCAGCATGACCGTTCGGATAGATACGCGTTAATAACGGTACCGCATCTGATAGGTCATTAAAGTCTTGGAAGTTAATTATTATGCCTGCCGCTCGAGCGAACGCGATAATATGCATAGTTAAGTTTGTAGAACCACCTGTTGCAAGTAGCGCGACAATTGCATTTACAATAGAACGTTCATCAATCATGCGCCCTACTGGCATGTAGTTACCCGATTGCTGAGTTAAACGAGTTACTTGACGCGCAGCAGCTTTAGTCAACTCTTCACGTAATTCTGTGTTTGGCGGAACAAATGAAGCACCCGGTAAATGAAGGCCCATCACCTCAACCACTAATTGGTTTGAGTTTGCTGTACCGAAGAAAGTACAAGTACCCGCACTGTGGTATGACGCAGACTCAGCAGCAAGTAATTCTTCTTTACCTACTTCACCTTTAGCGAACTGCTGGCGAACACGTGCTTTTTCTTTATTTGGAATACCAGAAGGCATAGGGCCTGCTGGAATAAATACTGTTGGTAAGTGACCGAACGTAAAGCTAGCAATTAGAAGACCTGGGACGATTTTGTCACAGATACCTAACATGGTCGCGCCATCGAACATGTTGTGCGATAAACCAACTGAAGTAGCCATAGCGATAACATCACGGCTCATCAAGCTTAAATCCATGCCCGGTTGACCTTGGGTTACACCATCACACATCGCCGGAACACCACCAGCAAATTGTGCCACGCCACCTGTTTCAGACACGGCTTTTTTTATAACAGCAGGATAGCTTTCATATGGCTGATGAGCAGAAAGCATGTCGTTATATGCTGAGATAATCGCAATGTCAGAGTGGTTAATACCCTTTAACTTTGCTTTATCTTCTTTACCACAAGCCGCGAAACCGTGAGCCAAGTTACCACAGGAAAGTCCTGCACGGTGCACAGTTTCAGCTTTAGCTTTGTCAATGTTGTCTAAGTAAACCTGTCTAGTAGGCTTACTTCTTTCGATGATACGATCGGTAATCGCTTGAATTTTAGGATTCATAATTACTTTGCCCAATAAATGTTTGTCATTACGCTCGGGTGATGTAGAAACGCGCGAATTGGCATTTCAAATTTATCTTCATTCGATAACGCTTGCTCTAACACGGTTTTCTTGTTGTCTCCACTAATGTGCAAGAACGTATTTTCGCTTTGAATAAGGTAAGCATAGCTAAAGGTGATTCTGTGATGCGGTGCTGTTTCTGGAACAACCTTTAATAAGGGTGATGCGTCTTTGCTTAACGCGCTGTGAATTTCGCGGCTACAAGGGAATAAAGAGGCTGTATGCCCATCTTCACCCATACCAAGGATGAGTACATCAAATGGTAAAACTGTTGAACGCGCAGCTAAATTTAGGTCTGCTAACGTTTCAACAGACAAATCGTCACCTTGTTTAATGTGGAAGAAGCTCGCATCAACCGCTTTGTTTTGTAACAGGTTTTCATGAACGAGCTTGGTGTTGCTCGCGTCATCATTAATATCAACCCAGCGCTCGTCGGCTAACGTTACTGTAATTTCTTTCCAAGGTAGATCTTTCTTAGACAATAATTCGAAAAAGCCCTTCGGTGTTGAGCCACCAGATACAGCAATGCTTGCTCTACCTTTTAACTTAACGGCTTTAGTCAATATATCAGCAACTTTGTCAGCTAACTGTAGATCTAGGTCGCTACGTTGAGAAAATTCGTTTAATTGGTACATCGATTACTCCACCCACTGTCTATCGTCACGGGCAATTAGTGAAATTGAAGAAACAGGTCCCCATGAACCAGCTGCGTATGGTTTTGGTTTGTCGTTAGACGCGCCCCACGCTTCAATAATCCCATCCGCCCATGTCCAAGCAGCTTCAACTTCATCGCGACGTACGAACAATGATTGGTTGCCGTTAATCACTTCAAGCATTAAGCGTTCGTATGCATCTACAACACGCTCGTTCTCGTATGTTTCAGAGAAACTTAAATCAAGCTTGTTTTCATGAATATTCATTTGTGACGCAATGCCAGGGATCTTATTCATCACCTGTAACTCAACGCCTTCATCTGGTTGTAGACGAATCGTTAGTTTGTTCGCTGGTAAATCAACGTAGCTGTCTTTGAAAATGTTGTGTGGTTGCTCTTTGAACTGAATAACAATCTCACTGTGCTTAGCAGGCATACGTTTACCTGTACGAAGGTAGAAAGGAACGCCCGTCCAACGCCAGTTATCAATTTCCGCTTTAATTGCAACAAAAGATTCTGTCGCGCTAGTTTTGTTCGCGCCCTCTTCTTCCAAGTAACCCGGTACCGATTTACCTGCTAAGAAACCTTCTGTGTATTGACCACGAACTGTTTTATCTTTGATGTTGTGACGGTTAATCGGCAATAACGCTTTTAATACTTTAAGCTTTTCATCACGAATACTGTCGGCACTTAAATCTGCTGGTGGCTCCATTGCAAGCAATGAAAGAATCTGCAACAAGTGGTTTTGAACCATGTCACGCATTTGACCTGCTTCATCATAAAAGCCCCAACGGCCTTCAATACCAACACTTTCAGCAACTGTAATTTGCACATGATCAATGTGATTACGATCCCAGTTGTTGGTAAATAGCGAGTTGGCGAAACGTAGTACTAATAGGTTTAATACCGTTTCTTTACCTAGATAGTGGTCAATGCGGTAGATTTGGTTCTCTTCGAAGTGCTTAGAAACCATGTCATTAATCACTTTAGACGACTCTAAACAATGACCAATTGGTTTTTCCATCACTACGCGGTCTTGCGCTTCAATTAAACCAGCAACGTATAAACCTTCAGTAATATCACCGTAAATTGCTGGTGGTGTAGAAAAGTAATAGATGCGCTCTTTATTACCACCAGATAATGTTTCTGCAAGGCCTTTATATGCGTCTGTTTGTTTGAAGTCTAGTTGCTGATAAACCAAACGAGATAGGAATCGTTCGAGAACTTCTTGGTTTAAACCTTCGGAAACGAAGTTGGTGAGATTTTCTTTGGTAAAGTCGATGAAGGCTTGAACTTCATGCTCCTGACGGGCTACACCAACGATGCGAGTATCGTCATGTAACAAGCCAGCTAAGTCTAATTGGTATAGAGCCGGTAACAATTTACGACGGGAAAGATCCCCTAAAGCCCCGAATAATACCACTTCAACTGCAGAACTGCTTTGTGCGTCTTTCATAATTTTATCTCTAGTTTACCTAGTGTAACTAAACTACATATGCGGCTAATTTAACGATTGTATTACCAATCGTAAAGAACTTTTTGTAATTTTACTACATGGTTAGGAATATTAGTCTCAACATTCGCTTATTCACCTGCTATCCCCTTAGCAAGTATAGAAGATTTGCTTGCTCATTTATTAAACATTTGCAAAAAAAACTCTGTTTGATTTATATTAGCCGCCTATTTGAAAGAAAATTTCATTATTTCTGTTATTTATTCAGAAAATAAATTACAGTTAATAAAAAAGTTCTGGAAAAACACATGAACATTTTAGAAAAAATCGCGAATGAGTTAGATACGTTCAGCAAATCTGAACGCAAAGTAGCTGAAGTCATTCTAGCGTCACCAAATACAGTTATTCATGCAAGTATAGCCGCGTTAGCAAAGCAAGCTAATATCAGTGAGCCAACGGTTAACCGTTTTTGCCGTCGATTAGACACAAAGGGCTACCCTGATTTTAAACTTCATTTAGCGCAAAGCTTGGCGAACGGTACACCTTATGTAAACCGTCATGTTGACGAAGATGACACTGCTGATGAATACACAGCAAAAATTTTCGAATCAACAATGGCAAGCCTAGAGCTCGCTCGAAAGAGTCTAAATACCTCTACAGTTAACCGAGCGGTTGACTTGTTAACACAAGCTAACAAGATCTCTTTCTTTGGTTTAGGAGCCTCAGCCGTAGTAGCTCACGATGCGCAAAACAAATTCTTCCGCTTCAACGTGCCTGTTGTTTATTTTGATGACATTCTTATGCAACGCATGAGCGCCATCAACAGCCAACAAGGTGATGTCGTTATTGTTATATCGCACACAGGTCGCACAAAATCTCTTGTTGAAGTGGCGGCTCTTGCAAAAGAGAACGATGCTACAGTGATCGGTATCACTACCGAAGGTACGCCGCTAGCAAAAGAATGTAATATCGTGCTATCTGTTGATGTTGCAGAAGATACAGATTTGTATATGCCAATGTCATCGCGCATTGCGCAGCTTACCCTAGTCGACATTCTTGCGACTGGTTTTACCTTACGTCGCGGCAGTAAATTCCGTGACAACCTAAAAAAGGTCAAAGATAGCTTACGTAGCTCTCGATTTGACAGGAAAGAATAACAATTCAGGCATACCATTAGTGTATGCCTTTTTTAATTTAGCAAAATATACGAAGGACTAAGATGCCTAGAAGAACCAAAATTGTTGCGACTTTAGGTCCAGCAACGGACGACAGAGCAACCCTAAAGAAAGTACTAGCGGCGGGTGTAAATGTTGTACGCCTTAATTTTTCTCACGGTACACCAGAAGATCATATTAACAGAGCCACAATGGTTCGCGAATTATCAGCTGAATTAGGTGTTTATGTTGGTATTTTAGGTGACTTACAAGGCCCTAAAATTCGCGTATCGACGTTCAAAGACGGCCCTATACAATTAACTGTTGGCGACAAGTTTGAATTAGATGCTTCTTTACCAAAAGGTGAAGGTACACAAGAAAAAGTCGGTATCGATTACAAAGAATTACCAAACGATGTTTCTGCTGGCGACATTCTATTGTTAGATGATGGTCGTGTTCAATTAAAAGTATTAAGCACAGAAGGTCAATCAGTATTTACTGAAGTTACTGTTGGTGGTCCTTTATCAAACAACAAAGGTATCAACCGCCAAGGTGGTGGTTTAACTGCACCTGCCCTTACTGATAAAGACAAAGAAGACATCAAGTTAGCAGCAAAACTAAAAGCTGACTTCTTAGCGGTATCATTCCCTCGCGATGCAGCCGATATGCGTGAAGCGCGTTTACTAGCACAAGAAGCTGGTTGTGATGCACGCTTAGTATCAAAAATTGAACGTGCAGAAGCAGTAAACGACGACAAAGTGTTAGATGACATCATCCTAGCATCTGACGTCGTTATGGTTGCACGTGGCGATTTAGGTGTTGAAATTGGTGACCCAGCGCTTGTTGGTAAGCAAAAACACATTATTGCGCGTTCTCGTCAATTAAACCGTGTTGTTATTACAGCGACACAAATGATGGAAACGATGATCACTCAGCCGATGCCGACACGTGCTGAGGTTATGGACGTGTCAAACGCTGTTCTTGATGGTACGGATGCGGTTATGCTTTCAGCTGAAACCGCAGCAGGCAAATTCCCTGAAGAAACGGTTAAAGCGATGGCTGCCGTATGTGAAGGCGCTGAAAAACACCGTTCAGTTAACTCTTCAAAACACCGTATCGAGTTAATGTTCTCTGAAATTTCAGAAACAATCGCGTTATCTGCGATGTACGCAGCGAACCACCTTGAAGGTGTTAAAGCGATTATTGCCTTAACTGAATCTGGCCAAACATCTAAGATTATGTCGCGTATTACTTCAGGCTTACCGATTTTCTCTTTATCTCGTCACCACAAGACGTTAACGAAAACTGCCATTTACCGTGGTGTTTACCCAGTTAACTTCGATTCGACTGAATCAACTAACGAGTCTCTAACAAGCGATGTGTTGGCTGCCGTTGTAAAACAAGGCGAGTTTAAAGAAGGTGATAAATTAATTTTCACTCACGGTGACTTAATGGAAACTGTTGGTGCAACAAACACCATCAAGATATTAAAAGTAACCAAAGCACACTTAAGCTAAACATCTTAGCTTTTGCGTCATAGTTTGTGAAAAGATAAGAAAAGGCAGCGTTTAGCTGCCTTTTTTGTTAATCAACTTTCTGCCAATGCAGTAAAGTTAACAATCGATAAACCACATACAACAATCGGCTAACTAATAGCTTTTCCATAAATAATTAGATCGTAAGTCTCGCTGTTCTTACAAACTGCCTGAGGAAAATAACCTTGCTTTTCATAGCCAGATTTTTCTAATACCCGACTTGAACCCTTATTACCTTCAAAAACTGACGCCTGAAGACGTTTAACGTTACTATTTTTAGGTATTCTTTGTTCTAGCATCTCTAAAGCACTTGTTGCTATGCCTTGCCCCCAGTAATTCTCTGCAAGCCAATAACCGACTTCCGCAGTAATAACATGCTCAAATTGTCCCGGTTCTGCCCCAACACAGCCTAAAAGCTGATCGTCGAGTACTATTGCAAAAATATAACCTTGTGTACTTCCATCATTTATCCACCATGCTGCATCTTCTAATGTGTACGGCTGAGGAATCCGCTGTGATAAATATCGCGTAACATTTGGATTATTTAAAATGTCTACGAGCTTTGCTTCATCGCCTTTCATAAAAGGTCTTAATGTTATGTTCACTCTCTAATACCTCAAATTAAGACCTGAAATTAGTACGTGGAATTAGGACCTGGAATTAAGAGCTAAAATAATTACCTGCTTACCTTAGCCCATTCTCAAGAACCTAAGCCAGATGCTTAAAGCCTTGTGCTAGATCTTCAATTAAATCGTTTACATCTTCTAAGCCAATATGCAATCTAACAAGCGGACCTTGATGTGACCAAGTCGTAGCTGTGCGCATGGCTTGAACATTTCTAACGGCAATCACTAAACTTTCAAAACCGCCCCAAGAATAACCCATTTTGAAATGTTCAAGGCTATCAAGGAAAGCATCCAATCCATTTGCGTATTCAGGTTTTAACACAAAGGAAAACAGACCGTTGCTACCAAGAAAATCGCGCTTAAACACTTCATGACCAGGGCAAGAGTCAAATGCCGGATGTAAGATAGTTTCTACTTCTGGACGCTTTTTTAGCCAATTCGCAACGGTCAGCGCATTAGCTTCGTGTTGTTTCATCCTAACGCCAAGCGTTCTGATACCTCGAAGTGCTAGGTACAAGTCATCAGGAGACGTACATTGCCCCATGGTATAGCTACTTTCTCTGAGATTTGGCCAATGCTCTTCAGTAGCAGTTGCAGTTCCTAACATGACATCTGAATGACCAACCACATATTTAGTCGCCGCCTGAATAGAAACATCTACGCCAAGTTCAAAAGGTCGTAAATTTATTGGTGACGCCCATGTGTTATCAAGCATAACGACACAACCGTGTTGATGCGCTACCTTAGCAATTGCTGGAATATCTTGAACTTCCATCGTTAGCGAACCGGGTGCTTCAAGAAAAACTACGCTGGTATTTTCTTGAATTAGGCTTTCTATATCGCTACCAATTAACGGATCGTAGTAGGTTGTTGTAATGCCTAATTTAGCGAGTATTTTATCGCAGAAGTCTCGTGTTGGCTCATAGGCTGTATCTACCATTAAAATATGATCGCCAGTTTTGACAAAACTAAGAATCGCATTGGTAATTGCCGCAGTGCCAGACGGATAAAGCGCACACCCTGCACCACCTTCAAGCTCGTTCATTGCGTCACTAAATGCAAACGACGTTGTAGTGCCGCGTCTTCCGTAAAACAATACTTGATTGGTTTTGTTTGCAGTTGCGTGTTTCATTTCTTTCACAGAATCAAATACAACCGTTGATGCGCGCTGTACGCTAGGGTTCACAACACCATTTGTCCATTTACTAGAGCGCCCTGCATTAACAATTGAGGTGTGATTTACAGAACCAGATGAACTTTGATCTTCAGAGGCTTTTTTTGACACTGCGTTTTCCTTGATAACTTTCTACGAGACTATCCAATACAGATTTGGATTTCTAGACGTCTAAAACATGTCTTCAAAGTTATCGCAGAACTAAAAGAAGTACAAGAGGAAATTAAGAACTAAAAACACAAACAAAAAGTACAAATCAAGAATAATAAAGCAACCACTAAAACAATAGCCGTTAAAACAGTAATCATTAAAACAATGACAACTGATCTTTAGTAATTTGATCAAATGATAAACCGACAAACGGTAGAATTGCATCTGCAACCGCTTTCAGTTGTCTGTCGATATACAACTGATAATCAAGTGCAGCGGTTTGATGTTCTATCGCTTGTGGACCATGCAATGTCATCACGTAAGAAATCCAACCTTTATTTTGATATTTAGGTCGTTTCCCTTCCCTAACGTTTATTTCATCAGCTAACCGAGCAGCTTTAATATGTGGGGGGACATTTTTTTGATAGTCTTCAAGCTTACGTCTAATGCGCTTTCGATAGACCAACTTTTCGTCTAGTTCACCTGATTTAGTCTTGTTAAAAGTTTCAAGTACAAATGATTCAATTGGTTCGTTATGAAATACACGTCGGTAAAGTTCTTGTTGAAAGTCTTTTGCGAGTGGCGTCCAATCGGTTCGTACCGTTTCAAGCCCTTTAAATACCAACTTACTCGACATTGATTCATTGTCTGGAGAAACTATTTCAACAAGACCGGCATAGCGTTTCTTTGTGCCAATGTCTAAACCACGGATCGTCGGCATAAAGAATCTAGAGAAGTGAGTTTCAAATTCTATTTCCAATCGGCTTTCAATTTGGTGATCGAGTATTAAATTAGCTGTCCACTTCTCATTAATAAGTGCTTCGAGCTTTTTTCCTAGAGTTCTTGCAGCATCTAACTCGTGTTCTTCACCAATATGAACAAATATTGAATCGGTATCACCATAAATGACTTTGTAGCCGATGTCTTCTATCCATTGTTTAGTTGTTTTTAATATTTCATGGCCACGCTTGGTTATCGAGCCTGATAAACGAGGATCGAAGAAACGACAACCAGTTGAACCAAGCACGCCGTAAAAAGAATTCATGATGATCTTAATCGCTTGCGATAACGCACTATTGCCCTCTTGTTTAGCTTTATCACGCTCTGCCCAAAGCTCGTCGATAATGGCTGGCAGGAAATGCTCCGTTCGTGAAAAATAGGCGCCATCAAAACTTTCTACCGCAGCTTCACTTTCTTTTAATCCTTCAACCATGCCCATTGGATCTATAAAAAACGTACGAATAATACTTGGGTACAGGCTTTTAAAGTCCAGCACTAACACATTGCGATAAAGCCCTGGAATCGAGTCCATTACATAACCACCAGGAGAAACGAGATCTGATCGCCCGTCTCCCATATTCGGCGCCACATAGCCTGCGCGGTGCAGTTTAGGTAAATATAAATTGGTAAACGCAGCGACCGAGCCGCCAATCCTATCAAGTGACAACCCCGTGAGCTTTGCGCGCAATTTGGCAAAGTCTAACAGCTTAGCATGCTCGAATATTTCCCAAACGAGCTTACAATCTTCCAAGTTATAAGCAGCAAGCGCATGTTTATCGTGATGAAAGTTATGAATAATTTCTGTAAGACGGTTTTCTACATCGTCTACCTTTTTAGTTTTACCAAGCAATTCGCGCGCAACATTGTCTAGTGAAAAGCTTGGAAAGTTATATGTCGCGGTTTTAAGCAAATCGATACCATCAAGTACGACACGCCCTTCGATATCTAAAAACTTTTGCTCGCTGTTTTGTTGTTTACGCCAATGGGCGGAAGAGTTATCACGGCCTATGCTAAATTTCATTCCATGAAGATCGTAGCGTTTTTGCAATAAATTAAAGTCAAAGCCAATAACGTTCCAGCCGATAAAAACGTCTGGATCGTAACACTGAACCCAATCTAAAAACCTAACTAACAACGCTTTCTCATTAGGCAACCATTCAATATAGTCAAAACCTTCTTTAGGCTGCGGGGTGTCGGTTACCATCATCACACATTGATAGTCTTCTGCGTATAACCCAATCGAGTACAGTTCTCCTTTTGGACTACATTCGAGATCAAGGGAAATCGTTTTTAGCGTAATGTCGGCTTCCGCTTTTTTGCATTTTACCTGTGTAAATGTCGTAAAAGTTGAACGCTGACTGTCATACGTCGTATTAGTAATGTTGTCTGAAGACTTATAATTTGAAGATTTATGAGTAATAGCCGAACCGGTAAACTGACAAACATCGGTAATAAACCGCTCCATCAAATAGCGATCTTCTGGGCGAATATCGTCTTCATAGCACTTTATTTGATTGAACTTTAATAGTTCTCTTGCTTGGTAATAACGACGACTAGAATCGAAATAAAAGCCTTCGACTGCCAGTTGGTTGAAGGTTTTAAGTGGTAGCTTAGAAGTTTTCGTAGGAGAAAGCCTTTGTTCTTCCAAAAGCTTGAGTGCATTATTGACCTGATTTTCTTCGACGAAAAAAATTGCCTGTTCATCCTTAACCCTTAAGTTAACAGCGCCCTGACTGGTTTTAAGCCACAACGAAATCGTCATGTTTCTACCATTATCAAAACTCTTTTTGGTTAAAACAAAACCAACTGACTGATTTGGTGCCATTAAAGCTCGCCACACCACAAGGTAAACTGTTAATATATACAGCAGTTTAAACAAAAGCGGTGCTAATGGGAACTTGAATTCATGCTCGGCGACAAAATAAAAGCGACAATACGCAGTTCATACAAAGCCATTGGCGAAAACTTAACGAACTTTAACCCGCGTAAACAGCAAACGTTTTTAATTGCTGAAATAGCGAAAACCCTTGCGGGAGAATACAGCAAATCTCGCAAAATTATCGTTGTCGAAGCAGGCACAGGTACAGGTAAGTCACTTGCTTACTCGTTAAGTACCATCCCATTAGCATTGTCTCGCCAAAAGAAAGTCGTAATTTCAACCGCAACCGTTGCTCTTCAAGAACAGTTAGTTGACAAAGATCTCCCCTTCTTAAAAGAACACGGCGGACTTAAATTTGAATTTACGCTAGCCAAAGGTCGTCAGCGTTATGTTTGTCGTCATAAACTTGCACAAGCAGCCAATGACACCAACAATGATAGCGATAATTCGCCAGAGCCAGAACAAGCTGGTTTTACCTTCGCTGAAAAGCCTAGCCTTTACGAATTAAAGTTACTAAAACAACTTAACGACGCGTTAAAATCAGGTAAATGGCAAGGCGATAGAGACTCATGGGCAGAGCCAATTCCAAATCATCTTTGGCAACTTATTCAAGCAGACAAACACAGCTGTTTACGTCATCTATCCGAGCATACACATTGTCCTTTTCACAAAGCGCGCGAAACGATGGACAGTGCTGATGTACTCGTTGTTAATCATTCCTTGTTGTTATCAGATATTGAGATGGGTGGCGGTAAAATATTGCCAGAACCTGATGAAACCCTTTATATCATTGACGAAGCGCACCACCTACCAAAGGTTACGCGTGACCATTCTAGTGCCGCAATCACCTTAAAAGGGGCTGCTGAATGGTTACAAAAACTCAGTGAGTCTGCAGACAAAGCAGCAAAACTTATTAAGTCGCAATCGGCCATTTCACCATCACTAAAATTAGGTGATGACTGTCAATCATTAATGGCTGAATTGTCAAAAGTAACGCAATTTATTGATGCAAACGCCAGCCAATACTTTCCAGAACCTAAAGAAAGCTTTGGCAATGACAAAAATAACGAAGACCGTATTTTCAGATTCGAAAATGGCATAGTGCCAACATTAATTAAAACGACAGCGGAAGATTTAGCTGAGCTTAGCCGTAAGTGTTTAAGCCATGGTAACAAGTTATATAACCTGTTAATTGAAGCGGTAAAAGACGGTGATGTGCAATCTTACTTAGCAGAACCGTTACTGGCCGAATTTGGTTTCTTATTGCAGCGATTAGAAAACTTCAACGCGCTTTGGGTCATGTACGACAAGACTGATAGCGATAAAGCCGCTCCACTCGCTCGCTGGATTGAAAAGCTATCAGGCAAAAAACAAGACTTCCTGCTTTCAGCCTCACCTATTGAAGTTGGCTTTACGTTAGAAGATAAGCTTTGGTCAAAATGTGAAGGCGCAGTGTTATGCTCTGCAACCATCGTTGCCCTTAATTCTTTTGATCACTTCAGGCGCCTTGTAGGCTTGCAAAATAACGACGGTACTCAATACCAAAAAGTTGGTTCGCCATTTAATTATCAAGAAAATGCAAAACTTGTTATTCCTAACATGCGCTTTGAGCCAAGTCACCAATCGTTTACCAATGAGCTTATTGAAAAGCTACCAACGCTAATCGAACAAGATAAATCGACACTGGTGCTCTTTTCTTCTTACTGGCAAATGGAACAAGTGGCAAAAGCACTGCGAGAGAAACACAAGATTTCTTTGCAAATGCAAGGTGAGCAATCGCGTCAGTACATCATAGAAAACCATAAGAAAAAGTGCGACAACGACAAACCAAGCGTCATTTTTGGTACGCAGAGTTTTTCAGAAGGACTTGATTTACCAGGTAAATACCTAACGAACTTAATCATCACCAAGCTGCCCTTTTCAGTGCCGACATCACCTGTTGAAGAAGCACATGCAGAGTACATTACGGCAAAAGGCGGCAACCCGTTTATGTCGATTACCGTACCTGAAGCATCAAGCAAGCTGATTCAAGCATGTGGACGGCTATTACGAAACGAAAAAGATGCGGGTGTAATTACTTTATTAGATAAACGTGTGGTAACCAAACGTTATGGTGGTGAATTACTTGATGCACTGCCACCATTTAAACGTGTAATAAAAAAATAGCCAATTAAAACTAAGCAGCGGGAAATTATGTAGAGGGAAGCTATACAGATTGAAGCTATGCAGATCGAAAAAAACTATCCAACACTAAAAAGCCGAGGCATTTGCACCGTAGTTACGGATTTCTATAAACCACTTTGAAGGTTTCACAAACAATTGGCATATCTTCACTTGGCTTAAATTTCGTACCTTCAAGCTCACGATGATAGTACGCCCAATGTACTCGTTTCCAATAGCTAAGGCTTTTATCTCCCTCGCCCTCGAGTTCTGCATACTCTTTTGTGATCTCATTGAAAGCGACAATTGAGACACTGGTCGTTTCGATTATACATTGCGCCTCTCCTCCCCATTTGGTCACAATATTGAGATCGCCAACTTTAGGTAATGGTTCGTCATTAGCCTGGTGCCACCAAAGCGATGGTGACGTAGCCTGCTTTATACCTTCTAACACAAGCTCGGCACATTCGTTTGCATCAACCTCATTGTCACAGAAGTGCCACGAACTTAGCTCTCGTTGAGGTAAATTAAGCTGGTTAAAATAAGCTTTGGTAATTATTGCTATTGATGGGTCCATAATTATATTTGGTTAAGACTCCTTTCTATGATTAGCACCTAAAGCCTCTACGAGCAAAGCGCGCGGTATAATTGGCTTGTGATGTGCCCTATTTCCCATGAAAAGCAAACTTCGCTTTTTTCATTAAGTTTATAAATTGTTGTTTTGAAATCTCGCCTGTTTCAAGTTTATTTTCCAATTCTACTGACCTGAGAAAAAACACGTTTTCCAAATCTGCGACAATATAACCATACTCTCTTTCTGAAATTAAATCAGACCAGTATGAATCCCAAGCAAGTTTTCTTGTCCACTTTTGACCTGAGGGGTGAGAAGGATAAGAATAGTCTCTTTCTAGAATGGACTGGTCAGATACGCTGGCGACCTTACTCCCTTCACTTTTCGCCAGCTCAGCACAATAGTTTAAAAGCCAATCCCTTGATGCCTCCACGCCTATTGGATGCCAGTTATAACCAGCTGTACATTCACCAATTTTCTTTCCTTGAGCGTCGAACAAATCTAACTGCCCACTAGCACATCCAAATAATGACAAAGATAAGCTTAAAGCGACCAAATACTTCATTTTTTCTTCCTTGGGTATGTAGCGCCCTGTTAAGAACCAGATAAACGCATGGCTAAGCTGTGTAGCATAGCGGAAATGAGCCAAGCTTTAACAGTCCAGCACTTAATTGGCTTGTATGCTTTTATTTCACTGTTAAGTAAAAAGGCTTGCTAACCAGTCAAATGTTAAAACTGTTGTAAAAACTTTTAAACCTATGAGGCCAACAAAAAGAAATATTAAAGCTACTTTAAGCCTCTTACTTTTAATATTATTCCAGAACAATAACTTAGCCTTAAATTCACTTTTTAATTCGGCTATATCTTCTTTCATGCAAGATCCCTTTTAAGAAACTTGATAAGGCTATTCTTGATATTGTCCAACAATTTCATTGTAACCAAAATAACTGGATGCTCGTTCAAGTACCTGAGTTTTTTCATCTTCTCTATCTAGTGCGGTCAAAACTTTTAGCAAATTTAGAACACCTGTCATATATGATTTATCAATATACCTGTAATGTTCCGGCGTATTTAATTTAGGGTAATTTTTGGCTGAGTTTAAACTAGATTCCCTGTTGTACCTGAGAGATTCATATTTAAATACTGGATTACCAATATATTTTCCACAAAGTTCATATTCTTTAATTTTCAGCAAGGTAGGTTCAACAACGTGATAGTAACGTTTAGCTTGCTCTGCATAGTTTTTGTCTAGATATTTGAACAATTCAACTGTAAGGTTTGACTCCTTTAATTCTCGGTTGATCGATGATAAATCGTGGAAGTTACCGAAGTTGCCTTTACCTGAACGGAGTAAAGAATCATTTTTATCTCTAATTTTTCTCAATTCGGTTAGCGCTTTAGGATATTGTTCACCAAGTTTAACCCATGAAGTTAAGGCATAAGATAACCGCACTCCTCCCATGCTTGGTGATTTTTTTGATTCTTCATGAAACAAAATATGCTTCTCTAGCGCATTTTGATAATCACCAACATCTATTAGTTCATAAATTTCTTTTAGATCACTTTTCCCAACATCAGCAAATACTGTGCCTGAAGTAGTAGTTAAAACGATTAGTAAAAGCTTTATTATTTTTGTCATGTAACCTCCAATGTATAATATGACTTGCGAGTAGCCTTAACGCCCTGTTAACAGCTTGTTAGGTGAATTTATACTTTCACCATATATAAACAATTTTCCAATGGTATTTCATCTGGATAATCCGCCATAGAAAACCCAAGTTTTGTATAAGCTTGAATTGCACTTTTATTGTGCCCTAAAACAAACAGCGAGCATGAATCAACTTTTAAATCTGATTTACCCAAAGTACTCAATTTTTCTATTAAGTGAGAAGCAACTCCTTGACCACGTAGATTAGGATTAACAACTAGCCTACCAAGGTGACATCTATCGAGTCTCAGATAATATTGCCCAAATGCCAATAAACTTCCTTCCTCTGAGACTAATGAGAATGACTTAAGCGAATCAAGTTTTAAGTCATTCTTAAAGGAAGTTAAATCAAATGGATATCTAAAACCAGGTCCAGACCAAATACTTAATTCTTCTTCGGTTGGAAACCAAGACATCAATTCAATAAAGTTTGCATCAGAAGGTTGAGTTAAACGCATATCACCTAACGCTCCCATAAGGGGCGACTGAACGCTGGCTAAACTTAGGAACGTAGTGACGCCAGCCAGCGAGAAGGCATCCCAGTGAGCCCGCGAACGATTGAATGGGCTTGTTATGTTTCACTTTTAACCATTGACGTTTCAAGTGGCTTTTTAGCTAAAGGAGCCAGCCCCATAGAGGCCCTTTGTTTCTCTGTTAACCACCATTTGCTACTATGTCCAAAGAAAAGTTCATTTCCGAAGTATTCCGGTAATTCATGATGAAACGGGTGATCTTTATGAAAGAGTTTAATATACCCCCACTCCTTGTTAACGAGTTTCAACGCATTTTCTTCAGACATATTAAACCCAATTGATAAAGCTTTTACGACATCAACGGCAAATTCAAAAGATTCCTCATCAGTATCAAAAGAAAATTGCAAAACTCAAAAACCTCAATTATCTAGGTGAAACATAACGCCCCAATAAGGGGCTGATAATGCTTGGCTAAACTGTGTAGCGAAGCGGAACCGAGCCAAGCTTTAGCAGTCCCGCAATTAATTGGCTTGTTATATTGCCTTGTGCCAAGCTCTCAAGCTTTGTAGCTCAACAAGTGCTTGCTGTTTTTCAACTAAATACCAGCCATATGATATGCCTAAGATCATGTTATATTGAGTTTTAACTTCAACATCAGAAGCTGATTTTTCGCTTACCGGCTGGTAAACAAAAAAGTAATCTTTACCAGCTTCAAAGTCATAACTAAAATCCAAGTTGGAAATTTTAATTGGCGCATTGGGTGTAAAAAACACTTTTTTGTTACCCGGTGTAATACTTACTTCGGCATAACCAGGATACCCAATACACCCTTTATATTTACCATCGATTCCAACTAACAAACACGAGTTAACTCCGGGCATATCAAATTGGTAAAAATATAGATTGGCTTTGTCATTTGATTGATCAGCTGAGTAATTAAAGACTGGGCCTTGGGGCACTACTTCAGTGCTCATACAACCTTGTAGAGCGAGGACTAATAGGGCTAGAAGTATTCTCACAGCTATGATTTCCTTATGGCAATATAACGCCCAACTAAGGGGCAAATTAATGCTTGGCTATAATTTGGAACGCAGTGACAAAAGCCAAGCTTTATTTGTCCCGCTTTAGTTACTTGTTAGCTACCCAATACACCTGCTATCCACTCATAGTAGTTCGATACCCTAACTTGATATGCAGTAGTACCATACAAACCACCTTTAAAAGTAGATATATCGCCATGCCCTAATTGCCAACTTGATAAACCTACAAGAAAGGGAATACCTTCTTGAATGACAACAGAAGCCCCACCGCTATCTCCAGAGCCATGCATACCTTCAAGTGGCAACGCATTTTCTGGTTCATCGAATTTGAATGCTAACCAATTTCCTTCTGCACTTTCTATAACATTTTGAAACTGGTTTATTACACGAAGTGGTTTTGTATCAATATCTTCCCCAGTTAATCCTGTTCCAGTAGCCCCTTTACCATAAACAGTTATTGTTTTACCTTTTTCACTGTTTCCTTTGTATATTTTGATCGGATTAACACCAGTTACCTTTGATGATAATTTGATGAGCGCAATATCACTTCTAGATTTGAAAAAGGCCATTAAAGGCGCTAAATCGCCTTTAAGTAAACCGTTTTTAGGTTTAGAGTAATCAGGGTGTATATGAACGCTCTCAATTTCATATGCTTTTGAGCGAATTATCAGATCTTTACCAACATAATTATAAAAAATAGTGTGTGCTACGGTCAAAACCCATTGTGAATTTATTAATACACCATGTCCTTCATGGGGCATATCAATAAGGTATTCAGGCATTTTATCAAGAACATAATTTTCAGGAGGAACATCGTGTCTCTTAACAACAGCATTGCCGTATGTAGAAAAGAAAATAATAGATAAGATAAACAAAACTTTCATATTACGTCCATGTTCATGAATGAGTAGCTAACAGCTTATTAGGCGGCAAAAAGCCTTGTTTAAACAGCGCATTTTGCCTCCTTTCTACAATTTAATTACGAGTATTATGCACTAAGCTTTTATTTTTTCTATTAAAAGTTTAAAAAGTCCTACTCTACATTTGGGGAAAGCAGGCAAAAGTCTCCTTTCCTCATTTCAAATGAAAATGTTAGCAACTGAATATACAAACTGTGCACATGAAAATATTTTTTATGCGTATGTGTTTCATTAAACGGCAGTATTTGCGCAAACCGAGTATTGACCAACACCGCATATTACGAAAGAATATATGTTATAACCTATTTGTTTATTTAGATGCGTAGTTTCAATGTCTGTCGTAATTACTCCATTTTTCCATGAGCCGTCTTACACGCTTAGTTATATTGTTCATTGCCCAGAAACGATGGAGTGCGCCATTATTGATCCGGCATTAGATTTCGATATCTACGCGGGCAAGCTAGATAACACGTTCGCTCAACAGCTAATCGACTTCGTTGAAGCACATAACTTAACGGTGAAGTGGATCATGGAAACGCATGCGCATGCAGATCACGTGACTGCGGCGACTTACTTAAAAAACAAGTTAGGTGGCAGTATTGTATGTGGTGCACAAGTTACCTCTGTTCAACATACATTTAAGAACTTGTTCAATCTTCCTGAATTTATGGATGATGGTAGTCAGTTTGATGTGTTAGTAAATGATGGTGACGAGCTTAAGCTTGGTAATTTGAGTTTTAGTGTATTAGCGACACCGGGACATACGCCGGATAGCGTTACTTACGTGATCGAGAATAACGCATTCATCGGTGACACTTTATTTATGCCAGATTCTGGCTCTGCACGCTGCGACTTTCCAGACGGTTCAGCAGCAGAGTTATACGCATCTATTCAAAAGATCTACGCACTGGGCGACAATACAACGCTTTACATGTGCCATGACTATCAGCCGAACCAGCGCGAGCTTGCATATCATTGCACTGTGGCACAGCAAAAAGCTGACAACTTACATATTTCAGCCGGTGTTACTAAAGAAGATTACGTGAATACGCGAGAAACGAGAGACGGCTCACTTAAAGTCCCTAGGCTCATTTACCCTTCTCTGCAGTTGAATATTCGTGCAGGGCAACTGCCGCCAGCGGATGAAACGGGCCAATATTTCTTAAAAACACCGTTAACTGGTGTCGAGCATTTAGCCCCCAAAAGTTAATTCACGAATAATTTGCTATGTCGCTAAGAAACCTTTTTTTAGTTTACTTTTCGGTTTTATTTTTCAGGCAAAGGCTCAGGGAATTCTTGTAAATTGATTTTTAAACGCTTGCTAAACAAACAGATAATACCGAATAACACAGCACCAGTAACTTGAATCAACATGCCTGAGAACGTTGTGAGTTGGAACACGCTATAACCAATACCGACAATGGCTGCATCAATAGCTAGCGCGATTAATATAATGGTTAGTGTGTGCGGCCAAGACTTTTTCACCCAAGGGGCAGCTTCTGGACGCCTTAGCGTCATCATTAGCAGTACAAAAAGTCCTAAACAGCCTGACACCAAATTAAGGTAAAACAAGGTTGGATCCGGGTAAATAGTTTGAATAATACCCGTCGTGTTTTTGAAATTGGTTACCGACATTAACCATACAACGTAGCCTCTTAGTAAAAATACTAATGCTAGGTAAAATGTTTTAGACAACCTTACACAGTCGAACTTATCAAAGTCGTTAACGCTGTAATTTTTAAATTGCTCTGCCATGCACTAAATACTCTACTCAGCTTAAAAAGCTATCACTGGCCCACTTTTACAACGTTAGCTGCATTTTCTTTTTGACGTCGCTCTTGCCATAGCAGTTCTTGGCCAGCCGTAATTGCTCGAACCGACTTAGACTTAAACTCGCGAATATACAGTGTGTATACAACCACAAGCGTTGCTAACATGAAAAGTAGCGGGTGGAACATCCAGCAAAGCACCGCCAATGAGAAGTAATAGGCTCTTAAACCATAGTTATACGCGTGTGCAGCTTGATCTTGCACTACTGCCATTTGGCGCGCGTATTTTTTCAGATTGTCGTTTGTTCCCTCGAGATCAATAGGCGCTGCTCCTATCATGACATTTAAGAAGCCGTATTGACGCATAGACCAAGTAAAGTGGAAAAATGCCAACACAAAAATAAACGACAAAGCGGCAAGTTTAAGTTGAATCGCCAAATGTGGAGCGTCAATCGCAAAAGGTAGCGAGGCAATAACAACCTCTAATTTATCGATCTGTGCGAAAAGCGTCAGCGTACCTGCAATAATAAGCATTGATGTAGACGCAAAGAACGCGATGTTACGTTCTAAATTTGCCAGTAAAGACGCCTCTGACACACGAATATCGTGTGTCATTAATTCATACATCCAATGGACTCTATGCTGGTGAAGTACACGCGCAAGACAGTTGGTGGTTTTCGCTTTGCGTTTCGCGAACATGGTGTAACCAATCCAACAGATTAAGAACAAGACTATAGCGGCAATATCAATCCAATTAAACGGCATAAAAAAGGTGATTCAAATAACACGAAGGTAATGTCGCATAGATTAAGCTATATTGTTGTTGTGTGACAATGGTTAAGCGGAAATAAACATGCCTATAAACGGAATTAACAGCACTAAACAAACATGCTCAAGAGATTTAGCAAAACGACTCAAATCTATCGCATAGTTTGGGCCCTACTTTCGCGTTAAACTCGCTGTAAATTTTGCACAGATAATGAAGAAAAAGTATTCATCTCAGCAGATTGGCGATTTGTCGAATTCACTTTGACACTTAGGGTGTTTGCAAGCAGCATGCAGCTATACAAAAATTATTAACCCTATAACAAGAAATAACCTCTCGTGAAATTTCGTCATTTATTTTCCCAATACGCCCCCATAGTAAGCGCGGGTATGCTTTCACTGTTTTCTACATCATCTTTTTCAGCAGGTAACCCAAGTGATAATGCGGCAATTGATATTCCTAGCATCAATAGTGAGGTCGTTATTGATGGCTACTTGGACGACCCTGCGTGGGCAAACGCTAAAAAGGTGTATATCAACAACATAACGCGTCCTTACGATAATATTCCAAGCCCAGTGCATACTGAAGCACTCCTCATGGAAGATGGCGCCAACTTCTATCTAGCGTTTATTGCTAACGACCCAGAGCCCGAAAAAATTAGAGCTTTCTACAAAGATAGAGACAGAAGTTGGGGAGATGACATTGTTGGCATAAAAATCGATACGTATAACGATCAACGAAAAGCATACCGATTCATGGTTAATGCCCTTGGCGCTCAAATCGATGGCATTGAAAATGAAGTTACCCAACGAGAAAGCGACGCTTGGGACGGTATATGGTCAAGCCAAGGTCGTATTACGCAAAACGGTTATATTGTTGAAATGGCATTGCCATTACGCATGCTTAATTTTGACGAAGAACTGTGCCAGCAAGATTGGGGCATTGAGTTAGTTCGCTTCTACCCTCGCAAAGAAAACTTAAGACTTTCCAATACAACGCTAGATCGCGGTAACAGCTGTGAACTGTGTCAACTCGTTAAAGCCAGCGGATTTTCAGGCGCTAAACAGGGTAACAACCTAACTATCACACCTTCTTTAGTAGCAGGCAAAGTAAAAGAACTAGAAGATGGTGTGTGGTTAGATGATGAAAACACTGAGCCAAGCCTTGATGTTCGTTGGGGCATTACGCCAGATATTTTGCTTAATGCAACCATTAACCCAGACTTCTCCACAGTTGATTCAGACCAAGCACAACTGAGCATTAATAATAATTTCGCGCTATTTAACCAAGAAAAACGTGCATTCTTTTTAGATAACGCTGATTTTTTCGAATCAAACTACAACTTGGTCTACACCAGAAACATCAACGCGCCAAATGTCGGTGCGAAAGTAACCGCGAGACAAGGCGACCATTCTATTGGCCTATTTGTTACCGATGATGATTCTACAAATTTCTTGTTACCTGGTAACTTGTCGTCGAGTATTGCTGAAATTGATGAAAAATCTGAAGCAGCTGTTTTTAGATACCGTAACAATTACAGCGATAATTTAACCATTGGTTGGATTAGCACATTACGCCAAAGTGAAGACTACCAAAACATGGTTCACGGTATTGATGCGCGCTATCGCATGAATCAATACGACGTCGTTAAGTTTCAACAGCTTTATTCAGAAACAGAATATCCTGACGATTTGTTCGAACAATTTTGCGACGAAGAAGACCCAAGTGATTGCTTAAAACGAAACCTTCAACCATGTCAGATTGGCGACTGTAACGTTAACGAACAAGTGCTACGTTCGCAAATGGATGGTCCATTTAGCGGTAACGCGTTCCGTTTTGGTTACTACCATAACGACAGTGATTGGTACTACCGAGTAACCTACGATCGCCAAAACGCTGGTTTCCGTGGTGACCTAGGTTTTATTTCTCGCGTTGATTACGACAAGTTCTCGTTCGGTGGCGATAGAAAGTGGTATGCCAAACCGGGTAAATGGTGGACGCGAATGAAGGTCTACTCAGACTGGGATATTAGCCATAACGACAACGGTGAATTACTCGAGAAAGAGTTCGATATTAACTTTCAAATCAATGCGATTCACGACACTTTTTTCAACGTGTGGTACAGCAACCGTCAGCGTCCTGGCAGACGCTTTGACGACACTAGCTTAGCCATCGACGGCAACACACAACTGTTTAGCGAAAATGAATACGGTTTATACGCCGAAGTTAAACCAATGTCCGGTTTATACTTAAGCACACGCTTTGCTTGGGGAGACGCTATTGATTTTGTTAACAACCGCATGGGTTACAAAAAAGAGTTTAGACCTGTTATTAACTGGAACGTGAACAAACATCTAGAAGTTAAGTTGCGTCATACGTTTAAATCACTTTACGCCGACAGTAACAGTGTTTTTGCTGCGCGTTTAACAGATTTACGCGCGACTTATCAGTTTGATGTATTAAGCTTTTTACGCCTAAGTGTTATTTACAACAATACCTCTCGCAATCCATTTAATGCACCCTTGGTTGATCCAGACGACATCACTTCTGAGTATCAGGATTTATCAATGCAATTGCTCTACGCCTACAAAATTAACCCTCAAACAGTATTTTACTTAGGTTACTCTGAGCATAGCGATGACGAAGACGTCATGGGACAGCGAGAAAAAGACTTACGAAGCGTGTTTATGAAATTTAGCTACGCATGGCTCAAATAATTAAAATTATTAATTACTTTTTATGGATAGGGTCTAGCGCACTATCCTTCATTTAACTCCAACACCTATCAAACCCTCTCGCTCTAAAAACTTTGTTAGCTTCTTATCATATGCTAATCACTTATCTATCAAGCAACCCGCTTATGCTTTGCAAGTTATCTGCTAATATCCAAAATGAGTCAGTCTAAATAGCTACTTTTTAAGCGGTTGGCGATTGTTTAATACGCCATATTTTGTAACAATGCGACACCACATGCAGTACGAAAAATAAAAATAATTCAAGGTTGTCAATGAAGTACACCAAATTACGTAACGGAATACTGGCTATTCTGCTTGCTTCAAACGGCGTTAACGCTGAAAACATATTTGAGCAGCAAGCTAAGCAAAGCATTACGATTCCATTTGCCGATCAAACCATAGTCGTAGATGGCAACTTAGACGAAGCGTTATGGCAAAATGCGAGAGTTATTGAACTCGATACTATTACTAGCCCCTTTGAAAACACACCGAGTCCTATTAAAACTGAAGCCCGTATTATTGATAACGGTGAGTTCTTATTACTTGCGTTTAAAGCATACGATCCTGATCCAACAAAAATCGTAGCATCTTTGGGTGAGCGCGATACTAAATGGTACGACGATAGCGTAGGTATTAAACTAGATCCGTTAAATAACCGTCGAGTTAGCTACAGCTTTTTTGTAAATGCGTATGGCGTTCAAAGTGACGAGACTTTTAACGAAGTTACGGGTGAAGCTAACGATTTATGGGACGGTATTTGGCATTCATTCGGTAAGATTACTGACGACGGATACCAAGTTGAAATTGCCATTCCCTACAGTATTTTAAACTTTGACCAAGGTGTAGAGCAAAAATCTTGGCCATTTGAATTAGTTAGAATTTATCCACGAGAGCAAATTACACGTATCTCTAACATTTCGATTGATAGAAACAACCCTTGTTACCTATGCCAGTATCCAATGGCTCAAGGCTTTGAACAAGCCAAAATTGGTAAGAGCCTTCAGTTAACACCGTCTTTAGTTGGCATTTACGATCAGAAACGAGACATTTATGACGATAATGCTGACTGGGACAGTGACTTAGATGTAGAACCAAGTTTAGACATTAAGTGGAACATCAACCCTAACACTGTGTTGAATGCGACAATCAACCCTGATTTTTCAACGGTCGAGGCAGATTCTGCGCAGCTCAGTGTTAATACAAAATTTTCATTATTTTACGATGAAAAGCGCAGTTTCTTCTTAGAAAATAACAGTTACTTTGACAGCCCAGTTAACCTTGTTTACACCCGTAACATTGCAGATCCAGATTACGGTTTAAAGCTAACCGGTGCAGAAGGCAAGCACAGCTATGGTATGTTTGTAAGTCACGATACCGAAACTAACTTTATCGAGTCGGGTAACTTAAGTGCAACAATCGGTTCCGTCGACAGTGATAGTCACTCTGGTGCGGTGCGATACTTGTATGACTTAAGCACTGATACAACACTGGGTTTTATCTCTACATTCCGCGAAGCAGATGATTACCACAACTATGTAGTGGGCGTTGATGCACGTCACAAGTTCACAGAGTCAGACGCTGTTAGTGTGCAGTTTTTAAGTAGTTATTCTAAATACCCTACTTTAGGTGCAGCTGATAATGAAAGCGATAACAGCATCGATGATATGGGTTACCACCTTGAGTACAAACACAGCTCTGAATATTGGAGCCTTACCGCGCGTCGACAAGCATTTGCTGAAGACTTCCGCGCTGATTTAGGTTTTGTTAACCGAACGGATTACATTAAGGACACGCTAGCATTGAGAAGAAACTTCTACCCCACGGGAGAAGAGGCTTTATTCCCTCAGGTGTACGTTAACGGTATTTTTGAAACTCAGCACAATTACGACGGTGAATTCATCAGTAGACAAGCGACAGCATTCGTATCAGCGAATGGCCCGATGCTCTCTTACTTAGAATTTAACATAATCGATGCTGACAAAGTTGGTTTGCGCATTGATCCAAGTAACTCGGCAATTGATAACAATACTGAACGTTTCAACGAGCAACAAATCGTATTCTACGGTGAGTTCAGACCAAGTAATATCACGTATTTAAGCTTGCAAGGTACGATTGGTGATCAAATCGATTACGATAACAATCGCTTAGGCGAAACAATCGAATCAACGGCTAATTTTACGTGGAATCCGACACCGCACGCTGAATTGGATTTGTATCACACGTACAGTAAATTAGATGCCGATGGTGATAACGTATTTATCGCTAACTTAACCGACATGCGTCTTCGTTACTATTTCAACGTCCATAGCGCGATAAAATTGAGTGTGGTTTATCAAGATATAGACTACAACAAAGACAATAATCCATTGAGTTTCTACTCGGAGAAAGATAATAGTTTGTCCACTAAGTTAGTCTATTCGTATAAGTTAAACCCACAAACTGTGTTTTTCCTTGGTTATTCTGACAGTAGTTTTCAAGACGATTACATTGGTAGCCTAAAACAAAGCCAACGTACTATTTTTACTAAGCTAAGTTACGCGTGGCGTTAACCATCGCTTTACTTTTTATATATGCAAAAGCCCCATTTACGGGGCTTTTTTATTAACAATTATTTGTGATTTTAAACTATTTGAACACCACGGCTTTATCACTACGTGTATAAACCCGTTTTTCAGGTTTTGTCCAAGACCCCTGCTTTAAATAACTCGTCGCAACTTCCATACTATCGCCATTTAGCGTGCTGGTTGATTTCACTTTGGTTATTCCGTCTTTGTTGCCAGTTACATCCTCATAAGCGACAAAGCTGTTATCTGAAACCATTTCCATGTACCCCTGCGTGTAAAAACCTGCAGTGGTTAAGTAATAAAACACGATACTGCTTTTAGATTTATCGAAGAATATTAATGACTCGCCACCATACATACCGTCATTAATTGAATGCAGTGTTCTCACCGTTGTGCCATTTAGCGCTCGCTCCCACTTTGACACATCAAGTACGGGAGGTTGACCGTCTTGAACGGCGAAATTGGCTTGCCACGTTCCAAGGTAAGGTTCAAATACTTTCAGCTCTTTGGCTAAGCCTGCCATCTCTTTTTTAGCGGTTTTGCTAGCACTCGGCGTTTGCTCATTAGCGAAAGCAACGTTTGTCGACATAGACATTGTTGAAACTGCACTCACTAAGGCCGCATTGAAAACTATCGCTAAAGGTTTACTCATTTTGTTTTTCATTATTTTTATCCTTTCTTGCTGATATACAGGCTGTTTGTTATCACAACAGCCTCTGCCTACGATAAAACAGCTACAGCAAAATTATCACGTTTTGATTCTATAAAAGAGCTAGCTTTTATTCACCACGATAGTTGCCGAAATTTTATCGTGGATTGCTTGGCGGTTAGCATCCCAAAAAATTTGGGCAAAGCCTACCAAGCCCGTTGCGATACCCGCACCGTAACCACCGTAACGACCAAAACTATCCCAAAGTGAAAGGTCTGTACCATCAAGTTGCACAACTCTAATACCCATTAATTTTTTACCTGGTGTTTGACCTCGCCATAGAGATGTCAATACCGTAAAATAGAACGCAGCCCAACCAAAACCAAGCCCTAAGTCATCAATAAATATGCCTTGCAGAAGTTGTAAGAGCGAATAAGCAGGCTTGCTGTCTTCCTCTCGTGTTACTTCTTCTGGCTGACTATTTCCTTGTGCCTTAGCAATTTGCTCTTGAACTTTCTTATCAATTTCTGCGGCAGTAGGCACTGTGCTAGCTATATCACTGTCATTGGCGACTTCTTTACTATCGTTTATCTTCAAAACATCATAACTGTAGGCACTAAGCGCAGCCATATCTTCAGCCGATAAGTTTGTTTTATTTACGATTTCTTCTATGAAGACACGTTTTTGCTGATCGGACATCGAAGTTTCGTTGATTAGTGTCAATGATGGTTTTATACCGTCCTGCCAACAAGTTAAGTCTGAACATTTTTGAGATGATATTTCTTTTATGGCATGGCCAATCGCTACCGTAAACGCAGCAATCTCTCCTGCGCCACTCGGATTATAATCTCCATCTCGGTCTGTCTGACTCGTTGTTGAACTATTGGTTTTATCTTCAACCCACGAAAACATAGCAGGTAACGTTGAGGTTAAGGCAATAAATAAACAGAAAGCGCCTGTAAGGCGTAGCGCCTTCCTCCTTCTCCTGCCTTTTGTTTTACCTAACTCTTGTGCACGCTTATCGCTTCCGAGCTTGTATGCGGTGACCGACAGCACAATGGCTAACAACTCACCGGGCGCACTGCTTAACATGCTAATAAGAAGTAAGTCGATTAATATCGCAATGCCTCGCTTGCTAGGCTGTGCCAACGGCGTGCCGTATAGTGTTTTATCAATGGCGAATGCAAATGGCGTGAGAATTTCACGCGTTTCTTTGTCGGTTAACGTGTGTGTATCTGTATTGACATCATTAGTTGATGCAGGAATTTTTGGCTCTTCATTCACTTCAACCATTTCATTCTTGTCATTATTTTTTGTAGGACTTAACTGTGTCGTCATAATACGTCCTTGTTCTCTTTTGGTTTTACTTTGCACTATAGCAAAGCTTTAATGCCGTCGGTTAGACCGTTTAACGTGAGTGGGTACATCTTTTTCTCCATCAACTGATGGATAATTTGAATCGACGGATAATAACGCCATGCCTGCTCCGGTTGTGGATTGAGCCAAACGACCTTATCAAAATGATCGGTAACGCGTTCAAGCCAAACACTACCCGGCTCTTGATTCCAATGTTCAACGCTACCACCCGGATACGTAATCTCATATGGACCCATGGTAGCGTCGCCAACGAATATTACTTTGTAATCACGACTGAACTTATGCAGCACATCCATGACATCCATGCCTTCATTATAACGACGGCTATTGTCCTTCCAGACTTGCTCATACAAACAATTGTGGAAGTAGAAAAATTCTAAATGTTTAAACTCGGTATGCACAGCAGAAAATAACTGTTCACAAACGCGAATATGATCGTCCATCGAGCCGCCAACATCGAAAAACATGAGCACTTTAACGGCGTTATGGCGCTCTGGCTGCATTTTAATATCGAGATATCCAGCATTTTTTGCAGTAGCGGAGATCGTATCGTCTAAAGCTAATTCGTCTGTTGCACCACTGCGAGCAAACTGGCGCAATTTACGCAATGCCACTTTGATATTACGGGTTCCAATTTCTACTTCGCTATCAAGATTTCTATACTGACGTTTATCCCATACTTTTACCGCTTTGCGATGACGAGACTCTTTCTGACCAATACGAACCCCTTCAGGGTTGTAGCCGTATGCACCAAATGGTGAAGTACCGCCAGTACCAATCCACTTGTTGCCCCCTTGATGTCGCTTCTCTTGTTCCGCTAAACGTTCTGCGAGTGTTTCCATGAGCTTTTCAAAGCCACCCATGGCTTCAATTGCTTCTTTTTCTTCGTCAGTAAGTGTTTTCTCTAGCTGTTTGCGAAGCCATTCATCAGGAATCCCCGATAAATCAATATCCAGCGATTCAACACCCTTGAAGTAGTCAGCAAATGCCCTATCGAATCTATCGAAGTAACTTTCATCTTTGACTAATATGGCACGACTTAATGTGTAAAAGTCATCAATATTAGCGTAGACAACGTTTTGTTCGAGCGCTCGAATAAGATCGAGCAGCTCCCTAATTGTGCATGGAACTCGATATTCTCTAACTTTATTAAAAAAGCCTATGAGCATGATTAACGACCTGAACGATTCATAAAGGCAAGCTTTTCAAATAAATGCACATCTTGCTCATTTTTAAGCAGCGCACCGTGCAATGGCGGGATCGCTTTTGATTGCTGTGCGTCACGTAACACTTCAGGCGAAATATCTTCAGCTAACAAGAGCTTTAACCAGTCGATAAGCTCAGACGTTGAAGGTTTCTTCTTAAGTCCTGGGATTTCACGTAAATCGAAGAACGTTGCTAATGCTTGGTCTAATAGTCTTTTCTTAATGTCTGGGAAGTGAACATCAACAATTGCTTGCATTTCTTCTGCATCAGGGAAATTAATATAGTGGAAGAAACAACGACGTAAGAACGCATCTGGCAATTCTTTTTCATTGTTCGAAGTAATAATCACAATTGGGCGCTGATTAGCGACTATGCGCTCTTGTGTTTCATACACAAAGAATTCCATTTTATCGAGTTCAAGTAGTAAGTCGTTAGGAAACTCAATGTCTGCTTTGTCAATTTCATCGATTAGCAAAATTGGGCGTTTTCCGTTATCAAATGCTTGCCAAAGTTTGCCTTTAACAATGTAATTGCTGATGTCTTTAACTTTTTCATCACCTAATTGACTATCACGTAGGCGAGATACCGCATCGTATTCGTAAAGCCCTTGTTGCGCTTTTGTTGTCGACTTAATGTGCCACGGAATAAGCTCTGTATCTAAACTCGCGGCAAGCTGTTCTGCTAGCATAGTCTTGCCCGTACCAGGCTCGCCTTTAATAAGTAATGGGCGTTCTAATGCAATAGCAGCGTTAACAGCTAATTGAAGTTCTTTTGATGCGATATATTCTGAGGTGCCTTTAAACTGAGCCATGTTAATTCCGAATTATTTACTGTTTTAATTATTAGAGCGGTTCGTTATTCCATTTTTGCATATAAGATATAACGAAAATTCACTTCTGTTTTGAGCATAAAGCGCTAATCTTAATACGTTATATCAACAATTCCATATTGTTAAGCGTAAAATTCAACAGGATCCGATGATGACAAACGTATTTACAGATAATTCTACCAGTATTGGCCGCACGCCACTGGTCAAACTTAACCGCGTAACTGGCGGTAATGTTTACGCAAAAATTGAAGCAAGAAACCCTAGCTTTAGCGTTAAATGTCGTATTGGTGCAAACATGGTCTGGGATGCCGAAGAAAAAGGTCTTCTAGGCGAAGGTAAAGAAATCATTGAGCCAACAAGTGGCAACACAGGTATTGCATTAGCGTTCGTAGCTGCAGCACGCGGTTACGCAATCACGCTAACCATGCCTAACACCATGAGTTTAGAGCGTCGTAAACTTTTAGCTGCACTTGGTGCAAAGCTTGAGCTTACTGAAGGCGCAAAAGGTATGAAAGGTGCGATTGAGAAAGCACAAGAAATTCGTGATTCAGCACCAGAAAAGTACGTGCTTTTAGGACAGTTTGATAACCCAGCAAACCCTAAAATCCACGAAGAGACAACAGGTCCAGAAATTTGGGCAGACATGGAAGGCAATATCGATGCATTCGTTGCGGGTGTTGGTACTGGTGGTACTATCACAGGTGTAAGCCGTTACATTAAGCTTAAAGAAGGCAAAGACATTACGTCTATCGCTGTTGAGCCAGTTGACTCGCCAGTAATTACGCAGGCGAAAGCAGGTCAAGAATTAACACCTGGCCCTCACAAGATTCAAGGTATCGGTGCTGGTTTCATTCCAGGTAACTTAGATCTTGAACTTGTTGATGAAGTTGCTCAAGTGTCAAACGAAGAAGCAATGGAAATGGCACACCGCCTAATGAAAGAAGAAGGTATCTTAGCGGGTATTTCTTCAGGTGCAGCAGTTGTAGCAGCAAAACGCTTCGCTGAAAAGCCTGAGAACGCAGACAAAAACGTTGTAGTTATTCTTCCAAGTTCAGCTGAGCGCTACTTATCTAGCCCATTATTCAGCGAGAGCTTCTCTGACAAAGAGTTAGTGCAGTAAGCATTTGCACAAATCAATTTTTAAAAGGCGCTTATGGCGCCTTTTTTATTGCTTCAAATATGCTTACAATGAGGTAATACAATCTGATAGACAAAAGATCTGCTAATACAATGAATCGTATGAAATACTTAACAGGAATGTTTGCCGCACTCACCCTCTTTTTAACAGGCTGCACAGGTGAAGACGAAATTGCCGATATCCCTAACCCTGAATTAGTCGCCGTTGCATTTTTCGATGCACTCTACAACCAAAAAGACGTTAAGAAAGCCGCTTCAGTATGTTCACCAAAATTATCTCGCATCCTGTTGCACTACAAGTCGCCCACCGCTGTTGGTCGTCACCTTTTCAATATGCAATACGATCAAGTTGAAATTAAACCAGATGATAGTGGTGTGAAAGTACGTGAGCAATTTAAAGAAAAAGCTGACGTTATTCTTTATTTTGATGGCACTTATCAAGGCGACCGCATCAAAGATGTTAAACGTTTAAGCCTTGTGCAAGTTGATGGTCGTTGGATGATTAACAAGATTCTAAAAGATCCTTTCTAAGCGCCGAAAGCAAAGTGCTGCACACAACACACTAAATACCAGACAAAGAAAAAGCGGCTTAGGCCGCTTTTTCTTTGTCTCATGAGTTTGCGCTTACGCTTTAGATTAGCCAGTCAATTTACTTGGCTAGTACCTTACCTTCTCTACGAGGATCTGCGCCGCCAATAAGCCTATTGCCGCGAACTTCAATTGCTTGCACACCACTATTCAAATCTCGAATCATAACTTTATGGCCTTTAGCTTCTAGCGCTGGTTTTAATGCTTCAAGCACAGTGCCTTTTTCTAACGTAGTTACTTTATTGCGATTGGTAACACGCGGCAGATTAATCGCTTCTTGTGGTGACAAATTCCAATCAAGTACACCAACCATTGTTTGTGCCACGTAGTTAATGATACGACTACCACCTGGCGAACCAACAACAAGTTTAAGACTGCCATCTTCGTTAAATGCCATCATTGGCGCCATAGAGCTACGAGGACGCTTAAATGCTTCAACTCGGTTGGCTACCGGCTTGCCATCACGCGTTGGTGATAATGCAAAGTCAGTTAATTGGTTATTGAGGATAAAACCATGCACCATTACAGCAGAGCCAAATGCCATCTCGATACTGCTTGTCATAGATACAGCATTACCTTCACCATCAACGATGGATATGTGGCTAGTTGATGGCAATTCAAAACCATCATTGTCTGCATACGCTACAGCATCCTTTGATGGGATACCCGCTTTCGCGTTCCCCATATCTTGGTTGGTATTGATCAGCGCTGAACGGCTTGCCATATAATCTTTAGCGATTAACGCTTGTGTAGGCACTTCAACAAAATCACTGTCGGCTACATACTTATCTCGATCGGCAAAAGCTAAGCGCGAGCTTTGCGTAAATAAATGAACAGCCTCAGCACTATTGGCTGACATTTTATCAACCGCGAATGGTTCTAGCTGCCCTAAAATTTGTAGCACCGCAATACCCCCAGAACTTGGTGGGGCCATACCACATACAGTGTATTGACGGTAATCGCCACAAACAGGTTCACGCCATTTCGCGCTATACCCTCTCATATCTTCTAACGACAACACACCGGGCGCAATCGCAGAGCTGTTAACCGCTGATACAATATCTTCAGCTATTTGCCCTTGGTAGAAAGCGTCAATGCCCTCGCTAGCAACGCGTTTATACACATTCGCCAACGGCTTATTAACTAGCTTATCACCTGCTTTAATCGGTGAACCATTTGGGAAGAAGTAGTTAGCAATAGTCGGTAGTTTGCTAATACCTGGATTAAACTGCATAGCAACTAACTTTTCTAAACGAGGCGACACGGTAAAGCCTTGCTCTGCTAACGTAATAGCATCATCAAAAAGTGCTTTCCAAGGCAATTTACCGTACTTGTCGTGCGCTTGCTTAAACGCATTAAAAATACCAGGTACGCCAACAGAACGTCCACCGACTACCGCCTCGATCCAACGGATTGGTTTGCCTTCTGCGTTTAAAAACATATCAGCACTTGCTTTTGCTGGAGCTGTCTCGCGACCATCGACAGTCACTAACTTTTTAGCTTCTTCGTCCCAGTAAAGCATGAACGCACCGCCACCAATACCTGAAGATTGCGGTTCTACTAACGTTAAAACGAGTTGAACGGCAATCGCTGCATCAACTGCACTACCGCCTTTTTCTAACACATTGAATCCGGCTTGAGTCGCGTATGGATTAGCCGAAGCCACCATATATTCATTACCTTCAACATCTTGTTGTACTGTGCGCCCGGTAGCCGCTTCTGGCTCACGGGTTTCTCTAACTCTCTTGGCTTTTGTCGCTTCTACTTTTTGGATAGCACCAGTTGAATTGTCGGAAGTAAAAGCATGAACGTTTTGGCTATATATGCCAGACATGCCAGCCAATGCTAAAGCACCTACAAGGCTGCAAACTTTAAAATACGTCATAAAGATTTTTATTATTGATGATTTTCTCTAAACGATAACTGATATTGATTAAATTTCACAAAGCTTTTTACCAGCGCGTCGTACTTTTCTTGATCTTGCTCTAGAAATTGAAGTGCATAACTAACCGCTTCTAGCGTAGAAAGCGCGTTTTGCTTTTTTGTGGTCCTAATCTCATATTGACCTTCAAGGTCATTGGGTAAACTAACTTGCGTTAGTGCCTGTAAACATTTGGAAAGCTGAAAGATTTTGTAAGACTTCTTCCAAGTACTGTCGATTACAATAAGTGGGCCCAGCTTAGTCTGTTCTGCCAGCACTTGCTTATCACCTTTGAACACCGAAGAACGTAGTTCCAATGCTCCTTCACTTGGGTACAATAGACAAGGGCTTAAATCAGCATTCGACTGAATCTTCTCCATATATTGCTGGAATGCGTCGTGTTCATCAAAACATTCACCAACAAAGCGCGTAACATTCGTTAACGACCCTAACAATAAGTTTGCAGTGCCTTTGGGATGGTCCACTTCTTTTGGATGTTGAAGTAGGATAACTTCAACTTGATTGTCCGTTTTTACCATAAAACGACAAACACAATGACTTAACGGACGACTACATTGTGGACAATAGGCTCTAGCCATAATTTCTTCTACTCAGTAAACTAGGTGCAGATCTTATCTGCTAAACAAGAATAAAAAAACCAATGGCCAATAAAATCCTCCAACAGTTTGCTCCTATTCTCATTATCTTTCTCCTTGCACTTACTGCATTGATATTTGATTACACAGCAGCAACTTTCGACTACAACCGAACAGAAATTCTTAACGGCGAATGGTGGCGAGTGATAACTGGGCATTTTTTCCATACCAATACCGTACACTTTATTTTAAATACCGCGGGGTTAATTCTTCTCGCTAGCCTGCACCACAAGTTTTACCGCCTAGCCAATGTATTTAGTCTTTTTGTTTTCAGTGCAATATTTATCAGTATTTGTCTAATGTTCACATCTGATCTTATGCGCTACGTAGGGCTTTCTGGCGTGCTGCATGCATTCTTTGCTTGGGGTGCACTTCAAGATATAAAGCACAAAGAAAAAACGGGTTACCTTCTTTTTTTAGGTCTTTGGGCGAAGATCATTTATGAACAATTGTACGGGGCAAGTGCAGAAGTTTCTGCGATGATCAATGCTACCGTCGCCGTTGATGCGCATTTATGGGGCGCAATTGCTGGAACGCTATTTTTTGTCTTTGGCCAACTAGTGAACCTTAAAACAAGAGCGTCATAGTTAACGCAAAAGATCTAGGCAACGTTACGCCATCAAAGACAACATCATTGGGATAATGATTGGGCTAAATATCGCGGTAATAATTGCAGATAGGATTAAAGCAAGCGATGAAAAGGCGCCATGCTGGTAACTAATCTGTGAAATATTCGACGTGCCCAATGCATGAGACGCACATCCTATGGCTAGCCCTTGCGCTCGCTTAGACTGAATGCCTAAAAAATTGAGAATTTTAATGCCCCAAATCGCTCCTACAAGGCCGGCGATAATAATGGCAACTGCAGTAATTGCCGCGATACCTCGCATTTGTTCGGTAAGCGCCAACGCTATCGGTGTAGTAATAGACTTAAGTGCTAAAGACACAGCAATATCTGTCTGATTAAAGATATAAACCGCCATCACTACGTTAACAGCTAGCATCACAGAAATGGATGTCACCAAAACCAGCATGACCTTGTTAAATTGCGCCCTAATCGTTTGAATTTGTTGATATAGAGGAAATCCGAGCGCTACGATTGCGGGTTCAAGTAGAAAGCTATAGATTTTGCTGTACTGGTAGTAGTGCTCAAAAGCTATGTTGTTGGCCAGCAATAAAGGAATCACAACGAACATAGTTAGCAACATGGGATTCAGCCAAATTTGTTTGCTAATACGTTGTAAGGTTGCAAACCCTTGATAGATTAATAAAGTGCCTAGGCAGTAGATTAAGAATGTTATGATTTCAGCGGCAATATCAATTTGGCTAAAATCAAATTCATTCACCTTGAAGCTCCTTAAAGAGCTTCTGATAACTCCAACCGACGAGAACCATAAGAACAATGGTTGTTGCTATGGTAAAAATTAGCACCTGTACGCCGCTGGCTTTAATTAAGTCGAAGTAATTCATAATGCCAACGCCGGCAGGCACAAAACAAACCCCCATATTACGTATAATCCACGTAATCGAGGTTTCCATTTTTTCAGCGTTGAATATATTGAAGTGAAGCCCTGCTGCTAAAATCAACATGCCGTATAAGCTTGGCGGAATCAGTACAACAAAAAAGTGTACAACGTACCCCAATAACAAACAGAAGAAAATAACAAATAAACTATAGAGAGCTTGCAAAACTTTGTTAAAAATAAATACAGTGAACAAACAGCATACGAGCAAAATAACGAAAAGTCATGACTAAATTAAGACATTTAGGCTAATTTTTTGAATATTTATCAATGGTTAACATTTGCGTTACATATAAAAAAAGGCTGTTAACAATAACAGCCTTTTTTAAGAGATTAGTTTACTAATTTTTGACAACGAAACTAGTTAGAAAATGCCTTACACCACTTACTTGCTTCAACAAATTCTCGTTGGATAAAGTCAGGCTCAATATCATAATTTGCCATTACGTCATTGATGCGGTCGCAATTACCTAAAATATAGTTAGTTGCGATACCGAGTAATTCTCCCAATAAACCTTCTTTACCCAGTAACGCCAATTCAATTGGCTTAGCGAGCGGCATATGCTTCATAACTTCTTCCATCGGCTGCCCCAGCAACACTTCAATAGAACTTAAAAGCCCAGTGATGAAAGCAAACTCTTGCACTTCTCTAAAACTACCTTTGGTGGCAATAGAATCCATTAATTTAGCCGTTATTAATGCCTGTTTCGCTGCTTCTTCAGTTTTATCGGACGTTAATTTAGACAATGCGAGAATCGACACAAATTGGCGAAGTTTTTCTTCACCTAAATAAGCCGCTGCTTGTTTAAGTGAGGTTATTTCAACACGTGTGCCTGTCGCCACGTTATTGACCATTTTTAATAGACCAACGCTCAATTGAACATCGTGGCTAATAACCTCCGCTATTGCATTAAAATCAAGCGGAGACTTAAAAGTTTCATTCATCAAGCGCAGCATTTGGGTTTTCATTGGCGCTAATGTCTGCCCTTCGATAATTTCTGGTTCGTGATAGAAATAACCTTGATAATAGTTGAATCCAACTTCTACCAGCGACAATAACTGTAGGTTAGTCTCTACTTTTTCAGCCACCAGCTTAATGTCGTAAGGCTTCATTCGTTCTGTAACGACAAATAAACGTTTAGGGTTTATTTTTTCGATATCAACTTTGATGTATTTCAAATACGGGAATAGCACATCCCACTGCGGGTCTGTGTCATACTCTGTAAGTGCGAGTTGATAACCGCGTTGATGATAGTACTTCACCATCTTAACTAAACGCTCGGTGTTGGTATCAAAACCAACTAACTCAATAACAATCGACTTAGGGTCGAACAACAACGGAAATTTGTTGTTAAGGCATTGCTCAGTAAAATTGATGAACGCTTTTTTACCAAGGCTTATCGCTTCGATGTCACCTAACAGATGATTTTGGATAATGAGCTTTGAACTCGCGATGTCTTTGTCAATTTCTGGAAAGGAATTATCAGTGCTATCCCTGAACAGCAACTCGTAGCCAATCGTTTTGGATTTCCTGTCCATAATCGCCTGACGGGCAATATACGTGCTAAACATAGAGTGGCTTCTTTTCTTATAATCGGTTTTATTAAAGATATAACCGATAAGATACCTTATTTGTTTTCTTTGTGGCAATTAGATAATTACATAATCTTTACATATCACATGCGCAAAACTGCGTTTCGTTTAAAATTGTTAAATAAAACCGCCACTTCCTCAAAGAAATAAACGCTGTGCATCAGAATTTATTGCGTTAATCACGCCGCAAGTTTTTGATATTTATCTACACTCAACTGAAACTTTGTTATAATCGCGCGCCCAAAACACCGGTTACTGCAATGTAACGCTAAGCACAAAGGTTTTAATTAATGATCCCACAGCCGAAGACAACACTTTTCGACTACCCAAAGTACTGGGCTGAATGCTATGGCACAGCGCCGTTTCTGCCTATGTCTCGAAAAGAAATGGATGAATTAGGCTGGGATAGTTGCGACATTATTCTGGTAACTGGTGACGCTTATGTAGACCACCCTAGCTTTGGCATGGCAGTTATTGGTCGAATGTTAGAATCGCAGGGGTTCCGTGTGGGCATTATCGCGCAACCAGACTGGCATTCTAAAGACGCCTTTATGGAGCTGGGCAAACCAAACCTCTATTTTGGTGTAACTGCTGGCAACATGGACTCTATGATCAACCGCTACACCGCGGAAAAGCGCTTACGCCATGACGATGCCTATACGCCACATAACGAAGGTGGTAAACGACCAGATCGTGCAGTTGCGGTATACAGCCAACGCTGTAAGGAAGCTTATAAAGGTATTCCTGTTGTAATTGGTGGTATTGAAGCTAGCTTGCGCCGTATTGCACATTACGATTACTGGTCTGAGAAAGTGCGTCGCTCTGTGCTATTTGATGCCAAAGCTGACATTTTAATTTACGGTAACGCTGAACGACCACTTGTAGAAGTGAGCCACCGCATTGCACGTGGAGAAGCGATTGAAACGATTACCGATGTGCGCGGTACAGCGTTTCTAGCTAAGCAAGCCTTACCGGGCTGGAAAGGCATAGATTCACGCTCGATAGACAAACCGGGCAAAATTGATCCTATTCCAAGCCCGTACATAGATACAACAGCAAGCGAAGCCTGTGATTCTGCAGAAGCAGACGCTAGCGGCGTTCAAGAAGTTACACCTGAAAAAGACATCACCAAAGCAGCACAGCCAATTGAAATTTCTAGCTACCGAAACAAAACATGGGAAAAGAAAAGTAAGCCTTGGGAAACCACTTACATTAACTTACCGACTTTCGAACAAGTTAAAGACAACAAAGTGCTGTATGCTCACGCATCACGCATTTTCCACCAAGAAGTAAACCCAGGTAGCGCTAAGCCGCTAGTTCAGCGCCATGGCGATCGTATTATTTGGTTAAACCCACCCGCTTATCCACTGTCAGAAGCAGAAATGGATGGCGTGTTTGGTTTACCGTATCAACGTGTGCCGCACCCTGTGTACGGTGATGCAAAAATTCCTGCATACGACATGATTAAAACCTCCATAAACATTATGCGAGGTTGTTTTGGTGGCTGTACCTTCTGTTCTATCACCGAACATGAAGGGCGTATTATTCAAAGCCGCTCTGAAGAGTCAATTTTACAAGAAATTGAAGACATAAAAGAAAAGGTACCAGGCTTTACTGGCGTAATTTCTGATTTAGGTGGGCCAACAGCCAATATGTATAAGTTGCGTTGTAAAAGCCCGAAGGCAGAAGCAACGTGTCGTAAGCCAAGCTGTGTGTGGCCTACTATTTGTGGTCACCTCGATACCGACCACACACCAACGATTAATTTGTATCGTAAAGCCCGAAATGTAAAAGGCATTAAGAAGGTACTTATTGCATCAGGTGTTAGATACGACCTAGCGGTTGAAGACCCAGCTTACGTAAAAGAACTGGCGGAACACCACGTAGGTGGTTATTTAAAAATAGCGCCAGAGCATACTGAAGACGGCCCGCTTAATAAAATGATGAAACCGGGCATGGGAAGCTATTACCGTTTTAAAGAGCTTTTCGATAAGTACTCTAAAGCAGCAGGTAAAAAGCAGTACCTTATCCCCTACTTTATATCAGCGCACCCAGGCACTACTGATATGGATATGATTAACCTCGCGCTGTGGCTTAAAGAAAATGACTTTAAACTAGACCAAGTACAGAACTTTTATCCGTCTCCGTTGGCTAACGCAACGACTTTATATCACACAGAAATCGACTCGCTTCGCAACGTACGCAGAAATAGCGACAGCGTTCCTGTACCTAAAGGTGGCCGTCAACGAAGACTGCACAAGGCGATTTTACGTTACCACGATCCAAACAACTGGCCAATTATCCGTGAAGCCTTAACAAAAATGGGCTTAGCCAGAAAGCTTATTGGTAACAAACCTGGTTGTTTAGTACCAGCAGAAGGTCGTAACGAGGGTAGCTACCAACACCATAAAAAAGGTGGTAAAGGTAAAAACAACGCACAAGGCTTTAAAAAAGGTGAAGGCATTAAGCGCTCAAACAACAACGCTAAAAAAGCCCGTAACGGTAAACAAGGTTTAACACGCTTTAGCGACAATCAGTTTAACGACGGAAAGCCAAGCAATAGAAAACCTAAACGAAACAAATAACTAGGCAGAGTTAAATAAAACTATCATGCTGAGCAGAGCTAAATAAAACAATCATGCTGAGCTTGTCGAAGCACACCCATTCGACTGGCTCAGGGCGTACGAAACAATCATGCTGAGCTTGTCGAAGCACACCCATTCGACTGGCTCAGGGCGTATAAAACAATCATGCTGAGCTTGTCGGAGCACACCCATTCGACAGGCTCAGGGCGTACGAAACAATCATGCTGAGCTTGTCGAAGCACACCCATTCGACAGGCTCATGGTGTAAGACATATAAAACTAGCCCCCTAGTAATAAATAATAACCTTAATCTTCGATGGAGCTGAATTATCGCTTGCTGTATAATCTCGGCCAAATTTTTCTAGCTCTTTTAATTGCATGCTTATAGCAAACAACATTACTCAGCAGTTTGGCGCCAAGCCGCTGTTTGAAAACATTTCTCAAAAATTTGGTAACGGCAACCGCTACGGCTTAATCGGCGCAAACGGTTGTGGTAAATCTACCTTAATGAAAATTCTAGGTAGCGACTTAGAACCAACAGCGGGCAACATCAATCTAGATCAAAACGATCGTATTGGTAAATTACGCCAAGACCAGTTCGCATTTGAAGATTACTCGGTTGTAGATACCGTCATTATGGGTCATACCGAATTATGGGAAGTTAAAGAAGAACGTGACCGTATTTATGCCCTACCTGAAATGAGCGAAGAAGATGGCATGCGTGTTGGCGATCTTGAATCGCAATACGCAGAAATGGACGGTTACAGCGCAGAAAGTCGCGCCGGTGAATTGCTGATTGGTGTTGGTATTCCTGTTGAACAACACTACGGTAAAATGAGTGAAGTAGCGCCAGGTTGGAAGCTTCGTGTATTACTTGCCCAAGCACTGTTTTCTGATCCTGATATCTTGCTTCTGGATGAGCCTACCAACAACTTGGATATTCACACTATCAAGTGGTTAGAAGATACGTTAAACGAACGTGATTCAACCATGATCATCATTTCGCATGACCGTCACTTCCTAAACAGTGTTTGTACTCACATGGCTGACTTAGACTACGGTGAGTTGCGCGTTTATCCGGGTAACTACGACGAATACATGTTAGCTGCTACGCAAGCACGTGCACGTTTATTAGCTGACAATGCCAAAAAACAAGCGCAAATTGCTGAACTTAAGTCGTTCGTAGCTCGCTTCTCAGCAAACGCTTCTAAAGCAAAGCAGGCAACATCACGTGCTAAACAAATTGATAAAATTCAACTTGATGAAGTGAAAGCTTCAAGCCGTGTTAACCCGTTTATTCGCTTTGAACAAGAGAAAAAGCTATTCCGTAACGTGCTTGAAATTGAAGGCTTAAATAAGAGCTTCGACGACAACGGCACTCCAAAGCAGGTTCTGCAAAACATTAATTTAATGGCAGAAGTTGGCGAGCGTATTGCGGTTATCGGTGAGAACGGCGTTGGTAAAACAACCTTCCTACGCACGTTAATGAGCGAGTTAACACCCGATTCAGGTGAAGTTAAGTGGTCTGAAAACCATAACATTGGTTACTACGCACAAGACCATGCACACGAGTTCGAAGAAGACATGAACTTATTCGACTGGATGAGCCAATGGCGCAGTGAAGGCGACGACGAGCAAGTAATTCGTGGCTTCCTAGGTAGAATGTTATTCTCTGCTGACGATATTAAAAAGTCAGTAAAAGTGCTTTCCGGTGGTGAACAAGGACGTATGTTGTTTGGTAAACTTATGATGCAAAAGCCAAACATTCTTGTAATGGACGAACCCACAAACCACTTAGATATGGAATCAATCGAATCGCTAAACATGGCATTAGAACAGTTTGAAGGTTCATTGGTGTTCGTTTCACACGACCGTGAGTTTGTCTCGAGCCTAGCAACACGTATTATTGAAATCAAAGACAACGGTTACATTGATTTCACAGGTACTTACGACGAATACTTAGCGTCTCAAGACTAGTAATTTCGATAGTAAAATTACCTAATCAGAAACAATCCAAGCGCCCTATTTTGCTGATGCAATTTAGGGCGTTTTTATTTTTATGCTGATAAGTCAGATAATGGACTACGGACACCATTAGCACCCTGTTCTATTACATGTGTATAAATTTGCGTGGTACGAATATCGCTATGCCCTAATTGCTCTTGAATTGTACGTATATCAGTACCTCGTTGTAATAAGTGAGTTGCAAAAGAATGCCGCAACGTATGACACGTGATTTGCTTATCTATTCCAGAACTTAACCTAGCCGCTCTAATCGTTTTTCTTAACACTGTATGATCGATATGATGCCGCCTAATTTCGCCAGATTCGGGGTCAGCACTGAGTCGTGTTGATGGAAACAGGTAGTGCCATCCAAACTCAAACCTTGCCGACGGATTCTTACGCGAGTACCCATAAGGCAAATGGACACCCGCATACTCTTCTGCCCCTATGTCTTTAGCAAAATAACTTTTAGCAAACTCTATTTGCATCTTTAAATCGCCTACAAGCTCCTTTGCTAGAGTTACTCGCCGATTTTTACCACCTTTACCTTGCCATACACAAATAGAGTGGTAATCAAAATCAATGTCTTGAACCCTTAAACGAACAACTTCCATTAAGCGCAGTCCACTGCCATACATCAATTTACAGGGAAGCTGATATTCAGATTTTATATGCTTAAATAATGTTACAACTTCCTGTTGAGTTAGCACAACAGGCAGCTTTTGCTGCCCTTTAGTGCGATTAAAGTCTAGTGATAACGTTAGTGGTTTCTCGATTATGAATTTATATAAATAAACTAAAGCGTTAAGTGCAACAGCTTGCGTTCTTGGCGCCACATTCATTTTATTACTAAGAAAGCTTAAGAATTGCTCTACTTCAACGTTATGACACTGGTTTGGATGCCTTTTGTGATTAAAGTTGATAAACGCTTTAATCCAATACGTATATGATTCAATAGTTCTTTTAGCATAACAACGTGTTCGCATTTGTTCTGCGATAAAACGTAGATAAGGTGATTTCATATTTCCTCCCTGAAAAAACACAGCAACTGTATATGTATACAGCTTAGCATAAATCCTTCTTTCTGCGATCAAAGCGCGTAAATTGCGCGCTTTCACTCATCTGGACTATTAAGCGCTATATTTAAGCTATTGACTAGCAACGAAAAGCTGAATACGTTAAATTAACGAGCTTTAAATTAATCAAGGAAGATAAATTGTGGAAAGCGCGCAATTTGCCTTCTAATAAACTGTTATAGTGCAAGGAGGCCGTATTGTTCATAATTCCTATTTTATTAATTCCACTAATATTATATTGGCTTACTTTGTCATCGAGTTTGTTTAATTATTTAGAAAAAAATCACACCGAAATTTACTCAGGTATGGGCAAACCATCATTATTTTTCAATAGTACGCCAGATAACAACTCTAGATTTATTAAATTTCTGCTGAAACGTGAGTGGGTAAACCTAAATGATGATTATCTCGATAAACTATGTTCAAAATTGTTTGTGCTCTTTTTTGTCGTAAGCATACTTTTTGGATTATTTTTGATGTACTTTATTGCAGATGCATTTAATGCACTATAACAAGCTAATAAATAAGGACTAAAAACAGTTTGCTGTTTTCGTCCCTCAACATTTTAGCAAACTATTTTTAGCCCATTATTAGGGCGTTAGGTTTTCAATGAGACTCCCCACATTTCCAGAGTTTTTATTTGCTATGTCTATGGTGTTTTTTATCGCCTTCATATCGGCATTTAACTCTGAATTATTGGATGGCGAACCATTGTGTGAGCTTAATCTATTAAACGAAAAGCAAGAAAGTTGTAATCTGAATGACAACTCATTCACTAATTTTCGATTAGTTGTTCACACTGGCGGTAGTAGTAAAACAGTTACAACAAAAGTCCCTATATCTATAACTATTATAACCAACGATGAGGTGATAAAGCACGAAAGCATATTGCCAAAAGCAGCAAGTACAGGCGCTGGGCGTAAGTATCATTCAAATCTAAATTATGGTGTTTACGACCTACCCAAGGGGTCAACAACCATCACTATCATTGCAAACGATAACGTTAAACGGTTTTCATTGTTCAATGCCAAGGTACTGAAAAACGCCAATAATTATTATGTTTATTTGCTAGGTTTAATATTTCTAGTAATACTGTTTTTCTCTATTTACAATCGAAAGAGCATTTTCGTAAAAGGCATTGGTAAACCATTGCCCTATATACTTTATTTTTTTGTGGTTCTGTTAGTCGTAACTTGGGCATTGTAAAAACCTAACAAGCGCATTAAGCATGGGACTGTTAACAGTTTGCTCGGTTCCGCTACGCTTCACATTTTAGCAAACAATTATCAGCCCCTTATGCGGGCGTTATATACACATTTGAGTTTGGAGTTATTAAATTGGAAGTAACATTTCTTATTAATGTGTTCTCATACCAGTTTTTATCGATATTTATCTGCTATTGTGTGTTTTCTGCTGTGTGTTATTTACTATTGGTAGCTTATGGTGTTTTAAAATTTGGCTCTTACTCTTTCTCCCCTAAGGCAACAGTTTTTTTCAATATAATCAAATTTCTCTCGTGGGGATTTATGATGGTCATAGAAAAAGTAAAGGCATCCGATCTTTTAGAGAACCTTCTGAGTAGATTATCACCAACTATCTCTATGATATTGATAATAATAGTAAATAGTTTTATTTTTTCTTATATTATAAATCTATTCATTATCAACTTTTAAATGTGTCTTGTGTATATAACAAGCTGTTCAAGCGGGACTTTTTACTGTTTGCCGGGTTCCGCTTCGCTCCACATTTTGGCTAACTATTAAAAAGCCCCTTAACAGGGCGTTATATGTACAAGGAGCGTAGGTGCCTAAACTTCCAATCTTGAAGCCTAATCCTCTAGATCAAAATATTGATTTGATTCGTAATTCGATGAATGGAGAAATAGGTCAAGTTGCTGAAATCCTTGAATCTAAAGTAGATATAAATGTATCAGACGCAAATGGAATTACACCGCTCATAGCTGCATCTGCGGCAGGTCACCTTGAAATAGTTGAATTACTTGTGTCAAAAGGTGCAAATGTTGAGCTAAAAGACAACTATGGTTATGACGCTTACCATGTTGCTATGTTTTATGGGGATTTAAAAGGCGAGGCCTTAGAGCCTTTTAAATCAATAATGTCTGTGGTTAAGTACATATAACAAACGAATTAATAATGGACGTCTTACGCTTGGCTGACGCTCATTCTTCGCTAAGTTTAGCCAAGCTAAATCCGCCCATTATTCGGGCGTTATGTGTACAGGCAAGTGTCAGGTGTATGGAATCTATTATGCTAGAAGCTACTCATAAAAATTACCGCTTTAGAATCGAAGAAGATTTACCTGATATAGGCTTCTACTTGTACGTTTTTCAGAATGACAATTGTATCTATGATTCATTGCAGGACGATTTAGAAACCTTAAAAGAAATCGCAAACGAAAAATTTAATTGTCCACTAGATGAATGGAAAGCTACTACATCAACATAATGTATACATAACAAGCTGTTTAATATGGACGCCTTACTGCTTGGCTGGCGCTCATTCTTCGCTAAGTTTAGCCAAGCGTAATCCGCCCATTAACAGGGCGTTAGGTGTCTATCGGGCATGGAAGTCAATTTTGAGTAAGAAGAAACAATCTAAAACCATCTCGGAAGTTTATTTACCATCGGTTGGAAGTGTGTCTAAAGGGAAATCGCTTGAGCATCCGATCTTTGGTTTGGGTAAGGTCATAGATATTGCTCAATGGGAAAGTGGAGATGTGACTATCAATATTGAATTTGAAAAACATGGTTCAAAATGGTTAGCTCTTGAACATGCTAACCTGGCAGAGCCAGCTAAAAAAGGTTTTTGGTCTAGGTTGTTTAGTTAAGCCACCTAACAAGCAATTCAACAGGGACTAAAATTCGCGGGCTGATTTTGCTGCGCAAAAACTTTAGCCCACAATTTTTAGCCCGTTAATAGGGCGTTAGGTATACAAGGAAGGTAGGTGCCAATCTACATTAAAACCGAAGGTTCAACGGAAACTATCACCACATTGTCAAAAGGTGTTTGGGATCTACCACCTCAAATCCAAGAACTGGAATCTTGGCTTTTTGAAAACTCATCAAATCTACCACCTTCCAGTTACATTGCTGATATAGGCTTTAGCGCCAGAGAAAATGCTTGTGGTGGTGGCGCAATATTGTCACCTAAGGCTATGAGTATAATGGGAAAGTTGGGTATTAAACTGTACTTATCTGAGTATGGTGAGTAATGTATACCTAACAAGCGCATCAAGTGGTGGGACTGCTAACGCTTGGCTCGGTTCCGCTTCGCTGCACAAGTATAGCCAAGCATTATCAGCCCCTTATGCGGGCGTTAGCTGTTTTTCGGAGTATGGATGTTCGAATCAATAAAGAGAAAACTAGATGAGCAAAATAAGGATACTGATCCGAAGAATATGTCTTCGGATTTTAAACTTATGTTTGTCTATCACATAGCCATGATGATTTTATTCGGTTTCAAGCCAATATCTAACCCTATTCATCAAGTTTATTTAGCAATAACGCTGCTATTAGCTCTAATAATTGTGTCGTTTTTCAATAAACTAAAATCCAACTGGTCTTGGCCTGGTTTGTCTTTATCAAGCATTCCGTCGATTACATTTAATTTAATATTTACGTACCTTTTCCTAGCCTTTGCTTCTTATGCAATGACTACAGGAGGTAACTTCCCTGATGTATCTCTAGTAAATTTAGAAACTTTGCTAATAAAATCTTGGGAAGTAATATTGCAAGCTGCATCTAACCCTGTTTTTACACCTTGGTATCTGGCAGGTATTGGTATAGCTTTCATGAACTTAATGGTAAGTTTAAATCTGGCTACCCTTAAAAAATCAGAGTTTGAGGCTCAGTGTAACAACAGCTAACAAGCCAATTAAGTGCGGGACTGCTAAAGCTTGGCTCAGTTCCGCTTCGCTACACAGTTTAGCCAAGCATTTATCAGCCCCTTATTGGGGCGTTAGCAACTATATTCAATCAAGTAGTATTTATTTAAACTCAAAAAGGAATGAAAATGAAGTCATGTAAAAAACTAGCACTATTGACCGTTGTTGTATCAAGTTTTGCTTCTGCAAATGAAATGGAAATTTCAGCCCAGAAACAAATAGTCTCTAAAAATACTAAAGTTCAAACGTATATTGGTGACGTCCGCATTTCATTTGCTGATGATAATCAGCCAGAAACTAAAGCAACAGTTATGCGTTTTGAAAATGGCAAAACGGTCATGGAAGGTGACGTAGAAATTATCCTTAACAATGCTGTCGCGGTAGCAGACAAAGTTACTTATATAGCATCAAATAATGGCTTAGTAGCAAAGCTGGATAAAGTTACGTTTACTTTTGAGTAATCGTTGCTAACAAGGCTTTCAAACGGACACATAAAAGCTGGCTGTGCTCGTGCCTCGCAAATTTTAGCCAGCTTTTACTTAGCCGCTTAAAGTGGCGTTATAGAGCTATCCTGCACCAGTTAAATTTTTCACACAGGCGTAATAATGAAACTTCCAAAGTTAAAGCGTAAATATTGTAGAATTGATGGTATATGTTTGCTTGGAGTTTACGCAGGATGTGATTTTATTTTAGATGTTATTCCTGCAAGAGAATTCACATATAAAAGCATCTATATAAGTGAACTATCAAATCCTTTTGCTTTTTGGCTTATGATTGCCTTTATGGCAATTACAGTAATAATCGGTATTTATGGTTTATTATTTTGGGAATTCGAGCAGGAAAGCAATTAGCTCTATAACAAGCCTATAAAGTGCGGGACTGCTAAAGCTTGGCTCAGTTCCGCTCCGCTTCACAAGTTTAGCCAAGCATTATCAGCCCCTTATTGAGGCGTTAGTTGCCAATGGAGATCACTTTGAGCATTAGAGTTGTTGAGGTTGTTGATTACGATCCAAATTGGAAGAATGCTTTTGAAACTGAAAGAGTATTGCTAGCTAATGCAATTGGTATTAATGCTATCAAAATAGAACATATTGGCAGTACATCTGTTGTTGGTTTAGCAGCCAAGCCTGTTATTGATATTCTAATAGAGGTTGCCGACCTTAAAGAGTTAGATAATGCAGCAGAAAACATGAAAGCCCTTGGCTACCTTGTTAAAGGTGAAAATGGTATTGAAGGTAGACGCTATTTTCAAAAAGGAGGCAACCAACGTAGTCACCATGTTCATGCATTTCAAACTAATGACTTGCACTTGTATCGACATAGAGCATTTAAAGAATACCTAATTGAGCATTCTGAAATAGCTTCAGAGTATGGAATTCTTAAAAAAGAGGCTGCAGCTAAAAGTGATAATAATATTAATGTATATATGGCACTAAAAAATAACTTTATTCAAAAGCATGAAAAAATAGCTATTGAGTGGTTTGGCAACTAACAAGGCAATTATGCATGGGACGTCTAAAGCTTGGCTGGCGCTCATTCTTCGCTAATTTTAGCCAAGCTTAATACGCCCCATATTGCGGCGTTAAGTTGCTAAGGAAAGTATGGCATCTCTCAAACCTCTAAAAGGTGTCGCTTATGATATCGCGCACCATGCACAAAGCGGATTAAGCTTTTTACATCCTCATTTGGGTGAAATGTGCAGAGAAGTAGGTATAACCGAAGCAACTATTGATTTAATGGCTAAGGATTCTTATCCCGCAGATCTGAGAGAATACAAACCTTTAAAACTAGCAATAGGCGCGCTTAAAGATAAATTTGCCATTATCCTTAGCAAAAGAGAAATGAGTTTGGATTTTATTAGTGAGTTAAAGCTTAAGTTTATTTTTTATACCGCTGATAACTCACTTTGTGTAGTGGAGTCTACCTTGGTAAAAACAAATGGTACTACTCACGTACAAACAGTGAAATAGCAACTTAACAAGTTGCTCAAAAGGACGTAAAACGCTTGGCTTGCGCTCCTTCGTCGCTAATTTTAGCCAAGCATTTATGCGCCCATTAGTAAGGCGTTATGTGTTTCTCAAGGATTGAGCTATGTATCCACTAAATAAGTTAGAAATACCACCTGAAGTAGCCCAACAAAAATGAGCCGTTCGAAGAGTTTAAACAGGATGTCTCAATAGTTAATGTTAAGCTTGAAAGTGGTGAAGTTTTCGAAAGAGTAATGCTTCTCTATCCAAATTATGTAATTGCTGCAGCAGAGCAAACTAAATTACCGTTTGAGCCATCGAAAGTTGTTTCAGTAACTCAAGATAAAAGTGAAAATCACAAGTTTAAAGATTCAACATGGTGTTTTTGGTACGATCATAATCAAGTGGTATAAACACATAACAAGCGCATTAAGCATGGGACTGTTAACAGTTTGCTCGGTTCCGCTACGCTTCACAATTTTAGCAAACTATTATCAGCTCCTTATGCGGGCGTTAGGCGCTATTTAGAGTATGGAGAAGATATTGAGTGAAATAGTAAATGGTTCTTGTAATTGTGGTTATGTTGAATTCTCCATAAACATGGAACTTAAGGACGTTTATGTTTGCCACTGTTCGATTTGTCGTAAGTCAACAGGTAGCGGAGGAATCGCTGTTTCTGTAGTACCTAATGAAAAGTTTGATTGGCTCTCAGGGAAAGACTATATAAAAACTTGGAATAAGCCTAATCACGATTGGGAAACTAGCTTTTGTACAAATTGTGGTTCTCCTTTACCTGGTAAAAACGATGAATCTTCCACTTATATCCCGGTAAGTTTGTTAGACTCAGGCTTCGAAAATCTGAAAGTTAAAAAGCATATATTCCTTGATTCAAAGGCTGTTTGGGAAGAAGTACCAGATGGTAGTAGCGCCTAACAAGTCAATCAAGTCGGACGTATAACAGTTGGCTGCGTTCACTTCGTTTACAATTTAGGCAACTATTTTTCGCCGCTTATTGGGGCGTTAGTTTGCAATCAGATTCTGCCACACTAGGATAGTATGAATAACACAAAAGTAGTTGCTGTCAGTGGAGCATCTGGCGCAGGAAAAACCACCATTGTTAAACAACTAGCTAATGAGTTTGATTGCCCATTTTTACTTTTTGATGATTACACTGATAAAAGTACATACCCTCAAAACATGAAAAACTGGCTAATAAATGGAGCAAACGTTTCTCTGATTAAAACACCAAAATTTGTCACTTCTTTGGAAGACTTAATTTCAAAAAATAGCAGTCGTTATATTTTCATTGAGGAGCCATTTGGTAAAGAGCGTGACTCTATGTCGTCTTTAATCGATTATGTTGTTTTGTTAGATCAACCTATGGAATTGTGTTTAGCCCGTATTATCAGAAGACACACTGAGAACCCAAGTGAAGATTCAATAAATTCAATATCAAATTACTTAAATAAATACGTAGATTACTTTAGAGCAATCTACGTGGACGCTGTAAACCAAGTTAGAAAAAACTCTGATTTAATATTTCAAGACGTAGCTTCAATTAAAGACACAACAATTCATATTAGTAACTGGTTGAAAAGTAATGCAAACTAACAAGTTACTCAAAAGGACGCAAAACGCTTGGCTTGCGCTCATTCTTCGCTAAGTTTAATACGCCTCTTATTCAGGCGTTATGTTTACCAAGATTGGAGTCGTATTACGATGGATTCGTTAACTAAAATAGACATTCTTTTTGCAGGACTAATATTAATACCTATTAGTGTGTATTTTATCTCAGGCCTACAAAACTATTTAATAAAGTCGGTTATAAATAAAGAAGTTAACGTCTTTTCTTCAGTCATCTCTGTTGCAATGATCAATAATTATTCCTTTTCTAGTAACATTTGGGGGTTAATTATCTTGGCTCTCGGCTTTGTTTTATTCTTTTATGTATTTGCTTGTGGTACGGCATTTATTTCAAAATATTCCAAAAATGATTGAGTATCGTAAACATATCAAGTGCATTAAGTGAAGGGGCAGCTAACAGTTGGTTCCGCTTCGCTTTACATTTTAGCCAATTATTACTTGGCCGTTTTTGGCGGCGTTACGAGTTCAAGGAGGAAACATGATCAAAGCGACTTGTCATTGCGGAAATATTGTTATCACAGCAACGATGCTACTGGACTCAATTACCAGCTGTAATTGTTCAATGTGTTACCGATTAGGTGCTCTTTGGGCTTATTACACAGTCGATCAAGTTGATATTAAAGTAAAATCAGAGGCTACCGTTTATTTGTGGGGTAGCGAAATTCGCGCTTATCACTCTTGCACTCGTTGTGGTTGTACAACTCACTATACACAAAAAAGAGATGACGGGATAACTAAGGTAGCAATCAACACTAGAATGGCCGCTTCTGAACTATTTGAGTCAGCTAATGTAAGGTTTTTCGATGGTGCTGATACTTTTAAATATATTGAGTAAAAGAGCACTTAAAAAGTTTGTCAAACCTCATTCTACTCATAAGGGAAATGGACTGCACTAAATTCGATAGCAGCTCATAAAAAAAGTTATAGCAAAGGAAACACATTGTATAAATCAAGACTATATAGTGGAAATATACTGTTCCTGTTAGGCGCTTTCCCTGCTCTATATGTACTTTATGGAATTACGTTCGATGAGGCAGCGGCACAAGCAGGTGTAGTTGGTTTATTTATTTTCTTTGCACTTGGACCTTTTTTGGCTTTTGGTTCTCTTTTATCGGTTTCCGCAGTGTTAAGGCTAACCAATCTTAAACAAATTAAAGCTGCTAAATTACATTCGCCTATTGGCACTATTTCAATTGCCTTAGGTTGGCTAATTGCGCTGCTAGTTTGTATGATTTTGGTGGGCGTTGCCATTGCACTTTTACGTTGATAGCAATTTAAAAGCACTTTAAAACGGTGGATGAGACTCAGCTAGGCTTCGTTACGCAAGATTAGCCAAGTATTCTCACACCTTTTCTCAAAGCTATGTGTCGCCATATCGTTTTAGCGTTGTTTATAAAAAATAATTATCTATTAAAGAGGGATTATATGATGGAGATTATGGGGTTAATATTTGGTTCGGTAGGTATGTCATTCGGTATATTGGGCTATACGTTCGCTATACATACGAAGAAAAAACTAGAGAAACTTGAGCTCGAACTAAAGAAACAAAATGTACTAAGTCACAACGTTAAACCGAACTAATAGATAGCTTCTTTTTATTGCTTTGGTAATTTAGCGCAACAAACGCGGGAGCTTATGACGCTTGGTTAGTGTATGTTCCTTTTCTAATTAAGGTAGTGTCGGGCTATTGTCGGGTGGATTTCGTACCTGACAGGTAGAGATTTAGTTAAAAATTCTGAGTCGAGAGTACAGGAGCAAATTTATGATACTTAAAGAACTAAGAATAACTCGCCACTTATCACAGGAGCAATTAGCTCAGATGTCAGGGCTAAGTGTTAGAACCATTCAAAGAATAGAAAGTGGTGCGAACGCTAGTTTGGAGTCTCAAAAATGCCTTGCTGCTGCTCTCGATGTATCAATCGAAACATTACATCAGGAGACTATTATGTTTGATAAAAACTCAGAAAATTGGAACAACTTGTCGCTTTTTATGAAAGTTTGGTTTGCATTTAATTTCTTACAACTACGTCCTAAACGAAATACAGCGAAACGTTCAGAAGTCATATGTCACTTTTCAGGCTTTTTATTTTGTTTAATCGGTTTGGTTAACGAAGCAGCATTAGTGGGTGGACTTCTCATGCTATTTTCGGGCTATTTATTCTCTTTTCTAAAATGGCAAGGCGATAAGTATGGTATATGGTACGACGACGCTATCAACAAGTGACTATGGACCTAAAGCATAAAGTAAGAAGTAGAACACTTTTTGTTCCGTTTATTTTCCCTGTGCTGCACCTTCGCATAACAATAGCCTTTAAGGCAGATTAGCAGCCTTCAATCATAGGAAACACAATGAACCGCCCTCTTCCAAACAAAGTAGAACTTGGTTTTCTACCGACACCTGTTAGTGAGCTTTCAAAACTTAGCGCCATACTAGGTGGTCCTAAAATTCTGATGAAGCGAGACGACTTAACTGGGCTCGGAATGGGCGGAAATAAAACGCGAAAACTTGAGTTTATTTTACAAGACGCCCTTGAAAAAGGCTGCGATACCATTGTTACGGCAGGAGCATCACAATCAAATCATTGCCGGCAAACAGCAGCTGCGGCTGCTCAGCTGCAACTTGAGTGTCACCTTGTTCTAGGTGGTGAAGCGCCAAACGTAGCGAATGGAAATTTATTACTCGATCAGCTTTTTGGGGCACATATTCACTGGGCAGGTCAGCACAGAAAAGGTGAAGACATACCCCAAATTACAGACAAGCTTATTGCCCTAGGAAAACGTCCTTACATTGTACCTTACGGCGGGTCTAATGAACTCGGTGCATATAGTTTTGCCCATGCATTGAAAGAGCTCGATACGCAAATAGATACAGAGTCACTCACGCATATTGTATTTGCTTCCAGTTCTGGCGGTACGCATGCGGGTTTTATGCTGGGAAAAGCGCTACTGAAAAAGCGCGTCAAGGTAATCGGTATCAATATCGATAAAGGAGAAACCGATGCAATTCCTTTCGATAAGTTTATTGTTAATTTAGCGAACAAAACTCGCGAATATTTGAATGTAAACATTAACCCTTTTACAGATAACGATTTAATGCTCATTAGTGATTACATAGGTGAAGGCTATGGTGTTATCGGTGCTGCAGAGAAAGAAGCGATTTCGCTTACGGCAAAATCAGAAGGCATTTTACTTGATCCAGTTTATACAGGCCGAGCCATGGCGGGACTAATTGATATGATCCGTACAGGTAAACTCACTAGAAACGATAACGTGCTATTTTGGCATACCGGCGGTGCGCCTTCTCTGTTTGCTTATGCAGAATCACTAAGCTAGTTGGAGCTTGGTGAAGCTCTTTTCAAATGAAATATAGCAAGTATTACCCACCGCATTAGCTGTGAAAGTAGTATGTAAGAATAAGGTAGACAATGGACGTAACCATCAAGAATATCCCACCAAAACTAGACGAATTTATCGCGTTAAGAGCTAACGTTGGCTGGGGTGATACACCTGCCTGTTTAGGCCAATCAGCTCTTAATAATTCGTTATTTCATGTAATTGCTCGCAGGAATGAAGAACTTGTCGGCATGGCACGTATTGTTGGTGATGGTGCTATGTTTTTTTATATCCAAGACCTTATCGTTTCGCCTGAATTTCAACATAAAGGCATTGGCGACATGTTAATGCAGAGTATAGAATGTTATTTATCGAAAGCGGCAACTAGCGGCTCAACGGTGGGCTTGTTTTCAGCAGCTGGGAAAGAAGCGAAATATATCTGGTATGGAAAATAGATAGAAACTGTTGACCTTGGTTCACCTTGACTAAAGTGATTCAATCCCCCTGCAGAATGATTAAACAAAGATGAACAAACCCAATTACAAATAGCTACGTAAAGGAAAATCTCATGGACAGAGTTAAAATTTTGATGGTATCGCTAATGTTAGGTGTTTTATACGCTTACATATCAATACCGGTTATGGGAATTGGCGCTGCGATTGCAATACCATCAAGTATTATAGCCCCCATAGCAAATACCTATCCCATTATCGCTTTGGCATTAATTGACATTGTAACCATTGGCTTACCGTTAATGGTCATTTATTTCCTGTTAGCGTTACTGGTTAATTATTTCAATTCAAATAAACATTACTTTCCATTTTTGCTTTTACTGACGCCCTTTTTGTTGCAGCAATTTTTCTTCTTGTTTTTAGTTGGACAATCAAGCGAATCAATTAATACGTTTGCAACGATAATGCCCAGATACATTTTAATAGCAGCTGTTGCATTATATTTGTCGATAAGCGCAAAAAACAAAAGTAAAAAGCAACTCGCAATATAAAGATGTAACCCTGTAGAAAACACGTTGAGAAATCAGTGATAAAAATTTGTGATATAAATTGATGATAGAAAAAAGCTCCGTAAAAACGGAGCTTTTTAGTGCTTAGGTAAAGACAACATTAGTCGAGTAAATCGAGCGCCGCCAGCCTTTCTTTTGCTAATAAATACCTAGTACGTACATCATCTATTTGTGCTTGCGTTAGCTTCTTACCTAAAGTGCGTAATCCGCCTGCTTCATCGTTATGATGAATCGCAAATGCAAACTTTAAGTATTCTAGTAGCAGTGGCTGTGCATCAAGATATGAAATCGAGTTCATCGCCTGTGAAATCTTATTAGCTTCTGCCCATTCGCCTTTATTTACGTGCTCTTGCATGGTTACACTGGCTTTAGGGAAGATACAACCAACACCGGTAATACCGCCGCACGCCCCAGCAAGACCAGCGTGGACAGTTACCGTATCAACGCCCGCCAAGATTTTTAGGTCCTGGTCTTCTAACATTAAGGTTTCGATTATTGAAACATCAGTAGTTGATATTTTTAGTGCCGTAACCTCCGGCAATGCGGCTAGCTTTTTAAGAAGCACTGTCGAAAGCGCGTGATAGCCAGCAGCATCAGGATTGTTGTATGGCATGATAGTAACGCCCGCTTCTTTGGCTGCGATTGCAGAAGTCTGGTAGTAGGCGAACATTTCTTCATCAGAAGGTGCTTCTTTCGTTTTAGGTGGCATAACCATAACGGTATCAACACCAACCGTTGCTAATTCTTTTACAATGGTGGCAAGTTCTTCTTTTGTTTCTGCTGCTGCACCGCTCACTAGTGGCACACCATATTCTTTAGCGACTTCTGATAGCGTTTTGAGCAATGAAAGACGCTGCACAGAACTAAGGTAACTATTTTCACCTAGTGTTCCAGAGCCAACGAGCCCCCCCATTCTCGTTCCGCCTTTACCTTGTACCTTCAATATACCTGCGGCATATTCTTTTGTTGCATCAAAATCAATTTCAAGGACACCGGTTTCCGTTTCTTTAAGCCAAGTAAACACGGCAGGCATCACCGTGTATCGCCAATCTGTATTATTTGTTTGCATCGTATTTCCTCTTGAAGAAACATTATTGTATACAATATACTCTGATAGATCTATCTATAAAATTACTCAGCTTTCTAATGACTTATTAATTTAATCGCTGTTAACATCACACTTATTACGTTGCTTTTACCCAGAAAGGGTTATGGACTAGTGCAATGAACAGAGAAACATGATGGTGTTTTTAGTTATTACTCAAGTTATAGGCATTACTTAAGCGTTTTCGGAAGAGCATTCAGCGATAAACCAAAATGTGCAGCTTTAGAGATGAACAACTGAAACGTACATTTGATAGTCCATTACTATAGAGGATGGACATTGAGACTGGACGCGCAAACTTTCAAAGGATTGATATAAAGAAATGGATAATGATTTTAGTGCATCTGGGTGGGCATATTTAATTTATGGTACCGCCAACTTAGCTGGATTTGTTTTCGCATTCTTATCTGGTGCAACACAAATGCCCTACTATGTAAGCTCGCCGCTTTATTTTCATGTTTTAGTTAATTTACTTTTCGCATTAAACGTTTTAGTTGTGATGAGTGGGTATTATTTATTAACGCATAACCCAAATGTTCATAAATTTGCTTTCTCAATTGCGATATTGCTGCTTTTTAGCGTTCCTTTGGGCACAGCAACAGGAGCGCTTTATCTATACCAAAGAAAAAAATATAGTTAACCGCTTGGCCATCCGTTATTTAACTTTAAGAAAAATAAGTGTCATTAATGAAATCAGTAAAATTCAATGGAAAAGAGTTTCAACCTAGTAAAATAGTTTGTGTTGGTAGAAATTATGTAGAGCATATCAAAGAATTAAACAATGAAATGCCAACAGAGCCGGTTATTTTTATTAAGCCTAATTCTGCGATATCGAATAACCTTCATACTAATAAAACAGAAGAAATACACTATGAGGGTGAAATCTGTTTTTTAGTTAACAACGGCCAGATTCAAGGCGTTGGTTTTGGCTTGGACCTCACTAAAAGAAAACTACAATCAACTCTCAAGACTAAAGGCTTGCCGTGGGAACGTGCAAAAGCCTTTGATAAGTCAGCCGTGTTCAGTGAATTTGTCGATTGTTGCGAGTTACAAAGTTACAGTATGGAGCTCTATATTAATAACGAGCTTATTCAAGTAGCTAATTATGATCTCATGATCCACAAGCCAGATGCCCTACTCCATGATATTAGTCAGTTTCTAACGCTTGAAGATGGTGACATTATCATGACAGGGACACCTAAAGGTGTTGGTATCGTGAGTCTCGGTGATAAGTTTACTGCGAAGTTATTTAGCAATGAACACTTGATCATCGAATCTACTTGGACAGCTGAATAGCCTTTGGTACGACGTCAATAAGAAATGTGCAGAATGAATACTTGGTTAGCACAACTCGATGAAGTTGAACTTCAGCTACTGGCTCCGATCCTATTCTTTTGTCGAGAAAATCAAGAGCAAGCCGCTAGTTACCTTTGTAAAGACGGCCCTATCAGCCCAATAGCTTCTGCACAAGAGACAATAGATATTAAAACACAATATTATGACGTGCTTAATGCTCGGCCATTAAAAGTGGTTTGGGAAAGCGTAAAAAAAGAAATGAGTGTATTAGTTTGTTCAAACAAAGGGCATTATGCTGAATTAAAACATTCATTAGAGGAATTAAGTCGTTCTGATACTGATAAAATTGTGCTTACGATAGCTTCAGCAATTGGCAACACGATAGGTGAACAAGCCGATGAAATCACAGGATTTTGTGCAATTATTCTTTATTTCATTATAAACGGCAGTGAAGCATCCTACTGTGCCGATACCCGGCGGTCCACATAAGCAACGCCTATTAGATACATTCAGTTGTTCCAAGCTAGTGTTCTTCTGCAGCGAATTACTGCCGGAGAATAGCGCTTAATACAACTTATTACCGGCTGCATTTATACAAATGAATAATTTAATAAAGGCAGTACATTATTTTTCTAGACCATTTATTTAGGAGTAACAATGGTAAGAGAAACCGTTAAAGAAATAGACAAGCTCGCATGGCTTTACATAAAAGATAAAAAAGTACTTTGCGCTCGTTCAAGAGGTAAAGAAACCTATTACATTCCAGGCGGAAAAAGAGATCCTGGTGAAAATGACCATGAAGCATTGATTCGTGAAATTAAAGAAGAGTTATCGGTGGATTTAGAGCTTAATAGTGTTGAGTATTACGGTACATTTAAAGCACAAGCAGACGGAAAGCCTGCTGGAACCATGGTTAAGATTACGTGTTACGAAGCAAATTTTACGGGTGAGCTGTCAGTTGATTCAGAAATTGAAGAAATGGCATGGTTGGATTCTAGTAACCTCGACAAATGCTCTGTCGTTGTTAAACATCTTTTTAACGATCTCAAAGATAAACAACTAATCCTGTAGTCATTTGCAGCAGCTTTATTTAGTTACCTAATTTAGTAACCTAGTTGAATAGATAAGTTCCAATGCTAAACACTAAGACCTAAACACGTTCTGTTAGTTGGAGAAACAAGCTCTGTCGGGTCACAGTCAGTTAATTGTCGTTACTGACAGAGCACTTTTGGTTTATAGTGTTTACAGCACTTACAAGGAAGGCCACACTTTTGAAAACATTACGACAAAAAAGACAATGGTCACAAGAAGAGCTTGCTCAACTAAGCGGTTTAAATGTGCGAACAATTCAACGTTTCGAAAAAGGCGAAAGCGTCGGTTTGGAGACGTTGAAATCACTTGCTGCTGTTTTTGAAATAACAACCGATGACCTTTTAAACTCAGTTGAAAACAACTTGGCTTTACATAGCACTGTCGAAAACACGAAAGAGTCTCAAGAAAAAAAAGAAGCAATCGAAAAAGTTAAATCAATAAAATACTTTTACGCTTTATCAGGGTTTCTTATCGGCATCTTCTTACTCTTCATGTTGCCTAACTACAATGGTGGCGAGAATTTAGGTTCACTCATTGTTGTATTTTTATCATTTGCTTCAATCATTGGTTGCTATGCGTTGTTGGTATTCAAACCATTTGGTAACGAATGGGAAAGCAAAAAAATGTCTGAGATACTAGTCAAACAAAAAGCTAATAAAAAGTGAGTTCTGATAGTAACTCGAACTACATTTACCAATAGGTACGAAGCATAGGTTCTCACTTGGAGCGTAAGATATGTATCGCTGTTGTAGTCGCCAACTTGTTAGGGTCTGTTTTTCTTCGTTTGGCTCAGAACTAGGGAATATTGTGGCGGGTATCACGGTAAAAATTAGAGTCCATCCTCCGGGGTCATATTCGCGCTCTCCTTTTGATTTCACTACTAGTTTTCCCAATTAATCAGGTAACTGTGTGCAATACGTTGATGCAATGCAGTGCATTACTTTCTTTTGGCTAGTAGTTATAATCGAGTAATATTGTGCATCTTCAATTGTGAGTTAAACACAGTAAGAAGTTCGCTTGAACGACGAGAAATAACGCAATGCAATACGACATACAGACTCCTTCTGAATATATGCAATCTCTTGAAGACGATTGGCGTAAAGAAAAACTAAGATTACTCAAAACAATAATTCTCGAGCAAGATCCGTCGATAGAAGAATCAATCGATTACAAAATGCTGTGTTTTTCGATCAACGGTGTTACCTTTTTCCACCTTAATGCACAACGTAATTATGTTAGCCTGTATTGCGGCAATATAAGTAAAGTAGATCCAGAGGGTAACTTACTTAAAGGATTATCTCTCGGCAAAGGTTGTATTCGTTTCTCAAAGACTAAAAAGATCGAAGAAACAGGGATTAATGAATTTATTGAACGAGCAATAAAGCTTTTAAAAGCTGGCGAAGATTTATCTTGTTAGCTTAACTCGGTAAAGAATTAAGTCGCTCAATTAGCTATTTAAGGGAATGAAATGGAACAAAATAGATACCTTGTCATTGCTGGGTGCTTAAGCTTTTTAGCTGCGTTAATGCACTTAGCTTGCATCATCGGTGGCCCAGAATGGTATTTGTTTTTCGGTGCAGGTGAAAAGATGGCACAAATGGCACGTGATGGTGATAGCTATCCGACGATAGCAACGCTTGTTATTTCCGCTATCCTCGCTGGATGGGGCTTCTATGCATTGTCTGGCGCGAATGTGATTTTTAAACTGCCACTCCTGAAAACCTGTTTAGTGTTAATTACCTCCGTTTACCTGATCCGGGGCGCATTAGGATTAATTGGTCCTTGGTTAACAGATTCACCTGCTGTTCACCACAATTCAATGACATTTTGGATGGTGAGTTCAGTGATATGTCTTATTTACGGTGCATTTTATATGATGGGCACCAAAAAGCTCATGCAATAAAATGGTGATCGAGTTTCTTAATGCTCGGTGGATAAATGCAGTTTTACTATGTAATGGATCCTATGTGTGCTTGGTGTTATGGCTTCGAACCAGAACTTGAGTCGTTTCTGCTAAGTATTAGAACCCCAGAAAATAAACCAAGGGTTACTTGGATTATGGGTGGGTTGGCAGCCGATACCGACATCCCAATGGATGAAGAACTAAAAGAGACGATTGCATCCTACTGGCATCAAATAGAAAACAAAACAAGTGCCACATTCAATCATGAGTACTGGACTGTTAACACGCCCTACCGCGCTACATACAATGCTTGTAGAGCGGTAATAGCAGCGGAACGTTTATCAATAGAAAGCTCACAAAAGATGGTGAAAGCCATTCAATCAGCTTACTACCAACAAGCTAGAAACCCTTCACTTGATGACACACTAATTGCTTGCGCAGATTCAATAGGCTTAAACGTTGCCGAGTTTGAGCGGGAATTTAGATCTACAGAAACTGAGCAACAATTTCGTGAGCATTTGGGGTTGGTGCGCCATCTCCAAGTTGGTGGTTTTCCCGCATTATTTTTCATTGATGGCCAAAATAGGCTCTACCCACTTACGCATGGTTATTGTCAAGCAAGCCATTTGGCACAGCGGTTCAACTGGATTCAAAGCCACGTTATAGTGCAGGACAAAAATTAATCCGTTATGAAATATGTATGGTTTATTTACATCGGTCTTCTAGTCATTGCTGGTGCCGCTAGATTAGTCGAGAGAATAATGATGGAAAGCGGTGGCTTTGCAAGCCGTTATCTTCCTCTTTTGCTAACAGTCACTTTTGCGTTTGGTATTTATTGCTGTCTACAAAAGAAAGCGGTGTTTTCACGGTGGGTATGGGTCATTGTTTTCGGCCTCTCCGTTTTTTCAGCAGCTGGTGCGTTTTTATTTTCGCTTTTCCTTGCGCTCTCGTTAGGCAGTGTTTCTTTGGGTGGTATCGTTATTTTACTTCTTACCAGTTTAGCCCTCTTGCCAGCGGTGTTTAAGCTCAAAAGATATTCAGCAAAGGTTAATCCGATCTGGAAGAAACTTTAACGTTAATGCTAGCTGCTATTGCTAGATACTATTCCTAGATACTATGGCTAAATGCTATTGCCTTTAGTCTTAATGGTCCTATCTTTAACCTAGGGCTGAACTTAGTGACTCGATCAAACGTAGTTCTTCCTTTAAAGAATAAGTAGAAAGTGACGAATTAGCTCAATGAAGATCTCGCCGGATATCGAATCTAGAATTATTGAAATGGCATGGGAAGACAGAACCCCTTTTGAAGCCATTTCTGCACAATATGGTTTTAAAGAAGCAGACGTCATTCGTTTTATGCGTAACAAGTTAAAAAAGAAAAGCTTTAAACTCTGGCGCGCTCGCGTTTCTGGTAGAACAACTAAACACTTAAAACTGAGACCAGATGGTGTCTCGAGAGGCTATTGCCCAACGCAGTATAAACATAGATAGTAAGAAAAATCTGCCCAATCAAGTCCTTTTTCATTAGGCTTATTTTGTTACAAACATACATATAATTATGATTCCTAGCCATGTATGCTAACTATATATCTTCATTGTCATTTTCCGTTTTAAGTAAACAGAAAAGTAAAAGGAATTTTCGTTGTGGCTTCAAAGTTTCGACTGGTAGTTTGGACATTCATCGTTTTAACACTTAGTGCCACTGCACTCATTGCATTGACCCCAACATCGAAGCTTTTCGAGCTGATTACCAAAGTAGAGCGCCAGTTCTCCGGTTTATCCTCACATACTATCGAGCTTGAAGACGTGACGATAAAATACTTGCGTGGCGGCAGAGGTGAGCCCTTAATAATGCTACATGGATTTGGGGCAGATAAAGATAACTGGACGAGAATAGCAAAGCATTTATCCAAACATTATGACGTCATCGCCCTGGATATACCTGGTTTTGGCGAAAGCACTCAAACACTAGCGTTAGATTATGATGTATTTTCGCAAGTAAGACGCCTTGAATCGTTTGCTAACGCGCTTAATATCGAACAATTTCATCTTGCTGGTAGCTCAATGGGCGGCTATATCGCCGGCAACTTTGCAGCAAAGCGCGCAGAAAAAGTTAAAACACTTTGGCTTATTAGCCCTTTCGGGGTGATGACAGCCGAACCCAGCGAAATGTTTATTGCGGTTAAAAACGGCGCAAACCCTGCAGTGCTGCCTCGAAACGAGACCGAATTTAGCGACCTATTTGACTTTCTATTTGTTGAACCACCTTTTATTCCTTCGCCGATCGTCACACATTTAGCTCGAAAGTCAGCTGAACGTGTCATTATTAATACGAAAATCTTCGAACAAATGCACCGAATGAAGGACAACCGCCCTTACCCCGACTTTCCTTTAGAGCAAGCATTGGTGGACTACAAAGGGAAGGTCTTAGTCACTTGGGGTGACAAAGACAGAGTGCTTCATGTTGATGGTGCAAGCGTTCTAAGTTCGATTATACCGCAAGCAACTATCAATATAATGAAAGACGTGGGTCACTTACCTATGTTAGAAAAACCACAATCATCGGCGCAAACATTTATAGCGTTTGAACTAGGTGAATAGCTATAGCACCTTACCTTTTTGGGCTCAGCAAAATTGAAATTTGACAATGTTTTCAATAACAACGACAGTGGGCTATAGATTTTGCTCTAAGTGGATTTAACCTTTATAAATGCGTATCTCGTTCATTGCTGTTTTACTATTTTTATCCGTATTTCATGTTAGTAAATTTGCATTCGCTTCTACAACCATAAAGGTCGATGGTTCGACTGGCGTAAAACCGTTGATAGCATCATTAGCAGAGAAGTATCAGGAAAAAAGTTTAGCTGCAATTAACTTCGGAGATGGCTTAAATCCAAAAGACAGAATTGTTGCGTTAAAACGTAACGACATCGATATTGCCATGGCAAGTCACGGTATCGACGTTCAAGCGTTGACAGATGCTGGCTATGTCGTTCACTTAATTGCGAAAGTTGCTGTTGTCATTGGCGTCAATGAAAGCGTGATGATAGACAATTTGTCAGAGCAAGAATTGTGCGGAATATATAACGGAAGCATCAGAAACTGGCAAAACATAAGCGCTAGTCATGCAAACGCGCCAATTTCACCATTTATCCGCCCTTTTAATGAAGTAGACACTGAAGTCCTAGTAAAGCACATTGGTTGTTTTTCCCAAATTAAGATCGAACCAAGCATTAAGATAAAAAAGAAGTCTGGTCATATGGCGAAGGCACTCGCAACGACAAATGCTAGTATAGGAATGACTACCCTTATCAGAGTTGCGCAGAGTAAGCAGCGGATTAAAGCGCTTTCCTTGAATGGTATAGCGCCAAGTTCAGCCAATGTGTCTAACGGACATTACCCACTATCCCGCGATTTATTTTTAATTACCAAGGAAACGCCAAGTTCATCAGTTAAGCAATTCCTTAACTTTATTAAAAGCTCTGAAGGTGCCAAGATTATTCAGAGCAATCATGCTGCGCCAGCAAATTGATGACCCTTTTATTTAGTTCAAGCGAGATAAAATATAAAGGCATATAACAAGTTCACTACTAGGCTATAAACTTTTAACTATAAACTAACGAAAATATTTTCGGTTAGATATTCAAAAAAAATGGATAACAAAATGAAGAAGCTTCTATTCATCCCCTTAATTCTGGGCGTATCTGCCTGTTCAGAAGATGCAGGTAAAGTTAGCTTGGGCTTGTTTACTACAAAAGATGTAGTAATTAAATCAGAGCAAGATCCAAAGATACCTGGCGTGACTTGTCATGTAAGCCATGTTGAAGCTGATTTAGACTTCTCCGATCCTTCAGATATGTCGATTGCTTGTCGTCAAACAGGGCCTATTCTGGCAGAGCATTTAGCGAAGATCGATTTGTCAAAAAGCGGTGAAATTATTTTCAAACAATCTAAAAGTATTCTGTTTAAGAGCCTGAAAGTTCGTCGTATTTATGATGAGAAAAGTAATTCGTTGATGTACCTATCGTATTCAACCAAAGAAACCAGCGGTAGCCATCATCATGCGCTGTCGACTGTGCCACTTTATAACACCCAAGCATGGGTATGGGCTGAACAGCAGAAAGCTAAAGACTAACTCGTTAAGGGCTAAAGAATGGACAATATTTGTATCGACGGAAAGCGTATCAAGCCAATCGCAGCTCGCTCCTATCAGGAGCTAATAAAGATTGAATTGAGAAACGACGATATCCATCGGGTATTCCCATTTAAGCCCGACACCCCGCGATATGCTATTTCTGTAGATAACATTTACAGGGGTTATTATAAAATGTTGTCGAGCAAGGCGCAGGCAAATAATCGTTCAAGTATTTTGAGCTTGCATAAACAGTAGTTTAATAGACTAAAAATCAATACGGGTTTAATAAAAACGAGAATTTACATGAAAGACTTTAGCACTAAGTTTTTAACCGCTGTGCATTTCATTGCAGCACTCATTCTAATTATCATAGCTCTAATAACGATGGGCTGGTCCGCCTATGAGATTTTCACCAAGTTGTTAGCAGAAAATAAAGATCAGTTCATTCCTCTGATTCTGCAGTCAGTTGGCGCAATCATTATCGCAGCAGCAATCATTGATGTTGCACAATACATGATTGAAGAAGAGGTATTTAAAGACAAGGAACTCAGAAATCCAGAAGAAGCACGTAAGACGATTACGAAGATCATGGTGATCATCTCCATCGCAGTGAGCATTGAAGGACTCGTTTATATTTTCAAAGCCGGAACGGAAGACCTAAGTCTACTTATCTACCCTGCATTGCTTATTTTTGTGTCTTCATTATCAATTGTTGCTTTAGGAATCTATCAAAAGTTAAGTGTAAGCGTAGAAGATAAAACGAACGGCATTATCATTACCGAGAACGACAAAGAGCATAATGAGCTTTTTAAGTAAAGCTTGTATCCATTAACTGACTTCTATTAATACAGAAAGCGAAAAGAACCATGTTTGAACAAATAATTAGATTTTGGTTTGAAGAGACAACACCTGATAAATGGTGGCAGAAAGATGATGACTTTGACGCCGAAATAAAACGCCGATTCACCAACCTTCACAATCAAGCTCGGGGTGGTGAGCTGTTTACTTGGCGCGATTCTGCAGAAGGTAGCCTTGCGGAAATCATTATACTCGATCAGTTTTCTCGAAATATTTACCGTGATACACCAGAGGCATTCGAGTGCGACTCATTAGCATTAGTGCTGGCTCAAACAGCGATAGGGAAAAGGTTCGATGAAAAACTGCCTGAAGTGCAAAAAAGTTTTATCTATCTGCCATTTATGCATAGTGAATCACAGTTAATCCACGAGCAAGCTGTCAAGCTTTACACTGCACTAGGTAACGAAAACAATCTTGACTTCGAACTCCAGCATAAAAGGATTATTGATCGTTTTGGGCGTTATCCACACAGGAATAAGATACTCGGTAGAGAATCTACTGCCGAAGAAGTCCAGTTTTTAACTGAGCCTAACTCGAGCTTTTAACAAATTTAGCTCAATTTAAAACTCAATTCAAAAAATAGCGAGATCAATAAATGCCATACGTTAATGTGCAGATTACTAAAGGCGCTACACGCGAACAAAAGGCTGAAATTGTTAAGGATATTACAGACTCACTGCAACGTGTTTTAGGTAAAAAACCAGAATACACCCATGTCGTAATTCAAGAAATAGCAGAGCAAGATTGGGGGTTTGCAGGCATGCTAACCGATGATTGGAAAAAAACGAACAGCAACCCCGATTGATCGTTTACAGGGTTGCTGCCTTAACTTTCGTGATAACTTATCTTATTCTAACGAAATTTAGTTGCCTAAGAGCGTCTTCGAACAGCGATTAGCGCTAGTGCTAACATCGTCAACCAATGAAGACTACCACCGCCTCCTCCGTCACTCGAACTCGCTGAAGTTCTTGGCGCACTAATATTCACACTAACCGTTTTAGTCGCAGTTTCGCCTTCTGCATCCGTTACGCGAATAGCAAAACTGTCCGACCCTGTTACATTTGCATTGGCGGTATAGGTAACTACGCCTTGAGCGCTCACGGTGACAGTGCCTTGTGATGGACCTTCAGCCACCTCATAGGTCAGCGTATCACCATCGACATCAGTTACGTCTAAAGAAACCGTTTGGCTTTGCCCGCTAGTTGCAGAAACATTAACTGATTGGTCGCTAAATGTTGGCGCATCGTTTACTGCAGTTAGAGACACCGTTAGTGTCTGCTCTATTGAATCAACACTATCTTTTACAGCAATAACAATATTAAAATTACCGTTATCATCAGCCTGCGGGGTGACTTCCAGAACATCGTCGTTTACCGTTGTATTCCAACCGCTTGGCAAAGTCACTACTTCATAAGTAATTTCATCACCATCGACGTCAGAGGCGCTAAGGTTAAACGCAATAACGTTATCCTCTTCACCTGTCTGAGAAGTCTCACCTGTGAATTCCGGTAAATCGTTTTCAGGTGCTACAGTTAACGTAATGATTTTGCTAGCAACACCGCCATGTTCATCAGCGACTTCTACTTCCAGACTATCTTCACCATTGAAGTTTTGCTCTGCTAAATAAGTAAACACGCCAGCGCTATCAATTTGCGCTTCACCATGACTTGGTTGTGTTTTGATACTGAATACTAAATCTTCACTATCGACATCTGTAGCAACAATAGTAGTGTTTGCAGTTACATCTTCTATCGCGCTAACGCTATCTGTCACGATAACAGGCACATCGTTGATTGGAGTAATATCAATTGAAACACTGAATGCACTTGCGCCACCATGTGAATCAATAACGAGCAAGCTAGCAGAGTCGACACCATTTAAATTTGTCGCTCCCTCAAATACTAGGTTGTTGTCACTATCAACAGAGATACTGCCTTTGCTTGGCTCCTCTACGACTTCGTAACTTACCGCATCGTTTTCATTATCAGAAGGCGCTAATAAAAAGCTAGCTCGTCCATCTTCCTCTAGACTCAAAGAAACATCAGGGTGCGTTGGTGCTAGATTGATTTGCGATCGGTGCATATAGCCAGCACTTCGCTGAGCCACCGTAAACACCTCTTTACCGTAACCAGCGCCAATGCCGCTACTGGTAACCTCTAGGTTTTCATCAATTAACACCGGTGTGGAAGGCTCACTAATATCAAATAACGCGCCGGACTCACCCACACTAACTAAGAAGTCCCCATCGATGTATAGAGTCGCCTGAGTTCCGCTTTCGCCAGCTCTAACACTCAATTGCTCAACTGGCGCAGTAGGATCGGTAATATCATAAGGCGTGATGCCTACGCCGCCATTACCTAGCAATGTAGGAATATAGAGGTAATTACCCTTCACGGCAGTGTTGCCTCTGAATACTGAACTTCGCGAAATACGGCTAAGCTCAACAACGTTGGACAAGTCTGACGTATCGTAAATCACGACTTCTGCTGGATTTAGCAATGGGACGAAAGCAAGGTTGCCTTCTACAACTATTTCTTGCACATAATTAAACGAATTTGACGTTTCAAACTCAATAAAAGACACAACCTGGTTATTGCTGTCAATAAAGTTCAATCGCTCAAAAGCTTGCGCTAAGTAGCCGTTCTCTAACTTAACTATTTGACCATCTCGGCCACTACTGCCAAGATTATCGTAATCAATGCCTACGTCGACATTGTTTTTCATGTTGCCAACATTATGAGTTTCAAATCGAGCGCTTTGGTTAATAACGACTTTATCGTCTTGCCATTCAACGCCTTGGATATTATTTATCGTGTTATAGGTTGCTGTTAACACAGCTGGCGTTGAATCATCTAGCGTCCAGAAGTGTAAATTGTTGTCAAATGCAGCAGTAGCAAGTTCGTTACCTTGCATAGCAAAATCCACCACTTGACCAGATTGACTGAAGCTACTTAAAAAGCTTAGCGTTCCATTGTCACTGATTTGTGCTGCACCAATGCCTTGATAATCTTGCGTATAGAAGACCTCACTTTCAGCTAACACCGCGCCTCTTGAAAACCCTTCTGTATTAAGTTTAGATACATGTGTAATCACGTTACCTTCACCGATTTCAAAGACATCAACCTTACTGAAAGTGTCGATTCCGATAACTAAATTGTCTTTAACTTCGAAATCGCTGTACCAAGAATCCTCGCTGTGTTCAAAAATCACAGTAAGTTGATCGTCCTCTATTTGAGCAACTTGTAAACCCCAAAAATGGTATGCCAAGAACCACAGGTCACCGACAACCTTCGAGGTATGATATTTTGACTTAGCGTCATTCAAAGTTAAGCGAACGGCCTCTAGTGGTTCACCATTGTCACCAAGGGGTAATCGATATAAGCCGGCTGATTCTTCGTCTTGATTACTCGTGAGATACAAAGCATTGTTATCATAAGAAGCACTAAAGTCATCTCGGTAAGATGGTTCGTTAGGGGCAATACCAAACGTCACTTTTTCGTTTTCGGTGATACTACCCGTATCGTCAACCGTGTAATGTGTCACCGCAAGTGCATTTTCATTACTGACGATATAAATATTGTCATCTTCACCCGCAACAAGCGTAGAGTTTTCGCTTGGTATATCCACTTCCAGCTTATTTACAATGCTAAAGTTGCCATTTTCAACCGACGCGGTAAGCAAGTATTGTTTTGGCGAACCAAAGATCAAGATCACCCAATGGCCATTATGGAACTTAATATCCGTCGCTTTAACGTACAAAGTATCGGTAATTTCTTTGGAAAGTTGGAATTGGCTTTGTAATGTGAAGCCATCATCGTTGTACTGGAGAATATCTAAATTTGGCGAGCCATCGCCGTTTCCTGCGCCTGTTTGTCCTGTAACGACGAGCGTACCGTCATTGTATGCTACGTGTTGATACGGATCTGAACCAAAAGATTCTTTAAGTACTAATGAGGCTGGTTTCTCTTGCGCATAAGATGCACTACAAGCCATAACTAGTGCCGAAAGCGCAAACCGCTTCCCAACATTTTTTGAAATGCGACTGAGTATTGTCATACTAAATCCCTGTATTATTTTTATAAGTATCTTCGTTTTTTATCTGTTGTCGCGTAAGTAACGCGTCATCGTTTATTTGTACGCTTTTAGGTTGTTTTTTAACAGCGGCCGTCGATGATAATAAACCTAGACATATAACGCAATTGCAACAAACTACTGATCGTTATCTAATTTTCTAACAAAATAAAAACGTAAGCTGTTTTTTTTACGACAAGACAATACGGTTGCTTAATGCACAACGTTCATGTGAATATGAAAGAAGATTTAAAACTATTTAGAAACACAAATATCGCTAATTAGTTAAATAATAAGTTTTAGTCGGTACAAGACTGATGTTTCAATAATAAAAAGGACAACCCATAGTGAACGCCAACGGACGCTTTGAAATAGAACTTACGCCGCAACAAGACGATGCTGCACCATCAGGACGTATGGTCATTGATAAAACATATACAGGTGGTTTAGTGGGCAAAGGTGTAGGCCAAATGCTAAGTAAACGAACCGAGACCGGTGACTCTGTTTATGCTGCTATTGAAGAATTTGTCGGTGAAGTAGATGGAAAATCAGGAAGTTTCACCCTATTCCACAATGGCGTGATGTCTAAAGCTTCACAAGAACTAACTATCTTTGTCGTTGCTGGTTCAGGAAGCGGCGAGCTATCAAATATTTCTGGAAGCCTTACTATTGAAATGGTCGATGGGGGCCATCAATACACATTCGACTATCGCATGTAGGGCTTGGACAATAGGCCATACAATTCTAACAAGTAGAGCTAAGGCTACGGCAAACAATATCAGCATTATTTAAGGACAAATGAATTGAAGTTATTCATCCCAGCCATCACGCTTTTAGCAACATTCTCGATTTCACTTCTTCACTTAGACACACTCTCAGCTGAAGAATTTCCAAATCCAAGGCAAAGCGTTGATATTCACGACAACAGTTTCCCGTGGGATTTAGTGCTCGACAGAGGAAAAATCCTTGGGTGTATCTACGACAACAAGTTTTATACGTTAGGCTCTATTCTTATATTGGAATACTTACCCCGTAAGTGCGAACAAGCTTCTGATCGAAATGGCGTTTGGGTGCAACTGTCAGAAGAAGAAATGAATTTGTTCAAAGAGAACATTGAAAAACAGAGAAAGTTGGAACAGGAATCTACTTACATTGGTAGTCAACCTATCACCGCCGACGAAGCTCGAATCATCCGCTATCTGCGTAGGGTTAAAGAAAAATCAAACAATAGCGGTAATTAAGCCAAGCAGCTTTGAATCAGGACAACTAAGAAGTCGTTTATGAAAATTGTCTTAATTAGACACGGAAAACCTAGCGCTGCGCATAACCCCAAATTAAACGCCGCAAAATATACGGATTGGATTCGGCAATACAACTTATCTGAGGTTTCTCCAGAGAGTCGCCCGATAAATATCGATGCTCACTATCAATCATTTTATGCGTTATCGAGTGACTTACCACGAGCGATTCACTCGTCCGAGATTTATACAGGTAAGTCGCCGCAACAAATCAACAGACTGTATAGAGAGATGGACATTCCTCGCTATAAAATCCCCCTAAAATTGAAGGCTTGGACTTGGGTTTATTTGTCACGACTTCTTTGGGTACTTGGCATTAAAGGTAGATTCGAGACATTTAAAGATGCTAAACAGCGAGCAAAAGAAGCCGCCAGTCAACTCTTAGAAATTGCGGAAAAAGAAAATAATGTCGTACTTTTCGGCCATGGCGTAATGAACCGATATATCCGCAAAGCCCTCATCGAAAAAGGCTGGCATTTGGAAAACAAAAGTAATGCTTATTGGGGTGTAACCAGTCTTGTGACCGTGAAGTAATAAATATTTGCTGGTTCTTTAATGACTAAGCTGTCCTCGAACACTAAATCGAGAGCATTATACGGTTAATACGATGGAGAAAAGCACCGATGGAAAATTTTTACGAACATCTCATAACAGTGTTCTTAGGCTTTTTCGCCATAATGAACCCTATTGCAAATACTGCAGCTTTCGCTGGGCTAACAAGTACAAAAAGCCCGATGCAGCAAAAGAAAATTGCAATTAAGGCATTAGTCGTAACCTTTTGTATTATTGTAGTATTTTCATTATTGGGCAAAGTTATCTTTCACTTATTCGGCATCACTATCGATGCATTACGAATTGCTGGTGGCATATTGGTTTTTCTTGTCGGTTATCACATGCTTAATGGCGCTGGCTCGCACCTTCACTCGGCCGAAAGTGACGACGATATTGATTTGGCAGTATCACCACTAGCGGTGCCACTGTTAGCTGGACCTGGCACGATCGCAACGGCAATGAATTATTCTGCCACAGGAGGCTTCACTGGCATTGTTACGACAGTGTCAGTATTTGGCTTACTGTGTTTAATAACCTTCATATGCTTTGTATTTAGCGCCAAAATTCTTAATATTATTGGCCAAAGTGGACTGAGCATAGTAACAAGGTTAATGGGATTAATTCTAACCGTTATTGGAACCCAGATGGTCATACACGGCATAACGGCAGTTATATCAACGTTAACTTAGTGCGAATAAGTTAAGTTCGTTACGACATTATTCGGCTTAAAGATTTCAAAAAAGGAATAAAAACTATGTTCGAATGGATCGCCAGCCCAGAAGCATGGGTTGCTCTAGCAACACTAATGGCCCTAGAAATTGTGCTTGGAATCGACAATATTATTTTCATTTCCATTCTTGTTGGCAGATTACCAGCGCAGCAACGCGATAGAGCTAGAAAAATTGGACTTTCTCTAGCTATGGCTTCACGCCTTGTGCTGTTATTTAGTCTTGCTTGGGTAATGGGTTTGATTGAGCCTATCTTCACGATTCTAGGCAATGAGATATCGGGAAGAGACATTATTTTGGTGCTAGGAGGTTTGTTCCTGCTAGCCAAGTCAACACACGAAATACATAACAGTTTTGAAATTGAAGTGCCATCAAAGGCCAGTGTCGCATCAGCTAGCTTTATGACCATTCTCGTTCAAATTGCGATTTTAGACATTATCTTCTCACTAGACTCGGTTATTACAGCTGTGGGACTAGTCGACCATTTAAGCATTATGGTCATCGCGATAGTAGCATCTGTAGCCGTGATGCTTGTTGCCGCGAAACCTATTGGGGAATTTGTTGATGCGAACCCTACGATAAAGATGTTAGCACTATCCTTTTTGATCCTAGTTGGTTTTACATTGATTGCTGAAGGGTTCGATGTTCACATTCCTAAAGGTTACGTATATTTTGCTATGGCCTTTTCTTTTGTCGTTGAAATGCTAAACATTAAAGCTAGAGCACGAAAAGCAAAATCTGTTGAAACAATGCAATTGCATAAAAAAATCAAAGAATAACGAATTAGCTACTGATTCATTTAGATAAGAATTTTCAAATTGAAAACAAAAACCAAAGAGGATTACTCATGAAAAAAGGACTTTTAACCCTACCCATATTAGCAACAACAATTGCAGCGACTTTCATCTCATCATACTCAACAGCGGGAGTTTACACGGATGATCTATCAAAGTGTTTAGTGGCATCAACCACGGTAACCGACAGGAACAACTTGGTTCGTTGGATGTTTGCTGCCGCGGCGAAACACCCTGCAGTAAGTGAGATCGTTACCGTTACCCCAGAAGTCATGGAACAAACGAATAAGACAATGGGGGATTTAATGAATCGGCTTTTACTTGTGTCTTGTAAAACAGAGACAAAAGAAGCGATTAAATATGAAGGAGGGACTACAATAGAGGCTAGTTTCCAAGTGCTTGGTCAGGTCGCAGGGAGAGAGTTATTTTCAAACCCAGCAGTTGCAGAAAGTTTATCAAATTTAGATAAGCACATCGACTCAGCAGCACTGGAAAAATTGCTCAACTAGGTATTGATAACGTTGCGTCACTATTCACGCTACACTAGGCTTAATTATGTCGACTAGACAGTAATGAAACAGTTCTTATGGTGATTCGATGTTCAGATTAAACGTTAAAAACAAGCTAGTGTGGCGTTCAGCCAGTGCTTCGATTGTTTCAATATCCTTACTTTCGCTTACAACCGGTTGTGCCAGCTATAGCGACGATGAACTTTCAAGGCTTGATAATAAGGAAAAGCCTTCGCAATGTATCAATATGGAACCTGCACAAGAACTGAAGTGTAAAGAACGCGAGAAAACACTGGCACTAACACTTAGCAAGAGTTGCAACAGCCCATTCGCATACGAAAGAAATCGCTGCCAAGCTGCACAAGACAAAAAAGATGCCTTACTCAAGGCTTCTATTAAAAAACATGAGAAGTAGGTATCAATAGTCGTCGCTCATATTTGCTCCTAAGTTTTAGAGCAACAAATGAAGATTTCATCTGACAAACAGCAAAAGAAACATCGAAAACTTTAACCGCTATCATCTTTGCGCTAAATGTTTCTATTGCAATAACAAAGCCATGTATTCTATTGCTTCAGCCGTTGTCTTGTTATTTTTATTGGCTTTACTTTTCTTGATTACAGTTGTGAGTATCAACCTTTTTATATGCAAAATATAACCCGCATAATTTTGATTATTTGCTTATTAATGTTTTTGAATGCATTGCAAGCAAACGAAGTAAAAACGGTTAAGTTAGCTGTAGAAAATAGCTGGCCACCTTATGCAGATAAGTCTGGGAATGGCATTTCCAAGGAAATTGTTCAAAAGGCGTATAACGCAGTAGGAATCAACGTCAATTTTGTTGTAGTTCCTTACGCAAGAGCACTAAAAATGGCCGAACACGGCATCGTAGATGGCGCTTTTAATGTCACAAAACAAGAAAGTACCATTGCAAAATTTGATTTTCATAGTACGCCACTCTTAAAAGCTACTGCATCATTTTATTATCCCCAAAATTCTACATTAGATTTTCTAGATATTCAGGATGTACCCCCGCATACAAGTATTGCGTTAATTATCGATTATGAATATGGGGAGCAATATGAAGCGTTAAAACATAAGTACAATGAAGTTCGTGTCTCCACGCAACATCAAATCATTGAGCTGTTAAAGACAGGACGTATTGACATGGCAATCATGTTTGATGAAGTGGCAAAGTTTACGTTGGCAGAGCTGGACCTGCCGATGAATACCGTTAGAAAGGGACACATAAATCACGTTAGTGATATCTATGTAGCATTTACTCAAAAGAGAGATGTTTCTGAAAAAATCAGCCTACTGGATAGTGGTTTACAAAAAACTAGCCAACAAGAGCAATAAGTTAATTCAAGCGAATAGCTTACGCTTCGAACTTATTTCTAAATAGGCATATCTGTAATTGCCAGGCTAGACTATGTTGTCACGACAAATACTTATTAACGTCTATTTCGTCTATTTGTGCCTCCGGTAAGAAGCGTTTTGCATAGTCTAAGTAAACACCTGAACTGATAAACAGTTTAAAGACTTCAATATCGATGTGGTCATCCAAACTCATTTTATGAAGAATATCAATGGCGACACTAAGAGGCTTAGCCTTTTTATAAGGCCTATCAGAGGCGGTTAACGCTTCAAATATATCGGCTAGCACGAGTATTCTCTCAGGAATTGAAAGTTCTTCTGCAGTAAGCCTCCTTGGGTAGCCAGTTCCCTTGAGCGTTTCATGATGAGTTGAAGCGTATCTGGGTACGTTAGAAAGTTCCTTTGGAAATGGCATAGCATCGAGCATCTTAATCGTACCTATAATATGCTCGTTAATGATAAACCTGTCTTCTGGTGTCAGTGTACCGCGCCCTATTCTTAAGTTGTACAGTTCGCCTAAGTTTGCCTTGTTTGTTGGAACTTCCACTTCAATGCCCAAATGTTCTGGATACTCAATCGCCCTTTCTCGCGCAATTATGTGATCACTCTTATCCATCAGTAGCGTTTCAAGTACTGGCAAATTAGGCTTATCTTTACTCACTTGAAGCTCTTCTTGAGGCGACAAACCGATTTTATCGTCAAAGTTTCTCAACCAAGTCTGCTTAGCAATTTCTTCTAATTGCGCCAGTTTTTCCTCCGCCATAAACTCGCCTCCTTGGTTACAGGCTGCAATAAATTCGAAGTCTTTTTGCAATTTATCCTGTTGCTCTGCCAATGATTTTTTATGAGCTAGTTCATCTTCAGGCGAATCTGCCATCGCCTTTAAATAGCGTATCTGTGCATCTCGCCATAACACTTCAAATCGCATTCTCACTTCGTGTATTCGGTTGTAAATACACTCCAACTTAGATCCTTTATCGACTATGTGCTCTGGCGTAATTATTTTTCCGCAATCATGGAGCCAGGCAGCTAGCCTAAACTCTCGTTGTTTGTCTTCTGTATCAAGCCTAAAAGATTGGAAGTGTGGTAATTCACTCGCGCTAGCAACATCTGCCATCATCAGTCCTAATTCAGGAACACGATTACAATGTCCTGCGGTGTATGGCGACTTATCATCAATAGCCTGTGCGATAAGCTCTACGAAAGCATCGAGCAACTCCGCCTGTTTGCGCTCATACTCTTGTATAGATTTCACCATTTGATCGAGAGAAATGAATACCTCGTTAATATCGGTAATAAAGCTAGACTGCGGTACGAGTTTATCGTACTGGCGTTTTCGAATTTTGTCGTTTTCATCCGTTAATTTTCGCATCGCTAATACAATAGGGTTGGCAGCCAAATAGATGGCAGGCATCAATACAACAAGGATGGCTAATGTAAACAAAATGGAAGTGGCAACATTCTTTAAGCCTTCAGCATACGCACTATCTGTCGGCATCATGATTGCGAGATAATTCTGTTCGTACGGCCCTAGTTGCGTAGGAGAGATAAAAATTAGGTACTCGGTACCGTCGAGTTCCACAACATGTATAACGCCATGGTAACTAGGATCTGAAGCTAGTGTGACAAGCTCTTTGTAAGGCACTGTTGCTGACCCATCAACTACCTCCACGTTCTCTTCAATCAATAGCCAACGATTCCTTAAATAGCTATTTTCTTCATAACTTAGATGCCTTAACGCTATGTCAAATAACTCAATTAGCTCTTTATTCTTGCTCACTAAATGTAGATTGGTATCAAAATCCAATCGACTGATATCAATATTGTTTTGAAATGATAGTCCTTCAATGAAAAACATTTTAGCGGTATATCTCAAAATAAGTCCTGTATCGATAGCCGCGTCGACATCACCATTTTTAACAGCCAATAAAGCATCCTTAAGCGTCGGGTAGCTAATGACTTGAATCATCGGATAGCTGTTTTCTATCGCCTGTTTTATTTGCCACCCTTTTGGCACCGCCACTTTTCTAGAATTAAGAAGTACAAGAGAGTCTAAGTAACTATTTTCAGCCTTTGTCGCTAACGCAAAAGGTAGGTTTAACAGGCTATTTGAAAAATGCCCTAACTTTCTATTTGGCGCAGTCTGGTGAAGAGGTTGCAGGACATCAATTTTGTTTCGTTTATATTCAGCAACAAGTTCAGGCCAACTAAAACCGTTAATAAAACTAATATCTAGCCCCAGCTTTTCTGACAAAATCATAATTAATTCAGGGGTATAACCTTTGGGCGCTCCCGAAATAGCGAAATCTAACGGTGCCCAGTCATTTTCATTGCTAACAGTGACTTCCCCAAGGTTTTCAATCAATGCTTGTTGCTCTGCCGTCAATTCAATTGGCGAAACAATCAATGTGTTTGTTTTCTCCCGTTTTTCATTAGTTAATAACAATTCACCATGACCACCAAATACATAAGCCTTTGTACTCTCGTGCTGTTTGTTTCGCTCAAAGTTCTTGTTTAACTGATTAGCGATGGTGGTTAACGTAAGATCAACTGCAATGACATCATCACCATCTACCATCTGATGTGAATAAGTTTGACCTGTTGCTTGCAAGTGCTGAAATAAGTAGGGTTTTGATTTATACACGCCCCGCTTGTTTGCGTTTTGGAACCAATGACGACTTGTCGCGTCGTAATTTGAATCTTCGGTAATTGAGTGACGAACATTCAAGTGTTCATCGAGAAAATCCGTTTGTTTTACTCTGCTTTCAGAATCATTATAGATAGTAATGCGTACAAACCTGTCATTAGGTGCTGCGTTGAGTTGTGAACGGATTTCTTGATTAGTTTCTAGGTTAATTAACTCATGAAAATCACCGTTTGAAAGTCCCAGATATATCGCATAAAACTCATTGTGTTCGACAAGTACATCTTTAAACAAACCAAATGTGGTCTCAGACACTTGTCCTTCTTCAACTAAATCAGAGAATTTTGACAGTAAAGAAACCGTATTGCTCGCCGTATCGTCCATTTTGGAAATAGAGAGCTCTATTTGGCCAGCTACCTGTTTTGAAAATGCCTGTGTGGAATTAATCACCAGTTGTTTAGAGAAGTAGTACTGAAGCGAAATAGCGACTAAGGCTGTGGCAGCAGCGATAATTGCGCAAACACTAACGATGGTCACGCGAAATGTTATTCTTTTCACAAAAAACATTTAGACTTCCTTTTCAATTGCTCTTCAATGCCGTTTCTTAAAATAAATACAATTGCAGTAGCACAATGCCAACGCTAGCAAAGTACAAGAAAGCATCTTTAGCGCTATATGCTTAAATATAATACAGCCACCTTAGAATTCTATAAAAAATATTAACTTAGCTGACGATGCCTACGTAACACGTAACCACAACGCAAGATGTTCATGTGATTTCTCCAATGATATATACTCTAAAAACTGTGCTTTGGATTATCTTTTAAAGACCCTGAGCAAGAGGCGATAATTAAAGAGCAATAAGATTCAATTGCTTTAACCTAATGCGAAAACAGAACAGGTTAACCAAATATAGTTGGCTCTAGGATAGAGGCTGGATAAAACCCAAAGAAGCTCTTGCAGAGTGAGAAATCAGTAACAATAAAAAAGGCCTAGCACATTTCTATGCTAAGCCTTTTAGTTTTTTATCTTTTTTCTTAAATCGTATTAAATGCTATTTTGTTGAAGGTAAAAAGATTTCAACGGTTGTCCATTGCCCTTCTTCACTCTCAATCGTTATATCACCAGACAGTTTATTTTTGATTAAATCATAAGTGCTACTCATGCCCGCACCAGTATAACCACGCTTACTTTCAGTAGTGAAAAATGATTCGAATACTTTGGCTAATGTCTCGTTATTCATACCTTTTCCGTCATCTATAAAGGTAATTTTAGCGCCGTTTTTCCCATCTTTTTCAACTTTTAAGCGAATACTGCCGTTACCATTATTATCAAAGCCATGTTTAAGCGCATTATTAATTACATTCTGCAACGCTAAGGCGATATAACTAGGGATTGATAGTAAAGATAAAGACTGCTCACCCGAGTAATAATATTCAATATTGCTCTGTTCAAATTCGAATTTGTAGAGGCTAATGATTTTTTGAACATAAGCGACTAAATCAAAATTCTGAACACTCGTGTCGTCTTGATCTGCCGCGATGTCATTTAAGTTATCTATTAGGGTTGTAACCCGAGCCAGTAACGCAACACTTTTAGTATCACCAGCAGATTCAAGCTGAGCTTTAATGTCTTCTAGCTGCAAACCCACCGCATAGCTCGTATCAGTGGCGATGTAACCCAGTGCCGCTAAACTCTCTGATTTAACTAACTGTTGCTCTCTTAACGGAAGCAAACTATCAACTTCGTTATCTGGCACCGGCACAGGCACCTCAATTTCGCTAAGGCTTTTCACCTTTTTCGACAATTTAAGCGCTATAGCCAAAGCGATTACAGCAATTCCCAAAAAGACAAAGAACAACCACTGAAAAGCTGAAAGGCTCGCATTCTTATCGGTAGCAACTTTTAATTGCGCCATTGTACTTTGATAAGCACTTTGCTGTTGTTTAACTTTGTCATCAAGCTCGGCAATACGTGCTTCTTGTTCTTTTATTTGAAGTTCATTTGCAACTTGCAGCTCCTCTTTACTCATGCCGAGTTGCGCTTCTTGCGCCTGCAGTTTTTCACTAAGCTCACTGATGGTTTTATCTTTCGCGTTAATTTCTTTAATTTGCGCAGCTTCAGATTGCTTAGCTTGTTGAGTTATTTGCGCTAGACGCTCAGATTCTTGTTTTAGCGTTCTGTTGAAGTACTCTTCACTTGCACGTAACTCTGCATTGAGCTCCGTCAACAGTGAATTACGTTCGCTGAGTTGGTTTTGAAGAGAGCGTAGCTGACTATCTTGCTGACTTTTTAGCGCAAACGTCGGGCCAATATCTAATACATCTTCTTCAGCACCATTAAGCACTTCAGACAAAGCAGGAATGGTAACACCTGAAGAAGTAATATTTTCATCAATAACTTTTAAGTCAATGTTTTCATTTTTATTGCTATACGACAAATCAACCATGGAATTGGTTAAGTCTTTAGCCCCTTCCGTAATAATTAACGTGTTCGACTTTTTCAACACGTTACTCGCAACATTCTGTGCTTTTCTTGTGTTCGGAGAAGGTATATATAAAATATTTACGTCTGAAGCTTCACGAGAGGTTTTGACTAGTTTTACAACGATATCCTTTCCCTTAACCCCTTTATTCTTATACATGTCGCTAAAATAAAGGAACTTTTCAACATCGTTGAAAACACCGATTGTGAACGTTGTTAAAGCAGATTCTTCTGGCCAAGCAGAATACTTTGCAAACTTACTGATGATAATAGACTTTTCTTTATCAACTAAAGCGGTTTGAGCCCAAGCTTGACTTCCCATCAATAGGCCTATGCTTAAAAAAAGCAGCATACAACGAGACATCAATTGAGAGAATTTTCCTTTCATAACATACCTTTATAAATCCTATTATTGTTATTGCCTCCGTTATATCGTTCTAGACACAGTAAATCAATGGCTAACGGTACTTTTTAGGGTAAAAACTTTAATGTAATCTGGCTGATTAGATTAGAAGCAGCAATTTTTAAAGTGTTGATGCTTTATCTGAACAGTATCAAACAATTTTATTTAAATAAGGCCCCCGCTAAATGAATGATAAAGCGGGGAAAACACTTACTAGCTGTTTTTTAGGTAGGGAATGGTATGTTAAGTCAGAAGGAACCTTTTTAAGGCGGGTAATAAAGGCTATCGAGCAGCCTGCGATTAAACTGCTCGTAGCCTGGAAAGAATTAATTTCTAGCAACCGAGGCATTATTTTCATTGATTTTAATCATCACACGGCGGTCATAATAGCTCGACTGATTCTGCGCAGTAGCAACGACTGGTTGCTGATCACCGTAGGCAAAAATCGCTACTCTATCTTCGTTAACACCTGCGTTTACTAACGCGTCCTTTACGCTCTGTGCTCGACGCTTAGATAGTGCCAAATTATTTTCACTATCACCAAGTAAGTCAGTATATCCGGACAAATCGACCGATAAGCTCTCGTTTTGTTGCAAGATATCTGCAAGTGCAATGACTTGAGCTTGGTAATAATCAGGAATCTCACTGCTACCCGTTTTAAACTGTAAGCTCATTAACAGATTGGCCGCTTGTAACGAACCCGCTTTATTGTGACTTTGCTCTAACGCCAATAGCTCTTGCTGATATGAAAACTCTGCCTGTTGCATTTGCTTATTTAATTGCGCTATTTGCTGCTCATAAGAGCTCACTTGTGATTGATGTGTAGATGCAAGCTCAACTATTTCCTCCTCGCTGTTTACATACTTCATAATGAACGTGCCAGCAATACCCGTAATGAATGCACCAGCAGGACCTCCAAGCACTCCGCCTAACACTGCGCCAACACCGAAGCCTAACTCTTCTTCATTGTCATCAGTTAGAGAATAGCCATCTTCATTTGTATTGCTGGCATAGGCTTGTGAAATCGGTGCTAATACCAGTGCGCTTGAAACAACTGTAGTTAATAGTAATTTTTTCATTTTCTTTTCCTTGTAAATATTATTCGTTTATAAGTCGTACGGTTAATCTATGTGTTAACCAAAGTATTGAAAGTTAACTAAGTCTTGGGAACTTGATGACTATTAAACACAAGGAATTTGGCATCAAAACGGAGGAAAAAAGGCAAAACCATGAGCAATTGTGGCAACAAAATGGCAATTTCGATTATTTGGCGCAAATCGCGTTGTTTTTACGATATAGTCTGCGGTATTAAACTTGGATTAAAGAAGGCGTATAGAGCTACCCATGTTGAAAAGAATCGCCATCGTAGAAGATGATGACGCAATTAGAGAGAATTATGCAGACGTTCTGCGAATGCAGGGTTATCAAGTACAGAGCTTTGCAAACCGACAAAGTGCAGAGTCGGCATTCTCTGTAAGACTACCCCATTTGGTTATTCTTGATATCGGATTACATCAAGACTACAACGCGGGATTTGAACTTTGCCAATGGCTAAGAGCAAAGTCTTCTACACTACCAATCATCTTTTTAACCGCACGGGATAATGACGTAGATACGGTTTCTGGCCTTAGAATTGGCGCAGACGACTATCTGACCAAAGATATCAGCTTGCCCCACTTATCTGCCCGCATAGCAGCTTTATTTAGACGCCAAGACGCACAAAATAAACCACCCAATGAAGACAACCTCATTAGTTGTGGCGATCTGTTAATTGATAGCCAGAAAATGACGGTGCAATGGAAGCATCAATATGTTGAACTGACCGTGACTGAATTTTGGATGGTGTTTGCGCTTGCCAAGTCACCAGGTCACGTAAAAAATCGTCAGCAATTAATGCAAGACTCTCAAATATTTGTAGACGACAGTACAATCACGTCACATGTTAAACGTATTAGACGCAAATTCACCCAGCTAGATAAAAACTTTAATTGTATTGAAACCGTTTATGGCATGGGCTATCGCTGGAATAATAATGGGGATATTGAATGAGCCGAAGGCTTGGCTTCCGCATTGGTATTAGAAGCAAAATTTTAATTCTTTCAAGCTTCCTATTTACCATCCCATGGTTTGGCTACCAATACGTTTGGGAGATGGAGAAGTATCTTCGATATGGTCAAGAGCAAACGATTGTTGGCACAGCTCGCGCGCTGGCAACTGCCCTACACGACCGTCCAAATTTATTTGATAACCAAGCATCTTTCCTACCGAGTGTGGAGCAAGGAAAAGACTTATATGGATTTCAAATAAGGCAACCTATTCAACTCGATGGCAAATACATTGATTGGCCAAAATTTGAAGGTAAAGCGCATTTTTATCACGAAGACAACATAATCTGGCGAGCCAACAATATCGATAAAATTAGCCAACGCTTTAATGCCGCGGTTGGTAAGTACGACAAATACTTATATCTATTCTTCAGCGTCGTAGACGATCATACCGTCTATCGCGGCGCCAATGCGCGCTCTATCTATTTAAACGACCACCTAACGCTAAGTGTGATAAATCCTGAAGGCGAATTTGACCAATATATCGTCAGCAATAAAGCAGACGGATGGGTTGATGCATTCTTGCTAGATCACGATTCAACAAAGCCAGTACCTTCAAATAATATTCAAGGGGTATGGCAGTCTACCAATGTCGGGTACAACATAGAATTGCGCATTCCATTGAATGTCTTAAGTAGCAATATTGGTTTTTCTATCGCAGATGTGGACTCAGCCAATACAAAAGCCGTTAGTTTAATTGGCTCTGCGAATACGTCAGATGTGAATCAATTAGGCACGATTTTAGTCCCCTCACCCGAAATAGAGCGCATTGTTAAAGGCATGAGTTACACCCAATCGAGCATTTGGGTTATAGACAAACATCAACGTATGCTTGCAAGTGCAGGCGATCTAAACAATGCCAGCGGGGTTTGGCGTACGTCCAAAGCCAGTGAAACCAATGCTAGTTGGTGGCAATGGATAGAAAACAATGTGCTTCATCCGCTTTACTATCAAGTACTCACAAAACCAACACAGAATTTTTCAGACAATATCTATGATGAAAGTTATGTTGCCGGAGACCATATTGATAAGGCATTAGCAGGAGAAGTTACCAGTCAATGGCGCCTGAGCACGGACAAAAAAGCTGTGATCCTATCAGCAGCCTATCCAATTTATATCGACAACCAAGTCCAAGGTGCTGTTATTGTAGAAGAGACTACGAATGGTATTAAAACACTTCGCAACCGAGCACTTGAACAACTCTTTACTTCGATACTCGCTATTTTATTAATTGGCACGCTTACCTTCTTTGTTTTTGCGTCGAGTATTTCAACTCGTATTAGAAAACTGCGTAATCAGGCAGAGTTAGCTATTGACGAGCAAGGCCGCGTGAAAGAGACTTTCCCACTTGTTTCGACTAATGACGAAATTGGTGACCTTTCGCGTAGTTTTTCCACCGCCGTTGCACGTTTGAGCCAATATAACCAGTATTTAGAAAACTTGTCTTCTCGGCTTTCTCATGAGCTTCGAACACCTATCGCAGTAGTAAGAACGTCCCTAGAGACACTATCTATGTACCCTATTCCCGAGCAAGCGGAAGCCTATATCGGACGCGCTCAAACCGGCATAAACCGTTTAAACCATATTATTACTAGCATGACGGAAGCTACGCGGGTCGAACAGTTATTACAGCGGACTGAAAAAACACCGTTTAACGCTATTGAAGTCGTTGAAGGGTGCGTGCAAGGTTACCGACAGATTCACCCGCAAGTTAAATTCGACATTGAGGTACTTAATGCCAATGCAATACTCGACGGATCTGCTGAGTTTTTCGCGCAAATGCTTGAGAAGCTGCTAACTAACGCGGTGGAGTTTACGGAAGATAAACAAGTATCCGTAATTGCGTTAGTGGTAAAAAACAAGTTTCAGTTCGTCATAAAGAACAAAGGTCCTTTACTACCGAGTGAAATGGAACAAAAGCTATTTGATTCTATGGTGTCGGTAAGAACTGAGCAACAGCAAGACACACCACATTTGGGTTTAGGCCTATTTATCGCAAGGCTTATTGCCGAATATCACAATGCGGTCATCAGCGCTGAAAATATTGACGACCCACAAGGCGTTCAAATCACAATTGAAGCGGAATTGTCAAAAGCGGTCGTTTAGGTATTTGACCACTTTTCTCTTAACTAGGAAGACTTAAAGCTATTCAATGCCGATATATTTGTGAACTTGCACTGATAATCGCCAATCGTTCTCTATACACGTTCGAATAGCAAGCTCTGTTGCGCGCTGCTTTTGACTGATCGGCTGCAAATAGACTTGTTTGTGACCAACATTAAACTCAGTAAGTAAAGCCTTTAAATCATCAACATGTTGCTCAGTTGCAACGGGATGCTTGATTTCGTTTGCTCTTTCCATCGCTTGGGCAAGGATTTTATAGCCACCTTTCATGTTTACCTTCGGTGAAACCGTCACCCAACAATTGTCGGTAGTCTTAACTTCAAATGTACCAGAGGTTTCTATTTGCGTAGTTAGCCCACTTGCTTCTAATGCCTGACATAGTGGAACTAGATCGTACATCGACGGTTCTCCGCCCGTTATAACAACGTGTTTTGCCTTGTATCCTTGCGTCTTAAACAAGGCAAGAATTTCTTCAACACTTAAGTCTGACCAAGATTCAGTCTCTTCAGACTCAGCAAGTAAATCATTAATGGGAATTTGTCTATCTGGTTTTACTTCCCAAGTATGTTTGGTATCACACCAAGAACAGCCGACTGGGCACCCTTGCAAACGAATAAATACCGAAGGCTGCCCAGTAAATGAACCTTCGCCCTGTAGCGTTTCAAAAATTTCGCTAATTTTGTAGGTAATTGCCATGCTTTAGCTTTTGCCTATTCACTATATCGATTAAACTTCAATTAATGATGAATTATACCCTAGAGACAAATTAAATGACTGAAAAAGTTGTCGTTATATTTTCAGGCGGCATGGACTCATTCACCGTATTGAATCGTGCTATTAAAGATGGCAAGCAAGTGTTTCCGCTGACCTTTGACTATGGACAGCGCCATGTAAAAGAAATTGAGTGTGCTAGCGCGGTTTGCCAAGAATTAGGTGTTGAACACAAAGTTATCGACATATCAGCAATTAACCAATTGCTAGCGGGCTCGTCGCTTACTGATGATATTGAAATTCCAGAAGGTCATTACGAAGAAGAGAGCATGAAATCGACGGTTGTACCTAACCGCAATATGATTCTGATTTCGCTTGCCGTGGGTTATGCCGTATCTGTAGGTGCTTCGCAAGTGTACTATGGTGCACATTCGGGAGACCATGCTATCTACCCAGACTGCCGTCCAGAATTCGTTGAAAAAATGAATGATGTATGTCAGATCGCCAACTATGAGCCAGTGGAAATTTTTAGCCCTTACCTCAACGTTGATAAAACCGCGATATTAACTGATGGTCTGAAAATGGGCCTAGATTACAGTAAAACTTGGACCTGTTATAACGGCCGTGAAAAAGCTTGCGGAAAATGCGGCGCTTGCCAAGAACGCCTGGAAGCATTTCGTGATAACAACGCGACAGACCCTATACTTTACGAATAACGAAAACTTTCGAAAGGTTTGCAAAATCCTGCTATTTCAGTTATCTATTAACTCATAACAATACTTTTATTGGTAACTTAGTGGCAGGTAATACTCCGACCCCAGCGTACTGGATTGCGTTAATTTCTAAGCGAGAACTTCCCGCCCTCACATCTACCGCTAAAATCCTTGATAAATTTTCTAATGACGACGTTTCCTCGCTGGCAAAATTAAGTGAAACCATACTCCACGACCAAGCATTGTCTTCTTGCTTATTAAAAGTCGCGAACAGTGTTCAGCGTTATGGTGCAACGCCTGTCACCACAGTTTCACGTGCAACGGTCGTGCTTGGTATTCAGACCGTTAAAAACATCTGCTTAACCTCTAAAGTCATAGAAAGTCTTTTAAAAAATAAGAATCTTAGCCTAGCCATTTACAACAAAATTAAAGGCTTAATGGCTCACTCTTTTTATGCCGGCCAGCTCGCCAAAATGATGTTGCCAAACTACAACGAAGACACGCAGGAAGAAGTTTATCTTGCCACCATGTTACGGCGTATCGGTGAAACTGCATTTTGGTGCCTCGGCGAAGATTTTAAAGACGAGTTAGAATCATTAGTTCAAGTGCAGCCACAAGAGTATGAAAAAAAATGCCGAGAACTAATTGGCATGAATTTCGATGAGTTAAGTGCAGGGCTTGCTAAAAATTGGAATTTAGGCGAGCTTTTGGTTAAGTCTTTAGATAATCCCGAAACTCGCACAAAGGAAATGCAAGTAATCTACTTGGCAGACAAATTGGTGCAATATATTAATCAGCCGCCCAGCGCAAAAGCATTTGACGAATTGATCGGTAAAATATCTTCTTTGATGAATATTAGTGAACGTCAGCTGCTTCATCGCATTGCGCAAACCAAAGACAAGTCAATTGAGCTACTAAGTTCTTATGGTGCGCAAATGTTGATTGATTTTGTTAAAGACCTCCCCAAAGCAAGTGAATTGTCAGACACGGAATCCTTGGTCATTGCAGAAATCACCAATAAAGATGCAGCCCAGCTTCAAGCGATTCAGCATCTCACCATGATGACCTCATCCAGCAGAGACATTAATCAATTTGTTGAATATACCTTAAGTCAAATAGCGAGAATATTAGCTTTTGATATCACGGGGTTCTTTCTACTGTCAGGACTGAAGCAATCAGTCAATTGCCGGTTAGCCGTTAATAGAGTTGGTAACCCTATCGATTACTCGCTATCGATACCGCTAGGCGAAAGCAACAACATATTACAGCAAGTATTAAATACACAGTCAGGTGTCAAAATTAATAGCGCGATGGAACATCAAGAAGCTAAGTTTCCATTTCCGACTAATAAATTATTTGCTGACTATAAAGTTGCGCTCGCACCGCTACAAATAAAACATAAGAATATCGGTGTGGTGATTGCGCAAAGAAACAGTGACGACGATATTACTGCCGATGACCTTAATAAATTTCAATTTTTCATCCAGCACTTAAATATGTGTTTAACGCTGATATCACCTGCCAAGTAAAAAAGTAGGACTTTGTACTCTCAAAAGGAAACCAATGTAGCATGATATTAAGAGCATTAAACTCGACAATTGATTATATTCTGTTTACTTTCGGATTTATCATTGCCATCCAACTGCCCGAGTTTGTTCAACAATACAAACAATATATTGCAGGTAAACTTTCCGAGTCCAATTGGCATTTAAGTGGTTATCAAAACATTGCAGATAAGTCTTTTAATGGCGATGTTCAGGTGTTAATCAACGAATATCTTAAAAGTGGACAATTGGCACTGCAAGAAACTGGACATTTTGTTACTGAGCTCGTTCAGCGTAACAATGAATTAAAAACGCTTGTTGCAAAGCTAGACAATGAAAGCTATTTCCAGCAACTGATGGCTTTTGCAAGTAATTTTAACAAGGAGGATACTCAAGTCGTATTGAGTTACTATCAATTGGCGATACCACTAACGATTGAAGCAATCGCCTCTGGTTTCATATTGGCATTTTTATTTATCTGGCTAAAAATGCTCGTCAGTGCAACGCTGCATAAACTGCTATTTAGTAGGCCTGTCACTCACCCTTAAAGTGCTTTCCCGAAAAACTTGTAATAAGAATATCGCCTAACATTACCCCAGCAAAAACGACAATAAAAAAGGCCACCTTTCAGGGCAGCCTTTCTTCAAAAATCACACCAGCTATTATAGACTGATACGGCTTAATTGTAATGCTAGCGTGAACTAGCATTAAGTTAACAGCTATGCGCTACTCAGGTGCTTAGCCGTTGCCATCTTCAACACGGCTTTTCAATTTTTGGCCCGGTCTGAAAGTAACAACTTTACGCGCAGAAATTGGAATGTCTTCGCCAGTTTTTGGATTTCTACCAGGGCGTTCACTCTTTTCTCTTAGATCAAAGTTACCAAAACCAGATAGTTTAACTTGCTCACCATTTTCTAAGGTCTCACGAATTTCTTCATAGAAAATCTCGACCATATCTTTCGCATCGCGTTTACTTAACCCGACTTTTTCGTATAAGTGCTCTGCGATTTCTGCTTTGGTTAGCGCCATTGCTTAATCCCTCAGTGATGCATTAAGTTCGTTTTTCAATGTATCGACTACTCGACTTACCACCTCAGTGATATCTTTTTCTTCAAGTGTTTTTTCATTATCTTGTAACGTAAGCGCAATGGCTAAACTCTTGAAACCTTCGTCGATACCCTTACCTCGGTATACATCGAACAAGTTTAGATCAACTAAATAATTTCCGCCAACCTTTTCAATGAGTTGTAACACATTTTTTGCATTAACTTGTTCTTCAACAACCACTGCGATATCGCGGCGATTTGCTGGGAAGCGAGAGATATCGCGTGCTTGAGGGATATTCAAGTCTAAAATTTCACCAAGTGCTAGCTCAAACATTAATGTGCGGCCATTCAAGCCTAATTTGCGTTCTAGCTCTGGATGAAGTGCACCAATATAGCCAACTAACTGATCATTCTTGTAAATTGCAGCCGTTTGACCTGGGTGTAACGCATCAATTTCCGCTTTTTCGAATCGGAATTCAGATAATTTACCGGTAACAGCAAGTAAGCTTTCTACATCACCTTTCAGGTCATAGAAATCTGCTGCCGCTTTTTCTAAGTTCCAATGCTCTTCATGTCGGCTACCTGAAATAACACCTGCAATCATTTGTGTTTGCTCAACACCATTTTCTGCAGACTCGTCTGGCACAAAACGAAGACCCGTTTCAAACAAACGAACACGTGATTGTTGACGATTTTGGTTGTAGCTCACCGCTTGCAATAAACCTGTCCACAAGCTCAAACGCATTACCGACATTTCAGATGAAATTGGGTGTGGCAGTGTCATTACTTCGCGATTTGGATGCAATTGTTCTTGTACCTTAGGGTCAACAAAGCTGTAGGTAATTGCTTCTTGGTAACCTTTTGCTACCAATGTTTGACGAAGTTTCGTTAACGGTAAGTCACTTTCTTTGTGCTGACGCATGCTTAAAGAAGCTTGTGGTGCAACATTTGGTATATTGTTGTAACCAAAGATACGTGCAACTTCTTCAATTAAATCAACTTCAATCGAAATATCGAAACGGTAAGCTGGTACTTCTACTTGCCATACATCATTTTCTAAAGAAACAGTGAAACCTAAACGAGTCAGAATTTCTGTTACTTTTTCAGTTTCAATATGGAAGCCAATGCGCTGATCTAGCTTAACTCGTCGTAAATCTACTTTACGCGGCTGTGGAATATGCTCTTCAGATTTCGCTTCAACAATTGGACCTGCTTCACCACCAACAATATCAAGTAGTAACGCAGTTGCTCTTTCCATAGCATCACGTTGTAATTGTGGGTCTACACCACGCTCATAACGGTGCGAAGCGTCAGTATGTAGACCGTATTGGCGCGCTTTACCTAAAATCGCTAATGGCGCAAAGAATGCGCTTTCTAGGAAAATATCTGAGCTAGCGTTTGTTACACCAGAGTGCAAACCACCAAAAATACCCGCCATTGCTAATGACTTGTTATCGTCAGCAATCACAAGAGTTTCTTGTGAAAGTGTTACTTCGTTTTCATCAAGTAAAACAAGTTTTTCTTCACTATTAGCGAAACGAACATCGATAGCGCCATCGATCTTAGCCAAGTCGAAAGCGTGCATTGGGTGACCAAGTTCTAGCAACACGTAGTTAGTGATATCTATTACCGGATCAATCGAACGAACACCACAGCGACGTAACTTTTCTACCATCCATAGTGGTGTTGTCGCATTCACGTTTATGTTTTTGATCACACGGCCTAAATAACGAGGACAAGCTTCTGGCGCGGAGAGCTTAATTTCGAGTGTATCGTCAATTGTTGCTGCAACTGGCGCGATTTCAGGTGACGTTACGCCTAAGCTGTTTAATACACCTACTTCACGGGCTAAGCCTTTTATACCAAGACAGTCACCGCGGTTTGCAGTAAGGTCAACATCAATAGTGTTGTCATTAAGATCTAGATAATCACGAATGTCTGTGCCGATCGGCGCATCCATCGGTAACTCAATAATTCCGTCTGCGCTTTCAGCCATCCCTAATTCAGATTCTGAACAAAGCATACCGAAAGATGGTTGACCACGTAGTTTAGCTTTCTTAATTTTGAAGTTGCCAGGTAATACTGCGCCTACCATTGCTACTGCAACTTTTAAACCCAAGCGACAGTTCTTCGCACCACAAACAATATCAAGAAGCTCGCCATCTTCAGACGCACTACCAACATTGATTTTAGTCACTTGTAGTTTGTCAGCATCTGGGTGCTGACCACACTCCACAACTTCACCAACAACAACGCCACTGAATTCGCCTGCTACCGGGTCTACACCGTCAACCTCTAAGCCAGCCATTGTAATTTGGTGTGCTAACTCTTCTGATGAGTTCTCAGGGTTAACCCACTCTCTTAACCATGATTCACTAAATTTCATTTTCGCCAGCCCTACTTAAATTGTTTTAATAAACGAAGATCATTTTCGAAGAATGAACGTAAATCGTTCACACCGTAACGAAGCATAGTTAAACGCTCTACACCCATACCAAATGCAAAACCGGTGTACTCTTCAGGGTCGATACCCACCGACTTCAACACGTTCGGGTGAACCATGCCACAGCCTAATACTTCTAACCATTTGCCATTTTTACCCATAACATCAACTTCTGCAGAAGGTTCTGTAAATGGGAAGTAAGATGGGCGGAAACGGATTTGTAAGTCTTCTTCAAAAAAGTTGTGTAAGAAGTCGTGCAAAATACCTTTAAGGTGAGTGAAGCTAACATCTTTATCAACTAATAGACCTTCCACTTGGTGGAACATCGGCGTATGCGTTTGGTCGTAGTCATTACGGTATACTCGGCCAGGCGAGATAATACGTAAAGGCGGCTTTTCAGTTTCCATCGTACGAATTTGAACGCCTGACGTTTGCGTACGCAATACTAACTTAGGGTTAAAGTAGAAAGTATCATGGTCTTGGCGAGCAGGATGGTGCTCTGGAATGTTCAACGCGTCAAAGTTATGGAAGTCGTCTTCAACTTCTGGACCGGCTTTAACTTCGAAACCTAATTCTTTAAAAAACGATTCGATACGCTCAATCGTGCGAGTAACTGGGTGTAAGCCACCAATTTCGCTAGTATTGCCTGGTAAAGTAACATCGATTGATTCTGACGCTAATTTTGCTTTGATTTCTTCAGCGCGCAAAAACTCACCACGTTCGGTAAGTAGTTTCTGAACTTGCTGCTTAGCTTGGTTGATTACCTGACCAGCTTTTGGTTTTTCTTCTTTTGGCAACTTACTTAAGCCTTTCATTTGCTCAGTAAACAAGCCTTTCTTACCTAAGTAGCTTACACGTACTTCATCTAACACAGCGGGTGTAGATGCTTCGGCAATTTCTTTTTCTGCCTGCAAAATTATATCGTCTAAGTTCATGAGTTCCTCTAAAAGCGCACAGCGCGCTTTGCATAGACTGTATCGAATAAAAAATAGTGGGTAATTCTACACAAAAAGACCTATGAAAAGTAGGTCAAATCTACGGTTTTTATTGGAATTTTTAGGATAAATTGGCGGTTTATATAAGTGTGCCGCTTGGCAAATTACGGAAATTACCGCTGGCATGAAATATCAATGCTTGATGTCACCTAACCTTTGGTGACTATTCTCCCTTCGCAGGTAAAGAAACTATGAATTTGGCACCTCCAAGCTTCGAGTGGGCAATATGTATTGTACCTTGATGCAAATCTACAAAGCGCTTTACGATTGCTAACCCTAAACCAATACCGCCAGACTTTCTATCTCTGCTCTTATCTAGTCTGACAAAGGGTTCGAAAATTGATGACCAATTCTCTTCTGGTATGCCTTTGCCATCATCTTCAACTCTAATCGTTACCCATTCAGGTGAGTGGCCTAACGTTACTTTTATTTGACTTGCTGCATATTTAACCGCATTACGGATCAAGTTATCTATTACTTTATTCAGAGCGTTCTTATCGAAATCCACCAGTAACGATTTGCAATCACCGTCGAGTGTAAATTGATAGTCTGGTTCAGTGAGTTGATATTTATGTAATATATCGTCGACAAAAGGTTCTATTGCTTGTCGCTGCTTATTTAAAACAGGTTGCTCTCTGTCAAAGCGCGCCCAGATAAGTAATTCATCAACTAAACCATCAAGTTCTTCGATACTGACATCCATGGTGTCTAGGTATTCATTTTTTAAATCGATATCATGTTCATCTCGAATAATTTCCATTGCAAAGCGAATTCTAGCTATAGGAGTCCTGAGTTCATGGGATACGGCATGGGAAAGTTCTTGATGTGATTTAATTAAGCCCTGAATACGGTCTGCCATAGCGTTAAACTGCTGTGCCAATTCAGCCAAAGGTGACGACATATTGCTTGCTGCACGTACAGTAAAATTACCGCTACCAAACAAGTTTGCAGCTTTGGTGAGTGACATTAGTCCTCTTGATATTGGCCAGACCCACATAAAGACGAAAATACCCAGGCCGATAAATAATAGCCCAATATAAAGATAATCAGTTTTTGCTACTGGTTCGATATAAATAGGCCCTAGCACCATGATCGAACTAATATCACTCGTTTGCTTAATAAACCAACTCTGCCCCTGCTCATCGTTAAACACTGCGGCAATACCGCCAGAAGCTAAGTATTCAGATTGCGCTTCAGTAATGGCTAGCTCGTTTTCTTGCACAAAAGTATTCAGGTTAGCAGAATCGATAACTTGAATTGGATAGCCAAAAGACGTAGATAGCGCAGTTAGATGCTCGCTGCGCTGAGCCACGGGTTGCCTAAGCAGCTCCGCGTTAAGCAACATAAAAGTGCCTTGGTGCAAAGCCACATCAGATGTCACATCAACGGGCTTGTCTAAGCTCAGGTAGAGTTTATCGATACTCCAAGCCAATCCAACAAGCGTGAACGTCAATAAGAGATATAGTCTAAAAAACAGATGCTTCATTTACTTCGGAATACAGGTGTTAAATACAGCCAAAATGTGCAGCTATTGAGAGTAGAAACGAGTTGAGGCATTAGCTCCAAGCATCAGAAACCATCAAGTAGCCCTTTTTCCAAACCGTCTTTATTTTCTGCGGTTTGCCAGAATCGTCGCCTAGTTTTTTTCGCAGTCTAGAGACCAACATATCAACCGTTCTATCGAGCCCGTCGTAACCAAAGCCCCGTAAATTGTTTAATAAATCGTCTCGCGAAAGTACCTGGTCGGCATGTGTTGCCAGTTGGAACAACAGCGTTATCTCATTAGTGGTTAAATCAATAAGCTCTTCATCTAAATGAACTTCTTGTTTCGCCGTGTTGATGTGTAAACGTCCTAGAATGACCTGACTGGCATTTTGCTCGGCTAAATTGGACTGCTGAGTCTGATGGCTTCTTCGTAAAAGCGCATTTACTTTAGCTAGTAGCAAACGCGGTTGTACCGGTTTACAAATATAATCATCTGCGCCAACCTCTAAACCTACGATTTGGTCAATATCGTCTGTTCTTGCAGTGAGCATAACAATGGGAGTATCAATTCTAAGTCGTAATTCGCGGCAAATATCTAGGCCATTTTTGCCAGGTAGCATAATGTCCAAAATCACCAAATCTGGTTCTGCAGCCAAGATTCTATCAACGGCGAGATCACCATGACCCTCTACCGAGACAGTGAACCCTTGTCGCTGAAAGTAGTCTTTTACCAACGACGCTAAACTTTCGTCGTCTTCTACTAAAAAAATGTGTCCTTGATTAGTATCGTTTGAGGAGGATGCACTAACACTGATACTCATAACGTTAACTCTGTTCCCTAACATTGCAAAGACTTTATCGCCTTCGCTTAAATAAAAATAATCATGGATACAATTCTAACCCTGTAGGTTGTATCCTCAAAGTCATTACCAGCACTTATTTCGTTCATACAGCTGATATAAGACTAAAACAAAAATAAAGTAAGGCGGTACGCTTGTGATGCCGTGAAACTGTCGTCTCGCAAATAGAGTTACCGCCATCGTTTTATACTTTATCAGTTAATATGCGAATCCAACATTTGTGCTCAAACTAACATTAACAATGACAGGAGCTTAGAACCGCATAGATACGTACGCACCTACGGCTTTTTCTAACATATCGTCGCTCGCGTAGCCATTTTCGACTGGATCAAAGTCAGAATAAGCCGCGAAAACGCCTAGGTCTGTTGTTTTGGTAAACGCGTAGTTCAAACCGATAGAGCTTGAATTTGCAGAGCTCTTCACAAAGTCATCAAGATCTCGGTATTCATAGCTTGCCAAAAATGTTAAGTTCTTCGCTACATTTTGTTGTAAACCAACTGAATAGCGCATTTCTGATTTATCTAGACCTAAATCTTTCTCTTCTTCCCACTCGACATAGCTAGTAGAGAACGTAACTGCGGTACGCGGAGAGAATACATATTTACCCAATAAACTTAATTGGCCCGCATTTAAGTCATCATCGTCGCCTACAACATCCAAGTGGCCTGCATAGCTTATACTTGTCGCTAACTCTAAACCTGATTTATTGTCTTCACGCGCTAGAAAACGATAACGAAGTTCAGCTAGTGATACTGACAAATTATCCGTGATGCCGTAGGCAATTTGTGGTGCTAGCTTCCAATGGTCTTCACCATTGTGCTCTTCACCGTAAACCAATGCGCCTGAAACTTGTAGTTCACTGTCTAGTAGCGTCAACGGTCTTTCAACTACATTTCTCGGACTGTGCTGAGCTAAAGCAGTGGTAGATAATGATAAAAGTGCGAAAGAAGTAATTAGTTTTTTCATTGTTTTTCCTTAACGTGTGTTTCATTAAATAAGTTGAGGAAATAATAAAAACTAACTCTGTATTAATCTTTTAGCCTTGTGTCCTAATCTGTACCAGATTGTCAAAATTTATAGCGCATGTAAAAAAGTGTCGAATGTCGGACATACTTTGCAATAACTTACGGGGTGAATCGGAATCCGTTAGAAAATTCTGAATAGACGACGACGTCGCTTTGCTCGAATACGCTGCTCTAATGTACCGATAACACTTATCGTTGCTTGCGTAACGATTGGTCCATCCGCCAAAGGCACTAACCTTTCAAGGCGCTTCAAATGATATTTAACGCTTTTGTCAGATTTAAAGTCGAGAACGTAACTGCCCTGCCAAGCACTTTCCCAACACTTTACAGGAACCGAAACCTCTTGCTCAAAAAGACAATACGTACCCTGTGAACCTGCTTCCCAGATAAGCGCAGCTTTCATTTCACATAAATAAACGCCCTTATCTATCTCGCACGTATTCGGACTCGCAATGAGCAGAGTTTCTTTGGCTCCTTCTTCGGAAGCAATTTTTGGTGCATTATTTTCTGTGACATCTTGCGCCATTAAGCTCGTTGACAATAAACAAAAGAAACCTAGTCCAATAGTTAATTTAGACACAAGTAAAGGTGTTCTCGTCAAAGCTAAAATGTCCATAACACTCCGACATTAAAGCTATAGGAACTGTTTCTGCCTCTTAGAATTGGGCTGTCGCTAACGCCACTACTCACAGCCGTATAGGATGCCGAACTCACTAACGACCAATCATCGTTAATTGGACGCTCTAAATACAAGCGTGCTGTAGCAAAAATACTGGAGGTTGCTTCATAGACAGGACGAACGTCACTTACCTCGTCTTGAGAAACACCATAATAATAATTAGCGGCGTTATCGTCGATGTAATAAACGGCGATACCCGGCATCACTAATACGTGACGAGTAAAGAACGGGCGTGAAATTTCGAAACTTGCTAACGAGCCGTTATGTTTGTTTAGGCCATCATGCATAAGCTTGAAGCGTACATCGAACTTCTTAAAGATAGCGAAATACTCTATACCAAACTCCATAGAGCTCTCTCTATCTCTAATGCCATCAAGGACACTGCCTTTCTCTTTGTCTTCTTCACTTAACTCAAAAAACAAAGATTCAGCAATAATATTAACTTGCTGATCTTCTTGAGAGTATAGCGAGTAACCAAAGGTAAGAGGACGCCCAGATAATGGAGAAGCTTCGACAAAGAAGTTGTCATAATATGCGCCGCCAGCAAGGATGACGGAAAGGCCTAATGATTCATCTTCGTCATAGACATCAGGGATGAGTATTTTTTGAAAGCTTAATAACAAACCTAAGTCTGCTTCCCAATAAAACCCATCTGATTTTTGCTCTGTTTGCTCAACTGCCTCTCTATTTTCTTTGTCGACGCTTTGTCCGTATGAAACGTACGGAGCAAGCAGCAACATAATAAAGGCTACCGTTGTTATTATTTTATTCATAAATTAGGAGTTACAGAGGTTTTTGTATGTATTCTTATTTTCCTCAGATAGTAATCAGAAATAACTCCCATTACTAGTAGCAACTGATTCTAAAGTCTCTATTTTATGTAAATTAACGTTAAACAATACGCCTAAAAATGAGTAATTTACTGACAACATCTTTTAACAAAGCATGATAAAATAGCGAGGTATTTAATAAATTTGGTTTTAATGTGACAAATAACGATATTTTAAGACGTTTACGCTTTAGCTTTAACCTGAGCGATAAACAGGTATGCGATATCTTTGCGCTAGCAAACACTGGTGCAACCGTTGAACAGGTTGAAAATTGGTTAAGAAAAGATGACGACAAAGATCAAGTATCATTGTCTGACCATAACTTAGCCAGCTTTCTTAACGGCTTCATCGTGTTTAAGCGTGGTAAGAAAGATGGACAAGATCCAGTTAACGAGAAGCAACTCAACAATAACCTTATATTAGTGAAACTCAAGATCGCGCTGTCCTTGCAAGCTGACGATATCATTAACATGCTTAAGAGTGTCGATTTCAATCTTGGTAAGTCAGAATTGAGCGCTTTTTTCAGAAAACCAGACCACCGTCACTATAGAGAGTGTAAAGACCAAGTACTAAGAAATTTTCTTAAAGCTGTTCAACAGCGCTTTAGGCCAATTAGTGAGAATGGCGACAGTAACAAAGCCACGACTGAGCCTCACTCCAAGAACACGACAAAAGCAAAAGACAAGCTTTCGAAAAATGGCGCAAGGCCTAGCAAAGGCAAAGTCTACGTGAATCCTAACGCGCAACAATCTGAAAAGCAGTCAGAAGATAAAAAACGCAAAACCTTGAAATTAAGCCCAGAGAAGATCTGGGGCTCGACAAAGTAATTCTGTTATGACACTAAGATTTGAATTCGAACAAGCTGAGATTAAAAGCCAGCTAGACTGGCAACTTTGCCAAGATATCAATGTTTTTGATGGCGATATGCTAGTCGCAAAGGCGGAAGTTGAGATCATCACCATCAATAAACACAGAGATGCGATTAAGAGCTATCAAGCGCTGTTAGCGTTAGGAGCAACCGATTGGGAACTGCCGCTCAACCTTTATTTCAAAAACCAAAACCTAAATGCTGAATTATGCGCCCAATTCGCAGTAAAGCCCGAAGGTAAAAAAGCTTGTCAGCATTTATTGATTGAAGCCATCAGCGTTCACCCTGACTATCAAAACAAAGGTATCGCTAAGCAATTATTGGCAAAGCTAGCTGAGACCTACAGCAAGGCCCAATCGGTTTGGTTAATTGCAATGCCAATATCGACGTTTATTGACGCAGATGAGTGTGATGAAGAGAGCGACAGCACATTCTATAGCGCTGTAATATCGGCTGAAAGCAATGAAGCGACAAGTGAAAGTGTTGCTCAAGTTTTTGAACGACTCGGGTTTGAAAAGCAGACTATTTCGCCTGAGCTACTTGCTGAACCTCTGCCATATGAACTTCTTGTGACGGTACCAAGTCGCTTATCGTAGTAGTTTAGAAAGACTTAAACGAAAAAGCGATAGTTAATCTATCGCTTTTTTTATACTAACGCTTAACCATGGAGCATAAGCGTGCCGCTGCGCCAGTGAATCGGCTGGAATGCTAAAAATCTTGCCACTCGTCTTGTGGACTAACTCGTTCCGTTCTTCGCACTCGCGTTCTTGCAACACGTCTCTCTCTGTTTGCTGTATCCCGACTCCCTCTTACAGCTCTTATAGGACGCTCTTGTCTACTACGAAGCTCAGTAGGCTCTTCTTGAGCTGGTTCATCGTCAGTCACGAAGTTAGAAACTTGCTCTAGTAAGCTCTCTGCTTGTTGTTCCATTGATTGACTAGCTGCAGTTGCTTCCTCAACCAATGCCGCATTCTGCTGGGTCATGGTATCCATTTGAGAAACCGCATTACCAACTTCAGCAATACCGACAGCTTGTTCGCGACTTGCTGAATCAATGTCAGAAATCATGGTGACAACCTCCTGCACAGCATTCACTAACTCGTTAAATGTTTTACCCGTATCGTCAACAAGCTTACTGCCCTGCTTTACTTCATCAACACTGTCGTTGATTAACCCTTTGATTTCCTTCGCTGCTGAAGCACTGCGTTGCGCAAGGTTTCTAACTTCACTGGCAACAACAGCGAAACCGCGACCTTGCTCACCTGCTCTAGCGGCTTCTACCGCAGCATTTAAGGCAAGTAAATTGGTTTGGAAAGCGATTTCGTCTATAACGCCAATGATGTCTGAAATTTTCTTGCTCGACTTCTCAATAGCATCCATTGCACCAATTGCGCTCGTCACCACTTCACCACCTGCTTTGGCTTTACTCATCGCAGATTCTGACATTTTAGTGGCTTCTGTAGCATTACTCGCGTTTTGCTGAACAGTCGAGGTAATCTCTTCCATTGCTGACGCTGTTTCTTCTAAGCTCGCGGCTTGGGATTCAGTGCGTTGACTTAACTCACTATTACCCATCGCTAATTCCTTAGATGAATTAACAACATGATCAGATGCGTTTCGAATAGTGTTCATCATATCATTTAGGTTAGTGAGTAATGAGTTCATAGCATCAGCAAGCACATTAAACTCTTCGCCTAAATCATTTTCGATACGATTAGTAAGGTCACCTTCAGACAATGACAATAACGATGACTTGATTTCAGCAATCGCTTGTTTACGAAGTGTTATATCAGTCGCGTACTTGACGACTTTGTATGGATTGCCATTTAGATCAAAAATTGGGTTGTAAGAAGCCTGTATCCAGATTTCTTTACCAAATTTACCTAGACGACGATACTCCCCTGAGTGGAATTCACCAGCATTCAGTTTTTGCCAAAAATCTCGATACTCCTGACTACGAGCATATTCAGGGTCAGCAAACATGCTATGGTGCTGCCCTTGTATTTCAGCCAGCGTATAGCCCATGGTTGTGAGGAAATTCTCGTTAGCTTCAACAATGCTGCCATCCATATTGAATTCGATAACCGCTTGCGACTTGCCAATGGCTTCTATTTGCCCTGAGTAATTGGCATTCTGCAGCTTCTGTTCAGTAACATCAGTGGCATATTTCACCACTTTAAAAGGCTTACCATTTAAATCTAAAATCGGATTGTACGAAGCCTGAATCCAGATTTCCTTGCCGTTTTTACCAACGCGTTTATATTCGCCCGCATCGTATTCGCCACGCCCTAGTTTTTCCCAAAACTGACGGTACTCAGCACTTTGTCCATAGGTTCCTTCCGCGAACATGCGATGATGTTGCCCTTTGATCTCGTCAAGGCTATAACCAACAGTGCTCAGGAAGTTCTCGTTTGCGTTGATAATCGTCCCGTCCATATTAAATTCAATGACGGCTTGTGATTTACCTATCGCTTCTATTTGACCTGCGTAGTCTGCACTTTGTATCTTCTCTGCTGTTACATCAGTCGCATACTTCACCACTTTAAAAGGGCTACCATCTAAATCAAAAATAGGGTTGTAGGAGGCACGAATCCAAATATCATCACCACTTTTAGTAATACGTTTGTATTCACCAGTATCGAACTCACCTCGTCCAAGTTTTTGCCAAAACAATTCATACGCTGGGCTATTTGCGTAATCAGGTTCGGCAAAAATGCGGTGATGTTGACCTTGTACCTCAGATAACTGGTATCCCATAGCCGCCAAGAAGTTTTCATTGGCAGTAATGATTGTGCCATCCATATTAAATTCGATGACAGCCTGTGATTTGCTAATCGCGTCGATTTGGCCTTGGAAGTTTGCAGCCTGCATCTTTTGCTCTGTTACATTCGTCGCAAACTTGATCACGCCAGTTGCAAGTCCATCTTTATTAAATATTGGATTGTATGATGCTTTTATCCATACCGCGCTGCCGTCTTTCGCAATCCGCTTGTATTCACCCGTATCAAAAATACCTTGATTTAACTTAGCCCAAAAATCTTTATATTCTTGAGTGTCAGCATAGCCCTCTTCGGCAAACATACTGTGATGTTGACCAACTATTTCGTCGAGCTCGTAACCCATGGTGTTTAAGAAGTTCTCGTTAGCAGTGACAATTGTGCCATCGAGGTTAAACTCTATGATTGCTTGAACGCGGTTAAGCGCCTCAACCGTAGAATGTAGATGCTGAATCTCTTCAGTAGAAGTTTTAGCTGTTGCTGTAGAAGTCGATTTGGTCGCCATGATGCAAAGCCCTTTGCCATTTTTTGGAAATAAAACGTACCTTTAGATAACAAAGCTAGCTTAATATTTGGGGCTCCGCAACGTTATCCTGCGTTTTTTGTCTATATGTAAACCAGAGGTAAACAAACGTTATAATTTAAGTTAAATAAACATAAAAAATGGTTAAAAAACATATAGATTACTTTTTGCTCTCCTATTGCGAATGGTGAAAATGTGCACTTCTTTCAAAAACTATCCATCACAAAAATAAACCTTGTTCTTATAGCTGTAGTTGTCAATTCGATGTGGGATATATTGGGAATATTTAGCTATAACGATTGTGATATACCCCATGCAAATCATCGTGGATAAAGAAATTGAGCAGCGAAGTCACTAACTCATTTTTCGAATTACACTCGAAGGCGCAATACGCACCAACCAATGGAGCCACGCCCATGGCCAACTCGGAGCATAACTATTCGCTTTTTCTTTTTCGATGGCTTTAACTAACGCCCTACAACCAGTTTCGGTATCGACAATAAATGGAACCTTTTCTACGGTTTCATTTATTTCGCTGCGAATAAAGCCAGGATGAACACAACTCACTTTAATTGGCGTATTCATGACATCAATTCTTATCCCCTCACTAAAAGAGGTTAAGGCAGCTTTTGTTGCCGCATATACTGTCATAGCGCGCCTAAAGCCACGTACTGCACTTATCGATGATATATTCACAAGATGACCAAAATTCTGTGCTCTAAATATCTCCATTGCAGCTTCCGCTTGCGCAATGGCCGCAACAAAATTTGTTTCAGCAGTTTGCTTGTTGGCATGAAAATAACCCGTACCTACTGAAGCACCTTTACCCATACCCGCATTAACAATAACGCGATCCAACTGCCCGAACGTATCTTTAAAAGCATGAAATACCTCAAAAACACGTTCGTGTTCATTAACATCTAGTGATGCAATTTCAACACGACAGTTAGGATTTATTGTCTGCAATTCTTGTTTCAGGGCTTCCAAGCGATCCAGACGTCTCGCGCACAAAGCCAAGTTACACCCCATTTTAGCAAACTCAATTGCCATGCCTTTACCTAAGCCAGAACTAGCACCAGTAATTAAAATATTTTTGCGTTTCATGTAAACCAACCTCAGGTATATGTAATGTATTTTCGACTATCGAGCTCACTAAAAACCGTGTGTTCATTTAAGCTCGATAACATCAATTGATTGGTTCCATGAGAAGAAATTAGCTTAGTAATACTGCCATTAACTAATGTCCAATTAATGCGCATAAAGTCTCCTAAAGGTAAGCCTAGTAACAGTGAACTCACTAAGCTAATCGGTCCTCCCGATGAATATACCACCACACTTTTATGACCACTGCTTTGCACCAGCTCTAATCCTTCAAGCACTCGAGTACTGAAGGTTTGCCACGTTTCACTGTAATCTTCGTCATATTTTCCGCTGGTCCAGCGCGCTATTGCTGCAACAAACTGCTCCTGGAAAAACTTCATCGGTTGAGGCTGAGAGGAGATGTACGCTTTCGTAGATTTTGGTGTCGCCAAGCGCTCATCGTATTTCGCGAGTATTTCTCGGTGATCATACTCATTCCATTGCGCTAATGTTGTGACATCAGCATCACAAGCGTATTCAGGTAAGCTATGCTTTGCTGTTTGGTGATGCCTGTGCATGCTGCCTTGGAATATCGCATCTGGCACGACATTTTGCTTAGCTAAACTCTTTCCAGCTAACTTCGCCTGCTCAAAACCTAGTTCAGACAATTGGTCGTAATTTTCAGCATCAAAACTGGCCTGTCCGTGCCTTACAAGATAAATAACCATGACTATTTACCTCGCTTCTTAATCGCTTTTTTACATCGCCACATCAAATAATGTACAAAAATCCAAAATCGCTTAAACGCAGGGTTATTTGTTTGTTTATGGTGATACCGATAGTAAATCTGTTGAACAATACCTGCGAGTCTAAACAGGCCGTAGACTTCGTAAAACGTGAAGTCATTACAATCACTACCTGTTTTTTCAAGGTAATAGTCAATCACCTGCTGTCTCGTCATCATCCCAGGTAGATGCGTGGGTTGTCGTCGTGTCGATTGCGCCAAGAAATCATCATCAGCTTCAACCCAGTAGGCAAGTGTATTGCCCAAGTCCATCAAGTGATCTCCCAAGGTTGCAAGCTCCCAGTCTAATACACCCAGCACTTTGGTATAGTCTTTGGCATCAAGCACGACATTATCAAATCGAAAATCGTTATGCGTGATACAAATACGCTCTTTATTCGGCATATTTTTTTCGAGCCAATTGATCACAAAACGCCCTGAAGGAACATTCCACGTTTTCGCATTGCGATATCGTTCGCTCCAGCCTTGAATTTGGCGTTCGGTGTAACCCGCCCCCTTACCAATGGTGTCTAAGCCAGCGGCTTGGTAATCCACTTGGTGTAGTTCGATTAAACAATCGAATACATTTCGGCACATTTGTTCGGTTTTTTCCGGGCTAATCGATAACTCTTTTGGCATGTGCTTGCGCGGAATAATTCCCGTGATCTTCTCCATTACATAGAAGTCAGTACCCAACACATTATCATCATCACAAAAGGCAAGCATTTCAGGGACATAGTTATAGGCTTGCTTGAGGGCTGATTGCAGTCGAAACTCTCGCCCCATATCGTGAGCCCCTTTGGCTTTAGTGCCCGCCGGAGCTCTACGCAAAATAAGCGACGTATCTGAATAATCTAAACAATAGGTCCAATTTGAAGCGCCACCTGAATATTGAGTAACAACAGGATTACCGGTTAGTTGAGGCAACCGCGCTTTCAACCATTGATCAACAACCTGTTCATCCAGCTCTTCACCGGCACGTACATTTTGTGCCTTATCTAATACATTCTGGTCACTCAAGGTTACTGCTCCGCTTTCTTTGGCGTCAGGTTAGGTGGTTGATTTGATGCTTGTTTCGCACGACTCACCATCTTGGCAGTGCTCGCAATTACCCGATTCAAATAGGTATTAAATGGCAGAAACTTTTTCATTAAGTAAGCTAACTTGCCCTGTTTATGAGTCAAGATTAGAAAACGTTTGTCTTGCGCTTGTTGGTATACGCTATGTGCAACTTCTTCAGCAGTCATTTCGGCTTTAGCAAATAAACGATTAACGCTTTCCTTCATGATAGGCTCACTCGTTTTCATTGACTCGTTTAAGTGCGTTTTGAAAAAACTAGGACAAACCACGCTAATGTCAATATTGTCACTGGCAAGCTCGAGTTTCATGGTCTCAGAAAAAGAAACCACTGCCGCTTTTACCGCGTTATAACTTCCCATCAACGGTACAGGCGTCACCCCAGCTTGAGAAGCGACATTGATAAAATAGCCATGGCCTTGCTCGCGAAAAACATCAACGAACACTTGGCTCACCTGCACCATACCAAATAAATTAATATTAAAGACCCACTGCCACTGCTCGAGTGACTCACTTTTTAACGAGCCTCCCGTTGCAACACCAGCGTTATTAATCACAATATCAACCCCTTGCCACTCACGCATTAATAGCGCTTGAGTCGACTTTATTTGGCCAATCTTCGTGATGTCGCATTCACTAAATAGCGCTTCTGCGCCAAGTGCTTTAAGCTCATTAACGGTTTCTTGTCCGCGTTCTTTATGGATGTCGGCAATACAAATGTGCAAAGGCGTGTTGTTATTTTGATGGTGCTTCGCCCAACAAAGCGCCATTGCTTTGCCAAATCCCGTCGCGCCACCAGTGATCAATAATCTCGTCATATGAACCCTATCGATATTTTTTTAATTCTAAGCGTGAAACCATTCCCATGTGCACTTCGTCTGGGCCATCCGCCAATCGCAACATTCTTGCCATGGCACTAAACGTAGAAAGCGGGAAATCGTCTGATACGCCCGCCCCACCGTGCATTTGAATTGCCATATCACTCACCATTTGCAACATATTTGGTACTACAAACTTAATTGCTGATATCTCAGTCATGGCTTGCTTGACACCCAAATTATCAATTTTCCAAGCGGCGTTTAGCGTGAGAAGCCTTGCTTGATCAATCGCCATTCTCGCTTGGGCTATGCGCTCCAAGTTGCCACCAAGTTTGATAATAGGTTTGCCAAATGCAACGCGCTCCATACCTCGTTTGATCATCAACTCAAGACAACGCTCTGCCGCACCAATCGCTCGCATGCAATGATGAATACGACCTGGTCCCAATCGGCCTTGAGCGATCGCAAACCCTTTCCCCATACCCATAATAAGATTTTCTTTAGGCACTCTTACATCTGTAAAGTGCATTTCACCATGCCCGTATGGCGCATCGAAATCTTGACTGGCAGTTAGCATTCGTTTTATTTCAACGCCAGGAGTATCTAGCGGCACAAGAACCATGGCGTGTTGGTTGTGCTTGTCATTTTCAGGATTAGACAAACCCATAAAAATAGCAATTTTTGCATCTGGGTGACCTAAACCTGTTGTCCACCACTTCTTACCGTTAATCACTAATTCTTCGCCATCTGCTTCGATGCGTGCTTCCATGTTAGTTGCATCTGATGAAGCGACGTCAGGTTCAGTCATACCAAAAACAGAACGAATCTCGCCCGCCAATAAAGGCGTTAGCCATTTCTCTTTCTGATGGTCACTACCGAAGTGATATAAGACTTCCATGTTGCCAGTGTCTGGTGCATTACAATTAAAAATCTCTGGCGCAAAAATCACTTTACCTGTTTCTTCAGCAATAGGGGCGTACTCTAAACAACTTAGCCCTTGTCCCAAGGTTTCATCAGGTAGAAATAAATTCCAAAGCCCTTGTGCTTTAGCTTTTTCTTTCAACGCCTTGATGGCTTCTGGCACTTGCCATTGCGTCCAATCACCACCGGGATTCAATCGATGGTTTTCAGCAATAATCTCTTGCTCTACTGGGAATACATGTTCAGCCATAAAGGCTTTAATACGCGTAACATAATCTTGCGTCTTGGCACTGGTTTGAAAATCCACTTGGTGCTCCTAATTAATAACAAATTCATTGATAGCTTTAGCCTAACGCATCAAATACAATGAATGAAATGAAGTTTATTGATACCATACAATGAATTCCATTCAACACAAGATGATGTAATGCTGGCTGACAAACAATTACAACAACTCGATTTTAATTTACTTAAGGTATTCGAAGCCCTGTATATCGAGCGCAACATGACCCAAGCTGCCAAAGTGCTTTTTGTCAGCCCGTCAGCGGTCAGCCACGCAGTAAAAAGGTTAAGGGAAGCGCTTGGTGATGAGTTGTTTGTCCGCAAAGGCACAAATATGGAGCCAACCTCTTCATGCCAACAAATTGCCCCACAAGTAATTGAATTGATGGCCAAGCTTAGGTCGGTATTACAAAGCTGTGGCGAATATGATTTAGCAAAGAGTCAGCAAACTTTCACCCTCGCTATTCACGAAGCACTCGAAGCGTTGATACTGCCCAATATTCAGCAAGCAATTAACCATCATGCACCTTTGGCAAGAATCAAAAGCATTAAACTCAATCGGGAAAATGTTGCTCGTCAATTAGCAAACCGACAAGTGGACGTTGTGATTGATGTAGCTAGGGCACTCAAAATGCCAATCAAGCACCAACCTTTATCAGATGATCACTTTGCTATTTTAATGGCCAAGGCATATGCGCCCGAAGCAAAACTCAGTAAAGACGACTACTTTCAACGTCAGCACATTGCTGTCTCGAATAGAAGTGATGGCGATGTCGTCGAAGACATCGCTTTTTTACAACTCGGTTTGAATCGTCAAATAAAAACCCGTTGCCAAAACTACCACTCAGCAAAAGCTCTATTAAAAGGCACCGATTATTTGTTAACACTACCGTCTATGATTGCTAAAGAGTTAATCGATGAGTCTCTTACCATTGTCGAACTGCCCGTCCAACTGCCAAAAGTTGCTACGCATTTGTACTGGCATCAAGATACAGAACAAGATCCTGCTATTGTTTGGTTAAGACAAACTGTTCAAGCTGCTTTCACTCCGAGGTAGTCTTATTTTTGCGGCTATCACCAGCAGCGCGGCGCCAATGTACATGGTAATTCCGTACACACCGGCAGGCAGTGCCAATGAAGACTGAGATAAAAATGATAGCGATATTAATATCGCCAAGGTCGCATTTTGAATGCCAATTTCAATGGCTAATGTTAGCGAGTCTTGCCATGTCAACTGCTGAACTTTAGCAAGCGCCAAACCCAGCAAAATGGTGAATAAATTCAGTGCTAAACACACCCAAAAAAGCTGTAAAAAGGATTCTGTTAGCTGTGCTTTTTCCTGAACTAAAATTGCGATAATCATGACTAACATAAAGAGTGATGACCCCTTTCGAAAATAGGGTTCGGCGCGCTCTGCAAATACTTGCCACTGATGCCTTAAAGTCATGCCTATCGCTATCGGAATTAACGTTAAAGCCATTAAACTCAGTGAAGCATTTACCAGTGAAAAGTCGGTCGCAGCTTCGCCATTAAAATATTGATAGACCATCGCAATTAACCAAGGCGTGGTTACGATGCCAACAAGCGTACAACAGGCAGTGAGTGTAACGGATAACGCGAGATTAGCCCGACATAACTGGCTAATAACATTGGACATAGTTCCGCCAGGACAAGCAGCTAAAATCATTAAACCAATTGCCATTTCGGAGCTAAGTTCAAAAATAAAACACAAGCAAAAAGCGACAATGGGAAGCAGCAACAACTGACCAAATAAGCCAGTCGCTACTGCTTTGGGGAGTCGAAATAATCGCGTAAAATCAGCAATTGTTAAACTTAATCCCATACCGAGCATAATGATTGCGATGGCAGCAGGTAATAATATTTGTGTAAGAACAGATTCGGTCATGCAACACGTTCACCCTGTGAAGTTTGAAGAGTAGAAGCCTGCTCAAATTGGTAATGAAAAGAGAAGTTTGCTAGCGCCTCCTCTACCTCTGCTCTTGTACTTTCAGCTTTTTCACTCAAAGATATCACTGCAGAGATACCAAATTGCTTACTTGGGCTAGCGCTCACTCGAATATCTTCACTCGCTATCCCATCAATTTTTGTGAGGACTGCGTCGACAACCGACTCAACTTGATAGCAGTTGAGCTGAGGTTTGAATATTTTACCAATCGCCGTTGTTGGCATTTCACTAAGCGCAATCACCTGTTTTGGCGTTGCTGCGCGTTCTGGAATATGTTGACTAACATAAGCCAAAATTTCGGCTTCAGAAGCCTGTTGATGCTCAGCATAAGTCACATAAAGCACTGGTACCTCGCCTGCGTATGCATCTGGACGCCCTACAGCGGCGGCTAAAGAGACAGCAGGATGTCTACTGGCTATATCTTCAATCATTTTTGGATCAATGTTATGTCCACCGCGGATGATAAGCTCTTTTTGACGCCCTGCGAGCGACAAATAACCGTGTTGATCTAAACAACCTAAATCACCTGTACGAAAATATCGTTTATCCTTGGCGTACTCATCAGGCAAAGTAATCCAGCTTTGTTCATTGTGGCTTGGCTCTAAATAACCTTGGAACACATTGGGCCCTGCAACAACAATTTCTCCAACTTGGTCAATGTCACATACTTCAACCAATTCACCCTGTTCGTCGATGTTCGCAATCTTCAAATCAAGTGCTGGCAAAGGTAACCCAACAGATTGCCGCACCGCGATGTCATTGATTGGCATTAAGCTACTCACTGCTGTTGTCTCTGTCGCGCCATAGCCTTCAACCAGTGGGATCCCCAACTTTTCAATAAAGTTTTGCTTAAGTACTGGTGATAAAGGCGCTGCTCCACTGATTGCCAACTTCATCTTTAAATCACTTAGGTTGAGTTGATCTTCATTTCCTAGTGACTCAACAACTGCGGCGTAAACGGTAGGCACCGCCATCATGACGGACACATCAAAATGAATGAGCAATTCCACTAAATTTGGTAATACATGAGCACTGCGAAAGCCCGCAGGGCCTGCCATCAGAATAGTTACGCCAGCCATGACCGACCCTAATCCCGTGGCATTAGCAGCATTTACATGAAATATCGGCAAGCCAACAAGCATTGTATCGCCTTGGCTAAGTGGTAAAACCAAGTTCACCTGTTTGGCGTTGGATAATTGATTGAGCTGACTTTGTTTCGCTAGCTTAGGTAACCCTGTTGTACCACCCGTGTGGAAATAAGCTGCAGTAGTTTGTTGCGAAGGTAGCTCACCGACAAAACGTTCACTATCAACATCACTCAACCATTGGTGAAAGTCATATACGGGCACTTTGTCAGGTGTTTGTTCGTTGTCGCCGAACAAGCTAATAACAGCTCTGAGTGTCGGTACTTTGTCTTTTATGCTTTGCACCTTTGGCCAAATATCACTCCCCGGAACAGGACCTAACGCGATTAAGACCTCTGACTTTGCGGTATTCATAATTTCGGCAATGATATCAGCTTCTAGCATAGGGTTTATTGGGTTAGCTACACCGACCGTCTCTGCCCCCCAAAGTGCGCTGTATGTTTCAGGGAAGTTGGGCAACAATAAACTCACTACACTACCGGAATTAAGCCCCAAACCCACCAGAGCATTGGCGACTTGTGTTACTTGAACAGCCAGTTGGTTATAGGTCACCTCTCGATAGGGTTGAGCAAACGATTTCCCCTTAACAAGCTTTACGCCTTGATGAATTAAACGCTTTTTAAAAGGTATCTTTTTCGGACCTAAGCATTGGCCATCAAGTAGGTACTTGATAGCCACTTGATCGCCATACTGACTCGCCGCCTGCTTTACTGATGAGTAAACGCATTGTGGCAGCTGAGCACTTTCTAAAGCTGTGATATCAAGTGCTGCCATCTGTTCCGCGGTGATTATCGATTGCGTATTTGTCAACCCCATCATTACCTTTACTCCAAAAAGCTTGAGTCTTGGGCAAAAACGCGTTGATAAAGCGGTTGGAAATTGCCCCAAGTAACAAGTTCTGAGGCATTTACTTGACGGGTTTTCATTGCCGTATCGTGGTCAACTTCAATCAAGTCTCCCACCGCTTGGGCAAGTAATTGACTGTGGCAACAACTATCCATCATCACAAAATTTGCAGCGGCTGCATCAACTGATGTACCTACCGTGAGTAAACCGTGATTTTGTAAAATAACAGCACTATTATCGTTGAGCGCTTCGGCAATCATATCGCCTTCTTCAGTCTCAGCGACGACCCCCGTGAAAGTATCGAGTACCGCGTGATTTTGATAGAACTGGCAAGCATCCTGTGAAATCGGTTTCAATGGTTGTCCTAGCGCTGAGAACGCACGACCATAAGTCGTATGAGCATGGGCAACAGCATTAACATCTGGACGAGCATGATGGATACGTGAATGAATAGCAAATGCCGCGTTATTAATTGGAAAGTGGCCTTCTACGATATTTCCTTGGTGATCAACTCGTACCAAATCAGACGCTTTTATATGAGCAAAGTGAATAGCCAAAGGGTTTACCCAAAAAGTCTCAGGGTCAATACAGTCTCGAACAGTGATATGCCCAGCTAAACCTTCGTCAAACCCGTACATTGCAAAAACGCGAAACGCTGCTGCTAAGCGCTGCTTTTCGTACTGCTGCTGTTGTGTCTTATCATCAAATTGCGGTGGACGAGGTACCTTGAATTGCTTGTCACCACGTGTCGCTTGCTGTATTTGTGCTTCAATATTGTTCATAGACTTGTCTTCTTTTTATACGATTGACTTCAGTCTACATAGCCTCTTAATATAACCTCAAATGATACAAAATTATAAAAATACATAAATATGCTTCATAGTAAGATCGATTTGAACTTGTTTACCGTACTGCTAGAGGTATACAAACAAGGCTCTATTACAGCAGCAGCAGAAAAACTCCACATTACGCAACCCGCCGTCAGTCATTCATTAGCGAGGTTACGGGAAAAGTTTAACGATCCCTTATTCATTCGTCATGGCAGAAAGATGGTTCCTTCTCAAACCTGTCAAACCATCATGCCCAAAATCATTGAATCTTTGGCAAACTTAGAATCAACACTCGTGCCAAGTAGTAATTTTGATATTAGGGAACATCACAAAGAAATAAAGCTTGGTTTACGCGATATTCTCGAGTCATTGTTTTTTCCACCACTAGTAACAGATTTAGTCACCAACACACCGAATATTAAAATTGGCAGTCGTCAAATCAGCCACCTGAAAATGGAGCAGCTCCTAACAGAGCAAGCCATTGACGTTGTTATCGATGTACTTGTACCAACGGGCGAGAAAATCAAAAGCCAATTTGTATGCAATGAGCATTTTTCTCTCGTTTGTCGCCCTGACCATCCCATTTTAAAAGCACCTAGCATCGATAATTACCAAAAATATCCACATGGCATTGTGACATTAAAAGGTGCGACAGTAGATATTGTGGATATGGCATTAGCCAAGCACGGGGTTTCGAGAAACGTTGTGTTGAGATGTGAGCACTACTTTGCAGCAGCAAGCGTCGCTTGCCAATGTGATATGTTACTGACCATGCCCAATGCATACGCCAATACTCTTAAAGGTAAGTTACCTATTGCGGTTTCTCCATTGCCATTTGAAGTACCCTATCTACCGGTGCATATGTACTGGCATGAACAAACAGATGCGGATCCTATAAATCAATGGATACGAGAAAAGTTGATGAACATAGCCCATCAACTTTTCCCTGTTGGCGTTAACCCTAGTTCAAAACAACTTAGCTAAAAACGATAGCTTAGTTGCAGATGATACTCTCGACCACGCTCAGTCAAAAAACGATGAGCATAGCTGATCACAGGCACATCGTTAGCTTGTGAAAAGGTTTGCTCGTCCGTTATGTTCTTAGCTAATAACGCCACTTGCCACGTATCCTCTGGGCTACTGATTGCAATGCGAGCATTGGTTTTCTCATAACTGGCTTGTTTAGCAATAGGATCTAAATCTTGTTCAAGGTACTGCTCATCCACAAAACGTAGGTTTATTGAAGCATCTAGCCAATAACCTTGGCCAACTTCATTTTGGTAGTTAAGCTCGAGATTACCTGAGTATTTAGGTGCGAATGCCCCTGCTCTTCCCGTTAAATCTTGCGTTGCCATACCAAGAAGTTCAGCCTGCATAACAGTTGGAGAAGCTGACTCGTATGCTTGATATTCAAAGTCCAGTAACGCCAATTGGGCATTGAGTTGCCAGTGTTCACTGATCGCCCAACGAGATTCCATTTCTAGACCTTGTACACGTGTCTCAGCTGCATTAGCAACAACAAAAGCATTGCCATTAAACTCAGAGACTTGTAAATCATCATAGTCCGTCAAAAATAAAGTAGTGTTTAATTCCAAGACCCCCTCAATTACCTCTGATTTAAAGCCAAGTTCAAAAGCTGTTGCTTTTTCGTCTTCATATTCAAAACCAGAATCAGGATCTATAACGCTACCTTGAGAACTGTTAAGGCCGGAACCGTCAAAGCCACCGCCTTTATAACCGATACTCGCATTAGCAAAAACCATCGTATTTTCCCATCCCCAGTACTGAAGACTGATACTTGGTGATAAGTGAGACTCATCTCGGTCGGTTGCTAAGTCATTGGCATATGCGCCAGATAAGCTTGCTGTGATGCTAGGGGCAGCAACTTCAGCAAATTGCCTAACTGGCTCAGGAGTGAAGTCACTAAACAAGGTATAAATCGTTTGTTTGTTAGTAACTTCTTTCTCTTCCTTTTGATAACGCAAGCCAAGATTGAGCTGCCAATCGCTAGAAAAACGCCAGTTACCTGAAGCAAATACCGAGTATGCCGTTTGGTCTTGTTCAAAGTCTGCGCCAATTCCCAGTGACGTCCCAACAAGGTCTGGAATTAAAACAGATGCGCCCAAAACGATATCATTGGGGTGACTCAACTCAGTCCTCTGAAAATATACACCAGCAATATAGTTAAATTCGCCGTCTAAATCAGAGCTAATACGCAGCTCTTGAGTCACTTGCTCGAAGTCTTCAATATAAGTTTGCTTGATTAAGCTCAACTCAGAGTAATCCGCATCAAACACACTATCCCATTGGTAATCGCTGTAGGTTGTCACTGCAACTAACTCATGATTATCCAGTTGATACGTGAATTGAATCATTGCATTGATAACATCGGTATCACTGCCTTCGTTAAGCCCTCCTGGGTGCTGAGAGCCATCAACCATACTGGTGTAATCCAGACCCGAATTATCTTGTAATAACAAACTGCGATAACCAACATTACCCGGGTTTGTTGGGTCACTGGCAATTTGTGCATCACGCCCTTGAGTATCGATAATGTATTGGTATCTTGAGCCTGTACTCTCAAACTGACTGTGCTCGAATTGTGCAAGCACTTCGAGCTTATCTGAGGCTTGCCATAGTGCGCTGAGCCTAAGGCCACTCGCCTTAGTTTCTACTTCGTCTTTATCACGTGCAATATTATTGAGATAACCGTCCGCCGATTCTGTAAAACCAGCAAATCGCAATGCTAAATCATCAGTAATTGGCATATTAGCTATCGCTGTGAGCTTTCTTTGCTGATCCGTTCCGTACGACAAATCAATACTGCCTTCAATCTCATCACTATCTAGAAAAGGTTTGTGTGAAGTAATACTGATAGCGCCTGCGGTTGCATTTTTACCAAACATCACGGCTTGAGGACCTTTAATCACCTCTAGACGCTCAACATCGAGCAATGGGAATTTCGCTTGATGACCCCTTCCCATATATATTCCGTCGCGGAACAAAGCAACAGACTGCTCAAAACCACTATTCGTACCAGAACCAATACCTCGCATAAAGATGCGTTTACTGCTGGAGGTCTCCGTTAAATGGACATTAGGTAACGACTCCGATAAATCGAGCAGATCAGTCGCTTGCTGCTCAGCCAGATCATCACCTGACATTGCGGTGATCGAACTAGGAATTTCTTGGATAGACTGCACTCGCTTTTGCGCAGTCACCGTAATTCGTTCTAAACCACTGCTCTCCTCTTCGACCTGAGCCGCAAGCACGGCAGGTGTGGTTGTTACAGCGAGTAAAGCAAGACACACCTTACTCTTAGCAAATTGGATTTTCTTATTGTTTTTGAACATATAGCTCCCCCTTTAACATACAACGCAATTGTTATTTTTTATTCAGTAACTCGACGGTTGTTGGCGCTGTTTTTTTCGTCAGTTTTCAGTGTGAAGGGAGAGTAAATTAAATAATAATGATGCTTCGTCATTATTATTCATGAATAACATTTATATTTGATTGAAGTTTTCAGAGATTTTTCGAATTTTATATCGAGAAAAAGACAATAAAAAAGCGAGCTTTTAATGCTCGCTTTTCAGGTTATCAGTCTTGGTATGATTGATGTAGAACTAATCAACCAATTGATACGTTGATTTTAAGATATCAATGATTTCAGCTTTTGGATTGTCGCTTAACACAATCTTTTCGCCAGTGATTTTTTCAGCAATACCAATGTAAGTTTCCGATACTTGCATCAATACTTCACTCGGTAATTCATTATCACGAGCAAGCGCTTCACGCTCGTCCATTCTTTCTTTATTTAAAAGAATGTCTGGATCTGGGAAGTGGTTCAATAACAGCTGGCGGAAGCCTTCTTTCGAATTCTCTACTACTTTACCCGAACGGTATTCTTCACCGTCCCAAATACGTGAAGAATCAGGAGTACCAACTTCATCCATGTAGATGAGTTTATCGTTGCCAGCTTTATCTTTTACGTAACCAAACTCAAATTTAGTATCTACGAAAATTTGATCAAGCTTTGCTAACGCTTCGGTAATTAAGTCGAAACCTTGTGTTAAGAGTTTTTCATAAAGACCAATATCATCAGCTGACTTAAAATTAAAGGCGCTGAAGTTGTCTTCAATGTTCTTACGTGTGATGTTGACATCATCTGCTTCTGGAACACCAGGAATACCTTTTAAGATACCTTTAGTTGATGGCGTTTGAAGTAGCTCAGAAAGCTTGCTGTCACGAGTCAAACCTTCTGGTAATTCAATGCCACAAAACTCACGCTCGCCTTTATCATATGCACGCCACATTGAACCAGTAATGTATTGACGACAAATAGCTTCAATCATTACTGGCTGTGCTTTTTGAACAATCCAAACAAATGGGTGCGGGATATCTAAAATATGGCTATCGGCAAGGCCATTTTCTTTGAACAGTTTAAACCAGTGGTTTGAAACAGCATTTAGTGCAGCACCTTTACCAGGAACACCTCGCATACCACCTTCGCCAGTCCATATGCAATCAAATGCTGAGATGCGATCGCTAATGACCATAATAGCCAATGGAGTGTCAGCAGGTACGTCATACCCATTCTCCTCGATTAGGCGGCGACTATCAGCCTCAGTTAACCAGTATACGCTGCGCACTTTACCGCTGTGCACTGGCTTGTCGGTACGAATTGGTAAATCGTCATTTACCGCTAACACTTGATCTGCAAGACTCATGTTTTAAACCTTTTAGTAAGAATCTATTTGTTTACTCTCAACGTAAAAGCAAACGAATAAGTTCTTTAATAAAGATCTAATATTAGTTACTAACATCGTTTTAACGCTAGCCAATTAGTTTGAAGTTAATTAGCTTTAGAGCAAGGAAAATAAGCGCCGCTTACACGTGTAAATGAGCATGTTTGACTTAGCTATAAAGTTTATTAACAGTAAAAATTATCTTCAGAAAAAGAAAAGGACGCTATAAGCGTCCTTTTAATTTTGCAGTCACACTACATTAAGCAGCTAAAGCAGCGTTTGCTTTTTCTACTAATACAGTGAAAGCAGCTTTATCGTATACTGCGATATCAGCTAAGATCTTACGATCAATCTCGATAGATGCTTTCTTAAGACCGTTGATGAAACGGCTGTAAGATAAACCATTTTGACGAGATGCTGCGTTGATACGAGCGATCCAAAGTTGACGGAATTGACGCTTACGTTGACGACGGTCACGGTATGCGTATTGGCCAGCTTTAGTTACCGCTTGGAAAGCAACGCGATATACGCGACTACGAGCACCGTAGTAACCTTTAGCTTGCTTTAAAACTTTCTTATGAGAACGGCGTGCTACAACACCACGTTTTACTCTTGCCATTATCTAAGTCTCCTATTAAGCGTGACGTAACATTTGTTTAACTGACTTGATGTCAGAAGCGGCAACGTGACATTTAGCACGTAAGTGACGCTTAACTTTAGTACGGCGCTTAGTCAGGATGTGACGAAGACCAGCTTGCTTGAATTTATAGCCATTAGCTGTAGGCTTAAAGCGCTTTGCAGCACCTTTGTTTGTTTTCATTTTAGGCATGAAAATTACTCCGCATTTCTGCCATTAATATTAAGTTATCAGGGCGAAAGTACTTAAAGGTACTTTACTTGCAAGCCTCAATAACCAGCTTCAAGATAATAGTGGTGAGTTAAAATCTAAGTAGTGAACTAAAGATTTTAAACTACTTGTAGACCAATCTATTAACGTTTAATTGGTGCTAGAACCATAATCATCTGACGACCTTCTGCCTTTCTAGGGAAGAATTCTACAGATGCTATGTCTTCTAAATCTTTCTTAACACGATTTAAAAGTTCTATACCAATTTCTTGGTGAGCCATTTCACGACCGCGGAAACGAACTGTTACCTTGGCCTTGTCGCCACCTTCTAAAAAGCGCTTCAGGTTGCGTAGTTTGACCTGATAGTCGCCTTCATCTGTACCAGGACGGAATTTAATTTCCTTAACCTGAATTTGTTTCTGCTTTTTGCGTTGTTCTTTTTGCTCTTTGGCTTTTTCGTATAAGAACTTACCGTAATCCATTACACGACATACAGGTGGTTTAGCTGTTGGGCTAATCTCTACGAGATCAACGCCTGCTTGCTCTGCTAAATCCATCGCTTCGCTTAGTGATACAACACCCGCTGCTTCGCCATCGTATCCGATTAGACGAACTTCATTGCCCGGAATACCTGTAATTAACTCATTCAAACGATGAGCTGGCTCTTTTTGACCGCCTCTTTGACCACCTTTAATAGTCTGTTCCTCCAAAGAACTAAATAATAATCAGGCATGGTTTCTCATTCATGCCTGTGCAAATAACATTATGACCGTGAATTTACTTCTTCTGATAGCTTCTCAATGAAAGCATCCACGGACATTTTTCCTAAATCTTCACCACCACGTGTTCGAACAGCAATTTCGCCATTTTCCATTTCTTTGTCACCAATGACTAAAAGATATGGAACACGCTTCAATGTGTGCTCGCGGATTTTAAAGCCTATCTTCTCATTTCTCAAGTCTACTTTTGCTCTAAATCCATTTTCTTTTAGTTTTTTGACAACATTTTCACAATATTCACCTTGTTTGTCGGTAATATTCATTACTGTTGCTTGTGTTGGCGATAACCAAGTTGGGAATTTACCCGAGTATTCTTCGATTAAAATACCGATAAAACGCTCTAGTGAACCTAAAATCGCACGGTGAATCATTACTGGAACATGACGTTCACCATCTTCACCTATGTAAGATGCATCTAAACGACCCGGTAAAGCGAAGTCTAGCTGAACCGTACCACACTGCCAATTACGACCTAAACAATCGAGTAAAGTAAACTCAATCTTAGGACCATAGAATGCTCCCTCGCCCGGTAAGTACTCAAATGGAATGTCTAAGCTCTTCAGCGCATTTGCTAAGCCTTCTTCAGCTTTATCCCAAATCTCATCCGCACCGATACGTTTTTCTGGACGCGTTGAAAGTTTTACTAAGATATCTTCGAAGCCAAACGTTTTGTATACGTCGTAAACCATTTCGATACACTTAGTCACTTCTGCTTGCACTTGATCTTCAGTACAGAAAATGTGTGCATCATCTTGAGTGAAGCCACGAACACGCATTAAGCCATGTAATGCACCTGAAGGCTCGTTACGGTGACAACAACCAAATTCCGCCATACGTAATGGTAAATCACGGTATGATTTTAGGCCTTGGTTGAAGATTTGTACGTGACCCGGGCAGTTCATCGGCTTAATCGCATATTCACGCTTTTCTGATTCAGTCGTGAACATGTTCTCTGCGTATTTATCCCAGTGACCAGAGCGTTCCCAAAGTTGGCGATCCATCATTAAAGGGCCTTTCACTTCGTCATAGTCGTATTCGTGCAATTTTGCGCGCACAAATTTTTCTAACTCAGTGTAAATTGTCCAACCATCATTGTGCCAAAACACCATTCCCGGTGCTTCAGTCTGCCAGTGGAACAGGTCAAGCGTCTTACCAATTTTACGGTGGTCGCGCTTTTCAGCTTCCGCCAAACGCTGTAAATATGCTTTAAGCTGCTTTTTGTCAGCCCACGCTGTACCGTAGATACGCTGCAACATCTTGTTGTCTGAATCACCGCGCCAGTACGCGCCAGCTACGTTCATCAATTTAAAGTGATGACAATGCTTCATGCTTGGCACGTGTGGGCCACGACACATATCGATGTATTCTTCATGATGGTATAAACCTGGACGGTCATCTTTCTCGATGTTTTGGTCCAAGATTTCCATCTTGTATGTTTCGCCACGCGCTTCAAACGTATCGCGTGCTTCTTGCCAAGAAACGGTTTTCTTAACCACCTCGTAATTGGTTTTAGCTAACTCAAGCATACGCTTTTCTAACTTAGCTAAGTCGTCATCATTTAATGCGTGCTCTAGGTCTACATCGTAGTAAAAACCGTTATCGATTGTCGGACCAATCGCCATTTTTACATCTGGGTACAATTGCTTAATTGCGTGACCTAATAAATGTGCGCAAGAGTGACGAATAATCTCAAGACCGTCTTCGTCTTTCGCGGTGATTAATTGAAGCTCACAATCTTCAGTGATCATTTCACATGCATCGACACGTTCACCGTTAATGCGACCTGCTAGGGTAGCTTTGGCTAAACCAGGGCCAATATCTAATGCTACATCCATTACAGACACAGAGTTTTCAAAAGAGCGTTGACTTCCGTCAGGGAGAGTAATTACAGGCATGAATTTTCCTTTATACAGTGGCGACACATACGAACGCGCCGCTTGTTTACTAATAACCATATTTATCGAGGAGTTTTAATCAAAATATGGTCTAATACAAATGAGCCCCGAAATATAGGAAAGTTTGGTCAATAATTCAATGGCAAAGACAAGAAAAACTAAGGATTTTTTGCTTTTTTTACTTATAGGCATTTTTTCCCTCACTAACCCCACAAATATTAGTGCTGAACAGATAGATAAAGGCACTGAACGCGAGTCTCTAACTAAGAAAAAACCTGCAGCAAAAAATCTCGTCCCGATAGCACAATGGCGACTTGAACGTTCCAAAGAAAACTTAAAAATATACAGTGCTAAGAACGAAGGTGGTTCTACGCTTTCTATAAAGGCTGAACTGCAAGTAAAATCAACCCTTTCTGGCTTTTTACTCTTTCTTCAAGACACCGAAAACATTCCTAATTGGTTAGAGAATGCGAATCACAGCCAAGTGCTCACACAAATATCTCAAAATAAAAACCGGTTTGTGACCTACTTTGACGGCGTATGGCCTGTTAAACCAAGGCACATGGTTATTGAATCTGAAATTGTACAAAACGATGACTTATCTATTGATATCTTTGTTACCGACAGCGCATTTAAAGATGAAGAGGAGAAACAAGTCACGGAGAATAAAAAATCTATTAAAATCACCCTGCATCATGCTCATTGGCAAATATCCCCTATTATTAGAACGAAAAACGACGATAACACTCAGGATGCTCAGCAAACCAATCGACTCCTCATCACATACCAATTTCAAGCAGATCCCAATGGCGCCTTACCAAAATGGCTGGTAAATCGTATGACGGTTACCTCTATTTTTAATACAATGAATAATCTCGCATACTTATTGCCTAACTCGGAATGGCAAAACTATCAGATACCCCATATAAACGAGCCGTAACGTTAACAAGTGGTAATAATCTTCTATACTTATGACACAGTTACCATAAAGAGCTTATCTCTACATTAACAAGGTATGGGGACAGACGAACCTTAGTAAATAAAATGTGGCATACAGTTGAAGCGCTTATAAGCGAACATACAAATACTGATTTTCGTATTCTTGAAAAAGAACCGGTGTCCGGTGGAGATATCAATCTAACGTTTCGTATCGCAGACGAGACAACAAGCTATTTCGTCAAAATAAACAGCAAGCAGTCGTTCGACAACTTTCAACAAGAATTTTATTCCCTTGGCCAGCTCAACCGCTTCTCAGCAATTTCCAGTCCCAAGCCTTTACTATTAGGTAAAAGCATCGACAAAAGCTTTCTGGTGATCGAGCACTTAAATCTTAAACAGCCAAATAAGGAAGACTGGTATCAGCTTGGTTTAGAACTTGCTCAAACTCATCAAGATGTCGTGCACGGCGAATACGGATGGCAAGAAGACAACGTAATCGGACATACCCTGCAACGGAATACTTGGTCGAAAAACTGGAGTATGTTTTTTGCTGAGCAACGTATTGGCTGGCAACTACAATTGCTCGCCGAAAAAGGCATTTATTTTGGTGACATTGATCATATTTGCCAAACTTGCCATGACATGCTGGTTTCTCATCACCCACGACCTAGCCTACTTCACGGAGACTTGTGGCAAGGCAATGTTGGCTTTACTAACGAAGGCCCCGTTATTTTTGACCCAGCCTGTTACTACGGCGACAGGGAAGCAGACATAGCGATGACGGAGTTATTTGGCCAATTCCCCAATAGTTTTTATCAGGGCTACCAAGCTACATTTCCACTACAAAAGCATTATGAACAGCGTAAAAACCTTTATAACTTTTATCATGTTTTAAACCACGCCAATTTGTTTGGCGGGATTTACATCAATCAAGCCAAAGCGAATCTCAAATACATTCTTTCTTCGTAATTCACTATGCTTTTCACCTCAAATGTGAACTAGCAAATTAACCAAAAAGTGGACTAACTCCTCACCTTCGAGCTAAGTCATTAAGAACTCAGATATTTATACAAACTAGAAAATACGGGCATTTCAGCCATACTTAACATTACGGCTAAACTGTTTTCGAGAGACTTTGTTATGCTCGAAGAACTTCAACAAAAACGAATTGAATGCCCACACTGTGGACACCACCTGCATTTAGTAATTGATACCACAGGCGGTGACCAAGATTATTATGACGAATGCCCTGCTTGCTGCTGTGATATCCACTTAAACATGCACATCAACGAAGTAGAACAAGAGGTTGAGTTGGCGATAGATGCCGACGACGAACAAGTTTTCTAATCGAAGCGTTCTCAGTAAATTAACAGCCAGTTAAATTAGCAGCCCAAACGGGTGTTGTAATTAAGCGTTCGTCAGTTTCAAATTCATTCGTTCAATCGTATCAACAATGGTAATGGTTTGTTGGTCAAACTCGATGTTAACTTCAGAGCCTTGAACTAAACCTCCTATGTTAGTTCGCTCTAATGTTTCTGGAATCAGATGCACAGCAAACTCATCTTCTATCACTTTGCCTAGTGTCAAACTCGTGCCATTTATTGAAATAAACCCTTTCTCAAATATGTACTTTCGTCCTTCACCTAATAAACAAAATTTAATGGCGACATTATCTTGGTTTTCTTCAATTTTTATTACCGATGCCATCGTATGAATATGTCCTGAGACCTGATGACCTCCTATTTCATCACCTACTTTTAGCGAGCGTTCGAAATTAACATAATCTCCTGTTTCTATTGCATTTAAGTTGGTTACGCGTAACGTTTCATCAATGATATCAAAGTTTATTTCGCTATATTTCTCATCATGAGGTGCAACTGAAACAACAGTAAGGCATACGCCATTAATCGCAATGCTTGCACCTAGTGTAAGTTGCTGACTTAGCTCTGTTTCGACCTTTATGGTTAGATGGCGAATACCATTTTTAATTTCTGTAAATAAAACCTGTGCTTTCGATTGCACTATCCCAGTAAACATATATGATCCATGGCTAGAATTTTTTTACATCATATCAAACAAGTGTTGGCCTTTTCATGCATTTATCCCGTTTTCTAGCGCAAAGCAAAAGCTTGATGAAGCTTGCTTACCCCATTTTAATTGCGCAGCTCATTCAAAACTTAATGGGCTTTGCCGACACAGTTATGGCCGGTCGTGTAAGTTCGACAGATATGGCTGCAGTCGCTGTGGCAAGTAGCGTGTGGTTGCCTGCCATATTAACCATTTCAGGCATCATGATGGCACTAGCGGCTATTGTCTCTCAGCATTCGGGTGCGAAGGCATTTAATAAAGTCGCTAGCGCGACATACCAAACTGCTTGGATAGGGTTGTTCTTGGGCACCTTGTTAATTTTGCTCAACACTTTTGTATCACCGGTGGTGAGCCAGCAAGTTACACTTGAACCTCAATTAAAATCACTGATGTTCGACTACTTAGATTACGTTGTTTGGGGCGGTCCCGCGTTCTGTTTGTACTTCGTGCTTAGAAACTATTCCGAAGGCATGTCGAATACTAAGCCTACTATGATCATCAGTATTATTGGCTTGCTAGTGAATATCCCGGCCAACTATATCTTTATCTATGGTGAATTTGGCGCGCCTGCACTTGGTGGTGCAGGTTGTGGGTTAGCTACTGCCCTAGTGTATTGGGCAATGTTTATCAGCATGCTGGTTTATACTTTCTACTCGAAAAAGTTACGTCATGTTAATTTGTTCGAAAAGTTCTACTTACCTAATTTGAATGAAATTAAAGGTATATTGTTCCTAGGTGTACCTATCGCGTTGTCGCTGTTGTTTGAAGTGAGCTTATTTGCTGTCGTGGCGTTAATTCTCGCTCCCTTTGGTGCTGAAGTCGTTGCTAGCCATCAGATAGCCATTAACTTCTCAGGGCTCATATTTATGATCCCGTTAAGCTTAGCCATGGCTGTTACCATTAAAGTCGGTTTTGCTGTCGGTAATAAGGAATACAAAGAAGCAAAAGAGATCTGCTTTTATTCGATTATGTTGGGTCTTGTTATTGCTATAGTGACGGCAGGAGGAACATTAATATTCAGCGAAGAGATTGCCACAATTTATACCACTGAAATCAAAGTTATTGAGTTGGCAGCTAGCCTAATGTTCTTGGCCGCTCTGTTTCAATTTTCGGATGCCATTCAGGTTATCTCTGCAGGCGCTCTACGCGGTTACAAAGATACAACATCGATACTCATTATCACTTTCTTTGCATACTGGATTGTCGGTTTATCAATTGGATTAATTCTAGCGTTAACCGATTGGCTTGTGCCCGCGATGGGACCGTTTGGTTTCTGGATTGGTTTTATCGTTGGCTTAACGACCGCAGCAATTATGTTGGCGATTCGTTTAAATATCATTCAAAAACGATTAGAAGTAACCGAACAAGCATTACCTGCCTCGTAATGCTGGCGAGACTATTATTCGAATACTTGATTCCTTATCCACATCTAAAAAGAAAAAAGAGAGCTGAGGCTCTCTTTTTTTATAAACGTTATTTTATAAATGCTATGTCGTAACTAACGAGTCAAAACTGATATATCGGAAAGAACGTATGACTAGTATTTGTTAACAGGTACTTTCTCTTTTGCAGTTAGCGTCGCCATAATGCGTCTATTTTCTGCATGTGCTTGCTCGCTAGTACCGGTGTTTAATAACCTTTCTTCACCGTAACCCACCGCGTTTAACCTGTCTTCATCAATACCAAAATCATTTACTAACGTATCGACGACTGCCTGCGCGCGTTTAAGAGATAAGGTTTTATTGTAACCTGCACTACCTACAGCCGAACTGTGTCCCTCAATCGTTAAGTCGACATCCGGGTACTTCTTCATAAATGAAGCAGCATTACGGATTTGCGTAAGGTAATCAGCATTAATCTCAGCACTATTATTGGCAAACTTCACATCTAAACGCATAGACTGCGTTTTTTTACTAAATACCGTACAACCTTGATTGTCTACCATGTGCGTACGAGGGGTATTAGCACATTGATCTTTTCCATCAACAATGCCGTCACCGTCACTGTCTTTAACAACAGGTGCGGATGATGCTTTCGCCTTAGCTTGTGTATTAGGTTTTGCTACTGCACTCGTTTGAGCTAGTTTCGGCCCTTTAGCTTTGTTTTCACCGAAGAAGTAAATAAGACCAACAGAGGTTGTAAAGTCTACAAACTCTTCCTCTAGCTGGTAGTGCATTTTACCTTCTACATATGTCGCTAAACGAGTGCTAAAGTAATGTCTATAGCCCATACCCGCATTAGCAGATACTTCGCCTTTATTCATATTGATGTCTTTGAATCCACCGACTAAATATAGGTTTTGCTTGCTTGGGAAATGGAGAACGTCAATCGCCACTGACGAACCATTCTCTTCCCCAAAACCGTCTTGATGGGTGTCAATTTTTAAATCGCTAAACTCAATTCGAAGCTCATTAAGCTCACTAAAGCGATAACCTATTTGACCACCAAAACCATCACCAGCATCTAATGACGATGCCGGCACGTTAATGAAGTTGTAACGTTCATCATCGGCTTTGAAGTAGGTGTAATTTACACCGCCATACACTTGGCCAACTAATTGGCTTGCATCTGGCGCATTTGAATTTTCTGCTGTCGCAGCAAAAGAGAGGCTAATTGCTGTAGCGAGCGTCGCTAGTTTTCCCAGTTTCATGTTTTTTCCCTTACTGATCTGGTTAACGGTTATTATAAGTTACTCATTGTATTTACATAATGTTAACACACGATGAATTCTGTTGGGCAGAACTACCGCGTACAATTTAGTTCTGTTATTAACTTTAGTCGCAATTTTGATAAGTCTGCTGGCTTTTTAATCGAACAGTCATAATTTTTAAAATAAACGCCAAAATCTGCTTGCAACTGCAAATCGTGATCGCTAACATAGCGCCCCGTTGAGTGATTATCTTAATCACCTAAAAGAATTCGGGAGCGTAGCTCAGTTGGTTAGAGCGCTTGCTTGACATGCAAGAGGTCGCTGGTTCAACTCCAGTCGCACCCACCACATAAAAAAAGCCGCATTAATGCGGCTTTTTTTCGTTTCTGTCACTCAGATTCGTTTATCCGTTACAAACAACTAGCCCTTTGCTTGCATCCGCATTACCGCTTAATACTGCCAAATAGCTTTGCTGAAGCGCTTCTGGAGTTTTTATATATTCAATAGCAATGTTGTCACGTGCAAATTCAATATACTTTTGTAACTGTTTACCTATGACTAACTGCAATTTATCAGGGCCCCACTCTTTGCTGCGCTTTTCTACCTGATGTGGTGCAAAAAACATCGTCGGCTCCGCTCCCGGTAATTTAAGCTCCTGTGCAAGGTCACTAACATGCGTTGCCCCTACCCGAGAAGAGAACTTAATGTTATCTGTAAAGTGATGATGTATGTGAGATAGCACTTGCTTTGAACCCGCCATATCAACAACGATAGAAGGGATACCGCTATCTAACTGTTCAACGTCTTTGTAGCTCAGTACTTGCTCATAAAGATCCAACGATTTTACAAATTCGACGCGACTTTCTGACGTTAAACCTATGGCAAGTTTCTCTCCTTTAGCCTTTACAGCAAAAGCTAACGCCAAGCTCGTTTTACTCGATGCGCTAGTGATAATGTATTGCTGCGCACCAAAATATTGATTGTCAGCCATAAAGTCATCAATAAGCCAAGACGTAGTAAATAGTCCTTTAATCAACATTTGATAATCTTCAGTGCTTTTATCATAGAATGGGTTCGACGTTACTCGTTCAAAACGCGAATAGACAGGCGATAATCCCTCTCGATAGTCACTGATATCACTAAATCCACTCTCGCTCACCTTACCGGCTTTAATGGTTAAATAGCCAGTCATCGGGAACCAACCCCAAACACGTTCACCAACGTCGACGCCTTCGCATTTAGAATCAACAACTTCTGCGAACCCCATGGCGGGTACTCTACCCCAGCCTTCAGATGTTGGAAAAAAACGCCAATAGCCAAGAATATCGCCTGTTACGGCGTAGGTAACATTATTGGCTGTTAATGCGTATTTATCGATTTTAAGCACGACGTCACCATCGCTTTCAGCTTTGCCTGCTGCCGCTTCTACAAACTGTGTGTTTGTAATGTCTGTTTTGTTCACCTCAAAGGCGACATTATCTAAACTCATGCTAATTTCCTTTTCAATCGTTCTTTATTTGTTCCAAGTACCTTGTTGTTACACCAGCACTACATCAAATACACACTAAAAAACACAAGGTGAAAAACTAGTGAAGAAATTCGGTTATCGCTTTATTTATTTCTGACGGACATTCGTGTTGAAGCCAATGGCTAGCGTTAGGAAAACGAATAATTTTCAGGTCTTCAACATATTTGTCTAAGTCCTCTAAGTTATTAACGACAAATGCTTGGTCTTTCTCTCCCCATAAGACCAATGTCGGCACGTGAATGCGGATCTCCGGTATTTTCATTTCGTCCACCGCTTTCACTGGTGTATCTCGCTTATTTTCATCGCGGCTAACCTGCCTTGTTTTAGCAACGGGCGGTGCCAACTGCGGCATAGCGCGATAGTACTGAAGCATGCCATTGATTACGCCATCTTGTTGCCAGTGGCGAATATAATCTTGTCTAACAGACTCAAGTCTTTCTGCGTTTGAAAGACAATTACCCGCGTTAATCGCACCCACGCTTGCAATAAACTGCTCACTCATTGATTTAAATATTTTGTCTTGAAGCTTCTGACAATTGTTTTCTGAAAGATCAGCGACAGCGTTTGGCTGTATTAATTCATGGATATACTCACTCTTTAAACGCTGAGCAGGATTCTGAATCATTTCTCGTGTAAAAGTGCTCGGGTGTGCTGCATTTAATATGACCAAACGCTCGAACAAGTGGGAGTGAAAAGCCGCAAGAGGCCAAGCAATTGCCCCACCCCAATCGTGCGCTACCAATGTCACTTTGCGCCCGTTGGCGATATATTCGATAAAACTTGCAAACAACGCGATTAAATTGGGTACTTCATAGAAAGCAGAGTCACTGGGTTTCTCACTTAAATTATAGCCAGGAAGGTCTGGTGCAATAACGTGATACTGTGTCGAAAAATATTCTAATTGAGGTTCCCAAACACGCCAATACTCTGGGAATCCATGCAGAAAAACCATGAGTTCTGCATTTTGTTTGCTGTCTTTGTTATGAACTACAGGATGATTTACTGGTTTATTTTCTACATAGTGCAACTTACAGCCATTGATGGAAACGTATCGACTTTGCAGAAAGCTAGGTAAAGCCTGTATCGATACAGGCTCATTTGTCGGGATATTCATGTTCTTTAATCAAATAAATTATCAATCAAAGAATGCGACCGCTTCGGACAACGAAGCTCTGTCAGTACGTGCTTTGTTTGCCGCTGCACCTTCTTTAGCGTAGCCAAACGACATACCAAATAAGATACCTCGCTCTTCAGGTAAACCAAGTACCTCTCGTACCGGATCTGGAAATTGCCCCAATGCACCTTGCATACAATTACTAATACCATGTTCTGCTAGCAGTAAAGATAAGGTTTGCGCATAAATGCCCAAGTCTACAGCCCCCATGATGTCTAAGTACTTGTCCATAGTAAAGAAAGCAGCATGAGGCGCCCCAAAGAACTGCCAGTTACGCAGCATCGCCATTTGGCGGCCTTGTTTATCCTCTCGCTCGACGCCAATTGCAGAGTACAGAGCATTTGCCGAACCGAATTGGCGCTCACGATGTACACCTTGGTATTGAGGATTCCAATTAAAATCTGGATTGGGTTTAGCGCCCCCCATTAAAAGCGAAACAAACTTTTGTTCTAATTGAACTTTGGTATCACCAGACACAACACATACTTGCCAAGGTTGAACATTACAGTTTGACGGCGCTAATTGCGCATGGGAAAAAATAGTGTTTAGTAAGTCTGCGTCAATGGCTTTATCGCTAAAATCTCTTACTGAATGGCGTGTAGATAAAATATCACTTACAGACATTGTTTCTCTCTTTAATATTGGTTGATAAAAAATTATATCTTGATTGTTTTTATTTAACGTTTGCTGGAGCTCAACGTGCCACTTTGACTCTAATTGCAGCCCTTAATTAAAGCGACACGAGCTGAAGGATTAAGTGGCCTTAAAGGCATAGTAGCTAAAGAAACTGGGGTTTTCCTTGAGCTAGTTATACCTCTAAAGCCAAACTGCTTACTTAGGTTCTACTAAGAATGAGCGAGTTAGAAACGTTTCTTAACCGTTACGCCGTAAGTTGCAGGCTCAGAAACATACGCATTCATCTTACCGTCTTGGATCGGCACGTTGAAGTTAGTACGATTGATGTATTCTTCGTCAAGGATATTGCGACCCCAAACGATAACGTCCAAATCGTATTCATCAAACTTCATAAAGAAGCGTGCGTTTAACAAACCGTACCCATCTTGAACAGCATATGGATCGTTACTACCATCCAAGATCATGTCGCCTGTGTAGCTATAGTCTGCTTGTATATAGGTGTAAATATCGCTACTAAATTCGAACTCTTTCTTCAAACTTAAGACAGCGAAATCTTCTGGCTCACCACCTGGGCGATCACCGGTTCGATTACAGTAAGGGTTCGGATTTGCTGGGTCTGTACTTTCTTGGCCTGGGTCAACTACACCCGTATGCCAAGTGTAGGCGTTCCAACAGTTACCACGTTCAAAGCTTTTGTACTCAGCATTTACTTTTGCGTAAGCAAAATTCACTTCGATTGTGTCTGTAGGGAACCAAGTGGCCTCTACTTCGAAACCTGAGATTTCATAATCGCCCGCATTTTGAAGGTTAAAACCATTACCCGTGAAGGTGTTTGCTTGGAAATCATCTACTGTTGTGTAGTGTGCTGCGGCATTTACGCGTAGGTCATACTCGTAGAAATCTTTCTTCAAACCAATCTCAATTGAGTCTGACGTTTCTGCCTCAAAGATAGGCTCAAAACCTTCTGCAATACGGTCGGTATTGGTACCTCCAGACTTATAACCTGTACCGTAAGAGACATATGCCATTGAATAACGGTCAAATTGGTAGCTTAATTTAACGGTACCTGTGATGCGATCGTCTTCAAGTGTTTCAATTATATTGTCACGCTGTGCAGTTGTGGCACCTAAAGGTTGGAAACCCCAGCCAGGCGATTGGAAAGGTACTAACGCTTGCAATGCTGCTTGCCCTTCTGGCGTGGTAATATCTATTGCTCCCGCACCAATACCCTGAAGTACTGCACCAGCGACAGCCGCACCATAAATCAATGTACCCGGAACAATCGTCGCAGGGTTTGATGGATCACCAATCGAATTAAAGAATGGAACGAAAGTATCACCACTCTCAAAGTTCTCTGAGAATATAGTTGAGATATCTTTAGTCTCATCTGTATAACGAAGACCGGCAGTTAACGTTAAAGCGTCTGTTAGTTTGTAATCAAACTGACCAAAAACAGCGTAGCTTTCATGCTCCTGTTTAGCGACATGGTCAAAACCTACACCCTCTGGTGCCGCTTGCGCACTTGGTGCCACTAAGCCACCCGTCAAGGCACTGATAGCATCGATGCCATTTAAAACTGGATCAAGTGCTCCTTGGAAGTTTGCCATGTAGAAGTCATTGAAATTGGTATCCGTATATAAGCTGTAATCAAGGTCGATATCTTGATTAAAGTAATAAGCACCTAGAATATAGTTTAACTTGTCACCCACGTAGGTTAAGCGTACTTCTTGACTGAACGAACTTTGCTCAGCATCGTTTGTCGTGCCGAACAAGTCCGCATCAGTGAAATCACTATCGATGTTGTCGTATGACTCAAAGTTACGATATGCAGAAATAGCCGTGATCGAATAGTTATCATCAAGGTCCCAATTGATTTCCATCGATAAGCCTTTATCCACCATGCTAGATTCTGGTAAGAAAGACACTGCGACTTTGCGGTCGTAGAAATCATCACCGCTAAAGACTGTTGCATTAAATGGTGGCTGGCTTAAGAACGCATCGCTGCCGAACTTACCTGGGATACCTTGTGCCTGAAAGTTGCTTACCTGTACAGGAGCGGCACAACAAATTTCGTCTATTTCACCTTGGTCTGCAATTATACGCAATGAGAAGTTATCACTTGGTGTGTATAGCATTTGTAGCCTTGCACCCCAACGATCTCTATCATTTAGCTTGTTATCGCCAAGGTTAACATCATCGACGATACCATCGCGTTGGCTCGTAAAGCCGGTCGCTCTAAATGCTAAAACATCTTCAATCGCAGAAAACGACATTGCACCAGAGAAATTCATTAAACCAAAGTTACCAACTGTCGCTTCTACAAAGCCATCATCACCGTCGTGTGTGGGTTTAATAGTTCGCACTAAAATAGCACCTGAAGGAGTATTCTTACCGAATAATGTCCCTTGTGGACCACGCAATACTTCAACCGCTTCGACGTCAATGAGGTTATTGATCATTGAGTTTTGGCGAGCGCGATAAACGCCGTCTACATAGAGGCCAACTGAAGACTCTAAGCCGTAGTTCTGAGAAGAGGTGCCAACCCCGCGAATTGAAAAACTTGATTGTGTTGCACTTTGGCTTTGGAATGCCCCAAGAGCTGGTACAGATTTTTGTAAATCAAAAACGTCTTTAATAGCAGCTTCTGCCATCTCATCACCAGAAAAGGCCGTAACTGCAATAGGCACTTCCTGTAGGTTTTGAACACGCTTCTGCGCGGTTACTGTGATGGTTTCTAAACTCGGTTCTTTATCCGTATTTTCTGCTTCTTGCGCATACGCTAAAGGACCTGCTACATACATGGATGTGACGACAGCAAGCGCAATTTTACTGCGCTTAAAACTGGTTGTTCTCATAAACTTCTCCCCAAAGCTGCTAGTTAACTAGCCTGTTGTTTATTGTTGTTATTTCGTGTTTTGTTGCCTAGTTCTAGGCGTTCTTTACTGAAGCTATACTCAGAATTTTTGTTATTATCAGTTCATAATTTGGGCAGGTGTTTTCAGGCTGTCAACATTTCTAATAGAGCCGAAACTCTATAGTGACTGTTTATTTGGGCGCAGGGCTGACGATATGTTCAGCGCTGAGCTAGAGCAGATATAGGGAGGACTAATTAAATAATTTAGCGAAGCCCCATTATAACCAGTATTTATTTTGCGTATTCACAACATCTATTATTCGTCAGACGAATAACCTCAAGAAAGACCAGTGAATATTTCATCTTATTTTTGATGAGTTGCGTAATTTCAACGCTATTAGAACAATTGATAAGCGAAGTTTCAGCTCTAGACTATTAATCAAACGAATAACTTTGTTAAAATTCCAAATTACTTAATTACACAAGGTACAGTCGATACATGATTCCACTCGGTCGTTATAAACACTTTAAAGGCGGTCTTTACCAAGTAACCCAATTGGCACGTGATAGTGAGAATGAGGAGTGGCAAGTGGTTTACTACCCTTTATATGGCAATATAGAAAGTAACGGGAAACCAGAATATTGGGTAAGAGCATTGAGTATGTTTGACGAAACGATCGAACGAGAAGGTAAAACAGTTAAACGTTTCACCTACGTCGGCAAATAAAAACTCTGACATTACTGTTCAACTAATAAACAGCACACGTTATTAAAGCGAACTCAACGGATACATAGAATTATACCAATTGCATTAAACTGATATTACATCGAATCATTAAAAGCCCTTTAACGGGCTTTTCTTAAAAAAAGCTTAACCAATGGAGAAATGGTTTAACGACTGGTACTCCACTTCTTGGCTTTGCACGTTTGCAACTTCCGCTTGACTAGGACCAATCGATAACCACTCTAACATAGCCTTAACATTGGTTTCTTCACCACACATAAGTACTTGTACATCTCCATCGGCTAGGTTTTTTGCGTAACCACTCAGTTGCAGATCAATTGCTTTTTGCTGGCAGGTTGCTCGAAAATAAACCCCCTGCACTTTGCCACTTACGTTTGCTAGACAGCACATTGCCATATTTAAGCTCCTATAATGCCCTAAAGTCCGCAGTTTGATTGCGCGACGCTCTAGGTTTCAATACAATTCGCATTCTTTTGTTTCCTCTAAGTATAGGCACATGTCAGCAATTATTTATTTAAATGTTGGAAGAGAAAAATCTCTTCGTCGAAAACACCCTTGGGTTTTCTCAAAAGCAATCAGTAAGATAAAGGGTAAGCCAATGCTAGGCGAGACAGTTGAAGTCGTCGACAGCAAAGGAAATTGGCTGGCAAGAGGCGCTTATTCTCCTGCTTCACAAATGCGCGTTCGCGTATGGACTTTTAAAGAGAAAGAACAAATTGATCGTGAATTTTTCTTAGAAAAATTTAAAAATGCGCAAGCCCGAAGAGACTGGTTTATCGCGCAAGGGCAACTAACTGGTTACAGGCTTATCGCTGGTGAATCAGATGGGATGCCGGGCATCACTATCGATAAATACGACGATATCATCGTTTGTCAGTTACTTTCTGCTGGTGCAGAGTTTCATCGTCATATGCTAGTTGACGTGCTAACCGAGCTTTACCCAGATTGTGGAGTGTACGAACGTTCAGACGTTGACGTTCGTAAGAAAGAAGGATTGGAAAAACAAGTTGGTTGGTTAGCAAATGAAAAACCAACCACAGAACGTGTTATTGAAGAGCATGGCATCAAGATTATTGTTGATGTTGCAACAGGTCATAAAACGGGTTTTTACTTAGACCAAAGAGACTCTCGTCTTGCAGCCGGTAAATACGCAAAAGACCGCCACGTCCTTAACTGTTTCTCATATACAGGCACATTTTCATTACACTGCGCCGCTAATGACGCAGCCTCCGTGACCAATGTTGATGTATCACAAGCCGCATTAGACATCGCCAAGCGCAATGTGGAATTAAACGGTTTAACCGACAAGCATATCGACTTTGTAAAAGAAGACGTATTTAAGTTACTTCGACGTTACAAAGAAGAAGGCAAGAAGTTTGATATGATCATTATGGATCCACCAAAATTTGTGGAAAACAAGGCGCAATTGACCAGTGCGTGCCGCGGCTACAAAGATATCAATATGTTAGCTATGCAGTTGCTAAACCCAGGTGGCCTGCTACTGACATTCAGCTGCTCTGGCCTACTTGATGCTAGCTTATTCCAAAAAGTAGTTGCTGATGCCGCACTTGACGCAGGCAAACAATGTCATTTTGTAGAGCGACTACATCAAGCTGGCGACCATCCAACGTCAAGTAATTACCCTGAGGGTTACTATCTTAAAGGTTTTGTTTGCCAGGTAAGCTAGCAGTCTTTCTGAAGCATACTTCAGTAGTAAAATAAGCGAATACAAAATAAGTAAAATAGAAAAAAGGTAGCCATTGCGGCTACCTTTTATCATCTGATTATCGATTGATAAACACTTCTATACAAGTTCAATTATTTACGAGCAATTAAATGTACCGTACTGGTTGAGCGTTCTAAGAAAGCACCCTCACAATAACCTAAGTAAAATACCCATAAGCGCTTAAATTGCTCATCGTAACCAAAATTCATTAGTTCAGGCCAAGACGCCAAAAAGCGCTCTCGCCACGCGGCCAGCGTTTTAGCGTAATCTAGGCCAATATCGTGTAAACCCTCGATAACGGTATCTGTCTTTTTCGCTACTTTTTCCGACAGTAATTGAATAGACGGTAAGAAGCCACCAGGGAATATGTACCGCTGAATAAAGTCTACATTGTTTAAGTAGTGATCAAATCGCTGGTCAGCAATGGTAATAGACTGGATTAACATTTTACCGCCAGTCTTCAAACGCGCGTTACATGTTTTGAAGAAGCTATCCATGTATTGGTAGCCAACCGCTTCGATCATCTCAATAGACACGAGTTTATCGTACTGCCCCGTTAAGTTTCGATAGTCTTCTTTGAGCAGTGTGATTTTATCTTGCAAGCCTAACGCGTGTACACGCTCGTTAGCATACTCCCACTGCGCATCAGAAATCGTTGTAGTTGTTACACGGCAACCGTAATGCTGAGCGGCGTAAATCGCTAAACCGCCCCAACCTGTACCAATTTCAAGTAAATGATCATTTTCTGACAACTCTAATCGCTGACAAATAAGGTCGAGTTTGTTGATCTGGGCCTGTTCTAAGGTGTCGTCATGCTCTTTATAAATCGCTGAAGAATACATCATTTCTTTATCGAGGAATCGAGTGTACAGTTCGTTTCCTAAATCATAATGAGCAAGTATGTTCTTCTTCGAACCTTCTTTTGAATTTCGGTTTTGGTAATGAAAAATTTTGTTTTTCATCTTGGTGAACCAGCTAGTGTACTTTTCCAGCTTATCAAGCACGTGCTGAGCTCGCGCGAACACGCGTATCACTGCAGTTAAATCTGGTGATTCCCAACGCTTCTCGAAGTAAGCTTCAGCTGCGCCAATGCTGCCAGATTTGACTAAGTAAACATACGTTTCTGGGCAAGTGATGTTGATGCGAGCGACAATATCCGTACTTTCAGGGCTTTCACCGAAAGCTATTTCTTTGTTGTTTTCAACAATCGTAATGTGTCCAGACGGCAACTTTCTAAGAATACTGAATACTATCGTTCTACAGCGATTAGTGAGCCAAGTGCCTTTTCTAGCAATTGGCGCTTCTTCAAGCTTTGATACAACATTTTCCACAAAATGCTCCCAATTTTAAATTGTTGTCTTTTGGTCTGACTCAATGAGTCTTCTCTTGATACGACACAAATGGCACGCGCTTAGCGAACAGCTTTACCGCCTGATAATAGATACCAGCGACCACCTTTAACGTCATCGCTGGTAATCCAAGCCACACTTTCATCATGTTTGACGGTGTCAAAGGCTGTTCTTTTAATACTAAGCTAGCATCAAACAATTTTTGATCGCCATCCGCATGATTCTCAATATGCACCAGTAACTTGCCGTTATGCTCTTCCGGCGTTTTTACTCGCCAGTGGTATTTCATTGCTAAATCCATAAACGGAGACACATGAAAACTCTTCTCAGTAGGCTTTACGTCTTGTAAATCAACTAAATAATAATAGCGTTTATTCCAAGGCGTGTTACTCACTTCCACTAGCATATACGAGGCACTGCCATCTTGGTCGTAGCAGAAAAAAAAGTTGGCAGGACTGAAATAAACACCTAAACATCTTGCTTGCACTAGCATTCTTATCCCTGCCACAGGTCTCATGCCACCAAGAGAAATAACTTTATCTGTTATACGCTTACGTAAGTTTCCAGGTTCACCTCGTAGATAATCTTTTTCAACAAAGCGAACTAAGTTGTACCATTTAAAGCCAAAAACTCCGGTAGGTATATTCCGGCTCTCTGCTTCGTCAACATCTAATCCCAGCATGTACAGCTTGTAATTAAAGGCATTAACGGCAGGACTAAAGCGGCGATGGCGAACATTGCCGATGTAGACTGCGCTCTTTAACTTTTCATGTGGTGGTGATGTGCTCTCAGCTGTCATTTCATCCTTCCTATAAATGACAATCTAATCGCTTCGCTAAATCTACTGCACTGCGAACGCCGTCCTCGTGGAAGCCGTTATACCAGTATGCACCAGCAAAGTGAGTATGATTTTGGCCGCAAATTTCATCGCGACGTTTCTGTGCTGCCATCGATGTTTTATTAAACACTGGATGATGGTATTCAAACTTTTGTATGATTTTCGAGGGTTCTATGGCTTCGTCTTGGTTTAGCGTTACGCAATATGTGTGCTTACTCTTCAAGCCTTGTAGAATATTCATATTGTAGGTAACACTTGCCGCCTGCTCTCTATTGCCTGAAAGCTGGTAGTTCCAACTCGCCCATGCTTTCTTGCGCTTTGGTAACAAACGAATATCAGTATGAAGAATAACGCTGTTTTTGCTATATGGCATATCAGATAATATCGCGCGTTCGGTGTCGCTTGCATCACCAAGTAATTTAAGCGCCTGATCTGAGTGACACGCAAATACAACTTCATCGAAGTGATCAACCGTGCCATCCGCAAAGGTAATTTCTACACCTTGGTCGCTGCGCGTCACCTTATCGATATCGGTGTTTAGGTGAATGTTGTTGGCGAATGATTTTGTCAGCGGCGCAATATATTCGCGAGAGCCACCTGGTATGACATACCATTGCGGCCTATCGCTTACATTTAACAACCCGTGGTTGTAGAAGAACTGGATGAAAAAGCGTAATTCGAATGCTTCCATATCGGCGACAGAACTAGACCAAATTGCCGCGCCCATGGGTAAAATGTAATGTTCGCAGAAAAAGCGACTGAAGTTCAGCTCTTCTAAAAAATCTCCCAAAGTACGTTCATCATTTTCCATACCCGTCTCATAAAGTGCTTTACAGGCTTTGTTAAACCTTAATATTTCCCGGATTAGGCTCCAGAAAGAAGGTTTGAAAATGTTTCTTCGCTGCGCAAATAACGTATCTAAATTATGACCATTGTATTCAAAGCCAGTGCGTTGATGATGCACAGAAAAACTCATTTCAGATTCTTGTTTGTCTATACCGATCTGGCTGAGGAGCTTTAAGAAGTTTGGATAGGTTTTGTTGTTAAAAACGATAAAGCCTGTGTCTATCGCTAATTGTTCACCTTGATAGTCAACATCGATAGTCGCGGTGTGACCGCCAATGTAATTGTTCTTTTCAAATACACTGACCTGATATTTCTTGGACAGAAGATAGGCGCTGGTTAAACCGGCAATGCCTGATCCGATTACTGCAATACGCTTCAAACTAAACCCCTTTTAACACCATGGAAGCCCACAGCTTCTCAGGTAAATATGACATCAATTTCATTAAATAAATAAATCGCTTAGGAAAGCGAATTAACTTGTTGTTTTTTTCTATACCGCTGAAAATACGTTGTGCCGCTTGCTCGCTTGTCATTAGAAACGGCATATCGAAATCGTTTTTATCAGTTAACGGTGTCTTGATAAAACCGGGCTGAATAAGTGAAACGTTTAGCCCTTTCGGTTGTAATTCCAAGCGTAACGATTGCGCTAGGTAATCCACACCAGCTTTTGACGCACCGTAAGCCTGTGCTCTAGGAAATGGTAAATAGGTGACACTAGACCCCATTAATGAAAGCATTCCGCCTTGGGTAACCTTTGGAATAATATGCGGTAACATGTTACCGATACTGATGAGGTTGACGTTGATGACGCGCTCAAAAAGTGCATTATCAAAATGCTCTACGTCATCGATATATTCACAGTCGCCAGCATTTAAAATCACAATATCAATACTGTCTACTTGCGCTAGAGCGTCTTCAATCTGACCTTTGTCTGTAATATCAAACTGAAGCACATCTATAGCAGGAAAGTTACTTTTCAAAGCCGCTAGTTTTAACTCGTTCCTTCCACAGGCAATTACGCGGTAATTTCGCTGCGCATAAAGCTCTACGAGAGACTCACCAATGCCCGATGTTGCGCCTGTTATTAATACTGACTTTTGGCCGGTTGTCATGCGTTCACTCGCTGTTTAATATGCTTGACCACTCGTCCTAGCAGCGGAATGTGCTCATACAGCATAGCGCCTAGGTCGAGATAATCGCGATGATAATACACAAGATCATTTTTGCCTTTCAGCTTTGAATGGCCATGTACAACGACTTGTTTCCCCTTGTTCAGCTTGGGATGTTGGTATGTCATTGTCCAATAAATTGCAGCAGTTTCTTCTTGGTAAATCACATCATTAACGATGAACTGACAACTTTTAACATTTGTATAAAGTTCGTGGAAATATGCCGAAAGATTGTCAAACCCTGAAATGCTGTGCATCGGATCTTGGAAGATAACTTCTGGGCTGTAAATATCGTGCAACAACTCTAGGTTGTCAGTGGCAAGCTTTTGGTAGATGTCTATAAAGTTAGACAACCAATAAGGGAATTCTTCTTCTGATGCTGGTTTAACGAGTTCCATATGTACCTACAACCTTTTCTTTGGTAACTGTTCTGGCTAGCGCAAAATAAATAATTAACACGTAATATCTAGCGTTTCGATTTCTGACAAGAATTACAAATACTGTTTGTAAAAAGCTAACGCCTCTTCTCTTGCTGTTTTGTGCTCTACCAGTGCAGGCCAATAAATATTTGACTGCCCTTCACGTTTCAAATACTCATGAGGAAAATGAATATATTTATCAGGAACACTAGCGAGTTCTGGTAAATATTTACGGATAAATTTCCCTGTAGGATCAAACTTTTGGCTTTGGGTAAGCGGGTTGAAAACTCTAAAATACGGTTGAGCATCACACCCAGTACCCGCTGACCATTGCCAGCCACCATTATTAGCGGAAAAATCGTAATCAATCAATCGTTTAGCAAAATATTGTTCACCCAAGCGCCAATCAACTAGCAAATGCTTTGTCAAAAAGCTTGCTACGATCATTCTTAAACGATTATGCATCCATCCCGTTTGATTTAACTGATTCATCGCCGCATCAACTATTGGATAGCCAGTTTTACCGTGCTGCCAGGCATTTAGCTTTGCTTTGTCGTTTGGCCAAGGCAACTGTTTGTACTTTTCGTTAAAATCACCGCCTTTAATTAGTTCGGGAAAGTGGAACAGTAAATGCCGGTAGAACTCACGCCAGATAAGCTCGTTAAGCCAAGAAAAGCAATTGGCAGGCTGTTCAGAAAGTAAGTCTGGATGTTGATTCAGAAGTAACACCAACAAGTAACGAGGGCTAATCGCACCAATTGCTAAATAAGCAGATATTCCAGACGTCCCTTTTACCGATGGAATGTCTCGGCTATCCGCATAACCTGCTAACTTAAAACGCATAAAGTTTGGTAATACGTCTTGCGTAAACTCGCTAGCGAGCGGCCATTTATTAGAGCTTGTTGATGCTGTTGAACCTTCACTCAATGCTGGCTGAGAATAATCTTCATGAATCTTTGGTGAATCTATAAACTCAAAACCATTTTGCCTAACGTAAGAAAGCCATGCACGCTTAAATGGGGTAAATACTTTGAACATTTCACCTGATTTATTGAGCACTCTCCCCTTAGGAACGATCACGTCGCTTTCAAAGCTGACCAAGTTCAACCCAGCAGATACCAGCTGGCTGTCTCGTAGCTTTTCATTAAGTTCCAACTCTTCGTTAACGACTAATGTTTGCCCAGCAAAATGCTCGGTTAGATAGTTAACTTGGTCGGTGAACATGTCTACTGTCACTATAGTTAGTGTAATGCCCAAAGTTTCGAGCTGAGATTTAAGTAGCTCAACATGACGCAGAATAAAATCAATTTTAATGTCTGACCAATGATGAATACGCCATTGCTTTTCAGATACAAAAAAAATGGCGCTCTTTGCGCCATTCTTTAATGCATAAGCTAAAGCTGGGTTGTCTTGTACTCGAAGGTCGTTTCTAAACCACAACAACATAGCAAAAACTATACTCCTATAATCCGTATCTTAGTTTTAATTCAGCTGGGTAAGGTGATAAATAAAACTGTTTTTTTAAGTACTCTTTCGGAAAGCGCATTAGATGATGCTTAATTAAAGTAAGCGGTACAAAAAGAGGCACTAAACCTTTGCGATATTCTTCGATTTGTTCACAAAGCTCTTGTTTCTCGTTGCTACTAAGCTCCTTAGCAAAATAACCTTGAATGTGCTGTAGCGTATTCGTATGCTTTTTCCTGCTCGCTTTAACTTTCAACGCTGACATCAGCCCACTAATGTACTGAGCCGCCATATCTTGAACATCAATATCGGCACTTGCTAGCAATTGACCAAGGGCTTTGTAAGCGACAAGGTCGTGGCTCATTACCGTATATTTAAAGCGTGTATGGAACTGCATTAGCTTGTGCTTGGTGATACCTTCCTTCTCTAGTAATTGCCATTGGCGATAAGCGAATACACGGGCAACGAAGTTCTCTCTTATGACTGCATCGTTTAAGCGGCCGTTTTCTTCACACGGAAGTAGCGGGTTTGCGTTCATCACTTCAGCTGCAAACACACCAACACCTGTTGAGGTGCTACCTTTGCCATCTTCCGAATAGACTTTGACCCGCTCCATACCGCAGCTTGGACTCTTTGCACAAAAGATAAAGCCGCTAAACTCGTTTGCTACTTTTGCGACCTTTTTGCCATATTCAGATAACGCCTCAGTTACATCGCCAGAACCGTCAGGACGAGAGACATGAATTACATCGTTTTTGTTGATCTGTCTAATAGTAGGTCTGGGGACAGGTAAACCAATAGCGACTTCTGGGCAGATAGGTTTGTAAGTTACGTATTGACCAAGTTCTCTTAACGCAAATTGAGAGGGTTTTGAGCTAGCATCAAAACGCACATTTTCACCAGCTACACATGCGCTAATGCCTATTTTAATATCACCTAGGTGCTGCAACTGTTTATCATTCATGATTACACTCCCTTAGAACGTCTTAAAATAAAAATAATGCTTCTGAATGGGAACCACCTAGTACCTATGCATTATCTACAAGTACTAGGTGGGTTTGATTGGAATTAATAGTTCCTATTAACAAGTTTAGTAAATAAATGACCCAAACGGGTTAAGTAATTTATTTATACCTTGCGTAAAGTGCTGGGCATCGTTAGACACGGTATAACACAAACAGCCTTCGTGACTGACGGGATTATGAGTATGCTTGCCATCGAGTACGATAAAGTCTCCAGGGCCATATACACCCATATCATCTTCGAACGAACCGTCTAGTAGCAACGTCAGCTCAAAGCCTTTGTGTGTATGCTCAGGCACAGAACCACCAGGCTGAATCTGAAGAAGACTGGCACGTATTTCGCCCTCACCCAGCTCGACGCGAGAGCGAGCAAGCTTACCTATACTGCTCCAGTTACTCATAGTCATGTTCGTTAAAGCGCGAGGAAGTACGTACTCTTTTCCTTTAACTGTAATCGTCTTTTCTTTATCTTCTAACGCAATGTCTATTTCATCGGTTGCTGTGATTGCGGCAATCATATCGTCAATGTCTATGTCAGCAAACGCATCTTCGTCATTTACGTTAGTGCTTGAAGCATCATGGCTCGATACATCATTAAAGCCTGCTTCTGCCTGTTGCTCTGTGTACGATGCTATTTGCGCGCTACACTCAGAACACATTTCAGCGTGGATTGACACTGCTGCAGCTAACGTCGCAGGCAACTCACCATTAGCGAATTTCTCAAGCATTTCTTGAGTAGGATGACAGCTGATCATTTTTCACCTCCTATCTGCTGCTTAAGTTTTGCCAAAGCTAATCGCAATCGCGATTTGACCGTTCCTAATGGAATCCCTAAGTGCTGCGCTAATTGCTCTTGTGACATTTCCATGAAGTAAAAGCCTTTAACTACGCACTTTTGTTCTTCCGGCAATGTATCAATGCATCGCATAACTTCTTTACTTGCCAGATGGTCTTCAAATTGCGAGTCAGCGTCATCTGCCTCGCAGCTTTCGACAAGCGGCCAAAAGTCGTCACTCAGGTTGTCTTCTTTCTTTGTCTTTATCTTACGAAGCAAATCGAAGGACACATTACGCATCACGGTGTAAACCCATGTCGTAGGTGACCCCTTGTCAGGGTTGAACAGATGTGCTTTTCTCCAAATGTTCGACATGGTTTCTTGCACTACCTCTGAAGCCAGTGTCTCGTTGCCATATTTACTGGCCGCGATACGCTGAATTTTTGGTGCAAAAAATTTAAACAGGTGAGTGAATGCAGCCTTGCTCCTTTCGTTCGCAACAGCCTGCAACCAATTCGCTAGTGCTTGATGTTCTGTATTTTCCTTCATTGCTATAGTTTTAGGCGTTTTAGCGCTTGATTGCAATGAGGAAGTCACCGTTTGTCCCATCTTTTCACTTCCAATAAAATTAAGACTCGATACCTGTACGTTATTGATGTTAGCTTGAGATCAGTTTTCTTTAAAAATAATCGTATTGAGGAATTCAACAGCCTGCGGAAAACTGTTCGGTTTGACGAAGTGTTTTTTACCGTCGAAGCTAATAGGCAACAATTCTAACCAACGGGCACAAACCCAATCGTCTCTGTCAAAGCGCGGAGCAGTGTAAAGCTTTTGCAATGAAGGGTGTTCATTAAATAACTTTTCTAATTGCTCCTGGAGTAATTGACATTGTACCTGTTCTGTTACTACAGGCCAGTGCATCAGGGGTTCTATTTCTCCAACCAGTAAATCGTCTTCTTGGCGCATCGTATTGCCAATACTCACTAATTGCTTACATGACACAATGATATTGAGTAAGCCATCTTCACCTGCTTCAAAATCAACGATATCAACCCAACTACCCCATTCGCTAATACCACTGTCTGTACTATAGGCTATAACGAAACCTTGAGTCTTCGCCGCATTCTTCACCATATTTAAATAACGCTGCTCAAAGATTCGCAACTGCGAAGCACCGTCGGGCAATAGAAATATTTTTAAAGGAAAAATCGGCACCATGATTATCAACTACATAAAACTCAAAATAACTAGTTGTTATTAAGTACGTATCCTAATTAAGACATGATCAACTGTGATGTGAATAAAAGTAGCGATAACCGGATAGCGTAAAAATAAGGGGTTAACATACGGACTTAAAAGTAAGATACCTAAAAGAAGAGTATAGAAAACAAGAAACAAGAAATAAGAAATAAGAAATAAGAAATAAGAAAGGGAAGCTTAGCTTCCCTTTCCATCGTCAACGATTTAACTAACCACAACTAGTTTGTAATCACCGTATCAATGACATGAATTACGCCATTAGTGGTGTATATATCTGTAGTTGTTACATTGCTACCATTAATTTGTAGCGATGTTTGACTTTGTGTAGAAAGCCACCATACATCACCTAAACCTTGGCCAGTAGTATCGCCCGCTGCGCTGTCGCCAACGTAGAAGTATAATGGGCGGCCTTGATAAGTTACCTGCATGTCACCGTCATCTCTCATCACCGTGCCAACCCCAGGGATCATCGATACCTCGCCGTCGGTCACCAATAGTGGAGGCCAGTTATCGGCGCACGTACTGTTACATGCACTACCACCAGTAGTTAAGTCACTATCGAAGGTATAAAGACTTAAGCCTGGGTTACTTGAACCCATGCCACCAACAAAGCGTTGGTTAACTGCGTCATATGCGATTTCTTCGCTCGCACTATCAGCGTAAGAGGTGAAATTAACGATAGCAACACTTACGTCATCACCACCGACTGTACCTACCATTGCGCCATTTGCTGCGTAAGCTGCCACAGAATTAATTTCAGAGCCAACAACATGTTTCAATAACACGCTCGTTAATGCCGGCACATCTGCGATTAAACCAGATAAAGCGCTTGCTTCGATTTTTGAAAACGCCGCATCGGTAGGTGCAAATACTGTGAATGTCGCACTTTCGTCCGATAGCGTATCAACTAGGTCTGCTGCTGTTAACGCTGCAACAAGCGTTGAGAAGTTCGCATCTGCCACAGCAACATCAACGATGGTACCAGTAGGCGTGCCCTTTTCAGCTGGCGGCAAGATCACTTGATCTACTACGTGGATAACGCCATTGTCAGCCATAACGTCAGTTGCAGATACTGCACTTTGGTTCACAAATAACGTACCGTCAGAGAGTGATAATGCAGCCATTTGAGTATTTGCTGTCGTTACTGTGTTTTCACTTGAATTTGCAACCGAAATAGCGGCATCAGACATAATCTTGCTACCACTAATCACGTGGTATAGCAGAATATTACTCAATGTATCAGGGTCTGCCAGCAACGCATCGATAGTATCTTGGCCTAAAAGTGCAAATGCAGCATCTGTAGGTGCAAATACCGTGAAGTCTGTGTCTGGATCGGCAAGTACCGCATCTAAACCAGTCGCCTGTAAGGCAGCCACAAGTGTTGTGAACGAACCATTTTCTACTGCTACATCTACTACAGTACTCATTTCAGAGGGCACTTCGACATCACCAATAATAACGGCATCAATAACATGGATAATGCCGTTGGTAGTGTAGATGTCTTTCGTTACAACATTTACGCCGCCTACGGTTAACATGTCAGTTTCGGTGTTAATTGCAATATCTACCATGGCACCCGAAGCAGTAGTAGCTTGCATACCATTAAGCGTATAAGCCGTAATCGAGTCTACTTCAGCGCCGACAACATGTTGCAGTAATATACTGCTTAATACATCTGGGTTGGCTAACAAGGTTGCGATCGTTTCATCACCAAGTAATGCAAAGGCGTCATCTGTTGGTGCGAACACGGTGAACATAGCGCTTTCATCTGCAAGTGTCGCATCCAAACCAGTCGCTTGTAATGCCGCAACAAGAGTTGTGAAAGAACCAGCAGCTACAGCTGTATCAACGATATTTGCAGTCGGTTCGCCTTTTTCGGCTGGCGGCATAAGTACAGCGTCTATTACGTGAATAATGCCATTGTCAGTTACAATATCCGTTGCTGTCACCGTTGCCGTGTTAACTAATAAATTATCGCCGCTTAGAGAAAGACCAACCATATCGCCGTTGACCATTTCTACTGCTGATCCTGCTAAGCCGATAGCTGCAGACGCTTCCACGCTGCTACCAATAACATGGTAGGTCAGAATGTCTGATAGTGTCTCCGTGTCTTCTAGTAAGCCGTTAATGACATCTTCACCAAGTAACGCAAACGCATCATCTGTTGGTGCAAATACTGTAAATGTTTGTGTTTCGTCATCCAGCGTAGCATCAAGACCTGTTGCCTGAAGCGCTGCCACTAACGTCGTAAAGTTACCATCACTCACCGCGACATCAACAATCGTTGTCGCTTCTTCTACTGGTGCTGGTGTTGGAGTGACGACTACGTGGTCGTCATCATCGTCATCACAAGCGGATAGGAATAAAACACTCATGAATGCTGTTGCTAATAATTTTGAACTCTTCAATGTTCTGCCCTCTTTTTTAGTTTTAACGAGCAATGTTACGTTACATTTTTTTAAAGAGTTCACTTTTTATTCACTTTTAATTTAATTATATCAACAACTTAATTAAATAAAAGAACAAACAGGAAGAGCGAGCATTGCGCTCGCTTACCTTTTTTAATTGGAGGTCAAAAACTAACTTTTACATGTGCGATTAGGTTGTTGTTTGTCAAAAAATATCGTTAAGTGTGCGACTTCAATGCCAAACTTCTTCATTGATGTGCGGTTAAAAACTCGATATTGATCGAGCTGGTACATCCAATCATCTAAGAAAAACACGTACTGAGTGTCACCTATTTCAAGTTGTAAATTATATTGCCACTGAAAGGCGAAGCCCTCTGTGGCACCGGCAGCTGTACCTTCAACATCTTCTGCCGTGCCCGTGTAGCTACTGCCATTCTTTGTTAGTTTCCAAGTACGATAGCTAATTTCGCCGTCGGCAAAGTAAAATTTTTCCGCTAATACACCTTTATTGCCCTGCCAATTTCCATCAAGCTCTACACAAAAACGTCGAGTAACCTTGTCTGAGTAATCTTGAACCATACCCCAAGCAGTAAGTGGTCCATCAAAATATTCATCTAAAGACAATTTAGGCGCAGTTGAACTGTAGTCAGCCAATTGTTGTGAACCACATCCAGCCACAGAAAGCGCTAATGCTGACGCTGCTACGACTTTAACTAAGGCTTTAACACATTTATTTTTCATTTGATTGACCTATTAATTTTTTTCTTAATTTGGGTTCACTGGTGTCTGGAGAAAGCCAAATTGAGGCAAATAAATTACCGAACACACCGTCGTCAATAGAGCCCGATAACTCATTGTTGAAGTAAAAACTCGCATTGTTGCTGTCAACCCAAAGTGATAAGCGGTCACCTTTTCTAATATCAGGCCAAAAGGCTTTGAGCTGAGGAAGATAGTTTTGATATTGAATGGCCTCTATCCCCAAGTGTTGCCATTGTTCTTCGGTTCGTTCAATCAGGTCAGCACTTTTAATGTTTCGTAAATAAGTGATTTCAAGAAGATATTTCGATGGGTTGTCGAAAGTACCGGTTGGTGTTAATAAACTACTATCGTATACATCCCAAAAGAGTACGCTAAATCTAGCGCTACCGACTTCTGTTAGCGATGCTCGAAGCTCATTTAATAACTGTGGCGGTGTTGACTTGGTATGTGTTGTGTTGGTCGTCTTATTTTGACTTTCTATCTGCAGAGGGACATTCGTTTGCGTAGACTTTGCATCACTTTCAAGTGGAAGCAATGCTTGTGCAATTAAAGCCAAAGATACTATCAAGCCTTTATGCATAGCTCACTTCCTCTTTTTTCAATATGGAGTTTACTGTCAGGAGAACAGACATCCATATCAACGAAAGGACTAGAAACGTCACGACAGTGGGCTGCGGGAAGCTTACAGCACCAAGTTTTGCACCAGCAAAATAAGAGAGTGGTGCAAGTGCCCCACCCGCGATAATGGGTAGAATAATGTGCTTTTGCATAAAAGATAGGCTATGACGAAGCGTCGCGGCGAAGCACGCCCAAAGGGTAATCAACCATAATGGGATGACTTTCATGTCCCCCCCAAAATCAAAGATAGACAAATGAATCAGCACACTGTCAACAATAAACCCGGTAAGCGCTAAACAACAAATGAGCACGACTTCTTTGTCGCGCTCTTCACATTCACTCACATGCCATGCTAGCCAAGCCAGAGCTACAGGGATGAAGTAGTTGCCTATTAGAATTAGACCCAACCATGAAAAGTTAAAAAAAATCGCGTTTAGTATCATTTGTTGCATTGCAAACTCTTAGTCAGTTATTGAGCAATACGATAGATAGTTAGCAATGGATTACATTCGAATGAATCGAGAATGAGCTGAGGTCTAACAGACAACTAGAAATCAGTAAGAAGAGAACTAGCGGTGAAAATAAAAGAATAAAATGAACGACAAACAGTGAGAGTTTGTCGTCGATAAATTACTGATGAACCCGCGCTTCCAAAGAAGAAACAAACTTAGCCGGTTTATCTACCCCCAAGTATATCTCGTGTTGATTCAGCAGTTTTATTTTCACATTAGGCACACCAGCAAGGTTATAACGTTTAACGTTCGGTTGTCTGCGCACAAACTCTTTATGTAGTTCTACCGATTCAATATCACTGAATTCGACAGTATTAAATGGATAGATCCCGTATCTAATGATCAGTCTATTCTCCGCAATTGACACAGGACGAATAGAGATAGCTCGATATTCCGCGACAAAGAAAATGATGCCAGCAATGGTTAGCATTGACACGACGTTTGCCGCAAAAGGAGACCAAATAAAATGGAGCACCAAATGCATGATTGGCAATTCAAATATCATTAACAAGATGAAACCTAATAAGTTGCTTTTCGTGCCATCTTTTTGATCAACGCTGAAATGTTCTATTCCAGAAAAGGCAACGCGATTAATCCGTTGCGCTTTTAAGAAATAGGTCCACATCGTTGCTTCAAATGTCATAATTGAGCCAATGATGCCACTACCGAACTTCGACGCTATCGCATTAGATATGGCTTCATCAGGGTCTTTAGATAAGCTTAGAGACAACTTAATACTGGTAAATACACTGTAAATCGTTACAAGCTCAAATAGCACGAACCCAACTAACACAAGATAACGCAGTTTTTCCAAATAGGTCCAAAGCAGCTTTTCCTGTGCAGGAATAGCAAGACTTCCAACCAATATAATGATCGCTATGTAAGCGATGGACTTAATCAGCGCCTCTTTTTTGTTTTCAATGCAAAAGAAGCAAATAAGAGGAAGTACAATGAAACCATCAACTAGCAGTAACCATTCATCATTGATTTGGCCGTAGTCATTAAATACATGATTATATTGGTAAAAAAATGACCACCAAACACACATGACGATTAGCGAGAGTAGCGGAATTTGGCGTTTTAAGGTGGATAACGTCATGGAGTGACTATTTAATATGAGCTTTTAGTATGAGCTATGGCATTAAAAATCTTAGCGTCAACATTATTAACTGAACATCATAATGAGCAAATACCATTTAACATGCACCGCTTGGTCAAACAACGTGTCACGCTAATAAAAAACAACAAAACAAATAAGAACGTTGTCAGCTTACACAGTTACAACGTAATACTATGTGTTATCAGCAAGCTGGTGAGGCTTTTTAAATTAATCTATATCGTCGATAGCAACGCCAATTAAATACAATTCATCAGACTCTTCATCAACGCGAACTACCTTACCGGTTACATCTAATGATTGAACCGTTGAGTTAGCAGACTCTACTTTCGCTTTAACTTGCGTACCTATTTCAAGCGGGTGGCTTACTTCAATTGCCATGCCTGTTGCACTTAAATCGCGACATGTAGCAACGAACTCGCTATTAATTTCGTCGTCAATAACGGTTACTTGCACTTCGCTATTGAGCAACATTCGATAAAAGTTACGTTTATCATCAAAATTAACCATGGTTCCCTTCCCCTACTAGCCCTAATGGCGATGTTATTATTCTACTTTTATTTATACTTTGAAGAACGAAGTTCGTCAAACCGACGGACTTCGTTTATGCCAACATACGCGCCTATAAATCTAATGAGCTTATGTGGTTCTTAATACGCTTCACCGATATTGGGTAAGCGGTTCCTAAATTCTGGGCAAACAGGCTTACTCTAAGCTCTTCGATCATCCACTGACACTCAATTAGATCTGACGGCATAGCTAAATCTTTGCGCTGCTTCGCCATAATATCATCAACGGTTGCCTGAATTTTATTCACCTCTAGCATTTTCAATCTGTCTTGATTTGGATCAATCGGCAATTTTTCTAAACGACGAATTATGGCGGTTAGATAACGAATAAGATCATCGAGCTTATCAATACCCGACTTAACAACAAAACCTTTGAAAACAAGCCCTTCTAGTTGCGCTTTAATATCTCCGTGATTTTGAATCATGTTAAGCTGCACATTGCCTTTCAGCTTTTTGCGAATATCGTGGTGAAGGTTAAGCGCTTTCTCTACTTTAATCGCAGCATCAAGCACGCAATCAGCAATTTCAGCGCGAACGTAATCTCGAAGTGCATTAAAGTCTGCTTCGTTTCTCGGCACGTCTTTCTGCTCGATAAGGTATTGCGCTGCCGCGGCTATACAGTCTTGGAGCAAGTCGTTAATGGAACCAAACGGATTAAAGTACAGGCCAAGCTTAGCTTTGTTGGGTAGCTTCTCTTGCAAGTATTTTATTGGCGATGGAATGTTTAACAGAATAAGGCGCGTGGTACCTTTGAGCATCGCAGCTTGCGCAACTGACTCTTGTTCAAACAATTCAATAGCAACCGAACCTTTTTTATCAACAAGAGCTGGGAAAGCTTTAATCGTGATATTGGCCATTTTCTTCTCATAGCCTTTTGGCAAAACGCCAAAATTCCATTCGGTAATATCCGATTGTTCAATGCCCTTTTCAGCGACTTTCTTGATAGTCGACTTCACCTTGCCTTGCAGTGACTGTTGAAGATCAACAAGATTTCGGCCTTGCTTAACCAACTTACCTTTATCGTCAACCACTCTAAAATTCATTTTTAAATGCGCAGGTAACTCAACTTCCCGCCACACGTCTTCCGGCAATCGCACGCCCGTCATTCGTAGCAACTGCTTTGCCAGTGCTTGCTGAAAAGAGAGCTCGCCCATCACCATTTTGGCAACACTTGCTTCGGCGTAATTGGGCGCAGGTACAAAGTTACGGCGTAACGTTTTTGGAAGGCCTTTGATGTAAGCAATCGCCAGTTCAAGCCTTAACGCTGGAATTAGCCAATCAAATCCGTTGTCTTGAACTTGATTCAGAATACCAACCGGAATGTGCACTGAAATTCCGTCCTCTTCATCGCCTGGGGAGAAGTGATAGCTCAGCGGCAGTTTGATATTTTCTTGTTGCCAAATATCAGGATACTCGGCTTTGGACACCTTGTTTTCGTCTTCTTGCAACAAGAACGCGCGTGTGAAGTTTAGCAACTCTGGCGTTTTCACCTTCGCCTTTTTCCACCACGAGAGTAGACTGCGCTGACAAATTACCTGCTCAGGCAATCGCTGCTGATAAAACTCGAACATAAGTTCTTCATCGGCTAAGAACCCCTTTGTACGGGCTTTTTGTTCTAGCTTTTCAATGTCTTCAACCAACTTCTTGTTGTGCTTAAAGAATGCCTCGTTGATCGCCATATCACCGTTAACAAGCGCCTCTCTGATAAAGATTTCGCGACACGTATCCGGTTCAATTTTGTTAAAATTAACTTTTCGCTTAGGCACGATAACTAGGCCATACAAGCTAATTTGCTCATACGCCATTACCGCGCCTTGTTTTTTCTCCCAATGTGGCTCGCTGTAACTACGTTTAATTAAATGAGCGGCCATAGGTTCTAGCCAGTGGGGCTCAATTTTAGCCACCATACGACCAAATAAACGACTGGTTTCCACGAGCTCTGCTGCCATCAACCATTTAGGTGGTTTCTTGGCAAGCGGCGATCCAGGGAAGACAAAGAACTTGCTGCCGCGAGCTCCTTTGAACTCACGGTTTTCATCGAGTTGTCCAATATGACTCAGTAAACCTGATAACAGCGCCTGATGAACAATCGCCATTTGGCCTTCTTGCTCGGTATCAAGCGTGGTCATAGGAATGTTCATTTCTTTTAGCGTTTGTTTTAATTGAGCAATAATGTCTTGCCACTCTCGCACACGAATATAGGAAATGAACTCCTTTTGGCACATCTTTCTAAATTGGTTATTCGACAGCGCTTTTTGTTGCTCCTGCAAATAATCCCAAAGATTTAGAATCGATTTAAAATCAGATTGCTTATCTTTGAAACGACTGTGCTTCTCATCAGCAGCTTGTTGTTTTTCGTGTGGTCTTTCGCGAGGATCTTGTATGCTAAGCGCACTCACAATAATAAACGCTTGCTCGATACAGCCTAAATCAATGGCGCTGAGTACCATTTTCGCTAAGCGAGGATCAATTGGAAAACGAGCAAGCTGTCGCCCTACTTTAGTTAATTTACGCGCACTATCATTAGCATGAGATGTCGATATAGCAGCAAGCTCTTCTAACAAACGAACACCATCATTGATGTTGCGGTTATCTGGCGCCTGCACAAATGGAAAATCTTTAATGTCACCAAGGTCAAGCGATAGCATTTGCAAAATAACCATCGCCAAATTGGTACGTAGTATTTCTGGATCGGTAAACTCTGCGCGAGAGAGGAAATCTTCTTCGGAATAAAGGCGAATACAAACACCCGCAGAAACACGACCACAACGACCTGCTCTCTGGTTTGCACTTGCTTGTGATATCTCCTCTATCGGCAATCGCTGAACTTTAGTGCGATAGCTATAACGAGAAATACGCGCAGTGCCTGGATCAATCACATACTTGATACCAGGTACCGTTAAACTGGTTTCGGCAACGTTGGTTGCTAATACAATATTTCGCCCTGTATGCGATTGGAAAATACGGTTCTGCTCTTGCACCGTAAGGCGCGCATACAACGGCAATACATTTGTATTGCGATAGTTTTCTTTCTCAAGAGCCGCAGCAGTATCACGAATTTCTCGTTCACCATTTAGGAAAATAAGAATATCGCCTTGGCTTATCTCTGAAACTTCATCAACCGCGTCGATAATGCCAGTGATAACATCAACCGAATCATTACCCCTTACCAATGGGCGGTAGCGCATTTCCACAGGATAAGTACGACCTGAGACAGAAATAATGGGCGCGTTGTTAAAATGCTTAGAAAAACGCTCAGGGTCTATTGTCGCTGACGTGATGATAACTTTTAGATCAGGGCGACGTGGCAAGATTTGCTTTAAGTAACCCAATATAAAATCAATATTGAGACTACGCTCATGGGCTTCATCGATTATGATCGTGTCGTACTGACGCAACAAACGGTCGTTTTGCATTTCTGCTAGCAAGATACCGTCAGTCATAAGTTTGATATAACTGTTTTCACTGACTTGGTCGTTAAATCGTACTTTGTAACCAACTGCTTGGCCAAGCGGTGACTTAAGTTCTTCTGCAATGCGATTTGCAACCGTGCGCGCAGCAATTCGTCGGGGTTGTGTATGGCCGATAATGCCGTCTACACCGCGCCCTAATGCTAAACAAATTTTCGGAATTTGCGTCGTTTTACCTGAGCCTGTTTCACCCGCAATAATAACCACTTGATTATTTTCAATGGCTTCAGCAATTTCGTCTACGCTTTCAGAAACAGGTAACCCCTGCGCGTATTCAACCTTCGGGCGATTGTTCAGCTTGAATGATTTACTGGCAATCGATAACTCAATAACGCTATTTATCTTCTCGTATGCTTTTTCGCGCTTATCTTGGGCTTTAATCTTGCGAGTCCCGATAATACGACTTTTCAAACGTCCAACATCCGACTGCTTTACTTGCGATAATCGCGCTAGTAAGTACTTTTCATTGCGTTGACTTTCTTGTGATGTTGACGACACGTTCGATTGATTTTTTTCTTGTACCATGCTTGGAAATGCTATGTCTAAACGGCATATAACAACCTGTTTGATCAGCAATTATACATCTGATAATTACGTGTTCAGGCGGTGCTTAACTTAAGGGAAGTTTTGCCAATTAACGAATATGAAGAATATATGGGGTGATAGTAACAAAAAGTAAAGCAAATATCGCCAAACTTTTCAGTAGGAAGGCTTACAGCAGTAGACAAAAATAAAGGTGAAAGCTATAGCCTTCACCTTTATTTCTTCGTATTAATGTTCGTCTTGTAGATTGAACGTATGGAATAGCCTACTGGTCACTCAAGTGATAAGCAGCTCTAAGGTGTTTATCAACCGCCATCAGAACTTCATTACGGCTTATCGTCCCCACTAACTTACCACTGTCATCTACGACAGGGTAAATCTTAGGTTTGTTGCCAGCTAACATTTGCTGAGCAAGCTCAACAATGCTGTCGTAAGGTCTAACAGATAGAACTTCTGTTTGCATTAAGTCAGAGACATCTGCGATGTGCTGATGAAAGTAGCTAGACTCAAGCATCTTCTTCAGCAAATCACTTTCCGATAAATAACCAATGAGGCGGTTAGCGCTATCAACAACAGGGCCGCCTATCTGCTTCGTTTTTAAAAGCCTGAAAGATGCCTCCTCAATCACCATATCTGCAGTGAATTTAACGGGGTAATGGTTCATATATTGTTGTATTTTAATTGAGTCCATGTGCTGCCTTTCATTTTCCGCTGTAATCGTTGACTTAATGACGCTTGGTAATAAACGCCCTCAACTCTAACTTTAGTCGTAAATTACTCATATTTCATACTATTAACGACGATTATTTATTTACAAAGTATCTAACGCTTTATTCGTCAGCAAATATCGCAGCTTTGGCTTTTTCGCCTTGAACGCGGCTCGCGCGATACATGCCCTTACTATTGAAAGGCATTGCGATATTGCCCTTAGCATCAATAGCGATTACACCGCCATCTCCACCTGCTTCCACCAGTACTTTGTTAACCACAGTATCCGCTGCTTCTTGCAGTGATATTCCTTGATATTTCATGCGTGCACAGATATCGGCTGCTACATGATAGCGAATAAAATACTCACCATGTCCTGTTGCTGACACTGCACAACTTTGGTTATTGGCGTATGTGCCTGCGCCAATAATGGGTGAGTCACCTACTCGTCCATATCGTTTCGCCGTCATGCCACCTGTTGACGTACCTGCGACAATATCGCCTGACTTATCTAATGCTACTGCGCCAACCGTGCCAAACTTAAACTCGTTGTCTAAGGTTGCATGCGCCGCCTGAAAATCTTTTAATTCTCGTTCTTTTTTTGCAAGTTTCTTTTTCGCTCTTTGTAGTGCTTTATAGCGAAACTCAGTATCGAAATATTTGTTATCGACAAACTCCAATGCTTGCTGCTTAGCGAACTGTTCAGCACCTTCACCACTCAACATGACATGTACCGATTTCTCCATCACTGCTTCAGCAAGTGCGATAGGACTTTTCACTGTTTTTACCCCCGACACGGCACCAGCATTTAGGGTTTTACCGTGCATGATTGACGCATCTAATTCGTGGTCACCATCAAATGTATAAACTGCACCTACGCCTGCATTAAATAGTGGTGAACCTTCTAGTATTTGTATGGCCGCAATTACCGCTTGCTGACTGTCAGCTCCTTTTTCGAGTAACGCGTAACCTTTATTGACTGCCTCTAATAGTTTGTTTTCATATTGTTTTCTCTTTTCAGGCGTCATTTTCTCGCGATTTATCGTGCCTGCGCCGCCATGAATGGCAATGGCAAATTCAGGCTGTTGATTAGCAGCGCTTGTAGTAGGCAAAAATGATAAAGCAGCGCCAATAGAAAGGCTTGTGAATAGCGTTTTAATGGTAATGTTCATAGGTGACTTATCTTTCAATTATTAGATTAGTTAGGGGTATTGTAACCCGTTGATTTTGTCGAGTTACTCACCCAAATCTACCGATTGAATCATCAAATGTAAAATCGACTTTTGTTTACAAAAGCGATTAAGTTGTTTATCGTCCAGTGGTCTTACCAGAAAATAATCCTGAGAGCGAAATAGAATAATGAACAATAAGCTCGTAGAAATACACTATGAAAACGACATTGCCTTTGTCGATTTTAATCGCGCTGAAAAACACAATGCGCTCAATATGGATATGTTTAAAGCGATTAAACAGACCATAAAAACCCTTAAAAAAGACCGAAACATTCGTGCAGTTATCGTACAAGGAAAAGGTGTCGACTTCTGTACTGGCTTGGACGTTAGATCTGTAATGAAATCGCCTAGCAATGCGGTTAAGTTGCTATTCAAATTTTTACCTGGCCAATCAAACTTGGCGCAATACGTGTCAACTGGGTGGCAGGAAATTCCCGTGCCAGTCATTATGGTGCTGCACGGACGTGTTTGGGGTGGTGGCTTGCAAATAGCGCTGGGCGCTGATTTCCGAATCGCTGATGAAAAAGCTATGTTTTCAGTGATGGAAGCAAGATGGGGCTTAATTCCAGATATGGGCGGCACACTCGCATTAAAAGAGCTCATGCCAACTGATAAAGCCAAACTGCTTGCAATGACAGGCAGAGAGTTTTCAGCAAAGCAAGCAGCCAAACTAAATTTAGTGACTAAGGTTTCTGACTCACCGCTTGATGCGGCTAAAAAGCTGGCAGAGGAAATCGCCCAGCAATCACCAGACGCTGTCGCAGGCGTGAAAAAGCTCTACAAAAACGCGTGGTGGCACAGTAAAGGCTTCGCATTGGCAAGAGAGTCTTGGTATCAGATTAAGGTAATGGCAGGTAAAAACCAGCGCATAAAAACCTTTAATCAAACCAATCCGGACAACACCAAGCCTTTCAAATCAAGGGATAATTGGTAGAGCGTTAATCAGCAAAAGCCAATTCGGGTAGCTAGTAAGCTGAAGCAGTTGCAATTTGAACGGTTAGGTTTAAGTGAAAATATTCGATCAAACCTAACAACTGAATATAAGCTAGCAAAAAAGTTCGCTTAATGCTCGCTTAAGGCAAATTAGACACTGAAGTAGACGAGGTCCCTAAGTAAATTATTGATCATACTTAAGTTGATATTAGAGCAAAACACGGCCGTTTTTTAATTAATATTGACCTCATTTCTACCATTGATTTAATAGGTTACCGCAGCAATAAATTCCATTGGCATATAACCGTTAAGAAATAGAGAATCCCCTAATGGTTAATTGCCAAGAGCTTATTCGATTAGAGTTTATTGCCTTCTTTATCTTCGCCGATAAGTATTAAGTTTGGATTGTCATTATAGTCAGGATGTTCTGTCCAATTGCTAAGGTCATAAATCCAAGGTTGTAAACATTCTCTATTTTTCACGCATGGGTCGGTTAACGCCCCCATAAATTGAATTACTTTATCTGATTGTTCGGTATTGATATCAATCTCCGGTGCAGGCGAGTTTGATACTGTTTCATCGAAAGTTTGACGAAATAAAATACGCGTATTATCGAATGCATTAGGGTTCATGTTATTGTAAACCTGCTCACAAATTTCACCTGTTTTTGACATAATATCGGTTATGGAAGTTAGCTCACAATAATCGGCATTACCTTGTTCATTAAAGCGTGCATTGCTATCTAGTATAGTGCCAATACCTAGTAGATCATTCATTGCGCCACCAGGGTTCCCATAGACATCCATTACCTGGCGAAGAGTTGAAAGCGCACCATTGTGCATATAAGGACCGGTTTCAGTAACATTCAACAATGGAGAAGTTCTAAAGTGATAAGTATCTCCAACATCCCCGCTAATATTTGAACGACCAAAATCTGAATTAGTCACAGGTGGAAAGCTTGAACTGTCAGCATTCCCGGGGCCAACTTGCCCTAAACCGATAGCATGAAATTTTTCATCACTAAACGAATCACCTGAATGGCATTGGCTACAGGCTGCTCCTCCTTCGTCACCAGCAGTCATAAATAGTACAGCTCCAATTTTCTCATCTGAAGTCATCACATTTACGCTTGCTCCAACCTCACCTCGTAAAGCAGCAACATACTCTTTCCAGGGGTTTTCGACAAAAACCATTGATTCTTCAAATGTTGCCAATGCCTCAGCAATACGATCAAACGTAACGTTATTATCTCCAAAAGCAGTGTTAAACATTACTTCCCATTCGGCAATACCCTCAAAACGTTTGGCCAACATATCGCGATATGCTTGATTTGAGCTATCCGTCAGCTCTTCATCACCTCGCATTTCGTTGTGATTAACAGTTGGAAAACGTGACTGAGCGTTGGCTAATGTTGCACCGTCAGGAATATTAGTATCAGCCGTGTTGAAATTCGCTGAGTCTGGGGTAATAATGCCTGAATCTGAGCCGCGTTTGCCGATTGAACTATTTACGCTTTCAATACGAGAATCCCAGAATAAGCCTCTATCTAATAGCCCAATATTGAAAATAGTAGGAGCATTGCGTCCAATGACTGGATATCCTGGAAGTTCATTGCTATCACTGCCATTAAAATAACGACCAGAGCCTAATGTATTCGACGAAAAGTTATGAAAAACATCAACTGCGTCGTAACCGACAGGCCAAGAGAGATTGTCGCCACCACCTAACGCTGGGTGATGACATGAAGCACATGCTGTATCGAACTCTCCGCTTAAACGTTTAGAATAAAACAGAGCCTTACCAAGCTGTGCTTTGCTATCATTTATATCAGGTAGGTTTCTACCTGTAGTAGGGTCACCAGTAAAACCTTGCTCCTCGATTAATACTTGTGCGTGAACATCAACTGGCTCTACTGTTCCTATTGGTGTGCCTAAACCATCGTCCGTATCTATAGCGGTTCCGTTTTGTTCATCAATTTCTGATAGTGCCAAATCATCAGTACCTGCGCGAACCATTCTAACCAAATGAGTGCTACTGCGACCTTTAAACCAGTTCAAGCCAGATTTAAAATTTACGAACCACGCATCTTGTGCAAAATCAATCATAGGTGACGAACTCCAAGTATATTCCACAGTAGTTGCAGGAAATATATTTAGATTTATCGACGGTTCAACTCGGTTGAAATCTACTAAAGAGAAAAGCTCCTTAATATTAGGTAAACGCCAATCGTTATAACCAGCTATCTCACTTGTTTGTGTATATTCAAGTGCCGCTGCCCAATCAAGCTTTTGCGCCTCTCCAGTGTCACAGGTAATACCTGAAAGACCTGCTACACATTGCATCCACATCAGGCCAGTTTCGAGATCCGTAACCGTCCCGTCATCGTGAACTAGATAGCGATCATCAGGTGTTTGAACCGTGCTTTGAATAACAGGATCCATTACTCGAACCAAGCGCAGTGATGACGCCTGATAACGTTGTAAGTTTTTGTTATTACCAAACGCTAATTGAAACGCCCATGCATAAAATTCACTATGTTGACCACGATATGGTGATGAGGTCCAATAAAAATCTCCTGATGTATTTGGAAAGTAATTTTGATCAATTTTCAATGTCAAAGGACCAAATCCTTTGCCAAAATTCACCAAAGACATAAACTGGGCATTGTCAGGTACACGCCAGTCACTATAGCCACAAAAGTTTTTTTGATTAGTAGCGATAATTAAGCTATTCCAATCATCATAATAGTCACCTTCGCGGTCGATATTATCCCTATCTTGTGCCGTTAATCCGCCCCAACGATATGTATGGCTTGCATCGTGTACACTGCCATCGTTAGTTTTAACTTCCCACATTAAACCTGTTCGATTGTCTCGAACACATGCCCAAGGATCAGATGAATAATTGCCACTACCGCTATAAGTACTGCCATCGGCATTTATACGCGTGAAATCAAACCCGCCTTCACCATCTGATGCTGAATTAGCTGTTGCACTTCGACCTTGATTGCAGTCTTGTTCAAGTTGAGTACCGTTTGTACCTGTAATTGTCGTGCCACAATCATTGCCATTGTTGGTCTCATTCGCCCCAAATCCGATCCCCGTATCATTGAGCGCCGCCATTCCTGAACTAGATTCATGTTTAGTCTCCTCGACTACGTCAATTGTTGCAACAATGGTAGCTTCTCCACCGACTCCACTACAACTAAGTATAAAGTCGTAACTACCCTCTGTATCAAACACCTGACTTGTCTCACTGCCTGATATAGGCTTGTCTCCACCCCAAGTACCTGAGGCAGTACAAGTGGTCGTATTCGAACTAGACCAAGAGATAATAGTACTTTCACCTATACTTATCGAAATAGGGGTGATTGACAATTCGACTATTGGACTTGGCGATACAGCGCTTTGTTCTTCATCTGTTGAGCCATCACTTCCATCACCGCAGCCGGTCAATAAAAGGGTAATAGCTAAGAAGAAACATAGAATATGGATTAGTTTCTTAATATTTTGTATAACAATCATTGTGCTACTCCAGTAAGCATAAATGTTATGAAACTTAAAATTAGAATGGTTGTACTAGGTAAAGCGTTGGTTACCTACTCTTTTTCATTAACTTCCACTTATCTCGTAATTGGTTTAACTCCAATAAACTATGTGAGTTAGTTATACGAACATCTGGCTTATCCTCAATTTCGTAATATTTGCAGGCGTTTTCTTTGCGTTCAATAACTTGAGTGCAAAGTCGATCCTCTTTGTTTTCTGAATCAACATTGGGACGCGAGGACAAATAGATAATGTAGATAGCTAGCCCCACCCATAAAAACAAAAAGAATACCAACGGAACCCAATATGGCATTTCCATTACCACATTCATTAGTGATTACCATTAAGTTGTTAATTTTTTTTAGTTTAAACGCCCGAACATGAGCAGAAGATGAGGAAATAAATTAAGGGAGTAGAATATCTACTAAATCGTGTGATGGAGGACGCTATCGTTTCATCAAACTTAAGTGCAGCAACTTGTCGTTAGAAAGAGTGGCAATTAAATTAAGTGACAATGCTTGAGATGCTGTATAAGCAATAGATAGCCCAAGACCAACATGTGTTTTATCTGTGCGAGAACCATCCTTTCGCCATAGCCTGTCAAACATTGCTTTTATATCGTTATCATTCAGGTTAGGAGCGGAATTTGAAACTGTTAATAAAGAATCCTTTAGATTGGCATTTATAGACACTTCGGTATTAGTAGGCGCATATTCAACAGCATTATTAATCAAATTAGAAATGATAATTCGTAATAAATAAGGGTCACTTTTTATAATATGAGGATTATTGGCAGACAACGTCACCCTTAAACGACGTTTTTTTATTTGCTCAGCCTTTAATGATATACACTCTGTCACAATGGTAGCGATGTCAACGCATTCAAAAGCAAATTCTTGCCCAGCGCTTTCAATTCTTGCTAACGAAAGTAAGCTATCGATGGTGTTGTGTAATTGCTCAGCAGATTCAGCAATATATTGATGATCTTCAATTGTTGATTGCTCAGGCCATTTTAATGCGACTTCACTGGTTGTTCTAATAGCTGCAAGCGGCGTTCTTAATTCGTGCGCTAGATCATTGCTAAATTGCCGTTCTTTTACAAAGCTCTGCGCTAACCTCGCAAGCAATTGATTTAGCCTTTCAACTAATGGACTAATTTCTGCTGGTACTACATCCGAATCCAGTCGGTAGTCTAATGAACCAGCCTCAATACAAATAAGTTGTTCAGCCAACTTATGAACGGGAGTTAATGTTCTTTTGATTACAAAAATAAGTATGACTGATAACAATAAGCAACAGAACGCACTTCCTATTATAACTTTCACTGTAAAATGGTGGAGCTGTCTATTTACCAGAGATTTACTCATTGCAACAGTAGCGTATTTGTCACTGCTTAAAGGTCCGGCTAGAATCGTAAATGAATACAATCGAATGTTTTCGCCAGAGCTAAACGAACTATCATAATGGGTTTTATTTCCGCTAGTTTGGGTCTGTGCCCTTACCAACATTAATTCTTCTTTATCTAGATTTTTAGACTTGCTGACTACCTGTTCTGTTTCATCCCATATTTGCAAATAAAATTCACTACTCTCATCGTCCCGTAAAAAGTTTATCCTTTCAGTCGTACTTAGTCTGCCACCACCTGGCCCCCCAAGTCTATTGCGCGGCATATTATGAACCAACTTAACGGCGCGAGCTAATTTGCTTAATTCATTATCAAGATTTGTCTCTAGTCTTAATTTTTCAGAGAAATATAGTGCAGAACTCGCTAAAATTGCGATCAGTATGAAACTCGGTAACAGCCAAATTAACAGCTGATTTCGAATACTCCTCACGAATTCTCAGCACTCATAAAATACCCCATACCTCTTCGAGTGTGTATCAGTGACGGGCTATCTTTTGACACGCTAATTGTTTTTCTCAAAGCACATACGGCGGTATCTACTACATTACTCATTGGTGCAACTTGTTCATCGTAAATATGTTGCTCTATTTGCGTACGTGAAATAACAGTTCCTTTGTTTAACATCAAGTATTCTAATAATGAAAATAGTTGCGTAGATAATGAAATATTGTGTTCTCCTCGCTTTACAGATTTGGTGGACCTATCTAGCGTTAAATCTCCAACCGATAGCTTGGGCGAGCGAATTTGGTATTTTCGTCGTGACAAGGCTTCAACTCTGGCAATAAGCTCTTCAATCGCAAATGATTTAACCAAATAGTCATCAGCCCCCAAACGGAGTCCAGCAACACGGTCTTCAATTGAATCTTTTGCGGTAAGAAACAACACCGGAGAATCACTATTTGCTTCCCTCAATCGCTTTAAAACTTCTCTACCGTCTAAGCTAGGTAACATAATATCTAAAATAATGACATCATAATCATGCTCAAGTGCCATCCATAACCCTTCTTTACCATCACCTGTTGAATCAACCGCGAAACCAGAAGCCTTTAATGCTTTAACGACAGGCCTACGCAATGCTTCTGAGTCTTCAACCAACAATAACTTCATATCGACTTCTCAAACTATATTCAGACAAAACGCGACGTCATTGTGAAATATTCACCAAACACTTTCAATTATTGTATAGCGAATATGAGGAGAACATGAGAGCCACTAAAAATATTATATTATGTTATTAAAACTACTCAGCTTTGATTATTTAGTTTTCCCTTGCAATAAAGGGTTGAAGCTTAAATACGATTTTATCAAATTAATGACTATGTAATTAGGTAAAGATAAGGTCAGTTTCCCGCAGAAAACAGTCTAATAAATGACAATATAAAGCATCTCCTCACAACTGTTTTATCAGGCATGCGCCACTACAAATTACCACATCGAGAAATGAGCCAATTCAGTCCATTGAATCTATTACAACAAGTTCAAACCCAGCGATTAGATACTATAAAGGCGCCATTTTAATGCGCCTTTTTTAACAAAAATACTGCATGCATACTAGTTAAGCAGCAGGCATTTCCAAGTGAAATACGTTGAACTTGTTGCCGTCTAAATCTCTAAAGTAGCCAGCATAAAAACCTTCCATTTCGCCTCGAAGGCCAGCAGCACCCTCGTCTTCAGCGCCAAGTTCTATCGCTTTGTTGTAGACTAGATCGACCTTCTCTGGTGAATCAACCATTAACGCCACCATATTGCCATTACCGACAGTTGCTTCTTCCCCATTAAACGGTTTTGTGACCGAAACGGCAGGAGCTTCAGGTGATGGTGCCCACGCTACAAATGTATCCGTTTCCATAAAGCGACCCGCGCCAATAACTGCGAATAACTCATCAAAAAAAGCAACAGCGCGCGGTAAATCATTAGTACCAACAGTTACGTAACCAATCATTGTTCTTCCTCTTAACAAATGAAATTAAATTAAATCTGCGTACCAAACTACTATATAGAAGTTACTAATCTCTTATCAAACTTGTCGGCTAATTCATCAAATTCGTTTGTACCAAATTGTTGCTGCAACTTGTTAATTTCAAGGTTAACGTTTGAAATCGTTAAAGTATTGTCATCAAGCTCGTAAACCATTTTGATCGTTTTGTAGTAAAAGGCTAAGATGATTTTAGCACTCTCATCACCTTCAATTTGCTTCGCTTTAATTTTTGCCAATTTGCGATAGATTTGATTATGAACCTGCTTCAACTGCCAAATGTAGTATACCTCGGTGAAGTAAGGCTTGTTTTTAATACTATTTGCGATCATTGCCATCGTAGCCAATGCCAAGATAACGCCCCCCAAGTTGTAGCGAAAATTACTTTGCACGTCATCCGAAGTTAACTCAGCCCCTGTTGCCGCTAGTTCTGGGGACGCAAACAACATGATAAATAAAGACCCGAAAATTAAGGATAAAATGGCAAATACGGCAACAAAGGCGATAGATACTAATTTGAGCTTTTTACGATAGACGGCTTTTTCTATGTCAACAATTTTCATTTTTTCTATTCTTACTGGCGCAATAAGACAATGGCAATTCTCTGCGCGACTAGTGGACGATTTTCGTGGCTGAATTTAACCATAGCGTCGTTAATAACACTAGAAAAATTAAAAATATGGAATGCCTAACGTAAATGATGGGGAATAAGAATAGAACAAATGAGAGCAATAAGTGAGCGTTAGAGGAAAAACGCCCACTTTGACCTAACGCGTGTCTACCAGGGCGTGTTGATCTTTCAGGGTTATATTTTGTTCGAATTAAATGCATTTTTATCGAGGCACTTGTGATATGCATAGTCATTCTACGCACAGAGCAAGTACCGATTATTATGCTCCTGCATAATCTTAGTACCTGCATCCATGCAGGCATCATTGAGAAAAGTGCATTTAAACGAATCCCTTTTACTACATACTTAGGACAGCATTTATGATGCCTTTCTACTGCGTTGCCCTACAAGGATGTAGGGTAAGGTGACTTTGCAGGAGCACAAAGTCTTTATCGCTTATCTATGTGGAATGACCACTCGACATTAGCTCTGCCTTGTATAAACACGTCATAAATTGCTACACAAACAAACTCGAAAGATCAACACGACCTAGTTAACCTGCATTAGTGGTTCTTGAGAGAATCGAACTAAGTGATAAACCTAAGGTGTGTTTGAAACAGTCCTCCAACTACAGGCACTGAATAGTATTCCCCTTTGGCAGCATGGAATACACTTAATACCCAGAAAACGGCTACAACAACATTCAAAATCCAACCAACAAGCGGAATTAAAGACAGGCAAGCAGCAACAATAATTAATCCTAGAGATTGCCGTAAATGAAAGCCAGCTAGCATGCTTTTCTGTTTACCAAAAATGACTAATGATACTACCCAGCCGACAATGGTTAAGTAGCTTACAACAGAAATTACTCTTGCTATATCAAACGTTTGTGAATGTTCACTAGAATGTATATGCATAGCACTACCCAATTAAAACACCATACTTTAAACTTAGTAGAAACTAAGTGTTGCGCAAGCGAAAACTACGCAATTAGTGCTAGAGATTTGATTCAGCAAACAATTATTTTAGGATTTTATGTCAGTTATCAAAATAAAGCCGATGTCGGGAAATCACGGTCAATTTTTGATGTTCATCGGGCTTGTAAGCTTGCTAGTCACGATCGCATTAAGCCATCAATGGTGGGCTGAAATCAAACTCGTATTGATGTTTCTAGGCGTGGTTTCCGTCGTTTGTTTTTTCATTGGATTAGTTAAGAAATTAGAACCGGAATACAGTCTGCTACTCACCAAAGAAGGCATTGAATATCAACATAAATACGGAAAATGGCAGGTACAATGGCTTGATATTCAACGCATAGGCAACGTATCAATTACTGTTGGCTTAGACAAGCGCACCTTACCGTATGTGGGCATCAAGCTTAAAAATGAACTACCACTAGTCAACAGTTTAAGTCGGCGTTTGGCAAGCCGCCTGCCACACGAGCAACGTCCATTGACCACTGCTGCGGTTATTCAAAACCAATTAACAATAGAGCAAGCACAAATTAACTTCACGCCATTTGTGACCAGTGATAAGCAAGAGCTCAAAGGTCCCATCGCGTTTTGTATGCATCATGTGCACGCGTTATCGGTCGCGTACGGATATCACATTTTCATACCCGCGAGCGCACTCGACCGCCCTGTCGATGACTTTATTAATTTACTTAAAGATTGTAAGCGCCATACAGAACAACACCCAAGCGAAGAATAACGCTAATTCCGTTCGCAGCACCGATAGGTTCTATCTCGTTTGCTTCAGATCCTTAATAAAACCTTGGCTACTCTTTTGAAATTTCCTAGCCAACTTGTCACGCTGTTTATCTACCATTGGCTGATAACTGAGTTGTTGATATAGCTTGTAAAGGTCTTCGTATTGACTGCCCAATCCCATTTTCGCGTTATTTAAAGGTTCCACGAGCTTATGTGGTGACTGCCACTGTTCCCTTGTAAAACCTTGTAGGTTTAGTAGCTTTAACACACGCTTAAATTGCTTTTGCCAAACGGTATTTACTTTCTCTCTAGAAAGCCATTGATTGCGCAGCCATAGAAGTCCAATCATCGATAAAAACGTTAATGCAATAATTAGCGCAGCTTTCCATAAACGGCCATCACCTAATAATTGTCTCAGCAGTTCATCTTGTTTATCCATAGTGTAACTTAAAATAAAGCGATTCCATTGATAATCGATAGCTTCTATTTGCATGCGAATTTTTAACATCCAAGCCGCAGAAGAAAATGCTTGCCAGCTAAAACTACCAGCTAAATTGACACGCTGCTGACGAAGAGCATCAGACATGCTATCACTTACGCGATCAGGGCTCACCGCTGCTGTAGGGTCGATAGCAATCCAGCCTTCATCTTCTAGCCACACTTCTGTCCATGCATGAGCGTCATACTGATAAATACTGTAATAGTTACCTTGTTGGTTGTACTCTCCACCAAGATAGCCTGTAATAACACGCGCCGGGATACCAGCCGCTCTCATAAGAAAAGCAAAACTGCTGGCATAATGCTCACAAAAGCCGGAACGGGTATCGAAATAAAACTGATCTAGACTACGTCCATTCTTATTGAGCCGTGGCGGTTGTAAGGTATAAAAATAGGCCTGTTCCCTAAAGTGAATAAGCGTTTGATTTATGATGTCACGTTTATTCGCATAGGTTTGAGCAAGTTCAATACCTAACTCAGTCAACCTCGGGTTGTTATTTTCCGGAATATTAGTAAAAAAGTGCTTGAATGAACGAGGCATATTCTGACCACGGACCGCGCCAGAAAAACTAGTCACTTGATAACTTTTTGTGGCATTAATTGGTCTTTCGTTAATCAGACTATAATCGTACTGTCGACTAATTTTAAGGCTTGAGCTTGCCTCATTAGCATCTACAAAAGGCGTATCTAAACTATATAGCCATCTTTGATTACTTGGTTCAAGCATCACCTGATATTGATAGCTTTGCCCTGCAGCCCTGCTAATGTCAGCTGGTAAATTCAAATAGCTCGCGGTTCTCCCTTCAGGACTTCGTTTCCAGGACTGTCCGTCAAAGTAAGGCAAGGTCATCGCTCGCCAATACATTTGCCCCTTACTTGGCGCATTAGAGAAAAACTCTACCCTAAATGCCAATTCATCTGACCTCGCCAAATTAGCAATATCTCCCGGAGATACCTCATCGCTTAACCCTGTTTTTGCTTTTTCAGCCAAAGGTACTTGCCAAAATGGCGATAACCTTGGAAAGAACACAAAGAGCGCAGCTGCCAGAGGTACACTATATACGAGTAATTTACCTGAACGCGTAATGGGTAACTTCCACCCGGCGCTTGCAGAAAAATATCGGTACAAGAGCCCTAAATTCAAGACTGCTACCGCGATCACAAGCATCGTAAACCATAAGGACTGGATAAAAATAAGCGCACAGGCTTGCAGAAATAAACCAATCAAAATCAGCTGATAAAAATCTTTTCGTGATTTAATTTCCAATGACTTGATGCCGTAAGCAAAACAAATAAGGTGCACCATACTCAGCAGTAGTCCGAGCGAACGACCATTGGCAATGATGATACCCGCTCCGGTCAATGCAAATAGCATCACGACAAGCTTAGGCGTAGGTTTTAATCGAGAGATTAAAGGTAAGCGTTTTTTCCGCACTACACCTGCCCTTGCTGTTTCACGACCTAGCAAAGACAGATTACTCGCGTAGCTGCTAACTTGAGACGTATTTTCATTCGTCTCCGAAGTATTGATGGTGAGTGCAAGAGTTCCCCGAGATTTTGCCAATTGAGCAACTTGCCAAAGAATACTTAAGGCAATAAGTGAGAGCATCCAGCTTGTTAACTCATTAAAGAACAACAAAATAGTGAAAGCTTGAGTTAGCAACAAGTGACTATAGTCGGCTTTACTCAATTGGAAATTAGCGCGAGCACCAGCCATTAGCTTAACCCCTCGACAATATTAGCTTTAGCTTTTTTAGGTGTGAGTTCACTGTCACTAACAGTGCTAGACGAGTGGCTGAGAGGATATCTTGCCAATGCAGTTAAACACGCTAATTTGTGTTCTTCACCATGTCCAATATCAATGCGTATTGTGGGTAAATCTAAACCGAATGACGCGTCATTTTGACTATATTCAAGAATTAAATAAGTTAAAAACTCTAACTTGTGTTCAACAGACACAGGCGGCAAATGTTCAAAGGATAAATACTTGGCTTCGCCAAGTATTTGATGATATTGCTTGGTATATTTGCCTTGCCCACGAGCCAGTTGTTTCCATGCGATGCGGGAAAGCGACTCCCCTTCTCGATAATTACTCAGTTCTATAAATTCATCACCATCACGAGCTATCTCGGTGCGTCGGCCTTCCTCGTTTCCATCTTCACAAGCAGCCAATTGCTTAGAGGTAATCGGGCGTGGTGTGGGAAAAACAACGAGTTGATGATCAAAGTCCAACCAAGACCAAACACGAAAAAGCCCATAAGCATACTCACTAACAACCTTGATACGACCGGGCTTGAAAACACCTCTACTGGGAGCCTGCCATGTTAAAGGCAATGTTTGCTTGTCTTTTAGTTGGTCGAAAATGCTTAACGAATGTCCGGGATATTGCAATAAATAGTTAAATCGAGGCAAATCTGCATTAACACTCACATTTACAACAATTGGCTTATCACTAAAACCGACGTACTCTTTTTTAGATGAGAATTGCACGCCTTTAACGTTAAAAAACGACGCCAGGCTGATTGTAATGAACATGCTCGCCATGAGATAGCTCAGTAGAATAATGACATTGTTCTGGTAATTGGTGCCAAGTAAAAACAATAAGAACACGATAGCAAGGTAGCAAAAGCCCATTGCCGTAGGGAAGATAAAAATATTGTTGTTATTCAATGTAACTTTACGCGCAGGCGGCAAGCGCTTCGCGATAAATACGTCAAAGCGCTTTTGAATAAAGTTGGACAGTGGTGAAAGCAGTCGCTTAATCATAATGTTATCGATTGTTCGCAGTTAACAAATGAACTATTAACTACGAAGCAAATATATCTACTTGCTCAATGATTTGACGAGATAAGTTAGCATTATTATCGAGAGAGAATGCTCCTGCATCTAACCTGTGCTCACTTACACTTTCAAAAACAGCTTGCACATCTTCGGGTACAAGGTAGTCACGCCCTGCGATAAATGCCCATGCTTTAGCAGCTGCTAATATTGACTTCCCTGCTCTAGGTGACAAAGGGTTGCCTGAGAAGTCACTAGTTCTGCTCACTTGGCATAGAGCAACGATATAATCCAACACTTTTTCATCTACGGAAATGGTCGCCACAGCCTCTTGCATTGCCGACAATTGCTCCGTAGTTATCACCGTTTCAACAGACGATAATTTAGTTTTTAAGTCGTCGCCCAATAAGATTTGTTTTTCTGCTTCAACACTAGGAAAGCCCAGCGATAATCGCATCATAAAGCGATCCAGTTGAGATTCAGGAAGAGGATTAGTACCAGAGTGGAACAGTGGGTTTTGCGTTGCAATAACAAAAAATGGAGACGGTAGCTCATGCGTGACACCGTCAATACTCACTTGGTGCTCTTCCATCGCTTCTAACAATGCACTTTGTGTTTTAGGGCTTGCTCTGTTTATTTCATCCGCCAACACAAGCTGGCTAAAAATTGGCCCTTTGTGAAGCACGAACGTTTTTTGCTCTTGATCGAAAATTGAAATACCCGTGAGGTCTGCCGGCAACATATCGCTGGTAAATTGAGTACGTTGAAAGCTTAATCCGAATACCTTTGCTAGTACTTGCGCTAACGTCGTTTTGCCCATACCTGGCAAATCTTCAATAAGTAAGTGCCCCTTGCCCAATAGACAGGCTACAGCTAAGTGCACCTCTCTCGATTTGCCGAGTACAACTTTACTAATTTGCTCAATAACTCGCTGCGCTAACTGTTCCATATATCTCACTTGATAATACTGCTTTATTTACCTAGCAACCCTACAACAAAACGAATTCAGAGTACAAAAAAAGCCGCTAAAAAGCGGCTCAGGTTTGTAACTTTTCGTATGTACCGTATGCATCTATGCAAACGTTTAACTATTGCGTTAACGTTTAACTATTGCATTAACGTTTAGCGACTGCGTTACTCAGGGTTTCAATCAATATTTCAGTATCTTCCCAACCGATGCATGCATCGGTAATGCTTTGACCATAAGTTGCCACTTTACCATCAACTAAATCTTGACGGCCTTCAACTAAGTGACTTTCAACCATAACGCCAAAGATGTCAGTGTTGCCAGCTGCAATTTGTGCACTAACGTCTTCACACACTAGCATCTGGTTTTTGAATTTCTTCTTACTGTTCGCGTGGCTGAAATCAATCATCAATTTAGTGTTAAGTTTGGCCGCTGATAATTGGTCAGTTACCTCTTTCACACTTTCACTATCATAATTAGTAGATTTACCACCGCGCAAAATAATGTGGCAATCAGGGTTACCTGACGTTTCAACAATCGCAGAATGACCATACTTAGTTACAGATAAGAAATGGTGCGAAGCACTTGCCGCGCCGATTGCATCAATGGCAATCTTGATTGTTCCATCTGTTCCATTTTTAAATCCAACAGGACAAGACAAGCCAGATGCTAATTCGCGGTGAACTTGGCTTTCTGTGGTACGGGCACCAATTGCCCCCCAACACATAAAGTCCGCCATATACTGTGGCGTGATCATATCGAGAAACTCACCAGCAGTCGGTAAGCCCATGTCATTTAAATCCAGTAGTAGTTTTCGGCCTTTGCGTAAGCCATCGTTAAGTTTAAAACTGCCGTTTAATTCAGGATCGTTAATGAGACCTTTCCAACCCACAGTAGTACGCGGCTTTTCAAAATAAACACGCATTACAATTTCTAGCGTATCTTTATACTTCTCTCTCAACTTAACTAAGCGTTGACCATATTCAATTGCAGCTTCAGTATCATGAATTGAACAAGGGCCTATCACCACGAGCAAACGGTCATCTTTGCCGTTAAAAATATTACTGATGGCATCTCGACCCTCAAACACGGTTTGCGACGCTTTTTCAGTTGCCGGAAATCGCTCGACTAAAGCGACTGGCGGTAATAACTCTTTAATTTGATTAATTCTAACGTCGTCAGTTTGGTATAACATGGTGAATCTCTTTTACTTCTTTTCTAATTAATGCGATATTTTATTTACGTCTAGACACCTAGATGACTAATCCCGAAGTTAATCTATCAGGATATCGGGTCAATACCAACCCAAAATACGAAAAAGCAGGTATAATTTTCATATACATCAACAAGTGCTGTTTCAGTGGTTTAAAATCGCACCAAATCACCTTTCAAACAGCCCAATTCTAGAAGGAAAATATGGCCTATAATAAATCTTTGCCATTAGTCGACTTGCATCGACATCTCGACGGAAACATTCGAGCGAGTACCATATGGCAGCTAGCAGAAAAAAATCATATTAAATTACCGGCGAATTCTTTAGAAGAATTGATGCCGCACGTTCAAATTCAAAAAAGTGAACCTGACTTACTCGCGTTTCTGGCAAAGTTAGACTGGGGCGTAAAAGTATTAGCAACATTAGATGACGTTAAACGCGTAGCCTATGAAAATGTTGAGGATGCATATAACGCTGGCCTTCATTACACCGAGCTTCGCTTTTCGCCTTATTACATGGCGATGACTCACAAACTTCCTGTTGCAGACGTTGTTGCAGCGATTGTTGATGGTATTAAACTTGGTATGAAAGACTTTCCTGTTCAGGTGAAATTACTGGGAATTTTGAGTCGTACCTTTGGTGTTGAACATTGTACTGAAGAGTTAAATGGCATCTTAACGCACAAAGACGCAATCACGGGTATTGATTTAGCGGGAGATGAACTAAACTTCCCATGTGAATTGTTTGTCGACCTTTTCAAAACAGCTCGAGACGCGAATATACGTATAACAGTCCATGCAGGTGAAGCAGCTGGTCCAGAAAGCGTTTGGCAAGCAATTAACTTGCTCGGTGCAGAGCGTATTGGTCACGGAGTGAACAGTTACAAAGATCAGGCTTTACTTGACCATATGGTCAAGTATAATATCGGCCTTGAGTCTTGCTTAACCTCAAATTATCAGACTGGCACGGTGAAAGATTTAAGCTTACATCCAATAAAGCAGTTTTTAGCAAATGGTAACTTAGTGTGTTTAAACACTGATGATCCAGCGGTAGAAAATACCGAAATTAAACAAGAGTTTAATTTAGCACAGCAAGTTCTTGGTTTTGATCATGACCAGTTCACTACCCTACAAGAAAACGCAGTAAAAATGAGCTTCACGTCTGATACTGAGAAGCAAGCCTTGTTACAGTTGACACGACATAGCTAAGGGGCTTCCCATGGCAGATATAATTTTAGCATTGGCGGCAGGTACAATAGTCGGTATTCTATTCTCGCTATTGAAACTACCTTTGCCAGCACCACCTGTTCTTTCAGGTATTGCAGGCATCGTCGGTATATATCTTGGCGGCGTAGGTTATCAATGGATAATCGAACGCTTTTTTAGTTAAATTATTAATTTTTCTTCAGTAAAACATCCTTGATAGCAGCTAGTTCTGGCTTGAAACTTACTGAAACCTATTTTTTAAAAAGGTTTTATTATGGCAACTCCTCATATTGAAGCAGCAGTAGGCGATTTCGCAGAAACGGTTTTAATGCCTGGCGACCCGCTTCGAGCAAAGTACATCGCAGAGAATTTTTTAGAAGACGCTAAGTGCGTGACGCGTGTACGTAATATGTTTGGCTACACAGGCACTTACAAAGGCAAACGCATTTCTGTGATGGGCTCAGGTATGGGTATCCCATCTATCTCGATCTACGCTACTGAATTATACAAAGAGTATGGCGTTGAAAATATTATTCGCATCGGCTCATGTGGTGCTGTTCGCGATGACATTAAAGTACGTGACGTTATTGTCGGTATGGCTGCAAGTACGGATTCAAATGTAAACCGTAACCGTTTAAATAACTGCGATTTCGCTGCGTGTGCAGACTTCGGTTTATTACAGAAAGTAGTAAACACAGCTGAAACGCTAGGCAAGAAAGTACATGTAGGTAACATTTTCACAGCAGATTTATTCTACACACCTAAACCAGAGTTATTCTCTGTGATGGAAAAACACGGCATTCTAGCGGTAGAAATGGAAGCAGCAGGCCTTTACGGCGTAGCAGCTGAATATGGTAAAAAAGCACTAACTGTTTTAACCGTTAGTGATCATATCAAAACAGGTGAAGAAACTACTGCCGATGAGCGCGAGAAAACCTTCGGCGATATGATGGAACTTACCTTAGAGAGTATTCTTTAGGCTAAGCATTACGACAACGTAATGTGATCAGAATCTAAGTAGTAATCGGTAGTATCGTTAAGTATCAAAGTTCAAATTACTAGTTTCGCTGAATTACTACTTTGGCTGAAAATGCATTGAAAACAAAAAAGGCTGCAAATGCAGCCTTTTTTAATTTAATTGCGTAAAAACAAACTGGTTTAGAAGAAGTTTGCTTTGAACTCAACACCCCAGAAACGTGGCTCATTTACGTAGCCCGTTAAGTTGTTGAAGTCGATAGCACCAGTAAGTTGCTCTTCATCAGTGATGTTACGACCGTATAGTGCTACTTCGTATTCTGCACCGTCAGTGTACCACTCGTAACCGACACGAATGCCGCCTTCTAATAACGCGTCGCCAGTAAATTCTTTAGACTCGTATAAGAAGAAGTTAACTTCACTACGGTAAGACCAATCAGAGTAAACGTAGAATTCGCCGTCACCAATTTCTTTTGACCAGCGAACTGCAAAGTTGCTAATCCACTCTGGAGATTGTGGTAAAGAGTTACCATCAATTAAAGCAAAGCCTTGGTCGTTAATTTGATCAGTTACTGTACAGCCGCCACCACAAGGTGCTACACCTAAGTCGTTTTGTTGAATTTCAGTGCTGTTGTAACTTACGCTACCTGTTAATACTAAGCTATCAGTAACGAAGTATTCACCGTCTAATTCAAAACCGTAACCTACAGCTGTATCAGCGTTTAATAATGTCGCTAAGTTGCCAGAGCCACCTACAGCTGTTAATTGCTGATCGCTAACTTCGTAGTAGAATACTGCACCGTCTAAACGGCCCATGTTATCAGCAGTTGTTGTTTTGAAACCAGTCTCAACTGATACAACAGTTTCTGAGTCAGCTGTTGTTGCGTTACCAGAGAATAATAAGTTACGACCTTGGATACTTGGTGCGCGGTAACCACGAGCGATACGACCGTAAACGTTTGTTTGATCGCTGTAACGGTAGTTAACACTGAAGTCACCACTTACTTGTGAGTCGTCAACAGACGTTTCTTCACTGAAGCTAGGTGCGCCAAATGGTGATTGTACTAATGTACCGTCCCACTCACGCTCATCATCTGAGTAGCGTAAACCACCGTTGATGCTAACTTTGTCATTTACATCGTAATCGATTGATGCGAATAACGCCCATGCAGTAGTTTGCATGTTTTGAACAGCAATACCGTTTTGAACACCGTTTGCTAACGTGTCAAAACTTAAGTTGTTAATTGTTAGGTCTTCGTCAAAGTAGAAGAAACCAAATTGGTAATCTAATTGACCTAATTCATTACTTGCAATGCGAAGCTCTTGTGTAATTTGGTCGTGGTCAGGCATTCTCGCTCCAGTCTCCGACGGGAATGGAATGAAACCTGGGCCCATATCTGGTAGGAATGAGGCACCGTAACCACCATCGATATCACCTACTGAGAACATCTCAGCTGACTCATAGCCAGTTACAGACGTTAACGTGTGGCTACCCATATCATATTCAAGTTTAAGGTTTGCACCTTTCATATCGATAGTTTGGTTGTTGCGGCTAGCAGCATCTTGGTAAACAACTTCACGATCGAAATCGTCAACTAAGTCGTTTGTACCTGGCTTGATAATGTTCGCACGGAAAATACGAGCGTCTGCTTCAGCATCACGGAAGTGATAGTTGAATAAAGCGCTAAACTCGTCACTTGGTTCCCAAAGTAACTGCACACGGCCTGCAGTTTCACTGTAACCGCCTAACTGGTCCTTTGCTTCAAAGCCTGGTGCTTTGTTATCGATGTAGTCATCACGGTCTTGTTGAAGTAACGAAACTCGTGCTGAAAGCGTGTCTGTTAAACCACCACCTACAGCGAAACGAAGATCTGTTGAACCGTAGCTACCATATGAAGCAGATAAGTTTGCATCGTAGTCTTGCGTAGGCTTCTTAGATTGAACCTTAATGATACCAGCCGTTGTGTTACGACCGAAAAGTGTACCTTGCGGACCACGTAATACTTCTACACGCTCGATATCGAACATTGGCATACCTTTGGTTAAGGCATTTTCAAGTACTACATCATCGTAGACTAATGATACTGGTTGTGATGCTAATAAATCGAAGTCTGTATTACCTAAACCACGCACGTAAAAACGTGGGAAAGTACGACCGAAAGAAGATTCGATTAATAAGCTAGGAAGTTTGCCTGACAAAGCACGAACGTCCATGCCTGAAGAGCCAAGTACTTCTAATTTTTTAGGGGTTAACGCAGAAATAGCGATAGGAACATCTTTTACGTTCTCTGTTCTTTTACGAGCAGTAACTTCGATGACCTCAACACCAACAACTTCGTTGTCAGCGGCTTCTTCTGCGAATGCAACGGTGGTAGTGCTAGCTAGTAAAGCAGCTTGAACACAAACAGCTAGAGATGACTGTTTTAAGAGTTTCATTAAATTCTCCCGAAGGTTTCATATTATTTGTTTAGGGACAACTTATTGCTTTTATTATTGGTTGTACCTGTTACCTCGGGAGTGGATTCTACTACTTAAATTTGAGTTCGTCTAAAAAACTTATCCCGTAGTCAAGTTTTTCGATGTCAAACAACTCCGCGATCGTTTGTCCAATATCAGCAAAGGTTTGTCTTTCACCTAGATCTACTTGTTCAATAGACGGGTGATAAGCAATCACAGGTACGTATTCCCTCGTATGATCACTGCCGTGCCACGTTGGGTCACAGCCATGATCTGCAGTAAAGATTAGCAGATCATCAGCATTCATCGCTGATTTTATTTCTACAATGCGTTTATCGAATGCTTCGAGCGCTTCACCGTAACCTACAGGGTCACGACGGTGACCAAAGTCTTGGTCAAAATTAACGAGGTTTGTGAATATAATGCTCTTGTCTTTTGCACTCGCCATGTGAGCTAATGTCGCATCTGTTAGCGCGTCGATACCTGTAGCTTTCGTCTTTTCAGTAATGCCTTGATGTGCAAAGATATCAGCAATTTTACCTACACTAATAACGGTACCACCCGCCTCTGTGAACTTGTCTAGTACTGTTGGTGCAGGCGGTAAAATAGAGTAATCTCTTCGATTACCTGTGCGGCTAAATGTTGCTTTATCTTCTCCAACAAAAGGACGTGCAATCACGCGACCAATGTTCATTGGTTCTACAATTTTTTGCACTTTTTCACAGTATTCGTAAAGCTTATCTAGGCCAAAATGCTCCTCGTGAGCAGCCACTTGGAAAACACTGTCTGCACTTGTATAACAAATTGGCAAGCCTGTTTTAATGTGTTCCTCACCAAGCTTCTCAATAATCACTGTGCCTGATGCGTGGCAATTTCCAAGCATACCTTCGTAGCCAGTCGCTTTATTGATCTTTTCCATCAATTCTGACGAAAAGCTATTGTCTAAATCAGTGAAATAACCCCAATCAAACAACACTGGAACACCTGCCATTTCCCAATGACCTGATGGTGTATCTTTACCTGTGCTAAGTTCAGCTGCATAGCCGTAAGCACCTTGATAAGTCTCAACTGAAGCGTGATTAATACGTTGACCAGAAGCTTGCCCAGCTAACTCAACCAAACCCATTGAGGCAAAGTTAGGTAAATTAAGCGGACGGCCTTTTTCTTGTTCAAAGACCTTTGCAATGTTACCTAGCGTATTTGCTTCCACATCGCCAAATTTTTCAGCATCAGGTGCATGACCTACACCAAAGCTATCGATTACCATCCAAATGACACGCGCCATTTTGTCTCCAATGTTGTTTGTAAATTCGTGTTCTGTTGTAAATAATTTTATTTATTCGCGCCGACCGAAACAACAACGCTATTATTAAAATGTCGATTCGCGATAAACGTAATCACAAATTTCATTGCCCAATGAGGTAAAGTTTAGGACGAAAATCGTGGTTTTGTTCATCGTTTTCGCTCGAACATTACGATGTTGTTCTAGCTAATTCAGTAAAATTTAATGAATTCGCTATTTATTTTAACAATAAACATGACCATCCGGTCAAGTTATGTTAATTTATGCACCCACAAAGTTAACCCATATGCATACCTTCTTTCGGCTAAAACAAGCAAATGCGCCTGTTTAAGCGGGATTTATTCTATTTGTGAATAAATTAAAGAAAAAAAAGCTGAATTAGGTCAAAATAGGCATAATCTGCGTTTATACATTGAATTTATGAGTCAAGAATCACAACCAACTGGTCAGAATACCAAACCAACAATTATCGCTGTTGTTGGTGCATCAGCTTCTGGCAAGACACTTTTTGCCCAAACTATTTACGACGAATTGTTGCCTGAGCTGGGTGCCAAAGGTATTTCTATCATCAAAGAAGACGCCTACTATCGCGATCAAACGGATCTGCCGATGGCACAGCGTTTAAAAACGAACTACGATTGCCCAAGTGCATTCGAACACGAACTATTGCACCAACACTTAAACGACTTGGTCAGTGGTGCCCCTGTAGAGTGTCCTGTTTACTGTTACAAAACCCACACGCGCACCGATGTGACTGATACCGTCAAGCCTACCCAAATTATTTTAATTGAAGGCATTATGCTACTGACAAATGCAAAGTTGAGAGAGAACTTTGACATTAAAGTTTACATGGATACGCCTCTAGATATTTGTTTGATTAGACGTATCGCACGTGACACTAAAGAGCGCGGTCGTTCAATCGACTCGGTAACAGAGCAATATTTAGAGACTGTAAGACCAATGTACTACCAACACATCGAGCCTGCTAAATCTCATGCTGATATTGTCATTACACGTGGCGGTAAAAATAGAATGGCGATTGAAGTCATTAAAGCCAAAATCAGACAACTAACGCAGTAAACGCGATTAGCACAATAAAGATAATAAAAAACGATAACGATTATTTGAGGAATTTATGGATTTAACAGCGTTACGTGGCGTGTTCGGCATTATTGCTTTACTTGCCATCGCTTTTGCACTCTCGTACAAGCGTAAAGATATTAATTGGCGAACCGTTGGTTTTGCTTTCGGCCTGCAAGTATTACTAGGCGCTTTCGTTCTCTATATTCCATTTGGTAAGGATGTTCTAGCATCTCTATCGACAGGCGTACAAAGCGTTATCGACTCAGCAAAGGCTGGTATCGACTTTCTATTTGGGCCATTAGGTTCAGAAGCATTGTCTGAAGAAGGAATCGGTTTCATTTTCGCCATTCAGGTGCTACCTGTCATTATCTTCTTCTCTTCATTAATCGCCGTACTTTACCATTTAAATATTATGCAAAAAGTCGTCACCGTTATTGGTGGCGGTTTACAGAAATTACTTGGCACAACAAGACCTGAATCACTATCTGCCACTGCTAATATTTTTGTCGGTCAAACTGAAGCGCCACTTGTTGTTCGTCCTTTCATTAAAAATATGAGTCAGTCTGAGCTTTTTGCCATCATGGTAGGTGGCTTGGCGTCAATTGCTGGTTCAGTACTTGCCGGCTTTGCAGGTATCGGTGTTGATTTAAAATACTTGATTGCTGCATCTTTCATGGCTGCGCCTGGTGGCTTATTGATGGCAAAAATTATTTTGCCTGAAACTGAAAAAATTACTCAATCTTCAAAAGAAGACAGTGAAATTGAGGTACAAGAAAAACCTGCCAACGTTTTTGACGCAGCTGCAACAGGTGCTGCCTCAGGATTAAAGCTTGCTGCAAATGTTGGTGCGATGCTATTAGCATTTATCGCGTTAATTGCCCTGCTAAACATGATTGTCGGTGGTATCGGTAGCTTATTCGGTTTCGAAGATTTATCTATCGCCTTAATCTTAGGTTACCTCTTTGCGCCGCTTGCGTTTATCGTTGGTGTACCTATGGAAGAAATGCTGCAAGCAGGTAGCTTTATTGGCCAGAAAGTTGTTATCAATGAATTCTATGCATACGTGCAGTTTGTCGAAGTTAAAGAAACGTTAAGCGCAACAACACAGGCGATCATTACTTTTGCCCTTTGTGGATTTGCTAACTTATCGTCGATTGCCATTTTACTCGGCGGTATTGGCTCGATGGCGCCAAGCCGCAGACCAGACATTGCTCGCCTCGGCCTTCGCGCTATGATGGCAGCGACTCTTGCTAACCTAATGAGCGCAGCAATCGCTGGCGTATTTATTAGCTTATAAGGAAGCAATATGACTACCATTGAACAATATGCTCAACAAGCACTCTCACTAATGGATTTAACAAGCCTTACCGATACTGAGTCGGCACAGGATATTATTACCTTGTGTCAGCAGGCACACAGTGCAAAAGGCGACACCGCTGCGATTTGTATCTTTCCTCGCTTTATTCCATTAGCAAAGAAAACGTTAGCTAAACTCAATGCCAGTGACATTAAAATAGCTACAGTGACTAACTTCCCTGTCGGTGGTGATGACATAGCCATTGCACTAGCTGAAACTAATGCAGCAATCGCTTATGGCGCTGATGAAGTTGACTTAGTTTTTCCATATCAAACACTAATTAAGGGCAACAGCGACATTGGTTACGACATGGTTAAAGCATGCAAAACAGCCTGCCAAGAAGCCAATGTGCTATTGAAAGTTATTATCGAAAGTGGTGAATTAAAAAGCGCTGACCTCATTAAGCAAGCAAGTGAAATATGTATTGAAGCGGGTGCTGACTTTATTAAAACGTCGACAGGTAAAGTGGCTATAAATGCTACTTTGGAAGCTGCAGATGTGATGCTTTCAGCAATTGCAGATAAGAATACGAGTGTTGGCTTTAAAGCTGCTGGTGGTGTAAAAACTGCTGAGGACGCTGGCAAGTACATATCACTTGCCGCTGATAAGCTTGGCACTGATTGGATAACCTCATCGCGCTTTAGATTCGGCGCAAGTGGCTTACTAAACAACTTATTGCATACGCTAGGCGATACAACTGTCGAACAAACCGAGACTAAGTATTAATCGACGCTGCTTGCACTATACGTTTGATAAATACGTTAAACGGATAGTTAGATAAAACCACATAGCTCGGTTGCATAATATGCACCGAGCTTTTGTTAACTGCCCATAAAACTAATATAACAACACCATGGCACAATTATATTTTTACTACTCTGCGATGAATGCAGGTAAATCAACTCACTTATTACAATCTGCCTACAACTACCGAGAACGTGGCATGCGTTGCGTACTTTACACGGCTAAATTAGACGACAGATTCCAACAAGGTAAAATAGCCTCTAGATTAGGAATTAACGCAGATGCTGCGATGTTTGACGAAAACACTGACCTGTTTTCTTCAGTCAATATTAGCAACGAGCAAAACGCTGTCGATTGCGTTCTAGTAGACGAATCTCAGTTTTTGTCTGAACAGCAAGTTAGACAGTTAACCGATATTGTAGACAAGCTCCGTATTCCCGTACTAGCGTATGGTATCCGGACCGACTTTCTCGGCAACACGTTCAGCGGCAGCGCCGCCCTTCTCGCTTGGGCAGACAAACTTGTTGAATTAAAAACAATTTGCCATTGCGGAAAGAAAGCAAACTTCGTCGTACGAATGGACGAGACTGGCAAAGCGGTTACTGAAGGTGCACAAGTTGAAGTGGGTGGCAACGATAGATACGAATCAATGTGTCGCAAACATTTTAAGCAGCTAGTCTGGCAATAGTGCTAACGCTCGTTACAATTAACGTTAGCGCTGAATAAGAGCAATCAATAAGACTAATAACAGAAGGAATCATCATGGCAGTTTTTGAGAGTCAACATCCGCTAATTAAGCATAAAATTAGCTTGCTACGTGAAGAATACATAACAGTAAAAGCGTTCCGTGAGTTAGCGAATGAGATTGCAACCATTCTAACCGTGGAAGCAACAACAGATTTAGCACTTAAATCCACTCCAATTAACTGTTGGTCTGGCACGATTTCAGCTCCAATTCTTGCTGATAAAAATCCAACCTTAGTACCAATTCTACGCGCAGGCTTGGGAATGTTAGATGGTGCTTTAAATATTTTGCCTTGCGCCAAAATTAGTGTCGTTGGGTTAAAGCGCAACGAAGAAACGCTGCAACCAGAGAGCTACTACGAAAACATTGTTGCAGATATCAGTGAGCGAAGAGCTATCGTAATAGACCCAATGCTAGCAACTGGTGGTTCAGCATTAGCCACTATCGATCTTTTGAAAAAGAGCGGTAGCCAAAAGATTATCGCCCTATTCCTTGTCGCAGCGCCAGAAGGCATCAAACTGCTGCAGGATGCCCACCCAGATGTAGATTTATTTATTGCCGCTGTTGACGATCGACTAAACGAAAATGGCTACATTTTGCCTGGATTAGGCGATGCTGGTGACAAATTATTTGGCACATTAGCACCTTAATTAGATATTTCGAATATAACAAATTAAAAAGGCTTAGTTTATTTACTAAGCCTTTTTCTTTTCAATGAAAATAGCAAAAATGGGTTAACACAAACTAGCTAACTACTTTATAGATTTCTGGCAGCGCTTCTGGTTGCTGAACACTGAACGAAAGCGCTGCAAGGTACTGTTTGGTTGCATGTGCAGCCTGCGCTTCATCTCTAGCGTGCATTCTTGCAATAACGTCACCCTTACTCACCTTAGTACCTACAGGAATTACTTTATCGATACCAACTGCGTGATCAATATCTTGGCCATTCGCCGTACGACCGCCGCCCATTTCGACAATGACTAAACCTATTTTTCGCGTGTCAGAAGCAGCTAAGTAACCATCACAAGGCGCAACGATATCTTTTATACAAGCCGCTTGTTGCATCGAGCGCCATGGATTCTCGAGTAAATCACTTGGACCACCCATTGCAGCGATCATTTTGCTAAATAAATCTGCCGCTTCACCTGAGTCGAGTACTTTGTTAATTTTAACTAACGCATCTGCTTCTGAAGTCGCTAGTTTCGTATTAATCAACATACTCTGTGCTAAGCGCACAACAATAGCGTGAAGTCTTGGCTCGCGGTACTTGCCAGTCAGGTAGTCTACAGTTTCAAGAATTTCGATTGCATTACCAGCACTATCACCTAACACTTGGTTCATATCGGTAATGATAGCTTCCGTTTTTACACCAGCGCCGTTAGCTACGTTAGCAATACTCTGCGCAAGCGCTGTTGCACCAGCCATGTCTTGCATCATTGCACCATTGCCCACTTTCACATCCATCGTCAAAGCATCAAGACCTGAGGCAAGCTTCTTCGATAAAATAGACGCTGTAATAAGTGGAATAGACTCAACAGTCGCAGTAACATCACGGATGCCGTACAGGCGCTTATCAGATGGCGCGAGGTCATTTGTTTGGCCGATAATCGCCATACCAAGTTCTTTCACCAAACCTTTAAATTCTGGAATTGTAGGTTGAGTATTAAATCCAGCAATAGCTTCTAGCTTATCAACTGTACCACCAGTATGGCCTAAACCACGTCCCGCAATCATAGGGACATATGCGCCACAAGCACTTACAATGGCAGCTAGCATAAAGCTTACTTTATCACCGACGCCACCCGTTGAATGCTTATCAACGATTGGTCTATCAAGCTCCGGCCACGAAAGTACGGTACCTGAATGCATCATAGCTTTTGTGAAATGAACTATTTCGTCTGTTTCCATGCCCTTCTGGAAAATAGCCATTGCCATTGAACCTACTTGGGCATCATTAAAATTGCCATCAGTAATGCCATCCACGAAAAACTGAATTTGTTCCTGTGTTAACTCTTTACCATCGCGCTTTGCACGAATTATTTCCTGCGGTAATAACATAATTACTTTCCTAATCTTCTAAATCTTTTGGCGTGAACGCACTTGGTAATAGTTCAGCAACAGTCCATTGTTTTTCTTTTCCTAAATGGTTTACCGACTTAACAATTGCCTTACTGTCCATGAATTCCACAATAACTTGTCTGCAGGCACCACAAGGCGGTGTAAGCTTTTCCATTTCTGTGTACACAACGAGCCCTTTGATTTCTTGGTCACCCTGAATTACAGCTTGTGCAATGCAATTTCTTTCTGCACATACAGTTAAGCCGTACGAGGCATTCTCTACATTACACCCGCAGACAACATTACCATTCTGCGTCAGTGCTGCTGCGCCTACCTGAAACTTACTATAAGGTGCATATGCTTTGTGATAAGCCCCCTCAGCTGCTTTTGAAAGCTCCTGCCAATTTATCTCTGACATAAAACAATTACCTGTTAAGTTATAATTATTCCTGACCATATGGTCAACTTAATCAATAGTAAATGAGTATTTAAGGAATTGCCAGCTCAAAATAAAAAAACCGCACTAAATAGTGCGGTTTTTGTTCATCAACTTATTAAGATTAGAATGTGTATCTAACACCAATCTTAACTTGCCAAGTAGACTGACGGTCTTCAAAACGAACTGGCGAATCACCCGGTTCTAAGTTTTGAGAAGAGTACACATATTGGCCAGCGTCATTGATTTCGTAGCTAAATAAATCAGACGAGCTATTGCCAAATGGGTTTCTGTATACACGAGCAGCATCTTCATCAATTAACGCTAAAGCGTTGTCGATGTCGAAGTATAGTGTACCTTTATGGCCTTCGATGAAACCAGGAAGCTCTTGCTCAACACGTAAGTCAAGAGTAGATACCCACGGACCACGCTCTTGGTTCTTCGACAATGGACCACCATTTGAAGAAATACCTGCAATCGCTAACTGTTCCATGATTTCGTCGTAGCTCATGCCATTTTCGAAATCTACTGCTGCATCATCCGCACTAGTTGGGATGTAAGGTAAGTAAGTAGCGCGTAAGTCTAGACCACCGTCTAAGCCTGAATCGCCGAAGTTCTTACGTAGTACCCAGCTGTATGGTCTTGCTGACTTACGTTCCCAGAATGCGTGGAAAGTTGTAGCGTAACCTTCAATGAACTCAGTCTTGTAACGAAGGTTTAACGTTAAGCGGTGCTTAGTTTCGTATGAAGAGGTACCTAACTCTACTTGCTCTGGGTTGTAAACCGGGTGGAACTCGTAAGAAGTATTAGATGAAGTACCTGAAGCAGCGAATCTATCTTCAACATCTGAATTTGTGTATGAGAAGTTGAAGTCGAAGCCGTTGTCCCATGCTTTCGCTAATGTGAACGTGCTGATGATTGTGCGACCACCGTCGATATTTGTCATCAGGATATCACGTGCGTCACGACCATCGTCACCCGCTTGGTATGGTTGGTTGTCTGTGTTGAAAGCGAAGCCCCAGATAGGACGACCATCAACAGTGTAACCATTAATACCACGTGAAGTATCTATTTGACGGCTTAAGTCACTCCAAATAACGTCATCTTTAACGTCTTTGTATAGTACTTCAGCACTAACGTTCCAGCCTTCACCTAAACCTACATCACTGAAGTCAGCAACGTAATCAACACCTAAGCTGTACTGCCAAGTGCTTGGAATATCAAAGTCAGGGTCAATTGCATCGATATTTGAACGAGCACCGTCAAGTGAAGTACCGCCGATGATATCTAAAGCATGTTGTGGAACTGAATTTGGATCTGCATCTTGTAAGAAAGTATCTGCAGCAACTTGGTCACCGAATGAACGGTAAAGCGCAATACGGCTACCATCATTAGTGAAAGAGTTAGAAATCCATACGTTAGGGCGACCACCGCTGAATAAACCAAAACCACCACGGAATGATAAGTTTTCTACGTGCTCATCAACATCCCAAGTAAAGCCAACACGTGGAAGAAGAATGTCTTTACCATCTAAGTTTTCGTTATTTGCGAAACCATGGCGCTCTTCAAACAATGCATTAGCATTAGGCTTGTCGTCATTTGAAATTCTTTCGTAACGTAAGCCGTAAGTTAAGTTGAAGCTATCAGTAACATCCCAGCTATCTTCTACGTAAAGAGTATGAGTGTTAAGTGTGAAGCTTGCCGCAGCATCTTGAGTGTTTAAGCTTGGGTTATTTTGGTATTCAAACCAATCAGCAACGCCTGCTTCGAAGTCATCGATGCTGTCGAAGTACCAAGAACCTAAAGCATGCTGCATAAAGATGTTAAATACATCTACTTGCTCGTATTCCCAACCAAAAGAAATCGCGTGGTCACCTGTTAAGTATTCAGCACTTAAGCGAACTTGCAAAGTTTCGTTAGTTAGTCGGTTAGCGTGACGGCTGTCATCTGGACCGAGGTTAATGCTACCACCGTTGTGGTCAATTTTAACTTCACCGAAACCGTAACCAGCTACAGGTACTTGACCATTAACACTTTCTTTGTATGAAACTTTAGCTTCTGTAGAGAAGTCAGCTGTCCAATCTGAGAATAACTGCGCTACGTACGTGTCGTATTCGTTTGAACGGTTGTACCAGTGAGAAGAAAGGTAAAGCTCGTTAGAACGACCGCTACCAGCATTACCAGCACTGTTACTGAAACCATGGCCGTACGTGAATGAAGCACGGTGTTCATCAGTAATGTTCCAGTCTAGTTTTAATGAGTACTTTTCATCTTCTAATGGAATTGATGCGTTCCATGAACCAGCATCGAAATTATAACGTGATGCAGCGATATCAACTACGCGGTCAATATCAGCTTGTGTGATGTTACTTGTTTGGTTAGCTACACCTGAACCAGCTGGGCCTTTGCTGATTTCACTTGGTGCTTCAAAAGTTTCATAAGAAGCGAAGAAGAATAGCTTATCTTTGATGATTGGGCCACCAAGAGTAGCACCGTATGATTCTTCGTCGAACGTTAAGTTGATGTCTTCGCCTGTCTCAGGGTTTTCCGGTTCGCCAGCCCATGAATCTTTGGTTTTTTCAAAGAACATGCTACCTTTGAATTCGTTCGTACCTGACTTAGTAACAACGCTTAGTTGGCCACCAGAGAAACCACCCTCTTTAGCAGAGAATGGTGCAATAGAAACGCTCAATTGCTCAATTGAATCAAATGCAATTGGTGAACGTTCTGTTGGGTAACCATTACCAGCTAGACCAAAATCATCGTTTAAGTTAACACCATCTACTTTCAAGCTGTTGTAACGAGGGTTACTACCAGCTAAGTATAAAGAAGTACCATCGTTACCAACAACTGCCATTGGGTTTTGACGAGCGATATCTTTAATATCACGGTTGAAAGAAGCAGATTTGCTGATCTGGTCACCGTAGAACGTGCTATCTGAACCAGAAGCATAATCGTACACAGAAGAACCCGTTACTTGGATGCGCTCGATGCTGATGTTTTCTAGTTCTTCAGAAATACGGAATACTTCACCTAGAGAGATGTATACGTTCTGAAGTCTTTTGTCTTGGTAAGTATCAGAATCAATCTCAACTGTGTAAGGACCACCAACTCTTAAGCCTTTGGCAAAGAATGCACCAGCTTCGTTAGTAGAAACAGTTCTGCGCGTACCAGAAGGTTCGTGAATGATAGTGATTGTAGTGTTGGTTGCTGCATTACCATCAGGACCTACGATAGAGCCACGAATGCTAGATGCAGTATCGTTAGCCATAGCAGATGTTGATAAGCCTAAAGCAACAACAACCGCACCGGCGATTTGAGAGAGGCGATGATTTTTCATCATATTTACCCTTTTTTTATTTATATTTGAGTCCGATCTTTGTAAAAAATCACGGAACACTTGTTACAGTTTTGTGACCGTTGCTATTAAATCAGAATTTAATGACAAAATCATTACACTTTGTCTACATGGTCAACATTTTTTTAGAAAATTAGAAAGATAATTGAACTAATTGGCAAAACTATAATGTAGCGTTCAAACGCGAGCTTTATCCAAAAGCTACAATATTCAAGGCATACAGGGAGTTACTTATACACAATTAGTTACTTTTCAATAAATGGTAACTTGACTATAAGGTTAAAATATTTCAACTATGTTGTTGTTTAATTCAGGTTAAATTAAAAAGTGTAGGGTAAAAAATTGCTTTGAAAATGCTGTTTTATGAGGGTGGAGCCTCAAGCACACTTTTCTGACTATCTGGTTAAGCCCTATTTTCTTAATAAAATCCAGTGTAAACTTAGGCAGTTACACTCAAGCAGTATATAAATAACAGTCAAATATTGGTTTTCAACAGCATGAATGAAGTAAAAAAAGAATCAAAACAAGGAAAAATTCGCGCGCAGAGCGAGGCTAAAATTCTTGAAGCAGCGCAAGAAGAGTTTATTTTGCAAGGTTATAAAGGGGCGACCGTTCAATCTATCGCGGACCGTGCAGGACTTCCGAAAGCCAATATCCTTTACTACTTTAAGAACAAAGAAAACATTTACCACGCAGTATTAGAGCATACGCTAGATACATGGGATAAAGGCATAGGCGATATTGACCCAGATCAGGGACCAAAAATCGCGATAGAGAAATTTATCGCATCAAAAGTACGCATGTCATTTCAACACTCTAGCTCTTCGAAAATCTACGCGATGGAAATTATCCAAGGCGCACAGCACCTCAAGGAATTCGCTCGTACTTATCTAAGAAGATGGGTAAGAGAAAAAGCCGCCCTATTCCAACACTGGATTGATAACGGCGAGATGGTAGATGTTGACCCATACAAGTTAATCTTCCTTATTTGGTCAACAACTCAACACTACGCTGATTTTGAAATCCAAGTGTTAACAGTAATGAACCGCGCTGAATACGAAGAAGAAGACCAAGAACAAGTTACTGCGTTTCTTACCGACATCATATTAAGAGGCTGTGGTCTTAAATAATGAAAACAATTTCAACAAAAGCGCTACTGGCAACAGTAGCGTTGTCTACTTCGGTTGCGTCGGCAAATACCGATATGCAAAATATTGATATGCCAAGCTCAATTAAAATCGCGACTTTCAACGTTAGCATGGAAGCGCTCAACTACATAGAGCGTGGCCAAAAGCCTGTTGGCAATGAACTAAGCAAGCAATTAATGAGCGATAATCAGCAAGTTAAGAATGTTGCTGAAATCATTCAACGTATTAATCCAGATATATTATTACTGAATGAGTTTGATCGTCTCGACGACTCAGGCAAAGACCTACAGACCTTTATTAAACAGTATTTAAATGTTGGTCAGAATGGTCAGCAAGCAATTGACTATCCATATGTTTTTCAAGGGCCTGTGAACACTGGGTTGAAAACGCCTTTCGATATCAATGGCGATGGAAAGATCACACAGCCACAAGACACATATGGCTTTGGTCATTTTACTGGCCATTTTGCTATGGCTTTACTGTCAAAGTACCCAATCGTTCAAGAACAAGTACGTACTTTCCAAACGTTTAAATGGCAAGATATGCCGGGTGCACTAAAACCAATCAACCCTAGCGATGGCAGTAGCTACTACCCAGAAGACGTTTGGAAACAATTGAGACTTTCCTCAAAGTCACACTGGGATATTCCCGTCAAAGTAGAAAACAAAACAATCAGTGTACTTGCCAGTCACCCTACCCCTCCCGTATTCGACGGTGAGGAAGACCGCAATGGCAAACGTAACCACGATGAAATTCGCTTTTGGGTTGATTATCTAACACCTAAAAACGCTGACTACATCTATGACGATAAAGGCACTCGAGGCGGTAAAAGTAATAACAATAGTTTCGTCCTTATGGGTGATTTAAATGCATCAAATATGGATGGTGACGCCATTTATTCAGGCATTGGCGCACTGCTAAACCACCTTGATGTTTTTGATCCAATGCCAACAAGCAAAGGTGGCGATGTTCATAAACTAGATAACGCCAACAGCAAATATCACACTGCATACTGGGGCATGCGAGCCGATTATGTATTGCCGTCTAAGCATGGCTGGACCGTAAAAGACAGTGGCGTATTTTGGCCAACAAAAGAAGACAGCTTATACCGCTTAATCGAAAGTCGAGCAGCGTCTTCAGATCACCGATTAGTTTGGGTAGAGTTAACGCTCGAACAATCACAGAATTAGCCACAAAATCAGCCTTAACTAATACCTAATTAGAAAGAATAACCAGGAAACATCATGCATAAAATTCTAACTGCAGCTTGTATTTCATTGGCTTTCAATGCGCAAGCAGCTGAAAAACCACACAACATTATTATGGTAATCGCTGACGGCATGGGTCCAGCATTTACCACTGCATATCGTTACTACAACGACGATAAATCTACTCAAGAAGTAGAAACGACAATCTTTGATAAATATTACGTAGGTTCGGCTTCAACATACCCAGCACCGGTATCTGGCTATGTAACAGACTCGGCAGCAGGCGCTACTGCATTATCGGCTGGTATTAAATCGTACAATGGTGCAATTGCCGTTGACGTTAACAAAAAGCCTGTAGAAACCGTGCTAGAACGCGCCAAGCAATACGGTATGAAAACGGGCGCAGTTGTAACGTCGCAAGTTAATCACGCAACACCAGCCTCTTATATTGCACACAATGAAAGCCGCAAAAATTACAATGAAATTGCTGACAGTTATGTCGATGAGCGTATTAACTACCAAGTGAAGTTCGATGTACTTTTTGGTGGTGGTTGGGAGTATTTCATTCGCGATGACCGCAACCTTGTTAAAGAGTTAAAAAAGCAAGGTGTTCAATACATAGATAAATATGAACAGCTTGATACTTTAAAAGCTGATAAAAAAGCATTAGGCCTATTCGATAACATTGGTTTACCCCACGCACTAGACGATACCAATAAATATCGTTTATCCACCATGACAAAAACAGCAACAAATTTGCTTGAGAACGACAAGGGCTATTTTTTGTTGATTGAAGCAAGCCAAGTAGACTGGGCTGGCCATGCAAATGATATCAGCGCAGCAATGGGCGAAATGGAAGACTTGGCCAAAACTATGGAGTACTTAGAAAGCTACGTCGCACAAAACCCGAATACGACTGTTATTTTAACGGCAGACCATAGCACTGGCGGCTTAACATTAGCAGCAAAAGGTGAATACAAGTGGGCACCAGAAGTGCTAACAAAACAAACACAATCACCTATGTCGATTGCCGTGACCTTAACCGAGCAATCTATCAACGCTAGTTTGGCTGAAAATCTGTTTAAAATGGCAATTACCGAAGAAGAACTTAACGCATTAAAGGCAGCTAAAGAGGCGCTATGTTCAGATAAACGTGCGCTGGTAAATGCAGTTAAAGAAATTTTTGATAATCACACCAATACCGGCTGGACATCTGGCGGTCACACCGCAATCGATGTACCAGTAATCGCCTTTGGTGAGCACGCTGCTCTATTTAGCGGCCATCAAGATAATACGGAAATTGGTAAGAAGGTATTTAAGTTATTAGACAGCGAAAAAGTTAAGTAGCTTAAGCCATTACATTTTAACGCAATAAAAAAGGCTACCTAAGGGTAGCCTTTTTTATCAGTGAAGTTTGTGATTAAAGCAGCTCTGCCAAAGCTTCAACGGGGTGCCTAGCATTCATTTTAGCGAAGCGTTTAGTTTGACTTCGACAAGAAAAACCAGTCGCCAGCACTTGTTCTTCAGACAATGTATTAAGCTTTGCTTGCCAGCTCATTTCAAATAAGTTCTTCGAATTATCAAAGTTTGTCGCTTCATGGCCATAAGTGCCAGCCATACCACAACAACCTACCGCAACTTTATCTAGCGACAAGCCCACTGCTTCGAAAATTTGTTGCCATTGAGCTTCCGATTTCGGCAACGCCGTTTTCTCGGTACAATGTGCGAATAGTTTAAAATCAACGCTTTTGCTTTCAACGTTTACATCGATACCCTCTAGGATAGAAAGCAGCCACTCGTGGGCTAGCAACACTTCAAAGTCACCACGAGCGTCACCAAGTATTTGACGGTACTCATCACGATAGCAAAGCGCTAGTGACGCATCCATGCCTACCATAGGAATATTGAGTCGGTGCAATTCATTAAGGAATGCCGATGTAGACGCCGCAGTTTTCGCAAATCTTGCCAAGAAGCCTTTAACGTGTTGCGGCTTACCATTAGGCTTAAACGGTAACAAAATAGGATTGAAGCCAAGCTTCTTCGCTAGCAACATCAAAGCTTCAACTGACTTAGCATCATAAAAAGAAGTAAACGGATCTTGTACTACTAACAACGTGTTACTTCGCTCTTGCTCAGGTAATTGCTTTAACGCATCCAAATTGAACTGCGTAAAGTCGCCACTCGCCAATCGTGTTTTAAGTGTTGGGTAACTTAATAGCGGCGTATCAACATAACCGATGCGAGTTGCAGAGAACTTTTTATACAAACTAGTCGATAACACGCTATTTGTTAGTTTTGGCATTTTAGCCATTAATGGCGCCATAGATTCAACATTAGCAACCAAGTGGTCTTTTAACGGGCGGAAGTAACGGCTGTGATACAAGTTAATAAAGCGCGCTCTAAAATCTGGCACGTCAACTTTAATTGGGCACTGACTTGCACACGCCTTACAGGCTAAACAGCCCTGCATAGCATCCATTACCTCATGCGAGAAATCTTGCTTGTCTTTGACGCTAAACTTATTGCGCACTTTATCGAGCAATTGTTTTACCGACCAACCATTAATGTCTTTTTCTAACGCTAGAACATCAACACCATTTTTCTCTACTAGTCTCAACCATTCGCGCATTAGCCCTGCACGGCCTTTAGGCGAATGTCTGCGATCTCGAGTAACCTTTGACGATGGGCACATCGGGCTTGCTGCGTCGTAATTAAAACACAAGCCGTTACCATTACATCCAAGCGCTGATTCAAATGAGGTTTTTACTGGAATCGAAATTTGTCGGTCGAAATAGCCACGTTTAACACCATCTACTGACACCAAGGCATCTGACGACTCAATCGGTGTACAAATTTTGCCAGGATTCATTTTATTTTTGGCGTCAAAAGCTGTTTTAACCTTACGCAGTTCGGTAAACAATTCCTCGCCGAAAAATTCTGGACCATATTCACTACGATAGCCCTTACCGTGTTCGCCCCACATTAAACCATTGTATTTGGCAGTTAATGCGACTACTTGGTCAGATATTTCTCGTAGCAATTTTTCTTGTTCAGGATCACACATATCAAGCGCTGGACGCACGTGTAATACACCTGCATCAACGTGGCCAAACATGCCATATTGCAGTTGGTGACTGTCTAATAAAGCACGAAACTCTGCGATGAAATCCGCTAAGTTTTCTGGTGGTACAGCAGTGTCTTCAGCAAAAGCCAAAGGCTTTTGATTTCCTTCGGTATTACCCAATAAACCTACTGCTTTTTTGCGCATGGCGTAAAGTCGACCAATACTGCTTAAATCATAAGTAATTTGATAGCCCACAATCCCTTTGTCGGCCGCCATATCTGCCGCAAGGATTTCTTCCAACGTTGCGATGCGCTTTTCCAACGCATCGATTGACTCATCGTTGTACTCAACCATATTTAGGCCATCCATCACGACGTTAGGAACGTCAGTTATTAGATCGCTTACGGTGTGCCAAATAATATCTTTCTTAGCGAGATTAAGTACTTTGCTATCAAGTGTTTCGACAGACGTTGCTTGTGCTCTAACCAAGTCTGGCGAGTGGCGAAGCGCAGAATCAAAACTATCGTACTTAATATTTACCAACGCTTTCGCTTTGGATATGGGCGTCAGGTTTAACTTCGCCTCACATACAATGGCTAGCGAGCCTTCAGAACCAGTAATAACACGAGTCAAATCAAATTGTGTGAGTTCATCGTCAAACACATGTTCTAAGTCGTAGCCCGTTAGGAAGCGATTTAACCTTGGGAATTTCTCTAAAATCAACGCCCGGTTGTCACGACAACTATTCAACACTTGCTTAACAATGCGGCCTAAACTTGTCTCTTCGTTTGCAAGTGATTCCGCATCTTCAATTGCCATTGGAGCGGTATCAATTAACGAGCCGTCGGCTAAAACAGAGCTTAAACCTAAAACATGATCTGATGTTTTACCGTACACCAAAGAGCCCTGGCCCGATGCATCGGTATTGATCATGCCACCAATCGTTGCTCGGTTAGATGTTGAAAGGTCTGGCGAAAAAAAATAGCCATACGGTCTTAAATAATCGTTTAATTGATCTTTTACGACACCTGCTTCAACGCGCACCCAGTTTTCTTCAACGTTAATTTCCAAGATTCGATTCATAAACTTGGATAAATCAATCACGACACCAGGCGTTAAGCTTTGACCATTAGTACCTGTACCACCGCCACGCGCACTAAATTTAATTTCATCGAAGCGCTGCTGATTGGCGAGTTCAGTAATTAATTGAATATCTTGCTTACTGCGTGGATGCAATACGAACTGCGGTAATTGTTGATATATGCTGTTATCTGTCGCGACCGCAAGGCGGGAGCTATATTGACTATTAATCTCGCCACGATAAGCAGTTTGAGAAAGTGCACTGATAAATTCTTGATAGATAGGTTTTACTAATTCTACAGGGTCTAACCGAGGTAACATGTTGGTATTGCGATTATTTCTAACATCAGAGAAGCACAGTATAACATGCCCCTGACAAGAGTTGAGTGAGTAAATACAAAAAGCCTAAGAACAATTTATTCTTAGGCTTTTTTCGAAGTTTTAACGTAGTGCTAACACAAGGTAGCTAGTACTAAGCGCTGTGTTGCTCAGCTAGGTATAACCATGTTGGTAACACGGTATCAGGGTTTAGCGATACACTATCGATCCCCTGCTCTACCAACCAAGCGGCAAAGTCCGCATGATCACTAGGACCTTGACCACAAATCCCCACGTACTTACCGCGTGCTTTACAAGCCTTGATCGCCATCTCTAGCAACGCTTTTATTGCAGGATTTCGCTCATCGAATAGATGCGCTATCAAACCGGAATCTCTATCTAAGCCAAGCGTTAACTGGGTTAAGTCGTTTGAACCGATTGAGAAGCCATCGAAGTAGTCTAAGAATTGATCTGCTAATAATGCGTTTGACGGAAGCTCACACATCATGATGATTTTTAAGTCATCTTGACCTCGTTTTAAACCATGTGCTTCAAGAATCTCGATAACAGCGGCTGCTTCTTCAAGGGTACGTACGAATGGGATCATAATTTCTACATTCGTTAAGCCCATTTCATTGCGTACACGTTTAATCGCTTCACACTCGAGTGCAAAACAATCACGGAAGTCTTCCGAAATATAACGAGAAGCGCCGCGATAGCCGATCATCGGGTTTTCTTCTTCCGGTTCGTATTTGTCGCCACCAACAAGGTTCGCATATTCATTCGACTTAAAGTCGGACATACGTACAATCACGCGCTCTGGCGCATATGCTGCCGCAAGTGTCGAAATACCCTCTGTTAACTTCGCAATGTAAAATTCAACAGGGCTCTCGTAACCAGCGATAATGTCATCGATCTCAGCTTTTAGTTCTGCTTCTTCGTTAGCGTAATTAAGCAAAGCTTTAGGATGCACACCAATCATCTTATTGATGATGAATTCCAAGCGCGCTAAGCCAATACCAGCATGCGGCAAGCGAGCAAAAGCGAATGCTCTGTCAGGGTTACCAACGTTCATCATAATTTTCAGTGGTAACGGTGGCATTTGGTCGATTTCAGATGTCGTTACTGTGTAATCAAGTTTGCCCTGGTAAATAAAACCCGTATCACCTTCGGCACATGACACTGTGATGTCATCGCCTGTACTGATAAGGCTAGTTGCATTACCACAACCTACAACAGCAGGAATGCCCATCTCACGAGCAATAATCGCTGCGTGACATGTGCGGCCACCACGGTTAGTGACGATAGCAGAAGCACGCTTCATGATCGGCTCCCAGTCAGGGTCTGTCATATCTGTCACTAAAACATCGCCCGGCTGAATTTTATCCATCTCTTCAAGTGAAGATAAAACCTTAGCTGTACCACTGCCAATCTTGTGACCAATCGCTCGACCTTCAACAACTACATTGGCAGAATCTTGTAATTGGAACTGTTCCATTACATTGGCATTTTCACGACTACGCACCGTTTCAGGACGTGCTTGAACAATGTATAACTTGCCGTCTAAGCCATCTTTTGCCCACTCAATGTCCATAGGGCGACCGTAATGCTGCTCGATGATCACCGCTTGTTTAGCAAGTTCCATAACTTCAGCATCTGACAACGAGAAGGTATTTGATGTCGCTTCTTCAATATCCACGATTTCAACTTGTTTACCATGTTCTTGCGTATCTGCATAAACCATCTTGATAGCTTTGCTACCTAATGTACGACGCACAACGGCAGGATTACCTTTAGCTAATGTTGGTTTGTGAACATAGAACTCATCAGGATTCACCGCGCCTTGAACAACCATCTCCCCTAAACCGTAGCTTGACGTGATAAACACTACATCTTCGAAGCCAGACTCTGTATCGATTGAGAACATAACACCACTTGAAGCAATGTCTGAACGCACCATACGCTGAATACCAGCAGATAGCGCCACGCCACGGTGGTCGTAGCCTTGGTGTACTCGGTAAGAAATAGCACGGTCGTTGAATAACGATGCAAATACATGCTTGATGGCAACTAATACAGCGTCAAAACCACGTACGTTTAGGAAGGTTTCCTGTTGACCAGCAAATGATGCATCCGGCATATCTTCAGCGGTTGCAGAAGAGCGCACTGCGAATGAAGCATCTTCAGAGAATTCACCAGCAAGTTGAGCGTAGGCCGCTTCAATATCTTGCTGCATTTGAGGAAGGAATGGCGTATCAATAATCCACTGACGGATTTTCGCACCGCATTCAGCTAGGGCATTTACATCGCTAACATCTAAGTTATCGAGTAATTGATAAATTCTGTCGTTTAGACCACTTTGTTCTAGGAACTCATTAAACGCATATGCGGTTGTTGCAAAGCCACCAGGCACTTGCACGCCAACATTAGCGAGATTAGAAATCATTTCTCCTAATGATGCATTTTTACCACCAACGCGATCAACATCATTCATTCCTAGGGTTTCATACCAAAGTACGTTTGCTTGCACGACAATATCTCCAAGATCAGTCTGTAAAGTATATAGTGAAGTCACTTTCGTCGACTCTTGTACCTACTATTGTTACAGCCTTTGTAACAGTCTTATTACAGTGTAGTACAACAGCGAAAAGCTCAAAAAGTCACTTGACTATAGACCTTTAGACATTGCTGCAAGTATCAAATTTAGTTTGATATTCAACGCGGCGCCATTCTACACTGTTGACTGTAATTTCCCAAACCTATTTTTGAAAACTTTCATAAAGGATTACATGATGCGCCCTGCATTTTACATTTCTGACGGCACTGCCATTACCTCTGAAGTCTTTGGCCACGCCTTACTTTCATTGTTCCCGATGACCTTTGAGCATCACACTATTTCTTTCGTGGAAACGTTAGAAAAAGCAGAAGAAGCGAAAGCTAAAATCAACGCTGCCAGCAAACGCACGGGACAAAAGGCGCTGGTTTTTCATACTTTTGTTAATCCTGAAATACGCAAAATTATCGATAGTTGTGATGGCGTGATTTACAATTTTCTTGAGCACTTCGTTTCGCCTCTAGAAAAAGAATTGAATATCGCCGCTACGCCTAAAGCTCATCGTACCCACAGTATTCAAGAGAATAGCTATGACTATCGAATTGATGCGGTCAATTACGCATTAGCAAATGATGACGGCTCAAACGTTAATAACTACGCAGATGCAGATATTATTCTTGTTGGTGTCTCTCGTTCAGGCAAGACACCTACGTCGCTATACTTGGCCCTCCAATATGGCGTTAAAGCCGCAAACTATCCGTTTACTGAAGACGACATGGAAGATTTAAAACTGCCGGAATTTTTAAAGCCTCACAAGAAGAAGATCTTTGGCTTAACGATTGACGCCGATCGCTTAATGGATATACGTGACAACCGTATGGCAAATAGTAAATATTCATCTGCACGCCAATGTAGGATGGAGTTAAGGGAAGTCGAAAAACTCTATAAAAAAGAAAAACTTCCATACGTGAATACGACGAAATTCTCTGTTGAAGAAATTACTGCAAAGATTTTGGCAGAGAAAGGCTTACAAAGACACAAGTATTAATAAGCTCGTATACGCCGTGCGACATAACTAACAAGCATATGTAAGTACTAAAATTGTTTCACTTTTTCAGTCATTTCAGCTATGTTAGCGACATTATTTTAACGCTGAGTTTTGTTAGAAGAATTCAGCGCAAAACCTTTGCGATTAATGACTTTAAAAACAGATGAAGTAAGAACTACGCTAATTGAAAATTTAGCGTCGCCTGCCGAATTAGCAGAGCAAATTCCCCTTTCCGAAGAAACAGCGCAATTTATTCTCGATAGTCGAGCACAAGTTGAAGCGGTGATTAACCAGCAAGACGATCGTTTGGTGGTTGTTATTGGTCCATGCTCCATTCATGACACAACAGCCGCACTAGATTATGCAACTAAGCTTAAAGTGTTCGCAGATAAGTACAAGGATGACTTGCTTATTGTTATGCGTGTCTATTTCGAAAAACCAAGAACGACAGTTGGTTGGAAAGGCTTAATTAGCGATCCCGATTTAGATAAATCGTTCAAAGTGGCGAAAGGCTTAAACTTAGCTCGCCAATTGCTGGTTGATATCAACGAACTTGGTTTACCTGCTGGTACTGAATTCCTCGATATGGTGACGGGTCAGTATATTTCTGATCTCATCAGTTGGGGCGCTATTGGCGCTAGAACGACAGAGAGCCAAGTCCACCGCGAACTTGCATCAGCCCTCTCTTGTCCTGTCGGCTTTAAAAATGGTACGGACGGTAACGTAAAAATCGCTGTTGATGCGATAAAAGCGTCAAGTGTTCCTCATGTCCTTTATTCACCTGATAAAAATGGCCAAATGTGTATTTACCAAACACATGGTAATCCATTTGCTCACGTTATTTTACGTGGTGGTAAAGCACCTAACTACGAAAGCAATCACGTCACGGCAGCTCAGGACGCCTTATATGACGCAGGTATCAACAAGCCATTGATGATTGACTGCTCTCACGGCAATAGTAGTAAAGATCACAATAAGCAACCTATGGTTGCAGACGACATAGCAGAACAAATCGCATCAGGAACCAAATCTATTTTTGGTGTAATGATTGAGAGTTTCTTAGTTGCAGGCAATCAAAAAGTTGTTGATGGAAAAGCAGAAGTCTACGGTCAAAGTATTACCGATGCTTGTGTAAACTTTGATACCAGTGAACAAATGCTAGACCGACTTGCTCAAGCCGTTAGAGCACGTCGAGAGCGCTCATAATAAACGCTTGGGTATCGGGTTGAAAACCTGATAGCTTCAAAAAAAGCAAATAAGGGATATCTTATTTGCTTTTTTATTTTCTCGCCTTTGCTCACTTTTGTGAGGTGTTTACTTAACGTCAGAGATAGATGACATCAATCGCGCCATTTACGCGTAATCATTAAAGGTACAAGTCTATCTCTAAGCCGCAACGAGTTTATCTATTAAGCCGTTACTTGCATCTTCAATCAAATCTAATACGTAGTTGAAGCCCCCTGCACCACCGTAATATGGATCTGGTACTTCAGTGTCATCATGTTGATTTGCAAACTCTAAGAATAATTTAACTTTCACTTTGTGCTCTTCTGGCGCGACCTTCATCAAAGCAGAAACATTGTCATTATCCATGGCGAGGATTAAATCAAAGTTTTCAAAGTCTTTCTCTGTTACCTTACGGGCACGAATCCCATCAAAAGAGTAACCTCTCGCTATCCCTGCTTTCTGTGAGCGAGGGTCTGGCTTTTCACGGCTATGAGCCCCCAAGGTCCCTGCAGAATCAATCGTTAATTTAAGGTTCGCTTGCTCAGCTTTGTGCTTGAAAACAGCTTCTGCTGTAGGTGAACGGCAGATGTTGCCCATACAAACAAAACAAATGCTCTTAATGTTGTTATATGTCATTCGATTAAGTCTCTTAATTGTTATTGTCACCCAACGAAAAACACTGATTTACAGAAATGAAAATCTACTACTAATTCTTTTATTTTGGGGAATGTTTACAATAAACCTTGTTATTTCAACTCTAGTGTAACGAGATTGGCGTTATTCTCAATAGTCTATCTCACAGAACTAGCTCAGCTATTGACTCACTTGATACCATTGCTCTTTAAGTTGGTTAACGGTTTCCGCGTTTTTACCAACAAACTTCATCGTATCCAACATGGTTATTGCACTTTTTGCCAACGGCAAATGAATTTCTTCTAATTGCTCCGCTTTATCCATCGCCAATAGAATTTTCAATAAACTGATTCGAAATTTAACATTAGTCGGCGCCAGTTTTATTGCTTTTTCAATAGCATCCAACGCTGGTTTTAAACGCATTTTCGTGAAATGTTCAACGGCCATTGTATGCAAATGTTTAGGTGTGTAATGGATTTCCAGCCGCTCTTCCATCTCTTGCTCAACGTATTTAGCAACCACTTGGCTCGTTAAGCTTTCTCCAGAAATTTGTTGTTGAATAGCCTTGAGTATTATCAACGATTCTTCGCGCATCCCCAGCTCGTGGAAGACTTTCATTTTGTCGAGGTTGTCCTCGATTTCAACAGAAGGCTTTAAAGACAAATGTATATCTGCAATTTGCTGTGCACGTTCATTCTCACGCTTAACATTACAAATGCGTGCCTGCGCGATCAATATTTGCTCTTTAAACTCTGCGCTATCATCATAATCAGTCTCTAGTTGCTTAATAAATCGTTCTGATTCTTGCAAAATAGCGTCGCTACCGTCTGTTAGCGTGCAGGCTAAATCTATACCTGCTCTAACAACATTCAATACTAGCTGTGGCGAGTCATGGATAGAATTTTTTGCATTCTGAGCAATCGCTTTAGTTGCCTGATACTGCCCTTTGTGATCATGATTTAATCGAGCTAAATCCCAGTATTTTTTATTACGCTCAATGTTCCTAGGCGAAAGTGCAGTCGCTTTTTTAATTTCTTTGTAGGCACTTTGGTAGTCTTCTTGTTCAATATAATACTGAGCAAGCATGTCGTGCGCTGCAAATCGAGTATCTGGCTTTTCCTTCAATTTGCTTAGCAGTTCCATTATTTCTTCAATGCGACCTTGTTTTAAAAGCGCTTTAACATAGCCTAGATAAACCCATGAATATTGATAAGTTTTCAGTAAGCTCTTAAAAAATCCCTCCGCTTCTTTAAACTCTCTCAGGCTTAGATACGCTTCACCTTTCATACGAAATAGATTGGGGAAATATTTCGCTAACGACTTGTCCAACAGGTGTCTGTCAGCATAATAAATAACTTTGGAAAACTCTTTATTATCGATAGCCTGATATAGGTTAAATAACTGCTTTTTGGTTTCTAATGTAGAGATTAAACGCTGTTGAACGTGCTTCGGTGTCAGCGGCTTTGCCCAAAAATCATCGGGCTGAAGTTCAACGATTGAATTGACTAGTGATTCACCCGTTTCAGCGCTCAAAAAAATCAGCACAGTGCTTTTATTCACAAAGCCTTTAAATTTTAGTTCTTCCAATAAGTGAAAACCGTCTTTATCGCTTTGCACATTAAATGAGCATATCACCACGTGAAAATGCTGTTGTTCACAAAGCCTCAAGCCATAGTAGGCATTTTGCGCACAGCGAATTTCTTGAATACCAAGTTCTTGGAGGGAGGTTTTCAGTACATCATGTACTAAGATATTGTCTTCAATGATGAGAACATTAAGTTGGCTAAAATCATCTAGCGCGGATCTGAGTTCTTTATCCACAAAATGTACGTCCGATGTGATTATATTTTCTTATTATGTAACGTTTGCCGTTTGATTATATTGCAGTGAAAAAATAATGAAAGGATAAAATCATCTGTAAACTTTCTTGTTTTTAATCAAAAAATTAATTGAGGTTTCACAGGCTTACCTACGGATACTAGTCTATAATTAGCGAAACCTTTGTAAAGATTAAAAAAAAACGAACTTAAGGTAGTAAAAATATGAAACAAACCAATAAATTGTTTAGCTTTTTATTTGTTGCGCTGTTTATCGAGAGCTTGATGCTAGCATTCCTGCATGGCACCTTTGGTTCAGCGTTTTTAATAGGACTTCCTGCGCTCCTAGTGCCACTCTACTTCTTTAATACGGCACCAGAAGCGAGTATTACGAAACACGTTTCAGCTATCGCCGTAATGATTTTTGCTGCGCTTCATATTCATCAGACTAACGGTATGATCGAAGTGCACTTTGAGATATTCATTTTATTAGCCTTCTTGATTGCGTTTCGCGACTGGAGAGTTTTCATTTCAGCTACTCTAGTTGTAGCAGTGCATCACCTTTCTTTCTACTTTATGCAATCAAACGGTATGGGCGTTTATATATTCGATGAGTACCGCTTAGCATTTTCTACCGTTGTGATTCATGCAGCTTACGCGGTAACCGAGGCATGTATTGCCGGCTACCTAGCTAAAATGATGGCAGATGAAGCTAAAACAGGTTGCGAGTTGGCCGTTGTTGCAGAGAAGCTAACTTGTGATAATTCAGCGATCGATCTTAGTATTCGCACAGACGCAAACGGCAACACGACACTGACCTCATTTAATGAATTACTAACCGTACTAAATTCGTTAATTGACAGTGTAAAAAATCAAGTTACCGAACTAAACGGAAATGCAAACAACTTAATCACGGCTAAATCCGAATTAGAAGCGTCCTCCTTTGAACGACAAACCGAGACCGAAGTGATTGCAACGTCTGCAGAGCAAATGGCGGTAACTGTAGCCTCAATAGCTGAAGAAACATCTCAGCTAAGTGAGCAAATGCAAAATGCAAATGAGTTCACCAGTTCTACCAACAACGATATCACCGAAATCAATTTGCAGAATGAGGCGTTAACTCGAGCACTCGAACAAACCAGTGCGCAAGTGACAGAGCTTGCCAACTCTACTGAAGCTATTTCAACGGTGTTATCAGAAATTACAGGGATTGCAGATCAAACTAACTTGCTTGCGTTAAACGCTGCGATAGAGGCTGCGCGTGCTGGTGAACAAGGTCGAGGCTTTGCGGTAGTTGCCGATGAAGTTCGTGCCCTAGCCAATAGAACAAAAGAGAGTACCGACAAGATAGGCGAAACCTTATCACTGCTACAAAGCTACTCGAAATCGACAACAGAAAGCATGAATTCAAGCATTGACGTCGTGCAGCAAGTTATTGATAAAACCAACAAAGCGCGTGATCAAATATCGCAAGCCTCACAGCTTGTTGAACAAGCAAGTGCCGTATCTATCAATGTTGCAGCGGCCGTCGAGGAACAAGCAGCAACGACAGATGGAATTGCTCAAAGTACCGAAACGTTAAGTGCTACAGTGCAGCAAGATAACATAAAAATTGAATCGCTAGCGCAAGAAGCAATGGCGATTAGCCACGCAGCACAAGAGTTAGAAGAAAGCGTTGCCAAGTTCAAGTAAGCCATTTACAGTAGGCAAGCGCCACTGGGTAATCCTAGCTGTTTGGCTAAGCTTTACCTATGCCGCGTTTGCCTACGTTGTAAACAAACAGTTAGTGGACTTTGATCCGTCTGGTTGGCTGGCGAAAACGTCACACACTACTATTAAGGATAGCTTAGAGACAAACCTTGCAATCAATACGCAAGGAAGGTCTGTAGTACATTTCACACAAGCAAATTGTCACTGCCAACAATTTAGCGATCGTCATGTAAAATCTATCAACAACTTGGCTAACAAGGCTGACTTCAATATTAGTCGAGTAGAGCTTTCTTCTGAAACAGCAAGTAAAGCAATGATTCCCTCAACACCAGCTGTCGCTATTATTGAAAAAGGCGAATTAGTGTATTTAGGACCATACGGTGCAGGAGTTGGATGTTCTGAAGTCAGTGGTTTTGCACAGACAGTACTGAATAATTTGTCTAAAGGATTTAGCGACAATATTTTAATCAGTGAAGCGAAAGGCTGTTATTGCCAAACGACCTAAAAGATTCTTCTTTTTAAATTTACGCCAATGCAATTGTAGCTTATAAATAAAAGCCCCAAAGACGATTATCTTTGGGGCTTTTTATTGTGATTGAGTAAACCTAATTCGAATGTAGCTTAACTAATGCGATATTTTACAAAAGTTACATTGAGCGGATAACGTCCCAATGCCCGGCCTCAACAGGGTGAATAGACAACCTAGCGCGCTTAACCAAAGACATATCAGATAAAAGCGGATTCGCCTTAATAGATGATAGCGTGACTAGCGGCATAATATGCTCTACATACTTTACCTTAACGGTTATCCAGCGCGGTGTTTCAAGAGTTGACTTTGCATCAAAGTATTTGCTCTCCCCATCGAACTGGGTTGGGTCTACCACCCCCGTTTCAATGACCTCTGCGACACCCGCAACACCTACGTTTTTGCAGCTTGAATGATAAATAAAGACGAGATCACCAATTGCAACTTGATCACGCAAAAAGTTTCGTGCTTGGTAGTTTCGAATACCATCCCAAATTTCACCCACATCGCCGACCTTTTTTAGATCATCAATGCTAAATTCTTCAGGTTCAGTTTTAAATAACCAATAATTACTCATTGTTCAAAACACAGTGCTATTGGGCGTTATTCTATTCTTCGTCGTCTCTAAATAGGCAGTGCTTAGAGTAGTCTGCCAGCTCATTAGCAGTCCAATCACCTTTTGGCTTTTCTTCCAACGCTTCACACCACTTTTTACTACCAACTTCTGGTGCACAACCTGATACAGCAATTAAAACAGCACTTAACATTATTATTTTTTTGAACATTATTCTTCTCTCCATGGGTTCTGATAGTGCGTAATTTACATCTATTTAACGCTAATGACTACTCTAACTCCACTTTATAGCTATTCTTAACGTGGAAGTGAGTTTGTATAACGCGCCTAGGATACCAGCCAAGAAAAAGTTAAAATCAATACAGCTAGCACTATAGATATTCAAGGTAGCTTTTAACCGTTTTGAAGCTATGCCGTAACCGTAACGCCCTTGCTACTTTAAGCCAGGTGCTTACACTATTAATTATCTAGTTTGTCACTTTTTTATAAGATCAAATAGCCATCATCAATATCAACTAACGCGTTGAAGTGATCAATCAACTCACGCTGCCATTTCAGGTTGATGGCATCTAGCTCACCATTATTTTTGACTATTTGATAGGCTTTGCGCCACTTTTTCACTTCTGCAATAGGCGTCGAAATAGACATTGCAATATAGACGTCCGATTGATTGATTGCTAACCCCGAACTAAAAGCTGACATGCTAAGACCAAGTGACTCTGCGAGATAAATCATACCAAACTGCTCATAGACAATCGCGTCAGTGCGTCCCCTCAATAGCATTTGCAAGTTTTGTTCGTGGCGCGTAACGGAATGAAGATTGTTAAACTTTCGATTCACCAACCACTCCTCTCGCACATCACCGCGCACGACCCCCAAACTTCCAAGTTGTTTGAGTGTATCTATATTAGAGACTTCTTCATTGCCCTTTTTCGTGTATACCAACCAGTTCTTTTTAAGGACTGGGCCAATCCAGTGATAATGTTCTTCCCTAAACGGTGTGCGAGAAATGCTTAGCAATATGACATTAGGTTCGTTGCGCGATATATTCATCGCCCTCGCTTCGGGCATAAAGCTAATGCCAGAAGTTTCACCTAAAGCCTGTTGCATCGCTTTCAAGACATCGACAGCGATACCTGCAGAGGCCCCCTCTTCATCGACAAAATTTGCTGGTGGCTCATCAACTGCAACCACCTCTAGAGAGGACTCAGGAAAGGTATTAAAGGAAAAAAGAAATAATAAACTGACACTAAATGCTCGCATAATAACCCCCAAGCGACTCTATAAAACTATAATAGAGCCCTCTCAGTTACGCGAACATGTTTTGATTAAAAGTTGGGGATTTACCGTTAGGTGCGCTTGACACCAAAGCAACATTTAACCTTTGTATTAAGATTTACTAAACCCTTCATGAAGTTGGTACCACTTTTGATAAATAAAGGCGCTCAACATCATTAATATAATCGGTAATGCAATCATTAGCGATTTAAGCCCCAGCACCGTTGACGCCGTTTGTTCTGCATTTGCGACATAACCCACAAGACTCAACCCAACGCCGACGAAGAACCCAGCGAACGCGCCTGCAAACTTTACTAGCATTGTCTGTACTGAAAAAATAATACTTTCACTACGCTTGCCAAAGTGGTGCTCTCCGTAATCAACAACATCAGCCAACATTACCGTAGACAAACCGTTTACTAAGCCAACTCCAAACTTAAACAGGGCGCCGGCTACACCAACAAGTAATGCGCTTTCAGGCATCATCATGGCTGCGAACCAGAGCAATAAACAGCACAAAATGGGAAAAGCGCAAGCAATTATCCAGGTGAAGCGTCGAGGAAGCAATGCTGAAATATAAGGGAATAAGAATACGCCTGCCATTTCAGCAAGGCCTGATGCGAGCATAAACACAGGGAATAACGATTCTTTACCAATAGCATAAGTAAAGTAGTAAATCGCAAAGCCACCGATGAGCTGATTCGCTACATTGAACGACAATACCGCGCCTACAAGCACTTTCAGTTGATCATTTGCGGCGATAACGTTAAATGCGTCCTTAATTATAAATTTTTCGCCAAGCGTATTAACCGCAACCTTTTCTTTAACATTAACGGCAGTTAGTACCGAGCTAAAGATAAAAAAGCCAATAATAAAAACACTAAATAGGAAAAAGCCAACACCTTTGTCTCCTTCGCCCAGCTCGTCGATAATTTGCAGACCATAAGCCCCCATCACAAGCCAAGCAAAACTAGCGAAAATTCTGGGCCAAACAACGAGCTTCTCACGTTCAGGTCGCTCACTTGACAGTGAAGGAATCATAGACCAGTACGGAATATCCATAATGGTATAAGTGATCCCCCAGAGAATATAGGTAAGACTGGCATACACGTAGACATAATTCTCACTGATATTATGGGTGAAAAATATTGCCACTAAACACCCTGCATTTAATAGCGTGCCAATAACTATCCAAGGCCTAAACTTGCCGTACTTTGAACGCGTATTATCGACAATCATGCCCATGATGGGGTCGGTAATAGCATCGATGGCGCGGGTGACAAGAAAAAGCGTTCCTACAAATACTGCCGATAAGCCGACAACATCTGTGTAATAAAACATCAAGTAAATGTAAATAATTGAACAGGCAAAGTCTTTTCCTAAGGCGCCAACTCCATATGACGCTTTGGTTTTTAACGTGATGCCATTACTTGAGGTTGTTTGTGCGGCGAGTGTCAAAAGAAACTCCTTTTACTGTTTTATTGTTTTATCGTTTCGTTTGGGCCAATGGGCGGTTCACTCCACAAAAAGTTCAGAGCGCACTATGTGCAATGTCCATAGTGCGTAATCTTTGTAAGCAAACCCTAGAGTGATAAATTAGTTCTCAGTAGCCATTGAAAGCACAAACTGGTAACTATAAGAATTGTCTGTCAGTAAGAATTCAGGGTGAACACTCGGACTCCATGAGTCATCACCACCAATTCCCATATGTTGATGGTCGATAAACACATACAAATTGCCGTCACCTTTAAGCTCATTAGTATGTTTAGCATTTGCTAACACAGTTTGACTGTACTGGCTTACGGTGAAATAAAAGTCGCCTTTTATTTCAATGCCTGATAGCGATAACTGCCTGCAGTTACTGCGAAGACCATTGTCAGTCGGGAATATATAATTGGTGTGGAGAGCGTCAACTGTCTGCTGATAATACCCAATACGAGCAGCGGATTTTCTGTCAGGGTAGTTTTCAAATGGCCCTAAGCCCAGGTAGCCTAATTCTTGAGACTGTTCGTTAGCTACCGCCAGTTGAATACCTATTCGAGGCATTGGTGGCAAACCTTGGTTAAGCACAACCTCAACATTAACCGTTACTTCCCCACTCGTACCAATTTCGTAGCGCCAAATTGTTTGCGCCTGAATTCGCCCTTCAAATGCGAAGTGAAAAACCGACGTAATTTGAATGCTCGATGAAAGTTCCTCAGCATGAATTGAGGCACAATTAGCTTGCCAGTGACCAATACCAGCACGCTTCCAACGCTCAGCCCAAGCATTGGGATCAACGTTATCCACTTCACTAACACCAATGTCATTATCAAGAGGCGCACGGAAGAAGTTATCTTGAATAGGTGCAGTTAACACATTTTGTCCATTTACCTGCCAAACACTCAATAAACCACTATGTTTTGACCAAGTGTATGCGCAATGCTCGCCAGTAACGGTAATTTCATCGTCAGACTCTTCGAAGTTAAGTAACTGGTGGCTGTTTGTGTTGTCTATCAATTGGGCAAACGATGATGGTATTAACCAATGACTATTTTCTAATTTAAACTGCTCTGTTGCGATTACATGTCCAGCTTCAACGAGGGCTGCATCTTTCACTAATACGATATCAATGTCTAAGTAATATTGTTTTCCTGCTACGACGTTGTATTTAGGCGATATTTCCACAAGCTGTGAGCCCTCAGGCGCAATGTCGAGCAATTGGCTACCACTTGCGACTTCAACTCCATCTTCAATTAATCGCCAAATCAGTTGTTCGTTATTGGCTCGAATAAACAAGTTCTCATTGAATACTTCAACGCTTAACGCGGTGCTCTCAGTAAGTACAGTTTCACCACGCATCACCATTTGGAATGGTTGTTGACAGTACTTTGCTTCCAAAAGGCTTGGATGAATAGTTCTGTCAGGGAAAATCAGGCCATTGATACAGAACTGTCTATCATTTAGTTCATCGCCAAAGTCGCCACCATAAGCCCAATACTTTTCTCCGGTATCGTCTGTTTTGGTTAAACCCTGATCTACCCAGTCCCAGATAAATCCGCCTTGTAACCGCGGATACGCCCGGAATGCTTGCCAGTATTTATCAAAACTGCCCAAACTGTTACCCATTGCGTGAGCATACTCACACAAAATGAGTGGGCGATTCTCATTGGGTAATGACAACCACTTTTTAATTGACCACTTTGGTACGGCATCAAATGGTTGGTCGCCATCAACACGCGCGTACATTGGGCAAATAATGTCGGTTGCAGTGGTATTCGAACCACCGCCTTCATATTGCACTGGCCTAGATGGGTCGAAATCTTTCGACCAAGCGTACATGGCATCATGAGTAGAACCGTGCCCTGATTCATTACCTAGAGACCAAATAATAATCGACGGATGGTTTTTATCTCGCGCTACCATTCGTGTATAGCGACTTAAAAATGCAGGAGCCCATTGCGGATCGCTTGCTAGCCGGCCCATTGGGAACATCCCGTGAGTTTCAATGTTGGCCTCATCACACACATACAAACCATATTGATCACATAGCTCGTAAAACCTTGGATGATTTGGATAATGGGCAGTGCGAACAGCATTGAAGTTATGCTGCTTCATTAATTGAATATCGAGCACCATGTCATGCTCTGAAATAGTATGACCGTTTTCAGGGTGATGTTCATGGCGGTTAACACCACGAATCAGCAGAGGCTTACCATTTAAACACAGTTGACCGTCAAGCATTTCAACTTTGCGGAAACCAACGTCATAACTTTCTGCAACAACGAATGCGCAATTATCATCCAACAAGGTAACAACCAAGCGGTAAAGATTTGGAGCTTCTGCACTCCAAAGCTTGGGTTTTTTGATGTCTACCCGCTGAAAAACAACATCTTCCCAACCGCCTTTTTCATCAATAACGCGATTATTTGTCGATTCAATATTGGCATCTGTTACCGCGGTGTCGCCATCGAATAGTTGCACTTTTACTTTGTAGCTTTGTGGCGCTGCAATGTCAGTTTTTATTTTCAGCCAGCCGTCACGGTAACATGCATCCAAATCAGGCGTAATAAATACGTCCTTGATGTGGGCTTCCGGTTTAGTTAGTAGACTAACATCACGAAAAATACCGCTTAACCACCACATATCTTGATCTTCAAGATAACTACCATCGCTCCAGCGAATTACCATCACCGTTAAACTATTTTCACCAACGACTAAGAATTTGGATAGGTCAAACTCAGAAGGTAAACGACTGTCTTGCGAGTACCCTACCCAAGCACCATTGCACCAGAGATGAAAAGCTGAATTTACGCCATCAAAAATAATGTGATTTTGTTGAGATAACTCACTTTCTGTGAGCATAAACGATGTGCGATAGACACCTGTTGGGTTTTCCTTAGGTACAAAAGGAGGATTCACCTCGAATGGATATTTAACATTACAGTAAATGGGCTTGTCGTAGCCTTTTAACTGCCAGTTGCTAGGAACTTCAATCGTATCCCATGTTAACGCTTGTTCGCTTTCATTCAGCGGCGCGATAACGTCAGATGGCACATTTTCTGGTGCCGAGAATAGAAGAAACTGCCAATCGCCATTTAATGACTTTCGTTTCGCCCCATGCTTTCTAAGCGCGCCTTGTTCAGATTCATACGCGAAAAGCGGGCTGTGGGCGCCAACTTGGTTAACTTGAAACGATAATGGATTTTCCCAATCGCGACGATTAATAATCTCTTGAAAAGACGTCATTAAATTTCCACCTAAAGTGCTGGCAGGTAACTAATTTTTTGATAAATAATATCGTTATGCTACCGCTATACAATGAAGAAAACGCGATAAAGCTACAATAACTTAGCATCTCGTTTCACTCCATAGTACAAATAATCATATAAATAGTATGATATAAAAAATACGCTTGAGATGACAACTTTTTTGTTCTCGATAAATATTCTTTTATTTGTTAACTCTTATCTCGAAATTTCCCAACCAAGTGTTGCACAAACCTCTGGACTTAAAGCGAATTGTTATCAAGATAGTCTAGCCTCAATTTATCTTACCTTTTACCTAGAGTTCTAGTCATCAATGATGTGCGAGCAATACCCAATATATAAGCCATACTTAAACAATGAACTTTGTTCTAAATAAAGCCGTACTAAAAATATGGACTATTTAATTTCGGCTACAAGCACAGCCATGGTGTGTATAACGATAAAACAATAGTAAGGAGCCTCGTATGGCGAATACCCAAAGTACAACGCACAAAACAGCTCAATTTGCACGAACCATAGACAGCAACAAATTAGACTCTCTTGCTTGTTTTCATTGGCTCGCACTAGCAATAAAAGACTTTCAAAAAGCGCCTGCCATTAGCCTAGTGTACGGTTTGCTATTTAGCGTCATTCCTGTAGCAATTTATTTCCTTGTATTTTCTACTGACAATCACCTCATTATTTTACCCGCAACGATCGCATTTGCCCTTATCGGGCCAGCTTTTGCCGCAGGACTCTATGACGTAGCTTGGGAGATAGAGAAAGGCCATCAACCTACGTTCGGTCATAGTCTTAAGTCAATGTTTAGAAACCCGGTGGGTGAATGGGGCTTTGCAATTTTACTGATGATTTGTATGGTGGCTTGGACGCGCGTCGCAGCGCTAATTCATGCGCTATATCCAAATACGGCAAATCCAACCTTCGAAGAGCTCACCTTTTTCTTAAGCTTTGGTACAATTGTCGGTGCCATAATGGCAGCGATTGTATTTACGATCAGCGCATTTACACCTCAAATCATGGTTGAGCGCCGTGTCGACATTATGACAGCAGTAGCGACATCAGCAAAAGCGGTAAACAATAATGTGTGGCCGATGTTTATTTGGGCGGGTGTTATCTTAGCATCCGTATTAATCGGATTTCTAACCGCTGGTTTTGGTTTTATCATCATCATGCCGTTGTTAAGCTACGCTAGCTGGCACGCTTACATCGCAACGATTAAAACCAAGCGACAACGCAAATACGAATAAGATCAATGCGCAGGCAACAAATAATAACTGTTCTTCTAACATTAACGAGCATGCGACCTATTATCGCAAGCTCGTTTTATCTGCGTTGCATTTCAAAACCAACTGCGAAACCTATAAGCCTATAAATATAGAAAATTGAAGATTCGCTATTTTCAGGCGGTCACCCATAAAGCTGCAAGCCAATTCGATAGCACTTGGTCGCTGATAAAACAACCATCAAGCATCGAATAGCGAAACAATTCGCGCTGTCTGTTTGGCGCTAGCTTTATGCACGGTGTATTTCATGTTTTAATCCTTTTCTTACCTACCGCTATGTCTTTCAACGTTTAATCGCATGTCAACGTGTCGTTTATGATACGCAACCGTATCAACCTTTATTCCACATTTACTTCAGGGGTTAAGCTAGTGGGAGAGTCGCAATGTCTCAAAGCAGCATAGATAGGTGAACAAACTAGTCCTAAAACCTTTTCAGATCACTTAACGCAGATCGCTGATCTTTTAGGAGATTTAGTCATATAGATGAAAAACTTTCAGCTATTCAATTTGGTCTCAGCAAGCAATTGTTTTATCATATAAAATAGTGATATTAGCCAGCGCTAATAACATTAATGACTAACGCCATGCTAATTTCAACAGTATGGTACGACCAGAAATCGATAGATAAGTGTTACTGTGTTGTCGTAGTGCTTTTAGAGAGACTAAATAGTTGTTCAAATTATCTGCCTGTCTTCTGATGTTGAGTTTATCCTTCAGTGTATTTGCCACATCAAAAATCAATTTGTATTCCAGTGATTCAAGTTATTCCGACATACTGAAAAACCCTATAAAAGCAAAAGAAAGTGACGATAGCTACATCAGCCTATTACGCTTAGTACCAGATACTTTTCATTTACGTCTAATGCCATTTACTCGTGCAATGAAATATATAAAGCATCGCGATGAACCTGCTTGTGTTTTATTTGCAGGTAAAACTAAACAGAGAATGAACGATTACTGGTTTTCACTTCCATTAGCGGTTTTGCCTCCGCTACACCTTTATCAAAAGCTTAGAGACTCTGAATTGGATGGCGCTCTACTCAACAAGCAAAATGAAGTAGTGAGCCTTAAATCACTTATGAATTCAAACAAAAGTCATTCACTGGTCGTGGCTCAAGGCATCAGTTATGGCGATAAATTAGATAGCGAGATAGAAAGCTTACCTGAATCCCAAGTGTATAGAATTGCCCTTTTCAGCGCTGACAACCCGGTTTACGAAGTGCTAGCAAATAGAAACATAAACTATGCCTTGATGTACCCTTCAGCCTTAAATGCACAAAATATGTCAAAGTTACGCTCATACAAAATAGAGGGCGTTGGCGACTATAGTGGGAACCACATCGTGTGCAACCGTACAGAGGAGACCAAAGAATGGTTGTCCATGGTCAATACAAAATTAACAAAGTTATACCATAGCCTCGAATTTCTCCAACAGGTGTTAGCGCACGCTCCTGCTCATTCAAAAGCTAGTTTAACAACACAACTATTATCCTTATCAAATAGTTAAAGTAATATTTGATAAGGATTACGTAGATAAAATTAATAGCATGTTTTAACCCGTTCCATTTGCTGTTGTCGCCATAAGCTTAGCCCATCAGATACGACATAAGATTCACTCTTGTTGGACCATATGTTTTATCACACAGTTTCTCTGATAAAAGATCAATTTAGCAAGGCTACTATCGGATTTTTCATCTGTATACTTTAAGGCGTTAGCAGTTAACTATCGCTTTTACTTGGCGTAAAAAGTCTAGCTATTAGTAAAGATCAGGTTTAAGCAAACCAAAACACTTTAAGTCGTGGAATCCGCCCTTCCAGTAGCCTGCTCCACGCCTTATGCCCTCTTCTTTAAAGCCAAGCTTTTTGAGCACAGCTTCAGAAGCTAAATTACCATCCATAGTGTCAGCTTGAATACGATATAAACCATCAAAAGGAGATGCTTCAGAAAAAGCACATTCGATAACTTTAGCCAACGCTTCAGTCACATAGCCATTTCCCCAATATTTTGAAGCGATCTCATAGCCAATTCCGGCACTCTTCATTGACTCGTTAACTGAGTGGAACCCACAAGTGCCAACCAATACGTCACTTTCTTTTAGTCGAATACCCCAACGGATGCCCGCATTTTCCGCAAAACGTCCATTAAAAAATTCGATTAATTTTGCCGCTTGCTCTTCTGATTGATAAACGTCGGTATCGTAGTACTTAACGACTTTCTCATCCCCAAAGATAGTGAGAAGCGCTAAGGTATCATCGTTGGTTAACTTATCTAAGCGTAAGCGAGATGTTGATAGCGTAGGAAAATCCATTTAACTATTCCTTATAGTACCCTATAGAAGTGAAAGTAAATTCTATAAATAACAATTATGGATCGTTGCTCTGTCTTGAACAAATCATACTGGTAGCATTAATACTCTCCACTGACTTCACCTTACCGATAAACATTTACATTTCAAGGTGCAATCAAATTAAACTTCATTGAATTACAGAACAGCCTTATTTACACTAAAAAGTATAAATAATGAATTAAGATGGTGTTGTCCCGTGATAAAACAAAGAGATAAGAGTAAAAAGCGCAATGCAATTATTGAAGCTGCAGTGCATGCGTTTATTGAAATGGGCTTTGATAGAGCGAGTATGGACTACATTGCTGAAAAGGCAGAAGCTTCAAAACGCACTGTTTACAACCATTTCGAGAGTAAAGAGGTGCTATTCAAAGCTGTTATTCAACATTTTGTGCAGCAGTCAATTGAAGAAAAACAAATTCCTTATCAAGCCAATGTGCCGCTAGAAGCTCAATTAAATAAATTCGCTGAATTGAAAGTAGGTATTTCAACCAACCAATTAAAAATGAATTTCATGCGTATGGCGTTTGGGGTAATGATAACTCACCCTAACATTGCGGCTCAAGTGATGGAAAATGCCGGAAACAACGATGATGGTTTACAAGCATGGCTCGATGATGCAGTAGCCGATGGACGTTTAATCATTGAGGATACGGCTCTAGCTTCCGAGGTGTTTTGGTCTATGTGTTCTTCAGCATTTTTCTGGATGCCTATGCTTCAGGGGGAACTCGATGCATCGAAAGCTGAAACCCTCAAAAAAGAGTTTGTTGCTACCTTCCTAGCAAGATATAGCAAATAGCACTATTAGCACTAACCGAACCGTTAGCACCAAATAAATAGTCTTGTGAGTCGGGTTTACTTATTGGGTTTACAGAAGCACTTCAAAACTTTGTGCCATTAGCTGTAAGCGGCTTCGAGTCGATTCATCAAAAGCTACAAGATCCTCTATGCCAACCGTAAAACAGCCCGCATCAATCGCAGCGGTCGCTCCTGTATTTGAGTCTTCAAACACTATGGTTCGCTTTGGATCGACCTTAAGTTTTTCACAGGCCAGCAGATAAGGATCTGGGAAAGGCTTATATCGGCTTACGTCGTCTCTTGTAATCACAATGTCGAAGTCTTGATAAAAATCGTAGTGCGCAAAATTTGCCTCTACCCCACTCATTCCACTGGAGGTGACAATACCTAGTGGTCTTTCTAGCGATTTTGCCTGCGCGAGGTAATCCATAAAGCCACGCTTTATCGGCACAGGGCTTTCTAAAAGTTGACTTAAGTTCTTATAGTAACTGTCAGAAAAGGCGTTTAATTCGACTTGATGATTAAACATTGTCATTGCCACTTTCATACAGTTTGGCGTTGTCATGCCAATAAACTGCAAATACATGTCATCGGTGAAGGTTTGATTAAACTCTTTCGCAGTCATTTTCCATGCTTCGCGGTGAACAGATTCAGAGTCGAATATAGTGCCATCCATATCAAATAAAATTGCATCGAAATCCTGATAGTTAAGCATAAGTTTCTCTCTAGCCGCGACTCAATAAAGCATCTAACCAACGTGAAGGCAGCAAGCGTTTGAATATCGCGAATAAGACTGTTGGTACGGTCACTCGGTAGCGAATTTTAGGCTTTTTACTCTCGATCGCATGAATCAGCGCTTTGGTTACGTCAATTGGCTCAAGTGTGAACGCTGCGCCAGATTTTTCAGACGACAACCTATCGATTTGCTGTTGGTAGGAGGCTTTGTGACGACTCGCATCCATATCAACATTTTCTTTAAACGCCACTAATGCATTGGCTCTAAACTCAGTGTTAATCGGGCCTGGTTCTATTAACGAAACGTCTATATTAGTACCCTTCAGTTCCAATCGTAGCGTATCTGACAAACCTTCGAGTGCGTACTTAGACGCATTGTAAGCACCACGATACGCCATGGAGACAAAGCCCAATACTGATGAACACTGAATGATTCGACCATGTCCTTGCTGCAACATAATCGGCAAAACTTGTCTTGTTAGCTCATGCTGACCAAAAACATTGGTTTCAAATTGTGCTCTAAGTGCGTGAGTCGGCAAATCTTCTAACGCACCCGTTTGGCCATAAGCGCCGTTATTAAATAGAAAATCGAGCGTGCCCCCTGTCTGTTCTAGGCTGAATGCAATCGCATCGCTAATCGACTGGCTATCGGTGACATCAAGCTGGCAAGCAGTTAAACCGCGTTCTTGAAGCTTAGCAATATCTTCCTCTTTTCTTGCGGTCGCTATAACCAAATAGCCACGAGCTCTTAACGTAAGTGCTGCATCTAAACCTATGCCCGAAGAACAGCCCGTAATTAATATTGACTTCATTGTTCCCATCTATCTCTTTTCTGTTTTTTCTAATAATCCCTAATTTAACCAGTATTTTTTTACTTCGAAAGGATTATTTTTCAAGCACGTATCCTAGGGTCTGTTAACCTTTGTTTAAACATTTTGCTGAGAGATTAAATGACTTTAATCAAGGCGAAAATAGTGTCATTTAGTCATCTAAATCAACAATTTTCAACGCAGAGTAAAGTGATTTTGGCCTCAGCCCTTCGGGCAATGGCTATTTTTAACGCTGACTGCATTAGCATTTACTCATTTGGAATGACCAAACTTCGTTCATACTGCTTTGCCATCATTAAAAATAGCCTATTGCAAAACGTATAAAAAAAGGACAACAGACCCTTAGTATTCAGCAATACTGACGCGTTTTTCCATTTAACTGTTGCCTTATAGTTGCGATCGATTAAATTAAGCTTACTCTCGCGTTAAATTTTCGATTCATGCTTAACATTTACCCAGCTAACCGACTAGAAAACCTCGCTATTTTATTAAGCAAAGTCATCGAATCTGATGACAGTGCGCTTTTTGAACCTAGCCTCATTGTTACCCAAAGCCAAGGGATGAAGCATTGGCTACATATGCAGTTAGCAGAGCAAAATGGCATTAGCATGAACTTGGACTTCCAGTTACCCGTTCAATTCTTCTGGCGACAACTTCGCACCATTCTAGGTAATGAAAATATTCCTGAAAAGTCAGCATTTTCTAGAGAAGTGTTGTGTTGGAAAATATACGATTTCCTCGCAGAAGAAGACTTTGTCAGCGATCCACAGTGTGAGCAACCTACCGCTTATTGGACTGCCAACGGTAAAGAAAGTACGCAGAAACGGTTCCAACTTGCTAGACAACAAGCCGATTTGTTTGAGCAATATATGATATACCGTCCTGACTGGCTAGAGCGCTGGATTACCGGCGACTATACAGAGCAAGAAGCGTGGCAGGCAAAATTATGGTTTAAGGTAATAGCACTGGAGCCAAATCATACGTCGAAATTACTCAGAAAAGCGCTACCTCAAATCAAAGAACACAAGCACAAACTGCCAAGCAGTATTTGCGTTTTTGGTTTAAACACCCTAGCGCCTATTTGGCTCGAGTTTTTAAATGAAATCGCAGAGCATACACAAGTCCATGTTTTTCACCTCAACCCTTGTGTCGAATATTGGGGCGAATTACAAAGCGAGAAACAATTAGCCAAGTGGCTAGCGACAGTGTCAGCCGATGATGAAACGTTTACGGGTGCTGGTGACATTGGTAATCCATTGCTAGCCAATTACGGTATGCAAGGCAAAGAATTTTTAAGTTTATTACCGGAATACGCCATCAACGAAATTCCGGTGTTTACGCCGCCGTCAGACTATGAATCAGAGACTTCAAAAACTTCGGCCCTGCATACGCTTCAAGAAGACATTCTTAACTTACACGATGGCAGAGAAACACCTACAGAACTGATTGACAACAGTATTGTGATTAGCTCGGCTCATAGCGCACTTCGTGAAATCCAAGGATTACACGATTTTATCTTGCACAAATTGCAGCAAGATAAATCACTCACCCCAAAAGATATTGTCGTTATGTGTCCTCATATCGAGGATTATGCACCATATGTAGAAGCAGTGTTTAACCAACCCATTGGTGACAGTGAACAGTTAATACCCTGCTCTATCTCTGACCGAACATTAAAAAACGTAGAGCCTATTGTCGAAATATTCGAGCAGCTACTTCAGTTACCGGATAGCCGTTTTCAGTTGTCTGAAATTATCAGCTATTTAAAACTACCTGCTATCGCCCACAAATTTTCAATCGCTGAAAGCGAAGTAAACATCATTGAGCAGTGGCTACAAACCGCCTGTGTGCATTGGGGACTAAATGAACCCCATAAGGCCAGCATTATCAAAAACGCCAGTGGCCTTAGTGAAGACGATAAACTCGACACCAACGATAAGTTTACATGGCAGCAAGGTATTGACCGCTTGATGTTAGGTTTTGCCATGAGTGACCATGCGGTGATTCACAATGACGAACTGTTATTGCCTACGATTGAAGGCGACCAGTCGTTATTGCTTGGCAAGCTATTAATGCTGTTAGAACAGCTAAGCGAACACGCAGCAAACCTAAACACCGATCGTACACCTAGCCAATGGCACAGTTATTTAATATCACTAAAAGACGACATCTTCGCGCTAACCAAAGAAACGCAGTTTGGTGTGGATATTGTTAGCCACGCAATTGATGAATTTGCACTAAATACCCAAGAAGCGAGCTTCGAAACGTCTATTTCCTTGCGTGTTGTGCGCGACTATTTGTCGAATTTTTTCTCGCAGCCAGAGCCTGGTCATCAGTTTATGAGTGGTAAGGTGACCTTCTGCTCCATGGTACCGATGCGCAGCATTCCATTTAAAGTAGTGTGCATTTTAGGTATGAACGATGGCGACTTCCCTCGCTTTGACAAACCTTTTAGTTTTGATCTAATTGCTAAAAACAAAGCCAGAAAAGGTGATCGCTCTCGCCGTGGCGATGATAGATATCTATTTCTCGAAGCATTAATTTCAGCCAGAGATACACTTTACATGAGTTATCAGGGCAATAGTGTAAAAGATAACTCTGAGCGTGAACCTTCCATTATTTTACGTGAACTAATGGACTACCTATCACGCGCACTAGGCTGGACGTTTGACGAGAATGATCAATCGCTTATTCACAAACTACCGCTACAGCCTTTTAGCGAGGCCAATTACACCGGGCGATATCAAAGTTTTGACAGCAAATGGTTTACCTTAAACCAAAGTGTTCGACTCAATAATCAAGATATACAACTTGACGCGCCCGCAATAGAAACACTAACGGCAGAGGAGCTGATTCAGTTTTTTGCCGATCCCATTAAGGCTTTTTCAAGAACGCAGTTTAACTTGTATGGCGAGCGTATAAGCGACGTTTACCAAGATAGTGAGCCTTTTGAAACCAGTAAACTTGACCAGTACAAATTGCAGCATCAGTACGTCGATGCCATGCTAGCCAGCAAGTCAACAAATAGCACCTCAAATAACGCGGTATCTACTGCGCATATTACGCAGGCTGCGCTACTCAGTAACCAGCTACCGGACAGTAAAACAACCGTTGACGAGCTTAGTCACTGGGAAGCACAAGCTACGGAGTTTGCAGAAACCCTCAGTCGATTTGTCTTTGGAGAGCCCTATAAGGTCGAGGTTATCGCTAATGACATCACGATTTATGCAGAGTTACCACTTGTTAGTGACGGCGCCAATTTAGATATTCAGGAAAACTCGCGATGCCAAGTGTTTTCACGCATGGCAACGCCTAAAGGAAAAGACTACTTAAAACTCTGGGTCTATCACCTGATTGCAAACACCGAGCAACCAACAATGACCAAAGGGCTTTTCTACAACGAGAAAAGCATTAAAGAACGTATAAAAGAAGTTACCTTTGCGCCTATTATCGGTGAAATAGCCGTTGCGCAGATAGGCAAGCTATTGACCCACTACCAACTCGGCATGAGCCAACCTATGTTTGCGCCGGTCAACTTAGCAGCAGAGTACTTTCAAGTTGACCGTAGCGGTAAAAAGAAACTTTATGGCAATCAACAGTTTGAATTGAGTTGGTATACATCGAGAAATATCAGAGGGTATGACGCCGATCCTCTCGCACGTTTTTACTTTGAACAAAAGCCGGATTTTGACAGCGACATAGCGCCTCTTATCGAATCTATTTATCGCCCTATGTTCGAAGTAATCTTTCCAACCTTAGCCCAACAAGACTTTGACAGTGAGTAAACCGATGACGACTTTTAATGCCCTAGACGTTTTGCATTTACCACTGTTTGGCAAACATTTAATTGAAGCCAGTGCTGGTACGGGTAAAACCTTTAACATCACACGTATTTACCTTCGTATGCTGCTGGAGAAAAAGCTCGACGTGCAAAATATCTTGGTGATGACATTTACCAAAAACGCCACCGAAGAGCTGAAAGGCCGCATCAGCAAAGAAATCACTGATGCGCTAGCAAATTGGGGAAACTATACTGAGACCGATAGCTTTTATATTGATCTGCAGAATCGGTTGCCAGTCTCGGAAGCCAAAGCTATTTTGCATAAAGCACTACTGCATATGGATGAAGCAGCAATTTTTACCATTCACGGTTTCTGTAATCGCGTGTTGTCGAACCTTGCCTTTGAAAGCTCACTTGAATTTACCATTAACATGGAAGCAGATACTCAAGAGCTCGAATTAGAAGCGGTGCGTGATCACTATCGATTTATCGCAAAGCAAAGCGAACAAGATTTTGAGACCTTAACAAGCAAGTGGTCGACACCAGAGCAATTTTATAGCGCGTTCCGTGGCGTCCTCTCGTCTGACGAAGAGCTGCAATACCAAGATGAAGCCGTTATAGCGCAGCAGCACAAAGCGCTGCGTGAGAGTGCCCTTGCCGAATTAAACACCAATAAAGATGCGCTATTTGAAGCGCTTGTAAACAGTCACAAGGACAAAGACATACGTACGCAAGAATGGCAACAATTAGTTGATTGGCTTTCCATAGAAGCCCCTTCACTGATGCCTAAATTAGCGAAAGACTTCCTCAACGGTAATCGCTTTCGAAAAGCTGAATTAAAGGCGCTTGTTCAAGCGTCGACTGTTTGTAAGAACGAAGCAGATAAACTAATTGAATCAATCAAAGCTAATCGCGTATATGCCCTCGCCTTTCACGCTATTAATGTCATTAGAACTTCGATTGTCAACGCGAAAGCGCGTCAGCAAGTGATGAATTTTGACGACTTAATTGTCACACTGCAGAATGTTCTACGCAGCGATGATAATGGCACACTTGCCGCATCGATACGTCAGCAATTTCCCGTTGCATTAGTGGATGAATTTCAAGACACCGACCCTAAGCAATACGAAATTCTGAGCAAGGTTTATGGCGATTTTTGTAACCAAACTCACCAGCATGCACTTTATATGATTGGCGATCCTAAACAAGCGATCTATGGCTTTCGCGGCGGTGATATTTTTGCCTATTTGGCTGCTAGAGACGCTGCCGATGCGAACTGGATTATGGATACTAACTGGCGCTCTACTACTGACATGATTGCGGGTTACAACCGTTTATTTTTCGGTGAAGCACTGCCAAAAACAGATCCCAAAATACTAACAGAAGAAACTGAGCTTGTTGGCAATGACAAGGTATTCGGTTACGACATTGAATATGTGCCTGTAAAAGCAAGCGGCAAAACCGATCACAAGTCGCTTGTCGAAAGTCCAAACTCATCGACACAAAACAGTGGAATAGAAAACAGCTCGGCAACAAACAAAGCACTTAACATCAATTACTTCGGGTTTGATGAAAACTACCGCCCTGCTAACAGCAAAAAAGACGTTAACAAAGCTGATTTTTCAACAGTGATTGCCACTTGGTGTGCATCCGAAATATCCCGACTGCTTAATACTGAGGCGCAAATCGCCGGCAGAGCGTTAAAAGAGTCCGATATTGCCGTGCTAGTAAAAACTGGGGCTGAAGCACAACTTATTGAATCTGCCTTATCAACTGCTGGACTTACCTCCGTCTACTTAAGCAATAAAGAAAACCTATTTGACAGCGTTCAAGCGAGAGATTTGTACCAAGCGATTGACGGTATTTTGCATTTAGAAGATACCAGTAAAATGATTGCGGCACTCAGTACGCGTTATTTAGGCGGCAAGTCTTCGCTATTTAAAGCCATGCAAGAAGACGAGTCGTTATGGGAGCGAGAACAAAACTATCTGCGCGAATTGAAAAAGCTATGGGAAGAGAAAAGCTTTATGGCAATGGCGATGCGCTTTATCCACGAAAGCTACACCCCCGAAGCCAATCAGCACGAACGTGCGCTCACTAACACGATTCACTTACTTGAGCTACTTCAACAGGCGAGCACCCGTTACCGCCAGCCACGTCAACTGGTGCGCTATTTGTTCGATCAAATAACGGTTGCCAGCAAAAAACAAGAATCAGAGTTGCGACTAGAAAGCGACGCCAACCTGATCAAGATAGTGACACAACACGGTAGTAAAGGATTAGAATATCCGGTCGTCTTTATTCCATACGCGAGTAAATTTAGCGATCCAACCCGCTTTGGTAATCAACCTCAGGATATTCACCTTTATCACGATGACGACAACACATTAGTTCGGCAGCTTGGGCAAGCAAATGATGGTGTTAAAAAAGCGTTCGATGAAGGCCTTGCTGAGTCTATCCGTCTACTATACGTAGCGGTAACACGAGCAGTCAGTCGTTGTTATATCTGTGCAACACCGTTTGATAAAGCACATCAATCATCGTTAGGCTTAGCCGTTGGCGCAGAAGATGAGTCACAACTTTTCACTAAGTTACTCGAATTAGCCAATAGCCAGCCAGATGCTATTTCGTTTAACGAAGTGGCGGACATTGAAACTCTCGAAAATAACGACAAACGACTTCAGACACATCAAACACCTGAAGAAAGCGAAAGTTCGAGTCTATTAACGTCAACACCTGCAGTGTTTAATCAAGCAATTGAGAACGATTGGCAGTTAAGTTCATTCTCTTCGCTAACAAAGAATGTTCACACTAAGCGAGATCCACTCGTAAAATTGCATTTAGATGATGAAGATAGCGAAGTTGAAGCGCAAAGCATTGCAGCAGATGATATTCGCTTTACGTTAAGAAAAGGTGCTAAGACAGGTAACTTTTTACACGACATTCTAGAGCGTCTAGATTTTGTTAATCCAAACTATGCTAGCGCGTTCAAGCATCCTTTGTTTAGTTACGGCGAGTTGCCAGCACCTTATGGCGAACAAGACTTGCATAAATTTTTAGCGGCGTTATTACATGCGCCTTTACCTCGAATTCTGGCAACGCCAACAGAATCAAGCACGACAGAAGAACTAGGCACTGCAGACAATATCGAAGAGGACACATTCTCGCTGTCGGCGCTGAGCTACAAACAGACGTTGCGCGAAGTAGAGTTTTATTTCCCTATTGAAGGCGTCGATCCCCAGGCTTTAAGCCAATTACTTGCCGAGCACAGAGGCTCTTCAGCAAGTATCGAATTGCCAGAAAAGCGCCAATTGAAAGGTATGATGCACGGCTTTATCGATTTAGTCTTTGAACATCAAGGTAAATACTACGTCGCAGACTACAAGTCGACCTTTCTGGGAGATGACATTAGCGATTACAGTGAGACGAACATCACTAAAGATATTGCCGCTCACCACTACGATCTGCAGTACCTTATTTATTGCATAGCGCTACATCGATTCCTATTACAAAAACGTAAGGATTATGACCCGAGCGTACACTTTGGCGGTGTTTATTACTTGTATTTGCGCGGTATGACAAATTCAACGTCTTCCGGGATCTATCGAAAAGCAATCGATAGCGATTTGCTCCTTAGGCTTAATCAAGTCATGCAAGTTACACTAACTAGCAAGCCCCAAGAAGATAGTGAAAATAGTAAAATGACGAGTTAATCAGAGGCAGTTATGTACAGTAATTTTAAGCAATGTAACGAGTCATTATCCGACAGACAGCCAATAGATTTTTTCTTAGCGAAGAAGTTACAAAGTTCACTGATATTCTCAACGGGGAGCAATTTAAGTGACGGTGAAGCCGCCATTGCATTTCATCTTTTTATGGCGCTCAGCAGCGCTCTTAACGACGGGCACACATGCTTGTTGTTAAGCACATTAGCAGAACAACGACTGTGGGACCAAGACGTCGTCATTGACGGTAAAACGCATACTCGGGTTGGTTTTGAGTTTCCACCGCTGGCAATACTTGTCAGCATTCTAAATAAATTACCGATCACCGTTAACGATGGTAACCCTTTGACGTTTGAGCACAATAGACTGTACCTGTCACGTTATTGGGCGTTTGAAACCGAGGTGGCTCAAGCATTACTACCTCGACTGCAAGAGCATTCTGTTATCGATCTTGAAAGCGCTTTTGATGTGCTGTCTAGGCTTTTTCCTGAGTCTAAACCTTCTGAAAGCTCAGCTACGCAACTGGATATGCAAAAAGTAGCTGTTGCGAACTCACTTAATAAGGATTTCGCTGTTATTGCGGGGGGCCCAGGTACAGGTAAAACCACAACGGTGACTAAGCTATTGCTAGCTTTGTTAATGATTCATCAACGAAGCAATAGTGCTCAACAGATTAATGAGCAATCCTTAAGTAAGCAATCACCGAATAAGCCCCCCTTAAGTGGCCGAGCTTTGAACATCAAAATGGCGGCACCGACGGGTAAAGCCGCTCAGCGCTTAATGGAGTCGATAACAGGTTCGTTAAAACGCGTGGCACAAGAGTGTCACCTCAGCGATGAAATTATTGATGCTATACCTAATGAAGCATCGACGATTCATCGTTTGCTCGGCGTTAAGCGTCATGAGCACAACTTTAAACATGACGCTGAAAATCCGCTCGACCTCGACGTGCTGCTCGTTGATGAAATATCTATGGTCGACCTACCGCTTATGGCACGCCTTCTAAGAGCGATGCCAGCTCATGGGCGCTTAATTGTGCTAGGTGATGCTGACCAATTGCCTTCCGTTGCAGCAGGCTCTATTTTGGCCGACATTGCTCCACGCGGATTACTTGGCTATTCGCCACCGAATATTGCTATGTTAAATAAGCTTACCGGATACGCATTCGAACCATCAGGGAAAGGTTTAGATCACCTTTCTCTGCTGACGTTTTCCTATCGATTTGACGGTTCAGGCGGTATTGGTTTGTTGGCTAAAGCCGTTATTGCTGGTGATGTTGACGAAACAAAAGCTGTGCTTGCATCTAACAACCATCAATTAACCTATCATGAGCACAGCCCGTTGATAGAGTGGTTATCCCCTCAAATAAAACAGCATTACTCCCAAATGTTTTTAGTGAAAAACATAAGTGAAGCTTTTACTGCATTCGATAACTTCAGGGTATTGTGTGCTAATCGCAAAGGTGAACGCGGTACGGAGAATGTTAACCAATTAACGGAAACTTTATTGCGTAAGTTTGGCGCAATCAAAACCCGTGACAGCCTGTATCACGGTAAGCCCATTATGATTACCACCAACGATTATAGCTTAGGGTTATACAATGGTGATATAGGACTGATTTGGCAAGTTAATAACAAGCTGCTTGCTGTATTTCCCGAAGGTAAAGATGAAAATAACGAGGTTGTTTATCGTTATATTTCACCTGCACGATTACCTACATTTGAAACTGTCTACGCCATGACAATTCATAAAACTCAAGGCAGCGAATTTGCAAACGTCGCACTTGTGTTGCCTGAAGAAGACAATCCAATTCTATCGCGTGAGCTTTTCTACACAGGCATTACACGCGCCAAAACGCATATAAATCTACTGGCGGACAACGCGATTGTTGCGAAAACAACGGAAAAGCGCATCGTTAGGCATTCAGCATTAAAACAAAGACTGTTCGAATAAACTAAAAAGTTAAACGATTAGACGAATTTAAGCCGTCTAAACTAACGTTTTAAGCGCATCAATAGAGCAGAACATAGCAGGCTAAGCGTATGTCGAGATTACATCAGGAAAACACAGGACTTATCATAGTCGATATTCAAGGTAAACTTGCAAGACTGGTCCATGACAGCGAGCATTTTATTAAGCGCAGTGAAAAACTCGTGATGGGGGCAAAGGCTCTCGAGCTGCCCATCGTCTTGTTGGAGCAAAACCCAGAGAAACTCGGCAGTACAATAACAGAGCTATCACGACACCTTTCGACAGTTAATCCAATCAAAAAATTCACCTTTGACGCTTGCTTAACACCTAGTTTCGTATCAGCACTGAAGTGTGATGCATATCAGCATATAGACAATTGGTTAGTGTGCGGAATAGAGGCTCATATTTGTGTTTTTCAAACTACGATGGGCCTGAAGCAGCTCGGATACCGAGTGCAAGTAATCAGTGACTGCATATCTTCTCGCAATGGTGAGCACGTTAAACTCGCCCTTAGCCGTTTAGCTAACGACGGCGTTGAAATAACAAACTTTGAAATGTGCTTATACGAATTGCTTAAAGATTGTCGGCATGAGTCTTTTAAAGAAGTACTTAATCTAATTCGTTAATTGTTAGAGCACTAGCCGGTATGTAGCTAGTAACGAGCTTGCCAAAAGTTACGTTTAACAAAACAATGAGATAGTAACTAAATTCAGAATATTTTCAGTTTGATTGAGCTGTAGACAGGCTTGATACGTAATGAGTAGAGCATCAATTTAATGGCGGTGAGGGAGGAATTCGAATCCTCGAAGGGCTATAAACCCTTACACGAGTTCCAGTCGTGCGCCTTCAACCACTCAGCCACCTCACCGTAAGCGCTCAATAAACAATAGCTAAAGAAATAGCGTAATTGAAAAGCTGCGCTATGTTAGAAAAAAAGCCTTGCTTTCGCAAGGCTTTATTACAAGGTTTTATCCAAAATTGAACTGCTTGGCTAATTTAAGAGCAAGCCAAAGCGCAAAAACAGGATCTAACGTTTTAATGACGCTGAAAATTCCAACATTCGGTTGGTTGAACGAAGCGCGCCTTCTCTAAGCGACATGTCTACGAACACCTCTTTACCCGTTGGGTCAATTAACGCTTCTTCGATTAACTGCAAGCCGTTCATCGCCATCCACGGACAGTGTGCACAGCTGCGACAAGTAGCCCCTTCACCGGCTGTTGGTGCTTCAAAGAATTCTTTTTCAGGACAAAGTTGCTGCATTTTGTAGAAAATACCGCGATCAGTCGCCACAATGAACTTCTGATTAGGCATTTCCTGTGCTGCTTTAATTAACTGGCTTGTTGAACCGACGGCATCAGCAAGATCGATAATTTCTGCCGGAGATTCAGGGTGAACTAAAACCGCTGCATCTGGATGCAACTTTTTCATGTCAATTAGCGCTTTGGTTTTAAATTCGTCATGAACAATACAAGCGCCCTGCCACATTAACATATCTGCGCCGGTTTGCTTTTGAATGTAGTTGCCTAAATGACGATCTGGCCCCCACAAGATTTTTTCACCCTGTTCATCTAAGTGCTCAACGATCTCAAGAGCACAAGAAGACGTGACAATCCAATCTGCACGCGCTTTTACTGCCGTCGATGTATTGGCGTACACAACTACTGTGCGATCTGGGTGTTGCTCACAAAAAGCATTAAATTGCTCAATAGGACAACCTAAATCAAGCGAGCAAGTCGCTTCTAACGTTGGCATCACCACGGTTTTTTCAGGGGTTAATACTTTTGCGGTCTCCCCCATAAAACGTACACCAGCGACAATAAGTATATCTGCGGGGTGTTGATTACCAAATCGGGCCATTTCTAGCGAGTCTGCTACACAGCCACCAGTTTCTTCCGCTAACGCCTGAATTTCAGGGTCACAGTAATAATGCGCAACCAGAACTGCGTTTTTTTCTTTCAGCAGTTTCTTGATATTTTCTTTATGCATAGCCTTCTGCTCAGCACTTAATGGCTGTGGCTTGGCTGGAAATTGAAAATCTATATCAACAGCAAGGTTTGATTGCGACATTTTTCGTTCTCTACAACTTAAAAATACTTAATTAAAAACGGCGGGAATTATACGCGAATACTCTTCAAATGTGTACTTAGCGTCACGTGTTTGTCATTTACCCATGATAGCCTAAAGTTTAGGCTTTCATTTAATAGAAGCGTAATACGAAATAAATTTAGATTCCGATTTGTCATGAATGAAACCTTAGACTAAACCCTAAAAGCGCCAAGACATTAAACGCTATTTAAATTCCACAAAGATTGGTTCAAATTGGGAGTAAATTAGAGAAACTAAAAAGGTGGTCGGTCATGAAGGATTTTAACCTTCGACACGTTACTTGAGTAAAGAGCGTTAAAAGCCTTGGCTTTTTTGCACTAATGACTTTAGGAATAATTAAGGAAGTGGTCGGTCGTGAAGGATTTGAACCTTCGACACGTTACTTGAGTAAAGAGCGTTAAAAGCTTTGGCTTTTTTGCACTAATGACTTTAGGAATAATTAAGGAGGTGGTCGGTCGTGAAGGATTTGAACCTTCGACACGTTACTTGAGTAAAGAGCGTTAAAAGCCTTGGCTTTTTTGCACTAATGACTTTAGGAATAATCAAGAGAGTGGTCGGTCGTGAAGGGTTTAAACCTTCGACACGTTACTTGGGTAAAGAGCGTTAAAAGCCTTGTTTTTTTTTGCACTAATGACTTTAGGAATAATTAAGGAAGTGGTCGGTCGTGAAGGATTTGAACCTTCGACACGTTACTTGGGTAAAGAGCGTTAAAAGCTTTTGCTTTTTTACACTAATGGCTTTAGGAATAATTAAGAGAGTGGTCGGTCGTGAAGGATTTGAACCTTCGACACGTTACTTGGGTAAAGAGCGTTAAAAGCCTTGTTTTTTTTGCACTAATGACTTTAGGAATAATTAAGGAAGTGGTCGGTCGTGAAGGATTTGAACCTTCGACAAATTGGTTAAAAGCCAACTGCTCTACCAACTGAGCTAACGAC
>CANLNK010000004.1 GCA_947492575.1 uncultured Thalassotalea sp.
AAAGTATTTTATGCATGAACATCAATGAGTTAATTTTTGCTAAGACAAGCTTAGCTATATTTGTAAAATCAACATCATGTGAATGCTCACACAAATTGCATGATAACTAATTGTTAAAGAACTAAGTCTTTCGACTTAAACGAAACATCACATTCGTGTTTCGTGGAACTCTCTGTGTTAACCCGTTGGGTTGTCGTTGAGAGCGGATGCGTATTCTACTCACCCCTGTTTTGATGTCAACAACTTTTTGAAAAAATGTTTAATTTATTTTTCTAAGTTATCTGACCCGTTTAACCGCTATATAAAGCCACTAAACTGTTCAAAACAGACTTCTTAGGTCTCCCTGAGAAGTGGATGCGCATTTTAGACATTTTTGTGCGGGCGTCAACACCTTTTTGAAAGTTTTTTGAAATTTCTGTGTAAACGTTCAAATAACGTACAAACCTTATGGTTTCTCGTGTGATGGCATGTAGAATAAATAAAAAAGGCGCATATGGCGCCTTTCTATATTGATCTTTGATTTAACAGGAAAAACCACTAAACACCTACTTTCTAATAGTATGTTACGTCTTTGACTTCCTGTTTTTGGGTCGATGCGATATAAATATCATAGACATCTTTAAAGTCTACGCTTAGCTCTGTGGTGTAGGTGTCACCTACTGGGTAACTCTTTATAACCTTTGCACCACGAATAATGCCCTGAACAGAAGCCTTGAGCTGCTGGTTTTCTATTAGCAAATCGCCCATTGTGACATTGCTTGCAATTTGTTGCCCATACACTTGCTCTGCAAGTTCCGCATAAGCGGCAAGTTTTGACGCTTTTATTGCCATCAACATCCGCTGCGTTTCATTAGACGATTTTTGCAAACTTATAGGAGCATGCCCAATAGCGTAAACTACCGGAAATGATTCAGGCTTCACTGGTTGCCAGCTTACATGTTTATCATATATAGAAGAACACCCAGACAGTCCCAGCAAAAGCAACAACGTATAAATGCTAGCTCTATTCATATGTCACCTACTGCTGAATCCTTACCGCTCGGGCATTTTCAGCCAAGTTTTCGCTTGAACGAATGATCATGCCATCCTTCATTTTGACATTCTCGTCACGGTTCACTTTATCACCCAGTACCCACTTTGGAATAAATGATTGTGCAGTAGCTACAACAACGCGAGATTGCATACCTATCATGCGAGCATTTACGATGATGCCAGTTTCTTGTTCCATCATGGTACCAGTAACCACGTAGTCAATTATTTGTCGTTCAGGTAACTCTTTCCAATCACGGCTAAACACGTAATCACCATCTTTCGTTACTCTAATATGGCCCGTCGTTTTGTAATCAACAACAACCATACCGTGTCGTTGCAGCTCATGAACAAAGTTTTCGGAGAGCTGATTACCCAGCCAGTTGGTAGATTCTAGGTCATCCAAAGTGACGAACGATGCTACCGCGACAGGCGTTTTGGGCGTAACAAAACTGCTATGTTCTAACATTTGGTAAGCTAGGCCTTTTACGACATCGTTAATGGCATGTCTTGGTAAATCGTAACTATCGATTTCACTTTTTTGTTGATGCGTAATGCTGTAGAAGTCTTCTTCACTGTCAGAAAACGATGCGCAAGCGCTAAGCAGCGGAATACTGGCTGCTAAAAGCCAATTTTTCATTGAGAACACCCCAATCACAATTTATTTGTAAATTTATAAGCAGGAATTAAGCCAATGCTACCATCTAAAGTTCTTTGCTTTCACTATCAGATTTAGTCCCTGTCAGTTTACCTAGTAGGCGCCTATTGTTGTTGGCGTGTAACCTTGCATCAGTCTTAACACAAAACATAGGCACAATTCATGCTTAGTACCCTTTTATAGATAAAAACACTGAACAACTGTCTAAAACTCGTCAGTAACATGTTAACGGTCTATTTCAACTAAACTTTATATTGAACAATGAATCTTATGCGTAAATTGTGCCTTTTTATTTTGTTAGCTCCACTTTATGTAACCTCGGCTTACGGTCAGTGGTACCAGTCTACAGGTAAAGCCACCATAATTGAGGGCGATAGAGAGGCTGCAAGAGTCTTAGCAATGGAAAATGCTTTGAAAAAAGCCTTGTTAGTTTCCGGAGCGTCCGTTAATAGCATACAGCAAGTAGTCAATGGCTTATTAACAGAAGACATGTTGAGCGTTCGTGCTAGTGGCACGGTGAATTCGGTCGAAATTACTGACGAAATATACGAAGATGGCGTAGTCACGCTTACCATACGCGCTGACGTTTTCCCTCAAGAACAACAGTGTTTCGCTGCTGACTATAAAAAGTCGATGCTAATAACACGCGCTACATTATTAAACCGTGAACAGGCAAACATTGGACAAATCTATGCGCTAGATAAACAACTAGTCACTAAGTTAGCATCAAAGCTCAAAGCATCAAGTCAATTTATCGACACTAAGCTTGCCAATAAACACAAAGTAGCTTTTAGCCGTTACAACCAGAGCTTTGATACAGAGCAAATAAAGATGCTAGCTAAAGAGCTAGGTGAGCGATTTGACGCACAGTTTGTTTTATTCACTGAAATTAATGACGTATCGTTTGGTCAAGACTCGCTTAACGGATGGTCATTCTGGCAAGAGGATGAGTTTAACCGGCAGTTCAATGTTTCATTCTACGTTTATAGTGCGCTAACAGGGGAGATGCTTGCCGAGCAGCACTACCAAAATAAAGCACCTTGGCAGTTTGGTAAGCGAGAGTCCGTTGACCTGACAAGCAATACGTTTTGGAATAGCCGATATGGGCAAATGCTAAGTAGTACGTTAGATAACGCTATTATCGATATAGACGAAAACATGATGTGTGAGCAAACTCGCGCCAAAATAGTAAAGGTCGACGGCAACGAAATCGTCATCAATGTTGGCAGCAACCAAGGTGTTCAAGTTAATGATAGCTTCACCTTATTGCATTCAAATCACTTTAAAACCCAACGCGGTAAAATGTATTCGGGCTACAACGTTAGCCCCTATCAGGTTCAGGTAACTAAACTTTATAAAAACACTGCTGTTGCAACGACAAAAGACAAGAGTTTACTGGGCAATATTCAAATTGATGATTTAGCGGTAAAAGAACGATTTTAGGCTATTGATATGGCAAGCGTTGATTTTCAATCACACTTGCCCTTCCCTTTTTGAATGATGAGAGTAACATCAATTAACTAAATACCCCGGCAGCTCAGAGAAGTCTCTCTCACTCATAGGTTTCGCATAGTAGAAACCTTGCACAAGATCACACGCTAAGTCTTTTAAGCAAGTGACCTGTTCGACTTCTTCAACGCCTTCAGCTACAACCGTAATATCAAGTTTATGCGCCATATCGATGATAGAGTGCACAATTATACGATTCTTTTCATTATCTAAATTATGCGTTAACGATTTATCTAATTTAATTGTATTCAAGGCCAGTTTATTTAAATAAGTCAGCGACGAAAAACCGGCTCCAAAATCATCTAAAGCAATACGTACCCCTGAGCGTTTTAACTTTTCAATATTAATCTTCGCACATTCAAAATTCTCAATTAGGCTAGTTTCCGTTATTTCTATTTGTACTTGATTAAGTGCAAAGCCTGATAAGTTTATTGTTTCTATGAAGCAGTTAAAAAAGTTCTCATCCGCGATTTCATTGGCTGCGACATTAACAGACAACAACATACCTTTTGTAGTTATGCCTTGAGCCATAAATTGACAACTTTTTAGCAACAAAGTAGAGGATAATTCATTAAAGCGGCTTAATTTCTCAGCAACAGGTATAAACTTCGCTGGGGAAACTTGTTCTGTTTGATTTCGCTGCCACCTTGCTAAAGACTCGCAACCAACAATTTTACCAGTTGAAAGCTCAATAATCGGCTGAAAATTCGGGTAAAACTCCTTCGCTTGTATCGCCTTAATTAAATCCAGCTCAAGCTCGTGTGTTTCATTAAACTCTTTACCTATTGCCGTGTTGTACCACGCACAATTATTACCTGCTCTTTGTTTTGCTTGGTACATAGCAACATCAGCTCCAGCAATAAGCTCTTTAACATTTTGAATTGTTGAGTCAAATTGATTTAAACCAACGCTCAAAGAAACATAATATTCAATATTTTCAATCTCTAAAGGTTGTTCAAAACGAGAGAGCACGTTGTTAACAATAGCTTGAACCTCACTCTTACCGACGTTGCGGTTAAATATAATTAGAAACTCGTCACCACTCATACGCCCGCAGATACCATTTGCTGCCAGAGAATCTGCGAGCGCTTCAGACACCTTGGTCAAAATAGCATCACCAAATGTATGCCCTTTAGTGTCGTTAATAATTTTAAACTTATCGATATCTACAAAGGCGATATGAAACGAATCATTTCCGCTGAAAGGGCTATCAACCATGTAGTTCAGTTTTTTCAAAAGCAGACTTCTATTGGGCAGGCCAGTCAGCGCATCATAAAAAGCTAGGCGTTCGAGTTCTTGTTGGTGCTTTACTTTGTCTGACGAGTCGGAAAAAATCGCGACATAATTAACAATCTGATTAGCGAAGCCTTTTATTGCGTGAATTTTTACTTGTTTGGGGTAAACCTTGCCGTCCTTGGTCATGTCCCATATTTCACCACACCAATAGCCTTTATCACCGATTTCTGACCACATGTTCTTATAGAAGTTTTTTCCATGTACACCTGATTTCATGAACCCCGTTTGCTGACCGATAGCTTCCAAGCGAGAATAACCAGTAATCATCTCAAAAGCTGTGTTGACATCAACTATTGTATTTGACGCATTAGCAATCATCACTGCATCATTAGTGTTTTGGTAAACCAGCTCACCTATCTCTACATTACTTATGCGGTGGTACTGTTCATCGAGATCACGTAATACAACATGGATAAAGCTGTCTCCACGCAGATATATTTCGGTTAACGATACTTCAACAGGAAAATCAACGCCGTTAAAGTCTCTATGGACCCACTCAAACTTATGACTGCCTTTCTCAGCTGCAAACTCGAACATCTGCTGCGCTTTCTCTTTCGAACTTATACCGCCAGATTGAAGCTTTGGTGATATATCTGTTGGGCAAACTTCATTGAGCTGATTGCGCGACCGTGCTTTGAGCATATTTAGTGCAGCAAGATTGCAAGAGATAAACTTTTGGTTCTTGATAAGCAACATTGCATCAGATGCATTATCAAACATATCTTGATAAGCGCTACTTAAGTCATTAATCGTTTCCATACTACAGCGTTCGAAATTCAACATTTTGTTACACAACTATATGAGCTTAAAGAACTTTTGTTGATGAGTAATAGAGAAAAATTGCGCGATGTGTATAAATTGCAGTTACAATTGCGCAATTTGTACTGCATGTTTTTAACACAGAGTCGTACTACTTAGTTGATAACGTTTTAAAAGGTGTTTCCCCAAAAATTTGGCGATACTCACTGGCAAATCGACCATGGTTGGAGATAGAAAATAGACGAAGTACTTCACTAGCATTTCTGATGTTGTGATCAAGTATATGTCGACGCACAATATGAAACTTTCTGAGTTTTAAGAATTGGTTTGGCGATTTTCCCAAAATACTATTGAATGCATACTCAAGTGTTCTCACGGAACAAAAGCAGGCATCAGCCAATTCAGGTACATTTACGCTAATAATATTACCTTGTTCCAAGTACTCTATCGCTCTAACCACAACGGTTTTACGCGTCGGCAACACTATTTTATGGCCGAGTTTAGCGGTTGCTGGAGCCACCAAAGAACGTAATGCACTGAATAAGGTTTGCTCGGTATCGATTAGCTCTGCGTAGTTTGGTGTATGCTCTGCAGTAAATAGGCGATGAAAAATACTAAATGCCACTTCACGAAATAGCGCCAAGTTATCTAGCTCTACTTTCCCTTCTCTAATTGCCGGCATTAGTTTCATTAATAGCTCGATTTCTTCCGCATCAAAATAATTACGCAGCGCTTCTGCAGCAAACGTAATATATAAATTTTCGGTGTGCTTAGGGAAATTACTGAAACTATGCTCACCCGGACCGATGAACAAAAATCTGTCTTTAGTGTGTGTTATACCATCAAACGTCACTTGGCAGTGGTTAAAAGGTAAAATGACATAGAACTGATTCGATGGCATATGCGCCTGGTGGATTACTTCACTATCAACTATTCGATAGCCAATTGTTACGTTGGGCATGAAAAAATTTTTATGAAGGTTGAAGAATCCGCCTGAAGATATTTGGTAGGCGCTCATGTCTACATCATAAATATGGTCTTGGTATTGCTCAATACTGGTGAATGTTAATACTTCTTTTGTCATCAGTTTTTACTTAGTTTTAATACTCATGAACTAAGTCGTGACATTAAAACAAGGTACTCCTTTCATCGACCCCAAATTCACCTTATAACTAGCAAATATTAGTGGAAATAATTCTGAAAGCGGAAAGTATCCCTATGTTAAGCAGTTTGATTGGGCAGTAGCAAAGCAAAAAGCTACCACCGTTCTAAACTAGTCCCTCTAACTTCACCTACTTACCTAAGAAGTTATCTACTACACCGACTAAATCAGATAATTTATGCTGCGCATTAAATCAGCCATCATACTTGTTTACAATTACAGAACAGTTAAACAACGCACTTCTTTGATCAAAATCAAAGTTCACAGAAGCCAATTGTTTTCATCAGTACGCGTGAATTCAAAGTATAAACATTAGCCTTTGATTAATTTAATAATATCGTTAATATCGGGGTGATGACTAATTTCTAAGTGTTCCGCTCGATTAACTGGATAAATCCTCCGCCTCCTAAGGACTTGTTGAGTTTTTTAATTATTTATACCAATTAATATCCCGCACAACGCGACACCTTCACACACCAATATATATAAAGGCTTTCGAATAGACCCTGTCTTTTTTGCTCATTTTATTAGTCAGTACAAATATTATACAAATACATGTATTGCACCATTTAAAGCACCACCAAATAATTGAAATGCACCACTCATTTGCACTACAATTCAAAAAATAGTGTTTTTTGGTGTTGTGTGTTTTATGGGCAAAAGTAAAGGCAGATTAGTCGTTAAAAAAGACGTTCAAGGCAGAGTTAAAAAAGAAGACTATGATGTCGGTTATTTTGCTGGATATGAAACGGAAATAGACAACCGAGACGCTAGGTCACCAGCCCCCAGAAAAATAATGCTGACAGATCTAATAATCAGAAAGTTACCTTATTGCTCTAATGGTCCGGTAGATATAGTCGATACGACCTTTTCATCGCAAAATGATGGAGGTCGACTAATTCTGCGGATCGGTAAAAACACTAAAACGTTTTACCCATCAATAGCAAAAAGAGGTAATGAAAAGCGGGGAAATGGAAAAGCACTTGGGCAATGGATAGTCAAAGCTAACAACTACTATAAGCAGGATGAAGCCAACTTGGCTACAGCGAAAGAACGATTTAGAGAAGTTGTTTCCAGCCACCAAAAAGCAGTAAAAATAGCTAGAGACGAGGGCCAGCTGACTATTAGAGAGTACCTAGAATCTGGCAAGTATGAACAGGATCGACTAACTATACCGACACAGCGCAATAAAATAAGTCCAGTAGAAAAACCTGTCATTAAAGCTATTTTAAGTCAATTTGAACCTTGGCTTGACAGAGAGCTACATGAAGTTTCTAAAGAATGGCCTGCTGAATTTAAGAAGCATTGGACCGAGCGATATTTGCAAGAAAATGAGGAAGGATTCAAAAATAATCCTGACTACAAGCCTAAACAGGTAGCTGTAGATACCATGCGCAAATATTTCATGATGATAAATGCCATGTTTAATATTTGTGAAAAGAAGGCATACATACACAGCAATCCTATGGCAAACTTTGCTTCTCTATTTCCAAAGAAAAAAATCAAGCCTGGTGAAGCACAAACCTACAGTTTAGATTATGATAATTTAATGACGTTTCTCTTCGATGAAAGCACCAAAAGTGCAGCTTACGGAAAGCTAATTATCGCTATAATGGCCGTAACAGGCGCAAGAAATTCAGAGGTTTATAAGAACTACATAGATAACTTTCAAGTTAAAGATGATGGAAGATTATTTATGTATATCCCGTCTGAAATTTGTAAAACTCGAGAAGTAGGCTCAAGGACTGTTGAAATTAAGCATGATTTTGTAAAACAAAAAGTCATTGAGCATATTGAAGATATACCTCGCAATGCTAAAGGGCACATGTTTCCGTCAACAAAGTATATGGACAAACATACAAGTGATTATGCATATAAAGAGCTTTGGAAGCAGGTAAAAGCGTTCTTCAATTTGCCTGTTAATGGAAGAATGTACTCACTAAGAGCAACATTTGGTACTAGACTAGCAAAAAAATCAGGAATAGATGTAGCAGCGAATGTCTTAGGCGATAGTCTAGAAATTGCTAACCTCCACTACAATGAAGTCGACACAGTTCGAAAAGCAGAGGCAATGGATAAAGTTTTTAACGAGAAAGAAGAAAGTAATATCTTAACCTTTCCTGCTTCTCATATTGAGTTAGACTCGGTATATGCTTCAGTTGATGCGCTACCTGATTCAATCAAAAAACTGTTCTTAATGTTTAAGAGCGGTAAAGCAGAACCTCAAAAAGATCATATGTTAAAAGCTGATTGGAACAACTTTGTAAAATTAATATCTACACAATTTAACGCTAAGAAAATAACTGATGACGAAGCAGAATTATGGTTAATGATGCAAAGCAGCTAGCAATGAGCAACTAACAAGAATTTTAAAGGCAATTACTTGTACTAGCTCAGACTACTCTTTTCGTAGTCGCTCGTTTTGTTCTTCAATAGCTTCTGCCAGTTCGTCAGAAGAAACGAAGGGGCCAAGAGAGTTAAATAAGCTGATCAAGTATTAACTTTATCTGCCATGTTCAATTAACAGAACTCAATCAAGTCTGACAGTCGCAAACGTGCCAATAGAGGATGGTGGCAGCGCATTGCTATGCAAAATCAAGTTAAAGATCAAAAACCTGACCTACTGTTTTGAGCGAATAATAGACTGTAATTATTATTTGGCAATATTAAGAGCATTCTACAAGTTGGGCGTTCAGCTAATGCATTTGCCCGATTATTAGTTAACGTAAATGCTTAACGAATACCATTGGCGTAAATATTAACCTTACTGTCCTATAAACTTTCAGTCTCATAATCCTCAACAATTAGACGATGTCCAGTAAAAACGACCTGATAATCCTTTGCTTCATTCGAGTTTGCAAAAGCCACTTCTGACACCTCCGCATATTTGTCCATTACGGCTTTTAATTCGTCGAGTAATTTAAGGTAAACAGGTTGCGTTAGGCGCATAGGTTTAACTCTTAGAAAATAATCTTTGTCTTCCTCGTCATCAACCATAATTGCTTTGTAACTGACTTCCATCATGTGGCTAATATGCCGCTTAATAACCTTACTTTTTTTGTTAAATCCAATCGGCGTCTTGACCAATACTTTGACTTTATTCTTAGGGTTAAGTTGAATGAGTTCAAGGCTTTCAAGCTTTCTTAAGTACCGATAGGTAGAAAGTGCAGTTAATGCATATTCTTTTTCAATTTCTTGAGGTGATTTACTATTATAAAAAAGCTCTACAAAATATGACCAAAGCTTTGGCTCATCAAAAAAAGCGTTATCTTGTTCTTCTGTAAAAAAACTCTGTGTCGGTTTGGTTCTACCCTTTGGAGCTAGCAACTCTGCTAAGTCTAAACTTAATAGTTCGCTCAGAAACATCATACGAGACAATGAAATATTTGCGTTATTCAGCATACGCTTGACTGTTACCTCTGAGGTATCCATCAATTCCGCTAACTCTGAATATTTTATTCCCCTGGCTTTCAGTTCATTCTTAATTAATGCTAATCCGTTCTGAATGGATAAATTCAACGTAGGAGTGTTATCTTTATATTCTTGCATGTTTAGTATCAAAAGTAGCTTAAACTAGTATCATATTATGATACCAAAAGAATTCTAACTTATTAACCTTCGAAAATTGCTAGAATGTCGCTTAATGTTCAATCAAAGCGATAAATTAAATGTCTAATAACCAATACTCCGAAGAGTCGACTAGTAGCTTCCAATGGTTATATCCGCTGCTTTTAGCAATGGTTGTTGCGACATTAATTAAATTAACCATAACTCAGCTTACGTCATTTGACTGGCAAAGCAGTTACAACTGGGGACTTTATTTTGGCTGTTATTTTCTGGCTGTTTTAACATTTAAGCGTCGAGAACAAAACAGTAAAAAACAACCGAATAAACATCCCTCTCATTCTTGGCCTACGCCAGGCATTCAAGGGAAACTAGGTACTGTTTTGAAAACTGTTATCTTTGTGCACTCCAATTTTCTGTCGCTACTTAATCCATTTCTTTTTGCTCAGCAATTAAGATTGACTTTTGGCATGATTGGCGTCAGTTATCGAATTAAAGGACATGAAGAAGACATTAGGAACTATCAGGTAAAAGCTCATTACCGTTTGCCATTTAACGGTGAATGGTTAATTTATCATGGAGGTGACACCCCTGAGACATCTCATTCTTGGAATGTGCTCAATCAACGATACGCATACGATTTTGTTATTGCGGACAATACCTGTAAAAGACATAAAGACGATGGCTTTCATTTGCGTGATTACAAATGTTACGACAAAAAAATCCTTTCAGCGGCTGATGGTGAAGTAATTAAAGTTGTTGACGGAATAAAAGATTCACCTTTTGTTGGCTGGTTCTTCATAAACGCTATGTCAAGACAAGCGGCTGGTAATCACGTAATAATTAAGCACGAAGAAGGCGAATATGGCTTTTATGCGCATTTAATTAAAGGTTCAATACCGTTAAAGGTTGGCGACAAGGTAAAGACGGGGCAATTTATCGGTAAGTGTGGCTTCTCAGGTAGTACGACAGAACCTCATTTGCACTTTCATCTGCAAGACACTCCGTCATTCTATAGATCTGTCGGCCTGCCTTTAAAGTTTAAAAACGTAATGATAAATGGCGTCAAATTTGACAACTCAACTATTCAAAGAGGTACTCTGGTAAATAATGTCATTGAGTCAGTAAAAACTTAGTTTCACTAAAACTGACCGACTGCATTTTTGATTTTGAAACTTGTTGAATATAAAAATTTTAATTCATTTAAAACATTTATCCAAAGCTTTAGACAAAAAGCACTCACATTTAAAAAAGAATAATTATGAAACTATATTGATTGGCGTCTGATTGATGTCAATGACGTCTTACGCAGAGACTTAAGAGAGTACTTATCATTGCTTCGGACGTTGTCGATTTAGGGGACTATTTTCGAAGCAATAAACAATTTATAGGAATTTACTCCCGTTATTAGTGCTAGCCTTCGATTTTAATTATTTAGCAAACTAATTATGGCTCAGGCTTTTTAAGTTTACCCACGTTAATGGAGACGAGCCTCGTGAGGAGTCATTATGTCTATAAAACTAGAAGAGTGAATCCGTGAAAGTCGAAATTTTTAATCAAGAGAATACTGAAGTATTTGAAACACTTGTATCAGGTGTTCGAGACTGCAATCGAGCATCTTTAGGCTCGGAAGAGCCCGAGCCTTTGTCAGTTATCTTGCGCAATGAGCAATATGCGATTATTGCTGGCGTAACGGGGCAAACTATTTATAAACACTTCTTAATTACAGCTGTTTGGGCTGATAACTCATTACGGAATCAAGGCTTAGGTCGCAAAGTGATGGAGCTAGCTGAAAGAGAAGCGCATAAAAGGGGGTGTATTGCGGCGCAAGTAGACACCTTGTCAATACAAGCCCCCGATTTTTACAAAAAGCTTGGGTTTAAGGTAATGGGTAGAATTCCAGGGTTAACTTTAGATCATGACAGGTTTTTTTTAATGAAAGAATATCCGCAACACGTTGTTTAGCAAGCCAATTAAGTGCAAGACTGCTAAAGGAGAAGAATACCCCGTATTTATACAAGGATGAATTAACGGAGGCACTATGCTGTCGCTACTGCTTCGAAGAAGCATAACCAGTAAGTACCCCAAGCATGCCTGGGGGTATCTACTTGTTCGTAACAAATATCTGCCTCAATAACTTTAAACTTCGATAGACTCTGAAATTTCCAAAGCATCATCCACTTCAATACCTAAGTACCGCACTTTACTTCTAATTTTTTATGGCCAAGAAGCACTGAGAAACTCTTAGATTCTTTGTTTTCTGGTAAATTAAGTATATTAAGTAAATTATATTTCTTCTCATCGAGTGGGTGCTGTAAGGCAAGTAGTCAAATCCTAACTTTTGATTCCAACCACCGAAAATACGATTATATTGCCGAGTTGTTATATGGTCTGAGTTATGAATTCTTGACTTAAAAATAAAGTCATTAGGTTTTAATTTTGCCTTGTGTATCCATCGCTGAATTGATTCCCTCGTTCCTTAGTGATTTCAAACTGTACAGGCGTATTGGTCTTTTGTTCGATTATATGTGCTCTAGGGGAGACAGACTGACCATAAGAGACACCAGATACTTTTGATTTTCCTAAATCACACCCTCTCAGTTTACAGTCTATAGCTAAATTAAAATATCCTAAATCACGAATTTTATCTTCTAGCTCAAGTCGAATTCGTATGCTCCATATATTTAATTACTAGAGAAAACATCGAAATTTCGATGTTTTGTATAAGCAAATATTAAAGACATTTCGGAAATATCAAATCTAGATGGTAATTGGCCTGGTGTTGTTTCTACAATTGTGTCTATTTTCTGAGTTATTTCTGAGTATCTTTTTATTGTGTTATTTCGTCCCAACTCTAACCAAAACCATTGTTCATCATGCTTCTTAATATTTAATGAACGGTGAGTGATTAAAGAAATGTCTTCGGAAGGAAAGTTTGAACTTATCGCTCCTTGAACTCCTGATTTGACCGCATTATTTTGATCTATCCAGATAGTGTTATCAGAATTCCTTGAATGCAGAACATATTTCCAATCAAGGGCTTCAACTTGCAACGACTTACTATTTAAGTCATAAACATGAACTTGCCATTTGTCTTGACTTTTCACGCTGAAACTAATTTTTTGGTTTGTTTTGAATGAAATAGCGCGTATTTCCTGTTCAGGCAAGGGTAGCTTAGTGATCTTAAAGTTAGCTAAGCTAACATAATAAATACTATTGATATTCAAAGCTATGAGGGCTTGGCCATCATGTGAAAACTTTAAATCAAAATAGTGATTATGACTATCAAAACTAGTGAGCTTCTTGCGTTGTTTTTTCACCATGTCATACAGCCATATTTGCTCGCTACCTGTTGCTTCACTTATATAAGCTATCTTTTTACCGTTTGGAGAAAATACTGGTAGCCTATCACTAACGCTAGAATCAGCAATAACTTCGCTTTTTCCGCTAATTAGATCTACAAATTTAAGATCTTTATTATGCCTACCTGCAACATATACATAGTCCTTACCGTTAGGATGTCTGTATGGTCTAACTATCTGTTCGCTGGCGGAGAAAATGATTTTTTTGTCTTTACCTGATAAGTCATAGCTTGCTAATTGATATGATGGAAAGCCGTCCATAAGGACTACTCTGTCTCCTCGATGAGACCAAATTCCACAACATATGTAAGCATTTTGTTTGAAGAGCAAATGAAGTTTTTCACTTTCTAAATCAAGAGAATAAAAACCTACCCATTGCTGCTCATCAGATGATGAAATGAGTAGTTTATCTTCTATAGGGTGGAGATCAAATTGACGATTGCTTGAAAAGTTAATATTTGGTTGATTTAATCGTGTTTTGGTTTTGTTTATAAGATCTAACTCAAATAATTCATAGGGGGTACCCACCCCATTGTTTTCTGAAAACACAACTTTATTATTACTATGTGTGAATGAGATACTTCCGTAACTCCCCGTTTTACAGTTATAAATCAATTCGGGTTCGCCTAATTTCAGGCCATTAATTTTTCGAGTGTAATATTGGCAAGCTTTGGCATTAGCTACTAAGTAAACGATTTGTTTACCGTCAGGGCTCCAGCTTGCTGGTCCAACATTTTCATCAGCACTATGTTGAACATATACTTTCTTATAGCTATTTAAACTTTTTATAACAAGGTTAGTTTTACTATCCGGTGTGATAGACGTATAGCTAATTCTCGATCCATCTGGAGAGATCGAGGGTTGAACTTCATTACCCGCATCCGTGGTAAGTACAGTTGAACCTGACATTTTAATCTCTCTATTTCCTACTGACTCTAAACTAAGTTCTTGTTCTTTATTTAGCAGCCAAAATATAGGTCCGGCAATTAACAATAATGTTGCTAGTAATAATATTGGCCGTTTGGTTAAATGCTTTCTTGATTCACTATCTAAATCTACCGAAGGCTGTTTGTCTTTGTTTTCATTAATAAGTCTAATGTTGGCGATAAACTTATAACCTTTCTTAGGAAAAGTAGCTATGAAGTTAGGTTTTCTTGCATCATCGTGAAGTACTTTTCTGAGCTTTGTGATAATTCTAGTAACTGCGTTATCGGAAACAATACGTCCTTGCCAAACGTTTTCTATGAGCCGGTCTTTACTAATAATTTCGTTTGGGTGCTGACAAAAGTAAGCTAGCAACTCTACCATCATAGGTTCTAGCTGGTGAGAATAACCTTCCGATACCAAAGTTTGCTTTTCGTCACAAAAAATAAATTGATTAATTTGCCAACGCATATAGAAAAAAAATAATAGATAAGTAATTGAAAATTAACATACATGTGTACTTTAGTCACATTAAATCATAATAAATCACTTATTAGTCACGATTTAATTTTGTCACCCATCTAACCTTCAATCGATTTTTTAACTTATTGAACATTGAGACATGTGACTATTGATTTTAGTGTTTTTATTGATATCGAGCATCAGTGCTGAACGTAGTCAATTTATTTATTGTAAGGGCGAGGTAGCCTTAAGACTCTAAGTCAATAATTGTCACAAGATACTCTCAAAAGTCATTTATAAAAGGGAAAACATGAAAACATTAATTACGATCATGCTAACTTTGTTGTTGCTAACAACTCATGCAATAGCAGAGCCTAGAAAAAAAATCTTAATAGTTGCCTCTAACATGCTAGATATGGGAGACCCCGAAAAGCACGAAGCAAGAAACAATTTATGGGAATTTGCTCCACCTTACCACATTTTCGTTAGCCATGGGTTTGACGTCGACTTTGTATCACCTAAGGGTGGAAAAGTTGAGTTTATGATGGATCCGCTAGGAATTAGCAGTTACACAATAAAGTACGAAGGGTTTCTAGACAAAGCGACAGCAACATTAGAGCCAAAAGATGTAAACCCTGATGAGTATTGGGGCGTTTTTATCGGCGGCGGATATGGCGTCATGTTTGATGTTGCTGACAATAAAAGCATTCATTCGATAATAAGAAAGGTCTATGAGTCAGGTGGAGTTATTGGCGTAGGTGGGCACGGCTCTGCTGGAATTACCAACGTTACACTGTCTAACGGAGAGTTTATGGTGAAAGGAAAAAAGATTGCAGGCTTTCCCAACTCTACAGAAACGTCTAAATCATGGGCAAAACAAGGAACCTTACTGCCTTTTTTAATTGAAACTCAGCTAAACAAAAATGGGGCAATTGCGTTAAACAAGGGCTCATTGGAAGACAAGCACTCTGTGGTAATAGATGAACGTATTGTGTCCACTATGTTTTTGCCCTCTGCTGCCTTAGTTGCTAAAGAAATGATAATTGTATCGGGTCTGTAGCCAACAAGACACATAGCGTTCAAACATAGAAAAAGGCAGCTTGAACGTTTAGTTTTGCAAAATAATCGAGAGAGATTTTGATTTGAAAGACAAGATAAATTTAAAAGAAAAATTTTCAACTTTCAGCGAATATTGGTCGCCCAAAGTGATTGCTGAGATGAACAACTATCAATTTAAGTTAGCTAAATTCAAAGATGATTTTACTTGGCACAAACATGATGATACCGATGAGGTTTTTCTTGTTGTTGAGGGGGAAATGTCTATCTTGTTAAGAGAAGAGGAGATTCACCTTTGTGAGGGTGAAATGTTTGTTGTCCCGAGAGGCATTGAGCATAAACCTTCGGCTAAACAAGAATGTAAAGTTTTGCTCATTGAGCCAAGAGGTGTTGTAAATACTGGAGAGGTGGGCGGGGTTTTAACCGCCGAGAATGATGTTTGGATATAGGCTGCTAGCTAATGTAGATTGCGTCGGCAAGTTGAACCCCGTTTGAGTATATATAACGATTTTAAAAAATTAGAGAAACCGCAATGATTGTAGAAAAAGTACTATCTGAGTATTACCCTGAAATGCTTGATGTTTGGGAGAATTCTGTCCGTGCAACACATGACTTTATTTCAGACGAAGATATTGAGTTTTTTAAGCCCATTATTATTGAACAAGCCTTTCCAACTGTTTCATTACGATGTGTAAAAAGTGAAAGTGGCTCAATTCTTGGCTTTGTGGGAGTCCATAACTCCAAGATCGAAATGTTATTTATTTTAAACGAGGCAAGAGGGCATGGATTAGGAACATTGCTGCTTAAATATGCAATAGAAAAACTAAATGCGAACAAAGTTGATGTAAATGAGCAAAACACTCAAGCGGTGGGTTTTTACGAGCATATGGGATTCAAAGTTAAATCGCGTTCGCCACAGGATGATATGGGAAAACCATTTCCTATTCTGCATATGGCTCTTTGATGCAGAATGCCCTGTAAGGTTTTTACAAGTCATAATTTTCAAAGATAAGTTAACAGCTATGGTTCGTATGGAAGAAATTGTGTTCTCTAGGATAAAAGATTGTCCAGATGACATAAAAACAGTTGCTCATTGGTATTATCAGGAGTGGGACTCTAGAACCTCTAATGTGACGATATTAGATACTATTGATGAACTTACCAAGTTCGACGAGCGAATTGGTTTTGTAGCGCATATTAATGGTAAGCCAGTTGGTGCTGGCGAAATAAGTTTTGCTAGTTTACCTAATTTCTCAGCTTATAAAAATTGGATAGACGGTATCTACGTTCCAAATGAGTACAGAGGGTTAGGGATTTCAAATGCTTTGATTGAGTTCGCAATTACAGAAGCAAAAGCCTTAAAACTGTCAATATTACACCTCCGTTGTGAGGAACACTTAATTCAGCTTTATGAAAAACATGGCTTTAAAGTTACTCTTAAAGATGGCAATAAGTTTTTAATGGAAATGAATATTTAAACCTTGAAACTATGCAAATTCGCCGTGTAAACGCATCCATGAGCTAGAGAAAAAATCAAATTTTGAAAGTACATCAGGATTAGAACACATAGTGTAGCCTTTGAGTAATAAAGGATTAGTTAAATTATGAATGAACAGAAGAAGGCTGTTATATTTGGTGCTAGCGGCAAGACAGGACGTCTATTAGTTGAGCAGCTGCTTGAATCCGGAATTAGTGTAACAGCCGTAGCTAGAAGTGATGCTTGGCTGAAGGAAGGTTGGGTAAATGATTCGACGTTTACGTTAACCATTAAAGATGTGTCTCTGATGAGCGAGACTGAATTTGTGGATTTAATACGCGAACATTCAATCGTTTATTGTACTTTAGGGCACCATATATCAATTAAAGGTATTTGGGGGGAGCCTCTCAGATTAGTGAGTAATACTATTAGCAATATCTGCGATGCGATTACGGTAATAAATCCTCTAAAGCCTATCAGGATGATATTAATGGCCTCGACGGGTTGTCGAAATAAACTGATCGCCGAAAAAACTCCATTATCTCAATCGTTAGCGATTGGCATCATACGCCGCTTGATACCACCTCACTTGGACAATGAAATAGCCGTAGAGACTTTAGTTAATCAGGCAATGGCAAGTTCCTCATCTTTGGAATGGGTAATTGTTCGCCCTGATACCTTAATCGATGAATCCACTGTGACTACATATGAAACAGTGCCCTCTCCAGTTCGAAACGCTGTTTTTTCCCCAGGTCAATCTAGTCGAATCAATGTTGCAAATTTAATGTCTCGACTAGGGTTTGAAGATAATTTGTGGGACGAATGGAAAGGCAAAATGCCAGTTTTATATGATGTGAAGTCTTAACTATGTCATTAATGTTATCAGCTCTAGACATCTTTCCACAAAGTACACCTAATACCGCACTAAATGGATCTATTTAACAACCATCTATCATTTGAGAGTCCAAAGGAGAATTGGATGCTGTCGAAGTTTAGCCATAGAGTAATTCTAATAATTGTACTGTATCTGTTTTCTCAAACCCAAGCTAAGGCAGTAAATAATAGTAATCGTACGATCAAAATTGCTGCAATTGATTGGTGCCCTCAATTATGTATCGATACTTTAAATCCTGGATACGTTAACGAAATAATTAGAAGTATCTATCCTTCAAATTTATATAAGCTAGAGGTAGATTACTTTCCCTGGTCAAGAGCCATCAAATTTGTTGAACAAGGAAAGTATGATGCGCTTTTGTCACCAGCAAAAGCTGAGGCTCCAAACTTAAAGTATCCGCTTAATGCTATTGGTACCCAACAAATGTGTTTTTTTACTCTTAAAAGCAAACAATGGAGTTTTGATGGATCATTAAGTTTAAACGGTATGAGTATAGGTGTACCAAGAGATGCTTCCATCGAAGAGCTTAATGAGTTTATGGCCAGAAACATCGAAAACTTTCAAGTCCAAACTTATTTGAGTAGATACGTCGAACAAAATTCATTTAAGCTTATAAAAGGTAGACTTGACACATTTTTGTCTACCAAACAAACAACTATGTATGAGCTCAAGAGGTTAGGACTTTCAAATAAGATAAAGGAAGCTGGTTGCGTGAGTAAAGCAAATATTTATGTAGCTTTCACTCCATTAAAAGCCAAAGAAAAATATATTCAAGAACTAATAAAACGGTTTGATAAACTAATGCCTGCAATGTCCGAATCTGGCGTAATTTCCAATATTATCAACCGATATGAAGCCAATAATTAGTAACTTATGGCTTTTAAATAAACAACTTTTGAATAGAATGATAATGAAAAAAACACATACCAAAACAATACTGCGCATGGCCACTGTGCTTGTGACTATTTCAAGTATCTATTTATTCGCCCCATGGGAGTTTGGTCTTTATTACTTAAAACCAATACCAAAAACAATTGAACAAGAATTGACTAATGCTGTAAATGAAAGGTTAGATGGCATCATAGTTTACGTAGCTCAGAAAGATAAAGACCCTGAATTTTATGCCGAGGGTTTTCACAATAGAGATGAGAAAACTAAAGCTTATCCGCAGGCACTATTCAAGATTGCAAGTATTGCTAAGCTCTATGATGCCTCCGCAGCTGTTAAGCTTGTCACTAGAGGTCAGTTATCATTAGAACAGACTCTTGCTTTTTATCTTCCAGATCTTAGTGAGCGTATTCAATATTCCGACAGAATTACGCTGCGTATGTTGATTCAACATAGGAGTGGTATTCCGAATTTTACCGACCATGAAGGTTTTAATTGGGGGGAGTCTTCTTTAGATATGTTGGATTTAGTTCTTGATCAACCAGCTGATTTCGAACCCGATTCTGAGTACCGTTATTCAAATACCAATTATTACTTACTCCAGAAAATAATGACGAGAGTACTCGGTTATGATTATGGACGATTTATTAAAGAAGAAATGTTAGCTCCGCTGGGGATTGCAAATACCTTTATGTCGGTAAGTGAAGTCGACCAAGGCAAATTAATGAGCGGTTACTTTGTTGGATATTCCGATGACTTCAAACATCTCGATCAAGGCATGGTAGCAACAGCTGAAGATGTTGGTCAGTTCTTGAGAGCTCTCAATGATGGCTCATTATTTACTCACGAAGAGGCCGCTATTTATAAATCCTTGTATGAATTTCAACATGATGGATGGGTTCTTGGATACTGGAGCCGCGCTCGGTACTACAACGATATTGATACGGTTGTGATTCAATTTGTGAATACTACCGGAGAAGATACGTTAATCCTTTCACAAATTGTCCACAATCGTATTATCGATATTATAAGAGAAACGCAATAAGTAATTTAAGCAAATGGTTGTAAAACTAAAATTGGATATAGTAGTTTTTAATTTACTTCACCTTTTTGAGGAGTTATAGCTAATAAGTTCTGAATCGACACTAATTTCCTAGACGCCTCTTAGTTAGATAAACTAACTAAAAATACAGAGGTGCATATGAGCGGCAACTGCACAAAACATCAAGAAAATAGACATATTACTGCCTTCTTTACGTTTTATATTGTTAATCGAAGAGCCAATCAGCTTCAATTTACGTCTTCTTACCAGTAAATTAAGGCCATCTGTTCAAACAGGATACATATCGGAAATATCGCGATCGCTGCCTACGGCTGCTTAAAATAAACAAACCCTATCAAAATTGATGGGGTTTGTCAGAGGTCTGAAACCGAAAAATAAGCTCGGTTTTTTGCTTTTAAGGAGTCGAAAGACTTGTCGAGCTTGAGTCAGAGTTTGACAGTTTCCTAACTTTTTTACCGTTGAGGGTTTTGCCGATAAAGGTATTCCTTACAAATAGGTGATAGGCAAATAACGAAATTAATGTAGTTAACATACAAATAGCTATAAGCTTGAATAACCAGTGCATGGCTAACTCAGCTACCGCAATTTGTAGCCAAATAACTATTGGTAAGTGAACAAGATAGATCCAGTAAGAAGCATCGGCCAAATAGCTTATACTTGGGCTTGATTTCTTAAAAAGCTTTCTACAAACGCCGATTGTCAAAGTCGCTAGTAGCCACATCATCAATCCATACGTATACATAAACAGCATTTTAAATTCTTGATAATGTTGGTGGTAAGGTTTGCCTTCGTACTTAGCTAACATGATGCAAGATGCAATCGCCAAAATACACAAAATGACTTTGTTAACTGTAATGTTACTTAGGGTATTTAACAGCTCCTTTTGTCGGTGAAGCAGCCAACCTATTAAATAAAAACCAAGATATAAGAAATACACAGGCCACTGAGGAACAAGAGATTTATCAGGCGTATCAACCCCCCAACGCTGCATAAACCATAAACATAATATTATAGGTAACGGTGCCACTATCGGCGACCAGAAACTTTTAGCCAACCAATTAATAAAATTGTCTGCTGTTGCAGTAATTTTAGATTTTAAAACTCCCAGATGTTCGGTCAAATACCTGAATATGATCACACCCAATGTAATAAGCATTAAATAATATAAGAACCACAAATGGGTGCCAACCAATAAGCTATGAGGTAGCTCGAGCAGGGATCCAAAGCCTTGATTCAATCCTTGCATTATATTGACTTCACCACGCATGCTATCAGAGCCCATCACCCAGCCAGAAACCAATAATGGCCTTAGTACTATCCATCCAACGATAAAAGGGATGCCAATCCTAAACCACCTCGAAGTTAAAAATGCTTTTGCCCCCATCTGATGAAACTTCATATGGCTAAAATAACCAGAGACCAGAAAAAACAGCTCCATGCGGAATGAGTGTAAAACTAAACTTACAGTTGCTGCCAAATGACTGGTTGAAATGTCCATGACTGCCCAGCCAATAAAAAATGGAAAAAACGATAAACCTGCGTGAAAAAACACGCCTAATAGCAATGCGAACGCTCTTACCGCATCAAGGTAATACAGGCGCTCTTTGGTATTTGATAAAGTATTCATGATTAGTTCACTATAGAGTTTACGGGGCCGAAGCCCCAATTTTAAGGTCTAGTAGAAGCTAACCTTGTCGACCGCAAAGTCGTATGAAGCATTCTGCATACTAATCGCCACAATACTCAAGCTCGCTAATGTAGCTGTGTTTAATGCAGATTGTTCTGACCATGCTCTTTTCATGTCAGCGAACGGCACTTTAATTTCGTGAAATTTACCGTTAGGAGCGACAGGAATTGGTGCAGCATGATAATCAAAGTTGGTCACTTCACTACTATTAGCTGAAATAATTAGGCTGCCACTGTTTACCTTAAGACGTAGCTGAATGCCTTGGTAACCGCTGGCGTCAATGTGTTCTCCCATGTTAGCAAGTGGTAACACTGAACTTGACCAGCCCGGCTGACCTCTAGGTGGAACAATCTCGCCATTAATTTCAATTACTCCGTTGTTCACTGTCACATTGGATTTAGATTGCCCGCCTACGGTCACGTCAGTCATAAATAAACGTTGCAAGCCTAGTTTGTTACTTGATTCGTGTTTAAAGTCATCGATAAGTAAACTTTTTTCAGCACTAATGCTCGAGAAACTTAAAACAGTTGCTAATAATGTTGTTGGTAAGATAAAAATAGATAGAGGTTTCATAAGATTGCCTTGTTAGATTGAAAATATTAGGTATTTAACAAGTGACAATTAGCGAATTAAAGGTGACAAAAAATTAAAAAATTAATTTTGTCACCTTTTGAAGATACTTGGCACATTGATAAAAATGCACGATACAATGAGTGGAAAATGAAGTTATTTAATAGACGACCAGCTATAGCCAACGCGACAGACTCGAGTTTGGTTTTATATTCTCTCGGTGGAGATAGAGATGCTTTTTGTCAAATAGTGACTCGTTACCAGAATTTGTTGTGCTCTATCGCATTCTCATCGTTGGGAGATATAAAACACAGTGAAGATGTAGCTCAAGAAACGTTTGTAGACGCATGGCGTAAGTTAGATACCTTGCAAGACCATAACAAACTCAAGGCTTGGCTATGTGGCATTCTTCGCTTTAAGATCAGCCATCATCGACGTAAAGATATAACTCAACCAGTAACTAACGCCGAGGAGTTTGATGAACAGTTGCTCGCTCAAGAAGAGGAACAGCTGGAACAAAAGGCCATAAACAAAGAGCAGCAAGAGCTTTTATGGTTGATGTTAGATAAGTTGGACGAGAAATATCGAGAACCTTTGGTACTTTTTTATAGAGAGCAACAATCAGTAGAAAAAGTAGCTGAAGAGTTAGATTTATCAAAAGACACTGCCAAACAGCGATTATCTAGGGGGAGAAAACTCCTAAAAGAAGCGATGTCAGGTTTTGTCGAAAATGCACTTAAATCAAGTATTCCCGGAGTTGCTTTTACCACTGGGGTAATGACAATAATTAGCACTATAGCACCTCCAGCAAAGGCTGCGGCAATAACCGCTGGGGTTGGAAAATCGACATCAATTTTTAGTTTTACTACTGTTGTTACCTTTCTAGCTGTGGTGTCAGGGCTTATAAGTTCTTTTTTTGGCTTACAAGCCAACTTAGCTCAGTCGAGAACCGAACGTGAGCGTAAGTTTGTGCTCAAATCTGCACTTCTATTTGTGGGGATCGCGCTAATGCTTGTGGTTAGTTTATTGGGATTAACGGAAGCTGCGATAAAGTCTTCAACTAACCTTGAGGTGTTCGCAGCTATATCTCAGGCTGTAGTGCTGTTGTTTATCATTGCTTATATTGGGTTGGTTAAAAAACTATTTGCAGCAAGTCGTAAGATACGTAGACAGGAAAGGATCATTCAACCACAAGCTTTTGAAAGCCCAATTGACCAGCCTGAATCAAAAAATAGGGATTATAAAAGCTCATGGTCATTGTTTGGCGTGCCTTTTATTCACGTTAAATTAGGTATGCATGAAGATGAGGATGAACAGGCATTTGGTTGGATTGCGGGAGGCACTAAAGCAAAAGCGTTATTATTTGCTTGGGGCGGGATAGCGGTTGCCCCTATAAGTGTAGGTATTATTTCAGTCGGGATATTTACCATAGGAGTTGTAGGTTTTGGATTGTTAGGGCTTGGTACCGTAGCTATTGGTGTCATTGCTTTTGGTGCCTCAGCAATCGGAATAAAAGCGTACGGTTCGTTATCTGCTTTAGGTTGGGAAAGTGCGGTCAGCAATGGTTTTTCTATAGCTAATGAGGCGGCGATTGGTAAAATTGCTGTAGCAAATATCGTTAATAATCAACAAGCGGAAGAAATGGTTCAGTGGTCAATCTATATAACAACTGCGCCTTGGTTGTTAGCTATCATATCCATATTTGTTATTTTTCCGTCAGCCCTCTACGCGAGAAAAGTAAAGAAAGCCATGGGCGAAAGAAGCTAATTTTTGTTATTACATTAGTTTAAAAATTCGTGAACTCTATAGAAGTTGACGAACCCACTTACCCATCGTGGGCTTACCTACGCTCATAGCTTCTTCGGCTTCTCGAACTGAATAACCTTGGTCAACAACTAATTGTGCTGCTTCTAATCGAAATTCGGGCGTGAAATTACGATTGCCTGTTCTTGTCATTTTGTCACCAAAATTGTTTGTGAGACTATCATATCAGCCTCTAATTAGGTAGCCAAATTCGTTATACCACTACATAAGGCCTAAGCAAAAAGACTAGTGCAAACGTCTCTTCATAGCAGTCTGTCAGATAAAGTCCAAACCCATTCCTCGAAACCGTAAGATCAGATATGTGCTACTGCAACTTATAATTACTACAAATATGCAATAGTATTCACCTAACAGCTTGTTGTTTTTTGGGGTGCTTCGCGAAGTAAACCAGTTGTACTTGTTCAGTTCTTCTTGTTTTGCTCGCTGATAGCTTCTACAAGCTCACCCTGATCAACTAAATCTAAGTTTCGATTAAGTGAGGTAAGGTCTTTATACGCTTGCTTAACACTTGCTGTGTAAAGGTCACTATTTTCATCATAAAAGCTATTTGCTTTCAATTTCTCGATATCTTGCTTAGTGTGAATGAACTCGATAACGCCATATTGAGTATCAAACTTCTTGCTAGAACCAGTTGTCATAACAACAACGTAATCAAACATCATTTGTGAAATAACAGACCATCGTGACAACACAGTTTCAGCTGTTACGACATTGATTTGCCCTGAACGCAAAAAAGGAATTAGTGCCTCTAGCTTATTGTAAGGTGTAGACTTGGCAGTTGGGTTAACGTAAACACTGTGAGCTACTTTATCAAGCACTCCTGATCTAACATGACGCGCTAATGATTTGGTAAAGTTATCATGCTTTTCTGTAGGGAATAACTCTTTCAATTGAGTGCGTGTGAAAGCCCACAGATTATTATCATCGGTTTCTTTCAACACATTCATCAATTCAATTACTGTCAATAAGGTATCGCCAAATAGCAAATAAAGTTACTATCTTATAGTACCATATATCAGACTACTTTTTAATCCCTGAGTTATTTCCATATTAAAATATTCACACTATGTCTAAGCGACAATAACAGCATTCACAGTATTAGAGTGCGAACAGAAAACATTACTTTGTCATTCACACTACGTTAGTGCGAAGCTTTAAAATGTCACTCTCTATGAGTGCGACACAAAATATTTAAAACAGATGTCACACTCACTGACTGCGACACAAGAAAACGAAAACTGGAGTCACTTAGCAGCGCAGCTGCTGCCAAATAGGCAAAATGGCACTGGAATTGCCATAAATGGCAACAGTATTGTCATCTGTGACATTTTTACAGGCCTAATAAAATCAAATCCCCTTATTCTTTCAAAACCTTAATAACTTGACAAAAAATTAGTTTCTAGCAGGACCAATATTTTTCATGCACGGACACTTCAAACCCTGTAAAATAAAGGCATGCAGCGTAGTTTAGCTCACAAATAAAACGACAATATATCAGTACTTTCATATTTATAAAAAAACGCTAAGCCAGCTATTGTTTATAATCCCATAAAAGCCTTAACACTACCGCTAACTTTTACAGGACTAATAAACACTGAATACTCAAAGCCTGTAGGCTTCTGCGCTATTACTAAAAATAAAAAAGGCCACAGGCCAACAACAAAACCAATAACAACAATAAAAAAGGTTATCAAAATGGAAAATTCAAACGTAACTCAAATCAAAAAAGCAAAACCTAAGCTTGGCCGAGAGCGTTTAAATGATGATGAAAAACGATTAAGTGTAGTTAAACTTTACTTAACCAAAGATGAAAAGGCATGGCTGCAAGACTTGCGCAAGCAAAGTGGCTATAAGCAAGATTCTCGCTTCATCTATGAACTCATTAAAGAAATGACTATTTCTGGTCACTTTGCAGTCGAAACGCAAGTTAAAGTAAACACTGACTTAATACGAGCAATTCAAGGCGTTGCTAACAATTGTAATCAAGCTATAGCTTTCACGCATTCAACGGGCAATAGCGAACACTTAGCGCAATTTAGAAAGGAGCTATGCGGTGTTTTAAAGATACTTAAAAAAGTGTCTGATGAAATTAAGCAACACAAAGAATCTAAACAGGTTAACTTTCCAAACGTTCTCACTTTGGAAGAAGCGTTAAGAAACTTACCAAACGCGGCTTAAGGAGTGCAGCATGATACACAAGGTAACACCACGAAGGCCAACAATCATTCCACTGCTGAAGTATATGCTGCGTAATGGTCACGGCCATGAGCACGACCTAAACCTGATTGATTGGATAGGCAGCTCTACTTTTGCACAAGATCCAATTGCTCGATGCAAACTAACGGGATTACCTCTGGCTGAACAGCCAGAGGGGCCTTTAAATGAGCTTATCGATGAATTCGAAGAGCAATCAGCACTTCACAAAGGCAAGGCTGAAAACTTTTATGCGCATTATGTTATATCGCAACATCCCGAAGATAGACAATTAACTAAATCCGAGTGGTACGAGTTAATTACCGAATATTTAGAAGCTCTTGGTTACGATAATAGCTGTAAATGGGCATCGGTAGAACACAGAGATAAAGATCATTATCATGCTCATATTTCGAGTTCTGTTGTTCGAGATGATGGCTCAATTGTAGATAATACTGATGATGTACATAAAGGGTTTTCCGTGCTCAGGCGTTTCGAGCAAAAGTTTGGTCTTAAGCAATTAACATCGCCTGACGAAAATTGGGGAAAACATTACTCAAAAGGCGAAATCAAGGCTGCGGGTGGCAACAGACAAGAAGCTATGTCAAAAGATTGGGCTGCACGTATTCGCGCTAGATTTAAAGCGATAGAAAGCGAAAACGGCGGTAGGCTGCCAAGCACAATGACTAATCTTGTTTTGGCTTTAGCTAAGAAAGGTGTTGCTGTTAAAGCTCGCCAAAATGAATGTGGCGAAATAACTGGTTTAAACTACAAAGCTGATAACGGCCCCTGGATTTCAGGCTCAAAAGTAAAAGCATCGAAACTAACATTTAGCAGATTGACAAATAGTGTTAGCTATAGTCCTGAGCGCGATAACTCTGTACTGCTTGGCAACGAAGACTTGAAAATAAATGCAGCAGTACAAATAACCGAGACGCAATATCAGCGTATTAAGATACTTAAGCCACGGTTGAGGGTATTTAAACGCAACAGTAAATATTACGCTAGTTTTACTTTTTATAACTCAAAAAAAGAACGCGAGTTTGCAGAGATGCTCGAATCAATCATGAAGCTAATCGCTTTATTGTTAGACCCTATGTTTAGTGTGAATGACGACAATCTTTTCTTTTTTGTAGAAGATCAATTTGAATATGAATATGCAGCACTTCCCCATATACAATATGATGCCGCTGACTATATGGTAGCTTCTCAAAAGCTACGTACTGAACATTCACAATGGATAAAAGATTACGCTCCTAAAGCACGACATTTAAAAGCTGCGGAGGCTGAGTTATGCGTAAACTAAAAAACTTTCGCTTGCACTATAATGCTGCGATTTATGAAGTTGCATTGGCTATTCTAAAATTCGGAAATCCAATCACTGAGATCAATAATGTATGCAGACGCTTTTTAGATAACTTATCAGTTGAGAACGATGTTCCATCAAATTTTTTTAATAGTGAATTGTTTATACTGAGAAAGAACATACTACTAGAAGCAATTGATATCTCAACGTTCTATCAAGAAGTGGCTTCGAATACTCTACTTAGCATCAATAAAAAACAAAAAAAGAGTGAATACATTGCCCAATCAGCAAGAATATATAAAGCTGTGGCGGCTCATACAAACTGGGACAAAATGCTGGTTCATGACTTTGAAGAAATTTTAGGTATGTTGCATTACGAGATCAATGTTCCCAAAACACAGTTAAATAAAGCGAGCTAGAAAAGGTTACAACTCGACTGAAACAGTTTGTTTACAACCGCTACGCAGTTGATTTGTAAACAATAAATATAGCCATTGGCCAGCGGCCTAGCCGCTGCATAAAACCAGTCTATAGCCCTCCCCTAGTAACAGAGATATTTTTTATCTTTACTCATCAAAATAGAAATATACTACCGACTAATAGTTTTTGCTTTCAATATATATAGGAGGACCCTTTTTTAAAAATTTACAGTAAAAATTTAAAAAAAGTTGAAAATTAGTGTTTGTTTGAACATTTATCGAACAAACATAAGCAGATACTAATGTAAAAAAGAGAATTGTTCTTAAAAATAATTGAGTGATTTTGACCTAAGAATACGCCCAAACCACATATAAAAAGCAAAGTCAACAACAAACTTGACTTTTGTCGTAATTTATGTATAATGCCTGCGTTGAGTGAATTTAAAGAAATTATACATATTCAAGTGACATATACGCCTACCTAAAGAAATTAGACATATTTAAATACCATTTACGCCCAACTCAACATTCAAAATATTTTAATTTTTTAACTTTTTTAATAAGTGAGGCACAACTATGTCTAATTTAAAGCAAATCGCATCAAAGCTTGCATCATTAAACCCAGAAATCCCGGCTAAAAAGGATGCTAGAACTAAGCATGTCGCGATATTAGTAGGAGCACCTTGCACGGGAAAATCAACATATATTGAAAATATTGCGCACGACTTTGTAGTTTCATCTGACACTATTGTGGAGCAAGTTTGCGACGAGAATAACTTATCTTATGCTCAGTTTTTTAAGCTTGGCTTTTACCACCCTTTAAGGAAAAAGCAACGATATTTGTTTAACTGCTCAATAGAAGAATCTAAACAACATAGACGTGTCATTTGGGATTTAACAAATCTAACTGAAGCTGACAGAAAGCGAGCAATGAAGCACTACCCTAATGCTGAATTTCAAGCATTTGTTTTTGAGTTCCAAGGCTTCGAAGATCAAATCATTAAAATGGTTGAGCAAAGAGGAATTAGCGAAGGTAAGGTTATTCCAGAAAGTGCGGTACGTGGCATGTTTGATAAATTTGAACCAGTAAATAAATCGGAAGGTTTTTCAGCAGTCTGGCCAGTAGATACGATGCCACATATAGTCCCTTTCGATTTATCAGAGCTGAGTGATGAACAGCTAACAAACTTTAAAAAATTGGTCGATAATGCTTCATCAATAGAATTTAATGACAATATCTGCTTGCTAAATATAGATGGCCACAAAAACGATGTACACCAATATCTTGAGCAGCTAGACATGCTATTAAGCTCATTTGGACTTGGGGTTATCGATGTTGAAGATATTTCTGACTTTATGATTGAGGAAGATATGGTCGATTACTTGGTAACAACAAATTTGCCAGCATGCAAATTTGAAAAACTTGTCAGCGCATAGCATGCACTGGATGAGATTCACTGTTCATTACAAAGAAGTACTGTGAATCTCTTTATAAGTAGTTTAATTAATTATTATTTACTAGAAAGACTAGCAAATTAGTTTTCCAATTAAATTCGGTTTATCATGAGATACCGAATCCGACAGGAATTCGTTAACAACGCTGACAATATTGGCAATTAGCTTTTGATCTGTTGTGAAGAAACCTAAAGGTATATGGACAGGGCTAATATCAGGCATAGCTAGATGATAACTCACGGCTGCAAACTCTCCCTCTAAAACTAAAACTTCAACACTACCATCAAATAATCCATTTCTAACGCCCTCACAAAACTCCAAATTACCTAATTTGTGTTTCCATGCCCTACCAGCCTGGCTTTCAATATTTGGATGCTCGTCACAAGGTAGGTAAAGCTTCAAATCATAATTTTTACTCTTTCCCTTGTTACTATAATTAATAAGAGTTACTTTAGCGGTATTAAACCCTTCACTCATTCCCCAATAACGAGTATTTGCACCATACCAAGATAATTCTTTTGCTTTTTGTGTCTTCTTAAGAGGCTTGAATTGCTTTAAATGGTTCTCAATCACAGACAAGGGTTGTCTACTGTATAGAGGCCCTAATAGAAGCTCATAAGGCTTATCATATGAGCCTGCCACCATTTCAGCGAGCACCCCCCTAAAATCTATGCTGGCATCATGAACAAATCGTGAAATGGACATATCTTCAAAAGCATCCCAAGCCGAAGTAATACTATTTAGGTTGTTGCTTAATCTAAAGTTGTCTGTTTCATTTAAAATTTCTTGCGCCACTGCTTCGTCATTAACGTATTCCTGACGAAGATCTAACGGTTTAACTTGGTTGTCTAAATCAATCTCAAATCTTCGTTTAATTCTGTGAGCAATAGTTTTTTTACTGGTAACTTTATCAACGGAATATAGGCTAGGCAGTGAGTTGTCATGAGTTTTAAACCCACCTAACTCATCATTTTGAACAAGCTGCTGAAAATGTTCAGTAAACATTGCTCTTGCATGTTGCTCACTTAAGCTCTGTATTTCATGGTTTACTTTTAAGCGAAGGCCTAAATGCCAATTCTGATGTTGGTTTTTAACTTTATTGAAACCTGCTAACTCGAAAGACACAGAAGCACTTTTAGTCTGTGGGGTTTCAACCATAGGCTTATCATCTAGTGATGAAAAATAACCTTTAGCTAGCGGGGTTAAGAACAATTTTCCTTCATCAGAATACGCAATTTCTCCCTTACTAATGGGCTCTTCGATTGCTGCCGCTAGTTCTCGTAAGTTAAAGCCAAAGAATGAAGACAATTCAAACTTTGAAAGTGGTGAAATATAAAGAGCTTTAAGTAAAAACTCCTTAACGAATGGGAAACCTTGTTTACTTAAATATGAGAATTCAATTTTAAATGTCTCTGTAGGTACAATGTAGTCTACTTCATTAAATTCAATCGTTGTGTTTTCCATAACCCTTACACCGCCTTCTTAAATTTCTTGGTTTTAGCATCCACAAAGCGATATAAGCTTTCATTGGCATTTTCTTCCATATAGGTAATCACTTTCCCAAATGGCAGTTGGCTATTTTTCCCCTGCCACATTCTTTTATCACCAACAATGACTAACCTGTCCATTGCTCTAGAAAGAGCGACATTGATTCTGTTGGGCAAGTACATAAAACCTGATGATTGCCTCTGGTCTGAACGAGTAACAGACAGAATAATGATTCTATTCTCTTTCCCCTGGTAACTATCTACAGTATCAATATTGAGTAACTTAATTAGCTCATCAGAAAAGCCTGACTGTTTTACTCTTCGTCTTAAATACCTTTTCTGCTCCGCATACATACATATGATACCTATAGCAGCCTCACCTTCCTTGACTTGCTCGAACAACGAACTTAAAAAGCTCTTGTTCTCATCCACTTGTCTGAGCACATCAACAATGGCTTCAGCCTCTTTCTCATTGTAAATGTTATACCGTGAGCCTTTTTCTTGGTGTTTAGCTTGTTTGCCTAAATGTGACGTATCAATCCACGTTGTAAATGCGCTCATCTCATTTGGTACGTCATCATAAATATCGGGAATTTTACGATCACCATTCTCAAGCTCACCATCGTAAAAACATTGTGATACAAGAGAACCAATAGCTGGTGCCATTCGGTATTGCACAAGTAGCTTAGCACCTACTTGCTGGCCATAATCACTGTCAAATGCCCGAGCAAAGTCACTTTCAATTAACTCATCAATATCATTGGAAGACGGAATACCTAAATGTCGGGCTAATGCTTTTTTATGAGGGTCAGTATAAAGAGGTGGCAATTGCTTATGATCACCTACTAGAAGAATCCGTTTACCAACTTGCATTGCAATAGCAAGTTCACTAGCAATAGAACGAGCAGCTTCATCAATGATAATCCAATCATACTGGTTAGTTGCTATATCAATATTCCAGTTACCTATACCAACACAAGTACCAGCTACCAGTTGTTTTGAACGAGCAAGAAACTCGTCCATATTGGCATTGCCTGACTGCATAACTTTGATCATGTCTTTCGACAGTTTCACTAACCGTTGGACAGAACTAGAAATATTATGCTCAATAGCAAACTCATGGTTTAGATCTTTTATTAAGCTACCTCTAATTTCACTTAAGTTATCGTGCCAATCTTTGTTGACTCGTATACTTTGAGGCAGCCTGCTATTAATAAGAGATTTTCGTTCACCAATTTGTTTCTTAATCGCTTTTTTATGTTTAGCTTCTAAGTCTCTATCATCAATTTCTTTTAGTGCATTTTCTTGCTCTGTGATCAAAGAAAGAAGTTGTTTATCTAGCTCTAAATAGGCTTCTAAATAATCATTTGGGGCTTTTAATGACTTAGCTAGGCTTAACACTCTATATTTTAACTGAGTTTCAAATTGCTCAACTTTTTGGCTAACAATGTTGTCCGAATATGCATCACGCAATGAATGAGATATGGTTGATTCACTTCGACTAAACCGAACAACATCAAGATTCGTTTTTAAACGGCCACAGTGTTTTCTAATTCGTTCTGCCGCTGTATTTACAGCCTCATGAGACTGACTAACCAATAAAATTCGTTCAGTACCTTGTTTCTCGATTAAGTAATGAACAAAAGCAGCTATAAACTCTGTTTTACCAGTGCCAGGTGGGCCTTGCAGCATTGAAAGAGGACCAAATCTAAGAAGCTTTTGAAAGGCTATTCTTTGCTTATCATTAAGCTTAATAGTATTACCGTTGTCGTCTTCTCGGTCATAACGCTTAAAGTCTTCATCAGTAACTGTTAAGTCGTAGTCTGTAGGATCTAGCGTGCAGTCTGGTTCTAAATAGTCAGATAAATTTTCGACAACGGAGTCTTGCTCAAGAATACGAGTTAAGGCGTTTTTTCGTTTATTGAAAGAAGACTTATCTGCTTTGCTGCGGAAGAATATGGTATCACTCTCTTTCAAACGGTAAGCTCGGGGTGTATACCGTGATAATTGCACCCTATTTAATCCAGAAGCAGATAAATTAACTTCGCCTATAAAATAATCTTCTTCACCATCAACAATAATAGCTTCAACCTGATCTTTAGCTGTAAACCCGTCAAGCGGATCTCTGTCTGCTTCGTAAGGTAATATAAGCGTATCTTTATTATCTTTGTGAGCTCTTGGCTCACCAGTAAGCTCCACATAAGGGTGTGATTCAGTCTCTGTTTTAAGAATTGCTTGCCACAGTTCACCCGTAGATATTGGTTTAACATTTACTTCAACTTCAGCAATGTGCTCTTGAGGCTCAGTTGATATTGGTTTTACTTTGTGTTGCTTTAACTGAAATTGTTTTACTGCATTCTCAAAACTGTAAAACTGACGAATTCGCCTATTAATATTATCTAAGTAGCTCGCTCGACCTTGCGAAATTCGAAGACCAAACGGAAGCTCAAGAACTGCATTTTCTATATCTCTACGAGATACTTCACTTCTATCACTTTTGATAGGACGCAATCCGTGCTCGAATTCAAAACGAGCGTCATCAAAGAAAAGCTTTTGAACGCCCCCTAGCCCTGAAAATACAACGACTAAGCCATAACCTTTGCTACGATTTTCTTCAATTGAAACATACAACTTACCCTTATCAGGATATATAGTAACCGGCTCAAAACCTTCTCTATTACTTCCAATTTCAATATCAATTAATTCAACAGTTGGTGCAGTTGTCTTTTCAGGATTTAAAACTGCATCTTTAAAGCGAGTTAACTCTTTAAAACCAAAGTCTACATCTTCAAGTTCATGAATAATCGCTAGACTAATCGCTTCGAAATTGTCGTTTTTCGTGCCCCATTCAATTTCTAATAGCTCAGCAGTTATCTTCATAACGGCATAGTTGTCACGCTCAAATGCAGAGCTATTATCAATATCTATTGGGCTATATTCTGTATTCAGTAATTCTTTAGAATCATGGTGAAAGTCTAAAACATCAATAATATAAACATCGCCTTGCTTATCAACAATAACGTTTTCTGGCTTTAAATCGCCATGTGCAAAGCCTAATGAGTGCATATGCTCAATATGACCAATTAAGCTTTTTATGATGTCGTTTCTTCTGTTTCGCATTCGGTAAGGGTCTAAAGGTTCGCCCTCAACCCACTCAGAAACCAAATACAGCGAGCTATCTCGTGCGGTAATACCATAATCAACAATTGTTGGTATAAAGCTTAAGTTTAGACTCTGTAACTTCTCTACTCTTTCTAAAAACGATAACGTGCTTAGACCAAGGCCAGCGTTAATATCAGTCGGGTTGATGTTGTTCCATACTTTAACTACACCTGAATTAGCCTTATACATCTCTTTAAGATCTGATTCAGCCATAAAATCGACTTCAGGGTGCAGCCTAGAAACTTTAGTTGCCTTAACAAAGCGCTCTAATTCTTTACTCGAAAAACTAAACGCTGCTTCTTTGCTCGGCTCTTGCTCTACTAATGCATCGAGTAATTCACCAGCATTAGCAAAGGTTTTGCCTTCAAACGCCTTTAATAGTGTTTCACCATACCATTCGTCACATTGAGCTAATTTTTCTGTAATTGTTTTTTCAAGGTTTGGCGTTAAACGCTCTGCTCCAATAATGGCCCAAGCGATAATCGCCAATCGAACAACGTCATAATGGTATGGAGAAGAATAAGTGGTATCTTGGTTGTAGACAGACAACTCATCTCTAATATCACCAACAGTTTCTTTTTTACGTGCAAATGTTGATATGAAATTAGAAAGAGCAACACGTTGTCCAGTGCTAAACCAAATGCTGTGATTACCAATATCTCGGTGTGCCAGTTGCAGTTGATGCAAGTCAGCAAAACGGGCAACTAATACTCGAACTAAGTTAACTCTTTCATCAATTGATAAGTTCTCACCATAAGTGGCAATAAAGTCATTAAGGCGCTCATGCCCATGGGGAAGCTCTACAACCTCATTGTATTGCGAGGTGATCTTCTCTCTAGTTGGAATGGTTAGCGATGAGACACAATGCTCGTAAAGCTCTCTGTTTTCTCGTTTTATCTTTGTCAGTACTTCACGTTCACGTGAGACTATTTTTATTCGACCATCAGGCGTTTTGGCATCGTGGTTAGAAAGATTATCAAAATCCCAGCTACGTATAATGGCATGATCATTTTTATCCGCTTCACTTTGAGCAACAAACTCTTTATATACGTTATTTGGGTGTTCAAAAATTTGTTCTTGCCCTAACCAGCCCTCGACAGACAAAGGTTTAGCTTCAACTTTTTTATCATTAAGTAGTAAGCTTTTTTCTAATAGAGAAACATCATTCAATAAAACTTCTGATTTTGAATGTGGCTCGAAACGATCATTAAATAACTTTTGGTTTGTACATAACTTACAAAAGTCATTCAAACTTAGGGTTTCAGCGAGCTCTTTTTTATTGAGGCCACTAAAGTTGCTACTACCAGTCATTACCACAAGCGAATAAACTCGTGGAGTGAAGTTAGCATTACTAAATCTGCCAGCAAATGGCTTCAATAAATTTTTTAGTAGGAACTGTTTATTTCGAGTGACCTCAACAGGAGATTTACCTCGATCTTCATCACCCCAGTACCACTTTCCATTACTTGATGTTACAGGCTTACCGCTCCAATGCTTAAGCTCAACAATCAGTATGTTGCAATGAGTAATGATTAATAAATCGATTTCGCCTTGTTTGTTTTTATTAATAAAACGAAAACCTGCATATCCTTTCCAGCCCTCATTAAACGGCTTTTTTAACGCTTGAAGGGCTTCAAACCCTTGCCCTTTATTTGAGCCTTTACCTTTCTGTTCTTGTACATTTGAAGTACTAAGTACATTCTCAATTTTTTTAATCGCATTTATTTCGTGGCGCTCTAGCCCACCTTCCCAATATTTGATATCCATATTTACTACTTATTTGATTTTAATACATGTACAAATAACGCTTTACGCATTAAACACTAACAACTGGGTAATTTGCCTCTCCCCATAACTGATCCGGATTATCCATCATGATATCAATAAGAATTGGAACTAGTTTACTTAAGAATGAGACACCGTCACGAATTTGAGCTCGATTAGCACCACTGTTCCATGTCGCACCACCATGAACTATTTGGTTTCTTAACGTGTACAGCCTTTGTAAAATAATAGTAATAACAATATCAGTTCTTTTATTACTTAACGCGTAATTAGCGGCTGCTTTCGCTTTTGAAAAACGCTCTTTCCACTCATCTTCTGAAAGCTTGCCATTATGATGATCCCAAAATGGCTGAAAAATGAATTGATTATCTAATAATACTCGAATGGTTGATGAAAACTGTGACCAAATAAGTTCCGACATTCCACCACTACTATCCAACTCAACAAGCTTTTCAATAAATAATGAGAAAGCCTCAGATTCAGAATGTCTTAATACTTCTGTATCTTGAGCATATGCTGCATTGAAGGCAATCCATAGGAATATAAATTGACTGTCTTGATCATCATTACATTGCTCAGATTTATTCAGCCAACTGAGAGCACGGTGTACTCTTAAAGCTAGATTTTCCGAGAAACCATCTCTAACTTCTCTTTGCTTGTCTTTTAATAATGAATAATCCATATAAATCCTGTCTCCTAAAAACTCAATGAATTCATTTTGCTAAAGTGTAGGTTCGTGTTCTAACCCAGCTTCAACAGTGTTGTTTACATTCGAGTTTATCGTGTTGAGTTTGCTAATAATAATGGCTAATTGCTTTCGATTTTCTTCCAAATCATTGGAGCCTAACTCCATTTCAGCCAGTATTTTTTCAAACTCTTTGAGCTGAGGTGCAAAAAAATCAAACGTTTTTTCATCATCACTCATTAACTCATAAAGTTCTTTAAAAGTATCTTTTAGCATCTCCCCAATATTATTTTTAATATCTTGAAGTTTCTGTTCTTGTTCTCGCTCCTGGTAAGCACTCATAAGATCTGAAATAACACTTATCGTAGCGCCAATAGGACCTGACCATTTGCTTAAATTAGCAGCAAGTTTAGATGCTTCCCAAGGTTTAAATTTAATAACCACACCTAAATTACTTAAAATATCTCTTGCGGTAAAAATAGCTGTTTTAATCGAATCTACCGGAATTTTTGATATGCTTTTTGCTACGCCGCTTGCTGCATTAAGCGAGCTTTTCGATAGTGAATTAATAAAAGTTTCACTTGTGTCTAAATGTCTTTTTATGTCACTACCAATCTGATTGGTGATTTGGGCGGATTGTTCAAAATAACGGTCAATTGTCGTTTTGATTTTCAGGTTTAGCTTGTAGCCGATATCGTCTCCATTATAACCAATCTCATCTTCTAAAAATGGCTTGATATCTTCTAGTGATAACGCTCTTAATTTTGAAAGTAGTTTATTTTCAATAACGTTAAGCTCTTCGTACAACTCTCTAGATAGACGCTTTACTTGTTTCTTCCCACTAACAATATCTTGTGCTATTCGCTCTGTTTCTTGTTTATTCTGCTTAAAATATGCATCAAGAGTATCTAATTCTTGGCTAGCATCTTTTACTTTGTTTGATATAAGGTCACTTACGACATCCATACCGGTCTTGGTAATGAGGTCTTGTGGCAAATTACTACTTAGGACGTCAGTAGTCATAGATTTAAGATCATTTATTCTTGAGCGACTTTCATAATGCTCAGGTTTAGAGAACCAAAATTCTAAGCCTCTTCCGCCTGGGTTAGAGGCCATGCATACCACGCGAGTATTGCTTAATTCACTTGCTGTTAAGTTAGCAGCTCGAACAAGTTTTTCACCTAGTGTTTTTTTCTTTATCTCTGCTTGCTGATCAAACATCACTTGTTCAGTTAAGTCTGTGACTTCATCCATTTTATTAATTACGAATATAGTGGATGAAAGCTTATTTAGGTCTCGTAAGACCCACTTAACTATATCATTATGGCTTTCTTTTAAAGGGTTAGTTGCATCGACTACGTACAATACAATATGGGCTTCAGATATATATTGCTTTGTAAGATCACTATACATAACTTGGCTGCCATTTATTTCTTTTTCTTTGTCGCCAAATAAGCCAGGAGTATCAATGATTTCACATTTTTCTGGCAAGCCTTCAGGTTTGTATACCGCTATGCGATCTGAAGACTCGTTAATGTCTATATTCATATCATCCATAATGTGACCGAGCCATGACGCTATAACACTTGTTTTCCCATCAGAAAAAGCGCCTAAGAGTGCTATTTTCAGCACGTCATCATTGATTGAATTTAAAGCTGATTTAATTTTTTCGAAGCCGTCATCTACGTTCATCCCTAAAGATGAAAGCTCCTGTAAAATACCATCTAATTCTCCCAGCTTCTCACTAACCGCTTGTTTTTCTAAATTAAACTGCTTGAATTGTTCCATAAGGCATTGCTTCCACTTTTTCTGATAAATTAGTCATTATTTTTATTTGTTGATTAATCACTTCAATAGGGGCATTTACACTTTTTTGAAGAATATCAACTTGTTCTTTAATTGGGGATAATATGTTGTTACTGACATCATTGATAACTTGCTCAAGATCTTCATTTACTTTATTTAGAGCTGAGTAGCGAACATCCTCAATTTTACTTTGAACCCTAGACTGGGCTTTTCGAATTCTCTTAGCTTTACTTGTAAAAATTGATAATACAGTTGAAAGGACCCCTACCACAGCACCAGCAATAGCACCTGGAATAGCTCCAATTCCCCCAAATGCGCTGCCAATAGCAAAACCTGAAGCAGTATAAGAGGCAATATTAAAAGCAAACTTACCAAAGTCTTTCAAATCAAAGCCCATTTCAATTTTAGCGGTTTGAAAATGAACTTTACTTAGAGACTTGATATTTTCTATATCTGTTTGAAATTCAACTCTTTGAATATCTTCTATAAGACGTACCATTGCAGCTTGTAAGTCATCTAGTAATACATCAACGCATTTATTAAAGTGCTCTGAGAAGTCCTTTTCTAAGTTTTCTTGCCCCTCATTACTCGCTCGCTTTAACTGTCTAGATATAACGTCTTCATCTCCAAAGTTATCTTCAACAATATCATCTGCCTTGTTTGCAAGGTTAGAAAAAAATTGCTCAAGTAAATTTCGTCGCCGATTGCATAAACTTTGTTTAAACAAGAAGAACTTATCATTGATAGATGCTTCACAAGCAGAAAATTCAGGTTTGATTTTTTCAGAAAAAGATTGGTAATCAGACAATAAACTTTTCAATATTGATGAGTTTTCGTTGAGTAATTCTTTTACTTTTTCTTTATTACTTTCAACGATGTCTTCACGAAAAGTTGCAGCCTTATTCTCTAAAACATTCGCAACATTTTTAATACCACTAAATTCTTGCATGGCTTCATACGTATGAAAATGTTTAAGAAAATTTCGTTGTTGGATTATTAGATCATTCTCTCTAGAGGAATGAATAGTTGATATATTTTGCTCGGTTTTAGCTAATGAAGAAAATGCTAATAAACCTTGAACACAATGAGCTGGTAAAAGCCTTTTCTCACCAATACATTGCTCTAACACTTCGGTAGTTTGCGTTAAGCCCGTTTTATTATGCTCGTTATTCAGAGATACTCTATCTTCCTCAAATTCATAGGAGTCAGCATTCCCCCTCACGTTCAATAAAGGACAAACCTGTGTTCCACGATTTAAATAGCTTTTGATCTTATCTGCCGTAACTTTTTCGGGCTTTTTATTAGTACCGTTAACGTAAAAAACCAAATGGGCTTTAGCTACAGCTTGTTTTACCATTGTTTCATATTTTGATTCGTTACCTTCAATTCCCGGAACGTCAATTAAATGAAACTTTTTACCAGAATTACATAACACATAAGTTGTGTTGCCTTGAGTAAAGTCAGCTTTGCCTGTGCCAATGATAGTTCCATCTGTTTGGAATATCACACTATGTGAATCAATAACATCTTTAAAAGAGTTAACGAGCAAATCCATTTCCGTTAAGGTTTTACTTACCAAATCAGTTTTGTTTGTTTCTTCGACAGCCATACTACTATTTAGGCTATGCGAAGACGTGTCCATTGAGGCATCTGTAGCGCAATTCATATTAGCCTCCAAACATAATCCAACACAAACTAGTGAACCCTGCGCCTAATAAAGCACCCACAAAAAGGCTAATAATATTTTTTTTCTTAATTCTCTGGGAAGATTCTAGTTGAATGATATCCGCTATTTTAATTACTTCATTTTGCAAAGATTGATATTGTGTAGCCTGTGTTAGTGCAACCTGTTCAATATAGTTTTTCACAACCACCACATGCTCTTCTAATATTTGCTTTGCTCTATTTAAATCATTAATGTTTGAATTGATTAAGTTTTGACGAGACTCTTCATTAAACAGTATGCGAAGAGACTCTATAATTGTACTTTTGCCAGCATTAGTTTCACCAAAAAATGCAATAACAAAGTTTTCCCATTCAGCATTTTCTTGCAATAGTCCGAGCTCACTATCAAAGTGGCTTTTGATTGATGCTAGTTGAGCAACAATTCCACTGAGCTTTTCTTTACCTTCTTGATTATCTAGGGTCAGAGAAGAAAGATCTCCTCGTGCGCCTTCTAGACTTTCTGAAATGTCCTTGTATAACCTATTGAACTGTACTGCTTGCTCCATGTTTTTCCCTTTTTGATAAACTTTTTTAACTACTCAAAAATTTATTACTGACGCGTACACTAAATGTTCTCTACCATTTTCAATATACGGTTCAATTACTTCGCCTTCGTTAACCAACAGAAGAGGACGGAAGCTTCCTTTTAAATCGCAATGGTTTTTAAACTCGATTTCTGAACGTGACTGGTCATCACCATTTTTTAACACACTAAAACAGTCACCTTCCCAGCGACCAATTAACAACTTATGGTCATCGGCTATATAAAAGCAGCCAACTTTAAGCTGCTCCATTGGGATATAACCAGGTGATAACTTAGCATCTTCTATTGATATTTCATTAAACGGCTGAAAACAGCCTTCTTTAGCTGTAAAATATGGTTCGAATTTAATACCTGGTTTTGTCTTTTGCTTAGTTTTAAAACTGCCGTTATAAACTAAGCAATCAGTTATTACTTCGAAGCATTCACCATCCCAACGTCCGACCTCGCCGTTTCGTCCTTTACCAACATACCAGTTACCGATGACTAACTGTGATTTCTCAATTTGCTTTACAGTCATACTACTCATTCACCTGTAAATTTTGATTAAACCGATTAAATTAACTCACAAATAGAACTAGCACGTTTAGCGTTATAAGCAATCACTTTAAAGCCAAGCTCTTTTACTAAGCCATTAGCTTGCCGTTTTATTTCTTCGCAAACTAACTCAATTCGGTTCAGAGTGCTCAGCTGCTTTCCATCCTTATCATGTTTTGCTTCTAGATATTCATGCCAGAAAATCGCATCTAAGGCGGTAGACTTAACGAAATCTACTTCTTTCGTATAACCTGCTATCCATCTAATTTGTTCGCCTTTAGCACTAAGTAATAACTTCTCTAAATTTTTACTGTTGCCAAAGCTACAACTACCAAAGTAAATAGAGTCTAATTTTCCACGGCAATCATTTGTCGCTTTAATAAGGTTTGATAGTTTAACTGTGCTGATTACATCCTCATTGGATCCTAATATCCCTTCTTTGGAACCATGCGCAGCAAAATAGATATTATGAATGTTGTTTGTTGAGGCCAACCGCAATACTATTTCTTTGAGCGCATCGCTATTATTAAACATTTCATAGTGATATTGATGCGGCGAACCAAAATGCAAATCACTTATCAAATCAAACAAGCTTCTTACCGAAATATTTTTATCTTTAAACCATTTGCCTTCAATAACAGCAATATTACTATCGTTCATTTTGTCTCCTTACAATCCAACACTGTGCTGCATAACTGTTTATAAATAACGATTTAATAACTCCAATCCTCATAAGCCAAAGGCAAGCTATTAAGCAAGTCTCTGCGTTCACGCCAGTTAGGCATGTGCTTATCCATGAAAGCTCGAAAACGCTCATTGTGGTGACGTTCTAGCAAGTGAACTAGCTCGTGGGCAAGGATGAACTCCATACACTCTGGTGGCTTCTTAGCAAGTTCGAGGTTAAGCCATATACGCTTCGCTTGAATATTGCAGCTTCCCCATTTGGTTTTCATCTTTTTGATATTGAGAGAATTAGCGTTTACACCTAGTTTTTTTTCCCATTGAGATAATAACTTCTCAAGTGAGCGCTGCATTTCATCTCGATAAAAACGGTTAAGCAGTTTGAGCTTATTGTCGGTTGACGTATTTTCTGCAACTGCTAACACTAAATTACCGTTGCCTTTTGCGGTGACTGCATATTTTCCTTTCGCCTCAACAAGCTTTAAACGGTATTTTTTACCCCATAAATAGTGGCATTCACCATTTACCATTTCACGAATTGATTGGCGTTCTTGCCCTGCAAAATCAGCTTGCTGTCTTTTAATCCAGGCAAGCTTGTTGACTATAGCTAGTCTAACTTTTTGCTCACTTGTGTCATTAGGAATTGAGAGTCGCACTTTGCCATTGGGCGGAAGCACGCTCAGGTGAATGTTTTTAATAGCTCTGCGATTTAGTTCTACATCAATATCACCAATACGAACTACTTCAACGCTTTGAGCATTGTTTTTGGTATGGCGCACTAATGGTATTCCTTCTGAGCTTTAATTAGCTCCATCACATCAATAATATTGATGTCGTAAGCTGCCGCTTCTTCTCGAACTGCGTTGGCTATCTCACGTTCTTTAAATCTATCTCCTAGCCAATCAGCTTTCTTAGTATAACGAACTGCGGTATCAATTTTAGTTGTAAGTACTTCATCGTTACCGAAGTTATCATAAATTGCTTGTTTGGCTGGCGTATCAACAGAAGTGGGGTAGTTTTGATTGCTATTTTCAGTTGGATTTACCACTTTCTTAGCGAGTGCTCTAATTTGCTCTAGATACTCTTGATAGCTAATAGCTTGCTCTCTTCGCTGCTTAATGATTTCATCAAGCAACGTTGCCATGCTGTCAAAGTATTTAGGGTTTACTGGATTTTCATCAACGATGGTTTTTCTTACGTTATTTTCAATGGTTTCTGCCATTGCGTCTTCGTTATCACGCAAGCCTTCAGGTAAATCTTCTAAGCCTTTACCGTTGTTGTTCACCACTAGATCAATTAAGCCTAACTCTTCAAAATCCATCAGTAATTCACTGTCATCGGCTCGAATATACATATCCAATAGATGACGCATCGCTGGCTCAAAACGTTTCATTTCGAGTAAGTCGCCACTGGCAAGTTTTACTTCGTCCCGAACCTTTTCAAAGTATGCGACTTCTTTCTTAATATTTTCGGCTTCTTCAAAGGTGTAACCAGCTTGCTCCATTTCATTAGCAAGGTTGGTGTAAGCTCGGATCAGCTTGGCGACCGATTGATACAGGGTTAAACGCAATGCCTCTTTTTCGGTGCGCTCACTTTCATCTTTAGGTTCAACACCTGATTCACCACAAAAATAATGGATAAAATCTTTAGTATCTCTAGGTGCATTCACTGGTTCACATAATGCTCTTACTGCCTCTAGGGCATTATCTAAATCAGCACGAGATTCTTGTAATCGATCTTTTAAAAGCCCTTTAACATCATCAGCGTCATAGCCATCAAACGCCTCTGCTGTGTAATCTTTAATAGCTTTGTCGAGAGAACGGAACAAATCTTTGTAGTCGATTATATAGCCGTAGTCTTTGTCTTCACCATCCAATCGGTTTACACGGCAGATTGCTTGGAAAAGGTTGTGGTCAGCCATTTTTTTATCTATATAAAGATAAGTTGCTGAAGGGGCATCGAAGCCAGTGAGCAGCTTATCTACAACGATCAGCAGACGCATTTGACCCGGTTCTTCAATAAAGCGTTTCTTAACGGCTTTTTCGAACTCTTCAACACGCTTGGCTGCTTCTTCTTCGCTTTGCTCAAAGTACTCAGCTAACATCTTGCGATAGGTGTCATACTTAAACAGCTTTTCAGTTAACCCCTCACCAGATTCTTCGCCTTTTATTGTGCTAGCCGCAGGTTGATAACTAGTTACTACCGCACATTTACCAGCAAGGTCAGTTTTGCTAAATAGATCATAGACCACACAAGCTTGATGGACGCTGGCGCACACTAGCATGGCGTTACCTCTACCAGACATCAATGCAGGTTTGATTTCCATGTCCATTAAAATGTCGCTAACAATTTGCTCCAAACGAGATTTGCTGGAGAGCACTTTTTGCATGGTGCCCCATTTTTGTTTGAGCTGCATTTTGGCAAGGTTAGATAAGCCTTTAGTCTTAGCTTCAAACCATTGATCTACTTTTTTCTCTGAGGTTAAGTGCTGATCAATATCTCTCGCTTCATAACGAAGGTCGAGCACCACACCGTCACTTACCGCTTCATCAAATTTGTAGGTGTGAATATAAGGGCCGAAGACTTCTAAGGATTTCTTCTTATCCTTTTTCATCAGTGGCGTACCCGTAAAACCAATAAACATGGCTTCAGGCAAAATGGCTTTCATCGCTTCATGAAGCTTGCCCGATTGAGTTCGATGACACTCATCAACAAATACAAACAAGTCACCTTTTGCTGCAAAGTCACTTGGTAGGTTTTTGGTTAATGCCTCAAGGTAGTCTTTTGTTGCTTCATCATCGTCTTCTTCTGTAACTGCTTCACCATTTCGACCAAACTTATGCACTAAAGAACAGAATAACCAAGGATTAGGTTGATTAAGCGTGGCAACCAAATCCCGTCCGCTTTTTGTACGATAGATCTCTTCATCAACACCAGAGAATACTTTTTCTATTTGTTCGTCTAATTCGGTTCGATCAGTAACAATAAGCACCCTTGAATCCGTTATATTTTCACGTATCCATTTGGCAAGCCAAACCATGGTTAAGCTTTTACCTGAACCTTGCGTGTGCCAAATGATGCCATCATCGTGCGTTTTTACGTGCTTCTGTGCCGCTTGGATGCCGAAGTATTGGTTGTGGCGGCATGTTTTCTTAACGCCAGCGTCAAACACAATAAAGTCGTGAATCAGTTGTAGGAATCGCTTTTTATCGCACAATTGCGCGATATGAGTATCAAGCAAGTTCTCTGTTTTTATGTCGCTTGCTGGTAGTGGTTTGGGGTTTTCTTTACCGTTACACTCTTTCCATTCAAGGTAATATTTTTCAGATGTTTCAATGGTGCCGTAGCGGACACCTTGTGTGTCATTACCTGCCATTACTAGCTGCATGGTGGTAAAAAAATTACGAATAAAGGCTTTTTTTTGATTGTCTAAGTTTTGGCGAATACCTTCGCTGACAGATACTGAAGAGCGCTTTAATTCAATCACACCAAGCGCAATACCATTTACGTAGATAACAATATCAGGGCGCTTTTTCAATTCACCTTTTACGGTAACTTCTTCAGCAATGGCAAAATCGTTAGCCTCAGGGTTTTCCCAGTCAATTAGCCAAACGGTTTGGTTTAGTTCACCCGCACCTTCTTTTTCTTTTACGCCATAGCGCAGTAGGCGATAAACATCTTTGTTTGCATCAAAGAGCTTTTTACCTTCACCAAGAGCTGCGGCAGTATCAAGTTGACGTAATGTGCGGTTAATCAGCGCATCAGAAATTCTACGGTCTTTAAGCCATTTAGCCAGTAGGTCTTTTTCAATATTGCTATTACCTTCGCGGTATTCCCAATTACCTAAGTAATCGTAATTAAGTTGTTCTTCAAAGAACTTAACAACGCGATTTTGGGTTTTACGTTCTAATTGACCAACATTACTCATTTTCTAAATCCTTTTTCGAGTCCTCTACCAATATTTTTAACATGGCTTGTTCGTGCGCTACTATTTGATTTTCTGTCCACTCGTTACCTGCATCCATCAACTTAATCATTTCATACAGCTTTAGCGTATCGATGTTTTTATCGGCAATGGCGGCTTTAAAATGATCGCGTTTAGCCGTTGGTTGTAAGTTACTTAATTTTGAATTTTTACTGTGACTTATCAGACACAAATTACCAAATCGATGTAAGTCCGCACCAGCGAGAATACGATGGCCATCAAGAGGATGCTGAGGATAAAAGTGCTCGACTGAGCTTCGGAAGGTAAACTCAAACTGGTTGATAACAGCATTGGTACTGTTCTCTATTCCATTACACCACAAAAGATAATCTAGGTAGTTGAATACCAAGTTATTCTCAATTTCGCCATACCTTAGTAAGTCCATCGCCGATTCATCATCACTATCCAAAGTGCGATAACTCGCGCCTTGATAAATCATGGCAAAATACTCTGCGCCTTCAGACTGTAAAAAACGGCCAAAAACAAACTGGCGAGCTAGATGCTCAAGCTTTTCAAGGTAAGCACCAGGGCTTATTTCATCCATATAGTACAACTGATACAGCGCACCGTTGAGCCAGTGCTTATAGACTAGCGTTGGCGTAGACACATGAAGTGCGCTTAATAACATCAGGATACGTCGGTTTATTCCCTCAAAGCCATCTTCACTATCATTGCTGGCACTACTGTCAAAGGTGTTGATGTAGCTTTGACTCTTATCGCTGTAAAAATGCAACCGCTTGAGGCTCCACTTGTCTTCACCCTGAGCAAATTCACGCTTGATAATGTATTGGTCAAATAGGTACTTAGTCTTGAGCAAGGCAAAGACAAATGCTTTAACGGCTTCGATTCTCGCTTCATTGTCCAACAGGTCTTTATTAAGTAGATACTGCTCAAACTGCTCAAGTAACCGCTTATCATCCAAGGCCACATCTTGCTTGGTGGATACTCTTAGTACGTGCAGTAAGAAGTTCGAGAAGTTGATTACGCTGTTAAAGCGCTCTGGGGTGAGGTCGGTGTCACTACTGTTTGATGCTAAAGGTGGTGTAGCCAACATGTCACACAAACGGATAGAAACATCCGAATTTGAATTGTCGTCAGTTTGCTGCTCACCATCGGCGATGATGCTTTGCACATCTTCAAAACTTTGTGGGGTAAACTTGCCCCAGTCATCCTTGCCAAAAAGTTCATGGCGATTGGCTTTACTAAAGCCGTATTGAATATAACGTTCCATATTGGCGGTTGCATCCCACACCTTCGCCAGAACATCAATACTCTGCTCACGTTCATCTTTACCTTCAATGTCGTTTAATACTGACATTAATCGAGCTTTAACTACCTCGTGTTTTTCTAGCTGCTCGCCACGGTTATTCATCACTTCAAAGTAGTGATTAAGATCGGTGTCTTTTGGCACAGAAACTCTAGCAATTTCCACTTGATTAAAAAGGTAGGCGCAGAAATCCCCCAGTTTATTACCTAGAGCCAATAAGCCTTTTTCAAGAAGATGATACCCCTCAACAACATCAAGGTTGAACTCAGCACTTTTCAAATGCTCTAGTGCAACACCTTGCTTCAAAGCAGAAAACGTATATGACGATTTTTGGCGGCTCTCAAAGTCAAGATTCGGTACGTCATACCAACTCATATCAATGGATTGTGGCGCAGAGCGCTTACTTTCTATTGAAATATTGCCCTCAGCAATACGCTTGAGCGCAAAAGCGAGCAAGGTCAGTGTAGTGAAACGCTGTTGCCCATCGATGACTTCAAACTGGCCATCAGAGCGCTCAAAGACCACCAAAGTGCCAATATAATAGGGTTGGTCAGGCTTGTGTTGCTGGTAATCCTGCACATCTTGAATAAGTTGGTTGATTTCTCCTTCACCCCAGGCGTAATTGCGCTGATACATGGGCACGAGATAGCGACTGGAATCGGCTAGCAGCTCTTTGACTCTGAAGCTGTGTATTCCATCATGTGTTTTTGCGCCAAGACCGCTACTCATAATACTTCATCTCCTGAAACAGTCTCTCAACCTCTGCCAGCTTAGTGCCTTTAACCTCGCTTTGTTTAATGGTCGGTAGTGGCCAATTTAAAACATCACTTGGCTGTATCGCTTGCTTAATGCGCTCGAATACATTGTGCTTTAAAGAATGATTATCCATCGTTACCAACTGCACTACCTGCATTTTCAAGCGGCAGCGATAAGCCCAAATAAACAACTTTTCAATCGCTTGAGACAACTGATTTGGTCCAAACTTATCCAAATAGAAGATCACCCCGCAATCAAACAAGGTACGAACGTAACCATCTCCAGTGCGAGTGCGTGACGAGTAGCTGTTTAGGGTCCGCAAAATCCGACTCGCTAAAGGCTCTAATTCATACCCTAATATTTTGATCGGCTTGTGCTCATCGCCTTTGTGCTCGCTGTCGATAATCGTACTAATGGTCCGTTGATATTGGCTAATCATTTCGAAAAAACGGCGACCATTGATGATCATTTGGTCAAGATGAAATGGAAAGCTCATCGTTTGATGATCAATCTTCCTTTGATATTGACTGTTGTAGTCGTCTACAAAATGATGGGATATTCTTAGTGGCTCTACATAAGGATACCCCCCCACTTGCTCGAGGTTTACCCCTTTAAATAGCCCCACCTGAGACTTGCCAAAATATTGAGCAGGTTTGCCTTGCGCCCAATTACGTATACGAAATAGATAATTAGCAAACAGGTTTGCAAGTTGCGTGCTTTGCAAACTCTCCCAATGGCTCACCGACTGGGCTTTTAGTTCGTTTTCTTTGTCTGAAAACTCGCGCAAGTGAAACGCTTTTAACAGGTCATGAGGATCGAGATCGCGCCCTCTGGCATTTTGGGAATCAAAAAACTGAAACGCCTCTGAAACATCATCCAGCACAAACGTGACCACTTCACAGCGGTTGAGCAGAAAATCGATATCCGCTTCAGTAAAATCACTACGGCTGACCGCCCTTTTCGCCGCCATAAAGTTTTGATGCAGATTGTGGTGCGAAATATCACTGCTAAAGTGTTGCCTAGCCAAAAAACTAGCAAGTGGAGCTTTAAGCTTTTGTAGGCTATCCCTAACATCTTGGCGCTTTATCGCTTGATGTCCACTTGACCTTTGCAGGCGTTCTTCAATTAACGCCTGCACTAATAACATCAAGGTCAGCGTGCGCTGCTGACCGTCAACGATGTCTAATTGTTCGACGTTTTCATGACCATTACCACCATCGTAATGACGGTGAAACACCACAGCCCCTAAACGATACGCCGACTTATCATGATACACTTTCAAATCGCTTAATAAATCAGCAAGGTTGGCTTGCGTCCATTTGTAAGGGCGCTGGTACTTGGGAATAACCAAGTTTTTCAGCGTCAATAACTCACCGACTTTCGTCACCCGTTTATCAAAGAAATGCGGCATTTCTTTTGCCATAACATCGCTCACACTAGCTTTCCTTATTAAACGGCAGGCGAGTTCTACCTGTCAGCAGCTCTTGCATCATGCCTTGTTTAATTTGGCGGGTTTTCGCTAAACGTTGGTCAAGGGTTTGTATTTCGTTATCCATATCCGACAGGATAGTAGCGATGGCGGTTTGTTCTTCCAAATCAGGGTAAGGTATTTTAAGACTCCTTATGATAGAAAGATTAAGTCCACCGCGACCGCCATCCCCTGTAGATAGGCTTCTTAATTCTTCATATCGGTTATCCAAGTTATAAAATAAATACTCAGTTGAGTGATCCTTACTAGGAAAAATGGCGGCAATTGATTGATTTGTACATAGCTTTATTTTTGATATGGCGACAGTTCCTCTAGTTTTCCCTTGACCTGCAAGCCCCATTAAAACAGAGTCTTTCGGGATGTATTTTGTACTACTGTTAGTTAACCCTAAATCAGTTATTCTTTCAGCCACATCAAATACTCTTTTTAGATGTAATTCACCTGAACTCATCCAAGGATTCCTTCCTCCCCAGTACGCAGACACTTTTGTGCTTGGTGTCCCCCCAGCAGTACAGTCAGTAAACTCACCAATCTTTTTAACATCCCAATCTTCAGGGATTTCGCCTAGTTCGCTGGGTTTTGTGCCTTTTTGCTGGCCTTGCTTTTCACCTTCGGTGTAAGTGGCGAACTGGGGTAAACGGGTTTTACCTGTCAGCAGTTGCTGCATAGTAGCGGTTTTAATCGCTTGTTTTTTCGCGATCAGCTTTTCCAATTCCGTTAATAGCGCATCAACATCGGACAAGGCATTGGCAATGGCGGTTTGTTCTATACGACTACTTGGACAAGGGATAAGATAGTTTTGAATTGCAGAGAAAGGAACTCGCCTGTGACCTGCGCTTCCAACCATTTCACCTTCTAAATCTTGTCTTAAACTATTTCTCGTAGTCCAGAAATATATAAATTTGGCATCTGAGTTTTCTTTAGCTCGAAGTACATGAAACTCTGTACTACCAAAGCCTATACGAGTAGTTATTTGATCGGTATAGCAGCCTTTCCCATTTTCAAAGCATGGCGTAATTTTGGCTACTAATACGTCATTTCTCTCGAAGTAAGTAAAACCAGTTTTAACTTGTTCAAAAACTCGTTGCTGAGGGGTAGTCAACTGTGCTGATTCGCTGACATCTTGCATCCCGATAAACGTGACAGGATCACCTGCTTTTATCGGTTTCCTGCTAATTGACTGCTCAAATAGGTCTCCAAAATTGATACTTTCCCAATCAATAGGGATAACACCTACGTCAGTTTGTTTGTACCCTTCAGAAATTGCTTGTTCTAATGCACTCATTGCTACCACTCCAATCCCATTGCTTTTAAGTGGCCTGCGACTTTATCGCTAAGGTCATCAACTGATTTTGAAAGGGTTGGTAATGGTGTGCTGTAGCGTTCCTCTAGCAGCTTCACTCGATTAGCCATCTGCTGGGTAACTCGCTCAATTTCGGCAATGATATTGGCTTGCAGTGTTGCTAGCCATTTGTCATCGACAATTAATTCTTTCACTTCTGTTAATGGAATAGTTGGGTACTTATCGATTAATAATTGATAAAGCGTATTTTCTGCATCTTTTATTTCAGAATTAAGCTGCGTTTCTTTTTCTGCGAGGGATTGATATTGGTATGCAAGCTTCAGGTTCTCAACACTTTCGTCATCACTATAAAGTTCCAATGCTTTTGCTATAAATTCGGTTTTTTGAGCCTCCAATGACTTAAGCTCTTTCTTAACGGCAGCAACGTCATTGCTTAAATTGATATAGCTGTTTAGTGTTACAAGCTCATTAGCCGTATCCAATTCACCAATCGCTTTTATACGTTTATTAACATTGGTTTTGGTTAATTTACCTTTGTTGTTTAATAATGGCGAAAAGATTGCGTTATGTTCTGGATCGTTTTCAAATTCAGACAATGATTGCTCTGAATTTGCTAGTTCCGATCTTTTCGCTGAGATTGAGTTGGCTAGGGGACGGTTAAGTAGAGTTACAACCGTTTCTTCCCACTCAAAAACACAATTTGTTATTACAGCTTTATTTGGTTTTTTATCTCCATCAGTAAGTAGCTCAAGCGCCATGTCCTCGCCACCATGTTCTTCAAGTAGCTGTTGCATTTCACTTTGTACACCTTCCAAAGATACTTTTAGGCTATCAATATGATATTGTTCTGCTGAAAAGTATTTAGAAATTACCAATGGTGTAGGTATTAGCTCTCCCTTATAACGAGATTTATTCAGAATGAAATCATGAGGCTCTTTGTATACGTTTTTCCCCTTGTCATCTTTTACGGGTAAAAGCAGTCTTAACCTATTACCCGCTTTCCAATCATCCTGTACCAATACATAGACATCGTCCTGCATGATATCAGCCCAATAATCCATCAGGATTTGGTAAATATCGTATTTGCTTAATAAGTCGCTATTGGCATAGCTATTTAATAAGTTTTCTGAAATGTTAAAGATAAAGTTTTTCGGGTTATCGCCTACTTTGATCTCTTTAAGTTTTGCTTCTGGTATCCATTGCTTAAATGGCAATAGGCTGCGGGCGGCAAAGTCTTTAAATTCTTGATGGGCCAAAACGGTACTTTTTACTTGGCTAGCTTCAACGAGTGCATGGCTATAGCCTTCACGCTCTGGCTCGAAAAGAGTGGCACGGATGCTAGGGAATACCTGCCAGTAATGCTCAAGCGCATCAATATCACGGTTTGGAATACCGCCTTGCAGGTGAGCGCTTAAATCGTGCAAGTCTTCTGGCTCAGACGAGTCGATATAACGCGGGATGTTAAGGTTGTAGTCGTTAGCGGCAATTTCATCAATTTCCACTAAGCGGCTGTAACGCTCAAGCTCTAAGCCTTTGTTAAACACATCAACAATTTTATGAATGTCTTGACTGCGTAGGCGGTTTTTGTTGCCATCTTTGATGAATCCTTTACTGGCATCAATCATAAAGATTGGGCGACCTGAAACGGTTGGTAACTCTGCATCACCTTCATTGAAATTAGTAACCGCTTTTTGCGCGTGCTCCTTATCAATCACGATAATACACGCAGGAATGCCCGTGCCATAGAACAAGTTAGCAGGTAAACCAATAATGCCTTTGATATAGCCTTGTTTGATGAGATTTTCACGAATAGTAGCTTCGGCATTACCACGGAATAACACACCATGCGGTAAGATCACCGCGCCTTTACCTGTGCTTTTTAAGCTTTTAATAATGTGCAGTAAGAAGGTGTAGTCACCGTTCTTTTCTGGAGGAATGCCCCAAGTAAAGCGGTTATATAAATCGTTTTCTGGCGTTAGGCCATTAGTCCAGTTCTTATTCGAAAATGGTGGGTTGGCAACCGCGAAGTCGAATGTTTTAAGTTGGTCAGGTGCGTCTTTCCATTGCGGTTCAGCAAGCGTATTGCCTTTCCAGATCTTAGCTGTGGTGTTGTTATGCAAGATCATGTTCATACGGGCAAGTGCGCTGGTGGCATTATCCATTTCTTGACCGTATAGAGTTAACCCACGCATCGCTTGGTCGCTGGCTTTTAATAACAATGAGCCTGAACCGCAAGTAGGGTCGTAGGCAGTGGCATCTTGAGGTGTGTCTTTTTTAATTCCTACTACCATTGCGAGAATTTGTGACACTTCAGATGGTGTATAGAATTGGCCTTTTGATTTACCTGATTCAGTCGCGAAATGACGCATTAAGTATTCATAAGCATCACCTAACAAATCATCACCGCCAGCGCGGTTAGATGACAAATCTAAGCCTTGGAAAATACCGACCAGTTTAGTTAGGCGGTCAACCATGTCTTTGCCTTTACCGAGCTTGTCTTCATCGTTGAAGTCGGCAACGTCTATCACACCTTTTAGGTCGTTTTCTTCGGCAAGGGCTGCGATGATCTTATTAATTTTATCGCCAATTTCTTTATCGTTTTTGGCAGCTATCATATCGTCATAGCTTGCGCCATCTGTCACTACAATCATTCCGTATGGGTCGCCTTTGTATTTATCGCTGACATACTTCATGAAGAGCATGGTCAGTACGTAGTCTTTATATTGGCTAGCATCCATACCACCACGCAGTTCGTCACAGCTTGCCCATAATGATGAATAAAGTTCTGTCTTTTTAATTGCCATGTGTGTTTCTTTAAATCCTTGTGCTGTAGCGGTTAGAGCAAGTCAGTTTTTAAGCCAGCGGCTTTTAAACGATGAGTAAGATTACGCATTTTAGAAAATTCAGTACCAAAACTGGGTTTAAGACCAACCCCTTCGCAAAACTCTTTGGCAGTCATGCTTTTTAAGCTATCTGCGTATTTGATCATTTGCAGATGCAATTCAGTGGTGTACTGGTTGCGAGGTGCATCACCTAATGCTTGCTTGATGTTGTCGAAGATTGCTTGCTCGTTCATAAGGCGATTCTTCTTTTTAATGATGATTTAGCTAATTTATATAATTTATATAATTAAGCAATAGAATAAACGTTTAATTGTGTTTTTTAACAAAATAATTGAGTTGGGCTTTGCGCTTCGCGCAAACATTAATCCAGCTGTTTTCAGAGGATGCTGCAAGTAACAGCAAAGCTTACCTACAACATCCCGTTAACTAAATTCACTCAAAACTTAAGCCGCGATTGATAATTCACAGTGCTTAAAATAGAGCGCTTTCATCTCTGCGATTGATTTTGGGCATACTTGACTAATACGCGCTCTGTTAGGAGGCGTACCTACCTGGTCTGTTGTAGTTTCTATGCCAAACTTTTTAAGCAAATTATTTGCGAACATTCTCGGATATTTCGGTGGAGTGCTTAGCTGCGCCTTAATACCTAGTTCTTTACACAAGTTGTGGTCTTTTACTAATAACTTAAAAAACGCCAAAGCATCTTCTTCGTCAAATGTGCCACTAAGCTTAAAGATATCAATATTCAAACAACTAAATATTGTTTTAAAATTATTAAAATGCTCCATCATATAAGTAAATTTAGCTAATTGATTTTTTAGCTTACCTCTATTCCAAAGTTTGATCTCTTGAGCAGTTATATCTTCCTTTCTAAACGTGTTTTCTATTTCTTTTCTTACTGTTTGAAAATAATAGCTAGTAATGTTTTCTTGCTGTAAGTCTATATTTGATGACGCAGACAAAACACCATTGATATAAGCTTCATCAGAAAGCTCTTTTCCAATTTTTTTTAATTGAGCTTTGGTTGGCATGAAAGACTTTTCAACATCGACTTCAACATTAAACCCTTTATCTCTTGCTTCAAAGAATAAGCTTGGTATTAAATGCTGGCAGTTGAATTTTTGCTGCTCCTTAATAGCTTTTGAAAACTCATTAAACTCTTCACTTTGTGATGCTTTTATAAATTCGTTTCCAGTCTGCTTAACGGTAAAAACCTGATTTTTAATGCCAACTTTAAAATGTTTACACGCCCTATTTCGCCTCAACATTTGAATAACCGTGCTTGAGCATACATTCCCCATAAAAAGACCATAGTGCTGCTTAAATTTACTATTGGTAATACTCGTAGAACTTGTGATACAAGGGCTATATAAGATCACATCATATTTTAGTGATTTTGTATTTGGTGATTTATTAAAGGCTTCTATCTCTTTACTCGTTTTATTGTCATCAGATGTAATGCAAAGAACCTTTAAATCTATAGATCTATAATTTTTTGCAAGGTCGTTAAGCTCGGCTTTAGAATCTCCACAAACCATAATTGGTTGATCGCCTTTATAGTTTCTTAATTCTTCTAGCAACTGTTGGTAACGACTAATCTTTACGGTTTTATCTTTAAAGTTTGCTTTATTAAATAAATAACGTACGTTTTTATTAGGTACTGCATTGACAAAAAATTTGAGTGTTGAATCATTAATGTCTGCATCAGTAACGATAATTGTTTTTGCGTTATTACATATATTTTGGAGGCGGTAATATAAGTTTTCAGGATGTTTAACCGTTCCTCGTACTAAATGCTCTAATACCTGCTTACCTTCTTCTAGAATGACTATATCGACTTGGTTTAAGTATTCTGAAAAGTTTGGTTTAACGACACTATTTACAACAATATTTAAGCAATTAATTTCCTGTTCTGTGCCTGGCAGTACATTCTCATAATGCGATATACCTTCTTGCCTTAATTCTTCTATACCCATCAAGCCTTTAGCAATAGATTTTCGATGGCTGATGTAAGCAACTTTTAACCCTTGTTTGATGAAGTGATTGATCAACTTAACGTTAAGCTCTGTTTTCCCTGTCCCTGTATCTGAGCCGTTGAGTATGACTCGCTCTTGTGTAAATTCTTGCATTTTTGCAAGCGGTGCCCAACGATTAAATACTTCATCTGGTTTAGTCAGTTGATACCGACTTATAGTTTTGCGTTTTAATGTATCGACAAACCAATTCGCAAATCCAAGTGCCCAATCAAAACTAATTGCTTTATTTGTATCACAAACAAGCCTAACTGTTTGCTCAATGCTTGTTAGCGGATATTGTTTTAGCTCATGTAGTAACACAGATTTCGCTAGGTATTTTTGCAGCTCATCAGGTGCAAATTTAAGTTTTAACAAACGTTTTTCTGATGCTGATAGCTTTGTGTTTCTTGCATCAACTTTCTCACCCAAATAAGTAAATCGATAACCATAAGTTATAGCCTGAACAGCTTCATGCTTAGATGTAGCGTGTACGATCATATTTTTGGTGTAGAAGTTCGCTTGATAAAACCTCAAAACAATAGGCAGTTGTGATTCTTCAATCAGTAATACTGGGGAGCTACCGAAGGTTTCCAATAGCTGAGGATTAGTAACGATAATGCTTTTTAAAATACTTTTTTTATCACCAATAAAGTGATGAGGAATTAGTTCTGGGTAAATGAGTTCCATAATTTTCTCGACTTAAGGGGTTGCCATGATTGGCGTATCAAATTAAGAAAGAACGTCGAGTTATGTTAAATGGCTTGAGTCTGTGTATATGGCTTAATGCGTCTTTCAGCTATACATAAATTATAAAGACTAAAATAAGGAATGGAATACTAAGCTGCTAATATACAATACTTTTTTAGAATAAAATTTTTTAACCGCTTAATTTTTAAACGTATATTAGTAGGTATAAATATACTTAGTAAGAATCAATTTGTTTGCTATTTTTTATACACACATAATTTTAGGTACTCTTAATAATTTAAGAATAATTGTTTAAATGTCTGTGCAGAAAATGCCTTATTATGGATTTTTGTTCAAATTTCAAAAGCGAATGCGATTGTAATTTGGCCTAAAACAAGAACCAGCTAATAAAACAACAAGTAACCTCTTTACCCCACTACCAGTAATAAAAATACAAACTATGATTGTGTGCGTCATATTTTGACGCAAGTGTTATCTATAGTATTCCATTGAATATAAGGAGCTTCTATGGACGCACTAATGCAAACTAGGCCTGAATTGCTTATTACTGTAATAGGTGTAGGTGGTTGTGGCTGTAACACTGTCAATATGCTGAGTAATGCAAACTTATCTAATAGCGTAAACTTGGTTGCTGTGAATACCGATATAGCTGCACTCAATCACTGTAATACAGAAAATAAAATTCTTATTGGTGAAAAACTCACTAATGGATATGGTGCTGGTGCAGATCCAGAAATTGGCTTAAAAGCGGCTCAGGAAAGTGAAGATACGTTAAAAGCAGCTATTGAAGCTAGTGATGTAGTGATCATCACAGCAGGTTTTGGCGGTGGTACAGGAACAGGTGCGACACCTTTTATCGCATCACTGACAAGAGAGTTAAATATTCCAAGTATTGCTGTAGTAACGCTGCCTTTTGAATCAGAAAGTAAAATGAGAATGAACTATGCAATAGAAGGGATTTTGCAGTTGAAAGACCCGATACAAGCATATATTACCCTTTCAAATGATTTGCTACTGCAAAGTTTAGATGCCACAGTCGGCTTATTTTCTGCATTTACTCATAGCAATGAAATACTGAGGAATTTAATTGCTTCTCTAGCTTCGATGCTCACTCAAAATGGCGTTATCAATGTTGATATTAATGATTTTTCTAGAATTCTCTCTTTTGAAGGCGAATCTATTTTAGGCGTAGGAAAATCTCAAAACGAAGAAGATATCCATTTAGCACTAGAGCAAGCGATCAACAACCCTATTGTCCAACTCGTTGATATAAGTTCAGCGCAAGGAGTTATTGTTCAAATTTGTTGTAAAAATGAGATTACCATTACAACCTATAATGCAGTTCTAGATAAAATTAATCATCAACTCAAAACTAATATGGGTTTAGTTATTGCTGGCGTTACCCACTGCCCAGATATGGCGGATGAAATTGAGATATTAATCATTGCCTCAGGTATTTCTGATGAGTTTAATAAGTCAAAGTGTAAAACGAAAACAACAGGTGACTACACAGATGATTTAGACTTCGTTACTGATGAGGTTATCGAATCAACAGAGCCAGATTACCTGGATGTCCCTGCTATAATTCGATTGCAGGAAAAAATAAATATACTGAATGAATATAGAAAGTAATCACGAATACTTCGCTAAATATTCATGCGCTAGTTCCTTAAAATAACTTCTAAGCTTGTCCGGTGCTAATACTTCTACGTTAGCGCCTAAACCTCTCAAAAATGCTTTAAGTTTAGGTGTATTAGGCACCTTAGAAGTTAAGATAAAAAAGTCGGGGTCATCACTATCTTCAATAGTTTGATCCTCACTTAAGCTGGCATCACTAAGAATAAAGTAGCTATCTTTACGGATCTTTAGTTTTAAGATTAAAAATTCACTCGTACTGTTGCTTTTCAACCGCTCTTTTGCACTCTTCTTAAAATCAAACGCTTTAGGCGTGGAGCTATTTTGATCGAGCACTTCAATGTTTCGAATAAAACCTAAAGGTAATTTATATGTTTTTTCGTGATAACTTCCAAATGAACAAATTAGAGTTAGCCCCAATTCATGTTGCACTAACCCGAGTGGGTTAATCTTAGTGTAATACTTCCAAATTGGTGGCTGATGAGAAAGTAAATATCTCCGCAGTTCCGCATTTATTTGTTTTCGATGAAAAAGCGCTTTTTTAATACTTGAAAGCACGTTTTCATCAACTGATGGCATGGAAACTGGCGATGAGCTATTAACAATATCAACTGATGACTTCCATTTGCGTATTAAATCAGATGAGGCTTTTTCTAAAATCGAATCCGCCCTAATAAAGTAATCGTCAAGGTCGTTAATTGTAGACTCAGGCAATAAATTACTTGCCACCTGCTTTAATGTGGAAAAGGCCAAAGCTGTATTTTCATCCATTAAAGAAATATTTAGCTTTTTCCAGTTCAGGTTGATTGACCAACCGTATGGCTTAGAACGTTTATCTGCTTCCAAGCCATAAAGCCCCATTGATTCAATATGCTCTAAATCACGTTGAATTTTACGTATTGTTAACTGATGATAATTAGCATTCTCAAGCTTATTCATTATATCCGCTGCGGTTATCTTACGAGGATAACTGGGAATACATTCAAGAATATCTAAGCGGCGTTGAAAAGCTGACATGAACTAATTTTTAACAAGTTTTTATTTAGCTTAACATTAGCATACGTCAAAAAGTGACGCATTAATCTAACGAGTTTTTCAATTCTTCTAGATCTTTTAATAATTCTAAAAAGTGCCCTTTCTTCTCTACTTCATCTATTTTGGTTGCAACAGCTTGTGTTAATTCAATAGCAGAATCAACGAGATAAATGGCATCATCAACAGCTTGTTCGTCTTCTAAACATTTACCCTCTTTAAGCATCACGATAGTGTTTTTAATTCTACAAGCAGTGTCAGGCTCTTGGTAAAGGGCTGATTCAGTAAATAAGTTTAAACAACTTAGGGTACTAGCTTTTATCATATATAACTCCTTTATTGACTACAGCTTCACCTTACCCCACCATTAAGACACTAACTGTCCCATAAGTATTTAATAATGCTAGCTCGATTTTCAGCTACAGAGAGTTTTAAACATGAAAAAGCTAAATAAAGACAAAGTAATCAAGAAGGAAAGTATTCGCCGGGCTGATAATGATCACTTTGCACGTACTCTCTTAACAGCCATTGGAGTCGGGGAAGAAAATAAATTATCGTCTGTTGAGCTAACAGATTTGATGCAGCAGCATAAAAAAGGCACTCAGAAAAAAGGAGGTTCATTTAAAAAAGAAGTGCAACGTGTTCTTAAAAAATATACCTCTGATACTCCAGAAGAAGGGCTAATCTTAACCGTTGTTGGGCGAGCAAATTATTATTGCTGGTCTAGTGATGAAGATAAGGCCCATGAACTTGTCAAATTTGAAATGTCGCCAGAAAGAGCTTTTGGACTAAGCTTTATAGAAACCTATTTGGAAAATATCCTCCCTCCAAATATTTATAATAGTCTCAAGGCTGATTTTCATGTTGCAGATAACGTACTTAAAAAGACCGAAAGCAACAGGAAATGGCTGGAAAAGCTAGATTTCAATTCTTCGGGTTTAGCTACCTTTAGTAGCATCGAAAAGGCAAGTATGCCCCAAGACGACGTTGATAAATGGCAAGATATTTTTGAATATACATTTAAAGAACACTGCTTCTCTGCCAACTATCCTTCAATTCATGACGAATACAACAGAAAGCTGATACTGTCTCCTCAACGTATTACGCTGTTTAATAATCAACTAATGCTACTAGCTTATGAGCACGGTAATGAGACTCATGATGCTTCAATAAAATTTTTCGAAATTAAACGTTTAACAAATGTTGAAAAAAGCACAGAAAATCATCACTCACTAACCGAAGATGAATATACGCATCGCCATAAAGTTAAAGCCATTTGCCATACTTGGGTAAAACAGTACTTTGAATCTGTCGACTTTGGCTCCCCAATCAAGTTTTCCACTACTAAATCTGATGATTGTTGGTTGATGGAAGTAACAACACAGTTTCCTCTTCATTTTGATAAATCAGGTCGAGATGATCCATTTTTCTTTGCCAATTATATTGGGATGTTTGCCGATTCAATAAAAATAATCGAGCCAAAGTTCTTATTCGATGAAATGCAAAGGCGAAGCAAGGCCATAGCCGACTTATACGATAGAAACGAAGAAGAGAAAGAATTTAACATTATTAGTTCAAGCCCCGATAACATGGCAAAAAGAAGAGAGGCCTAATCACCATGGCATACCCTATAGAAAAAAAACTAGTTATTGCTATTTCATCTAGCGCATTATTCGATTTATCAGAATCAAACGCTGTTTATGAAAATTCTGGGGCTCAAGCATATGAAACTCACCAGCAGGAAAATATAGATAATATATTAGCTACAGGTGTTGCTTACCCATTTATCAAACGCTTTTTATCAATCAATGAAGTCTTTCCTGAACAAGAACCCGTTGAGGTTGTACTGTTATCTCGGAATTCTGCTGCAACTGGTAGAAGAGTGTTTAAGTCAATTGCTCACTATGGATTAAATATTACTCGTGCAGCCTTCATGGAAGGTGCTCCTGTTTTTGAATACATCCCAGCCTTTAATGCCTCGTTGTTTTTATCTGCTTATGAGCCTGATGTCCTTAAAGCAATTGAGGCTGGTTACCCAGCAGGTTTAATTCAGTCGGGAGAAAATGTAATTGATGATGCTGATAAGCAACTCAGAATTGCATTTGATTTTGATGGCGTCATTGCCGACGACGAAAGCGAAAGTGTTTATAAAAAACATAGTCTTGATGCTTTTCATGAGCATGAAAGCAAAAAATCGCATATTCCTCATAATCCTGGACCATTAGCTGACCTGTTTAAGAAACTCTCAATGCTTCAATCTTTAGAAAATAAACTAATAGATCAAGAGCCCAATTATACTCGGCTCATAAAAACTGCAATTGTTACAGCAAGAGGAGCTCCTGCTCACGAGCGCGTTATTACCACATTGGAGCATTGGGGCGTCAGCGCAAATGAATCATTCTTTTTAGGAGGAATGTCTAAAGAACGCATACTGAGCCAATTACGCCCTCATATGTTTTTCGACGACCAAAAATCACACCTATCTTCTAGCCATAATGATATACCTATGGTGCACATCCCCTTTGGCGTAGCAAATAAATTGATCAAATAATTCGGCCTCAAACCACACATGAGACACTTATTGTCTCATATAAGCTTTAAGGTGTAGGTAGTTAAATAATAGAAAAGGGCTAATAAATGCAAACTACCTATTTAAGAAATTCAAAATCCCAATTAATAGCAATGATACAAATCGATTCTAATGGCATTAAAAGGCTCAGAGATACTAAAGGCACTTTATTAGGTTGGTATGACCCTTCAATTGATAAAACTATTTCAGCTAGAACAGGGAACTGGGTTGGGTTAGGCGATACGCTACTAACCTTACTTTAAATGAGACATCTTTTGTCCCATCCAGTTCTTACAATAGCAATCGAATACTTAATCATCCACTTACCTTTATTGCGAGATATAAACCATGAACTTTGATAGCCGTGTAGAAAAAATTCAAACACCTGAAAAATGTGAAATATTTATAAAAAATGCGCGTCGATTAGGTAGAAACGACTTAGCAGAGCAAGCAAAGATAAAGAAGGTTCACTTAAGATCGCAAATATTCAACCGTGAATTCAACGTTACAGATCACGTTGATAAAGCAATAGTTGATGCTCTTATCGCATATGAAGAAGTGTTATTGGCAAAGCACAATAAAAATCAACCAGCGACAAAATTGCGACAATCAATTAAAAGTAATGGCTTAAAAGAAGCTGCGATAAGAGCGGTATCAAAGAAAAAAGAGACCAAAGGTTACATAGCTTTAAAAGAGCTTGGTCTAGAGCAATATACTTTTGAGGCCGTTATTGCTAAACATCCAGAGGCTTTTGACTCAAAAACGATTGCCTATGCAAAGCAAAGATTATTAGACTTTCAACACTCGTAATGTCAAACAATAGCTAAAACACATAAATGGAATACAATATGAACGGAAAAAATAATAAGAAACTAGGATTAACAAACCTTCAATCTGAAGTAGAAAGCTGGATTTCTAGTATCGGGCACGGCTACTTTTCAGAAATGACAAATCTCGCCAATCTAATGGAAGAAGTGGGTGAAGTAGCACGCTTAATGTCTAGAACATATGGCGAGCAAAGTTTTAAAAAAGGACATGAGCCTGATGATATAAAAGCAGAACTATCAGATGAACTCTGTGACGTCATGTTCATTGTTACCTGCTTAGCAAACCAAATGGATATTGATCTAGAATCTGCAATGCAAAAAAACCTATATAAGAAAACCAATAGGGATAAGCAAAGACATGCAGAAAACAAAAAGCTAGTTAATAAATAACGGAGAACAAATGATTATACCAACCACTACGCTAAGAAATGCTGTTGGTGCTTCGGCAGATATAGCTAAACTTTGGTTTGAAAGCAGAACCGAAAAGAAGACAAGAATAGTTTTCGAGGAAAAGGGTAAGCTGGGTGATAACGGAAAAGGCGCTGTTTATGCTTACTTTAATGATAAAGACCAAGCCCTTTATATAGGTTTAACGAGTAGAACAGTTAAATCACGATTGCATGATCAAACATCGCCACATAAGAAAAAAGAATGGTGGTCACAATGGTCTTATATGAGGTTTGTACAACTTCCTGATGATATGGACAGGCAAGTCCTAGAGTTTTTACTGATTTTAGCATACTCACCTGTGCACAATGAAAAGCCTAAAGCCAAAAATATAGAAGAGCTTCTTCCTTTGTAATCCTTATTATGGGACGCATTTCGTCCCACCCACACATTAACCTATCTCTCAAAGCAGTATGGAGAGATAAAAATGACAAAGTTAACCCCATTAAATAAGTTCACTCAGCAAGTTACATTACGATTGCTGATAGATTTAAAAGCAATACATAGCGCATTTAATTCACCTTGGACTAAGCCTGAGTCTGCCCTTTCGTTGACATTCATAAGATTAGAACAAACAGATCACGATAAAGAATCTGTATATAAATTATTAAAAGCTCGCCATAAACAAGTTTTCGAAAACAACAATAATTTACAGCACGTTTCAACACCACTATTAGACTGGCTTACCAAAAGCCTGAGTTTATCTTCAATAGAAGTTCAAGTCCTATTATTACTAACGCTATTGCACAGTAATAAAAAACTAAAGGAAATTGCAGAGTCACTAGGGGAAATGAGCCAGCTAGAAGTTTGCGAGACTATCGGAGCTATCATAAGGCAACCAGCCAAGACCGTTGCCGAAGTGTTATCTCCTCAGTCAACACTGGTATCTAATCAGCTTATATCGGTCGAAAACTCAAGCTATTACATTATGCGAAAATGTAAGCCTGCTGATAGTTTGATTTGCTATCTAGTAGACCCATATTTCAACCCTCAATCACTGCAAAACGAATATATAACAGAAACTAACCAGCCTTTGGTTACTAAGAAGGAATTTAGACACCACTTTAGAGATTTAGATTGGCTATTAGGCTTACTCGAAGCATTTAAAACTGCCCCTAAAAGTGGTTGTAATATTCTACTTTATGGTGAACCAGGTTCAGGAAAAACACAGCTTTCAAGATTATTAGCGCATGAAGTAGGGCTAAAATGCTATGAGGTCAATTTCGCCAACCAATACGGTCACCAAATATCAGGTAAAGACAGACTTAACAAACTAAACGTGGCGAAGTTCCTGCTAAAACAAGAACGTTGTTTAGTTGTATTCGATGAATTAGAAGATGCTATTCCTCTAAATAGTAACGACAGCGCTCCACAGAAGCGTTGGTTTAATAACTTACTAGAAACAAATCCATTTCCTGTCATATGGATAAGTAATGCGGTAGATCAGATAGATCCCGCTTTCCTTCGTCGTTTTAATTATTGCTTAAAAGTAAAACAGCCTAGCATTCGTCACAAGAAAGCCATGCTAAGCGCACTATTAAATGAATCAATTGATTCCCGCTGGCTTAACAAAACGGCAAGTCACTCTGCATTAACGGTTGCTGATATTCATCAAGCCACATCAATTATCAATAGTAAAAAAGAGTGCTCTAGTAGACAAAAGGCGCATTACTTTAAAAACCTTTTGAGCATGAGACCTGGCAACTATGAAAAACGTAAGCCGATAATAAAAAAACGTCACCATGGTGAAACCAAATTTAATACTGAATTTTCATGTACCGACATACCTTTAACTGAAATTTCCGATATTGTTGAATCGGCTAAAGAGGGGCGATTTTTACTACATGGTGTACCTGGTACAGGAAAAACAGGCTTCGTTCATTACTTAGCAAACAAGCTTGAATGCAACCTGATATGCAAATCTGGTTCAGATTTACTAGGGATGTGGGTCGGTGAAAATGAAAAAGCAATTCGCAATATGTTTGTAGAAGCAAAAGAGAAAGACGCAATACTGTTGCTTGATGAAGCTGATACGTTCTTCTCAGACCGTAATGGCCACTCGACACAATGGCAAACTAGCATGGTGAATGAAATGCTTGTTCAGCTTGAGCGCTTTAAAGGTGTATTCTTTGCTAGTACAAACTTACCAAATGCTTTAGACATAGCTATTAAACGCAGGTTTGATTTCACAATAAAGTTCGATTACTTATCGCCTGCACAAGCATTCAACTTAAGCTTGTCAATATTACCTGAGGCTGAACATAAAGCGGTAACACAAGAAACCTTTTCTCACATACCAACATTAACACCTGCTGATTTTTCAGTAGCAGTTAGACAATCCCGTCTAAAAAAACAACCTATAACGGTTGATGGACTGCTTGACGTATTGTGGCAGCAATCAAAAATGCGTGCTCCACAATCAAACAGTATTGGCTTCATTAATCGTTAGGTGTGCCAATGAATAACTTATACAACAACGTTTTTGAAGACTACTATTTCCTTTCCGTTCCTCAGATTGCATGGAGTGACCCCATTTTATTATTGTCACTAACAGGCGTTTTATATTCTCGTAGTGGCTTCTTAAAATTATATCTAGCAGATATTACTATTGAACATGTTCATCTATCCCGTAGCAGCAATACACAAAACGTGTTAGCAACAGCTTATATCCATAATTTAAATAAAGACGAAAAGAAAAAGTTACAAGCTTTGGGCGCCCCCTCTCAGGCTTACGCTTATCTAGCTCAACAATTTTCTCAGTTATGCATTACCTATGGAGATGAACTTCTCCTTTATAACGGAGAAACTTAATGAAAAATACAGTGTTTTTTATGTGCTTTCTACAACTTACTAGCTGCTCTGTAATACCCAATCATTGCGGACCTCCAAGTCACTTAGTTACTCGAGTTAAACAGTATGACACAGGGCCTTTAAATGGAGGGTTCGATGAGAATGGTGATGGCTATGTTGATCAATTTGAGGCCTTTAGTCATTGGGATTTTGAACAAATAAATCGAGTGTTGAATGCTGGTAAGGAAAATACTCGCTATAACTGGACTAACATAAATACGTGTTACAAATTTTCAGTAACACCAAAGCAATATGTAGATATGCTGTCTCCTGGGGTACTTTACCCAACTTGTAGGCAGTTTACTTACCAAGTTTTTGAATCAAATGAAGATATTTTAGGCAATGGTTCCAACATTGCCTGTCGTCACTTTATTAACCATAGGTGGGAGATTTTATGAAAATACTGAGCTAGTAACAATAACACGTAACAACACAAAATTAAGCTTTACCCTTTTCTAAATCCGATAACCTTTCTTTTGCTATTGCTAACGACTCAGCTGAAAATGCATCTGGGTGGCGTAGGATAACCGCCTCAAAAGCATAGTCCTCTAACCCCATTTCTGCCAAAGCCTTATAACCTTGTGTTTCAACGGGGCGATTTACCGCTCTTTCAACCGATTCAATAATACCTCTTTTCGCTATCATTTGCCATGTACGAGTCGCTCTAGTTTTTTTTCCATTAATTTGGCTTCTTGCTGCTTCATATGCATAAACAGCTTCGAGTGCCTCCTTTTCAACTTGAGTATTCGCGCCATATTGCTCTGCTTTTAATTGAACTGCTCGCTCCCTAGCTTGGTTGGCTAATTCCAAACTCCCCTTAGCCAGAGCATTTTTAGTAAATATTTCACACTTTTCCGGAGTATCGATCTTTTTTACTCGTTCATCCATAGAGATACGACCTTATTCTTTGTCTGATATGGTAATGCGGATAAAGGTTACATTTAATGTTTGAATCCTGTCCAGTAGTTTAAATTTTAGAAAGTTCGATAGTGAGGATCGTCAAACCACCTAACTGCTTTACCTTGAAGATTGAACTGCTCTATTATTTTTTCAGTGATTGATGCCTTATAGATACTTTTATCTAAAAACACATGAAATGATTGAGTAAAAATGTCAAATACAATCCTACCTCTAGGGTACTTTTGATACTCAGTATCGAATAAAACAATTCCAAGTTTCTTATAAATCTGTTGTATTTCCCACACTTGAATATGTGTGAAAGGTGAGTCAACTTTACTTAAATCATCAGGTTCTATGTCACGTGCGTCAGCTGCTTTAAACACCAGTTCATCATTAACAAACCAAAATATTCCAACTTTACTCATAAATTAAATCTTTTTGAAAAGGGTTCTAATTTAAATACAACTTAGTTAACACAAAAATAGAACCCTTTTTGTTTTGCTAAGGTACAAATTGAAAGTAGAAATCATAAAGACTAGAGCCGAAAATCACATAAACAACACATTATTGATAAGCAAACTAGATCTGACTAAAAGCGCTAATAGTCAGCAAAAGCACTTCAACTATTTGGTTGATAAAATCCAAAAGCAGCATCTTGAAGTGAATAGTATTGTTCTTGAAGATTGCCTTATTTTCGATTTAAGGTTTTTAAAGCATGTAAACCTTTTATCTGTTAGCCAGATAAACATCACTGATGCGCCGCTTTTAAATACACTTTCAGGTATAGAACACTTTAAAAATCTTAAATTTCTGAGGGTACATCGAAATCAAGCTATTCAATACTTTGAACCTATTATGCAGCTGCAACAGCTAATTCATTTAGAGCTCCTTTATTGCCGAGATGATATAGACTTAAGGCAATTCAAGAGAAGCCAAGGCATCAAGAGTATTCGATTAAATGGTACTTATGACAGCAGCAAAGAATACTTCCTTCCTGATGAAAATACTTGGCTTTTTATCAACACTACCAACGAAAGTAAGATGACTATATAGAAAAATTTTTCTTATAAGTTGAAAGTTAATTAAGGCAGAAACACCTATTTTCAGCATTTTATAGTTACGTATTTAACCCCCATTGCATTTACCTATCTTCCTTAAAGGAGTAATAAGATAACCAAATTAATCATTGCGACATAATGTGTCGCCAATTATAGTAATAATACGTTTATAAAAATTCTACACAAGGTTTAATTCATTGCCAGCCAAAGCAGAGCAGACCATCATTAGGTTGCTTTTTATGTTAAAGCATATCCCAGTTTACCCTAAGTTTATTCTAACCAAAGATCTATGGGCTGTTGTTAATGAACATTTTCCAATAGGTAAAAGAACGGTTGAACGTGACCTACCAAAGCTCAGTGAGCTCCTAGATTTAACTTGCGGAGAATCGCCAGAGGGTAACAAGTGGTCATTTAAGTCTGATTCACTACATCATTTTTTACCTGCTATTAGTGCAGAGGAAGCATTATCACTTAAGTTAGTGGAAGAACATTTAAAGCAATACTTACCTAGCCAAACCTTTGCAAAACTCAATTCACTGTTTAAGAAATCGAATCAAGTGCTAGAAAAAACTGGGGCTTTGAAGCAGCTTTCTAATTTAGTTCGCTCTGTACCACAGGCACTCAAAATCGTGCCAGATAACATTAATCAAGCCTTTGTAGATACGATTTTCGATGCGCTGTTGAATAACAATATGCTTCGAATTAAGTATCATGAGAATGCAAATCAATATTTGATAAAACCTCTAGGTGTTCTAGTTCGTGATTACAAGCTGGTACTTGTTTGCCAATATGATGGCTTTGACAATGTAAGGAATTTACTAGTACACAGGCTCAAAGAAGTCGAAAAAACAACGTTTTCATACAAGCATGACTTTAACTTGCAAAAATATATTGATAAACAATCTGCCGCAGTTTCTTTAAATAATGAAAGCATTCTTCTATCAATGGAAGTTAAAAGCTGCGTCAAAGACTTGCTTAACGAAAGTTCGCTTGATGCCTCCCAAAATATAACCCCCATTAACGACACTTGGTCTCATGTTGATGTTACATTGCCTCATACTGTTGAACTAGAAAACTGGCTTCAAAGCCAACTTCACAATATACGAATTATCTCCCCTAAAAAGCTTAAACAACGCGTGATGGATAAAGTTCAGGAATCACTGGCCAACAACGAAGCTTAATAATTTGTATACAAGCTAAACATTATGCCCACCACATAGCGACACATTTTGTCGCCCCCTTATTTAATAATGTGTTTTGTTATTAATGAGGAGTTTTATATGTCATATGTTGTTAACTTTGATAGCAATAACTTTAAGCCTACAGAAGATATCACCGAACCCCTTCTCAAAAGGTGGGTATTACAAACGGCAATTGAATTCGTTACGTTAAAAACTGTTGTAGAAGAGCTGGAATTTTATGGTTCAGAATTAATCAATATTTTCGGTCTCGAAAAATGGCAATCTAAAGCAGTGCCAGAGAATAAAAGACAAAAGGTTATTCAGCACATTCAAAACTTGTGGAGTAAAGCCAATCAGGCGGAACCCTCTAGCATTAAAAATAACTTCCTCTGTGAAAATATTCACTTACTAACAAAACTATTATCTTTGTCTTCTTCCGATATAAAATTATTACTTTTCACTCTATATATTAAAAATTTTAAGTCCTTAGAAGAAATAACTGACAAATTAGGAAGTGATATTTCTGATACTCAACTAATTAACCTTTTAGCAGGTTTGTTTTTTGAGACTAATGACAAAATCACAGCTCTCTTATCACCTTCTAGTAAGCTACTTAGCACAGGCCTTATTGAGCTTGATAGCGACAACAGACATGTAGATAGTAAGCTAACTTTTGTTTCTTCTCGATTTTCCAATGCATTGGTATCAAGAAAACTTACGACTAACGAGATCATTAAAGAGTTTGCTTATATTTCTGCTCCAGCATCATTATGCTTAGGGGATTATGAACATATTCAGCAGCAACTAGATATTTTACACCCGTACCTAGAACAAGCTCTAGAAACAGGAAAGCAAGGGGTTAATATTTTCATTTATGGCCCTCCTGGTACAGGTAAAACGCAACTTGCAAAAGTTTTATCTGCCACTATAGATAGTTTCCCAGTTAGTTTATACGAGATAGCATCTTTGGATATTGATAAAAAAGCCCTTACAGGTGAAGCAAGATTGAAAGCCTTAACCGCTTGTCAAAACTTCATCCAAAGTAAGCAATCCATGATACTTATTGATGAAGTAGAGGATATTTTTAATGATTCAACACTTCTATCAAATAGCACCGCAACTGAGAGTAAAGCTTGGTTAACAACTTATTTAGAACAAAACCACTTACCAACTATTTGGGTATCTAATACAATTTTGGGTATTGACCCAGCTTTTCTAAGGCGTTTTGACTTTATCTTGGAGTTAGATGTTCCGCCTGAACAATATCGTAAAAAAATTATTGAAAGAGAATGCGGTGGGTTGATATCAAAACAAACAATTGCAGAACTAGCTGCTCACCCTTCCCTAAGCCCTGCGGTGGTGTGCAAAGCTTCCCAAATAGTAGAAAAATTGCCTGATTGCGACATTGCTGCACGTTCGTCAGCAATTAAAATAGTGATAGATAACATGCTTGAGGCTCAAGGGCATAATAAGTTAAAAACTCATCCCCCTACTCGTATTAATTCGTATAATCCAAAATATATCAATGCGGATATAGATTTAACTAAAACAGTCGACGGCCTAAAGCGGCACAGTGAAGGTCGCATATGTTTTTATGGTCCTCCTGGCACAGGTAAAACAGCTTTCGGGCATTACTTGGCAAAACAACTCAACAAGAAACTGTTAGTCAAAAAAGCTTCTGACTTAATTTCAATGTATGTTGGCGGAACAGAGCAAAACCTAGCAGCGGCTTTTGAGCAAGCAACGAAAGAAAATGCAGTGTTAATGCTAGATGAAGTTGACAGCTTTTTACAAGATAGGAAGCAAGCAATTCATAGCTGGGAAATAACGGCAGTAAATGAAATGCTCACTCAAATGGAGGCTTTTAATGGTGTATTTATCGCTTCTACCAATCTAATGAGCAACCTAGACGAAGCTTCGATTAGGCGATTTGATCTAAAAGTAAAATTTAATTATCTAAACCTTCAACAAACAGAGCAAATGTTTAATGAATACACCGAATACCTTTCGCTTGAGAAAGCCTTAAATAAAAGTGAACTAAATTGTCTCTCTAGAGTAACACCAGGTGACTTTGCACTAATTGCTCGCAGACATAAATTCTCCAAAATGAAAACAGATGCCGAGCTATTAAGTACTCTAACCGCAGAAGTTGCATTAAAGGAAAGCCATTCAACAAACCGAATTGGCTTTTTATAACTTAAAGTGTAGTAGTCAAATTTTAGATTTACTTCATTAGGTTTGAATCAAATCTGACAGTGGAAAGCAACTTTGTGCTAGAGGCGCATTGTGGTACTACCCAATTAAAGGGGTGATAATAGCCAGCTATAATGGTGCAGCGAAGCGGAACCGAGGAACCAAGCAAGCTATTAGCACTCCAGTTGCTATAATAACCTGTTATACGTTAATTTGCGCAAGGCCATCGTTTTGCTAATGCAATAATAATTAGATCATCTTCTGAAAAATGTAACATTGCTGGATTAGCTTCAGTAAATTTTAAAATTACCCGTAAAGATTGAGTAACGTCCTCCATCTCCGGAGCGCAAAAAAGAGATTTATTTAGTGCTGCATTACTAAATTTAACAGCAGATAATACCCCTTTAACTTTACCAATAAGGTGAATAGAGTCTACGAAATTTGAAGTGGTGCCATATTTAGATGGATTTTCCATGTACTTAATAGCATTTAGGGTAGTAACGATTAAAGAGTTACCATTACCAGCAAAGGCCGAGAAATTAAATAAGTAAAGGAATATAAAAACAGCAACTTTATACATACTCGATAATTCCTTTTAAAGTATAAAAATTTAATAGTGCGCAGTTTGCGCATATTTCTACCTTACAGCTTATTCGCTTTTCTGAATACTACATTTTAATCAAATTAGTTAACCTTTTGCTATCTATTAAAATATTTCAAATCGGGAGAATTAGCCTAAGGAAAAAAGCGCAAATAGATCACTTTCCTGTATAAAAGGGAAAGCTGTAAACTCTGGATAAAAAAACGTATCAAAAGGACTCTGACAGTCGTATATGCTCTGAAGCTGACCTTCAAATAACTATTAATTTGTACTAGCTCATATCTGATCTTACAGTTCGATGAATAGGTTTAGACTTCATCTGACAGGCAGCTAAGAGCGAGAAGCAGGTATTGACAGTTAAAGTATTAACGACAGAATTAGCCACTCTGACAAACATCACCCTCAATATGCTCTACCGGCCAAGATAACTCAACGTGGCCTGATGTTTAGTAAACTGTAGATAATGGAGTAACCCGGCAGTTGCCTCAGATAGCTTGTCTTTTTTAAGCGCAGAGGTCATGCTAGAGCGATTCTTAAAAAAGCCCATCGCTTTGCTTAAGCCATACACTTTGACGCTTTGTTTCGCTTGTAAGGCTGTCTGCTCAAAAAACAGGAGCGCCTCAACCGCATCGGGATAATTTTGTCGATATGTGGATGTCGACCTCTTTATTTCCTCGATCACCGCCGGCAAGTCATGTTGCTGCGTCATGCGTTTCAGCCCGGAATCTTTTGCTTTACTGAGCAACAAGGCTTTAATCTCTTGGTCGCTTCCCGACTCAATTTGATAAGCACGACAACGAGACATCACGGTCTGCTTACTTAACCGCGTCATGCTCGCAATACGATACACGTTCAACAACTGCCCCTCATAGGTAAAATGGGCAGCATGCCTAGGAAAGCAATTACCGACACCGTTAATTGGATCCATTATCTCATCCACTAAGTTATCAATCTGCCCAATCAACAAGTTGTGATCAAGCAACGTGATTGCTCCACTTATTTTACTTAATCTTTGCCGAATCGTTTCGATATGGGCATCAACTCGCTCAGGATTCGCCCCTGCGAGTCGCAATTTATGGCGCATATAATCCCTTACCGACATTTTCACGGTTGGCAACCACATGCCAATAGAGCCGCCAATACTTCCACCAGGTGTGGTATTCAGACTTACGACATCTGTCTGTTGACTTAACTCATCCATTTTCGCCGATTCAGCCTGAGCGACTGCCTTCGTGGAGGCAAAAAAATCCGAGTAGATCACCTTAACATGTTCAGTCAGGACTTGAGCTCGACCAATATAGGGCGACAATTCCTCGTAGAACCTCTTAGACTTGTAATCATCTTTCCATTCACGGTTGTGCTCTTTCATTCGCGTGTCGACCGTGCGCGTCGAGGCTCCGACGTACACAATGCGCTTCTGTTCAGGTGTGATATATTCAAACGCGTAAACATAGCCGCCTAAATCAGTTCGATTACGCAGTGCCATATCACACACTTCCTGAAAGGTCAGCGTATCACCACTCCGCGTTTTCTGAGCTAATAACAAGGTAATGCGGTCCGTGAAGGGCTTGATAGCAAATAGGCCGTGCTCTCGCCGAGGTTCAGAGGTTGGCAGTGCAGCATGCCATGCTTTCACACGCTGATATAAGTTCCGAATAGAAGGGTAAAGACGATCGTTTAATTGAACAGGTATCGGGGCGGCCATACAGGCTCCTTATGATGAGGATAAACAGCCTTAACAACTGTATTGGTAAGGAAAGCTATCATGACTGCTTCTGAAAGGTAGTTAATATCGATGCGCACCGTCAAGATCTATTTTCTACATGATATGGCAGAGATTGATATTTGATGTAAAAGCTGGGTCTTGAACTTATGATAAAATTATTGGACCGAATTGTAGAGCAAAGTTAGCTTTCGTCGGTGGTGTTGTTAAGTGAGATTGTGTGAAACTATTAACAATTGAGCCCGTGCCAGTAATTGCTCGTACAGTTTGCTGGCAATGTTAACGTTCAACTACTGGATTTAGTATCAGAATTTGAGTAGTGCTTACCATCATCAAAATTTACAATTAGCCGCGATTAGAAGTTAGATGTATTAACGTCGGCTATTGGCACTTTTGCCACTGTCAGATTTGATTGAGTTCTGTTATTCGAGTCTGACAGATCGAGTTAAGACTTATTCAATTAATTGATACTCAATTCGTCAAACAACCTGTTATGTATCGCCATATATTTCTTAAACCTTTCTATAGCAGCAACATTGTTCCACATTCTGTCTAAAGGCAACTCTAACCCGGTCTCGATTCCCAAGCTTTTGAGTGCTTCTTTATGTTCAAAAAGTGTTTCGCTAATTACCAATTCGAAGTTGCGCCCCTTTTCTTTAAAAGTTATCAGATGACGATCAAAAAGCTTATCAATATGAGCACACAGCAATAGCCCATTTGCACCATCCAGCCGTTCACTGGAGTTGTCACATTCAGACCACGGTTTTATATGTGACGCTATTAACATAGACGGAATATCTACTAACGTTACAAAACATCGCTCCATATCCCACAATGATTTAACATTGTCTTTGAACTTTCCTTGACCTACTCTTGCTTTTACTAAACTTTCTACTTCTGTTTCATTAATAGATATTAAATCTACGATATCTTGATAAAGCATTATGTCATGTTCGTCACCTTCTGAACGCTTAAAATTTAAGTTACTCATTTTCTCTGTTGCTACGTCATCTCCTTTTAGCATTCTTGTTGTCCATTCCATTACTTTTTCCTCTGATGTTGACTTATCAAGATCTTCAGAACATTTTTCTATCCCCTTTCTAGAAAGCTTAAGTTGATTCTGATTATTTTTATTTGCAACTAACCATTGTTTTTCAATCCAGTATTCTATTGCTCTTTTACTGCATAAAAACCTCAACAATTTCGCATCCATGTACTGATTACTTAGCTCTGACGTATTTTGAGCTATCCTGAAAGCAGCAATAGTCATGCCTTTTACTTCTTGAAGAGGTTTGCCTGTCAAGCCCAGTTGCTCCACAAGCTCTGTTTTGTTTGGATATTGTATAGTTGCATAGAAGTTTTCTTGCAATTCCTGCACAAACAACTGATTCATAAAATGCTCCCTCGTACTAATCTCTTAATGGGTTATGAAAATACAAACTCATTAAGCACTAATTTCTTTAAATTTAGCAGCCATTGTAGGATTATTTCTCGTCAGTTTTTTAATAGTAACATCTTGCGCCTTATCGTTAGCCAAGCGCAGATTTCTATCTGTTCCTAACAAAGCATCCTTCGTTTTTTGCAGATGATTAATCGACTTATCAATTTCATCTATAGCTGTTTTGAACTTCCTTGAAGCTAAGTCATAGTTCTTAGCAAACGCTGATTTAAACTTATCTAAATCTTCTTCAAAGTTTGTAATATCAATATTTTGCGATTTAACCAACGCCAACTCTGTCTTATATTCCAACGATTTTAACGAAGCATTACGCAACAATGATATTAACGAGATAAAAAACTGCGGTCTTATTACGTACATTTTGGGGTAACGATGCGAAACATCCGCAATCCCAGCGTTATAAAATTCATTGTCTGACTCTAACAGTGACACCAATACGGCATATTCACAGCCTTTCTCGTTGCGATCTTTGTCTAGCTCTTTAAAGAAATCTTCATTTCTCTTTTTAGTCGCGGTGGTATCACTTTCATTTTTCATCTCAAACATGATAGAGACAATTTCTGTTTCATTGTCATCTTTATCGATGAAGATATAGTCACCTTTACTACCTGATCGAGCATCATTGTCTTTTTCAAAGTAAGCATTAGGAAAAGCTGTCGGGCGCAACTTGTTAAACTCAACCTCACAATGCTGCTCTAGCGTTTCCCCAACCATTTTGGTTGAAAGGCGTGCTTTCATATCTTTTAAGCGCTCAATCGCATCATCTCTATCTTTGAGCATAGTCTGATACTTATCGGCCAATGATTTCTCAGATAGCTCTTTTTCAAGCTGAGCTTTATCTAGGCTATTTTTAAGTTCGTCTCTTTGTTTTTCGACAGTTCCAATAGCTTCGGCAATTGCTAACTTATGCGCCACATCTTTTGACTCAATTTGAGCTTTTAGGGCTTGGATTTCAGTATCTTTCTTCGCTGCACTTTCTTGAGCCGCTTTTTTTAATCGAGTTTCAACTAGTTGCAAAGAGGTCTCATTATCCTTGTTTACTTTATCTAGTTGATGTTTGAATTCATCCCTTTCTTTCTCTACATTTGATAACGCTTCTTTAACAGCCAACTCTTGCTTTGTATCAACAGCTTCTAGTTTCGCCTGTAAGTCTTTAATCAATATATCCTTTGCTGCTTCTGCCTGTTGAATAAGACTTTTTGCTTCGCTCTTTGCCAATTTCAGCGCACTTTCTTTTTCTTTCTCTGCTAGCTTCAACCTTTCTTGTATTTGCTGTTCGAATGTCTCGTCTCGAACTTGTTTCACAATGTCAGCATATCCAGCTTCATCAATCGTAAAAGCTGTATGACAATTAGGGCAAACGATGTCATTCATGATAAATCCTTCTAGTAATATTGATAATAAAATTAGATGAGTACTATTTTTTCAAAACGCTGTTCAGCGGTTTTATCCCCATAGGCAGGGTGTACTACACCGTTGTTGTACAAATTCTTTTTGCATCCTGTATCAGGGTTTTTCGTATAGGTTCTAATTCTTTTTTTAAACGCAGGGTTACTCGACCAACGAATGTTGAATGCAAAATTATTCTGAAAAAAGCAAATATCGGCATACTCTTCGATATGCTCATGAAGCCACCAAGCCAATGAGGGCCAATCATTCGTTTCTTTTAAATACGGCAGAAGTTTAGGTATAACAATGCAAGCTGTGGCACCAATATATCCTTCACTATCCGCTCTATCCCAAATATGAGCACCACAATTTAACTGATTAGATGCGCAGTTCAATTTCTTAGTATTGCCAACTTCATTCACTTCTGAAGAGCGAAAGCCAGAGCGTATATGAATTCTGCCAAACCTATCTTGAATTGGCTCAAGTACTTTTTGGCAAAGTGATTGTCCTGCCTCAATCGCCATATTTAGATTTTCCGGCTTGTTAACAATCCCATGACTAATCGCAACTTCCGAATATAAAAATTCTCTAAAGAAGAAGTTTTCGGATAACTGAATGCGACCAATATCTTCTAAACACTGATAAGTAGAATTACTCATAATGTATCCTTACAAACGATTTTGCTCTTTTAACTGTTCCAATATTTCTTGTTTCGAATTTTCATCGAATGGCTGATAGGTAAAGAATTTCAACCGCTCAGTATATAAAACGCGGGGCCACAAGATACTTGTTATAACATAAGCAAATATCATTAAAACTGTCATCAACCAAACATTTATTTGCTTACCATCTAATGAGCGCATAAACATTGCCTGTGCAATTGTGCTGGGCAGCAATAAAACAAATTTAGTAAATGCTATCGATAAATATCCCAGTAACCACATTTCGACTATATTCATTTTCGCTCCCTTTTTAGGCGCTTATATCGGTGACCTACGGTAATTATCAAGTCCCCTTTGGTCACCACATAAATGCGATGCATTTTCCCCAAAAGTTCATGAGGCAATTTGCCAAGCTTCAAGAGCTTTCTGGTAACCGATTTTCTAACACTGAATATCTCGCAACCTTGATGAAATTCACATTGTCCAAAATCAAGTACCGCTTCAATCTCAACTGGCTGAATGCCTCGCTGTTGCATGCGAGCATATGCATGATTTGTATACATAACGCCACCTTTCTTGTTTGAACATACATTTAATTATGTGTATATTTTTAATACATGCAACATTTGTATACATATACATGTATATTTTTCAGGCAGACCTATGAATGTAAAAAGAGTTACCAATGACGAAATAAAGTGGGATATGTATCAACGGTTACGTTTGATAGAAATGGTTGCAATGTGGGAAGGGCGACTTACTACTGTAAACTTAAACCAAGGTTTTGGTATTAAAAGGCAGCAAGGATCAAGGGACATCGCTTTTTATATGAAGCAATGCCCAGATAATTTGCAATACTGCACTAAAATAAGAGGCTATATACCTACCCAGTCATTTACACCTAAATACACTAAAGGTGAAATTGGTGAGTACCTTAAGTTTCTCTCGATGAACAAAGATGCTTCATCTTACATTTCGACCATAGAGCAAGTAGACACTCCCATTGAAATACTATCACCGCCAAATCGAGTCGTTGATCCCAAAATAATTCGTTCATTGATAAAGGCTTGTCGAAATAGAGAAAGGATTGATGTGACTTACGCTTCAATGAAAAATCCTGCTGGAGAAGAACGAAATATTATTCCACATACTTTTGTTTCTAGTGGTTATCGCTGGCACCTAAGAGCTTACTGTGAAAAAGACAGAATATATAAAGACTTTGTTTTAGGTAGGTTCATAGGTGATGTAGAAACAATCGCTACTAATATTGATACACCTGAGGATACAGCTTGGAATACGTTCATTGACTTAAAAATCATCCCAAACCCTGAATACAGTGAAGAACAGCAACAGCTAATAGCACGCGAGTGGGGTATGAGCGACATGTGTGAAGTAGTGAATATTAGAGCGGCACTTGCACAGTATTATTTAATTCTTATGCATATTCCGTATAAAGGTAACTACGAAGGAGTAAAGCATCGAGTGATATTAGAAAATTTCGATGAAATTAAAAGTTACCTGATGCCTAATTAAAGTCCTGCCAAGGTGAGCTTCGCTAATAGCTACCAGTAAGAGAAAATCTATACTTATTCTCTTATACAACAGGCTCAGAACTGAGCTACTATGCTTCAGGCTCATATGCGCCGATTCATATCCGTTACAACTATTAACTATTCAGCAATAACTGCTCTTTAAGTGCTCGATATATCTTTACCATCGCCCACGTATCTAACTTACAGTATGCTAATAATGCTTCCCTTATTTCTGCACGCTCCGACTCATTTTTTAGACGAGATAGATTAGCAAATGTATCCATGGCCATCCCACCATTTTGAATACTTAACGATTTATAATCTAAGTCAGGCTCATTTGGGAACATGGCAGGTAATACGGATTTGATCGAAAAACTGCCATGAAACTCTGGATGATAGTAGCCTAGATTTCTAAACGGCACGATAAGATCAACAAATCGTGAGATTAAAGCTAAAAGAGGCACTTTATACTCTGGAAAATCGTTTGCTAGCTCTTTTATTCGAGCTATTTCAAAAGACTGGTTAAACGCCATAATTGAGCCTGTCTCGGGTAAATCACGGAGCATTGACTGTATTAAAAGCTCCCTTGGATCTGAATATTCATCACCTAAAAACTCTTTGTGAGTAACTTCTCCTGAAACCTGCTCAATATGCAAAGAATATTGAAAAGGCATTTGCATATACGGCCTTTGTCCATTAAACCTTGGAATTGCTTCATTGAATGTTTCAAAATCGAAATAAGAAATGGGGTAAACAACACGATCGACAAATTCACCAATTTTTTTTGTATTAATTTGCACTTGGTTATTAAGGTATGACTCTACTTGCACCAACTGCTTAACATTTAACTTGGCGTTATCTTTAGCTTGCTGGTAGGTAGATATGCCGCTGTGATAAAGCTTGTATTTAGTGCTAGTACCCATCCTATATAAATTAAAGACAGAAGGCTCAGGAACATCTTTTCTACAGTAAGCAGAAAAATCGCAGCTATAAGGAGAGTGGCATTGGTTACCAATTGCGACATCTGGCTCTTCAGGGCTTTTGACTAAATTTTCTAATAACTGCTTATGTTGCTTTACCTCTTCTCCTCTCTCAATGACATTTTCCGTAATATCTTGCACGTTAAAGAGCGCATTAAGATCTAGTTCTTCGTGGTATACATACTTATTATTTACGTAAATAACATTTACAGAGCGTATCGGAAGAACTTCATTAACAGAAAAGTACTGAACGGCAGCATCAAGTATTTGAACATCTTTAACGCGTGTTGATGCCTTTACTTCATAGATATGCCAGCCCGATTCATCACGATGTAGAATATCGATACTGGCAAAGATTCCATTAACAATGAAAGTTGCTTCATAAATAGTGGTTTCACCGCTATCGATAAGTTCACGGGTAACATCGGCCATCTTGCTGAGTTTTGCATTATCAAAATCGACAAGCTTACCATCTGGAAAAAGCTGAGTGGCTAATGCCCCTATGGAAAAACCTTGCTCGAATCTACCCTCTGATTTTTCGGGAATACTTCTCAGTTCAGGCTTACGCTTTAAAAGCCACAGGGACTTAGGACATTGTACGCCCCTAAGAAATTGAGACTTACTTAGCATTTAAAATTCCCTCTATGATAAAGAAACAATTTCAATTTCAAAATCAAACTTAGTTTTATCTAAGTCATATTGCCTCATATTTTTGATCCAGCGAGTGTTTTGAGGATCCCAACGGAACCGCTTTTCTTTAGCAAGAAAACGTTCATCTTTGGTGACTTTAGCTATAACAAGAACTTCCGGAGATCTCGATCTTTCAACTATTTCAGACCAGTTGTACTTATCACAGACTGTCAACATTGTTAAAACATCAAATAAAGCGCGATGAGCAAATGGATTTAGAAAACTATGTTCAGCGGCTAAGTGAGTCAAATTGCGCGTGGAGGTGGGGTAAGCAACATCTAACATCGAATCTATCCAGTGTTTATCGAGAATTAAACCATGACTAGCTAATGCTTTATCAACAATAGGTTTATCAAACTTATTTCCGTTATGCGCGAGAATATATTCACATTTTTCGGCAAGCAATATAAATTCTTCCATAGCTTTGCCTTCATCTAAGCCAAACTGATTCAAATCAGTTTCTGTGATTCCAGTCACTTTAATTATTTTTTCTTCTAGCGGCATAAGCTCAGGTTGCTTAACAAGATGATTGAGCATTGCAACAGGTTTGGATTGTTCTGTATCCCAGACTACAGCACCAATTTCAATAATCTTATCTTTTTCCGTTGAAAGCCCTGTAGTTTCAACATCTACGCCCAAAATAAGCATAATTCCCTCTTTATATTTTTAATTAGCTTCTAGCTCACATAACCAAAATCGACTCAAATAGTTTTTTATAAAGGCTTCTGAAAACTCTCTTTGCTGTTGATTAATATGAACTTTAACACCATTAGGAGCAACAACTTTTATTTCTTTATCGCTACTAGTGTATTTATGTAAATAAGACTCAATAGTGTGTGTATCCTGCTGAGGTAAACAAGAGTAAAGTTGTGATGAAAAACAAATAACATGGTCATAGATTTTATCAATCTCGACAATTGAGGCTGTTTCAATTGTTCGATTTAAAAAACTCAAATCAAAGCCCCCTGCCAGAACAATACGCTTGCTCGCCCATCTTGGGTGTTCTCCTAAAGCTTTGATTTGATCTAAGTTATTCTCGTGATTATTCCTGCGAAGGCATTCAATTCGGTGAATTTCAATAAGCTTCCTTGCAAAATCCGGTAAAGCTGAGAGATTATGACTACCACTTAACCCAAAATATTCAAATATGTCTGAAAGCTTCATAAAATTACAACAATTAGATTAGTTTGTTAGTAATCCTACGTATATCTACGACAAAATGTGTCGCATGTTACTTCCTGTTTGATCCGTAAATTCAAGTTTAAGCGGCTTTTACATAATCAAAAAACAGCCTCTTATGCATTAGAAACTCTCAATGAATATACTTAATTGACCAAATTCCATGCTTATGAACTTCCCTTTTGTTAAAACGGTAATTTACACAGAGTGCGCTTAGCTTCAAATTCTTGTATCATCTGTAAAATGGGTTGATTATTTTGAAATAGCCAAAGCTTTGTCTCTGAAACGTACTTTTCATCAATAGAGTGAGTTTGGGATTTAATCAATGAAGCCATTGCCATAATACTATCTGTATCGCCGCCTCCGGCTGAATATAAGCATCTTCTGATACAATCATTCCAATCCTTGCTTTCAAGCGCAATAAAGATTGCTACAGGAACCGTCACTTCTGCACATGCACTAAATATTAAATCACGTTTTAGCAGCTCAAAGTTGTAAAACATCAAGTAGTCATACTCACTGTGCAAGTACTCGTAAATCTCTTCTTTACTGCGCCCGTGGCGCACTGCCCAGACAACATAAACCATAGCTTTAGCACCGTTTATTGCTGAGTCAGAGTCATGAGAGCAACGTGCTGATTCTTCAGCCAACTTAAGCAGCTGCCATAGTTCCAAGTGTTCAAGCATGCCAATAATTCCTGCTCTAGTAGCAGCACCATTCCCAAAACTTTCATGTTGATAATCAAGATCACCTTGTTCGAGCCAAAATGATGTTCCTGGGCCGAAATCTACTTTATATAAATAGTGTTGGCCCCACTTCATATATGCCTCTGCAAACGAGCTATAGCGATGCTCGTTGAGCAAGTAATCAGCTGTAGCAGCAAGCATTACACTTTCATCGGTAACACAGCTTTTAACACTAGTTAACTGCAATAAGTTATATGTTTTAATCGTACTGTACTCAAATTCTGAGCCAATAAAATCACCAATTACTCCGCCAATCATTGACACCTCTACGACCTTAAATCGAGCCGAAAACCAATAAGAAAACAAACAAAAGTTAGAGCGCAACGCGCTGCTAAATCAGCAGTACTAAATGTAAATACATCTACGTTAAAAAAGCTCTCAACTCGCTGAATAAATACTGCTAACTTAAATGCAATATCTTCAGTTAAAAACCAACCACCAAACGCGAAAGCGAATGAAAACGGAAAATCTTGCATAGCTACTCCTTAGCGCTATAGCCAATAAAAAAAAGCTTTAGACTAATTAATGAAATGAAAGGTAGTTAGTTTCGAATTCTTCTAGCGTCAATTGAGAGCCGTTTCGCTTTTTCATATTCTCGTTAAAACCATAACGGAAAGCATCGCTGGAAACATACTGCTCGCTCTTGTACTCATTCGGAAGTGAGTAGTAGCGAATACCCTCAAGCAAAGAAACCATGGCTTGTGATTCGTTTGATTTAGCTAAAGTTTTATATGCTAGGCCATACTGCTCATATGCTTCACCAGTACTAGAGAAATGAACATGCTCGTTACCGATTGACTTAACTTTTGGAGTATATGCACCGTTAGAGCTTGTAGCTACTTTCTGCCCAGCTAAAACAACAGCTTGCCCCTCCGAAAACCAGCGGTCAATGTAGGCCTCTTCAGGTAACGATGGAAACGCAATATTTTTTTGAATAGTATGAATTAACTCATGCAATACGATTTGTGAATCATCAGCTCTTTCAGCGCTAGATTTTGTCGCTAAAGTCATACCTACTAAAGAGCCTTCACCGTAAAAGCTTCCGCCCATGCTAGGATTCAAACAAACAACAATCTTATCTTCAATGTACTTAGTAAAGTCCACAAACTGAGGGTAAACTTCTAAGTACTTAGCGTATAGCTCATCATGCTTAGCCTCAGATGAAGCATTCCAATATGCAACAACATAAGTGTATTGCTCAGTATCGCTCATGCTAGACCAATTAGACGGCTCATTAAAATCAGGATCGATATCAGCAATGTCGTATCTAACCGCAGAGCCGTTTTCACTTACGTCATAACCCATGAACACAAGATTCATCATGTCACTAACAGTTCTTGGCGCATATTTAGGGCGGTATTCATCAAACTGCGCCTTAGTAATGCCCATAGCATTAAAAGCATTGTCCAATTGATTCTCAACAAGCGTTGCCGCGTGTTTGAAATCTGAATCAGGAAGTGATTGTGAACCGTAAACCATTACATTGGCTGACTCAAAGTAGTAATCATTATATGCTCCAACACAATCACTAGAAGTGCTATTGATAGCAAAAGCATCATCAATAAAATACTTATCTGTATCAGAAGCGTATTTGAACTCACCACTGACATACGAAGAGCCACTAGTCGAACTTGGAGTAGTAACACCATTATCAGAATCTGAACCGCCACTACCGCATGCAGCTAGCATTACTGAAATCATCGAGATAAACACTAAACTTAACTTATTCATTCACTTCTCCTAACTCGTCAATTCTATTGAATTCTTCTTCAAGCATCACAGTCATTTTGTAATCAAAAAAATTAATCTGACTGCCATTTTGAAAATAAATCGGTTTTACTGCTTCACCTGATTTTTTACAGACAAATGTGATTTGCCATACCAGCGTCACGCCTTTCATTTTGAAGTAACCGAAATTAAGGTAATCCCACTCGCTCTTTGGGCCTCTGAAATTATCTTGAATAAAAGCTTTCAGTTTATCTTCATTAATCTTGTAGCTTTTAAACGCTTCTCTGACTTGCTGAGTCACTTCGAAGATTATGTTTGAGTGATTTAGCTTAAAGTCTCTTGAGTAGTCTTTTTTAGCTAGCAAAGATGAAATAACTAAACGATTAGTCCAAACAGCAATATCTCGTTCTTTTTTTAAATCAGTCAATTTTGATACCTCCATCATCAAAAACTTTCTGAGCTAATTTCTCACTGCGCTCATCCAGCTTTTGCATTTCTAGCGCTTCAAAATATGCGTAAACATTGACGTAATAAGAGCCCTGGCCTTGATGTTTTTTAGCGTCTGCTTCAACAATTGAGAACCAAAATTCTTGTAAATCTAAAGTGAAATAACTGCCAATTTCGCTATCGTATACAGCTTTTGCTAATGCTTTATAAAAACGAGACTCATCAATAAATTGCATTTGCTGTTTTGCTTGCGCTGATATAAAGATTTTTAAAAGCTCAAATTCTTTCAGCTGCTGCCTCTTATTTGAGTCAGCAAGCATGCTTAGAAGTTTTTGTTTGCAGATCGCAGACATGACTTCTCCCTTCCAAAAAAATGAAATTAACAAAAATAGAGTTATTAAAAGTCTTAGAAATCTTTAACAGCTGTGATGCTGTAATACTTATAGTCGCGAAAAACTTGCATGTAGTGCCGCTCGTTTGCCAAGCCTATTAGTATTGAGTTTGTTGAATTTTTAAAAAATACAGTTGTATCTTCAAAGTCAAAATAGCCGCCAACGTGCAATCGAGGATGATCTTTTTCTCGTTCCCACGTATACGTTGAAATTGCATCTAGTAGTTGGCGTAAGCATTTATTATCACAAAGCCAATTAGCCAGTTCGCTGCAAATAGTTACTTTAAAAATTTGTTTTTGTTCGAGTTGTACTAACTCTTCGATTGAATTAGTGAGCTGCTTTTGTTGCTCTGTTTTGTGGTTTTGATAATCAACATCGTTATACATTTAACCTCCAACATCGTTATACATTTAACCTCCAGAGCAGAAAAGGATGCATACTTTACTACAAATGTCAAGAATTGTCAATCCAGCATTTACACATTAATAACATTATGCATTACAAGTTCGGTTAATTGGGCTAATCACAAACATTAATATTTAATTAAAGGGGGGTGCTTAACGTGGTGCCATAAGATATATTAGTCAAAGTAAATAAGTCCTGGTAACTCAGATGGATAGAGTGCAAACCTCCTAAGTTTGAAGCCGCAGGTTCGAATCCTGCCCAGGACGCCACTTCCACTTTCATGATGTTTTTTATTTGCATATATAAATATAAAAAAACACCAAAGCACACCATTTTAACGCACCATAAAAACAATAAAAACAATAAATTCAAAAGATTAATGAGTCACAACAAGAGCCTCCTAAGCGGAAGCTACAGGTTCGAGTCCTGTGCGGAACGCCAAATTACCTTTTTAGTAGCTCCCCTTGCTGAAACTTGCCTTTAAAAATCTCATTGCCCCCCTATATTGAAGCTACTTTTCCATTAGTTTTTCTTATCCGAAAAACGTAATTTTTTTCGTTTGTTTAACATAATAAAGATCTGGATAATGCGCGCTTCGCAACCAGATACCATTTTTTATAGGAGTTACAAACACTAATGGATGCTTTATTCTTTGATACCTTAAGTTGGCTAGGTTTAGCTATTTGTATCGGAGCGTTTTTTATTAAAGATATTTTTATGCTTAGGTTAGCTACATTAGTGGGTTGTACATTAATGGGCGTTTATTACACGCACATCGATGTTGCTCAAGGTATGGTATCAAATGTGATACTGGTGTTAATTAATGCTTTTTACTTACTGAAGCGAAATGCTGAAGAAAATGAAGCAGAGCAAATACTAGAGGATGCTCGCACTTCGACTTAAAAGTCTACATTAAATAAAAACGCCCCTTATTGGGGCGCTTTTATTTATAAATACACATCTTACAGCTATTAAGATTGTACTTTTATTCTGATTTCTCAGTGATAACATCCGTATTACCTGCTATCGATGTATTACTTAACATCGCTGAAACCGCTAAAAATAACACGGCAAAAATAACAGTTGTTAATTTAAATCCTTTCGAGCTTGGTCTATTCATCTGCAAAACCTTTTTCTCGAGTTGCTTATTTTTGTTAACTAATTACAACATTTAAAAATCTATCTGAATGGAAATTGATTTTCAATGATTTATTTTAGATTTTGTTAAAAATAATGGTGTTGTACGAAATAACGAGCGAAACGCTCAAAAAGTACGAATAAAGTCGTGGTTTAATTGATACACAAGCGACTTGTTTTTGTATAAATCAAAATCCACAACTCGCAATATAACTCATTCAACTAACGTTAATATGAGGAATCAAAAAGTTCATTCCGACAAACACGTATAGGTATTAAAAATATCGTGCAAGCACTTCAAGAAGCACACCAGTTTTAACTGGCTTTTCTATGAAGCTATCAACTAAATGAACATGACCTGCCTCAACCTGACTATCAGAAATACCTATGATAGGGATTTTGTTACCAGTTTGGTTTTGTTTATTAGCAATTGCATCAAAGAGCCTAGTTTCGGAGCAATTAATCTCGCAACATTCAATGAAGATAAGATCAAAAGGTGACTTCCCTAGGTACTCCAGCAACGAGTCTGTTACACCGTTAAAGTGCCTCACAGTGCAGCGAGACTTCATCAATAAATCACTAATTTGCTCTTCAATATCTCTATCTTCGCAAACAATTACTATTTCCTTATTTGCAATAGATAGTGGCCAACTATTCAAATTCGTGTTTGTTAGGTTTGTATCCAATGGCAGTTTGACTGAAGCACTTAACATATAATTTCCTGCTTCGGGCACCAGAGATAAGTTAATGTTACCTTCTAATTGTTGGCAAATTTCTGTTGCAATTGTCATCGACGTGGATAAATTTTCGAATTCACGTTCGGCAATTTGCGCAGGCAGGTGACTGTGACTATCGCCAAGCCCGTTATCGGTAAGCACAATAAATATAGAAGCGCTTCCTTGTTGGTGGCGATGGGCTTTAACAGAAACGGCCAAATTTTCGGTATTAAATATCAATGCGCCGTTATGGGTCAGCGCTACAATCAGCTGTTGCAAGCGCTGCTGGTCCGCAATCACAAAGCGAGGTAAACTATCGTCAAAATAAAACGCTACATGTCTAGCTAATCCTTTTCTATTTGCATTTAGCATCACTTCCATTTGCTTTAAAAAGAGCAAAAAGTCAAAGCTTTGATTACTAAACTCCAAGCCTCCAGCTTCCATCGCAGACAAATCTTGAAGGTGCTCAATAGTTTGTAACAAACTTGTTGATACACTACTGATGTTATCGACTAGTTCAAGCTCTTCCTCTTTCCCTTGTGCAGTCACTCTCAATTGTGTAATCAGAGAATTTAACGCATTTATCGGTGTCTTCAAGTCGCTGTTGAGGTTAGCTAGCAATGCACTTTTTCCTTTACTTTCTTGCTCAGACTGTTCTTTTTGAAGAATTAGCTCATGCGTTTTATCTTTTACTTTCCGGTTAAGCTCGGTTGTATAAGCCGTCATTAATAGAATGAGTAGTTGATATAACAAGCCACCCACTGTACAACCAAGTAATACGCCCCAGTTCAACCAGTTTCTTGGCTGAGCCAGCCAAGCTTGAGCCTCAGCAATCGTCAGCTGCCAGTTGCGACCAAATTCATTAAAATCAATCGTTTTCAGTAATCGATTTTCAGGGACTGCCGCCATTCCAAACAAATAAAAAGGTTCATTTCTAGAGATATCTTTAAAGCTGACCGCCACGGATTTGGCAAAGCTTTGCTCCGCTAATTTTGCTAATGCTGGCTCTGCTTGAATCACCGCGGCAATAAAACCATTAATCTGTGAACCATTCTCCTTGGTTATAAAACCAAAAGGGTTAAGCTGTGGCTTGTTTACAATAGGAAGGAATAAATAGACATCCAAATAGGCTGATTCACCCACTATTTTCGCAAGCGGCGCTGTACTCGCAATAGACTCGTTAGTCATCGCCGATTGAAGTGCCGTGGCAAATCGTTCATCAGCCAATAAATCTCCGCCATAAATCGCATGATAGCTATTTTTGCCATAGGAATAGTAAACCGGCGCGAAATAATCGTACGTTTTTTTTATCGTACGAGGTGCTTGCGAGCCTAAAATTGATAGAGAAGTTGCTAATTCAGCGCTTGCAGCGCTTTCAAAACTTTGTTTCTGGCTTTCACTTATCAAAGGTATCCATTGTAGAGCGACTACTGTATTGGTTCGTAATAAATGTGTCGAAAACTCATTAAATTCATTCACAGTAACGTTATCACTGGCTTGAAAGAAAGCTTGAAGTGCAGACAGTTGAAGCTTAATTTCTGCCAGCTCATCAACTACAGCTCTTTCAATTTCATTACTCGCGAAATAGAAATCATCGTAGCGTTTGTGTTGATAGTCGTTATGCGAAACACGAAATAAAAAGCTCAGCGCACAAACTGCTAAACAGGAAGCTCCTATTACTTGGTAGCGTTTATTGCGGGATATTTGTGGTAGCTCAGTTAAAAAAACTAACACTGGCAAAAGGAAAACTGCGACTAACTGGCTTAACGACCAGCTTAGAATGAGCGTGTAAACAAGACCTGATTGCTTGTGTTCATTCGAAACAAATACTAAGACCAAGACCCCTATCGCGACGACTAAACTACTAACAGGTCCAAGTTTAATGAGAAAGTTAGCTAATTTGAGTCGGCTAGCAAGCCAGTCATTGTCAAGCCTTTCTTTGCTTGTTAGCTGCAGCGCTAGCATACATTGCAGTGTAATGGACAAGCCCGCAATAATCCCCAATTCTGGAGTTAACTTCACATCGAATGCTGAATATCCGGCGAGAGCGACACCCAGTAAACAAAGGAAAAATGCGGGAAGTGCCGAAAGATTTCGGTAGGCGACCAAAGCAGTCGCGACGCCGGCTGCTGCGCCCAGAAAGTTAATGGGCGAAACAGGCGTAATGCTCCAAAAAATTATAGCGAAGACAACCACCAACGCAGTTGTCGACAATACAAAATCTGAAAGCTTAAGCATAAAGACGTTCCCTCGGTCTTTTACAACGACTTAGCTATACTATCAACTCACCCAACAAAGTTGAACGATTAACTCACAAAGCTTTCGTTCTCTGTGTAATTGCGCGTGTTGCAGCACAACTTTTCTTACGCAAATTCTATGTTGAATTTCATTTGCAACCATATAGCAATTAATTAACAAATATAAGAGAAATTCATTTGCAGTGGCGCTATTGCTGAGAGAGAATACGTGCCACTTTAGCGTTAATAATTAGATAAATAGTATTAGGAGCAGTTATGCCAACTCGTCAACAACTGGCAAATGCGATTCGTGCGTTAAGCATGGATGCCGTTCAAAAAGCAAAATCAGGACATCCGGGCGCCCCTATGGGTATGGCCGATATTGCGGAAGTTCTATGGCGAGACTTTCTAAAGCATAACCCAGCAGACCCAAATTGGAGCGACCGCGACCGCTTTGTATTGTCAAATGGTCACGGCTCAATGCTTATCTACTCTTTACTTCATTTAAGTGGTTACGACTTGCCAATGTCGGAACTTGAAAATTTCCGTCAGCTTCATTCAAAAACACCAGGTCACCCTGAATATGGTTACACACCAGGTGTTGAAACAACGACAGGTCCATTAGGTGCTGGTATCTCAAATGCTGTAGGCATGGCGATTGCGGAAAAAACACTTGCTGCACAATTCAACCGCGAAGGCCACGATATCGTAAACCATTTCACATACTGTTTCTTAGGTGACGGTTGTTTAATGGAAGGCATTTCACATGAAGCATGTTCATTAGCTGGTACGTTAGGCCTAGGTAAATTAATTGCTTTCTGGGACGACAACGGCATTTCTATTGACGGCCATGTTGAAGGTTGGTTCACCGAAGACATTCCAGCGCGTTTCGAATCTTATGGCTGGCATGTTATTAGTGGTGTTGATGGCCACGACTCTGTTGCTGTAGCAAATGCTATTGAGCAAGCGAAAGCGATCACAGACAAACCGACGATGATTTGTTGTAAAACGATTATTGGTTTCGGCTCACCAAATAAGTCAGGCTCTCATGACTGTCATGGTGCCCCTTTAGGTGACGACGAGATTGCAGCAGCACGTGAGTTCTTGAACTGGCCACACGCACCATTTGAAATTCCAAGCGATATTGCTGATGCGTGGAACCAAACAGAAAAAGGCACTGGTGCTCAATCTAGCTGGAACGAGAAATTCGCTGCATACCAATCAGCTCACCCAGAACTTGCAGCTGAGTACGAGCGTCGTGTTATCAAAGGTGACTTACCGGCAGATTTCGAAGCAAAAGCAAGTGCGTTTATTCAAGAATGCCAAGAGAAAGGCGAAAACATTGCCTCTCGTAAAGCTTCTCAAAACGCTATCGAAGCATTCGGTAAAGTATTACCTGAATTGTTAGGTGGTTCTGCTGACCTTGCTGGATCTAACTTAACCTTGTGGTCTGGTTCAAAAGGTATTCAAGAAGACCCAGCAGGTAACTACATTTTCTACGGTGTACGTGAATTCGGTATGAGCGGCATCATGAACGGTATTTCATTACACGGTGGTTTCATTAATTACGGTGCAACATTCATGATGTTCATGGAATACGCACGTAACGCTGTTCGTATGTCTGCATTAATGGGTATTCAAAACATTTTCGTTTACACCCATGATTCAATCGGCCAAGGTGAAGATGGTCCAACGCACCAACCAATCGAGCAGTTAACCAACTTACGTACGACACCAAACATGGTGACATGGCGCCCAGCAGATGCAACGGAAGCTGCGGTTTCATGGAAAAACGCAGTTGAGCGTCAAAAGGCACCAACATCATTAGTATTCTCTCGCCAAGGTTTGCCAGCGCTTAGCCGTACTAATGAGCAAGTAGAAGACATCGCAAAAGGTGGTTACATTATTAAAGACAGTGATGGCATGCCAGAAGTAATCTTAATCGCTACAGGATCTGAAGTTAGCTTAGCATTAGCGGCTGCAGAGCAACTTGGCAGTAAAGTTCGTGTTGTATCTATGCCTTCAACTAACGTATTCGACACGCAAGATGCGGCATACAAAGAATCAGTGCTACCAAGTGCGGTGACAAAACGTGTTGCGATTGAAGCTGCTCACACTGACTTCTGGTACAAATACGTTGGCTTCGCTGGTGGCGTAGTAGGCATGACAACATTTGGTGAATCAGCACCAGGTGGCGACTTAATGAAACACTTCGGTTTCACAGTCGACAATGTTGTTAACACGGTAAACAGTCTGTAATTACCAATTATCTTGATTTTTAGGCGCCTCTTTAGGCGCCTTTTGTTTTACACTATGAGCATTCGCATAGAGTTAAAACGCATGCAAACAGCAAATTATGTCAATAAATATCGCTATTAATGGCTTTGGACGCATTGGTCGCAGTGTTGCCAGAGCTTTATTTGAAAATGGACGACAAGAAGAATTCAACCTTGTTGCCATTAACGAGCCTGCTGATGCCAAAGGTATTGCTCACCTTTTTAAATATGACACGACCCATGGTCGCTTTCCTTTTTCTGTGTCCCATGAAAATGACAAACTACTTGTTGCAGGTACGGAAATAGCGCTGAGCCATGAAACCTCGCTTGAGCACCTTCCGTGGCAGCAATATGACGTTGATATTGTGCTTGATTGCACCGGTAAGTTTTCTACGAAAGATGAAGGGTTGGCGCAAATACATCAAGGGGCTAAAAAGGTACTATACTCACACCCCGCGTCTCAAGATGTTGATGCAACGATCATCTATGGTATTAACCAACAAACGCTTGATGAAAGCCACACAGTCATCTCAAACGGATCCTGCACAACCAACTGCATCGTGCCAGTTATTAAGGTGATTGCCGATGCATTCGGTGTAGAGAGTGGCACGATAACCACTATTCATTCATCAATGCATGATCAACAGGTTATTGATGCATACCATAGTGATTTAAGAAGAACGCGTGCCGCAAGCCAATCAATTATCCCTGTTGATACAAAACTAGCGATAGGGATTGAGCGCATACTTCCTGAGTTTAAGGGACGCTTTGAAGCGATCGCTGTGCGCGTGCCGACGATAAATGTTACCGCCATGGATTTGAGCTTAACGGTCAATACCGATGTAACTATCGAAGACATTAACGAAGCGATAATAAAAGCACAAAACAACGGACTCGCCGGTATCCTTGGCTATACCGAAGAGCCTTTAGTTTCAGTCGATTTCAATCACGATTCTCATTCTTGTATTGTTGATGGCAATCAAACTCGCGTTAGCCACAAAAGGCTAGTCAAAATGTTAGTTTGGTGCGACAACGAATGGGGATTTGCCAACAGAATGTTAGATACCGCCAGTGAACTGGCGCAGTTTATTCAAAAATAATTTGGGGAGCTACAAATGTCAGTAATTAAAATGAGTGATTTATCACTTAAAGACAAGCGCGTGCTTATTCGCGAAGACTTAAATGTGCCCGTAAAAGACGGTGAAATCACCTCTGATGCGCGTTTAAAAGCTGCACTACCTACCTTAAAGCAAGCGCTTGAAGCTGGTGCGAAGGTTATGGTGATGTCACATTTAGGTCGCCCGACCGAAGGTGAGTACGATGACGCATTTTCATTAAAGCCTGTGGCAGATTACTTAGCCGCCGCGCTTAACTACCCTGTTCGTCTTGTTAAAGACTACTTGGACGGTGTTGAAGTCAATACTGGTGAATTGGTTATCTTTGAAAATATCCGTTTTAACGTTGGCGAAAAGAAAAACGATGCAGCGCTTTCAAAACAACTTGCTGCCCTTTGTGATGTTTACGTGATGGATGCGTTTGGCACGGCTCACCGTGCACAAGCAAGTACTCACGGTGTTGGCCAATTTGCACCAGTTGCTTGTGCAGGTCCATTATTAGCTGCTGAACTAGACGCATTAGGCAAAGCATTAGACAACCCTGCTCGCCCACTCGTTGCCATTGTTGGTGGCTCAAAAGTATCAACCAAACTGACAGTTTTAGACTCTTTGTCTAAAGTAGTTGATCAGCTTGTAGTGGGTGGTGGCATCGCAAATACATTTGTAGCAGCTGCAGGCAACAATGTCGGTAAATCACTTTTCGAAGCGAACCTGATTGATGAAGCGAATCGCTTGACTCAAGCAGCGCAAGCTAATGATGGTGATATTCCGGTTCCATCAGACGTAGTTGTTGGTAAAGAGTTTTCAGAATCTGCAGAAGCAACATTAAAAGCCGTTAGCGACGTTGCTGATGATGATATGATCTTTGATATCGGTCCAGACTCTGCTGCCGCTTTAGCAGAAATCCTGAAGAAGGCAGGCACTATCGTATGGAATGGCCCTGTTGGTGTTTTCGAATTTGATCAATTTGGTGAAGGTACAAAAGCTATTGCTAATGCCATTGCTGACAGCGACGCATTCTCTATTGCTGGTGGTGGTGACACGTTGGCGGCCGTTGACAAATACCAAATCGCTGACAAAGTATCGTACATCTCTACAGGTGGCGGTGCTTTCCTTGAGTTCTTAGAAGGTAAAAAACTACCAGCAGTTGCTATGCTTGAAGAGCGCGCTAAAAGCTAGTCTACTCCTAACAAGGAACTCCTAATAAATAATTCCTAATTAAGGAATCCTAATAAAGGCTTTCTAATAAAAGTTTGGCTTTTTGCAAGAATAAGTTAACTAAAAGCCCGAAGAGCAATCTAACTCTTCGGGCTTTTTCTTTTTTAATATATGAGTAAAACCTACAGTATTGCGATTGCAGTTCCACTCTCATGTTTTCATATACACACGGTTATTCCTTCTGAACTTGGCCCTACGCTGTTTTTCTGCTGTCTTGAGCTTTGATATCACCGAATATTCATTACTAAGCTCACGTCATAAGCGTACCTTTCCTCTCTGTGAGTCTCATTTTTAAGAAATTATGATTTTCTGCCTCACTCATCTTGATACGAACTGTCGTAATTTAACGCCAATCAACCGCATCAAAACGTAGCAAAAGCTGTAACACACCAACAAGACAATCATATAGCTTGTAATTTTTCGAACATTATTTTTATTGGTAGGCAATTGCCGAATTAAATCAAATAAACCATCCGTTTTACCGTTCACTTCTGATACAATGCGCAACAATAAATGTAAACTTTCAAGACGAATTACATTTAATTGAGGTATGGCAACAAGCGTTGATAAACGCTACGCCACGTACCTATACAAAATTAGTACTCAACACTTACACCAAGACATCACTTAGGAGCAACTTCATGGCTTTAGTTTCCATGCGTCAAATGCTAGATCACGCGGCTGAATATGGATATGGTATTCCTGCATTTAACGTTAACAACTTAGAACAGGTTCGTGCGATTATGACCGCAGCAAGTGACACGGATAGCCCTGTCATTATGCAAGCTTCAGCTGGCGCTCGTAAGTACGCAGGCGCACCTTTCTTACGCCACCTGATTTTAGCGGCTATTGAAGAGTTCCCACACATTCCTGTTGTAATGCACCAAGACCATGGTACGTCGCCAGCAGTTTGCCAGCGCTCTATTCAGTTAGGTTTCTCATCAGTAATGATGGATGGTTCATTAGGTGAAGACGGTAAAACGCCAACATCGTATGAATACAACGTTGATGTAACCCGTCGCACGGTTGAAATGGCACACGCATGTGGTGTATCGGTAGAAGGTGAGTTAGGTTGCCTTGGCTCATTAGAGACTGGTATGGCTGGTGAAGAAGATGGTATTGGCGCTGAAGGCGTATTGACCAAAGAGCAAATGCTGACGGATCCAGAAGAAGCAGCAGACTTCGTAAACAAAACACAAGTAGATGCACTTGCTATTGCTTGTGGTACATCACACGGTGCTTACAAATTTACACGCCCGCCAACAGGTGACATTTTAGCAATCGACCGCATTAAAGCGATTCACGCGCGTATACCAAATACTCATTTAGTTATGCACGGTTCTTCTTCTGTTCCACAAGATTGGTTATCAGTAATCAACGACTTTGGCGGCCAAATTCCAGAAACCTATGGTGTGCCGGTTGAGCAAATCCAAGAAGGTATTAAAAATGGTGTTCGTAAAGTTAACATCGACACCGATTTGCGCTTAGCGGCGACAGGTGCAATTCGTCGATTCATGGCAGAAAACCCAAGTGAATTTGACCCACGTAAATACCTAGCAAAATCTACAGAAGCTATGTACGAAATCTGTAAAGCACGCTACGAAGCGTTTAACACTGCTGGTAATGCGAGCAAAATCAAACCTATCTCACTTGACGATATGTTCACCAAATACCAAGCAGGTGAACTTAACGCACTGATCAAATAATTCAGTGTGAGTTAGCTGTGTCGTCACTTGTCCATTTTGCATAGGTGCCGCGTAACAGAAATGAAAAAGAGCCGAAAGGCTCTTTTTTTATGTCTACCTTTTTACGCCCACTTTTTTATCTCTATTTGAATTAGCACGCTTTAAACATGTTCTGCTATTGCTCTTTCAAACAGTGCTTAACTAATTGAAGACAGCCTTATTGTTTTAACAAAATTATTACATATTCACGCTACCCTATAGGTAAATTATTTAGTCTGCTATATAATTGCGCAGCATAACTACATACCAACAAAGAATAAAATGGAGTTTTTTATGGAAAGTATCACTCAGTGGTTCAGCGATAACCAAGGCATGCTCATTGAATTCGGCATCAAAATTGTCGTCGCATTTGCGATATTCATCATAGGTAAGCTGATTGCTCGCCTAGTCAGTCGTGGCGTAGGTAAAGTCATGACACACAAATCTGTCGACAAGGCAGTTATTGCTTTTGTAGAAAGTCTCGTCTTTGGCATCGGTGTCGCATTAGTATTTATTATTGCTATCTCTCACCTGGGCTTCAACACATCATCACTCGTCGCAATTATTGGTGCAGCTGGTTTAGCAGTTGGTTTAGCACTACAAGGTTCGTTATCTAACTTTGCGTCAGGTGTATTACTTATCACCTTTAGACCATTCAAAGCAGGCGATTTTGTTGAAGTGGGTGGCGTTGCAGGTATCGTCGAAGAAATTTTAATTTTTTCAACAAAACTGAAAACTCCAGACAATAAAACTGTTATCATCCCGAACGGCGCAATAACCAGTGGCACAATTACCAACTACTCAACCAAGCCAACAAGACGAATCGACCTTGTGATTGGCGTGAGTTACGATGCAAATCTAGCGCAAACGAAAACTGTGTTAGCTGACATTGTTGCCAAAGAATCCCGCATTTTGAAAGAACCAGCCGTAACAATAGGCGTTAGCGAATTGGCTGACAGCTCGGTTAATTTAGTCGTTCGCCCGTGGGTGAATTCAGCAGACTATTGGCCGGTATACTTTGACTTGCTCGAAAATATCAAAGTAGCACTTGATGATGCAGGTATTGAAATTCCATATCCACAAATGACTGTTCACATGAATAAAGAGGAAAAAAATGAAGAATAGTTTATTAGCCGCTGCTTTAAGTACTTTACTAATTAGTGGCGTTTCTTTTGCCGAAGAAAAGAAATATAGTGAAGAGCATTCTTACAAAGCATCAGCAGAGCTAGGCTTTTTGTATAAAACTGGTAACAGTAAAAGTGGCGATATTAAAACTGGCTTTGACTTTGAGCACGAGTACGCTAGATGGCGTAGCGAGCTAAAAGCTAACCTTCTTTACAAAAAAACCGAAGTTGAAGAAACTGACGACCAAGGTAATGTAACTGATGAGTTTGAAACAAGCGACCAGAAGTTCACCCTTGATGCAAAGACTAACTACACGTTAGAGGCAGATGGTAAAAACTACATGTATGGTAGTTTTGGTTATGTAGATGATCGTTTCAGTAGCTTTGATTACCAAGCAACAGTATCGGCTGGTTGGGGTAAGAAATGGTACGAAACAGAAACAACTTCATTCTTTGCCGATATCGGTCCTGGTTTTAAACGCGATCGTATTATGGCTGACGGTGACGTAGAGTCTGAAAATGACGACTCATTCATTGTTCAAGCTCAAGGTCTTTATACACAGCAAATTAATGAGCATGTGCAATTCAAGCAGTTAGTTCGTGCAATTCAAGCGCTTGAAAGCGGCAAGAACAGTATTTACCGCGCAGAGTCTTCGTTAACAACAAAGTTAATTGAAACACTTCAAGTGAAGATTTCATTTATTGTTGATCACAACACCGAAGTTTCTGAAGGTGATAAGAAGACTGACACTCAGACAGCTGTAACACTTGTTTATAGCTTCTAAAAGTCAAATATCGACTAATAAAAAAGCTGCTTTTGAGCAGCTTTTTTTTTCACCACAAGATTAATCCAAAGCTGGAATGCAATAACTACTTGTTATAAGTCCCTTATCCGAACTCTACTTACTCGAGAATAAACGAAAAGCTAGCTTGCTAAATTTAATAACTTGCCTAACTTTAGTACTAGGGAGTATTGATCTTTCGAGGCTATTTTTGCAGCAATTTATGATGTCTTTATACAAGGCAGAGTTTATGTCGTGTGGTGATTCCACATAAATAAGCGATAAAGACTTTGTGCTCCTGCAAAGCCACCTTACCCTACATCCGTGTAGGGCAACACAGCAGAAAGGCATTATAAGTGCTGTCCCCAATATTGATTAAAAGGGATTCGTTTAAATGCATTTAGTTCGAATAAAATTTACCCTTGAAAGATGAACGCGCCCTAGCACTTACAACTAAAACAGGGATTCCTATGCAAAAGCATGTACCTAATATTACATTCAAAACCCGTGTTCGCGACGAAAGTATCGGCGGAGACAATCCATTTAAGTGGCTAGATAGATCAAGCGATGACATATTTGCAAATAAGAATATCGTTTTATTCTCACTGCCTGGTGCCTTTACACCAACGTGCTCTAGTACCCACCTTCCCGGCTATGAATCAAAGTATGAAGAGATCCTAGGCCTAGGTGTCGACGAAATATATTGCCTGAGCGTTAATGACGCATTTACTATGTTTCAATGGGGTAAACATTTAGGCATTGAAAAAGTTAAATTACTACCTGATGGCAATGGCGACTTTTCTCGCTTAATGGGAATGCTAGTCGATAAATCCAACCTAGGATTTGGTATGCGCTCTTGGCGCTACTCAATGCATGTTGTCGATGGGGTAATTCAACAACAATTCGTCGAGGATGGACTGATGGATAATTGCCCAACAGATCCATTTGAAGTAAGTGACGTAGATACGATGCTTAGCTATCTGAAACAACAATAGTTTCAAAATAATAGATATAAAAAAGCCGCTTGGGGTTGGGACCAAGCGGCTTTTACCTTTTATTAACTTAAGCTAGTTAAACTAGTTCTAGTACTGTTAAAGCTTCTATTAGCCAAATTGGTTAGAAGTGTTCTTCGCACCACCTGCTTTTAACGCATTCTCACCAGCAAAGTATTCTTTGTGAGCGTCACCAATGTCAGAGCCAGACATGTTTTGATGCTTAACACAGGCAATGCCTTGACGAATTTCTTGGCGTTGAACGTTTTTCACGTAACCTAACATACCCGCTTCACCGAAGTATTCCTTCGCTAAGTTGTCAACAGACAATGCTGTAGTATGATAAGTTGGTAACGTAATTAGGTGGTGGAATACATTCGCTTCACGTGATGTATCCGCTTGGAAAGTACGTGTGCGCTCATCAGCTTCTGCCGATAATTCAGAATCATCGTATTTAGCGTTCATTAAATCACTACGATCGTAAGCCGATACATCTTTACCTGCTTCAACCCAAGCATCGTATGCTTGTTGACGGAAGTTTAATGTCCAGTTGAATGATGGCGAGTTGTTGTAAACTAGCTTAGCGTTAGGGTGTACTTTACGTACGTCATCCATCATGCCTTTAATTTCATGTACTGTCGGAACAGCTGTTTCAATCCAAAGTAAATCAGCACCAGCATTTAACGCGCCAATACAGTCAAATACACAACGCTCATGACCAGTGCCTTCGCGGAATTGGTATAAACCTGAAGGTAAACGCTTAGGACGAACTAGCTTGCCGTTACGGTTGATAACAACATCGCCTTCTTTCATTTCTGATACGTCGATTTCTTCTACGTCTAAGTATGAGTTGTAGATGTCGCCTTCATCACCCGGCTCTTTAACCACTGCAATTTCTTTTGTAAGGCCAGCACCTTCTGAGTCAGTACGCGCAACGATAATACCGTTATCAATCCCTAACTCTAAGAAAGCATGACGTAGAGCACGAATTTTAGCGTGGAAGTCAGCGTGCGGAACCGTTACCTTACCGTCTTGGTGACCACATTGCTTTTCATCTGCAACTTGGTTTTCGATTTGAAGTGCACAAGCACCCGCTTCGATCATCTGCTTAGCCATTAAGTAAGTTGCTTCAGCGTTACCGAAACCAGCATCGATATCAGCAACAATTGGTACAACATGCGTTTCAAAGTTATCGATTGCATCTTGTATTTCTTTTGCTTTTACTTGATCGTCAGCAGCAACGGCTTTATCTAACTCACTGAATAACAACCCCAGCTCTCGTGCATCTGCTTGACGTAAGAAGGTGTATAACTCTTCAACAAGAGAAGCTACAGCCGTTTTCTCATGCATAGATTGATCAGGTAATGGACCAAACTCAGAGCGTAATGCCGCTACCATCCAACCAGAAAGGTATAAGTATCTGCGTTTTGTTGTACCAAAGTGCTTTTTAATTGAGATTAGTTTTTGTTGGCCAACGAAGCCATGCCAGCAACCAAGTGATTGCGTGTATTTAGTATTGTCAGCATCGAACGCTTCCATATCTGCACGCATGATATCAGCAGTGTATTGAGCGATGTCTAAACCTGATTTAAAGCGGTTTTGAATACGCATACGCGCCACATTTTGCGGATCAATAGCATTCCAAGAATCGCCAGCTTTCTCTTTAATCGCTCTTACCGCTTCAATTGCACTTTGATAATTAGACATATCACTCTCCAGGTGTCTTATTCAAAAATTTAATATTAGGTTCGATACTTATTTATCTTTCGAGATTCAGAGTGGAGTTGCTTGCTGCTTACTACCGCGCTTTACTGCGGCATTAGGTGCGGCATGAATACTTAACTTCTTGAAGGGGAAGAAAGCATGCGACCACTCTGGAATTCATTCGGTAAACTTCCATATCGAGTTGCAAAAACAATACAACACACCTTTTCATTCTTAAAATATATAAACTGGATTACCACCATTCACAGTATTTATTTAACTATTCATTATTGGAATTTATAGATATTTTCAATCACCAGTTAAAAAGCGCTTGCAAATATCACGAACCAGACCATATCCTAGAATAATATTTTTTATAGACAGGATAATTCTAATGAATATATCTAAAATAGATCTTAACCTTCTAATCTATTTAGACGTGCTTTTGCGAGAAAAGAACGTAACGCGTGCAGCTAGCCAGTTAAACATCACTCAACCCGCGATGAGTAATGGACTTAAGCGTCTACGTAACCTGTTTAACGACCCTATTCTTGTGCGTACTTCTGACGGTATGGTGCCAACAGAGCGAGCCAGAGCCCTTTCCCCAGTTATCCGTAAAATTTTATTAGAGCTTGAAGAAGCACTGCAGGGTGAAGAAGAGTTTAATCAAGAAAATAGCCAGCGCGTATTCCGTATAATGGCCAGTGATTACGCAGCATCTACGCTTATCCCTAAGCTGTTAAGAAAGGTTAACAAAATAGCGCCGAACGTCACGATAGATATTATGACGCCAAGTGACGTAAACTTTCATGATGTTGAGGCGGGTAAAATCGACATGGCAATTAACCGCTTTGACGAATTACCTCAGTCATTCCATCAGAAAACCATTTGGCGCGACGGCTTTTCTTGTCTATTAAGTGCTGATAACGATGTTGTGGCGAAGTTTAATCTCAATAGCTACCTTGCTTCTAAACATGTATGGGTATCTAAAACTGGATTTGGTGTTGGTGTCGGTATGGACCCCAAAGATGTTCAAAAACTTGGCTGGGTTGACGAAGCCCTTTCGAGACTTGGAAAGAAACGTGACATTAAAGTTTTCACTCGTAACTACCATGTTGCAATGCAACTAGCCTACGAGGATGATTTAATAGCTACATTACCCACTAAAGCTGCGATGTTACACAAAGATGATGCTAACTTTACAGTGTTAAAACCACCATTTGATATTCCAGAAATTGAACTGAAAATGATCTGGAGTCCACTACTCCATCATGATGCTTCACATATTTGGTTCAGGCAGTTAATCATGGAGTCAGCAGCCGAATGTTAACTCGCCTAATCTAAGTAAAATAATCATTAACAGGCCAGATTGGACGCTAAAATCAGCTGAAAATCTGGTTTTTTTATGCCACCCACACATAAAATAAACCACATGAATGAGGAGTATAAGAAACAACAATAAAACTTATGCGACTTCTAATGAAAACAAAGGATATAACGTTAAGTACTTGTTTTATATGTATTAATTAATAAACCTCACATTTATCATGTATTCAAAAACTCCCTGTTCAACAAATTTCATCGATTAGGGGCACTTGCCGTTATCTAGTTTTGTGAATACATTGTCTACAAAGATATAAATTTTATTAATGGTATGGATATGAACAAGCGTATTTCCTTGCATGGTCTGCAAATTTCCACTGAACTTCACCAATTTATTGAACAAGACGTACTGCCGTTAACAGCGATCGACAGCGATACATTTTGGCAAGGTGCAAGCGATATCATCCACCAACTAACGCCTAAGAACCAAGACTTACTTGCAGTGAGGGAGAGCTTACAGAGCCAGATTGACCAATGGCACCAGGAAAACAGCTACAGCGAAACAACATTTAACGACTACAAAGCGTTTTTGACTGATATCGGTTACATCGAATCGCTATCAGAAAACTTTACCATTGAAACACAGAATGTTGACGCAGAATTGGCTACTATGGCTGGTCCTCAGCTTGTTGTACCTATCATGAATGCACGCTTTGCCCTTAATGCTGTAAATGCACGCTGGGGTAGCTTATATGATGCGTTGTACGGTTCAGATATTATTACTGAAGAAAATGGTGCCGAAAGCAAAGGCGGTTATAACCCTGTTCGCGGTGCAAAAGTCATTGCGTTTGCAAAGCGCTTTCTCGATGAGTCACTACCACTAACCAACGGTAGTCATAGCGATGCGACAAAATATGAGCTTATCGACCAACAACTTGTCATCACACTTTCCAATGGTACGCAAACACAATTAGCGACACCTGATGCATTTATTGGCTCAGCTCATCACAGTGAAACTAATACTAGTCTGCTATTTAGGCATAACCAATTGCTTGTTGAGCTTTGCTTTGATCTAAACAGTGCAATCTCTCAACAAGATAAAGCTCAGCTGTCGGACATCTATTTAGAGTCTGCATTGACGACGATTATGGACTGTGAAGACTCAGTTGCAGCCGTTGATGCCGAAGACAAGGTACTTGCGTACAAGAACTGGCTTGGTCTAATAAAAGGCGACCTTACAGAAAGTATAGAAAAAGGCGGCAAAACATTCACACGCCAGATGAACGCCGATAAGGCATTCACATCACCTAGCGGAGAAGCCTTCACAGTAAGTGCACGCAGCGTAATGTTTGTTCGTAACGTTGGCCACTTAATGACAAATAGTGCGATATTGTTAGAAGATGGCGGTGAAGTACCAGAAGGGATCATGGACGCATTAGTCACCAGCTTAATTGCCAGCCTAGATGTAAGCGGCGAATTTTCGGGTGGTAACAGTAAGCAAGGCTCTATTTACATCGTAAAACCGAAAATGCACGGCAGTGATGAAGTTGCATTTGCCGATGAATTATTTGCGCGGGTTGAGCAATTACTTTCTCTACCCAAAAACACAATTAAAATGGGCATTATGGATGAGGAACGTCGTACTAGTCTTAACCTTAAAAACTGTATTTATCGCGCAAAAGAACGCGTAGTGTTTATCAATACAGGCTTCCTAGACAGAACTGGCGACGAAATCCACACATCTATGCTCGCCGGTGCCATGACGCGTAAGAACGACATTAAGTTAACCGAATGGATTGCAGCTTACGAGCAAAGCAATGTTGATATTGGCCTGCAATGCGGCTTTAGTGGCAGAGCACAAATAGGTAAAGGAATGTGGCCTGTACCAGACAATATGGACGATATGTACAAAGCGAAAATTGCACATGTTGAGTCAGGTGCAAATACGGCTTGGGTCCCTTCACCAACCGCTGCAACAATTCATGCGCTTCACTATCATCAAATCAACGTTGCAGCACTACAACAGCGTTTAATGAGCAGAACAGCTGCAAATATTGATGACATTTTGAAGATTCCATTGGCTGATAACACTGACTGGAATACTGAAGAGATAACTCAAGAGTTAGACAATAATGCTCAAGGCATTTTAGGATACGTTGTTCGCTGGATCGATCAGGGTATCGGCTGTTCAAAAGTACCTGACATCAACGATGTTGGTTTAATGGAAGATCGCGCAACACTGCGTATTTCTAGCCAACATATCGCCAACTGGTTAAAGCACGGCATTTGCACTGAAGAACAAGTTATGCAAAGTATGCAAAAAATGGCGAAAGTGGTTGATGAACAGAATCAACACGATCCACTTTATCAGCCGATGGCTATAAACTTCGACAACAATATTGCGTTTAAAGCCGCATGTGACTTGGTATTCAAAGGTGAAACACAACCAAGTGGCTATACAGAGCCATTGCTTCATGCTTATCGTATCAAGCGCAAGCAAGCTAACTAAACAGTATTTAACGGCTTAAAGCTTCTGGGGGGAGTTCTGATAACCAATATAATGTGCTTTTCTGGGGCGTTCTTTACGCTAATTAAAGTACTAGTGGTTATCAGAGCACCCTCCCCCTCAGCACTTTATTCATCGCTTTCTTACCCGGCCGCCGTTCATCACCTTCTCTTAAACTAAACACCCCATGCCAAATTACAGCCTATTTGTGGTGTATATTGCGAAGGGTTAGCCACCAGTTACACTGTCATATGCCGAATATACTTAGCTGCTTAATGAGCTAATCCCTTTCATTTCGCGTTAATGTTACATAACGTAATATCTATTTTCATATGAAAGCCTTGTGTACCTTAAATGATGAGCACCTGTATAAGCTTTGAAAAGCGTAGTGTCCAGAGTATACGAAACACATTAAGTGCGGTTTATCTTAGAATAGCTACCACTTATCCCAAAGTGGTAGCGTGCCAATTTATTACAAATTATAGTAAACTGTGTAATTTAGTTAATGATGTAACGGTCTGCTACTTACAAGCTGAAAGGACGAACTTATGAAAGCAACAATCAAAGCAATAATCGCGGCTAGCGTATTATCCAGCGCTGGTTTATGTTTATCTGTATCGCACTCGGCGGCGGCTCAGCCAAAGTTGGTGGAAGCCACTAACGAAGCGAATAGCTACATCATTGTTAATAAGTACACATCAGTAAATAACTTTAATCGAGACATTTCTTCGTCAAACCTTTTCAATACAGAAAGCTTCGCACAAATTTTTGATAAGCCTCTGGTAAAAATCCCATTAGATGAAATTCCAGAAGCAAAAATAACAGATCAGAAAAGCGATGGTTTATTTGCTATTACCACCTTGTTGAACGACAGACTTCAACAGTTTATCGCCAATATTACGCAAACTAAGCCCAGCTACGCACTCAACGATGAAGGCGAGATGGTAGAAGTTAAGGTGTTACAAGAAAGCTGCAAATTGACGTCAGGACAATCAAACAGCAGTATTTGATACTCACCTAAGACGGTGAGGTCTTCTAAAAAATCACAAAAAAATGCCACATTAATTTGTGGCATTTTTTATTGTTAAACACATCTGTCAGTGTGCTTTATTTGGCGGTTTTGTTTGTCCGTATTCCCTAAGCGACAACACGGTTAAGGACGAACACACGGTGCCTACTAAAATTGGTAGGCACTGCTTTTTTCTAGCAAGGTTTCAACTGATATCTTATCCACAGCACAACCATTAATATCGCGCTTACTAAAGACATGAATTTTATCTTTATAGCTACGGTCAACACGGTCACCACCAGACTTCAATATAACCGTGACATTTTCGCCTTTTGGTAAGGCTTTAAGGCCATTTCCATACAAACAAAGCGTCTCTGCCATCATAGTGCTTAAACTCTGATAATAATCGTTACGCATTTGCTCTTGCTTTTGTGCTTGCTCAACTTGTTTTGACTTAATTTCTTGTGTTCTCTTTTCAAGCAGCCCTTTGCTTGCTAGTAGCGCTTTTTTACGTTTCTCTAGTATTTTGAGCTCTTTCTCTAGCTCTTTTTTCTCTTCTTTCTCGCCAGCTCTCTTTATCTGAAACTCAACGTCTCGAGCTTCGCGTTCTGCATCTCTTATGTCATACGCCACGTCGCGTATATCATCTCTCAACTCTCGAAACACTTGTCGATTATCACTATGCAGCTCGATCACCCTTTCATAAGTACGCGATGCCATTTCCATTGCTTTTGCAACTTCATGTTCAACGTCTAAGTTACCAACATCTGCTACAGCTTCTACGGTTGCTCTGATATCAGAGATTTGGTCTGGTGATAATGGTGCCATCGGCTCTATAGGAGGCATTACTACATCGAAATTAAAACTTCCCCAGTGGCCAAAGCTACTTTTAGATCTTACGGTAAATACCACTCCTTGATCTTTTAGGTACGTGCTTTCAATACTCGATAACTTTACCCCTTCACTGCCTTTACTCGTATCAACCGATGACTGAATGATATTATTCATAATGTCCAGTTGACGATTAAGTTGATCTAAATTTACGGTTTCAGCCGTCACACTATAGCTTGCTAGTAGGCAAGGAATGGCTTTTAAAAATGTCTTCATTGTTTACTCCTCAGAAACCCAATTCGCCGGCTGAATTGTGGTGTTAGTATTTAAAAATTGTGCTTGATACTCTATTGCGTCTTGTAATCGTTGATAGCGAATACGCTGCTCTAGGACATCGTCATCACGTTGTGCGTTTACAAACTGAATAAAGTCACTAATATCTTCTTTGCGTTCTTGCCTCGATGTATCAAGAATATACGTGGCAAGTTGTAAATTACTCTGTTGCTGCGTAGTAGTGAGCTCGTTGGTGAAATTTGCCAGTGCCAATTGTTGCTGCTGTTGGTAATCACTCAGTTTTTCATCAACCATTTGAGCCACCTGTTGCTGCATTTTTTCCTGCATCTGCTTATTCTGTTCTTGATGTTGGCTACCAAAGGTTAACAGTACTCCGTTATCGTCTACCGTTAATTGCACATTAAACAATACCAGTGCCATTGCAAAACATGAGAAAGCCATAGACACCGCAGGTAATCCTTGCCACTGCCACCAGTGGTTTTCTTCAAACTCTACACCTGCGGTTCTATCCCATTCTGGTACATCACGTTCCTGGCTCGTATCGGCTAAGTATTCGACATACTTGGCTGTTTTCATGCGTTCACCTAGCTCTGCGCTTTCTTCGTCGTTCATTACAACATTCTCAAAGTGTTGAGATTGTGACTTGTCTAATTTGCCATTTAGCCAATCTTCAAATTGCTTATCACGCGGCGACATCTTCCACCTCCAAAAACTCTTTTAATTTGTCTAGGGCACTGTAGAGACGAGACTTAGCAGTATTTGTGGAAATCCCCAATTGCTGTGCTATTTCCTCAAACGTAAAGTGTTGGAAAAACTTCATTTCAACCATTAGTTTCTGATTAAACGGCAACCTTTGCATTGCAGCATGCAGTTCATTGTGAGACTGACTTTGCTGCGCGCTGTATTCCGGACATGCCGCTTCCGTATCTTCTTCTTGCTCAGGCGTATCGTCTATCGATTGCAGAGGCTTTTTGCGGCGATAAAACTCGATACACCGATAGTGGGCAATTCTAAATAACCAGCCTTTAAATGGGCTATCACCACGAAAGCTCGACAGGCTGTTAAATACAGCGATAAAAATATCTTGCATTAGATCTTTCGCATCTTCCGGGTTATTCACCATGCGATAGGCGTAATTGTATATACCCTTCTCATAGCGCTTTACTAGATTTACCCAAGCGTTCTTCTTTCCTTTTAGCGCTTGTTTTATAAGCGTTTCGTCGCTGCGTTCAAACACTCAATTTCCTAATTAATTGGCAATTATCGTTTCATTATTTAATAGGTAGGTTCGACTGTTCAAAAAGTTTGAAAAAATTTATATTTTTTAACTTTTATGAATTTTTTCTACATCGAGTAAATCGGTAACTAGTTGTGATAGCTTTAAGAACAGTCTCTGGCGCATACTTGTAGTTCGCCATAACAGACCAATCTCTCGGTACATATCATCTGGCATTTTCTCCAATGCCATATCTTTTTGGCTAACCACCCCCTTATCAACAGCCATTTTCGGCAAGAAGGTAACGCCTTTATGATAGTGCGCCATTTGAATCAATGTTGTTAAGCTAGAAGCATAAAACGGGTGAATTAAACCTTGGTCTTCAACGTTACAGGCACTTACGGCATGCTCTGACAGGCAATGCTCTTGCGAAAGTAGGAATATAGAGTGTTGGGGTAGCTGATGGTAATCCGGATCCTGCTTTACTTTATTTATAAGGGCAGAGTTACCCGTAATATAAAAAGCGTCACGACCGACTACCTTTTGTTGAAAACTGTGCTGCGGCACAGGTAAAGCTAGAATAGCAACGTCAATCTCTCCGTCAGCTAACATGCGCATTAAATTTTCAGTGGTATCTTCACGTAAATAGAGAGACACATCAGGCAGTTGTTGCTGACAGATTTCTGCTAAATCCGTCAATAAATACGGGGCGATTGTAGGAATACTTCCTAGTCTTAAGTTACCGCCAAAAGGCATACCATAATGACGGCAATAGTCTGAAAGCTCGGTTGTCGCAACAATGATTTGCCGTGCTTTTTTTACCACCTCTTCACCATGGGGCGTAAATACAAATGACTTATGATCACGCTCGAGTAATTGACATCCCAGCTGTTCTTCTAGCTTTAAAATAGCGCTACTCAACGTAGACTGGCTAACAAAACTGGCATCAGCTGCGCGATTAAAGTTCTGATATTGGTGCAATGCCAACAGGTATTGAAGATGCTTTAAATTAGGTAAATTAGCCGACATATCTTAATCACTATTTTTAATCAAAGAATAAATTTAGATTAATTTTAGCAATTAATGCCTAATTAACAATAGCGATGATGAACACTAAAAGTAACTAGAGAAGCAATTAACAGATACAAAAAAACCACTGCAATGCAGTGGCTTTTCGCATGATATAGCGTTAGGAAATTATGCGCCTAACGTACTCGTTAGAATCCAGAAGAAGATGATCGATAGACCAGCACCTACTGGTAAGGTAATAACCCAAGAAACCACGATGTTACGAACAACACCTAAGTTAATTGCTGCAATACCACGTGCCATACCAACACCTAATACCGCACCTACAAGCGTTTGCGTTGTTGAAATTGGTAAACCAGTACCTGACGCGATAACAACTGTACATGCTGCCGCTAATTCAGCAGCGAAACCACGACTTGGTGTTAAGTGCGTGATACCTTTACCGATAGTCGCGATAACGCGGTGACCAAAAATAGCCAGACCAGCAACAATACCAAAGCCACCCAATGGTAAGATCCACCACTCTAGAGCAGCTTTCTTAACGATTTGACCTTCGTTACCAACAATGCTCACTACAGCAGCTAATGGACCAATTGCGTTAGCAACGTCGTTTGAACCGTGAGCAAATGCCATACAACAAGCAGTAACAACCATTAGTACAGCGAAAACTTTCTCTACGTTAACGTAGTGGCTGTCTTTGTCAGCATTCTCGTCAAACTTAAGGCGAGAGATAAATGCTTTACCAATAAGTGCTACAACAGCAGCTACAGCGATTGCATACAGGTAACCTTCAACAGCACCAACTTCTAAACCAATGTGCTTAAGACCTTTCTTGATTGTCACTAAAGACAGAACAAAGCCAGCTAAGAACATGTATAGAGGAACCCAGCGCTTTGCTTGGCGCAGTGGGTGGTCTGTGTCGAAAATAAGCTTTTGCGCACTGTTGAAAATAATGAACGCAATAATACCCGATAATAATGGTGTTACGATCCAGCTACCTACGATTCCACCAACTTTACCCCATGCTACCGTATCAACGCTCACACCTAATGCTGCGAAACCAATGATCGCACCAACGATTGAGTGAGTTGTTGAAACTGGCCAGCCTAGTGCTGAAGCAACAAGTAACCAAGTGGCAGCAGCTAATAGCGCTGAAATCATACCGTATACTAATAAGTGTGGTATGTCGGTAAAGTAACTCGGGTCAATAATACCCTTACGGATTGTTGATGTTACCTCACCACCAGCAAGGTAAGCACCCGCAAATTCAAAGATCATGGCAATAATTATTGCCTGTTTAATCGTTAGTGCTTTAGAACCTACAGACGTACCCATAGCATTAGCTACGTCATTTGCACCAATACCCCATGCCATAAAAAAGCCAACAAGCGCGGCAATGATTACCAGCATAGAGCCGTGTGTTAATAAAATATCCATCGAAACTTACTCTACTGCTTCGCTAATAAAATTTCTAAACGCGCACCAACGCGCTCAGCTAGGTCTGCTAAATCGCCAACCCACTCAATAATCTGATACAAGAACATAACGTCAACTGGGTTTAACTCTGTTTCCAGTGCCATAAGGCCAGTGCGCAAGCCTATTTGCATAGTATCTGTATCGTCTTCAATCTCGTCTAACTGAAGGATCATTTTTTCCACGAGTTGAACTTCACGACCACGGAAGCCAGTTTCCAATAAGTCATCTAGCTCATTGATCGCTTCAGCGGCTTTTTCGATCGCGTCTAAACAGCGGCTAACATATTTAGTGAAATCAGCTTGCAATGACGTTGGGATTTCTAACTGACGACCGTATACACGACCTGCAATGTCTTTAGCTTTGTTAGCAATGCGATCTTGCTGTGTTAGTAACTCAAGTAAGTCAGCGCGATCAACAGGCATGAATAAACCACCTGGTAGCTCTAATCTTAATTGACGTTTTAATGCGTCGGCCTCTTTTTCTAATGTTGAGATGTCTTTCTGCACGTCATGTGCTTTATCCCATTCCTTGGCCATCGCTGCATCAAAAAATGCGGTCAACTTGCTAGCACAGTTAGCAGCAATGCTGATGTGCTGTTCTAGTGGTTTAATAGGTGATTTTGCAAATACACCTAGTATTGAGTTGTTCGGCATAATAATTTCCGGTACAAATCTATTGATTATTTTTCGTGGCGGATTCTAGCTTATAGGCAGTGAATTGCAACTAATTGATCAACTAATTCAAATAGCCTTAAAAAAGCTAGGGGCTAAACGCATAAAAGCACAGCTAAGCTGTGCTTTTATTAACATACTGTTAAATAAAGATTAATCTTTATTTAACTAAAGTTTTTGCATATCTTCAGGTGTTGTGTGTCGTACCACTTTACCCTTCACGAAATAGATAATGTATTCACAGATGTTTTGACAACGGTCGCCAATACGCTCAAGTGCTCTAGCCGACCAAATAACCGACATAACTTGTGGAATAGCGCGTGGGTCTTCCATCATGTACGTCATTAACTGACGCATTAAACCTTCATATTCGCGGTCAATCTTGTCGTCTTTTTTGTGTACTTTAATGGCAGCATCAACGTCCATACGAGTAAATGCATCCAATGTGCTTTGTAGCATCACTAATACACGACGACCTAAGTTTTCTAGGTTTACCAGAAGATCTCGTTGCTCTTTCGAAAAACTTTCCTCAGCAACTTTAGCAATTTTCTCTGCTTCGTCACCAATGCGCTCAAGATCTGTGATTGTTTTAATAATCGCCATAATAAGGCGAAGGTCGCCAGCAGCAGGCTGACGTTTAGCAATAATACGTGAACATTCTTCGTCAATGCTGACTTCAAAATCATTGATTTGATAATCATTTTTCAGAACTTCTTTGGCTAGCTCTTCATCGCCTTCTATCATCGCATTGATAGAGTCTTTTAGCTGTTTTTCAACTAAGCCACCCATTGCCATTACATGGTTGATTACACGTTCTAGATCTTCGTTGAATTGGCCAGAAATATGTCGGCCTACATTTAAATTATCCATAGTATCTCTTCCTACTGCTTACTTTGATTATAGCCAAAATGTTCGCTTAACCGTAGCGACCAGTAATGTAATCTTCAGTTTTCTTCTTAGCAGGGGTCGTAAATAACGTATTCGTATCTGAATATTCGATTAAGTCACCCATGTACATAAACGCCGTTTGATCAGATACACGTGCAGCCTGCTGCATGTTGTGTGTAACGATAACAACGGTGAATTGTTTCTTAAGGTCATTAATCAATTCTTCAATTGTTAGCGTTGAAATAGGGTCAAGTGCTGACGTTGGCTCATCAAGCAACAAAACTTCAGGCTCAATTGCGATTGCACGAGCGATTACCAAACGTTGTTGCTGACCACCAGATAAGCCTAATGCACTATCGTGTAGACGGTCTTTTACTTCTTCCCAAAGCGCAGCTGCTTTTAATGAACGTTCTACCGCTTCATCTAATACGCGACGGTTTTTCTCGCCTGTAATGCGCAAGCCGTAAACAACATTTTCATAAATGCTTTTTGGAAACGGGTTAGGACGTTGGAATACCATGCCCACTTTGCGACGAAGTGCTGCAACATCAACATGTTTACCGTAAATGTTCTCGCCGTTAAGGTTAATGTCACCTTGAATGCTACACGTATCAACTAAATCATTCATTCGGTTGATACAACGTAATAATGTTGATTTACCACAACCACTCGGACCGATAAAAGCCGTCACTTGGCCTTTAGGGATTTTCATCGAAATGTTGTTTAACGCCTGTTTTTCACCGTAAAACAAGTTTAGATTATCAATCTCTAACGCCGTTTGCTCTGGTGTTAGGTTATTTAAGTCTAAAGGTGCTGCTACTTCATTCGCTTTTGGATTTACAGTAATCATAACTAATTCTTTTAACCTTTTTTAAAGGCACCACCTATGCAGTGCCTGCTAAATCTTTAAATTGCTGATGCCCTAGTATTTCTATGTTTTACGCGATTCTCGCAACTAGAGCGTCTCTACATTAATGCTCTAATGCGCGGTATTTCTCACGTAGCTTGTTACGTATATTAACCGCTGTCATGTTAAGACCAATGATAATGGTCACAAGCAATAGTGCCGTTGCGTAAACTAGTGGTCTTGCCGCTTCTACGTTCGGACTTTGGAAGCCAACATCGTAGATGTGGAAACCTAAGTGCATAAACTTGCGTTCTAAGTGAAGGAACGGGAAGTTACCGTCAAGTGGCAAGGTTGGCGCCATCTTCACTACACCTACTAGCATTAGCGGAGCAACTTCCCCCGCTGCACGAGCAATCGCTAAAATAATACCTGTCATAATAGCAGGAGAAGCAATTGGTAAAATAATACGCCACAAAGTCTCAGCTTTAGTTGCGCCCAGCGCTAAACTGCCGTGACGCATGGCAGAAGGAATACGCGCTAAACCTTCTTCAGTAGACACGATAACAACTGGCAATGTAAGGATTGCTAGTGTTAAAGCTGACCATAGTACACCTGGTGTACCAAATGTAGGGCTAGGAAGCGTTTCAGGGTAGAACAATCTATCTAAGTTGCCACCAACCATATAAACGAAGAAACCTAAACCAAATACACCGTAAACGATTGAAGGTACACCTGCTAAGTTGATTACTGCGATTCGGATTAACTTAGTAAACGCGTTTTTACCTGCATATTCATGTAAGTAAATAGCTGCAATAACACCAAATGGCGCAACAATCACTGTCATTAACAGTACCATTAATACGGTACCGAAAATCGCTGGGAATACACCACCTTCAGTATTTGCTTCTCGTGGTTCATCGAAGATGAAGCCGATAATCTGGTCAAAGAATACTGCAACCTTACCGAAGAAACCTAACTGGTTGTTGAAAGTAACTTTGATGATCTGTTCAAAGTTGATCGTTACCTTTTCTCCGCCCATGGCACGCATAACGATTTGGTCACGCGATACTTGGTCACGAAGTGCTGTTAGGTCTTTTTCAAGTACTTCATATTCATCTTTTAGCGCTTGTGTTTGTGCTTCAAGATCTTGTTTTACTTCGTCAGTTAACGTGCCATCAATAACATGCTTACGCTCACGCAAACGAAGTCGCTCTAAGTTGTAGTTAATCGCGCCAATATCGACTTGTTGCAACTCACGAATCTGCTCTTGAAACTCATTTACTCGGTCCAGAAGCTCATCTAAACGCGAATTATCAACAATTTCACCGTCTAAGATAATTTGCTCAAGGAAACCGTAAAAGTTACCGTTGCTGCGACGTTCAACAATCGCAATATCTTCTGGCAAGCTCTGCTCAGTGATTTGAGGGCCTAGAATCCATCTAAAGTCTAAGCTGACTAATTCACGGTTACCCGTTTTAATCAATAAGCGCTCAATCGTATCGCCTTCAATTTCAACACCTAAGTCGCGGTGTGCTAACTGACTTGCAGGAATACGTTCACGGTCATAGATTTCACCAATAACAACTGACTTTTGTCCTTTTTCGTCAACCATGTTGAACTGGTGAACTTGTGAAGGCCAGAAGTACGATAAACCGTTTGATGCAATTAGCCACAATAGACCAACTACCGATATTAAGCTCAGACTAACGCCACCGGCTGATAGCCATACCCAAGGGGAGCCTGTTTTAAACCAATCTTTCATTTAATCAATCCTTCCCTTACAGCGAGCTGTATTTTTCTCTTAGACGCTGACGAACAAACTCTGCCAACGTGTTGAATACAAAAGTGAAAACAAACAATACAAATGCAGCTAAGAATAGAATTCGGTAGTGAGAACTGCCTACTTCAGATTCTGGCATTTCAACTGCAATGTTAGCTGATAACGTGCGCATACCTTGGAAAATACTCCAATCAACAATTGGTGTGTTACCTGTTGCCATTAACACAATCATAGTCTCACCAACTGCGCGGCCTAGCCCCATCATCACTGCAGAGAAGATACCCGGACTAGCGGTAAGTAATACCACTTTAACAAGTGTTTGCCATGGCGTAGCACCTAATGCTAAAGAACCGCTAGTTAAGTGCTTCGGTACACTAAATATTGCATCTTCTGCCATTGAGAAAATCGTCGGCACAACCGCGAAGCCCATCGCAATACCTACAACCAATGCATTACGTTGGTCAAAAGAAATACCTAAATCGTTAGTAATGTATTGACGAATATCGCCACCAAAGAACACGTCTTCCATTACAGGTGATAACGAGAACGCTAACAAACCTGCTAATAAAAGCATCGGGATAAGGATTAGCGGTGCCCAATCTTCAGGGATTCGCGCCTTCATCTCTTTCGGTAATTTAAACCACGCAAAAGCGGTTACAAACGTTGCAATCGGCAGGAAGATAAGCAGCAGCATGATTGCCGGCAAGTAGTCTTCAATTAACGGCGCTAACCAAAGACCTGCTAAGAAACCTAAGATTACCGTCGGCAATGCTTCCATTAACTCAATCGTAGGTTTTACTTTTTTACGCATGGCTGGTGGCATGAAGTAAGCGGTGTAAATCGCAGCACTTAATGCTAAAGGAACCGCAAATAACATTGCATATGCAGCAGCTTTCATCGTACCGAACGAAATAGGTACTAGTGAGAACTTAGATTCGAAATCGTCTACACCACCTGTAGATTGCCAGATGTAATCTGGCTCAGGGTAGCCTTCATACCAAACTTCTTGCCAAAGCGCCTTCCAAGTTACCTCTGGGTGCTGATTGTTCACTTTCATTAATGCAAGTGATTCGCCGTCAGCAAAAATTAACGCATCCGCACGTGGTGCGATAGCGAAAGCTTTAGGTGCCGCTTTAGCAATATGGCCGTGCCATAAATCCGCATCACTTGTTGTGTAGAAAATACCCATTTCGCCAGACGGCGTTAATGTGAAGAAACTCTTACGGTAAAGCTCCGTGTAAATAGCAGTCACAGGCTCTGTCGTGCTAGCCGTAAAGCGTCTAATTTCTTGGAATTGACGGCCCTTCTTAGCAGCAACTTCAAACCATTGGCTAACCTGACCTTGGCTGTCACCGATTAATACTGAACTACCGCCTGATAACAACGCCATTGCAGTGATTTCGGCACCGTCAGCTACCACGTTAGTGAGCTCTGCTTTTAGGTCAACTGAGAATTCATCATCTAAGTCGTAGATGAAGACACGATTACCATCGCGAACAATCGCCATCATTAAGTCAGGTGTAATGAGCACGTCATCAACGTTATCACCTGTAAATTCAATTTCTTGGTATACCGGTTCAAAAGCAGAATCGTAGCTGAAATCATCATCAGCAACTAACGTCGTTTTGATCAATCGTTTGTCTTCTGTGTAAGCAACGAAAATAGCTTTTTCATCGTCCATTTCAAAAGCAGCTTTGACTAAACGCCCTTCTTGCTCGTCAATTGGCAAGCTATCTTCGCCTAACGGATAATCTACAGATGGTGTGATGTCACGACTGTCTTTTGGGTAAATAGCTGTAAACTTTGCGCTAACAACTTTTACATTACCTTGCGTGTCTGTCAGTAAGCGACGACCGCTGTTAGACGTTACCAATAGCTCTACTTCACCATCAACTAACGGTTCAGATAAAATTTCACTGCCTTGCGGGCGGAATTCGCTTTCAGACATTTGGTAGAAGGTCATGACACCTTTTTCGTCTACTTGATACGCCACTTCTTTTAACTCATCCAAGCCAGTAGCAAGTGTTACACTGCCTGGCTTAACAAGTACTTCACCAACTGGTTCTACTTCCGCAGACTCAAAGATTGGCTTAATGACATACAATAAATAGAGAAATATTAGGATCAAAGTAAATAGCACCATGACACCTCCAAGGGAGATGAACCACTTAGCTAGTTTATTTTTCAACTGACGCACATCAGCTGATTGAGACGCTATAGACACTCAATATACCTACTAAAATTAAAGGGATTAAAATGAATTGCGCGAATTATAAGACAGAAATATGACAGTTTTGTGACAGCCACTGTCACATAACGCGATGAATAAAGCACAAAACCCTTGTTTTATATGGGGTTAAGCCCAATTCACAATTCGGTAACCTATGTAATAAAGTGCTAAAAAGCTGATCATTAAAGCAATTTTTAGCTAAAAAATATTTAAGACAATTTAATCATTCTCTAAAACAGAGTTTAAAACTAAGTATATTGTCTACTTTACATTTCGTTTTTTGCTATCAACTAACTATCGATGACTAATTCCGTAAGTCAGCGCAAAAAGCCTCAGCGTTTCGGAAGAACAAGGTAATACTCATAACTATATAACCCAAAAGAGCGACTATAAAACTCGCTCTTTTGGGTTATGTTTTAAGGCATAGAAACTTGGGCCGGTTAGCTCGCTCTTAACTCACGGCGTAATATTTTCCCAACGGTAGATTTGGGTAACTCATCCAAAAATACAATTTTCTTAGGCACTTTATAAGCAGTTAAGTCATTGCGACAGTGTTCTATGATCGATGCCTCATCAACTTCTTGACCGGGAGCTAATACCAAGTAGCCGCAAACTTTCTCGCCACTATGATCATCCGGCTCACCCACAACCGCAGCTTCCATTACCTGAGGATGAGAGACAATAACCTCTTCAACCTCATTCGGATAGACATTGAATCCAGAGACAATAATCATGTCTTTTTTACGGTCGACAATTCTGAATCTGCCGTCAGCTTCAGCAATCGCTACGTCACCTGTTTTAAAGAAATCATTAACAATTGATGCAGCGGTGGCCTCTGGTTTTTGCCAATAGCCTTGCATCACTTGTGGACCCTTAACCACTAATTCGCCAGCTTCACCTTGTGGCACTTCTTGATTGTTGTCGTTCCAAATTTGGACTTCTGTACCCGTTAACGGGAAACCTATGGTGCCCAGTCGCTCGTTGCCAGGCTCGTTAAAGCTAACAACAGGGGACGTTTCCGACAAACCATAGCCTTCAGAAATACTGCACCCAGTCGTGCCATGCCAAAGCTGAGCAGCATCCTGAGTCAATGCCGTACCTCCAGATATGGTCATTTTGAGCGCAGAAAAATCCAACGTTTCAAATTCAGGGTGGTGGCATAAACCTACGAATAAGGTATTTAAGCCACAGAACATGGTGAATTTCACGCCTTTTAGCGCATTAACAAATGCGTCTAAGTCGCGAGGATTTGGAATAAGCACATTGTGAGCACCATGTGACGAGGCCAATATCAAATTCACTAAGAAGGCGTAAATATGATAAAGCGGCAATGGGCATATGTAGATATCTTTACCGTCTTCACTCACATTCTTAAAACGTTGATAACACTGTTCTGAGTTGTTAAGTAAATTACCATGGGTTAACACGGCGCCTTTTGATAAGCCTGTTGTACCACCGGTATACTGAAGTACAGCTAAATCTTCCAACCCAGCTGATGATGGCGTAAATTCAGATTCCTCCTCGCCTGCTGCAATACAGTCAAGTAACGATAAAAACTCGCCGCTATAGGCTTTATCAGGCATTAAGAAGTCTGTGGCACTGGTGGCTATTACAGTTTCGATCGGTGTATCTGCTTGAATCGCTGTGAGATTTGGTAATAAATCAGCCAAAATAACGATCGCTTTAGCGCCTGAATCAGAAAACTGATGTTTCATTTCACGCTGGGTATAAAGCGGGTTGGTATTCACCAACACTAACCCTGCCAACATGGCTCCATACGCTGCCACTGGAAATTGAATAATATTAGGCAATTGAATTGCTATTCTATCGCCCTGTTCTAAATTCGTGTGGTGCTGCAAATATTTCGCAAACGCTAATGCTTTGTTGTATGTTTCGCCAAACGTAAATGTTTGTCCCAAACAAGTGTACGCTGGCTGGTCCGCATATTTTGCAAAGCTATCCCCAATTAACTCTGCTAATGAACACTTCCCCTGTAAATCAATAATTGTGTTATCCATAGCCCTTCCATTTTGTTTTTTTATCGTAAGAAGAATTTATATATTAGTTTATGAATCAATTTACCGTAAGGTGGGAAAGCTTGTACAGCAGAATTAAATTTCCCCTTCTGGAATACCGACTTAGCCTTGCTAAACGTCATAAATCCCTCTGGACCATGATAGTGTCCCATGCCCGATGGACCAACCCCACCAAATGGTAAATCTTCCTGTGCCACGTGCATTGCGGCATCGTTAATACATACGCCGCCAGCGTGTGTTTGCTCCAACACTTTCTTTTGAAGAGCCTTATCGTGACTACATAAATACAGTGCAAGTGGCCTATCGCGATCATTAATAAAGTCGATCGCTTCATCGATAGTTTGATAACTGACGATAGGTAACAGTGGGCCAAATATTTCCTGCTGCATAACGGCCATATCATCAGATACGTTTGTCACAAGCGTCAACGGCAGTTTGCCAGTAGACAAACAGGCTTCAAGTGAATCTGAACCCAGCACTTCAATTTTGCCTCCTTTTACCTCTGCATCATCTAACCATTCTTTAAGTCGCGAAAGCTGAGCGCTATTGATAATTGCGGTGACATCGTTATTGTCAGCGACCTTGGGATACATTTTGTCATGCCAATATCGCGTTGCTTCAATTAACTCACCAACGCGATTTTTGGGGCAAAGAATATAGTCAGGTGCGACACAAGTTTGTCCGGCGTTCAGGGTCTTTCCCAAAATAAAGCGGGACACTGCATCTTTCATATCAATCTGAGTATCAATGATTGTTGGAGACTTACCACCAAGTTCTAACGTAACCGGTGTTAGGTTTTGTGCTGCTGCTGCCATCACCATCTTGCCAACCCTTGTTGAGCCAGTGAATAACAAATGATCGAAGGCTTTGGTAGAGAAGTGTGCAGCTACTTTAGGGCCGCCACCATATAGTGAGACATCTGCTGTGGTAAATATCTCAGCCAGCATTGTATGTAATACCTGATTCGTATTCGGTGTGAACTCCGACATTTTAATCATGACTTTGTTACCAGCAGCCAGCGCGGTAGCTAGCGGGCCAATAGCAAGATAAAGAGGATAGTTCCAAGGCGTAATGATGCCAACAACACCTAAAGGCTGATACATAACGAAAGCTTTCGCTGGCTGAAACAACACCCCTACTTTTCGTTTCGATGGTTTCATCCACCTTTTAAGATGCTTGATGGCATAGTCAATGGCCATTAACGATGGCATGAAATCGCCCATTTTGCTGTCGTCATGTGAGCGACAACCAAAATCTTTATCTAGGGCTTCAATTAAAGCACTTTGATGCTTGAGCATTCCCGCTTTCAATTGCTTTAAGTTTTCAATACGTTGCTCGTACGCCAGATAAGGTTGTTGATAAAACGCTGCTTTTTGTTGCTCAAAGTGGTGCTCGATTGCATCGACAAAATGCGAGTCTTGCTCTGTTGTATAGGTATTATCAGCCATGGAGTAGCCTTCTTATTGTGTTGTTTCGTTAATATCGAATCCGTCGCAGCTTCTTCTATAAACCATGAATTAGGTGAATAGACCGCATAAGTAACCCAAGGTTACTTAATTCATCATGGCAGATCAACATATTGGCGTTTTCTTTCAATAGACGTACTGAAATTGCTACCGGGTAGCAAACTGACTATTGACAATTCGTCGCCAAAGGTTAGCTTAAATACTGTTTTCAGGAGGATATTTTCTACTTTTTCGTTAATAGAACGTATTGAGTTAGGTAAAACTACATGCAAATATCAAAAATAATGACAACTGAGCTTATTACGCTAGCGCTTGATAAGACGCTGGCAGATGCGAAAGCACTGTTTGACCAACACCGTATTCATCACATCATTGTGCTCGATGACGATGACAAGCTCGCAGGCTTACTAACAGATAGAGATTTGTATAAGCATTTAAGCCCTACTATCGGCACTTACAAAGAAACCCATCAAGATCAGCAAATGCTGAAAAAGAAAATACACCTCGTGATGACACGCACCATCATTACAGCAACACCAGAGTTAACGGTAAAAGAAGCTTTAATCTGGTTCGACGATCACCACATTTCATGTTTGCCCGTTATTAGCCCAGATAACCATGTTTTAGGCATTATTTCTTGGCGCGATTTAATAAAAGTATTAGTCAAAGTGCAACGCCAAGGCTAAAGGCGACATAAAAGGTCGCAAATTAACCATTGATTCACAAAGGAAGATTGCGGCAGTCATCGCTTCTAACTACAATACACAGCAATTATCTCATCATAATCATTAGGATTAACTCATGGCATTGCCAGATAAATTTATCTACTCAATGCACCGCGTTTCAAAAGTGGTGCCTCCAAAGAGAACTATCTTAAAAGACATTAGCTTATCTTTCTTCCCTGGCGCAAAAATCGGCGTATTAGGTTTGAACGGTGCAGGTAAGTCAACATTACTTCGCATTATGGCGGGGGTTGATACTGAGTTTGAAGGTGAAGCTCACGCATTAGCGGGTACCAAAATTGGTTACCTTCCACAAGAGCCTCAACTTGACGAAAACCAAACGGTTCGCGAAGCCGTTGAAGAAGCGTTTGAAGAAGTTAAATCTGCATTAACACGCCTTGACCAAGTTTACATGGAATATGCAGAAGAAGGTGCAGACTTCGATGCACTTGCTAAAGAACAGGGTGAGTTAGAAGCTATAATCGCAAGTCATGACGGCCATAACTTAGATAACGCGCTGGAAAAAGCAGCTGATGCCCTTCGACTACCAGAGTGGGATCAAAAAATCGCGGTACTTTCTGGTGGTGAACGTCGCCGTGTTGCTCTATGTCGCTTGTTGCTATCTAAGCCAGATATGTTATTACTTGACGAACCTACTAACCACTTGGATGCGGAATCTGTTGCTTGGTTAGAGCGCTTCTTACACGACTTCAACGGTACTGTTGTGGCAATTACCCATGACCGTTACTTCCTAGACAATGTAGCTGGCTGGATTTTAGAACTTGACCGTGGTGAAGGTATTCCATGGGAAGGTAACTACTCTTCTTGGCTTGAGCAAAAAGATGCTCGACTACAACAAGAGCAGCGCAGTGAAAAAGCACTACAAAAAACCATTAAGCAAGAACTTGAATGGGTTCGTCAAAACCCTAAAGCACGTCAAGCGAAAAACAAAGCACGTATGGCGCGTTTCGAGGAGCTTAACAGCCAAGAGCACCAAAAACGTAATGAAACTAACGAGCTTTACATCCCACCGGGTCCTCGTTTAGGCGACAAGGTCTTAGATGTTAATAACCTAGTAAAATCTTACGGTGAGCGTGTACTCATTGACGATCTGAGCTTCAGCATTCCAAAAGGTGCGATTGTCGGTATCATCGGTGCTAACGGTGCAGGTAAATCAACGCTATTTAAAATGCTGTCCGGTGCTGAGCAACCAGACTCAGGTTCTGTTGATGTTGGTGAAACGGTCAAGCTTGCAAGCGTAGATCAATTCCGTGACGACATGAATGATAAAAATACTGTTTACCAAGAGATCTCTGAAGGTGTCGATATTATTCAAATCGGTGGTTATGAAATTAATGCTCGTGCCTATTGTTCACGCTTTAATTTCAAAGGCAACGATCAACAGAAATTTATCGGTGACCTGTCAGGTGGTGAACGCAATCGTGTTCATTTAGCGAAGCTAGTGAAAACTGGTGGTAACTTGTTACTTCTGGATGAGCCAACCAATGACCTTGATGTTGAAACGCTACGTGCACTTGAAGAGGCCCTGCTTGAGTTCCCTGGCTGTGCCATGGTTATCTCGCATGACCGTTGGTTCCTTGACCGTATCGCAACTCATATCATCGATTACCGAGATGAAGGTCAGGTTAACTTCTTCGAAGGTAACTTTAGCGAATATGATGAATGGCTGAAAAAAACACTTGGACCTGATGCAAATCAACCACATCGCATAAAATACAAAAAAATCAGTTAATTCTGAAATATTTAAGGCACCTAAGGGTGCCTTTTTTATAAACACAGGCTATGCTAGATATTAACCACTAGTAATGATTTTTATTTGAAATGGAAAACAGACGTCAATTCACTCGCATCCTTTTTTCAATCAAAGCTAAGCTCACTGTTGACGAGCAAGAGTACCCTGTCTCTATTCATGATATTTCATTAAATGGTGCCTTAGTCACTGATCCTAACACCGAGCAATCTCTGAAAGGTAAACTAGGTACCTTAGTGTTTTCGCTAAGTGACGCAGAATCAACGGTTGAAATGCACGTAGCAGTCGTTCATCAAGAACCAGACGTTATCGGACTTCAGGTTAATGCAATTGATATCGATAGTGTCACCCACCTTAGACGATTAGTCGAATTAAATCTCGGTGATGAAAGCCAATTAGAAAAAGAACTTTCCCAACTTTCCACACACAATTAATCAGTAAGAGACGTAGTATGCAACATATTGTTATTAGCTTTGTCGGACAAGACAAGCCAGGCCTTGTTGAAAAATTATCTAACCTTATCAGCGAACATCAAGGCAATTGGCAAAATAGTAGTCTTCATCACTTAAGTGGCATGTTTGCTGGCGTCATTGAAGTTTCAGCACAAAGTGAACAAATTACTGCATTAACAGCGGCTCTATCTAATATCGAAGACCTAAACGTCATTACTCAAACCACTCAAGCCGCTAAAAGCGAAAGTAATCTAGAGACGGTAACGCTAGAGCTTACAGCAAATGACCGTACCGGTATTATTCAAGATATTTCTTCAGTCATTCACCAACAAGGTGGCAATTTGTTAAAACTGGTGAGTAAGCAAGGTCCAGCACCACATACAGGCGTCACCATGTTTAACGCAAAAGCAAAGATTGCAGTGAGTGCATCACATTTAGACAAACTGATTGATGCATTAGAATCTATCGAGAATGACTTAATGGTTGATGTATCTGCCGGCTAATTAATGTATTGGCGTTTTTCTATTTAACCTTTGGATCACGTTAACTGTTCAATGAGAAATCTTTACCGAGCATGCTAACAGTCCTCTGCAGTCGGATAAAAAGTCTTCAATCATTGTTTTAAGTGGAAAATTGTGACAGTTTAAAGACAGACATAGTCAAACTGTCACATTCAGTTAGTATACTGATAATTTTAATAAAATTCTCGCGGTTACATGAACGACACTCGCATTTATTTCGACAAAGAACTCAGCTGGCTATCCTTTAATGAGCGCGTACTGCAAGAAGCAGCAGACGCGACCGTGCCACTTATTGAGCGTATCCGTTTTCTTGGTATTTATTCTTCAAACCTAGATGAGTTCTTCCGCGTTCGAGTTGCCAACATTCGACGCAAAATTCTCGTTGCCCGTGCTACCCAGGGGGATAGTGAGGAAGACAGTCCTGAGCAGCAGAGACTTGATGAAATCATTGAAAAAGTATCAAGATTAACCGATAAATTTCAACCAATAGCGGTAGAAATATTTTCTGAGCTTGAAAACAACAACGTAGAGCTACTGTTTAACGATGAAAAGTCGAAAGTCTTTAAGAAGCAATTGTCTGCGACCGAAAAAGGCTGGATTTCGACATTTTTCCATCACCAAGTCATTCGTCACATTACCCCCATCATCATTTCATCCAATACCCAGCTGGTTAACTGTCTAGATGATGACGGTATTTATCTGTTAGTGGCACTTAAACAAGAAGAACAAATTCAATATGCACTAGTGGAAATTCCGCGTTCGGAAGTTAGCCGCTTCGTGTTATTACCAAAAGCTGAAGGTGCGAAAAAGCAACGCGTATTAATGCTTGATGACATCATTCACTACTTTTTAGATGAAATTTTTACTGGTCTCTATGTCTACGAAGATATGGATGCATACTCGATAAAACTGACTCGAGATGCCGAATACGACTTAACTGACGAACTCGATCAGAGTCTACTCGATAAAATGTCGAAAGGCCTGAAGCAGCGATTAAAGTCTGCCCCGTCGCGCTTAGGCTATGACCGTCACATGCCAGAATACATGGTGAAGTTTTTACGTAAAGCGTTGAAAATTCGTGATGAAAACAACCTAGTCGCTGGCGTACGATATCGCCATTTCAAAGACTTTGTAAGTTTTCCCAATTTAGGTGAGAAGTCATTGGAAAAATCAGAGTTAGTAGCTTTAGACTCGCAACAGTTTTTAGCTCATAACAATATTTTCGATGCGATTAGCCAGGGCGATGTCCTAGTCTATTACCCGTACTACAAATTCAGACACTTTACCGAATTTGTGCGCCAAGCCTCATACGATTCGAATGTTGTGCATATAAAAATCAACATTTATCGGGTTGCCAAGAACTCCGAAATAATCCATTCACTCATGGAAGCGGTTAAGAACGGTAAACAAGTTACCGTAGTCGTAGAACTCCGCGCTCGCTTTGATGAAGAGGCTAATATCGAATGGGCTAAACGCATGAAAGATGCGGGTATTCATGTCGAATTCGGTATTGATACCCTAAAAGTGCACTCCAAGCTCTGCATAATCTCCCGCAACGAAGATGATAAAATAGTACGTTACGCCCATATAGGGACAGGTAACTTTCACGAAAAAAACGCCCGAATCTATACAGATTATTCTTTATTTACGAAGCATAAAGAGATTGCACAGGAAGTTGACAACGTTTTTTCTTTTATCAAACACAGTTACAAACGCTTCAGGTTTAATCATCTAATTGTTTCTCCTCTCACTTCACGCAGGCGCTTATATCAGCTTATTGATAATGAAATAGCCTTTGCCTATGCAGGTGAAAAAGCGGAAATTACATTAAAAATTAATAACCTTGTAGATAAAGGTTTAGTTGATAGGCTTTACAAGGCAAGTAGCGCAGGTGTCAAAATTAAAATGATTATCCGAGGTATGTGTTCACTTATTCCAGGTATAAAAGGTGTAAGTGAAAACATTAAAATTATCTCTATAGTCGATCAATTTCTTGAGCACCCCAGAGTTATGCTATTTCGCAACAACGGTGAGCAATCATTGTTCATAAGCTCAGCTGATTGGATGGAGCGCAATATCGACCAACGTGTCGAAGTTGCCTGTCCCATTTATGATGCAGGGCTAAAGAAGCGAATTATCGAAAGCTTAGAAATTCAATTTAAAGACAATCAAAAAGCTCGTATTATTAATGGCGCGCAAGATAATAAATACGTTAAGCAAGGACAAAAGCCAGCAATACGTTCGCAACTCGCCATTTACGATTACTTGCAACAACAAGAAAAAGACATCAAAAAAGCATTAAAAAAATCGGAATAAGTAAATATGAGCCAACTTTCTGAGCCTAACCAAACCAATGAACCGTACCACATTGGTGCGCTCGATATTGGCTCTAACAGCTTTCATTTTGTCTTCGCCCGCGTGGTCAATGACAACTTACAAATCCTGCACTCCGAAAAATACCGCGTAAAGCTTGCTCAGGGGTTACAGGCCGATAACACTCTAGATCAAGCCGCAATAGAAAGAGGGGTAAAAGCCCTCGCTGATCTAGCCCCTCTTACAGAAAATTTAACACCTGAAAACTTTCGCGTAGTCGCTACTTACACATTAAGGAAGGCAAAAAATGCGCAAGCATTTTTAGATGCTGCAGCAACAGTATTCCCCTTCGACATTGAGGTTGTATCTGGTCATGAAGAGGCGCGGCTTATCTATCAGGGCGTAGCTCACTATTTGCCGCCAGCGACACAACGACTCGTCCTTGATATTGGTGGTGGTAGTACCGAAGTAGTCATCGGTAAAGATCTAGAAACCAGACAGTTAACCAGTTTGAATATCGGTTGTGTTAGTTTCGCCCGCCGCTACTTTGATCACGGAAAGATCACCAAGAGAGCGTTTGAGAAAGCAATTCTCAATGCAAAGCAAGAAATAGAATCTCATGTAAAACGCTTCCAACGTGCGGGCTGGCAAGAAGTTGTTGGTACGTCTGGCACGATGAAATCGATTTTCCAACAGCTAAACGGCATGAGAGGTGAAGAGTCAGCGTTTACTATAAAAGAGCTTCATACGCTCAAAGAAACGCTCATTGAGGCGGGTCATGCCGATAACATTGATTTACCTAACCTCAAAGAAAGCAGACGTCATATTATTGCCCCTGGCCTTGCTATAGTAATCGCGCTAGTTGAAATGCTATCGATTAAAGGCGTTGACTATTGTGACTACTCTTTAAGAGAGGGCGTTCTTAACGAGCAGCTCGATGCTTTGCAATATGCTGATATTCGAGACCGAACCATTAATAGCCTTGCGACACGGTTTAACGTTGATGAACAACAAGTCGATAAGGTATCTGAAGTGGCCAAGACGCTATTTAGTGCTGCAGTAGCGCCTTGGAAGCTAAAGAAAAAAACCTACCGTCAATTGCTCAATTGGGCAATAAAAATCCACGAGATCGGGTATGACATTAACCCGTCCGCTTATCACAAGCACAGTCGTTATATAGCGCTCAATGCCGATTTAGCAGGTTTTAATTTAGAACAACAACAAGCGCTAGCTTGGCTTATAGGTAATCAACGTAAGAAAGTGCAATTTGAGGATGAACTGCTTTGGTATGTACTTAATATTGGTAATCTATCAAAGCTACTCGCCATATTGCGACTGTCAGTATTACTGAGCCAGCAACGTCAGCTCACGGATGACGTAGAAATGCAACTGTCGATAAAAGAAGAACAAATTGATATTGCCTTTTCTAGCCACTGGCTAGAAGAAAAACCTTTGATTCAAGCAGACCTAGCACGTGAGAAGAAACAGCAAACCCTACTCGGGGTAAACTTATCATATAGCTAGCAAATACCGTACTTTCCCTATAACGATTAAACCACTGCATTGCTTATACAGACAAAAGCACATAAACCAAAAGTCAGAAACAAAAAGGCCAGCATTACGCTGGCCTTTTTATCACTCTGTCGAGCTAAGTCAGATTAGAAACCTAACTTTTTGAACTCTTTTTCAACTACTTTAGCTGGTAGTGGAATGTAGCCATCTTTTTCTACAATCTTTTGACCAGACTTAGAAAGCACCATTTTTAAGAATTCTGTGGTCATTGGGTCTAATGGCTTGTTCGGGTGCTTGTTTACGTAAACGTATAAGTAACGAGATAGTGGGTACTTACCAGATACAGCATTTTGCATAGACGCTTCAACGAAGTTGTCGCCTTTCTTAGCTAGTGGTAAAGCACGAACGCCAGAAGTTTTGTAACCGATACCTGAGTAACCGATACCGTTAAGTGAAGCAGATACTGATTGCACAACTGATGCAGAACCTGGTTGCTCGTTTACCGTATTTTTGAAGTCACCTTTACATAGGCCTTTCTTTTTGAAGTAGCCGTATGTACCAGATACTGAGTTACGACCGTAAAGTTGAATGTCTTTACCTGTCCACTCACCGCTAAGGCCTAAGTCACCCCAGCGATCAGCATCTTCTGCAGCACCACACTTACGGTTGCTTGAGAAAATAGCATCTACTTGGTCAATGCGTAAACCTTCGATTGGGTTATCTTTGTGTACGAATACAGCTAATGCATCGATAGCAACACGAACTGCAGTCGGCTTGTAACCAAAGTGCTTTTCGAATGCTTCAATTTCACGAGACTTCATTTTACGGCTCATTGGACCTAAGTTTGATGTAGACTCAGTTAATGCCGGTGGAGCAGTTGAAGAACCAGCTGCTTGAATTTGGATGTTTACGTTAGGGTAAGTGCGTTTGAACTCTTCTGCCCAGAACGTCATCATGTTTGCTAACGTATCAGAACCAACTGAAGAAAGGTTACCTGAGATACCGCTTACTTTTGAGTACTCTGGTAAGTTTTTGTCAATAGCTGCTGCTGAAAAGCTAACTAAGCTTGCTAATCCAATTGCGCTTAATGCACGTTTTAAACTCATAATAATCTCCAATGAGCTGAAATGAAGTTAACTAGCGTAAGGCGTTGTCAAATCTTGTGTTGCAATCACCAAGATACGCTAAATTTTGACTACTATATAAAGCAATTGTGACTAGTATATTTCCACTTTATTACACAAATATTACACGTGTAACAAAGTTGAAATCTGAGGTAAAAAAAGTCGGAGGATTGGTTGATTTCCATATCAACCAATATTCATTGTATAAACTAAGGGAGTGGAATGACAGAAGCTTCTTCAAAAACAATCGAGAATTCACTACCCTTCTGCCATTGGCTATTAATAATGAGTTCAGCATGATGATGTTGCAACACGTGCTTCACAATCGCGAGCCCAAGCCCTGAACCACCGGTATTGCGAGAGCGTGATTTATCAACGCGATAAAAACGCTCAGTTAAACGATTTACATCTTCAGGGCGGATACCTGGTCCATTATCCTTCACAGAAAACTTAGCTTTACTGCCAAAGCGCTTCCAACTGATATGAATTTCTCCACCGCTTTGAGTGTAAGCTATAGCATTCGACATTAAGTTTGCTAACGCACTCTTAATTTCGGAATCGACGCCCAATAAGCCAATACTATCGTCAATATCCGCGGTAATAGTGTGCTGCTTGTCTTGGTTAAGCCAGTGAGCATCTTTTAATAAATGCTCAAGTACGTAAGGAATATTCAAACGTTGTTTTAGATCATCATCCGTATTTACTTCCACGCGAGACAGCACCAGCAATTGTTCGACTAAGCGGTCCATGCGAGAGACTTGTCCTTCAATCACGTGAAATGCTTGCAACCAATGTGGATCAAAATCACCTTCCGATGCTTGAATCATCTCAACGTAACCACGCACTACTGTTAAAGGCGTTTTCAACTCGTGAGAAACGTTGGCAACAAAATCGCGACGCATTTCTTCGACACGATGTACTTTACTTACATCACGAGCTAGCACAAGAACATGATCTTGACCGTAGTCAATGAAACGAATTTCCAACTGAATATCAGAATTTACCGGAGAAGGTAAAAGGCAAGGCGTGTCGTAATCAGCCTTTTCAAGGTAAGTAGTGAATTCAGGCGCACGCAACAAGTTATCTATACGTTGCCCTTGGTCGCTAGGCCAGCGAATACCAAGCAACTTTTTAGCTCTCTTGTTACTCCACTGAATGGTTAAGTCTTCACCAAGCACAATACCACCGTCGGGTACTGCCTCCGCACCGTCGCGAAATCGTCTTAAACGGGAATTAAGTTTTTGCTGTTTTCTTCGATATTTACGAATTTTTCGATCCAGACCATCGAAGATACGCCCCCAGCTACCTTCTGCTGTGGGTGCAGAAATATTTTTTGTTTTCCATAACCAGTTTGATAATTGGACAAGATGTTTGTACTGATAAAAAATAACGCCAAAAGCCGTTATCAACATCGCTAATAAAATGTGCCCTACTAGGTAACCTAATAGAGCACTTATTGAAAAAATTATCAGTAATCGAGATAGAACTTGTCCTAAAGAAAGTCTAAATGGCATACAATTAATTTAATACCTTACCTGAGAATCGGTAACCGGCGCCGCGTACAGTTTGAATAAAGTCGTCATGGCCGTGACCAGAAATTGCTTTACGTAAACGACGAATATGCACGTCAACCGTACGATCTTCAACATAAACATTGGTTCCCCAAACATTATCAAGTAACTGCTCTCTTGAGTATACACGCTCAGTATGCGTCATAAAAAAGTGCAGTAAACGAAATTCTGTAGGGCCTAAATCAAGGTCACTATTGTTGATTGTTACACGGTGTGCAACGGGATCAAGCTTCATACCATGAAACTCAATGGCTTCTTCTAACGCCGTAGGAGAAACGCGACGGATAACCGCTTTAATACGCGCGATTAATTCTTTTGGCGAGAAAGGCTTAGTTACGTAATCGTCGACACCTGCGTCGAAACCTTTAACCTTGTCTTCCTCATCCGCGCGCGCTGTTAACATGATGATTGGGATATTACGCGTGTATTCGTTTTGCTTAAGTGTCTTAGCAAGCTTTACACCTGTACCACCTGGGAGCATCCAATCCAAAAGAATTAAATCAGGATATGGCTCAGCAATTTTACTCATTGCTTGATCAATATCTTGAGCCTCAATCGCATTGAAACCATTTTGCTCCAATACAAAAGTGATCATTTCCCTGATTGGTGCTTCATCTTCAACCACTAATATCTGTCTATTCATTCAAAATGTACCTGAAAGTAATCATCTAATCTAATTCAATGGAAAATATTCTGATAAAGTTTGATTACACTTTTATGACACTTAACAGTTAAAATGAAATGATTATGTAATATCTGACAATAAGCAAGAAAAAAGCCGCGATTTGCGACTTTTTATTGATGTGAAATAAGTGCCAAGCGCTAGAATTTATATTCTAAACCAACACCTAAGTAATCTTCATCAGGACTTGAGTCCATATCGAACGTTGTATAAAAGCCAAATAACTTAGTATTTTTAGCTAGTTTGTAATCTGCACCTAGTGTGATACCGTTTTTGTCATCACCACCATCTACTTCAGCAAATTGCACTTGAGCTTTTACATCGACTTTGCTGCTTAAACCGTATTTAGCTGATACCATGAAACCGTCAGTTTCTTTACCAGAATCAACATCTTCTTGAGTTTGAGCAATTGCACCAAGTGTCACACCAGCAACTTTACCCTGAACACTTGCACGCACTACGTCGTAGCCAGCAACGTCTGAATCAACAGCAATTGCTGCATATAAATTAGATTTTTTAAGCTTTGCATCGCCGTATACAACAGATGCTGAGATACCATCTTCGCCATCAACGCTGTCTTCAGCAATGTACGTTAAACCGAATTGTAAGCCTGAGTACTTAGGCGACTTGTATGTTACTGAATCAGCTACGCGGTTTTCACCTTTCCAAAGACTCTTGATATCGGCATTTAAGTCGCTGAACAAGTCAATTTTACCCTGAGACTGTTTCAGAACCGTGTCATTTTTACCCAATAACACTTCACCAAATTCACCTTTCAAACCAACGTATTGATTACGATCGGTAATGCTATCGCCTTTGGCACTATCACCATCCATATCAACTTGGAATTCAGCTTTGTAAACAAGCGTCAAACCATCATCTAATTTGTATTCACCTTTCAAACCAATGCGTGACGCATTACTTTTTAATTCAGTGAAGCTTCCCTCGCCTTCATCCGAGCTTTGGAACGTTAAATTTGCTTTTCCGTATAATTCAACAGCGGCTGCAGAAGCAGCAAAAGTAGGTGCAGATAATACAGCGAGTGCAAGAGCTTGCTTAGTAAAGTTCATGTTAGTACCTATATGAAATAGTAATAGTTGGCCCCAAAATTTGCCGCGTAGTTTCGCAGTGAAGTGTGACACTTTTATTACAATGTGTAATATTTGTGACATTTTTTTTAAGGTTTTATTTAGCCAGCATTACACTTAAGTGACAAAAAAATTACGATTTAAGCTTCAAATCAAGAGGTTATTTACAACTTTGTTGCTTAATTATAGTAGAGTTTTCTGAATTCACCGTATTCGTCAGCTATTCTCTATGTATCACAGCAAAAAGGCTGTTAACTTAATTTGTGATAGATTAAAGTGAAAAAAGACACTGAGTTTTATAAAGAAAATTAAACAAATAGTAAAAGAGCCATACATGAAAGTAACGAGTATATCCCGCAAACTGCTGTCACGCGTTCTGTCCCTCTATTTTGTGCTAACGCTGATCGTTACTGGTGTCCAAATTTTTGCCGAATACTTCAATGCGAAAAGTCTGATTAATGAAGAGTTACTGCAATTAGAAAAAACTTTTAGCGGTAGCCTAACCCGAGCAGTATGGGAACTTAATACCCAACAAGCTATTGATATCGCTCAAGGGCTAGTGGCTATTCCTATGATCAAAGGTATAAAAGTCACCGACGAAAACAACCAAGTGATCACCCAGTTAGGTGAAGTGGGTGAAGACCAACCATTTAATTATGAAGAGAGCAATAATGAAAAACTTCAAAACATGCACTCAGTAAGTGGTCGCCTATTTGGTCATACTTTCCCACTTATATTCGAATTTTCGGGTCGCACCACGCAAGTTGGCTCAGTCACCTTGCTATCGAGTAATGAAGTTATTTTTAACCGAATAGAAGTCGGTCTCTACTTCCTTATTGGCAATGCCATGGTAAAAACAGCAGCACTTATCTTCTTGTTTTCTCTAGCATTTAGAAGGCTTTTAACAGAACCCCTAAATGAGCTAACCGATCAAATAAATCAACTAGATTTAGAAGACCCAGAAGCGTCCAAATTTCATTCAGTTCAATATGAAAAAAACGAATTACACATTTTGGAAGATGCCTACAATAACTTGATAGACGAGTTGATTCAGTTTAAAGAAAAGCTCGCGCACGCTCAGGTTGACCTTGTTAACGCCAACAACAGATTGGATGAACAAAACCTATTACTGGAACAAGAAGTAGCCAAAAAAACCTCTTCTTTGAGCACTACCATGTTAAAAATGGAAATGCAGCAACGCGAACTTTTAACGCAACAAGAACAACTTAAAGCAGAGAATAACCGTCGCAAGCAAACAGAAATGACACTCACTCAAACGAATAGTGACTTAAAGTCATCTGTACAAGAACTCCACAAGGCACAAGCGAGACTGCTCGACGCAGAAAAAATGGCAGTATTGGGTAGTTTATCTGCCGAAGTTTCTCACGAAATAAACACACCAATTGGCGTTAGTATTACTTCGACAAGTTATTTGAGTGACTTACTAGAGAAAGTGACTGACGATATCGAGAAACAAACCATTACTAAGCGCGGTATGGAAGAGTTTATCGCCAATGCACAGCAAAGTGTTAAGCTACTAATAAATAACCTTACCCGTGCATCTGATTTAATTTCAAGCTACAAGCAAGTGGCTGTTGACCAAACCAGTGACAAAATACGAGTAGTGAACGTAGCAAAATATATCGATGAGATTATTCAGTCATTACACCCGAAGTTAAAGAAAACATCACATACCATTCGTGTAAACTGCCCTGACAACATTGAAATATACGTTCATGCCGGTGCGGTAGCTCAAATTATTACCAACCTAGTTATCAATTCAATTATTCACGGTTTTGAAGGGATAAACCGTGGCGAGATAAAGATCGATGTGAGCTACCAAAATGAGCGCTTACACCTCAAGTATCAAGATAATGGCATTGGCGTAGATGAAAAAACCTTGGCGAATATATTTGACCCCTTCTACACAACAAAAGCTTCCGAAGGCGGCTCGGGCTTAGGCACTCATATCATTCACAGCTTAGTTGTCGATACACTCAACGGCGAAATAAGCGCTGCAAGCACGCCTAATGAAGGTCTTACTTTTGATATCGCATTCGACAACATGAAGTAGGTCATTTACCCTACTTCAACTTAATTCATTACGGATGATCCGCTGCACTATTTGCGGTATCATGCCGTCCGACTCATTTTTACTGGTTGATAAGGTACACATTAATGTGGTTTAAGAACCTATATTTTTTCGCGTTTACACGCCCATTTAAACTGACAGAAGAAGAATTAGAACAGCATTTGTCAGAGCATCCGTTTACACCATGTAAATCGACTGAGCAATCTCACTTTGGTTGGGTTAACGCATTAGGTAAGCACGGTAATAGCTTTGTTCACGCAGCTAACGGTAGCTTCTTACTATGTGCTCGCAAAGAAGAAAAAATGCTGCCAGCACCAGTTATCAAAGAAATGCTTGAAGAGCGCTGTGCCAAACTTGAAGAAGAGCAAGGCAGAAGCGCAACAAAGAAAGAAAAAGAGCAGTTTAAAGAAGACATTACCTTTGAGCTATTACCACGTGCTTTTAGTCGTTTTAGCGATACGCATGGCTATATTTCTCCTGCGCATAACATCATCGTTATCAATTCTAGTTCTCGCGGAAAAGCTGAAGACTTCCTCGCGCTACTACGTAAAGTTATTGGCACATTACCTGTAACTAGCTTCTCGCCCAATCAGGCTCCAGATGAAGTAATGACAGACTGGATTACCGAAAAGAGTCTCGGCGATAACTTCCAACTAGGTATGGAAGCAGAGTTTAATGCATTAGGTGATGATGGCGCTGTTGTGCGCGTTAAGAATCAAGACTTAGCCAGTGACGAAATTAAAATGCACATCGATGCAGAGAAGTACGCCACTAAAATTGCGCTTGAATGGGATGACGCATTATCTTGTATCTTGTGTGACGACCTAGCGATCAAAAAACTGAAGTTTTTCGATGTTATTCACGAACAAAACGATGATATCGATAAAGACGACATCATCGCCCGCTTAGATGCAGACTTTGCATTAATGACCGGTGAAATTAACCGCTTTATCGTCGACTTACTCGGTCAGTTCTCTTTGACAACAAGTGAATACCTAGACGAAGAAGAAAAGTAAAATTTAACGCGAAATCTCTGCTAAATAAAAACAGTCGCCCAAGCGACTGTTTTTTTGTTTAGGCTGAGCAAACGTTGTTAATGGTACTAACTGAACATTGCCTTAGCATTTTCATACATCTCTTTAAACTCTTCAGTCTCCATAAAATTGTCGTCTGGCAAAATACCTTTCGCTACATAGCTTCTGATCAAAGACTCCTGTGTCGCTTGATTCTTAAACAAATCATTATAAATAGCGCCAGCGCGGATGAAGTCTAAATAATGCGCTTCTTCCGGCAATACTGTTAAGTCACTCCAATTTGACACTAAGGCAGTAAAGTCTTCAGAAAATCCCCAAGCTTTAGTAACTTCAGCACCGATAACACTACCTAACTTCACAATTGCTTGTTGTAAGAAAGTCGGATTGGCAAATACATCTGGGTGATTTTCTGATTCTGTTAGAATCGGAAGCACACCTACGTTATGAACAAGCGCCGCCAGTGTTAGTGTATCTAGCGCTAGTGACGTATGTTTATTTTCTTGCGTATAAAAGGTCATCAAAGCGATAGCAGCAGCAGCGACACTTACCGTTTTTTCCCAAGACTTTTTCATGTACATGGCAACAATGTCATTTTCGGATATAAATACCTGTTCAATCGCCATTGCTGTCGCAATACTTTTAATCTGTCGTAAGCCAATGCGAGTAACCGCTTGGTTAACCGTCTCAACTTTTACAGTGCGTCCCATTACGGCGCTATTGGCAACCTTTAACATACCCATTGATAGAGCAGGATCTTGAGCAATAACCTCACTCATTTGATTCAAATTAATATCAGGATCATCTGCAGCCTCTCGAACCTTAAGTGCAATTTCAGGTAAGGTGGGCAACACAAGCGCGTCGTTTTTTATTTTTTCCACTAAAATCGTGTATAACGCATTCTCTGTCGACATAAAGTATCCTTGTATTTTCGTATGCTTATCTTAAAAAATAGCACAAGACCAAAGAGATAGAGCATAAATTTAAAAACTCTTTCATATCACTTTAATTATCTCCTTTTCACTGGAATTTGGCCAATGTTTGATATAGGTCAAATTTGCACTCGTTTTGTACAGAATACGCAAGTTTTCCCATTGCGAAGCCCCATAGCCTCTATAGAATACGCGAACTATTTTACAGCCAAAAAACGAGTTATGTTGAAGCCAGAATTATTATCTCCTGCGGGTAGTTTGAAGAACATGAGATATGCCTTTGCCTACGGTGCTGACGCCGTGTATGCAGGGCAACCGAGATATTCACTGCGCGTGAGAAATAACGAGTTTAACCATGAAAACCTCGCACAAGGGATTAATGAGGCACACGCATTAGGTAAGCAATTTTACGTAGTTAATAATATTGCTCCTCACAATAGTAAACTTAAGACCTTTATCAAGGACCTTGAACCGGTTATCGCGATGAAGCCAGACGCTATGATCATGTCTGATCCGGGCTTGATTATGATGACAAAAGAAGCGTTTCCTGACATGCCACTACACCTTTCTGTACAGGCAAACGCAGTTAACTGGGCGACAGTTAAGTTTTGGCAAGACCAAGGTATCGAACGCGTCATTTTGTCACGAGAGCTCTCGCTTGATGAAATTGAAGAAATTCGCATGCGCTGCCCTGATATCGAGATAGAAGTTTTTGTCCACGGTGCACTTTGTATGGCGTATTCTGGCCGATGCCTACTCTCTGGCTATATGAATAAACGAGACCCAAATCAAGGGACTTGCACCAATGCATGCCGTTGGAATTACAATGTTCACCCAGCGACAGAGTCAGAAACTGGCGATGTTATTGCAACTGCACCACAAGACTTTGACCCGAAAAAAGGACAAAGCTTTGAAGATGTCGTGCTAATTCAAGAAGCACATAAGCCTGATGAGTACATGCCAGCCTTTGAAGACGAGCATGGCACCTATATCATGAATTCGAAAGATTTGCGTGCTGTTGAACACGTAGAGCGTTTGGTCAAAATGGGCGTCCACTCGCTAAAAATAGAGGGTAGAACTAAGTCATTTTACTACTGTGCACGCACTGCTCGTGTATATCATCAAGCAATTTTAGATGCAATGGCAGGAAAAAGCTTTAACCAGTCTTTAAACCAAGAGTTAGAGCACTTGGCTCATCGTGGCTACACAGAAGGCTTTTTACAACGCCATCGCCATAGCGACACGCAAAATTACGACTACGGCTACTCAAAAAGTGACACTCAACAATTTGTTGGTGAAGTGATTGGTCGCAACGAGGAAAACGGGCTTATCGAAATTGAGGTTAAAAATAAATTCTTAGTCGGAGACGAGCTTGAGTTAATGACGCCACAAGGTTGTAAAACATTTACGTTAACGCATATGGAATCGCCTAAAGGAGAGCTTATTCGCGACGCTAAAGGCTCAGGTCACAAAGTTATGCTTTCTCTAGAGTGCGAGTTTGACCTTGAGTTTGGTATCTTAATGAGAAACCTCGACTTTGGCGAAACAACACGTCACCCATTTGCACAAAACCAAGCTTAAGGTGAAGTAAAAATGGCCTTGTTGATTGAAGCATCTTGTATCAACTGTGATATGTGCGAGCCGGAATGTCCGAATAAAGCGATAACTTTAGGTGATGTAATTTACGAGATAGATCCTGATAAATGTACGGAATGTTTAGGACATTATGACGAGCCAACTTGTGTCAAAGTCTGTCCTATCGATTGTGTTGTACCCGATCCAAAGAACGTTGAAACCGAAGATACGTTAATGGCAAAGTTTAAAGCATTACACCTTATTTGAGATGGGTGTTGCTAGGTTCGCCTAATATTACGCTGACTTATATGCACAAACGAAAAAAGCGCCAGTTTCTCAGAAACTTTGGTGCTTTTTTAATAATAAGTTTTTTTTAGTGTGTAATACCAATTTAATTAAGTATTTGACCATTCAGCGAGAATTAAATATTTAAAGTAATTGGTATAAATAAGTTAAAAATAGAAGCGGTAGCCGAGTTGGTACTGGCGTTCTATCAACGGCTCTGGCTGCCACGCATACATTCGTGCAGCCCTGCTAGACGATACCCAGTTGTACTCACCATAAATGAAGCTTTGACGAGATAGCTGATGACGATAGCTCAATGTTAATGCTTTGCCATTCTCGTTATTGTTGTCGCCAGGTAAACTATCCTTGTCATCAACATCAAATAATTCCGCGCGCGCCGCAATCTGGGAGCTCCCTATAAAATAACGCAGTAACACGTAGCCTGTTGAAAAGTCATTATTGACAACATTTACCCCAGTAGGGGATGTCATGTACGTATTTCCTCCCAGATATTGACCAATTAGCTCAATATTCTTGGCGATTTTGTACTTACCACCTAAATGTGAAAACCTCGTCGTCCACGTATAGTGTCCCTGTTTTACGATGCCTTCTCTTGCATGATTGTCATAAAAACCAGCCGTTAATTTAGCGCCTTTTTTATGACGCCAATTACCGTGTAAATGAATTCCCCACCTATCATCTAGCTCTAAAAAAGGGTCGCTGTGACGAGCCTGAAAAGAAAGATCAGCACTCAACGCAGGGAAGTAAGGTATCACCAAACGTTCTTGCGTCAGGGTTTGCCTACTCCCAATTGTCCATCCATGCCATGCGAGCATAGCACCTGCGGGATCGTTATTTTGAAATGCACTAAAGCTGAAAGAAAAATCATGGTCAGAGCGTCGAAACTTACCCAGTTTTTCAATGGACAAACTACCGCCAAGGCTTCGAAGCTCCTCGCCCACCCAATTATTGAGTGCGCTACTTGTTAGCGTGTATGGGTTAGACCAAGCGGTAGCAATATGCTCTAGGCTAATCTCTGGGTAGAACAAGCCGACCTTGGCTCCCCATCGCCAGCCGCTAGCATTTGGTACACCTTTGTATCTAGCATAAGCTTCGGTAATACCTGCTTCTAAGTGCCCTTCTTCTGAAAATGCGTTAGCAACGATTGTCGCGGACCAATTGTTATCGAAAGATAATTGAGATTTAAGGCCTAATTGGCCGAGTGAAAAACCTAAACCATCATCAAATCTGAATTTACCGTAGTCACCTTTAAGGTAACTCGCACTACTCGCATCACTGCTAACAACATGTGCTCTAACGTCTACAACGCCAGAAAATTTAACTTCTGCAGCAACTCCGACTGCAGTCAACATCGCAGTTGGAATAAGTGTAACTAACCAAAGTAACTTGGTTAAATTGCGACATGAAAACTTATGTTCAAGCTTCCCTGCGTTCATATTCACTTTGTCTAAAATGCTGGGCATTTATTCCTCATACTGCTTAATTCGATAGATGGTATCTTCGAGCCAGCGGTCAAACGCGTCAACCGGCAGTGGCCTGCTAATAAAATACCCTTGCGCCAACTCACAACCTTGCAGCTCCAACCATTTTAGAGTGGTTTCGTCCTCGATTCCTTCCGCCACGACCGTCAACCCCATATTATGGGCAAGTTCAATGGTAGAAAGTACAATAATTTTATCGCTATTGTCACTGGCTAAGTGCTGCACGAAAGAACGATCTACTTTGAGCTCTTGCACTGGTAGGTGCTTTAACTGTGCCAGCGACGAATAGCCAGTACCATAATCGTCAATCGATAACTTAAACCCATGTTCACGTAGGTAACATAATATATCCGTTGCTGTTGAAATATCACCAACAACGGCATCTTCAGTTACTTCAAGCGTAATAGCACCATCAACAATATCGTATTGATCTTTCAAATCGATAACAAAATCAGCATAAGATTTATCTTTGATATTCTCTGCTGAAATATTAATCGCAACTTTGATATCGACACCTTGTTCACGCCAGGCCACATATTGACGCACAGCCGTAGTGGTTACCCAACGCGTAAGGGCCGCCATTTGCCCCGTCTTTTCAGCAATACTAATAAAGGCATCTGGCGGAATTAATCCTTTGTCAGGGTGGTGCCACCTAACCAGCGCTTCGACATGACTTATCGTCATATTCTTCAATGACAACTTAGGTTGGTAATGCAATACTAACTCGTTTAACTCGATGGCTTGTTTTAAGCTGTTAGTTAAAAACAGGCGTTCCATCGCATTGATATCAAACTGAGTTTGATAATGTTGGTATGGTATTTTTTCTTTCTTCGCGTGCTGTAGCGCGACATTTGTCTTTTGCAGAAGCTCAGAGGCATCACCACCATTAATTTGCGAGCTGTCAGCGCCACCAATTGCAAACTGTAAGTCCAATTCTACATTTTCATACTGACAACGCATATTGAGATCGGAAAGTATTCGTTGAACCAATTCATCGATTGATTGTAGCTCCGCCAAGAGTACAAAATGCTCTGCCCCTAAGTGGTAGCAAGACAGGTTTAAATTACACTTTAGAATACGATTAGCAACTTCAATAATCAGCTGGTCACCTACTTTGTAACCCAGTGTATCTTTGACTTCTTCAGCACCGAGAACACATAATTGGAGCACTAAAAATTGTTCGCCTGCTTGCTGACGAGCTTCTAGTGCTTTTAACAATGAGTTTCTATTTGGAAGGTGTGATAGCGGGTCGTGGAACGCTTGAAAGCTGATGGTCTCTTCACGCGATACAATCGCTTTTGTCATGCTGTTAAATTCGTTTGAGAGCTTTCTCAGCTCAATGCTACCGTCAACTTCTACCGCACCATCATAATCACCATGAGTGATAGCATTAACTTGAGCTAAGAGGCGCTTGATTGGGGAGGTAATAGAACGGGCTATTCCAACCGCCCCCGTGACAGAGAGCAAGAGCGTCATCGCAATTACGACAGTTAATTGCGGCCATTCCACCCCAGCCTGTGCCAGAACATCTGCTTTAGATTGGTATAGCAGCACGCTTAGTGGTTGCTGGCTTACTTCGCCCAGAGGCAGTGTATTAAAAATATAATCAGCTTGTTGGGATTGCAGCACGCTCAGGTACTGCTCTATATCTTCAATAGCATCAGCACCACGTGAGCTAGCAATTAAATTAACGTTAGACTGCTCCCCCACCAAAAAGGCAATGTTAACATCGGTAAGTTCGGCAAACTCTTTTGCAAGCTGGGTATTTATTAAATAACCAAAACCTAACCAACCGACAACTCGCGAACCACTTTTTATCGGTGCCATACCTAATTGGTATAGCTGCCCACTCAACTCAACTAATTGCGCTTGTTCTTGGCTGTATAGCCCACTAGGTAAAGGAAAGGCTTGTCCTTGCTCGTCGCCAACTTTCACTTTTACATCTCCGCTATTAGAGAGGTAAGTGACAAGTTCAGCAAGTATCTCTCCCTGACTATCAATAGCTATAGCAATGTCACTATTAATCCGCTTCCTGTGGTTGTTAAGGGCAACCAGAAAGCTTTTCCTATCTTCATTTAATACTGATTTTAAGCCATAGTCTTTAGCTGCTGTTTCTGCGAACGCAGCTAGATAATAACGTCTATTCTCAAATTGAGTTCGAAATAATTTCTTAGCACTCTCAATGCGGTTGTTTAACTGCGTGTTGTCTAATTGCTGGTTAGCTTGATAAGTCAGATAAAAAGAAACCGTCTGGACTATCAACAGTAAAAAGATAAATAAAATAAGAATTTTACTTTGTAGACTGCGCATATTGAGAAGCTTGATCACTCGCTAGTACTCTTCTAAAAACTCGAACTCTTCTTGGTTCTTTTGCTCTGGTATAGGTAACATTGTTTTTTCCAATACCACTCGATAAATGCGAGCCGCACCTATGCTTTCAGTATCCAATGAATAAGTGCGTTGATTGCCTTCAACATCTAACTGAGGATGCCAAATAGTAAGATCATAGTCTCCTTCTTGCGGCAACGTAAACGAAATGCTACCTGCATCATTAGTTTTGCCGTAAAGCGGTGTATCTACAACCAATACGAAACCGCTCATCCAGTCATGAATGTTACAACCCATCGCAATTTCTTCAGCACTATTAACATGCTGAGTCTGTTTTACTTCACCAGATTTGAGCTTAAACTCGAAGCGATTTTCACCACCGATAGAATAGATGTGATGGGTAATGTCGTCTTGATTGCTAAAATGCAGAGCTTGACCTTTTTGCACAACACTAATATACGGCATAAATTTCTTGTCGCGCTGGCCGATAGTTTCATTTGGTCCACTATCTTGCCTTACTCCCTCAGGTAACAAGAATTTGGGCGTCAAATAGACCACCATATCACTGACAGGCTGATTGTCCTTGCTAACGACGCTAACTTCAAATGACTTAGCTGCTTGAACTTTAGTTACCAGCAAGCCTAACACCAATAACGTTATGTATTTAAACATAAAACCTCTACACCTATTCCTTAGCTTGAGAGAATAGCCTAATCCCCTCTGCGCTTTCAATTATTTAGTTCTATGATTAATAGAGCAGTAAAGCCAAGAAAAAATTGCAGATAATGGACAAGTCAATTCAGTCTATAGCACTATTGATCGTGAGATAATATGACTAATCGTATATTAAACCATTTATAGAGTGCTGATTTATCTACGATAGCCTAACATGATAGTTGCACGCATAACCAAGAAAATAGCACGCATTATGAATATAGAAGTTAACATCACAGAATTAAAAGTTGGACATTATGTTGTTGGCATCGCCAATCAAGAAAACAACTTCTCGTTAACGTCATCAAGCCATATAAAAAATCAATCAATCATCGAAATGCTTGAATCAAAGGGCGTTAAAACTGTACTAATCGATCCGAATAAGACAATAGTGCAAGCTGCAGCTTCATCATCCTCCAAGTCACGAGACGACCTTACGAAGGGTATTAAGAAAGCTCAAGCGGTTTTCGAACAATCTAAAGTAATTCAACAAAAGGTGTTTAGTGATGCCTTAAATGGGGTGGAAATAGATCTCGAGCCAATTGTTGATATTACCAACCAAACCATAGATACCGTTTTTGATGCACCAGATGCGATTGCCTGTGTGATCAATATTCGGGAAAAAGACGCATATTTATTGGAACATTCAATTGCAGTTAGCGTTTATATATCCTTGTTCGCCCGTCATATGGCCCTACCAAAACACATTATTGAACAGCTAGCTATTGGTGCCTTTCTTCATGATGTCGGCAAAATAATGATCCCTGACAAAATTTTGAATAAGCCTGGCCGTTTGACTGATGAGGAATTTGAGGTGATGAAATCACATGCTGCCCATTCAATTGATATCATCAAAAAAACACCTGATATATCAACAACAAGCCTTGAAGTGGCTGCGTTACATCATGAAAAAATCAACGGTTATGGCTATCCCAATAAGGTCAAAGGTGATGATATTTCTCTATATGGAAGAATGATTGCCATCTGCGACATTTTCGATGCGCTAACAGCTAACAGAGTCTACAAAGACGGTTTTACCCACCATAAAGCATTCGTAATATTGAGAGAGCTCGTTAAAGACAATCACCTAGATAATAAACTAGTCGAGGAGTTTATCCGCTGTATTGGCGCCTTCCCTGTTGGCTCGTTGGTGAAACTGCACTCTAACAAGCTTGCTATTGTAGACAAGCCAAATAGCGACGATCCGACCAAACCTTCAGTTCGCTCTTTCTACAACGTAAAACATAAACATTTTGTTGAAACAAGAGATATTGATTTAAGTAAATCTGAAGACTTTATCGAAAAAGCCGTTCGAGCTGATGATTTTGACTTAGACATTAAGAAAATCACTGAACTGCTTTTAATGGCTGGCTAAAACGTGTTAGCTAAGGTTAAAAATGCTACAAAAAAGCCCCACTATTGTGGGGCTTTTACTATCAAGGTTAAAGCGTTAGAACTCGATTGCAATACGCGCATACAGTTGACGACCACGAGGGTCATGCACTTTTGAGTCAAACCCTGCATTAGTAAATACTTGCGGCGGCTCTTCATCAGTTATATTGATACCACCTAAGGTAAGAATATAGCTCGCATCAGTATCTAACATAGCGCCCAAGTTCATGTTGTATTGAAAATCTACAGTAACAATACTATCGATTTCTTTGAAGCCCGACGTACAAGCTGGCGAGAACGTACTACCGTCTGCACAATTTTGATCGTCTTCATAACTATCAATATAACGAGCGAACAAGTTAGCTGAGTGATTATCTGAACTCCAGTTTAAACCAAGGTTCAAACGCAGCTGTGGCGTAGACACCCCAATGTTTGAGAAGTTTCTTAACCCAACGCCATCAATATCACCTGCCTGCGGGTCATCTAAGTCATAAGCCAAGATATACGTTGCATTTAGGCTTGGTGTAAACTGGCCAATATCAGTGTCGATCTTGTAGCTACTCACAATATCTAAGCCAGACGTCTCCAATGAACTTGCATTAACATACGTGGTGTTAACCTGCAGTAATGGGCCTGTTAGTGGGTCACCTGCACGAACAACACGGTCAGGGTCTTGCGGGTTCGCATTAAGGATAGCTTGGAAATTCTCCTGAATAATTAAGTCAGTAAAATCAAAGCTCCAATAGTCCACTTCGATCGATAGGTCATCGACTGGTTCTAATGAGAAACCAAGGTTATAAGCCGTTGACTCTTCTGGCTCTAGCTCTTCGTTACCAGAAGCTCTTACCGCAGCAAACGCTGCAGAGCCCGTTAACGGGTCTACCATCTGATTCAGGCTAGTCGCACCGCCATCACGCTGGAATATTGATGGTGCGCGGAAAGACGTTGATACCGATCCACGTAGCGAGAAATTCTCAGTAACACGCCAAGACGCCGCCAGTTTCGGGTCAATTGTATCCCCTGTGCTCCCGCCGTAATCCTCATAACGCAGCGCTACTTGAACATCTAGGTCTTCAGACAAAGGCAATGCAATCTCAGCAAACGCTGCCACAACATCTTGCTCGCCGTAAACATCAGGGTTACCGATGACGAACGAGAATCGGTCTTGATTTGATAATGCATCATAGTCTTGTTTTAAATCTTGATAACGATATTGAGCACCAATCGCGATGGCAGCGGCACCTGCGTCCATGTCAAATAAATCAAAAGAAACAAAACCTTCAACAACTTCTAAATTCGACTCTGAATCAATTTCTTGTCTACCCGTAAATGAATCGATAACATTTTGTGAGTTTGGCAATACAGTATAAGAGGTTGCAAATGGGTTGAAATATTCACATGGACCTACACCTGCTGTCCCAGTAAATGGATCACAACCTTGCCCACCAAAACCATAAAGTGCGTTTTGGAATTCCTGCGCCAATGTATCATTAACCGTAAATAAAAAGTTATTATTAGCAGCGGTATAACTGATTTCCCAGAAACCACTGTCCAGTTCTCCCGTTAACATAGTCGCAATACGAATCGTATCCGATTCAGTATTCGCTGGATCGCCCTCTCCGCCATTACCAATCGCACGCCCGAAGAAAGAAACCGGAGTGCCAAACACGTTGCTTGGGTGGTCAGCAGGAACAGTAGGGAAAGTTAATATTGGAAATGAAGGCGAACCACCGCGCTCTGCTCGGTTACGAGCGTAGCTAACTTCTGTTGTCCACCTTAACTCATCTGAAAAATCTTTCGTCGCTTTGAAATAAGACGATACACGCGTTTCATCTGGAACATATGAATAAGTGTCACCAAAGTCAAATCCACAGAAGCCAATTTCTAAGCCGGGAACAGTACCTGAAGGTGCTAGCAACGTTGGATAGCCCCCAAACTCTGAACAACCTGTAGGATCAATAAAAGGTGTTGCCCCTAAAAAGAACGAACCAGGATTACCTAGCGAGCTTGTATCATCTTGCGTTCGGCTTAAGCGACGATCAGAAATAAACATTGGTGAGCGGTTGGTATAGCTTATCGCTGCCATTAAGCTACTATCTTCTCCAACCGTGCCCCAAAGGCCTTGAATAACGTACTCTTTGTTATCACCGTATTTACCATCTTGATATTCGGCGGTTATTTTTGTGCCCTCGTAGTCATTTTTAGTGATGAAGTTCACCACACCTGCAACCGCGTCAGAACCATAAAGCGCTGACGCGCCATCTTTGACAATCTCCATCCGGCCGATGGCTATCATAGGCACAAGAGAACTCGTATCGACAAAATTCACCCCGCCATTATTAGGCTGAGCGTTGACCACTTGTCGTTTGTTATTAAGCAATACCAAGGTAGAGGCAACACCTAAGCCGCGAAGGTTCATGTTTGATGTACCTGCCGTCGCGTTTTGGGTAAACGCATCTGGCGTGTTTTCGGCACCTGTATTGATGGTAAGCGTTTGCGTGATGTCACTGATATTTTTAGCACCTAGCGCGTCAATAGCGACACTATCGACGATTGCTAACGGCGAAGGTGATTCAAAGTTCTCACTTCTCCTAACATAACTACCTGTTACAAGTATTAACTCTACTTCCTGTTCGCCTTCCCCAACTTCTTCTTGCGCATACAATGCTTGAGGCGACAAAAAGCTTGCCGCTATTACCGCACTGAGGGCATTTAATCGTTTATTTAAAAGCATATAGACACCTGTTGTTTTTTGTTATTTTCAACTGAAGCACGTTTCTTATTATTAATATTACAAGCACTTAGTTGATTAAAATATATGCAGAGATAGCGATTAGGTCAAACAATGAACACTGCGAAAGTCTTCATAGATCTATGATTTTTCTTAAGTATTTATTCTATTTTAGGTGAATATGAGAACCTTTGAGTGTTACTTTCCAATCAACTTAGAATAAATTTTCATCGTGAACAAAATTGCTAAGCCATTGAGTATTAAAGGAGATGTGAGAAGAATTGAGAGTTTTCTAAATTTCCAATTTGTCCTATGAGCGTGATCAGAAAAACGGACCGCAAAGTAAATATAAATAAATTATATTTATTTTAATTATTCATTATTTTTATCTAGAAATTGATACCCAATTAAATCAATGGCTAGAAAGAAATAACAAAGACGATTAAAAGCCATTACTCTAAATTCATGAGACGAATTTAGCGTTATAAATGAAGGTTATAAAGTTAGCAATAAAATTGGCTTTTAATTTGAAATAAGCGCAAACAAACAAAAACGCTATCGCTTTCACCATGCTAGATAGTTTCATCTCGCGGGCAGCAGTTAAAGAATTGGTCACCAGATTCTCAACATTATGCAGAGAATTGGTAACCAGAAAGGTCCTGTTAGCCTTTTTCAGGTAACGTCACATTTAGCTCGAGCACTGCAAGATCATCATCTTTTTGTTCAAGTTGAACAGATACCTGTTCAGCGTTGATACTCGGTACATATTTGCTGATAACTTCAATAATATCGCGCTTCATTTGTGGCAAGTAATCTGGACCAGAGCGGGCATTGCGCTCGTGAGCTACAATTATCTGAAGTCGCTCTTTTGCGAGTGATGCCGAAGTCTTTTTCGACGAGCGAAAGTAATCAAGTAACGCCATGTGTTAACTCCCAAAAATACGGTTTAATAATCCCTTCTTCTTCGCTGTTAAAAAGCGAAAATCTACTTTTTCACCCAATAATCGCTCAACGGCATCAATGTATGCTTGGCCAGCATCACTTTGCTCGTCCATAATCACTGGTTGGCCCGCATTAGATGCGCTGAGTACAGCTTTCGATTCAGGGATAACGCCGATAAGATCTATGGCAAGAATTTCTTTAACATCGTCGACACTTAACATCTCACCCATATCTACTCGCTCAGGGTTGTATCGAGTCAGTAATAAATGCTCAGGGATGCTACTACCTTCTTCAGCGTGACGTGACTTACTTTGCAAAATGCCTAAGATACGATCTGAATCGCGAACAGATGACACCTCTGGGTTAGTAACAACAATCGCTTCATCGGCAAAGTAAAGTGCCATTTGAGCGCCGGCTTCAATACCCGCTGGTGAATCACACAGGATGTAATCGAAGTCTTTAGCTAATTCTTCTAATACCTTACCTACACCTTCTTTAGTCAGTGCATCTTTGTCACGTGTTTGCGAGGCTGGCAGAATATAGAGGTTATCAATACGCTTATCTTTAATAAGTGCTTGATTGAGGTTTGCCTCACCGTTAATAACATTAACAAAGTCGTATACGACTCGACGTTCTACACCCATAATCAAATCTAGGTTTCGAAGGCCAATATCAAAATCGAGAATAACGGTTTTCTTACCTTTTAACGCTAAACCAGTACCGATAGCAGCACTTGATGTCGTTTTACCAACACCACCTTTACCTGATGTCACTACAATAATTTTTGCCATACAGCTTTTCCTTTATTTTAAATCTTCAACGGTTAACTGATCTTCAAGCAATTTGACGCGTGCAGCTTTTGCCCATGCTTTTTCTTGAAGTGAATCACTTAACCAATAATTCCCATTGATGGAGACGAGTTCAGCCTGCAAATTACTACAGTAAATTTGTGCGTTTTTATTACCGTTTGCACCAGCTATCGCGCGTCCTCGTAATGTGCCGTAAATATGAATATTGCCATCTGCAATAACTTCAGCGCCTGCGCTAACGGCACCTTTAATAATTAAGTCAGTATCTTTAGCATAAATTTGCTGGCCAGAGCGAATCGTGTTTTCAACAATTTTGGCGGGTCGAAATACCGGCTTTTCTACCGTTTTTTCTATTGTCTTCTCTTCGATCTTTTCACCAACTGCTGGTTCTGTGTTTTCTGGCGCTTTCGCGCTCGATAGTGGTTTACTATTGCCTTGGCTAACAACAGCGAGCCCTGCATCTTTCGCTGCTTGCTTTTGCGTTTTGGTACCGCCACTAATGCCTATGAAAATGAAATCGTGTTGCTCTACAACAGCGCGGATTGCGGAAAAATCGATAATACTCTCAGCGAGAGCGTCAATATTAATAATTAACGGGGCACGATGAAAAAATCCGGGGGCTTGTTCAACTTTGGCTTTTAACCAATCTGATAATTTACTTAAGTCATACTCTGTCATCTGCAATGCAGACAAGGTAAATAAGCTACCTTTGAGCTCAAACTCAGCTTGCGACATAAACTAGGATACTCCAACTACTACAACCAGATGTCATCACTGATCTGAACGAATGCCCGAAGTGGGCTTGTGAGCGAGTGATGGTAAAGCGAGAGATCACCGATGGCAAGCAGAAATGATGAATTCAGGAAGAGGTTTGACGAGCTTTGCTCGTTTAAGCTCATTTATCACTTAAAAGTATGATAAACAAACGAAAAAAGGTGCCTTTTTAACCAAAAAAGTAAAAAGGGTAACAACCAAAGTGGCTATTACCCTTATCCGAAAAACGAAACTAGGTCACTATGTTATTCAAAGCGGATAAATCGTTATCCGGCACTATATTGAGAGAGCCTATCTTTAAACCAATTTATAGCCATGCTTTCAGTTTAAACGTACTCGGCTAAGCAAAAGCAATAGTGATTAATCAAATCCAAAAACAACGTAGCCCATCTTACTTGTTACATATACTTGGTTGACCAATAACCGTATATGCCAGATTTGTAGTTATGTTTTGTGCTTAGCTTCGACCTGTGCAAATTTAATTGCCATCGAGCTTGAGACGCCTAAAGTAGACTTACTGACAATAACAATCGCTAACGTACTTGCAATAAAGCCTGGGACGATTTCATAAATAGTTGAACTTAGCGATTCACCACCAACAGTAATAGGAGCATATATCCAAAATAATACTGTTGCAGCCCCCGTAACCATGCCAGCAAGCGCGCCGTTTCTATTGATTTTCCGCCAAAAAAGGCTAAGAATCACGAGTGGACCAAATGCCGCTCCAAAGCCAGCCCAAGCATTACTCACTAAGTTTAAAATTGAGCTATTACGGTCGGATGCCAAGAGGATAGCAACTAAGGCAACAATGAAAACAGAAATTCTGCCAACAATCACTAAGTGCTGTTCACTGGCTTCTTTGTTAAAGAAGGTTTGATAAAAATCGCCAGTTAGTGAACTTGAGGTAACCAACAATTGCGACGAGATCGTACTCATAATAGCGGCCAGAATTGCAGCCAACAAAAAGCCTGAAATCAGAGGATCAAATAGTACTTGTGAAAGTAAAATAAAGATGGTTTCAGGGTCATTGAGTGATACCCCCGAATTCTTAACATACGCAATGCCGGAAAATCCTGTAGCCATAGCACCGCATATGGCTACAATCATCCAAGTCATACCAATGCGGCGCGCTACAGGCAGGTCATCTGTAGAGCGAATTGCCATAAACCGAACTATTATATGAGGTTGACCAAAATAGCCTAGCCCCCATGACAGTGCAGAAATGATGCCGATAGCACCTAAACCACCAAACATATTTAATAAGTCTGGATTAACTTCTTTGATGGAGGTATGCATGTTCGCTACACCACCGACGTTATTAATCACAACCAAAGGCACTAAAACTAAAGCGATAAACATGATACAACCTTGTACAAAATCAGTTAAGCTTACGGCTAAGAATCCCCCGAACAGTGTGTATGCAACAACAACACCTGCAGTAACATACAATCCCAATTCATAGCTAAAACCAAATGAGCTCTCAAACAACTTACCGCCAGCGACAATGCCTGAGGACGTATACAAGGTAAAAAAGACGATAATAACAATTGAAGACGTCAGCCTTAGCACTCTAGAGCTATCTTCAAATCGATTTTCAAAAAAGTCTGGCAGTGTAATCGAATCATTCGCTAGTTCAGTGTAGGTTCGAAGGCGAGGAGCGACTACAAGGTAGTTTAAGAATGAACCAATGATTAAACCTATTGCTATCCAAATACTGCTGATACCGGTGATATACATAGCACCTGGCAGCCCCATCAGCATCCAGCCACTCATATCTGAAGCCCCTGCAGACAATGCTGTCACTGAAGGGCTTAGGCTGCGCCCTCCAAGCATATAGCCCGAAACATCATTGGCCGTTTTACGATACGCGTAAACTCCAATACCAATCATTGCACAAAAGTACACCCCCAAAGATAAAATCGTATTAAATTCCAAAATAAATCCACCAACTTGTTTTTAGTATTTAGATATAACTATCTGTTCATAGGCTTAAAGAGTGTATTGCCACTTGAATCCATAAGTAATCATACGAAACCATGCAAAAAACAATTTAATAGCAACTTAAGACTTTAGTCTTTGGGGCATATCACGATTATCATGTAACATTTAGTTATGGGTAATCAGCAACCATTATTGGCAATCATACGAAGATATAACTTACGGCGATTGCACATATTTAGTACTGCTTTGTGATGAAGGCTCACTCATCAATGTTTAGAATGGATATTGAAGATTTGTTAAGAAGTAAATAATTCATAATTTTTTATGGATTCTTAGCGTAAGAGACTCTTTATGCTATCTACATGATTTTGGAATTTTGAATGCCAGTTAATAAACGGCCAAACAATAGAATTTATGAAGCATTTCAGTCTTGCCGAGATGGGTTAGTACGATCAATTATGAAAATGAGCGTTCAACAACAAGACGTTGATGACATTTTGCAAGAAACGTTCATAAGAGTATTACGGTCTGATAAGCAGCAAGAAATCAAATCTCCGAAAGGCTACCTATTTGCTGTTTCGAGAAATTTGGTGTTAAAGAAACTCGTCGAGCAGAGTAAAGAGATACACTCTGAAATTGACGAAGCAATACAAGATCCAGATACTGAAAATACCGCCGAAACAGACTTATATCAAAAGGCTAAATTCCAGCGTTTCAATGATGTACTGAACACTCTTCCAGAGAAACATCGTCGGGCTATTTTGTTAAGAAAACTTTATTGTTTAACGCATAAAGAAATCGCCAAGAAAATGGATATATCAGTAAGCTCTGTAGAAAAATATATTGCTAAAGGTTTAATGCAAATTAAGCAATCTCTTCACGCTCAAGGGTTTGATGATATTGCGACGACACAACAGAAACAAAAGAATCAATCTAAAGACGAGCGTATGAAATGAAACAACAAGATAAAATAGTTCCACTGCGCACATCATATACGATTGATGAAGAGGCCGCTGTGTGGTTAGTAAGACTAGACAATGGTAACTTGTCTAAGCAAGATAAAAACGACTTAAAGGCTTGGTTAGCTATAGATAAAAGACACCAGGTTGCTTTGCAAGCTATGGCAGACACGTGGGACGATATGGACGAAGTGCTAAACATAGTAAATAGTAAGAGCGCGTCAGAAAAACTATCAATTTTGCCAATTCTCACCCCGATACTAAAGCCGTTGGCTGTAGCTGCAAGTGTTAGTTTTATCGCCGTGTTCATGTGGCTAAATTCACCCGAGCAGGTTCAGCGATACTCGTATAGTACTGCGATTGGGCAACAACTCGATACGCGCTTTATAGATGGCTCTGTGATTCATTTAAACACTAATAGCCATGTTGAAGCTGAATTCACGACAGGTAAACGTATTATCAAATTGATCAAAGGTGAAGCACTTTTTGATGTTGCACATGATCCGCAGCGCCCATTTATAGTTTACGCGGGGAATCGTTTGGTGCAGGCTGTAGGAACTAAATTTGTTGTACAAATAGATTCAGAAAACATAGAAATCACCGTCACTGAGGGCAAGGTTAAATTGTCACAAGTCAATACTGGTGCATCATTAGATAACATCAGGGCACTGGATAGTAAAATGATAAACAAAGGTGATGTATTTATCGCCAAAGGAGAGCAAGCTATTGCTGAACAAAATCATGCGCCTAAGCTTGTTCATTTGCAAGACAGCTATATTCAACGCGAACTTTCATGGCTAGATGGTAAATTAGTATTTGAAAATGAAAATTTGGCGGATATAGTCGAAGAAATTAATCGATACAGTGATATCAATATTTTGCTAAAAGACGAAGAACTATCACGTCTAAAAATCAGCGGACGATTTGATCTAGACGACAGCAGAGCATTGATAGAAGCCATTGAGCTTGCCTTTAATCTTACTTCGCAACAAATTGATTCAAATAGTGTTTTGTTATCTAAAAAGTAAAAAAACGTAAAAGTTAAAAATATATTACGGTTTTTTACCCTTCCCTACTCTTTAGTTCAGGTTGCAAATTATTTAATTAATTTACAACCGAAATAACTATAAAACGATAAGATATAGGGAAGAAATAACATGTCAAATGAACTCCGCACGGGAAGCCTAGCGCTTGCTATTAGTATCGCGCTAGGCAGCACATCCGTGTATGCTGCAGAAGATAACGAAATAAAAGCTGAAGAAGTTGAACGCATTGCTGTTGTCGGCTCTCGTGGTGCACCACGCTCTGTTAACGACTCTCCCGTGCCAATTGATTTAATTGGTGGTGAAGAACTTGAACGCGCGGGTAACACCAACATGCTTGAATTGTTAAAAGGTACCGTACCTTCATTCAACGTCCATGAAAATCCAATTTCCGATGCAGCAAGTCTTGTGAAGCCTGCAAACTTACGTGGCTTATCATCGGACAGTACGCTTATACTCGTTAATGGCAAACGTCGCCACCGCGCGTCTGTTATCGCCCTTTTAGGTGGTGGTATTAACGATGGTGCACAAGGCCCTGATATTGGTGTTATTCCTAGTGCAGCCTTAAAGCAAGTAGAAGTGCTTCGTGATGGTGCTGCTGCTCAATACGGCTCAGATGCTATTGCCGGTGTTATGAACTTTGTCTTAAAAGACGACGCTGATGGTGGCTCGTTAACAGCCCGTTATGGTTCATATTATGAGGGTGATGGTGACACTTATGAAGTTTCGGGCAACATTGGTTTAGCATTAACTGATGATGGTTTTGCCAACTTGAGCTTCCAATATAAAACCTCTGATGCAACAAGCCGAAGTGTACAACGTCCAGACGCTGCAGCCTTGATCGCAGCAGGTAACACAGACGTTTCTAGTCTAGCGCAAATTTGGGGTTCACCTGAAGTAAAAGATGATATTACTGTTTTTGGTAACTTCGGATTAGACATTGGAAATGATAGAGAAATTTACCTATTCACAAACTACTCTGAGCGTGATGTACGTGGTGGTTTCTATTTCCGTAACCCTCACTCACGCGGCGGAGTTTACTCAAACGACGGTGGTTCTACATTATTGATTGGTGATGTTGCACAAGCTCAAGGTGCAGAAAGAACCTGTCAAGAAGTAGCGATAACAAGTGAAAATGTGTTAACTCAGCAAAACTATATAGATAACGTTGCCAACAATGACAACTGTTTTTCCTTTAACGAGTTGCTTCCAGGTGGTTTCACCCCTAACTTTGGTGGCAATATCATTGACACAGCTGTAACTTTTGGCACACGTGGCGAACTAAAAGACGATTTAGTATATGACGTAAGTGCGAGCATTGGCCGTAACCAATCAAGCTATGTCATCTATGACACGTTAAACGCTTCGTTGGGCTTATCTACTCCACGAGATTTTGAGCCAGGTAAACACACGCAATTAGAGAAAAGCTTCAACGTTGACATCAGTAAAGATTTTCAAGTGTCTTCTATCGAATCTCTATTAGTTGCTGGCGGTTATGAGTGGCATAGTGAATCATTTGAAGTGACTGCTGGCGATGTCTCATCATATACAGCGGGCCCATACACTGAGCAAGGATTTGGTATTGGCTCTAATGGTTTCCCTGGTTTTAAACCAGATGCTGCCGGCGTGTTCTCACGTAATAACTTCGCTTTATATGTCGACATAGAAGCACAAATTACAGAGGACTTCCTAATCGGCTCAGCCCTTCGTTATGAGGACTATTCAAGTTTTGGTGACGACACTAACTATAAACTCACAAGCCAATACAACCTAACTGATGACCTTTCGATCCGAGGCTCTATCAGTACAGGATTTAGAGCTCCCACAGTTGGTCAGGCAAATTACTCGAACGTTCAAACTAACCTTGACGGCGGGCAGTTAGTTGATTCAGCATTGTTGCCAGCGACCAACCCTGTTGCCGAACAATTAGGTGCGACAGAGCTTACACCGGAAGAGTCTGAGAGTGTTGCGGTAGGTTTAGTATGGAATTACGGTGACATATTCATAACCCTTGATGCATACCAAATAAAAGTTGAAGATCGTATTTCTCAATCTCAAAAATATAGACTGACAGAAGACGACAAAGCCGCACTTACTGCAGCTGGCGTACCAAATGTTGATTCGATCCAACAAGTAAGTTTCTTTACAAACGATTTTGACACAACAACTTCAGGCGTGGATTTTATCGCCAATTACTCTACAAGTTTGTTCGATGGCGATAGCAGCTTTAGCTTAGCGTATAATTACAACAAAACTGAAGTTGACCGCTATACAGATGTAACTGGTGATTTTAAAGTGTCGCGTTTGGAAAATGATTTACCTAATCACCGTGCGACCTTCACTTGGTCACAAAACTGGGAAGACGTAAGTTTCCTATTACGTGGTAACTACTACGGCGAATACCAGGGTGTGCACGTAGATTACGATGCAACTATTAATAAAGGTGATGCAGCATTTACATTAGATGCAGAAGTAAGTTACTTCTACAGCGAAAATGTTTCATTGTCAGTCGGTGCTCAAAACTTATTTGATCAAGAAGCGACTAAAATTAACTTCACTGAAGAAGGCGCCGCAGCATGTGGCGGCTGTGTGAATAACCAATGGGGTGGAATTTACTACGAGACATCTCCATTTGGGTTTAATGGTGGTTTCTACTACGTAAAAGCAACTTATAACTTCTAATATCATTTTAGTTTGTTAGTATAAAACCTCGGTATAAGCCGAGGTTTTTTTTGGGTCTTGATAAAGAAAGCTTCATATTCTGGCAAGATCCTTACCGATGAATTTGCTTACTACCCACGCAAGTGATGACGAAATCAAGACCAAAAATAAACAAACAATGGAATCAAGCTTAAGTGAGTGGTCGCTTATTTAGAGACAATGAAAGAAAGTTAACGCTGTTCAATACTGTATTTATCGTATTGTTGCTATTTTATACGATAAGTTCTCACGCAGCAGTCCGCTACTCTTTCAATATACCAGCGATGAATGCCGCTGCTGCTTTAAATAAAGTCGCAGATATTTCAGGTTACTCGCTATTATACCCCTTTGATGATTCCATTATTGTCATGACGAATCCCCTTCATGGCAAATACCCTCTCTCTGAAGCCTTATCAATTTTGCTTTTGGATACTCATCTGAATGCAATAACAACCGACAAGCGGGTAATTGCTGTTAGCTCGGTCTTGGGTAATTATAAAAATCCAGAATATTTTGCGATGGATATGCAAATAAAAAACCAGCTCAAGCAGCAAATGAAAACAATAAAACACAAATCTATTATTGCTGTTTCTCCCTTTTCTTTACCTTATTCAAGTTATGCTCCTGATGGTGACTCTCAAACGAGTAACAATGAACAAGCACTAGAGCGCATTCAGATTATTGGATCTAGACGTTTCAATAGGTCTCCGCTTGAAACACTCGCGCCAATAGAAGTAATTAATAATCAAGTCATAAGGCGACAGGGAAAACCAGATATTCTTTCTATTCTGTCTGATGTAGTCCCTTCCTATAACGTAACTCAAGAAGCCATCAGCGATGCTGGTACTATTGTAAGGCCTGCAAATCTTCGTGGCCTGCCAACAGATAGTGCGTTAATCCTCGTAAACGGAAAACGACGCCACCGCAGTGGTGTAATTTACGAATATATTTCTGGCGTTAATATTGGTGCTCATGGCGTAGATCTTGATTCAATTCCCAGCATAGCCTTAAAGAGTATCGAAGTTTTGAAAGATGGAGCCGCAGCACAGTACGGTTCAGATGCTATTGCAGGAGTGGTCAACTTCCGTTTGGAAAACAGTACTGAAGCCGACATTATCGAATTGCGCACTGGTGAATATGGGCAAGGCGATGGCAGACAAATAGCGATATCTGGAATATGGGGAACTAGTATTGCAGAAGCAGGCTCCGCCAACTTTTCGTTTGAGCTAAGTGAAAATAAGCCAACTTCGCGAGGGATTCAAGACCCCGCTGTAGAACAACTCATATCAGCCGGCGTGAATAATGAAGACATACAGAAGCCGGTTGTTCATTGGGGAGCACCTCAAATTACCGAAAATATTAAGTTATTGGCTAATATCGAGTTAGACCTAGGCAAAAATGGTGGATACAGAGACTTTTATCTCTTTGGTAACTGGAGCCAACGTGAGGTCAATGGTAGTTTCTTTTATCGCAATCCGAACACAAGAGCGAGTGTCTATACTAACCCCAATAACGGTACTCGCCTGTTTTTTGATATGACCAGTGATGGTACGGGGAACTGTCCAAAAGCCACACTGCCGGGCGATTCAAATGATGCTGAAGCCTTAGCTAATGTTTTTGCCAACGACGATTGCTTTGCTTTTAATGAGCGCTTTCCAGGCGGGTTTACACCAAGGTTTGGTGGCAAAGTACTTGATACAAGCTTAACCACAGGACTAAGAGGCCTGCTTAAAAGAGACTTCGCAGAAGTTTCTTACGACGTTAGTCTGTTAACCGGTAAAAACAAAGTGACGTACCATTTGTGGAATAGTGTCAATGCATCACTCGGAGAGCACTCACCGAGCGATTTTGAGTTGGGTGCCCAAATACAAACTGAACATTTGTTCAATATGGATTTTTCTTTTCCTGTCGACGTAGGATTTGAGTCAGAATTAAATGTCGCTTTTGGATATCAACACCATTTCGAACAGTTTGAAATTATTGCTGGAGAGGAAGCTTCTTATCAAACAGGCCCATTCACCGATAATGGCGAAGCCATCGGTGCAAATGGTTTTCCGGGTTTCTCCCCTAAAACAGCTGGCACTAATAGCCGAACGTCAGATGCTTTCTACCTAGATATCGAAAGTGACATTAGCGATGCACTTTCAATGTCGCTAGCAATGAGGTACGAAAATATTGGGAAAATTGGCAACACTTTTGATGGCAAACTTTCTGTGCGCCTCCAGGCCAGCGAACAAATAGCATTAAGGTCTACATTGAGTTCAGGTTTTCGAGCTCCTACCGTAGCTCAATCAACTATGCAACGTATATCTACGACCAATTCTGTTATCAATGGCGCAGTTGTGCAGCAAACATCACAACTCGTTAGTGCACTAAGTCCAATCGCGATATCTCGGTCAGGAGGAGGGTTAGAGCCAGAAAAAGCCATGAACTTTAGTTTTGGAATTTTATCTGAAATAAACACAGCCAATATTACAGTAGACTACTTTCATATTGACATAACAGATAGATTGTCGCTTTTTTCAAGCGAAATAATGGCAAGTGATAGCCATCTATTAACGGTATCAGGTGTCACTCCTCAAGCATCTAACATTCAATATTACGCAAACGATTTTGACTCCGTAACACAAGGGGTGGACGTTGTTGCCACGCTACCTTTTCACTTTCAATCTAAGGTTGATGGAATGCTATCATTAGCATTCAACTACACTGATACCAAACTTCATGTAACCAATGACATAAGCCCAATAGCTAATGATAATGTGAGAAAGGAACGTGAAAAGGGTATCCCAAATACGCGAACTGTACTGACATATTACCACTGGCAAGGTGACATAAGCGCAATGCTGCGAGTGAACTATTATGGCAGTTTTTACAATGCACAATTTAATGACGTATCACTACTGGATAAGTTCGATGCTAGAGCAATTACCGACATTGAGTTGTCTTATAATTTTACCCAAGATGTGGTGTTCACCCTAGGGGCACAGAATGTCTTTGATATTTATCCAGAAGAATTTAACAAAGGGCGTGAAGCTGGATTTTTAGGCGCAATTTACCCTACAAACTCGCCTTATGGATTTAATGGTAGTTACTATTACATGAAAGTTAACTGGAGCTTCTAGCAAATACCTAACTTATCATATTAAACAGCTACATTTACAAGATGTTAATAGATAAGTATCTATAAAGGCTAAAATATTTGCGCTAACTACAATTTGGAAAATGCACAAAAAAGGGGGAACAACGTCACATGTTATTACCCCTTATCTCAAATCAATTAGCTATTGCCTAATGGTTTCCCGGCACCCTATTGATGATATGTACACTTTAGGACAATCCAAATATTCACCTCTTCTGCATATTCTTTTGAAATATAAATGGCGTAGATTCCGCTTCCCACATAATTTAAATAGATTTAATATTAGAGGCATACATATTTTTAGTTCAGGACTGCCGATGGAAAAATACGAAGAGTTGTTAGTTTCCATACGTAAAGTAATTCGAGCAATTGATTTACACTCTAAACAATTAAATAAATCTTCAGGTTTAACAGGGCCACAACTGCTTATTATGCAAGAAATAGGCAGAGTAAAAGGGGTAACTGCTAGTCAAATTGCTTCACAAATTAACCTAAGTGCTGCAACCGTAACTAATATTCTTGACAGATTAGAAGGCAAGGGTCTAGTAGAGAGAGTGAGAAGTACTGAAGATAAACGCAGAGTTAGTTTGTTTTTAACGAATGAAGGTCGAAACTCTTTAATTGATGCTCCACAACCTTTGCAAGAGCACTTTATCCAAAAGTTCTGTAGCTTAGAAAAATGGGAACAATCTTTATTATTATCTTCGATGCAAAGAATTGCGACGATGATGGACGCTACAGGAATCGATGCTGCTCCGGTTCTCGAAATAGACCCTATGCACAAAAGCACTGAAGAAGGCTTACTTTAGTAAATAGTCTGACTGCTTTAGCACTTAGGCATTTTAGGCCAATTAAATATAACTTTATTAACCTGAGATCGGGTTAATAACTTAGCCAATATATTTTAAACATTCACAATATTAAGATTTTATATCTCTAGCGAGAAATTTATTCTTAGTACAAGGGAAATTGACTCCTCAATAAAAAAGGCGCCACCAGCGCCTTTTTTCATTTGGCTATCCCAAAAAAGGGATAGCTAAAGTGAGAACGTTTTTGATATTGAAACAACGACTCGTTCATCAGCAGTGTCCCAATCAAGGTTGGTGTTTTCTGCTGCTACTTCGAAATTCACACCGGCAAAACTAGCCTGATAAGCTAAACGATAGTGGTGATAAGAAGAGTTTTCTCCATCCCACAACCACTTGTCTCCATCAAGCGAATTTGAAACATCAAAACTTGCACGTAAGGTGTGGTTAGGCGCTACCTCGTATGAATGTGCAATCATACTAATGGTGTGACCAGCCCCTGTGCCAAAGTAATCCCAACTGTACCAGAAATTAAATTCTGTTTGACCCAGTTCTGATGCGTAACCAAATTTGGCATAGGCTTCAGGGTAATTACCGTCACTTGAGTTATCACCTCCATGATAGCTGTAGTAGGCAATACCGTAATCAAGGCTTAATACATCATTCAAACTGATGTATTGACCAGCGTAGAAATCCCACTCAACGTCAGTATCGCCGCCAAAATCAACATTTGATGCCCAAGAGCCAGCGTAGACTCCTCCATCAAATGACTTATCCAAGCTTACTTGAAGCGCAGGGTCATTATTAGTTTGGCTAACACCATTAAACGTATAGTCAGACACACCTGTAACGGTTGTGCTCCAATCGGCAATGGCCACATTTGATATTACTGCTAATGGCAATAGCGATATTTTAAGAAGATTTTTCATAATATTAACTAATTGTCTCTATTTTATTAAAGTCTATAGCGTTGTCTTTTGGCGAACTGTTAATCACTTTAACCGCTTTAAATTTGTTCATTAGAATAAAACCAAAACAGGCAAAGAAAATCGCGATGACCACAGCACCAACCCATTGTATTTGTAAGAAATTCAATTTAAACAACAGGGTTAAAAGTGAAAGAGCCACAATATTGAGCAGTAGGTAGTTGCGCTTGCCTAAACGGGCGACCGTAAGGTTTAAATTATCGGTATACAACCTAATCAACGAATCAAGTGAATTGATGACGAAAACAATACCAACAAATACCATTGAAAAATTCACTAGGCCGTCAGTTGGGATACCTGCATCGTGGTAGTGATAGAGCACAGCAAACCAAGCAGCAATCGGAATTGAAGGGAATATAAGCATCGCAGCTAATACTTGATAGGTCTTTAAGCCACCAACAAAACGAGAGGTGAATTGGCCGATCATAATGCTCCACGCAAACCACCAAAATAAGTAGAATTCATGATAATCATTTAAAGGCAACACAAAGTGATGAATATTAGGGAAGTAGTCACCAATAAGCGCCAAGTTATTCGCATAAGCGCTCATCACACTATCACCAAAAACAAATGCACTTGCCCACAAGCCTACAATTAAAGCAATAAAGACCCACGTTGTGGTCAGACTCAAAAAGCGCACATAGCGAATATTCGTACTTGAATAGGCAGCAAAGCAAATCGCTGCGAATACAATGAGGTAGAACATTGGTACAATCGTTTCCCCATCACCCACTGCTGGCAAGTACCAAGGTAGGTTAGATAAAAGAAGGAAGGCTGTGAAAGCGCAGGTGCCAATAATGACGACATTATTAACAAGTTTCACCACTGGGATCTCGAAGAACCTTACCTTAGGTTCAATTACACAGAAATAAAAACAGGTTAAAAAATAGAATCCCCAGATTAAGAACCCCCAAAAACCAAATTCAATTGAAAGCGGGTTAGTGAAGCCATATTCTGGACTTGCTTTTATGTCTGCATAACCTGCAAATTCGGTCAGCGGAAACATAATTAAGCCTACGTCGAGGCCAGATGTAAAGAGAATAGCGATAAAGGTGAAGGTTTTAACCGGCGTGACACCCACGACTTGCATGTTGCCCCATTTAAATAAAATAAAGGCGATTGAAAGTAAAGTGAATAAGATGCCAGCACTAAGCCATATGGTCATTATCACCCTCCCAATATAAATAAAAATATTCCATGATTTTCCTATTTGTTGTTGTCATGTGTATTAAAAAATAGTGTTTTCTATTGCTTGAATATGATGAGTCCAACTAGAACTCACCAATATTATCAAGGTCTTATACAGCAGCTACGGAGCTCCAAATTGGCTCATAGTTACTTACTTGTGAATTCGTTGGTTAGTTTGCCAAGATCATATCTGCCGCCTTTTCAGCAACCATGATAGTTGGCGCATTTAAGTTGCCATTAGGGATAGTTGGGAAGATAGATGAGTCGACCACGCGTAGGTTGCTAATACCGTGCACTTGCGTGTTTGAATTAACTACCGCCATAGGGTCTTCGCCCATTTTGCAAGAACAGCTTGGATGATATGCGCTTTCAACTGCTTCTCGCACAAATGCATCGATTTCATCATCGCTTTGAATATGTTCACCTGGCTGTATTTCGCCATCGCGGTAATTATCAAATGCCTGTTGTGCAATAATATCGCGAGTTAAGCGCACACAAGCACGAAACCCCTCTATATCATCTGGGTGCTGTAAATAATTAAATTGAATTTTTGGTGCAACAGTTGGGTCCGCCGATTGGATCGTTACTGCTCCACGACTCTTAGGTTTGTTGTGTCCAACATGAACTTGGAAACCATGACCATCAAACGCAAGTTTTCCGTCATAACGAATAGCAGCAGGTAAAAAGTGGTACTGAATATCAGGCCACTCTGCCGTCTCATTCGAGCGAATAAACGCACATGATTCGAAATGATTAGTGACACCTAAGCCAGATTTCGTCAATAGCCACTGAGCACCAATCAACCCTTTTGAAATAAGACCCAATTTACCGTTGAGGGTAATTGGCTGCTTACACTTGTATTGAAAGTAAAACTCCAAGTGGTCTTGAAGGTTCTGACCTACTCCAGGTAACTCGTGCTTTACCTCAATGCCGGCATTCTCGAGCACTTCGCGCCCACCAATACCTGACAACTGAAGAATATGAGGGGAGCCAATAGGACCAGCACTTAAGATTACATCTTTATTCGCTATCGCTTGATGTATTTTTCCCTTAACGGAGTACTCTACACCAGTGGCTTTTTTGCCCTCCAAATTAACTTTTGTCACCAAGGCATGGGTTACAATCGTCAGGTTATTACGATGCTTCACGGGGTCTAAATACGCACGGCTAGCAGAGCTGCGTACGCCATCTTTCACCGTCATGTGCATCGCACCAAAACCTTCTTGCGTTTCACCGTTGTAATCGCTGGTAAAGTTGTAACCCGCCTGTTGACCAGCTTCGATGAAGGCACCATATAAAGGGTTAGCCATGTCATTGCCATTATTGACACCCAGCTCACCGCTACCACCGCGATAGTCATCCTCTCCTAAGTACCAACTTTCCGCTTTCTTAAAGTAAGGTAAACAGGCTTTATAATCCCAGTTTTCAGCACCATGCTCAGACCACTCATCAAAATCTTTAGCATGTCCGCGCACATATACCATGCCGTTTATCGAAGACGATCCACCCAACACCTTACCTCTAGGGCAGTGCATACGGCGATTATTCAAGTAAGGCTCTTGTTCAGTATGAAATTGCCACGCATATTTATCCGTATTCATAGGAATAGATAACGCCGTAGGCATCTGGATAAAGATACTCTTATCACTGCCACCAGTTTCTAACAATAAAACTGAATTTTTAGGGTCTTCAGATAACCGATTAGCAAGCACACACCCCGCCGAGCCAGCACCTACAATGATATAGTCGTATTGCATAGTAAGTTCTCGCTAAAACGGGCTGTCAATCTGGCTCATGCCAACATATATCGATTTGGTTTGCGTATAGCTGTTTAATGTTTCAACACCATTTTCACGACCAATCCCCGAGCGTTTGTACCCACCTACAGGCATTTCTGCCGGCGAGTTACCGTAGCTGTTAATCCAGCAAATACCAGCGTTTAACTGATGAATTACACGGTGAGCGCGCTTGATGTTTTGACTAAACACGCCAGCCGCTAACCCAAGCTCAGTGTTGTTTGCCCTTGCAATAACGTCACTTTCGTCTTCAAACGTCAACACACACATTACAGGGCCAAAGACTTCTTCTTTGACTATTGTCATGTCATCGTGGCAGTCAATAAAAACAGTTGGCGCAACAAAATTGCCATCAGGAGCCGATGATGGCGATACAGCATGACCACCAGTTAATAGGGTTGCACCTTGCTCTTTACCCGTTTCAATGTAGTCTAAAACAAGTTTTTGATGCTTCTTTGAAATCAGTGCCCCTAAATTAACCTTTGGATCCAAGGGGTCGCCAACAATAATATTATTTTCAGTTCGCTGTTTTAACTCTTCGATGAACTCTTCATAAACGGCTTTGTGCACATATACGCGCGTACAGTTGGTACAAACTTCGCCTTGAGTGTAAAAGTTACCCAGCATTGCTGCGCTTACCGCTTCAGTGATCTCTGCGTCTTCGAATACGATCAGCGGGGACTTGCCTCCGAGCTCCATTGTGACTTCTTTTAAATTGCTAGCCGCACTTTGCATCACTTTCTGACCTGTACCCACTTCACCAGTGAAGGATACTTTTTCGATCGCTGGATGAGTTGTTAACCATTGACCGACTTCACCAGCTCCATGAACCACGTTGAACACGCCAGGCGGCATTCCCGCTTCAATGAAAACCTTTGCCAGCTCTACAGCACCACGAGGCGTCTCTTCCGAAGGCTTAAATATAAGAACGTTACCCGCTGCAAGTGCTGGTCCCGACTTCCAACAAGCGATTTGTAAAGGATAGTTCCAAGCGCCAATACCGGCGCAAATGCCAATAGGCTCTTTGCGCGTGTAAAAAAAGTCTTCGCCGACCGGCTGTTGAGAGCCTAATTGGGCTGGCGCTAGACCAGCAAAATATTCAATAACATCAGCACCAGTCTCAATATCAACACAGTCGGCTTCCTGAATTGGCTTACCCGTATCTAGTACTTCAATTTTCGCAAGCTCGTCATTACGCTGACGAAGTAGTTCAACCGCTTTTAACAACACCCGGCTTCGTTCAACTGCCGTCATAGCTGACCAAGTCGCGAATCCCTGACGTGCACTTTCAATAGCTTTTTGCTGAATAAACTCATCCGCTACTTGTGTTTTATATATCACTTCATTCGTTGCGGGGTTAACAACATCGAACGACTGCCCTGAAGTATTTTCAAGGAGCTCGCCATGTACAAAGTTAAATAGGGTATGGTCAAACATATTTATTCCTAATGAGAAGGGAGCAAAGAGTTAACATATTTTTTTGCAAGCTCTTCTGCTTTACTAAATTCAAACTCATCCGCTTTTGATAGGACTGCGCGGAGCCATAGTCCATCAATCATCGCGGCACTATAATTTGCTGCTTGTATTGCTTTTTGCTTTGGCATTAGTGCCTTAAATGAATACAGCAAGTTAGTATACAAACGCTTAGCATTAACTGACTGAAGGCGATGTAACTGCTCATCATGCATTGATTCAGCCCAAAAACTAAGCCACGTTTTAGTGACATGAGCATTCTTTTGTACTACTGAAAAATTTGCTTCGACGATTAACATTAGTCGTTGTTGTGGGCCTGCACTATCCTCTACATTTGAGAGTAGCTCTGTTTTTAAACTAGACAACAAATATCGGACACTCGCTTCAATCAAGCCATTCTTGCAACCAAAATAATGACTAATAATGCCTGATGATAAATTTGCACGTTTGCTAATGATGTTTATCGTCGTCGCTTTTAGACCCAGCTCTGCAACAGAGCTCAGCGTAGCATCAATCAATTGCTGGCGACGCACCGATTCAAATCCAATTTTTGGCATACTTTTATTAATTGAACGTTCAATATAAAAAAATGATAACGTACTCTAACTAATTTCTCAATGATAGATTAGCTATATCATGAGCAACAATTGGGAAACCAAAAGAACCAATAAACCATAAATTACTGATATTAAAACCAATTATTAATATTTACGTGAAAGATACAGCCCAAAACCATAGAGTTATAATTATTCTAACTCTAACATTTTTGTAGAGACTGGCTTTTATGTACTAGAGGTATTCGTTCAACTTGTAGCACGCCCACAACTGCCATCAGGAGATATTAGATAGCACGTCGATGAACGAGAAATGAAAGTAGAATGAGCGCAATGTTATTAGGGAGTTGTGGTTAGCCCGCTAATAACGTCAACGCTCAGTACTGGAAAGTATGCCGATAATTTAGACTAGAGCACATTGCAAGATTATGCGCTTAATGATTCCTCAAGCATATTGAGGTAAGGCTGGTAATTTTTCCATTGCAACAACCCCTTATTTGATATCGGTTGTCGCACTTGCTGAGCACTCGGGGTATGGATATTTCGTTTTGTTTTATAAAACTCAATACATGAATGCTCAAATGGCAGCTGACAATAGTCGAGGATACGTGCGACTTCAGCCTCGAAGTTGTTAACAAGCTCTTCATGTTGGACACGCAATATTTGTCCTGGGAAAACGTTATCCCAATGAGCCATCAAACGCTCATAATCTCGATAATATTGCCCAATATCTTTTAGCCCATAAGAAAAATCTTGTCCCTCACCAAAGAGCTGTTTAAAACCACTAAAGCAGCACGCCATGGGCTCTCGCCTAGCATCAATTATTTTGGCGTTAGGTAAAATAAGTTTGATTAGGCCAATATGAATAAAGTTATTCGGCATTTTATCAATGAAGTAAGGCGCGCCGCTGCGATAAGGTTTAGTGTCATTAATATACATATCGCCTAACTGTTTCAGCTGACTGCTGGACAGTTGCGATAAGTTTTTTGGGTACTCTGGCTCGCCATTGGCTATTCGCCCCCTAAGCTTCAGAGCAATACCCAATATATTGTGTAACTCCCTCGTCCCATCAACGAGTGAGTGAGACGCCAGTATTTGTTCTAATAAAGTCGAACCAGCACGAGGCAAACCGACAATAAAAATAGGCTCACTCGATGAGTTTCCAGATAGCGCTTTTTCTTTAAACAGCTCAGCACTGGTGTACTCAATTTGTTGTTCAATTAGCGCTGTTGATTTATCAGCGCTATACCCATTAGCAGACTTCTTTAAGTAATTGCCTTTGTCATAATATCCGAAAGACTTATCGAACATGTGGCGATCTTCAAACGCTTTACCCAGTGAAAAATAGATATGGGTTTTGTCATCTGCGCTGATATTCGGCTGCGATATCAGCATTTTCATCTGATTAAGTTCTTCGTCAGTGAACTGGTAAGTTTTAATATTCGCTAAGCTCCAATAAGCATCACCATGATCAGGGATATGAAAATAAGCTTGCTTGTAAGACGCTATTGCTAGCTCAACATCACCTGCAGTTTTGTAGGCATGGCCTAGTTGAACGTGCACGCCAGCGCGCTCTGGAGAATGAGCAATTATTTCTTTGTAAATGTTTTGCCCCTCTTCCAATCGACCGAGGTTGATGTAACAGTTTGCTAGCGTCGCTTGGATAGTTACCTTGGTGCCAATGGGGAGGGAAAATTGCCTTAAAAAGCTTTCTGCTTCCTTAGCTGCTTGTTTAAATTTCCCTAAACGATTAAGCAAATTAATGTAAAGTGCTTTAGCCTGCTGGTTTTCTGGGTATAGGTTAATACAGCTTTCTAGTAAAAACTCTGCATCATCAAATACCTTGAGCTTTAAACCAATTTCGGCGAGTAAACACATCGCATCTGGTTGGTGCTTGTTCGTTTGTAGAAACTGACGACAGACTTGCTCTGCTTGATACAGCCTACCTTCGTACATTAAGTCCATCGCGCACAATATAGGTTTCGGTAATGCTCTTAATAGGTTTAGCTGTTCTGCCGCCTGAGCATAGCTCGCGTGTTGTTTTGCTTTAAACAACTCAACTATTTTCAGCCACGAAGCCACTAGAGCAGGATTTAATTCAACGGCTTTATGAAAAGACACCAGTGCATTCTCAATATCATTTAACGCTAACTGACAATAGCCACGTTCTTGATATGCCCGACCATTGTCAGACTGCGCCTCAAGTAATTCAGTTTGTACATCAAAAGCCAACTCAAATTTGCCTGTATATCTGAGGGCCACGGCCTTTAGATAAAGCAATTCAAGCTTTTCTTCGCTCGCTAGATCAGTGTCTAGTAATCGCTGAGTAATTTTAGGAATTGCATTATCGAACTGTCCCGACTGGAGCAGCGACTTAATTTCTTTCAAAGTCTGAAGCATTTTTCGTTATCAAAGAATTGTTAGAGGTAAAACATAAAAGCAAGCTTCCTTAAAATCAATTAAGAAAGCTTGCTTTATTTCTATTGAACAGAACCGTCGAACCTAAGACTAGAGATCGTAAGAGAATCTCACGCCAACTGTTCTCGGTCTATTGGTTACCACTTTAGGTGTGAATTGCTGCTCATCAATATATAGTTCAGCCCTTTCGTCAAAAGCATTATCTACATAGAGCTCAGCTCTCCACTCACCATTGGTAAAACCAACCGCCAGATTAGTAATTGAATAGGCATCAGCAACATAGCGGCCACCGGCAAATGCATTACCATTTCTGTCGGTATACGTGACACCTTGATATTGGCCAGCAGGAATTTCTTCTTCAATCTTTAAGCCTGTTCCCGTGCCATATACAAGCTCGTGTGTATCTTCTGACACGTAAGCATTGGCAAACATACCTGATAAACGCTCTCCGGTATAAGAAACAGAGCCATTTACGTAACCTTCCCAACCATTTTCTAGCTCATAGTAGTAACGAGCTCTTATGTTCCCTGAAAAGTCTGCAGAGTAAGGAAGTGCACTACCAACAGGAGCTGACAGGTTAGTCATCGTCGGGTTAAGTTTTGTAATTTCAGTATCTAAAATACTAAATGCACCACTAATTATTAGATTATCTGTTGCCTGCCATACAAAATCCGCATCAATACCCTTGATTTCAGCAGTTCCTACATTGTCAGTGAAGTAGAAGAATGCAATATTCGTTGGGTCAAAGCGTGAAGTTTGTAAATCGTTAATTTCCGAACTATACGCAGTAGCATTGAAACGAAGCGATCGGTCGAAGAAGTCCCCTTTCATACCTACTTCGTAGTTTTCAAGCTCGTCAGTTAATGAATATACAGGGATACGGTAACCTTCAAATGCCGAGCCTGCAGTTTGATTACTCGCTAACTGTCCACCAGTTCGCGCTGTTACAGGGGGTCTAAATCCTTCTGAATAGTTGGCGAAGAACATCACGTTCTCCATTGCTTGCCAATTAACAGAGTACCTAAAGATAACGTCATCAACTTTGAGAACACCATCCGAATCCAGTAGGTCGTTCTCTAATTGACCTGAGGCAATAGCATCGAGAATTGCCTGACCTTCGTCAGCACCAAAGTAATCAAGAATATCCTGGTCTGTGCCACCTAACGCTCGAATGCGCTTAGTTACACCACCATCATTCTGCGAAGTTGTTGCGCCAGTGAAGATATCTTCAATTTCATACCAACGCGCGCCAATGCTTGCAGTCACCGTTTCGGTTAAGTCGTATTCGAATTGGCCAAACACCGCGATTTGGTTAATTTCGTGGGTAATGTCATTAACGAAGCTGGTTTCTTTCGCAAATGGTTCACCACCATTATTCGTACCTTCACCCGTAACTGTTACACCATCGGCGCCCCAAACACCATCAGGGAACTTACCTGAAGAACCTAACTGAAACTCGCCGACGGTGCCAAGTTCTTGCTCATCGTAGTATATACCGGCGGTAACTCGCCATGGGTTTTCTGCTGAAGTATTGAAGCGAAGCTCCTGCGTAAAGCGAGTTACATCAGTGTCCTCTTTATAGTAACCAGTTGGATCATAACACTGCTGCTCTTCAGGTGCTGCAGCGTAACTACAAGTATAGTAAGTTGCAAAAACACCACCGTTAGTGTAACCAGTGTAATCAACCGTCGCGTCAATCTCGCGGTCTAAATAACCGCCAGCATAAACAATGTCTAATTGTGCTAAACGACCTTCTAGCGTCCAAGTAGTTAAACCAAAGGTATCTTCATTTTTTTCCGGTACAAAACGGCTTGTGCTCTCTTGATCGTCATACGATGGGTCGTACGCAAACACACCTTCTGTTTCGAGTGTTTGTGCAGTGTGCTGAACAAGGAAACTCCATTCATCATTAATTAGATAAGATAAACCAAAACGTGCACCAGCGTAGGTTGCACTATTAAAGTCATCTTCAACGATGTCTGAGTTACTTGGCACTACTGAAGGCGTATTTTCAGGGTCGGCCAACTTTCCCCACCCTGGTGCTATACGGTCTAAATGAACTGGGCTACCAATATAACCACCTTCACCTGGCTTATTTTGAACGTTATCTATCCAACCACCTTGATGGTCGGAATAAGCAGCTACACGGAAGGCCCAATCGTCAGAGATAGGTAAGTTAAAATAGCCTTCAACAGCATTGCTAAGGTCGCCACCATTAGTAAACCCTGTGTTGAGGTCAAAGCCCGCTTCAACATCATCATGATTTGGCTTTTTGGAAATAATTCTGACAGTACCGGCCTGAGAGCTAGCGCCGAAAAGTGTACCCTGTGGCCCAGGCAAGACCTCCACTCGTTCGATATCAGTTGCATAGACATCTAAGTTTCGTCCTTGCATAGATACAGGTTGTTCATCTAAATAAATCGCAACTGATGGCTGAAGTGCTTGTACCGAAGACACTGCAATACCTGTTTGAGTAGTTGCCGCACCTCTAATGTACACCTCGTTTTGACCGGGGCCAGTACCCTGAAAAACGACGTTGGGTAGAAACTCTACGTAATCTTGAAAGTTATCTATGCCTAGATTATCCATTGCGTCGCCACTTAAGGCCGACACAGCAACAGGCACTTCTTGGATACTTTGGGATCGTTTGGTTGCGGTTACTTCTATTGTTTCAATTTCGTTTGAACTTTCTGCCAAAGCAGGGAGCGCTATACTCCCCCCTAACGCAGATACTATTGCACTAGCTAAGAGTTTACGCTGAAACATATATCTCCCTTGAATATTTTTAGTTAACTATAATTTTTATTAGATCTCAAATAATTCTAGCACAAATAAAAACCACTTATAAGTACAGTACTTAGTATGATAGTATTTATATAAAATAGGGCCTCAATCAGATTTTGGCTTTATTTACTATTTAGACTTATTATTAGAGTTAAAACATTAAAGATGAATTTATCATTACATCACATCAATAAACCTGTATTCATTCCCTCAATAATTGCTATATTTTCACTCCTCATCTTTACCTTTATCTCACCTAGTTTTGCTGCATCATCATTTGGCACTATTCAAGCTGCGATTACCGTCAATGGTGGTTGGTTTTATGTATTAGCAGTAGCGATAATTTTGGGATTTGTCGTCTATTTGGGCCTGTCTAGATTTGGTTCAATTAAGCTAGGTCCTGATCACTCTACCCCCGACTATTCAACGACAACTTGGCTGTCCATGTTGTTTGCTGCTGGTATGGGGATAGGGCTAATGTTTTTTGGTGTTGCAGAACCTGTGATGCATTACTTAGCACCTCCAACTGCAGAGAAAGGCTCACTAGAAGCGATTAAAGAAGCAATGAAGGTAACTTTTTTTCACTGGGGACTTCACGCATGGGCTATTTATGCCATTGTCGCATTAATATTGGCTTATTTTAGTTATAGACAGGGGTTACCTTTAACACTGAGATCTGCTTTGCATCCGATTATTGGAGACCGAATTTACGGTTGGCCTGGGCACTTAGTTGATATTTTCGCGGTTGTAGGTACTGTTTTTGGCGTAGCAACTTCACTAGGCCTTGGGGCGTCTCAAGTTAATGCTGGATTAAATTATCTATTCAGTATTGAGGTTAGCCAGTCTAATCAGTTATTAATAATGCTTGGTATAATCCTTGTTGCATCTATCTCAGTAGCGACTGGTTTGGACAAGGGAATCAAAATCCTCTCAGAAATAAATATGGGTTTAGCGGTTTTAATCATGTTGCTTATTTTTATCGTTGGCCCGACTGTCTTTCTGCTGCAAGCTTACATTCAAAATATTGGCGGTTACTTGTCAGATATTGTTTCAAACACCTTCAATCTTTTTGCCTACGAAAAAAAGAGCTGGATCGGCGGTTGGACAATATTTTATTGGGGGTGGTGGCTTGCATGGGCTCCTTTTGTAGGCTTGTTTATCGCTAAAATATCTAAAGGCCGAACCATCAGAGAGTTTATCGTTGGTGTTTTATTGGTACCCACTGCATTTACGCTGTTATGGATGACTATATTGGGTAACTCTGCGCTCTATCAAATTACAGAGTTAGGGTTCAACAGGTTAGGTGAGATGGTTAGTAGCAATGCCGCCGTTGGCTTGTTCGTGTTTTTAGAGTCTTTACCTTGGTCAACTGCATTAACTGCGCTATCTATTGTCATGATCATCATTTTCTTCGTAACATCCTGCGACTCTGGTGCAATAGTCATTGACATGCTTAGCTCTAACGGAAGAGATGACACACCTATTTGGCAAAGATTATTTTGGGCGATATGTGTAGGCGTCGTTGCCGCTATGCTGACACTCGTAGGCGGCCTTGAAGCACTTCAAACAATGACTATCGCAAGTGCACTCCCCTTCAGTTTAGTATTGCTGACTGCCTGCTATGGGCTTGGTAAAGCACTTCAAGTTGAATCTGCCAAACAGGCGAGTCTGTCGCTTATCTCTACCTCTTCCAACATACAAAATGGTGAAAACAATTGGGAAGAGCGATTGGAAAACATTTTGTCGACACCAGACAAAAACAATGTCGATAGATTTATTCGTACTACCGTTATGAGTGCATTTGAAAAAATACAAAAACAACTCAGCAGAAATGATATTGAAGCACAGATTTCTAAAGAAGGGGTAGGCGTAACTCTTTATGTAAAACATGGTGAAGAGCAAGACTATAGTTACAGTGTGCACAAGAAGAGACATTGCCAGCCAGATTTCAGTAGTGATGGTGAAGATGACACATACTACCGTGCCGAAGTGCATTTAGTCGAAGGTGGTCAAGATTACGACATAATGGGTTGGTCAGAGCAAGCTGTTATCAATGATGTAATTGACCAATATGAAAAGCACTTACACTTTTTGCACTTGCTAAGAGAATAGACCAAATTTATTAAATTTATATACACCTAGTTTAACTAGAGTCTGTTGATCTTTCAGGGATAAATTTTGTTCGAATTAAATGCACTTTTATCGCGGCACTTGTGATACGCATAGTTATTCTGCGCACAGAGCAAGTACCGATTATTATGCTCCTGCATAATCTTAGTACCTGCATCCATGCAGGCATCAATGAGAAAAATGCATTTAAACGAATCCGTTCTACTACATATTCAGGACAGCATTTATGATGCCTTTCTACTGTGTTGCCCTACACGGATGTAGGGTAAGGTGACTTTGCAGGAGTAAAAAGTCTTCATCGCTTCTTTATGTGGAATAACCACAGTGCATAAGCTCTGCCTTGTATAAATACATCATCAATTGCTGTAGAAGTAGCCTCGTAAGATCGACAGACCCTAATTATTGATGAGCCCCCTGCAATCTAGACATCTTTAACCTGCTGATAATAATGTCTTTCATATATGATTGGAGACAGCCCTCCATTTGTACCAGGGTTTCTTCTAGGATTGTCGAAGCCTTCGATGTAATCGAAGGTATCTGCATGGGCATGTTGTCGATTCCGGTAGATTTTTCGTTTAACTCTGTCTTTTTTAAGTAATGAGTAGAAGCTTTCAGCAACTGCATTGTCATGGTAATTACCTTTCTACCACACTGTCTTAGAGGTTGTATTCGCTCGGGAAGGAACGCCAACCACTTGATGTCTATTGAATACCTTGTTCTGAGTGAGCTAGCACCTTTTCCTTTGGGCGACGACGCCAAACAGCCATAAGAAGAGCGTCGATAACCAAATCCGCTTTAGGATTGTTTTTCATTGTCCAACCCACCACTTGGCGAGAGAACAGGTCGATGACAACTCGTATCTCTATTTAGGCGTCCATACTATATGGTACAGACTCCTATGATAGACATGTAATGATGGTACGTATCTGCTCATGTTTTTTACTCCGTTTATTTGCTGGTTACAAACAAACTCAGTATTTAACATGAGCACTTTGCGGGCAAAGCCTCGACTGAACGATCGCCCACACATAGGTGGTGGTTTAAAGCTGACAACGAAAAAAGGGTAATAACCTTCTGGTTATTACCCTTCTCCTTCGTATTTCTATTAGAAATTAGTGGTTTTCAGACACCATATTGATGGTATGTTCACTTTGGGACAAATGCTATTTCAAGATAGATGGCAATATGAGTCCCCAAATTATTACTGAGAACGTTTAACAATCAAAATGATTGAAAGAAGAAGCAACCACCATAAAGCGCCACCTGAACTACTTTTAGGCTTATCTAAAACTTTTATAGTAGTAGTCTCACTCACACTCAATTCACCGTCACTTACAGTAACTTTGAAACGATAGTCTTCATCGCCTGAGACACTAGGTGCAACAAAAATAAATGATGTTGTTGCATTAGCTATATCTAAGGGTGTAGCGCCAGATAACTGTTCCCATATAATAGTTAATTCATCACCATCCAAATCTTGAACTTCTAGATTGATGGGTAATTCTTCATTTTCTATTACGTTTGCAGACATAGGAGTAAGCTGTATAGTGGGGGCTTTATTAACATCAACAATATTAACCTCCAAAAATACTGTTTTAGCATAATTACCATCTGAAACTTCTACAGAAAAAGCGATCGTCGTATCGCGATCAACTTCTGGCGCTAAAAAGCTTAAGTCTTTCTCTTTTTCTGAAAAATCTAGCACTAACTCGTCGGATAGCTGTCGCCAACGATACTCTAGCTCATCATTATCTTCATCATGTATCGATAACTCTAGAAAAAAAGTATCTCCTTCATTGGCCATTAATTGCTCTTCAGGCAAAGCAATTTCTGGGGCTATATTAAGTTGCGAAACATTTGTGACACTATTAGTTACAGGATCATAGTACGTTAAGTTGCCAACTGATTCGGAATTTTTGGAATGAAAAAATAATTTATTATCAAACGATTGAAAATTAACAGGATTCGAACTTACATCTCCTGGATTTATATTGGCCACCTGCTCAATCGTTAAAGTTGACTTATTGACCTTCCACAACTCTCTCCCTAGAGTTTCAGTAAAACCAGAAAAATAGAGTTCACCTGCAAAAATAAATAAATTATCAGGTTCAAGGCTTTCTGAGCCCTCCATTGTAGATACATATAAATCTATTTTATTTTCGTTTAAATCAAGCTCAAAAATTTCACTTCCAGTCTCCGCAGATTCGGCAACAAAATAAACCTTATTCCCTTGCCTAGCAAATGAATCAGAAAAAGATTCCAGTTGGGCTAACCACTCACCGTCAAGTAAAGTTTCATCGTGAGTATCGGGGTTATAAACAACTACCCCTCCTTTTTTAACGGAAAAATCAACAAGATCTAATCTATGGTCGTAACGAATAGTAGAATTGAAAAACGTATAAGTATTTTCTTCACTGGAAATAACTTTTTGAATTTCAAAAGTTTCAGACGACTGAGCATCGTTGAGATATCCTAATGCGCGAGCACAAACTGCAGAGTCGGTTTGCGTAGAAGCCACCGTATCATAAAAAATGGCACAATCTTTTTGTTTAAAATGTGAATATTCACTATAAACCTTAATCAAATAGTGTTGATGTGCGACAAAATCAAAGCCTTTTAATTGTGCGCTTGATGAAGTAGAAAAGTTGTCACTCAGATCGATATTCGTGACTTCACCAGAATTAATAACAATTTGATTAAAGAGCCATTCATGTCCGGCAAAGAGTGCAACAAAAACCAGTTGGCTATTAAATACTAGCGGGTTAAAAATATCGTAAAGGTTATTCGAGTCTTTTTTAAGCTGTATTCCTTCAACCATTTCTATTGTGTTGGTCAGTGGATTGATATACCTAAGCCTTGTCGACCACGAAGACACTTGGCTCAGATTACTGAAATATAAACGTCCGCCATAGCTCACTAAATTTTCAGGATCAGAGCTTGAAGCCCCCTCTAAAAAATCCTCTATTAATGTAGCCACGTTTGACTGCGGATCATATTGCCATAGCTCCTGACCATGAATTACATCTTCGGCAGTAAAATATAACTTCCCATCGTGAACAGTAAGTTCAGATAGATTGGTAAAATGGAAGTTAGCATTTGCAACAGCTGTTTTTGAACCCACAAATGTAAGTAAAAAGCCAATTAATACAATTGCCCTAATATTAGAAACCATCTCATAAAATCCTTTTATTTTCTATTACTTAAAGCTCTAAGAGTGAGATTAGACTACATTGCGAAGCACTATGCAAATCAACAATATACGTTTGTTCGTATTGTAAAGAGATATGGATATCAGTTAATTAAGAGTACCAAAACGAAAAAAGGGTAATAACCTTCTGGTTATTACCCTTCTCCTTCGTATTTCTATTAGAAATTAGTGGTTTTCAGACACCATATTGATGGTATGTTCACTTTGGGACAATTGTCAGTATATTCTTAGGCTAATTTCAATAAAAAACCAAACTAACCTCAAGGTTATAGCTACTTTCCTTTCCCACCAATTTTATCGATTGTTCTGCCTCTACGTTACTCGAGCTATCAATTGAATAAAAATAAATGCGACCACGTGCACCAGCTAACTTATAAGAAAACAATTTTTTAACTTAAATAACTTTAGGGAGTGTAATTATAAAACTAGTCCCTTGTCCTAGATGACTATTAATGTTAATCGTGCCACCAAGCTTTGAATAGACTAAATTATGAACGATATTTAGACCCAAGCCTGTCCCCCCCTGACCTCTCTTAGTAGTGAAAAAAGGTTCGAACACCCTTTGTTGGGTTCGCTCATCCATACCTTTGCCATTATCTTTAAAAGCTACCTTATATTGGCTATCTTCAGTGATAACTTGTAGCTTGATTTTTTTGCTTTCTTTACCTTCAAATGCGTGAACTATTGCATTAGTGGTTAGGTTATTAAGAATTTGATTCAAAATACTTGGATCAACCATGATTAATGGATTATCACCAAATATTTCACAACTCACCTCATTTTTTCGAAGGTAAATGGACAGAGTATTGAGTATTTCTTGCAGATAGTCTTTTAAATAAATTTCTCTATGCTTTGCTACAACCTGATCCGCCGACACCTGCTTAAAACTGTTTATAAGATCGTGGCACCTCTCTAAATTTGAGCAAATAAGTTGATCGAGCTCCCCTAACTTTAAGATAAAGTTATTGAGTTCAGATTTTTTTAACTTATTCTCGTCAACACGACTTTTAAGGGTTCGCCCCACATCTCCAATAGTTGAGGCAGCCGTTAGAGATATACCTAGCGGAGTGTTCAACTCATGCGCGACACCTGCAATTAAATTCCCAAGCGATGCCATTTTTTCAGATTCAACCAGCTTATCCTTAGTATTTTCTAATCGTTGTATCGTATACTCTAGCTTTTTGTTTATCCTTCGATTTTTTAGCAGTAGCTTAGTTATAAAGATTGACACAGCAATGGCAATAACTATTAGAATAGAGGTAAACCAAATGACCTGACTCTGTTTGTCAATTAATTTAGACAAATTCCACACCTCAAGCTGCTTCTTCTCGAGCTTTAAGCTCTTTGAATCTAATAAATTCTGATTGTTGACTACTTCCGCTCTTAAACGATCAAGTAAGTCACTTTGCCTTTGTACTTCTGACTTCTGTATCTCAAATAGTCGCTCAACTTCTTTCAACTCTTCCGATTTAAGCTCAGACTCTTCAACTGCCGTTAGATGTTTTTGATTAGCTCGCTTCACTTTCTCAGTAAGATCGATGAGTAACCGCTCTTTTTCCGACAGCAAATGTTGTTGTTTTTTGAGCCTTTTCGATAATTCTTTAGATTCATGCTCCAGTTTTAATAGCTCCATTTCTTTATTTTCTAGCAATGCATGCTCTTGTTTTAATTTCATGTTTGCTAGCTCATTTTCATCGAGTAGTTTAAGTAATGCAGCTTCTGTATCCCTATAAATTTCAGCGACATCAAGTTCGGTCCCGCCATATATTAATAAGTCGGGCAAGATGCTTAAATTCTCCAAAGAAAGATTTGGGCGATTTATCTGAAAACCGAAATGGCTCTTTTCCTTCTTTATGTCTTGTTGTTCAACAATATTAATCATAATGTTGTGTAATGTAGGGCTATTTTCTGTAATCAGTAATGTGCTAGAGCCCCTTAATGATGAAACTATGTTACTAATCTCATGATTGAAGGCTTGAGGTAGGTATAATACGTGGGCTTTACGTGCGTCTTTCAGAGTAGAGACGCCTGTTACATTAATAGATTTACCATTTATCTTAGCTGTTTCTAGTTGCGTCAACGCGGTTTGCATTTCTTTATCACGGTAGACGATTATATTTATCGAGTTACTCGGTTTACCTGACTTCCACGTGATTTGACTAATGATTTTACCAACTAAAGCTGATTTCACCTCATTTTCAGTATAATATTGCGCCAAAGCCAAGCTTGAATTACATCCCATTACCACAAGTATTAATTGAGCGAGTTGTATTAAGTTTTTGAAGAGTTTTACTTTCACTGTTTAGTCATTACCTTTACATTCATAGTAGGACGCATGGATATCTAACAAAATTATTAAAATTGACCTTTTTTAAACTCTGAAAGATTAAGTACTCAAAACCTATATGAAGCCGAAACAAATGCAGCTCTTCCTTCCATTGGAATGTCTGTCGAAAAGCCAAAATCAAGATTAAATAAAGGCGTATTGGGGACTGGTTCCCTGATATCTTCGTTAAAAAGATTATTTATTTTTAGTTGGATATCCCAAGCATTGTCATCCGTTCTATAATTGAGAATAAAATCTGTTTTTAAGTAATCACTCACTTCAGGACGTGAATCAAGTAACTCTCTTTTCCTATTTTTAACCCATTTACTTTGAATAGTGGCTAGCCAGCCTTCACTTATGCTATATCCTAGGGCGAAATATGTTAATGACCTTGGGGCAAGTGATTTACCCTCTTCTGTCTTAGGATCTTCAGATTTTTGATAGGCATAATTAGCTGTTACTGAAACTGCTAAGCTAGGTTTCCACATTAGCTCTAGCTCTGCACCGTACCCTTCTTGTACGCCTTTATTTTGATAAACGAATTGGAGATCTTGAGAGATTAATTTATCGGCCTTATAGTTATAAAAATTAACAACACTACTTATCTGATTATTAATTTGGTAATCGAATACTAATTCAAGCATTGATATTTCTTCTGAATCTAACTCAGGATTACCAATCACAGTTGGGTTATTTCGGAAAGACAGTTCATTTATATTTGGTGCTCTAAAAGCTTTACCATACAATAATTTGGTAGTTAAACCCTGAAAGGTATTCCACACCATTGCTATACGCGGATTTATCGTTGAACCAAAATCATTGTAATAGTCATAACGAAGTCCAATTGTTAACTCTAAGTTATCTGTCAAGAAAACTTCATCTTGCAACGAGATATAGTAAAGCTCCCTTTTATACTTCGGTGCAAAAATAAAAGGTGTACCTGTGACATCAACTAAAGATTCACTCACTGATTTATAGTTGTTAGTGTCCAAAATACCTGGACCGAAATTCTTCTTCTCTCGGGGGGTAAAATCAATTGTATCGTAACCGAGTGCTACTCTTAATCTATGCCCATTATTAGGAGAGAAAATTGCTTTAGCGTTAAATGCCCAATTTTTTCCTTCTGTCGAAGGATTACCTATAACACCGCTGGGAAAGTCCACTGGAGTAAATGGTTCTGTCAACAGATTGCCATCAAAACCCACGGGGAACTCCCCGCTTGGAAGCAATACTATGTATGTATCAGAATCATGATAGGTATATACAATATTCGCAGCAAACTCTAAGAATTCATTAAATCTTTCATCGTAAGTTAGATTCAAACGATATCGCTCAACATCTGCGAAATCATGGTTGTTTGCCCAAATGCCAGCACTTGTTCCAAGACCGACCCGTGACTGATAGTAGAAATTAGTCATGCTCCAGTTTTCGTAGTCTAAATTAAGGTGAATCGACAAATCCTCACGACCTGAATTTAAAATTCCTACAGGGGTTTTTCGGTTTCGATCGCCCTTAGTAACCCCATAATAGATAGTCAAAAGCGAAAAGAGATTCTTTTCCTTTGAAGCTATATTTACCCACAGTTCCTCACTGTCAAATGAACCTAGTGAACCTCCTATTTGACTTCCTTCTACGTCTCTCCCACGTTTTGTTATAACATTAATTACACCGCTAAAAGCATCAGCACCATATACCGCTGAATTAGGTCCGCGAATGACTTCAATTCGTTTTATAGAATTAACTGGCAAATTTAAAGGTAAGGGCGAAGACAATACTTTTTCCGCAACTCCATCAATCAGTATTAGAAAGTGCGGAGTGTAATCTGTTTGAATGCCCCTTAATGAATACATAGTATGCGAACGCAGATGTGATTCAGTTACATGAATACCCGGAACTCCTTGTATCGCTTCTGCTAGAGTTTTAGCTCCCGTTGCTTTAATGTCTTGCTCTGTTATGATCGAAATGACAGCAGGTGCTTCCGCTAGTTCCTTAGGCGTACCAGTAGCGACTTCAATGTCCATTATTTTATCTAAATCTAACGCAATCAACTCAGCAACTTTATTTGTATCAGGACTGCAAATAGCTGATGCCGCGTATAACGCTAGAGTACAGGTTAGCAGTTTTCTCATTAAGGTAAACTCCACTAACAGCAATTTTTTATTAAGTCACCTAAGATAGATAGAGAGCTTAAAACCAATATATAAATTAGTGGTTCGCTAACATTTTCTATTTAATAGGTAACCTGCTTATTCTTTAGGCTTAAATTAAATTTGTACCACGTTTATTTGTTCGACTTTCGGAGTTTGCTGTTCTAGCAAGCCCTCTATTTGACTAATCTCATTCAAATGAGCCTTTAGTTTCATCGACATTCCTCTTAGCTCTTCGGCCGAGACTGATGTTTGTTCAGCGGAGGCTGATGTCGACAACATAACCTTGTCAATTTCCATCATATCTGAACTAATCGTTTCTAAGCTTCCAACCTGTTCAATCGAGAATGAGTGTATACTCGACATTGCTTTAGACATTTTAGATACATGCTGTACTATATCTCGTAAAGAACCTGACGACTTGACGGAAATGTCGTTGACCTTCCGAACACTTTCGCCTGACTTTAAAATATACTGTGCTGACTCTCGAGCCGCTTTTGTGCTTCTTTCAGCTAGAGTCCTGACCTCATCCGCAACGACTGCGAAGCCACGCCCTAGTTCCCCTGCTCTCGCAGCTTCTATCGATGCGTTTAATGCGAGTAAATTAGTCTGGGAGGCAATATCATCAATAACCTTGAGAATATCAGCAATTGCTTCACTAGATTGATTGATGTCTTCAATTGAATTCTCTAATTCAGTCATCTCATCAGCAGCCAAATGAGCTACTCTTTGCGCTGCTTGTGCTAATTCACTAGCAGCATTTGAGCTTTCAGCATTTTTATTCGCTTGTTCAAGAGTTTTACTGACAGCGTCGGTAACACTAGACACTGCAACAGCAATTTCTGATGAGTCTTTGGTCAATGCGTTACCTGCTTCCTTAAGATTTTCAGAGCCTGAGGTCATACTTTCACTGATGGCGTCAACATCACTATAGACATCGGCTAATGCTTTCTTCTCGGATATATCAATGACTACTTCTATGTGACCAATATGGTTTCCATCAAAATCAGTAATGTAACTACTCTCTACATTAAAAAATTTCCCCCACTGACTAAAAGTGGTTTTTTGTTTTCCATTTCTTAGGCAATGGACCCCACAGGCTTCTGTATTACATATGTTTGCTCCCCAATTTGAACAATGCTGTCCAAGCACATCATCTCTCTTTACTCCTAAAGGGTCCGATGCGGCTTTATTTACAAAAATCCAATTCATGTCTAAATCTGTCACAGATAAAGGGAGAGGCACAGAATCTATGATTTGCTCTAAGACATGAACTCTATTTTTATGCTCGTTTTCTAGGCGGATAACTACCGTAATTGTTATGAAACTCAAACAAGCAATGCTAAGTAAATTCAATAGCGAAAATGATGCAAATGATGTGAGCAACGCTAAGCAAATACTTGAAATTATGATCGTTAAGACTCTTTTCGACATAAGCGTACAATATTAATTTTAACACTAGCTACAATTTAGTTAATACTATATACAGCTGTCAAACAAAATAAGGCTGCATTTACCAGTTGATTAAACAAGTTAAAGCAGCTATAAAAACAACAAAAGACAACCAAGGCTGCCATAATGATATTTTGAAGTATAGCTTTTTATTCCATTAAACACTGAAGAACAATAATTTCAATCTCCCCACTTAGTAGTGGTAAGAAAAATAGAAAAGAATGATCTAGGTCAAATTATGACGTTAAATGACACTTTAAATTTTTAGATGTTGTGTTCATTATTTAAGCTACTTGTAACTTTCACTAACTTGTTACCTTTAACTATCTGTTAGCAAGTAAGGACATTGCTCATTTACAAAAAACTTTTAATTGATAAAAAACAATAAATTAAGGGAAAGTAATGAAGAAGATACGGAAGAATAAAGACATTTCTTACAGTACTGAGTCAAACCTTGATCCAGCACAAAAGTACTTTGAAGAGATAGGAGAAGCACAAAAGCTATTAAGCGCAAATGAAGAAGTCTACTTCTCTCGCAAAGCTCTAAAAGGTTGTAAAAAATCTAGAGCCCGTATGATAGAAAGCAATCTCAGGCTAGTGATCAAAATAGCTAAAAAATACAACAACCGAGGTCTTCCATTACTCGATTTAATCCAAGAAGGAAATTTAGGGTTAATGCACGCTGTTCAAAAGTTTAACCCTGAACTTGGCTTTCGTTTTTCTACCTACTCAACATGGTGGATCAGGCAGGCAATAGAGCGCGCCATTATGAATCAATCCCGGACTATACGTCTACCGATTCATGTCGTGAAGGAGCTCAATCGATACGTACTTGCCAGTAGAGAGCTATCTCATAAACTTGAACATGAGCCAACAGAGGAAGATGTTGCTAAGTATTTAAATAAACCGGTAACGGAAGTCTCCAAAGTACTGAGGCTCAAAAATAAAGTAGCGTCTATTGATAATATCACTGATGAAGACAAAGCACCGTATTCAATCTCTGATGTTGACGATAATAAATATGGTGCAGACACTTCAATAGAAAACGAAGAGCGAAGTAGCCATATGGTCAGATTATTATATAAGCTATCGTCAAAACAACGAGAAGTAATAGCGAGGCGCTTCGGATTATTGGGTTATGATATCATAACACTTGAAGAGCTCGGATCGGAGTTAGGATTAACTCGAGAACGAGTTAGGCAAATACAAGTAGAAGCACTCAATCGGCTGAAAGGCTTTCTTAACGATGAAGGTATGAATGAGGTTACCCTATAAAGATTGATTGTAGTGCCCAATGTTATATTGGCCACTACAACTTTTATATATCGAAGGATTTTCCTTAAAACTTCTTGAGACACAGTGTCCGTTAGGTGAATTTTCTCACATGCTCATAAGCCTCGCCTTCACTAAATACATAAAAAATTGAAATATAAAGACATTCCAATAAATTCAAACCGTTGTTCGAATTATGTTCTTTAAGTTTAGGTTTTGCTGTTTACATAGGAACTTTTGTGTTTACAATACCTTAGCTCATGAGTAATCAAATTATCTTTGAGGTTAAATATGAGCTACCAATTCAACGCACAGCCAGTCGAAACGACGCCCCTAGCCTATTCGTATATCCGCTTTTCTACGCCTGACCAATTAGATGGTGACTCGCAGCGCAGACAACTTGAACTGTCGATGAAGTATTGCGAGCAAAACAATTTAAAACTTGATGAGTCGACAACGATTAAAGACCTTGGTTTATCGGCGTTTCATGGCACGCACATTAAAGAAGGCTTCTTAGGTCATTTTCTTAAAGCTATTGAAACTGGTGAAATCCAGCGTGGTTCAACACTACTCATTGAAGACTTTGACCGACTAAGCCGACAAGAGCCACTGGACGCACAGGATATCGTTCGTCAAATACTAAAGGAAGGTATCACCATTGTTACGCTTTCTAATCAAATGGTGTACTCATGGGAGCGTGTTAACCGTGACCCCGGACTAATCTACACCATGACCGCAGCAATTATTCTTGCTCATGAAGAGTCACGTAAAAAGCAAGAACGTTTAAAGGCTGTATGGGTTAATAAGCGCAATATCGGCGAAGATAAAATTCTCACAGCGATGTGCCCTTCTTGGCTAACCGTAGATAAAGAAGCCAATAAATTTATCGTTTGTCCTATAAGAGCAGCACTAATAAACCGTATCTTCGATTTGTACAATGATGGCCTTGGTCAGTACAACATTGCCAAAATGCTCAACAATGAAGATATTAAACCTCCACGTTCAAAGCATTGGAGTTCCTCAAGTATTGCAGGATTAGTTAGTAACATTGCCGTTGTCGGAGACTATCAACCACATGTACGTGATGGACGTAATAAACGTATTCCTACTGGAGACGTATTAAAGGGTTACTACCCGCAGATAGTATCAGAAGTGAAATTTCAAAAAGCGCAAGATATTCGAGAATCACGCAATCACCGCAAAACAGGGAGAAAAAGTAAAAGTTACAACAATTTATTCGCAGGCATGGTTAAGTGTGGCTACTGTGGTGGGCCACTTACAATTGATACCAACAAATATCGCGCTAATCGTGTAAAAACTTACCAATACTTGTATTGTCAAAACAATGCACATGGTCATATCTGCACTTCTAAACGTATTCGATATGACCCGTTTGAAAAAGCGTTTATGCACCACATCACGGAAGTTAATTTTCAGCAGGTGTTTAATGATAAAGATGATAGTGTTGTTGAAAGGCTAGAATTTGATTTATATGAAAAGAAGCGTGAACACCGTGAAGCAGAAAATCAGATCAACAATCTATTAGCCTCTGCTACCAGTGGTGTACTGGGTGAAGCTGCTCATAAACTATTAATGAGTAAATTAAATGTTCATGCTGAAAGTAAACTCGCTTTAGAGCGAGAAATCAGGCAGCTAGAATCTGATATTAGTGCGCGTAAGCTACATAACCTAGCGCCTGATGAATTAAATAAATCCTTAGTAGAGTTTTATGAAAAGCTCGGTACGTTATCAGACGATGAGCTTTATATTGCCAGAGCAAAGCTTGCTCAAATCATCGGCTCTGTTGTAGATAAGGTTTATGTTTATATGGCTGGCTACCCTAAAGACTCATTTAAGAAAGGTGACCGTATTATCTATCGTGTTCAATTTAAAAATGGTGCGCATCGAGTAGTGTCTTTTGATTACGATACGCCTGAGAATTACTTAATTGAGCTAACGAAAGTCGAGTTACCTGTTTAAGGTAACTTATATTTAAGTCGCGTTTCATTTATCAAACGCTGTCTAGAGCTTTTTAACCTTTCGTGAGGGGCAAATAGTGAGCTTGCTTTATCTAAAAGGTTAACGGCATTAGTCAGCTTTAATATTTGCTCTGTAGTTAATTCATCAGCTATAGAGAGCTCATTTATTTCAATGATAGCAAACTCTTTAGCAGCAATATCTTCAGGCAGACCAGATTTAGTGCACAAGCCATAGATACCATTCAAGAAGTGTCCCCATTCTTCTTTAACATGACTTTCAATATCTGAGTTAATTTTCAAATCACTAGAAGTATGCCCCAGACCTTTAAGGCTATCAATTGTCTGAATGTAACGACTTCTAAAAACTGAATATATATTTTCTGTTGTTTGAAGCGATTGAACTATTACTAGCCAAGACGAGTAACCTTTAGCGTAATATTCAATTTCTTGGTCATCTGTATGTAAACCGAAAAATGAATCACAGCTTACGGTTAGAGATAGCCTGTACGAGCATTTAGGCATGACACCTTGAACTTGGTATTGAGTTAACTCTTGCTCAGTAGCTTTAGATACATCAAGCAGCTCTTGCTTAGTAAAAAAATTATCATTTAAAAATTTAATCAGTTCCATTTTATTACAGCCTCATTGAAGTACTTTATTTTCGACAAGCATTGTCTCTATTTGTTATTTCAGGCAGTCTAGCTACCTAAAAAATGTTTCACTTCGATGAGCATCGAACTATTGAGAATATTTCAAATTGGAACCTAATATATCAATCATTGCTAGCCTTATTGGTGAGTCAACTCGCGCTAGTATGCTAACAGCCCTAATGGGAGGAAAAGCACTAACCGCAACTGAGCTAGCAATTGAAGCAGAAGTGACTTCCCAAACAGCCAGTAGTCATTTAAGTAAACTAGTTGAAGGTCAACTGCTAGTTGTCCGAAAACAAGGGAGGCATAAATATTTTCAACTCCAAAGTGTAGAAGTTGCGGAGCTTTTAGAAAAATTATTGAACATTACGTCAAAAGTAGCCAAAACTAATACCGTAACAGGACCTTCTGATTCAAGACTTAGAAAAGCGCGTATTTGTTATGACCACTTAGCAGGAGAGCTTGCTGTCGCTCTTTATGGCTCCTTGGTTAGAAACAAATTTATTATTGAGCAAAACTATGAAACATTAATTACTGAAAGTGGACGAGAGTTTTTCGAAAGTATAGGGGTGAACTTTGATCGCTTTCAGAAGAGTAAACGCCCTTTATGTAAGTCTTGTCTAGACTGGAGTGAAAGAAGAAGCCACTTAGCTGGCAGTTTAGGGCAATGGATATTAAACGATATATTCAAAAATGGCTGGGCATCCAAAGACCTAGATTCAAGGGTTATTCAGTTTAATCAAACGGGATTAAAGTTTTTTTATAGTAGGTACGATATCAAATAATACCGTAGCGTTACTTGCCACTAGGCCTTCGTTTCTTAGCCCCCTAAAACAACAAAGCCAGAGAAATAGCTCTGGCTTTTCAACTTTAACAAGTAACTACTTCTTGCTATAGCTAGCTTTCACAGTTTCACTAATAGCGATTATCGATTTATCGAACTCCCCTTTATTGACCTGTTCTTTAAGGTGATTGAATACCTCAATTTCACCGACATCAGCAGCAACAGTTAATCTATCCTCACCTTTAGGCCCTATAATCAAATTACGCTGTGCATACTTCAAACGGTAATGGCGTTTATCACCTTCTAAGCGTGATAACCAGATAGGTGATTGCGGTTTCTTGCCTTCAATTACTGGTAATTCGCCAGCTTGAAACGCTAACCAACGGTCAATATTTGTAATAACCTTGGCACGTTTTGCTTCAATTGATGATGGTGCTAGTGGTGTGTCTTTACTATAGGTAACAGATTTAGGATCAAAGCTTGTCATGGGTAGTTCCTCATAAAGTTAAGTTAAGTTAAGAACGACAAGCAAAATATGGTGATGGTGTTAGGCACACCGCCAATACTGCTTGACGATGCCCTTAGATCTTAAACTGACGTGATGGGAACGTACATTAGATACCAATTTACAACCATAGAGAAAAACTTGACTTCGTGACTGTCACGAACTAAATTTATTAACGTGACAGTCACGAAAGGATATATTTATGCCTATGTCTGATGCTGAAAGGCAAAAAAAGAGAAGGATGAAACTTAAACTTGAGGGACTATCAACATTACACGTAAGAGGTAAAGATGGTGAGTTTGACGAAAGAATTCGGCTCGCATTATCAGTGAAAGAATTAGCTGAGGATGGAGAAATACCGGAGGATCTTATTAAGAAAATTTTAGATAAATCTGAAGTAATAATTCCAACACCACAGCTATCAAGTAGGAAGTATATAAGAAAGATCATGTCCAAGTACCTTTCTTATAATAAAGAGGACTAGTTATGAGTAATACAAGTATTTTTGATAGAGATTTAAATCCAGTTCTTGAAGTTGCCTCAAGTGACGATCTAGAGACATTAGTAGAATATCTTAAAACAAAGCTATCTGAACAGTTAACTGAGTCTTCCGCATACATATCTGGTGGTGGAGATCATACAAAATATGCAGACCTTATCGCTAAAGAAATAAGAGATATGGGTGGTAATTCGTTTGCAAATGTGTGGAGGGGAGAAGGTCCTTCTTACAAAGAAATAGTTTGTGATGTGGCAGATAAACTCAAGGCTCCGTATAACTCAAGTAGATCTATAGAAGATATTGAAGATAGTATTCTGGAAACTATATTAAAATCATCTCTAGATCGGATGTCTAAAAGTGAAAAAGAAGAGCTTTTAAAAGAAATGGGAGATAATGCTTCACTTTCCACAGGAAGTTTAACTACTGCGACTTTCATTACCATATTTAGAGCTGGGGGATTTAAGTCTTACCAATTGACCTTAATAATTGCCAATCAAATTGCTAAAACTTTGTTAGGACACGGTTTAAAGCTTGGAACAAATGCCGCTCTAGCTCGTTGGGCTTCTATATTAACAGGTCCAATTGGTTGGGTTATAACTGGAATTTGGACAGCAATTGATATTGCTGGTCCTGCATACAAAGTAACTATGCCCTGTGTTATTCATACAGCTATGTTAAGAAAAAAACTGAATTCTTTGAATTGTAGTAACTGCGAAGTACTAATCCCAGACACTACAGTAAAGTTTTGCTCTGAATGCGGAGAAAAAGTTGCTTAACGTGTATAGATGAGAGTTGCTTCAACTCTCATTATCGTTAACTTTTATAAATTCCTTAAAGATAGTTAGCAAAGCCCATTGGTTGCTCGGTATATAACGAGAGCCAATAGGTTGAAATACACCCAAAATCGACTATGTACGCTCATTAAGTAAAGGGTTATATATCCATAATCTTAACCTGATTATGAGCGTCTATGAAAAACCCAAATCACCCCAAAAAAGGTTCAAATATCAAAGTTGAACCAATCCGCGATATCACTGTTATCCAGCGCATAAAAAGGCAATTAGCTGACCACCCGAGAAATTTATGCTTATTCACTATAGGTATCAATACCGCCTTTCGAGCAAGTGATTTACTCCGAATTCAAATAGGTCATGTTCGCAATTTACAACCTAGGCAAAGTGTCGAATTTAAAGAAAAGAAAACTGGCAATCATAGACGAGTCACCTTCAATGATACTTGCATTACGGTCATTAATGATTACTTAAAAACTCGACCTGATGCTCGTGATGAAGATTACTTGTTTGTTGGCTTACGTGGTGTACTAACTGTTCAGTATGTTAACAGACTCGTTAAACAATGGTGTCTTGATGGCAAAGCTGCCAAAGGTAATTACGGCTCTCATACCTTGCGTAAAACATGGGGTTATCACCAACGGGTGACTTTTGACTCTGACATCCCTCAGCTCATGGAAGCTTTCGGTCATTCCTCGCAAAAGCAGACATTATCTTATTTAGGTATTCAAGCAGAAGAAATCGAAGCGCTATATTTGAATGAATTATGACTGAGGATAAGATAATGATCTTTTCCTTATAGTATTTTAATATTGTGATAGATATTTGAAGATAAGTTTCCTGCTGTTCTAGAAAAAACTAAATTAGTTCATACTATTTTAATCAGTGTTATAACATTGATATTTAATTCAAAAAACTCTATCGACTTTACTCACTCAAACAATTGAAATTTATGACTTTGTTCACAACATGAATTATTTAAAAATCAAAAGAAACGCTCCTGATTGGTCTAATAACTTTTATCATAATAAGTTGAAGACAATTGAAGACTGGCGCAATGCAATAGCGACTAGAGTATTCTTTTTGGAGAAAAACAATACTTTAATAATAGGCAACAAGCGGAATCAGATATTAACAGATATAGTTACAGGTAAGTTAATTCTTCCACCTTGCTCATATACAGAGTTACAAGATAAAGAAACATTGCCAAAGCTTGATGAGCCTATAACAGATCTCTTGATTCGTGATGCTGCTCTCATAACTAGATTAACTAATTCAGACTATCGGCTTCGCGACCTTTACTTGGAAGATTTAGATGAAATGTTTGAAAACGACGATCTCAAGTCAAATGTAGATCAAGCTATACTTCAACGAAACCACATTGATCACAACATGGCGAACAGCAGCTTCGAGGAGGCTTTTAAACTTAACGAACATCAAATAGAGCTTCCCCAATGCTTCCTTTCAGTCAATTTAGGATGTGAAGATAAAGAAATTATTAATAGCTTTAAGGTTTGGCTAAAAAGCAAACGTATGCATGAGAGTTCAGCTAATATAACCTTAAAACAACATATATCGTCATGGAAATTTCACAGAATACTCTTATGCTACGACTTGCAAGTATGGTATGAGTCCTTAGGTATAGATATAGATGATAGCACTTTATTTGAAATTATATTTCAAGATGGTGATCCTCGAACATTCAAACTTCCAACAGTCAATAAACTAGTAAAATCAACTATCAACCTCAATACACTGAGCTTATTAATTAAAGCCTCCAGAAAAGAATAGTAGTTAATAGCTTAAAGTATCCTTTTCATCTTCACTCCGTAATTTCGTATAAATTTCAAATGTCAACCCCCCTGTTAACTATAAGCGAGGGGCTAACTTAATCTTTGTAGCATGGCACCATTACTCTCAGTTTTATACCTGCAAGAGGAAAAATAATGACGACTAGAGAACTCCTACTACAATTAATGACTGACGAAGCTAAAGAATTTTTAAACGCAAATTATGATGAATATTCTGATGCTTTACTTAAAGAAAAAGCTCATGACCAACTAATGCTCCTAATTGAAAAAACATATCAAACGGGGCTTTCTCAATTGGTATTTATCGATTCAGACGTTAAAGAGTTAACCGTTGCACAGATACCTGAAGCAATAAGCTTCGAACTTTGTAGCACACCAAATAGAAAATACCACCTCGTTACCTTAGATGTATTTGAAAGTGCATACTTCAACAATACCTACAAAAATTGTACTGAATACAACTTTGTACTCGATTATTTAAAGCGAACCTTGGAGAAAGAAAAGCAAGACTTCAACGAATACGTATATCTAAAACAACGCTTTCAAATAGCATTGATTGAGTTAGGCTTTGCAAACGATAGTTATTCTGCTGACGAATATACGGAACACTATAAGCCTAAAGTCCATACGTTATCTGAAATGGCATTAGACGTTCATAAAATCACAAAAGACTCGCAAGCATATTTATTCGAACTAGAGTTAAAAAACCTTGGGCACATTAGTAAAGGAGTAAAAGGTGTGGCAGAAAGCTATTCTCTCTATCGATTGGCCTGCATTGTTGATACTGGACCAGGATTTGAGCAGTTTTATATCGTATATAACACTATCCCTTTAAACTACGCTAGATTTCTTAATGATTTAAGAAGCAAAAGCCAATAAATTCAGTTTAATGAATTAATGAGAAATCAATAATGAATCAATCTTGTATAACATCTACGCCATGCAAAATTAACGACTTTAACGTATTCATAGCAGATGTAAGAACACAGGCTATTTTGCAGTATTCTATCGGAACAGACTCTGAGAAGTTAGCAGAAAACAGCATTTTCAGCTGTAAATTAGAAGGTGAATATTTTAACGACTATTTATATCTATGTTTGGATATAAGTGAATATACCAAAGCAACTGGAATATCAATTGATGATGAAGATGGTCATGGAGAGCTAGAATTAGAGTTCTGCTTATCTGACCTTGTTCAAGAGTATATAGAACAAGGCGAGGAATGCTTTATTCATGAAGCATTTTATGACTATAAAGCGGGATGGATACATACTACAACTAAAATTACTAGCGATAGCAAAACGGTATCATAGCAATAACGCTGAGATTCAAAATTTGCATCTCAGCGTCACTCTACTTCATGATTGAAATATTAACAATTAAGCATCCTTCTAAAGTCCTAATTACCGAGTTTTCTTTAACGAGTAATACAGACTCAAAACCTAGTTTTTTTGAATAACTATATGCTGAATCAAGACTTTTGAACAATCTAATACCATAATTTCGATCCACTCTCCTTTGACTCGAAAGTGAGAAGGTATAACCTTCTTTAGAGGAAAAACAGATACAAAACTTACCACTTTCAAGCTCAAGAATAAAACAAAACAAGCCATTATTAGCTCTATTAAATGAAGTCAGTTCTTGGGTGTCTTTGCTTTCCCAATTAAACACATTGTTAAAAACGATGTTAACTGGCCTAGCCATCTACTCACCATTATTAAACTCTAATTATGACAGTTAATTTAACTCACTCATTGTCAAAACACTACTTTTGACAAACGCAATTCATAAATAATTTTGAAACAAAAACATTGAGATAATTGTGATAAACCAAATAGAAAAATTCCTAGATAAAGAACTGCAAACTTCACGAAAAAGCTTATACGTGAAAGAGCTAAAAAATTGGGTGGGTATTATTGCGCCTGATTTTCTAGTCACCCTTACATTCAAAAATTCTTCAACTACTGAATGTTACGCAGTCAACACTCTTAAATGTTGGTTAAGAATAGTCAGCCAGAGTATATACGGTCGTCGCTCTAAAAATAAAATAGTGGTAATTCCATTTATCGAGCGTAATTCCAGTAACGGTATTCATTTTCACCTATTGATTAAAAAGCCCGTAACCCAACGTAACGTTAATATAAAAGAGATTTTAAAATCTAAGTGGCTAAAGTTAAATGGCGCTGGTTACGCTTCTTTCAATGCCAAACCTATTGATGGCATTGAACAATGGTTTAAACCTATCACCGACCAAAGCACTTTAATTGACTACCTTTCTAAGCAAGCAACCAACCAAAAACTCGATACCCTCCTTGTTGAGTTAATAAATACCAAAGAATCCTATTAGGCCTATCGCGACAAAATCGACTTCAGTCTAGATGAGACTGGTTGACGCTACAGGCAAAAAACTACAAGTATGTTTATCATTCAGCTGCCAGCATTAATGCGGGCGGCTTTAGTTGAGTATTGCCTATAGAAAAGTAATTCATACAACTTACAAATAACGGTAAAATCAATTACTAAAAGCTGTAGGAACGATTTCAATCATAATGATTCAATCAACATCAAATAAAACCTTACTAAGCGAGTTCACAAACTTACTACGAAGAGCAGACCAATTAGTTGAGCAACAAAACCATGAAGGTTTAAAAGACCTAATAAAACTAGTGCTTAGGCCGTTGCAATCAATCCACCTACTAGACGCCTATGTTAAAGATGATCACCAGTCCATTGGGGAGTTAAATAAGCAATGGTGTTTCGGTTTTAAATCTCCCATTAGAATAAAACAAAATGATGGTTCTTTTGTAGAAAAAAAATATGAAGATTGGCTATGGTCAGAAGGCTGTTTTATAGAGAATGATGATGTTTACCCTACTTTATCGCTAGGATCAGATATCACATTTTCTGCACCATGGGAGCCCAGACGAATTATCAATAACTTGGGTAAGATCGGCAAAGACAGACCGTATGGTGAATTTGTTCAGGATAGTAACCATATGGTGTTTTATATTTACCCACTAATGATTGGTACTGTAGGTGGTGGAAATCATAGCATTATGCAAGGAATATTAGACGGAAAAGGAGAAATTAAACCTACTGAAATGTACGATGTTTCGCCCTTACTTACATCAGTAAGTTTTGACGGTGCAAGTTGGATTTGCTCGTACTCTGGCAATAATATTGGTACACCTAGATACCCAGAGTTAGGCTGGGTTTGGGAAATAGCTAAGCGATATGTTGAAGTACAATCAGCTCAGTAATGACTTCTAACATTAATTTTGGTCAACATCGCTACACTCTTTTTTAAGGGCGAATGTTGACCAAGTTCAGACTAGCCGTTTACAGCGTCTTTTAATGCTTTACCCGCTTTAAAGCTTGGTACTTTTGCCGCAGCGATTTGAATTTCTGCACCTGTTTGAGGGTTACGACCTGTGCGCGCAGCACGATCAGTTACTTTGTAAGTACCAAAGCCAACTAATACCACTTCACCACCACTAGCTAATTCACCAGTTACAGCGCCAATTAAGCTATCTAACGCACGACCAGCAGACGCTTTTGAGATGTCTGCACCTTCAGCGATCTTCGCTACTAATTCACCTTTGTTCATTATTATTAATCCTTGTTTATTGTTATCGGTAACATACTAAGAAATAGCTGGTGATTGAGCAATAGAATGAATTACAAAAAGCTTAAAGGTCAGCTATGAGCGAATTTGAGACATTTATGAAAATACATATATACTTCAAAAGATCAACAAAGCGGACGGATGACTAACAATCTTATAAAATTCCATTCAAAAGTCACTGTTTGTATATGCAGTTTTTGTTGACTTTCCCCCATATTCAGGAAAATGAGCAATTTGCGCACTTATGTCAGGCTCAATAAACTAAAAATGAAAGTTTTTAATAACGCTGGTAGTAAGTTATCAACTTTGTTAAAACTAACTCATTCAGAAAAGTCAGCGACTTGCGCACCATTAAATTGTTATGTTTCAAGGGTATCGAATGAAAATCAGGCATGCAATCGAACAAGATTTATTGGAACTTTCTGATTGGTTCTTAACCGAATTAGAGGCGAGAAATTGGGGAGGTCCCTCAATTCACTTTCCTATCAATATAGAACAGTTGAAAATTGATATTGAATGGGATACTGCTCATTCTTATGCATTAGTTGATGAAAATGATTCTTTTATAGGCTTTGCACAAGCTTTTAATAAGTTTGGCTACAAGCACCTAGGAAGAATAGTTGTAGCCCCAAAAATGAGAGGTAGAAAACTGGGCTACAAATTGATGTTAGCTCTTTTAGAATTCGAGAGTACAAATAATGTGAGTTTTTCCTTATTTGTTTATAAGCATAATACTTCTGCAATAAAACTATACGAAAGTATTGGGTTTAAAGAGCGAGCTTATCCAGAAGAGCAGCCCGAAATTAAAGGTTGTATATTCATGCTTAAAGAAACATAACAAGCTATTACAGTAACGGGAGTGCTAAAAGCTTGCTCGGTTCCGCTTCACTTCACAATTTTAGCAAGCTATTATCAGCCCCTTAATGTGGCGTTATATTTTTAATGGAGTAGTGAGCATTGATCGAATATCGAAAAGCATATCTTAGAGAACTGAATGAACTAAAAGCTCTCCTTTGGGAATTCGGGCCTAATGAATGGAACTATTTAACACCAGAAGGCGTAAATGACGAATTCGCTCTTGTAAAAAGCGGAAGTGCTCTAGTCATTGTTGCGACAAACGATTCAGAAATTATTGGATTTGCTGTTTTAATTGATGGAATGTCTAGCCCAACTTACCTAGAAAAGTATAGTGATTTGCAACAAATGAAGTTTGTTGGAGATGTAGTTGTATCTTCATTACATTCAGGACAAGGTATAGCGACAAGGTTATTAGAGGAATGTTTGTTGGAGGCAAGAAACAATAACATACGCAGCGTGTTAATAGAAAGGCATGAAGAAAATCTTGCTTCCGCTGGAATGATGCGAAAAGCAGGGTTTGAGATTATAGATACATTTTTTGATCCCGAGAAAAGAGCAGCAGGATCACAAAATAGTGTAATATTAGAGTCGAAAATATAACGAGGCGCTCAAGCATAGGCGCACCTTGTCTGCGCCTATTAGCTATGGGTTACCACCGTCCGTTATTGGCACACTAGAGACCTTAAGAGCTTGAATACTTAACAGGTGATATTTTATCTGTCCCATCAATTCCAAGGGCACCAATGAAACCTGCGGTATCCTGACCATATCTAGGCATTGTCTTGGTGACATACCCGATAATATCATCAGAATAAACTTCATCTAATTGAACACCGTTTGGATGCATAAGTTGTCTCGATTTACCTGATTTCACCTTAGTTAATAAGTCAAAAACGTGATGTTTAAATGACGGTTTATCAGCTACATGAAACAACGGATTATCTTTAATTAATATGTGGTAGTGGGTGTTGCCATCTATCTGCGATTCAGCAAATACAAAGCCTTCAATATGAAGGCTTTTCTTCTTGTATCTACTACCGAATATCTTCTGATTTAACAGGTGCAAATAAAACAACATGGATTTATATGCGGTGTCACCTGATAGCTGTGTCGTAAAAGTAATGGTTAAGTGGTATTTGTATGGACCTTTTCCTTTAATGAATTGGTTCCAAGTTTGTTTATTAGTATTCATGTAATTATGGTTTCTCTGAAGTAGGATTAATAAGTAATCCTGTATGTGAGTAGGTTATTAGATGAGATGTAGTTATGTACCTGATTGAGTACCTAGAGATGTACCTAGAGAGTACCTATCTTAATGATACTACTCAGGAACAGGGTAGTAAGTTATCTTCAAATAAGAACATTGTTGCGTAGTTTGTCTATAGGTATTTATAAAAGAGAGTAAGTATGACGGTGAGTTATAGAAGTATTTTTGAAGGTATTGTTGATAAACTTGCTGGTTTTGAATTTGATAACACGAAAGAAGTAACGCAGAGAATCAAAGAGTATTTTCATCAAGAATATGACAACGATTCTAGCCATGTTTTGTCATCTTTGAACAGTACAAGTAAAGAATATCTATTAGACGTATTAGTGACAAATTTTAGGCCATTGAGTGTCATTGCCCAAGATGGTCGAAAATTCAGATTGGCTAAACCTGCTCCTCAAGTTCTTTTGGCTGTTGAATCTGAGTTGGGTGGTATAAGTGCCTCTGGTCCACTAAATGTCCAGAGAAATGCAATTGAAGATTTTGTAAAGCTGACTTTGATTAACAGTGAATACAAAGTAATGATATTTACTTCATTGAAATATAAAGGTGAAGACACGAACAGTTATATAACAAATAGGTTCGCTGACTTTACAGAAATTTATAATAACAGCATGGCTAATGAAAATGGTCTACTGCTAATTCATATCAAAAGTACAGAAGAATCAGGGAAACAAGTCAAAGTAGATCTGAGTAATAGAAATAATTTTACAGGACTTATTTTGAAGAAAAATGAAGAACAAGTCTTTATTGAATAAAGGAGTTAAAAGTTGCAGCGAGCTACAAAAGGAAATTTAAAAAGCTTTATTATCGATTCATTAGGTGAGGCAGCTAAACATTATAGTGATGTATCTGGGGGGATGGATTTAAAAGATGCTCCAGAATACTTTTTTAATGTTGAAATAGGTAATGCCATTGCTAAAAAGTTTAAAAATGTTGGGTATAAGCTCGAAATGTCAGTAAAGGAAATGGCTGACTATTTGGGGATTAAGGATATTTGTTTTAAGGATGATATAAGGAAAAATGGCAGGTTTGATGTAGTTTTAACGTCTAGGAAATCAGGGAAGCCTAGGCATGTTATAGAAGTGAAAAGGTCATTGAAAACTAATGAGCTGGTTACTGATGCAAAAAGGTTAGCGTCTTTAATTAGGAAATCAAAGAGTGTTACACGGCTTAATAGTAATTTCCTTGTTTCAGCAACAAGAAAGGTAACAACAGATAGGTCTATGGAAACGCAAAAGTTTGTTGATTCACGTTTACTAGAATTAAGAAGTAAACTTGGTAATGAATTTAGTGTTAGTGGTTTGTATGAAGAGTTTGATTTAGCCAAAGATGAAGATAAAAGTATTATTGTTACAGTATTTGAAATAAGTACAGCTTAGTGAATATTAATAATGAAACGTACCCATATTAATGATACTACTCAGGATCAAGGTAGTAAGTTATCTTCAACTAAGAACAATGTTGCGTAGTTTGTCTATAGGTATTTATTACTTGTAGGTACTGAAATTACTCAATTTTGAGAACTTTAGAATTATCAAAATAAAAATTAAAACCGATTGTTGCCTTTCCCAAAGCCGCGTGGAATTATTGCTCTGACTTAGGAGTAGTGCAATGACAGATGAAAATAAAAAGACCGATAAACAAATAGTTAAAAGCGAATTGATAGAATTGTATGACGAGTTTGTCTACTTGAATGAGGTTTGCTGTTTTCTTTTGGATGCTGGTAGTGTCATGCGAATAAATGACCAGCTATTTGATAAAAGATCTGTTGGTGGCTATCGGCAATGTAGTGAAGCTTTGAAAGGGCGGTTAGCCGACTTTAAAGCTAAGTTAAAATTGACTTGTGTAGATGATGTTGTTTCCTAGTAAAGTTTATTGTTCGGACATAATGTCTGAATTGTGCCAGTAGCAGAGAGTCATCCCGGCGAAAGCCGGGATCTGGTTTGTACGTTTTGCAGACGTTGACAAAAAATAGAAACTTGAGTCATTACTTACACACCAGCGTATGACATCCCTATGGAGTCATGCTTTTTTTATTTAAAAATGGCATATTCACTGTCGGAAATAATTCTTTCTTTTGCACTCCCGTCTTTATTCATTAGGTAAACGTTTTTATTTTCTCCGTCTTTGCTTATGGTCGAATACATGATCTTAGTTCCATCTGGTGACCACGCTGGATACCAGTTTGCATCGTCACTAAAAGTAAGTCGCGTTTGATTTGAACCATCAATATTCATCACGTAGATTTCATAGTTGCCATCTCGGTTAGACATGAAAGCAATGTGTTTGCCATCAGGTGAAATGTCAGGATGCCACTCGTCAGAATCGTTAAAAGTTAGTTGAACTAAGTCACTTCCATCGACATTGGCAATGCTAATTTCAGAACTTAAATCTTCGAATTGAGAATGAAATATAAACTTTTTGCCGTCAGGAGTGTATATTGGGGCGCCTCCATTCAGGCCACCTATTCGCTTTTGTTCTGAACCATCGGGCCTCATTGTCCAGATTTCATTTTGTCCTTTTTTGTTTGCATCCCTATAAGTTCGAGCAAAGGCTATTGTTTTGCTATCAGGCGACCAAGCTGGTGCGTAGTCCCATTTATTGCTTGCATGCGTAAGTCTAGTTCTATTCGAACCATCTGGATTCATAACATGAATAGACCATGTTTTTCTGTCATCATATTTCCCATAATAGGAAAACTGGCTACCGTCTGGTGACCAAGCTAAATACCCTCCTTTGACATTTGTTTTTGTTATCTCCTGATTACCTTCAGCATCAGTCCTGAGCACTTCAATGAATTCGGTCTTACTAGAAACATAAGCAACCTCAAACGATCTGGCTAACTCAGTCGATGTTTCGCTTGAGTAACACTCAATAGTCTTTAGGCTGAGGGCTAACACCAGCAATGACTTTAATTTTACAATACGCATAGTTCTCCACCTCGAACATTATTCCACGAGCTTTTTGACAATATTAAAGTATCTAGAGCAGAAATAATTTAATTTAAGTTGAATTGGTTAATTTATGAGATGAAAGTAACACCAAAAATGGTTACCTTTTCCAGAGAGTCATTTCTACTGAATTAAGCTCGTACAATGTCTCATTGTCTGGAGTGGCAGTACAAATGCTCCTGCTGACCGACGTCATATCGCTCATAGCTGTCTGTCAGATGAAGTCCAAACTTATTCATCGAAATTGTAAGATTAGATATGAGCTACTACACATCAGTAGTTGCGTCTATTTATGTTAGGACTATAAGTCCTTATCTACAAAAATATTGATTATGACAACACTTTCCTTGTTTTAAGGGAGCGGTATCACCCTGTTAACTTATTGTCTTTACTAAACCTCAAAGCAAGAATTTAATAACCAGCTAATATTAAGTGAATAAGTTCAAGTTTCATTTATCCAATTAGATTAATAAGGCTCAATCCGCTCTTGACTGTACTGAACTATTTCCGACAATCTCATGTTTGTTAAAGTGAAAGTTGCATCTGACTTCATAGAATAATCTTTTCCAGTAACCTGATACAACTTTCCTTCATCGAAATCTATATATGTAGTGTCATCATTGATTACTACATATTTAGTCCACTCTTCGCCTAGTTTTGTGTTCAACTAAACTACTTATATACTTTTGTCGCTGGACATTTACTAACATTAATTATTAGAAAGATTACAACAAGGCACATTTAACTCGGTAGCTTCAAAGCCAGCCGATGTAAAAGCACCTATCACTTCTTCAAGTTCAATTTCTGATTCTACGAATACGGTTCTATTTCCTAAGTCAAACGTTAGTTTTGCTGCTTTATCTAATAAAGCTACAGCTTCACTTATTGAATTCGTGCAGTGATTACAAGACATTTTATCTACTTTAAATTTCATCATAATTTATCTCCAATGGTGTATTCTTGATCAAACTTAAAAGCTCCCCTTATGGCAATGTCAATAATTGTTAAAAATATTTGACCTTAACCTCATAGGAAGGTTTATCCTTCATTTTTCAATCCAAAATTATCATATAAGGGGTTCTTAAATGACAACGACTATAGAATTACCGATAGAAGGTATGACGTGCACATCTTGTGCAAGTAGAGTCGAAAAAGCATTAAAGGCTGTAGACGGTATTGATAATGCAAATGTAAATTTAGCTTCGGATATTGTGTCTATTTCAGGAGATATCAATATAACAGCTATCGACGAAGCTGTTAATGGCGCAGGCTACAAACTTAGTTTTGCAACTAAGTATTTTGAGGTCAAGGGAATGTCTTGCGCATCATGCAGTGGCCGAGTTGAAAAAAGCTTAAACGACCTACCTGGAGTTGTATCTGCATCGGTAAATTTGGCCTCAGAGCAAGTTAGTGTCACAGTAACTCCCAAGGTTACGGATGCGGAGTTGCAGCTGGTTGTTAAAAATGCAGGCTATGACTTAGTAATCATAAGTAACAATGAACAACTTTTAGATGAAAAAAGCAGTACTGCTTTTTATAAAAAAGATAGTTGGCCTGTTATGGGGGCTGCAATGTTGACGCTGCCCTTAGTTCTCCCAATGTTCGGAATGTTATTCGGCAAAGATTGGATGTTGGCCCCAATTTGGCAGTGGATATTGGCGACGCCTGTACAGTTCTATTTTGGTGCTCGATTCTATAAAGCGGGTTGGCATGCACTTAAAGCTTTCACTGGTAATATGGACCTTTTGGTGTCTATAGGAACTAGTGCAGCTTATGGATTGTCTCTATATTTATGGCTTACTTTTGATGGGCATCAAGGATCACCGCATCTATACTTCGAGAGTAGTGCTGCCGTATTAACATTGGTGTTGCTTGGTAAGTTCCTAGAAAAGCGAGCTAAAAAACAGACAACTAGCGCTTTAAAAGCTTTAGAAAATTTAAAGCCAACGTCAGCCACTGTTTGGCTTGATGGGAAGTGGCAAACGCTTTCAGCATCTGAACTAAAACAAGGAGATTGGTTTAGGGTTCGACCAGGAGAGAGAATTCCTGCTGATGGTATTGTTATTAACGGTAACAGTAATGTGGATGAGGCATTGATTAGCGGAGAAAGTATTCCTCTATACAAATCTATCAAAGATAAAGTCACTGGTGGCTCTATAAATTTAGATGGCGTGCTGGAGGTGGAAGCTTCAGCTGTGGGATCTGAATCAACTTTATCAAAAATTATTCGCCTAGTAGAGCAAGCGCAAGGCGCAAAAGCCCCTGTGCAAGCGTTAGTAGATAAAATTAGTAGCATCTTTGTTCCAGTAGTGCTGGTGTTTGCCTCAATAACCTTGCTTATTTGGGGAGCAATATTTGGACAGTGGTCACAAGGTATTCTCAATGCTGTTGCCGTATTAGTCATTGCATGTCCATGTGCACTTGGTTTAGCTACGCCTGCTGCCATCATGGCTGGAACAGGCACAGCGGCTCGACATGGAATTTTGGTAAAGGATGCCGTAGCACTGGAGAGTGCAACACACATCGATTACGTCGTGTTTGATAAAACAGGAACGCTTACGCAAGGGAAGCCAGCCTTATCACAAATTAAGGCACTAAACGGAAGTGAAACGGAACTATTGGAGTTAGCTTATGCCCTATCTGAACCAAGTGAGCATCCCTTGTCTAATGCTATCATTAGCTTCGCTCAGGAGAATGACATCGAACTAACTAAGGTAAGTGACTTTAAAGTAGTTGCAGGTAGAGGTGTTAGTGGAGAGTTTAAGGGACGCGCTATAAAAATGGGTTCAAGTCAATGGATGACTCAGCTTGGTTTGACACTTCCCTCTGATCTCATTAGCTTAGAAGGCGCTTCATTATCATGGGTTGCAGAGACTAAAGCGAAAGGTATTGAGTTACTCGGCTTGTTATGTTTTGTTGACGAACTAAAATTGGGGGCAATACCTGCTGTACATAATCTCCAACGTGAAGGAATAATGGTAGCGATGATTACTGGAGATTCTCAAGCAAGCGCTGAGCACGTAGCTTTCCAATTAGGTCTCGATAATTTCGATGCTGAGGTGCTACCGCAGGGCAAAGCTGAAGCTATCGCTGCATATCAGGCAAAGGGCTATAAAGTCGCGATGGTAGGTGATGGTATTAACGATGCTCCAGCACTCGCACAAGCAGATTTAGGTATTGCAATGGCGACAGGAACAGAAGTTGCTGTGAGTGCTTCAGCTATCACGTTAATGCGTGGAGATCCGAAATTAGTATCGTCCTCGTTGAAACTAGCCAAAGCAACTTATCGAAATATAAAGCAGAATTTATTCTGGGCTTTTGCTTTTAATACTGTCGGTATTCCACTTGCGGCGTTTGGGTTCCTCAATCCAATTTTGGCAGGAGGTGCAATGGCATGTAGCAGTGTATTGGTTATTACTAATGCGTTGCGACTTCAAAGAATGTCTTTATAGGAGTAATACTGTGGGTATTCTATTAACTATCGGTGATGCGGCAAAAGAGAGTGGTTTAACTGCAAAAATGATCCGCAATTACGAACAGTCTGGATTAATTCGCAAATCACCAAGAACTGAAAGTGGCTATCGTTTGTATAATAGTGAACAGTTAAATCAACTAAGGTTCATTAAACGAGCTCGTAATCTTGGATTTTCGCTTTCAGATATTCAATCTTTGCTAGAGCTATGGCAAAACCCAGAGCGAGAAAGCAGATTAGTTAAGGAATTAGCTCAGTCACATCTCGAAGAGATATCTAATAAGATTTCTGAGCTACAACAAATGCAACAAGTGTTAACTAAGGTAGCGGAAAGCTGCAAAGGTGATGCTAGTCCCCAGTGCTCTATTCTCGAACAATTAGCAGAATCCAGTACCTTAAATAGTTGAATGAGTCTTAACTTGATCTGTCAGATTTGATTTTTAGAGTTGAATTAAATCTGACAGCGAATAGCCGATTAGTGCCAAAAACGGACCGTCAAAAAGGAAGTTAAGAGCTGAGATTATTACGTTAAATGAATTGATATTATCTTAGTCAAGAAAAGATTACTTCTTCGTAATCTTTTCTAAATCTACTTAATCATCTGACTTTTAAGGAAATTAGCAATTTACAATTTTGAATGTTTTTAAGTTTGCTAATTTTGTCACACACTTTGTATTACAATAAATATTTTCCTTAAGATTCAATAACCTAAATAAACTGCAATTAAATTCCTTCTCTGGACTGGTATCCAAATCAAACCCGACCGATAAGTTAACTAATTCAAATTATTAGTACTAACGGAACACCTTAACCAACATTACAATAAAGCCCTTTAAAACAACTCTACCTCTCCCCCATCAATTTTTTGTTTATTAGCTTGGCCTTTGCATAAAATATCTTCAAAAAAGGTTAGCCTGTTGCGGCCATTATTCTTGCTGTAATAAAGTGCTTGGTCGGCATAATCTATGGAAGTTACATGGAAAGTATTTTGTGTAAACTCTACAGCACCTATGCTGACTGTCACTGGGTGGTTATCAGGAAAATTATAATTTTCAACAGACCGCCTGAAGCGCTCCAATACTGCTGCACTTTGTTCTTTACTTTCTGCTTGAATCAATACTACAAACTCTTCACCGCCAAATCTAAACTGTAAATCCTCGTACCTAAAAGAGGATTTGATTAACTGCGCCACATGTATAAGTATTTCGTCACCGTATAGATGCCCATATTTATCATTAACTTGTTTAAAGTTGTCGATATCAATTATGGCTAACCAATAATTTTTATGAATATCCGTTACTTTGTTGATGTCTCGTCTTTCCCCATCGATACTTTCTCCTTGAATTGCAGGAGCATCAAAAATTTTAGATATAGATGAATCGAAAGTTTTTCTATTAGCAAGTCCTGTCAATTCATCAGTCTGAGAGTCATTTAGTAAGGCTAAAAAGTTATTATAAATGTTGAGAATGCCTGACAAAACATAAGTTTGAACTTTAGAAAACCTTTCTTTTAAATGAATTACTAAGAACTGCTCTATTTTACGATTATGATATATTGCACGAATGACCTGATACCCTTCAGCGGATTTTACATTCGATTCTTCTATACCTGATTCACTCATACGTTCACAGGCAAACAGAATACCTTTGTCAATGGCATTGTCCGCTTTATATACACTACACTTGCTGCCATCGTAGGCAATTGTGGATAACACATTTCCTCGTTTATCCATCGTAAGTATTACGGAGGATAATGATGAGAGCATGTTATTGACACTTTGCAGTAAGCTAAGAGACAAAAGCTCTTGGTCTCTTTGCGAGGTAAAGTGGGCGATATGATCTATCACTACATTCGACTGAATCATTTTAAGCCTTTAGTAAATTTTGATATGAAGTTTTATTGGAAGGACTGATAAAGTTAAGACTGCGGCCTACAGGCAGTTTCTAGCCAATGCTCTATATTAAGTGGCTTTGAAAACAAGTATCCCTGTATCACTTCACACCCTTTCTTATTTAAGTAGGCAAGCTGTTCACTGGTTTCAACTCCCTCTGCAACAATTTTTAAATCCAGTGCTTTAGCCATTTGAATAATGGAATTAACAATTGGCACTTCTTGATGTTCGTTTTGTATTTCATCAATAAACGCTTTATCAATTTTTAACTCTGAAATTGGTAAACTTTGAATATAACTTAAACTTGAATACCCTGTTCCAAAGTCGTCCAGAGAAAAGTGAATGCCTCTCTCTTTAAGGTACCTCATTTTAGAAATGACTAGGTTAAAATCAGCAACAAGTGTGCTTTCCGTAAGCTCTAATATTACCTCTGAGTGAGGAATATTATATTTGGCAAGTTTGGATATCAACGAGTCTGCAAAACTAGGCTGAGCAATCTGTTTTGCACTTACATTAATAGAAATTGGATTATTTGATTCAGAAAATAGCCTACGCTGTGCTAGTAAAGTGCAGACTTTATCAATGACCCAGTTACCAACATCCAATATTTTTCCATTATTTTCAGCTAAAGGAATAAATTCAGCTGGAGAAATAAAACCTAGCTCCTGAGACCGCCACCTTATCAAAGCTTCTGAACCAACCATTTTCCCTTTTGTATCAAATTGAGGTTGAACAACGAGGAAAAGTTCATTTACAAACTTTGGTTTTTGCATCTCAATTGTAAGTTGAGAGTGACGCTTTAAATAAGCCATTTCCTTGCTTTCAGCGTAACTCCATTGATTCCCTCCTTTGAGCTTTGCATTTCTAACAGCTAATTCTAATAATGGTTTAACCTCTTCCTTCTCCAAAGTATGTTTTGTTGAATCAAGCATTCCAATAGAGACACTGATAGCAATTTCATGACCTTCTATATGAAATTGCCGATTAAGATCTTCTAGGATTTGTTCAGCAACATGTCGGGGCTCTTGAAGCAATATAGCGTCGATACTGTGTGCTTCACTATTTTTCAATATAACGAAGAAACTATCCGCATTATTCCTATAAATTGTTCCACAAGGAGGCATGTGTTCAGACACTCTAGAGACAAATTCTTTAAGTAAAATATCTGCGATTTTTTCAGAGTAAATTAAGTTAATTTGAGAGAATTTATCAATATTAGTTAGTAAAATTGACCAATTATTAAAGGCAGATTTGCCCGATTGTATACAGCTATCCAAATCTTTTTCGAAAGATGTTCGATTAAGTGCACCCGTTAATTCATCGTAGTAGGCTAACCTTTTTATATGGTTTTCAGATGCCTTTCTCTCGCTAATATCCCTAACAATACCAATGAATACCTTTTGATTTCTGTGTAAGACTTCTGAAATTGAGAGCTCCATTGAGAATTGCGTTCCATCTTTTTTAAGAGCAGGTAGTTCTCGCCCAACCCCTATTATGCCAGCTCTACCTGTAGCCAAATACTTATTCATATAAATTTGATGTTTAGAAGCGAAAGGCTCTGGCATTAACATTGAAATATCTTTACCTACCAGCTCTTCTGATTGGTAACCAAACACTTTATGTACCACTGAGTTAGTTGATAGAATCTTTCCAGTTTCAGAAATGGTTACAATAGCGTCGTTTAAGTTATCAACAATTTTTTTGAAGTTTGCATTGGTTTGTTGATTAATATCTTGTAGCTCTTTTTGATAACTAATGTCCTCGAACACTCCATATACATGGGACACTTGTCCATCAGTAAGTCTTAATCGGCCACTGGTTTTAATCCATTTAGCTTTGCCATTATTATCAAGAAACGGAAGCTCTAATTCATATGTTTTTTGATGTTTAATCGCATCTTCAAAAGCCAAGCTGATTATTCGCTGAGCCTCTGGAGAGTAAAAGTTGATACCTATCTCTGGTGTAATTGTTGAGCCAATAGGCAAGCCGTATATCCGATATGTTTCATCCGACCAATGAAGTGTTTCATTAGCAAGGTCATATTCCCAACTTCCTATTAAGGCTGTTTTTTCTACCTCATAGAGAAGAAGCTGTGAAGACTCTAGCTTCTTCTCTAATTCAATGAGTTTTTGCCTGATATTTCTCTCATTTTCTGCACAAGGTTGAGAGGACTGCATCAATTCACTCATTACCCTAACCTTTAAATGCTAATGCCAACGAAGCCATATCCGAAGACTTAGTCAAAATTTGTTGTGTCTCCATGTTGACGCAGTTAGCTTGTTCCAAATTACTTTGAGAGGCGTCACTTATATTAACGATATTTTGGCTGATCTCTTGTGACACAACACTTTGCTCTTCTGAGGCTGTAGATATTTGCATAGCTAAGTCAGATATCATCGTTATAGATTCGTAAACATTATTAACAACCCTTTCCGCATGCTTAGCTTGATTGACACATTCATCAGCAGAAGCTTTACCTTTATTCATGGTTTCTGAAAGCGCCATTAAAGTGCTTTGAATTTCACCAACTGAAACTTTAATTTGCTCCGTAGCACTATGAGTTCTATTAGATAATGCTCGAACTTCATCAGCCACGACAGAAAACCCTCTACCATGCTCTCCAGCTCTTGCTGCCTCAATAGCCGCATTTAATGCAAGTAAATTTGTTTGATCTGCAATGCCTTGGATTTCATTCATGACATGCCCAATTTTTTCTGTTTCTTCTGCAAGTTCTACAGCTGCATTTGCTGAATGTGAAACATCTTGTGCTAAATCATTAACTTTGGACATTGTTGAAGTCATTGCGGTAGTAGCTGTTGTACAATCATCATGCGCTTCAGCAACCTTCTCTGATGTAACAGCTGTATTACTCGCGACTTCATTAATTGTTGCAACCATCTCTTCTACAGCAGTCGAGACTAAGTGTAACTCAGCGGTTTCTTGTTCTACGCCCTGTTTGGCTTGTTCAGCCGCATTTTCTAATGTTTGCGCTTTTTCGGTCAAAGACGATGAACTATCAACTACCCGCCCTAAGATTGTTCTAACTTTTCCTTCTAATATTTTTAAATGAAAGTCTGCAACCCCACGATTACTACTGCCAGAATAAACAAAGCGAGAAACACTGTCGTACTCTGTTTTTAAAGTATTAAAATATTTAGGAGTATCAATAAGTTCTTCTTTAAATAAAACAAAAGGCAATAATATTAATACCGTACAAATTATCGGCTGGTAGGTGAGTGCTGTAAATGTCAGCAATGTTGCTAATAAACTAAACAAGCTAATTCTTGTTGGAAATGAAAATAACCAATTATTTACAGCTTTCTCATTATTAATTTTTTCATATACTATTTCTGCATTTTGTTTTATTTCAGAGCTCAATACCGTTCTTACTGACTGGTAACCGACTAACTGCCCATCTTGATAAGTTGGTGTTACGAATGCATCAACCCAATAATAGCTACCATCTTTACACCTATTTTTTACCGCACCTCGCCAAGGTCGCCCTTGTTCTAGGTTTTTCCATAAATCTTTAAATGCTGCTTTAGGCATATCAGGATGCCTAACAATATTGTGATTTTTACCCAGTAACTCGTCCTCACAGTAACCAGCTACCCGACAAAAAGCTTCATTAACGTAAGTGATAACTCCACGAAGATCCGTGGTAGAAACTAACTCTTCACCTTTAGAGAAAAGAATCTCTTTATCAATAATTTGCTGATTTCTTCGTCCCATAGACAGTATTAACCCTTTATTTACAATTATTTTACTTGTACATAGCAAATCGATATAAGATACACTCAAGATACAAAAATAAATCGTTTTTGTCGAATTTTAAACTTACATATCGATTTAGTGAGTTTTCCTGTATGATGCTAACGAAGTTACAAAGCAATATTTAATCGCTGACTTATATACTGTTTGATAGAAAGCTAAAGATGACAAAAAAAGAGACACTTCTTACCCCTTCTGAGGCTGCTAAAGTTTTGCAAATAGCACCAACAACTTTAAGGCTATGGGCACAGGAAGGAAAAGTACCTTTTACAACAACGCTTGGTGGCCATAGAAGGTTTTGTGAAAAAGACATTCAAAAAATCCTTAGCGAGCACAACAATGAGCATGCTCTTAAAGTTTTAGTTGCTGAAGACGATGAACAGCTAGGTGATGTTTTATTAGCTTTGATACCTAAATATCTACCTAACGCAACGGTAGAAATTGCAAGGGATGGTTTTGATGTAGGAGAAAAGCTTTATACTTTTAGACCGCAAATTATATTGCTTGATCTCATTCTTCCTTTTGCTGATGGCTTCTCTATTTGCGAACGCATAAAATCAAGTCCTGATACACAAGACATATCGGTAATCGCAATGACCGGTGAATATGCCGCTGAAAATGTAAATAGAATAACCACGTTAGGTGCTGAATATTGCATAGCTAAACCTCTTGATCACGTGTTATTAATTAAATACATGACGGAGCTTATTAACTGAATAAGTCTTAACTTGATCTGTCAGATTTGATTATTAGAGTTGAATTAAATCTGACAGCGAATAGCCGATTAGTGCCAAACTCGACCGCTCAACTATAGAGTCACAAAACTCGTAAAAACCAAAATAACGGACGTTCATCTAACTCATAGTTGGACAACAATGAGTTAGAGCACAAACCTTTTTAACTAAAGATTTATATAAAGTTTTCTACGCTGGCGATATTGGCTATAAGCTCTATACTTACATTATGCAAATTGCGAATAATTCTTTAAAAATTATATGGATATAGTTAAAAGCAACCTCCTTAGTGGGCAAACATCCTCATTAAACCTTGAGACTGCGAGGTTTGCTCTTGATCAACATTCGCTTGTTTCTGTCGCTGATAAAGAAGGTGTAATTGTCTACGTCAATGACATGTTTTGTCAGGTTAGTGGTTATTCGGCAAATGAGCTTCTTGGTAAGAAGCATAATATTTTAAATTCAGGAGCCAAACCGAAAAGCTACTGGAAAGCTATGCATGAAAAAGTGTTGTCAGGGGAAGTATGGCAAGATGAAGTTAAAAACAGATCTAAAGGTGGACATTTTTATTGGGTAGACACCACCATTGTTCCCAACTTTGATAGTAATAAACAAGTTATTGGATTTACTTCAATAAGAACCGATATATCTAAACAAAAAGAAACAATTGAACAACTTGCAAACGCTAAACTGCAAACTGAAGCTGCCAAGTTTGCTTTAGACCAACACTCTTTAGTATCTATGGCTGATATTGACGGCACGATCACTTATGTTAATGACCAATTTGTTAAAGTAAGTGGTTATTCCAGTGAAGAGTTGTTGGGTAGAAAACACAGTATCTTAAACTCTGGAAACCAACCCAAATCCTATTGGCAAAAGATGCACGGAACTGTTTTATCAGGTGAAGTTTGGCATGATGAAGTTAAAAACCGTGCTAAAGACGGACATTTTTATTGGGTTGATACAACAATCGTTCCTAATTACAACGCCAAACACGAAGTGACGGGTTTTACTTCAATACGCACAGACATTACTCGCCAAAAAGAACAATTGCTTCAAATCGCCATAGCCAAGCAACAAGCTGAAGCAGCCAAATTCGCTCTAGACCAACACTCTTTAGTGTCGATTGCAGATATAGATGGAAACATCACATACGTTAATCAGCTTTTTGAAAAAATCAGTGGATATGCAGAGGCTGAACTACTAGGTAGAAAACATAATATCTTAAATTCAGACAATCAACCCAAGTCCTACTGGCAGAAGATGCATGGCACGGTTTTGTCTGGGAAGGTGTGGCATGATGAAGTTAAAAACCGTGCTAAAGATGGCTCTTACTATTGGGTCGATACGACAATTGTACCGAACTTCAATACTCGTGATGAAGTCATAGGGTTCACATCAATCAGAACAGATATCACGCAACAAAAAGAAAATATTGAAAGTTTAGCCAAAGCAAAAAAAGAGGCTGATATAGCTAACAACGCTAAAAAAGACTTTTTAGCAAATATGAGCCACGAAATTCGTACCCCTATGAATGGCGTTTACGCTTCACTTCAATTATTAAGTCGTAATGAGATGCCGTTTGAGCAACGTGAGCTGTTAAATCAATCCCTGTTTTCTTGTGAATGCTTATTAACAATAATCAACGACATTTTAGATTTCTCCAAAATCGAATCTGGCAAACTGGATATTGAAAATGTGACATTTAGTATTCGTAATGCCGCTGAATCTGTACTTAGCGACATCATGCCTTTAGTGGACAAAAATAGAGTTACAGTAACCTTATCTAGTCATGAAAATTTATGGGATTATTGGCTAGGCGACCCCGTTAGAACCAAACAAATCATACTGAATATAGTATCAAATGCAGTTAAATTTACTTCTGACGGTGAAATTTCAATTTGCTTGTCACCCATTTTCAACAACGATTCAAGCACTGGTTTTACCATTACTGTCAAAGATACAGGCATAGGTATGTCTAAAAAGACAATAGACAACCTATTCCTTCGATTTTCACAGGCTGATACTTCAACCACTAGAAAATATGGCGGTACTGGCCTTGGCATGTCTATAACTCAGTCGTTAATTTCGCTGATGGGGGGACAACTTATTGTAAACAGCCAAGAAGCCCTAGGCTCAGAATTTATTGTGTATTTGCCACTAGAGAGAGGAGAAGAGAAACACGCTAAATTAACTTACACTAAAACAGTTAAATGTCCCAATCTGGAGCGGAAAACAATCTTAGTTGCAGACGACAACCCCATAAATCGAGTCATTATTAAAAAAGCACTCACAGCAAGTAAAGCTAACCTTATTGAAGTTGAAAACGGTGAAGAAGCTTTGGAAATGGCAAAAAAGCATCAACCAGATTTAGTTTTTATGGATATACAAATGCCCGTAATGGATGGAGTTACCTCCTTTAGGATGATAAGAGATACTGGCTTCGAAAAACCCATTATCGCATTTACTGCTAACGTACTAAAACACGACGTTGATATGTACCTTAAGGAAGGATTTGACGACTGTGTATCTAAACCAATTGATATTAATGAGCTATATACGCTGCTTTCTAAATTTACTTAGAGAAAAAGATTTTTTTATTCGCTGTAGTTACAAATCTAATATATCCTTTTTGAAAAAATCCTTAAGAGATATCTACTATAAACGCAGTCCCTAAACGCCAACATTAGAGCAATTACGTTAAACCGTTTTGGGGCAGAAATGGGTTAGCTTAACGTCCGCTTTATAGAATAGAGCTAATAAAACTAGAAGACTGCGACCGTCTCTTGATCGCTCATAGCTGTCTGTCAGATGAAGTCCAAACTTATTCATCGAAATTGTAAGATTAGATATAAGCTACTACAGTTGAATAAGTCTTAACTTGATCTGTCAGATTTGATTATTAGAGTTGAATTAAATCTGACAGCGAATAGCCGATTAGTGCCAAACTCGACCGCTCAACTATAGAGTCACAAAACTCGTAAAAACCAAAATAACGGACGTTCATCTAACTCATAGTTGGACAAATTCGCGTTAAAGTCGAAGGTCTGCTATGTGCCGTCGACAACCGTTTATTAATTGCGAAAAGCAGACCCAAATTTATCACTGTTGATATTTTACTAAGGTTGCAAGTAAAAAGCGCACTATAAAAATGTTAACAATGCGACGTAGGAATGTATTTGCCACACTTATACCCCTTGTTGCCACACTTATACCCCTTGTTGCCACAATATAATTATGTTTAAACCATATAGTCGACTTGAGGGGTTAAAGGACGTCCATACTTCATCTCTAAAATTTCTCCCATTGTAGGGGCATTATCTGATGCATATTTGTTTATTGTAAGGGACGAGCCATATTTATTTTTAAATGCATTTAGTATTTCAGTTTCAGATAGGTTGTGTCCAAACACATCACTATTACTGAAAGTCCTTTTCCAACCATTTTCACCAAAAACAGCCAAGATCTCTCCGTTGTTCTCTATAACCGTCGTTTGAGGTATTGAGTTTTGATACTCTATTTGAGCTCGTCGTTCTTCTAGACTGTGAAGTCCACGTGTTAGCTGTTCTTGAACTTCTTTGGGCAGAGCGTCTGCTAACTGCAATTTCCCCGAAGAAATAGGGATAATGTTTGAATTGCTGATGTTAATGGGAGCCATATATTATTTCATCCTATAAAGTTACATTCTCTTTAAAATTAGCAATTTATATACCACAGAGGTGTTTTATAATAATAAACGAAAGTATGGTTCCAATGATATTCTCTCGCATGTAGAGTATGAAAAGCTATATCAAGAACGACTGATAAGTATCTAGTTTATAGGGTCGATTCAATACTCTTAATTGCCATAGCCTGTTTATTGCAAGCAATCTGCTCGTATTTCTAAATCATTGATTTCTATCAAAGTAACTAACCAATTACCAGTTAAAAGAAAATTGAAGAATATGGCCAATAGCCGTTAATCGTTTAACACGTTTTTAGAATTTTTACGTTAAACCGTTTTGGGGCAGAAATGGGTTAGCTTAACGTCCGCTTTATAGAATAGAGCTAATAAAACTAGAAGACTGCGACCGTCCCTTGATCGCTCATAGCAGACAAAATATTCGATAAACTTACTGCAATTCTACTATGTGTTAAATATCAATATTGTTTAACTCCAATGCGCTTAACTATATTGCAAATTCAACTAGTGTTAGATTGTTTTGGTGAACGTGGCTGCCTGATGGGTCTCAGGCAGCCACAGGATGAAAATTGTGTATGGTTTATCAATTTTTCATTGAGGTGTGAATTAAGGGCTATTTTAAGTGCTTATCTAAGTCGATAATAATAAAGCTTGTATCTGCTGGCATGAGAAAATCAATATAACCCACTCCGTTTGGTGCTATTTCCGCGATTTGAGATAACATTGAAGTTCGCATCAATATACCTTCTTTGTCATAAGACTTAGCGTATATGAGTCCTGGCAGATGGCTACTATGATGATTTTTAACCTTACATTTAAAAGTGTAAATGCTCAGCCCTTTATCCTTTGTTTTACAGTCATACATCGTAAAGTAGTCAGAATATGGATTTTCAAATGGTGGCATTTTCGGTGATTTCTTAAACCAATTTGCTGATGCAGATAAGCTAGTTAATACCAGTAGTAAAATAAGTAAGTTTTTCATCATTTAATCCTTTCGTAATTATTGAGAATCTCTTCGCTGCATTTCCTCATAAAATGCGTCTATTCTCATATGCCCTGTTGTCATCCACTGTAACGCGCCTGCATCAAGTATTAATGGACGTGTGGTAGTTAGTTGGTTTTCTTGCCGCCAAGCCAGTTCTTGTTTGGTAAGCAGTGTTGAATAGTGGTATTTGATTTGCTCAAGGCTAGCGCCATGCATGGCTTCATCGGCTGGTGTATCTTCAAATTGTTCTCGGTGGGCATGTACAGCTTCTGCTTCAGAAGCTGATAGTCGCTTGAAAGCTTTGGTGAGCGACTCACCAAACTTTTCAATCGCTATTAATTCATTGATTGGTGGTATTTCTTCATTAGTCAAAATTAACTCCCTGATATTATTAAACCTTCTTCCTTAAATCTTATTCAAGACTCCACAAACCGTACATTGTTAAACCAACTCAATCCCACATTGTTCATAGGCTTCAAGTGGATTGTCAGGTCGTTTACTTTTGAAACCATTTTGATTTAAAACTTCATCTTCACTTTTTAAGATCCAAGCAACATCGGCCTTTCCGATAACGGACTTAACAGAATCAAAACTAGGGTTACTCCCAAGCTTAAGTAACCGTTCAACCAAATCAGAAACTGTGACAACGTGCTCAAAGTGGAAAACCGATCTATCTGGGTCATTCATCTTGGATTTTTGTTCTGACCAACCGTATTGACTTAAGTCCCCTACTCCCATTTTGTCCGCCGTTTCTTTAGCCTTAATTGAAACGCGTGGTGTAATAAAGTCTTCTAACTTACGGCAACCTAGTTGAATAAGGTGTTTAACCCACTTCTGCTCAGTTTCATCATTGGTTGAATGATACAAGGTCACTAATTCAGCCAGTGTATTAGTAACCAAGTCAACAGATGTACTTTCACGAAATCCCACTGTCATTCCCTAATCTAATCACAAAACAAATGATGACTATAGTCCGTGCGACTTTAGTCCGTAGTGAATATGTCACATATAGATGATGATTTCAAAATGAATGATTCAAAATTAGAAAATATATTTGGTAAGGTTCTCAAAGATTTAAGGTTAGCTAGTGGTTACTCACAAGAGAAGTTAGCTCTAGACTGTGAGTTAGATAGAACCTATATATCCATGTTAGAACGGGGTAAGAGACAACCTACCCTGAAAACAATTTTTACTTTATGTGAGAAGTTGAACAGTTCACCGTCTGAAATGGTGAAATTGGTAGAAGTAGAGGTTAGTAAGACCGAATAACCTTTAAAATGGACATGGTTGTCATGCTGTATTTAAGGGGTATCGTGTCCACTTAATATAATTTTGGTCAACATCGTGTCACTTTGTTTTAAGGGTGAAAGTTGACCATGTTTTTGCCTAAAGTGATCAAACGTTAGAAATTGAAGATTTGAGAGTTGGTTAAAAACTGATTTTTTATTCTGTTGATTTTACTGATATTTTTCACTTTATCCTATAACGAACATACGATGGGGTTTTCAGCTCAAACCATCTAAAACGAAAAAAGGGTAATAACATCAATCTGTTATTACCCTTTTTAATGACTTAGAAATTTGTCCTATCGCTCACTAACCATATTTACAGTGTACTTAGGGATTTCTACCACTAAGTCTTCATCTTTGATGATAGCTTGGCAACCTAAGCGTGACTCTGGCTCTAAGCCCCACGCTTTGTCTAGCATGTCGTCTTCAAGCTCATCTGACTCATCTAATGAATCAAAACCTTCACGAATAATCATGTGACAAGTTGTACACGCACAGACTTTCTCACATGCATGCTCAACACCAATGCCATTTTTTAAGGCAACGTCTAAAACCGTCTCGCCCGTTTCCGCTTCAATAACGGCACCGTCTGGACATAATTCTTCATTTGGTAAAAATATAATTTGTGGCATGGTTACACCTTATCTACAGATTGACCAGACAATGCAGTGCGAATGGAGGAATCCATTCTACGCTCTGCAAATGTAGCGGTTGCCTGATTCACAACTTCAATTTGTTTTTCAATATCGTCAGTAGCATTGGTTTTTGCTACTTCTGCCAATGTTGAAAGTGCACTTTCAATCACAGCTAATTCTTCGTTACTCAATAATGCTTTATCACTATCTAAAGCTGATTGCACGGCTTCAATCACGCGAGCAGCCTCTACTTGCTGTTCTTTTAGCATACGTGCTTGAATATCCTCTTTGGCGTTAGCCATTGAGTCTTTGATCATATTCGCAATCTGGCCTTCATCCAAGCCAAATGATGGCTTAACCTCAATGCTGGCTTCAACACCGGTAGATTTCTCCATCGCACTCACTTCAAGCAAACCATCAGCATCCACTTTAAAAGTCACGCGAATATGCGCAGCGCCTGCTGCCATTGGCGGAATATTTCTCAACTCAAAACGCGCTAACGAACGACAAGCATCAACCAACTCTCGCTCACCTTGCAGCACGTGAATCGCCATTGCTGTTTGGCCGTCTTTGAACGTAGTGAACTCTTGTGCTTTAGCTACAGGAATAGTGGTGTTACGAGAAATCACCTTCTCAACCAAGCCACCCATTGTTTCTAAGCCAAGTGATAAAGGAATAACGTCTAATAGCAGCATTTCGCTGTCTGGCTTGTTACCCGCCAAGATATCAGCCTGAATCGCAGCACCAATCGCTACCACTTTGTCTGGGTCAATTGATGTTAAAGGTGGCTGTTTGAAAAAGCTTTCTACTTCCTTGCGCACTAGTGGCACGCGAGTAGATCCCCCAACCATAACCACTTCGATTACGTCATCACTAGTTACTTCAGCATCTTTTAGTGTGCGACGACAAGCACGTAGCGTTTGAGCGACTAGTTTTTGAATTAATGATTCAAACGTTTCTTTACTTAACTCATGCTGCCACTTCTTGCCATCTTCAAGTTCAAGCGTAATTTCGCATGACTCAGCAGAAGATAAAGTTTCTTTAGCCTGACATGCCTGCATCGTTAATTGGCGTTCAAGCGAGGGAGAAAGTGGGCGATTTAGGCCAGCTTGCTCTACCAAGTAATCTGCAATCGCTAAATCGAAGTCGTCGCCGCCAAGCGCGGAATCGCCGCCTGTCGCCAATACTTCGAATACACCTTTGTTAAGACGTAATATTGATATATCAAATGTACCGCCACCTAAATCGTAAACAGCGATGACACCCTCTTTGCCCGAATCTAAACCGTATGCTACAGCAGCAGCTGTTGGTTCATTTAAGAGTCTTAGTACATTTAAACCAGCAAGCTTAGCTGCATCTTTCGTACTTTGACGTTGCGCGTCATCAAAATAAGCAGGCACTGTAATAACAGCACCCACTAATTCACCGCCCAATGATGCTTCTGCTCTTGAGCGCAAGGTGCTCAGAACTTCTGACGACACTTGTACAGGGTTAATTTTACCCTTTCTTGTCACAAGCTCAGGATGGTTTTCGTCTCCGCAGAATTGATATGGCAGAGATGGATATTTAGCTTGAATGTCCGCTAATGAGCGACCAATTAGTCGTTTTGCAGAGACTATAGTATTTTCGGGATCAGTTATCGCATGCGCTTTAGCGGCATCACCAACTAACGTTTCGTCGTTCTGGTAGCTAACAATTGACGGTAAGACATCGCTACCATCTGCTGCTTTAAGCGTAGTTGCCTCGCCACTTAACACACTGGCCACGAGTGAGTTCGTCGTACCCAAGTCAATACCGACAGCAAGTCGATGCTCATGAGGTACAGTACTTTGCCCTGGTTCGGCTATCTGTAATAAGGCCATTTGTTACTCTTAATTTTGTAGGGTGCTGTTTACAGCTTGGTAATTCATGGGTGGAATTTTAGCGACTTTCCACCTATTTAACAGGATTTTTATGTTTCGAACAAAAGATCTTCTAAGCGATCGAGCTCTAGGTGTAACTTCTGGTAAAACTTAAGTTTACGCAAGTTTTCGCTGGCGAGTTGATTAGCTTCTTCGGTATTCTCAGCTAGCTGCGTTTGCATGCTCTTAAACAAACCTTCAAATTCGATTTCTAACACTTGGGTGGCTTCGAATATCGCCGCGTCAATGTCATCAGCAAACTTTACTTCTGCAAGCATTTCACGCAACTCCATTTGACGCATTAAGAACATATTATCTTTAAACGACGCTTGCTCATTAGGCATTTCAGTGCCACGTATGGTCAGCATGTATTCTGCGCGCTTTAATGGATTTTTTAACGACTGGTACGCATCGTTAATCATGGAAGATTTTTGAACAGCCAACATTTGTTCTTGGCTAGAAGCGTGAGCGAAGCGGTCAGGATGAACACTTCGCTGTAATTTTTGGTAAACCTGCGCTAGACGTTCCGTATCCAGGTTGAATTTTTCTTCCAGACCGAATAATTGAAAGTAATTCAAAACAACTCCGATACTTTACTGTTTGGTTAGTTAAACGTTGAAGCTCTCACCACAACCACATTCGCCTTTCGCGTTAGGGTTAGTGAATTTAAAGCCTTCGTTTAAGCCTTCCTTAACGAAGTCTAATTCGACTCCGTCAAGGTATACTAGGCTCTTGGCGTCAATAATAACGTTAACGTCATCAATCTCGAACATCTGATCGTCTTCGTTCATGTCATCAACAAACTCCAACACGTATGCTAAACCAGAACACCCAGTGGTTTTAATGCCTAGGCGTAAGCCTAAACCTTTACCACGGTTTACTAGAAAAGACCTTACGCGATCTGCCGCCGATGCGGTCATAGTGACTGCCATTATACTTCCTTAGCTGTCTTGCTTGCTTTGGTAATCTTCTAATGCAGCTTTAATTGCATCTTCAGCTAAGATTGAACAGTGAATTTTCACTGGAGGTAATGCTAACTCTTCAGCAATTGCAGTGTTCTTAATCTCTGCTGCTTCTTCAATGCTTTTACCTTTTACCCACTCAGTAACTAGTGAGCTTGATGCAATTGCACTGCCACAACCGTAGGTTTTGAATTTTGCATCTTCGATAATGCCTTCATCAGTGATTTTAAGTTGTAGCTTCATCACGTCACCACACGCTGGTGCACCAACCATACCGGTTGCTACTTGTGGATCGTTCTTATCAAGAGAGCCTACATTTCTTGGGTTTTCGTAATGATCGATTACTTTTTCGCTATATGCCATTTTTCAACTCCTGCGCTTAGTGCGCTACCCATTCAACTGATTCTAAATCAACACCGTCTTGGAACATTTCCCAAAGTGGTGACATTTCACGTAGATGACCAATTGCTTTTTGAATTAATTCGATTGCGTAGTCAATTTCTTCTTCAGTGGTAAAACGACCAAAGCTGAAGCGAATTGAGCTGTGTGCTAGTTCGTCATTTAAACCTAACGCACGTAATACATATGAAGGCTCTAAGCTCGCAGACGTACAAGCAGAACCACTTGATACCGCTAAGTCTTTAAGTGCCATGATAAGCGACTCACCTTCAACAAAGTTGAAGCTAACGTTTAGGTTACCTGGGTAACGCTTGTCGAAGTCACCGTTAACAAAAACCTGTTCCATGTCTTTGATACCTGCCCATAGGCGGTCACGCATTTTAGTTACGTGCTCTAGGTCTTGTGCCATTTCTTCTTTGGCGATACGGAAAGCTTCACCCATACCAACGATTTGGTGTGTCGCTAGTGTACCACTGCGCATACCGCGCTCGTGACCACCACCGTGCATTTGTGCTTCTAAACGCATGCGTGGCTTACGGCGAACATATAACGCGCCAATGCCTTTAGGGCCATAAATTTTGTGCGCTGAGAACGACATTAAATCAACTTTTAAGTTTTGCATGTCGATTGGCAATTTACCTGCACTTTGCGCAGCGTCAACGTGGAATGCAATCTTGCGTGCACGACACATTTCACCAATTTCAGCGATATCTTGAATCACACCAATTTCATTGTTGATGTGCATAACTGAAACAACAACCGTGTCATCACGCATCGCTGCTTCTAGTTTCTTAAGGTCAATTAAGCCATTTGGCTCTGGATCAAGGTAAGTTACTTCGAAGCCTTGACGCTCTAGTTCACGACACGTATCAAGTACAGCTTTGTGCTCTGTTTTACACGTGATAATGTGCTTACCTTTCTTGCTGTAAAAGTGCGCAGCACCTTTTATCGCAAGGTTGTTTGATTCTGTTGCACCTGAAGTGATAACAATTTCACGGGAGTCTGCATTGATTAAGTCAGCAATTTGGTTACGTGCGATATCAACTGCTTCCTCAGCCTGCCAGCCGAATTTGTGAGAGCGAGATGCTGGGTTGCCAAAATGCCCTTCATTTGTCATATATTCCATCATTTTCTCAGCAACGCGCTTATCAACCGGCGTTGTTGCAGAATAATCAAAATAAATCGGTAATTTCATGGATTATATTTCTCCAATGCTTGAACGAGCTGGTTAAGACCAGTCGTTTACAATGTTTCGGGTTGCAATCAAGGTTTCTAAACTTGGCTCAGGCTGATTCATTTGTTCTGCATCCTGACGTTTTGAAACCGATTTAACATCTCGTTGTTCTACGAGCTCTGACAATGAGATGCTTTGTAAGAATTCTTCAATGCGCTTACTTAAGTCTGACCAAAGGGTATGAGTTAAGCATTGATTACCGCCTTGGCAGTTGCCCTGTCCCATACATTTCGTTGCATCGACACTTTCATCTACAGCGCTAATCACATCAGCGACCGCAATTTGTGCCGAACATTTACCCAAGCGATAACCGCCACCAGGGCCTCGTACGCTAGTCACTAATCCGTGTTTGCGTAAGCGAGAGAAAAGTTGTTCTAAGTAAGAAAGTGATATTCCTTGACGTTCAGAAATATCAGCTAGCGGCACAGGTCCAGAGGCTGCATGAATCGCAACGTCTAACATAGCTGTTACGGCATAACGCCCTTTTGAAGTTAATTTCATAATGTGCCCTAGTTAATTCGCCGCGCAATTATATATATCCTTGTAAATTAGTCAAACATATACCCGACTAAATTACTCAAGTATTATACGTACGAATTTGCATTTGGGTCAACAAATACCTGACCAATTTACTCAAGTATTTACTATTCATGTGAGGAATGTGCTGAAAAGGCCTGTAATTATAAAGGATTACGAAGTGGCTATTCAAACGTTTTCTATCGTTAAATAGCCACTCATTGACATTAAACTTTTCGTTAAACTTAGCCTGTTAATTGGCTAATTAAATTGTTGGATCAAACGCTTCTACAGACTGTTTTCTGCGTTCAGCTGCTTTTTTCTCATCTTCAACAAACTCACCAACGCGCAATTCAGGCAACTCTTTATCACAAACATTACCACCCAGGTGATTAACTTCTTTGCATAAATCAGTCACTTTGCCGTCCATCAAGTGAATATGATCGAGCAGCCGACCAATAGCTTTAGCAACGGGATCTGGATTGTCCTCTGATACCGCATAAGCATCAAAACCATACTTTTGAGCAACAGCATCCCTTGCACCGTTGCCTTTCTTGCCATTTGAATTAACAATCTTGCCTGGTATGCCGACTGCTGTAGCATTGGCAGGTACGTCTTTAACCACAACAGAATTAGAGCCTACCTTACCACCTTTACCAATCGTAATTGGACCAAGAATTTGTGCGCCAGCGCCAATAACAGCATTGTCTTCAAGCGTTGGATGGCGTTTACCTTCTTTCCAGCTGGTACCACCTAAAGTAACACCGTGGTAGATGGTTACGTCATCACCGATTTCAGCAGTTTCACCTATCACCACCCCCATACCGTGGTCGATAAAGAAACGACGTCCAAGTGTCGCACCTGGGTGTATTTCGACACCTGTTAACCAACGAGAAAAAGTTGATAGCAAGCGCGCCAATAATTTCCAATTATGCCGCCATAGTTTATTGCTTAGTCGATGGATCCAAATGGCATGCATACCTGGATAATTGGTTAATACTTCAAACCAATTACGTGCTGCTGGATCTCTATCGAAGATACTTTGAATATCTTCTCTAATTCGACTAAACATACTGTGTCCTATCTATTTATCGTCTTTATCCGCAAGGCGTTTTGCCGTCTTCTCTACTGAGGACAAAATGCCACGCCACATTTTTACTTCTTTACTGTCAGGTCGAGCGCGATTAATGAAACGTCTCAACTTTGTCATGACAAGGCCTGGGTGGCTTGGCACAATAAAGCCAGTCGCTTTTAATGCATCTTCAAAGTGCTGGAACATGCGCTCTGTTTCTTCAACAACAGGGTATTCTTCATCACCGGCTTTTTCCGCAAATTCAGCATTTTCTGCCGCCAAGTAAGCCATGCGAACTTCGTAGCTAAGTGTTTGAACTGCCATCGCTAAATTAAGCGAGCTGTATTCAGGATTAGCAGGAATTTGTACATGGAAATGACAAAGTTGCAGCTCTTCATTCGTTAAACCGCTACTCTCTCTACCAAATACTAAAGCAACCGGGTAGTCCGCCACTTCTTCAATGAGTTTTTCACCACAATTTCTTGGTTCAAGCATTGGCCAAGGTAAAGTACGTGAACGTGCACTTGTACCTACGACCAACCCACAGTCAGTAATAGCTTCTTCAAGTGTTTTTACCACTTGTACATTAGCAAGTACATCTGTTGCACCTGCAGCTAAAGCTTGCGCTTGACCATTCGGCATTTCGATCGGGTCAACTAGCACCAACTGGCTTAACCCCATGGTTTTCATCGCACGAGCTGCTGAGCCGATATTGCGGCAGTCTGATGTATTAACTAATACAATTTTAACGTTCGCTAAACTTGGCGACGTCTTTGAGTGTTCATTTTGACTTTGATTAGACATTAAATAACTATCTAGATGGCTAAAATTGACAATAGTTTAACATAACTTTGTTATCGCAACAGCCTCGTATTTTGACGCTTATTCATCTAGCTCGCTATTTAGATTCATTATGAATTAGTGTTTTTTGTTCTAATTCAAACTTAACTAATTACATCTACTTTAATATGCGCGCCTAAATCGTAAGGAATGGACTATGATTAATAAGGCTCATCAGTGCCACAACGTATCACTGCTTATTGATTACTCCTGTTCTAGAATTAATGAGACGTAAAGAGGAATGATGAAAAAGTGTTTAATTTAGATGAACAAAAGATGCAGAAAATTGTGTCTAGTTTTCAGATCCCTGTTAAGCCACAAGTACTGACCAATATTCAAAAACTGATGTCAGAAGAATTTCCTGACATTAATCACATTTCAAATGAGATATCGAAAGACGTTGGCCTATCTTCAGCCATTTTAAAAATAATTAACTCTCCCTTATACGGTATGAACCGCCGTATCTCCGAGATAAAGCAAGCAGCCATGATGCTTGGTTTGAAAACCATAGAAGGTTTAGTTACCGCACTACTGCTGAAGCAATCGTTTCGTGGTGATGCGAGCATATCATTAGAGCGTTTCTGGGATGATGCATTAGATACTGCCAATGCAATGCACTTTATCGGCGACCGAGTAAAAAGTGATGTACCTGTCGACATGCTGTTTACGATAGGTTTATTTCACGATTGTGGCATTCCACTACTTGCATTGAAATACAATGACTACAAACACGTATTAATACGTGCTAATGATCGAAACGAAAACCCTATCGCGCACGAAGAAAAAGCTTACAACACAAATCATGCAATCCTCGGTTACTTTGTCGCGACGTCTTGGCACTTACCGACGGATATCTGTCAGCTAATACTTCGTCATCATGATCACACTTATATTGAGCAAGGCACAGGTGACACCAATGAACTAGCCTATTGCGTACTAAAAGCGGCAGAAAACTTAACAGAAAATGTTAAACGATATGCCAATTCGCCTGACTGGCCGCACATTTATCGCGATGTACTTTCGACGTTAGGTATCTCTGAGGAAGATTATAAAGACTTAGCCGATGACTATATGCAAGTTTATGAAGGCTAAAACGTAAAACGTTTATTTTTTAGACACCAGCAACTAGCATTTCATAATTGTTGCTGGTAGAATGCGCGCCGCGTTGGCGACGAGTGGGTTGTCAGCACTGTTCTTTTACATGCTGTTTTACAAGTTAAAGGTAGTTATATGCATCCTATGCTAAATATCGCTGTGCGCGCTGCGCGTTCGGCAGGAAACGTTATCGCTCGTGCATTCGAGCAGCAAGATAAAGTAGAAGTTGAGTCAAAAGGTAGCAATGATTTTGTTACTAATATCGACAAACAAGCAGAGCAAGTTATTGTTGATGCAATTCTGAAAGCCTATCCATCACACAGTATTGTTGGTGAAGAATTCGGTGTAGTCGAAGGCACAGACCCTGACTATCAGTGGATTATCGATCCATTAGACGGTACTACTAACTTTGTAAAAGGCATTCCTCACTTTGCCGTATCTATAGCGTTAAAAGTTAAAGGTAAATTAGACCAAGCTGTTGTTTTCGATCCAATTCGAGGTGAATTATTCACGGCGAGTCGTGGTAAAGGCGCGCAATTAAACGGCTTCCGTATTCGCGTTAAAAACTCAAAAGAGCTGACTGGTGCTGTTCTAGCAACAGGCTTCCCGTTCAAGAAAAAGCAACACACTGATGCTTATCTAAACATGTTCAAAGCACTATTCACTAAAACAGCTGACATGCGTCGTGCAGGCTCTGCTGCGTTAGACTTAGCATATGTTGCAGCTGGTCGTGTTGATGGCTATTTTGAAATGGGCTTAAAACCTTGGGATACAGCCGCAGGTGAACTTATTGTTATCGAAGCTGGTGGTTTAGTAACTGACTTCGTTGGTGGCCACAACCATGCTAAATCAGGCAACCACGTTGCTGGCGGTACAAAAGTACTTCGCGAAATCTTAAAAGACATTCGCCCATACTTAGGTGATGCGTTAGCGAAATAATCGTTGGCATAATATCGATTCTTTTAAAAAAGCCGACGCTAGTCGGCTTTTTTAGTTTTAGCGCCATACATTGCCCCAACTTATAACTAATTAGAATTTAAAATCTTAATTTTATACTATTTATTTCTTATTAAAACTTGCTAATATAAGTCCGGTAAACAGGTTGTTGGCTTATCAATCGCGACTTTCTATTCATGTATCTGTTTCGGGCACACTATGACACTCAATATCAACCCAAATAAACAAGCCTTTTTAAAAGGTGAAATTGCGCTAGTGGGTGCAGGACCCGGTGATCCTGACTTATTAACATTACAAGCCTATCGTTTTATCAACCAAGCAGATATTGCCGTTTACGACAGATTAGTCAGCGACGAAATTATGGCTTTGCTGCCAGATGGCTGTGAAAAAATCTATGTGGGTAAAAAGCAAGCGGTTCACAAAGTTCCTCAAGAACGTATTAATGAAATCTTGGTAGAACAGGCGCAAGCAGGTAAAAGAGTTGTTCGCCTAAAAGGTGGTGATCCATTCGTTTTTGGACGAGGTGGCGAAGAAGCACTTCATGCCCTTTCACAGGGGGTTGCCTGTCATATCGTACCTGGCATGACTGCAGCATCTTCATGTGCAGCATATGCTGGTATTCCACTGACTCATCGACAAGTATCTCGCGCTTGCACGTTGATCACTGGCCATGTCCAAAATGATGGCTCATTGGATTTGCCTTGGACTGCATTGCAAGACAAACAACAGACAATTGTTTTTTATATGGGCGTAAAAACCCTCAAGACCATTGTTGAGCAGTTATATCTGGCAGGAAGAGATAGACACACACCTGTTGCCTTGATTCAAAGAGGTACAACGCCACAACAGAAAGTGGTTAAAGGACGGTTACAAGATATCGTCTATTTGGTCGAAGAGCATCAGATTAAACCGCCAACACTAATTATGATTGGTGATGTGGTCACCACATTTGATGACCACAATGTTGAAAACCTTGGCTATGTAACGCCAGCATCTGCTTAGCTGGCATTAATTTCAATATTGAAAGTTTGACTTAAGTCTTACTTAAGCTTTAGTAAAGCGCTTATTACTCGCTTTACTTGTTAGCTTTACTTGGACGTCTTGGCGGGCGTTTATTTCCGGTTTTATTACTGCCCTTGTTGCCGTTTGGCTGACTTCCACCATCAGCTTTGCTCCCGCGATTAGGGCGACTTCGTCCGCCATTGGCTTTTGGTTTTTGTGCTAACTGATGTTTGGGATTTTGACGTCCCGAACTCTTCGATTTTCTCGCTTTATTTTCAGACGAGCCAGTAGCCTTCTTGCTGTTTTTATCGTCCTGCTTTTGGCTTCCTACTTCCCCATTCTCAGCACCGGCTTGTTTAGCCTTTACCGACTTAGGTGGCACTTTGTCAGTCAGTTTTTTAGGCTTTTTAGGTTTCTTTTTCTTCAATGGACGAATTTCACGCGATGGTTCAAGCGGGTTATGAGGAATAAAACCCTCGACTTCACGGCGCGGAATATGTTGTTGAATAATGTATTCAATATCTACTAGTTGCTTATATTCATCAGCACACACCAGTGAAATAGCCTGACCATCGACACCAGCTCGACCGGTGCGACCAATACGGTGCACATAGTCTTCCTGTACATTTGGTAAATCAAAGTTAACAACGATAGGCAGCTGGCTGATATCAATACCACGAGCCGCTATATCAGTAGCAACTAACACCTGAATCGTTTTGTCTTTAAATGCTGCAAGCGCTTTAGTACGTGCGCCCTGACTTTTATTACCGTGAATCGCTAGCGCTTGAATACCCTCACCTTCTAAGTAGCGAGTTAATCTATTGGCACCATGCTTAGTTCGAGTAAACACTAGCACTTGCTGCCAGTTGTTATCACGAATTAACTTGTTCAACAGCGCAGGCTTTTTCTTTTTATCCGTACTTACTAACCAATGTTCGATTGTTGCAGCGGTCGAATTTTCGGGGGTAACTGAAATCTCAACAGGCTTGTGAACTAGCCCTTTGGCTAGCTCTCGAATATCTGGTGAAAACGTTGCAGAGAACAATAAGTTCTGACGCTTCTTCGGCAATAACGCTAAGATTTTCTTGATGTCTTTGATAAAGCCCATGTCCAACATACGATCGGCTTCATCAAGAATAAGTACATCAAGCTCGTTAAACTTAATCGCATTTTGTTGATAAAGGTCTAAAAGTCTGCCAGGCGTTGCCACTAAAATATCAACGCCACGACGAAGGCGCATCATTTGCGGATTTATCTTAACACCACCAAAGACAACATCATGTGAAACATCAAGGTGTTGCCCGTAAGTTTCAACGCTCTTTGCCACTTGCGCAGCAAGCTCTCGTGTTGGCGTTAATACCAATGCTTTTATGCAATTGCTTGGGGCCTTTTTGTTACCTTCAGCAAGCATTTGAAGTAGCGGTAAGGTAAAGCCAGCCGTTTTACCCGTACCAGTTTGTGCCGCAGCCATAATATCCTTACCCGTAAGTACGGCAGGAATAGCTTGTGCTTGTATTGGCGATGGCTCGGTATAGCCTTGTGCTTCAACAGCTTGCAATAAGTGTTGTGACAAACCTAACGACGCAAAAGAAGAGGATGCTGACATAGAAAACCTTGGTTGATGTACTGCTTAAAAATCAAAAACGCGACAGTTTACCATAAAGCAGACGTCGCGTTTAATGAAAATGAAGCAGAACTTTAATAGTGGTGTGTTTCAACCCTGCCAGTTAATTATAGCTGGATGAGATTATTCTGTATAAATACCAACCTGAGCAGTCAAGTTAGCCAAAGAATAGACGCCACAACCAGCTTTTGTTTAAGTCCTCTTCACAGCTCTTTAGCTGACTTGAATAACGACGAGCACGGTTATCAACTTTACGTGATACCGTTACTAACCATGGTTTTTTCTTGTAACTCTTACGTTTAAAACCACCCCAGCCTTCGTGATAATTCAGGTACTGGTTATAGGCATCCCACTTAGACACTTTATTGAGCTTATTGGTTTTGAAGATGAACCAGCCCATAAAGTCTATGGCATCATCGAAATCGTCTCGGTCAGCGCCAGAGTTGCCTGTTTCACGGATATAGTCGTCCCAGGTCATTGTCTTTGCTTGCGAATAACCGTAAGCACTACTCACACGTCCCCAAGGAATAAAACCGAGCAAATAGTCTCTTGGCGGCAGCGCTTTAGCTTTGAATGAACTCTCTTGGTACATCATACTCATCGGCACGTGAATAGGAACTCCCCAACGGTCTCGCATGTCTTTGGCAGCAAAATACCAATCGCGATGCTCTAGGAATATTTCACAAAGGTTTTCTGGGTTTTTAGGGGGGGGCGTAGCACAACTCGCTAGCAAGAAACTGCAGCAAACAGCAACAATTAACGACTGTAGTTTACTCTTCATAGATCGACAGACACATCAAGAAAATACCGATTTTCGCTATCATGCCAGAGCAATAAAAAAAAATCTCAAATAAATTTGAACTATCAAGCAACTAGGTACTCTTACTAAGCGAGAGACTTTTGTTATATTTCCCTTAAATGTATTGTTGACGCGCTACTTAAGTAAGCGCGTTTTTTTTGTCTGTTACTTTTGTTCTGTGACTTTTAAAGAGCTAGATGATTTGAGTATCACGATCAAAATCCATTAATAACAGTGCGTATTAGAAACTCTGATTTGACTCCCCGCCTCTGCTTAATTTGCTACTTATCTGATACTTATCTAATAGAAAGTAAAAAAATTTAAAACTTTTTAAAAATTTTTGAACTAATTCAAAAACCAGTGTTCTTATTAAATGAGAGGCTTACTCCCTTAGTGTTTCATGTTTATATTTTTGTTTATATAGAGCGCGCGTTAATGATTAGTTAACGCGCTTTTTTTTGCCCAATATTTAGTGTGCAATGTTTAGGACTTTAATCTTTAGAGCTTTGACGTTTAGTGCGTTGTCTTCAGTAGCGAGAATTAACACTAGCTTTAATTAAATCCCAAATAAGCCAATCAAACTATTAAGAACTTCTCTAGGTTTCAAAGTAATAAAAGCTATTACTTTCCATGCCCTTACATTGTATATCTGAGCTCAACCATGCCCAAGAATATCGAATAATGACAAACTTATTCATTTGATATGAAACTTATCTGAATACTTGCGGTCTTAATAAATGAGAGGCTTTTATTTCCCTTAGTGTTTCATGAAAGCTTAACGCGCTTACACCAGTTAGCGCGTTTTTTTTGTCTAAAATTCTGCCTCCAACAAGTCCTGCTTAACTCCCCAAAAAATAAACATCGAAAACATCAACTGAAATTCATCAATAGCCATATTTGTGCTTCGTAAAAAATTAACTGACCATTTTTTGAACTACTTTGAAAAGGTGTAGTCTCATTATTGAGAGCAAACCTCCCTGGACTGCTTTCTTGATTCTAGTAGCGCGTTGCCCTAACGCGCTTTTTTTTTTGCTTGTCTTCTCGAGTTCCCCTTGTCCATCAATAACAACATGCTCCAAACATCAATTGCTTTAAAATGCATTTCCGCTGCAAAAAAAAAGCGCCCAAATTAGGCGCTCTTGTTTTATCGTGATGGCAATTATAGAACTGAGGTAGTCAATAGCTATCTCTATTGCTGACTAAAGTAACTCTCTAAGAAACTATCAAAATCTAAGGTGTCTGCTTGTTCTATAGCTAACTGATCTTGATGAGATTGTTGCGAGGTTTCCTGTAAGTGCTCCAAACTAAACGTTTGGTAGTCATTAGCTAAATGCTGAGCACGATACTGTTCGGCCAATTCTAAGGCCAATGCAGTAAAACGCACATTTTGCTCGACGACTAAATTAAGTATTTTTGCAGATGGTGTTAGGCGACTATCATTAATTTTAGCTAACTCAGTTTCCGTTGCTTGGTGATAATGCTCACCGCCATAGGCTTTATCAAGCAATTTACTGATCTCAGTAAACTCGCTGAATAACACATTCCCCCACTCAGGAATTGATTTGCATTCACCGTCATCAAGCAACCTTAACTCTGGATCTCTGCCACGCAGAACTACTTCATCCATATTCGACTCGTAAGTCTTTTGTAGCTCTGCAGTCATCGCTGGGCTAGGGGCTAATGCACAGTAAGTTAAAAATACATCTAAAAAACGAACTTGCTCTAAACTAATGCCAGTACTTGCAAAAGGGTTCACGTCTAACGCACGAACTTCGATATATTCTACACCTCTGCTGTTTAACGCCTCCGAGGGCTTTTCGCCCGAACGTGCAACTCGCTTGGGACGAATAGGTGCATAGAGTTCGTTTTCGATTTGTAATACATTGCTATTCAGTTGGCGGTACTCGCCATCAACCTTAACACCAATATCTTCGAAATCTGCTGACTTAAGGGAGATCGCTTCTTTAACACCACTAACATAGCTTTCTAAGTTGTTATAACAAATGTTGAGAGCAGACTGTGCACTGTTGGTGTATCCTAAATCGCTCATTCGCAAAGATGTCGCGTGCTCTAAGTATAAATAACCATTATCCGAACGTTTGAATGGCAAATTTTGGGGCTTACCCTGTAAGAATGAACCACAAATAACTGGAGAACTGCCATACAAATATGGAATAAGCCAACACAAACGCTTGTAATTTCGGATAAGGGCAAAATATCTCTCTGAGATAAATTCTTGTAGCGGTCGACTATCACCATCGATTTTTTGTACGGTCCGCCAAAAGTCCTCAGAAAACGAAAAATTAAAGTGAATACCAGAAATAACCTGCATCATGCTTCCGTAGCGGTTTTTGAGCCCCTGACGGTACACGGTCTTCATTTTACCTATGTTCGAACTACCGTACTGAGCTAACGGTATCTTGTCATCGTCTTCCACAAAACACGGCATGCTCAATGGCCAAAGCAATTCGCCATCGATATTTTCATAGGTATAGCGCTGAATATCTTTGAGTTGCTGCAGTGTAGTTTCGGCTGACTGGCTAACTGGAGTAATGAACTCCAGTAAGGTTTCCGAGTAATCTGTAGTAATGTATGGGTGTGTAAGTGCCGAACCCAAGCTTTCTCGGTGCGGCTGTTCAGATAACCGCCCTTCTTTTAAGACTCTTAACGCTTCTCGTTCAACACCACGTTGAATACCAGTTAACGACGATAAGTTTTCGGGTAAAGAAAAAGCCGACAAGTAGTCTGATAATGAAGTTGTCAAATTAGCTCCGCTGCGCAGCGCATTTTTAAATTGTTTACTTCTATGTAAGGGTAATTGAAGATAATTCAATGCGCTAGGCGATAATATTGAGAAAATAATTTTTCGTTGTCTAGCAAATCAAAAGAATCGAATCGCAAACCAGAAATAAAGTGGCGCTTTTGTTGCGCTAATGACAAAATAGCCGGCTCAAGCTAAGTGTTTACCGCGTTACTTATAAGAAAAAGATATGCAAGACAGTCCATTAAGCCTACTCCCTCCTTTCGTTGCCATCGCGATTGCCATTTGGCGAAAAAATGCGATGCTGGCATTACTAAGTGGCGTGATTTTGTGCCACATCATGATAACCCAATGGCAACCTTTGTCAGGCGTAATGAACTCAGTAGGTGGTATTGCAGAAGTATTTAGCTCTACTGGCAACGTATACATTATTGTTTTTAGTTTACTTATTGGCGCGATGGTAAAGCTGCTAAGTGACTCAGGTGCCGTTAATGGTTTTATTAACCATCTTGCAGACTTGAAGCTGGTAAAAGGGAAGCGCAGTGCGAGTTTACTTCCAACGGTCATTGGCACCAGTATATTTACTGACACAAACCTTAGTATGTTCACCTCAGGTATGGCTAGCCAGCAAGTATTTGACCGATATAAATTGAGCAGAGCACGCTTAGCCTACCTACTAGACTCTACCTGTGCACCTATCAGCATACTGTTCCTCATAAACGGCTGGGGTGCATACGTGCTAGGGCTGTTGGATGGCTTTAGTTTTGACGACCCAGTAGGTATTTTAATTGGTACCGTTGGCTACAACTTTTACGCGATTGTCGCAGTTGCACTCGCCTATTACACCGCATATTCAGGCAAGGTATACGGCCCTCTTGCGAATGCTGAACCTCAGTCAGGTATAAATGAAGGCGAGACCCAGATAAAATCAGGGCCTGCACGTGTCATGTGGCTACCGCTCATCTCGCTGTTAGCGATCACTTTAAGCCTACTTTACGTTACTGGCGAAGGTGACATGCGACGTGGTTCTGGCGCATTTTCAGTATTCTGGGCAATAACCGCTAGCTGCGCCATGGTGATTGGCTTAGTGCTTTACTACAAGCTCTTAAGTCTCAAAGAAGTCGCAAGCACCTTTGTGAAAGGGCTAGGATATATGGCACCAGCAGTGATTATTTTGGTATTGTCTTTCGCCTTTGGCGATGCGATTAAGTCATTGGGCACAGGCGGCTATGTCAGTGAGTTAATGAATGTAGAAATACCGCTTGTACTGATTGCACCTATCTTGTTTATTGTCGCCGGTATCATGGCGTTTGCGACAGGTACATCGTGGGGTACATTTGCAATTTTAGTCCCTATTGCCGTACCAATTGCACTAGAAACTGGCCTACCTGTGCCTTTCCTCGTTGCTGCAGTGTTAGGTGGTGGTGTATTTGGTGACCACGCTTCACCAATTTCAGACACCACAGTTGTAGCTTCTATTGCCAGCGGCTGTGACCATTATGAGCACGTTAAAACACAACTACCGTACGCCTTGTTTGCAGCTGTTATTACGTTAATTGGCTACGTACTTGTTGGTTTGGCGCTATAGTGGCTTCGTTTCAAATTGTCGATGACCAACCTGATTTCGTTGTCATCGACAAAGCGCCGGATGTTAACTTCCACGACGAAGGCGATTTTGGCCAAGGGCTATTCCATCAAGTAAAAACCGTTCTTGGCCTCGAAGAACTTCACCCTGTTCACCGCCTAGATAAAATAACCTCAGGTTTACTAGTCTTTGCTAAAAACTCAGAAGCTGCGGCTACCTTTCAAAAGCTATTCAGTGAACATAAGATTGAAAAATACTATCTAGCACTGAGTACTCAAAAACCAAAGAAGAAACAAGGCCTAGTCAAAGGCGATATGGCAAAAAGCCGTCGTGGCATGTGGAAATTAATGCGTACCACAGAAAACCCAGCGATAACGCAGTTTTTCTCATATAGCCTCGGCACAGGTAAACGTGCTTACTTACTTAAACCTCATTCAGGTAAGACTCACCAAATTCGCGTAGCAATGGCGAGTATTGGTACGCCAATTCTTGGTGACCCTTTGTATAGTAAAGTAGAGAGCGATCGCGGTTATTTACATGCTTTTGCATTGCAATTTGAATGGCATGAAAAGAGCTTTGAGTATGAGTTACCTCCTGTTATCGGGGAAGAGTTTACCTCAACTGAGTTCATTAACTGGCTGCAGAGCATGGATAAACCTTGGGCATTAGCGTGGCCGAAAATGAAATAGCGTTTTCTATTCAAACTCAAAAGCTTTACGAACATAAAAAAGCCCATCATATGATGGGCTTTTTCTTAATCTCGTTCTATGCACTTATCGCATTTACAGATTACATCACGTTATAACAAGCTATGAACAAACACCGCAGCAATTGCTATAGGACATACAAACTTGATGTATACCGGCCAAATCTTCCAGAAGAGGCTTGATTCTGCCGCTTCAAAACCTTCTTTGATTTCAGCTAAAAGTGAAGCTCTGTGCCAAATCCAACCCGCGAATACACAACAAAGCATCGCAATAATTGGCTGACCATATTCCGTAGATAACGTTGCAACGAAACCTAACATCACACCTAGATTAGAAATAATGCCAAAGCTGATCGCTAGAATTATAATACCGATAATTGTCGTCGCTTTCTTACGATCCAAATCATGGCGCTCTACCGCATAAGATACAGGGCCTTCTAACATCGAGATAGATGATGTTAATGCCGCTATAGACATTAGTAAGAAGAAAGCTAAGCCGATAAATAAACCTAGCGACCCCATACCATCAAATAACGAAGGTAAGACGGTGAATACCAGTGCTGGGCCAGCTAATAGACTGCCATCATCTGCAAAAATTTGTACACCTTGGCTTTGCGCTACATACATTGCCGGAATAATTAATAAACCTGCTAAAAACGCAATACTCACGTCAATCAACGTCACTTGTGCACCTATTGTGACCATATTCTCTTTCTTAGAGATATATGAGCCATAGATTACCATGACAGATGTACCAAGAGATAACGAGAAGAACGCTTGACCTAATGCACTTAACAATAAGCTTGGTTCAAGTACACGCGAGATGTCAGGGTTAAGGTAAGCATCTAAACCCTCTGCAGCACCCTCTAGCGTCATCACATAGCCAATAAGTAAGACTAGAAGGCCTATCATCAGAGGCATCAAACGCTTTGACCACTTTTCAATACCATCTTCTACGCCACGGCGAATAATGAATACCGTGAGAAACATGAATAATGTGGTGAAGAATACATTGCGTAAGGTTGAATCGCCGACCGCCCATGACGCTACAGCATCTGCTCCCGCAATTTGCGCTGCTGACTCAACAGCGAAAGACATCATCCAACCTGCAAGGATGCCGTAAAAACTCAGAATCAAAGCCGCACAAATAATACCGCCAAAACCTACGACAAAAGCGAAGCGTTTTTGCCATAGCTTACTCGACATTTTCTGTAAACTAGTTACCGCATTCGCTTGGCCATAACGTCCAATTAATATTTCTGCCATAAACGCTGGGTAGGCTAAACAAAATGCTAAGACTAAATAAACTAGTACAAACGCCGCACCACCGTTACTGGCAGTTTGTGTTGGAAAACCCCATACGTTACCAAGACCAACTGCAGAACCTGCAGCCGCCATAATAAATCCTAAACGCGAGCTGAACTCGCCTCTTGAAACACCCATCTACTATCAACTTTTATTATTATATAAGCGCCTTAATTTACTTAAACTCATCCCACAAAGACAAGCTATTTACTCGTAAATTCACTAGGCTATTTAGGTTTAAATTAAACTAGGAGTGTAAACTATTAATTACTTTGGTAATTTACGGCTTACCCTTAGCAAAGAAAAAACGAGGGGTTAGCTCGTTTTTTCGATGTGTATACATACTGCCTAAACTATTTACAGTTTGGACTAGTCGCGGAAGTTATTAAATTGGAATGGCTGATCCATTTCTGCTTCACGCACAAGTTGCATTACCGCTTGTAAATCGTCACGCTTTTTACCTGTTACGCGCACTTGCTCGCCTTGAATAGCCGCTTGTACTTTAATTTTACTGTCTTTAATTAATTTAACGACTTTCTTAGCAACGTCTTTTTCGATACCTTCTTGGAATGTAACACGCTGCTGACAGTTTTTACCGGAAAACTCTGGTTCAGAAATTTGCATCGCTCGTGGATCGATTTTTCGTTTCACAAGCTGGTTACGTAAGATATCAACCATTTGCTTCACCTGAAAGTCACCTTCCGCCTTTACGGTCACTGCTGGTGACTTCCATTCAAAGCTTGCTTCAACACCGCGAAAATCGAAGCGAGTGCTAAGTTCACGTGTTGAATTTTCAGTCGCGTTACGAACTTCTTCTAAATTAATCTCTGAGACAATATCAAAAGATGGCATAGTCTTCTCTCGTTTTTAAATTTGCCCACATAGTATCAAAAAAACGTGTTATTTCTAGCTTGTTCGCCGCTAACTTTCACGCTTTTATCTCAATTGCTGCTAATTTACACAAATGCTCAATAAACACTATGTAAGCACTTAGATAACCATGATTACTTACAATGGCTTTTTTCTTTCATCTACCCCTGATTCTGTTATCATCAAACATGCTTAATCCGCTTTAGTGCGGCCTTGATAATTATCTTTACAGGCATTTCATTGAAGAACCTTCACCATATTTTATTCTCGCTGATATTATTGTTAGTGGCAGTCATCATATTTATTGCAGACGACTTCAGAGATGTAATTTTTCAAAATACACAAATAGACACCGTCGGACACTGCATCGGATTTTTTATTCTCACATGGCTTCTAAGCAGCCTAGGCAAACTGCCTACAACGGCACTTGTTTTTGCCCTTATTACCTACGCAGCTCTGAGCGAAATTGGACAATACTACTTGGGCTTTAGAAATGGGGAATTTAAAGATTTCATTGCCGACGTGATCGGAATTTTACTCTTTGTAGTGCTCAAATGGGGCTGGCTCATTTACGGTAAAAAGACAATTAAAGGGTAAACGGCGATGAATGTTGTCGTACTCGGAAATGGCGCCATTGGCTGCCTTTGGGCATATCACTTAAAACGATTTAGCACCGCAAACGTTTCGATAAAAACACGCTCTGCCCTTGGTACTGGTACCGTTATTCCTAATGGTACTTATACTCGCAGGAACAGCTTTAGCTTTACCTGTTTTTATGGTCAGAGCATACAGATAGAATACACGTTGGCTGATCAGCACAGCCTGCAAAACGCCGATTTAATCATCTCTTGCCTGAAATCTACCGAGACAGCATCGGCACTTAATGGCCTGTCTCACTTACTATCAAATAACGTAGATATCGTACTCTGCCACAATGGGCTGGGTGTCTATGATGCCCTAAATGACAAACTGAAGCTAAATAATCAAATATATGCAATGCTCACCACGCATGGTTGCTTTCGCGCTAGTAAACATCACGTCATTCACACTGGATTGGGGAACTGTGACGTTGGCTTACTTACCTCGCCAACTGATAAAGAGAACAACACAGAAAACCAGCAACCAGCATGGTTAGAGCTCTTAAACCGTTCGCTACCTTCAGTGTATTGGAGCGATGATATCAAAGCAAAGCAATGGCTAAAGCTTGCCATCAATTGTGTAATTAATCCGATCACAGCTATCCATAGGATAAACAATGGTAAGGTGACAGAAAACGTTTTTCGCCAGCAAATAGAAGCCGTAGCTGAAGAAGTGTCCATTGCTGCAAGCACTCAAGGAATTCAATTATCCCCCAATGACATTGTCAGAGCATCATTGGAAGTGGCTAAAAAGACAAGTAAGAATACTTCATCAATGCTTTCGGATGTGCTTGCCAATAGAGAGACAGAAATCGCCAATATCAATGGCTACATTTGCGAACTTGCGACACAATACGGTTTTTCAGCCAAGGCAAACCAATCGCTTGTTGAGCAAGTAAAAAGTTTGTCTGCATAGCAGCTAAAACCGCTAAAACTTTTAAAACAGGTATGTTAATTGAGAACGTTAATTGAAAAAAATGTTATCAACTAAAGGTAGCTTTCAACACCTAGAGCTCATTTCCACTACCTGCCTTGCCCTAATTGCTTTTGCGGCGAACTCCGTGCTGTGCCGATTGGCACTAAAAGACGAACTTATCGACCCAGCAGGCTTTACCATTATTCGCTTAGTATCGGCAGCGGCGATGTTTGCTGTACTTTTGACATTCGCGAATAAAAGATCAGCAAAACTCGAAGCTACGGAAGACACCAAAGACATTTTCGACGAGACTGAGCTTGAACAAACAGGGCTTGAACAAGCTAAGCTCCAGCAAATTAAGCTCACAAGCTCTCATGTTAAAAACTTGCGGTTAAACGACGTAAAATTACGCTGGAAAAGTGCTCTATCGCTATTTGCCTATGCTATCGCTTTTTCTTATGCCTACACCCTGCTGGATGCCGCCAGCGGCGCACTAATTCTATTCGGTTCGGTGCAGTTGACCATGATAGTTGCCAGCTTTCGTTCAGGGCATCGTTTAAAGCCACTAGAATGGCTTGGCATGGCCTTATCTTTTGGTGGTTTAGCATACTTGATGTTACCAACTGCCAGCCCTCCAAACGCTACAGGCTTTGCGCTAATGGTATTTTCCGGTATTGCTTGGGGCATCTATACATTAACTGGAAAACAGAGTCTTCAGCCTTTTCTGGATACCGCACATAACTTTTTGTTAACCCTTCCATTTGTCGTGTTACTTGGGATTGTTACTTTGGCAACGATTGAGTTCACTTCACTAGGGGCACTTTATGCCCTGCTTTCCGGCGTACTTGCTTCCGCTTTGGGTTATACCCTCTGGTTTAAAGCCTTACCGAGTTTAACCGCAACAGAAGCTGGTGTGCTGCAATTGTCTGTGCCCATTATTACTGCGATAGCGGGTGTCATATTATTATCTGAAGCGATCACTTTACCACTGGTAATCTCAAGTACGCTCGTACTAGGTGGTATAGCACTAGTTATTATCGCTAAGAAATAAAAAAGAAAAGAAAGAGCGTAGATAGAAATAGATAAACGAGTATCTCAGCTTGATGTACTAAAAACAAAAAGCCCCGCCAAATGGCAGGGCTTTTATGTTTAAGTCGCTTACCGCAACCTATCGCTTAAGGGCGATAAACGTGCACATTGGCAAAACCATTGTCGTGCAAGTAAAGCGCTTGTAGCTTGCTCATCACGCCACGGTCACAATACAACAAGTACTCTTTTGATTTATCTAAGTCGCCAAATTGCGTGCCTAACTTGAAGAAAGGAATATGAACGACGTCAACACCATCTAACTCCAATGGGTTTTCGTCTTCTTCTTCGGGGCTACGGATATCTACAACCACTGTGTTCTCGCCAATTTCAGCTAACTCTTTAATGGCATGAACTTCTTTTTCAGTTTCTTCACCGATATCACGAATATCGAAAACACGTGCTTGGTCGACAACGTTTTCTAAAATATCAAAGTCGAAGTTGCTTTCTTCTTCTTCAACTTTTGACAATACCGCTTTAACTGTCGGCTTCTTAGAGATTACACCGCAGTACTCAGGAATTGTCTTCGCGAAATCTTCTGTACCAATTTCACGCGCAATATCAATAATGTCTTGCTTATCGTACGCCGCTAAAGGACGTAAAATTAATGTCTCTGTTACACGGTCAATAACGTTTAGATTTGTTAACGTTTGGCTAGATACCTGCCCTAAAGCTTCACCGGTAACCAATGCCTGAATATTCAGTTTGTTTGCGACCATGCTACCTGCACGCATCATCATACGTTTTAGGATAACACCCATTTGGCCGTTTTCGACTTTCTCTAGGATTTCAGCGACTACAGGGTCAAAATCAACTGCAATGAATTTCACGCGATGCGATGCACCGTATTTATTCCATAAGAAGTGGCTTACTTGTCTAACGCCAACTTCGTGGGCCGTGCCGCCAAGGTTGAAAAATAAGAAGTGCGTACGCGCCCCTTTCTTAATCATTTGGTAGCTAGATACACCTGAATCAAAACCGCCAGACATCAAAGATAATACATCTTCTTGCGTTGCGATTGGGAAGCCGCCTAAACCTTTGTGAAGTTCAGTAACGATAAACAGCTTAGCTTTGTTGATCTCTAGACGAATCGTTACATCTGGCTTTTTAAGTTTTACCTTCGCAGATTCAACCGCTTGGTTTAAGCCACCGCCAATGTACTGTTCTGCTTTGATAGAGTTGAATTCATGCTCGCCTGAACGCTTAACACGTACACAGAAGGTTTTGTTTTCAATCGTTTTTGCATGAACCGCCAGCGTCTTTTCAAAGATATCGTGTAAGTCAGTAAACTCATCTTGTTGAACTTCTAAGAACGAAGCAATACCTGGAATACACTTAAGGGTTTCTACTAACGCGATACGATTTTCTTCGGTATCGTTTTTAGTATTAATTTCAATGCTATCCCAGTTAAGTTGCGTGGTTACTTGCTCGTCGATACGACGTAGTACGTTCTTGATATTTGACTCAAGAATCTTAGTAAAACGTTTACGAACAGAACGACTTTTAATGGCTATTTCAGCCTGCAATTTAACGATGAATTTCATTGATTTCCCCCAGCGCTGGTTTAAGTGGCGCGCATTATACACTAGTTCAATCAAAAAGAGCGACTCATGGTCGCTCTTTCGATTTGCATATAGAGATTAGCTACCACTAATCCTGTATTAACGTCCCTGTATTAGCGCGTTTTAAATCAACTAATTTGCTGACTCACTAATTGAGATTGGCTCAGTTACTTTCGCCTTACCTTGGTTAATTGATATCTCAACACGACGATTACGACGACGGTTAAGCGCGTTAGTGTTCGGCACTAGCGGCCTTGTGTCAGCATGGCCAACAACCATTAGTCGCGTCGGGTCAAACCCCGTCACTTTCACCATTTCATGGGCAATTGCTACTGCACGCTGACTCGATAAGTCCCAGTTTGAACGATAAAGCTCACTGCTAATACCTTGGTTATCCGTATTACCCGAAATCATAATTTCGCCCGGTACGGTATTTAACAACTCGCCAATATCTTGGATTATCGGTTTAAACTTCGGCTGCAAAAACGCAGAACCTGATGGGAATGAGCCGTTCTCGCGGATGCGAATAGTAATTTGCTGACCTAATGATTCAAGTTCAATCGCACCGTCTTGAATCTGCTGTTCAAGCTGTTCAGCAATTTTCTTCACTAGCTCATTCACTTGCTCTTGTTGAGCTTGTTCAAGCTGCTCTTGTGCTTGCTGAATTTGCTGTTGTGACATTTGTGAGTCAGTACTTTGCGACTGACCACCACGCTCAGTACCGCGCTGCTCTTGGCGACCACCTGCAGACGTTTCATCACCCGCTTGGAACTCCAACATTTGCTGGGTCATTTCCATAGTCTGCTGTTGAATCACTTCAATAGGCGTTGGCTCAGGCTTACCTGGTCTAAACTCTTGCGCGATTATGCTAGTACCTTTCGGGATGTCTTTGACCTCAATTTTATTTTGCACACCAAAGGCAAACTTCATCGAGCCTGCAATTTGCTTAAACTTCAATACATCCATCTCGGAGAAAGACAGTAGTAATACGAAGAAACACATCAGCAGTGACATTAAATCAGCGAAAGTACCCATCCACGCCGGCAAACCTGCGGGTGGGCACTTACACTCTGGAGGAGGGCTAGACATAGACTAAGCTCCTACTCTTCCGTGGTATCTATGGCACGCTTGCCAGACGCAAGATAGTTCTTCAGTAACCCTTCGATTACGCGAGGGTTCTGACCGTCCTGAATGCCAAGTACCGCATCAAGAATCAAGTTTTGGTTAAGCTTCTCTTCTTCCATACGAAGCTTGAGTTTGTTTGCAATTGGAATGGCAATTACGTTAGCGAGGAAAGCACCATATAGTGTTGTTAAAAGTGCAACCGCCATCGCAGGGCCGATAGCCTTTGGATCATCCATGTTTGAAAGCATCGCAACCAGACCGATTAGCGTACCGATCATCCCCATTGCAGGGGCTACTTCCGCTAAGCCCATCAACATGCCAACACCTGTTTCGTGTCGTTCTGTTGTCAAACTAATATCTTTCTGTAGCGTGCCACGAACAACATCACCATCATGGCCATCAACTAACATGTCGACGCCCTTTTGCATAAATTCGTTTGAGATTTCGGCCTCTTCTAGGGCAAGGAAACCACCTTTACGAGCCGCATCAGCCATTTCTACTGACTTTTCGATTAGCTCTTCAGGTTTTTCTATTTTGAACATAAAGGCTTTACCGATGATTTTGCCGATGGTAAAGAATTGCCCCATATTGTAGTTAGACAGTACAACGAAAATTGAACCACAGAATACGATCAAGATTGATTGCGTATCGACGAACATCGAAATGTCACCGCCGAGAATCATTGCCATCACTATGAAACCGATAGCGCCAAGCATCCCAACCAGCGTAGCTAAATCCACAAAAGCCTCCTAAATAGTGTCTTTAACGACAAAAACTCATTTGATAATACATTATCAAATCATTATTCGCGAATAGTAATATTGATATTATCGCCCTAGTCGTCAATAACTTAACTGAATTTACTATAGTTTTGACATTTTAACTTTAATTGACGTTGTGCCGCCTGTGTTGTACCTTTGCGCCTAATTCTCTCGGGATAATTTAAACGTTGAAATAATGGCTAAAAAGAAAATTGAAAATTTAAGCTTCGAAGAGGCACTTACTGAGCTCGACACCCTTGTCCAGCAGTTAGAGCAAGGCGACTTAAGTCTTGAAGACTCTATGTCGACGTTTGAGCGAGGTTTAAAGCTTAGCCAGTTGAGCCAACAAAAATTAAAAGATGCCGAGCAAAAGATACAAATCCTAATGACACAAAATGGTCAGCAAGGACTTACCGATTTCGACGCTTCTGAGAGCTAATCGTGAGCGAGTTATCTCAACTTACCGAGTTACAATCACGGGTAAACCAATTACTCACTGAAAAGCTCGACACGCTACCTGTTAATGACGAAAAGTTGCTTGAAGCAATGCGCTATGGCCTACTTATTGGCGGTAAACGCATGCGCCCTTACCTTGCCTATATAACGGGTGAAACTGTTGGTGCAGAACAAAACGACATTGATGGTGTTTCATGTGCGTTAGAATGTATTCACGCCTACTCGCTATTGCACGACGATTTACCAGCTATGGATGATGATGACTTGCGTCGTGGCAAACCGACATGCCATAAAGCATTTGATGAAGCGACTGCTATCCTAGCTGGTGATGCATTACAAACGCTAGCATTCGACTTTTTAGCCAACCACAATTTTTCAACGCATGTTCAAAACAAACGCTTTGAGTTATTAAAGCAACTTGTTGCAGCGTCTGGCTATCAGGGCATGTGTGGTGGTCAAGCACTGGATTTGAGTGCAACAGACAAAGCCATTTCGCTTGCTGAATTAGAACAAGTTCACGCCCTTAAAACTGGTGCACTACTAAAAGCTTCTGTCTTAATGGCCGCAGAATGTAGCCCTACCATTTCAGAAGAACAAAAAACCTTGTTGGCCAAATATGCCGAATTAGTTGGTTTGGCGTACCAAGTTCAAGACGACATCATCGACATCACATCAAGTGAAGAAGAGCTGGGTAAACCAAAGGGTTCAGATGTCGCTGCGAACAAATCTACCTATCCGGCGTTACTTGGACTAGAAGGCGCGCAACAAAAAGCCCAAGACTTATACCAAGAATCACTTCAAGCTTTAGCCAGTTTGCCCTACAATACGCAGACTTTGGCTGACTTTGCGACATTCATTATTCGTCGCACTCACTAATATTAGTTACTACAAGTTGATACAAGAATTACTATGACCATAAACCTTGCTGATTACCCGCTATTATCAACAATTGATACGCCTGACGAGTTGCGCTTAATGCAACAGGAGCAGCTACCTCAAGTCAGCGAAGAATTGCGTAGTTACTTATTAAATTCAGTAAGTAAAAGTAGTGGTCACTTTGCTTCGGGACTTGGCACTATCGAACTCACGGTAGCCTTGCATTATGTTTACAACACGCCATTTGATCATCTTATCTGGGATGTTGGCCATCAAGCGTATCCGCACAAAATATTAACCGGTCGCCGTAATAAGTTGCATACGATTCGTCAAAAGGAAGGTTTACACCCGTTCCCATGGCGTGAAGAAAGCGAATATGACGTACTGAGTGTTGGTCACTCGAGTACATCTATCTCAGCTGCGCTGGGTTTGGCTGTAGCAGCAGAGAAAGAAGGAAAAGACCGTAAAGTGGTTGCTGTTATTGGTGATGGTGCGATGACCGCTGGTATGGCATTTGAGGCATTAAACCACGCAGGCGATATTCACAAAGACATGTTGGTTATCTTAAATGATAACGAAATGTCAATTTCAGAAAATGTAGGCGCGTTAAACAACCACCTAGCAAAAATGCTATCAGGTAGTTTTTACACTGGTTTTAGAGAAGGTAGTAAAAAGCTACTTAACAACATTCCACCAATTAAAGAACTTGCCAGCCGTGCAGAAGAACACTTAAAAGGCATGGTAGTTCCTAGCACCTTCTTCGAAGAATTAGGTTTCAACTACATCGGCCCAATTGATGGCCATGATGTTAATGGTTTAGTTGATACCATCCGAAATATGCGCTCTTTGAAAGGACCACAGATCCTTCATATAGCAACTAAGAAAGGTAAAGGTTACCAAGCGGCAGAGCAAGATCCGATTAAGTATCATGCGGTACCAAAATTTAACCCCGCCGATACATCGTTACCTAAAAGCGCTCCAAGTTTGCCAACCTATTCGCAAATTTTTGGCGACTGGTTATGTAAGATGGCAGAGGCTGACAGCAAGCTAATGGCGATTACGCCTGCAATGCGTGAAGGTTCGGGTATGGTTGAATTTAGCCAACGTTTTCCTGAGCAATACTTCGATGTTGCGATTGCAGAGCAACATGCAGTCACATATGGTGCTGGTTTAGCGATTGGTGGTTACAACCCAGTAGTTGCTATTTACTCTAGCTTCTTACAGCGTGGCTATGACCAATTAATTCACGATGTGGCTATTCAAAACTTACCTGTATTGTTCGCTGTTGATCGTGCGGGTATTGTTGGTGCCGATGGCCCAACGCACCAAGGTGCATTTGATTTAAGCTTTATGCGCTGCATTCCAAACATGGTCATCATGACACCGTCAGATGAACGTGAATGTCAATTAATGCTTACCACTGGCCACAAGCATAATGGCCCAGCTGCTGTTCGCTACCCTCGTGGCAGCGGTACAGGAGAAACTCTGCCGAACATCGATGAAACCATTGAACTCGGTAAAGGTATCGTTAAACGCGAAGGACAATCGATTGCTCTGCTTAACTTCGGCACTATGCTGGGCGAGGCGAATAAAGCAGCTGAAGCGTTAAATGCCACACTAGCAGACATGCGTTTTGTTAAACCACTTGATGAAGCGCTTATTCTTGAGCTAATCGAAAGTCATGATGTGTTAGTCACAATCGAAGACAATGCGATTGCAGGCGGTGCAGGTTCAGCGGTTAACGAATTTATATTAAGCAAAGGACTACCAGTTAAAATGCTTAACATCGGTTTACCTGATAGCTTTATCAAGCACGGTACACAAGCAGAAATCCATCAAGAACTGGGGTTAGACTGCGAAGGTATCGTCACTAAAGTTAACGAATTTATGGGCTAAATACCTAGCGCGTTTCGAATTCTATTTACGAGAACGTCGTTCCAATAAAAAAGCCGCTAATGCGGCTTTTTTTGATTTAATTACCTGACGCCTATCTAATAATTAAATAGTACTTACCTAGCGCCTAGCTAATGCCTAGCTAATGCCTAGCTAATGCCTAGCTCACGGTAAACGCATCTACGGCACTTTCTAATTGTTTAGCAAGTGAGGCTACTTCCTGACTATACGTCAGCGTCGTATTAGAGCGCTCGCTACTTTGCTGACTCACATCAGACACCTTAATGATACTCGCGTTAATATTATTACTTAAATCATTTTGTTGATGAGCAGCAGCCGAAATATCACCACTAAGTGAATGCATTTGCTCAATAGCGACACTAATACTTGATAAGGTCGTTAATAACTGCTGAGTATCTTGATGGCAGTCTTGTGCGCCCGATTTACCTTGTTCGATATCAGAAACAACGCTGCCAGTTTGCTGCTGCAAAGATTCTATCATGGCATTTATTTCTGCTGTTGATTCTTGCGTGCGACTGGCAAGCATTCTTACCTCGTCAGCTACGACAGAGAACCCTCGGCCAGCCTCACCTGCTCTAGCCGCTTCAATCGCTGCATTTAAGGCAAGTAAGTTTGTCTGGTCGGCAATGCTTTGAATAGTTTCCAGGATACTACTAATGTTTGTTGCTTCCTGATTCAATACCGCCATGCGCTCTGCCGCACCATCTAATAAACCACTCAGGTTAGATATCTTGCCAGCGGTGCTGTTCGCCTGTGTTTTCAATTCATTACTGCGGCTAAGCGCATCGGTCATTTGCTGCTCTGCATCGCCTGACTTGGCCAATACATCATCGGCATTGCTACTCAGCGCCTGCGTCATGTCGGTCATCTCGCTCACCGTTTCTTGTTGTGAGCCCAATGACACAGCTACAGATTGAAGCTCACTCTCCGATTGGTTGGCAGCTAAGTTAAGCGCAGATGAGTTTTGACCAATTTCAGCAATAAGTGCTTTAAGGTGAGACACTACCGAATTAACGTTGTTTGATAGTTGGCCGTATTCGTCTTCACTTTCAACGTTGAGTTGCTTAGACAAGTTACCATTGGCGATATCATTAAGAATGTGATTAATTCGCGTTAACGGAGTGATCATCGCTCGAATAGTTATAAACGCAATCACGACACTGGCGCCAATGCTTACCAACAAGGTTATTATTGTAATCATCTGGCCATTGCCTACGAAATCAAACACCTCTTGTTGTAAGTAGCTCAAGTTATTATCGACCGTTTCAAGCATTGCCACTACAGTCGCAATGGCCTGTTCAACTTGCTCGTTAGACAGTTGCGTTGCTTGTGTTAATTTGGCCTGCTCTGCTAACTGAGCTAACTTGATGTCAAAAACATTATCACTGCCTGTTAGCAATACTTTTGACTTTTCAAACTCTTCGACAAAAAGCTCGATGATACCGTCAGTATTATAATCTTCTCCTAATCGTACGAGATAGCTGATCTGCTGATCGATATTGCCAATGGCTTGTAGAATAACCTCCTGGCTTGCTTCAACTTCAGCTGTTTCAGTAAGAATTAGGACACTTTTAGTCGCGTCAGTGACATTGATCAGCCAACCTTCAATTTGGCCCGCGGCACCAGCGATCCTATCAATCATGGCTTGCTGTTCATAATCTTCTAAATAAGTTAGATCGACAAGCAAAGCAGCAGCTTCATCCAAATGAAGGTTTAACCCTTCCTCAAGCTCACTCAATTGTTTTTTATAGGCCACCAAGCGAGAGTCATGAGCAAACATTCGATGCACAGTTTGGTCGAATGCTTGATACTGACCTTCAAAAGACTTCAACTGCTTTGCTGTACGTTCATCAAGAGACAAGGCCAGTAACTGCTGTTTGTGATTGTTAAGTTGTATGCCTTGAGCAACGAAAGCTTGTTCTAGCGCTTCCAAAGCTTGAAGGTTTGCTTGTGATGATATTTGAGAAGCTTGCTTGGCTTGAGTAAGCAACTTTACTTGGATTGCATTGCTTTCCCTTTGAATTGGCAATGCTAACTGGTCAACTTGTGTTGTCGCTTTTTCGATATTCGCCAAAATAGCTATAGAGCTAACACTGGCAAGTATCAGCAACAATAGAATAACTGTGAACCCTATGATGATCTTATGAGCGATCTTTAAGTTCATTTCAACACCTACTACTTTACTTTATTGCAATAATTATACTTTTTGTCGGTCTTCGCCAACTGCGCTGACCAGTATGTAAAATAGTTAACGGCTTGTATACATATTTATTACATTTAATGGGTATAGAAACTACGATAAGAGTATATGTCGTTTGAAATTTGAAACCTTTAGATAATAAAAAACCACCTATCTTAAGGTGGTTTTTTATCTGAGAATTTTACGTCTTTATCGTTATTCTTGGATGTATTCAACAACTTCCAAACCAAATCCAGATAGCGAGTGATATTTCGTTTGAGAGCTCAGTAAGCGCATTTTTCCAACGCCTAAGTCAGCTAATATTTGTGAGCCAACACCAACATTACGCGACCCTACGTGGCGCTTAACTTCTTTAATCGTCTCACCAGCGTCTAACTTGGCATATTTCTGTACTTGCTCAATTAAACTATCAGGCGACTCATGTTTACCAAGTAATACCAATACGCCGCCTTCATCTGCAATACGTGATAACGCATCGCCAATTGGCCACTTGTTAATGCTGTCACGTTGGCTAAAGAGTAAATCTCTGAAAGTGTTTTCTAAATGTACTCTCACTAATGTTGGATTGTCTGGCGTTATCTCACCTTTGGTCAAAGCAAAATGCGCTTGGCCATCAATGGTGTCTTTAAATACGGTTAAATCGAACTCACCAAACGACGTCGGTAACTTACATTGAGAAACGCGCTCAATCGTCGTTTCATTCGCGTTGCGGTATTCAATAAGGTCAGCAATCGTACCAATTTTTAAGTCATGCTTCTCAGCAATTTTTTCAAGATCCGGGCGACGTGCCATGGTGCCGTCTTCATTAAGAATCTCAACAATTACGGCCGCTGGCTCTAAGCCAGCTAAACGCGCCAAATCTACACCTGCCTCTGTATGACCAGCTCTGTTTAAAACGCCACCATCTTTAGCAATTAGTGGGAAAATATGGCCTGGTTGCACGATAGAGTTTTCATCTGCATTTGGTCCAACAGCGGCAAGAATTGTTGTTGCGCGGTCTGCTGCAGAAATACCTGTTGTTACCCCTTCAGCAGCTTCAATAGAAACAGTGAAATTAGTGGTAAATTGCGCATCATTCTTATCCACCATTAGTGGTAGTTTTAACGTTTCACAGCGTTGACGTGACATCGGCAAACAAATCAATCCACGGCCATGAGTAGCCATGAAGTTAATTGCTTCTGGAGTAACGAGCTCAGCTGCCATGATGAAGTCACCTTCATTTTCGCGATCTTCGTCATCCATCAAGATCACCATCTTACCTTGCTTGATGTCTTCTATAATTGCTTGTGGCGTATGTAATTGCATGAATGCCTCTTTATTATTTAATAAAACCGCTGCGGGCTAGCAGCTCGTGCGTCACGCCTGACGGCGCGCCTGCATTGTGTTTGGTCGTCAGTAGGCGCTCAATATAGCGCGCCATCACGTCTACTTCTATGTTCACCTTTGTGCCAGCTTGGTATTGCGTGATAATGGTTTCTTCAGCAGTATGAGGCACTATCGTTAAACGAAAGCTACTGTCAGTAATGCTATTTACCGTTAGACTCACGCCATCAATGGTTATTGAGCCCTTTTCAGCAATGTAAGGTGCAATCTCTTCGCTCATGTTAAGCCAGTACTCAACACTGTTGCCGCTTGGTGTAATCGAGATAATTTCACTTACCGCATCAACATGCCCAGAAACAATGTGCCCGCCGAATCGCGTCGTCGGCAACATCGCTTTTTCAAGATTTACTCGTTGCCCAACCTGATAATTAGCAAAACCTGTGCGCTTGAGTGTTTCTGTTGAAACATCAGCACTAAAAGAGTGACTGTCAAAGTCAACGACGGTCAAACAAATACCATTAGTAGCAATTGAGTCACCCAATTTCACGTCACCCATATCTAGTTTGCCAACAGCGATATCGATTCGCGCACCTTGGCTGTTGATATTGATTGCTTTGATTGAACCGATAGCTTCGATTATTCCGGTAAACATGTTTAATTCTCTGTAAATGCTGCAACAACTTTTATGTCATTGCCAACTTGCGTAACTTGTTTGAGCTTTAGTTTTTTCGCATCCGCTAGACGTTCAATACTCGGCATAGAGACTAACCCTTTGTTTCCTTGTCCCATTAATTTAGGTGCTTGATACAAGATTAATTCATCTACTAAATTTTGCTCGATAAACGTGCCAGCTAGTCCTGCTCCTGCCTCAATAAATAGGTCATTAAGACCTTTCTCAGATAAATACGAGATAAGCGCATCAAGGTTCACGCCATCACTATTTTCATTAGGCAATTCGATTTGTTCTACAAAATGAGGCCATTGCTGCGATTTTTCAAGCTTCGCGGTTACGATTAAAATGGGGAATGGTGCTGAAAATAATGCTAAATCAGGAGTTAGACGTACCTTGCTGTCGATAATGACACGTACCGGTTGGCGCAATGCGTCTTCGGAATAGTCGTTGGCTAGGTCGCCCAGTTCACTATGGCGTACGGTTAACTTGGCATTATCTGTCACCACGGTTTTAGCACTAGAGATGATGGCACAACTTTGTGCGCGCAAACGCTGTACGTCTCTTCTTGCGGCTGGAGAGGTAATCCACTTGCTTTCGCCCGAGGCCATTGCGGTTTGGCCATCAAGACTCGCCGCTAACTTACAACGAACATATGCACGTTTGGTTTCCATCAACTGAATAAAACCTGGGTTTAATGCCCTAGCTTCCTGTTCAAGCAAGCCATCAGCAACTTCAATACCTGCGTCAGCTAACATCGTTAAGCCACGGCCGGCAACTTTCGGATTAGGATCCACCATAGCCGCAACAACTTTAGCAACCTTTGCGTCTGTTAATGCTTGGGCACACGGTGGTGTTCGTCCAAAATGGCTGCAAGGCTCCAGTGTCACATAAGCAGTCGCACCTTCGGCACTAGCACCGGCCATGCGAAGTGCATAAACTTCAGCATGGGGCTCGCCAGCTTTTTGGTGAAAACCTTCGCCTACAATCTTGCCATCTTTGACAATGACACAGCCTACTCTCGGATTAGGCGATGTTGTGAAGTGACCACGCTTTGCAAGCGCGATAGCTCTTGCCATGTATTGATAATCTTGTGCTGAAAACTTTGACAAAACGTTGAATTCTCTTAAGTTAACTTCGTCATTCAAGGTATGGCGAAAAGCCAGAGAGCTGAGACTAGACAATCAGGCTTATATACTGCTCACTCTATTTAGCATCACCAAGGCGCGCAATTTCTTCGCCGAACTCTTTTATATCTTCGAAAGAGCGATAAACAGATGCAAAACGCACATAAGCAACTTTATCAAGTTCAATAAGCTGCTCCATAATGAGGTTGCCCAACATTTCAGATGAGACTTCTCGCTCGCCTGTGGCGCGTAATTGAGACTTTAATTTATTTATAGCGAGCTCGACTTTTTCAACACTAACAGGTCGTTTTTCTAAAGCTCTTTGCAAGCCACTACGCATTTTGTCTTCGTTAAACGGTTCACGTGAGCCGTCACGTTTAACTATTTTCGGCATCAGAAGCTCAGCTGTTTCAAACGTTGTATAGCGCTCGTGACATTCTACGCATTCGCGACGACGTCTTATTTGATGTCCGTCAGCGACTAAGCGGGAGTCGATAACTTTTGTGTCAGTTGCAGAGCAGAAAGGACAATACATAGCAGACCTTGTTTTGAAAAGATGGCTAATTCTAATCTAAAACAGCTTAATCTAAAACAAGATTCAGTAAAAAGAAGGGAAGCAAAAGGATTGATCTAATAGCAAAAATAGCGAGCTGTTGATGTCTGTTCAGCCCGCTCTTTCTATCACTTTGAAGCCACTGTGCCAGCGCCTGGTCGACGAGGGTCTGATACGCCATAGAACAGACCATCTTTGTACATGATGGACTGAACACTTCCCATCGTTTTACTTCTCTCGACGTTTTGTCCCATCGCTTTAAGCAAGCCGATGGTGTCAGGACTAAAGCCCGGTTCAAGCTGGAAGACATCAGGCAACCATTGATGGTGAACCCTTGGTGCGTGGACAGCTTCAGCGATTCCCATGTCGTGATCAATGATGTTAACAATGACTTGCAATACGGTTGTGATAATACGGCTTCCTCCTGGACTACCCACAACGACATAAGGTTTGCCGTCTTTTAAGATCATGGTCGGCGTCATCGAGCTTAACGGACGTTTCGTTGGCTGAATTGCATTAGCTTCACCGCCAATCAGTCCGAAACCATTTGGTACACCCGGCTTTGAAGAAAAATCATCCATTTCGTTATTCATCAGCATACCAGTGCCTGGAATAACGATACCTGAGCCATAAGAGAAGTTAAGAGTATAAGTATTTGATACTGCATTGCCGAATTTATCCATTACCGAGAAATGCGTAGTATCAGGGCTTTCATAAGGTGCCGGGTTACCCGGATTTATCTCGCTCGACGGTGTTGCCTTACTTAGTGAGATAGCTTGTGACAAAGCTTTGGCATACGCTTTACTCGTTAACCCATCCACCGGTACATCAAAATGATCTGGATCGCCCAGATACTTGCTTCGATCAGCATAGGCGAGTTTCATGGTTTCACTTAACAAATGTAGGTTTTTAGCACTACCAAAGCCTTGCTGCTTAACTGGGTGATGTTCAAGAATATTTAGCATCTGTGCTACGTGCACGCCGCCGGAGCTTGTTGGCGGCATAGAGACCACTTCATAACCGCGATAGGTTGTGGTAACGACTTCACGCTCAGCAACTTTATAATTGGCAAGATCTTCCATGGTAATTAACCCGCCATGCTTACGCATTTCCTGCGCAATTAGCTCCGCCGTTTTACCAAGATAAAACTCCTTCGGCCCTTGCTTCGCTAGGCGTTTTAGGGTTTTGGCTAAGTCAGGTTGCACAAGTACTTCACCTGCTTGATAAGGAACTTTATTCGCTTTATAAAATGCCGCGGCGGTAGCAGGATTGGCAGTGAGCCAAGCATGTCGGCTTTTAAGATTCTCAGATAAATCGTAAGACACTAAAATACCTTGCTCGGCGAGCTTAATCGAAGGCTCAACAACTTCTTTCCATGACATGGTGCCATATTTTTCGAGTGCATGAGCTAGCCCTGCAACGGTTCCAGGTACACCAGAAGAGGCATGACTGAATCGCGCTTTTTGATTGTCGACGTTTCCTTTGCTATCGAGAAACATATCTCTATGGGCTGCGCTCGGTGCCATTTCACGATAATCAATGGCAACCGTTTTCTGCTTATCAGCAAGGTGCACCAGCATAAAGCCGCCCCCGCCTAAATTACCAGCTCTTGGTAACGTCACTGCCAAAGCAATACCGGTAGCAACTGCGGCGTCAACAGCATTTCCACCTTTTGACAATATGTCTGCACCAATCTGACTCGACAACATGCGTTGGCTAGAGACCATCCCTTGTTTCCCAATGACAGGATGGTGAATAGTATCGTAACGAATTACCGCTGCACTCTCGTTTACATGTCCATGAGCGATAACGTTAGGCGAAGTCGCTATAAGGCTAGTAGCTAATAGATTAAGCAACATGTGCTTAGCATTGAAAAGTTTACTCATATTTACCGTTTTTCCTCTCATCTCGGCGATTGCCGCCCCACTCGACTAATTCGATTCACAGATATAACTAGTCGAGGCAATAGGTGAGTATTATCTAATTCGTCATAATGTAAGTTATTGTTGGCAGTAGCCAATGACTAACCATTTTAATCTCATAACATTTGGTTATAGCAACAGCTTTCCAAGACAAAGCAGCCCTCAACCGCTGGAACCTTTTATCTACGACACTGGCTAAATTTCAAACAATCAGCAATAATTAAAGCTAAATGGACCTTATATAAGACTCAGGGACTGGTGTTTTTCTTTTCATTTTCTGCCGCAGTACTCTTCGCCTTTAATCTAGGCGAGCCAACTCTTAGTCATGGCACAGCTGAGCAACTCACTATTCGCAGCGCAGTTTCACCAGACTTCCTTGACGGCCTTCATAGTAAGTATTTGCATTATATTGCGAAGAAAATGAACATGAAACTTGATATTAAACCTTTATCGTTTGCTCGCCGTTTGAGAGCGCTGAAAAAGGGAGAGCTTGATCTACTAGTGGGTTTGCAAATACCTCAGCGGCAAAGTACACGAATAATCTATATTGAACCGCCATACCAAGAATTAGCGTCCACTGTATTTATGCGAGTGCAAGAAGCTGAGCAAGTTAACAAATATCAAGATTTAAAAGATTTACGCATAGCCATCACTGAAAAGGTGACTTACTTTGATCAATTTGATAACGATAGAAAACTGTCGAAAGTTACGGTGGATTCTTTACAGCAAAAAATACACTTGCTAACCATGCAACGAGTCGATGCTTTTATTCACAACAAGGACAGTACGCAAGCAACATTGAAATCGATGGGGTTAACGAATCAAGTGGTAACAGCGAGTTATCAACCAGAGCAAGTGCGTCAGTATCACTTTGCTATCAGTCGCACTTCGTTTTTAGGCTCACATCATAAAGCCATTGTTAATGTTGTTGAACAAGGCATAAATAATGGAGATTTCCAGAGAATTCGAGAACAACATTACGCAGGTTTGGTTAAACGACAGCAAGAACAATTGCGTATTACCCTCACCGTTGAGTAACATGTAAAGCAGTTTAAAACAAAAAGCCCAAGCAAATGCTCGGGCTTTTTTTCTGGGGTATAAAAGTAAAACTTTTTACTATCGTAAAAGTTACTTCTTCGCCAACTTCTCTTTGATACGTGCAGATTTACCTGAACGCTCACGTAAGTAGTAAAGTTTAGATTGACGAACATCACCGCGGCGTTTAACTGCAATTGAGTCAACTAATGGGCTGTGTGTCTGGAATACACGTTCAACGCCTACACCGTTTGAAATCTTACGAACAGTGAAAGCAGAATGTAAACCACGGTTTTTAACAGCGATAACTACACCTTCAAATGCTTGAAGACGCTCTTTATCACCTTCTTTAACTTTTACTTGTACAACAACTGTGTCACCTTGCGCGAACGCAGGTACATCAGTTTTCATTTGCTCTTGTTCAAGAGCTTTAATAATGTTACTCATAATTACCTCTTCCTAGGATTCACGGTCAGTGGCTTTTTGCTTGTGTTTGTTAATAACAGTTTCAAGCATCTCAGCCTGCTCTGCCGTCAGAGCTAGGTCAGTTAAAAGTTCTGGTCGCCTGAGCCACGTTCTCTCAAGTGACTGAAGTTGTCGCCATTGTCTTATGTGTTCGTGATTACCACTTAACAACACTTTCGGTACCGACTTCTCTTGCGGAGAATTAGCATCTAATACTTCTGGTCTTGTATAGTGTGGACAATCTAATAAACCGTCAGAGAAAGAATCTTGCTCTGCCGATTGTTCATGTCCTAGCACTCCCGGAACAAAACGCGCTACCGCGTCAATTACATTCATCGCTGGCAGTTCACCGCCACTTAAAATGTAATCACCAACTGACCATTCTTCATCAACATCTGACTCAATGATCCGCTCGTCTATTCCTTCGTAACGGCCTGCTACAAATATTAAGCAGTCGTCTTGTGCAAGTTCACTTACACCAACTTGGTCCAACTTTCGGCCCTGCGGTGATAAATAAATCACCTTTGGTGAGCGCCCTTCTGCAATCGCTTTCGCTTTTGCAGCATGAATCGCATCACGTAGCGGTTGTACCATCATTAGCATGCCAGGTCCGCCGCCATAAGGTCGGTCGTCCACAGTGCGATGCTTATCATGGGTAAAGTCTCTTGGGTTCCACTTGTGAAACTCAATCAAACCTTTACGAATCGCTCGGCCTGTCACCCCGTATTCTGTAATGGCATCAAACATTTCAGGAAAAAGGCTTATCACCCCTATCCACATTTTGCTGCTCGTCACAGTTTAAAAACCTGGGTCCCAGTCAACACAAATTTGTTTCTCTTCATTGCTTACCGAAACAATTACTTGGTCGAAAATGTAAGGAACTAACCTTTCCTTTTTCCCAAAACCATCATTGCGGTTCGCTTTTACAACCAATACATCGTTAGCGCCGGTTTCCATAATATCGGTCACCTGACCAAGGTCGTAACCTTTGTCTGTCACAACACTCATGCCGATTAAATCACGCCAGTAGAACTCACCTTCAGGCAGTTCAGGAAGCAGACCTTCATCAACAAATATTTCTGAGCTAACCAAACTCTGAGCTTGGTCTCTGTCATCAACACCCTCAATCTTAGCGATTAAGCTATTGTTATGTTTGCGCCAATCAATAATTTCTACTGATTGTTCTTTGCCACCTAATTTTAATGACCAAGGTGAATAGTCAAAAATTGCTTGTGGATCTTCAGTAAACGCGTGGATTTTCACCCAACCCTTGATGCCGTAAACTGCGCCTACTTTACCTAGGAGGACTTTTTCGTCCATATTACTCACCAAATTTCCTCAAACTTACTAAATTAATTAAGCAGCCGCTTGCGCGTCTTTAACTAACTTAGCCACACGATCAGATAAACCAGCGCCTTGACCAACCCAGTGGTTGATGCGGTCTAGGTCTAAGCGTAATTTCTCAGCTTGACCTTGTGCTGTTGGGTTGAAGAAACCAATTTTCTCGATGAAACGACCATCGCGAGAATTACGGCTGTCTGCAACAACAATCTGATAGAATGGACGCTTCTTCGCGCCACCACGAGCTAAACGAATGGTAACCATACCGTCCTCTATATATTTAATGTTAAACGAATTTTCCAGACACTTTCTGACCAACTGACAATTCATTACGGACAGAAAAGCTCGCGTATTCTACGCTTTTTGACTGATATTGCAAGTAATATCTCTAACGGTGAAAGACGGTCTCGGTGGCAGTAAACCACCGAAAACAGGTGTAGAGCCATTACTTAACGTTTTGCACTTTCCTTCTTTAAGGAAATGATAAGTTCTATATGCGGAGTTAATTCTTCAATTTCTGCGATGTGCTCTCTTAACGCCTGCCATTGTTTAAGCTCCAACTTGCCCGAATCTAATATGGCTTGCTTTATTTCGCTGACCAGAGAGTCACTCTTTTTCTGCTCGATAAATTCATTAATGTGCAACAAGCTATCAAGGTCTGCTTGGCTTAGAATTTCTTTTTCTACCATAGCTTAAGTCCACCTCACTTCGTCCTAGTCGTTAGTGTTAACTATAGCACTTCATCGGTAAAGACCTAATTGGCGACCACATTAGGTAGCAAAAGCGTAGTTTGCTACCCAGTAACTCAACCAATAACCAACCGAATAAGCAATGAGTAAATAACCCGCCATGCTTAGATAGCTAATAAAGCTGAGTTCCTTCATCTTACTCATCGCGATAATTCCTGCCGCAGAGCCAATAACCAGCAGCGAGCCGCCAACGCCTGTCGCATAAGTTAATGCTAGCCAGTTGGGTGTGTTCATCGAAATTTCTGCTTTCAATAACGCTGCCGTTAAAGGCACATTATCTAAAATGGCTGACAGCATTCCTAAGCAATAATTAGCGAAGCTGGTATCCATTAGGCGATAAATCTCGGTTAACTGTGTGAGTACGCCGATTTCTTTGAGCATACCAACGATAAGTAATACCCCTAAAAAGAACAGTAATGTATCGAACTCAATCTCTCTTATATAGTGGAGCAAATCCTCATCGTGCTCTCGCCCTAGGTATTTGCCAACTAAGAACATACAGCTCAGTCCGAACAAAAAGGTAAGCACTGGTGGAATATTAAATATGGCGTTGCCCAGTAAGGTCGCGATTATGGTACTAATGAAAACAAGCGCGATGATTTTATCGTGGCTATCGACTGGCTTAGGAGAGTTATCGAACTGCAACTCCCCATTTAGATTCCATGACAGTAAAAGGGCTAGCACAATAACGGCCGTTAAAGACGGGAGAACCAAGTACAATAAATCGGTAATACTGACCTTACCCGCTAAGAAAATCATCAAGGTTGTGACATCACCTGTAATCAATGAAACCCCACCACTATTAACCGCAAAAATTATCAAAGTAGCAAACTTCAATCGTTGTTTTGCTGGCACATCAAGTGAGGCGATAACAGCCACCGATACCAAGGTTGCTGTCACGTTGTCAGCAAAGGAACTAAAGATGAAGGCAAACAACCCGATGAGCAGCATAAATTTTCGTTCGCCCATATGTGATGGCAATAAATGCTGAACGAGGTTTGCAATAAATCCTTTGCTGTTTAGGTAAGCAACAAAGGTCATCGCTGCGGTTAAGAATAACCAGAGCGTCGCTATCTCAAGTAAGTTCTCATTGAAATAGAATGATATTTCGGTTGCAGACTCATGATGTACAGGAAAAAAGTAAGCAAGTATCCAACACAAAGTACCGATGAAAAGTGTGGTTTCCGCTTTATTTACATGAATGACTTCTTCAAAAATTACGAACAAGAGAGCGATAAACGCCAAAGTAAGAATTACAGTTTCCATAGTTCCTCTTTTTCAATCACAGAAACAGAGAGGCATATTGCTAGAGTCGGCCAGTTTATCGTGATAATAGCTGCTGCCTAATTTAAGCAGCAAGAACCAACAGTGAGCTCTCACTAACATGCCCATCAATGTTGCCATCTTTTAAAAACAAAAATGCAGCCCAAAGAGCTGCATTTTTAAGACTAGTTAACACATCAACAAGTACGACTAACGGCCAAACATACCGCCACCGCCACCAAAGCCGCCCATGCCTCCCGGAGGCATCATACCTTTCATGCTACGCATCATTTTCTGCATACCACCTTTACCAGACATCTTCTTCATCATCTTCTGCATCTGTGTAAATTGCTTCAGTAACTTATTAACATCTTGAATTTGTGTGCCAGAACCCGCAGCGATACGACGTTTGCGTGAACCTTTAATAATGTCAGGGCGTTCTCGTTCCGCTGGTGTCATCGAATTAATAATCGCTTCCATACGGACTGTTAACTTATCGTCCATTTGGTCTTTGATTTGATCAGACATGTTGCCCATGCCAGGAAGTTTATCCATCAATCCCATCATGCCGCCCATGTTCTTCATTTGAACGAGCTGCTCTCGGAAGTCTTCTAGGTCAAAGCCCTTACCCGATTTAACTTTCTTCGCTAACTTTTCCGCTTTCTTTTTATCGACTTTCTGTTCAACTTCTTCGATAAGCGACAATACGTCACCCATGCCCAAAATTCGCGATGCGATACGATCTGGGTGGAAAGGTTCTAAAGCATCTGTTTTCTCACCAACACCAATAAATTTGATCGGCTTACCAGTAATATGACGAATAGAAAGCGCCGCACCACCGCGTGCATCGCCATCAGTTTTGGTAAGAACAACACCTGTCAAAGGCAATGCATCATTGAAGGCTTTTGCTGTGTTAGCAGCATCTTGACCTGTCATAGCATCAACAGTGAATAGGGTTTCTACTGGGTTAATTGCTTTGTGAAGCTCTTGAATTTCACCCATCATATCTTCATCGACATGCAAGCGACCTGCAGTATCGACAATCAATACATCAAAGAAATTCTTCTTGGCATGGTCGATAGCAGCATTGGCGATATCAAGTGGTTTTTGTTCAATTGTACTTGGGAAGAACTCTACACCAACTTCACTTGCTAATGTCTCTAGCTGCTTGATCGCCGCTGGGCGATATACATCAGCACTTACCACAAGTACTTTTTTCTTTTCTCTGTCTTTTAGAAACTTAGATAGCTTTGCAACTGAGGTTGTTTTACCCGCACCTTGCAAACCTGCCATCAAAACAACCGCTGGTGGCGCCGCTTTGAGGTCAAGCGCTTCATTCACTTCACCCATTGCAGATTCAAGTTCGGTACGGACAATTTTTACGAATACTTGGCCCGGTGTAAGGCTTTTAGAAACTTCCTGCCCAACAGCGCGTTCTTTTACCTTAGTAATAAATTCACGAATAACAGGTAACGCAACATCGGCCTCTAATAACGCCATGCGCACTTCACGCAAGGTGTCTTTGATATTTTCTTCGGTTAGTCGGCCTCTGCCGCTAATATTTTTAAGCGTTTTGGTTAAACGATCTGATAGGTTCTCGAACATGGACGTCTCAAATTACACTGGGTCGATAAAACTGCGGGCTATTATACTCTTTCAGCGCTCAATTAAAATAAGCTGATAACAATTGAGCAAAAACCAAGCGAAAGCGACACTCACTTAGTCAAATATGATAGTCTAGCAATGTCATACCAATTACATTAATTATTGGTATTAATCACCGATATTGGGGTTTAAGTGGAAACTGCAAGTTTATTTATCACTAATTTTTGGTTGCTAACACTCGATGCTAGTCCTTGGTTGTTATTAGGCTTACTCATTGCAGGTCTAATGAAAGCGTGGCTGCCTGCGAATTTACTTTCTCAACATTTGGGTAAAGGTAATGGTGCAATAGTTAAAGCGGCATTTATCGGCGCCCCTCTTCCCCTGTGTTCGTGTGGTGTTATTCCTGTCGCTACCGAGTTAAGACGCAGTGGCGCATCTGCACCCGCTACTTCTTCATTTTTAGTGGCAACACCGGAAACTGGTGTCGATTCAATTTCAGTGTCCTATGCGATGTTAGGCCCAATATTCGCAATTTTTAGGCCGTTTGCCGCCATCAGCTCAGCAATCACCACTGGAGTTCTGGTGAAAACCGCAAAGGTTCAAACTCCATCGGAAAGCTCTCAAACTACAAGCTGTTGCGCTAGCAAAACTTCTATTACTGCGAACCAAGCAAATGGGCAATCCGAGCCTCAACCCGAGTCTATAGAAACAAAAACGAGTTGCTGTGCCAGCAAAACTAATAATGACGATAAAGCCAATGCTGATTCAAAAACACAACAACTGATCAGTAAAACTGTTTTTGGTGTTAAGTATGCACTGACACAACTCATTGACGACCTAATTAAATGGCTTATGGTTGGCTTAATATTCGCAACCATAGTCAAAACATTCATCCCCACTGAAATGTTAATTCAATATGGCAGTGGGATAGGCGCCATGTTGATTATGATCTTAATTTCTATCCCTATGTATATTTGCGCGACAGCCTCAACGCCGGTCGCAGCTGGATTTATCATGGCTGGCATATCTCCAGGCACAGCCTTAGTTTTTATGATGGCTGGCCCTGCCACTAACATTTCGACACTAGGCGTCATCAAAAATGAGATGGGGACAAGTGTATTAATCCGCTATTTGCTTGGCGTTAGTTTCAGTGCTATTGGATTTGGCATGTTATTAGACTTCCTGGTTAACCATTTTGGTATCAGTGTCGCCGACCAAATGCAGCATAGCCATGAACTAGTACCGTATTGGTTGAGCGTTAGTACAGCGCTCATCTTGGCTTTTTGCGCGATAAAACCTTTACGCAATAAATTGTTAATAAATACTGAACTAGGTCATGGCGTAGAAAAACAAATCTGATAAACTGACGTAGTTTTCTATTTTTATACTCTTTTATACAGGATAAGTAGTGGAGTTTATTAACATTAGCACCGTATTTGCGGCGATTTGCTACTTTGCTGCAACGGCATCTGTTTTAAGTCGATTATTTCACAGCACTGGACCAAACCACGTCAGCGTTTTGTTATTGGCTTGCTTTGCCATAGTGCCTCACACATTAGTCACCACCACGCAGCTATTCGATGCAGAAGGTATTAACTTTAGCTTACCGAATGTAGTGACCTTTGTGACTCTTATCATCACTTTACTTATTTCGGCCGTTGCCATTAAGAATAAATTAAATTTATTACAACCAGCAGCCTACGGTTTTGCTGGTATTTGGCTATTAGTCACATTAATGATGCCTGATGTGGCACACGCGCCGCTAGCAATATCTAAAGGCGCTGTTATAACGCATATCACCTTGTCACTGATAGCGTACTGTGTGTTAGTAATTGGCTGCCTTTACAGCTTTCAAGTCGCGTATATTAATATGAAGCTTAAGAGTAAAAACCTGGCAGCAGTGAATCATTTACCACCGTTGATGCTGGTCGAGCAGCAACTCTTCTTTATTTTAGCTATTGGTACCATGGCGCTTATCGCTACTGAGATATCTGGCTTTATATTTTTAGAAGGATTATTCAACAAGGATAACGCCCACAAAACCGTCTTATCATTAATTGCATTAGCAATCTATGTCACCATACTTTGGGGACATTATAAGCAAGGGTGGCGTGGCCATCGTGTGCTATCTTTAACCGTTTTAGCGACATTTATTCTCACATTGTCATATTTTGGCAGCCGTTTTGTGAAAGAATTTCTCATCAACTAGTTTTTAAGGTATAACCATATTGGGTTCAGATGAAAAAGTCTGAACCTACGTGTTTAGCTACATAGGACACCCTTTTTGGACAACATTTCAACCAGTATGCTGTTTATAATGCTTGGCATACTTCTTTTCATTTCTGCCTACTTTTCAGGTTCAGAAACCGGCATGATGTCGCTTAATCGTTACCGATTAAGGCATTTAGAAAAGCAAAAGCATCGAGGCGCAAAGCGAGTTAGTAAGCTACTCGAACGCCCAGATCGACTTATCGGACTCATACTTATTGGTAATAACCTCGTCAATATTGCCGCCTCAGCAATCGCCACCATTATTGGTATTCGACTATTCGGTGACGTTGGCGTTGTATATGCGACCTTTGCCCTGACGTTAGTCGTTTTGATTTTTGCAGAAGTAACACCAAAGACATTAGCCGCACTTTATCCAGAGAAAGTCGCGTTTCCAAGTTCAGTAATCTTAGCGCTGCTTTTAAAGGTGCTTTACCCTGTCGTTGTATTCGTTAACTTTATTACGAATGGTTTCTTGAGCTTATTAAGAATTAGCTCTGAACAACGAGAACAACATAGCTTAAGTACAGAAGAATTAAAAACTGTTGTAAATGAATCAAGCGCGCTTTTGCCGGAGCGTGACCAAAACATGTTGGTGGGTATTCTTGATTTAGAAAACGTTACTGTTGAAGACATCATGATTCCCCGTAGTGAGCTTGTGGGTATCGATATCAATCAAGACTGGAAACGTATTCAAAAGCAATTAACGCAATCTAATCACACTCGTGTCCTTTTATATCGCGATAATATCGATGACGTAGTAGGTTATGTGCATATGCGTGATGCATTACGCCTATTATCAAAAAGCCAGTTCACTAAAGCAACCTTATTGCGTGCAACTCGCGAGCTTTATTTTATCCCGGAAGGAACGCCACTTAATGTGCAATTATTGAAGTTCCAACACGCAAAAGAACGTTTAGGATTAGTTGTAGACGAATATGGTGACATACAAGGTCTTGTAACGCTCGAAGACATCCTAGAAGAGATTGTCGGCGACTTTACAACAACGATGACTCCAACCCCTTCTGAAGAAGTCCACAAGCAGCCAGATGGCAGCTACCTAATTGACGGAAGTGCTACCATTCGAGACATAAATAAGGAAATGGATTGGCATTTACCCACAGATGGCCCTAAAACACTTAGTGGGTTAATAGTGGAGCATTTAGAAGACATTCCACAAGCAAAGTTAAGCTTAAAGATCGCAGAATATCCCGTTGAGATCGTAGACATTAGCGACAACATGATTAAAACTGTTCGTATTCTACCCGAACTGATGAAAAAGCAAACGCTAGATATATAAAGGGCTACAGGGCGTTTTTTAATCAGTAAACGAGCGCCCTCGTTGGTTTAGTTGCACTAATAGGATCCCACGGTACTAAAAAATAATATTCTTGATTCATGATTAAACAAAGTACTGATCATTTTTACATGTAGTTAAAGCTAGCATATTTATTTCCTCGTCTAGCGAACTTTAACCACAAACTTATCCACAGGCATTTCATTTATTCAACTTTCCACATTTTCTGTGGATAACATAGCCAACCCCCCAAAAATAATGAGCTCTCATTTTGCAATGGTTTTTTAATAAAAAAATCATCTTTTTTTATCACTCATTTGGTGCAAGCAACTTGATGCTAAAACCATCACTGGTACACCACTTTTCACAATTCAATAAGGTAAATAAGGTATTAGTTGGTGAATTAATAGCTCATAAACAATTCATTATTAAAATTCACTAGCTACGAGGGTAACATGCCATGACTATCTGTTACGCTAAGAGTTAACGCTATACTAAACTTCTCCTGAGCGTATTTTCGCTGCAATTATTAACTCATAGCTTTGTTGTAAACAATAGAATCTCTATAAACTAACAATGCATGTATAAATCTATACCCTACCTATCTTGTAAAAAACCGATCGATTGAGGGAAAGTTATTTGATTGAAAAGGATTTGCATAGACTAGAATTCTATTAAATATAAAGTCTTCCTTTCTTATAAAGAAAGTATCTGCATTTAGTAGAAACTAATGAGGCATGTAGCAACTAAAAAAAAGCCCCGCAAAATGCGAGGCTCAGAAAGCTCAAGTGTTGGGGGGAGAGCTTAAAATTCTTAACGAGGTGATTAACCTCTTTGCTTTTTAACAAAGCGAGAAATATATTCGCCGTTACAGTACACGTCTTTCACATTGAAACGCACTGATGCTTTGCTTAAACCGTTATCTACAGCGTACTTACAAATTTCGCTCGCTTGGCTGTTATCGGCAGTAACGTATCGCTTAGCTACTGAAACTTTTTCAATTGTTTCAGTTTTAGCAGTGAACTTAGATGCAAAACGCACTAGTCCTTGGTCATTACAGAATGTTGAACGCTTTACTTCGTTGAACTTAATACCAAGTTCAGTAGCAACTGCTTTAGCTGCAGGCATGCCGCCTTGCGCTGCTGCAACACACATTTGTGTTTCTGCAGATTGATCTAATGCTCTAAATTCAACATTTGAAATATTCGCTGAAGCGCCAGCAGAAACAGCGAATGTCAATAAAGCAACTAATACATTTTTCATAAAACCACCTCAGTAATGAACCAAAAACAAACAAATCTCGATTGGTTTTTAGTATATAGAGTCTAAACTCTAATGTAAATAAATAATGTAATTTAATTACATTATTTATGGTTTCATTTAAAAATCGCATAATTATCTGTATTTTTATTACATAAAGACTAATTTTTTATGAAAAAGCGCTAGTAAAAAGTGTGTACTTATATTTTGAAGGCCAACCAAACAAAACACCTACCCCCTTTTTAAACAAAGACTTAACAAAGATAAAAATAGAAGTCCCACTAATAAGGAAGCGTTAAACAACCTACAATTCTACCTACCAGCAGAACAGGTAATTAAATTACAAAAAAAACTATAAGGACTCTAAATATTGAGAAACTTAGGCAAGTAGACAAACAGGTAAATAGATAAATAAGTCGAGATAAGCACTAATTAAAGTAGCTGAGCAAAAAGAACAACAACACTATGGACCCCTATTGGATAGAGCAAACTTCCGGTTTTTAGTCGCAACCACAAAAGACAGATGCCCATGACGCCTGTTGTGACAAGAGCATGTACATGAAGGTGCGCTACCCCATTAAAATAGGAAATACTCAGGCTCACGCTAAACAGAACAATAACTAGCAGTTCTGCCCCACCAAGCTTAACATTGCTTACCGAGATTTTCGGTGAATTGATTGCCGAACTACAAGCCGCCAACAAGATGCCATGAAAGAATAACTCAGCGACAACACCGTAACTTAGAAAAACAAACAGCAATTCTTCAATATCTGTCGAGCCATCATCTCCACCTAAGAGGCTCGCGAAAACAAAACGATAGGCCAGAAGTAAAAGTAAGACCTTAAAGGCAAAGGTATGGCTACCTCGATTTTGCTTTGTCGTAAAACCAAACCGTTGAACATCCCTTTCTCCTCTAGAGCAGGAAGAATGAATAAGCAAACGGTAGCAAAGAGCAACAATTGCTGCGTAAAAGAGTAACAACAGCTGATGCCACCATGGCCAGTCTAATCCCTTTGGAATAAATTGAGAGTACTGCTCTAGAGAGTCGCTACCAAATTGCAATGCGACGTATTTTAGAAAGATAAACCCAGTAACTGAGAGAAAAGCGAAAAGCAACAAGTAATAGTCAAATGACCATGCTTTTTTATTAAAGTGAACATCCAACATGTGAGTAGAGATATCAAGCCTTTATTGTCGTATTACACTAGGACGCTTTTCTGTAGCCAATTCGTGATAGATATCGTCTAAATAGATGAGCAATTCTTCTTCGCTAAGCTCAGCAGGTATAACAACATCATAAACACGTGAACGAATACCAATGTCTGGCTCATTAAATAATTGCCACTCATTATTGATTTTAAGGACAGACATTGTTCTGCCAAAAACATTAAACTTTATCATACTGCTACTTTCCTTGTTTTCTGCTGCTATAAAATGATTTATTGGGTCGTCACTATATTATTCAACAGCAGAGTAACTTTATTCCTTGTCCAAAGAAGATAAGTGTTAATAGAAACATATAAAAAAAGCCGCATAAAGCGGCTTTTCTAATAATAAGCGAGTCTTGTTCAAACTAGCCCAAGACGGAAGCACTTATGAAAGATCAACACTAATTCATCGCTAATCGTGCTTGGTGCTCTTTTTCTTTCTTAACGTAAGAAGACCATTGTTTTGCTGTTTTAGCTACTTTCTTAAATGCCAATGCATTATCAAAAGCACCTAACGCTTTGTCGAACTCACCTAAATTGAAATAAGACATACCTAACGCTAAGTGCATGTTACCCTCATTATCCAAGCCACCACGCGTAATTGCAGCGTTGGCAGAATCGATAGATAACTTCCAGCGTTCTGTATTTAAGTATGCTTGTGCAAGCTGCTCATCAAATTTGCCGTCTTCTGCAATCTCAGTACCTTTGATCAACACAGGGATCGCTTTTTCGTCTTCCTTGGCCATCACATAGGCTTGAGCCATTAACTGAATGCGTTTTTCATCAGCAACAACAATACCTTTGGCAATAGAGTCATCCAATAACTTCGCTGCTTTGTATGGCAGTTGGTTAAACAAATAGAGTTGAGCCAGCATAATGATATCCGTCGATTTTGTCACAAATCCGGCCTGCCATGCTGTTTCCATTGCACCTAGTTGCTTTTTCTCTTCACCGATTTCACCGTACATACCAGCAAGTTGAATCCAGTACTCAGGTTTTTGGTAAAGGCGAACAAGCTCTTCCATCACTTCTGTGACTTTCTCTGGCTGTTTTAGCTCATAATATGCTGCGCGTTGCAGAATCAACCAGTTCTCTTTTGGTGTCTCTTGTTTAGCTTTTGACAAATCAATAGCAGCGTTAATGTGCGTCAATGCGTCAGCATACTTCTTATCTTGATAGTAAACCTGCGCAAACATGATGTGCTGGCTACTCTGTAGTTCCTTTTCATTGTTTGCTTGCCACTGCTTTAAAAAGCCCAGTGCTTTTTCATAGTCTTGCTGTTGCATCGCTAACTGTGCAAGAGAGAAGACAGTAGAAAGGTAAAGCGAATCAGGAATTGCTTCCTGCGCAATTACGTTTTCAAAGCTTGTAATTGCATTGGCAATATCATCGTTGCCGTAGTGCATAAAACCAAAGAAGTTCCACAGCATTGCTTTCTCATAGCTGTTTAACTGGTTAATACGCTCTTTCACATCGTTAAGCACTTCAAAGCCTGCCGCTTTATCGCCAGCATCTGCTAACTGTTGTGCTCTAGCTAGCTGCGAATAAACGCGATTTCGCATCGCTGGCACGCGCTTAGATTCACGCTTAGCAGGCTCAGCTGCATTGGCAGCTGCACCTGTTACATCGCCAAACACCGCTGGTGCGCTGTAGAGCGTTGCTGCAGCAATGAGAGAGATAATAAATTTAGTTTTCATCATTTACGCCTCAAATATGCTCTAGCCGTCAATTTCGAATGTAATTTTGTTTTGAACGCCAGCAACTTCGGTCGCTTCGCCGTCAACAACTCGTGGCTTGTATTTAAACTTAAGTGCCGCATCAAGCGCTGCGCGATTAAAGATATTCTCAGGTTGCGCTTCTACAACAATAGGGTCGCGAACAGAGCCATTTTTTGTCACGGTGAACTCAACAATTACATAGCCTTCAATACCGCGCGATTGAGCACGACGTGGGTAAATAGGTGCTACTTTCACAATGGGTAAGTAATCACCGTCACCACTGTCTAGGCTCAAACCACCAGCTAAACCTGTATCAGCAGCAATGTCAGCCGTAAATGATGTGCTTACTGCATCAGCATTTGGGTTTGCCTGCTGCATTTGTGGTTGCTGCATCGGCGGTGGTGGCGTTTGTGGCTTAGGTGGTTTTTGTGGTTTACGTTCTTTTTTCTGTACCGTTTCTTCTGGCTTTAAACGAATAAAGTCGAGAACGTTTCCACGCGGCGGCTCTGTTAATGCATCTTTACCACCGGTGATCAACATTTGCATGCCCCAAAGCAATACAAAGGTGACACTAACCGCTAGTGCTAAGGCCAAACCGTAGCGAGAAATTGGATTAGGTGCTACCGTAGCTGTCATTGCTAACCCTCTTGTGCAGCAATTGACACATCAAATACACCCGCAGCGCGTGCTGAGTCCATCACTTTGATTAACGTGTCTGTCGTTGCTTTTTTGTCTGCTTGAATAACAACAGTCCCTTGCGGGTTTTCTGCTTTTAAACGCTCGATGTTTGCTTGTACTGCTCTAACATCAACGCGACGTTTATTAATCCAAATCTCACCTTTGTCGCTTATTGCCACTAAGATGTTTGCTCGCTCTTTCTTAACCGCTGTTGCCGCTTCCGGACGGTTAACTTCAATACCAGCTTCTTTAACAAACGAAGCGGTAACTATGAAGAAGATAAGCAGGATGAAAACAACGTCCAACATTGGCGTCATATTAATTTCTTCTGCTTCTTCTTGCTCTTGTAAAACTTTTGCTAATTGAGAACGCATGTCGCTTTCCTCATTGAATATTTTCTAATTTCTTGTGTTAATCTCGTTATTTGCCAGTGGCGCTTTTGTAGGTAAAAACAGTAGCGTCATCTGGCGACTAACGAATTAATGCATCACTAGTGAATCTTCTAATTGCTCAGTACGGCGTTTCGTTTTGCGCTGAAAATAAGTCACAAGGAAAACACCTGAAAGTGAGCCCACCATACCTGCCATCGTTGGGATAGTGGCACGTGATACACCTGAAGCCATCGAGCGAGCGTTACCGCTACCAGAAATCGCCATTACGTCAAACACTTGAATCATACCGGTAACCGTACCAAGTAGACCAAGCAGAGGACATAACACCACCAGGCTTTGAATCAAAGCGACATTGTGGTTAAGCATTTCCGTCAAACGCGATACTTGCGCGATGCGAATTTGCTCAGCATTCCAAGAGCTTTTGTCAGCTCTTGCATTCCAGTCTGCAATTACTGATTGCTTTAAGCCGTTGTAGGTTTTTAAGAAAAACACTAAACGTTCGAAAATCAGTAACCACATAAGGCATATGATGCCGGCGATCACGGTCAATACTGGACCGCCGGTATCGAGGAACTCCCTGATGCTATTCATCATGTCGATGAATAAAACCATGATTAAGCTCCTTGTTCAGCACGCTCGGCTACAATGCCAGCGCTCTGCTGTTGTAACACGTTGATAATGCCGCGGCTGCGCGTAGTTAAGATGGTAGAGATAAATACCATTGGAATCGCAACTACTAGACCAAGAACTGTTGTTACAAGCGCTTGAGAAATACCACCAGCCATCAGTTTAGGGTCACCTGTACCAAATAAGGTAATCGCTTGGAACGTGTTAATCATACCGGTAACTGTACCTAATAGACCGATAAGCGGTGCGACAACAGAGATGATTTTGATCATGGTTAAACGAGATGTTAACTGTGGTACTTCTTTCAAAATACGCTCAGACAGTTTTAACTCAAGTGTTTCGATATCTGCTGTTTTGAACTCTTCTTTCGCCATTAATACACGACCTAATGGGTTATCGTTAGAAGGCGTAGCAGATTTAAGCTGACGGTTAACCTTGTTTCCGATGATAAATAGTGCAATGAAGCGCTCGATGGCAATTAATAGACCAATCAAACCAATTGCTAGAATTACATAACCAACCGGACCACCTTGGTCAACACGCTCTTGTGTATCTGGCGCTTGAACTAATAGGCTTAGGATAGAGCCACCTGTTGGGTCTAAAGCAAACGCAACTTGTGCATTGCTAGCATTTGTCATATCACCAGCGGTGTTTAAGTAACGGCCTGATGGTTGACGAATTAGCTCAGCAACACTACCTGTCTCACTGATAAATTCTAAGTATTTGCCGTTAGCCACTAAGTTGAAGTTACCAACGCGTGTTACGGTTGCGTTTTGTTTTGAGCCATCAGCTAAAACAACTTCACGCTCAAAGCGAGTTACTTTGCCGCTCTCAGTCATTTCGCGTTGTAATTCAAACCAAATCTTTTCAATTTCTTCAATTGATGCAAGCTTTGAAGAAGAACCCATTGATTGTGCAAACTCGTCTAAGAACGCTTCACGACCAGGAATTTGTGCCGACACTACAGAGTTTTGGAACTTGCTCTTAGTATCGCCAGCGACTTGCTGAAGTACACCGAAAAGCTCTTTTAATTCGCCTAAACGCTTGTTCAATGCTTCTTGGCGGTTAGCTAACGAGATTTCGTTTTGTTGAAATGCCGCTTCTAATTCCGTACTTAGCTTAATCTGACCGTCACGTTCGTTAACTGCATCAGCTAATAAACGATCTTGCTCTGACTTACGTGCAACGAAATCTGCTTCACGTTGCTTGTTCTGTTGAGTTTGTGCAACTTTACCTTGCGCTAACTGGTTTAAAAGCTCGTCTAAGTTAGCGGCTTCTTGTGCATTAGCTGCGCCAGCGATTACAGCAGTCGAAGAAAGCGTAACAGCTGCTAAAAACGTAGAAATTTGTTTTTTGATAGTTTTCATTGTGAACAACAACCTTAAGTTATTCTGATACGTTGACAGGTACAACAACTAAGTCAGGTGCTAGTTGTTTGCGCGCAATGCGAAGTGCTTTGTTGATGTCGGTACGGTAGCCAGCATCTAAGTCATCCCAAGCACCCTTTTCGTTATTCCATAAGCCCATGCGTGAGCCGTCACGAGTTTGGTAGATAAATGCAACACGACCAATACGCAAGAAATCAACGTCCATTTCTTTGCCGTCTAGGCTAAGCAAGTCGCTGTATGCTTCAATTGTGCGACCGTAGTCCACTTCAATTTGGTAAGCTTCCATTACGCGGCGGAACTTCTCTGAAGCTGCAACATCTGCGCGCTCCATCAATGCCTTAAGTTTTGCAATGCGATCGCTACGCTCTTCTGGAAGGAAAGGAACATCTAATGAAATAAATGCGTCAAGCGTATCAATCATACGCGCCATTAACGGTGAGATTTGACGTTCAATGATGCTAACTTGCTCCATTGACGCTGCTAACTGGCTAAGCTCTGACATTTGGTTGTCAATTTGCTTTTGCATTTGGCCATTGTAGACCTGCAAACCGTCAATTTCTTTATTAACAGATTTAAACTGTTGAAGCTTGCTTTGAATTTGATCAGCGATTTTGTCGATTTTTTGTTGTGATTTTCCCGCCGACTGGTTGATCTCTTGACCTGCTTGAACAACTTTATCAAGCTGTTGAGCGTCAGCAGCTATAGCGCTAGACGCAAGCCCCGTCATTCCTAAAGACGAGATACCTACAAATAGGCTAGCTTGCGCCAGTTTTGACAATTTCATAAGTAAACCTTAAGTAATTAAAAAAAAGAACTTTCCTGTATGTGACAGAAAAATTTCATAATGCATTTAAACGATGGGAGAATTTTAGGCGCAAAATATGACATTTATGTTTCTGCGATATTTCAACTTTATTAAATTACAGAAACGTGACGTTTTTTTTACCACCATCAAATTAGTGTCATAAAAACGTATTGAAAATTATTTGTTAATATTTTTAGTTAGTTACAGGAACCATTGATTTGAACTTGACTCTAAAACACAAATTATTTCGTTAAAAACTTGACCAAAAAGGCAGATTTTATGAACAGGATGTTAAAGCAAACACCACGATTTTTGAGTGCAATATTACTCTCATTTGCACTGATAAGTTGTAGCTCAGTTTCACTCGTTGGCATGTACAAATTAAGTAAAGTTGATCCCCTATCGGCAGATCCCGCGCAAATTAAAGTAGCGATAAAAACGGATAAAGTGATCAAGGTGAATGACGGCACAGTTAAGATCAAGTTTGGCTACCAAAGCGACGATGGCACTATCGATATAAACGACGAATTTGACGTAAATATTGATTATCAATCAGCTATCGCTCAATCACTATTTACCGACATTGCCACAAACGAATACGTTACTGTACTTTCATTGAACGAAAGTGATGCGAAGAAGTTTCGACAAAACCAATTTTTGATTAGCAAACACAAAACAGAAGATAAAAAGGGGCAAGGTTATTTTTCACTCGGCTTAGACAATTTTTGTTTGCCTAATCCATTACCAGAGCGAGAATTAACTGTCGACGTGTTCTTACAAACTGAACGTCAGGACGGCTTTTTCAAATTCCTAAGTAATGTAGATTTGAAAGACCAACTCAAAGACGTTGAGCCTAACGATTTAAAAACATTACAGGATTCTTGCCAACAGCATGTTGGCAGTTAATTCGACTCGTCAACCAAACACAGCCAATGGTAAAACTGCATTGTAGATTACACATATTAATTCTAACATTGGCATACGCTAGGCAGCTGACTAGCGTATGCTTTAGAGGCTAAAAAAAGCCTCTGTATCGTTATTTGATTGCTAACCACCAGGTATTTTCCGCCGGTGCATTAAGCACATCAACAAACTCACCAACAATTGGTGTCGACAGTGTTACCTGCTGCTGACGAGAAAGTTCACTCACTCTATCTAGCGGCTCAAACCAGTCATGCATTGCCAAGTCAAAAGTAGAATTGTGAATTGGCACCATCACTTTACCTTGCAGGTCAAGATGCGCTTGCACACTTTCTTCCGGCATCATGTGAATTTCACTCCATAGACGGTTGTATGCTCCAGTCTCTATAAAGGTAAGGTCGAAAGGACCAAACTTCTCACCAATTTCTTTGAAACCACCAAAATAGCCACTATCGCCACTGAAGAAGATCTTTGACTCTGGGCTATTGATAACCCAACTTGCCCACAATGTTTCGTCTCGGTCTAACAAACCACGACCTGAAAAGTGTTGAGTTGGAGTCGCGATGAACTCTACTCCACCTACTTGCTTGCTCTGCCACCAGTCTAACTCTACAATTTTCTCTGCTGCCACTCCCCAGTCAACTAGATGTTTGCCGACATTCAATGGTACTAAAAAGGTATCAACCTTATTTTTAATCGCCTTAATTGTACCTTTATCGAGATGGTCGTAGTGGTCATGGCTGATAATAACAACATCGATTTGCTGGATATCTTTGGTCGCTATTGGCGGCTGGTGGAATCGCTTAGGACCCGCCCATTGAACCGGTGATGCGCGATCGCTAAATACAGGGTCAATCATCACTATCTGACCTTCAAGTTTCAGCATAATTGATGAATGCCCTAATTTAACGGCAGAATTGTTAGGGGCATCCATTATTTGCTGATAAGTCATTGGCAAAACAGGAATATCTTTTACTGGCACAGGCACCTTTCGCTCTATGCTAAAGCGCTCTTTGATAATATCCCAAATAACACCGAAATCGCTCTTATACTCTATCTCGGTATTTTTAAATTTTTTGCTCTCAAGTTTAGCTCCCTGATTTGAAGCATTCACATTTGAAACAATTGACGTCATAACAAGTCCTCCAACAACGACAGCAATAAGTGCGGCTTTCCACTTTTTCATATCAACACCATATGTAAACTATGGAGTGTAATTTACTATTAACGACACAAAAAGTAAACTACACAGTGTAATTAATTATTTCGAAGTGTATGGAGTACCTTAAACACAGGGCTAAAGTGAGCGCGCTTCCATCCGCTAATTCTGTATTTAATGTAATTTGTACAAGATCAAAAAAGGCGACCAAGGCCGCCTTTTTAATGTCAATTTAAGGAGTGACTTACTAAATCACTATCTACTCGAAGTCGTACGTATAGCTCAAGCTAAATGTGGTACCTACCTCTTTTGAACGCACGATAACGTCTGACTGCAATACTTCTTGATCTTCACCTAGCATGTTCTGAATTTTGAACTTCACTTTCGAACTAAATGATGGATAGTAAGTATAAACAAGGTCTAACGAATGGAACGGTTGTTCAAACGCATCTTCACGGTCGGCAACACCAGAAGCGATGATGCGCTCGCCGAATACGTTATAAACTAATGATCCGCTGTGATTACCGTCTGCTGAGTCGTAGTTTAACTGTAAGTTAACTACGTACTTAGAATGACCTGTTAATCGTTTCGTTGGGTTCGTTAAGTTACCTGCTAGTGCTGGATTAATCGATACTTCTGAATCACTCAAGGTAATGTTACCTGAAGTAAAGAAGCCATCAGCAAGGTAAGTTAAATCGTGTAGCCATTCAGTTTCAATACCGTAAACTTCACCTTCTTCACCGTTGATGAAAGATAGGCTGTAGTCTTCATCACCAATTCGCATAATGTTTTCAATTGGTGCTGCGATATCTTTATAGAATAACGCCACAGAGAAGTTGTCACCGTTAGCGCTGTAATTCTCGTATCTTAAATCGTAGTTTTTAAGATTACTTGAATTTAAGCCAACACGGCCAGATGTACGAATGTCTGTTAACGGATCAAAGTATGATACAGGAATAACTTCACGTAAGTCTGGGCGAACAACTGTTTCACCGTAACCTAAACGAATTTGGTAATCTTCGCCACCAACATACGTCATTGACAATGCTGGGTAGAAATCGTCTTCGTTTATAGTACCTTCTTCAATTGTCTCTTCATCATATAAACGCTCTAAATCTTCACGAGTGAACATTAAGCTTGATGAACGAAGTGATACTTGACGGAAGTTTTCGTAACGAACACCACCGCTAAAGCGCCACTTACCTTTGTAGAAGACGTCAAACGCACCGTAACCAGCATCAATTTTCTGTGCTGCAATGTAATCATCCGCATCAGGAATGCTAGGTTCGTTGAACGTCACACCCATGCTGTTATCAGCAATGAAGTCATCCGTTAAGTAGCCAGATAAACCAAGTACATCGTTACCAACAGTTGTTGAGGCACCTGAGTTGTTGTTCACTTTAAAGCTAGATGTTGTGTAGTTTCTCGCTTTGTCAGTGAAGTCGTAACCTACTTTGAATTCCATTTCAAAATCACCAGAATACACTGGTAAAGTTAAGTTACCTGATGCTGACTTAACATGCTCTTCCATATCAACGAAAGAGTATGTTGCACGGTTTTGGTCACCTGTGATGCCAGAGCTAATGTATGAACCGGAGCTACGGTCGTAGTTATCACGGAACACATACTCTACATCTGTTGGGATGTCAGTGTTTGCTTCTGACTCAGTGTATTGCCAATCGAAGCCTAAGCCCCAGTAGTCATTAAACGTGTGTTGACCAACAAACTGATCTACATCTAGCGAGCGCTCTTCGTAGTTAAACGAAATTAAGCGGTCGGCAGATCCTGTGCCGAAAATCGTACGAATTGTACTGCCGCCTGGGGCCTGCTTAACAGCAATCTCAGTTTCATCTTCAGAGTCTTCTAAGTAAATCTTAGAGTAAGAAACTGAATGGCCATCTAGCTTGTAGCCTAATGTTAAAACACCGTTGATACGCTCTTCTTCAGTTGTTACATCTGAATCTGTTGTTGCGTCAAAACACGAGTTATCTGTTGCTTCTTCAGAGTTTAAGTTCTCACTACAACCTTCAGAAACGTTTTGGCTAATAACATTGTTTGCTTTCTCAGCGAATTTCCATTTGTTGTCGTATGCAACAGACGCAAGGATACCGAACGTGCCGCCGAAGTAATTCTCTTCGAAAGAGTTACCAATGCTTGCCTTGAAACTTAAATCTGGGTCTAGCGACTCATCTTTTAACACAAGGTCGCGATCCAGCTCGCTTAAAAGCGCTTGGTTAATAAGCTCTGCGCCATCTGCATCGATGTCATTTCCTAGGCCTTGCTCTTTTGTAATGATCTTAGCAAGACTGAAATCACCGCGATATTTAACAATAGCGTCACTTAGCGTTGACGATAAGCCAGAGTGACTGCTGTTATAAGTGAAACCATCGCTTGAAGCAGAGTTTTTGCCAATACCTAGCTCAAAGCTCGCCGTGAAGTTTGATGGAATTGATTTCGTACGGATATCGATTGCACCACCACCAAATGCCGCTGGCATTGAAGGTGAATATGCTTTTTGTACCGCTAAGCTTTCAATGATGCTTGACGGGAACAAATCAAGAGGTATTACGTTACGTGTTAAGTCTGGGCTCGGAACAGACGCTCCATTTAATCTTGCGCTAGAGTAACGCTCACCAAGACCACGAACGTAGATAAACTTTCCATCGACGAGAGTTAAACCGGTAACGCGACGAAGGGCTGATGCCGCATCACTGTCACCTGTTTTAGATAGTTGTTCGGCACCTAAAATATCAGCAACGAAGGCTTGGTTTTTACGCTCTTCAATTACCGCTACTGCACTACCTTGCAAACGTGAAGCTTTTACAACAACTTCTTCAATTGCACTATCTTCTGACTCTTGTGCGATAGCAAAGTTAGTACTTGCTGCAAGTGCTACAGCTAAAGCAATTTTGTTAACTTTGTATTGCATTCTAATACCTTATGCTGCTATTTATTTTTCGAATAAGATAGGCGCTCTCACTCACATGCTGAGCTTAGCGCCTATCCCAATTAACTAATCGCTATAATTAGTCGTTAGCAGCAGCTGTTAATGCAGCATTAACCCAGTTGTACCAGTCACTTGAAGTGTCTGTGTAGTCTACCGCGCCAATGAATGCAGCAGCGTCCATACCTTCAGGTAATGTTGCTGGCGTTGCCGTGAAAGATGCGCTATCCGCACGGATACCGTCAGCTTGTAATACAGGGATTGCACCAACACTTTCGTTACCAACACCTTGTGCTAACCATTGTGCACGCGTTTGGCCAGGAGAGTCTGTGTCTGCATCGTCAAATACTGCAGTGTCACCCGCTACGAAGTCTTGAGCACAAGCAAATACAGTGCTGTTGAAGCTGTTAGCTGAAGCGTTGATTTGGCCGTCGCCAGAGAACACGATACAACCGTCTGAGTCTTCGCTAGGTACTAAGTCAGGCTTGATGAATAAAGCGTTGTAGTAAGTAGACTTGATACCATCATCAAATTTAACTGCACGTGAAGGGTCACCGTCACGAACTGAAAGCTGGTCAGAACCAATGAATGTAATGTTCGCTAACTGAGTCGTTGATACTGGAGCTTGGTCTGTAGTAGAACCTTTCTTACCGTCAGTTTCGAAACCGTGGTTACCCATTGGAGACATTACGCCATCGTAATCAGCCATACCGTGAGTAATGAAGATGAATTGACCTTTACCTTGCCAACCTGCATCTATGTCAATTGCGTCATCTTGGTTTTCAGTAACCACGATGTGCTTGATATCTACCGCGCCACCGAAGAATTCGATACCGTCATCGTAACCTTGGTGAATATGGATGTAATCGATTTCAGTGCTTGAACCAACAGAGTTTAATAGTAAAGAGTTGAAGTCGTTACCGTCGCCGCCATCAATTGGGCCAGAGCCTGCGTAGTAAATTTTCGCGTACTTGATAGCGCCGCTGTTGTCAGTGTTATCACCGCCGCCGTATAAGCTGCCGTCACCTTCAGACTCAGCATTACAAGTACCTGCTGTACGTTCTTCGTCAGTACATTGGTCAGTAATACCTAAACCGTTGATTACGATACCTGCCCAATCACCGAACGGGCTAGGACCTTTACCAACAACATCTAAACGAGGAATCGCTGACGTTGAAGTGAATGTAATTGGGTCGTCCATTGTGCCAACAGCTTGCAAGTCAGCACCGCGGCCAATACGTAATAATGCTTCACCTGAACGGAATGCAACAGTAGCACCTGCTTCAACTGTTAAAGTTGGACCGCTTGTGTCGATTGTACAACCTGTAGTTGTGTCACAATCTTCACCCATTTGAAGTGCAGATTCAAAAATGTGAACACCGCCGTTAGGTAAGTTTGCTAACGTTAGGTCTTCAGTAATTTCAATGCTTTTTGAAGCGAAGTTTAAGCTGTAGCTACAGTCGCCATCAGACGTCATAGAACCTTGCATCATCGCATCACCTTCACCGTAAGAAGCACATAAGTTCTCTTCTGGCTCTGGCGTAGGTGTAGTTGGGTTAGTAACAACATTATTTGAGTCATTCACACTGTTGTCGTTAACAGTAGGAGTGATATTTACGTCACCGTTACAGCCCGCTAAAGCGATTGCACAAGCAACAGCACTTACTTGAAATAGTTTTGAGATTTGCATTTTTATGTCTGCTCCGCAGTGTTTTAATGTTTACATTTGTTATGTATTTATGAATTGGCGCTAATGCTAAGCAGGTTAAATGACAAAAATGTTTTAGAAATATGTACCTTTTGTTTAACTAATATGACACCCAGATGACAAAGATATAGCGACCCCAGAGAAAACAGGCGCAGCAGAAGGCTTGACCAAATGGTTGACTTTTAATAAATAATTTGGGTATCGAAAGTTTCGAATTGCTTTTCGTCTGATATGACGTTTTTGTTAAATGAACATGTTGAATTGGAAGATTAAAGGAAATTCGACAGATAGCGGGTTTTGTTCTGTAAATGTCATTGCCATGTGATCAAAACCTACTTACTATCACCACAGTATTAACATTTTTAACGCTTGGAAATTATTATGAAAAAAATTCTAATCCCTGTATTACTTTCTACTATCGCATTTAGCACACCGAGCATGGCTGCTCATCCAATGTGTGGTAAGACTGAATTAGCGCAAATCATGGACGACATGAAAGACCATATGAAAGCGGTAAAAAAAGCAGTTAAAGCAGGTGACATGGATAAGGTTGGAAGCATTGCTGACCAATTATTAGCTGCTGTAGATAACAGTTACGACCTAGTACCATTAGCAATTAGTGACAAAGCAGAGCTAACAGCAGATCAAAAAGGTGATTTCGCCAACTACCAAAAAGGTATGAAGTACCTAAAAGGTGCTATCGAAGAATTAAAAGCAGCAAAAGACATGGGCGCAGTTAAGGCAGCGTTAGGTAAAATTGGTAAATCAAGTAAGAAAGGCCACAAAGCTTTCAAAATGGATTGCGACGCTTAATTATTAATGTAGAAGGTAACCATGTCGAAGGTAACCATTTGGGATAACTTCATACGTATCTACCATATGAGCCAGCTTATTTTGCTGGCTTTACTTTGGTATAGCGGTGAACAAGCAGATTTTGAGCTGCACTTTACTTGTGGCTATTTAATGCTAAGCCTGTTTATCACCCGGCTGGTGTGGGGGCTTGTTGGCAGTGACACCTCTAAGTTCGTTCACTTTGTCAAAACGCCAAAAATAGTATTAAATTCATTAAAACAAAAGCCATCACCCACACACGGCCATAGCCCTGTCGCTGGATATATGGTTGTAGCACTGTTGCTCGCATTAGGAGCACAGTTGTTTACAGGATTATTTGCTACTGATGATGTCCTTGCCGAGGGACCACTCATTTATTCAGTAAGCGACAGTTTTGCAGAGTCTATGGACAGTCTTCATCACGAAATCTTTAACGTTTTACTGGCGCTAATTGCACTTCATGCCTTAGCGGGCATCGTCCACAGTATAAAAGCCGATAACGTTATTAAAGTGATTTTGACGGGTAAATCCAGTGTGCATAAACCACACTCATTGAGCTTTAAATCTGTTGTGGTTCCACTTGCAATTTGGGCAGTTTTGTTCGGACTAATGGCTTATTATTGGTTAGCTGATGTTTTTATTTAAACAGATAAGATAGGCAAGTAAACCAAGAAACAAAAAAGCCAGCTAATGCTGGCTTTTTATTTGAATGCTTTCGTTAAATTAACTTTGGAAAATCGACTCAATCGACAGATTTTGTTGGCTTAAAATATCGCGTAGACGTTTTAACGCTTCTACTTGTATCTGGCGAACACGTTCACGCGTTAACCCAATTTCTGTTCCAACATCTTCAAGTGTCGCAGCTTCATAGCCAAGCAGCCCAAAGCGACGTGCTAACACTTCTCGCTGCTTACTGTTCAGCTCATTTAACCAATCAACAATATTGTTATTTAGGTCGTTAACTTGAAGCTGTCCTTCTGGCCCTACACCTTTTTCATCAGGAATGACATCTAGTAATGCTTTTTCAGAGTCACCTGCAAATGGTGTATCGACTGATGTGATACGCTCGTTCAGACGCAACATTTTGCTCACGTCAGCGACAGGCTTATCAAGCTCTTTTGCAATTTCTTCTGCTGTAGGTTCATGATCGAGCTTTTGGACAAGCTCTCTGGCAGCACGAAGATAAATATTTAACTCTTTAACAACATGAATCGGCAATCGAATAGTACGAGTTTGATTCATTATGGCTCTTTCGATGGTTTGTCGTATCCACCAAGTAGCGTAAGTTGAAAAACGGAATCCTCGTTCGGGGTCAAATTTCTCTACCGCTCGAATCAAACCTAAATTGCCCTCTTCTATCAAGTCTAGAAGTGGTAAACCACGGTTGTTGTATCGTCGCGCTATTTTGACAACTAAACGTAGATTACTTTCAATCATACGTTTTCGTGCTTTCTCGTCGCCTTTCAGTGCTCGGCGGGAAAAATACACTTCTTCCTCTGCAGACAGTAATGGAGAAAAACCAATTTCGCTTAAGTACAATTGAGTTGCATCTAAGCTAGCTGTAACCTCTTCCTGAGATTTAACTGAAGTTTCCTTTTCCACTGTGCTTTGTTCAACGCTTGCACCGCTGATTTCTTTTTGTAAGCCCATATAACTTCTCCCGTCAACTAACTAGTTGTTATTGTTACGTTAAATATTCAACACTATCTCCGTTATTTATTATTGTTATTCGCTATTTTTTAGGTAAGTACTTCAAAGGGTTAACCGATTTACCGCGAAAGCGAACTTCAAAATGAAGCATGACTCTTTTCGCGTCAGAATCTCCCATCTTGGCAATCACATCACCAGATTTCACAGATTGTTGTTCCTTGACCAATATTTGGTCATTGTGGGCGTAAGCACTTAGGTAATCATCGTTATGTTTGATAATGACTAGATTACCGTAACCTCTTAACGCGCTACCCGCATACACAACCGTTCCGTCTGCTGCTGCTCTTACTGAGTCGCCACGGCGACCAGCGATGTCTATACCCTTATTTCCCTTTGGTGCCGTAGAAAATGTTGCTACCAACTTCCCTTTGGCTGGCCACTGCCATCGTCTAATTTTTTGAGAAAATGGCTTGACCGGTTGAGGGACATTTCTGTTCGCTTTTTGTCCACTCGTTTTGTCACCATACTCCGCCTTTTTATCGGTTGCAATAGCTTTATTGTGACTCTTTTGAGAAGTCGTACCAGAGCTTTTAGTCGAAGTTTGGCTAGAGCCTTTACCACTACTGGCCTTTGTTAATTTCTTGTTAATTTGAAGAACTTGCCCTGGGAAAATTCGATAAGGAGGCGACAAATTATTCAGCAAGGCTATCGACCTCACATCGCTGTTTGCTCTAAACGCAATGGAATATAAAGTCTCGCCTTTTTTTACGCGATAACTGTCAGATTTTATCTCTGTTTTAACCTTGCTTCCTACAGCTACCGTACTGTTTGACTCTACAACCGGTGCCGGCGTGTTTCTGGCACTACACCCAGCTAACACGCTTAATAACAACAAGGTACTAAGAAGATTACGTGACAACATCCTGTTCATATAACGGCTATCATTGTTGGTTACGAATATACGCGACTTTTAGTTTAAATATTTGTAAATAACATAAGTAATTACAATTATGGCGACAACAGCCCAGCCGATAACATCAACCCACTGGCGTAGTTTCTTTTCCATTTTCTCGCCCCCCCAGTGCATTAAGCCAGCAACAAGGAAGAAACGCATGCCACGCCCAATAAATGAGGCAATAAGGAACGGCAGAAACATCATCTGCAAGAACCCGGCACTAATGGTGAAGACTTTATAAGGAATAGGAGTAAAGCCTGCTAAAAATACGACCCATACGCCCCACTCTTCAAACCAACTGATAGCGCGGTCGAGTTTTGCTTGGTAACCCACCTGCTCGATAATAGGCTGTATCCATGCGTCAAACATGAAGTAACCCAGCAGGTAGCCAACCACACCACCAATAACAGATGCGATAGTTGTGATTAATGCATAGTGCCAAGCTTTGTGAGGTTTTGCTAGCACCATAGGTGCTAGCAGGACATCCGGCGGAATTGGGAAAAATACTGATTCGGCAAACGTAATTACGGCTAATACACGTGGTGCAAGTTTGTGCTCTGCCCACTTAAGTGTCCAATCGTATAAAGCAGAAAACAACTTCACAGCAGATCTCCTGGCACTAGCGGTACAAAACGCACGGCTTCAATTTGCTGCTCATTAAAGTTATCACCTTCACGAGTAATCAACTTCAACACTTGCGACTGTTCGCCAACAGGAATCACCATGCGGCCACCATCTGCAAGTTGCTCCAGCAACGCTTGGGGAACACTATTGGGAGCTGCTGTTACGATAATGGCCTCAAATGGTCCTTTGCTTTTCCAGCCTTGCCACCCATCACCGTGTTTTGTAGAAACATTGTGTAAGTCCATTGCACGTAATCGTCTTTTGGCTTGCCATTGCAGAGATTTAATGCGCTCTACCGAATAAACATGGCTGACTAATTGTGCGAGGATAGAAGTTTGATAACCAGAGCCAGTACCTATTTCGAGTAATGAGTTAGGCACTCCCTCGGCAAGGATAAGCTCGGACATTTTGGCGACAATATAAGGCTGTGAAATAGTTTGCCCTTGCCCAATTGGCAACGCAGTGTTGTCATACGCTTTGTGCGCTAAAATTTCTGGAACAAAAATATGTCGTGGTGATTGCGCAATAGCTCTTAATACCCGCTGATCCGTAATACCTTCACTATGCAACTTTTGAGCGAGGAGCTCACCACTTCGACCTGACTTTCCGCCAATACTACTTCCTACATTGACATTCATACTTCTACTTCACTCATCCACTCTGTCATTTGTTCCATGCTTTTATACGCTGTCATGTCTACCGTCAATGGTGTTACTGACGCGTAACCATTAGCGACTGCATTAAAATCTGTACCTTCGCCCGCATCCAATTCAGCACCTAATGAACCATACCAATAAATGCTGCGGCCCCAAGGGTCTTCCATTCGCTTCATCGTTTCTGCTTTATGGCGATGACCCAAACGCGTGACTTGTATCCCTTTTACGTCATTTAACGGAAGATCAGGCACATTTACATTAAGTATCTGGTCTGATGGCAGCGGATGCTGTTTTAAGCGCTTGATGATATTAGCAGCAATTACCGCAGCTGTCTGATAGTATTCTTCGTCTTTCCCCACCAGTGAAACTGCCACAGCGGGCAGCCCCATATGTCTACCTTCAGTCGCGGCAGCAACGGTGCCAGAATACAAGGTATCATCGCCTAAATTGGCACCATTGTTGATGCCAGCCACCACTAAGTCAGGTGCAGGATGCATTAACTGACTAATCGCTAAATGCACTGAATCTGTCGGTGTACCGTTTACCGAAATAAAGCCATTATCGAGGATTTGAGCACGTAATGGATTTAATAAAGTCAATGAGTTACTGGCGCCACTGCAATTTCGATCCGGAGCGACAAGTGTTACATCAGCAAATTTCGACAGCTCTTCATACAGTACTTTAATGCCTTCAGCATTCACGCCGTCGTCATTACTTAGTAATATTCTCATTGCCTTTCCTTATCAGTTAACCAGTGTAGAAACGTCTTTATAATTAATTACTTCACGTAAAATAGACGTTGCATAACTACCCGCAGGTAAAACAAACGAAAGCTTGACCGTGCTTTCGTCGATTAATTCAGATTTCGCTTGGCTCATATTCAGACGGATGCGCCTTCTTTCTTGCTTTAAGCCAAAATTTGCAAGGCCTTCGCTAAGCGCTTTCTGTTCATCAGCAATTGCCAATTCAAGCAGCTTGGCTTCTTCTGAAGACTTTAACTCACCAGCGCCCCACATTGATGCCGTAATATCAATATCATGACTTTTCAGACGGCTTGAAATTTCTGTCGCATCATCAAATTCAGTGAAAATTGATTGACTACCAGCTAGCATAAATACATCGCCGAGAATTGGCGTAGTAAAACACGATTGTTCGATGCGTTGTGCGATATTTTGATTAAACAAGTATGAACGCGCAGCAGACAGGTAAAGCCCTCGCTTTTTCTTGTCTTTCACCTTTTGACCGGCAAAAAGTGCAAGTGCTCTGTCTAGATTATTTGCAGAATGACCAAAGCGCTGCTCGCCGAAATAATTAGGCACACCAGTTTCTGCAACTTGCTCGAATCGGGATACAAGGTCTTCAGGGTTGGAAACATTTCTCAGGATCAATTCAAAGCGGTTTCCAATTAATGCACCTGTTTTTAATTTTTTATTATGACGCGCAGCTTGTAAAACTTTAACCCCTTCAATGTTAATCGAAGAAACATCAACATCCTGTTTACCCGGTAAATGCACACCAAACCACTGCTGAGTAACCGCATTTCTGTCTTTAAGGCCTGCATAAGTAACTTGCATATCTTTTACGGAAAATGCTTTTGCAAGTTGCTTCGCGACAAAACCGGTGTTCAGACCTTCCTTCTCAATATAAAGCAACACGTGCTCGCCGTCGCCACTTGGCATGAATGGCAGCATTTCAAAAACTTTAAAATCACTATTTTCGGTTCGAAGATCGCCACTAGCATTTGGCTTACCATGCAAATAGGGTAAATCCTGATGAGCTTTAAACGCCATTAGTTTGCCTTCTCTAAAAGGACAACGGTATGTACGGCAATGCCTTCTTTTCTACCGACATAACCTAACTTTTCTGTAGTTGTTGCTTTTACATTAACTTGATCGATATCAACATCTAAATCTGAGGCTAACACTTCACGCATTGCCAACAAATGAGGGGCCATTTTAGGCGCCTGCGCAGCTATCGTAATATCGGCATTGCCTAGTTTATAGTCTCGAGCTTTCATCAACGAAACGACATGCCTAAGCAAAATACGACTATCGATATTCTCATATTCAGCATCAGTATCTGGAAAGTGATTACCGATATCACCCAAACACAGCGCACCAAGAATTGCATCACACAACGCATGAATCGCAACATCGCCATCGGAATGCGCTAAAAATCCTTGTTCATAAGGGATTTTGACGCCTGCCATAACGATTGGGCCTTCGCCACCAAATTTATGCACATCAAAGCCGTGACCTATTCTCATGCTTAATCCTGTTCTTGAGTACTTGTTTGTTGAGTTATTGTTTGTTGAGTAGCGTGGGAGTCAGAGCGCAATTGCTGCGTCAATATAAACTCCGCAATCGCTAGATCTTCTGGTTGAGTGATTTTTAAATTATCGCTACTCGCTGACACCAGCATACTTGGAAATCCTGCTGCTTCCATAGCCGATGACTCATCAGTTATGGCGACACCATTCTCTAGCCCCTGTGATATTGCATCTGCCAATTCACCTGCACGATACATTTGTGGCGTTAATGCGTGCCAGAGTAATTCGCGCTCCACAGTTTCGCTTACGTCACCAGATTTGGTACCGCGCTTCATCGTATCTTTCACAGGTGCTGCCAATAACCCGCCCTTTTCGGTATTGATACATTGACTCACAAGCTCGTCTATTTCACTAGTTCTCACGCACGGGCGCGCTGCATCGTGAACCATTACCCATTCATTTGGGTTACAAGTGTTCACACCTGCAAGTACCGAGTCTACTCGCTCTTTACCACCCAGTACTGTCGTTATTCTTTCGTCGTTTGCTAACTCAGTACTTGGGAAATATTCGTCACCTTCACTGAGCGCTATAACGACACGGTTTACATGTTGACTCGCGAGTAATTTCGCCACTGTTTGTTCTAAAACTGTTTTACCAGCTAAAGACAGGTATTGCTTAGGTTGATTGCTTTTCATTCGCTTACCTGCACCTGCAGCAGGCACGACAGCAGTAACAGCAATTGTGTTATTCATGTTTTAATATCAATGCATTAGTTTCTGCCCGAACGCTGTTTTTCAGCGGGGACTATACGGAAGAAGGTTTCACCTTGTTTGATCATTCCAAGCTCGTTTCTCGCGCGCTCTTCGATTGCTTCTACCCCCGATTTTAAATCGTCGGTATCAGCAAAAAGTAATTTATTGCGCTGCTTCAACTTATTGTTATCAGCCTGTTGGCGTACAACTTCGTCTTTTAATGATAAATAATCGGGAATGCTATTTTTGCCAAACCATAGACGGTGCTGTAAAAACACTAAAAATAACAACAACATCGCAGTAATTATGCGCATAAAGTGTTCGTAGCCCGATTAGTTAAGTGAAAGTATTGATATTATAAGTAGCGCGCGCTAGGTGTAAACAGTAAAGCGAAGAAAACAAGCGGCGTTTTAATTATGGGGGTATTGCACCGGAACAGGCTTTTTGAGGTTCTGCCAATTGATAGAACAAGATAATAGTAATTCTCTCAGGCTGGGCATAACTGGCTGACAAGGCCCTTTCTCATTCCAGGCATGACCAGCGCAACTGGCCATCATCACTTTCTTAGTTGGCTTTAGTAGCCCTGTATTTTCAGCTATCAATTCGTCAACAACAAACCAACCATGACAGTTAGTGCGAAACCGTTTTGTTTCGGTGTCGATACGGTCAATACAGTCAAGCATGATACGTTCGCCACTTTTAACTGGTACAACAAGCCCCATTTGTAGGGTATTTACATTGTACCAATGGGCGACGTCTTCCAGTGATTGACCCGCAAGCGGCATAGCTCTACTTTGCTTTGTTGACCAGGTGGCATTCTGCGTATCAAGTGTCAGTGGAGACTCTTTACTAACCATCGCGTGTGCGGCTTTTTGTACATAATAGGGCAAGCTCTGCATACGTGATTTTAACGCTTCCGCGTTGTCCAATTTAGCGTTTGCCAATAGCAGCAACTCTCGCTCGTAAAGCGCGTTACAAAGCTCAGCAAATTGTGAGCTGTGTTGAGATTGTTGCCAAAGCGATGCCTGAGTCATACTGAATAAAACTACCACTTATTGTTCAATGAATAAGCATACTTCATTAGCTAGAAAAGATAAATTCCTGTATTTATTTTTTAAAAACAAAGACTAACAAACCTCACGTACAATATTTAGACAAAACACTTGATATTACCTTGTACCATATGTACCATTTATATCGATGGTACATGTGGTTCATTTAATCTCATTAATAGCGATTAGTTAAAAGATTTGAAACATGGAAATAGTCATTGATATTGATAGCACCACGCCTGTGTTTACACAGCTAATGGAGCAAATAAAACAAGCCGTATCGAGTGACGGGTTAGCTGAGGGGGCTGCACTTCCCTCGATTCGCCAACTCGCCAACGAACTTGACGTCAATAGTAAAACTGTCGCAAAAGCATACAAACTGCTGGAAAGAGACAACATTATTCAAAGCCGAGGTTACCGCGGTAGCTTTGTCCACCCAGAAGCAAAACGCTATTGCGGCGTAAACGTCAACGAATGGGCTCACGACGAGCTTAAAGCAACGATAACTAAGCTCAAAGCTAAGGGAGTTACTGACTCAGAGCTGCGAATAGCCTTTAGCAACATTCTTTCAAACAAGGACTGAGGACATCAATATGCTAACGAACGCATTATTTTACTTATGCTTTTTGCTTCAGCTTTGGTTAATTTCATTTTATTACGCACGAATCGTGCGTGAGCGAATGCATTACGTCACCACAAACTTTCCACCAGAGCAGTTTCCAAAACTCTACGTAAAGCCAAAAGAAAGCTATCTGGCAGGCCAACAACGCTTTACGCTGCTGAACCAAATCGTATTCTCGATTGGTCTTGGCATCTTAATTTACTTAGCGTGGCGCGAATATAGTACAGGCCTCGCCCCTTTTGACGTGACTGCTGGCCTAATGTTTATGTTGCAAATGTTACCTTTTGCGCTCCTTGAGTTCGCCGAATACAGCTACTACAAGGAAATGCGTAAACAGCATTTAGGTGCAATCCGCACCGGTTCACTAACTAGGCGTTCGATTTTTCAATTTATATCAGCCAACACTGTAATGCTTGCGGCGGGTTTAATCGTGCTTAGTATCGCTGTTGATGTAACTGCCTTGCTGTCTGTTGATAGGAGCCCTATAGGTAAAGTCATTAACACAATAGTTACCAATACTTTCTTATTCTTATTGGTCTGGCGCTTAGTTTATGGGAAAAAAGCAGATCCGAATTTATCGAATGACGACCACGTTCGCCAAGTACAGCTAACCGTACAGACGCTTTTCTACATCAGTATTAGTGTCAGCGTATTCTTTATCTTAAAGCAGTGTGTCGATAGCTTCACTAATGGAAATTACAATCCATTACTGACCAGTGCATATTCAGTTTTTATTGGCTATATCGCCATCGGTACGCGCATTAGATGTACCAAGGTTGAATCACTGAACTTCGATGGCTACAAAGCCTAAACAGTAAACTCAATAGAGGGATTAACATGAAAAAGACGTTATGTAATATCAATGTAGTGCTGGCAATAATTTTCGCGAGTTTAATGATCGCCATCGCCCTACTGACAAAAGGCAATGAAAACGGGCTATTTATTACCTTTATTTTAACCGCTGGATATTTCGCAAGCCTACAAGCGGTGAAGAAACACAACCAGTCCATTGAAACTCAGTAGCTCACATATTCAAACCACAAAACGGTAGGCAATAAAAAACCAGCGCATGCGCTGGTTTTTTCTAACTATTTTTTAATATAAAAATAATAGCGAGTTTTTGACGCTAGTTAGTTGGAGAACGAAGAGGTCGCACGAAGCATACAAATCTATGTGAGTACGACCGATGAAGTTATCGAGCTAAAAAGCAATAAAAACTACAATTAAAGTCATAATCTTTTTTGTTTAAGTTTAGTTGGCATGAGTTTTAGGGAAGCACGCGGAGCCTAGTAAACTAGGTGAGCATGCTTGACAACGAAATCATGTCAAATAACGACAACAAATAAGATTATTGGCCTTTCACTTCCGAACGACCGTTAAAGACAGCTTTATCACCTAAGAACTCTTCAATACGTAGCAGTTGGTTGTACTTAGAAACACGGTCTGAACGACATAGAGAACCTGTCTTGATTTGACCTGCTGCTGTACCAACCGCTAGATCAGCGATCGTTGCATCTTCAGTTTCACCTGAACGGTGAGAGATAACTGCCGTGAAGCCAGCTTCTTTCGCCATGCGGATTGCTGCTAATGTTTCAGTTAAAGAACCGATCTGGTTGAATTTGATAAGGATTGAGTTACCAATACCTTGCTCAATACCACGCGCTAAAATCTTAGTGTTAGTTACGAATAAGTCATCACCAACGATTTGTACTTTATCGCCGATTAGGTCAGTTTGGTATTTGAAACCATCCCAGTCTGACTCATCTAAACCATCTTCGATTGAGATAATTGGGTACTCAGCACATAGAGACGCTAAGAAATCAGAGAATTCGTTAGACGTGTATTTCTTACCTTCACCTGATAAGTCGTAAACACCATCTTTGTAGAATTCTGATGCTGCACAGTCTAGTGCTAATGTGATGTCTTTACCTAACGCGTAACCAGCCGCTTCAGTTGCTTCTTTTATAACTGCTAATGCATCAGCATTTGATTCTAAGTTTGGTGCGAAACCACCTTCGTCACCAACTGCAGTGTTCATGCCTTTTGAAGAAAGTACTTTCTTTAATGCGTGGAAAATTTCAGCACCCATACGCAATGCTTCTTTGAAGCTTGGCGCGCCAACTGGCTGGATCATGAATTCTTGGATATCAACGTTGTTATCAGCGTGCTCACCACCGTTTAAGATATTCATCATAGGTAACGGTAAAGAGTACTGACCTGGCGTGCCATTAATATCTGCGATGTGTTCGAATAATTGAACTTTCTTATCCATTGCTGCAGCTTTAGCATTAGCTAACGAAACCGCTAAGATAGCGTTTGCACCGAAGTTTTCTTTATTTTCAGTACCGTCTAAGTCGATCATTACTTGGTCAACTTTAGCTTGGTCTAGTGCGTTAACACCTTTAAGTGCGGCAGCAATGTCATTGTTAACAGCGGCAACAGCTTTAAGTACGCCTTTGCCTAAGTAGCGTGACTTATCGCCATCGCGTAATTCTAGTGCTTCACGAGAACCTGTCGATGCGCCTGACGGCGCACAAGCACGGCCCCAAGCACCAGACTCTAAGTAAACATCTGCTTCAACAGTAGGGTTACCGCGAGAATCCATCACCTCACGCGCGATAATTTTCGTAATATTTGACATTTTTCTTCCTCTTTCGACCATGCTGTAGTCGAGTCCAAACGTTTTATTTTATATAAAGACTAAAAATAAAAAACCGCAGCTAGGCTACGGTCTTCATTATGCTATTAAGCTTGTTGCTTGTGAAAGTTAAATGCCGCAGCAATAAAACCTTCAAACAATGGGTGTCCATCTCGTGGAGTTGAATTAAACTCCGGATGGAATTGACCCGCAACAAACCATGGGTGATTAGGATTTTCTATCACCTCAACTAATTTCTTATCAGAAGACAATCCAGAGAAAACTAAGCCAGCGTCACCTAATTGTTCTCTGAAGTTATTATTTACCTCATAACGATGACGATGTCTCTCATAAATGGTTTCACTGCCATATACGTCACACGTCTTGGTGCCTTTCACAAGGTGACACAATTGCGAACCTAAACGCATAGTTCCACCTAAGTCTGAAGCCTCTGTTCTCGTCTCAACATTACCCGCTTCATCTAACCATTCGTTGATAAGGCCAACAACTGGATACTGAGTATTCGGATCGAACTCTGTTGAATGTGCGCCTTCCATGCCTGCTACGTTACGAGCAAATTCAATAAGTGCTACTTGCATACCTAAACAAATGCCTAAGTATGGTACTTTGTTTTCACGCGCATACTGTGCAGCAAGGATCTTACCTTCAACACCACGTTCACCAAAGCCACCTGGAACCAAGATAGCATCCAAGTCTTTTAATAGCTCAGTACCCTTAACTTCAAGCGCTTGTGAATCTACGTATTGAATTTTCACTTTTACCTGATTTTTAAGGCCTGCATGCTTTAATGCTTCGTTAACCGATTTGTAAGCATCTGGCAACTCAATGTATTTACCTACCATGCCGACTACGATTTCGTCCACTGGGTTAGCTTCTTGGTAAAGCACTTGTTCCCATTCAGATAAATCTGCTTCGGGAACATCCAAACCAAAACGCTTACATACTAACTCATCTGTACCCTGAGATTTTAATAAAGCAGGGATTTTGTAGATGCTATCTACATCGCGCATTGATACTACAGCACGCTCTTCAACATTACAGAACAACGCAATTTTCGCACGTTCATTAGCTGGAATAACGTCTTCACTACGACAAACAAGAATGTCGGGGAAGATACCGATTGAACGTAACTCTTTTACAGAGTGTTGGGTTGGCTTCGTTTTAATTTCGCCTGATGCAGCAAGATAAGGAACTAGCGTTAAATGCATGAACATCGCACGTTCACGACCAAGCTCAGTACCTAGTTGGCGAATCGCTTCAAGGAATGGCTGTGATTCGATGTCACCTACCGTGCCACCAATTTCAACCATAGCAACGTCGTAACCTTCTGCACCTTCAATTACGCGACGCTTAATGTCGTTAGTAATATGTGGGATAACTTGAATTGTTGCACCTAAGAATTCACCTTTACGCTCGCGCGCTAGAATGTCTTGGTAAATACGACCTGTCGTAAAGTTATTACGTTTGGTCATTTTGGTGCGAATGAAACGCTCGTAATGACCTAAATCTAGGTCAGTTTCGGCACCATCTTCAGTCACGAATACTTCACCGTGCTGAATAGGGCTCATAGTCCCTGGGTCGACATTAATATAAGGGTCAAGCTTTAACATGGTTACTTTCAAACCACGCGCTTCTAATATAGCTGCTAGCGAAGCTGCAGCAATACCCTTTCCTAACGATGAAACAACACCGCCCGTCACAAAAATATATCTTGTTGTCATGTTAAACCCAGAAAATAAGGATGTTTGGAAAATGGCCAAACTTGAATACATTAATGAAATATTCAAGTATAGCAGGACGGGACGGCATTATACTGAAAGCGGGTTGCTACGACAAGCGAGCAAGTAATAAATTTCCTATTATTCGTTAGATTTATTTATCTGTTGTTTCCAACTGAATGGAACAAATCACTCGCAATAATAAAAAGCGTTAATTGTGCTTGCCAAGCAAGCGAAACTTCTACTAGCCTAGCTAGCATCAAATTTCAATTTATGAAGTAGTAAAGTTATGTCCGACAAATTACAACGCGTTTTACAACAAATTGACGCTATCAACCAAAAAGACCCAAACCAAGAGCAAGTTGATGGCAATAGTGTTGCGAAAGAACTCATCTACGGTCAAAGAATGTCTTCATGTTTGGCTGAACATTGGCCAGACGCAAGCGAACATTTGCAAATAGCTGTTCGTGCGCAACATGTCAAACGTTGGGCAATTGCTCGGTCAACCTACCCAGAAGGTAAGGCTGGATATTTAACTTGGCGAAAAGAGCTTGGCAAGTTTCATGCTAAAACTGCGCAGGACATCATGCTCGAAAATGGCTTCAGTCATGAAGATGCTGAGCAAACTGCATCAATTATCCGCAAAGAAAAGTTAAAGTCTAACCCAGAAAGCCAAACACTCGAAGATGTCGCCTGCCTAGTCTTTTTAGGCTATTACTTTGCACCTTTCGCTGCTAAACATGACGATGAAAAAGTCATAAGTATCGTACAAAAAACATGGCGAAAAATGTCAAATGAAGGCCACAATATAGCATTGTCATTGTCGCTACCTGCGCACCTAGCACAAATCGTTGAACGTGCCTTGTCGAGTAAGTAGTCGGTTAAGTAATAAGGTAATTAGCGGGTAAAAAATTGCTGAAAATAGCGTTCAATTTTGATACATTACGAAACTATTATTATTTATGTGGTTTTACCTTCCCATCGCCCGACATTGCCGTCGCCGGATTTGTAGATGAACGCTAAGTTACCTAGTCAAGATATCAATACGCTGAAGCGTACTAACAGTGAGTTAAAGCGCGCCATTCGACACTTTATCGATATTGCGCCGTCCTCAGGTACCCTTGAAGCACAAATAAACAACATCAAGTCAGCATTGCGCTCTAATGATGCTGTTTTCACTTTTGCATCGTTGGTTGAGCAATATGCTCGAATGAAAAAGAACTTTGATAATCTTGAATATCAAGCTCAGCAAAAAAATGTAAAAGCATTTACAGCTAAAATTAAAGTAGCGTTTCAGGAAAACTTACCAACAGAGCAACGTGAAAAAATTGAAAGCATTTCTTCTGCAATTGCCAAAGGTGCTGAGCCGCACGAATTGTTGGCAAATGCAGGTAATGCGATAGATGCCTTCGCACAAGCACTTAATGGTCAAACTAGCAATAGCGCTTCATCGGTCGGTAGTGACACTCAAGGATCAGCAGAACCGTTACAGGGTGGTGAAAATAAGGCCGCGTTAATAAAGCTCACGGCAAACTTGCAGCTACTCACGACCAATCTAGCTAACAGCTTTCCTGATGATGAAGTGACTCAATCACTAAAAAAACAGAGCGCTAAGCTAAGCAAAGAAAACTCGAGTCTAACCGAAGCGGTCAATTTGCTAGAATCTACCACCAAGTTTTTAGTGACTATGGTTGACAAGCAACGCCTTTCAACCATCGAAATTCTGCGCGGTATCCACGCTAACTTACTCGACGCATTTAACAACAGCGAAGTAGTTAAGAAAGTTGCTAAGGCGGTCAAAGGTAGTAGTGATGCAATGGTCAAGGACATGACTAAACAGCTTAAAGAAATGGAAAACAAGGCAAAGAAAATTGATACGCTGCAAGCTATGCAGCAGCACCTAAATGTCAGCATCAAACAGCTTGCTAAAATGATTAGCGAATTTAGTAAGAAGCAGCAAGCGCTGCAGTTAACTAACGAAAATAATATCAAACAATTAACAGAGCAATTGGCGACATCTGTTGAATTTGTCAGCTCTCTCGAACAGAAACTCGACGACATTGAACAAAAGACACTCAGCGATGAACTTACTACAGTTGGTAACCGTCGCGGTTATGAATTAAAAATTAACGAATGCCAGCAGCAGTGGGTAGCGACTAAACAGCCACTGACGATCATGGTTATTGATATCGATCATTTTAAGACAATTAATGATACTTTCGGTCACACCATCGGCGATCAGGTGTTAAAATCGTTAGGCAAAACCATGAAGAAAAACATCCGCTCTAGCGACTACATTGCCCGATATGGCGGGGAAGAATTTGTTATCGTGCTACCTGACACAGAGCTAGACTTTGCGACACAATTAGCAAAGAAGCTGAAAGAAATCGTCAACAGTTTAAAGTTTGAATTGAGAAAGAAAAACAAAGTGTTAAAAACAACTTGCTCGTTCGGTATTGCCTGTTTCTCAGAGCAACTGACGACTAGTACTGACGTGTTTGCAGCTGCAGACAAAGCCCTTTATCACGCAAAAGACAATGGTCGTGACGCTGTTGCGGTAATTACCGACAGCGTTTCACTAGATGCGGAAATAGCGTAATAAGCGCATTACTAAACCAGGTAGCACCTAAGCGAGATAGTATCTAAAGCAGGACTTATTTAAATACCCATATTAACAGCTACCAAAAGTTGTTAACAATAAAAAAGCGAGTGAAGACTCGCTTTTTTATTGTCGTTTTGAGGTAGGAATCTCGCCAACTAGCGACAGTCTTCACTCAGTGGTAAACGCCAGATAATGGCGATTGGTATCAACACTAAAACAACGACACTCAACTGCCAAAAGAGTTTTCCCGCTAAAATATAGCAAGACCACGATGCAGCCAGCACTATACTTATAAGTGCCGTATATTTAGCACGGCGAGGAATACTTTTATGGTTCTCCCAATCCCTAATTAACGGACCAAAAGCTTTATTGGAAAGTAGCTTGTCGTATAAATAAGGTGATGATCGAGCAAAGCAAGCTGCCGCTACCAGTAAAAAAACAGTAGTCGGCATCACGGGCAAAATGGCGCCAATAATCGCCAACCCAACAAAGAAAAGACCAATGAGCTTGAGCAGCATTAATCCGCATTCCCCACTTCGCTAGTTTTAACTGCATTCTTTGCGTTAAGCCAATAAGCCTCGAGCTGGTCAAGATTATGCTCACTAAAGCCTTTTCCTGACGCAGCTACTTGCGACTCAACCTGCTCAAAACGTTTGCTAAACTTAGCATTAGCCGCTCGTAATAAGGCTTCAGGATCTTGTTTTGCATGGCGACACACATTGACGACAGCAAACATTAAGTCGCCAAGCTCTTCAGCTAATCGTTCAGGCGAAGTGTGAAGTTCCTGCTTTACTTCTTCGACTTCTTCTTCGACTTTTTCAAAGCACTGCTCAATATTTTCCCAATCAAAACCAACATGCGCACATCGCTTCTGAATCTTGTTGGCCCGAGACAATGCAGGTAATGCGTTAGGAATATCAGCAAGTATACTGATGCTTTCTTTACCACTTTTTTGCTGTCGTTCTTTTGCTTTCTCGTTTTCCCAATTAGCTTTTATCTCAGCATCCGAACTGAGCGCTGTATCGCCGAATACATGAGGGTGTCGTCGAATCAGTTTTTCACAAATTGCCGCAACAACATCATCGAAATTAAAAGACTTTTGCTCTTCGCCAAGCTGGCTATAAAACACCACTTGAAATAACAAGTCACCGAGTTCTTTTTCTAACTCAGTAAAGTCTTGCTGGGCTATTGCTTCTGCGACCTCATATGCTTCCTCAATGGTATGTGGGACAATTGAAGCAAAGTCTTGTTTTAAATCCCAAGGACAGCCAGTCTCTGGGTCGCGTAACTGCTGCATTATCCACCGTAGTTTATCCATCGATGGTTGTGCCTTTAACATCAAAACTCCTTAGTTATTTTCGATTCGGCGCACTCTAATTTTGCACTTCTATTGACGTACTAATCTAGTTGTTTAAACAATTGAAAAATATGTAGAAGCAGGCTAATGAGAAAGACGCTTCACATCAATAATATCATCTAATTGGCGCAACTTAGACAATACGCGATTAAGCATTTCACTATTGGCAATTTCAATAGTAAAGCTCATGCGCGTTGTCTGTTTAAACTTGTCACTATGGCTCGCCATACCGGCGATTAAAATGCGCTCATTAGCAATGATTGTCGAAATATCTCTAAGTAAACCATGACGATCGGTTGCTGTTACTTGAAGCGTTGCTTGATAAGACTTTTGCTGCTCTTCGCCCCATTGCACTTCAATTTCACGCTCAGGGCTTTGCTCTAGTGATTTAGCCAATTGCTCACAGTCAGCTCGATGAACAGAAATGCCTCTTCCTTGGGTAATAAATCCGAGTATTTCATCGCCAGGCACAGGTAAACAACACTTCGCCATGTGTGTCATCAAGTTACCAACACCAGAAACGAATACCGCATCGCCACTAACAGGCTTTTTCTGTGAGCTTTGCTGTTTTATTAGCGACTGCGGATCAATTTCCTCCTCTGGCTGCGCTTTACCGTATTGCTGGACTAGGAAATTCACAACCTGTTGCAAACGCGCGTTGCCCGAGCCAATCGCCGCGTGTAAATCTTCAACATTGCCGACATTAAAACGATTAGCGGCTTCTCCAAGCTCTACGCCACTAAGCTCATGTTTAGCAAGCTCTGCATCAAGTAGTGATTTGCCTTGCTCTACATGCTTATCTCGGTCGAGCAATTTAAAGAAGTGAGAAACCTTTGCGCGAGCTCTTGCCGAATGCACATAGCCCAGATTAGGGTTTAACCAATCGCGACTTGGGTTAGGTTGTTTACTAGTAAGTATTTCAACTTGATCACCGGTTTGCAGCTGATATGTAAATGGAACAATACGGCCAAACACTTTAGCACCGATACAACAGTGCCCTACATTGGAATGAATATAGTAGGCAAAATCTAGAGGCGTTGACCCAACAGGCAAATCGATAACGTCACCATTTGGTGTGAATGCATAGATGCGATCTTCAAAAACCTGACTACGCAGCTCATCAATCATTTCTCCGCTTTCAGAGACATCCTCCTGCCACTGAAGAATTTTTCTAAGCCATTCAATTTTTTCATCAAACCCCGAGGTTTTACCGTGTGCACTACCTTCTTTGTAACGCCAGTGCGCGGCAACACCCAGTTCAGCATCTTGATGCATTTGCTCAGTACGAATTTGAATTTCTACTGACTTGCCTTGTGGCCCAAGCACCACAGTATGAATCGACTGGTAACCGTTTGGTTTTGGCGTCGCCACATAATCGTCAAACTCATTGGGTAAGTGTTGCCAATTGGTATGAACGACACCAAGCGCGGCGTAGCAATCTTGGAGACGGTCAGCAATGATACGCACAGCTCGCACATCAAATAACTGTTCAAAGTCTAGTGACTTCTTCTGCATTTTTTTCCAAATGCTGTAGATGTGCTTGGGACGGCCATATACCGTCGCTTTTACTTGTTCTGATTCAAGTTTTTGCTGCAAGCTAGAGACAAAGTCAGTCATATACTGCTCGCGATCTAAACGCTTACCATCTAACCAACTGGCAATTTTTTTATAGCTTTCAGGATGCAGGTAACGAAAGGCAATATCCTCTAGCTCCCACTTCAATTGACCGATACCAAGGCGGTTAGCAAGTGGGGCATAGATATTGGACGTTTCTTTGGCTGCCAATACGCGAATGTCTTCATCGCTATTTTTTACCATGCGCAAATAGCATAGACGCTCAGCAAGCTTGATTACCACTGCGCGCACGTCTTCCACCATGGCGAGTAACATGCGACGGATATTGTCTACTTGATTGGCTGCAACCTTATTAGTTTGCGTTTGTTGTAAGGTCTTAATCGCCTGCATCTGCTGAACACCCTTACACAACATGTAAATGCTTTTGCCAAACTCTTCTTTGGCATCATCGAGGAGCAGATTTTTGCTATCGATAAGCGGGATTAACATCGCCGCACACAGTGAATCACTATCAAGGTTTAGTTCTGCCAAGATCTCTACCATTTCACGTGATTTTGTTAGCTGTTCACTGTTCTCATCAAACTTGTCTTCAATACGCTGCCAAACATCGCGCAAGGCAGACGCTTTGCTTTCATTAATGTCTAATGTTTGTAGCCAGTCATCAATACTGATAGCTGACATTTGATGAGATTTACGTACCGATACCATCGAAAATCCTTCGAAAAATTAATATTCCACACAACCAAGAAGCACTACCTTGCTTCTCGCTCAAACAGTACCATAGTTTCAACGTGTTTTGTTTGACTAAACATGTCAATTAAACCAACTTTTTTCAGCTGGTATCCACCATCAATCAAAATTTTAGCATCACGAGCCAAAGTGCTCGGTTCACAACTAACATATAGAATCTTTTCAGCATCGAGAGACAAAACTTGCTGGCATGCTTGTTCTGCCCCTGCACGAGCCGGATCTAACAGCACTTTATCAAATTTATGTTGGCGCCAAGGCTGGTGTTGCCAATCACTATTAAGATCAATTTGGTAGAATCGAGCGTTATCAAGGGCATTACTGGCGGCATTTTCCGAAGCTTGCACAACCATAGTATCAACACCTTCCACACCAATGACATTGCTCACTTGCTCTGCAATCGGGAGCGAAAAATTACCGATACCGCAAAACAAATCGAGTACCTGTTCGCCTTCCTCCAAGGAGAGCCAATCGATTGCTTGCGCCACCATCGCCTGATTCACAGACGGATTAACTTGAATAAAGCTGTTAGGGCTAAATGACAGTGTTTGGTTTAACAAATCATAACTCAGCGACATATCGGAATTGTCGTCGCTTGCAGACAAAAAGCTAACACCACTACCGTCATCTAATAGCACTCGACAGCCCAGCTTTTTCTCAAAAAATTGCCATGCACTAATAGAAGCTGTAGACAGTTTTCGTAATACGCGAAGTACAACAGTTGTTTGTTGCCCAGAAATAACTTCAATATGCCCTAACGCTTCAGCTTGATTTGCCTCAGATAGCGTTTCTCTTATCAGCGAAAATACGTCATCAAAAACAGGCAGTAAAGTCTTACATTCATTAATATCTGTTAAGGTATTTGAAGACTTTTTTCTGAAACCAACAATCGCTTGGCCTAGTTTATTGTACTGAATCCCAATACGTGCCTTACGCCTATATTGCCATGGTTCTGCAGTTACTGGATTAGCCCAGTTAAGTTCGCTGATACCTTGGCGAGAAAATAGCTCACCAACTTTTTGTTGCTTGAAACTCAGCTGTCCCTCATGTGATAAATGCTGTAAATCACAGCCGCCACATTGGTAATAGTGCTGACACTTGGGTTTGACCCTATCTTTCGAAACGTTGGTAACTTTTTGCGCTTTCGCTCTAATGAGTTTACTGTTTTGTTCCAATACTTTAGCCGCAACTTTTTCCCCCACCAGGCTATTTTCAACAAACACTGACTTCTTTTGATATCTTCCGACGCCTACGCCATTAATATCAAGGCGACCTATTTCAAGGCTAATCACTTTACCAACTAAATTGGCGTTAGTAGGTCCCTTGCCCTGCCCTGTCGATTTAACACCTTTGAAAATTTTTGCCATAAAGCTAAGCCTCAACAGAAAAGTTCGCTACAAATTTGTATGGCGATATGCCATCATAGCAATAGAAACAAAGGATTTTACACTAAAGCCACGCGGAAAAATGCAGAAAATAAGTCTTAAAGACTGGGTTGTATTACTTACCATTGTACCGACGACATTTATCGGCCTAGGTATCGGTGGTTACTTTTCCTATAACCGCTACGTTGAGCTCGACAGTGTTCTAGGCGTTCGCGCACAAAGTATCCTTGAACCTATTGCTATTGTCGCAGTTGACCCTATTCTGGAAAAAGATCGAGAAATTCTACGTAGGCTTATTGGCACTGTTCATCGAAACCATTCCGATATCATAAAAAACATCACCATCTTCACTGCCGACAATCAAATCTTCGTTACCAGTGCTTATCACGGTGATATCGGTTTGATGCGCCTCAAACCAGGTCAAGTCATGCCCGCGCAAACAGCTGTTGAGGAATCGGGAAAGTATTCAATATTTCGCACCCCAATTTTTAATGAAAGACAGCAACTCACGCCCCGCAGTATTTATGACAACGCTCTCGGCTATATCACTATTCAAGTGGACCGCAACCAAGTTGGCTTTCAACAACAAAGCCAACTAATTATTGCGTTAGCCATCGTCTTCTTTGGTTCGCTAATAAGTGCCATCTTCGCACTAAGAATGATTAAGAACGTAACAAGGCCCGTAAACTCGATGGTACAAGCGGTAGACCGTATTCGTGAGGGCAAGCTCGAAAGCAGGGTAAGCGGACAATTGATTGGTGAGCTTAACTTCTTGAAAAATGGTATTAACGCGATGGCACAAAGCCTTGGTGATTACCATGATGAAATGCAACGAAGTGTCGACCAAGCGACTGTCGACTTACGCGAAAGTTTAGAGCAGTTCGAAATACAAAACGTTGAACTTGATATTGCCAAAAGAAAAGCGCAAGAAGCCAACAAAGTTAAGTCAGAATTCTTAGCCAATATGAGTCACGAGTTACGGACACCGCTTAATGGTGTCATTGGCTTTACCCGTCAGGTGTTAAAGACACCGCTGACAGAAACACAACGTGACTACCTTCAAACCATTGAGCGCTCAGCAAACAACTTATTGGCAATCATCAATGATATTCTAGATTTCTCAAAACTCGACGCTGGTAAAATGGTCATTGAAAATATTCCATTTGCACTGCGCGAATCGCTCGAAGAAACATTGACACTATTAGCACCAAGTGCCCATAAGAAGAATATCGAACTGTCGCTTCGTATCGCTCAACACTTACCCGACTCATTAATCGGCGATGCGATGAGAATTAAGCAGGTTCTCATCAACTTAGCCAACAACGCGATCAAATTCACAGAAAAAGGCTCTGTATGTATTGACGTTGATACTGAAAGATTGGAAAACAACAGCGCAGTATTTAAAGTCACCGTTGTTGATACAGGTATCGGGATGAATAGCGAGCAGCAGCAAACTATCTTCGAGGCCTTTGGACAAGCAGACAAGAGTGTTACTCGCCTTTATGGCGGTACAGGGCTTGGCTTAGTTATTTCGCAACGGCTAGCAAGAGAAATGAAGGGCGACATTGGATTTATCAGTGAAGAGCGCCGAGGCTCAACATTCTGGTTTAACTTCGAATGTGAGATCAACCCAGTCTCCCTTACACAACCAATCCAAGTGAATGAGCTTGCCGATAAATCGGTATTATATCTAGAGCCTCATACCCACGGACGAATAGCGACCAGCGATATACTGTCCAGCTGGCAAATGACTGTTATGCCTGTTGAAAGCTTAGCTGAACTAAGCAACGCGATAGAACAACAAGATAGTTACGATTATGCACTCATAAGCCACGATGTAACACCTGCATCACTTGCTGATCTAAAAGCACTGATAAACACACTTAAAGAAAAAGTCGGCTCAGTACACTTAGCGATTAATAGTAATTCACCTAATTTACAAGAAGCCCTTATTGCAAGTGGAGCCGCTAGTTGTCTAAGTAAACCGATTACACCAGCAAGACTTGCTAAGGCCTTGTTGCCAGCGGATAACGCACCTCTTGCAATTACCTCACAGACAGTTGATCACAAGGTGCCTATTAAAGTCCTCGCAGTGGACGACAACGACGCAAACCTAAAATTAATCAAAGCACTGTTATCAGAGCAGGTACAGGAAGTGATTACTGCGAGTAATGGCGAAGAAGCCCTGACGCTTTGTAAAAGTGAGAAATTCGCGTTGATCTTTATGGATATTCAGATGCCAGTGATGGATGGTGTAACGGCCTTAGGTCATATCAAATCCAGTACTTTTAACGATCAAACACCTATTATTGCAGTGACAGCGCATGCTCTTAGTGGTGAGAAAGAAAAACTTCTCACCGAAGGTTTTAGCTCTTACATGACAAAACCAATCGATGAGACCATGCTGAAGCACACTATCTACGAATATTGTGACTTAGAGTTGCTGAGTGCACCGACGATTGCAGAACAATTTGTAGCCGTTAGCAAAACCATCGACATACAAGCAGAAGCTATCGACTGGCAACTTGCCTTGTCTCGCACGGGGAATAAAGTACACCTAGCAAAGGACATGCTATCAGGACTAGTGAAAAGCTTGCCAGAGTTAAAACATCAAATAGAAGATGCAATTACCTGCCAAGACAATGAACAAGCGCAAATGCTGATACACAAGCTCAATGGAGCATGTTGTTACACTGGAGTGCCAGCTTTAGGCAAGGTTGCACAGCAAATTGAAACCCAGCTAAAACAACAACATACGTTGGATGATTTAGAGCCAGAATTTTTTGAATTGTTTGAGCGAATAGAGTGTGTACTCGAAGAGGCGCCAAGAGTCATTAATGACGTAGAAATGCTCGAAGATGTGTAACCGTTGTCACTAAGTTAATCGCGAATAACAATATCTGGAGATGTGTCTATATCGCCCTCTTCTGAGATTGTTGCGATACCTCCATTACAGGTAAGCACAGCTAATCTCCCGGCCTCACTGCTACGCACAAACTGGAGCTCATAACCAAACTTTCCTAAACTACTCGCAGAGAACTTTTGTGCCAAAGACAACTTTGACCACCAAACTGAGTGCTCTGGCTGAACGCCACGCCTTTCTATTAATGCCTTTCTTTCCGCTTGCATAACTACAACCTTTTTCAAACTGTCAGAATGCCTAATTAAAGTATAACTGATGAATAAATGTTCACCAGTTACAAAGCTTAGTTTTGTTTGATTTTACGTAGATCTTGTTGAAACGGTTTAACTTTTAAATCTAAAAGTCGCTATAAAACCGATTGAGTTTGAAGAGATACTGTCTTGGTTGATGTCATAGCTATAACATCAACTAATAAGAAGAAGAGGTGCTTATTAAGTCTATCTCTTGGATAAAACAACAAACGCTAGAGCGTAATGCTTCTCATCAGAAATAGAGATGTGCCAGTTATCTGCCCCTTTTTCCGAGGCTTTGGTCAATGCCACATCAGTCAGCATTAAATGTGGCGCGCCAAATTCGTCATTATCGATATGAAAGTGCTGAAAAGAAACTCCAGCAGCAATGCCTGTACCTAACGACTTAGCAGCAGCCTCTTTGGCTGCCCAACGCTTAGCCAGAAAATGGTCGGGCTGGTTGTGTGCTTGGTATTGCTCAAGCTCTATAGGCGTTAGCACTCGCTGAGCTAATCGAGATTTTGCCCCCTCAGCCATTTGAGCGATACGGGATACTTCAACAATATCAGTACCAACGCCAACAACCGACACTAGGCTCTTGCCTCAAGCATCAGGCGTTTCATATCGCGTGTTGCCTTTTCTAATCCATCAATAGCCGCTCGAGCGATAATTGCATGGCCAATATTCAGCTCAATAATTTCAGGGATAGCAGCGATAGGTTTTACATTATGGTAATGAAGACCATGGCCAGCATTAACCTTTAACCCAATACTAGCCGCATATTCAATACCTTTAGTTAGACGCTCAAGCTCTTCTGCTTGTGCTTCTTCTGACTCTGCTTCAGCGTACTGGCCCGTATGAATTTCAATATATGGGGCACCTGCGGCTTTTGCTGCGTCGATTTGTTCTGTCTCTGCATCAATGAACAAACTTACTAAAATGTTTTCATCAGCCAGCCTTGTTGTCGCTGCGGTTATTTTTTCTAACTGCCCTGCGACATCTAAACCACCTTCGGTAGTCAACTCTTCCCGCTTCTCAGGCACTAAACAGCAAAATACCGGCTTTACTTCACACGCAATATCTAGCATTTCATCGGTAACAGCCATCTCCAAATTCATACGTGTTTGCAGTGTCTCTTTCATTACATAAACATCGCGATCTTGGATATGACGGCGGTCTTCTCTTAGATGGATAGTGATACCGTCAGCACCAGCATGTTCAGCCACGCTCGCCGCATGAACTGGATCTGGGTATGTTGTGCCACGCGCTTGACGCAATGTAGCAATGTGATCAACGTTAACGCCGAGTAAAATGTCCTTCATAATTGTTATCTCACTTTTCAAATAACTTACGGCTATTGAGAGGCTTATTACCAAGTAACTGATTAATCAATTGCCTCATTAATTGTTTTGCCGTTAACAACACTTGAGGGTTGTCGTAATGGGAATTACCTAAGCCGAGCAATAGTGATTTTTTATAACCTTGTGCTTCATTAGCAACCGAATAAAATCCTTGCTCAAAATCGAATGCGATAAAGTCGCTAGTGCACTGCGACACTTGAGAGAAATCTAGCGAAAGTCCCAACTCATCGAGCAAAGCCAATTCAAATTGGCGCAAAATAGGCTCTAAGTTATGTCCACTGGCTAACGCATTCAACGCAACTGAATAGCTTTCATATATGGCTGGAGCTGGCACAGCTTCAGGTAATAAACGCACCAGTAGCTCGTTGATATAAAAACCGCAATAAAGCACCTGTCCATTAAGGACTAAGGACTTTGATGTCGCTTCAATTAAGGTAAGCGATTTTAATTGATGCTTACCTTTGAAACTGATGTTAAGGGGAACAAAAGGTTGTAGTAGTGCTTTCTTATTCGACTTTTGCGTCTTTCCCGCGTATGCAACGGCTGCAACTTTTCCTTCATCTTGCGTTAAAAATTCAACCAAGACCTTATGCTCTTGGTATGGTCTACTATGAAGTAAATAAGCTGCCTGCTCTACGGGAAACAATTCAACGCCTAGCCTGAGTAATCATCACCATAACCAAGGCTGCGAAGCGCACGTTCGTCATCAGCCCAACCAGATTTAACTTTCACCCAAGTTTCAAGAAACACTTGCTGCCCAAACAGCTCTTGCATATCACGACGTGCTTCCTGACCAATCGTTTTCAATCTCTCACCTTTATTACCAATAACCATGCGCTTCTGGCTATTACGCTCAACAAGCACAAGCGCATTAATATGTAATACGCCTTTTGCATCCTGTTTGAACTGTTCTATCTCAACCGTCGTTGAATAAGGTAACTCGTCACCTGTGAAACGCATTAGCTTTTCACGCATAATTTCTGACGCCATAAAACGGCTCGAGCGATCAGTAATGTAGTCTTCAGGGAACCAAAAATCACTCTCTGGTAATGCTTCAAAACACAGCGTTTTGATTTTCTCTACATTGTCACCTTTCGATGCTGAAATAGGGACGATTTCTTTAAACTCGTGCATTGCTCCAAGTTTTTGTAAATGCGGCAGTAATGCTTCTTTATCCTGTACATTATCAATCTTGTTAATACAAAGAATACAAGGCACACCACTTTGCTTAATTTTCTTAAGTACTAACTCATCATCCGCAGTCCAATGTGTTCCTTCTACAAGGAATACAATGAGTTCAACTTCAGCAATAGAACTGCTCGCAGCTCTGTTCATTAATCGGTTAATCGCGCGCTTTTCTTCTGAATGTAAGCCCGGAGTATCAACAAGTACCGCTTGGTGATTGTCTTCCGTTAATATACCTAGAATACGATGACGAGTCGTTTGTGGTTTACGTGATGTAATACTCACTTTTTGGCCAAGTAAGCTGTTTAGTAAAGTTGACTTACCGACATTAGGTCTGCCAACAATGGCAATTAGGCCACAATGAGGGTTAGTTGCTGTCATTGGTGATTATCTCCAACACTTTTTCTGCTGCAGCTTGCTCAGCTTTACGGCGACTAGTTCCCTTAGTAACAATATCTTCAGCGGTAATGTCCGTACTGCACTTGACGGTAAATTCTTGATTGTGTGACTGACCTTTAATATCAATCACTTCGTAATTCGGTATTGCGATCTTCCTAGCCTGCAAATATTCCTGCAAACGTGTTTTCGGATCCTTTTGCGTGATACCGGGCTTAATTTCACTCAGACGAGGTGAGAACCACTTTAGCACTAACGTTTTACAATTCTCGATGTCTGAATCAAGGTAAATAGCGCCGATGATCGCCTCGACAGCATCTTCAAGAATAGAGTCGCGTCGATGACCACCGCTCTTCTTCTCACCTGGCCCCAAGATAAGGTGCTCACCTAATTTAAAGTCTCGAGCCATTTCTGCCAACGTTACACCTCGAACTAAGCTTGAGCGCATGCGAGTTAGATCGCCTTCGCTCACTTTAGGAAACTGCTGAAAAAGCTGCTCAGCAATGACAAAACCAAGAATAGAATCCCCTAAGAACTCTAATCTTTCGTTGTGCTCACCTTTTGCACTGCGATGAGTAAGCGCCTGTAAGAGTATAGACTGCTGTTTGAACTGATAGCCTATTCGCTTGCTTAATCGCGCAAGCGCTTCTGGCGTATTTCTAATCACTACTCAATTCCACCGATACGAGAAAAACGAACCGATGAAGGAATCCAGCTTGGCATCCAATCTGGTACCCAGCTGTCTCCACCGCGTTCAAACGCAAAACTCATCCAGATTGCGACAGCCTCACCAACTAGATTTTCTTCTGGTACAAAGCCCCAGAATCGACCATCTAAGCTGTTATCTCGGTTATCACCCATCACAAAATACTGCCCTTGTGGTACAACAAACTCATCACGTTGTGTCCCCGGCTGGCTGAAATAATGCGCAGTTCTTGGCAATGTATAAGTGTTCACTAAAATTTCGTGACGTTTATTTGGCATATTTGACGTAAATCGCGTTAACTCGCGACCGCCATCCATGTACTCGCCTTTAGCTTCAAAATCCTGAACAACTTGCTCAAACTCAGGGCATGCTGCATCAGTTGGTTGACAAGCAGGCTTAATATACAACGATTTATTGCGGTAGATAATGCGATCGCCTGGCACGCCGATAACACGCTTGATGTAATCGATACGTTCATCAACTGGGTACTTAAATACCACTATGTCGCCACGCTCTGGTAAACCAACATCCACAAACTTATTGCGAGCAACAGGGTCTTTTAGGCCGTAATTAAACTTATTCACCAAGATGAAGTCGCCATCAAGTAATGTTGGCATCATCGACCCAGAAGGTATTTGGAACGGTTCATAAAGGAATGAACGCAATACGAGTACAAATGCGATAACAGGGAAAATTTGCACTGCAGTATCAACGAGTGCAGACGGTTCCTCAATTTTCGCTTTATCATCTTCTGATAGCTCAATATCGCTTTCCGCCATAGCGTCAGCAAGTTTGAGCTTGCGTTGTGGTGCTAAATAGAACTTATCAGCAACCCAAACAATACCGGTTACTAACGTAACAACAACAAGGAATAATGAAAAATAAACAGCCATGAAGGTCCTAATTCTCTAATTTCAGTACGGCTAAGAACGCTTCTTGTGGTACTTCAACATTACCCACTTGCTTCATGCGTTTCTTACCTTCTTTTTGTTTTTGTAGTAGTTTCTTCTTACGACTTACGTCACCACCGTAACACTTCGCCGTCACGTTTTTACGTAACTGTTTGACAGTTGTACGAGCGATAATGTTGTTACCAATAGCAGCTTGAATCGCGATATCAAACATTTGGCGGTGAATAAGTTCACGTAATTTTTCAACTAACATGCGACCACGAGCTACTGAGTTACTGCGGTGAGTAATCATAGCTAGCGCATCAACGCGGTCACCATTGATCATGACATCCGCACGCACCATATCTGATGCTTCAAAGCGGATGAAGTGATAATCAAGTGATGCATAACCACGACTGGTCGACTTCAATTTGTCAAAGAAGTCCATTACGACTTCCGCCATCGGTAGCTCATAAGTTACGGCGACTTGGTTACCATGGTAAATAATATCTTTCTGTACACCACGCTTTTCAATACACAGTGTAATCACGTTACCCAAATGCTCTTGCGGCACAAGAATGTTCGCTTGAACGATAGGCTCACGAATTTCGGCAATTTCGTTCACTGGTGGTAAGTCTGCTGGGTTATCAACCGACAATACCTCTCCTTTTGTCGTTTCTACTTCGTAATTTACTGTTGGTGCCGTAGTGATAAGGTCTAGGTCGTACTCACGAGCTAAACGCTCCTGGATGATTTCCATGTGCAACATGCCAAGGAAGCCAACGCGGAAACCAAAGCCTAGTGCAGATGAGTTCTCTGGTTCGAAGAAAAGCGATGCGTCATTAAGGCTTAACTTGTTCAATGCGTCACGGAAGCTTTCATAGTCGTCAGAACTAATAGGGAAGATACCCGCGTAAACCTGTGGTTGTGCTTTCTTAAAACCAGCAAGTGGCGCTTCAGCCTCTTTCTTATGAATGGTAATGGTATCACCTACCGGTGCACCGTGAATCTCTTTGATGCCCGCGATGATGAAGCCTACTTCACCGGTTTTTAATACGCCAGTCTCTGTCTGCTTAGGAGTGAAAATACCCACTTTATCAATGATGTGAGTTTGGCCAGTTGACATAACAACCATTTTATCGCCTTTCTTCAATTCACCGTTCATAACACGAACTAGTGATACGACGCCTTGGTAGTTGTCGAACCACGAATCGATGATAAGCGCTTGAAGATTTGCATTTGGATCACCTTCAGGCGCAGGGATATTCTCAACAATACACTCTAAAACGTCTTCAATACCGATACCAGTCTTCGCTGAACACGCTACAGCACCTGTCGCATCAATACCGATAATATCTTCAATTTCTTCACAAACACGCTCTGGGTCGGCTTGTGGTAAATCAATTTTGTTTAGAATTGGAAGAACTTCCAAGTCCATTTCAATAGCTGTGTAACAGTTAGCTACCGTTTGCGCTTCTACACCTTGGCCAGCATCAACAACTAATAATGCACCTTCACAAGACGCAAGTGAACGTGACACTTCATAAGAAAAGTCAACGTGGCCCGGCGTATCGATGAAGTTAAGTTGGTAGATTTCACCATCTTTTGCCTTGTAATCGAGGGTTACTGATTGTGCCTTGATGGTAATGCCGCGCTCTTTTTCAAGGTCCATGTTATCCAAAACTTGCGCTTCCATCTCACGATCGGACAGACCACCACAATGCTGAATCAATCGATCTGATAATGTCGATTTACCGTGGTCAATGTGGGCAATAATGGAAAAATTTCGGATATGTTTCATAAACTGAGATTGCTAAAAAGTGATTCAAAATTTGGAATGGCGAGATTTTAGCTAATTTACAGCGCTGGGGCTATATTTTGTTGCTAAATATCACGCCAATGGTGAATAAAGCATCAAGCTAACTGACGAGAGTTAATCACTTTCTGCGTTATTTTTGGTTGCAATGCTTGATGGGCATCGCTTGATTCTAGTTGTGTTTTACTAATTTTATAGCCGATAAAGGCACCTATTCCGCCAGCAAGCATTACCATAAGCTCGCTATTATAGAAACCTTGCGACATCAAATACTGAGCGCCGCCTGCAGTTACTATCAAACCCAACAGTGGCCACAAGTAGACTCGCCATGCAACAGACAGCATAGCTTCTTCTGGAATAGAAATTAACACTTCGTCGCCGACATCTAGCGACAAATCTGTCGCTATTTCCAAGGTCATTTTTTGCTGAGGAATAGCTTTTGCGACAATGCCTGTGCCACAGTTGTCAACTTGCTGACAACTGCTGCAGGTAGATTTAACAAGACTTTGCACAACTACGTGTTGGTCATGCACTGAAATGACTTTTGCCAATTCTTCCAAGGACAAACCTCGATTAAGGCGCTGTAGATGCCTTTATTTGTATTGAATCTGCGATTGCTTTAGCCGTGTTCGACGGTATTTTACCGACAACACTTACTTCCACATTATTTACGACTTGGTTTAACACCACGGTAGCGCCGTTCATCACATATTCTACAGGTCGTTGACTTTGTTGGCTAGGATTCACGTAGACCGAAACTTCTACAAGGCCATCACTAAATAACATGAACTCGACAGGCTGTTTAGTGTGAGCGATATGATGTCTGCTGCTATTCACCTTCTTGAAACCAGGCGGCAACCAGTCAATTTGCCAATTAAAATTATTCATCGCTGCTTGCGGCAAAGCGAGAATTGGTGGAAGGTCTGCTTGTTTCAATTGCTGTAAACTCTCAGCAGGCTGTTCGGAAATAACAAGGTGAGTAAATTGAACTTGCTCCAACAACTGCCCTTTACGCGTTAACAACGCAATCTTTAGTGGCAAGCCAGTTTCCATATCTAACCACAACCAATGGCCAAACCTATGTTCGTCGCGTGACTCGATACGGATTAATTGAGCAGGTTTACCCAGTACTCGACTACGACCAACTGCGTTGAATTCGTAATTATCAACCAAGGTAGTCATATCTTGACTAAAAATCGCAGGAATTGGCCCCGAGATGCGCGGAGAGTTAACAGAGTATGGTTGTAACTCAGGTTCAATATAACTAACTACGTCACCTCGACGTAAAATATCTCGGCGCGGACCATTTAGTAGCGAAAGAATTTCAAGTTCAGCACCAGTCTCGCCATCAACGCCATGAAACCAGTGGTAAGGCTCAGCTTGATTGTTTTTAACAACGACGAACGATGTGTTGAAGTTTAATTGATTTAAAGACTCTGAAAGGCGAACAAGCCAAGATTCGGCTTCTTCGTTGTCCATTGCCATTGTTGGTAAGCTGACACTCACCAACAATAACAAACTACTGATTAATTTCATTTAGCGGTTTCTTCTACCTTTTGCTCTTCTTTTGCAGCATCTTTGTTTACAGCACTTAATTTAATTTGCTGGTTATGGTCAGCAAGTAAAGCTTGGAAGCGTCTTTGTTGCTGAATGTATGCTTGCTTTTGTGCTTCGCGATCTGGAGTTTGGTAATTCAAACTTACCGGGTCTGCAACACCACCGAATGGCATCGTTTTAATCACCTGTGGAATAGGTGCTACGGTGTCGTTTTCAGCAACATTTGTTTGCTGTACACCAAAAATCATTAGACCCGCTGCTGATGCAGCAATTGCCACTTGGCCAAACGGTTTGCCTAACTGAACAACCTTTGCCTTTGCAGCGGTAAACAGCTCACGACTTTTCGACTTTTTAGGTGCTAAAACGGTTGGCTCTTCAGCAATCGCTTGAGCAATTTGTGCCGATAAATCAGGAACGATAGTATCAGGTACATCGTCTCTTAAAATATCGCCAATTAGATGATAATTCTCCCAGCGCTGAGCGAGTTGCTCATCTTCACTTACGCGGTCAAGTTCTTCAATGTTCTGCTGGTCGTTATCCATTAATGCAGATACAGTTTCAAACTTACTTTCACTCATAAAAAATACCTTAAAATTAGCGCTGAAGTAGCGGGCCTATTTTTTTATCGATTGCTTCGCGGGCTCTAAAAATACGAGACCTAACCGTCCCAACGGGACACTCCATAATGGTGGCAATCTCTTCGTAACTTAACCCTTCAATTTCCCTAAAGTTAATTGCTAAACGCAAATCTTCAGGTAATTGCTCCATCGTTTCGAAAACGACTCTTTTTATTTCGTCTGTCAACAACATGCGTTCAGGAGAAGCATTTTCTCTTAATGCACTACCACCTTCATAAAATTCTGCGTCCTCAACCTCTACATCACTACTAGGAGGCTTACGGCTACCAGCAACCATATGATTCTTGGCACAGTTAACAGCTATTCGATACAACCATGTGTAAAACGCACTTTCACCTCTAAAGTTTGGTAAAGCACGGTAAGCTTTAATAAAAGCTTCTTGTACAATATCAGGAACATCTGCTTGGTTTTTTACATAACGGCCAACCAAGCTGGAAACTTTAATTTGGTACTTTTTTACAAGTAAATTAAAAGCACCTTTGTCTCCACGTTGTACACGCTCGACCAGTTCCTGATCGACTCTTTGTTCGCTCATGTGAGCCAATTCTCCTAAAAAACTACTTTTCTTACATCTGGCTCAAGACAAACGCACCTGTTATGACTATGCATATTTCAGAAAGTTCTATGAAATTTAGAAAAAATTCAATTTTCCTAAAATATGCGCAGGTAATGACTATTCCCTATACCAATTACACGTTAGAATCCGCTTCTAATTAGAGTAACCGAAAAAGCGCTAATAGACATCTTTTTTAACGTCTTTTAGCGACAATAGATACTGGCAAATCAATGAGTAAACAGCATAATTGTGACGTTTTAATTATCGGTAGTGGCGCGGCAGGATTAACCCTTGCTCTGCATTTAGCTAAAACTGCTGATGTCATCGTACTGAGTAAAGGGCCTATCAACGAAGGCTCTACATTTTATGCCCAAGGCGGTATTGCCGCTGTATTTGATGAAAACGACAGTATCGACTCCCATGTAGATGACACGTTAATTGCTGGTGCCGGCATTTGTGATGAAGATGTCGTCCGCTTTACCGCCGAAAACGCCAAAGGATGCTTAGAGTGGCTCATCGAACAAGGAGTCGCGTTTGACCAAGAAGATTCTGAAGATGGTGATACTAAATATCACCTAACAAGAGAAGGTGGACATAGTCACCGTCGTATATTGCACTCTGCTGATGCTACTGGACAAGCGGTTCAGGAGACGTTAGTCACCCGCATAAAACAACACAATCGTATTCGTGTATTCGAGCGATACAATGCTATCGATCTTATCAATAAACCATCTGATAGCAGCAAAAAAACCTGTATCGGCGCCTATATCTGGAACCGCAATAGCGAAAAGGTCGAGAGTATTCATGCCCGCAAGACTATCTTAGCGACGGGTGGAGCAAGTAAAGTTTATCAGTATACTTCAAATCCAGACGTTGCCAGTGGTGACGGCATTGCTATGGCCTGGCGTGCCGGGTGTCGTGTCGCCAATATGGAATTTAACCAATTTCACCCGACATGTTTATTCCACCCAGAAGCAGGCACTTTCTTACTGACAGAAGCATTACGTGGAGAAGGGGCTATTTTAAGACGACCGAATGGTAGTCGTTTTATGCCGGAGTTTGATGAGCGCGCAGAACTTGCTCCTCGCGATATTGTCGCTCGAGCTATCGACTACGAAATGAAACGTTTGGGTGCTGATTGCATGTACCTAGATATTAGTCATAAATCGCCAGACTTTATCAAACAGCACTTTCCCACGATTTACCAAAAGACTTTGTCACTTGGTATTGATATGACGTCTCAGCCAATTCCAATTGTACCGGCTGCACACTACACCTGTGGCGGTGTCATGGTGGATAAGCAAGGCCAAACAGATGTTAACAATCTCTATGCAATCGGTGAAGTTGCCTACACAGGGCTACATGGTGCAAACCGTATGGCAAGCAATTCATTGTTAGAGTGTTTGGTGTTTGCTCGTTCAGCGGCCGTTGATATTGAGACCTCTCTCAAAACCAATGAAAAATACCTCAAACTTCCCGCATGGGATGAAAGCCGCGTTACTGACTCTGATGAAGAAGTCGTGATTCAACATAACTGGCATGAGCTCCGTTTATTTATGTGGGACTATGTTGGAATTGTTCGCACGACTAAACGACTGGAGAGAGCATTACACAGAGTCGAATTATTGCAGCGAGAGATTCAAGAGTATTACCAGCACTTTAAGGTAAGCAATAACTTGCTGGAACTGCGTAACTTGGTACAGGTCGCCGAGTTAATAATAAGAAGCGCGATGCAACGTAAAGAAAGCCGCGGGCTGCACTATACGTTAGACTACCCAGACGTTGCCGAACAATCTGGCCCTACGATTGTTGAACCCTAGGTTATAGAGCCTTAGTTGACTGAGCCTTAGTTGATTGAACCTTAGCCCATTAAGCCAGATAGCTAACTCGTAAGCATAAGCAGAGTCGCTCAATGTTGAGCGGCACTGGTTAGAAACGTTAAATATGCAACGGCTTGGCGAGAAAGCTGATAGCGAGGCAAAAACAAGCGGGCCTGTTCATTGGTAGAGCTGACAACATTGGTAGAGCTCACAGCATTGTTAGGATCGGCAGAATTCAAATTTACGCTTTCATTTGGTGCCACTTGGTGTTCGTGAACGGGATCTAGTATTAACCAAAATCCGAAAAAACTATATCGACTGCTCGCCGCTAATTGATAATACCTACCTTTAACAAACACCTGATTTGCCGGTAAATAACAAGTTATCGTAATTTCTTGGCCTGAGCCATTTATCAATACCACCCGTACGAGCACAGCCCCGACAATAAGTAGAATAGCGACCAACTGCCAGAAGACTATTGCGATGTCAGTGGATAAGTATACTGCAGAAAAGATAAGGAACGTCGACAGCAGAATTGCTGCCAACCATCCATAAGCAAGGGGGTTAAACGATATACTACACTTTGATTCGGTTAAGAATGATTTGAACGATTTCGTTAAGTGCTTGGTCTTCACAGGTTTCGTGCCCCATAAACCAGGCAAAAAGTTCAGGATCGTCGCATTCTAACAACCGCTCAAACTCCTTTTTTTGCTGGTCAGTTAAGTCATCATAAGCTTCGTCAACAAATGGCATAAACAGCACATCGAGTTCTAACATTCCGCGACGACATGCCCATTTTAGTCGCGCTTTATTTTTCGCTAATGACATAGTTTTTCCTATCTTTAAAATCTAGAAACATTCTATCAATTTCTCAAACAAAATCGCACTGTTAGCTTGTTTTTTTTCAATCTGCCTATACTTGTATGGTATCTAGAGCCCAATAGACCAAGTAAATGACTGTCAAAAAACCTAATTTAGCAAACCTTCCAGCTGACTTTGTCATCAGACTACCCCAAGTATCAGCGATAAGACTTCATGGCGAGGAACAATCAAGTTATCTGCAAGGCCAAGTTACGTGCGACGTTAAGCAACACAGTGAAGAATCGCTAACGATCGGAGCACACTGTGATGCAAAAGGGAAAGTATTATCGGTCTTCAGATTATTTAGCCATCAAGGTGCATTTTTATTAGCCCAAGTAAAAAGTAGCATTGATAGATCGTTGGCAGAATTAAGTAAGTTTGGTGTATTTGCTAAAGTAGATATTGAACAAGCTTCGGATGTTCATTTCGCTTGTTTACAGGGCGAGAATAGCTCGACGATTCTAACGAGCAAAGGGATTAAATTGCCAACTGAGACTAACAAAGTGACAGCTAATGACGAACTAACGATTGTTTGCTTAGATGCTAATCAAAACCGTTTCCTGTTGGCTGGAACAGAATCCGTCATTAATGACCTGGTATCATCAATTGACGTGCCAGAGCTCTCGGAATCAGTTTGGAGCCTATTGGAACTATCTACGGGTGCCCCGCTACTTAGCGAAAGTACAGTGGCTCAGTATGTGCCACAAATGATAAACATCGATAAACTAGATGGCATCAGCTTCACTAAAGGTTGCTACATCGGGCAAGAAACCGTTGCTCGAATGCAGTATTTGGGCAAAAACAAGAAAATGATGGCGCTATTTACAGGCAATGTTGAACATTTACCAGAATCGGTTTCTCACTTGGAAAAGCAACTAGGTGAAAACTGGCGTAGCGCAGGCGAAATATTACATTACTATCATGCAGATGATGGTACAATTTATCTTCAAGCAGTTGTTGCAAATGACCTAACAACTGACAATAAAGTAAGGCTAAAAGGGAGTGAGCTCGCAGCCCTGTCTTTAACTCCTGTTACTTATCCATCTGCTTAACATTGGAAAATTTATGAAAATTACAAACAATGCAGTCGTTAAACTTCACTATGCCGTATCTGACAGTGAAGGCACGCTAATTGACAGCTCATACGATCACAAACCACTGGAAGTCATCCAAGGTACGGGCTATCTCATTCCGGGGTTAGAAGATGCAATTGACGGCAAACAAGCAGGCGACACATTCGAAGTAGCTGTAGAGGCAAAAGATGCATATGGTGAGCGCTTTGATGAGTTAGTTCAAACGGTTCCAAAAGAACTAATGCAAGGGGTTGAAGACTTACAAGTTGGCACACAACTTCGAGCAACTACTGACGAAGGCGAGCAAACTGTTATTGTTGTTGATGTAACAGACGACGAAATCACCGTAGACGGCAATCACCCACTTGCTGGTATCGACCTTAACTTTGATGTTGAAATTCTAAACGTTCGACAGGCGACTGCTGAGGAAATTGAACACGGTCATGTTCACAGTGAAGAAGGCTGTAACGGACACTAAATGAGATAAAAAAGCCTAACGTAAATAGTTAGGCTTTTTATTAGAAATAATGAGACTATTATCTAAAAATAGAGCGGAAACCTGAGCCACCACCGCGACGTGCTGAACGACGATTACGCATACGGCTGTGTAACTCTCTGCGCTTAGCATCTAGCCAGTCATCCGTCGTGATTTCTTTATCACCTGAACGAGCTTGCTCACGCTCTCGGTAAGCGCAGAACTCTTCAAACGCTTCAACATCATCTTGTAAGTCTTCAACCACTAATTCAATCATAATGGCATCATCTAAGAAGCCTAATGCTGGGATGTGATCAGGTACTAAATCTTCTGGGTCGCTGAAATAAGCTAGCGCATTTAGTACATTGCTTCGCTCGTCACCTTCTAATTGCCATTGAGAATCTTCAACCATAGCAACCAGTACTTCAAGTTTGCGCAAACGCTCTACTACAAACTCTGGAACATCGTTTTGTAGATTTGCACTCAGCTCTTTTGCTTTAGTTAGAATTTCAGACTCTGATAACCCTGAAGCACCTGCAGCAGCCTTTTCCATCACTGCTCTAAAATGATCAAGATCAGAATCTTTTAATTCAAACTTAACTTCAAACGCCATTGTTTTCTCCCTATAACCTTATTCTTATCGCGTTAAAAATGTAATACATGCTAAACACTAGCGCGAAATCTCGCCCATGGCGAGTGCTTTTACAACTTATTTTTGTCAAGTGTCACTGGATATTCTGTTGATATTACCTAAATGCAATTTGCGCTTAATACCTTGTTGCTCAAAACCACAAACAAGAGACGCTATGATTAAAGTCCATCGATTTCGCGCTTTAGCTGTTCTGCTGGATCTGTCACTATCTTTTCCAAAGTCGCTACCCGCTCTTTAAGCGACGCTATTTCGGCATCTTTTTCGGAAAGCTTCTCCATAAAAGCATGTTCTTTGGTGTTCCTATTACTGCACCAACTGAAACCATCACCTGTAGCGTTGGCTGAACCTGAGTCGACAAAACTACTATTAAGCCCCTTGCTTAGCCCCAATTGATACTTTTTGTCTACATATGCCAATGCTGCAACAGCACCAACCACCAGAATAACTAAATATGTCTTCTCGACGAGTTCAAATAATTGATAAATTTCCATGTTAAGACCCTTATTCTCTACTAACTAACCTTACTAGTCAGATGAACAAGGGATTTATTACAAATACCACAGAAGAATTTTACTAAATGCTATTCACTAGCGGCTTGGCTGTCTACTGCGTCTTGATTAGCTAGCATTGATGGCAACTCGATTAATTTAAACTGGGTATTATCTTCACCATAGATATAAACGCCGCAGCCCTGCCATGTTTCCGGCAATTGCCAAACACTACGATCATCAACGGTATAAACATGACGCTTGTTGCGACAGCGAACATCCAGTTTAGTGAGACGACCATTTATATCGGTTAGCTGAAATGTATTTCTCAAAAGTCGATAGTGCCAGAACTGATTCTCTTCAATATTAGCAGACGTTACGATTGGTCTATCGCCATCAATGATTTCTTTCAAGAATGCCTTCTGTTTTCGATAAGCAGCCTGATTGTTGCTAGCAGAGTCCAGTAGAAGCAAACCGTTAACGGTTCTTAGTGCTTCTGATACTTGGCCGAACTCGAGCTCAATCAGCAGTTTTGTATGGAGAATTGGAAAGAGGACTTTGTCAATGTGCGCATATTTTCGCTTCTTAACCGCGCTTAATTGCTCTTCTCTAGAGCTTTTTGAGTCTACCTCTAGACCAACAGAGGCAACACTTTCCAGTCCGCGCTTGTATTTAAAGTAATCAGAGGCGCCAGAGAAACTTGCCGCCGCATCTAAGTAGCTAAGTTGCAGTTCTTTATCACCAACATACTCGGCGTAGTCGGCCAGAATAGTATATTTGTACTGGCTTTCTTCGAGTGTTTTTATTTTGTATTTAGCAACTCTTTCAGCATAGTTCTCAATATCTTTAGCTTCTTTGGCGTCAAGTGCATTAGCAAGTTTGTCGTAAAGTCTGTAAAACTTTTTTGAAACCGTTGGCTTGTTTCTTCCCATGGAGAACTCCATGCGAACACTGTTGTAACACTGTTGAATTGCTTTACCATCTTCCATAGCAGGGTCGTACTGCCATTTCTGAACAGCTTTTAATGCTTCACGCTCAAACGCGCTAACACCGGACGAGCTCTCAACTATTGCATTACTCGTTTTTCCATCCGGCTCAACGATAAAACTTAATTTCACCCAACCATCTACGCCGTTTCTAGCCTGATCTATTGGATACTTAGGTGATACTCGCTTAATCGGCTTTGCGTCTTGAATAACAGCTAGTTCTTGCGAAAGTTCAATGGATTCGTTTGCAGCACTCATAAAAGATAAACCGCCGCAAATTAGCGAAAAAAGAATGGAGTATTTCATCAGCAGTTCCTTTGCATATTTCTAATTAATTGATTTAAACCTAGCTAGAGAGTGCAGCTAATTGATGAAAACATCAACCTGCCTCGTTAGGTAAAAAAGCACAAGCACAAGCACAAGCACAATTTAACCTAATCAGAGAAAACAAAAAAGCACCCTCAGGTGCTTTTCTACTAACGCCAATATCCTCTATAGATATTGATTATTCCGCTAGCGGACGCATGTGCGGGAATAAAATAACGTCTTTAATGGTTGGTGAGTCAGTAAATAGCATCACTAAACGATCGATACCGATACCTTCACCAGCCGTTGGCGGTAAACCGTACTCAAGCGCATTGATGTAATCATCGTCAAAGTGCATTGCCTCATCATCACCCGCATCTTTCTCTTCCACTTGCTTGCGGAAACGTGCAGCTTGGTCTTCAGCATCGTTAAGCTCAGAGAAGCCATTAGCTAACTCGCGACCACCAACGAAGAATTCGAAACGGTCAGTGATGAACGGGTTTTTGTCATTACGGCGCGCTAGTGGAGATACTTCCCACGGGTACTCTGTAATGAAAGTTGGTTGATCAAGTAGGTGCTCTGCCACTTCTTCGAAGATTTCACAGATATATTTACCTGGACCCCAAACTTTCGCTGCATCACCTTCTTTAACGTGAACTTTCTTCGCAAGTGCTTTGATTTGTTCGAAGTTGTTTTCAGGGTCGCGAAGCGCCGCTTCGTCTTCAGCTGTAACTACGCCTTCTTCAGCATACTTAAGGATTGCATCAACCATAGATAAGCGAAGGAAAGGTTTGCCAAAATCGTAGAACTTCTCTTCAATGACTTCACCTTCAGCGTTTTTCACCGTGTTGCGAATCACTGACGTACCCATTACGTCTTCAGCAAGTGTACGAAGCATGTCTTCAGTTAAGTTCATTAAGTCATGGTAATCCGCATACGCTTGGTAGAATTCAATCATAGTGAATTCTGGGTTATGACGTGTTGATAAACCTTCGTTACGGAAGTTACGGTTAATTTCGAATACTTTTTCGAAACCACCAACCACTAAACGCTTCAAGTAAAGCTCTGGCGCAATACGCATGAACATTTGAACATCTAATGCATTATGGTGTGTTACAAAAGGTTTAGCCGTTGCACCACCTGGGATGGTTTGTAGCATTGGCGTCTCAACTTCCATAAAGTCACGCTCACTTAAGAAGCGACGGATACCATCAACAATTTTTGAACGTACTTTGAAAGTGTCACGCGTTTCTTCATTGATGATTAAATCAACATAGCGCTGACGGTACTTAGTTTCTGTATCTTGTAAACCGTGGAACTTCTCAGGTAACGGACGTAATGATTTAGTTAGTAACTGATACTCGTTCATGTTTACGTACAAGTCGCCTTTGCCCGACTTATGCAAAGTACCTGTAACACCCACGATGTCACCGATATCTAACACGCCACCAAGGTTAGCTTTGATTTCTTTTTGTACGTTTTTATCGGCATACGCTTGGATGCGACCAGTCATGTCTTGTAGTACCAAGAATGGACCGCGCTTAGCCATTACACGACCAGCAATGCTGTATACATCAGTTTCAGCTTCAAGCGTCTCTTTATCTTTCTCACCGTGTGCAGCCTGTAAATCAGCCGCATAGTGTTTTCGGTCAAACTTATTTGGGTGGCCGTTAGCCGGGCAGTTTTCTCGAATTTGCGCTAATTTGCCGCGACGCTCGGCGATTAATTTGTTTTCGTCTTGATTTGCTTGGTCTGTCATTTTCAGTCTCAAACTTGGTTAATGTTTTGGCACTATGTTTCATAGCACCGATGCTAAATTATTAATAATCGCCCTTCAACGAGCTCAGGGTGCCTCTTAGTGACCCTGTCGCACCACGCCATACTCAATTAAATAGAGCCTAAACTTTAAAAGCCGTTCGCCCTGAGCGTGAGCAAAGCGAACAGTCGAAGGGTTATAAACCGGACTTCAAGGATGCCTCGATAAATTTATCGAGATCACCGTCAAGCACTGCTTGGGTATTTCTGTTTTCCACACCAGTACGTAAGTCTTTGATACGGCTGTCATCTAATACGTAAGAGCGAATTTGACTACCCCAACCAATATCTGACTTCCCTTCTTCAAGTGCTTGCTTATCTTCGTTTTGCTTTTGAATTTCCATTTCGTAAAGCTTAGCTTTCAATAGCTTCATTGCTGTTGCACGGTTTTTGTGTTGCGAGCGATCATTCTGACAAGCAACCACAGCACCTGTTGGAATATGCGTAATACGAATTGCCGAATCCGTTTTGTTAACGTGCTGACCACCAGCGCCTGACGCTCTAAAAGTATCTACACGTAAGTCTGCTGGGTTGATATCAATTTCAATATTGTCGTCAATCTCAGGGTAAATAAAGGCTGATGCAAACGATGTATGGCGGCGACCACTTGAATCAAATGGTGACTTACGTACTAAACGGTGAACACCTGTTTCTGTGCGCAACCAACCGTAAGCATACTCCCCCGAATATTTAATGGTACAGCCTTTAATGCCTGCCACATCGCCATCTGACACTTCGATGACTTCTGTTTTAAAGCCATGTGCTTCACCCCAACGCAAATACATACGCATGAGCATTTCGGCCCAATCTTGCGCCTCTGTACCGCCAGAGCCAGACTGAATATCGAGATAACAATCGTTTTCGTCTTGCTCACCTGAGAACATACGACGAAACTCTAATTTCTCCAGTTGCTCAACCAATTCAGCAGCTTCTGCTTCAGCATCGTTGAAGGTATCTTCATCGTTTTCTTCGACAGCAAGCTCAACCAAGCCTTCGATATCCTCACACCCAGCTTCAAGGGTTTCTATCGTTTTTACAACCGCTTCCAGCGCCGAGCGCTCTTTACCTAACGCTTGGGCACGCTCGGGCTCGTTCCATATTTCAGGTAGTTCTAGCTCTCTGCTTACTTCAACTAAACGCTCCGCTTTGACATCGTAGTCAAAGGTACCCCCTAAGCATTGAGGTGCGCTCTTTAATATCCTTAATTGAATTGAGAACAGGATTTACTTCAAACATGAAAGTTAAACTCGAATACAGCCGAAAAATAAAGTCGGCCATTGTAGCTTTTATGAATTTGTAAAACAATCCGAATTGACTATATTCAATAAGGAATATTAAGCCGAATATTCAGCCGTAAATAGAGCTTTGGGACGATAAACTAAGATGCTAAAAACAATCAAATTACAGTTAGTAATTTGCGGAATTTTAATTTCGAAATTAGGCATGGCTGACAATAAAATAATCATTGCTGATTATATTATTTATCCCCCCTATCAAATGGCCGAAAAGGGGTTAACGAGCGACTTTATTAACGTGCTAGAATCTCGCTTACCCAATCTGTCTTTTATGTCTAAGCGCATCACCAAAGAGCGACTGTTGGCCTTGTTAAAACAAAATAAGCCAGTGCTAATACCTTTCGCTCAAAAAAGTTGGTTTGATAGTAATTACCAATTCGCTCAATCAACGCCATTGATAGAAGAAGATGTTCATATCATTTCCCATCGTGATAAAGAGCTAGAGCCAGATAAAATTGCTAATGGTTCGTTATTTTTAGGGCTGAACAATTACAATTACCAAAAAATTGACGAGCTGGTAAACACTGGTCGAATCAAACGATATTCCTGTGCTAGTGACGACCTCTGTCTTACCATGCTACTAGCCAAACGAGGCGACTTTCTTGTAATGGCAAAAGGGACGTTTGAACGATTTACTGCCGCAAACTCTGCGTTCAAAAACAACTTATATATCAGTGAGCAGCCTTTTTATCAGCACCATAGAGCCCTGTTGGCGGCGAACATTTCACATCAAGATTGGCAACAAATATTGAGCGCTATAGAAGGCCTTAATAAGGATCCGAGTTGGCAGCAAATAAAACAAAGTTATGGCTTTAACTTGGCGAAGCAGCCCTGATATGCTCAACCATTAACTGAATATTTTGTTTACCTCTAAACTCATTAATATCAAGTTTATAAGCAACATGAGCGCTTTTGGCTTTAGCATTAGGCCACTGCTTAACATCAATATTAAATGCAATCGCGTCAAAAGCAACACCGCTCTTTTCAAGCACTAGTTTTAAGTGTTTTTCACCGACAATACGCTGTTGTAGAATAATAAACTCATCGTCAAACAAAGGCTCTGGAAATAATTGCCCCCATGGGCCTGACTCTCGCAAGTAATGTGCAAATTCAATATTCATTAAGCTTGCGTCAAGTTCACCGTCCGATAGGATCACCCCAGTAAGTGACTCTTTACTTAGCCACGTTTCTGCATATTGTTGAAACAGGCGATTAAACTGCTCAAAGTCATTGGCAGCTATCGAAAGTCCTGCAGCCATCGCATGCCCACCGAATTTTCGGATAACGCCAGGGTGCTGGCTATCAATATGCTCTAATAAATCGCGAATATGTAAACCTGGAATCGAACGAGCCGAACCTTTAATTTCGTCATTTGTATTGTCATCAGGATCTGCTTTAGCGAACACTATACTTGGTCGATGAAACTTCTCCTTTAAGCGCCCAGCCACAATACCAATGACCCCCTGGTGCCAATCAGCCTGATACAGTGCAATGGCAAACGGCAAGTTATCTTCAGAAAACTTCAACGAGGTAAGTACTCGCTCCGCCTCTTGCTGCATACCTTGCTCAATTTCTCGGCGCGCTTTGTTTAAGTCATCAAGCTCAGCGGCCATTGCGCGAGCCGTCATTAAATCATTGGCCAATAAACAGTTAATGCCAAAAGACATGTCATCCAATCTACCAGCAGCATTTATTCTAGGCCCCAAAGCAAACCCAAAATCACTGGCCACTAACTGCTCTTGATTTCGCTTTGCTACTTCTATTAATGCTTGAATACCGGGGCGCGTATGACCAGCACGAATACGCTTGAGACCCTGAGAGACCAAAATACGATTGTTGGCATCCAACGGAACGACATCAGCCACTGTTCCCAATGCCACTAAATCCAGGAGCTGGGCCAAATTAGGCTCTGGCAGTTGCTGCTGAGTAAACCAGTGGTTTTCTCTTAAATGCTTTCGTAACGCCAGCATGAAATAAAATGCAACACCGACACCAGCAAGTGCCTTGGATGGAAAGCCACAATTATGCTGGTTGGGATTGATAATGGCGTCGGCTGGCGGTAAACGTTCGCCCGGTAAATGATGGTCAGTGACGATGACTTGAATGCCGAGTGTTTGCGCACGCTCAATCCCTGCAAAACAGCTGATACCATTATCCACAGTAATTATTAGCTCGCTACCCTGCTGATGCGCAATATCAACTATCTCTGGAGTTAAGCCATAACCATACTCAAAACGATTAGGTACAATGAACCGATGATTACGCGAACCCAATAATGTAAGTGCTTCCATCATTAAGGCCGTGCTAGTCGCACCATCTGCATCGAAATCACCCACTATGGTGATGTTAGCCTGACGTTGAAATGCATCGAATAACACCTCACACCCTTTTGCCAAACCTGAAAGTGCATCAACTGCAATCATCTCTTTTAACGTCAGTGCAAGTTCTGATTCTGACTTAACGCCACGTGCGGCATAGATTTGCTTGAGTACTGGGTGATATGAGCTAGGTAAATGCTCATCACTTACCCGCTCACGTCTGATAATTTGTTTGTCCATGAATGTTATCCGAGGGTCAACATAGTTTGTTTCGAGCTTTGGTAACTTCTTGATGTCGGAGTGAACCGTTTAATTGCATCAACTAACACCAATAATAGAATAGCGAGATAACCGCAGCTTTAACACAAGAAAAAAGCCGCTAACAAAGCGGCTTTTTAGCTAAAAAAATATCTCTGAAAAGTTTACATAGAAACAACTATAACGTCTCTAAAATAGCTTTTAAGTCGGCAGGCTCGCGGAAACCCGGTAATAGGAAGCCGTTTTCGAAAACTATTGCAGGCGTAGCGCTTACACCGATTTGGCGAGCGAAATTGAAGTTTGCTTCAATTGGCGCTTCACAAATACGGCTCGCGATGTTTTGACCATTACTCTCTTTCGCTTTATCCATTGCTAAATTAGGGTCTTCGTGACACCAAATAGAACGTAGCTTTTGGAAGTTTTCGCTGTATTCGCTCGGATTTTCACGGTCATAAATACCAAAACGAGGGTAAGGTAAGTAACGAATCGTAATACCTAGCTTGTTGTACTGATCCATTTTTGCATGCAATTTACGACAAAACGTACAGGTGTAATCTGTGTAAACAGTAACCACGTGCTTTTCGTCTTTGGCAGGGTAAACAATCATACTATCGCTAAACTTGCCCATGCCTTCAACGCGTAAATCTGCTAACGCAAATTCCGTCAAGTTTGATACTTTTTGGTCTACACCAAATAAAGTACCTTTGATGATATAGCTGCCATCTAGGCTACTGTAAAACAGGCCTTGATCTGTAAATACCTCAGCCAAACCTGGCATAGGTGCTTGGCGAACCGACATAACATTAATTTCAATTTTGCTTTCTAACGCTGATTTGATTGCTTCTGCGTTAAAGGCCTGTGCTTCAGGTCTTACAATGTTCGAAGGTACTTGTTCTGGCGCTTGTGCAAATACAGAAGATGAAGTAACCAACATCCCCAAGCTCAACGCCGCTGACAGCAATGTTTTCATTGATTTTATTCCAATGTGAAAATTAAAAATTTGATAAGTTAGTAAACTAGACCTTAAATCGAGCGCTAAAATTACCGCTTTACTCATAAAATTGCAAACGTCTCTGGCTAGCGCTAGCACAGTCCCATCACAATCTGCTAAACTCGCGCCGCTATTAGCTGCGTATTAGCACTAATAAGCTACGAAAACTAAACCGCTTTGGAGCAACAATCCCTAATGAAAATTGGTCTTTTTTACGGTTCTACAACCTGTTACACCGAAATTGCTGCTGAAAAGATTCAAGCTGAGCTTGGTGAAGATCGCGTTGATTTAAACAATATCAAAGACGTTTCACTTGCCGACATTAACCAATATGACATTTTAATATTGGGTATTTCTACGTGGGATTACGGTGAACTACAAGAAGATTGGGAGTCGCACTGGGAAGAATTCGCTACCATCAACTTAACCAATAAAATTGTCGCGCTTTACGGAATGGGTGACCAAATTGGTTACACCGACTGGTTCCAAGACGCACTAGGCATGCTGCACGAAGTGGTTGAAGCCCAAGGGGGTCACACAATTGGCTACTGGCCTAATCAAGGCTATGAATTTGCAGCGTCAAAAGCGCTAACAGCAGACAAAAGCCAATTTGTCGGCTTAGCACTTGATGAAGACAACCAATACGACAAATCTGACGAACGCATAAGTCAGTGGTGTCAGCAAGTGAACCAAGAACTTACCGAAATATTTGACGAGCTATAAATCGAGTACTTGCCCAAGCTTAATGGGCAATCGCGTTTGCATGTCGCGCTTTATATTGATGAGGCGATAAGCCAAAGCACTGTTTAAAAGCACGGCTAAAATGGCTGGTGTTTTTAAAGCCTACATCAAAACAAGTCGCCGTAATTTGGTGCCCTTGTTCAATCATTTTCGCCGCCTGCTTTAACCTTACATTTTGTTGAAAAGCTTGTGGCGTACAACCAACATGCATTTTGAAGCACTCAAAGAATTTAGTTCGGCTCATACACGCTATTTTGCATAACATATCGATATCGCAAGGTTCATTAAAGTTCGCAATAAGGTAATGAAGCGCAGCATTGAAGCCATTGTGATCAGGGTTAGCACTGCAGAACTTCAACATCAATTGACATTTTTGATGACGTAGCAAGCGCACTAATAATTCATTTACCGCCATATCTATCATAAGGTTGCGGTCGGGATGATTCTCAGTGTAGATGTCGACCATACGAGATAAAAGTGCTTGGGTCGCGTGATTGTGGTGAGTATGAACTAGTTGTTCGGCGTAGTGCCATTGTTCAAACTCATCCGCAATAGGTAAATGACGGTTCATTTGCTGGCTGACTAGCGCAATACGGTCAGTGGAAATCTCGATAGCTAAACAAGTTGTTGGCGCATTGTGTTTAGCTTCTGGAAAATCTATTTCAATCCCCTGGTTTGGCGCAATAACAAAAGACTCATGTGGCAAAAAATCTTTGTGATAATTCTCATCTGCCGCATGCATGACTTTTTTGCCTGTGACCATGCCGCAAAACAAAACTTGATCTGAACTAAGCTTCACTCGCGCCGCTGGCTCAAATGTATCGTAAATACTTAATTCGCTATCCGTAGCTGCAAAGCTCAACTTATTTTCGACCAGTACTTTCGGCTTAAGCCGCTGTTGTAATACCTTCCCCGTAATCATAACCTTGCCTGTTTTTATATTAGTTTTTATTAACTTTTATGTATTTAACTATTTTTCTAATTGTTGTCGAAGTGACTTTGACAACTATCTAGCCTAGCCGCTATTTATAACTGCTTTATTTTTTAGTTGCCATTCACAAGTTAATCAGACTGAACTGACAGTCAACAATTCCGAATTCTAAGGATAGTTCAATCCTTTGTTCACGCTAATCATATTCAATGGATTATTACAAAATGTACACATTACAAAAACAAGACCAAAGTCTAAGCGAAAGCCCCCTAAATCAACACACATTGGGCCTAGCTTATAGGTGTAGCAATATAAGGAAAAATAATGATTTATGCACAGCCGAATACCGCGGGGGCGATTCTTAACTTTAAAGAACGTTATCAAAACTTCATTGGTGGTCAATGGGTAGAGCCTTTTGACGGCCAGTATATTGACAATAAGAGCCCCGTAAACGGTGAAGTATTTTGCCAAGTACCACGCTCCAACGAAAAAGACATCACCCTAGCACTTGATGCCGCTCACAAAGCAAAAGAAGCATGGGGCAACACCTCAGTAACAGACCGCTCGAATACCTTGCTGAAAATTGCTGATGTTATGGAGCAAAACCTAGAGCTATTAGCACTCGCTGAAACTTGGGATAATGGTAAAGCTATTCGAGAAACGCTTGCTGCAGACATCCCATTAGCGGTCGATCATTTTCGCTATTTTGCAGGTTGTATTCGCGCACAAGAAGGCTCTTTAGCTGAACTTGACGAGCACACCATGTCTTATCATATTCATGAACCGCTAGGGGTAGTTGGACAAATTATTCCATGGAATTTCCCTATTTTAATGGCGGCATGGAAGCTTGGACCCGCGCTCGCTGCTGGTAACTGTGTGGTTTTAAAACCAGCAGAGCAAACACCTGCATCTATTTTAGTACTACTTGAACTTATTGGTGATTTATTGCCAGCTGGTGTTTTAAATGTCGTTAACGGCTTCGGCCAAGAGGCGGGTCAAGCACTGGCAACCAGTGACCGCATTGCTAAAATCGCGTTTACCGGCTCAACACCTGTCGGTAGTCACATCTTAAAATGCGCAGCAGAAAGCATTATTCCATCAACAGTAGAGCTTGGCGGAAAGTCTCCTAACTTATTCTTCTCTGACGTCTTAGATTTTGAGGACGAGTATTTAAGTAAATGTATTGAGGGCGCTGTATTAGCCTACTTTAACCAAGGTGAAGTGTGTACTTGCCCTTCTCGCTTATTTGTCCAAGAAGATATCTACGACGCCTTTATCGAAAAGGTCATTGAGCGTACACAGGCGATCGTGCGTGGCAATCCACTTGATACTGATACTATGGTCGGAGCACAAGCGTCACAAGAACAATTCGACAAGATCATGAGCTATATCGATATCGGTAAGAAAGAAGGCGCACAAGTGTTGATGGGTGGTGAAGCTGAAGCACTGGGCGATAAGCTCGATAATGGCTACTACGTCAAACCCACATTACTATACGGCAAAAACGATATGCGCGTATTCCAAGAAGAAATTTTTGGTCCTGTGATTTCTGTTTCAACCTTTAAAGATGAAGCTGATGCACTCAAGCTAGCCAACAGCACCGAATTTGGTTTAGGCGCAGGTGTCTGGACACGTGACACCAATCGCGCATACCGCGTGGGCCGAAAAATTGAAGCGGGCCGCGTTTGGACAAACTGTTATCACATGTATCCAGCGCATGCAGCATTTGGCGGCTATAAGAAATCAGGCATCGGCAGGGAAACCCATAAAATGGCATTAGAGCACTATCAACAAACCAAGAATTTGTTGGTGAGCTACGACGTCAATCCACTCGGTTTCTTCTAACACTCGTCCTTTAAATCCCCTCTCTGGTATGTGTTTAAAAATAATCACGTTGCCAGAGAGTTATTGCCCTCTATTACGCGACTTACGCAGTAATAACGTATATAATCGCGGTCATTTTCTTATTGATGGGTAATTTCCATGTTCGAGCAGTTTGATTTAGACCAAGATCTGATCGGTGGTATTCAAAAAGCAGGTTTTAAAAAGCCCACGTCTATTCAGCAATTAGTGCTGCCAGAGGCGATGGACGGTAAAGACATTCTTGCTTCTGCGCCAACAGGTACCGGTAAAACAGCCGCGTTCCTTTTACCTGCAGCACAGCATTTATTAGACTACCCGCGCACTAAGCCCGGGTTCCCTCGCGTGTTAGTACTAACACCAACACGTGAACTTGCATTGCAAATTAGCGAGCAGAGCGAGTTATTAACGTCTCACACCAATATTAAAACCGGTGTGATCACGGGTGGCGTAAACTACGGTAGCCATAAAGATATTTTAACAGCAACTACTGATATGCTGATTGCGACACCAGGTCGCTTGATGGAGTACATTGAGAACGAGCAATTTGACGCACGTGAGATTGAGATCTTAATTCTTGATGAAGCCGACCGCATGCTAGACATGGGGTTTGCTGAAACCATCAACCGCATCGTTGGTGAAGCACGCTGGCGTAAACAGACTATGTTGTTCTCAGCGACGCTTGAAGGCGCTGGTGTTATTAAGTTCTCCAAAGAGCTCCTTAACGAGCCGGTGTACCTAGAGTCAAACCCTTCGCGCAAAGAAAAAGCGAAAATCCATCAGTGGATTCATTTAGCCGACAACAAAGAGCACAAACTTGAGTTGCTTCTTAATGTGTTAAAGCAAGAAGAAGTAGAACGTGCGGTTGTTTTCGCTAATAAGCGCGAAACTGTTCAGTTTTTATCTGGCAAGCTTTATAGTGCCGATATTCCATGTGTGTGGCTTGAAGGCAAAATGGCACAAGACAAACGCAACAGCGCTGTTGAACGCATACGCACTAACGAACTTAGTGTGTTAGTTGCAACTGACGTGGCTGCGCGAGGTTTAGATATCGACGACATTACTCATGTGATTAACTTCGATATGCCATACAAAGCCGATATTTATCTGCACCGCATTGGTAGAACAGGTCGTGCCGGTAACAAAGGCACCGCAATTTCTCTTGTAGAAGCGCATGATATGGCGTCAGTTGCTAAAATTGAGCGTTATACCAAAGAACGACTTCAACGCCGTGTGATCGAAGAGTTGCGTCCAAAAAACAAAGAAGCTCGCGTGCCTATGAAGAAGGCAAAAGTTAAGAAGACGACGGCTCAAAAGAAAGCAAAAGCGAAAAAGATAGCAAAGAAAGCCACTAAAAAGGCTAAGAAGAAGTAACGCTTTTAGCTGCGGTTTGGCTTATTGCTAGGCCGCAGCTAAACGGACACGTTAAAAATCTACGTTTGTTGATTCACCAGCAACAACATTTACCTCAACAACATCAGGAGTTATATCTCCTGCCGATGGAATAGTAATTCCGTCAAATTGAATATTATCGTCTAGCGCAATTCCACAGGCTAATGCCATCTGATAGCTACCCGCCGGTAAAAAGCCTATAGTGTATGTACCATCCACTGCAACTTGCGTTGTCGCTAAAGGCGCTGAAGCGGTAATCTCTTGCTCAGCTTCTTCAAAAGCTTCATCTTCGCTGTCAAACATATCACCGTACTCTGCAGTTTCTGAATCATACAGGTAAACAAAGCACTCACCCAAATTGGTAAACTCTGGCGCAACACTACCCGCAATAGCACCAGCTTGGCTAACAATTCGAACACCTTGTGGCTTTATAATAAAGCCATTGTTGTTATTAAGATTGCCTCTAAGAACTAGAGACTTACGCAAATCAAATTCAACTGTATAAGCAGGTAATTCACCCACCTGCTCGGCACTATTATCAACGGCAAAATCCCCTAATCTCAAACGACTACTTGGTACTTTAATCTCATACTCTGTTGCATCATTATTTAGGAGCACATAAGACCCCTCGTCAACAACTAGAAGTTCCATGGCGTATACGCCATTATCGAGCTCTACTCCTTGGGCTTCATCAATAATCCGAACTTGTTCACTACCTTGAAAATCAAGTAAGTTCACTTGAATAGTCTCGACCTCTTCACCGTTTTCATTAGTAAATGTCTCGATTACAGTATCAGGAGTTGCTTGACTCTCATCAGTATTAATCAATGTAATACTGTCTAATTCGATGTAAACAGCTAAGGCATCATCAACTGGTGCATCACTTAAGCCCAATGAAAACTTGGCTAATTCACTAGGTGGTTCCGGCGTTGGCGGAGCAACCTCTGCCGTGCTCGATGACGAAGAATCCGAACCTCCGCAACTGATGACAGAGAATGGAAATAGGAGTGGAATTGAGTATTTAAAAAGACATTTCATAAAACTACCTACAGAATAAAATCGTATTGCTCGGTTGTTACTCATTATAGGTTTTACAGCATGAATTACCTAAATTATTCTGGGACCGCGTAAGACCATTCTCCAACTTCGTGCTCTTATAATTCAACTGTCAGTTATGACGGGTAGTTAGCTATGAATGTAAACTTATACAGTTTGCGATGGCGAGAAACCAAAGAAGCGTTTGTACTCACGACTAAATTGAGAAAAGCTATTATAACCTACTTCAATACTTGCAGAGTTTGCTTGCATCCCTTGCATCAACAATGTTTGCGCCTTCTGTAACTTGGTCGCTTTAATGTATTGGTTAGGTGCCAAATGCATTAATTTTTTGAACGTAGTGAAAAATGCTGTCTTACTCATGTTAGCGATTTGTGCTAACTCATTTACCTGAATATTTCGTTGTAAGTTCTCATGAATAAACCCAACGGCTTTTGAAATAGGCTGAATTTGTCCATATTGGTTAAGCAATGTACGAAGTGCAGGACCATGTTCGCTAGTCAGTAATCGGTAGTAAATTTCATCAATAATTGAATCACCTAACACCTTAGCGTCTAAAGGGTTCGTTGAGGTTTCTAATAGTTTCACAAACAGCTCAGTTAGGTCATCGCTTGCCTTTGATAAGACGATACTCGACTCGTGTTCTGTCTTATCTAAAACAGCTAACTCGCCATGTCGCTCAATTTTAAGGATCATATCTGCCAGCCGCACTAAGTCGATACATAACGTAGACGACAGCATTGGCGAGCCCTCACTTGCTTCCACTATTTGGGTCGACACAGGTACAGGTAGGAAATTAATAAACATATCTCCTGCACTGTATTCAAATTTACTCTCGCCGATATAGCAGACTTTCTGACCCTGCGTGATCATACAAATTAACGGCTGATAAAGTGCCGGCATTTTCTCGTGCGTGACTGACGATTTAAACGTGCAAACATCAGGAATACTGGTCGGATTGATACCTTCACCTACTGAAAGTTCGGTGTTCAATTTATTCAACCTATCAGTGCTGCCTGACAGCTTTTGTTTTAATTTCTGACCCAAGTCAGTCGCATCCGGCTGACGAGTTGATTGTTGCGTATTAGAAGACATCGCTAATGATATGTTTGTTTAAAGACACTGCACTATTTTTGATTTGTGAGACTAGTTTAAGAGATGTTGATTTATCGTCCAACTTAAAAACAGTAAAAATCCAGAAACCTGAACGATAATGCATAAGATAAGTCACTTTATTGCTACTAAAGCTAACAACCTAGAACTATATTACAAATCAAAAGCTAAACACAAATAGCTAGACGCTGACAGCTACAGACTAACGGCTATAAAAGACAACCAAATCATTAATTTCAGAGAGAGCAACTATGTTAGATTTTGACTACTACAATCCAACGCAACTCGTTTTTGGCGCAAACAGACTAGCAGAATTAGACAAGCTTGTACCTGCCAAAGCCAAAGTGCTAATTACCTATGGAGGTCAAAGTGCTAAAAAATTCGGCACAATTGACGCTGTGAAAGACGCTTTGGGTTCAAGAGACGTATTTGAATTTGGTGGTATTGAAGCTAACCCAGAATACGACACATTAGTTCAGGCAACAGCACTTGTAAAAACCGAGGGGATCGACTTTTTACTTGCAGTAGGTGGCGGCTCAGTAATGGACGGCACTAAATTTATTGCAATCGCTGCAAAACATCAAGGTGAAGAATACCAGTCAATTTTACAACATGGTTTCGCGCCAGTACCAACATCTAGCGCAGTGCCACTGGGCTGTGTTGTCACCCTGCCTGCTACAGGTTCAGAAGCGAACATGTTTGGTGTTGTTACATTAGGCGGCCACAAATTACCTTTCATGTCGCCAACCGTGTACCCTAAATTCTCATTCTTAGATCCTGAGCTCACAAAAACTCTACCGACAGAACAAATAGCTAACGGTGTGGCTGACGCTTTTGTTCACGTTATCGAGCAATACCTTACTTACCCTGTTAATGCTAAGGTACAAGACAGAATTGCAGAAGGCGTATTAAAAACGTTAATTGAAGACGGCCCTGTCACTTACCGCAATCCTGATGATATGGACGCACGTAAGAATTTTATTTGGTCAGCGACAACGGCGCTAAATGGTTCAATTGGTGCTGGCATGCCAGCTGACTGGTCAACCCATATGATTGGCCATGAATTAACAGCACAATACGGTATCGCTCATGGCCGCACATTAACCTTGGTTCTGCCATCTTTATTGCGTGAACGCAAAGATAAAAAAGCAGCCAAATTATTACAGTATGCAGAGCGTGTTTGGGACATTAGCCAAGGTAGTGATGATGAAAAAATTGAGCAAGCAATTGCTAAAACCGAAGCCTTCTTCAACTCGCTCGATATCGTCACGAACCTGACTCACTATGGCATTGACGATGACGGTATTGAAAGCGTTGTGGCTAGCCTTGAAAAACTAGGTATGACAGCACTATCTGAAACTGGTGACTTAACCCTTGATATCGTTCGCAAGATCCTTCACGCGGCGAAATAACTAGCTTGGCGTAAACAATGGTATTATGGACTTCAGCTACTCTTTAACGTGTAGCTGGAGTCCATCTTAATTTAACAAATCATAAATGGTAGAACAGATAAGGTTCTGGTCATTTTGATATAGCTCTTTAGCTTCCTTATTCAGTATCTGTTGAGTCTCATACTCTCCATAATTATCCACTAAAGTTAGCCATCGCCTAGCGAGGCGCTCGTCCAACATAATCATGATAGATGTCACAAAAAAAGAGTCATCTGCATTGATTTGCTGTGTTGAATCTCGTTTAGCTTGTATATCTGCTAGCGCAGCATCATCTTGTAACCAGCTATATGCACTCTCTTGCAGTGAAAAACCAATCATATTGTCTATCGTCAAAGTGCTTCGTTCACTCAGTTCTCTGCCGATTGTTAAGCAGGCGTTAGCAATAGCCATCTCATTAGTTTCGTTTTTACACCAGTTTGTAAGGCCGCTGAAAAAAGGAACTCTCATCATTGCTTGTTGAAAACCCGCGAATGCATTGATAGAGAATTTATCGCGCTCTGATTGATTTAAAGCCTCTGCATACAACAAAGCCTCTTCCCCCATCCTTGCATTAAAAAAAGGGGACTTGGGAACCTCTGCAATTGCAGCTATGGCAGCTTGTTCATTTCCCAGACGTAAATAAGCCAAGGATTGGTAAAACCACATCACACCGTTTTGTGAGTCGTACTGAACCACTTGGTTTAAGAATTTTTCATCGCAATGAGTTTCTAATGCGTTGGTGCAGGAGGCGATTGCATTCAGTGCAACAATTTCGCTGCCACTGAGATTGCCGCTTTCGATGTAATCAACCAATTGCTTTGACTTTTTGTCATCTTCTGCTGGACTAAAAAGAGTATACAAAAGCTGTTGTTCTTTACCCTCAGCATCAGCAAGGGAAGAAAAATAATCTCCAATCTCGTGCTCATACTCTTCATTGTCGAAGGCAATATTCGTTACGCATTCAAGCGCACCAATATCATCATTGAATTCAGCTGGTTTCTCTTGTTCAACTGCTTTAGGGACTCTATTTTGCTCTAAAGAGGTAGGTAGAAGTTGCTCGCTACTTTCATTGGCTTCCTCAGTAGACTCTGGGCCTGAATGCTCTTTATCGGTAACAATCTCATCTGAGGCGCTAACCTTCAGAGATGAGTGGTTAAATGAGTTAAATACATACGCGATAAGTAGCACGACAAGCGCTATAACAATCAACGACAACTTTTTCATGGCACCATTCCTTAGCTTGCATAACTTGCTTAATGTAGCGCTTCCTTGTTTAAGCACTCTTGGCTTAGCAGCCTAATTTTCCACCTTAAATCAGATAACAATCCTACCGCAAGGACAATTTGCGAAGATGACAAGTTTCAATAGGTTAGTTTAACAAGCAGTAGACGAATGCTGCACTATTGCGTTTCCTGCAAATCATTTGTTGCCACTTCCATAAGCCAAGCACTGCAAGTAGGGCTATACGCCTATAAAAGCTCAGCACACTATAAGAGATCAGAAAGTTAGCTATATTCTATCTCTGCACCAACAAACGAGTGAGTTTAGGAGTATTGGTTAACACCCTCTGAAGACTAATTAAAGACGATCGGGTCTAAACTATAGATTATTGCCTAATTAAGCTCGTTTAAACCTTGCCATAATCACCGCCACTAAGCAGCAAAAACATTGAAAACAAACTGATTTAAAATAGGAGGCTAACATGGCCAAGGTAGAAGTTTATAGCAAAGGTTACTGTCCATTTTGCATGGCAACTAAAAGAACACTGAAGAAACTGAACGTTGAATTTAAAGAGTTCGATATAACCACAGACCCGAAAAAGACAAAAGAAATGATTGAGCGGAGCCAGCGCAGGACCGTACCGCAAATATTCGTAAATGATCATCATATTGGAGGAAACGATGACCTGCAAGTTGCACTAGGCAACGGCAAACTGTTAGCACTATTAAATAGCTAATCGTCAGAAACATAAGCGAGTCATGGGTAAATATCGCTTAAATACGCGACTATTTAACATACGTTTCTTAATATACAAATTGGGGAGTGAATAAATGAAAACACAGCGTTTGGAATTCATCGGACATGACGGCTCCGTATTAGCAGCAAGGCTAGATCTCCCCTCGGGAAAACCTGCCGCGTTTGCATTATTTGCCCATTGCTTTACGTGCTCTAAAGATATACCAGCAGCAAGAAGAATTGCCCAACGTTTGGCGTCGCTTGGCATTGCTGTACTGAGGTTCGACTTTACTGGTTTAGGGCATTCAAGCGGTGAGTTTTCTAACACGAGCTTTAGTTCAAATATCGAAGACTTACGCTTGGCGGCTAACTACCTGCGAGAGAACTATCAAGCACCTCAGCTTCTTATTGGTCACTCTTTAGGCGGGGCTGCGATATTGGCGGCAGCAGGCAGTATACCGGAAGCCAAAGCAGTTATTTCAATAGGGGCGCCCTCAGATCCTCAGCACGTTGCCCATAACTTTTCACAGGACGTGGCCTCCATTGAGTCAAATGGACAGGCCGAAGTCAATCTGGGTGGTCGCGCGTTTACGATCAAGAAACAATTTCTTGATGATATTTCGAACGTTTCTTTGGAAACACAGCTTGCATCACTGAAAAAGGCCCTCTTGATACTTCACGCACCGTTAGACACAACCGTCGACATCGAGAATGCTGCCAATTTATTTCAAATGGCTAAACACCCTAAAAGCTTTGTCACGTTAGATGATGCAGATCATCTATTAACCAAAGAGAAAGATGCTGAGTATGCTTCTGATGTCATTGTAGCTTGGGTACAGCGTTATATTAATGTGGATCTCTTGCCGAAATTGATGAATGCCCCAGACGGTGTGGTAAGAGTTAGTGAGTCGGATGCAGAGCGATTCCTTCAAGATATTAGTGCTGCTGGCCATCACTTGGTCGCTGACGAACCTGAAAGTTACGGTGGTGATTTTCTCGGGCCAACACCCTACCAGTTAGTCAGCGCAGGACTGGGCGCATGTACCTCAATGACTGTTCGAATGTATGCACGAAGAAAAGGCATTGCGTTGGAGCACATTCAAGTAGACGTTATTCACGACAATATACATGCAGAAGAATGCGAAAGCTGTGAGCAAAATACTGGCAAAGTCGATCATTTCGAACGAAAGATCACCTTAACAGGAGCGCTTAACAATGAAGACCGCCAGCGATTATTAGTTCTTGCGGACAAGTGTCCAGTACATAAGTCGTTAGAAGGTGCAGCAAAAATAACGACATCATTGACTTAATCAATGCCTATCGAGAGGTCTATCTACAGCTCTATGAACTTGAACTGGTCAATGGAGCAAGAGAATCGTTGTCGTGCATAGAATGTAAAATTTGCAGCAAGTCTTTAAATCGCAATACGTACAAGCTTTTATGGCTCTCTATCAAGCGTATTGCCCACATCTACCCAAAACTATGAGTAAGGTAATGTCGATGAATAAAAAACTATACATGTTTATTATTTTGATTGGTTTCTCAACAACGGGGCTAGCTTTCAACGACTCCTCGGAGAGTGAAAGTCACAGTAAAATAATGACACAGGGCTTAAACCACGTTGGCTTAACTGTTTCCAAACTGGACGAATCTGTTGCCTTCTTTGTTAAGACGTTAGGATGGCGTGTTGCTGGCGGCCGACCAAATTATCCAGCGACATTCGTTACCGACGGCAAAGTATTTGTGACGCTTTGGCAAGTGACTAACCCTGATTCGTTTATTAAATTCGATCGCAAAAACAATGTAGGTTTGCACCACTTAGCACTTTCCGTTGCTAAGCGAAGTGATTTAGATGAATTATCTGCACGCTTTAAGCAAGTTGACGGGGTCGTTATCGAGTTTGAGCCAGAGCTCAATGGAAAAGGACCCACCGTACATATGATGATACGCGAGCCTAGTGGCAATAGAATTGAGTTTGCTTACCGACCGCAGTAAATAACAGCTGGACATAAAATTATTGAGTAAGTTTAACAATCATTGGCTAGCTTGCGGATTCGTTAGAGAGCAGTGTGATTTGTTAGCGTATTTTAAATCTGACAGTTATCCATGCTCACTGGATAACTGTCAGCTTACATTAGTGCGACCTAGGCAAGGCCAATCGCACTAGCATTTAGGGATTAACCACCAAACAGGTCACCAAGTTTATCCTTCAATTTGTCTTTGGCTTTATCTTCAAGTTTCTTCTGTTGCTGCTTAACAACATCGCTTTTCATCAAGTTTTCAAACGCCTTGTCTGAATCGGTTAGCAACGCTTCGATATCTAAGGCTTGCGTTAAACCGCCCTCGCCTAACGCTAAGCTACCACCCATTTTTTCAGTAAGCCCCGCTTGTAGTTCATTCTTAAAACCAGCAAGTTCGCCACTAAGCTGACTTGTAACGGCACCTGCTAGCAATTTATCTAGCTCAGATTTCACGTGCCAGTCTGGGTTTTGCCAGTTACCGTCAGCTGACAAATTCAAGTTAAGAGAATCAGTCGATGACAGAGCACCAAGCACAGCGTTTGCGAGTTTAGAGCTAGCTTCGCCATTAAATTCATTGTCCGTTAACGAGAAATCACTATTGAGCGTAAGCTCGCCAGCATCAACAGAAAATTCACCAACGACTTTTAACAGCGCGTGAACTAACGACAAGCTAATCGCGTCACTTTCTTGCAGATCGATATTATTCAGAGGAAACTGACTAAGCGACCAGTCACCAGCAGCACTTAACACTTGTGCACTATCCAGCTTAAACTGACTTTTCGCGGCCAGCGTGCCAAGTTTGGCATTTGTTGAACCACTGTCATCGGCATTTACAGCAATTGCTGATGCTTTATTAATTAACCAATGTTGATGAGTAATATCGTCAAGGCTAATGCTATAGCTAGTATCAGCCAGTGTTATCGAAACATTGCCCTTTTTCAGCCAAAAATTAGGTAAAGGATTTTCTTCATCAAAGTGAATAAATCTCCCTCCTGTGCTTGGTGCTTCTTGAGCAGCATCTGTTGCGCCAGACGACGCAAGCAATGGTTTTACATGCGTTAAAATAAGCTCTGCCCACTGATAATACTCTCGCGCTTTTTCACCAAAAATCATGTGCGCAAAATCTTCAGTTTCGATAGTCGAAAGCTGATACTTACTTGAAATATCCTGCCAGTCTTCTTCTGGCGCATTTTTAAGTGCACTGATGTCGTCAGAAATACGCGTTTTAGATGCAAGTACTTGCTCTTTCGCCTGGGCCAACTTAGCTTTTTCTGCTTTAAACTCTTTTTTAAGCGCGTCGAATTCTTTCTTTATCTTTTCAATATCAGCAAGCGTTTTTACTTTAATTTTCGATAGCGCTTTAACGCGTTCTTGGTACTCAGCCAGCTTTTCTTTACTTGGAAGATCAGCTTTTAACGCTTCGAGCTTTGCCTTTTCATCAGCATAGCTTTGCTCCAAAGCCTGCGCACGCCTAACCGTTTTAAGATCAGCATTGGCCAGAAGCTCGTTAACATCTGGTAGGTTTATTTCAACCTCATCAGCCCAAGGGTTTTGGCTCGCTTGATCAGCATCTGTCGGAGCGCGATAAACTTGTCCCATCTTTTGGCGTTTGTCACCGAAAGTGAGATCATTAACCGCTAACATATCAATAATAGTTCGACCAAAAATTAACTGCCAAAGATCAACACTCACGGTCGCATCTTTGAAGCTGACCATATTGTTTTCAGGCTTTTTAGGATCTGTAGCTTGAAGCTCCACAATATTCAGCACAAACGGACTAAGCGCAACGTTTACCTTGCCCACATTAACTTCAGCACCTGTGTACTCTGCACCGCCTTTTTCGATGGCCAATTTAGCAATAGGTCCCGCCAACAAATAAACGAATGCAAATACCAAAGCTAAAATAGCGATAAACGCCAGTGCTCCTTGCCATCTAAAATAACGCATTAGACTCTATCTCCTGATACCGGTAATTGCTGGTAAATTTGAAAAATTCGTGATGCTTTTAACGCCTTAACGATGGCTAAGCGTTCAAAATAGGCCATTACATGTTCACGATATTTAGCCACTAGCGAATTGGCAATAAAGAAAACAGGAAGTGACAGTACTAAACCTAACACCAAAGAGCCAAGGTTGTAGGTATGATGCCATTGCGCCAATTTAAACCAGTCAAATTGATACAAACCTGCAAACATACTTGCACTAGCACCTGTTAATAATGCTTCGCCAATCGCGATGCTTAAATGAGATAGCGCTAAGTTCACTCCCTCAAAGCAAGTTGCCGCGACGATGAATGAGGCTAGATTGACACGAATAATTAGCACGATGAACAATACGACCGCTGCTTGTAACGACACGATTGGTGACAGCGCGAAAATAAGCGCTAATGAAATGGCAGCAGCAATCTGCCGAGGTGAACTTTCAGAGTTTAGCGCTTTAATCAGCTTTGCCAATAGCGTTAACATACCCCTTCCTTTTGTATGAAAATTTAAATAAGAATGTCGGTGCACGTAAAATAAATACGCACTGGGATGCCAAGACATTAAAGCTGTCTTTTAGCACATTAAGTAAAGCTTAATGGCACAAGATGATAAGTGAAAGAAAAACTGAAAAAATGATCAAAAAAAGAGGTAAGCCGTTAACTTACCTCTTTTTCTTTTGCGCTTTCGCTAAGATAAAACTTGACTGTCTATTCGCTTAAGTGAATAGACAGTCAGTCGAGCAATTAGTCTTCTTGCTTACGAGTGAAAACAAGATCGTTGCCTTTACTTAGTTCTTCAGAGAAACCATAGCCAGCAAGATCAAAAGCCTTTAACTCTTCAACCGTTGATACTTGGTTCTGAATAATATAGCGCGCCATTAAACCACGCGCTTTCTTGGCGAAGAAGCTGATCATTTTGTATTGCCCGTTTTTCCAGTCTTTGAAGCTTGGCGTAACGATAGTCCCGTTAAGTTGCTTCTTCTTCACTGATTTAAAGTACTCGGTTGACGCAAGATTAACTAAAACCTCGTCACCCTGTGCAGTAAGTGCTTCATTAACTGCATCAGTGATGATGTCACCCCAGAATTGATATAGGTTGCTACCGCGGTCATTAGCTAACTTTGTGCCCATTTCAAGACGGTAAGGTTGCATCAAATCTAATGGTTTTAGCAATCCATAAAGGCCAGACAGAATACGTAAATGTGTTTGAGCATAATCGAAGTCTTGTTCTGTAAAGCTCGCCGCATCTAAACCTGTATACACATCACCGTTGAAAGCTAATACAGCCTGACGCGCATTATCGGTGGTAAACGGCTGCTGCCATTCACCAAAACGTGCAGCATTGAGTCCTGCGATTTTGTCGCTAACACTCATTAATGAACTAATGTCTGCCGGAGATAACTTTTTACATACGTCAATAAGCTCTTGGCTATGTGTCAACATTGTTGGCTGACTGGTTTTATCCGTTGCCAATGGTGATTCGTAATCTAAATTTTTCGCGGGAGATACAACAATTAACATAGCTAAGCCTAATTTCCGTAAAATGAAAAACAGCCACTATAACACAGCAAGTTTGGCTGAAAAACGATGTCAAAAAGCATTTTCCTGTCCAAAAGGTCAATTTTTTTCATAAACAAGCCAATATCGCATATTTACGGGTAGGCAGGCGTTGTAAAATTTGTTAAAAATAACGCAACATAAATATGTTATTGGTTAAGTAATAAACAACAAGCTCGCTGGTTGTTGTTTATACCAACCTACATAAGACAGAGGTCATTTAGCGAGAATTTAAAAGTTCAAAGGCAAGGCTTGGTGTGCCATTAATGGTAATTCCCTTAATAAACACCGTAACGCAGCATTTGAGCATTTTAAAACTCGCCCAAGGGAGCGTTTGGCGCTCTAAATATCCACTTCTTTATGCAGGTTGGTATTATTTCTTCATTAACCGATCACTTAGTTTTAAAACTTAAGGAATTTCCATGAATCAGTTAGAACAGCTTAAGCAAATGACCACGGTCGTTGCTGACACAGGTGATATTGAAGCTATCGCTAAATTTCAACCACAAGATGCGACAACAAACCCGTCTCTACTATTAAAAGCTGCTGCGATTCCAGCTTACCAACCATTACTTGAGCAAGCTTGTGAATGGGCGAAAGCACAATCAGGCGACAGCGCTCAACAAGTTATTGATGCTGCAGACAAGTTATCAGTGCTTATTGGTTTAGAAATTTTAAAAGTCGTTCCAGGTCGCATTTCAACAGAAGTTGACGCTCGCCTCTCTTTCGACACAGAAGCAAGCGTGGCTAAAGCTGAAAAGCTAATGGCAATGTACAACGAAGCGGGCGTAAGCAACGACCGCATACTTATCAAGCTTGCTTCTACTTGGGAAGGTATCAAAGCGGCAGAAATCCTTGAGAAAAAAGGTATCAACTGTAACCTGACATTACTCTTTAGCTTCGCTCAAGCGCAAGCCTGTGCTGAAGCTGGTGTTTTCCTAATTTCACCATTCGTAGGCCGTATCTTAGACTGGTACAAAGCGAATACGGATAAGAAAGAATACGCACCTCTTGAAGATCCAGGTGTCGTTTCAGTTACTGAAATCTACAACTACTACAAGGCGAAAGGCTACAAAACGGTTGTGATGGGCGCGAGCTTCAGAAACACTGGCGAAGTACTCGCGTTAGCAGGTTGTGATCGTTTAACCATTAGCCCTCAGTTAATGGACGAGTTAGCAGGTAGCACAGAAGAAGTGGTTAAGCAGTTGTCTCCAGAAAAAGCAACACAAGGCGAAGAGCCTGCGCTTACAGAAGCAGCATTCCGTTGGGCGATGAACCAAGACGCAATGGCGACTGAGAAGCTTTCTGAAGGTATTCGCAACTTTGCTGTTGACCAAGAAAAGCTTGAACGTCAACTCACAGAACTTTTCTAAAAATAATCTATTTAGGCATTTCTTAATCCGGCGTAATTATTTTGCGTCCAGAGAAATGCCTCCCCCTTCCTAAATTTCCTTAAAATATATCTAGTTCATTTTTTAGACACCTCTCTCTCAACTGCCTGAACCATAAGTGGATTGTTTTTTTCAACAAAAAACGGATGAAAAATATTCATCTTTCTGTCAAAAAAAAGTCACAAAAACTGTTTTAATATGCCGACAGTTGTGATATTTAAACTATGCAGTTGTAGAAAAAAGGAGCATTCCATGGATAAAAACCAAGCCGTACTGGACTCGTTCGCAAAGCAAGCCAAGTCTAAGACAAGTACAAGCAAGAAAAGAAAGTGGCGTGAGATTGAACAACTGAAAGAAAGGTTCCAACTCGAAAAAGAACTGAGGATATACGACGATTCGTTGGAACATATGTTAGAAGAGTTTTAAGCGCTAAAAACCTTCTAATTCTACAAAAGCCCGGTACAATCCGGGTTTTTTATTGCCTGGTTTTGACAGCTCTTGTTAAAACGAACAATTAACCTAGGTTACATTCAAACTTATGCATTACGTTGGCATTGGCTCTCTAGCTGCCCCTATTTATATTTACATCGAGAATATTCCACCACTCCCTTTCTACGAGGCTCTTGATGATATGCACGGTATGCAGCATGGCGAAATCGCCGATATCGGCAAACAAACAGGTAATCATTGGCGCAAAGTATTTAATGTCTTAGCGAAGTTTGAATTTGAGCGCGAGCCACAACAATTTGAGACTTGGCAAAACCTGAGGGACGAACAATTACTCACTAGCCAGAGTGCTCAATGCCTGTTGTTTTCTGAGCCAGAAATCGACGAACTACCGTCAGACAAGATTCATATTATTATGGGAAAAACGTATGCGACGAAACTTGGTTTAGCGCAACAATGCCATTGGCTAAACGAGTTCTTTGCGTTTGATGAAAAGCGCCGCGTGATTATTTGCCCCTACTTCGATTATCGCCAACTGAGTAATATCAAAATTACCCAGTTGACCAAGCTTATCGAACACCTAAACACGGGTTTAGTCGCCAGTAAACATTACCAAACCTGCAACTGAGCCTTATCGTTCAGTATTCCAGCTAAACAGATAAGCGCCAAGTGCTAAAAATGCTGCTGACATAATCGCTAGTATCGTGATGTGATAGCTCACATCCGCAAGAGATGCCCCTTCGGTCATAATTGCTCGCGCCGCCGACACCAAGTGAGTCAGAGGAAGAAAGTCTGCCGCAATTCGCACCGCCTCTGGTGCTCCTTCTAGACTGAACCAAACACTGGATAGTAACATCATCGGCCAAGACGTTAAGTTAAGTAGTCCACCAATCAACTCTTCACTCTTGCTGCGCGCAGCGACTAGCAAGCCTAAAGTGATCAAACTAAATGCACCGAGGAAGCCAACAAGTAGCAAGTCGAAGTAGCTGCCGAGCATGTAAAAATCAAACATTAAGTCACAGCCGATAAAGACCATGGAAGACATAAAGATAACGATAAAAAGCCGAGATAGCAGTTGCGCCGATACAAATTCCAATGCCGATAATGGCGTCGCTTTTAAGCGTTTTAGCACGTGATTTTTGCGATAACGTACGATCACATAACCCACACCAAATAAACAGCTAAACATCATATTCATGCCGAGAATTCCGGGCAACACCCAGTCTACATAACGTATCGCCTTACCTTGCAGTACTTCTTCAGCAAAGCCCTGCTCTGTCCCTAAAAACAAGCTTCTAACGATGTAACTATTTTGTGATAGCTCGTTCGACCAAAAGCGTTTGCCTTCAAAATCGACAAGCAAATCTATGCTATGTCGAACGAGTTTGTCCTGCGCTTCATCGCTATCTTGATAAGGCAAGAACTCCAAGTACTTAATTTGCCCAAAAGGATGGGATTTAGCTTGCACTATCGCTTCAAGCGCATCACTTTGGCTAGCCTCGTGCAATACACCTACCTTGTAGAGTGCTTTTTCTTCTCCACCAAACACAAATGCAAAACCAACAAGCAGTAAAACAGGAAAAATGATATTCCATCCTAACGAAGACTTATCGCGAAAGAACTCAAGGTTTCTTGCCTTAAACACTGCTAAAAAACGCGTGAAATTAAACATCTTAAAACTATCTCCTTGCATTATTCGCGCAGCGAATGGCCTGTTAACTTCAAAAACAAATCATCTAAGTTTGCTGATTTGACATGTAATGCCTCAAGCGGCACTTGCTCGGAAATAAGTAGACTCAGTGTTGATTCTACTGACTGCGTGGTAATCTCTACGCGATTATCAACATAGTGCCACCCTTGCGCATCAACCAAACTTTCCGGAACTGCTTCACGCGGTAGGTAAATAAAGACATGCGAAAAATGCTGCTGAAGTAATGCAGTTGGCTCTCCCTGCTCAATAATTTTCCCTTTATCAACAATAACGACCTGATCGCAAAGTTGCTCTGCTTCGTCCATGTAATGCGTTGTAAGCACTACAGTTTTCTCTTGTGCTTTAATATTTTTAATTAGCTGCCAGAAATTACGTCTTGCCTGGGGATCTAACCCAGTGGTGGGCTCATCTAAAAACACCAATTCAGGATCGTTGATTAGCGCTAACGCCAGCAATAATCTTTGGCGTTGCCCACCAGAAAGCAAGCGATTATCTCGATTTAAAAAATCACCTAAATCACAAAGCTCAATCAGTGTTTCTTGTGGCAATGTTCGCTCGTAAAAAGAAGAGAACAAATTAAGCGTTTCTTTAACTGTTAAAAAGTCTTGCAACGCTGTATGTTGGAATTGAATGCCAATTTGATGAGCTATGCTCTGAGAGACTGGCTCTCCTTTGTAAAGTACCTTTCCAGAGGTCGCAGGAATGATCCCTTCCATGATTTCAATAGTGGTTGTTTTACCTGCACCATTTGGTCCAAGCAGGCCAAAACAACCGCCTTTCGGAATACTGAAACTTATGCCATCAATGGCATTAACGTCTTTATAACGCTTTACTAAATCTTTTACTTCAACGATGGCTTGCATGATACCCTCAATCGCGAAATCACCCAAATGATAATCATTATCATTTACAAATTAAATTTTCTACGCTAGATTAGACATTAACAAGCCCACGAAAATGCGAGAGGCCCACTATGCAATCTACTCCTTTGCCTTTACCAGCAAAAGTCAAAATTGAACTGCCTAGTCAATTACTCATTCAGTTGATTACTGAAGGACAACTAAAAGGTAACGACTGCAAATGTCTCGACACCGAGGCTAAAAAAGTGCTCTGGCATTCACTACTTTGCAGCAGTATTAAATAATGAGGAAGAGTATGATGACTTATCCAACATCCGACAAGCAACTTTTCACCTTAGAGCATTGGCTACAAGTGCTACTGGTCAGCTATCAAACTAATCCCAATAGACAGCTTGCGCAAGGCATAAACGATTATTTGAATCAGATACTTAGCCATGAAGACAGTCATTACAGTTCAAATGATAACGGCCAAGCTAAAGCTTGTCAGTACCATGCTATGCAACGATATTGGCGCTGGCAGTTGTCAAAATGGGAACAACCTCCAACAACTATTAATCAAGCAGCAGCATAGTAAGGGAGATAACAGAGAGTAACTTACATTGTAGGTTGATTGATCTCCTTATATCAGCGCTATTTGACTATTTGTTACACTATTTTTAGTCTAGTTTTGAGCACTTGAACTGACCTTATATTGACAAGTGTTACAATATAACAGACTATCTTTTTAACTTTTCGGCACAACGAAAAGATAACAATAATAGAGATAGCGTCCCCCTAAGGAATCATAATGTACAAGAAACGAATATCAGCACTTGCATCAGCCAGTGCTGTATCACTCGCTTTGTTGACAACTGGTTGCTCTAAACAAGAACAATCAACCAGCACAGAAGCACCTGCGGCAGAGCAGGTAAAAGAGGAAACGGCTGCAGTTGAAAGCAATCCATTCTTTGAACCGTGGAACACACCATTTTCTGCCCCACCTTTTGACATCATAAAAACTGAACACTTCTTGCCAGCATTCGAAAAAGCGATGAGCATGCATTTGGAAGAAGTTGATGCAATTGCCAATGCAGATAGCGTCCCTACCTTTGCCAATACGGTTGAGCAATTAGAACTATCAGGTGCCGAATTATCGCGTGTTGCGTATGTGTTTTTCAATTTAACAGGCACTGAATCAAACGACGAAATGCAAGCACTTCAGCGTGAAATTTCACCGAAACTGACTCGCCACAGCAACACTATTCAAATGAATGAAGCGCTGTTTAAACGCATTAAAGCCGTTCACGATAGCCGTAATGACAGTAACTTGAAAGCAGAGCAAATCAGACTCGTTGAGCGCTTATACAACGAAGCTGTGCGTTCAGGTGCAAACCTTGAAGGCGAAGATCGCGAGAAGTTTGCAAAAATCAATGAGCGTATATCTAGCCTTACGACAGAATTTGGCCAGAACATGCTAAACGACAGCCGTAACTTTAAGCTTGTGCTTGAAGAAGGCGACTTAGCGGGTATGTCTCAATCTATGATTGACGCAGCTGCCGCTAGTGCGAAAGCGCAAGGTATGGAAGGTAAGTACTTGATTACTCTACAACGTTCAAGCGTTGAGCCTTTCTTACAATTCTCAGACCGTCGCGACCTACGTGAAAAAGCGTTTAAAGGCTGGGCGTCACGTGGTGATAACGATAACGAATATGACAATAAAGCTAACGTAGAAGAAATCGTTAAGCTACGTTCAGAACGTGCGAAATTACTTGGTTACAAGCACCACTCTGACTACGTACTATCAAACACAATGGCATCTTCACCAGAAGCTGCGATGGACTTACTTATGAAAGTATGGACACCAGCGGTAGCCAAAGCAGAACAAGAAAAACAGTGGATTCTTGAGCTGATGAAAGAGCAAGGTGCAGATCACGAGTTTGCCGCTTGGGATTGGCGCTACTATGCAGAGAAAGTGCGTAAAGCTCGTTTTGATCTAGACCAAGGTGAAATTGCGCAATACTTCGAACTTAACAACATGATTGAAGCTAAGTTCTATGTAGCTAAGCAATTGTTTGGTTTAACTTTTACAGAGCGCACTGACATTCCTGTATATAACGATGTAGTAAGAGTTTGGGAAGTAAAAGACGCCAGTAATAACCCTATCGGCTTATTCTTCGGTGACTACTACGCACGTTCAACAAAACGTTCTGGTGCATGGATGAGTGCTTTCCGCACGCAGCAAAAGCTTGCCGGTGATATTAAGCCATTAATCATCAACAACATGAACTTGAACCAACCTGCTGATGGCGAACCTACGCTTATGAGCTACTCGGACGCTGTTACATTGTTCCATGAGTTTGGTCATGCACTACACGGTTTACTGTCAAACGTTACTTACCCAACACTAGCGGGTACAAGTGTATCTCGCGACTGGGTTGAATTCCCAGCGCAGTTATATGAACACTTCATTGCTCAGCCATACATGCTGAACAAATTCGCGCGTCATTACAAAACGAATGAGCCAATGCCAGAAGCATTAATTCAGCGTATTAAAGATGCGAGCACTTTCAACCAAGGTTTCGCAACAATTGAATACACAGCATCTGCGCTTGTTGATATGGCTTATCACAAAATGACTGAGGTTGACTCAATCGATGTTCGTGCTTTCGAAGACAAGATTTTAGGTGATTACGGTAAGCCAGAAGAGATCATTATGCGCCACCGCAGTACGCACTTTGGTCATATCTTCGCGGGCGGTTACGACTCAGCTTACTACGCTTACATGTGGTCTGAAATCTTAGACTCTGACGGTTTTAATGCCTTCGTTGAAGCAGGCAATATTTTCGACAAAGAAACGTCTCAAAAATTATACGACTTCGTATTCAGTACAGGTGACACATTAAACTATGAAGAAGCTTATAAAGGCTTCCGTGGTCGTGCGCCAACAACTGACGCTTTGCTTGAAAACCGAGGCTTTAAAACTGAATAATTGTTTATTCATTTAGTTTAAGAGATGTAGCCTTATAGAATGATCTCTTTAAACTTGCTTATTAAAAATGCCGCTTTCATAAGCGGCATTTTTTTAGCTTATAGCTATTAGTCGTTAGTATCTTTTATCAAACACTGAAAATGCTGGTACAACGCCTTTTTACCTGAAATACCAAAGTCCTGACATACCTGCTTATCTGTTTTCAGCATAAGCGCCTTTGCAATTAGCGGCAGGAGCGGCTCTATGTTTTCAGTATTTATCCGTATTCTCAACCACAACCTAATCGCATCACGAGCCATGCTATACAAAGAACCATTTTGAGTAAAAGCGGCAAGTTTTTGATGTTGTCGCTCAGTTAGCTCTTGTCTGAACTTTGTTGGTGTACTGGCTAGTAGTAGGGCAACAAGTCGATAATCAAGCAACTTGAACTCGTCACTAAGCCACATACAAAAAGCATCATAAAATTCGCTAGCTGAAAACTCAGACAATGCAGTCGCTTTCGCACTAAGTGGCTTTAAGAGTAAAAGCGAGTGCTCGCCACTTGACGCATCAGGGCTAAAACCTAACTTTACTGGCAGAAACCCACTGGTAAGCCAGAAATTCGTAACACTAAATGATGCAGCGAAGCTAGTGGCGACTGCGTCATATGCAAAGGAAGCGGCATGTCTCTTCACCTGTTCGAGTAGTGCTGTTCCATAACCATGTCCTTGTAACTCTGGGTGGATCGCTATTCTCATTACGCGGCAATATCGCAAGCTTATTGCCGACGCTATTTGCAACTGCTGAGAGAGTGCTTGCGGTACCATATGTCCTTTGACTCGACGCTGGCCGTTTAGCACACCTTGCGCTAATTCTTCATCCTGTATGCCCTCTTCGGCCAATAAGGCGACTCCTATCAATTGCTCGCCACTGAACTGCGCAATAACAGAGATTGCAGAATCATCAAGTAGTAACTTCAAATCACTGGGTTTAGTTTGGTAGTGCGCAGTCACTAGAATCGCAAGCAATGGTTTTAACAATTTATCATTGTCAGCAAGTGCCTGCCCTGACAATGTCTGATAGATCACATTTTCTATTGCCGCTACACCAGTTAGCTCAGGAAGTTCTGCATCAAGTAGGCAGGTATCAAACAAAAATTGTTCAAGAGGATCATTCTGAGCCCAGCGAATTGGTTGATTTATATGTAGCTGCGATAACTTTTTAAAGCGACGCTTTAATAGAGGAAGAAATTTATTTGTAAACCCCTTACCAGCCCCCTCATAGCCATAAATCGTGCTCGCAAATAACAACTTTGCGTAATGCTCGCTGAGCTTGTCGAGCAAATACACAGGTATTCCCGCCGCTTCATCAATGATGAGTAAATCAGCTTTTGGTTGCTCACGTACAATACCGTCTATCGGTACAAACTCAATTTGGTGATCGCGCCAAAAAAAGCAATCTGACTGTCGTACTGCATCACTTAGGCGCTCGGCTAATGCTGTAAAAAATACGCCCAGTGCCATCCGATGCGGAGCACTAACGACAACGCGGATTGGAACCTCACTTGCAATAAGTAACTTACTGAGCGCTAACGCCAGCGTTGATGACTTACCACGACCTCTATCAGCGGTCAGCACGACAGATGAGCGCTGCGCAGGCTTCTCCAAGCTTTTTACTATGGTACTGATAGCATCTTGCTGCTCTTGTGTCGCACCATCTACCTTTAACCAATCTCCACCAAGAGCTGAGGACTTTTCGCTGCAGCCACTTTTTTTAGCATCAGCGACTACCATCTCACTGGATGGAATATCATCTGCTGCCAATTCAATTAAGTCGCTTTCACCTGCGCCTTTTTCATCTATGTCTTTTTCGCTAATGAGTAAAACATCATCGTGAGAAGCGATATGCCTTTTCAGATACCTGTAAAAGTGACTGTTAGTAAAAGATTGTGTATCAGGTAACCAGATATAACATGTCCCCCCCGCAACTACTGTTCCCGACAATGCAGACAGCGCATCAAGATTAAAGCCACTATCGGCAAATAACAGGGTTCTATTCTCGGTGCCTAAGTGGTGACGATAGTTTTTATAGCTCAAGGATTCAAACGGTAACGTTTGATCACTAAACACCAAATCAATAGCGCTAACGTCAAGGCATTCAACCCTGCTCAACCACGACGATAACCACTGAAATGAGCCTTCCAAGAAAATCGTACTTCGGTGTTGCTTTGTGACTAACTGATGTTTATAGCTTGTTAATTTTGTTGGAGTTATTACATCAGTCATATCGGAGAATTAATTATCTGAGTAAATTTACGTGAATAACTCATATTCTAATCTAAACTTAAGGGAAAAAACGAATTTACTCGTATCGCGAACACCGACGCAAATATTAGACGTAAATAATACAAACATCAGTGGCCGTATCGCAGTCTATATCAGGGCGATCTATTGATAGATTAACAAAGGACAATGTTCTTGTATCAGGGCGACAAAAATGAAGACGGAAAACAGCGAACAAGAGAAAATGTATGAGAGAAACATTTTTATATTCATTACAGTGTTTCTCGGTCCTATCCTAGCGACCATTATTGTTGGGAGTTATGGTTTTATCGTTTGGATAAACCAAATTCTGACAGGCCCGCCAACGTCCTAACGCCAGCTTAGCTAACTTAATTAGGCATCCTCATGTCAGTGCTTGAAAGCCCAGCTCGCAGAAAATTACTGAGAGGCAGTATCGCGTCTTATGATACTGCACCTACTGCTGCGCCTTTACGACTTCCATGGGTGATTAGCGAACAAGCCTTCGTTGAAGGATGCACTCAATGTAATCGCTGCGTAGAGCAATGTGAAACGAAGGTGATAAAGCGTGATAAAGCGGGATTTCCATTCGTCGATTTTAGCAACGATGAATGCACTTTCTGTGGTCAATGCGAAACCGTATGTGAGCAACCTCTTTTTAAACCCACATCCGATCGAGCAAACAAAAAGCCTTGGTCTCACCAGATTTCAATTGAAACGACATGCCTTACGAACAAAGGCGTTTTTTGCCAAAGCTGCCAAGATGTCTGTGACAGTAGAGCTATTACCTTTAGCTATTCACAGACAGGTGTGCCGAAACCCTCACTTGATACAGATTTATGTACGCAGTGTGGCGCATGCGTTAGCACATGCCCTACTTCAGCAATTTCGTTCAAGCAGAATGCAGAGAGCTTAGTTGAAAACAACTCGATTCTAAACAACCAAAACCAATACCCAGGGAAGCGATAATAATGACAACAACAAATCAAGAATATCACGTCGCGAGTTTTGTCGCGCAAGCACCTCCTAATCATACCTCAGCGTTGAGTGAATTGATTAATCAGTTTAAGGGGGCAGAGGTGCATGGTTGCAGCGAAGAAGGAAAAATCGTTTTTACTGTTGAAGCCGATACCCAAAAAGGGATTGCTCAAATTATTGAAAAAATACACCTAACCGACGAGTTTTTTAGTATTTCGCCGGTTTACCACCAATGTCTAAACGAAGCTGAGCACGTTGAGCTCACACAGGTAAACTAACAGGTGAATGATATGAATATTAACCGTCGAGATTTTATTAAGGCCAATGCGGTTGCAGCCGCGGCGTCAGTTGCAGGTATCAGCGTGCCTGTACAAGCATCCAATTTAATCACCGCCAGTGAACTCACCAAAATAAAATGGGATAAAGCGGCGTGCCGTTTTTGTGGCACAGGTTGCGGTATCAATGTCGGTGTTATGGATGGCAAAGTAGTTGCCACCCATGGCGATATAAAATCGCCGGTTAACAAGGGGCTCAATTGCGTAAAGGGCTATTTTTTGTCGAAAATCATGTACGGCAAGGATCGCTTAACAACCCCAATGTTGCGTATGAAGAATGGTCATTATGACAAAGAAGGCGACTTTACCCCGATATCTTGGGAGCAAGCTTTCGATATCATGGAGCAAAAAGCCAAAGAAACATTAAGGAACGTTGGCCCAACAGGGTTGGGCATGTTTGGCTCTGGTCAATGGACGATACATGAAGGTTATGCCGCAGCCAAACTTATGAAAGCAGGCTTTCGTTCAAATAACATCGACCCGAACGCTCGCCACTGTATGGCCTCGGCTGTTGTTGGCTTTATGCGGACATTTGGTATCGATGAACCTATGGGGTGCTATGACGATATAGAAGCGACCGATGCGATGGTGCTTTGGGGTTCGAATATGGCAGAAATGCACCCTATTCTATGGACCCGAATCACCGATAGAAGATTAAGTGCAAAGCATGTCAAAGTTGCTGTGCTCTCTACATTCCAACACAGAAGCTTTGATTTAGCTGACAACGGAATGATTTTCGAGCCTCAAACTGATTTGGCAATATTAAACTTCATTGCCAACTACATTATCGAAAACGATAAGGTAAACAAAGATTTTGTTAACAAGCACACCCGTTTTGCCATGGGTAATACAGATATTGGCTATGGTTTACGACCCGACCACCCACTTGAAAAAAGAGCCAAGAACGCAGCCAAAGCAGGTGGTTCGAGTTCAATTGACTTTGACGAATATGCGAAGTTTGTGAGCACCTATACGCTTGATTACGTTTCTCAACTATCTCATGTACCAAAGCAGAACCTCATTGATTTAGCCGAACTATACGCCGATCCAAATCGCAAAGTGTGCTCTTTCTGGACCATGGGCTTCAACCAACATACACGCGGTGTTTGGGCAAATAACTTGGTATACAACATCCATTTATTAACCGGCAAAATATCGACGCCTGGTAATAGTCCATTTTCACTCACGGGCCAACCATCAGCCTGTGGCACCGCGCGTGAAGTCGGCACTTTTTCTCACCGCTTGCCAGCAGATATGGTTGTCGACAACGCTAAACACCGCGAAATCTCGGAAAATAAGTGGAAGTTACCGAAAGACACCATTCCACCAGAACCTGGCTATCACGCGGTATTACAAAACCGTATGCTGAAAGATGGCAAGCTTAATTTTTATTGGGTGCAATGCAATAACAATATGCAAGCGGCAGCTAACATTAACCAAGAAGGTTATCCTGGCTATCGTAATCCGAAAAACTTCATCGTTGTCTCAGACCCTTACCCCACGGTTACTGCACAAGCCGCAGATTTAATTCTGCCAACTGCAATGTGGGTAGAAAAAGAAGGGGCCTATGGTAACGCAGAGCGAAGAACCCAAGCTTGGTATCAAATGGTTGAAGCGCCTGAAGGTGCAAAATCTGATCTTTGGCAGCTGGTTGAGTTTTCGAAACGCTTCAAAGTCGAGGAAGTTTGGGACAAAGAGATTCTAGACAAGAACCCAGAGTACAAAGGGAAAACTCTATTTGAAGTACTTTATGCCAACGGACAGGTTAACAAATATTCATTAGATGAAATTCCCGAGGACAGACTAAATCACGAATCTCGTGACTTTGGATTCTATCTGCAAAAAGGGTTGTTTGAAGAATATGCAAGTTTCGGTCGTGGCAAAGCGCATGACCTCGCACCTTACGAACGATACCACCAAGAGCGCGGTCTTCGTTGGCCAGTAGTCGATGGCAAAGAGACTTTGTGGCGATTCAAAGAAGGCTACGATCCATACGTAACACCAGGTACTGATTTTGAGTTCTATGGCCACCCAGATGGCAAAGCTGTTATTTTCGCTCTGCCTTATGAGCCGCCAGCAGAAGTGCCAGATAGAACTTACGATTTGTGGCTTTCAACTGGTAGAGTGCTCGAGCATTGGCACTCAGGCTCCATGACTCGTCGCGTTGAAGAACTTCATAAATCAATGCCTAACGCTTTAGTTTACTTGCACCCTGAGGACGCCAAAGATCGCAATTTACGTCGCGGTGATGCGGTAAAAATTATCTCCCGCCGAGGCGAAGTAGAAACCCGAGTTGAAACACGAGGTCGAAACAAGCCACCAAAAGGTTTGGTTTATATGCCTTGGTTTGACGCTAGCAGACTCGTCAACAAAGTTACCTTAGATGCGACAGACCCACTATCTAAAGAAACAGATTTCAAGAAATGTGCTGTGCGCATCGAAAAAGTTTAAGGGGCAACGAATGAAATACTTATTAACGACTTGTTTCGCCTTATTATTATGCTCGCCAATGGCTATGCAGTCGGTGTCGGCTAACGATGAAAAGACTAACATTGCTACTCTACGAAACCATACACCAATTGAAGGACAACAACCTACAAAAAGCATTCCAAAAGTCATTAACAATGACAAAGTACAAATGCGTAATTACCCCATGCAACCACCGCTGATTCCTCATACGATTCGCGGTTACGAGGTTAACCTCAATAGCAATAAGTGCATGGCATGCCATAGCCGACAACGTACTGCCGAGTCGCTAGCGCCTATGGTGAGCGTCACCCATTACATGGATCGAGAAGGCAACTTTTTAGCAGAGCTTTCCCCAAGAAGGTATTTTTGTAACCAATGCCATGTAAATCAGACGGAGTCCAAACCGTTAGTGGAAAACTCTTTTGTCGATATGCACAAGCTAATGAAACAGAAGTCTCAGCAGCAATAGGGAGCAAGCATGAAAAAAATGTTGCTAAAAGCATGGTATACCATGCGAAGACCCAGCGTACACTATAGCCTAGGCTTCCTAGTGCTTGGTGGTTTTGTCGCTGGTATCATCTTTTGGGGCGGATTCAATACCGCTCTTGAAGCGACCAATACTGAAGCGTTCTGCATCAGTTGTCACGAAATGCAAGATAACGTTTACCAAGAAGTACAGCCAACGATTCACTTCACTAATCGATCCGGCGTGCGTGCAACCTGCCCTGATTGTCATGTACCGCACGAATGGACGAACAAGATTGCGCGTAAAATGAAGGCGTCTAAAGAAGTCTGGGGCAAAATATTTGGCACCATCAATACTCGAGAGAAGTTCTTAGCGAATCGAAAACGATTGGCTGAACACGAATGGGCGCGCTTAAAAGCAAACGACTCCTTAGAATGCCGAAATTGTCACAATTTCGACTATATGGATTTTACCGCACAAAGCGATAGAGCTGCTGCAATGCACTCCACCTCGCTCGCTAGTGGGGAAAAAACCTGTATCGACTGTCACAAGGGGATTGCGCACCAACTACCTAATATGGATAGCGTAGAAGGCTGGTAGCCAAATTAAAACCTAGCTTCCAAAAACTCCGTATAAAGTAAAAATGGCAATAAAGTATATTTGAAAAAATAAGCTTTGTTGCCTATGTTCAAATTATCAACAGCATCCAATTATCTACTTAGCCGCTGCAATGACATGACACCGGCCTGTCAGAAAGATGTAATGGAAACCCCTGTTGCAACACCTAAATTGATTAAGTAACCGTTTATTCCGTAGTCGATTGACAAGATATGTTTGTATTGAAGTACTAAAGAAGGAGCGATCATGCCTTATCGTAACACTGATAATTTAGTAGAGAAGAAAGACACTCAAGATTACGACAAAGATTTAGCGAACAATGAAGAAAGCATTAAAAACTCAAAAATTCGTAAGCGGATTGATGAGTTGCTAGAGAAAAAGCGCTTGAAAGAATTGCTTGATGACTCTGACGACTGGGATGTTTAGCCTCCCCAAATTCTATACAAATTACGCAGCCTCCTCCCTCTACCCATAAGTTTATTAAAAATAGAGCAATTACTATTAGAAAACTTTGTGCTCTTACAGTAAGGTTATCTTTCCGATAACAACAAAAAACATGACTATGAAAAAACTACTGCTTGCAACTTCTATTGCGCTAGCTTGCCAGTTTCCTGTGCTAGCAAGCGATTTCAAATCACAAGTTTCTGAAATGGCTTCTGACATTGAGCCACAAGTGATTAAGTGGCGACGCCACTTTCATGAAAACCCAGAACTGTCCAATCGAGAGTTTGAAACGGCTAAAACTATCGCGAAATATCTAAAAGACCTTGGCTTAGAAGTTCAAACAGGCATTGCAAAGACAGGAGTTGTAGCAGTATTAGACTCAGGCAAGCCGGGTCCAGTAGTTGCCCTTCGTGCAGACATAGATGGGTTACCTGTTACAGAATCTGTTGATTTACCTTTCGCTTCAAAAGTAAGAACCACTCACGAAGGGATGGATGTCGGTGTCATGCATGCGTGTGGTCATGACACACATATTGCAATGCTCATGGGTGCAGCAAAGATCCTCACTGAGAAAAAAGACAAACTAAAAGGCAAAGTGAAATTCATTTTCCAACCGGCTGAAGAAGGCGCTCCACGAGGAGAAGTTGGTGGTGCTGAAGTCATGGTCAAAGAAGGCGTTTTGAAAAACCCCGATGTCGACGTAATCTTCGGTCTTCATATCAGCTCTGCACAAGATGTTGGTACTGTGCGCTATAAAGAAGAAGGGATTATGGCTGCCGTAGATCCATATCGCATTGTAATTAAAGGTAAGCAGTCACATGGTGCGTACCCTTGGTTAAGTGCCGATCCAATCGTTTCAGCAGCGCAAATGATAATGGGTTTACAGACTATTGTTAGCCGCGAAGTAGAGCTTATCGACAGTGCAGCCGTTGTTTCAGTCGGTATGATTAAAGGCGGTAACCGTTCAAACATCATCCCAAGTGAAGTCGAGCTTGTTGGTACAATTCGTTCACTTAATCCTGAGATACGTAAACATATTCATGAAGCGGTTCATCGTAAAGCAACGAACATTGCTGAAAGCATGAATACAACAGCAGAGGTGACGTTACCACTGGATTATCAATACCCTATCACCTACAACGATCCGTCACTAATGCAACAGATGTTGCCTACGCTAAAATCAACAGCAGGTGATGAAAATACCGTTCTCACAAAAGCAGTAACAGGGGCTGAAGACTTTTCTTTCTTCCAAGAAAAGGTACCAGGGCTGTATTTATTCGTTGGTGGTAAGAGTTTAGACGTACCGGTTAGTGAGGCACCTGGACATCACACACCAGAATTTGAAATTGACGAAAGTGGCATGAAGCTCGGTGTTGAATTGTTATCGAATTTAACCTTCGATTACATGCACCAATAACCGCTTATTAGGCTGCAAACCTCGCTAGCCAATTAGTGATATCAACCGCTGATATTACCAACTTAATTGGCTAGCTTATCCCTGCATAACACTGTTAAAATATGGTTAACTTTCATTAGTCTGACTGTTGTTATGACCTTTCTAGAAAAACTCCGTTGTTTACTTACTTTTGGCCAAGGTGTCGCGTTACCTATGCCAGAAATAGCGGAAAACACCGATCCTTTCACACTATTTACACAGTGGTTTGAAGAAGCCAATAAAGCCGGTATTTTGTTACCCGAAGCGATGTCGGTAAGCACTTGTAGTGCTGATGGCCAACCAAGCTCTCGAATGGTATTACTTAAAGAATATGATGAACAAGGTTTTGTGTTCTATACCAACTACGAAAGCCGAAAAAGTCATGAGCTAAAAGAAAATCAGAGAGTTGCCCTACTTTTCCACTGGAATGTTCTTCAACGCCAAGTACGCATTGAAGGTGAAGTCGAGAGAGTATCAGCAGAACAGTCAGCAGCATACTTCCATAGCCGAGATCGTGGCAGTCAAGTAGGCGCTTGGGCTTCAAAACAAAGCCAAAAGCTCAGTCACGACAATGAGTTAAAAGAACGTTTCACCAGCTTTGAACAACAGTTTTCTGGAGTCGAAGTACCACTGCCTGAGTTTTGGGGTGGTTGGCGCATAAAACCAAGCTACATAGAATTTTGGCAAGGTAGAGCAAGTCGTTTGCACGACAGACTTTGTTTTGAAAAAACAGAAGATAGCTGGCAGCAGTTTAAACTTCACCCTTAATTCTTTGGCTTTAGATAATCAAAATAAACAAGGCCATTCATTTGTATCTCCATAGCAAAAAGCCACTTCTTATGAAGTGGCTTTTTCTTATTCACATGCTACGTAATCAAGCTATATAGCTAACTATCGATTAACTGCCTACTAGGGCTAGCAGGATACCGGCAGCTACTGCTGAACCTAATACACCTGCTACATTTGGCCCCATTGCGTGCATTAACAAGAAGTTGTGAGGGTTGGCTTCTAAACCGACCTTATTTGCAACACGTGCCGCCATAGGAACCGCTGATACACCAGCTGCACCGATAAGCGGGTTAATTGGGTCTTTAGACAGTTTGTTCATCAGTTTTGCCATTAACACACCTGACGCCGTACCAATTGAGAAAGCTACTGCACCCAACGCTAAAATACCTAATGTTTCAACGTTTAAGAAAGCCTCAGCACTTAACTTAGAACCAACACCTAACCCTAGGAAAATAGTAACAATGTTAATTAGCTCATTTTGCGCCGTAGAGCTTAGTCTATCGACCACACCACATTCACGCATCAAGTTACCTAAACAGAACATGCCAACAAGCGGTGCTGCCGACGGTAAGAAGAAGATAGCCATCATCAATACTGCAAGCGGGAATATGACCTTCTCAAACTTAGTAACGTGACGAAGCTGCGCCATCTCAATTTTGCGCTCTTCTTCATTAGTGAATAGCTTCATAATAGGCGGCTGGATAATAGGTACTAATGCCATGTATGAGTAGGCCGCTACCGCAATGGCACCTAATAGTTCAGGCGCTAGCTTTGATGCTAAGAAGATCGCTGTTGGACCATCTGCACCACCGATTATTGCGATAGCCGACGCATCTTGTAACGAAAACTCAAAGCCAGGAATCGCATTCAATGCAATCGCGCCGAATAACGTTGCGAAAATACCAAACTGTGCCGCAGCACCTAAAAACAACATTTTAGGGTTAGCGATAAGTGCACCAAAGTCCGTCATTGCGCCAACGCCCATAAATATCAGCAGTGGGAATATCCCAGTATCGATACCTGCGTAATAAACGTAATGAAGTAATCCACCGACCTCAGAGAAGCCAGCTAGCGGAATGTTAGTCAGTATCGCACCAAACCCCATAGGGACAAGAAGCAAAGGCTCAAAGTTTCTCGCAATCGCTAGATACAACAAGCCGCAACCCACTAACATCATGATGACCTGGCCCATTTCGAAATTAGCGAGGCCAGTGGACATCCACAATGTATTTAACTGCTCCATAATTAACCCCTACGCTAAACTAAGCAATACGTCGCCAACAGCAACAGCATCACCTTCTCTAACGTTAACACTTACTATGGTACCAGCAGTTACTGCGCGAACTTCTGTTTCCATCTTCATCGCTTCCATGATGATAACAACGTCACCTTCAGCAACCTCTTGCCCTTCACTCACCACTACTTTGAAAATGTTGCCTGCTAGCGGAGCGTTTAATGTTTCTTCTGCTGAAACCGAGGCCGTTTGTTTAATCGCTGCATCTGCCGCAGACGCTGTCGTTGGTGCTACCGATGTCACAGAACCACTTGGCCCAACGACGACCTCAAACACTTGTCCATCAACACTAACTGAGTATTGCTCAGTAGGGCCATCTGCTTTGGCTGGTGCTGCAGGTGCTGCTGCAGGTACAGGAGCTTCCTTACTTGGCACAGGTTCAAACGCATCAGGGTTATTGCGGTTTTCTAAGAATTTGAGGCCAATTTGCGGGAATAACGCATACGTTAAAACGTCATCAATCACTTCGTCTGCAAGTTCAATGTTCTTCTCTTTTGCCAGTTCTTCTAGCTCAGCAGTTAAACTATCAACCTCAGGATCTAACAAGTCAGCTGGGCGACAAGTAATCGCTTCAGCACCATCTAATACTCGCTCTTGAAGGGCTGCGTCAACAGGAGCAGCTGTTGCACCGTATTCACCTTTTAATACGCCAGCCGTTTCTTTAGTGATAGTTTTGTAACGCTCGCCAGTAAGCACGTTAAGCACTGACTGAGTACCAACAATTTGAGATGTCGGCGTTACTAAAGGAATGTAACCTAACTCTTTACGTACTTTAGGAATTTCTGTTAGTACTTCATCTAAGCGATCAGCTGCGCCCTGCTCTTTTAGCTGGCTTTCCATGTTCGTTAACATACCGCCAGGTACTTGAGCTAATAGAATTCGAGCATCTACACCTTTTAGGCTGCCCTCAAATTTAGCGTATTTTTCACGAACACCGCGGAAGTAGGCAGCAACTTCAGCCAGTTTAGCCATGTCTAAACCGGTATCACGTGGAGTACCTTCAACCGTTGAAACAATCGTTTCTGTCGGTGAATGACCGTAAGTCATACTCATTGAAGAAATAGCGGTATCAATAACATCTACGTCTGCATCGATTGCCTTCATGTGAGTTGCTACGCTCAACCCCGTTGTTGCGTGACAATGTAAGGCGATTGGCAAGGCGACTGTTTCTTTCAATTTACCGATAAGCTCTTCGGCATAGTATGGCTTAAGTAGACCAGCCATATCTTTAATACACAGTGAGTGAGCCCCCATGTCTTCAAGCTTCTTCGCCATGTCGAGCCAGCCTTCTAGGGTATGCACAGGACTTTCGGTGAAGCTCAATGTACCTTGGGCATGAGCACCAACTTTAACTGCCGCCTTAATTGCAGTCTCTAGATTACGAGTATCGTTCATCGCATCAAAGATACGGAAAACATCGACGCCATTAACATGCGCTCGCTCTACGAACTTTTCTACTACATCATCAGCGTAATGACGGTAGCCTAAAATGTTTTGACCGCGGAACAACATTTGTTGCTTGGTATTCGGCATCGCTTTCTTCAATTCGCGAATGCGGTGCCACGGATCTTCCCCTAAATAACGGATACATGAATCAAATGTAGCGCCACCCCATGATTCAATAGACCAGAAGCCGATTTGATCTAATACAGGTGCTATTGGCAACATGTCTTCGAGTCGCATACGTGTGGCTAGTAAAGATTGGTGTGCGTCTCGTAAGACTACCTCAGTGATTCCTAATGGCTTTGTCATGACAATGCTCCTAATTATTATCTTTATGCTTCTGACGATACTGACTGACCGCAGCAGAGATAGCGGCAACAACAGATGGAGAAACTCCCTGCTGTGGTGCTGGCTTTTTAAGGGTAGGACGAGTAACAGATTGTGCAACCGGATCAGGGAATTTACTCGCTAAAGGCGTTAGTACGGCATTGATAATCACCACTAACAGTCCTAGAAACGCAAATACGAACACCATGCCCGCAAGCATTAGCGTACCCGCTTCAATAAAAAGTTGATCTAGGGCTTCCATCTATCTCTCTCTTTGTTATTTTTTAATCATATTAGAATAATCACTCAACAATAGAAAAATCAATCAAGAATTCGGCGATTTGGATAAATAATAATAAGTCAATAGTGAAAACGACGTAAAACTCATAAATATTCGTCAAATCTTAATATTTATTCCATAAAAAACTCGAAAACTTAATATTGTATACAGTATAAAAGCAATGGGTGGACCTATATAGGCTGACAAAAGCTACTTTTTGTATACAAAATGCAAACAATAGTCTAAAAACAGCGTATTCAAACTAGAACTAATTTGTATGAAAGTAGGCAAGAAAAGAGATGGCAAAGGCAAGGTTATTGACAAATTTCAGGCATAAAAAAACCAGTCATTTGACTGGTTTTTTTACTTTCTTAAGAAAATATGGCGGACGCGGCAGGAGTCGAACCTGCGACCGCCTGGTTCGTAGCCAGGTACTCTATCCAGCTGAGCTACGCGTCCGCGGTCAATCGATATTTTATATCTCGAGTTAGAGATAGCGAACCTTGTTCATAGCCAACTTAGTCAAGCATACTGCCTATCCAGCTGAACTACGCGTCCGCGGTCAATCTATATTTTATATCCCGAGTTAGGGATAGCGAACCTTGTTCGTAGCCAACTTAACCAAGCATACTGCCTATCCAGCTGAACTACGCATTCGCGATCAATCTATATTTTATATCCCGAGTTAGGGATAGCGAGTCATCTCGCGATTTATATCGCAAAGCGATACTAAAGTGGCGGACGCGGCAGGAGTCGAACCTGCGACCGCCTGGTTCGTAGCCAGGTACTCTATCCAGCTGAGCTACGCGTCCGCGGTCAATCGATATTTTATATCTCGAGTTAGAGATAGCGAACCTTATTCGTAGCCAACTTAGCCAAGCATACTGCCTATCCAGCTGAACTGCGCATTCGCGGTCAATCGATATTTTATATCTCGAGTTAGAGATAGCAAACCTTATTCGTAGCCAACTTAGCCAAGCATACTGCCTATCCAGCTGAACTGCGCATTCGCGGTCAATCGATATTTT
>CANLNK010000005.1 GCA_947492575.1 uncultured Thalassotalea sp.
CCAGAGCCAGAGCCAGAGCCAGAGCCAGAGCCAGAGCCAGAGCCAGAGCCAGAGCCAGAGCCAGAGCCAGAGCCAGAGCCAGAAGAGAAAAAAGCTGGCTTTTTCACTCGATTAAAACAAAGTCTAACGAAAACTCGTCAGAACTTAGGCGGTGGAATTTTTGATTTATTCCGCGGTAAAAAAATTGATGACGAGCTGTTTGAAGAGCTTGAAACTCAGCTTCTACTAGCCGATGTTGGTGTAGATACGACGATGAAGATCATCGATTCATTAACGGAATCTGCTTCTCGTAAGCAGTTAAAAGACGCTGAAGCTTTATATGACTTGCTAAAAGTGGAGCTACAAAAGCTTATTGAGCCAGTTGCACAGCCACTTGATATTCCAAAAAGTGACAGTCCGTATGTGATTTTGATGGTGGGTGTTAATGGTGTCGGTAAAACAACAACGATTGGCAAGCTAACTAAGCAGCTTCGGGCGCAAGGCAAATCTGTGATGCTTGCAGCAGGCGATACTTTCCGTGCTGCAGCGGTTGAACAATTACAGGTTTGGGGTGAGCGTAATGACATCCCTGTTGTTGCACAGCACACTGGTGCTGACAGTGCTTCCGTTATTTTTGATGCGCTAAACGCAGCTAAAGCGCGTGGCGTTGATGTGCTAATTGCCGATACCGCAGGCCGTTTGCAAAACAAAGGTCACTTAATGGAAGAGCTTAAGAAAGTGGTTCGTGTGATGAAGAAGCTTGACGAAAATGCGCCGCACGAAGTGATGCTGACCATCGATGCGGGGACTGGTCAAAATGCATTGAGTCAAGCGCAACTGTTCGATGAAGCGGTTAACCTTTCAGGTATCACACTAACGAAGCTAGACGGTACAGCTAAAGGTGGTGTTGTATTCGCTATCGCTGACAAATACTCTATTCCGATTCGCTATATCGGTGTTGGTGAAGGTGTTGACGACTTAAGAACATTTAGTAGTGAAGACTTTATCGAAGCATTATTTGCTAAAGATTAATTGTATTTATTGGCCATATTGCGAAGAACAATTGCATTTAGTCTGATAAGTGATAAAAATAGAGTTGCATCAACAAGTTTGGCCACGAATATCCGTGGCCTTTTTATAAGAAAAATAAATGATTCGCTTTAATCAAGTTAACAAAACCTACCCTGGTGGCTTCCTAGCGCTGAAAAACGTTAGTTTCCATTTAGCCGCTGGCGAGATGGCGTTTTTAACCGGCCATTCAGGTGCGGGTAAGAGTACTTTATTAAAGCTAATTAGCCTGATAGAAAAGCCAAGTTCTGGCAGCATTTTAATTAATAACAAACAACTGGCGAACATTAGTTACCGCCAAGTGCCCTTTATTCGACGCCAAATCGGCATGATTTTCCAACACCACCATTTGCTTATGGATCGCACTGTATTTGATAACGTCGCATTGCCATTGATCATTGAAGGTTATAGCCAAAAGGAAATTCGAAAACGCGTTGATGCAGCGCTAGAAAAAGTCCATTTGTCTGACAAGCAAAAGTGTTACCCATTTATGTTGTCGGGTGGTGAGCAACAGCGTGTGGGTATTGCGCGTGCGATTGTTAATAAACCACCGATTATTCTTGCTGATGAGCCAACGGGTAACCTAGACCCTGCACTTTCACTCGATATTATTCGACTTTTTGAAGAATTTAATGCCGTTGGTGTCGCAGTGTTAATAGCCACCCATGATTTAGGTTTGATTGCGCGAATGAAGTACCGAACTCTCACCTTGAAAGACGGCAAAATGATTACTGATGGGCTCAAAGATGGTCTGCATGCAGAGCCAAGTGTTTAGGTTGTAGGATTGTTATTGTGAATAAATCAGCAAATCGTGACCTAATTAATAAAGTGAGCCTTGGGCAGCGCATTATGTCGGTCCCAATCCGTCATCTTCAGCAGGCTATCGGCAGTTTAGGTGATTTATGGCGAACGCCCTTTACTACTTTAATGACCTTATTAGTATTAGGTATTAGTTTAACTTTGCCTGCGACGTTACATTTGTTCGTTAAAAATGCCAATAACGTCGTTGCTAAATGGGATTCGGCGTCTGAAATTACGTTGTTTTTAAAGCTCTCTGTTGATGATAAAGCAGCACAAAACTTTGCAAGTCGATTAGCGCTTTATCCAGAAGTTGCTGATGTCGAGTATATCTCTGCTGAGCAAGCCCTTGCAGACTTCAAAGCAAACTCTGGTTTTGGTGATGCGCTCGCCTACTTAAATAAAAACCCCTTACCAGCAACAGTTTTGGTGACGCCAACACAAAGGTCGAGTCAGGTAAATGCGGCAAAAGCGTTACTTGAGAAGCTTTCGCAAGAGCGAGAAGTTGAACAAGGTAAGTTAGATCTCGAGTGGCTAACTCGCTTGGAGTCGATGGCACGCTTAATTGAAGATATCGTGTTAGCAGTGGCTTTATTATTATGCCTGTCAGTGATTCTGATCATAGGCAACACCATACGTTTGGCAATTTTAAATCAAAAAGACGCGATTGCTGTGATGAAGTTAGTTGGCGCGACGGATAGCTTTATTCAGCGCCCGTTTATGTATGCCGGTATTTGGTATGGCTTATTAGGTGGTTTGTTTGCCAATATTGCTATTTTTGCTTTGGCATATTATCTCTCAGGTGCCATGAGTGACTTAACTAACCTCTATGGCACACAATTTAAGTTAGAAACTTTATCGTTTATAGAAAACCTGTATTTAATCGGCTTTGCTATTTTACTGGGGTTATTCGGTAGCTATTTGTCTGTTCGTCAACATATTAGAGCGATTGAACCAAGCGCCGATTAGCTATTTTTATGTGAGCTAATCGGCTTGATGAGTGGCGAGCATCTCATCTGCCCACTTTAATGCCTCTAGATTGCACTTAGCATAAATCAGTGGTTCCAGTGAAAGCTCGTTGGCAAGATGTTCTGCTTGTTGCCAATCACCTTGTTCAGCTGAAACCGCTAAACGAATATATTTGCTCAAATCATTTTGTTGGCCGAGTAGTGCTGCCTTAATTTCGCTATCTATCGGTAGTATCTCAACAACATCTTTAATGTCTTTATCTAATACACCATCAATGAGCGAAAGCATGCCTGTTAGAAAGGCTTTTGGTGGATTTTCAAGATCCTTTCGGTAGTTTGCAATAAATTCGCAAAACTTAGCTCTGTACAATGATAGTCGAATTATCTCGCTTGGTTTTGCGGCGGCAAGATCAGACAGTGCCAGTAAGGCGATAAATTTCTTTAACTCCACCTCGCCAATGTATGTGAGAGCATGCTTTAAAGAAGTAATATCCTGACTTCTGCCATAGACAGGACTGTTTATAAATCTCAACAGCTTGTAGGTTAAGCCAACGTCGGCGCTGAATATATCGCTAATAGCTGCAAAGTTGAGCTGAGCATGGCTTGCTTGTTGAATCAATGCCAGCATATTGCTTTTAACGGTATTTATTTTTCTTCGTTTGAGCATTTCGGGTTTGGCAAAGAAGTACCCTTGGAATAGCGTAAAGCCAAGTAGTTTAAGTTGTTCAAACTGTTGTAATGTTTCTACTTTCTCGGCAAGTAAAATTTTGTTGAATGGCTTAATGCGATTTACATATTTGCTAATTTCGATCAGTGATAAACTCAGCACATCGACTTTGATGATATCAACATAAGGTAAGAACCTATCCCATTTGGGATCAAAGTCATGATCGTCTAATGCTAATGTGAAACCTTGTGATTTCAGAGTTTCGCAAGCCGTTAATAGCTCATCGCTAATGGGCACGTCTTCTAATATTTCTACCACAATATTTTTGGGGTCAAGGAAGCTAGGAAACTTGCGAATTAAAGTATCAGCATGAAAGTTAATGTAGGCACTAAGTCCTGCTGTTATTTCTTCGACGCCTAGTGTCAGGTGGTTATTTGTCAGTATATTCGACGTTGCTTGATTGGGGTCTATATCTGGAAAATAATTACTTTCACCATCTCTAAACAAAAGTTCGTAGGCTATAACATTCTGATTTTCATCTATAATTGGCTGTCTGGCGACGTATGAATACACAATTATTTACCTTTTAGTTACGACTCGGTCATTTTTTCTGTTTTGTTAACTCAATATTTAAGATACTGTCATTAGCATGTAATTAATAGTAGCGTACACTGTATCAGTAAATTTACTGCCAATTGAAATAAATATTGTGTTTGGCGGGTCAAATACTGTGAGCGATCAAGCTTGAATGAAATGGCTATCGCATCTATAACTAAACCGTGTTATTATCGCGAGCCGACTAGTTGGAGATCATCCGCTAGATCCTATGTAAATCGAGGTTATCAAATGAGTGAATCAATGCAATCAATGGCGTTAACTGTTCCACAAAGTGGCAGTATTGAAGCATACGTCCAGTCTGCGTACAGTATTCCTGTGTTAACTGCTGAGCGTGAGCAAGAGCTTGCGACTCGTTTACATCAAGAGAATAATCTGCAAGCGGCGCAAGAGCTTATTATGTCTCACTTGCGTTTCGTTATTCATATTGCCAAGAGTTACTCGGGCTATGGCTTACCGCAAGCAGACTTAATTCAGGAAGGCAACGTTGGTCTGATGAAAGCCGTTAAGCGTTTTAACCCAGAAGTGGGCGTTCGCTTGGTTTCTTTTGCTGTCCATTGGATTAAAGCCGAAATTCACGAGTACGTATTGAAAAACTGGCGTATCGTGAAAGTTGCGACAACTAAAGCGCAACGTAAGTTATTTTTTAACTTAAGAAAGAATAAGAAGCGTTTAGGTTGGTTTAGCAACGAAGAAGTAAATACTGTTGCTGAAACACTTGGCGTAAGCACTAAAGATGTGTTGGAAATGGAATCGCGCATGAGCAGTCAAGATCAAGCATTTGAGCTATCTTCTGATGATGATGACAGCGCAAGTGCAACGGGTAGCTTTTCACCGGCACAATACCTAGAAGATAAACAGTCTGATCTTGCAGAGAGTGTTGAAGCTGCAAACTGGGAGCAGCATGCTAATCAACGTTTGAGCACAGCAATGGTAGCACTTGATGAGCGTAGCCAAGATATTATTCGCACTCGCTGGTTAGAGGAAGACAAAGCAACATTGCAAGAGCTTGCAGATAAGTATCAAGTTTCTGCTGAGCGTATTCGCCAGTTGGAGAAAAACGCTTTAAACAAGTTAAAAGGAGCGATGAACTAATCGCTTGTACCGTTCGTAAAGGATAGGTCTTTGAAAGAGCCGACGTTAGTCGGCTTTTTTGTGTCTGTCATTTACTGACAGGAAAGCGAAAATGGGCAAGACTGGTTGATCAGTTTATTTAGGTTTTATGCATAAATTGCAGATAAATGTTCATTACTTTTTACTAGTAAAGACAAAATATTTTGTTAGACTAGCTGCTTAAAAATAATACTAATAACACTATAAATAGAAGGCAGCCATTGTCCAGCGCCCACTTTAAGGAAGAGTCGCAAGCGCAGCGTCAACTTCCTAAGTTAAAATCACTGCTGAAAAAGTACCGGCAAGTTAAGACTATGCAGGCCAGTTTGCTGCAATTGTCTGAATTGGCCAGTACGGTTACCGATCTTGAAGATTTTTACCCTGCCCTTATCGACGTTGTCCAGTCACTTCTTACTACCAATAGCATGCATATTGCGTTGGCAGATTCGAATAGCAATTTAAATATTGTCTATTGCCACAATGAGATAGAGCATCGCTTAATTGAGCATGTTGAATTTAGAGATTGGCGCAAGGGTTTAACTGGCCTCGTTTATTTAGATAAAAAGCCCTTACACTGCAGTGCTGCAGAGAGAATGGCGTTGGCTAAAGCCGACAAAATCGTACTCTATGGTTCATCTTTCGTTGACTGGCTTGGCGTGCCACTGAGACGTGGTAATCACGTGATAGGGGTTATCGCACTGCAAAGCTACGATGCAAACTTATATTTTGATGATCGGGATTGCCAACTGCTAGAGTTTATCGCTGAACATATTGTGACAGCGATAGATCGCGTTAAAAGTCGTGCGCTACTTGAGAGTAGTATTGCGCAACGTACTCGAAAACTTACAGAATCAAATCGTCGCCTACAGTTAGAAATTAATGAGCGACAAAATGCTGAAAAAGCGCATCATGCTTTACTGGCAATTTCTGAAATTGTCGCCTCAACACGCTCGTTAGACAAAATTTTTGCGAAGATCCATCAGCAAGTCACTTGCTTATTTCCAACCAAAAATTTCTATATAGCAACACTTGACGATAATCATCGCATTACGTTTCCCTATTATCACGATGACGGCGTTATTGAAATTGATGCCAAGCGACGTGCGGAGGCATTTGCCGAACTTGCATTAAAAACAGCAAAACCTATGATTGCGGCTCGTGAACAACTCGTTGTGCTTAATGCCGACGGTAGCCGGGAGCGAAAAGATCAAGTATTGAAGTTTGATTATAAAAATCAGCCGCAAACCTGGTTGGCTGCACCATTGATGGATAATAGCGAACCAATTGGCATCATTGCTACCCAGCATTATCATAGCTTTGAAGCATTTGAAGATAAGCACTTAGAGCTTTTTCGCTTTATTGCACAACAGCTTGCTAGTGCCGTGATGCAAGATAGAGATATATCTCTGGTTAAGCAAAGCAAAGAAGCGCTTGAACGCACAGTAAGCGAACGCACCAAAGAATTGCTAGCCAGTAATTTAAACCTTCGCATGCAAATTGAAGAAAGGCGCAAAGCAGAGTCTCGCTTGTTTTATGAAGCACATCACGATGCACTGACTAAGCTGCCTAATCGCGCGATGTTTAATGACAGGCTATCCCACGCACTACGGCATGTTAAACGTCACCATGATCGCAGTTTTGCTGTGCTTTTCATCGATCTCGATCGCTTTAAAGTGATAAATGACACCCTGGGTCATCACACCGGTGACCAATTCTTGATTGAAATCGCTAACAGGCTGAAAGAATGTGTGCGTGACAATGACGTACTAGCTCGCCTTGGTGGCGATGAGTTTGTTGTTCTGCTTGATTCACTCGCATCGCTAGATGACGTTGAGGAAGTTGCTGACCGTATTATCAGTGCCATTGAACAGCCATTTGAAATCGAAGGTAATTGCCTTTATTCCAATGCCAGTATTGGTATTGCATTGTGCAACCCTAGTTATGCGACGGCATCTGACATTCTGCGAGATGCCGATGCGGCTATGTATCAAGCTAAAAGCTTGGGGCGTGGACGTTATGTGTTCTTTGACGACAGTATGCGTGAGCAACTGATCGCGAGCATGACGCTTGAGCAAGAACTAAGGCTCGCCATCAAAGAGCAACAATTTGAACTGCATTACCAACAAATTTCCGATTTGTCGCTTACTAATACCATCGGCTTTGAAGCACTGTTGCGTTGGCAGCACCCGAGCAAAGGCCTGCTAACGCCAAGCGAATTTTTATTCATGGCGGAAGAAACCGGCATGATATTGGAAATAGAGCGATGGATTGTAAAAGAAGTCAGCGACCAACTAAGACGTTGGAGTCTTCTGGCTGAATACGAAAATGTCTTGATTGGTATTAACTTATCAGGTCGCTACTTAACTCAGCCCAATCAGCTTAGTGAACTTATTGGCCTAATTGAACAGCATGACATCGCACCAGAGCGCCTTATTTTAGAGTTCAATGAGCGTGCATTTACTCAGCAGCCAGAACTTGCATTGAAGAACCTTAAAAAGCTGAAGGAAGTAGGTGTTAAGCTGGCGCTTGATGATTATGGTTCAGGCTCATCTTCGTTTAATTTCCTACACAGTTACCCATTTGAATTTATTAAGCTTGATCGCAGCCTGATAAAAACCCTATCTGGCAATGATAAGAACATTTCATTAGTGAAAGCACTCCATGAGTTAGGGGCTCAGTTTGGCTATCGTCTTGTGGCTGAAGGCATTGAGTCTGATGAAGTGTTACAGAAACTTCACAAAGCTGGTTGTGAATTTGGGCAGGGTTACCATATTGCGCGACCGGAAAAGATGGCGGGCAATGAAGTTAATGAAACTGAAAAAAGTTACGCATAGCGCTTCGGGCAATGGCTATTTTGAATGCTAGCTGCATTTGCATTCACTCATTTGGAATGACCAAACCACGCTCATGCTGCTTTGCTATCATTAAACGTAGCCTATTGCAGAAAATATAAACAAAGGTCAACGGACCCTAGTTATTGCGATAAAAGTAACCTTCAACTCTTAACGCCAATCCCGGGGCTGTGCGATAGTCTTCTCTTTCTGCCCATTCAATAAAGGGCTCAACTTCAAAAAATAACCACTTTTTATAAGCGTTGAACCGGTAACGATAGCTCAGCGTGTATTTATCGATAATAAACCCTTTTTCACCGTTACGTTCACCCTCAGTGACTAAGCCAAGAGCACCAGCTTCTGAAAGGGAAAACTGTTGTAAGTGATATGCGCCATGTTTCCAACGAATACCACTAAAGGATTCAGAGCCTCGTATAGAATAATTAAACCTGAATTGGCTCTTTGCTGTTATTTGATAATCGTATTCGAGCATTAAACGAGCGCCAACACCATCGTCAACGAAATAATAAAGCGCGGGCTCGACTCGCAAGCCATGCTTGTTTTGCCAAGAGAAATTTCGTTTGTATCTCGCTCTTAAAAATATGTCGCCAGAAGAAATGCCTAATCTTGTATCAGTGACTTGGTCACTACCGTTATGATGGACAAAGCGCACGGCAGCGGAAAAACGGTCTTCGCTAATTTCTGGCTTAGCGTTCACGCTTTCTAGCGGTAGGTTATTAATATTGTCTTCTTCATCGTCTGACAAAATAACGTCCATCTTGTCAGTAAAATGTGGCAGCTTTACTCGTACTCGAAATTTACTTTCGTATTCGGCTAAATCGCCAGTTTTCGGTTCCCAGCCTAATCTGATACGCGCATTAATATCGGGTCGTTCTTGTTCTGTATCTTCTTCAGTAAAAAAACTATCAAACCAAAATGCAGACAGGAAAACCGTATTGCTTACTCTCGCGTGTAGCGACTCCATCCAGTCGATTTCAGCTTGTTTCATGCTGCCTTCGATTGTGAATTTTTCGATTTCTTCTTGCGTCAACTCACTTCGACTTTCTTGCTTATCAGTTGACTTGCTCTCGATTGCTTGAACTGATGTTTCCTGTGCGTTTGCTTCGAGACAAACACAGAGCAGTACTAAGCATAGAATGCGTAGGAATGGCGTTGCTAAGCGTGCTTGGGGAGATATTTGACTGTCATTACACTTCATTACGTAAATTATATGTCGATTCAATAAATTAATGGAATTCAAAATGCTTTTTAATGTCACATGAGTATAATAGGATGAAACATGAATTACCGCATTGTTGATATTTTATAGGAGCAATTTATGGGCGGCATCAGTATTTGGCAATTGTTAATTGTCGCAGTAATTGTGATTTTGCTATTTGGTACCAAAAAGTTGCGTAATGTAGGTACGGATTTAGGTTCGGCTGTGAAAGGTTTTAAGAAAGCAGTGTCTGATGACATTAATACAGACAAAGACAAAGACAAAGAGCCTGAGTCACTTGCAGACAACTCTGACGCAGTAAAAAATTCTGCAGAAAAAACACAAGCAGACAAAGAAAAAGATCACGCATAGCTCATGTTTGATATTGGTTTTTGGGAGTTAATGCTCATCGCCGTTATCGGCCTTTTGGTGCTGGGACCAGAGCGTTTACCTGTAGCGATAAGAACCGTGCGAGATTGGGTTAATGGTGTGCGCCAGTTTAGCCAGTCAGTGAAAACTGAATTGAAGGAAGAATTGCGCATTAATGAGCTACATGAAAACTTAAAAAAAGCAGAGCAAAATAACTTTGAAAATTTAGCGCCAGATGTCGCTGAATCAGTGAAGTCTCTTCAAGAAGCTGCAAATATGGTCAATCGTCCTTACGAACCAAGTGCGGCGGAACAAGAGCCTTCTGTTCAAGAAGCACCGCAAGTGGCGCCATCTGCCGACAGCGAATCTGCTGCCAATAAAGCGTTAACCAAAGAGAATTCTTCGGCGAATGACAAACAGTCAAGCTAACTACACCTTATTTGATCACTTAATCGAATTACGCACTCGCTTACTCAGAGCTGTAATGAGTGTGCTGATTATTTTTTGCTGCTTGGTCTATTTTGCACAAGACATCTATCAATATCTTGCGGCTCCGCTTTTAGCGACCATGCCAGAAGGTACGCAAATGATAGCGACGGATGTTGCATCACCCTTCTTTGCGCCTTTTAAGCTAACAATCGTTTTATCCATATTTTTAGCCATGCCATTCATCCTCTATCAGATCTGGGCATTTATTGCGCCGGGCCTGTATAGCAACGAAAAACGCATGGTGGCGCCATTAATGTTTGGTAGCACTTTATTGTTTTACGGCGGCATTAGCTTTGCGTATTTTGTGGTATTCCCGCTGGCATTTGGTTTCTTTAATTCCGTGGCTCCAGAGGGGGTTACTATAGCGACTGATATCAGTAGCTATTTAGATTTTGTGTTGAAATTGTTTTTTGCTTTTGGTGCGGCGTTTGAAATTCCAATCGCCATTATGCTGATGTGTTGGACTGGATTCACCACGCCAGAGAGCTTAAAGCAAAAACGCCCGTATATTGTTGTCGCTGCGTTTGTGGTGGGTATGTTATTAACACCCCCAGATATTATTTCACAAACCTTACTTGCTATCCCGATGCTTTTACTTTTTGAGTTAGGGGTAATTTTAGCGTCGTTTTATCAGAAGAAGAATGAGGAATCTGAAACCTCAGAGGAACAATTATGAAGTTAGTGTTTGCATTATTGTCAGCCGTCGTATTCATTTCTGCACCGTTTGTGGTTAATGCACAATCATCGATACAACAAGAATTACTAACATGTAAAGCGGAAGCAGATAGCTTGAAACGCTTAGTTTGTTATGACAACGTAGCCAAGAAAATAATGCCTGAGGTTCTTGAAGCTCAAGCGAAAGCAGTAATACCTGCACAGCCTAAGAGCATTGCTCAACCAAAGCAGGCCGTAGCGGTTGCTCCAACGGTAGTCGAAAGCGCTCCAAAGGCTGCAGCAATGCCAACATCTCCTTCAAAAGCTGAAGATACCTTCGGCAATGAATATAAGCCAGGTAGAGAAGAAAGGTTAGAAGAAGTTAAGCTTGAAATTGCAGAAGCGAAGCTTAATTCATCGAAGAAGTGGCGTGTTACATTTACCAATGGACAGCGTTGGCAAGCTCAAGAGGCAAAAAGCAATGTTCGCTTTAAAGCTGGTGACATTGTTATTATAAAACGCGGCGCGTGGAGTGCGTTTTATATGAAAAAAGAAGGCTCTAACCGTAAAGTGAGAGTAAAACGTTTATAGTCGAAATTCCTATGATAGACATTGGAGTTAACCTAACCAGCAATCGATTTGACGTTGATCGTCAAGAAGTAGTAGACGCTGCAATAGCGGCAGGTGTATCTAAAATGCTGATTACAGGCACAAGTGTTGAGGAAAGTCGTCAGGCATTAGCTATTGCTCAACAAATACCAACCGCGTTAGCTTCAACTGCTGGCATTCATCCGCATTATGCTGATGGCGCAAGCGACGATTTCGTGGAACAACTGACAGCACTTGCAGCAGCACCTGAGGTAAAAGCCATTGGCGAATGTGGCCTGGATTTCAATCGCAATTTTTCCACTCCTGAAAATCAAGTTAGTGTCTTTAAGGCGCAGATTTCATTGGCTGAAAAGCTGCAGAAGCCGCTATTTCTGCATCAACGCGATGCTTTTAATATATGGTTCGAGTGCTTGGCCCCAGTTATTGGCAAGGTTCCCGCGATGATATCGCATTGCTTTACTGGCAATATTAATGAAATGCAGCAATGTGTTGATGCCGGTATGTATATTGGTGTTACCGGCTGGGTATGTGATGAGCGTCGTGGTGCCGATCTACAAGCCGCAGTTAGAGAGTTGCCGTTAGAGCGACTGATGATTGAGACTGATGCTCCATATTTAACACCGCGCACCATTCGTCCAAGGCCGAAGAGCAGCCGAAACGAACCTAAATACTTGTCGTATGTTGCTGAAAAAATTGCTGAACTTAAGTCAGTCTCGTTTGAAGAAGTTGTGGCTCACGCGACTGCAAATAGTGAAAGAGTATTTGCCTTGTGATTGTGAAGTTCGTTGCCAAAGCGTTTTTGCTAACACTTCTCGTGCTATCTAGCTCGGCATGGGCTCAATCTAAAGATTCCATTCAATTAATGGTGGTAAGTAAGGCTATTTCGAATCAATCGTCACTATCGATTGCTGAGATAGTAGAAACAGACAACAGCGAATGGCAGTTACAAACAGAGGGTGCCAACCAGCTTTCATTAACCCCTGGCGTTAACTGGTTTAAGGTGCAAGTAACTAATGGTCTCAACCGTGCGGCAGACGCACAGTTTCTTTTGGGTACTAATTTTGAAGTTATTGATGTAGCCCTTTATAGCCATAGTCCGATATTAAGCCCGTTGCCGCTTGCATTGCTTGCCAATCATCAGTATGCAGGCAAAGTGGAGCTAACCCCCAATACGCGAGCAACGCTTTATCTTAAAATAAATACAGAGATTAGTGCCACTATGGAAATGCGTCTGCTCACCTCGGATGCATTTATTGAGCAGCAACGGCAATTTTATTACACCCATGGCTTTGTGGTCGGGGGCATTGTCTTTGTAGGGGTTGTATTTGCATTATTGTTTCTGGCAATTCGTGATACGACACTTGGCTATTTGTCAGCGTATTTCATTGCCCGTGCTGGCTTGCTATCTGTCTTGTTAGGTGGGCATTTGTTGTTCTTATTCCCCGAACAGTCTGCGCTGCGCGGGGTTGATTTGCCTATTTTAGCGGCGGCAAGCTCGATTTTTTATATTTTATTTACTGCGCGTTTATTTAACTTGGCTAAGGTCTTCCCACAGAGCAAACTGGTAGTTAAGTTGATTGTGCTCATTCTTATCGTATATGGCCTAATAAGCGCTCTCTTGCCTGTACATGTCAATGTGACTGTGAGTGCTGTCATCATGACGTCTGTGCTGGTTGGCTTGGTCCTACTTGGCTATTACCTTTACGTTAAGCGACAGCGATTGGCGGTGTTATTTTTCACTATCATGCTTGCGCAGTTGCTCTTCACTGTTGTTATTGTCCTTGGCTATTACTTTGACATTCCGGCCTTTAGTCAGAGAGATACCCTGCATATTACGTCATTCTCGCTAAATACTTTACTGATTGTTTTCCTGATTTGTCGTATGTACTTTTATCAAATGCGAGACAAACAAAAAGCGCAAAAAGAAGCGCTAGCTAACGCAATCGCGACAAAGCAAGCACAAGAAAAGCTGCTTCAACTGCAAGATGAAAATCAAGAAGAATTAGAGCAACGCGTACAAGAAAGAACGCTGGAGCTCCATATTGCGCTGAGTGAGTTAGAGGAACTTAATCGAGAGCTTGCGGAGAAAAATACCACGGATGACTTAACGGGGCTGTTTAACCGACGTTTCTACGATCAAAAAATTGTTGCTGAATATAGACGCAGTAAGCGTAATTTAACGCCATTGAGCTTAGTGGTTGCAGATTTGGATTTCTTTAAACAAGTTAACGACAACTATGGGCATTTAGCGGGTGATCAATGTTTAAGCTGGCTTGCGCAACACATTAAGCAAAGTTTAAAGCGGAGTTCAGATATAGGCTGCCGGTATGGTGGCGAGGAATTTTGTTTGATATTGCCTGATACCGATGCCGCTGGTGCTTTTGCCCTTGCAGAAGAATTAAGGGCGGCAGTTGAAGGTTTCGATTTTGTTTATCAAGAACAGCATTTATCCCTGACCATTAGTTGCGGTGTCGCGACATATCAGCAACAAGACGGAGTAGAACCTGAGCATATATTCTGTGCTGCTGATAAAGCCTTATATCAAGCGAAACGAAATGGTCGAAACCAAGTACAAGTTCAAGAAATTAGCTGTGACTTGTCTATTCAGGAGAACTCTAATGACTAATGCTTTTGGTCAATATCCCGCGCGTCGCATGCGCAGAATGCGCAAAGATGACTTTTCACGCCGTTTAATGGCAGAGCATCAATTAACGGTGAACGATCTTATTTATCCGATTTTTGTTTTAGAAGGCGAAAATCAGCTTGAGTCAGTAGATTCAATGCCTGGTGTTGAGCGTAAGAGTATCGACTTATTGCTTGAAGAAGCGGCAGAACTGGTTGAGCTAGGTATCCCAGCAGTTGCTTTATTCCCGGTTACTCCGCAATCTCAAAAGTCATTGATGGCTGAAGAAGCTTATAATCCTGAGGGTCTAGCACAACGCGCAGTACGTGCCCTAAAAGATAAATTCCCAGAGTTAGGGGTGATCACCGATGTAGCGTTAGACCCGTTCACTACTCACGGGCAAGACGGTATTATTGACGATGAAGGCTATGTGCTTAACGAAGTGACCAAAGACATTCTCGTTAAGCAAGCTTTATCACATGCAAAAGCTGGTGCTGATGTAGTGGCGCCGTCTGATATGATGGATGGCCGTGTTGGTGCAATCAGAGAGGCACTTGAAGAAGCTGGGTATATTAATACTCGCATTTTAGCGTATTCGGCCAAATATGCGTCAAACTATTATGGCCCTTTCCGTGATGCAGTCGGCTCAAGTGGTAATTTAAAAGGCGGTAACAAAGACACCTATCAAATGGACCCTGCTAATAGTGATGAAGCGTTGCATGAAATTGCGCAAGACATTGCTGAAGGTGCAGATATGGTAATGGTTAAACCTGGTATGCCGTATCTTGATATTGTACGCCGCGTAAAAGATAACTTTGCTGTACCTACTTACGCTTATCAAGTAAGTGGCGAGTACGCCATGCACATGGCGGCAATTCAAAACGGTTGGTTAGCTGAAAAACCTTGTGTAATGGAAGGCTTATTATCGTTTAAGCGCGCTGGCGCAGATGGCATTTTGACTTACTTTGCTAAGCAAGTGGCACGTTGGTTAAAGGAAGATAAGTAGAGCAAGTCTGCTTTGATAGTAACCATCAGCTTAACAGCTGATGGTTAACGATAAGCCTAATGTCGCAAGATGGCTATTCTCTTGTAGTAACTCGTCGGCAATCAGTGGGTGCTTGGCTATCCAGGTTTCAGGCAGGCAAAGTTTAATAGTTTCATTATCCGCACTAAGCTCGTACTCGGGAAGCGCTTCATCTTGGCGGCGTCGACATAGAATAACCGCTAGTCTCAACAAAGATAATAATTTAGCAGATGTTGCAAAGTCAGTAATCGAGACGTGTGACAGTGAATCAGCAGAAATGTCTCCGCGGTACTGTCTCACTAGCAACATAATTAATTGTCTTTCACTTTGATCAAAGCCCGGCAAATCGGTATGTTCGATAATGTAACTGCCGTGTATTTGATGGTACTTATACGAAAGCAGTAAACCTATTTCGTGCAGCTTACAGGCACTAAAGAGCAAACTGCGCAATTGCTTATGGTCAATTTGCCATTGTGTGGCAAGTTCATCAAATAGATGTAGCGCTTGCTGAGTCACGCGATTAGCATGAGCTTCATCGATATGGAAACGCTCAATAAGAGAATCGATGGTGCGAGCACGAATATTCACTTTTCTCATGTCTGGCAACATCTCATAAAGCAAGCCTTCGCGCAGTGCGCCGCTAGACAGCTGTAGCTCGTCGATTTCAAAGCTCTCAAATAATGCGATTAAAATCGCTAAACCACTAGCAAGTACAACTTTACGTTCGCTGGTCAATCCACCAATGGCAATATCTTCGATGGTACCAGCATCAATGAGTAGCGCCTTAATTTCGTAAAGGAAATCTAATGTGACAATACTCGGGCGTTTGCGGTTCATGAGTATTTCCGCTAGCGCCTGCATAGTGCCGGAGCCACCCAATACATTCTGCCAGCCAAAGTCGATGTAATTGGCGAGGTAAGGTAATAGGTTTGATTTTGCGTGATTGATAGCTAGGTCAAAGTGCTTTTCGCTGAGCTTTCCATCTTTGAAGAACTGCTCATTAAAAGTAACGCAGCCCATATTCAGGCTAATAGCGTGGTGAATAGTAAAGTTTTCACCTGAGACTATTTCAGTGCTTGCGCCACCGATATCAAGCACTAAGCGTTTGGCGCAGCAATCGCTGGTATGTGCAACACCTAAATAAATACCCTCTGCTTCTTGAACACCAGATAACAATTTCACTTCGGTGCCGAGAATAGTTTCTGCTGTTGTTAGGAACTCAGCCGAGTTTTCTGCAATTCTCAGCGTGGCTGTAGCAACGATACGAATGTTCTCTGGGGCAATATCTTGCAGGCGCTCTGCGAAAAAGCGCAAACATTCATAACCACGAGACATCGCGTCATTTGAAAGGACATTATTGCTATCAAGCCCGGAGGCGAGTCGTACTTTACGTTTCACTTTGTCAACGGTTTGGACACCGTCGGCAACCAAGCGGGTAATCAGCATATGAAAGCTGTTTGAACCCAGATCGATGACTGCGTATAGCGGACTGGCTTGGTTGCTATTGGTGGACATTGACTTAGTTTCTGTGATTCTTCGTACGACTTCTATTTTGTCCGCCATTATGCGGCTTATGACGGCGATGGCGAGGTTTAGGCTTAGGTAAATCGGTAAGCAAAGCGTCGTGATCGTACTTACTTACAGGTAGCGCATGTTCGATATAATTTTCGATGGCTGGTAAGTTGAATACGTACTCTTCACAAGCAAAACTGATGGCATGACCCGTTGCACCCGCACGACCTGTGCGACCAATACGATGAACGTAATCTTCAAAGTCGTCAGGTAAGTCGTAATTAAATACGTGTGTCACCGCTGGAATATGCAGACCACGTGCTGCGACGTCAGTAGCAACTAAAATGTCTAATTGACCTTTAGTAAATTGCTCTAGAATTTTTAGGCGTTTCTTTTGCGGTACATCGCCTGTGAGCAGGCCAACACGCACTTTATCGGCTTCCAAATGCGCATAGACGTTTTCACAGCTGTGCTTGGTATTGGCAAAAATGATGGCTTTTTCAGGCCACTCTTCTTCAATGAGCGTTTGTAGAAGACACATTTTATCTTCGTTAGATGGATAAAATAATTCTTCGGTGATACGCGTATTGGTCTTTTGTTCAGGCTCAATTTCAACACTCACGGGCTCATTCATGTGCTCGAATGCAAGCTCTTTTACGCGGAAAGATAGCGTTGCTGAAAACAGCATGTTTAATCTTTCGGCTGGTGTAGGCATTTTACGGAACATGTAGCGAATATCTTTAATAAAGCCTAAATCGAACATTCGATCTGCTTCATCTAGCACGACGACTTCAATGTTACTGAGCTGATACACGCCCTGTTTGAAATAATCGATAAGACGACCACAGGTGCCGATCAAAATGTCTACACCTTGTTCAAGTTCTTGCCGTTGAGATTCGTAACCCTCGCCCCCATATACAATACCAAGGCGCAAACCAGTACTTTCTGCCATAGCAATCGCATCGCGATGAATTTGGATCGCTAGTTCTCTTGTCGGCGCCATGATAAGCGCACGTGGCTGGTTGTGGTCAGGTGCTGGTTTTTGCAATAAGTGGTGAAAAGTCGCCGATAGAAAGGCTATGGTTTTACCTTCACCTGTTTGAGCTTGACCTGCGATATCTTTACCTTGAATTAAAACGGGTAATGATTTTGCTTGAATAGAGGTACAAAATTGAAAGCCCATGGCTTCCAACCCGGTCACTACTTGCGGCGCAAGATTGAGGTCGGTGAATTTGGTTTCAGTTAAATGTGTTTTCATAACGCAAGCTTAACAGGTTATCGAGCGTTAAAACATGCTTGTTGCCAATGATTTAAAGAAAAGATTGAGTATTTGTTATCCAGTGGGAAATTTTGCACTTTGGTATAATAAAAAACTCTATTGAATTGTTCGCTTTAGCTGTGCAGGCAGGTATACTCTGTCTCATATGAAGCATGCAATGCATCTAAATACGGAGAAAGAAATGAGCGATAAAATACTTCAGCTAACTGATGATAGCTTTGACGCTGACGTAATTAATGCGTCTGGTTTAGTGTTGGTAGACTTCTGGGCTGAGTGGTGTGGTCCATGTAAAATGATCGCGCCATTATTGGACGATATTGCTGAAGAATACGACGGTCAGGTTACAGTTGGTAAATTGAACATTGATCAAAATGCAGGTACTCCACCTAAGTACGGTATCCGCGGTATCCCAACGTTATTACTTTTCAAAGACGGTAACGTAGCAGATACAAAAGTTGGCGCATTGTCTAAAACTCAATTAAAAGAGTTCCTTGACGCTAACCTTTAATCGATAAAAACCCAGCAAATGCTGGGTTTTTTGTTTTCTAAGTGATTAATCCTGCTAAAACCGCACCCTTACTTTACCTTGTGATAATTTAATGCTAACTTTAGCGATGTAGTTATTACTTACCCAACAACCCTATTCCAAATTTCATACATTGCCAGCAGGCACATATAACAAATTTAATAGTTTTTAAGAACGTCTACTATGAATCTTACCGAACTTAAACAAAAGTCTATCAGTGAATTGGTCGCTCTTGCCGAATCAATGAAGTTAGACAACTTAGCCCGTAACCGTAAACAAGATATTATTTTCGCTATCCTTAAAGCACATGCTAAAAGTGGCGAAGACATCTTCGGTAGCGGCGTATTAGAAATCCTTCAAGATGGCTTCGGTTTCTTGCGTTCTGCAGACTCTTCGTACCTTGCTGGTCCTGATGATATTTATGTATCACCTAGTCAAATCCGTCGTTTTAGTTTACGTACCGGTGATACTATTCAGGGTAAAATTAGACCGCCAAAAGACGGTGAACGTTACTTTGCGTTATTAAAAGTTAATGAAGTTAACTTTGATAAGCCTGAAAACTCTCGCAACAAGATTTTATTTGAAAACTTAACGCCTGTTCATTGTAATTCACGCATGGTGATGGAGCGCGGTAATGGTTCAACTGAAGACATCACTGCACGTGTTCTTGATTTAGCTTCCCCTATTGGTAAAGGTCAGCGTGGTTTGATCGTTGCACCACCAAAAGCGGGTAAAACATTACTTCTACAAAACATTGCTCAAAGTATTGCGCATAACCACCCTGAGTGTGAGTTAATGGTCTTACTTATCGATGAGCGTCCAGAAGAAGTGACTGAAATGCAACGTCTTGTAAAAGGTGAAGTTGTTGCATCAACGTTCGATGAGCCAGCAAGCCGCCACGTACAAGTTGCTGAAATGGTGATTGAAAAAGCCAAGCGCTTAACTGAACACAAGAAAGACGTTGTTATCTTACTCGATTCAATTACGCGTTTAGCTCGTGCATATAACACGGTTATTCCTTCATCTGGTAAGATTCTAACCGGTGGTGTAGATGCTAATGCATTACACCGTCCCAAGCGTTTCTTCGGTGCAGCACGTAACATCGAAGAAGGTGGTAGTTTAACGATTATCGCAACAGCACTTGTTGATACAGGCTCTAAGATGGACGAAGTTATCTACGAGGAATTCAAAGGTACCGGTAACATGGAATTACACCTTTCTCGTAAAATTGCTGAGAAACGTGTTTTCCCTGCAATCCACTTTAACCGCAGTGGTACACGTCGCGAAGAGCTTCTTACTAAGCAAGACGAACTTCAGAAGATGTGGATTCTTCGTAAAATCGTTCACGAAATGGGTGAAATCGACGCTATGGAATTCCTCATTGATAAGCTAGCAATGACGAAAACCAACGATGAATTCTTCGATTCGATGAAACGAAAATAAGTTTAAAATCAAATATTAAAACGCTGGCTTAGGTCGGCGTTTTTTTATCGATAAGTAATCCCCTGCTCACATGGAGGCGTCAGGCAGCTATTTTTTTGCCGGAGGTATTCATGGTCAGATGTAAGTTGTTGACACTGATATCACTTGTTTGGGCTAGTGTGCTCTCGCTAGTGCACGTTCAATCTCGTGCCGAATCGATAACCTTGAGAGTCGTTACCGAAGATTCTTATCCGCTTCAATATGTCCAAGACGGTCATTTGATTGGTCCTGCCTTAGATTTGGTCGAAAAAGTACTGGTTGAAGCTGATGTTGATTATGAAGTGGAAGTTCTTCCATGGGCACGTGCTTATGCCACGGCTGAGATTACACCCAATGTTTTAATATTTTCAATAGCGCGTACCACCCAACGAGAGCCTCTGTTTCATTGGATTGGTTCGATCATGTCACTCGATTACCACTTCTACGGCTTAAAAGCTCAGTACCCAAAAGAAAAATACACGCTAGATGAATTACGCGATGCCCGTATTGGTACAATATTAGGCAGTGCAACATATCAGCACTTACTTGCAGAGAATTATGAAAACTTATATGCCGTTGCCAGCCCAAAGCTAAATTTCGAAAAATTGCTGTCAAAGCGTATTGATATTTTCCCCGCTAATGAACTGAGCTTTGCTATTTCGTGTACCCAGTTTGTTCAAGATTGTGATCAGATTCGTTCGCTTTCATCTATCGGCGTTCCTGCAACAGAGCTCTATTTCGCGATGAGTAAGTCGAGTGACCCGGATTTAGTCAATAAGATTCAAGTGGCTTATCATACACTGATCAAAGAACAAAGACTTGCTGACGAACTGTCTCAAATCGCCAATATTCATTAGTTTTTTACGCTTAGCAACTGATCGATTATTTAATTCAATAGGTATTATTTGCGTTAGCCCATCCATGCCGGTCAGGTTATAATATCGGCATCCTGTCTAGTCTTTAAAAAATATGAAATACAGTGATTTACGTGATTTTATCACGCAGCTGGAAAAAATAGGCCAGCTCAAGCGTATCAAACAGCCGATTTCAACTGAATTGGTGATGACCGAGATCAGCGACAGAACCTTGCGTGCTGGTGGTCCTGCCTTGTTGTTTGAAAACCCAATCGGCTTTGATACCCCAGTACTTACCAATTTATTTGGCACACCAGAACGAGTTGCAATGGCAATGGGGCAAAATGACGTTGCCGCATTGCGCGATGTTGGCAAATTATTGGCAACGCTAAAAGAACCGGAGCCACCGAAAGGTATTAAAGATGCTTGGGACAAGCTTCCATTGTTCAAGCAAGTGTTGAATATGCCAACTAAGCAGCTCAAGAAGGCTGCTTGTCAGGAAGTCGTTTTCTCAGGCGACGACGTTGATTTAACTAAGCTACCGATTCAACAGTGTTGGCCAGGCGATGTCGCACCGCTGATTACTTGGGGTTTAACGGTGACACGTGGCCCTCATAAAGAAAGACAGAATTTAGGTATTTATCGTCAACAGCTTTTAGGTAAAAACAAATTGATCATGCGCTGGCTATCGCATCGCGGTGGCGCAATTGATTTTCAAGAGTTTAAGAAAGCGTATCCTGGTGAAAAATACCCTGTATCAGTGGCGCTTGGCGCCGACCCAGCAACTATTTTGGGCGCGGTGACACCTGTACCTGATACATTATCTGAGTACGCATTTGCTGGTTTACTGCGTGGCAGCAAAACAGAAGTGGTTAAAAGTCTTAGTAACGACTTACAAGTACCTGCTTCTGCTGAAATCGTTCTTGAAGGTTATATTGATCCAGATGAAATGGCACCAGAGGGACCTTATGGTGACCACACTGGCTATTATAATGAAGTTGACGATTTCCCTGTTTTCACTGTGACGCATATCACGCAGCGTAAAGACCCTATCTATCACAGTACTTACACGGGGCGTCCGCCAGATGAGCCAGCGATTCTAGGTGTGGCACTAAACGAAGTGTTTGTGCCTATTTTGCAAAAGCAGTTTCCTGAAATTGTCGATTTCTACCTACCGCCGGAAGGTTGCTCGTATCGCCTCGCAGTGGTGACGATGAAGAAGCAATACCCAGGGCATGCTAAGCGTGTCATGATGGGGGTTTGGTCTTTCTTACGTCAGTTTATGTACACCAAGTTTGTGATTGTCTGTGATGATGATGTTAACGCTCGCGATTGGCAGGATGTTATTTGGGCAATTACAACGCGTATGGATCCTAGCCGTGATACACTGTTGGTGGACAATACACCAATTGATTATTTAGACTTTGCGTCGCCAGTATCGGGTCTCGGCTCGAAAATGGGTATGGATGCAACGAACAAGTGGCCTGGTGAGACAGATCGTGAATGGGGTGAACCGATTGTGATGGACGACTCCGTAAAACAGCAAGTTGATGAAATGTGGCACAGTCTTGGGATTGATACGCCGTCAAATAAAGAGTAGTGAATTAAATGAACACCATTGAATGTCAAGTTGAAGACATTAGTCAGTTAACGCCTTTCGTTTATAAAGTATTGCTTAAACCAAGTAAGCTTGTCAGCTTTAAACCTGGGCAGTACTTAAACCTTGTCATGGCAGAAGATGACAAGCGTGCTTTTTCAATTGCGAGTGCGCCGCATCAAGCGTTAATCGAATTGCAAATTGGCGCGTTTGGTGAAGACAGCTATGCAATGCAGGCGATTGAAAAATTAAAAACCTCGCAAAGCGTGACTATTGAGTTACCTCTTGGCAATGCTTATCTACGCGAAGACAGTGCTCGCCCACTACTTTTATTGGCTGGCGGTACGGGCTTCTCTTACATAAAATCAATGTTTGAGCACTTAGTTGAAGTGAAATCCGAACGCCCACTTATAGTTTACTGGGGCTTACGTAGCAGTGAAGCTTGCTATGAATTGGCAGAAACCAAAGCGATGATTGAGTCATTACCTCATGCGCAGTTTATTCCTGTGGTTGAAAATGCTGATGAAGATTGGCAAGGAAAGGTTGGTTTAGTTCATCAAGTTGCGATGAAAGACATTGTTAGCTTCGAACCATATGATATTTATCTTGCTGGCCGTTTTGACATGGTAGGTGCAGTACGTACTGACTTTGTAGAACACGGCGCTGAAATCGGCCATATGTATGCGGATGCATTCGCTTTTATTTAGGGCATGTTTATCTTTCGAGGTTGTTTTTGCAGCAATTTATGATTGTTTTTATACAAGGCACAGCTTATGTGGTGTGGTTATTCCACATAAATAAGCGATAACGCAGTAGAAAGGCATCATAAATGCTGTCCTAAGTATGTAGTAAAAGGGATTCGTTTAAATGCATTTTTCTCATTGTTACTTGCTCTGTGCGTAGAATAACTATGCGTATCACAAGTGCCGCGACAAAAATGCATTTAATTCGAACAAAATTTAACCCTGAAAGATCAACACGCCCTAGTTAAAGTCACCAGAGTAGCGGAGTTAAGGCGCTACTCTGGATATTCTGTCAGTTATCACCACTTTATTTCTGCCGCTATTCTTCGCTTGGTATAAGCACTCATCAGCAACCTTTACCCACTTCAACAAATCTTCAGAAAACTCAGCATCCGCGATAATTGCGCCAAAGCTGCTGCTGGTACGAAACACTTGTTCGTTGTCTTTGTCGACAAACTCCGTTTCTGCGATTTTAACGCGCAGACTCTCTAGCTTCTTCGCTAGTGCTGCGGCGGTAATGTATGGCGCAATCACTAGGAACTCCTCTCCACCGAAACGTACAATGGTGTCGGTTTCGCGACTAAACTCTTCGCTCACTAAGCTGGCAACCTTAACTAATACCTCATCACCAGCTAAGTGGCCATAGTTGTCATTGAGTCGTTTAAAATGATCTAAATCCATCATGATCACTGACATCAAAGCTAAATTTCGCTGCGCGGTCTTTTGGATATAAACAAAGTTATTGTCTAGATATCGGCGATTATGCACCTTGGTGAGTCCGTCGTTAAGTGCCAATTCTTGCAGTTGTTCATTGGCTTGGTTCAAAGCGCGAGTGCGCTCATTAACCATTTGCTCGAGGTTTTTTTGGTGTACCTCAACCATGTTCTTATCGCGCTTCAATTCCTGATATAGATGGTTAATTTCAACAGCTGCTGATTCCCTCAACGGCTTGAATGTGTCTATCGCTTTGTTATCAAATTTATTGATTTGCTGAATGATAAAATTAAGTGGCTTGGTAATTCTTCGACCAAATAGGAAAGCAACAATCGCGGACATTATAAGCGTAAAGAGAAGACTGACAAAAATCGCTAAATACTCTTGCTCCATTGCCTTGATGATTAAGTCAAAATCAATGATGGTGTATACCTGCCAGCCAGCTGGTGATACTTTCTTAGCGTAAGCAAACACCTCATCCGGCATAGATGACACTATAAAACGTTGCTGCTCAGCCGAATTACTAATTGCGTCAAATTGAAACTCCGCCAATGGTTCAATGTTTAGCGTCGGATCTGCATAGATAATCTTATTGTGTTGATCGGTAATGACGGTTTTGATCGGGATTAACCCTGAATGAGTGTCAGTAAATACCTGCAAAAAACTAAGATCTAATGAGCCTTCTACAATACCTGCTGGCGTCGAGAAGTCATTGTTTTGATAATACGGTGCGCTAATTGCCACAATGACGCTGCGACCAAAGCCTTTTCCTTGGAATACTGACGATAAATAAAGCGATTGATTATTCATCGCTTGCTGAAAGTAATCTCTGTCTTTAACTGAACTTTCCGTCATCGACGACATCAAGCTTGCAGGACTGGCGTTGACGATTTCTCCGTCCTTGTCAGCCACTAGCATGGTAAGAAACCCTGCATAGCTCAAATGGGTTTGCTCTAACACGGTTTGTCTATCGATGCTTTGCCCGTGACTCATCCAGTTGGCGGCGATAGCAATAGCGCTTTTCTGGTTATTAACAAAAAAGTGAATGGAGTCAGCTAGCTTTTGCGCTCGGTTTTCCAAAGACGATTGCGTTGCCTGATGAGAAGAAACTATCAGACCACGACTGATGTATAAGCTGGCACTAATAAGCGCTAGTGTCGTGACAATAATGATCGCATAAACTAATTGCTGACCTAGTTTCCGCTTTATTTTGGGTTGTTGTCGCCAACTTACGTCCATTCGACGATCAAGCAGGAAAGCGATGATGCAGCCTATAGTGGCGTATATTGCAGCATTAAATCCCTGTTTTAGACTGACGAATAGCCAGTAAACATCGGGTTGGTTCGACGTAAGCCAAATAAGCAGTGCTGTAAGTGGCATACCAATAAGCAGCCAATAATATAGATCGGCAAATAGCACATATCGGCCACGGCTGCGTAGGTATGAAATGACTAATGCTTCTAAACCGAAGGTTAGGTAGCCAAAGGGGTGCCCCCAATTAAAGTACAAGGGGGTAACCGCAATTAGGGCAACAATTAATGCAAGTGGCGGTCGAAACAACATAGCGCCAATGATAATGACGGCATTGCCGAAAATTAGTTCTACATTAGGTAGAAGAGGCACTGAAAGCGAATTGACCAATGCGCCTATTATGCCCAACAAAATGGCAAACAAGGTGGGTTGCAATCGCTGCCAAATCGCCCGATTGCTAGGTACTGCTATATCCTGCATAATTTATTATTTGGAGAGCAAAACCTTAGTTGCTTGTTCAAACTTACCTTGAGCTGCCAAAACTTGGCCAAAGGTAGCAATATCGACATCCTTATTTTGCGATGTATCGTCACCGCTATTAAGCAAACTATTAAATGCTCGTTCAGCTAGTGGCCAATCCTGATTGGATGCTGCTAAATGACCTAAACAGCTTAGCCAAAGTGAACTTTGTGGTGAACTTTGCAAGTGCTTTTGTACGGCATTAAGCAATGCTGTCGGCTTATGAAGTGGTAATAGCTTGATTTGATTAATCAACGTCTGATTAACGCCTTTCTTAATCACTGGTACAAGCAATTTCTCTAGCGGTTCATTGATGTTGGCCTTTGCTAATACGCGGCAGTACGCAATGATAATATCGTCGTTTTGTTTATCTTTACGCGATAGGCTTTGCCAGTAATTGTGAAGTGCATCGTTACTTTGTTGCGTTAACAGCTCATTGAATTTTCCTTCAAATGCCTGCTGGGTCCATCGTTGAACCTTTGTTGTGTCTACGTCTTTTGCTTTACGTGCTTTAGTGATGAAGCTAATGACATTATCGAAACGCAGCTCTTGCAAACTCAATTCAATTTCTTTTGCTAGCAAACGACTGTCGTGACCGATTTTTGTATGGTGTTGGTCCATCAATGCACGTGCTTCGGCCAGTTTATTCTGCGTCATCAAAATATCTAGCTTCACTAAGATGCTTTCAAGGTTTGTACTGCGTTGACTTGCCGTGTCTTGATCAAGCTTAGCGAGATAGTGATTGGCATTCGAATCCATCGATTGTGCCTGTGCTGCATGCGCAGCAACTAAATAAGCAGTTTCTTCCTGCTGGCCTGCATCGGCACTTTTTGCCAACAACTGCTCTGCTTGTTGATAATCGCCTAGCACATAGGCAGCTATTCCTTTTCTAAAATTTTGCTCAGCTCTTCTTCTGCCAGCACCTGAAAACTTGCGCCAAGTACCTAAACTGATGTTCAGTCCGCCTTTGAATACTTTAAGGGCAATCATCAAAGCGATGAATAACACTGTAAGTAAGATGATCGCGGTAACAACAGTTGATTCAATCGTAATGTCACCCATGGCGATAAGAATGTAACCTTTCTCATCAATTAGCATTGGACTCAATGCGACGGCTGCGAAAAATAGCAGCACAATCAGGATAATACGGATCATAAGTTTGCTCCGTCTGCTGCCGAAGTGGACGTTGCTTGGTCACTTTCAACTGGTGACGGCTGCTTAGGTGAAGGCAATGGATTTGAACGCATTAAGGCTCTGGTTATCGCCTGCTGAGATAACAAAGTATCAGGCAAGGTTAATGAGATAATCGCATTAGTTGTGCTATCTAAACTATCACTGAAGTTAACAACACGAACATCTTCTTGATCAAAGTATTCACCCAACCAGCTTTGAGCATCGGCAATAGCGGCATCAAATATGACACTGTTTTGTTGACTTGCAGCCCATTGTGCAAGTTGTAGCTTCAAGCGAATATTTTGACGTAGGTTTTGTTGCTGGGTTGGTGTTAACAGTGCTTCAACGTTTGATGTACGACGCTTCACCGTAATGAACTTGGCCAGTGTTTCTTGCCATGTCTTACGCAAATTCTCGCGCCAATCAGCAATATCTTCACTTAGTTCTAATTCGGGTTCATCTTCAAGCGACGTTGGCAGGTAAGCCATAGCAATCGGCAAACTGTCGACTTGTTTGTTTAACGCCATTAGCTTTAACACAACGTCATCGGTTGCTAACTCTGGCAATAGCCTTAGTGTTTCAATATCTTGACTGATGGCCTGTCTAACAGGAAGAAAAGCTGGATTGCCTAGCTCTTTGATTCGAGCATCGGCATCTAATAATAGGTTGATGGCTGATTGACCATTTTTCTCCAGCCACATAGAGCGGGCAGCTATGCGAATTAAATACTCAGCTTCTTGGAGTAACCAATCTGAAGGCTGATTTTGCTGCAATGCGTTAGTTAATGCCTGTAGCTCTAGCATTTCTTGCTGCAGTGGAATAATCGCCGTTTGAACCTGTTGTTCGTTATTGGCTTGGCTTTGCGCACTTTGCTGATTAATCAAGGCTGCTAGTTGTGATTTCGTTTGACTAAGCGCTTGTGTTTGTTGGGCATTGAAAGACTCAGTTAACTGATTCACCAACAACTGTTGCTGTTGTTTATGCCAAACGTAACCGCCGCCAAGGCCTGCAACCGCTAACAATGCAACCAGTAAGGCTAACAACGCTGTTTTTGAAACTGGCTGCTTCGCAGGTGTTACCGTTCTGCGTGTAGGAGGAGAAGATTTTGCAGCAGTAGAAGACGTTTTAGTCGCCGTTTTGACATCAGCTGAAGCCGTCGTTTCTGCTGATTTTTTCTCGGCAGCCGAAGTTGTTACGTCGTCTTTTGTCGCGGTAGTTGGCGTTTTATTGTCAGTCATTTATCGTTTCCAATTGCGTCAAAGCGCTAAGAATGGCTTGGTCATTTGCGCCGTTTGTGCAAACGATTCGCTTTAGCCCTAGTTGTTTGGCATTACGAGCTATACGCTCGCTTACTACTAGCCATAAGCATGTGTTTTGCCAGAAATTATCGTCATTATGGGTTAATTGTACAACGCTTTCGAGTAAAGCGTTACTGCTAATAATTAGCGTATTAATACCTTTTTCGCGCCAGTACGCGACTTGTTCGGCGGAAATGTGTTGCCAATCCCGCTTATAGCTTTCTATATAGTTGCTGTTAGCCCCACGTGCTTGTAGGCCTTCTGCAATTAACTCCCTACCGCCATCGCCTCTAACAATGATGACATCATGTCCACTAATGTTCTGGAGTGGCTCTAGTGCGAGCACACCTTCGCTATTGTGACGGTTTGGAACGAGTATGTCGTTGATACCCAATTGCTTTAAGGCTTTTTCCGTTGCCGTGCCAACGGCAACAATGCCTCTGTTGGGCCACTTGGTAATAGAAAGCAATTGTTCGGCAAAGTTAACGGCTGCAACACTAACGAAGATAAGCCAAGGATTATCGCAGCGCTCAACAACCTGATTGAGGTCATCAAGGCTTGCATTGGCTTGATAGGTAAAAAAGGTTTGTTGAAGGCTGTCAAAGCCAGCACTTTTTAAGGTGCTAGCTAGCTGACTGGCCTGAGGTTCAGGCCGAGTAATGAGGGGATAAGGTTTAGCGTTTAGATTAGCTACCATATACCTGTTTTAAAATACGCTCTGCACCTAACCCCAATAGCGTTTGAGCAAGCTTTTCACCTAACGCCTCGGCATCGTTTACATCACCTGAAATATCACTTTCAATGATTTCACTGCCGTCGATCGCACCAACTAAACCGCGTAAGTGAATCTGCTCATCAGCAATAATGGCGTAACTACCGATTGGCACCTGACAGCCGCCTTCAAGTGCTTTATTCATCGCGCGCTCTGCTAATACACGAACACGGGTTTCTGCACATTCAAGTGGCGCCAATAACGCTTTGATTGTTTCGTCATTAGTGCGGCATTCAATACCAACAGCGCCTTGACCATTTGCCGGTAGCATTTGCTCTGGCTCAATGAAGTTCTTGATGCGTTCTGGCATTTCTAAGCGAATCAACCCTGCAGCTGCAAGAATAATCGCGTCGTATTGGCCTTCATCTAGTTTTGCTAAGCGCGTATTGACGTTGCCGCGAAGGTCGCGAATATCTAAGTCTGGACGTTGTGATTTCAGCTGGCATTGGCGACGTAGGCTGGATGTGCCAACAATGGCACCTTCTGGTAATTCGTCGATGCTGCTGTATGTGTTTGATACAAATGCGTCGCGAGGATCTTCACGAGGGCAAATAACCTCTAAACCTAAGCCTTCTGGGAACTCTACTGGTACATCTTTCATTGAATGCACAGCAATGTCTGCACGCCCTTCTAGCATGGCGACTTCAAGTTCTTTAACGAATAGACCTTTACCACCCACTTTAGCCAACGGTGTGTCTAAAATTATGTCGCCTTTTGTGGTCATTGGTACAAGCTCGACCGTAATGTCGTCGTGGAAGTGCTCAAGTTGGGCTTTTACATATTCGGCTTGCCACAAGGCGAGCGCGCTTTTGCGCGTTGCAATTCTAACAGTTGTCATGGGAATTCTCTTTGTGTTTACGGCTGGCTTAATTCAATCGTGGCGTCTGCTTGAGTGCTAACGGCATTAGATAGGAATTGCCATAATTCATCGCCCGCGCGCTTATCAACCCATTGCTCGTCTTGATAAACGAAGTGGTGTCCATTGAATTTGGTGGCAACCCAAATTTCATGCAATGGTGCTTGTTTGTTAATGATGATTTTACTGCCGTTTTTAAACGTCAGGGTTAGCATGCCGCTAATGCCTTCGTAATCTATATCTGTTCCGCAATCTTCAATGGCTTCTTCAATTGCAAGTAGTAACTCATCGGCGATGAAATTGTATTGGCTATCGTTCATTTATCTGATCCAAGAATGATAAGACTTGTATTTGTTGATATGCATATGCGTATAATACCAGCCATGTAGGTTAATACTAGGGTCTGTTAACCTTTCAGGGTTAAATTTTGTTCGAATTAAATGCATTTTTATCGCGGCACTTGCGATACGCATAGTTATTCTACGCACAGAGCAAGTAACAATGAGAAAAATGCATTTAAACGAATCCCTTTTACTAGATATTTGGGACAGTATTTATGATGCCTTTCTACAGCGTTATCGCTTATTTATGTGGAATAACCACACGGCATAAGCTCTGCCTTGTATAAAAACATCATAAATTACTGCAAAAATAGCCTCGAAAGATCAACAGACCCTCGCTTGTATCGCGAATATTTACTGTCAAAATAGTGGGCTAAATCAATAAAAATGAATAGAAAATCATCTCCTTTGCTACTCGCTGCTTTTTCACTGTGTTTTCTTGTTGCTTGCGGCAATAAAGGCCCGCTTTATCAAACACCAGAACAGCCTGCGACAACACCAGCAAAACAACAAACACAACAACCGACATCACCTTTGTTAGTAGAAGAGAATATCTAGTGGATTATTTTAACTATCAAGCTGATGCTAATGGCGCCCAGATGCTTTATGCAGAAGATTGTGCCGTTAACGATATTGCCCAAACGTATCAAACCCCTGTTTATGTCTACTCTCGTGCAACAATAGAGCGCCACTGGCATGCTTTTGACAATGCTGCCGGGGAGTTACCTCATATGGTGTGCTACGCGGTTAAGGCGAACAGTAATCTAGCTGTGTTAAATGTAATGGCGCGATTAGGCTCTGGCTTTGATATTGTCTCTGAAGGAGAGCTAGCGCGAGTTATTGCGGCAGGTGGTGACCCCAAAAAAGTGGTGTTTTCAGGCGTCGGTAAAAAGTCTTCTGAAATCGCCTATGCATTAAAGCAAGGCATTTACTGCTTTAACATTGAATCAGCATCTGAACTGGAACGTATTAATCGGGTTGCCGGTGAAATGAATGTCAAAGCGCCAATCTCATTCAGAGTAAACCCAGATGTTGATGCAGGCACACACCCTTATATTTCAACGGGCCTAAAAGAGAATAAATTTGGCATTTCAATTGATGAAGCGCCAGCGTTGTACCAATATGCAGCGTCGCTAGAAAACGTTGCCGTAAAAGGCGTAGATTGCCATATCGGTTCTCAACTTACCGAAGTTCAGCCGTTCTTAGATGCTCTCGATCGCGTTTTAATGCTGATTGATAAGCTGGCAAGCTTGGGTATTAAGCTATCTCATTTGGATGTGGGTGGTGGACTCGGCGTATGTTACCAAGACGAACAGCCGCCCCACCCTAATGACTACGCCAAGGCAATGGCAGAAAAGCTACAAGGCTATGATCTGACGCTTATCTATGAACCAGGACGCGCGATTATGGCTAATGCCGGTATTTTGGTGACCGAAGTAGAGTTTTTGAAGACAAATCAGGACAAGCATTTTGCGATTGTCGATGCAGCGATGAATGATTTATTACGCCCTTCGTTGTACCAAGCTTGGCAAAATATTATTCCGGTAGAACCACGCGACGGTGAATCGAAGTCTTATGATATCGTGGGACCTATTTGCGAAACTGGTGATTTCTTGGGTAAAGACCGTGACTTATGTATTGAGGAAGGGGACTTACTCGCAGTTCGTTCTTCAGGTGCTTATGGCTTTACCATGAGTTCAAATTATAATAGTCGTCCGCGAATCGCTGAAGTGATGGTTGATGGCGACCAAAGCACTTTGGTGCGTGCACGCGAAACAATAGAGCAGCTATGGCAAGGTGAACAGCTGCTTGCAGACAAATAAGAACGAGTAGATGCTGTTAAACTTTTCTAAAATGCATGGTTTAGGCAATGACTTTATGGTTGTTGATAATGTGACCCAAAACGTCTACTTGCCAAACGATCAAATTAAGAAGCTAGCGAACCGAAATTTTGGCGTTGGTTTTGATCAATTGTTGGTGGTTGAGCCACCTTATGACCCAGATTTAGACTTTCACTACCGTATTTTTAATGCTGACGGCAGCGAGGTTGCACAATGTGGTAACGGTGCTCGTTGTTTTGCGCGTTTCGTACGCAGCAAGGGTTTAACGAATCGCAATAAAATTCGTGTTTCAACACACAGTGGCAAGATGACGCTATACGTTGAGCGTGATGGCAACATCTCCGTCAACATGCCTGTGCCACAATTTGAACCTAATCAGATCCCATTTAAAGCGCAAAAAGTTGAAGGTACGTACATTATTCGCGCCAGTGAAACCGTATTATGTGGCGTGGTATCTATGGGTAACCCGCACTGTGTCGTCACGGTTGATAATGTTGATGAAGCACCACTTGAGACACTCGGCAAAGAATTAGAACAACACGAAAGGTTTCCGAAAGGCGTTAATGTTGGCTTTATGGAAATCGTTTCTAGCGACTATGTTAAATTGCGCGTTTTTGAGCGCGGTGTTGGTGAAACACTAGCGTGTGGCAGCGGTGCTTGCGCAGCTGTAGTGATTGGTCAAACACAGAAAAAGCTTGGCAAGCAAGTTACGGTTGAGTTGCCAGGCGGAAAATTACGAATATTTTGGAAAGGTCCTGGCCATCCAGTGAAGATGTCAGGCCCTGCTTCCCATGTTTTTGATGGACAAATGCATATATGAGCGAACAAAAAACGGTACAGCTAGATGAGCTGCCACTAAATGATGAATTAGTGGCCCGTTATTTAGAAGATAACCCCGAGTTTTTCAACCGCAACCCTGAGCTTGTAACTCAATTGCGTATTCAAGATCCACACCGTGGAACGGTCTCGTTGGTCGAGCGACAGCAGCAGCAACTTCGCCATAAGGTACAGGGCCTAGAAGAAGAAATTACGCAGTTAATGTCGATTGCGAACAGCAATGAACAATTATTCAGACTATACAGTGACTTGTACCTGCAGCTAATTGATAGCGACTCAATTGAGACACTTTTCTCAACGTTGCAGAAAGCAACTCTAGAGCTGTTATCTCTGTCGGATTTGAAAATTTGGTTCACCGACGCATTCAGTGTTGACCACCCAAGTGTTGTTGCAAGTGATTGCTCTGAAGTGATAAATGGACGCTTAGAAAAGGACGACTACTATTTTGGTCGTCTTCAGCAAAGTGAACAGCAATTAATATTTGGTCATACTAACGCCGGCTCGGTAGTGTTAATTAAACTAACCCATGAAGAGCAGCTATTAGGTTTCTTGGCGATCAGCTCAAGCGATGCCGATCATTTTGACCCACGCATGGATACATTACTTCTCAGTCAATTTAGAAAATTAGTTGCTAAACTTCTTTTTCAACAACTAACGAATGCGGCGTAATTGCAAACATTGCGTTAGATACAGAGACTAAATGAACAATACGTGAAATTTTACCGAAAAATTAGTCCGATCAAAGCGATAAGCTTTGATTTGGACGACACCTTGTATAGCAATCGTCCGGTGATGGTGGCGACAGAGAAAGCTATGCCTGTTTTCTTTGCGGGGCAGCTTAGCTCTCTCGTCAGCGTTGACGAACCGATAACTTTTGATAGTCATTATTGGTGGCCGTTTCGCACCGAAATACTCTCCAAGACCAAAGCTTTGATTCACGATGTGACTGCGCTTCGCCTAGCTACTTATCAGGCAGGTATTCAAGCGCTGGGCGCTAGTGAAACGCAAGCAAAGCAACTAGCTGAACAAGCAATGGCATTTTTCTTGGCAAAACGCAGCGAGTTCGACGTGCCGCAGTCGAGTATTGATTTGCTGACGCGACTGCGCAAACATGTGCCCGTGGTTGCTGTGAGCAATGGTAATGTCGATACCAAGGCAATTGGTATTCACCACTTGTTTGATCATATTTTCCACGCTGGCAATGGTTTAGCGAAAAAGCCTGATACAGATATGTTTTTTGCTGCGAGCGAAGCGCTATCTATTCCGTGTCAGCATATACTGCATGTAGGTGATTGTGGTCATGCAGATATATTGGGCGCACATCGCGCCGGTATGCAAACCGCTTGGCTCTCCTGCTATGATGTGGGCAAACCAATTCAAGTATTGCCACATATTGAATTAGACGCTGTTTCACAGCTAAATCAGCTTTTCTAGCACATTTACTTCAAACTATTTAGTGCCGAAAAGTACTACACAATTTTAACTCCGATAATCGAAAACGAGCACAGCTTAATGGATGTTTCAGAATTACTAGACGGCTTAAATGACAAGCAGCGCGAAGCCGTCGCCGCCCCATTACAAAATATGTTAGTACTTGCGGGTGCTGGCAGCGGCAAAACCCGTGTGCTTGTGCATCGTATTGCTTGGTTGATGCAAGTTGAACAAGCAGCTTCCCACAGTATTTTAGCGGTGACCTTTACCAACAAAGCTGCCGCTGAAATGCGTGGCCGTGTAGAGCAAGCAACTGGTGGTAATGTGTTTGGTATGTGGATTGGTACTTTCCACGGACTTGCTCATCGCTTGCTGCGTATGCACTTCCAAGAAGCTAACTTGCCGCAAAGCTTTCAGGTGCTAGATTCAGACGACCAGTTGCGGTTAGTTAAGCGCACCATTCGTGCTTTAAACCTTGATGAAAAGAAGTGGCCAGCTAAACAGGCGGTTTGGTACATCAATGGTAAAAAGGACGAAGGCCTAAGACCGAAACATATTGATGCCCAATATGATCCGACCGAGCAAACTTTTATCAATATTTACCAGAGTTACCAAGATGCCTGTGACCGCGCTGGATTAGTAGACTTCGCTGAGTTGCTGTTGCGAGCTCATGAGCTTTGGTTAAATCACCCAGCATTGCTTGCCCACTATCAGCAGCGCTTTAAGCATATCTTAGTGGACGAATTTCAAGATACGAATGCTATTCAATATGCATGGCTGACAATGTTAGGTCAGCAGCAAAGTAAAGTCATGATTGTTGGTGATGATGATCAGTCAATTTATGGCTGGCGCGGTGCAAAAATTGAAAACATTCAGCGTTTTTTATCAGATTATAAAGGTGCTGAAACTATTCGGTTAGAGCAAAATTACCGCTCGACAGCGAACATTCTAAACGCTGCTAATAAGTTGATAGCCAATAACAATAATCGACTGGGTAAAGACTTGTGGACGCAAGATGACGCCGGCGAGAAAATTTCCATTTATACGGCTTTCAATGAAATTGATGAAGCACGCTTTATCTCTGGTCGCATTGGCGCATGGCGCGAAGAAAATGGCTCGCTAGATGATGTCGCGATTTTGTATCGATCGAATGCGCAATCACGTTTACTTGAAGAAGCTCTGCTACAAAGCCAGTTGCCTTATCGAATATACGGCGGGTTACGATTCTTCGAACGTCAGGAAATTAAAGACGCTCTTGCTTATATGCGCCTAATTAATAACCGTGATGACGATGCTGCTTTTGAGCGTGTGATCAATACCCCAACACGTGGCATTGGCAATCAGACAATAGCCATTGTGCGAGATGCAGCCAAGTCACTGGAAATGACGCTATGGCAGGCAAGTAAGCAATTGCTGGAAGAGCAAAGCTTGAAAGGTCGAGCGGCAAATGCCGTGAAGAACTTTGTTGATCTGGTTGACCAACTTGAAGATGACTCTATTAATTTGGATTTAGACCAACAGGTTAATCATGTGATTAATCACAGCGGTTTAAAAGCCATGTATCAGGCTGAAAAAGGCGAGCGTGCGCAGGCACGTATTGAGAACTTAAATGAGCTAGTGACAGCTTGCCAAACTTTCGAAATGGATCCAGAGCTTGAAGAAGAGCAAACGAAACTTACGGCATTTTTAACCCATGCGTCGCTTGAAGCAGGTGAATCGCAAGCGGATGAATATGAGCCAGCAGTGCAGTTAATGACAATGCACTCAGCAAAAGGACTAGAGTTTCCTCTCGTCTTCATTGCGGGCCTTGAAGAAGGGATGTTTCCTTCGCAACAATCTCATGAAGATATTAGCCGCTTAGAGGAAGAACGTCGGCTATGTTATGTTGGCATGACAAGGGCGAAGGAGAAGCTATACTTATGTCATGCGGAAAGCAGACGCTTGTATGGTCAGGAAAAATATCATAAGCCGAGTCGCTTTTTACGTGAACTACCTAGCGAGTGCGTAGAAGAAATTCGCATGCAAAATCAAGTATCACGCCCAGCAACTAGCGGTCGATTTTCATCAACATTTACCGCCGAAGCATTTGAAGGAACAGGCTTTAACTTAGGCCAAAGAGTAATGCATCAGAAGTTTGGTGAGGGTGTGGTGCTGAATTATGAAGGTACTGGTGCACAAAGTCGCATTCAAGTGAACTTTGAGCAAGTCGGTATCAAGTGGTTAGTAGTTTCTTACGCCAACCTAGTCGCAATAGACTAGCTTGGCTATAGATTGAAGGAATAAAAGAGGTAAGAATGGCAGAACGTTTGTTGGTCGTTGAAGACAGTAGAGCAATGGCCAAAGTCATTGAGCAGCTAGGTAAGTCACTAGGCTACGAAGTAACCATTGCAGCCTCTCTAGCTGAAGTTGAAGCGATATTGCAAGGTGAAGGTGGAGGCGACTTTTTTGTGGCGACCGTCGACTATTCGTTACCTGATGCCCACGATGGTGAGGCGATCAAATGCGTGTTATCTCATGGCATACCAAGTATCGTACTTACGGGTCATATGGATGATGTTACTCGCCAGAAAATTCTCGCACAGCCGGTAGTCGATTATATTCCCAAGGAAAATAGTCAGGCGTTCTTATACCTAAAACGCGTTCTACATTGGCAATTAACCAACAAGAATAACGGCATATTAGTGGTTGACGATTCACTTGCAACACGTAACCACATTGTAGAGCTGTTGAAGCGTCGAAATTTTGCTGTTTATGTGGCTAACGACGGCGAAAAAGCGTTGGAAGTGCTGGCTGAACATAGCAACATTAAAGTGGTGATTACTGATCTTGAAATGCCGGTAATGGATGGCATAGAGCTAACCAACGAAATTCGTAAACGCTATAGCCGCGATAGAGTTTCGGTCATTGGTATTTCAGGCGCTACAAGCGGTATTCACTCTGCTCGCTTCATTAAAAATGGTGCCGATGACTTCTTACGCAAGCCTTTCTGCCCTGAAGAGTTTTACTGTCGTGTTACGCAAAGTATTGAGAACTTGGCGAATATTGCGAAAATTCAACGCGCAGCGAATACGGACTACCTAACAGAGTTGCCGAATCGTCGCGCGTTTATTCAATTCTCTGAAAAGAAAATTGCCAGCAATATTGGAGATCAAGTGCAGTATTGCCTTGCTATGGTGGATATCGACTACTTCAAGCAAGTCAACGACAACTATGGTCATGAGGCTGGTGATAACTTCTTAAAGATGGTCGCTCTATACATGCGCAAGCATTTAGGTGGTGCTATGCTGGCGCGCTTAGGTGGTGAAGAGTTTGCGGTATTGATGTCTGGTGTTGATGAAGATCAGCTGTATAGTCGCTTAGATGACTTACGTCGTGAGATTTCGGTTGCCCAAATGCCTTATGAAGGCCAGCAAATCTCGACAACGGTGAGCATTGGTGTTGTCTTTAATGGCGAGACGTCTTTAGCTGCCCAAATGAATCAAGCAGACCAAGCGCTTTATAACGCTAAAGAAAACGGTCGCAATCAAATTGCTATTGCTGAGTAGAGAAGTATGCAATTAAACATAGAAAAGGGCGGCTTCGCTCTTTTTTTTTGCGTCAAATTTGCAGATATGAAACTTATTGGCTAATAACTTATACGTCGAGGATAGAGCTATTAAAAGGAACTTAACATGGAAACTCTTCATATTGGCGATAAAGGAGAAGCTGTTTATCAACTCCAACAGCAATTAATTAGTTTAGGTTATTCGTTAGGCCAAGTTGATGGTCATTTTGGTGATAAAACTGATAATGCAGTGCGTTTATTTCAGCAAGCGGCAGGCTTAACAATCGATGGGATTTTCGGTCGACAAAGTTACGCGAAACTAGCTAAGGAGTATGCAAATAAATCGCGACAGGAAACACAATCTCAAAGTGCAGAGGTAGCTCCAACTATAGGTGGAAATGGTGAGTTAGTTGACGAGCAAGGTTTTCACACTCCACTAGTAAAACGTATTTGCCATGGTTCGCCAGCTGTTAATATTGATAGCAACTGGCCGCTGATAGAGCATAGCTTGCGCGCTCAATCACTCGCTGATTTACCCATGATGTTGATGGCTATAGCGACGGTCTACGTCGAAACCGGAAGCTTTAAACCCATTAGTGAATATCTTTCCAAGTACAACACAACATTTACCAGTCATGATTTTGATAAATATGATGACCGTAAAGATCTAGGTAACACAGGAGCACCAGACGGTGCACGCTTCAAAGGTCGTGGCTATATTCAGCTAACGGGTCGTGCGAATTATCGAAATATTGGTGAGCTTCTTGACTTAGGTAATGCACTAGAGAGGCAACCTGAACTTGCTAACGATGGTGATATTGCAGGACAAGTTCTTGCCGCTTTTTTGAAGCGACAAGAAGCGAGTATACGTGCAGCACTTGAAGCACACGATTTAGCGAAAGCGCGACGTATTGTTAATGGTGGTCGTCATGGCTTGCCTGAGTTTGAACGTTGCTACAACCTTGGCTTAGCTGCAAGCGGTGCTTAGTTATGCTCTGCTATGATTAGCGCCTAGTTGTTAGCACGCTTTTGGCGCCTTGCTCTTAGGGAATCCAAGCTATAAATCATCAGCGCCGCCCAAATAAACGCAAAGGTAGCTAATTTAGCGGGGTGAAGCGGCTCTTGGTACATGAATGTGGCCAATAAAAACATAATGCTCGGGCCTATGTACTGGAAGAAGCCAAGCGTGGCCAAGGTTAAACGTTTAGCAGCAGCTGTGAAGCAAAGTAGCGGTGCAGTTGTTACTATACCTGCTGCGATGAGCGTTAGGTTCAGCGCCGAAGTATTTTCCATCATATTGCTGGTCGGGCTGGCGATAAAAAACTGCCAGAATATCAATGCGATTGGTAACATAACTAAAGATTCTACGAGTAAGCCAACAAATGAATCGACGTGAAGCTTCTTGCGCAATAAGCCGTAAACCCCAAATGTTCCTGCTAGTACAAGAGAAATAATGGGTAAAGTCCCCAACATCACAACTTGAATTAGTACCCCAGCTACAGCTAGACCTACGGCAACGCCTTGCCATTTTCTCAAGCGCTCACCAAGAAATATGATGCCTAACGCAACATTGAGAAGAGGGTTAATGTAATAGCCTAGACTGGCATCAAGTAGGTAGTCGTTGTTAACTGCCCAGATAAATAGGTACCAGTTAGTGGCGAGAATTGTAGCGGTTAATAGTAGTCGGCTTAGCTGCTTTTTATTGGTGATTACCTGAATAAATTGCGGTCCTTTTTTAATAGCGAAAACGATCACTAACAAAAGTACGCTCGACCAAACAATTCGGTGAACAAGAATTTCGCCTGCGCCAACTGAGTCTAAAAGCTTGAAATAAAGTGGTGCGAAGCCCCACATCATGTAGGCAAGAACTGCGTTGATGACACCTGAATTAGCTTGGCTATGATTGGGCTGCGTTGATGACATGAGAAAGTCGAATTCCTGCTTGCGAGCAAATAAAAAAGGCGGCAGATTTTACCACGGCCTCGTTATGTCCGATAGCAGTTAATCAATTCTGATATCAATTAGGGCGTGTTGATGGTTGGTTAGCCAACCATATAAGTCCCTGTGCCAAAGGCGATGTGGTCACCCTTTTCATTGTGCAGTTCCATACGTGCAACCGCCACTTTGCTGCCGCTTCGAATGATATACGCGGTTGCGACAAAGTGTTCGCCTCTGCCGGGGCGTAAAAAGTCGGTACGCAAGTCGATTGTTCCAAGCTTACTAATGTTTTCTTGAATCGTGAGCGGGGATACTTCATCCATGTTGGCGATAATACTTGCTGCTGCCACTACACCACCTGCAAGATCGAGAGCCGCAGCAGTGACCCCGCCGTGAAGGATTTTCTGCATTGGATTACCAATGAGCTTGTCTTGCCATTTAAAACTGACTTCTGAACGCTCTTCGTCAAAACGTGAGATCTCAAACCCCAAGAGTTGGTTGAATGGCATGTTTGTATTCCATAGCTCAGCAACGCGCTGATAAACCTCTGTTTTATCCATAACGATTATTCTTTCTCATCACTTTTATTTACCAAGCGTACCAGTTTTTGTGACTTTTTTTAAACAGGTAGCTAGGGAAAAATTACCGCTTAAGGTAGAATGCCAGCGCTTTTGATTAACTTGGAATATACTTGAATTTAGCTCCTGCCATCGACCAAGATCACTTGTTGTCTTCGCTTAAACATCACTTTGGTTACACTGCTTTCCGTACTGGGCAAGCAGAGATCATCGAGCAAGTGTTAGCGGGGCGTGATAGCTTGGTATTAATGCCAACTGGTGGTGGTAAGTCCTTGTGTTATCAATTGCCTGCTACATTGCTAAACGGCATTACCATTGTAGTGTGTCCGCTTATTTCTCTTATGAAAGACCAAGTCGATAGTCTCACGCGGCAAGGTATCAGTGCGGCTTACGTCAATTCAAGTTTATCCAATGATGAAATTAACGATATTTTTGCTCGTTTAGCCGCGGGTAAAATTACACTTCTGTATGTAGCGCCAGAGCGTTTAACGCAACACTATTTTCTTGAGGGGCTGGCGAGTCTGCCTATTCGATTATTTGCCATTGACGAAGCGCACTGTATTTCACAATGGGGACACGATTTTCGTCGCGCCTACACGCAGCTTGGCATTTTAAAGCTGCATTTTCCCCAGATTCCCGTTATTGCATTAACCGCAACTGCCGATGTCACGACACGTAAAGACATATTAGCCCAGCTGAATTTGCATGACCCTTATGTACATTTGGATAGCTTTGATCGCCCTAATATTCGCTTCACCTTAGCAGAAAAGTACAACGGGCAGAAACAGATTTTGGCATATATCAAACAGCGCAAAGACGATGCAGGGATTGTTTACTGTAGTAGTCGTTGGCAAGTGGAAAAGCTGAGCGAATTTCTCGGCAAGTCAGGCATTAATTGTGCGGCTTATCATGCTGGCTTAGAACCCGAAATTCGCGCTTACGTACAAGATGGATTTACCAAAGACAATATTCAAATCGTCGTAGCGACCGTCGCGTTTGGTTTGGGGATTAACAAGCCAAATGTTCGCTATGTAGTGCACTTTGAGCCGCCGCGTACCATTGAATCTTACTATCAAGAAATTGGTCGAGCAGGTCGTGATGGCTTAGCTGCGGAAGCGCTGTTTTTATACGACGAAGGCGACATTGAACGCATACGCAAACGTATTAATGACAGCGAAGATGAACATCGCGCGAAAGTTGAATTACAGCGTTTTAAAGCGATGACCGACTTTGTTGAGGCGCAAACTTGTCGCCGTAAAGTGGTACTGAACTACTTTGCTGAATACACAAAACAACGTTGTGGTAACTGTGACATTTGCCTTGATCCACCAACAGAGTTCGATGCCACGGAAGTTGCTCAGAAAGTTCTGTCGTGCGTTTTTCGTATTGATCAACAAGGTGATAGCCAATATTTGGTGGAAGTACTCCGCGGTCAAGTGACCCCAAAAATCCAGCAGAATGGCCACGACAAGGTGTCGACATTTGCGATTGGAAAAGACAAAACACCCAGCTATTGGTATGCCATTATTCGACAATTAATCCATCACGGTTATTTGCAGCAAGATATCGCTCAAAATTCGAGTTTAAAGCTGACGGAAGCCGCTCGAACAGTGCTTAAAGCGGAAGAAGCGCTGATGCTTGCGGCACCGCGTCTGCAACAAGCGAGTTACTGGCAACAAAAGACAGTTTCAAAACAATACGATCGTAAGCTGTTTGGCAAACTTCGATCATTGCGTAAAACACTCGCAGACGCCGAAGATGTTGCCCCGTTTATTGTCTTTAACGATGCGACACTTTCAGAGTTAGCACGTATGCAGCCGACTAACGAAGCACAAATGCTAAGAGTATCAGGTGTCGGTGACACCAAGCTTGCTCGTTATGGAGAGCCATTCCTAGCGCTAATTAAAGAACACCTTGGATAACCTATTGCTAAGCTAAGCGCTAGCTTTCCACGATTGAAAACTATAGATCTCGCCCTAACCTTTTTTCAATTTGCTTTTCCGACGTTGAGATTTTTTATTCATTTATATCGTGCCACCGCTAGAAAATTGTGATGTTATACTGTAACATCTTCTGCCGATTTGTTCCCTTCCCGAGAAAAATAAGTGAAAAAGCAGTTTTTATATCCATTGTTTATTGTTTCTAGTGGTGTTCTAGCCCACGACGATTTAAACCATGCATCAAATAGTCATGATGACATTGAGCACATTGAAGTAAAACGTTTATGGCAGCCTTATCGCGGTAACGTTCCGCTTATCGATACGCCGCAAGCTGTTGATAGAATTAATGCCGATACACTTGAGAGCGAGGGTATTACACGCCTTATTGATGCCTTGTCTTTTTCACCCAGTATCGTTAGACAAAACAACTCTGGCGGTATGTTTGATAGCTTTGCTATACGTGGCTTCTCGGGTGACGAGAACAATCCAAGTGGCTACTTAGTTAATGGCTTCAATTCTCGCGGCTACAACGGCAATCGAAGCACCGCAAATATTGAAACTATCGAAGTTATGAAAGGCCCAGGTTCAGCCTTATACGGGCAAGGTGAACCAGGTGGTACCATCAATATCATCACTAAAAAGCCGCAATTTGATGAACAAGGCTATATCCAAGGTACGTTAGGCAACTACAGCAAGAAACAAGTTGAGTTTGATTACACTAATGGCTTGAATAGTGACGTAGCTTACCGCTTCAATGGTGCATATGAAGACTCAGATACACATCGAGATAATGTATCAATTGAGAGCCTGCACTTTAATCCGTCTTTTCTTTGGAATATTTCAGGCGACACGAGCTTAAGCTATGAAATGGAAGTGCTTGACCAGAAGAAGCCGTTAGATCGCGGTGTATTGATACTAAACAACGATTTCGATTCGGTAGAACCTGAAGATTTCTACGGTGACCCAAGAGATGGTGCGCACAAAGTTGAAGCATTAGGCCACCAATTGTTGCTTAATCATCGTATTAATGACAATTGGCACCTACTATCTGGGTTAGCTTATCGCGACTCTTCATTTGAAGGCTTCTCTTCCGATACTGAATTGTCAGGTGGTCGACAATTGGCGTATAGCGATCCAAATATTGTGTCGAGACAGAGAAGACAGCGAGATTATCAAGCAACGGATTTTTCGGCACGTTTTGAATTGAGTGGTGAGCTTGAACTGGCTGGATTCAAAAATAATTTACTGATTGGTTTAGACTACTATAACTTTGATTTAGATACCGATTATAAGGTTTGGCGTACAGCTTGGGGATCTGGTGATACAACGTATTCACTTGATCTAACGAATCCTGATTATACGCAGACACAGCCAACACCATTGGCAAAAACTCACACATCTGAAGAACAAAAAGGACTTGGCTTCTACGCCCAGAACCTAGTGGAACTGACAGACAACGCCAAGCTTCTTCTCGGCTTCAGAGTGGATAAGTTCGAGCAAGAAATTTTGAATAAGCTGTCTGATAGCACGCAGGACAAAGATCAAACGGAAGTGACGCCTCGTGTAGGTTTTGTCTATGAAGTAAGTGATAATATTAATGTTTACACTAGCTATGCGGAAGGCTTTAGACCTAACCCAGGGTTAGATGTTGATCGAAATGCCTTCGATCCAGAAGAAACAACGTCTGTAGAGTTTGGTGTGAAGTGGCAAAATATTGCTGGCCGCTTTTCTGGCAACATTGCAATATTTGATGCTGAAAAGACCAATATGCTAACCGCTGAACCAGATACTGGCCTTTCTGCAACATTAGGTGAAGTGGAAAGTCAGGGTGTCGAAGTCAGTCTAATTACTGAGTTAACTGATAGCACCATGCTTGAATTTGCTTATGCCTATACTGATGCGAAAACTGCTAATGATGTGATTAACTCTGACTGGGGTGTGCCGATTCCAAAAGGCTCACGTTTAATCAATGTCGCTGATCACATCGGCCATGTCTCATTAAAGCATTACACAACTGTAATGGGTAAAGAAACCTACCTTGGTGCGACAGTAAATTATGTTGGAGACCGTTTAGGTGAAACAACAGATGTTGATTATATTCTACCGTCATACACGCTAGTGAATTTATCTGCAGCGGTAGAATTAACTGAAAAGGTTAGTGTGAAGTTAGACGTCAATAACTTGTTTGACGAAGAGTATTTTGAAAACTCTTATCATAAGCTATGGACGATGCCGGGTTCGCCAATTAATTACAGCGCGAGTATTAAGTATCAGTTCTAAGCTAACAAGCCGTTACTGGTTAATCTAACTTATTAGCAGCCTAAGTCTTCACTAGGCTGCTTTTTAGTATCTAAAATAGCAATATGAATAATCTACAACACCTTAAAAACCGCGTACCTTCGATTGATATTTTACGGGGCATAGTTATCTTACTGATGTTGGTTGATCACGTTCGAGAGCGAGTATTTCTGCATCAGCAAGTCGCTGACCCGATGAATATCGATGAAACGAGTTCTACCTTGTTCTTTACGCGCTTAATGGCGCACTTTTGCGCACCGGTATTTATTTTCCTGACTGGATTAAGCGCTTGGTTATACGCAAACCCTATTAACAAGCCACAACGCGATGTTAGAGCGTTTCTCTTAAAACGTGGCTTATTCATTATTTTCTTAGAAATTACCTTGGTAAACTTCTCTTGGTTTGGCAATTACAACGCGTTGTATTTGCAAGTGATGTGGGCCATAGGCTTGTGCATGATTACCCTCGCCGTGTTGACGTTATTGCCGCACCGCATTATTGGTATTTTGGGTATCTTCATTATATTTGGTCATAACGCACTGGATTTTATTACATTTAAACCAGACGAGTTTGGCTATTCATTATGGACGATACTGCATGACCGCGGTTTTCTTTACGTAGGCGAGGGGGCGAGTGATGCGTTTAAGGTGAAAGTGTCATACCCGACATTACCTTGGGTTGGTGTGATATGTTTGGGCTACTTTGTTGCACCACTATTTTCCGCTAAAGTGGATAGTCAGAAGCGTGTGCAAACTTTGTTTAAGCTCGGTGCTTTTAGCTTAGTTGGATTGTTGGCGGTAAGGTTACTGAATGTTTATTTAGAACCTGTGCCTTGGTCAATCTATGATAGCTGGTTGTTAACGCTTCAATCGTTTGTCAACTTTACCAAATATCCACCTTCGCTAGGCTTCCTACTTTTTACCTTGGGCACTGCATTTATCGTGTTGGCTCTGGTTGAAAAAGCAAACTCTACAAAGCTAAACTTTTTAAGGCATTATGGCTCTGCCCCTATGTTTTTCTATCTTACGCACCTCTATGCGCTGCTTGCGTTGTATACCGTACTAGTTGCTATTTATGGTACGAATAAGGGAGTGTATTTTGGTGTGGACTACGTGTGGCAAGTCTGGGCTATTTCAATATTGTTGAGTATTACGCTCTATTGGCCGACAAAGGCGTTTTCAAACTTTAAGAAAACAACAAAACTGGCTTGGGTAAAATATTTTTAAATACTAGGGCGTGTTGAAAAAGCTGTCAGGTGAGCGAATTACTTTTGTTAATTATCGTGCTGCTACTTACGCATTTTCTGCGCAAGTATCGCCACTGACAGCTTAAATGCTTAAAACTTTGAGAGCGCGAGGGGGAGCTCGTCTGACGATTAAGCAGGCGGCTAAGCAGGCACCAAATAGAGCGCCTGTTATTGTCTGCTATTCGAAATTCTCGAACGCTTTGAGTAAGAGTTCTTGATACCCAACTAAACCCAAAATTTCTTCCGCTTCTATGACAGGGGCACAACTTAAGCCGAATTTATCAAATAATCGAGCACAGTAGCGAACATCCATTTCAGGTGGTACTGAAACCACTGGCTTTGACATCACTTCATAAATATTCACGCGATCGAGTGAGCGGTCTTTAGCCATCACCTGTTTAGCGATATCAGATAGCATCAAAATACCGTATGCGTCATGTTGGTCGCGCTTATTAACGATGATTACTTGTGTGTTGTTTGTTCGCATCGCATCTAGTGCTTCTCGCACCGTTTGCATACCATCTAAGGTTATGAAGTTTTGCGTCATTACTTCTGCTGCTTTAATTCTGGCTTTCATTTTTGCTGATGTACTCACAGTTCATTCTCCACGCTTGAACTTAACTGACTTACTTGATGGCTAACGCCAACGGCGTCTTCGACATCCAGTTGAAATGCGATGCCTGTGCCCGGTTTTTCATCAAACTTACCTACACGGGCAATTTCTTCCAAAATGTGGCGACTCATATGCTTTTCTACAAGAAACAGAAGCACGTCACGCTGGGTTTCTAACGTTAAGCCAAAAAAGGTTTCTGACTTCTTTAGCCCTTCGCCTCGGGCGTTACTTATTACAGTTGCGCCAGTAGCTCCTGCTGCTCTGGCTGTATCCATCACCAAGTCGGTGATTTCATCTTCAACGAACACAATGATCATTTTAAAGTGCATTATTTATCCTTAGCGGCTTACGCTTTGAACTTGTTTCCGTGTTGAACGCCATTGCGACAATTGCGCATACGCCATCACAGACATCATAGGAAACAAACTGGCAAAGGCGATTAAGCCAAAACCATCAATAAGAGGACTACGACCAGGTACTGTCTCTGCTAAGCCTAACCCTAGTGCGGCAACCAGCGGAACCGTGACGGTAGATGTGGTGACACCACCCGAGTCATAAGCAAGCGGAACAATCAATTTTGGCGCGAATACGGTTTGTATGACGACGACGATGTAGCCAGTAATAATATAGTAGTGAATAGGGTCGCCTACCACGATGCGGTAACAACCGAGGGAGATACCTACAGCTACGCCCAATGCGACAGCAATCCTCAGCCCCCAGATGCCAATCGCACCACCAGATACTTCATTGGCTTTAATCGCAACTGCGATAAGTGAGGGTTCTGCAATCGTGGTGCTAAACCCGATAAGAAACGCAAATACATAGACCCAAGCATAATCTTGCCAAACGAGATTGATATCAGCGGCTATTTGGCTAACGCTATCAACTCCCGCGATAAAGGCTGGATTGGTGAGTTGTTGTGCCATCAGTTTTCCGAGCGGGAACAATGCCCACTCAAGCCCGATAAGAAATAACGACAATCCAATGAGCACCCAAATAAAGCCAAAAATGACTTTGGTGAAATTAGGTACGGGTTTGCGAATAACAGCGAACTGGAAACCAAAGATAATCGCAGCAATCGGCAATACGTCTGACACTGTACTGATAACGGTAGAGAGAATTTGTTGAAGTAATTCGCCGAGCATTACAACATCACCATCCCGTAGGCCATCACAAACATCATTGGCGTAAGTGACGCAAGCGCAATTAAACCAAAACCATCTATCATCGGATTTCTTCCTTTAATCGATGACGCTAAACCAACCCCAAGTGCTGTGACTAATGGTACTGTGATAGTTGATGTTGTTACGCCGCCTGAATCGTAAGCTATACCGATGATTTCTTTTGGCGCGAACATTGTCATCACGACGATGCCGATATAGCCACCAATGATCAGCCATTGAATTGGCCAGCCTTTTAAAATACGAAATACACCAATCACAATCGCAAGACCAACCGAGAAGGCTACGGTAAATCGCAAGCCTTGAGCATAGCTCGCCATGGATGCTTCATCTGCACCTATCATTTGGCCCGATGCAGCGACTTTAGCGGCCTCTGCCGCAACTGCAATAAGCGCGGGTTCGGCTATTGTGGTGCCGAATCCGAGCGCGAATGCAAAGACAAGTAGCCAAAACACGCTACCTTTTTTCGCAAAGGCATGGGCCATAGATTCACCAATCGGAAATAAACCTTGTTCCAAGCCGTGTATAAAAAAGGTAAGGCCAAGCAATACCATAATGACACCAACAAGTAGCTGAATAACATTGGGTAAAGGCTGCTTAATGACCACCAACTGGAAGAAGAGAATAACCGCGATAATGGGGGCAAGATCGCGGAGGCTCCCCAGCATAAAGCCAGTTAGCTTTTTGAGCGTGTCGTGCAAAAGAGGCTTCCTGTCATTGTTTTTTCAACATGATAACAGTGCTCAAAATGTAGCTTTTTGATTTAAAACAAAGTACTACAGGAAACGTTAATAACTACTCTTGCGTGGCTATCGAATGCTGAGATTTTGCAGCGACTGAAAGGACATGCTCAAATAGTGTGGAGAGGCGAGCTAGGTTTTTGGGGTCTGCAAGTAGCAAACTAATTTGAGGTAATAATTGCTGATGAGCTTTTGTGTCGGTTAGCGCCAAATAGTATGGACTTGCCGGCATACAACCTACTTCCATGATTTTCGAGCGCAAACTAGGTTGCTGAGCAAGTAGATTTTCTATGACGGTTTTGTCTTCTGGCAGCACATCCAAGCGCTCTTCAATCAGCATATGAACCAGTCGTTCAAGTCCATTATTGCCTGAGATTGTGATGATTTCAGTAGCATTGCTGTGGGATTGAAGGTAACTATCTAACGGCTCGCCGTAGCCGTAATCTTGAATGATACCAAGTCGCTTGCCTGAAAACTCTAACGGTAAGCGATATTCCCATTCGCTGTTTACGTGGCTATAAAAACACACTTGATATGAGCTAATGGGATGGCTTGAAAATAATAGATCCGGCGCTTCGACTGGCGTTGCAGTAAGTAAACCGTCGACTTGTTGGCTGTTAGCTAAGGCAATGGCTCGTGACCATGGGTAAGAAGCGATTTTAACGTCAACGTCTACTTGTGTTAGCACCTGTGTGACATATTCACCGATAATACCATGCTCATAACTATCGCTTGCACATGTATAAGGGCACCATGTGGTGGTTGCCAAGGTGAGTTGCGTGTTATTAGCAACAGCATTAGTGCTAATGAACAACCAGCAAAGAACAACGAGGTACTTCAAGTTAATACGACCAAACGTTATGAAACCGTCATTCTGAGTCTAGCTAAGAATTAACTCTTTAGACAGTAAAACGTGGCGATTAATCAGTGCTACTTCAATGCGCGAAGCGTGAAGAATACTGTAGCGATAAACGCGATACAGCTACCAATGGTTTCCGCTTGGCTATGTAATAAAGCTGCGGTAATTAAAGCACCTGACGCCAGTACACCGTTAACCAGCTTAATATGATTGCGCTGTTGCTGCTGCTTGAGTTCTGCTAACAGGGTCACTTGTTCAACGTGAGCCGCCTTGCCAGAAGCAAGAAAATCATAAATAAGATCAGGTACCTCAGGTAGCTTTTCGTTCCAGAATGGCAAGTTGTCTTTGATCTTCGAAAATACTGCTTTGACACCCATTTGCTCTTGAACCCAGTTCTCTAAGAACGGCTTGGCGGTTTGCCATAAGTCCAGTTGTGGGTAAAGCTGACGCCCTAACCCCTCGATATACAATAAGGTTTTTTGTAGAAGCACGAGTTGTGGTTGCACTTCCATATTAAAGCGGCGGGCAGTATTAAATAGGTTGACTAACACTTGACCAAAAGAAATTTCAGCAAGTGGCTTGTTGAATATAGGCTCACACACGGTGCGAATGGCGAATTCAAATTCATCGACACTGGTATCTCGCGGTACCCAACCTGAGTCGACGTGAAGCTCTGCAACTTTGCGATAATCGCGGTTAAAGAAAGCCACAAAGTTCTCTGCTAAATAGCGCTTATCGTCCTTGTTGAGTGTGCCTACGATACCACAGTCTATTGCTATCCACGTTGGATCTGCTGGGTTAGTAGCATTGACGAATACATTGCCCGGATGCATGTCGGCATGGAAAAAACTATCGCGAAACACTTGTGTGAAAAAGACTTCAACGCCGCGCTCTGCTAGTGTTTTCATATCAACGCCAAGTGAGTTGAGCGTCTCAACTTCACCTACCCCAATACCGTAGATACGTTCCATGACTAGCACGTTCTTATGGCTGTAACTGCTGTATATCTCTGGTACATAAAGATGGTGGTCGGTGTCGCGCCCCTGCGTGAAATTGCGTTTGAGCTGAATAGCATTAGCGGCTTCGCGATTAAGGTCTAATTCGTCGAGAATGGTTTTGCGATATTCATCAACAACTTCCTTAGGGCGCAGACGTTTGCCGTCAGGCAGCCATTTTGCGACGACACCCGCGAACATCAGCATCACATTGATGTCAGCAATAATGGTTTTGTCGATGCCAGGGCGAAGCACTTTAATAACGACTTCTACTGGCTCACCATTGTCGTCGAGCATGGTCGCTGTATGCACTTGCGCGATTGAAGCAGACGCAAGTGGCTGCTGATCAAAGTCACTAAAATAGGTGTCGAAAGTTTCTTTGCCGATGGCTAGTTCGATTTGCTTAAGTGCTTGTTGACCAGAAAATGGTGGCACTTGGTCTTGCAGTAAACTTAATTCTTCTGCGTATGCGTCGGATAATAAATCACGACGTGTCGAGAGCATTTGCCCGAACTTGATAAACACCGGGCCAAGTGACTCAATCGCTAGCCTAAATCGTTCTGCCTGCGGCTTATCTTTGTGCTTATTACGTAACCAAAACAGCGAGTGGCGAGCAATTTTTACATACCAAGGTACAGCTTTTTGCGGCAAGATTTCATCTAAGCCATACTGTAAAAAGGTTTTGATTATTTTATAAAGTCTTAGGCTACGCACGTAATTTCCGCTTGGGTTTAGGTTACTTATTTTATGAGTTAGTTCAATGAATTAGTTTAATGAACTAGCGGCTTTTTAAGCGATTCAAACGCTCAGTTAGTTGCGCTATTCGTTGCTCAATAGTTGTTGACTGCTTTGTCACTTCATCAATGTCCTCAACCCAACCTTGTATTTCTGGTTGTGTTACTACAAGTTGCTGCTCGTAAACGACATACTCACTAGCGTCGCTCGATATTTGTGTTTTAACGAATTCCGCTTTGGCTGATGCTTTCTTACCGAGGGTGATCAACTTGTGTGTGGCGATATCACCGATGTGCCTTTCTAGCTCAGCTGGCCAATCAATATCGACGCTATCAGCCAGTGAGGCGAACTGCTGAGCGACTTTCATGTCGCCTTCGATATCAAGCTTATCTGTCTTAATAAGCGCGGTTAATTGCTGCTCATTTTTCAGCTCTTTCAGGGCTGATACGCTGGTACTAATGGTGCAATCAGCAATTATTACGTCCTCAGAGGGACTAGTAATCAGCAACTTGCCTTGGTCTTGGCTTATAACTAACGAAAAACCAAGTTCTTGTAAATGCACGGCAAGACGTTTTTCATCGAGCATCGGCAGCTTTTCTTTTGTCGCAGGGCTCAGCGAAATCGCAGCGTTGGCTATAGACTCAACAACGCTACAGAAAAGCTGCGGATGCATAAAAGTGCTCATTGCTTAAAACTTGTAGCCTTTGTGTAACGCTACAATGCCGCCAGTAAGATTGTTGTAGGTTGTTTGTTCGAAGCCTGCATTTTCCATCATGCTTTTCAGTGTTTCTTGATCTGGGTGCATACGAATAGATTCAGCAAGGTATTGGTAGCTATCGCCGTCTTTAGCAACGAATTCGCCCATTTTTGGCAGAATGTTGAACGAATAGAAATCGTAAGCTTTGTTCAGTAGCTCTTGCTCTGGCTTTGAAAACTCTAGTACCAGTAGGCGGCCGCCTGGTTTTAATACGCGGAAAATAGACTTAAGCGCATTGTCTTTGTTAGTCACGTTGCGTAAACCAAATGCAATGGTCACGATATTGAACGTATTATCGTCAAACGGTAAGTATTCGGCATTGGCTTGAACGTATTCGATATTCTGAACCAAGCCGCGGTCGCGAAGTTTGTCGCGGCCTACGTTAAGCATCGAGCTGTTGATGTCAGCAAGGATAACCTGTCCTTCTTTCCCCACTAATTGTGAGAATTTCGCGGTTAAATCTCCCGTGCCACCGGCTAAGTCCAATACTTTGTTGCCTGGACGCACGCCAGAAGCGTCAATCGTAAAGCGTTTCCACAGGCGGTGAACACCAAACGACATGAGGTCGTTCATAATATCGTATTGCTGTGCAACTGAATGAAATACCCCAGCTACCATGGATTCTTTGTCATTTTTGTCGACAGTTTGGTAACCAAAATGGGTTTGTTGTTCGTTAGTTTCTGAATTATTTTGTTGCTGCTCAGACATGGAATATTCACATACACAATTAAGTTGTCGCTAGTGTACTGCAAGCTTACGTCAAAATCAGTAGTTTGGATGAACTTAGATCAAGTAAAACGCCAATTTATGCTATTATTTAGCGTCATCGTTATTGAGTTAGGAAGTACAAAATGAGTGAAAATGACCCTGATTGGGTTTTCTATGGTCGTCGACTGGTACAAACCGGTAATTTGAACCACAACAACACCTTATTTGGTGGCACTATGTTGGCTTGGATTGATGAAGAAGTATACATTTACGCAAAGTGTCAGTTGGGTAACCAAGATGATATGACCATGGTTACCGCTAAGTTTGGTGAAATTAATTTCCGCTCAGCAGCTTTCGCAGGCAATATTATCGAATTCGGTATGAAAACGACAAATCTCGGCCGAACATCTATTACTGTCGACGTACTTGTGCGCAACAAGTCAACGCACTGCGTCATCTGTGAAGTTCATGACGTGACGTTCGTTTGTGTCGATGAAAAAACCATGAAGCCAATACCTCATGGATATGCTGAACTTTAAGGTATCAAGAGAGTCTACTAAGACTTGATAAAGATTAGCTGATACATTTTTACTTAATACACTTTTACTTGATAAATAATGTAACGCTCTTTATCTTTTCTTTTTAAACATCAATTTTTATCATTAAGTCGCTTGAAGTTGACTCTCAAATTAGCAACGTGGCTTTCAAGCTAACAAGGTATTTAAGTTTGATTATATTGCGCCCACAACTTTGGTTTGTATTGACTTGTCTGTTTGCACTTTTAAGTGCGCAGGTACAAGCGACTAGCCATGTCTGTATGGCAAGCATGCAGCAAATGGGCGCTATGCACGAACATCACCAAGTTGAGCTAGAGCACAAAGAACATCAAGTTCATCAGGCACACGCCGAACACAATAGCCAGTCAGATCATGCTAGCCACCCTAGCCAAATGCATCAAAACCATATTGCGAGCGCTGACGTAGCAACTGATAACTTAGTCGATAACCAAATGGACTGTTGTAGTAGCAGTTGTATGTGCGCACAATCAGGCTGTGGTTCAGTAACGGCAGGTTTGGTGGGACAAGAAATTGCGCAATACGATAGCAAGCTTGTACCCGCACAGCTAACCTTATCTTCGTTCATTTCGCTTGAGCTTTCTGAGCACTCTAAACCACCTATTAATGCTTAACCTAGGATAGATCTATCCAAAATTTGTCGTTGCTATCGAAGATAGCATCAGCGCGTTTGCGCTTTCTCTTCAATTTTTAGGTTAAGTAAATGAATAATCAAACAAATGCCACAAGTTCACTGATGGCAACAGTGAGTAAGACACTAGTGACTTTAGCGCTGGGCGCATTGCTAGGAGTGGCAATTTACGCATATTTTTTCGCGCCTAGTGATGTCAATGATGTAAGTAATGCAGCCGATAGCGGGCAGTCAGTCGGCGAAAAAAGTACTGACGAACCGCTTTACTGGGTTGCACCGATGGATCCTAACTTTCGTCGTGATAAGCCCGGTAAGTCTCCTATGGGAATGGACTTAGTCCCTGTGTATCAAGAAGGTTCAAGTGAGTCTGTAGCGGGCAGTGTAAAGATATCGCCTGTCGTGGTGCAAAATTTAGGGGTGCGCACAGCACAGCTTGAACGTGGCACATTGAAGCCAGTCATTAATGCAGTTGGTCGTGTTCAATATGACGAAGAGCGACTAGTGCATGTCCACCCGCGTATTGCCGGATGGGTGGAAAAGCTCTACGTCAAAGCAGCCGGCGAAGAGGTCACTAAAGGTGAGCCACTTTATCAACTTTACTCACCAGAACTGGTTAATGCTCAAGAAGAGTTCTTATTGGCGATAAATGCGAAAGACAAAGAACTTATTAAGGCGGCAGAAAGCCGGTTGCTAGCACTGCATGTCCCGATGTCACTCATAGAGAAACTTACCAAGACCAAACAAGTTGATCAGTACGTTAGCTTTGCAGCGCCTCAATCGGGTGTGATTGAACATTTGTCGATTCGCGAGGGCTATTACGTTACGCCCGAGAAAACCATGTTGTCGATTGCCGATTTATCTACTGTTTGGGTAGAAGCTGAGGTATTGGAGCGACAAGCAGGCTTTGTGCTATCGGCAATGAATACTGAACAGGGAATTGGAATCAAAGCAGTGATGACCGCTGATTTTGCTCCTAATCAAGAGTGGCAAGGCGTCGTGGACTACATCTACCCTAGCTTGCATGAGGTCAGACGAACGCTGCGAACAAGACTCAAGTTTGATAACGCCAATGGCTTTCTCAAGGCGAATATGTTCACTGATGTGAAGCTTTTTGTAGAAAGTGATGAAGACTACTTATTGCTGCCAAAAGCTGCGCTAATTCGTTTAGGTGATGAGAGCCGCGCAGTTGTGCAGTTAAACGAAGGCGAATTTAAGTCAGTGCGAGTAAAAGTTGGAGCGTTTGATGATAATTACTTTGCCATCACGTCAGGGCTCAAAGATGACGACTCTGTGGTCATTTCAGCTCAATTCTTAATTGACTCGCAATCAAGCATTGATTCAGATTTTATGCGCATGAAACCTGAAGAGCAACCCGTTAGCAGTGCACGTGTAACTGGCACCATTAATTCGTTAGATAGCGTTGCTCGAATCGCCAACATCTCACGTGGCGCGATAGAAAAATGGCAGCGTCCACCAACGACTATGGACTTCTCCATTGATGAGGCGTTAGAGCTTAGCTTGTTCAAAATAGGCGAAGAAATTGATTTTACCTTCGAAATACAATCAGGTGATTTCGTTGTGGTTGAGATTCATGGCGCTGTAGAGGAAACCAAGCAACACAAACACCATCAGCACTTAACACATCAAAACCTATCACCTAAAAACCTTTCACCTCAAGAAAGTCAGGGTGATTCATAATGATTGCTCAGATTATTCGTTGGTCGATTACTAATCGCGTACTTGTTTTGATGGCGGCGGCCATGCTGGTAGTTGCAGGGCTTTACGCCGTTAAAGAAACCCCTGTAGATGCCATTCCTGATTTGTCAGACGTGCAAGTGATTGTAAAAACCTCTTACGCAGGCCAATCACCACAAGTGGTTGAAGATCAGGTGACTTACCCGCTGACAACGGCATTGATGTCAGTACCAGGTGCGAAAACTGTTCGTGGCTTCTCGTTCTTTGGAGATTCTTATGTCTACGTGATTTTTGACGATGACACCGATATGTATTGGGCACGCTCGCGTGTATTGGAGTATTTGTCACAGATCACGCCATCCTTGCCAGAAGGCGCTCAGCCCGAGTTAGGCCCTGATGCGACCGGCGTTGGCTGGGTATACATTTATGCGCTAACGGACACGAGCGGTCAGCATGACTTGTCAGAATTAACTAGCCTGCAAGATTGGTTCTTAAAGTATGAGCTGCAAGCCTTGGAAGGTGTATCTGAAGTGGCGACTGTTGGCGGAATGGTTAAACAATATCAAGTGCAGCTGGATCCACAGAAATTACGTGCCTATCAATTACCGTTAAGTCTTGTACAGAGCGCCGTTGAAAGGGGTAACCAAGCGATAGGCGCAGGTGTTGTAGAGATGGCAGAAGCTGAATACATGGTGACTGTCAGTGGCTACGTCGACAGCATTAACGCGTTAGAACGTATCCCGCTTGGCATGAGTATTGGTGGCACGCCATTGTTATTGAGAGATGTTGCTACGGTTAACCTTGGCCCAGATATGCGCCGAGGTATCGCTGAGCTAAATGGTGAAGGCGAAGTCGTCGGCGGTATCGTGGTGATGCGCTTTGGTGAGAATGCAGCGAAAACCATTACTGGCGTAAAAGAAAAGCTCGCGAGTTTGTCTGCGAGCCTACCCTCTGGTGTTGAGGTGGTGCCGGTATATGACCGTTCAACCCTTATCACGAATGCTATCGAGAACCTGTGGCAGAAGTTGGGAGAAGAATTGATTATCGTGGCGCTAGTTTGCCTTGTTTTTCTTTTTCATGTCCGATCATCTGTTGTCGCGGTTGTAAGTCTACCTGTTGGGATATTAGCAGCGTTTATCATTATGCAATTGCAAGGTATCAACGCCAATATTATGTCTTTGGGGGGTATTGCGATTGCTATCGGCGCGATGACGGATGGCGCAATAGTGATGATCGAAAATTTGCATAAACATATGGAAAAGCAATCACTTGATAAGCATAACCGTTGGCAAATAGTCACCGAGGCGGCTGTTGAAGTAGGGCCTGCACTATTCTTTAGCTTGTTGATTATCACGGTGAGTTTTTTACCGGTATTTATGCTGGAAGCGCAAGAGGGGCGACTCTTTTCGCCACTGGCATATACCAAAACATATGCGATGGCTGCCGCAGCTGGCTTGGCTATTACTTTGGTTCCGGTGTTAATGGGATATTTCATTCGCGGTAACGTGGTACCGGCAGATAAAAATCCGATAAATCGCGTCTTGGTGGCTCTTTATCGGCCGTTGCTTGCCCTGGTCCTGAGGTTTCCTAAATTTAGCTTATTAGTCATGGTGTTAGTGAGTGTATTAGGCTTCTATCCGGTTAACAAAATTGGCAGTGAGTTTATGCCGTCTTTGGATGAAGGCGATCTCATGTACATGCCGACTACTTATCCCAGTGTCTCAATAGGTAAGGCACGTGAGATACTGCAACAAACCGATAAGCTTATTCGCACAGTCCCTGAAGTAGAAAATGTGTTTGGTAAGGTGGGTCGCGCACAAACAGCGACTGACCCTGCCCCACTGACCATGATTGAAACCTTTATACAGTTAAAACCTAAAGACCAATGGCGCGATGGCGTAACCACCGAGAGTTTAAAACAGGAATTTGATGCCCTAGTTAAGTTCCCCGGTCTATCTAATGCTTGGGTGATGCCGATTAAAACGCGTATCGATATGTTGGCCACAGGGGTTAAGACGCCAATTGGTTTAAAAGTCGCGGGTGATGATATTCAGGTTATTGAACAAACTGCGCTGGCGATCGAAAAGGCGTTAAAAGCGATGGATGAAAGCGCATCGGTTTACGCAGAACGCGTTGCTGGTGGACGTTATTTACAAATCGCTATTGATCGCGAAAGAGCCGCCCTATTCGGGCTAAATATCGCCGATATCCAACAAATGTTGTCGACAAGTGTTGGCGGTATGACAGTCGGCCAAAGTGTCGAGGGCAGAATGCGTTTCCCTATAAATATTCGCTTTCCACAAGGCTATCGCGATTCACCAGAGCAACTGGCACAGCTCCCATTAGTAACAACTAAAGGACAACATATTTCGTTGGGGGATGTCGCGAACGTTTTTGTTGAACAGGGGCCTCCAGCGATAAAAAGCGAGAATGCGCGAATTAATGGCTGGATATTTATTGATGTCGAAAACCAAGTTGTCGGTGACTACATTCAAGCGGCGGAAAAGGTTATTGCTGAGTCTGTGAACTTATCTGCGGGTTATTCGATTACTTGGGCAGGTCAGTACGAATATATGCAGCGAGCTCAACAAAAATTGAGCTACGTAGTGCCGTTAACCTTAGCCATTATCGTGATTCTTCTTTATCTCAACTTCCGTAATTTTGGTGAAGTTGCCATTATTCTGGGTACGTTACCACTTGCTTTGGTTGGTGGTATTTGGCTGCTATACCTTGAGTCATTTAACTTCTCCGTCGCTGTTGGTGTCGGGTTTATTGCGCTTGCAGGAGTTGCAGTGGAGATTGGCGTCATAATGTTGGTTTACTTAAATCAAGCCTACCGAGACTTGATTCAGCAGTCATCCGCTAACCGTCAAAGCATTTCTCCGGAGATGTTAAAGGTGGCAGTTATCGAGGGCGCGACTAAACGTGTTCGCCCCGTCATGATGACAGTGCTGACAATCGTGATCGGTTTATTGCCGGTGCTCTATGGCACGGGAACGGGCAGTGAGGTTATGAGTCGCATTGCTGCACCTATGGTTGGTGGTATGGCGAGTGCATTATTGTTGTCCTTGGTTGTACTGCCTTTAATTTATTTCTTCACAAAACGTCGACACTGCAATTAATTATTCTTGCCACTAAACTTCGGAGCACATGCCAAACCAAATGCCAGACAAAGCAGGGAATGTGCTCCTTCTTACTTGCTTTCTCTAAGCGTTTGTAAATTTTTAGTAACGAAAAAAGTTAACGAATATGCAAACAAATTGGCGAACATTTTACATATCTTTTACACTATAGTGCGATTGAGACTAGGACGTTTTGATTACAAGAAAGGTTAATTTGTCTTAGCATCCAATCTCGGAATTTACATAAAACCAATAAATTAACTTTGAATATTAAAACAAGGAAGAAGCATGAAATTCGCTAAAGCTATCGCTGCTGTCACTTTATTTACTACCTCACTTACGACATCGATAATTGCTAGTGCAACATCTGTTGAAGAAATCATTTCTACGTACCACGAGAACATTGGTGGTGTAGAAGCCCTTAAAAGCTTAAAGGGCGTCAAAATGTCTGGCGTTATGCAGCAGGGCCAAATGGAGTTGCCAATTGAGTACGTGCAATTAGAATCAGGCAAAACATATACAAAAATTTCTGTACAAGGCCAAGAGTTCAAACAAGCGGTTTACGATGGTGAAACGCTTTGGTCAATCAACTTCATGACGATGAAGCCAGAAAAAAGCACTGAAGAAGATACTTACAACTTTAGCTTACAAAAAAATGATTTTCCCGATGCACTTGTAGACTACAAAGCAAAAGGTTACGCAGCTGAGATCGTTGGTACTGAAACAGTTGAAGGTGCAGAAGCGTTTAAAGTTAAATTGACGCAAGAGCCAATTAAAGTAGACGGTAAAGAAACACCAAACGTTAACTACTACTACTTCGATGCTGACTCTATGGTACTAGTTATGGTTGAGTCTGAAGTGCGCTCAGGCCCAATGAAAGGTGCTGTTCAATTAGTTAAATTCAGTGACTACCAAGAAGTAGACGGTCTTTACTTCCCATTCTCAATGTCACAAGAAATAAAAGGCGCGCCAGGTGGTGCACCAATTTCATTCAAATCAATTGAGTTAAATCCAGCGGTTGATGCTGCTGCATTTGCTTTCCCGAGTGCCGAGTAAGTATTTATTTTTTGTAAGTACAAGGTTTTAGGGAGAAAACATGAAAACTCAAATCTTTGCTGCGGTCGCGCTGTGTCTCAGCGCAGCCGCATTGCCGGTTGAAGCGGCAAAAAAACTAACAGGTAAAGCGGTTTTTGGCGACCTGCAAGCTCGTCATGTCGGTCCTGCTTTAATGAGTGGCCGCTTTGGCGACTTAGAACTTCATCCAACCAATAGCCGCATTATTTATGCTGGCGCTGCTGGCGGCGGCGTCTGGAAAAGTATGAATGGTGGTGCAACCTTCAACCCTATTTTTGATGAGTACCCGCAGTCAATTGGGGCGATTGAAGTCGACCCAACTGATCCGGACAACCGCATTTGGGTCGGTACAGGCGAAATCTGGACGCGTAATAGTGTATCAGTGGGTGATGGTCTGTTTCTGAGTACCGATGGCGGTGCTAACTGGACGAAAAAAGGTTTTGCTGGCTCAGAACGCATTAGTAGTGTCATTGTAAACCCTGAGAATAATCAGGAAATTTACGTTGGTGTGCTTGGCGCACTTTGGGGTGACAGTGACCAGCGCGGTGTCTACAAATCGGTTGATGGTGGCGATACGTGGCAGCAAATTTTATTTGTAGATAAAACCACAGGCGCTAGTGATGTCGTTATGGCACCAAACGATCCAAATACGTTGTATGCGTCGATGTGGGAATTCCGCCGCACTGCGTGGTCATTCAACTCAGGTGGCATGAGTAGTGCGCTTTACAAATCAACAGATGCCGGTAAAAGCTGGCAGAAAATTCACAATGGCTTCCCTGAAGGTAAGCTAGGGCGAATTGCAGTTGCTGTTGCACCTTCTGACGCTAATCGTTTATACGCGGTACTAGAAACTGAGAAAGATGAAGAGAAAGGTCTTTATCGCTCGGATGATGCCGGTAAAACATGGCAACACTTAAACAGTGACTTTGGTTTAGTGGTTCGTCCGTTCTACTTCTCTCGCATCGTTGTTGACCCGAAAAACCCTGACATTTTAGTGAAAGGTGGACTTTTTGGTTCAATCAGTCGAGATGGTGGTAAAACATTCAAGAATTTAGGCCCAATGCATGCTGATATTCATGATATTGCTTTCGACAACAAAGATTCTGAGCGTATGTTCGTTGCAACTGATGGCGGTATTTACCGTTCGTGGGATGCAGGTACAACGTTAGAAATTGTTGAGAATATTCCAGTATCGCAGTTTTACCATGTGAGCGTTGATAATGCTGAACCGTATAATATTTATGGCGGCCTTCAAGACAATGGCTCATGGTACGGTCCTTCCTCGTCTCCGGGCGGTGTTGAGGCGCGTGATTGGAACAGTGTGGGTTATGGTGACGGCTTCAGAGTGTTAAAGCATAGCAAAAAGCCCATTATCTATTCTGAAATGCAAGGTGCAGCTAACGTTTGGCGTTTCAATACAGAGTTGAACCAAGTTAAAACGATTCAACCACTACCAGTGAAAGGCGATCCGAAATTGCGCTTTAACTGGAACGCGCCGATTGCATTAAGCAGCAATGAACCCGATAGAATTTATATTGGTAGCCAGTTCCTGCATATGTCTGATGACATGGGTAATACGTGGAAGAAAATCTCACCAGATTTAACCACTAACGACCCTGCTAAGCAGAACCAAGTCGAATCTGGTGGCTTATCAACGGATAACTCAGGTGCAGAGAACCACTCAACAATTTTCACGATTGCAGAATCTTCATTAGATGAAGACATTATTTGGGTGGGTACCGATGACGGTAATGTTCAAGTTACCCGCAACGGCGGTAAGTCTTGGACAAACGTTGTCGCAAACATCCCTAACCTTCCTGCAAATACTTGGGTAAGCCACATTGAAGCGAGTGTTCATAACAAGGGTACAGCATATGCGGTATTCGATGGTCATACAGCGAATGACGGCACTACCTATGTTTACAAGACGGCTGACTTTGGGAAGACATGGCAATCACTAGCTACTGACAATATTGAAGGCTTTGCGCGTAATATTCAGGAAGACTTCGTTAATCCTGATTTATTATTCTTAGGCACAGAGTTTGGTTTATACGTCACCATTAACAGTGGTCAAGATTGGTTGCATTTCACGAATAACATGCCAGCAACTGCGGTACATTACATTGCACTTCAGGAGAAGACCAACGACTTAGTAATGGGTACACACGGCCGAGGTGTGATCATCATTGATGATATTAGTCCTTTACGTGAGTTGAGTGCTGACGTGTTGGATAAGAAATTCCATTTCTTCGACGGTCAGCCAAACACCATTGACGAGACTAATGGCTTTGGTGGTGGTAGCACTGAAACACAGTTTGTTGGTGCTAATCCAAGCACGAGTGCGAAAATTAAGTACTTTATGAAAAAACGCCATATCTTCGGCAAAATGAAGTTAGAAGTCTTTGATATGGATGGCAATAAAGTGGCTGAGTTACCTGCTGGTAAAGCGAAAGGTATCAATATTGTTAACTGGGATTACTACTTAAAGCCGCCTAAAATCGCTAAGGGTAAAACCTTTAGCTTCGGTGGTTTCACTTCTCCGCAGGTACAACCGGGCGAATATAAAGTTGTGATGACCAAAGGCAAAGAAACCTTTGAAACTACCGTTGAATTGGTTACAGATAAAAAATCTCCACTTTCTAAGCGTCAACGCAAGAAGCTACACAGCACAACGATGAAGCTTTATGACATGACGCAAGAGCTAGCATATTTGGTGTATCAAATTGATGAGTATATTGAGCTAGCGGAAAATGGTGAATCTGAGCGAGCAAAAGCATTTCTAAGTTCACTTAATGAGCTTAAAGAGCGTTTAGTTATTACGACTGGTGATAACTATGTAGGCAGTGCAGAGCCTCAGTTAAGAGAGAACTTGGCTACCTTATACAGCAAAATTGCTTCAGGTTTTGATGTGCCGTCTAAATCTGAATTGGCAAATCTCAGCTTACTTTCGTCTGAATTCAGCGAAGCAGAAAAAGAGTATGCTCAGCTAATAAGTAATGAGGCTAAGACGATTTCTCAATTGAAATCGAAGCAAAGCCAAAAGCCGTTTGAGTTGAAAAACTTTGACGACTTTATTGCCGATTAGCGTGTTGTAGCTATGAAGCAGTAAAACGCTACGTAACTTTTAAAGCGCTGGTGAATCTTCCTAATTTCGGAAAGACTCACCAGCGCTTTTTCTTTTGACTATATTGAATTTCAACTGACAATAAATAACCAAGGACTGTTATAGCCTTATTGTTATGAAATTCATCACATTTATTCTGACCTTGTTGCTTTCAAGCACAGCCTTAAGCGAAGAAAGTAAGGAAATCATTATTGCTGGCGACAATTGGTGTCCTATCAATTGTGGTGAGCAAGACAGTAAAAAAGGCTTCATGATCGATGTTGCCACGGAAGCACTCAAAGAGGCGGGCTATACGGTTCGCTATATGGAAGTGCCTTGGCTAAGAGCGATAGAAATGGCACGAGAAGGTCGCATACACGCTATTGTTGGTGCCTTTAAAGACGATGCCCCAGACTTTTATTACCCGCAAGTACCATTTCTTCAGTTAAGCCCTAACTCCTTGTTTATGCTTAAAGAAACCGAGTGGCAGTATCAGAATATTCGCTCTTTTAACGGGGTTAGAATTGGCGTGATTAAAGGCTACGACTATGGCGATGAAATGAATACCTACATAAAGTCATTTTCGTATTCCAAAACTAGTACGTTAGTTCAGTTGTCTGGCAATGACGCTGTTGAGCGTAACTTAAAGTTTTTAACCAGAAAGTGAAGCCTTGATGTTAGCTTTCGATAAAGGCGTAATTTCGCTGAAGCAATAAACCGCTTAGCAGCCATAGCGGATAAGTACGCCTTACCTAAATCAAGTTACCAATGGTAGCTAGCGTGTAATGCTTCAAAGTGCTAATTACAGCTGGGAGAATTGTCTGATCAGATTGTGATAGACGTTATGCAACCTATCTAATTCTTCGCGATCAGTTTGTTGTTTGGCGATTAAATTTTGAATGCTGGTGTCCAGTTGAAACAACGTTTGGCGTAGGCTGACATCCGGCACCATACTTTGCATCCAAGTAATGGCGGCAATGCGTTTTCCTTCGGTAACTGCAGTTACTTTGTGCAAACTACTCGAAGGATAAACTACGGCTTGGCCTGCCCCTAGTTTTACTTTCTGTTCACCAAATTCTGTCGCTATGACGAGCTCGCCGCCTTGGTATTCGTCAGGCTCATTTAAAAACACCGTCATTGACACGTCGCTGCGCAGCACCTCGTTACTGCGAGGCAATCGCATGATTGCGGCATCAACGTGATATCCGTATTCTTCTGAAACACCATATTGGTTAAATACTGGCGGGAAAATTTTGTGAGGCAGTGCAGCGGAAACAAGCCTTGGTGTTTCGCCGATGCGGCCGAGAAGCTGGTTAGCTAATGCTTGCGTATCGGCATGACTTGCGTCCGCTTGCTGATTGTTCTTGACCGAACCTGCCATACCCATAGCGGTTTGTTTACCATCCTGCCATGGACACTGAGCTAAGCGATGCGTGAATGTTTCAACTTCGCTTTTACTGAGGATTTGATCAATAACAATCATGAAACTGCCTTATATCTTATTGATTAGAATTGGTAATTTAATGTTAAACGCGTATTTTGTGCGTCGCCCAAATACATAAACGAACCTGAACGGTATGCCGCTGTCCAGTATTCTTCATCCAATACATTACCAATGTTTAATCTAAACGATAGGTTTTCAGTTGGGTAGTAGTTAGCGAAGAAGTTAACGACTTTGTAGTTAGGAACTACAATGCTATAACGACCGTTTTCATCGTCGTAACCAGCAGCTGTGTCAGGTTGGCCACCGTACATTTCACTTTGGTAGCTGTAGTCACCACCGATCACGAATTTTTCACTTAATTCGTAACGAAGTTGGACGTAAACACTATTTTCTGCGAAGTTACTAAGTGCTAGACCAATGTCTTCTTCATTAATCGAATCTAAAATTTCAGAGTCCATTGACGCGGCAGAAATCTGAACACTTAGCTGTTCTGTGATTTCACCCACTAACCCAATTTCGATACCTTTAACTCGGTTTTCACCGGTATTTAACGTACCTAATGTAGAGTAACTGTCGCCTACGCTTTCCATTACATCGTCTTTGGTCATTTGGAATAACGCAGCGGTGAACATTAACTCGCCATCGGCAAGCATTAGCTTAGTACCTAACTCGATGTTTTCTACTGTTTCAGGATCAGCAACTGCTGCTTGATCAGGGTCGCCACATAAACCACCGTAACCACAGCTTGAGCCTAAGTCTGACTCACCACCGTTGATATTGGTCGCGGTACTGTATGTTAAGTAAACATTAGCGTCTTTGTTGAAGTCGTAAACTAAGCCTAGGTGACCATTGTAAAGTGTATCGTCGTAGGCATAAGGCAGTTGGTCACCACCACGGGCAACAACATCGTTTGTGTAGTCAAAACTGTCTTGGCGTAAGCCAAAGAATACGCTTGTTTGGTCAGTCAATTGCATGGTATCCATAAAATACAATGACGTTGTTTCGATATTAAATTGAGCATCTTTATCTCCGCGTTCAAACGTACGACCCATCAATTTACTGATGTTTGATACTTCATTGCCATCGCCATCTAGAATACAGTAACTTGCTGATACACCGCGACGCCCGCTGACTAAACAATTCGGCTCATTTTCATAGCCAATGTTAAATACGCCGTTATCTACCGACTCGTCGCTGTACTCTAATCCAAATACAAGTTTATGAGCGATATCGCCTGTTTTCACATCCCAGAATAAGTTGAACTGAGTTGCGAAGTATTCTACTTCTTGCCAACCCTGATGAGTGCTTAGTGAGAGTGTGTAGGCGCCTGGTGCTAATGGGTCTGAAGCATCGCGGTTTGTACCGCCAACACCCGTGGTAATGTAACCATTTTCAGTTTCGCCAAAACGTGTAGCGTTGTAGAAACGCAAGTTCTCGCTAATTTCGTAGTTGGTGCGCAACGTAAAGGTTGTAACTTCTGAGTCCAAGAAGTCAGAGTCTTGGGCATATACAGCGATATCTTCGATAGGCTTACGTGTAGATTGATCGAAGTAACTACCTAAGTCGGGAATATCGTTAGCGTCCAAGTGATAGACATCGGCTAAGAAAGACAACTTATCTGACATATCGTAAACGCCTGATAGTTGGAAACCTTTACGTTCACTTTCTATGCCATCGCGACCTGGTTTGGTCTCATCCGCATGCAATGCATTAATGCGTAATGCCGCGTTTTCTGATACCGACAGGTTGTAGTCTAACGTTAGGCGACTGTAATCGTCGGTACCGAAACTTGCGTCAACACGACCGAAATCATAAGAAGTTGAAGCTTGTTTTGTGATGCTGTTAACCGCGCCACCAGAAGAACCACGACCAGCGAATGTCGCACTTGGCCCTTTTGTAATTTCAACGCGCTCAGTAGCGAAGCTTTCACGTGTTGTCATACCTGGATCACGCATACCGTCAACGAAAACGTCACTGCGAGCTTCATGGCCACGAATAATGTAGCGGTCGCCGAAGGCATTACCATTTTCACCGGTACCTAGAGTAACACCGGCTTGCGCAGCTAGAATATCTTTAAGATCAGTTTTACCTGACTCTTGAATTTGGTCTTGCGTTAATACGGTAATCGTTGTCGGTGTATCTACTAAGTCAGCAACGCGACGTGGATCACCGGATTTGTCGAAGCGATAAACAGACGTGCGCATGCCGTGAACTTCAATATGTTCTTCAGCCTGAACAGTACATTGCGTGTCGTTTGCTTCACAGTTTTGTTGGTCAGTTTCTGCGTATGTATTAGGGGCAAATGCAAGTGCAGCAGTTAGCGCGGCAGCGCCTAATGCTTTGTGTTCAATGTTTTTTTTGTTAGTTGTCATAATTGAGAGGCTAGTTAAGTGTTAACAAGAGCGGCAAGTATAGATAATAAAAACGCAACTGTAAATGAGAATGATTAGCAGTTGAACTTAAAGGTGTGCGGAGAGGCAAAAGCTTGAAAATCGTTTGCTTAGGAAGATAAGGGCAGTTTTATAACGACTTTTAATCCACCTAGGCTGCTTTGCTCCGCATAGATTTCACCGTGATGAGCATTGATAAGGCTTTGGCAAATAGAAAGCCCTAACCCTGAACCACCAGTTTGGCGACTTCTAGATTTTTCTACGCGATATAGGCGTGAAAAGATGGCTTTGAGTTCACTCGTGTCGACGCTTGGCGCACTATCGCTGATAACGATAATAAGCTGTTTGCCAGAAAGTTTGGTGGCAAGTTTTACTGTACCGGGCTTATCTGTATATGAACAGCTATTGGCAACAAGATTTTGAAGCACTTGCCGGACGCGATCTAGATCGCACTTCACCAGCGATGGAAGACTTTGCAGACTTTGCTGCCAGATTAATTCTTTCCCCAGTACATAATCTTCTAGCTCCTCACTCCAATCCAGCAATGCTGTTGTTAAACAGTGTTCTTCTAGTTCGAGGTTGAGTTCGCCAGTATCGGCTTGGGCGAGCTGATAAATATCGGTAATTAATCGGTTTAAATCCATTACCTTAGCACCAAGCTTTTGGTAACTCGCATCGACATCATCAACGATATTATGTTGCAGTGCATCGATTTGTATTTTTAGCGCGGTAAGCGGCGTTCTGAGTTCATGGGAGACATCAGCAAGTAATTTATCTTTTTGATTTAATACGTCTGCATATAAGTTAGCTTCGAGAACAGCGATTTTGCGGCGCTGTGATATTAAGTAGAGCGCGACGATGAGTAGCATTAGCAATATGGCAAAAACAACGTAACTGCGTTGTCGATTGGTTTGTTCTTCCGCTAATAATCGCGACTGCTGCGCGGCTTCTTTTTTCAGTTGCTCAACTCTGAGTTGTTCCTCAAGGAGTGTAATGTCTTTCTTGTGGCGTGCGCTTTCTTTTATTTGTTCTTCTGAAGCGATTTCCAAGTAGGCGCTATGTGCTTTGTCTAAGTGTTGATATGAAAGCGCATGGCGCGACTGTGTTGCATAGACTTTGGCAAGAATAAGGTTGTCTTGGTAGAGAAAGCGATTGACGTCCAAATCGTTAGCATTCGCTAGCGCTTTCTGCGCAAACTTTTCAGCGTTGGGTAAGTCTTCTTGTTGAAAGTAGTATTGTGCATAACCATGCCATATCCATCGTTGTTGCATTTCATTCGGCGCTTTATTGTTGGCGGATTGCGCGAGATTTAAGGAAGAGAGCTGATCTTCAGGTCGCTCCAATATTTGATATATTTCAGCGAGTTGAACATAGGCGCGAGCAAGAGTTTGGCTAGCATTTAACTCACTAAAAATCTTAATGGCTTGTTCTGTGTAAACTATCGCTTGTTGGTAGTCTTCTCGCATCATGTGCAAGGTGCCAATACGGTGATAATCATATGCCATGTCATTTAAATCATTGACCTCCTTATCGATGGCTAGCGCTTGCTCAAAGTAGCTAAGAGACTGTTCATAGTCCTTCATTTTGTAAAATATTTCGCCAATGTTGAAATAGCTACTGGCAATATTGCTTTTGGAACCACCGTGTTCGAGGTAGAGCTTTCGTGCTTTATTTTGATAGAGCAATGCATTGCTCATATCATCCATCGACTCATACATAACGCCCAAGCTGGCATAGACACCTGCGAGCTCTTTCATTTTTTTCTCTGCCTGATAAAGCTCTACCGCTTTTAAATAATAATATTTAGCGTCGGAAAGCTTGTATTGGTAGCGGGCATTTAAGCCTATCTGCCAATAAATTCGAGCAACGTCTAATTCGTACTTTAGCGCGATTGGAAGCGCCTGTTGTTCAAGAATTTGTTGGGCACTTTCATAGCGATTTTGTGCTCTTTCGAAACTCGCATAGGACCTCAATACTATAAGTTGAATTTCTGGTGAGTAGCGCTCTCGTTCAGCGATCAAAGCGTTAAGAATACGCTTAGCCTCCTCGAGTTCACCGAGCTCACGATAAAGGTAAGCGAGTTTAGCTCTAGCCAAAATGCTAGTGGGGCGATTGGCTTTTTGCAGAATGATGTTGACTTGCTCGATACTCGCCAACGATATTTCTGTTATATCATCTAGCTGTTGGCGTAAATCAGGCTGCACCTGTTGCTGACTAGCAGTGCTTACTTGAGCAAAGGCAGGAAGTGCATTGCACCACAATATGACTAAACAAGTGAATGTTAGCGTGAGTTGATGTGTTACCTTCAATAGTGTGCGAGCCAAATACATATTACGCATCTTGGTAGCGATATCCAGCACCATAAACTGACGCTATGATAGCAGTTTCTGCACCCGCAGCTTTAAATTTCTTTCGAATGTTTTTTACATGGCTATCAACGGCTCTATCAGTGATGTCTCGCTCGTTTGGATAGGCTTGTTGGATAATTTGATCTCGAGAATAAACCCTATTAGGTGTGTTAAACAGTAATTCAAATAGGCCAAATTCCAAGCTGGATAAATTCACCGTTTGATTCTTATAGGTGACTTTGAGTTCTTCTTTAACTAGATGAACATCGCTAAATTTCACCTGGTTGGCAGTGCGCCTCAAAATTGCTTTAACCCTGAGCATAAGCTCCATGGTGTCAAAAGGTTTGCAGATATAGTCATCTGCACCTGCTTCAAGACCGACAAGCTTATCAATTTGTTCAACTTTAGCGGTTAGCATGATAATCGGCACATTAGAGAATTCACGGATCTCTTTGCAGCAGGCGAGACCGTCTTTATTCGGTAGCATTAAATCAAGAATGATAAGGTCTGGCGCAAAAGTGCGAGCAGCTTCAACCACTTTACCGCCATCGGCAACGTGAAATGTCTCAAAACCCGATGACTTCAAGAATAATAGTATTCCATCTGCAATATCTTGGTCGTCTTCAACCAACAGTACTTTTGACATGGTTTAACCTAATACCTTTCCGCCCGCAATATTTGAAGCTTCGATAATACTAAAAAGGGCAATTGCCGAAAAGTCGCTTATTGACTCGTGTCTACTGCTTCGAGCGCCGCAGCAACCAAAGTCTTGGTATTATTATCTAAGGTGGCATCAAGCTGCATCATTTCAAGCAAACTAATAAACTCTGGTGTCGTGGTAAGCTCGTTAATGTCAAACAGTGGTGACTCAGCAATACCTAATGCGGCAAGCTGAAGCATTAATTTATCATTATCTTTAATAAGATTGTTGGTCATTGTAGCGCTACCAGAGTTGAGTTTAGTCAGCACAATTACACAACAACATTGTGGAAGAATTATGGATTTGTAAAGTAATTGCATTAAGGTGTTATTATGAGTCAGTATTTTTGAATACGCACTATTGAGTAAGTGCTATCGAGTGACTATGGCGATGAAAAGGTATCTGAGGTTTTGACAAAAATAGTATTTATTAACCAACTGAACGAGCAAGAAAAGCAACAATGGCTCGCTCAAATAAAAACGAATTTACCTGAAGAAATTGTTGTGCTGTCGAGCGATATTGCGTCGACAGATACTGAATACGTTGATATTGCCATTGTCGCCAACCCGTCACCTGAAGAATTAGCTCGCTTTCAAAATCTTAGATGGGTTCAAAGTTTGTGGGCGGGGGTCGAGCGCATCGCTCCAATGCTTTCCGATAAAGCTACGCCACTAGTTAGATTGATCGACCCTACACTTGCTCAAACCATGGCTGAGTCTGTTTTGGCTTGGACATTATATTTGCAACGAAATATGGCCACATATCAACAGCAGCAAAGTGAGCAGCTGTGGCAAGCACTGCCGACAGTCGCTGCCAAAGATTTACGCGTGACGGTATTAGGCGTTGGTGAGTTAGGGGTTAAATCGCTCAATTTATTAGGAAAGTTAGATTATCAATTACAATCGTGGAGTCGAACGGAAAAACACATCGAGGGTGTGGCGCATTTTAGTGGAGAAGATGGTCTATCTAAGGTGCTAAAACAAACCGACATTCTAATTAGTTTATTACCGCTTACCGATGCTACTCGCTATTTATTAGACAAAGAAAAGCTAGGGCTGCTGCCGCATGGTGCGCAGCTGATTAATTTCTCGCGAGGCGCGATAATTGAAAGTGAAGCGCTTATCGAAAAGCTAGATAACGGGCACATCACTCATGCGGTTTTAGATGTTTTTGAACAGGAGCCATTACCCGTAGGCAGTACTTTTTGGCAACACCCGAAGGTAACCGTGCTACCCCATATATCAGCGCCAACCAATAAAGAAACTGCGGTAAAAATAGTAGCCGATAATATTAAACAATATCGAGCAACAGGTAAGGTTCCTGACGCTGTGAATATGAAGTTGGGGTATTAGTTAGTGATGATTTTTAGTGCTGACTAAACTCCATCAACTCGCGTCTGCCACCGATAAATTTAGTTGCCAGCATCTGCTGGCCTTTAATGTCACTAACATAAGTGATGTCTTTATCAAGTGCGGTAATTGTCGTGAACTCTGCTGCTGCCAAGTTATAACGCCATAATTCAGCTTGCGGATTAATTCCGTAAAGCAGCCCTTCTTTTACAACCATATAGTCACCAAAAAGCTGACCGCTTAGAAGCTCTAATTGTTGGTTTTCGCTAGCGGTATGTTTCCAAATCTGAGTTTGGTGATCGGCGTAGATAACTTGGTTATCGCTATCGAAAGCTGCCCACATGACATTGTTAATGGCTAAATCAGTAGTTTCGCCAGTTGCTATTTCAATACTGAACAGCTGATGCTCGCCAGTTTGATTGTCGGTGACTAATACTCGCTCCGGATTGGTCCAAGGCATCAATAAATCAACGGCGACAGGCGACTTAACGATATGATGACTACCGTCCAGCTTTAGAATTGCCACTTGATTATTGACGTTTACGGCTATGCTTCGACCGTCAGGTGCCCAATCATATCTACTGCTCTTTAGACCTTGTGAAAATTGAGACAATTGATAGGTTTTATCGCCATCGATTAGCCAAAGTTGAGACAATCCCGAGCGCCTGGAAATAAACGCAATTAACTCACCATTGGGCTGAAACTTGGCGTTCACGTCAACTGCCGTTGAACGAGAAAATATAGCGACGCCAGCCTCTTCTTGCGTTCTGTCTAGGTAGCCTATGTCAAAATCTTTTGAGCCAAAAGTCACGGCGAATTTTTGTTGGCTTGGGTGATAGCTAGGCGTCCACAAACCTGAATGGCTTGCATGATGAATTAAGGTCAATTCACCACTCATACTTAGTCGGTAAATTTTGCCTTCTGCGTGAGTTAGAAAGTGCTTGCCGTCTGGTGAAAATTTTACAGGGAATTGAGCGTAAACCGACTGATTAGATAGCGGTGTTATTACTGCTTCATCCTCCACCTCGCCATCTAAAGATAAGGTTCGCAACACGTGAATATTATCGCTCTCTCGTGTCACAGTGGCTAACAGACCTAATTGTCGAGAGTAATCTAATGAGTAAATTCGACCAGATGGCGTATAAGGCACGTTAACTAAGTTATTGGAAACCGCATCGTAGATAACAATTTCAGCTTGGTTGCTTTCTACTTGAGGGTATTGCAATAAGGCAATTCTACCGTCGTTCAACCAAGTTGGGTGAGTGGTTTTAGTGCCAGCGCAATCATAGCGCAGCAAGTTTTCCGCTTTACCATTCCAAGCTTGAGCAAAATCCAGCGTCTGTAGCTGCCAACACTGTTGATACTCCTGAGGTTTATCGGAGCAATCTGACTGTAAAACAAATGCTAATTGTGAACCATCAGCAGACCAACTTAGCTGGCTGTAGTGACCTGGCTTTGTACTTAAACGCTGCTCTTGATTATTGTTTAGGTCTTTTGCCCATAGGTGACTTACACACTGACCAACATAACGGTTAAATACTAGATAGTTGCCGTCTGGCGAATAAGAGGCGTTGAATTCTTGCTCGTCACTAGCAGTTAGTGGTTGGGCCCGATCATAAAAAGGCGCATCTGATGGCCAAAATGTTGCGGTTGTCATTATGAATAGAATGACTGCGCCTATTGCGAAAAGGTAGATTGATTTTGGCGTGTGCGAGGCGGTTCCTTCACTAACAACTTGCTCTGGCTCATTGTTTGCCCAACGCACGTTCGCTTCTAGGCTGTATCCTTTTTTGGCGTGTGTCTTAATAAAAGCTTGCTTCTTGCTGTCATCTCTAAAGGCTTTACGCAACTGAGCGATGGCACGCTGCAGCGTATTTGGACCGACAACACTATTTTCCCAAACGATATCCATTAACTCGTCGTGGCTCACGACATCGCCTGCACGTGAAGCGAGCACTTCTAACACTTTTAATGCTTTAGGTGGGATGGGAGTGGCTTGTTGCTGATGCTGAATTTGATTGCGATTAACGTCAATAAAGTAGTTATTCACCCAAAATTGTTTAGCCATAAAAATGCAAAATTCCCTAATACAAAGCACGTTGAATCTTAACGTGGTCTTTCCTCAAAAATAAAGCTGAAAACACAAAAATCAGCAAAACGTCAGGTTTTTTTCATGTGCTTCAGGCTCACAGCTGGCAAGTTGTGAGCAAGTTTCTGGTATTTAAAAACGGATGAGGAAAAATATGAACGCCAGTTCAAATCCTAGCTCAAGTCCCAGCTCAAATTTTAAGAGAAATGTGAAGAGAGTGATGATAGCGGTGATGATTTTAACTGTCGCTGTCTTGTTATTTTTAACTCATGCTTTGGCTGGGTTGAATGCGAATGAAGTGACATTTACACCACCACCAACTTTTGTCGATGAGTATGCTGCTAATCGATACCAAGTAGAAAAAACAACCTCAGAAAGTGAGCAAGCAAAAGCCAAACTTACGACAGATTATTTTATTGAAGCGGCGTTAGTACGCAATGTCATCGTCAATGGTGAATCACCGGACGAACTTATTCGTTTATTCACCCACCCAGAAAAAGCGACACGGGTGAAAATTGCAGCCGCATTTGCAGAAGTAAATATCAAATTATCACATGACGAAGGTACTGACTTTGACAACAAACGTAAGGCGTTTTGGGAAAAAGTAGAAGTGCACAGCCCCGACATTCAAAATGCATTGTTCGAAGCACTTGTTACCACCGCTGAAGAGCGAGTAAGAACATTCATTCCATACACCCTCGCTTGGTGGATGCAAGATGACAAGCCAAAAGCCGTTGAAATGCTTACATGGGCGGCTAAGCATCATCCAGACCCTTGGGTGCGCAGTTTTTCTGTCTATTACGTTATCCAATTTGGTGAAAACGAAGCGTATGCAAGCGAGTTAATCGATGATCGCACTCACGATCCAGCCTTTAAAGTCCGCCAACGCATACTTGAACAACGATTTAGACGATTTGAAGAAATGGTATTTGGTAAAGAAGGAGAACAATCATGAGAAATAATTTTAAAAGCTGCCTAACAATAGCGCTACTCGCCAGCTTTAGCAGTTTTGTTGTTGCTGACCAAGAGAGCGAAGAACTATCACTAAAAGGCCCATATTTAGGGCAAAAAGCGCCGGGCTTAACACCTCAAATGTTTGCTCGTGACCTGATTTCAACCAGTAACTGGGAATCTGCTGTTGTTTTCTCGCCAAGCATGGATGAAATGTATTACGTGCGAGAGAAAGTCACAAAAGATAAAAGTGCCGATAAGGAAAAAGAGAATGGCCGATTTGAACAAGAGTTCGTCATGTACAAACAACAAGATGATGTTTGGCAAGAAAAAGTCATTTCTGTGCGTATTGGTACACCAACTCTATCGCCGGATAACAAAATCATGTTTTTTGGACGAGGCTACAAAGAGCGTACGGATAATGGCTGGTCGGAAATGAAAAGACTGGGACCAGACTTTGAAGATTTTCGCATTATGCGTGTAACTGCTTCGTTTAATGGCACGATAGCTTTTGATGAAGCAACTCGAGACGGTAAAGGTTTATTGCGTTACGCTCGCTTCGAAAACGGTAGACACTCAGCGCCAAAAGCATTTCCTAAACAAATCAATACTGGCGAATGGAACGCTCACCCCTTCATTGCACCAGATGAAAGCTACGTGATTTGGGATGGGCAGCGAGGAGATGGAGAGCGAAATGCTGATTTATTTATTAGCTTTAAAGAGCCCGATGGTGCTTGGGGGGAAGCGATTAAATTTGGCGATGAAGTAAACACGCCAACGTCTGAATTCGCTGCGCAAGTTTCACCAGATGGTAAGTACCTATTTTTTAACCGCAATATGGGTGAACGTGAAGTCGATACATTTTGGGTTGATGCACAAATCATCGAAGATTTAAAACCCGATCACATAAAAGCATACTCTGCTAAGCAGGCGCCCACCGCCTCGGCAGCACAAGCTGTCGGATCTTTAAGAGATATGCCGGTGCTTAGTGAGGCTTTTGTTGATACGGCGCCAACGTCTTCAGATAACAGTTTATTGGCTGGAAAGTTAGCCTTATCAAAAGCCAAAAAAGCCTCTGTAATTCAGTTGGCAAAGGAGATTGGCGAGGGTAAGTACGGACGGTACGACAGTTTACTAATTTCACAAAAAAATAAGTTAGTTTTTGAAAGTTACCACCAACGAGGGAGAGCTCAACTCGCTCATGGGCAAGCATCTGCTACCAAGGGCTATACCAGTTTGATTGTTGGTCGCGCGATACAATTAGGCTACTTAACGATGGCCGATCTTAATAAGCCGATTATTAGCTTTCTAAAGGATATCGATACCAACAAGTTAACAAAAGGTGCAGAGAAAATAACGCTACATAAAGCGCTGACCATGCAAGGTGGTCTAACTGTCGAAAGAGAAAAATGGCAAGAATTAGAGAAGTCGCCAGATCAACTGCAAGGCCAAAAACTTGTGCAAACTTTGCTAGAACACAGTGCGCCAATCACGAAAGAAACTCAGGTTTATAAATACGGCAACTTTAACACAATGTTGGTTATGACAGTTATCGATGCAGTAACACCTAACGGTGCGGAAGCGTTTATCAAATCTGAAGTGTTAGACAAACTTAATATTTCAAACTACGACTGGGCAACGCATGCCAGTGGTTTACCGCAAGCGGGTTGGATGGTGAAATTGACCTCTCGCGATATGCTCAAGTTGGGTTCGCTTGTGATGAACAAGGGCAAGTGGCAAGGAAAGCAATTTATTTCACCAGAATATGTTGCCAAAGCAACGAGTAGCTTAGTAAACCCAACGGAAGATTGGATGCCGGAAGAGTATCGTTATGGTTATTATTGGTATAACTCACCGATTCAAGTCGATGGTAAAACGTATCAAGCAAGCTTCGCTTGGGGCGGTGGTGGCCAACGTGTCATCGTGGTGGATGATCTGGATTTAGTCATTGCGATTACTGGCCATGACAGAGAAGATAAAATCATGACGCAGATATCGAGTATCGTGATTCCTGCATTCGCGAGCTAGTTAATATCTATTTAATGCAATTGGTATAAGAGCGCCTTTATCATTTGTTAAAGGCGCTATAAGTGGCTCTAAAACAGAAGCACTTAAAGCTAAGTGTAAGTTAACAATCTATAAATTTGATGTGTTATGCTGCTTAGTAATTTTCTTTTGTGTCGTTAGGTCATTAGGTGGAAACATCGTCGGTAAAATTTTGTGGTTACTTGTTTGATAGAAAGCAAGGCACGATAAGCACAAATAAAAACCAGAGCAAAAGCCTAGACAACGAGCTCTTTCATTTGGAGCATCAACAGGCAAAAATTTTAAATTTGCTGATCGACAATCGAAATGAGGTGGTTTCTAGAGAACAAATTGCCGACCAAGTTTGGCAAGGCGTAATCGTTGAAGATAACACGATTAGCAAAGCGATTACCCGCCTGAGAAAAGTGTTTAACGATAGCGCTAAATCACCTCAAATTATTAAAACCATTCCCAAAAAGGGATACCAGTTTATTGCTGCGCTAGAGCCAGTTACAGAACTTAAAGCTGACCTAAACAATGACGCGGTAAAGCCAACGAATCTCTCTTCTTTTGGGCTTAAATCGGTCGTCGCATTCGCTGCACTGGTTGGCTTGCTTTTATTACTAATTTTGATGCAAAAATCCGATGATGAAACAATTTCAGCGCAGCCCACACCACTGCCTAAAGCAATAAGCTTTAGAGAAGGCATCGAGCTCAACGCTCATCTACATGCAGATAAGAAACAATTGTTATTTGTTGGCGACACGGCAGATGGCTATGGCATTTTTACCAAGAATGTTGGTGAAGCTAACGCCCGCCTTTTAACACCTGTCAGCTCTCGACGTGTCTATCCGAAGTGGTTGCAATCATCCGATGCCTCTTTTGTATTTAGTGATCTTGATGAAAGCCAACAGTGTCAGATCTATAAATTCGACCCAGCCAGCGAGTCAGGCAGAGAGAATGTAGCAACTTGTCTAAATGAAACACCTATAGAAGTCTTTGTCGACGAATCGCGCAGCAGTATTGTTTGGTCAGACAATGCTGGTAGTTGGCGACAGAGCATCGCAAGTAGCATAGCAAATAGCATGGGAAAGAGCATAGAGAACGGAAAGCGACAATCACTGCCATACGCAAGCCAGGGAATCAACTTTCAAATGCCTTCTCCGAACGGTGAACTATGGGCAACGCTTCAAGACGATGGCAAGAATTCTAAGCTTGTAGTGCACGATATTGAGCGGTCACAAGTGGTACTAGAAAAGCAGCTGCCGTATTCAATATCACATTTCAAATGGTCCAAAGCAAGCGATGCGCTTTATCATTTGGGGGAGCACCCGGCTAATCAGCTTTTTCAGCTTTCTCTCAAAGGCGAACATCAATTACTGGCGTCAACATCTCTAGGTACTATGACGAGTATTAGTGATTTGCAATCATCAGACACAATAGAATTTGTCATTAGCTCGGTGGATTTGGATGTGCACCAATTACAAAGTGGACAAGAGACAAAGCTGATTAATTCGCCATTCGCAGACTACAATCCCGCGTTATCAACACCGTCGAACAAGCTGGCGTTTGCTTCTAAACGCAACGGCTCTGCTCAAATATGGCTGCAAGATGAAAATGCTTCACTTGAACAGTTAAGCCATTTCGAAAGAGCGAGTTATATCTTTGATTTAGCATGGTCTCCTGATGAAAAGCGCTTGTTAGTTAAACGTAACGACAGTATTCACATTATCGATATCAACTCTAAAGAAGAACAAGTATTGCCTGTTGATGCCGCAGAAAAAGTAGACTGGCAGTGGATATCGAATAAGCAAATTGCTTATGTTGATCGCAATTCTCATTCATTGTTCAGTATTGACCTTGAGGATCAAAACGCTGCACTGTTGATGGCAAACGTAGGGCGAGCACAATACGTTAACGATTTAGACGCAACTAAAGGCTGGTTTATATCCGACGTCGCTGGCGCAACATTGCACTATATTGATACCCAGTTGTTAGATAGTCGGCTTTCGGGCGAGCTGTTTTCAGAAAAGCAGCTTGTTTCAAACCAACTGAAAGGACGGTACTGGATTGTCAGTGACGGAAAACTGTATGTCGTTAACCAAGAAAGCGACAAACCGACTTCACTGGTGTTACTGGACAAAGATGGAAGCGAACTTGAAGTCATTTCAGGGACGTTTAACCCAAATTCGCTTCGAGCGACCCATCAAAGTGGGTTGATATATCATCGAATGAACCGCAATGAAGCTAATGTTTATCAGCTTCAATTGCGGTGACCTTGTTTATACCAATTAGGTTGGCATTAAATGGGTTTCCAGTTGCAGCCAATTTCAGATATTTACTGCTGGCGTCTTAAAATACCCAGTTAATCTTTGCGGTAATCGATTTTTGCAGAGGATTGGCGATAGCATTTGATGCGAGCTGACTAAAACCAATATCATCCTCTAAGCTGTCATCGATACCATTGTGAGAATAAACAAGATATACACTCGACCCATTATCTAACTTCTTGCGGTATCTCGCCTGCAATGCAAACTGGCTGAAATTAAAGTCGTCGCCACGCGAGTACATGTCAGAATGAGGATCTATGCCTCTCGCTTTTAACCCGAACCACTGCGTAGTAACAGTAATGTCGGATGAATCATCGAGTCGTGCGATGAGTTTGGCGTAAGTTTTATTTAAGTATCTACTGTATCGTTTTACTTCGCCGTCACTATTGCCAATCAACCAGTCATCACTGTCAATGTAGGTGTAGTTCGCATTAAGTCTGATGCTGTCAGTAAAGTAGGTCGTGGTATTGAGTTGGAATTTACGCGCCCAGTCCGCTTCGCCTTCTTGATAGTAGTCAGCACGAGTATTGAAGGTAAACGTTGCTGGAGAAGGTGCACTGTAATACAGGTGGTATTCTCGTTGTGACGGCAAGTCGACGTAGCCCAGTTGACGTGTAATTAAATCGTCGTTTCCTTGGCTTGTGTGATTAACACCTGCACGGAAATTGTGTTTGCTTTTCAGTCGCAGGAAGTAACTTAGATAAATACTGTCACGCAGGTTTAGCCCTTGGGTGTTGCGCTGATAACGGTATTCGCCGAAAGCGCGTGTTCTTAAAATAGCGCTGTTCTTGCCAAAATTGTAATCATCAAATTGGCTATTAGTGGTTAGCGTTGAGATATTGTTGCGCTGCATATAGCCAAAATCATTCACATCTAACTCATCATCGAGATAGGTCCACTCAAGGTTGTTTTGCCAATGCCTAACAGGGACATAGCTCGCTTTGAATGTTGCGCCCTTACCTATCGACTTAGCAACCGATTTACCTGTTTTATCCTCATTATTCGAATAAATGAAATTGCTGGCAAAGTTCAGCTGCTCATTTACGCGATAGCTAATATCTTGGTTAACCACCAGAGAGTCGCGGCTATCTACTGGATCAGAGACGTAATTAACCAGTTGGCCAAAGCTCAGTTGGTCAAATGATGAATACCAGCGAAAGCTAGCGAAGTCCTTGCCGTCATCGCCGACGACATCATCTTCCTTGGCTACGAGTAACCCTGAGCTGATATTACTGCCGTTAAACACATATTTTGCCGCAGCCTGTATCTCGTGCAGTTGCTCGGTATTGTTGACTGCGTTGGCACCAATTCGTCTGGTATTTACGAGTTTTAAGCTGTTAGGTCCCTGCACATCAAATAAGCTTTGGTTGACCGTAAAAAATGGACGTTTATCCGTTCTCAATGTTTCAACAGCACTGTAATTCACAATAAGCTCGTCGGATTCTACTTGCCCAAAATCTGGCTTTATGGTGGCAATTAATTGCTGATTTGAACTGGGCTTCCAAGCGATATCTAAGCCGACATTGGCATCTTGATTATCTTCGATTAGGTCCACATTGGTGGTTAAGTAAGTACTCGCACGAAAACTCTGTCCCTGAGTATTTTTTACGGTGACCGGATAGAATTCGTAGGTGAAGTTCTTCCTCGCTCTATTCGTATCTGGGAATGAGTATGCTTGCATGTCGATAACGTTGAAACGCTGAAAGTAAATACTTACTAGTCTCTCTTCACCTTGCTCTTTCTGATAGCTGGCGGTGGTCCATGGAATAAAATATTCGCTGTACCAGTAATCCCCTTGCTCACTTACACGTACTTGCCAATCACCATCCCAGTCTCTGTTTGATTGGTTTCCTCGGCTATAAGTGCCATCCATGGTGCCACCGCCGAGTGTAGCGACAAATTCATAAGCGGTATCCCCATCGTTATTAAAGTCGACAAACACCATGTTGAAATCAGCGCTAGTGTATTGATCGTGACCGCTGTATTTGTGAGAGCGCTCTGGCTGAAAATTTTTAAACGCTATATAAATACCTTTTTCGTCACTGGTAAGTAATGTGGTTGTAGGGTATTTAGGTTTTTCTCCTGTGTTAGGAAAGCTCTGAATAAAGCTGTCGAATATTTGTGCGTTTCGCCATTTGCTTTCATCAATATTGCCATCAATAACAATAGTGGATTGGGCACTCATGCTGAAAGTAGCAATTGCTGCCAACAAGCACGCTCGTTTTAAGTGTCTTTTTATCATTGAGTTCTGCTCAGTTAATTTACCTGCGGCAACTGTGCATAAATCACGACAAAAAAAGGTGACGAAAAGGTGACCTCTAACTGAAATTATGTGACTAGCGTGGCTTGTGGCTTAGTTGAAGTAACCACTCATATACGCAAATGAAGAACGCTTGAGCTGATCGTTAGTAGTTAAATGAAAAAAGTGCGGGCGAATATTAAACTTTTATGCTCACATAAATTTTGACATTCACCCGACCTTTCATACCCCTTGATGTTAAATTCACTCATCTATGGGGTTGAAAGCGGCTACATTGAGAATCCCTTTATCGGTGCTGCTTTGACTTGTTCACAACGTTCAGTATTGTAAATACAAAAGTTGAATACGCCTTTTTCTGAAGCCATCTTTAGCCATTTATCAACAGAGATATCTTGAGATTTAATACCATTAATACTGCTAATTTCTGTACCAATATCAAATTGGAGTGATTTTGCTGGTAAATCTGGTGAGCTATAGACAACAACAAAGTTTCCGTTTTGTAGTTTTCTTAATTCCAAGCCAACTAAATTGTACTGGCTCTTAAACGAATGCCCTTCTCGAGGAACAAAACCCAACTTCATATTTGGATAGTCAATGATAATTTCATATTGGCTTAAAAGAGCACTGCCAAATGTCCAAAAATCATCCTCATCTTCCTCAATGATGTTGGTAACGACATTGGTAAATTTCAAGCTTTCAACTTCAACGAGAGGAGTGTTAGCCTTTTGGTGGAAAGCCATTCCGCTTAAGCTGTAACCAGCAGACTTTATTGCAGGTGTTGGAAACTGTTTGTCCTTACCAAAGTAAGCATCATTGATACTCATGTGATACCTACTGCCCGTATCTAGTATGATATCGCGTGATAATACATGATCAGAGAACGTAATTTTTACAGGGAAGCTTATCTTTCCAAAGAATGTGTCGAAAGGTACCCATACAGCATGTTTATCCTTTAGATTCTGAGGAAGTTCTTTGTAAATAGAGACAAGGCTTGAATCTCTATCAAAATGCCAAACTAACTCCCTCAAAATATCATTACCTATTACCCCATCAAAGCCTGCTTGGTCAGGACGAACAAAGAACTTAGTTTTTGAAAGAGGAATATATCCAAAATTAACGTCATTAAAAGTGACGTGATCGACGACTAGCTTATTAACTTCTGTCTGATATGCAGCGGAGTAATCGTGACCACCAAAACCGCCTACTTTCAATTCATATCCTTGAACAAGGTCTAACTGTTTAACTTTCGGGGTGTCAAACAGCATAGAAATCGATGATCCGGTATCGATAAGAAATTTCAAATTGGATACACCGTCAATCGATGCATAGATATAAGGCTTTGCGTAAACATAGTCTGCCTCGGGTTTTGCTTGGGAATATTTATTATCCCATATTGGTTCCAAATTATTATTTGCATTCATCAATCTGACTTTGTTGACAACGCCACAGCCGCTTAGCGCAGTTATCAAACCTATCATCGCAATTACTGATCGAAAATTTCGCATACATCACCTACCGGTTGAATTTTGTCTTGAACACCAATTGTACGTTTTAGAGAGGCTATAAATTCGCTCAAAGTAAATTTCGCTTTGCAGCTCGTACAAATTATTTAATATTTCGTTTTAGCTCCAATCCCACTATGTTTCGAAGATAAATCTCAATGTATTCAGGCAACCATGGGTTATTATTCTTTTCTCTGAATCGTTGGTTGACTTCAGCCTCTTTGTCGTTTGATAGGTGCACGATTCTCCATGTATTTTTAGGTAAACTCTCTTCACCAACAACACCGTGTTGTACATGAAATATGGGTTGTTTTCCTTGACTGGTATATTCACCATCGAATTCGGATGTTGCCTGAGCTTCACCGATAAATGTGACCATCTGATTTTTGTGGTCGACATGCACATTTTCTATCACAGTGGTGTACTCATTTTCGTCTAGCCATAGCTTTTGTTCAGAAACTCGTATGAAGGTGTCAACATGCTCATTCGTTGTTTTCCCCCACGCTTTTGCAGAGCCAGATTTAATCACAGAGGGAATATATAAATCAGGTCTATTTGCTTTCCTTACCTCCATATCCCATAGCTGGCTTTTCGTCATGTGGGATTGGGGCGAGCAGTCATATCGTGCAGCCAGAACTTCATTGATATTCACTGGCTCCAGTTCAATTTGGATGAATTGGTCTGACTCCCATGCGCTCTTAAATGTTGCTAAATGATTCATAGTAGTAATCCTTAGTTTCTGGTTTGATGTTTGCGCTCGCGTTTATCCGAACAACAGAGTGCTATTGATTATTCTTTATCGACAAGTTTTGCCATTAAGCGTTGTGTTAGCGGCACAACAACTAAACTACAGGGAAATGCTATTAACATTGCGATAGCCCAGGCTTTGGGCCAGCTCATAAGTGTTTGTCCAATATCGTTTGACTCGATAGCTAACATGGTAAGCGACATAACACCTGACATGAAAAATGACATAACAAACGAAAAAGCTTGAAATTGCAGTTTTTGAGGAATCATTACTCTAGTCTCCTGATGTAGTTCTTGGTCTCGCCCTTGCGATGTCAGCTTTCAACGTAGCCAGTAGTTCCTACTTGAAAGCTGAATATGCGGTAAAAGCGTTAGTCGTTTAATTTTCCTAACTTTCCTGCGATATAGTCGGCTTCTATCTCTGCAATCTCAGCTTCAGATCCCATAATGAAAGGACCCTTTTGGACATAAGCTTCATTTAGCGGTTTACCAGCAAATAACACGAAATGAGAAGTGCCTTTCCCTGAATTGGTCAGGTGAATCTCGGTAGTTATCGTACTCAAAAGTTCAGATACGGTAATTGCTTGACCGGCTTTGAGAGATGTCTTTTTTCCTCTTACCGTAATAGTGGCCTCACCTTTTATCAGTGTGATCCATGCGTTCTCTCCGCCTTTTAGCTGGTGAGTAAACTTACCTGCTTTTTCAACTTTACCGTCTAAAATAGTCATCGGAAGTGCAGGTGATTGCTGACCGCTATATCCATTACTGTCACCAAGCACTAAGCGAACACTGTAGTCTTTGCCTTCTAAACGCGGCATATCCTGTGCTTTAACATGAAGTGATTTTGGCGTGCTTCTTCTCAGCTCAGCAGGTAAATTAACGAAAACTTGCAGGCCATGAATGTTTGAACCTGGGCGTGGTGATTCGTCGTGAATGACACCTGATCCAGCTTTCAGCCAGTATAGGTCGCCAGGCATGATGTCGAAGTTGTTGCCGAGAGAATCTCTATTGTGAAAAGGTCCTTCGCTGTCTTCTAAGATTACCGATACTGCCGAAAGCCCTGCGTGTGGATGAGCACCAAATGTTGGCTTGCTCATTTTATAATGGTCCACCATCACCAGCGGATCCATTGTGCCTGAAAAATCATCGTTGCGATAAGCAAGTGCTTCAAATCCAGCCCCAATTTTGAAGTTATCTCCTTGTCTCGGTGCTGTAATTACCGGAGGCATGATGACATCATCTGTTGTTTCTGCCGTTAATTCCGTCAATATATTCATTTCTGCGTACCTAATGTGTCATTGCTATTTGTTGAGTAGATTCTAGCTGTAGAACGATAATGCTCGCTAGATAGAAAAAATGAAGTTTACGTTCTATATTTAGAACGATAGATTGAGGGGAAGTGATTGTATGCAAGACATGATTGATTTGAATGACTATTTTTACTTTGTACATGTTGTAGAGAAACAAGGGTTCACTCCTGCTGCGACCGCTTTGAATATGCCGAAATCTCGCTTGAGTCGTCATGTTTCTAAGCTTGAGGAACGTTTAGATGTAAAATTGATTCAGCGTACATCTCGACAATTTAATGTCACTGATAGTGGCCGCATATTCTACCGGCATGCTAGGACTGTTCTGGATGAAATGGAGGCAGCTGAAGCGGCTATTGAAAGAAGAAAAGAATCGTTAAGTGGTCGCGTTTTTATGAGTTGCTCCCTAGGAGTCGCTCAATTTGCAATCAATAACCTAGTCGTTAAATTCTTACAAATAAACCCTAAAGTAGAGCTGATTCAGCAAGTGACTAACGAAACCGTTGATTTGATTTCTAGTGGCATTGATATGGCGATCAGAGGACATACTGGCGCACTGCCAGATTCAAGCATTATCCAACGAAGCTTAGCATCTTTTTCATGGTACTTATTTGCGAGCCCCGCTTATTTATCTAGGACAGGCACACCAGAAACCCCCCATGACTTACTAAAACGTCAAAGCCTTAAAGTTGGCTGGCAACCAACGACTGGGTATTGGACACTGCAGAATAAAGAGGGCGTTAAAATTACAATTCCATTTAACCCACAATTGTGTAGTGACGATATGAGTACGTTAAAGGAGGCAGCAATTAATGGCCTTGGCATTGTAAGTTTGCCCGCATATACATGCCGAAAGGAAATTAATGATGGTTTATTAGTGAGAGTTCTACCAAACTGGATTTCTGGAAAAGCTCAATTAAGTTTACTTTCTCCATCCCGAAGAGTGCAATCACCCTCGGCAAAAGCGCTGGCAGAGTTTTTACTAGACAATGTACACGAGCAAACCGCGGACTATAATTGATATGTAATTTTTGTACAAAATTCAATCGAAATTATGTGTTGTGGGGTGGCTTATTCACTGCATAAACAACTTGTAGCGCTAGATATCGATGAGTAAATATAAACTACACTGCTTGCCCACACGCAACACCAGAGCTCCACGCAAATTGGAAATTGTAGCCCCCAAGCCAGCCGGTTACATCGATGACTTCGCCAATAAAGAAAAGACCTTGTGACTTTTTCGCTTCAAAGGTTTTACTCGATAGCTCGTTGGTGTCTACGCCGCCCAGTGTTACTTCTGCAGTGCGATAACCTTCCGTACCATTAGGTTTGATTTGCCATTGGTGCAAATATTGATTGAGGAAATTGACTTCGTCATTGCTGATCTGGTTGATAACGCGATCAGTAATTTCTTTGTTATTTACCATGGCCTCTACTAATCGTTTCGGCAATATGGTCGCTAACAGGTTCTTTAACGACTTTTGCGGCTGGTTCTCGCGCCAGTCAGCAATTAGTTCAGTGATTGGCGTGTCTGGAAGCAAGTTGATAGTAACCGCTTGTCCAGCGCGCCAAAATGACGATATTTGTAAAATGGCTGGGCCTGATAGGCCGCGATGGGTAAACAGTATGTTTTCTCTAAAGCTCACGCCCGACTCACTGCTTACTAAACAATCGTTGCTAATGCCCGAAAGTCCGTTGAAACGTTGTTTATCGTGGTCGTGCAGAGTAAATGGCACTAATGCGGCGCAAGTTGGAAGTACACTCAAGCCAAATTGCTCAGCAATTTTGTAACCAATTGGTGTTGCGCCTAGCTTAGGCATGGTTAGCCCACCTGATGCGATCACAAGCGCTTGGCACGCATAGCTTTCACCGCTGGTAATGACTTCATAACCAGCATCTGTTTTGTTTACTGATAGAACTTCGCTGCGTAGCTCGACATTGACGCCAGCCCAATCACATTCGGTCATCAATATATCAACAATATCTTGTGCGCTATTGTCACAGAAAAGCTGACCTAGTGTTTTGTGATGATAAGCTAGCCCATGGCGATCAACCAGTTCAATAAAGTCTTGAGCGGTATAGCGACTTAGTGCTGATTTTACGAAATGCGGGTTTTCACACAGGTATTGCTCTGGGCTGGCGTTTTCATTGGTGAAATTGCAACGGCCGCCGCCACTGATAAGTATTTTACGACCTGGTTTTTTGCCCATATCAACGACTGTTACTGATTTTCCTCGGTAACCTGCAGTTGCTGCACACATTAAACCGGCTGCACCTGCGCCAATGATTAGGACATCTGTTTGTTTCAAGATTTCACCAATTGCTCTAGATTTATTTAACCGTGCCATTATACGTTACCACTTGCTAACGTGCGAGATAACAACTGAAATCACTCTGAGTGGGTTAATGGTTTAAGACGATAGTCACTTTAGTGCAAAAGCTTGTTGATTGAACTAATCTAAAAGCACTCGATATGGTATTAGTCAAATAATGATTCATAACAAAGAGTTGATAATGAGAGGTGTCATATGAGTTCCCAAGAAGAAGTAGTTAATTCGAATAATGAACAACATAATTTTGATCAGCAGCCTGGAAATGATGCTGAGTTATTGTCACCGCTAACCAGAGTGTTGCACATCATTATTGCGTTAGGGATGATTGGACTGGTTGGTGTTGGTATTTATATGACCGACTTCGAAGTTTATGCACTTTACGATCTTCACAAAGCCTTTGGCTCGATTCTGCTGGTATTCATTCTTGCTCGGGTGTATTGGCGTATTTGTGAAGGTTGGCCATCGCCGCTTGCTGGCACGCCTGCTTGGCAGCAGCAAATTGCGAAGCTAGTACATTGGGTGCTGCTGATTGCAACAGTTTTGTTCCCAATTTCAGGTTTGATGATGTCGATTGGCGGTGGTCATGGGTTGTCGATCTTTGGTTGGGAGCTGGTTGCAGAAAATATGGATGCGGCTGGGAATACAGTGGCACTTAATGAAAGTGCGGCAGGCTTGGGTAAGAACATTCACGGCATTTTAAGAGATGTCATTTTGATTGCGTTAGCATTGCATGTCGGTGGTGCTCTTAAGCATCACATTATCGATAAAGACAGTACATTAAAACGTATGTTCACCTTTAAATCCTAAGAGGTGACAGATAACACTCGCTAGATTTAATAATACCCTACACCAAAAGGGGGAAAGTCTGGTTAGGCTTTGGTCTAGCGAGCATACAAGCATCACTTAGCTTTCTTAGATTTGCCTTGTACTGCTTTGAACCTTGGGTTTGATTTACAGATAACGAAAAGTCGGCCTTTTCGTTTGACTATTTGGCAGTCTGGGTGACGGGACTTCGCACTTTTCAGCGAGCTCAAAACTTGCATTATTTTTTCCCTCCGAAACTGTATTTCTTGTTGAATTTCGCAACACGACCGTCGCTCTTGTTCGCCTTTTGCTTACCGGTGTAGTAAGGGTGTGAAGCACTAGAAACATCTATTGTCATGTAAGGATATGTTTTTCCTTGGTACTCGATAGTACGGCTCGTTTTTAACGTTGAGCCAATGACAAAGTAGGTGTCAGCTGTTGTATCGTGAAATACCACATCTCTGTATTCTGGGTGAATTCCTGGTTGCATTATTTTTCTCTTTAACAAATTAAAACTGACGGAATGATATGTTATAACGTAACCAATGTAAATGATAATGGTTATCAATTGTGTTCATTGTTGTGTTAATAAGAGGTTCTTGGAGCTAGATAAGGTGTTTGTCGCTTTAGAAGGGCAATAAAAAAAGGCGCTAAGCGCCTTTTTGAATTTGTATAGAGTTGAAAGCTTATATGGTAGTTAAGCTTGCGTATCCGTCATAATGCTGCCATTACCACCAGACTTTGCCATAGCTGCTAAGTCTTTATCGACGAAGAACAATGCATGTCCGTCATGGCCAACAAGATTAATCTTATCTAACACGCTCTTGAATAATGTTTCTTCTTCATGCTGCTCAGCAACATACCATTGTAAGAAGTTGAAGGTAGAATAATCTTGTGACGTGAATGCTTTGTGCGCTAATGCGTTGATACATTCCGTAATGTGGCACTCATGCTCGTAAGTTTGCTGAAAAACTTCAGCCAATGACGAAAACTCATGTGGTGGTGCTTCAATAGCACCCAGAATTGGCATTGCGCCAGTTTCGCTTACATAGGTGAATAAGCGATTCATGTGATCCATCTCTTCTAAAGCATGCTTACGCATGAACTCGGCTGCACCTTCAAAACCTTGATCTTCACACCAAGCACTCATTTGCAAATATAGATTTGAAGAATAGAACTCTAAGTTGATTTGTTTGTTCAACTCTTTTGCCATTTCAGGTTTTATCATCAGAACACCTCTTACTTTTTAATTGCGCGCATTGTGCCTTTTTTGAATACGAATTTCAAATAAAGTTCAATAAAAACAAGTGGATATATAATGGTAATTATTATCATTATGTTTTTATTTGAGTTTCATTATTCGTAATTACAGTGCGTTTAAGATCACTTCAGCTTTTGAAACTTCAAATTCTTTAGGTTTTTCAATGTTTAAGTGAGTGACAACGCCGTTGTCGATGATCATCGCGTAGCGTTGTGAGCGTAAGCCACCAAATGCACCTGTTTCCATTTCTAATCCTAATGCTTTGGTAAAGCTACCATCACCATCTGCCATCATGGCGATGTGTTCTGCATTTTGTGCTTCACCCCAAGCTGACATGACAAATGCATCGTTGACTGATAAACAAATAATTTGAGCGACGCCTTTGGCTTTTAGGTCGTCGGCAGAAACAACATAACCTGGCAAATGTGCAGCAGAGCATGTTGGCGTAAACGCGCCCGGTACAGCAAACAAAACCACTTTTTTATTAGCGAATAGCTCGCTTGTATCATGGCTTAGCATCTCTCCATCTTTTAGCTCTTGAAGTTGACCCGCTGGCATTTTGTCATTAACTGCGATCATGGTATCGATTCCTTATTTGCTTGTTATTAACCTAAACAGATTTGAATTATTGAATTATTTTAGTTTGATTGGCTTACATAAAAAGCCTTTGTCATGCGCACTCCGCGCACAATCTTTACAGATAAAACGGGGTTTATCTACGATGTGGATAAGTTCATGAAGGTTCTTTTCTATATCCTTCTTTTTCCACTTACATAATGATTTGGCCATTTCACACCTCTAATGCCCTATTGTAGAGCATTAGCGGTAGAAAAGCAGGCGAGATATTACTTGAATGAGTAGCGTTGTCGTGGGTGAATTTTACTTCGTAACTAGCTTAAGCGTCGCACTAATGTCGTTTACTTGTTCTGCGACATCTTGTGAGATGGTTTCAGCCAGGTCCCTCGATTGCGCTACTTCGCTATTAACATTTTGCATCGCGTGCTCAAACTCGGCGAAGTGCTGGCGTTGCTGATTAATTTGCTCAAGTGAATCGGCGGCAACACTTGCTGATGTAATGGCTTGTTCTACGACACTTTCGGCATTCTCTTTTAGTAGCTGCGAAATTTCTTGTTGACGACTTGAAGCGCTTTCAATACCGAATATATTTGCTTCTAGCGCTGTGCTGGCGGTATTTAATTGTTCCAAACGGTCACTCACTTGTTTTAGTGAATCTTGCGTTTTCGCTGCCAGTTGGCGCACTTCGTCAGCTACCACAGAGAAACCTCGACCATGTTCACCCGCTCGGGCAGCTTCAATCGCAGCGTTTAACGCGAGTAAATTAGTTTGGTCTGCGATTGAACTGATCACATCAACGATTGACCCCACACTTTCGACGGACTGGCTCAAAGATTCAATCGCTTCTTTACCTGATGTCGCAGCTGAATTGGTTTCGTCACTGGCACTTAGCACTTCTTCCACTTTTTGCTGGCTGTCATTCATTGCCTGCTGGGTTGCTTGCGCGTTTTCTACCACTTGTTGAGATAGCGTATTGACGTGTTCTGTCACTTGAGACAGTGCTGTCATAATGTCATCTACTGCGCTTAAGTGCTCGCTGGTACTTGAAGACGAATTGAGGATGCTGTTGGCCTGACTCTCCATGGTTTGCATAGCATTTGACACTAACCCTAATTGTTTCGCTTTTTGCTTATCTTCTTCGGCAAGTTGCGTCACCATTTTGTTGAAGCTATCGGCGATCTGCCCTAATTCAGTTCTCGACGAAATGCCAGTAATTAGGTCAACGCGACCTTGTTCAACAAGTTGCACAAAGCTATCGCGGAGTTTCCTCAGAGGGCTCAATACAACTGTGCGCGTTAGCCAATAGTTTGCCGCTAAAAACGCCACCAAAATCGACAGCAGAACAATAACTACCCAAGTGATGCGCGTATTAATGCTTTCTTGCTCGGCTAGAATTTCATTCTCACCTTCAAGGATAATTCGCTCCATCGCTTGAACATCTTTATTGAGCTGACTAAAACCCTGGTTTATTTCGTTTTGCTGGCTAACGGTATTGTTAATCTCACTTTGGTAACGACTACTTAGTGAAGCTAATTCATCAATGGCATCTTCACTTAAGTCAACGGCATCATCTTCATCATCAAGCAGTAAATCGTCATCGTCTCCTAACTCGTCTTCATCATCCTCTTCTTCGGTGATGGCGAGCAGAGGAAAAGTTTTAAGCTGATTAATGAGTTGGTTAAGCTCTGCAATTGGCTGTCGAACAGTACTAACGTCCAAATTTTCAGATTGAAACAACTTGTCACGGGCAATCACAAGCGCACTTAAGGCATTGCCAATAGTGGCTGTGGTCGCTAAATATCGAGAAAGTTGCTGCTCACTAAGTGCACCACTTTCTTGGGCGTATTGGGTTAAACTGCCATTGATACTCGCCATATCTTGCTCACTTGTGCGAACTAAGGCGAGTGGATCTCCGCTTAGTTTGCCTAACGCGCGATAAGTGCCATTAATATCGGCTTTTAGTTTAGTGGTCTTTGCTGCGATGGGCGTTGTTAGGGTTTGAATATTAAGGCGTTCAGCACTTGAATTGATATCATCGAGTTGCTGCTCTGCAATGTTTAATAGGCTTGCATCGCCAGACGTAAGATAGTCTGATATTGTGCGATAAAACTCGACGGTTGTGAGGGACTTGAGCTTCTGATATTCAGCAAGATGCAGACGATTTTCTGAAAGCGTAGTTGCCACTTGATACATGGCAACAAGGAAAATAAGCGCAAAACTGCTAATTGCGACAACTGAAGTTCGAGAGAAAGTTGATACGCGCACAGGTAAACCCTTCGTATTTTGAGTTGCGCGAAGTTTACTTCAGAAATATGACGGTTTTGTTACAAAGGTGGCTTGCAGATTTAACATGCACCGCTCCCAAAACAAAAGAAGAGTCAGCGCATGTTTTTGAAAATATTGATTAAACTAGGCTTTCGGAATACCTTGGTTCACGTAGATGTCGAAGCGATTTTTTTTCATTTTTATCGCCGTTGATGGTTTTTTATCAGCAATTGGCTCTGCATAACTCGGCCTTTTCACGACAACGCGGTACTTGGCGATATCAACAGCTGGTGCGAGTAACAGGTCCGCATCCAAATCAGCACCAACCAAATACTGAAATACGCGCATTTCTTTTTTGACTTGTGCAGACTTCTCTTTATGCGGATACATAGGGTCTAAATAGACCACATCGATGTCCTCACTTAAGTTTTCTTTTGCCTGCATTTGATCTATTGATGAATGATGAATAAGTGACATTCGCGCTGCGATATCTGCTACATCGCCATTGAGCTTTGCCCGACTCAATCCATCTTCAAGTAACGCAGCAACAACTGGATTACGTTCCATTAAAACAACTGCACAGCCTAGTGTTGCAAGTACGAATGCGTCGCGCCCTAAACCCGCGGTAGCGTCTAGTACTTTGGGTGAAAAGCCATGTTTTAGGCCTACCGCTTTCGCAATTTCTTGACCACGTCCACCTCCGAATTTACGACGGTGAGCGACAGCACCTTCAACAAAATCGACAGTAATAGGCGAAAGTTTAGGTTCATCTATTTTAATGAGGCCGAGGACCTGATCTTGAACTTGCAGCACAAACGCCAACTCTGGATGTTTACCAACCGATGCAATATCACCTATGTACTTAAACTGCCATTTATTGGCAATTTTCTTAGCATATTCGGCGTCGGTTGAATGAACGTAGGCAACGGCTACAGTTTCTGTTAATGGCGTGGGAATTTGCTCTTCTGCCATTAGCTTTCAACTTGCACGTAATTGTCGCCAGTCGCGTATGCCACAAGACGGCTGAGTTGACCGTAGGTTAAACCAGAGTCTGCATGCCATAGGTTAAACGCTTTTTGCATAGTACCAAGTGATGTTTTGGTTTGCGTGCCGCCAGAAATTAAATCGTGGGCACGGAAATAAGCTTCCACGTCTCGCGTAACAAGGAAGGTATCTTTGCCAAGTGCTCTTAAGGCGTAAGGTCCCGTGTTTCCACCCAAGCGTGCACCGTGCTTTTTGAGGTAAGCCCATAAGCCTATAATGTCTTCGCTTGGCCATTGACGGATAAACTCGGCGAAGCTGTGGCCGTTTTGTTGCTCCTCAAAAATCATTTGGGCATTTGCTTTAATGGTTTTCACTTTATTAAAGTTGCGGATGATTTTGGGATCAGCTGCTTTGCGTTCCATCATGTCGTCAGGCATCATCAAGACTTTCTCAATGTTGAAGTTGAAGAAAACCTCTTCAAAATCTGGCCATTTCTGTTCTACCACTCGCCAGACAAAGCCTGATTGAAAAACTTTCTTGGTCATTGCCGCAAGGTAACGATCATCGCTCAATGCCAACAATGCATCTTGATTTTCATTGGCGGGCAGCAGCATGTTTAGTTGCTTTACCCCGCCTTTACGTTCGCTTGCACGCTGATAAAGTTTATCAAAACTTTCTAATTTCATTATGTGTGGCGCCTACTAACCCTGGATACCACTGTGGCGTAGCAGTGCATCGATTTGTGGCTCACGACCACGGAAGGCCTTAAACAATTCACTTGGTTCTTCAGAACCGCCTTTTTCCAGAACGTTGATTAAGAATGAACGCCCCGTTTCTCGGTTAAAGATACCGTCTTCTTCAAACTTACTAAAAGCGTCAGCTGATAAGACTTCTGCCCACTTGTAGCTGTAGTAACCTGCGGCATAGCCACCACCAAAAATATGACCAAAACCATGTTGAAAACGGTTAAATTTAGGCGCCTTAACGACCGCGTATTGTTCACGCACAGCGTTGAGCACTTGCTGAATTTCATTACCTTTTGCAGGGTTATAATTCGTGTGCATTTGGAAGTCGAACAATGCGAATTCCAGCTGACGCAACATTTGCATTGCTGATTGATAGTTTTTAGCTGCAAGCATTTTGTCTAGCATGGTTTGTGGTAGCGACTCACCTGTTTCATAATGCCCTGAGATGAAAGCAAGCGCTTCTGGCTGCCAGCACCAGTTCTCAAGGAACTGGCTTGGTAATTCAACTGCATCCCAAGCTACGCCGTTAATACCGGAAACATCTGCGGCGTTAATTTGCGTCAGCATGTGGTGGATACCGTGGCCAAACTCATGGAATAAGGTTACCACTTCATCGTGTGTAAATAGTGCTGGCTTATCGCCTACTGGACCATTGAAGTTACAGGTTAAGTAAGCGACTGGCAGTTGAATTACGCCATCCGCCTTTTCACTGCGACCAACGCAGTCGTCCATCCAAGCTCCGCCACGCTTTTTCTCACGGGCGTATAAATCTAGGTAGAAGCTGCCTCGAAGTTGCTCGTTCTCGTCGTAAACGTCATAAAATTTAACGTCTTTATGCCAAACATCGACGCCATCACGTTGTTTGATAGTTAAGCCGAATAATCGATTTACGACTTCAAATAGTCCTGCAACGACTTTCTGCTCAGGGAAGTAAGGGCGTAGTTCTTCGTCTGAAATGGCATAGCGTTGCTGCTTTAATTTTTCACTGTAGTAACCTAAATCCCAAGCGTTTAGTTCGCTAACACCAAACTCTTTCTCTGCATAGGCGGTAAGCTCGGCTAGCTCTTCTTCACCTTGAGGTTTTGATTTGGCGGCTAGGTCTTGTAAGAAGCCAATCACTTGCTCAGGCGTATCTGCCATTTTTGTTGCGAGTGATTTCTCGCTGTAGTTAGCAAAATCAAGTAGTTGAGCAAGTTCGTGTCGTAATACTAGAAGTTCGGCCATCACTTCAGAGTTATCAAATTCACCGCCGTTTGGACCAATATCCGAGGCGCGAGTTACATAGGCTCGATACATTTTTTCACGTAGTTCGCCATTGTCGCAGTAGGTCATCACTGGGAAATAGCTAGGGAAATCTAAGGTAAACAACCAGCCTTCAAGTTCTTTTGCTTGTGCTAGTGCTGCAGCTGCATCTTTGGCGCTTTGTGGAAGACCTGCAAGCTCTGCTTCATCTGTGATGTTGACAGTAAAAGCTTGTGTAGCATCGAGGGTGTTATTGTTGAACTTTGAGCCAAGCTCTGAAAGACGAGCAACTATTTCGCCGTATCGCGTCTGTTTGTCAGCTGGCAATGCGATACCCGACAAAGTAAAATCGCGCAGTGCGTTGTCGATGACTTTCTGTTGTGCTGTGTCTAGCGTTTGGTAATGAGCGCTATCTGCTAATTGTTTGTATGCTTGATATAACGGTTGATGCTGACCAACGAAGGTGCTGTATTCTGATAGCAGTGGCAGACAAGACTCATATGCTTCGCGAAGTTCATCACTGTTAACAACAGAATTCATGTGAGACACGGGCGACCACATTTTACCTAATGCGTCATCAGCCGCTTCAATCGGTAATACTAAATTTTGCCAAGTGTATTCTTGGTTATTTGCTAATACTTCTTCAATCACTGCTTTACAGTGGGCAATGGCCTGTTCAACAGCCGGCTTTACATGTTCAGGTTTTATTTCGGAAAACTTCGGCAGTGTGCCTTGTGCTAATAGTGGATTGCTCATGCAGTGAATAGCCTTAACAAATTATGATGTTTAGATAGTTATACATGTATAGTCAGTGTTACGTTAATTCAAGAAATCTTTGTGTTAAATCATGAAAAGCTTTGAAGGTATGCCAATATATAATCATTAATTGTTCAATTAGTGCCTAGGTTCTCAAAGAGTTGTTATACTAACTGGTTAGTGCATGTAGTTATTGATGTTAGTTGGACACTAACAAGGGGTAACTTAGATAAAATTCTATTCGATGTTAGGTATGTCTCTGATTTGTAAGTACTTAAAGTCAATTCTAGTGCTGGTGCTGTTCTGTCTTTATGGGCACAGCGCGCTTGCTAACAATGTATTGAAGCGTTATTCGGTTAAAGATGGCTTAAGCCAAGGTACTGTCAATAGTATTATTCAAGACCAAGCAGGCTATATTTGGTTTGCAACCGGGAATGGTATTGATATTTTCGATGGCTATTCCATTCGGAAGCTACCAGGTTGGGACGGAGAGTTAGCCGACCATGGTGTTTACAGTATGCGCTTGGCAAGTAATGGCATTGTTTGGATAGTCACTGCTGGTAAAGGCTTATACACCTACGATACGAACTCTGGCGATAAACAGCAGGTCATTCAGCATGATCCAGAGAATAAAGAATATTCGATTATATCTACACTCCAACATGTAGATGGCCAAACTGAATGGATAGTCACTTCTAAAACTATTGGCTTATACACTAGGAGTGATCGTACTTTCAGGCAGGTGGTGAATTTAAGTAAAGAACTTGTGGGATACGATTCAATCTACCGCGTAAGGCAGTATGATGACTTCTTACTCATTGCCACTAGGCGTGGAAGTTATGGTTATCAGATTTCGACAGACACCCTAAAAAAACTCCCGTTTGATAATAACTCGGGCTTGCAGACTATTTCGTATGATAGGAGCCAAGCACAAAAACACTACGATATTGTCAAAACATCAAACAAGGTATTTATTGGCAGTAATGATGGTGTATTCGAGTTTGGCTGGCAACAATTCTCCTCTTTATTTAATCAAGGGTTACAAGACCTGATTATTAAGCAAGTGGTACCAAAGCTCGCTATTTGGCAACTAAGCGTTGATAGCGATCAATTAGTGATCACATCTCAAAGCGGCTTGTATTACCTAGATATCAATAATTATGAGTTATCTTTTAGTGTCAGGTTTTCTGATAGTTTTAAGGAAATTGGCAACGACTCCATCGTTTCGTTTTACAAAGATCGCAACGGCAGCTACTGGCTAGGTTCCAATGGAAGTGGCGCATATTATTGGAATCCCAAAAGCAGCTTAATCGATAACTTTACATATGGACCAAGCAAAAATAACTTATCGCACAGTGAAGTTTTCGCTGTTGAACCAGATATCGAAAACAAGGGATTGCTTTGGGTAGGCACTAGCAATGGCCTTAACTTAGTTAATCATCAGTCTGGCGAGGTTGAACAGTTCTTAGTCACGGATCAGTCTAAAACCACTTATACCCATGGCAACATCATCAATATGCAACAGACACCAACTAGCCTTTGGTTAGTTACCTATGATGGCCTGAAGCTTTTTGACAAAGTATCGAAAACGCTAAAACCCTTTCCTTATACTGAGAGTACTAACCAGTTATTGAGTCAGGAATTGTATTCCTTCCTAATTTACGATGGCTTCATATGGTTGAATGGAGAAAGTGGCCTTTCGGCTGTAGATATTGTCACTGGCGAAGTTACGTTCATAGATCTAGCTAGCACACTAATCGGTAGCAACAATATTTGGGGTGTTCATCCACCTTTACCAGAACACCCTAATAAAGTGATATATAGCACAGTCGATACGCTGTGGGCTTATGATTATAAAAAGCAGGAATTTGTTGAATTACTTAAGCTTGCAGACCAATCTGACACCGATCATTCTTCTATAGACAATTACGTCATCGACAAAAACGGCACATTGTGGATAGCTTACAGCGGTGTAGGCCTTTTTGGCTATGATGCCGAAAGCTTAGAAAAAAAATACGAGTTTAATAGTCGTAATAGCATTATTGATAATAATGTTTATGGTCTGCAATTAGATGATGTTGGGAATTTATGGTTCTCTACCCATGACGGTATTTTCATGATGGATATAGATGATAACCATATTCGTCAATTTAATATGGGAGACGGTTTAGCTGCGAGTGAATTCAATTATGGCGCATATACCAAATTAGCGAATGGATTATTTGCATATGGCGGGATGTCTGGATTGAGCATCTTTGACCCTATTATTTTACATCGAGCGACAAGTAGCCAGGCACCGGCTGTAAACTTTTCTAATATTGAAATCCTGAATCGGCACTTGCCTTCTAAGCTTATATATGAGGACAAGGAAACCTTGGAACTTCATTATGACGACATTGGAATCAGGATAAATTTCTCAACGTTCAATGCTAATGACATTGATAATATTCAGTATTTATATCAGCTTAGTGGAACGCGCAATTTCACTTCTCCATTAACACGTGAAAATTATGTTGCGTTTCCCCAATTGGATTCTGGCTCCTATAAGCTGCAAGTCACTGCAAAATCTGAAAGTACGGGTGAACTTTCCAAACCTGTATCTCTAAATATTCGTGTCAGTTATGCGCCATGGAATTCGCCCGTAGCCCATTTTTTTTACGGTGTATTGGTTTTGGGTGCTCTATTCTTTTGGCTTAGACAAAAGCAGCTACGACAAAAGGAGTTAGTTGCCGCACACGAAGAAGTTAAGTTTAGAGAGAATCGTCTTCAACTTGCATTAACCGGCAGTAATAGTGATGTTTGGGATTGGTTTGCCGACAACAATGAAATTTATGCGAAGCGGGTACAAATTGAGCTTGGTGAAGATGTAAAGTCGAACTCAATATCCTTAAACCAGCATGTTGAGCTTATCCATCCAGAAGATAGAGAGTTATTTCAATCAACTTGGCAAGCGTTTATCAACAGCCAAAACGGCGATGATAGCTTTGAATGTACCTACCGCCTGAAAAGTCATTCGGGAGATTGGCTTTGGTACAAAGATCTGGGAAAAGTTGTCAGCCGAAGTAAAAATGGTAGGGCTTCACGTGTAACCGGCTCTTACACCAATATTACGCAATCGAGAGTAGATGAAGAGCGAGCTAAATATTATGGTGATGCGTTTAGGCAAACTAAAGATTGGGTTTTTATCGTCGATGAAAGTTTTAGCCGAGTAACAGCCAACAAGTCTTTGTGCGATTCGTTTGGTTGGAAAGAAGAAGAGTTTGACTTTGATCCAAAGCTGATTGGTATTGAGCGTTCAAGAGCACGCCATTACAGAAACATTTTACCTAAACTTAAAGAGCATGGTCATTGGAGTAGCGAAGAGCTGGTTAAAACGCCTTCAGGAGAAGAGTACCATGTGATCATGAATATTAGTGTTAGCCGCAATCAGAATGACAATTCCTATCATTATATCTTTGTGATGACTGATATTAGCGCACAAAAATCAGCTGAACGAGAGTTACGGATTTTAGCGAACTATGATCACCTAACCGGATTGCCCAATCGAAGTTTACTACTTGAGCGAATAAAACATGCTATTGAGCATGCGAAAAGAGAAAAAGCACAAATTGCATTATTTTTTATCGATTTGGATAGGTTTAAGCATATTAACGATTCTCTTGGACATGATTACGGCGACATGTTACTCAAAGAGGTAACCGCTAGAGTTTCAGACGCATTAAGAGAAGACGATACGGTAGCGAGGATCGGGGGAGACGAATTTGTAGTACTGTTAGAGCGCTATAAATCGACAAGTAATCTAAGCAGAATTGCGCAAAAGCTTATCAATACTATCGAACAACCTATAGAGCTTAAGCATAACGTGGTTAGCGTGGGTGCAAGTATAGGTATTGCGATGTACCCTGACGATGCGATAACTCAAGACAAGTTACTGAGAAACGCCGATGTCGCCATGTATCATGCAAAACAGCTAGGACGAAATAACTTCCAGTTCTTTACTGAGCAATTGAACAGAGAAGCAAAAGAAAGGTTAGCCAAAGAGTCTGCGTTAAAATTAGCTGTTAAAAACGAAGAGTTTTACAACCTTTATCAACCTGTTATAGATGCACGTACAGGAAAAGCTGTTGGTGTAGAAATGCTGATGCGCTGGAACCACCAGGGTAAAGAGATTTCTCCTGCTGAGTTTATACCGGTGGCGGAAGAGTTGAATCTGATCGTTACTATGACCGATATGGCACTTGATAAATCATTGATTATATTAAGAGTTTGGCGTGAATTACGGCCCGGTTTCTATCTGTCTATCAACATATCTGCTCCTCACTTTGCTAAAGATAGTTTTGTAGAGTTTATGAACCAAAAACTTGAGCAGTACAATTTGCCGCCGTCGTCTATCAAGTTAGAGGTCACTGAAAGTGCATTAATAAATGAACCTGATAAAGCCATCAAGACGATGCAAAAATTGGCAAATATCGGTTTCAAGCTTTCACTCGACGATTTTGGTACGGGCTATTCTTCATTAACTTATTTAAAAAATTTGCCACTTGAAGTCATCAAAATAGATCGTAGCTTTATTAATGGTATTGGCAAAGAGCGCGCAGATGAGGCAATTATTGACGCGACGCTGGTATTAGCAAAAAGCTTAAACATGGGGTGCGTAGCAGAAGGTGTTGAAACTCAGGAGCAGCTGCAATATTTAGCGAATAGAGAGTGTCACCTGATACAAGGTTTTCTGTATTACCCTGCTATTACAATGGATAGAATCACAGAAAAGCTTGCTAAAGATGAAACAGAAATTCAGGTAAATAAAGAGTACCGCGCTTGATTTTAGGTCAGTTATCCATCATATAGCTAATTATCTATCTCGTTAAGACAGGCGTAAAACATGACAACACATTTTGATTTCTTAGCAATTGGTGCTGGTAGTGGCGGTATTGCTTCTGCCAATCGTGCTGCTAAACACGGTAAAAAATCGGCTGTTATCGAAGCCAAAGCCCTTGGTGGTACATGCGTCAACGTGGGTTGCGTGCCAAAGAAGGCGATATGGTATGCCGGGCAGATTGCTGATGCGCTGCACTATGCCCCAGATTATGGTTTTAATGCACCATTGCAATCGTTTGATTGGGCAACGTTGATTAAAAATCGTGAAGCCTATATAGAACGCATTCATGCTGCTTACCAACGGGGTTTCACCGCCAATGGTGTCACCGTGATTGAAGGTTTTGCCAAGTTTGTCAATAAAAACACCGTGGAAGTAAACGGTGAAATATATACCGCAGACCATATAGTTATTGCTACGGGGGGGCGTCCTAGCATTCCTAATATTCCAGGCGCTGAGTACGGTATTGATTCAGATGGCTTCTTCGCGCTAACCGAACAGCCAAAATCTGTCGCCGTTGTAGGCGCAGGGTATATTGCGGTTGAACTTGCAGGCGTTATGCATGCACTAGGAAGCGATACGCATTTATTAGTCCGTAAAGAAAAGCCGCTTCGTGGTTTTGATAATATGCTTAGCGATACGCTAGTTGAGCAAATGGCAAAACATGGTCCTAAACTTCATAATTTTGCTGTGCCAAAGTCAGTAGAGAAAACAGCTGACGATCAATTAATTGTTCATTTAGAAAATGGTGAGCAATTACCTCCTGTAGATTGTTTAATCTGGGCAATTGGCCGTGAACCTGCAACTGATAATATTAATTTATCGGAAACAGGAGTTGAAACTGATGAACGCGGTTTCATTCCAACAGATAAATATCAAAATACGAATGTGGATGGTATTTACGCGGTTGGTGATAACACAGGACGTGTGCAGCTAACACCTGTTGCCGTTGCTGCAGGGCGTCGTTTATGTGAACGTTTGTTTAACAATAAACCTTATGAACATTTAGATTATGAAAACGTCGCTACAGTGGTTTTCAGCCACCCAGTGATTGGCACGGTTGGCTTAAGTGAGGAAGAAGCAATTGAACAGTACGGTGAAGAGCAAGTTAAAGTCTACAACTCGCAATTTACCGCACTTTATCAGGCGATTACCGAAGACTACCGCGATCCAACACGCATGAAGTTAGTGTGTGTAGGTAAAGAAGAGAAAATAGTGGGTATTCACTCAATTGGCTTTGGTAGTGACGAGTTATTACAAGGCTTTGCGGTTGCAATGAAGATGGGAGCAACCAAAGCTGATTTTGACAACACTGTAGCAATTCACCCAACGTCAGCTGAAGAGTTTGTTACTATGACATAAACTTTCGTCTTGATAAGAAGAGTCGACAAGTTATACCTTAAACAACGCATCGAAATGTTTCATTTGAAGCAATTACGATGCGTTTTATTTTAGCCTCGAAAATATGTGTAGCTAGTCCCAAGCTTGGTCGGCAACGCTTGTCTTTATTGACTTAGAAATTTTAGTTATTTAAATCTTTCAAATAACGTTAAAAAAAATTTAACAATTAGCTGGTAATCGCCCCTTAATCTGTTATCTTTTTATATCTTGACTAGCTGGTGAGTAATTTTTAACCTGGTTTCGTTTAATAAAGAAACAGACGCTACTCAAGCAAAGATAAAAATTTTATCCACAAAAATAAAAATAACAAACGTTGTGTATAAAAAGGATTTTAGCCCTTCCTTTTTTAGTTTTTTCAACAGTTTAACCATATATATCCGATTTGAAGTCTTATTCATGTCGGAGGTTTTTGCTGTTTACGCACAAAGTTATCCACAGCTGGGTGCCCAGTGTTATCAGGGTTCGGTGGAAAAATCGGTATTTATTCACACTTCTTCTAGAGAGAAAAGCTGGCTTGTGGCATGCTTAGCGAAATTTCTGGAAACTGAAGCGTAAAACATGACAAGTTCATCGTTATCTCCTCTTATTCTCGTTGATGGATCATCGTATTTATTCCGTGCGTATCACGTCCCTTATTTACAAGCTCTTTCAACTGCTGATGGTCACCCGACAGGAGCGATCACTGGCGTATTAAATATGATCAAAAGCCTTCAAAAGGACTATCCTAACGGTAATATCGTGGTGGTTTTTGATGCTAAAGGTAAAACATTCCGTAACGATCTTTACCCAGAGTACAAAGCTAATCGTCCACCAATGCCTGACGATCTTCGTTGTCAGATTGCGCCACTTCACGAAATGATCGAGGCCATGGGTTTCCCTCTACTTGTCATTGAAGGTGTTGAAGCTGACGACGTTATCGGCACCCTCGCTAGGCAGGCTAGTGAAAACGGTATTGAAACCGTGATTTCTACTGGCGATAAAGATATGGCACAACTAGTAACGCCACACGTTCGTCTTATCAACACCATGACAAATGTCGAAATGGATGAGGCAGGCGTTGTTGAAAAGTTTGGTATTCGCCCAGATCAAATTATTGATTACCTCGCCTTGATGGGTGACAAAGTTGATAACATTCCAGGCGTTCAAAAGTGTGGTCCAAAAACTGCGGTTAAATGGTTAACAGAGCATGGTGATTTGCAAACTGTTATTGATAACGCCGATAACGTTAAAGGCAAGATAGGCGAGAATTTACGGGCTGCCCTAACTCAATTGCCACTTTCATACGAATTGGCCACAATTAAGTGCGATGTTGAGCTAGAACAAAGTGCAAGTGACCTTGCACCAAGTGAAGCTAATGTCGAAAAACTGACTGAATTATTTACCCAGTTCGAATTGCGTCGTCACCTTGCTGACTTGAAAAAGGGCCGTGACCCACAAGCTGCAGATGCAGAGAGTGTTGCGGCTGATGAAGGTGAGGCAGACGCACCAGCAGCACCTGTGGATACTCAATACGACATTATTTTTACCGAAGCGGAATTTAATGCTTGGCTCAATAAGCTGATGGACGCTGGTACCTTCGCGTTTGATACTGAAACCACCAGTATCGACTATATGAAAGCTGAATTAGTGGGTTTATCGTTTAGCTGTGAACCAGGAAAGGCAGCTTATGTGCCATTGGGTCATGACTATATTGATGCACCTGAACAATTAGACCTTGACTGGGTGCTGGGTAAACTCAAGCCATTGTTACAAAGCACAAGTTATAAAAAGTTGGGCCAGAACCTTAAATACGATGCTCATGTGTTAAGTCACTACGGCATTAAGCTAAACGGCGTTGCTTATGACACAATGCTCGAGTCGTATTGCCTTAATAGTGTAGCGACTCGTCACAACATGGATGCTTTAGCCAAAAAGTATCTCAATGTTGATACCGTGCATTTTGAGGATATTGCGGGTAAAGGGGCTAAGCAACTTACGTTCAATCAAATTGATGTAGAGAAAGCAGGTCACTATGCTGCAGAAGACGCTGATATTACGCTGCGTCTGCATCAAGCTATCCATCAAAAACTATCAAAATACAAAGGGCCTTTGTCTGTATTTACTGACATTGAGCTACCGTTAAGTACCGTATTGCAGCGTATGGAAAGTCATGGTGTGTTAATCGACAGCGATTTATTGGCAACGCAAAGTCAGGCGATTGGTGCTCGATTGGCTGAGCTCGAAGTTGAAGCACACAATATTGCCGGAAAAGCATTCAACCTCGCTTCACCAAAACAACTTCGTGAGATTCTGTTTGAAGAGCTAAAGATCCCACCTCTCAAGAAAACCGCGAGTGGCGTGCCTTCAACTGCGGAGGAAGTATTGCAAGAGTTGGCGCTAGATTACCCTCTACCAAAATTAATATTAGAGCACCGGGGCTTGGCGAAGTTAAAGTCTACATACACAGACAAGCTTCCGTTATTGGTTCAGCCAAAAACAGGCCGCGTGCATACTTCATATCACCAAGCGGTAGCAGCGACTGGGCGTCTATCATCGACCGATCCAAATTTACAGAATATTCCAATTCGCAGTGAAGAAGGTCGTAAGATTCGTCAAGCGTTTATAGCACCTGAAGGTTACAAGATTGTCGCCATTGATTACTCACAAATTGAGCTACGCATCATGGCGCACTTGTCTGACGACCCGGGGTTAGTCAAAGCTTTTAGCGAAGGCAAAGATGTGCATAGTGCAACTGCTGCAGAAATCTTTGCAGTAGATCTAGATGGCGTAACAAGTGATATGCGCCGCAGTGCAAAGGCGATTAACTTCGGCTTGATCTACGGCATGTCAGCATTTGGTTTGGCGAAACAGATAGGTGTCGGCCGAAATCAAGCTCAGGATTATATGGACAAGTATTTCGAACGTTACCCTAACGTGTTGAAGTACATGGAAGACACTCGTCAGCAAGCGAGTGAGCAGGGCTACGTTGAAACCTTATACGGCCGTAGATTATATTTACCTGATATCAAAGCACGCAATCAAGCGCGCAAGAAAGCTGCAGAGCGCGCAGCGATCAATGCACCAATGCAGGGAACTGCGGCAGATATTATAAAGAAAGCGATGCTAGCCGTTGATGCATGGATTCAAACACAAGACATAGACGTTGTGAAAATGACCATGCAAGTACACGATGAATTGATTTTTGAAATCAAGGAAAGTCAAGCTGAGGCAGTGACAGCTAAGTTGGTAGAAATCATGAACGATGCTGCTCAATTAAGTGTGCCGTTAATTGCGGAAGCGGGTATGGGGGAAAATTGGCAGCAAGCACACTAACTTGTTATAAATTTTCTTTTTCAGACTAAAAATAATCCGCTTTTGAGCGGATTATTTTGTTTTTAAGCTCTATTTTGTACTTTTTTAACTAAAATGAAAAAAAATTACAAAAATGACTTTACAGTAATAGAGTGGTTACTCTATAATTCGTTTCGTTCCTCAACGTGAACGCTTGTTGTAATAATTGTAATTTATAGCTCGATTTTGTAGCTAATATGCCGGTGATTCTTTAGTCACCGGTTTTTTTATGTCTGAAATTTAATTACAACTATTTTATCGGGTTATTTCACTTGATGTTGACAGGTCAAAATACGGTTTGCTAATGTTTTTAGACGTACCCACTAAATAATACACAAAGATGCATGTTGTACTTGTTGTATTGAGCTTACTGTTAAGCTTTTCTGTAGGCGCGAAGACTAATCAAGCGTTAACAGAATCGGCGACCTCTTCTGCTGAGGCAGAGACTTGTCACTTAAAAGTGCAAACAGTTCATTATCCGCCTTTGGCAATGGCGCCAAACTCTGCATTTAATACGACAAATCAATGGTTAGGTCTGAATTTCACTTATTTAGATGCGCTTTTCAATGAAGCAAATTGCTCTTACTCCATCTATGCAACCCCACTTGCTCGAGGTTTAAATTTGCTAGAGCAAGGTGTCGTAGATATGACGCTAAACCTTTCGAAAACTGAAGAGCGAGAAAAATACTTAGCATTTGTTGGTGTACATAGAATCGAGAAAATCATACTTGCCGCACATCGTGACTTTTCGCCATGATACATAATTTTGATGGCTTATCTCAGCACGCTGGGCGTTGGATTTGGCAAAAAGGGGCCTATTATGGAGAGCCTTTGGCCAATTTAGCCAAATCGGATCCAACATTTGATTTGCGAATAAATCGTTCGGTTGATAATGATCGGATGTTAGATTTTATTCGCAAACGTCGAGCAGATGGCTTTTTTGTTGAGTCTACAAATTTCGATTTTCACAAACAGTACGATGCGCGTTACGAAATGCTTGAAAAACACCCCATCATAATTAATAGCGAAGCGGTTTATTTTGCCTTTAGCAAACAGGCAGTCAGTCCTAAGTTGATCGAAAAATTCCGTATTGCGTATGAAAATCTTGATGAAAAAGGCGTGTGGCAGCAAATAAATTCAAAAAAATTTACCTTACCTGAACTTACCTCTGTAGCGCCTTAATTTTTAAATTAACAATATTTCATAAAGAAATTAATTGCTTAGCTTTACGTTTCTTTACAGAGAAAAAATACCACCAATTAATGCGTTAAAATGTTGCAAAAAAGTTAATGTGTAAAGTGTCTACAGCGCACTGTTAGTGGTAAGATGCCTAAGATTTATGAGCATTTTGGCTTGCGCAAATTTGATGCGCAATAACCGAAAATAAATCGAGAAGTAAGACGAGTAAGATAAAAGATAGTCAATGAACCATATTCAACAGCAACCTCAGCCAAGGTTTACCGCGAAAGCAATGATTGCGTTTATCGCTGTAATTCTGCTTGTTTTATCAACCTCTGGTTTGCTGAATCAGTTGAGAGCAAATCCATTGCTATTTTCATATGCGTCGCCTATCTCCTTGCCAAAATTTGAGCAGGGGATGATAGGTAAACAAGTGACTTACTTTCAAGAACAAGACGTCAAATTATCGTTAGATGAAGCTATAGAGCGATTTCAAGGGCAGCAGGTTCGCATTAGCAGTAATGACTCGGTTTCATTAGGTATTGGCGTAAAGCCTGTGTGGCTCAAATTTAGTATTATCAATAATGATTTATCAGATTTAAGTTACCGTTTGGCTATTGAAACTCCATGGCTAGATCATATTGATACCTATTTAGTGCAAAACGGTAGGCTGGTTAGGCATGTTATTGGTGGAGATGCCCTGCCTTTTGAACAAAGGCCAATGTCCTATCGATTTTATGCCTTTGAGCATAATTACCCAGTAGGTATAACGGATGTGTACATTCGCGTCGAATCTATTGGCCCGATGGCTATACCTATCCGACTTAGCACGTCAGAACAAGCAATAGCGCTAGATTTAGCAGCGGGATATCAGTACGGCGTGTTATATGGAATTATGCTGGCGTTAGCGCTCTATAACCTTGTATTATATGTATTTATACGCCAGAAAGAATATGGTCTATATGCACTATATTTAATCGGTTTCGTACTGAACAGTCTGTCTTACACTGGACAAATTCACGCAGTATTTACTCCTCACTTTGGTCCCTACTTTCAAGATTGGGTCGATATCTTCTTGATGATTACCTACAGCATTGCTGGATTACATTTCGCTCGCCTGTTGTTAAACACAAAAGCATACGCCCCCAACCTTGACAAGCTAACTATTCGAGTAACCCAGATCATTCCTATTGGCATGGTCGTCGGATTTCTTTTTGATCAGCTTGTGTTCTCGATACTACTCGCTTTCATGCTTAATTGTGGTTTTGTCACGCTTTTTATTGCTATGGGTGTTTATGCACATAAAGCAGGCAAAGCGTTTGCCGTCACGTTTCTAGTTTCCTCTGTTACGGCGGCAGTTTGTATAACGATATCAACTCTGGCTGTCGCAGGACTGCTAGTGCCATACAATGACTATACCTTTAAAGCGATTGAAGTCGGAATGGCATTTGAAGCGATATTGCTCGCTGTGATACTTGCACAACAATTTCGTATGGCCAAGCTTGATAAATTATTGGCCGAAAGCTATGCGCGCTGCGATACGCTTACACGCCTTAATAATCGCTTTGGCTTTAACGCTGTCGTTAGCCCCATTTGGCAAAACATTGTGCGTGAAAAGCGAGAGGCTGCCGTGATGATATTTGATATTGATGATTTCAAATCGATCAATGACACTTATGGGCACAGTGCCGGTGATAAAGCGTTGATGCAAGTTGCTTATTGCGTTGAAAGTACTAAGCGCAGTGGGGATGTATCTGCTCGCTGGGGTGGTGAAGAATTTATTGTCTTTTTGCCTGAAACGACGAAAGCACAAGCCTTGGTACAAGCTGAAAGGCTACGTAAAGCACTTATGAATATGGTGATCGACGCAGGTGATGGCATTACTTTCCAACTGAGTGCCAGCTTTGGAATCGCGGGTAGTGAAGATGGTCAGTTTGAAGAAAAGTTGCTCGCCAAGGTAGATATAGAACACCTTATCAATCAGGCTGATAATGCACTATACAAAGCCAAAAACAGTGGTAAGAATCAGGTTCAACTTAGCAGTGAGCTAGCTCAAGTTTAGTGGCAAGCAGAAATTACTTGCGCACGTCTTAAGTATCACCCTGAGCGTATTTTCCTTCCTGCTTAGCACTCTCATCAATTACGCTTTCATTAATGTCAGCCTCTGCAGCTAATCGTGCTCGTTCTGCTTTTGAAACATATTTAGGCTTATTTGACTTTTGTAACTTTGCATTTGCTTTCTTTTTCTTGGCAAGTAATGTTGTTTTGATCTTTTTCTTTCGGTTCATCGCTATCTATCTTAATTATTCCTAGCCATCGGTGCTTGAGTAGCACCCAAGCAAATCAGCAGTTGATTATAAGTGATCTTGCTTCTTTTCCCTACGTTGATTAGTGCCTTTGTATTCTATTATTAATAAACACAATTTACTGGTGAATAAACTCCACAAATATCAGGTTATTGACTAAGGTTATTAACAAGTACTTTATAAAAGGCAAGGGTATGCGCCTCAAGATTATTTTTTTATCGGGGATGTTAATACTGCTTTCTAAGCAGACTTTGGCGGCAGATCGCGTTCTTAAAATTTATCATGATTCTGATTATGCAAATCATCAATTGTCTGCTGACGCTATGCGGATGGGCTTTTTAACCGCCCTTGCTGAAGTAGAACATGACTTTCAGGGCGTGAAGTTTGAATTTGTTGAAAAAGATCACAGAGGTAACAGTAATCGCAGTTTGCTACATATGCGTCAATATTTAAAAGACTCGAAAGCACTAGCGATACTTGGCGGATTGCATTCTCCTCCTTATATCAAGTACCGACAGTTTATTAACGAGCAGCAAGTTTTACTTATGGTTCCTTGGGCTGCTGGTGGGCCGATAACGAGATATCCGTCTTCGACTAACTCAATATTTCGATTGTCGATTGACGACACTAAAGCTGGTTTCAGAATCGTCGAATTCGCTCAACAAAAAAAGCAGTGCCAACAACCGCATATGTTGTTAGAGAGAACGCCATGGGGAGAGTCAAATCACAAAACTATGACTCAAGCTCTAGGTAAAGATGTCAGTGCTTCTGTCACTTGGTTTAGTTGGAATCTGCAACAAAACCAGGCCAAAATCATGCTGCGGAAGACGTTAGAGACAGGGGCTGATTGTTTACTTTTTGTAGGCAACGCCGTTGAAGGTCGCGTCTTTGTCGAAGCGATGGCTGCACTTCCTAAAAATCAGCGAGTACCTATAATAAGTCATTGGGGGATAACCGGCGGTAAGTTCTATGAGCAGGTAAAGAACGCAATTGACGGAAAGATTGATCTGCACTTTATTCAGAGCTGTTTCTCGCTACGTGACAAACCCTATTCAGAAAATACACAGCAAGTAATAAATACTGCTATTCACTTATTTCCAGCGCAGTTCAACAATCCTGAATTACTCTCTGCGCCAGCCGGTTTTATCCATAGCTATGACTTGGGTAAAATTTTCTTTACCAGTTTGAAATCAGTAGATCTCAGCGCCGATATTCTTACCCTTCGGCAAGCTATTCGCGATAATTTAGAAATGCTAGAACAGCCGGTTAATGGTTTGATCAAGCGGTACGTGTCCCCTTTCAGTCGATGGTCTGAACAAAAAAGTGATGCTCATGAAGCGCTGGGGCTGGAAGATTTCTGTATGGCGCATTATGACACTGATGGTGGAATAAGCGTACTGCCAAATTAAGCGTGGGTTGTAGAGATAATGGAAACTGGCCAAGTAAGAAGTCGAGATAAAGTTAGCACTGTTTTCGTATATTTCTTAGTCGGTAGCTTGGTGTTATCGATGATGATCAGCACCTTACTCGTAGGCAGGCAAGCTAATTTGTCGATTCGAGACTATCAATTAAACACTGCACAAACTGAAGCTCGATTGAGCGCCAAATATTTACGACAATTTATCGATACGCGCTTACAGCTGGTAAAGGACCTTGCGCGACAACCGGTATTAGTCAATGGTGTTATGGGCTCTGATATGTCTCAGGCATCAGTTGTCGATTTTCTATCTAACTATCAGATCGCCGGTGTCAAACATGCGTATTGGTTGCTCAATGTGCTTGAGGAACCTTTATACGGTGATGTCGATCGTATTTCATCATTTCAGAATGAGCCTTGGTTAGCCTTGTTACTAAGTGGAGATCTCACCCACCTTGTTACCTTACAAGGAAACGGCGAGAATCGCCGATTTTTATTGGCAACACCGGTTAATTACAATGGGTTTACAGAAGGGGTTTTGTTAGTTGAATTTGATACTGACCTTGCCCATTTACTGGCTGGTGTTATCGATTCCGAAACATACGGTATTGAACTTAATGGGCCATGGCTCCAATTTTCTTCACAATCTAGTGAGACGGAATACCAGCATATTGCTCAAATTCCGCTAGGCGAAACGCAGATAACCTTAACCTACTTGCTCAATACCGCGACGACTGCTGAAAAAGTGTTTAACATGCTGACGAGCATCGCTTGGTCAATTATTGCCAGTTTACTCATCGCTTGGGTGTTGTTGTACTTCTTCGGACAAAAGCTATTACTCGATCCATATCGTCGCTTAGAGCTTTCAGAACAAGCGATTAAACTCAGTGAAGAACGCTATAAAATTGCGGTTAAAGGCAGTAATGATGGTTTATGGGATTGGGATATTGAAACAGGTTTTGTCTTCTTTTCTCCACGTTTTAGAGAATTATTGGGTTATCAAGGCGATGATTTAGCTAAGTTTCCGAACGAATTTTCCAGCTTTGAGAGTGCGCTGCACCCCGATGATAAAGACTATGTGTTGTTTTGCATAGAAAGGCACTTAACTCGCAAAGAACCCTACGATGTAACTTATCGACTTCAAACGATTGACGATGACTATCGTTACTTTCGTGCCAAGGGCACGGCGATGTGGAATGAAGTGGGTAAGCCGCACCGCATGGCAGGCTCTTTAACCGATATTACTGACCAACGTTTGGCTCAGCTTGATTTGCAAGAAGCTAAGCAACAAGCAGAGGAAGCAAACCAGGCGAAAAGTGAGTTTTTAGCTGCGATGAGTCATGAGATCAGAACGCCAATGAATGGCGTTATTGGGATGCTTGGCTTGTTACTAGGTCATGAACTATCGGGTGAGCAGCACCATCGTGCTACTGTCGCATTGAGTAGCGCAAATGCGTTGTTGAGCTTACTTAACGACATTCTAGATTTTTCTAAAATTGACGCTGGAAAGCTAGATTTTGAAGAAAGGGATATAGATCTTACCGAGCTTTTCGGACAAATCATTGAAGCGACAGCCATTCAAGCACATGATAAAGGGCTTGAACTCGTTTTGGATACCACACAGCTTGACGGCAAAAACGTGCGTGCAGATTCAGTTAGGCTGAGACAAGTGATTACTAACTTAGTTGGTAATGCCATTAAGTTTACCAAGCAAGGGGAGGTCGTGGTGACTGCTTGGTTTGAATCTGAAGGACAAAGCGATGACGACAATCAAACGATTGATAGCATTCGCCTATTTTGCTCGGTTCAAGACACCGGTATTGGTATTTCAGCACAGCAACAAAAGAAATTATTTAAGTCGTTTAGCCAAGTTGACGCGTCAACAACACGTAAATTTGGCGGAACTGGACTAGGCTTAGTCATTGTTAAAAAGCTCTGTATGCTTATGGATGGAGATGTCTCGGTATCAAGTGCAGAGGGCAAAGGTTGTTGTTTTACGTTTAATGTAAACCTAGCAAAAAGTACTAAACCCAGCACATTGGAAAATCCTCCCAATGTTGAGCTTAAAAACGTGTTGGTGGTTGATGACAATCGAGCGCATTTAGACATGTTAACCAAACAGCTCTCATTGCTGGGATGCAATGTCTCCGCGGCAACATCAAGTGATGAGTTGGTATCTCAATGTCAAAATCATTATCAAACACATCAGCAAGGTTTTGATTTAGTGCTAATAGACCAGCAACTTGGCGATGTTGATGGTATTACGCTGGCAACGGAAGTTCAGGCAGCAGAAAGTTCGACAGAGGGCGATAAAGGTAATACGCAAATTATCTTAATGACATTGCTTAACCAAGTTGATGATATTGAACTGTATCGAGCGAATGGCTTCAATAACTATGTCTCAAAGCCACTTACATTTGTTACCTTGCGAAGGTTGTTAGCAAATCAACTGTTTGTTTCGCACAAGACAATATCAGAAGGAACTTGCTTCGATACCAGTGACAATACGGCAGAGACGGCACTTAACCTAAAAAATCCTATCAATGCGAAGCAGCAGTATCAGCATCATACTGAAGAACAGCACTCAAAAGTCGCAGCAAGTGATGCGCGTATTTTATTGGTAGAAGATAATCGTGTTAATCAAGTAGTGGCGACCGGCATTTTGAAGAAATTGGGCTTCGAACATATTGATATTGCGGTTAACGGTAAGGATGCGCTAGCTTGTTTAAATAACGCTCGGTTGAGCGCGCCTTACGCGTTGATCATCATGGATTGCCAAATGCCTGAAATGGATGGCTATCAAGCTACGAAAGCGATTCGTGGTGGTCTTGGCGGGGATATTTACCAACATATTCCAATCATTGCCATGACAGCTAATGCCATGCAAGGCGATAGAGACAAGTGTATTGAAGCCGGCATGGATGATTATTTGAGCAAACCTATTTCACCAGATGCATTGGCTGAAAAGCTTTTTGCATGGCTGGCTACTACTAAAGATGATGTGGCTGCTTCATAAATACTTCATTGGTTGTTGATGTGAATAAAAGACTCGCTAAATATTTACTGGTAAACTACGCACAATTTTCCCGCAATAGATAAAATTCCAATGAGCGATACATTACCTGCTTGTCCAAGTTGTCAATCTGAATATGTTTACCAAGATCAGTCGATGTTGATTTGTCCTGAATGTGGCTACGAATGGAACCCTACAGAGGTTGAGGCTGAAGAGGCTGTTAAAGTGAAAGATGCTAACGGCGCCCTGTTGGCCGATGGCGACAAAGTAACTGTTGTGAAAGACTTAAAAATTAAAGGTAGTTCACAGGTTATCAAGATTGGCACAAAGGCTTTAGTGAGACGTGTACTGGATAAGAAAGACCATGAGCTAGACTGCAAAGTTGATGGCGTTGGTGAAATGATGGTGACGGCTAAATTCGTTAAGAAAGCATAGTAACCTCCCTGTCAGAGATTAAACCTTTAAATTGAAAGACTAAGCAATGGCGAAATTATCGCTTAGTCTTTTAACAAAGTTGACTGATTTACAGCAGTCCTGCAATGCCTTTTTTCAATAGCGAGACAACTTGTTGCCCCTGCTCTGATTGCAAATAGTCGATTGAAGTATTTGCGAAGCCTACAATCATATCGGCATCTAAACCTAAGGTCTCAAATTGTTGTTTGACGATCGCACTGTTGGCTAATCCTTTTAAAGAATCTCCACCAAACCCGCCTAATAAAGAAGAAGCGCTTTTACTTTCACTTTTAACTTCTGGTGCGGCTGCTAGCATATCACTCGCCCCAGGAATACCTGACAGTAAAGAAGCATATTCACCATTTGATAAAGTGGTTTTGGCTAGTTGTAGCAGTGCACCCATACCGCCATTTGCTTGCTGCTCACTAACACCCAGTTGACTCATCAATGTGCTGGTTAACGATTGATTATCTTCTGCTTTTACCATTGTCGAAAAGCTTAGTGCCATCAAGATGACAACCTTGAGCAATATATTGGGTAGGTTACGAGAGATATAAATCATTTATGCATTCCTTGTGTAATAGAGTTTAAATTTGACTGCTATTAGTATAGCGACCTAGGCAAGCACAGCCAGCGATATCGGTTAGCTAGTCCTACTTTCACACAAGTTTCCGTCAATCATACTTCTCTGTGGTTCTCTACCCACAACTCAATTATTCTATTCTGCTAAAAGCTAATAGGGTCACCGTTTAGCAACTGCTGTAGAAACGGTGTTAAGCCAATCACACCAACAAGCATTAAGATTGTTAATGAAAACAAAACACCACTGGCGAAGTATTTGAGTTTGGTGCTCTGCCTTTCTTTGGCATAAAAGTACAGTTGAGCGGTTGCAAGTGGCACAAGAAAACAGCCAAACGTCCAGAATGGAAAAAATGGGCTGCTAAATGAAGGCTTTGCCCCAAGCACTGAGCTTGAAATAAAGTAGCTGAAAACACCTACACGAAGAAACCATTGCGCGTTCGATACTAAAAACAAGCGAATTGCCCACTTGCGATGATCTATGATCTTTCGGTTACGAGCTGTTTTTACTGTTAAATAGGCGAAGGTTAAGATCAGCACACCATTGATACTGGTGCCAATCGTAGAGAGCATATCGGGGCTTGCTTTGCGTACCCAAGACAAATAAAACCCTGAAATTGCCAAAAAGAAGACAGTGATAAGGTACACATAGCCGTTGATTTTGTGAAATCTAGGCGCGTAAGTACGAACTTTGGGTATTAATTGTAAGGCTCCCCCAAATGCGACGATACCTGCTCCTATTGCGTGAGTGGCAAACATTAAATTGCCACTGAAATCGCCAGCCTTAAATGGCGTATTACCCAGCGGTTCCCATCGATTCCATATTTCCATATTGTCATTAATCACTGAGAAACCATAAAACGCCATGATGAAGTAGAAGAACAACCACTGGCCAATCAGTATTGCTGCGAACCAAAACACGGCGGAATAATTCAATAGATTTTTAGCAAGTTTGGTATTTTCTTTGGTCGGCAAACCTATGCTTTTCCCTGCACTTTCATCTACGCTTGTTAGTGAAATATTATCTGATGTTGTTTTCAAAACAGCTCTCTCCATCAATTTGAATTTATGCATTAATTGTCTGAAAGACTGCTGTTTGTGTCGTCCGAATGGGCATATTCGTACTCATTTTTCCACTTTTGAAGTGACGAATGAGCATTAGTACGTCCGTTAGACCATGAATTTACTGCATTAGGGAAAGTTATCGGAGAAAATTTTAAATGTTTGTATGTTATTGATTACAGGTTTAGATTCGTCTATTTCGTAATCAGTGAAATTCAAGGTTGACAATTCTTTCGAAGGTTGAGAGTTTAATAGGCAAAACTCAACACATCAGACCAGTTGGTTGGAGAAAGCGAGCATGACAAATTTTAAAGCAAGATTAGATGACATTAACTTCTTAGTTAATGATGTTTTTAAATTTGAAGAACACTATAAAAAATATCCAAATTTCGAAGAAGCGACTCCAGACCTAGTGCAGGCGATTCTTGAAGAATGCGCTAAGTTTTGTGAAAACGAATTGGCGCCATTAAATCAAAGTGGTGATAAAGAAGGTTGTCATTTTAATGATGGCGAAGTCACTACCCCTAAAGGCTTTAAAGAAGCGTATCAACAATTTGTCGAAGCCGGCTGGCAAGGCCTATCTCATCCTGTCGAATATGGTGGTCAAGGGCTACCAACCTCCTTAGGTCTGATTAAAAGCGAGTTAATCGGTACGGCGAACTGGTCGTTTGGTATGTATCCAGGCCTAAGCTTAGGTGCGATGAATACAATTTTAGCGCATGGTACAGAGCAGCAAAAAAACACTTACATGCCAAAGCTTACCGAAGGTACTTGGAGCGGCACCATGTGCTTAACCGAAGCGCAGTGTGGAACAGACCTTGGTCAAGTTAAAACTAAAGCAGTGCCAAATGAAGATGGCAGTTATAGCCTGACTGGTAGCAAAATATTTATTTCAGCGGGCGAACATGACTTAACTGAGAACATAGTGCATATCGTACTTGCTCGATTACCAGATGCCCCCAAAGGTACCCGTGGAATTTCACTCTTTATCGTACCTAAATTCTTAGTGGATGAAGCCGGTAATATTGGTGACCGTAATCCAGTCTTTTGTGGTTCAATCGAAGACAAAATGGGGATCAAGGCTTCTGCAACTGCCGTATTGAATTTCGATGGTGCCAAAGGTTACCTTATTGGGCCTGAAAATAAGGGCCTAGAGTGCATGTTCACTTTTATGAATACAGCGCGTATAGGTACGGCGATTCAAGGCGTTTGTGCCGCTGAATTGGGCTATCAAACTAGTCTGGAATATGCGAAAGATCGTATGTCAATGCGTAGTTTGAGCGGTACTAAAGCACCAGAAAGAGAAGCAGACCCTATTATTCATCACCCAGACGTGAGAAAGATGCTGTTAACGCAAAAAGCGATAGCCGAAGGTGGCCGTGCGATGACATATTTTGCGTCGAAATATGCTGATCATATGGACCAAGCGGAAACCGATGAAGTAAGAGCACGAGCTGACGACAAACTAGGTTTCATGACGCCAATTCTAAAAGCGTTTTTAACCGAGCTTGGTATTGAGTCTGCAAGTCATGCGATTCAAATCTTTGGTGGTCATGGCTATATCAAAGAATGGGGCTTAGAGCAGAATGCCCGTGACGTGCGTATCTCAAGTTTGTATGAAGGCACCACAGGTATTCAAGCGTTGGACCTTGTTGGTCGAAAATTACTGCTAGACCGTGGCAAGTTGTTTAAGGAATTCACGCTTAGAATTCTAACTTTCTGTAAAGACCATAGTATGGTGTCTAGTAACCCGCAGAAGAAACGGATGCACAAGTTTATTTGGAAGCTGAGTAAGGAAACTGCAAATTGGCAGCGCTACACAGTATCACTAATGCTAAAAGCGCGTAAAGACAGAGATTTCGTTGGCGCGTGTTCAGTCGATTACCTAATGTATTCAGGTTACATTTTCATGGCTTACATGTGGGCAATGATGGCACAAACCGCCAATGAAAAACTTACCGAAGGCACTGGCGATAAAGAATTCTACAAGTCTAAGATCCGTACAGCCGAATTCTACTACGAGCGCATGTTACCGCGAACTAAGTCATTAGCTCGCACTATGATGGCTGATGCTGACTCGTTAATGGATATGGAAGTCGATCAATTTTAGACGATGTTAGTGGATAATTTTTTCCACGCGAATATCGAGCCGTTTGGCGAGTCTAATCAAATTAGCGCGGTCGACACTCAAGTGTTTGGCCGCCTGACTCCAATTTCCCTTGTGTAATATCAGGGCCTGTTTAACTAAAGCGCGCTGGTAATCATCCATGGCACTACGTAAGTTAATCGGTTGCTCTTGCGTTATTGACTGTTGTGTTATTAATTCACTGTACTCACGTTCCACAGAAATCTCTTGGTTTGGACGCTGTGCGGTAAGCGGTGTTTCAGTGTTTAACTCATCGATATCTAAAGTCTTAATTGTCACGATTTGCTTGTGACGATCTTGCATCGGTGCTTTGGAACAAGCCTTCAGTGCCGCGCGATTTAGCAAATGTTCCAATTCACGAACGTTCCCAGGCCATGCGTATTGATTTAGCTTGTTCACCAAATCTGCAGACATTTTGAGTTGATTGACGCCTAGTTTTCTTTTCACTCGTTCGATAAAGAAACCTGCTAGTAATGCGACATCGCCTTCACGATCTCTTAGTGCCGGAACTTTGAGTGGATAGACATTGAGACGGTGATACAAATCAGCGCGGAAACGACCGCTGTCTACTTCATCTTTCAAATTGCGATTGGTCGCTGCCACGACACGAACATCTACTTTAACAATTTCATCTTGGCCAACAGGTTGAATTTCACCACTTTGCAAGGCACGTAGTAGTTTGCTTTGAGCAGCTAACGGTAGCTCGCCAATTTCATCTAAGAAAATAGTGCCACCATCCGCTATTAAGAATTTACCTGCACGCTTGCTATCTGCTCCGGTAAAGGCGCCTTTAATGTGGCCAAATAACTCACTTTCTACTAAGTTTTCTGGAAGTGCCGCACAATTTACATAAATTAAGGCCTGTTCAGCTCGATTCGATTGCTGATGCACACTGTGAGCGACAAGCTCTTTACCTGTGCCACTTTCCCCTTCGATTAATACTGAATAATGAGATGGTGCTACCAATGCAATCTCGTTTTTTAGCTTCTCTATGCTTGGGCTGATACCGACTATTTCTAAAAAGCTTCCAGAGGCACTGGGCTCGCTTAACGCGCGCATAACTTCTTTTGAATGACTAACATTGACTTCAAGTACATCAACAGTTAATGCGGTATGTAAACTTACAGATGCCATTGAAGCGATGAGTGAAAGCGTGCGTTCAGATAAAGAGTCAAAAACCCCCGGAGTTAAGCTATCAAGCGTTAATACGCCAATTAACTTACTAGAGAAATAAAGCGGAATACCCATGCAGGCGTGAACGGGCAAGTCGCCATCGGTTGCTGTTAGCAATGCATCGTAAGGGTCTGGTAAGTTTGAATCGACAGGAAAACGCACTGACTTAGCCGAAGTGCAGATAGCTTGAAACCTAGGGTGTTCAGATATTTGAAAGCGACGTCCTATAGTTTCTTTGCTGAGTCCTTGTAATGCCAGCGGTTGCAAGTAGTCGCCTTTAAAAGCAAGTAATGCGATAGCGTCGCAAGTTATCGCCTTACGAATTGCAGTAAGTAGATCATCAAAGCGTTGCTCGCTAGAAACTCCTTGAGCAAGTGCTATCGATAATTCGAGTAATTGATTGTCACTGAGGTTATTCATCATCGGAACCATACTTACTAATGACTACATTGTAGTCATAATGACTCTTTTTTCAAGTGTGTCATTGTGACGTGAATTTTGCTGGGTTATCTATATTATTAAGCTATTACAACGACTTAACTAATTGGCATAAGACTTGTTGTAGAGCATGTAACTACATCAATTTGATTGGATTAGCTATGTACTCAAATTTCTCCTTAGCAAGTGGGCACGCTTTTGATAATACCCAACTAAACTTCCAAAAGTGCATTATTGCGGGTAACTGGACCATGATGGTTTCGCTAGCCATTGTCGTGAGCAGTTTAATGATGACCTTTCAGTTTGATCATTACTTTTCGATTCCATTACAGATAGCTGGCCACCTTGCAACGATTGTATTCGCTGGTTTATTCAAAGTGGGTTACGTGGTGCGCTGTGTTGGTGTCCATGGCTTAGGTTATAGGGTTTTTTAGTATGCAGATATTAGAACCACAAGTATCACAAACCGTGGAACAGGGCGTCGAACATCCTGTTTGGCAGTTAGCTTTTCGTTCATTCTTTCTTGCCGGTGCTTTGTTCTCGGCGTTTGGTATCGGTCTTTGGGGTCTCTCGTTGATGGGCTATGTCAGCCTTTCTCAAGAAGTTATGCCTAGCTCGCTATGGCATGCGCACGAGATGATATTTGGCTTTGCGGCACTAGTCGCAGTGGGCTTTATTTTAACTGCCGTACAAACATGGACAGGCAAGGCGAGCATTAAAGGCTTACCTGTAATTTTGCTATTGGGCATTTGGTTTTGTGCTCGCGTGTCGCTGCTGGTCAATACGCAGGTAACCGCACTATTCGCTTTGGCATTATTAGTTGCATGGTGGGGTTCGGTCATTGCTATTTATGCACGAATTGTTATTTCCGCAAAAAACCAACGTAACTACCTATTCTTACCCTTATTGCTGGCGCTTGGCATATTGAACATTAGTGCTGTTGGTTTCTCTATTGCAGGCCAGCACGACATTTCGTTTCATATTGTTCGCTCCGCTGTCTTACTTTTTACCGTTCTTATGGCGATCGTCGGTGGTCGGGTGATTCCATTTTTCACAGTTAACGGAGCGAAGGTCGCGCCTAAAGCCCCAAAGTTATGGGTTGAAAAGGCGTTACTGCCAATTTCCCTAACAGGGATCTCAATTTTTATTGTGGGTAACTTTGTTGAACTACCTTTCACGCCTGCTGCTTTTATGGTGCTTGCGGGTAGCTTACACCTTGTTCGCATGTCGACATGGTCTAGCTTAAAAACCACTAAAGTACCGTTGCTTTGGTCGCTTCATATCTCATACGCATTGATGGGGCTAGGGCTTGTCGCCTTGGGACTTAGCTATCAATTTGAAGCACTGCAATTTAGTACCGCGCTCCACCTCATTACGCTTGGGGCTATAGGCTTAATGATTATTGCCATGATGAGCCGAGTATCGCTAGGTCACACTGGGCGTCTTTTACATGTAAAACAGCAGATCACTATTGCTTTCGCGCTGGTTATTCTCGCAACCATTTTACGCTTTTCATTGTCCCTGACTGGGCATCCGTTTGAGGCTTGGATAACGAGTGCTGTGCTTTGGGTAGTATCCTTCACCATATTCTTTTTTACCTACTGGCCTGTGCTGACAGCACCTCGCCAATAACTTTATTACTGACAACTTTTCTTAAAAAAAATTAAGGGAGCATAAATGCTAACGTCACAAGACATCAAAATCGTTCAATCTACTGTGCCATTAATTGAGGGGGCAGGTACGGTCGTTACCGATCACTTTTATAATCGAATGTTCACGCATAACCCTGAACTAAAAGATATCTTTAATATCAGCAACCAAGAAACAGGTCGACAAAAGGTTGCGTTGTTTGAAGCAATCGTCGCGTATGCAAAAAATTTAGATAATGTCTCAGTGCTTAAACATGCAGTAGAACGTATCGCGAATAAACATGTAAGTTTTCATATCAAGCCAGCAGACTATCAAATCGTGGGTCACCACTTAATTGAAACCATGCGCGAGTTACTTTCACATCACTTTACAAAAGCCGTTGAAGAAGCTTGGACAACAGCTTATGGCGTTCTAGCCAATTTGTTTATCAATCGCGAAGAAGAGCTTTACACATTCCGTGAATCGTCAATGGGTGGCTGGCGCGGTAAAAGGGCTTTCGGGTTGGTAGAGAAAGTGAATGAATCCGAATTAGTCACCAGTTTTGTGTTCGAGCCCATTGATCAGCAGCCAGTGATGGATTTCAATCCAGGGCAATATCTAGGCATAGAAATTAAACCGTCGACATCCGACTATATCGAAATACGTCAGTACTCATTATCGACATCGCCGAATGGCAAAAGCTATCGCATTTCTGTAAAGCGTGAACTTGGCGAGCACGCTGGCGTGATGTCCAATTATCTGCACGATCACCTAAGTGTAGGGGATATTGTCGATTTACATGCACCAACGGGAGACTTCTTTTTTGCTGACAAACAAGCGCCAGTCGTTCTAATCTCAGCAGGTGTTGGGATTACTCCAATGCAAGCAATGCTTGATACTCTTGCTAAGAGTCACTATCAAGAGCCTGTGATGTATTTACATGCCTGCGAAAACAAAGCGCAGCACTCTTTTCGACAACATACTGCTGAGGTATGCCAACAGCACGGATGGCAACATTACACTTGGTATAACAATGAACAAGGAGATGGTGACCAGACGTTCAATGGCTTTATGCAGTTTTCACAAGTTGAACTCCCAACGACAACAGGTGATTTCTATTTATGTGGCCCCGTTGGGTTCATGAAGTTCGCTAAAGCCAGCCTAGTAGAGCTGGGCGTTTCGGAGGATCGCATTCACTATGAAGTCTTTGGACCGCATGCGAGCTTGTGATTAACATCTGTAGTTGGCAAATAAGGGGAGTGGCATAATTTTGCCGCTTTCCTACTTCTCAAATCAAATCGATTCTATCATCTAACCTGCATTTCACTTCGCCCATAAGCTATTACTCTGTATCACTTTCAGTTACCATCGAAATGGTATAGAAAATACTACATCTAATTTATCGCTTTATACCGATAGCAACACTATGTATATGAAAGTTGCTGGTGACAATGTCGTTAAGGAGTTTGCAAACAATGGAAGAGTCGAATGAGCCGCGGGCAACGCCTTTAGCTAGGCAACGTTCCAATAAAACTCAGGTGGTCAGAGATACTTTAGTATTTCAGGTTAAGCTGTTGGGCGACGGCATGAGAGATGTGTTTCTAAGTCCGGTATCGATTATGGCTGCAGTAGCAGGCTTACTGTTTTCCCCTTCAAAACCTGATTACTATTTAAGAAAGCTGATGGCATTCGGCCATAAAACCGACCGATGGTTAAATTTGTTTGGGACTCATAGCGATCATTCGACTTCCACAAAAAAGAATTCCGATGTTTACGTTAAAAAGGTCGAGGATATGTTGTTAAAGGAATATAAAGTTAACGCAGCCCAAAAAGAGAGTTTAGATGAAGGTGTTGATGCAGTAGAAAAGGAAAAACATACGAAAGATGTCTCATAAAATATGGCATTCTGGAACAGCTAATACGCCAAAATAGTCAGATGCAGAGCTGGGCATAACCCAATGCTTAACTCATTTAATTAAAGCTCGAGCACTGGTTGCGTCTAAATTTCACGATAAGCACCGCTTCAATCAAAAGTTTCACATTTATTTCACCTGTATTCACCTAGTGTACTCCTTCAGATTGGAGAACATTTATGAATTACACGACTAAATACATCACTACAACACTTTTATCATGTGCATTGTCAATGTCAGTGCTGGCAGCAGAAAACCCTTTTATTTCAGCCTATCAAACCTCAGATACGCCGAATCTTGAAATACAGCAGGAGCGTATCAGCGGTATCCAAAGCTTTAGCTTTAAAAGCTTTGATGGCGAAGTAGTCAATGGGCAAATTGGTTACCCGAATGCGAAGCAAGATAAATACCCAGTGCTTATTGCATTACATGCAATGGGACGCAGTTTCCCTCGCTGGTGGAATGCTGAAATAAACGGCAGACCAACGATCACGAAATCAAATGAAATTACAACGATAGCCAATGAAAAAGGCTTCGCAGTAATAGCTGCAGATGCCCGTTTTCACGGGTCACGTAAGAGCAAAGAGTTACCCCTTAGCAAAATAATCACCGACCTTCGCGCTGGCGACAGGGCTGCTTACGACAAGATGATCACGAATACCGTTAAGGATTATAAATTACTGCTTAATTGGATTGCAGAACAACCGCAGTTTGAAGGGATGCCTGTCTACACAGTTGGATACAGTATGGGAGCGCAAATGGCATTATTACTGAGTGCTGCTGATGATCGCATCAGTAACGTTGTAAGCATCGTTCCTCCAAATGTGGAAACGACCAACGCGATCGTATCTCCGGCAAAAGCAGCTCCATTCCTTCAAGGAAAGGATGTGCTACTAATAACCGCAAACAAGGATGAGTACTCGACAGACTCAGAGTTTGCCAATCTTTTTGACGCAATTAGCAGTAATTCGAAAATTAGGGTTGTGCACGACTCCGGACATATTTTACCTGCAGAGTATACTGAGGTTTTAGATTTCTGGTATTCAAAGCAACTGAATGTACAAAATACGCACAATTAGAATAAAAACGTAAACCTTTTAGAGTAAGTACTTTACTTTTATAGAGTAGGTACTCTATAATTCAAATCGTTCCTTGTGAACGCCTGTTGTAATAATTTTGTATATTCTAGCTTTCCCCATAGCTAAATACGCCGGTGATACTTGTATCACCGGTTTTTTTTCGTCTAAAATTTACTTGTTGTAATCAAAAATACCGTCCCATTGCTTATCAAGTTCTTGTTTCGCGCTAGGTAAAGATATTGCGCTATACATATCGCCCTGCTTCGATACTAATGATAGATCCACAAGTTTTTCGAGCGCATCTGATATTTCAAAATCTAAATTGCATTGATACTTTTCTTTAAACCATAGCTCAACTTGTTGATCAATTTGTTCTGCCGTTTGTCCCTCTAGACGTTTCAACAAGAAGGTATAGGCCAAAATAGCTTCTTTAAAGTCTTCTTCTTCTGCTGCGTCAATTAAGGTATGAAATACACCAGCGTTGTTGTCTAAATTTTTGAAATATAGGTTGTCAGATAACGCTTTCATAAACTTAATTTTACGATTCTTAAATTTGCTCCATTCTTTAAAAACAAAGCTGCCAAATACACCTAAGCCAATACCAAGCGAAATAACGTGTTGGCGTGTCATTTCAACTTCATCACTACGAAAACCAAGCCAAAATGCAAACAGAGCTGCTAATAAGACAAGTGATGCGCCTAGTTTTGTCACTAACACTACAGCACCGCCAACGGCAGCAGATGTACCAATAATAACTTTATCTATTTTGCGCATTCGCACTTCGCTGTTTGGAAACAGCATTTCTAAATCCGCTTTGGGAACGTTCTGGAAGAGTTTTACAATGGTAGAGCCGGGTTCAAAGCCCAGAGGCACTTTCTGTTTTTGTTCGAAATGAGCGTTGTCTTTAAAAGTAATAAATACTGCAACGCGATCGTAGTTGGTAAATTGAATGGCTTGCTTGCGTAGCCCCCACAGAGTGGAAAGCGTCTCTTTTAGCTGAGATTCGCCACGACGATAAAATACCACTTGCTCAAAGTCATCAAACTCAACCTCGAGTCGCACTTTAAATAGTGATTCTTCAGTTAATGCGTCTTGAAGGTCCTGCTCGGTTACACGTTCAAAATTGGCAGCATTAAGGAGCTTGGCGAAATTGTCAGCGAAGCGCTCTTGGCACTGTGCTTTTTGTGTTTTGCTAAAGGGTGTTAGCTGTCGCGTGTCGCTATTAGGGTCGAAAGGCGCGTAATCGTTTTTAAGCGCTTCGAGTGTTGCATGGTATTTGAAATGAATAAGACTCGCGAGGATCTCACAAAGCTGCTGGAACGAATTTTTGTCAGACTGCTCATGAAATTCATCTGAGCACATATCGATAATGTCGTGTTTTCTGAAGGGGATAAAACGGTCGGCACTCATATCTTATTGTTTTTATAAATACTAAAGTTATGAGTGTAGGGGAAAGTTCGCTAAGAAGGAACTTTCCCAGTTTCTTGAAACGTTACACTTGCCTGAATTTCTTGGCTTATTCTGCTTCAGCAGTCTCGACTACTTCATCATCAGCAAACCAGTTGCATATAACTTGGTTGGCTTGATCAAAGCCAGTGCGTTTTAACGACGAGAACGCTTGCACTTTAATATTGCCGTTAAGTGATGCGAGCGTTTTTTTCACTTTCAGCACTTCTGCTGACGCTTTACCTTGCGACAATTTATCTGACTTGGTCAGTAAACAAAGAACAGGTAGGTCGCTATCAACTGCCCATTCGATAAGGTCACGATCTAGGTCTTTTAACGGGTGGCGAATGTCCATAAGTACTACAAGACCTTGCAAACATTCACGCTTTTCTAAATATTCGCCTAGCGCTTTTTGCCACTTCTTTTTCATTTCGAGTGGTACTTTGGCAAAACCATAACCAGGTAAATCAATTAGGCGCTTGTTTTCTGCAATTTCAAATACGTTGATCAATTGTGTGCGGCCTGGCGTTTTACTGGTACGTGCTAAACTTTTTTGACGTGTTAACGTGTTCAACGCACTAGATTTACCAGCGTTTGAGCGTCCTGCAAAAGCAACTTCTACGCCTGTATCGTCAGGAAGGCGACGAATGTCAGGGGCACTGATGGTAAATTTTGCTTGGTTTAAATTGATAACTTGCTCGGACACGTTGAATTTCCCTAGATTGATATGCGGCTATTATAGCGTTTTTTCGAGGGGGTCTGACAAGTTAGTGATTAAATAACCTGAATTTTTATAGGTTTTTATGTGCTAGGCTGTTACACAAAGCAAATATTCGTGTAAAATGTCGCGATTATTCTAACAACCAAATTTACAGTGTAAAAAGCACGTTGCTTTTTACATAGATATAAAAGCAAAAAATAAAGCAGAGAGCATTCGATGAAAAAAGTTATCGTATCACTTGTTTTGGGCTTAGGTATGCTAGCAACAGCAAACGCTCAAGGCGATGCAGAAGCTGGTAAAGCGAAAGCGGCAACATGTGCGGCATGTCACGGTGCAACAGGTCACAGTGCTGTTGATACTTACCCTAACCTAGCTGGCCAACACGCAGAATACATTGTTAAGCAATTAAAAGCGTTTAAAGATGGCTCCACTCGTAGCGATGCGGTAATGGCACCAATGGCAGCAGGTTTATCAGAGCAAGACATGCTAGATTTAGGTGCTTACTTTGCGAGTCAGCCGATTTCACCAAGTGAAGGCGGTGCGGCAGCTGGCGATGAAACTGCAGCAGTAGCAGCTCCAGCTGCAATTGTTGGTGATGCAGCAGCTGGTAAATACTTATACGAAAATGGTGATGAAGCTCGCGCAATTGGTGCATGTATCGGTTGTCACGGCAAAGAAGGTGCAAGCGACGTATTAATTTACCCTAACCTTGCTAAACAGCACCCTGAATACATCGAAAAGCAATTAACACAGTTTAAAGAAGGCGCTCGTGACAACAACTACGCAATGTCTTCATTTGCTGGTCAGTTAACTGAGCAAGAAATTGCTGACTTAGGTGCTTACTTAAAAGATCCTTCAGCAGTGGCTAACGTTGTTGCCAAGAAAACAAAAGCGGTTGCAGTGGTAACTGGCGATATCGAATTAGGCAAAGCCAAGTCTGCTACTTGTGTAGCGTGTCACGCTGCAGACGGTAACTCAACAATTGCGATGTACCCGAAAATTGCTGGTCAGCATGAAAGCTACATCTACAAGCAGTTAGTAGAATTCAAGTCAGGTGCTCGCAATAACGCTGTAATGGCAGGTATGGTTGCTGCACTTTCTGATGAAGACATGAAAAACTTATCTGCTTACTTCGCTAGCCAAACAACATCTAAAGTTGCTAAGCCTGAAACAGTGAACGAAGCGGGTCGTAAGTTATACTTTGGTGGTGACTTAGAGCGCGGTATTACAGCATGTGCAGCTTGCCACAGCCCGTCAGGTGAAGGTATGCAAGCAGCGAAATTCCCTGCGCTTGTTAACCAGCACGGTGAATACATTAAGATTCAGTTAGAGCAATTCCGCTCAGGCGTTCGTGCAAACGATATGAACGGCATGATGCAGAATATCGCAGTTAAATTAACTGACCAAGATATTGCTAACTTGACTGAGTTCCTTAAGTCACTATAAGTGAACTAAGACTTTTCGAGAAAGGAGGCTTTAAGCCTCCTTTTTTATTGCCTGAGTAAATTAATTAAGATAAATAATTGCTGATTCTTCAAACGTATCTTTGGCATTAAGCCTCGTCTTCTCATACACTTAGTAAAAACATGACTGAAACTACGTATGAGCATTCTTACGGAAAGTTCGGGGCAGGTGCTTGCTTGTCCACGCTGTGACACGCTTGCCTATTCTCCTCGTGTTCATGAGGGGCAAAAGGTACTTTGCCATTGCTGTGGTAGTAAAATCATGGCGTTCAAACAGAATTCAATAGAACGCACACTTGCCCTTGCAGTTGCTGGCTTGATTGTCGCTCTACCCGCGATTTTTTTGCCTATTATCGGCGTTGGTTTTGTTGGTTTTTACCATCAAGCATCACTATTTGACAGTATTCTCCATCTTTTTGATCGCGGCTACTGGTTGATTGCGTTTGCGGTTTTCTTGTTTACCGCCGCGATTCCGCTGATTAAGTTATCCGGTGCGTTTTATCTTACGTGGTCAATTAAGCGCAAACGCCCTAAGCCTGCGTTAATGAAATTCTTCCGTTCATACCATCATTTAGACAGTTGGACCATGTTGCATGTGTTTGTCTTAGGTGTTGTAGTTTCTATGTACAAGCTCGTTGATATGGCTGATTTATCTATTGGCTATGGTTTTGCTGCTTTTGTATTTCTACAATTATGTTCAACGCTTGTTACCGTAACATTGGATCATCACTACATTTGGCATTACTTGGAGCATCATGTTGATGAGTAGTACTGCGAGATCTTCTGGTCTAAGTATTTGCCCGCGATGTCATAAGTTGAACCCCGCAGTTTCTGGGCGTCATCGTTGTAGCCGTTGCCATGCCTATTTTTATCAGCGGAAGCCGAAAAGCATTGAATATACGATTGCGTGGACGATTGCTGCCTTAGTCATGTTTATCCCAGCTAACATGCTACCTATTATGGTAGTCACAACACTCGGAGAAACAGAAGCATCTACTATTTTGGAAGGCATCGCCAAATTTATCACCTTGGGTATGTATCCCGTTGCTGTCATTGTATTTATTGCTAGCTTCATCGTGCCCTTAGCGAAAATTTTGGGTTTAGTGATTCTGGTGATGGGTGTGAGGGAAGGTGAAGGGTTAAAGTCGAAACAGCGCACTCGCCTCTATTTTCTCGTTGAATTTTTAGGGCCGTGGTCGATGTTAGATGTCTTTGTTGTCACCTTGATGGCTGCAGTCGTAAAACTTGGTTTTTTAACGTCTATTGAAGCTGGTGCAGGTATTACGTATTTTACCCTTATGGTGATATTTACCATGTTTGCTGCAGAGAGCTTCGATCCCCGTTTACTTTGGGATAATAAATACAGGATACCGAATCGGAATGAGTGAAGTACAAGCCAATAAAGAGTCTATGCTACACATTGTCGAGCGAGAAGGAATTTCGGCTGTTTGGCTAGTACCTCTGATAGCCCTTATTTTTGGTGGATGGTTGTTGGCGAAAGCTATCGCCGAGCGCGGTGTATTTATTACCATTGAATTGGACAATGCCAACGGTATTGTTGTTGGTAAAACTGAAGTTAGATACCGCGGTTTAACAGTGGGCATGGTCAAAGATGTAGACGTCGCTGAAGATCTTCAAGGTGTTATTGTTGAAGTTGAAATGATTGCTGAGTCTGAAGATTATATTTCAGATAAAACTAAATTTTGGTATGTCACTGCAGATGTATCCCTCAGTGGTATCGAGGGCTTAGATACATTGTTGTCAGGCAGTTATATCAATATGGTGCCAGACTTTGATAACGAAGGTAATCCCAAACGACACTTTATTGGACTTGATGAAGAACCGCCGCTAGATATTCACATTGAAGGCTTACATATAGAGCTCACTACAAATACGCTCGGCTCTATCGCAAAAAATTCGCCAGTGCTTTTTAAGCAAATGGAAGTCGGGTTTGTCTCTGGCTACAAATACGATGATGAGCAAGACCTCATGCGCATAAACGTATTTATAAAGCCTGAACATGCTCATTTAGTCAAAGAAAATAGCCGCTTTTGGAATGCCAGTGGTTTCAATATCAGTGGCTCGTTAGCGTCTGGCGTGCAAATTCAAACCGAATCGATAAGTAGCATAGTGTCTGGCGGTATTTCGTTTGATACTTCTAGCTTTGAGAAACCACAACCAGCAGCGCAAAATGGTAAAGAGTATAAATTGTTCGAAAACTTTCAAGCTGCTGAGATGGGCCATAACATTACACTTGATCTGGCGTGGGATGCAGGTCTTGATGTCGGTGCACCAATTGTTTATCAAGGGGTTACGGTCGGTAAATTAGCAAGTTTTACTGATATTAATTCTGATACTCACCAGATACAGGCAATAGCCAACATAAACCCGAGAGTTAAGCCCTATTTAACGTCAGATACCGAGTTTTTCATTGAAGCACCTACTCTTGATTTAGGCGGTGTCACGAATATGCATCGACTGCTTACCGGAGCGCAAATTGGTGTTCGTCCGTCACCAGACGGAGAGCCAACAGACAGGTTTACAGTATATAGCCAAAAGCCAGCTTACAAGTATTCAGAGCCTGGGCTACATCTGGTGTTAACGACTGAAAATATTCGCTCGCTGCATGCTGGCCTTGGTGTTTATTTCCAACAACAGCAAGTGGGTACAGTACAAGCTATTGAAAATACAGGACCCAATAGATTTCTTGTGCATATCTTTATTGAACCTGAATACCAGGGTTATGTGAGCAGTGATAGCCGATTTTGGAACGCTAGCGGCTTTCGTTTCACCGGTGGTTTGAGAGGTTTTGCGCTACAAGCTCAGTCGGTGCAAGCAGTACTTAAAGGCGGCATTGCGTTTGATAAAGGTATAGGTGAAAACGCTGGAAAAGCGACTAACGGTGATCGGTTTACGCTCTATCATCATCAGCACGTTGCCAAACAGCGTTCAAGCTTTGAGTTGGTGATGTCGTCTGCACAGCATGTGCGAAAAGGCACACGCATCATTTATCGCGGTGAAACCATTGGTAGTATTCATGAGATTACTCATAAAGATGGACGTGCACACCTAACCGCAGGGGTTAAGCCTGAATTCGATTTTGTGCTCAATGGTGGTAGTCAATTTTGGCTGGTAAAAGCTGATTTATCGCTAGCAGGCTTAACTGATACCGAAGCCTTATTTGGCGGTCCTTACTTTGCGGTGAATGCGGGGCAAGGAGCTCAGCAAGGACAGTTTATTGCCACTAGCACGCCGCCTGCACGCAACTTAAATAGCCGAGGCTTGCAACTAGCGTTACAGGCTGAACATGGGAGAGCAGCTAACCCTGGAAGTGCGGTAAGTTATCGTGGCATCAATATAGGCCAAGTAGATAGTGTCGCGTTGAGCGATGATCGAGAGCAAGTGCTGTTCAATATTACGATAGACGAGGAACATCAAGGCATTGTAAAACAGACAAGCCGCTTCTATGCAGCAAGTGGGGTTACGGTTGATGGCGGCCTCTCTAACTTTGCCATCAAAACAGAATCTGTCGATGCCCTGCTTACTGGCGGAATATCACTTTATAATCCACCAGAATACAGTCTGCCAGAATACAATGCGCCAAAAATTAAGCCACCAGCTTACAACTCCTCAGAAAATGCAACATCGGCGGCGGCAGAAGAGCTTGATGCATCAGAGGCTTATGTAGCTGAAGGTAGTGTCTTTTCGCTATACGAAAATGCTATTCATGCCGAAAATGCAGGTCTTGCTATTCAGATTCGTTTTAATGAAACCGATGGTTTACGCCAAGGTATGTTGTTGAAATATCAGGGACAAAAACTTGGACATATTGAGCGACTTACCTTTGATGAGCAACATCACGGGATGACTGCCCACGCCTTGCTAAACGACTTTGGTAAGCGCTTCGCACAACAAGGGACGAAATTCTGGTTAGTGCAGCCGTCTATCGGCTTGGTGGATAATCGTCATATAGGAGAATTGCTAACAGGTGGCTATGTTGGTGTGATGCCAAGTGATGTTAGTCATCTAAGTCATAAAAATAAGAGTCACAAAAATAAGGGCCAGAAAAATAGCAGCACGAAAGCTCATATAGGCGAGTTACATTCCCAGTTTATCGCCGAAGATATTCCACCAGTGCTTGAACAGTTGCCCTATGGCTTAAATCTCAGTCTTGCTACTGCTAAGTTAGGTTCTGTGCGTGTGGGTAATCCCGTTCTCTATCGACAAGTACCTGTAGGCAAAGTTATCGGTGTTGGATTGTCCGAGCAAGCAGACAAAGTGGAGGTATTTATCAACATTGCCGAGCAGCATGCGCATTTAGTTTCACCAAGCAGTAAGTTCTGGAATACCAGCGGCGTTCAGATTGATGCAGGATTGTTCTCTGGCGTGCAAATATCGAGTGAGTCAATTGAGAGCTTGCTCGCGGGTGGAATCGCGTTTGCAACGCCTGAAGTTGCTGAGATTGAGGAAGCTCAGCAAGGTTCACGCTTCACTCTTCATGAAAAGGCGGATAAAGCTTGGCTTTCATGGTCGCCTCGATTGGCGTCCAAAAAAGACTAGCGGTGCAGTATAGCAAGGTTATTTAGTTAGCTAGTTTGACTAAATAACCTCGCTACCATTCGTTTTTATCTGCTTTTACTAGGCTAACTTATTGGGCTTCTTCTATAATCGCTTTTAGTGAACTGACTGCACTTTCATAGTTTTGTGCATAGTTTTGTGCCTGCGTGATAGCTGTTACTACGGCGATGCTATCAACTCCTGTCTTGGCGACCCGCTTAGCTGTATCTAAGTTAATGCCACCTATCGCTACCACAGGAATATCGCCGGCTAGTGCCAGCATATGTGCAAGGTTTTCAACGCCCTGAATCTGACCTGTCATATCTTTAGTTTGCGTCGGAAATATCGCACCGATTGCAAGGTAGCTGGGTTGCAGTTGTTTCGCCAACAAAAACTCATAGCAGCCGTGTGTGCTAATGCCCAAACGAATACCCGCATCTGCAATTGCACCTAAGTCAGCTGCTGCTAGATCTTCCTGACCCAAATGTACACCGTAGGCATTATATTTAATCGCCAGTTGCCAATAGTCGTTTATAAATAAACGCGTCTGAGTATTTCGAGCCAATTCTATAGCACGTGCGATGTAGTCTTCGAGCGCATTTCCTTCAAGGTGTTTTACTCTCAACTGAATAATATTTAATCCAAGCGGCAATATTTTTGCCAACCATTCAATTGAGTCTACAACGGGGTAAAGGCCAAGCTTCTCACCACCTAGTTCTAGAGACTGAAAACTCAGTTGATTTACCCTGCTATTCGCCCATTGATGTTCTAAATGTGCTGAGCAAATTGTAGGGAAGATTTCTGGTTTTGTTGGAAACTCGGTGACTTCGAATGAGCCGTAATATTGAATACGCCCTTCGTTAGCTTTTAATCCTTGATACATAAAAGCTTTTGCGAGCGTAATGGCGTCGCGCAGTAAGTATCCTCTGCTGAGCAATGCTGTAATGCTAGAGGCGTAGCAGCATCCACCGCCATGAGAGTAGTCGGTAAATACTTTATCTGTTTTGACGGCAAACTTTTGTGGTGAAGCATCGCTACCGTCAAATTGGTAGGCATAATCGATACACTCGTCATCATCGGTATGGCCACCTTTGATGATTACACGGTCTACCTGCATCTGATGAAATTTAATTGCGATGTCATCAACCGCTGCTAAATAAATCCCCGTTAGCTTTTCAGCTTCTGACATGTTGGGCGTGACAACATCGACGGCTGCAAACAAAGCGAGTAATGCATCTTTGGTGACTTCTGTAATTGCGCCGCCTGCACTAGCGGCAGCTACAGGATCGTACACGACAATCAGTGTTTCATTATCATTTTTAAGCGTATCAATTTTCTCAATAAGCCAATGGATTTGCTCATCATTGGCGAGCATACCTATTTTTAGAGCATCGGGAACTTTATCCTCAACAAGCGCTTGAAACTGTTTTTCGAGCAAAGAAACAGGAATGGGATTAACCGACACTAGCTCTTCTGCATTTTGCACTGTGTTTGCGGTAATAAGGGCGCAGCTCTCAACCCCAAAACATTGCAGTGTTTTGATGTCAGCACTTATGCCAGCGCCGCCAGATGGATCGTGTCCTGAAATGCTCCAAACAATTGGTTTATGTTTTCTCATAAAAGTTGTTAATGCCCTATTGTGATCTTTGCTTAACTAAGTCGTTTGATGCCAAAAAGGTGTATCGAGTGTTGGCGTGCTAGGTTGTGCCGTTTGTCGCTCTGGCATTAAGCCAGCTGAACGAGCGAGTTCGCCGCTTTCAACCGCATATGCAAATGCTTGAGCCATGGTCACGGGATCGCTGGCAAGCGCTACCGCACTGTTAAGTAGCACACCGTCATACCCCAATTCCAAAGCTTGGCAAGCATCTGAAGGCTTACCAATGCCAGCGTCAATAATGAGCGTCGCTTTTGGTAATCTTTCGCGGATGGTAGTAAGGTTGTATGGGTTTAGCAAGCCTTTACCGGTGCCTATGGGGGATGCCCATGGCATTATTACTTGGCAACCTAGGTCATACAGTCGTTGGCACAATACAAGATCATCTGTGCAATAAGGTAAAACTTGAAAGCCATCGGCGATTAAGCGCTTGCAAGCATCGAGCAGTTCAATGGGATCAGGTTGCAAGTTGTAATCATCGCCAATCACTTCTAATTTTACCCATGGTGTGCCGAAAAGCTCACGCGACATTTGAGCTAGGGTGTAGGCCTCATCTGCGGTTTTGCAGCCAGCGGTATTCGGTAGTAACTTAATCTCATGTTCACTTGCAAGTGATTGAATATATTGCCAAATAGCTTGGCCACCGCCTTGTCCACTTTCTAGCCCACTTCCTTGCTTACTCCCTAAAATGGGCGATTGACGTTTTAGCGATAATGTCACCACTTTTGCCTTGGATGCTATCACCGATGCTTTCATAATCTCAGGGCTCGGGTACAGAGCAGTGCCAATGAGTAAGCGGCTGTCCAGTTCGCTGCCATAAATATTGAGTGACATGGTTTACCCTCCTTGAATCGGCGAGAAAATATCAACAATATCGCCAGAAGACAGCTGGTGGTTGGCATATTGTGTTTGTGGAACGAAGTTTTGGTTTACAGCTAAGGCGAAGACTGTTGGCTTTGATTCATGTTCAAAATAGCGAGTGAGTGCTTCGCTTAGCGTGATTTGCTCGTAAAATTTGTACTTTTGTTCGTTAATAGAAATCGTGATCATACATCTTGTCCCTCTGGGGAATGGGTTATTTGCTGTGCAAAGCTTTTACTTATTGGGCACATCTTCTTGGCTTGGAAGACCCTGTCGTATTGGGAGGTTTTGTTTTGTTGTAAGGTTCTGCTGGGGTTTAAGGAACAGTTGTCTTGAAATAAAGCGTCGTTTTGATGAGAGTGACTGGTTAGCGCGGGTGACCAGTAGGTTTCAATCGCGCTTAACGCGGATTGCAGAACAACTGGTGCGAGCAAGTAACCATGACGATATAGGCCATTAATTTGCATGAGCTTATCTCTAACGAATATCTTAGGCTCGTTATCAGCAAACGCTGGACGACAATGGCTAAGTTGCTTAATAACCTGCGCTTCAGCAAAACCTGAGTGCAGGCTGTAAACCGCTGAAAGCAACTCTAGCGATGAGCGAACCGTCACTGGTGACATATCACTGCTTTCAATTTCGGTAGCACCAATGACGTAATGACCCTTTCGACTTTTGGGTGCAAGATAGAGTTTGTACCTTGGGTGCATCAACCGAACTGGTTGCTCTATATCGACCTCTGGTGCGAAAAGGTGTAATACTTCGCCACGTACGCAGCGTAAATCAGTTAGCATTGAAATATCTTGTTCACGAGCTTCGTCGCTATCGCAAAAGACTGGGCTAGCACCAACACCTCGGCAATCTATAACATAATCAAAGTGCTCTCTGCGGTCTGTGATAACCGTTTGATGTTCAATGGCAACGACATTTGTTTTCTCTCGCCACTCAACATTGAGCTTTTCGAGTTCAATGGCTAAAGCTGTTAGCAATTGATGATTATCAATTGCCCCTTCCGATTCGATGAAAGCAGCGCGCTCGAATCTACCTGCCAACGCTGGTGCTAACGATTGCAATTTCGTGCTATCCAGGTGCGTTAAGTTTGCTTCAGGAAAATGTTGCGAAATATGCTGGCAAAAACGCTGATAGTCACCCCAATCCTGCGCATGGCTAACGCAAATCGAGCCCTGACTATAGAGCTCTACAGGGCTCTCTAACTCGGCGACTAGCTGCTTCCATAGCGGCATTGCCGCTTGGCCAGCGCGCACTATGTCTCGACTACAACTAAGAGATTCACCAAATGGAGTAAGCAAGCCCGCTGCGGTGTATGCAGCACTGTCTTGCCCTGATTTGCTGTCTTTATCGAATAAGCAGATACGTTGTCCTTGCTTGGCGAGCTGCCAAGCAAGTAAACGCCCTACTAATCCGGCACCGACAATTGCAATAGTTGTCATCGCACCGAGCCCTATTATTTCGCTTGATGATAGATTTCGCTGCCACTGGCTTTGAACTCGGCAGATTTTTTTGCCATGCCTTGCTCTAGAGCTTCATGGTCAACGGTAATGGTCTCATCAACTAACTTAATGGAAATAGTGGCTTCACTTTCTAGTTTGGCAGCATAATCACGCACGTCTTGAGTGATTTTCATCGAGCAGAATTTAGGTCCACACATCGAACAGAAATGAGCAATTTTTCCCGACTCTTGCGGCAGTGTTTCATCGTGATATTCACGTGCTCTTTCTGGATCTAAACTGAGATTAAATTGGTCGTGCCATCTAAATTCAAAACGTGCCTTTGATAGGGCGTTGTCGCGAATTTGTGCCCCTGGATGACCTTTCGCTAAATCTCCTGCATGGGCAGCAATTTTGTAGGTGATAAGACCTTCTTTGACATCTTCTTTATTGGGTAGGCCTAAATGCTCTTTCGGTGTTACGTAACAGAGCATGGCACAGCCGTACCAACCGATGTTTGCTGCCCCGATACCTGAAGTAATATGATCATAACCAGGAGCAATATCAGTTGTTAGTGGACCTAACGTGTAAAACGGTGCTTCATGGCAATGTTTTAGCTGTTCTTCCATGTTGGCTTTAACCATATGGAGTGGCACATGACCAGGGCCTTCGATCATCACCTGTACATCGTGTTTCCACGCGATTTTTGTCAGTTCACCTAAGGTGTGTAGTTCGCTAAATTGTGCTTCGTCATTAGCGTCAGCGATTGAACCAGGACGTAAGCCATCTCCCAATGAAAACGCGATGTCGTAACGCTTACAGATTTCACAAATATCTTCAAAGTGGGTGTATAGGAAATTTTCTTTGTGGTGGGATAAACACCATTTCGCCATGATTGAGCCACCGCGAGACACAATGCCCGTCACACGTTTGGCTGTCATAGGTACGTAACGCAATAAGACACCAGCATGAATCGTAAAGTAATCAACGCCCTGCTCAGCTTGTTCGATAAGTGTATCGCGGAAAACTTCCCAAGTGAGATCTTCAGCAACCCCATTAACTTTCTCGAGCGCTTGGTAGATAGGTACGGTACCGATTGGCACTGGCGAATTGCGGATGATCCACTCTCTTGTCTCGTGAATGTAGCGACCTGTAGATAGATCCATCACGGTATCGGCGCCCCATTTCGTTGCCCACACTAACTTTTCCACTTCCTCTTCAATTGATGAAGTAACAGCAGAGTTGCCAATATTTGCATTCACTTTAATCAAGAAATTGCGACCAATGATCATTGGCTCAGATTCAGGATGATTAATATTGTTAGGAATGATCGCCCTGCCCGCAGCAACTTCTTGACGCACAAATTCAGGCGTGATTTCTACTGGCATATCGCTTGAGCCAACGATAGCACCAAAGCTCTCACCACTGTGTTGCTGAGCCAGAATTTCATCTTTCATTTCGGCACGTTTGGTGTTTTCGCGAATCGCGATGTACTCCATTTCCGGCGTAATAATGCCTTGGCGAGCGTAGTGTAGCTGGGTTACGTTTTGTCCTGCTTTTGCACGGCGTACTTTAGGTAAGTTGTCGAAGCGGATATGGTCTAAGCCATCATCTGCCAATCGCTGTTGACTGTATCCAGATGTCGCGCCATCGAGCTGTTCTGTGTCATTGCGTTGTGCGATCCAATTAGCTCTTAGTTTGGGTAAGCCTTGATGAACATCAATGGTGACATCGGGATCAGTATAAACGCCAGAGCTGTCATAAATTCTGACCGGTTCGTTTGGTTCAAATATTGGATCTTGCTCGGTACCACCGACGAATGTATCGCCAACTGTGATCTCACGCATCGCCACTTGGATGTCGTGCAGTTTACCCGGTACGTATACTTTGTTTGAATTTGGGTAGCTTTGCCCAGAAACGTTGTTGATAAATGCTTGCGCTTTTTCGCGGCGCTCGCGTCGAGATAATGAACTCATGGTCTCTCACCTGTTGATAGTTACAAATAGGCGGAGCTCTAAGGTGTGATAACAGGGCGAGCAGACACACGGGTGCTGCTTCGCACTTGTTCCCTTCGCAGCAATTACGCTGATCAGGTTCTACGGATCCCGCTTACGCGATCTCAGCCTTTAGGCACTCCGACAAGTTCTTGTGCTTTTGACGTGGTTTAACTATGAACTGCGTCATAAAAGCACGAATGCGATTCTACAGTATCGGAAAATGAGTGCAAGTGTGGTAAAACACCTGCCACAAAAATATATAAAAAAGAGATTTCTTAATGAATATCACGAATGTTAGGACGTGGTCATTGATGAACGTAAGACATGCAACGCAAGCGCTTTTATTGGGGCTATTGCTGTTGGCGAGCCTTTTCGCTCAACCTGTAAAAGCAGAAAGTAACATCTCTGCTGAGGAGCAAAGTCGTCTGCGAGGCAGCGTAACGCCCGAGCGCGCTTGGTGGGACCTGATGCACTATGAGTTGCATGTTGCTGTTGATATCGAAGCAAAGCGTTTTGCTGGTAAAAATACGGTAAGTTACCGAGTGCTTTCAGAGAGCAAAGACTTTCAAATAGAATTGCAACCGCCGATGAAGCTAGTGAGTGCCTCACAAAATGGTCAAACGCTGGAGGTTACGTCGAAAGGCTACAGCTACTTCATTTCGCTTAATACTGAACAGACGATAGGTGAGGAATATCAACTTACTGTCGAGTTTGAAGGACAACCTCATATTGCTAAGAATGCTCCGTGGGATGGTGGTGTTACTTGGGCTGAAGACAGTTCCGGTATGCCATTTGTAGCGACAGCAAATCAAGGTATTGGCAGCAGCATCTGGTGGCCGAATAAAGATCATGGTTACGATGAACCTGACCGCGGTATCGATATGCACATTGAAGTGCCGCAACCGTTAGTGGATGTGTCGAATGGTCGTTTGGTGAATATTGAAGAAAACGAGCAACGTGGAACGCGCACTTATCACTGGCAGGTAAAAAGCCCAATTAATAACTATGGTGTGAATATCAATATTGCTGACTACGTGAATTTTTCTGAACAATATCAAGGGGAAGCTGGCACTTTGGATATGGATTACTATGTGCTGAGAGAAAATGAAGAAAAGGCACGAGTTCAGTTCAAAGATGCGGTAAGAGCTATGGAAGCCCTTGAACATTGGTTTGGTGCTTATGCGTTTTATCAGGATGGATTCAAACTAGTTGAAGTGCCTTACTTAGGTATGGAACACCAAAGTTCAGTGACTTACGGTAATGGCTACAAAAATGGTTACAAAGGCAAGGACTGGAGCGATTCTGACTGGGGCTTGAAGTGGGATTACATCATTATTCACGAAATGGCTCATGAATGGTTTGCCAACAATGTCACCGCCAAAGATGTTGCTGATATTTGGATCCAAGAAAGCTTCACGACCTATGCAGAAGGACTTTTTGTAGAGTACTTTTATGGCAAAGAAGCTGGTTATGCTTATCAGCGTGGTGTGCGTAAAAACATTAAAAACGATAAACCTATGATTGGTCCATACAATGTTAATCAATGGGGCTCTTCGGATGTGTATTTTAAAGGGGCTAATGTTCTCCATACGCTGCGCCAGTTGGTGAAGGATGACGAAAAATGGCGCTCTATCCTGCGAGGCTTAGGTAAAACATTTTATCAGCAGACAGTGACGACCAAACAGATAGAGGATTTCATTATTGAGCAAAGCGGCTTAGCGTTGACGCCATTCTTTGATCAATACTTAAGAGACAGTCGCTTACCGATTCTGCAGTATCGCGTTAAAGGTAATCAGCTTCATGCTAAGTGGAGCAACGCCGTGTCGACGTTTGATATGGCGATTAAAGCAAAACTAGTTAGCAAAGTCTCAGACAAAGGTAGTGCAGAGCAAGAGCAGTGGTTTAAATTAACCACCGAGTGGCAGGCGTTTGATTTGCCAGAAGGGAATACAGAAGTTGTATGGGATAAGAACTTTTATATTGCGACAGCTTTCTTAGCCGCTCAATAAGCGGGTCGATAAATAGTAGAGAAAGAAAAGGAACTGGCAACAAAAAAGCGCTCTAATGAGCGCTTTTTTTAATCCTTGTGTTCACAAGCCAAGGTAAGTCCTTTCATTGTGAACTGTGCACTAGTTCAGTCTATAGATGACTAGCTTACTTTAAGCTCGCGTAGTATGCCGCTAAGTTTGCGATATCAGCATCTGATAAAGGCATCGCCATAGGAGCCATCACTGGATCTTTACGTGCGCCAGATTTGAAGTCTTTTAATTGCTTTTCAATGTAAGCTGCTTTTTGGCCAGCTAGGTTAGGGTACATTGGAATAGCTGAAATGCCTTCTGCGCCGTGACAAGCTGCACATACGGCTGATTTTGCTTTACCAGCAGCAACATCTGCTGCAAATGCTGGCGCTGCCATCATTGCTGCTGTTGCAATAGCAAGAGTCATTTTTTTCATAATGTCTGTCTCTCTTAAATGATTAGAATTTCCGAGCCTTAATTGATTATATGGAAAAAGCCCTAAGTTGTCGTTGATTTTTTTAGTATTATAACAAGTATTCACTGTTATTACGGTCAAAACATGCACAAGGTTTTATCGCTCAAATTCGACAACCACCTCGTTAAACATTTGCCGTTTCAATCTCAAAAAGTCACGCCTGTGCCACTCATTGGAAGCCATTTGGTGACTATAAGCCCAGCTATGCTAGCAGAGTTAGGGTTAACAAAAGATGATATAAATCAAACGAATTTCAACGATATTGTTGCTGGAAAGGTTCAAGCTAAGGGAGGCGCATATCATGCTCAAGTCTACGCTGGGCATCAGTTTGGGCAATTTGTCTCTCAACTTGGTGATGGTCGTGCTATCAGCATGGGGGAAGTCATTGGCAAAAATGGTCAGCGTTGGGATCTTCAGTTAAAGGGCGCGGGCATCACACCATACTCGCGAATGGGAGATGGCAGAGCCGTATTGCGCTCATCAATTCGAGAATATCTAGCCAGTGAAGCAATGCATGCTCTAGGTATCCCAACAACTCGCGCTCTGAGCCTAGTAGCTAGTGACCATGATGTTCACCGAGAGCAAATCGAAAAAGGTGCAGTGGTAACTCGCGCGGCACAATCCTTCATCCGCTTTGGCCATTTTGAGTATTGGTTTCATCACGGAAAAAAGGCGGAACTCAATCAGCTTGCTGACTATTGTCTAACGGAATATTTTTCGGCGTGTAAAAAGACAGAAAATCCCCACCTAGCGATGCTAGAAACGATAGTGAATAATACTGCGGGGCTTGTCGCGAAATGGCAAGTGTATGGCTTTACGCATGGAGTGATGAACACCGATAACATGTCGATTCTGGGGTTAACCATAGATTATGGACCGTTTGCGTTTCTCGATGACTATCAGCCAGGGTTTATATGTAATCAATCTGATCATACGGGACGATATGCGTTTGAGCAGCAGCCGAGCATAGGCCTATGGAATTTAAATGCGCTGGCGATTACGTTCAGCGATTGGCTTAGTACAGATGAAATTCGCGAGGCGTTATCGCAGTACGAACCTGTTTTTATCAAGACTTATCTCGAACTTATGCAGCAAAAATTGGGTTTGAGTCGTTGGTTGGAAACAGATCAGAAGTTGCTAGGAGAATGGCTAGCAATATTGCAAAAGCAAGGCGTCGATTACACGAATGCGTTTAGACTGCTCAACACCGTACATCTGGCTGATGAAAAAAATGAGCAGTGTCAGCCATTGTTTGCTTTACTCGTGAGTGACAAGGCTGAAGACCACCGGCAATTAGTTAACTGGTTGGCAAACTATCGATTGCGACTGCAACACAACGACTGGGATGATGAAGAACGTATCGCACTGCAAAACCAATACAATGCAAAATACATTTTGCGAAATTATCTAGCACAACAAGCCATCGAGCGGGCTGAGCAGGGTGATTATAGCGAGCTCGAAACTCTACAAAAAATTTTAGCGAACCCTTTTGCCGAACAGCCAAAATGGCATAAATACGCGTCACCTTCACCTGAATGGGGCAAAACACTGGAAATATCATGCAGCAGTTAAATCAAAAACTTACCTTACAGCCAAATGGCCATACTTTTAATGTTCTGTATGAAGCGACTGAGCAAAGCATTTTACTGAACATCACTCCTGAGTTTGATTATGACGATATCGAGCAAATTGCGGCGATCTGTTGGCAAGCAATCTCTGGTGCAGAGGTAGTAGAAGAGATCCCCGGTGCAGACCGAATTAACTATCGTTTTCGATATAATCAGCACTACTTTGTCTTAAATTTTGAAGTCTATAGTCAGTCTTGTTGGATTGAAGTGGAAGCCGGTAGCGCACATCCTGCGTTAGAGGTATTGCTTGCTGGTTTTAGTAGGTAATCGAAAATTACACGGAATAGATTTATCTTACGATGGAAAAAATACTCATAAGCGGCTGTTTGCTCGGTTTGAATGTGCGTTACGATGGCAAGGCGAAGACTCTCCAACAAACGACAATCATGAAGTGGCAACAACAAGGAAGGCTAATAGTGGTTTGCCCAGAAGTTGCTGGGGGGTTATCGATACCCCGTGCTCCTGCAGAAATTCAAGGCGATGGTTTAGTTGTTACCCAAGACGGGCAAGATGTATCGCAGGCATTTTCATTTGGTGCGGAGCATGCCTTGTATTTATGTCAGCAACATGGCATCCGCTATGCGTTGCTGAAAGAGTCGAGCCCTTCGTGTGGCAGCAGCAACATCTACGATGGCAATTTTAGTGGGAAGAAAATTGTCGGCATGGGCAAAACAGCTGCACTGCTGACGGAACATGGAATCAAAGTATTTTCTGAACAGACGATAGACAAGTTAGTTGCGCTAACAGCTTAGTTTTCTTTCTAGTCAAGTGGAAGTATGAGGTCAATATCGGTAAATATTGGCCTACGCAGTGGCGACCTGATTTCGGCCTTTTGATTGGGCGTTTGATAGCGCTTTTTGGGTGCGAGTCATGAGCGACTCTAATCGTTCTTTCGGATTGAGTTCAGTAACACCCAGAGAAATAGTCATTTGTGGTAAGCGAATTCCCGATTTGCTACTGATAAATCTAATCTTCTCCACACCTTGACGAATCTTTTCAGCAATTTCTGAGGCAATGCTTTTTTCAACCTCGGGGAGGAGAATAAAAAACTCTTCATTGCCTGTTCGCACAGGCAAACCGCTTTCACCGACGTAGTTGCTAATTTTATTGGCGATCTTCGACAGAATAACATCACCAATTAATGAACCAAACTTTTCACTAAAGTCTTGAAAGTGGTCGACATTAATCACAACCGCGGCAATTTGTTTTTCTGGTGATTCACTTATCCACGCATCAAAGTGTTTACTGAGTGCCTTTTTATTATACAAATTGGTGATCGGGTCTAGGTAAATTTCTTTTCGTGCTTCTGCTAGCTCTCGTTGCAAAGCATTGGCTTTTTGCTGCGACAGTAATAGCGCTTCGGCAAACTTCTGCTGTTGAGTTTTAAATCGTTCAGTTGAGTATTTCAGCGCTGTTAATGCTTGTTCTTGGCCATCACTGGCGCTGCTCAATGTCGAAATTGATTTATCAATTGCATCAACAAATTGCTGAGAATGCACACTCGACTTAATGCAGGCGTCCTTAACCTGTCCTGTCACCGACTCTACGTCTTCAAATAAGTTGTCACGCAGCGAACTTTGTCCCAGCACATGCTGTTGAAATATTTCTTCTAGCGTGAAATTGTCGATAGTGTCGTGACTGAAAAGATGCTGATCGAGCTTTGTGATCAGAGGTAAGTTTTTACCAGAGAGGTACTCGTAGACAATAGCATAATTGATCGGGGTAGCAGGCAAGCGCCACTTTGCGAGCAGCTTGAGTGCTTTCGCGAGTTTTGCTTCAGCTTGTTTTATTGAATCATGTTGTTTCAATGATTCACCCCTAGAAAATTCATTACTTTCCCATTCTCTAGGAAAAAAAAGAAAACTTCTAGCTTTGTATGCAATTTTTCTACTGGAATTGTTGAATAAAAGTCTGTTTGCCGAAAATTAGTGCGCACGCTTACGTTGAGTGCCTCTTGATATCCCTTATTTAACGCTATAGCGCTGAACATTGTTAAGTTTAATGATAAGGTAGCGACTTTATATCGTATGCAATTAGTGATTAGCTAATTGTCAGCAGTGATAATTAATAATAAGGGTCTGCGATGAAATATTTAATACCGCTTCTGTGCTTGCTACTAACTGCGTGTAGTTTGACACCCAAGCCCGACGCTAATAATCAATTGGCGTCGGTTATCGATCTCTACCACGATTATGAAAAGCAAAGTAGCCCATATGGTGACCCAATACCCGGTAAAACGAATGCACAACTGCCGGATGTCAGCCCTGAAACGCTTAAATTAAACCACCAAAAACTGAGTGAAATTTATCAACAGGTGGTTGCTATCAATACTGATTTACTGACCAACGACAATAAGATTAGTTGGTCAGTGCTTAATTATCGCATTAAAAATCAATTGGATAATTACACTAATAAAGAACACCTGATGCCGTTAACGGCAGAGTCAGGGTTTCATGCATATTTGAGCTTTATTAGTCGTATGGTGAGCTTTAAAACTGAGCAAGACTATCTCGATTACATCAGTCGTTTGAATCAAGTTCCACGTTATTTCGATCAACAAATGGCTTGGATGAAGCTCGGTCTAGCTGAAGGCTATACACAACCCAAAATTGTATTAGCCGGCTTTGAAGAATCAATTGCCGCATTTATCAAGTCAGATGCAACTGAGAGTGGTTACTACGCGCCGTTCAAGAATATGCCTAAGCACATTCCTGCTGAAACACAGCAAATGTTAGTCGCGAAAGCAAAGCAGGCGATTAATGAGAGTGTTTTTCCGAGCTACCAAAAGTTCTACGACTTTATGGTTAAAGAATACATGCCTAATGCTCGCGACAATATTGCCGCGAGCAGTCTCCCTAACGGAAAGGCATTTTATGACAATCGCGTAAAACACTTTACCACTTTGGATATGAGCGCTGACGAAGTGCATCAAGTGGGTGTAAAAGAAGTTCAACGTATCCGTGCAGAAATGCAGGCGATCATTGACGATTTAGGCTTTGAAGGAAGCTTTGCAGAATTCGTTGAGTTTCTGCGAACAGATCAGCAGTTTTACGCCAAAACGCCAGAAGAGCTATTAAAAGAGGCGTCTTTTATTGCGAAGAAAATGGACGCTAAATTACCGAGCCTATTTAAAACTTTACCTAGAACACCTTATGGTGTGATTGAAGTGCCTGCCAATATTGCACCTAAATACACAACGGGGCGTTATTCAGGTCCTTCTCGTGACGACCAACCAGGTAATTATTGGGTAAATACTTATCGACTAGATAGACGTCCCCTTTACGTTCTGGAAGCATTGACGCTTCACGAAGCCGTTCCTGGTCATCACTTACAGGGCTCGCTTGCTAGAGAAATGGAGAACGTACCGGAATTCCGTAATCGCACTTATATTTCAGCGTTCGGCGAAGGTTGGGGCCTTTACGCTGAGTACTTGGGATTAGAGGCTGGTTTTTATCAAGATCCCTATAGTAATTTCGGTCGCTTAACGTATGAAATGTGGCGCGCTTGTCGATTAGTTGTTGATACAGGAATGCATGTTAAAGGATGGACTCGTGCTCAAGCGATGGATTTCCTTGCCAGCAATACCGCGTTGTCTTTGCACAATGTTAAAACAGAAATTGATCGCTACATTTCGTGGCCAGGTCAGGCACTTTCATACAAAATTGGCGAGCTAACCATCAAACGCTTAAGACAGGAAGCTGAACAAGAGTTAGGCGCTGATTTTGATATTCGTGAATTTCACGATCGTTTATTAGCGAATGGCTCTATGCCACTTTTTATGCTTGAAGCCGTAATGGCGCAATACATCAATGAAAAGAAAACTCTCGCAGAAAAAAAGGCGAGTTAATTTCGTCCTAAGTTGTTAAAAAGCTGAGATAAAGAGGTGGTGGTTTTGAACCATCTCTTTTTTAGAACAAACAGTTTTTCTTCGGGTAAAAGAAAAATAAGGAAAATTTTTACTAAAAAAGAATGACTAAATAAGAAGAAGAGGCAAGGCATGCAAAGTTGACCGCAGGGATAGGTAACAGAATACCTAAATATAGATAAGCCCCCACTATATCTAAATTTGGCAGTCCCGCTGTCCTAGGTTTCCCCTTAGACCGGTAACTTTGCGTCTCTAGCTTTCACTAGATTTGCCTTTACGAGCTTTAGTAGCTCGACCGCTATTATACGTCAGCTAATCCACTTGTAAACTTTTAATTATTGATGCTGGTAACGTCATCACGCTAGAATGCGCTTATCTTCTTGAATAAACGACGTAAAGGCTTGTGAATATTGTGCTAAAGCTCTCGGCAGTTTTTCTCTTTATGATGCTCTTTGTTGCGCCAGTGGACGCGCAGCAAGCTCGAGAAACTGTGCGAGCAAATGCCGACAGAGTCACTGAACTGTATCGAGCTAATCAAGAAAACCTCGCTTATAACGAAGTACTTCAGCTAGCGACTGAAGTGGTTCAATATCGTCAACAATACCCTAAAGAAATTATTGCTCAAGCCTATGTTTTACTTGCTGAAGTCGCTAGTAATAAAGGTGACTACGTACGTGCATTTCAATTTGCTGTCGACGGTTTAACGTACAAGCCGCTACCGCCAGAATTGCAACTTAATTTAGAAATGCGTTTAACCTCAGGTTACTTCGTTAAAGGGCAATATCACAACGTTTTTCATTTTGTGGAACAAGCGTTAGAGCTCTCTCAACAAACGGGATTAGTGAAATATCAGCTACTGTCACTTGGTTATCGTGCGATGGCTAATGCGTTAATTGGTGAAGCAAAGAAGGCCGCTGATGATCTGTTGGCGATTAAGGCTCTAATGAACGAGAACAGGCAATATGCAGAGTATATCGACCTGCTTGAAATTATCGCCATCTCATACCACTACCTAGGGGACTACCAAACGGCAGTGGAGATGCACGAGCGTATTTTAAAGCTTAGATTTGCGCTCAACATGATGCTAAGTCTAGAACGCACTTACTACAACTTAGCCTCTGCGTATCATAAGGTAGGTCGCTTGGATGATGCATATAATGCGTTTTGGGAAGTAAAGCAAATTGCTGAGCGTGAAGAGTGGCCAATTAAGAGAGCCTATGCCGAGTTAGGTTTAGGGCAGGTGTTACTTGCACAAGGCGAATTTGAGAATGCATATAAGATTCTTGTTGAGGCGGAAAATTCGTTTAAGGGACAAAACCTTAATAGCCCCTATTTAGGTACGTTAGTCGAGCTAACCAAAGCGAGCCTTGCGACTGGGCGAGATGAATTTGCCGAACAAATATTGTCGTTGGCTGAGCAATTGGCTGAAGTTGCTGAAGTTACACCAGAACAAGTTGATTTATTCCTACTGCTATCTCAACGCTATGAGCGCCAAGGGGATATCGCGAAAGCCTTGGCTATGCTAAATAAGTATGTGTCACAGCAACAGCAATTTAGCCAATCAAACAATGGTCGGCGTATTGAATTACCCACGATTTTGAAACAAGAAGCCAATAATAAAGATATAGCGCTAGATTTAGCTCAAAGCTATGAAATGCATACTGAATATGCCTCAAAAGTTGACAAGCAAAACCAAACAATCTTATTACTGACTATTGTTTCCCTTATCTTGTTAGGAGTTGCTGTTACTCAGTGGTATGGCTATCGGTCTCGTCAGCAAAACTTCGTTTATGAGCAGCTAGAGCGCCCAGCCTATCTTTTAGCGTCTCCAGCGCAAACTAAATATATTTACCACCGAGCATTTAAGAAGGCGCGGAAATATGAATACCCGTTAACGGTCGGTTATATCGTGGTCAGTAATTGGCAGGACTTAACGTTTAGTTTTAACAAGCGCGTTATTAATGAAGTTAATAAAACTATCGCAACCTTGGTAAATGAGCATTTAGGCGAATTTGATCAGGCAGGCCAAATTCATGAAGGTGAATACATCGTTTTGTATCCACATCAACATCGTGATGAGGCGAAGGCGAAGTTTGAAAAGCTACTAGAAGCGTTAAAAGTTAGATTTTTTGCCAACTTAGGTGAATTTTCAGTTAACATAAGATTTTCAATGGAAACGCCATCGATTCAAGATATTGATCCATATATCTTTTTATCTCGATTGAGTGATGTTTCATAACGTAATATAGGCAGTACATTCGTTGATTGTATTTATATCAGTTGTAGCAGCCATCTTTGTTGTGGTTAGCATTTATTATTACTTTCGTTCAGAGCGCTTACATCACGATCTTATTGCGAAAAAGCGAGAGAGTGCGCAAGCATTGAGAGATAACAAGCAAATGCTTGATACTTTTGCCCTACTGGCGACTAAACAAGAAGAGTTTTACCTTAGTCGATATAGTGGCCTGAAAAAGGCGGCAGAGAAGCAAGCCCCACTAGTTGCTAAAGAAATGACGGTTTTGTGGCCGATCATCAATAATTTTTCCGGTATCTATCGCGGTTGCGCGATGAGCAAAGAGCCTTTACAGGGTAAAGTGAAAGCTTGTTATGAAAGCTTTAGTCCAGGTGCGTTTGATGATTTCAAACGTTTATTAGCTAATAAACAAAAACCCATCAAAAATATGTGGTCGAGTAACAATTTGATTGGCTTCGTTTCATTGGTCGAGGCTATGCTAATGGAATTTCAAGCAGACATCGCACGTGCTCGCCAAACGAACCGGGCTAATGAAAAGGTCACAGAGAATACAGCGCAAAGCTAAGTGCTAAGAGGCTGATTTTCGGATTCAAATTTCGCCCATAAAAAAAAGCGCCTAAGGGCGCTTTTTTATTGTCGAATATGAATTTGTGGAGCGGTATTAATCTCACCATCCCCGGTGATTGTCGCGGCTTTTCCCTCACACATTAATACGGCTAAGCTGTCTGCTTGGCCGTTGCGAATAAACGCCAGGTCGTAACCAAATTGCGTTAAACTGCTCGCAGCAAATTTTTGAGCCAATGTTAATTGGTCCCAAAGTTCCGACGTTACTAGCGGATTGCTTCGTCTTTCTAGAAGCGCTTCACGTTCAGAGATTGCTTGCATATTTTGCCTCTTTGTTGTGCAAAAAATGGTAATTACTAACCACTATCGCCAACACTATATGAGATCGATTATTAATTCAACACACAAATGCTTATTTTTTCATTATAATTTAGAACTTAGACCTCTTTGTAAGATGATGATTGCTGAGTAATTATTGTTGAACCAACAGCATATAAGGGCGACCATGAGCCAAGTATTAGATGATCTACTCTCACTGTTAACACTAGAAACGATTGAACAAGGTATTTACCGAGGACAAAGTCAGGATCTAGGCTTTAAAGCCTTGTTTGGCGGTCAGGTGATGGGGCAGGCACTTTCTGCTGCACAAGAAACCGTAGAGAAAGATAGACAAGTACATTCATTGCATTCTTACTTTTTGCGTGCAGGTGATGCCAGTAAGCCGGTTGTTTATGAAGTGGAAGTATTACGTGATGGGCGAAGCTTTAGCGCGCGACGTATTCAAGCAATTCAAAACGGTCAGGCGATCTTTTATATGACCGCTTCCTTTCAGGCGCCTGATCAAGGTTTTGAACATCAAGATGCAATGCCTGATGTTCCTGGGCCTGATGAAATATCTTCTTATCAAGATTACATTGTTGAGAATCAACATGTGTTGACGGATAAGATAAGAGCCAAGTTTCTTGCCGAAAAACCAATCACACTCAAGCCTGTTGAGAAGTACAACTGGATTGAGCCTGAAAAAATGCCTGCCAAATGCCACATGTGGATAAAGGCAAATGGCGATTTGCCGGATGACTTGCGCGTGCACAAATACATGTTGGCTTACACTTCTGACTTCCAGTTTTTACCAACCGCTCTATTTCCACACGGCGTGAGTCATTGGCGGCCGGATATGCAACTGGCAACAATCGATCATACCATGTGGTTCCATCGACCATTTCGCTTTGACGACTGGCTGCTTTATGTCATAGATAGTCCAACGGCGACCAGTGGTAGAGGTTTGGTGCGTGGTCAAATTTTTAATCGTCAAGGAGAGTTGGTTGCATCGACCATGCAAGAAGGCGTCATGCGTTTTCGCAAGGCGCCCAATTCATAGTCGATACCTATAGCTTTAATTGGGCGTGCCAGTCATGTCCTGTCGGGTGTTGGAAAATACGAATACCGAATTCAGGGGCAATTGCGTAGATATGGTCAAAAATATCTGCTTGGATTGCCTCGTAATTTACCCTTAGGATATGCAGGATATTTCCATGTGTGTATGCTGTGTACCAAGGTGCGTAAAGATAAAACTTCCAAAACACTCAATTAGTATCATAAGATATGGGCTAATTATAGTTTCAGTCTAACAGTCAATATCAGTTTATCCAAATAAGTTATTTATGCCTCAATATGCCTATGTAAATTAGGCTAGTATATTTCTTGCCTAGCGCTGCTAATAAAGATATTTATTCAGTTTATTTTGTCAACTGCAAGCCGCTTCGCGGTTGCCTTGCAACAGTTGATAAAAACACTTCATTAAATACTGGTTTAGCAAGCGCTAAAGCATTCCATTTGATAGCTTTCCGCCATTTAAAAAATTTAAAATTCTTTCACAGATCACACGCATTCTGAATCTTCATGCATATATAACCCCCGTTACTTCGTAACAAGCTTCTATTTCTTTCCTTGTGCTTTTTTTATTTTATTGTTACTTGGTAACTAGAAGTAATTAACAGAGATTTAAATAAGAGCAGTAAACGCAGTCACAAAGTTAATGAGCTGCACTCTGTATTTTCAACATAAACAATATGTTGCATGAATATTTATAGCATGCTATACAAATATCATCATGGATAATTTAATTAAAAGGAGCTTATTCTTGAAGTACAGACATATCTTTTATTTACTGGCAATTAATTTGTCAATCTCAGTTTCCGCCAAAGCCAAAGAAAGCTTACCATTCGATTTTTCTGCTGGTTACGGCTCTCTAACAAGTGGATTCGGTGTGAATTTATCTTTAGAAAGTGAACGTAGCTTTGGCTTTGTTTCTTTAGGGTGCCAATATCTTAATAGTAGTGACATTGTGGATATCTGTGGTGGTGGTTTAGGCTATCAGATTGCACCTTTTAAATCCGCTTTAGAGCATTCAATCGGTATAAGTTATGGAAATATAGGTAAAGGGAGAAATGGTGATACCGAATACGGTATATCAACTAATTATACATACTATTTTAATGAAATTAATAAGAGTGGATTTTGGGTTGGGGCAGGATACCAACTTGGCCCTAGCAATGATGATCTAGATGAGTTCTTTTTTAATATTGGTTACAACTTTTAATATGGAGAGTTAAATGTTTAATAAAATTTTTGCAGCGACTGTTTTTGTTAGTTTAATTGGATTTGAAGCTAGTGCTTCTGTACCTCCTTCTTGTGTAATAGGGAAATCAGCGACTGGGTTGACAGCAGAGGCTCCAACTCACGTTGGTATCGGTATCTCGACCCAATTTAAAGGAGACTATGACTTTTCTATACCTGCGGTAGATCAATGGGTAGTTTTTTATAATGTATAAATTAGCTTGTTTTTTTATTTGCGTATTTTGTTTATGTGGCTGTGTTGTAGTGCCAGAGAATAGTCAAATAGACAAAAATAGTTGTAGTATGTCAACTAATCAGAAATATCTTAAAATAGTAAACTTAAATGATAACTCTACTACTTTTTATGAGTGGCAAGATGAGTTTTTTGCTATTGTTACTGTCCCTACATCAGCAATTGTATCTGGCACATACGTAGCTATCAATAATGTTATTAATATTGGTGAAAAATTGATAAAGTGCAATTAGTTCGACCAAGATAATAATTTGATGATCGGGTGTTTTATTCTCTAGGCTACAAGAGGAACCAACCTTTGAGTTATTCTTTTAAAAACAAGCTTCTTGGTTACTTGTTCTACGTTAGAGATCTCAGCAAGACGTATATCTTTCTTAGCACGAGTGATAGCTGTATATAGCCAATTTTTAGTACACAGAGGAGAGCTTTCTATAATAGCTATAACCCGATCAAATCCAGCCCCTTGAGCTTTATGGCCTGTCACTGCATAGCCTAGCTTTAAACCTGACTCAATCATTTCATTATAATTGAGCTGAATGGTCGTATAACTGCCATCGTTAGTTATAAGTCGAAAAGCTATAGAGCCATTAATTTCTTTTTCAACAATAGCAAATTGACCATTATATAAGCTCTTTCTATTCAAGTTTTTTGTAAATATGACCCTATCATTAACATAGAGTGAACAGCCCATTATCGTGCAAAGGGGTTCTGCTGTTGGGCTTAAATAGTTTTGTTGAATTAAGCAATTCAATAAATCAACCGTATCATTCGTTGGTGCAATACATTGGGCATCATTTTCAAAGGCATACTTAGATATTGCATCAAAATCACCTTTCAAATAACCAAAGCAATCCCTTTCAAGTGGCTTTTCACCTTGCAATACTTTGTTTGCGGCATCTGTTATTTCTTTTACTTCTGCCCTCCATACTTTAGTAAGTTCAACTGTTGGGAAGTGGGCTATAGCTTGTTCAAAAAAAGCGCCATAACCTATTGCTGGTAATTGATTTACATCACCAACAAAAATTAACCTTATGTTATTTAATCCTAGAGTGCTCAGCACATACAAGTCTTGTACGCTAAGCATCGAGCATTCATCAATTACAAGTATTGATCCTGCGGGAATATCTAATTTTTTATTTAACAGCTCATATTTAAGCTTACTAATTGTAATACAGGTTTTAAGCCCTGTAGCTTGCTTTATTCTATCAACAGCTATCGAACTTAATGCTGTTGCATACATCACAGTGCCCAGCATTCTTTGGTTTATTTTAGAGATTGCATTTATAACTTCTGTTTTCCCTACTCCAGCAGCACCACAAATGCAGGTTACAGCATTGTTCATCGCACTATGTACTGCTTCTCGCTGATTAATATGAAGTGGGAATTTTTGTTCGGCATCAAATATTGCGATTTGTTCGTCAATTTCATATTCGTAGAACCCAACCATGTTAGAGCTTTGCGCTTTTGTTAAAAAAGTCCTGATGGTAGATTCAATGTGATGATAGGTTGAAGACGTATACCAAATGTTATTTCTAACAAGGGCACCATTATCTTCAGAAACTTTTAGTAAGATTTGAGGGTCAACTTTGTATTTTCGAGATTGCTTTTCAATGTCGCTTAGTAGAAAGAGGCTGCTAGATGTCTTCTGACAATGTTGAAAAGCCAACCAGTTGCCAAGGGCGCATACACGATCAGGGTTTAAAACATCCATTCCAATTTGATTGGCTATACGATCTGCTCTTTCAAAACCGATAGTATGAACCACAGCAAAGGGGTTGTTTTCAATCACTTCTCTTGCTTTCTCACCATATAGTCGAACTATTTTGTGAGCCTCATGGGGTTTCAAGCCTTTTTCTGCTAGATAGTGAACTGTTTTGATCTCTGCTGATAATTTGTTCCAAGCATTTATAAGGTTAATTACTGTTATTTTGCAGTTAATGACTTTTTTTAGTTCAACTTCCTCTGATCTTGAAAGATTAATTATCAACCGTTTAGGGTAATTTAAGTAAGCTTTCATTAACAATTTTAACTGCTTCCTAGTTAAAATCTCTTTGAAATGTTTTGAGCGTTTAATATATTCAAATATAGCTTGCGCTGTTACCTCAGCTAATTGCCAAGATGTTGCTTTTAAGACTAGTCTGTATTCACCACGCTCAAGCTTTCCACTTAATTCAATAAGATCACCTATAATTGGCGGATTTCCATCATCTTCTATTTCCGCCATTCTTTGCTGACCATCATAAGTACCAGAAAGGCTCACAAAGCCTTTACGCGGTCTCAATCCTGTTACCATCATTTTGTATTTTAATCTTCCCATAAAACAACCTGATGGCCTTCAGAGCGTAATTCTGCGGCAAATTTATATTTATCTAATCTTTCTTGAAGTTCATGAACACGTTTTGCAGTAAAAGAGAGAGTTGCTTCTAATTGAATAAGATCACCCTTAAGGCTCCCTATTTCCTTGTCCTTTTCTTTCAAAAGCTTTTGCAGTATTTTTATGTCAGGATTATTGGAATTGATAGCCTTATCTTCTTGTTCCTGTATGGTTTCAATACCAATATTCTCTACAGCCCATAAATACAACCTTACAGTTTCTTTGGCCCCACGCCTAGGGTAAAGCGATTGTCGGTCAAAATCACAAGCCGCAGATAATCCCATTTTATCTACACCTTCTTCACTATCCCCAGCAGGGAGTTTATATCCAGAATTTAAAAGTTCTATCAGGTAGGAGCAGAGCTTTTTAGCTGTATTAGCTTTAAAGCTCATTTGTTTCAATTCTTTAATTAATTGCTCTGACATAAACTATGCTCATTTTCGTTCTAGGTACTCAATAAATGGTGTCATTTTATCTTTTGATACAACATTATTCGGTATTAAGACTTCTTTAGTTCCATACCCCTCATCCGCAATGGCTTTATTATTTTGGTCTAATGTGATGCCAATCTTTGCTGTATGAGTAAGAAGATTTTCCAACAAAAAGCAAACCGACTCATATTTTTGCTGGTAGCGATTATCATTAGTGGCTTCGCTATTATCTGGGAGCATTAAATCACGCCCATCTGTAAGCTTTAGCTCTGAGATGTAACTTTCACTTTTATAATATTTTTCTTTTCTTGCAAAATCCCCTTTTAAGGTGGCAATCTTAGCCTTGTAGTATTCGATTAATTTTTTATATTCACCTTGGGTGGCATGATTTAAGTCAATAGACTCAATACTTGCGTTTCTGGTAGCAAACTCTTCAGCAATCAGGTTCATATATTTTTTTTGTCTGACTATGGTAGAACGAGCGCATCCAACCTTTTCAACGACATATCGAATGAGAGCATTAAGATCTTCAAAACTCACTCCACTAGGAATACTGGCTAAGTACCCTTTTATCGTATCTGCACGACTTTTAACTTGTTCCTGTTGTCTTTTTTTAAATGGGTTATCCCCTTTTTTCCTGCCCATTTTTAAATTACTCCTAGCAGTTTTGTTAGCTCTTTTGACTCTATTAAGTTATTAAGATCAATTCCTTTAATCTCAAGTAATTGAGTAATATGCCCAGCTACAATTGAAACTGGATCACTGTTACCTTTAAAGTTTTCATCCAAACCATAAGAGCGAATTATCCTTTCACAATGTTGGATATAGTTTGAACTGCAATATGCAGGATGAGCCTGTGATTCAATTAATCGAGATAAGAATTTCCCTTTTTCTGAATCGGTATTTATTCCGATAGCAATAACACCTTCGACCATTTCAGGCATTCTGCTTAAATAGCCTTCAGAAGCACCACTAGCCAATCGCTTCTTTAATAATTCGACAGTCATTTTCATAGCTGCGACTTCGACCTGATTTAGCCTAATCTGTTTCTTTAGGTTAATTATTTGAGTTTCATTTACATTTCGAGCCTCTAAATGCTTTAACTGTATTAACCCTTCTTCTGCATCATTGAATTTTTCTGATATTCTTGCATTTAAGCCACTAATATTATCTATGCCAGAGCAGGCTATCGGGCACATACCACACCGAAGTCTCTCACCTACAATTTCTATTACTTCTGCTGGACAATCACCACCTGCGGGGCATACACAGTGGTCAAAAACCACAGGTTTTACGCTTCTTTGATTTTTAAGCATTGATAAACCATCTTCACCACTATATTCCGACATTTCTGGCACAAAGATAGAAACCATGCCTTGATCATTAATAACTTCTTTAAATCTTTTTTCCTCAATTGATTTGCTTATTGCTGAGCCTTGCTCAGATGGTGATATTGAACCATCCCCGGAAAGAAATAATTTGTATACATTGCCTTCACTTTCCACAACAAGACTGCCTGAGAGCAATGCTTCTTCACCTAGCTCTAATAGTTTATTGCGGTCATCTGGATGTTTTGCTTTTAGATAGTGGCTTTTTGTAACTTCTGAAAGCCACCCTTGCTGTTGAAGGAGGTCTTTAGTGCTAATAAATGTATCTCTAACAACCGTGTATGTATTACGCATAGAATGAGGTGTGTGAATAGCGCGAAATACCACTTGGCTAGCATTGCCTTGGTGAAAAGTCCCGTGTTCATCAACAAAAGGTTCGCCCATATTCCAAGATACGGGATTTCTTCCTCTATCTGTTTTTGGGACAAGTTTAACAAATGTGTGTTCTTCATTTTTAGGGACATTATTATTGTAAATTTCTTGAACAAATAGCAGAAAATTGACCCATAAAGCTTGATAGCTTGTATCATCTACGGGGGCACCTGAACTAAATACTTTGAATAATGGGTCTATAAATTTCGTGCTATTGGTTGATTGAATTGGCCCAAATGAGTCATGGTGATATTTTTGCTGAAACTTTTTTTCTGCCTGCAACATATCAAAAATATAAGTAGGAACTTGGCAAGCCCTATGCTCGAAAACTTTATCAATTGAAATATGTATACTTTGAAAATAACCCTCTACCTTGCCGTATTTATCAAACTCATTGATATCCAACCATTGGATATTTTCCATGCGCTGACCAGCGTGAATGTTGGTTCGCAACATTCTAAAATTTGATAAAGATGGAAGCCATCCTTTCTCTTTGTGCTGTGACCAATTGAAAAAATCGGGGACAATCTCTATTTCATGATTTTTTTCATTTAATTCAAAACTGCAACTTAAATCATAATCTGAAAATTTCCAAAACTTCTTGGACTTATTATGGTAAATATCGTGTCTGTTTTGAATGTTTAGCACTACTAACTTTTCAAGTAACTCAGATAAAGCATCATGAACAGCCTGAAAGATATTAAGAACGTAAGGCAGTGTTCGTATTGGCAAAGCTACTTTATCGGAAGTTTTAGACCTTTCAGGACTTAATGGCTTTACATCGAGTTCATAATTGACAGGGTTCTTAAAACTAGGAAATTTGTCTGAATAATTTAGTTCGACAAATTGAAAAAAATCATACGCAGCTAAGAATAAATGATGAGCCTTTTTAAGTTGATCAGATAGAAATTTACTGAGAGTCTTAGGGGCTATCTCTTTTTTATCTGAAGGGAGAACAGCATTATTCCAAAAAATAACTCTGGAAAACTGGTCGATTTTATTAGGTAACTCACCTACTGTATTTTCTGATGCTTGATAATAATTTTTTAGATAAACAAATAAATAATCTGCTAGCTTTCCTGCAAATTGTGTTTGCCTTCTTAATACACCTACCTTGTCCTCTCGATAATACTCTATAAAAGCCTTGATAATTTCAGCCCATTGAGAAAACTCTTCTGTTGGACTCACCTCATACCCAATATAATAATCATCCTTCAAGTAGTCGAAGTTAATATGGTCTTTCGGATACTTGGTTAAGTTTAACAAGTAATTGTCAATATCAGATTTAGCATGATAAGCCCTAAGTCTATCGGGGACTTTAAGTGTATCTATATTGATATCAGCACCACTTGCAATGTGATTGCTTTTAACAATATTCGTGACCGATTTAGTCTTGCTTGACACATTAAATTGCTGACCAGATGTAAGTTTCACATTGCCATTCAGATAATTATCAAGAAGTTTTAGTGAACTTATATCTACATGCTCTAGAGCTTGTCTTGCAGTGGTCATGCCCCTGCGGTCATAAACATTTGCTACATCTTTTTTAGTAAATTTTTCATTTCCATTAATACATGCAGCATCAAATAGCATTTTGAACATGCCACCATATCGTGAAGATTTCACAATTTCGTTATTACGTATTGCTTTCCAAGTTTCTTCTAAATCAACATCTTTTATATTCACCCAGCTTGTTGAAACTAAAAATCTATGGGCTGCTTTCTTTAATGACTGTGTTCTTCTATATTCAATGGTCTGTGTTGATCTATCTTCTTCGCTATATTGTGTAACAGCATACTCATGCAGCTTACATAAAGCACTTGATTGCTTAAAAACTTCAGAAATATTCATAAAGCTGATAGTAGGCATGGTCATATCAGGAGTTAATACCACACGCCCTTTAGCCCATAGAAAAGTAAAGAAAACTTTTAAAGTGGATTTGATCCCAGAGAACTCTTCATCAATCGAAAGCTTAGAGCCTAACCATTCTTCAAATTCATTTCTAAGTTCTTGAGCTTTTGAGGTAGCTAAATCATAGAAAAAACTTAGATCATCAGCATTGATATTATTAAGCCTTGGCAATAAATAGTGTTCAGCAGCAAAATAAGCCAAAGATGCAGGGTCGGTTAACTCTTTATAAGGGGAGGCTAAACTAGGTCTTGAGTGATGCTTCATCCTTAAAAGTAAGGCTTCATTCAAATCATCGGAAATATTTTCAAAGTTAACTATATGAAGTTTATCGCTGGTATTAATCATTTACTGCTTCTCTAATTTATCTGCGATGCTTCTGTATGAGGCTGCTATAATACTCGGCAAAGATTCAACCTTTTTACCCATAAGTAAGTTATCCATCATTTCAAGTTTTGCTTGTAATACCTCACTTTTGGTTCTTGCATAGACATGAGTGCTTGAAATGTTAGCGTGTCCCATCAGCACTTGAACATCCTCAGCATCCAATCCCAGTTCGTTATTCCGATATGGATTTGGAAAATAATTTTTCATATAAACCCCGTACATATGACGCAAAGAATGCAAAGTGTACTCAGGTTCCATTCCGATCCTTTCTTGCGCTTTTTTAAATGCTTCGTTAAGAGATTGATTTGAAGCATTTATGAGAGCATCACCGTAGCCATCTCTATCCATTTTTAGGAAAAGAAATTCGGTATCTGAAATTGGTCTTATCTTTAGATACTCAAGATAAGCATCAAAAAACCTACCTTTTAATGCTGGTATAAAATAAACAATTGCCGTTTCTCGGCCTTTCCACCGCATTTTTTCTCTCTTTGCGTACTTACTAGCACACCTTAAATCATTAGGATCTTGCACTCGTACTTTTTGCATTTCGCAATCAACCAAACCTTTAGGCAAAGATACCCCTTCTGATTGTCTTAATCCGCCTCCAGCTAGTAATAGCCAAAATGAACGATTTCTAGGGCATGGCTCCGCATCAATCAACTCCTCAAATCGAGTTATGGGAAAGTCTTTATCTCTTTCTGAAACAGAGCCTACAGCCTTGCTATTTCTCCCATAGAGCTTAGAATTTCTTGTTGCTTTTATTTGTCTAAGATTCGACCCTAAAACTGAATTACTCCTAATTCTCTTAATTTCTTGAGGTGATATGTTGGTAATGTCTTTTAAAGCGGCAAAAACGAATTCTGGAGCATCTATTTTAACACCTTGCTCATATTCCATATATTCCAGCATGTCTCTAGCAAGCTGTTGAGAAAATTGTAGAAAATGATTAACAGCCGATATTGCGGGTACTGTATTTAACATTCCATTTTTCCTACCCATTTTCTTAGCAATATCTCTTACAAATGGATCACGCGAATTCATCCCTTGACACAAAAACTCAGGATATTTATTAATTGCATTATCTATCGCTGATTGTCTTGGCGCTTCTTTAGCATCATAAATCCCTAGTTCAACAAGGTAATCTATGAACTTAGCAACATATTCAATATAGGTAACAAAAGTCTTTGGTTTAACCTTGGGTTCTAAATAATTTAAAAAACGATTGAAGGAGTCAATGGGAACCCCTTCTTTATCAAGAAGGCGTTTCCGACTATTGGGTAAAGTAATTATAGATAAATTTTTCATCGCAACACCTTAAATGCGCTCTATAGTGCTTAAGTAAAATTATAGTACAATACATGCGCATTATAAATTATTTTAAGTGTTTGATGGTTTTTTATTTTTATTCCTTTGTTTTAAGAGGAAAAATTTAATTTGCGGGTGTTTGGTATATTGTTAATAAATGCGCACAGAGTTCGACCTAACTTTATAACCCAGTTCTGGTCGTTACTGAAAAAGTAGAGTTCTAGTGGCAACCCTGTTGCTGACGGTGCTAACTGTCTCACCATGCAAGTCATCTGTTGATGCACTTTAGGATGTTGTTTTAGATACGTTTCGATATATGCCCTAAAGGTACCTAAATTTGTCAGTTTACGCTGATTTATGCTTGGCTCATCAGTGTCGGTACCTTGAATTTCTTGGGTGATTTCTTGTTCCTTTTGCGTTAAATAGTTTGTCAGCAAGCGAATATCTTTAAGCTTAGTGAGTTCTTCTTGTTGATAAAACTTAACACTGGAAATGTCGATATAAATGGCACGTTTGATACGTCGACCGCCTGAATTAAACATATCTCGCCAATTCTTAAATGAGCCACTTATCAAAGCGTAAGTTGGCACAGTGGTCACCGTACGATCAAAATTTTGTACTTTGACGGTGTTAAGACCAATCTCTAATACATCACCGTCGGCGCCATATTGAGGCAGCTCAATCCAATCCCCTGGCGCTACCATTTTATTAGCAGATATTTGAATACTCGCGACGAGACCCTTAATCGTATCTTGGAAAACTAAAAGTAAAACGGCTGTCAACGCACCTAAACCACTAAGTAAATAAATTGGTGACCGATCGATAATGGTTGAGATGGATAAGATGGTTGCCACCAAATAAATGGCTAACTTAATGAGCTGTATAGTCGCGTTTAGCGGGACGTAACGGGTTTTTGCTTTGGCGCGATAAACGCTTTGAATCACGTCGAGTAGTGCGCATAAGCAACGAGCTATTTGAAAGGTAATTACCACTTTAACAATGATTAATAATGGCGTTAATACATCGGGGAGATCATCGAGAACAGATGGCAGAAAAACCAATAAAATAAACAGCGGAATCAAGAGTACAAAGCGCTCAAATACTTGGTGTTTCAGCAATAAGTCATCCCACTGATTTTTAGAGCGTAACACCAGCTTCTCAACGACTGCAATAACGCGGCTTTTCGTTACATAGTGGCTAAGCACTGCTAGGAGCAACAATCCAACTACGCTCGAAAGGGTAACCCCAAGCGTTATATGTTCATTAGGCCAACCTAGCGACGTCAGTAATTCTGTTATCCATTGTTGCATTGATTATTCTTCCATTTAGTCTGCATATCGACAAGTACTGCGTCTTTGTCTTGCCATAGTTGATTCACCCAAGCTTGAAAGCGGCGTTTGAATTCAACATCATTAAAATAGTCACCGATAATTTCATCGGGGATATCGATAGTTTGCACGTCAACAACGATATTGTTGACCTTACCACTAATAAAGTCCTTGAAGCTTGGAATACCTTTTGGGTAGAAAATAGTAATGTTAACAATTTTATTTAGATGCTGCCCCATTGCATCGAGCACAAACGCTATGCCACCAGCTTTCGGTCTCAACAAATGAGTAAAAGAGGGTTGCTGTTTTTCATACTTTTTAGCGGTAAAACGCGTACCTTCAATAAAGTTCATTACGCTAACTGGCTTGTACTTAAACTTTTGACATGCAATACGAGTTGTCTCGATATCTTTGCCGGCCAAATGTGGGTTCTTCTTCAAGAACGCTTGGCTGTACCGCTTCATAAATGGAAAATCCAATGCCCACCAAGCAAGGCCAAGAAAAGGCACATAAATTAGTTCTTTTTTTAAGAAAAATTTTAAGAAGGGAATTTTGCCGTGTAAAAGGCGCTGTAATACCAATATATCAACCCAACTTTGGTGATTACTCAAGACTAAATACCAGTCTTTTTTATCCAGCTTGTCTAATCCTTTAACTGTGTAGGTGACTTTGGTAAACAAATTCTGAATACCTGTATTGGTGGCTACCCAATTACTAGCCATTTGATCTAGGAGGTAGCTAAAGAAGGTTTGCCAACTTTTAGCTGGAATCAGTGCTTTTAGTAATGAGCCGACAACAATAGGAAACACCCAGAATAAGGTGTTAACGGTATAGCTAATGAAAGACAGTACAGCAATGAGTGGAGCAGGTAAAAAACTAAGCATAAATGATGAAATAGCGTACCAAAGTGATCAATTTAATTACATATAGAACAAGATTGTACGGTTTCTTTGGTTAATTTAAACCCTTTTACTCTAGTGATTTAGTCATCTTGTATGATTTAACCGACAGCTAACTGGTTAAAATGGGCGATGAAAGTTTCGACGCTTTAAATTTTACTCTTAAAAATATTGAGGTATTTGCGAAGCAAAGATGCGATGTTGGAATCTTTGAGTGCAAATAAGCTCGATTCAGCCATCAATCAAAGTTTTATGTAAATATTTTGTTACTAGTTTGCGTATTAGGTATACCTCAGCGGATTTCCCTTGTGTGTGAAAAAGCAACACCCTGATCATCAGTTCTGGAAAAAGAACACTTTCTTACACTTCTCAACGTTCAAAAATAGACGTTTACGGCCGAATATGCCCTCAGCCTATTAAAAAGACGAATTTAGTTTATAAAAAATGCAGAATTTCGTTGCTATTTGGTTAACTTTCACGCCATTCTTGGGGAGTCGAAATTATAGGAGGGAAAATGAACTTTCATCGTGTTGTTATTAAAGTTGGTAGTGCGCTAGTTGCACCTGAACAATCAGGTTGCAGTGGCAAGCATATTTTGCCAATTGCGCGCTTTATTGCTGAATGCCATGAGGCCGGCAAAGAAGTGATTTTAGTGTCGTCTGGCAGTGTTGCTGCTGGTCGAGCGTTAATACAACATGGTTCACCCAATCCCTCTATCCCCACTAAGCAAGCGATGGCTGCTGTGGGGCAAATGAAAATGATGGCCAACTGGCAGCGCTTTTTTGACGTGCCTTGTAGCCAGTTACTTATTACACATGGCGACTTAAAAGACAGGCAGCGCTACATCAATATTAAGAATACACTGCGTATCTTATTGGAAAATGGTGTTGTACCGATTGTTAATGAAAACGATACGGTAGCGACAGAAGAGCTCAAAGTTGGTGATAACGACAATCTTGCCGCACTCGTTGCATTAGTGAGTGAAGCCGATTGCTTGCTAATTTTAAGTGACGTTGACGGCCTGTATCGTGAAAACCCCAAGGACAACCCTTTGGCAGAAATGCTCGAAACGGTCGAAAAAGTGACGCCTGACATATATCAGATGGCAAGTGGAACCACCAACCACATTGCGACAGGTGGTATGCAGACCAAAATTCAGGCCGCAGAAAAAGCAACAGAAAACGGCATCGCTACATATATTATTAATGGTGAAAAGCCTAATGTTTACGCACGGTTATTAAGTGGCGAAAATCCAGGGACTTTATTTAAACCACAGCAGGCACATGTCAAAGCGAAGAAGCATTGGCTTAAACACACGTTGAAAAGCAACGGTGAAGTGCACTTGGATGCAGGAGCCATAAAAGCGGTGTGCGAAAAAGGCGCCTCTTTGTTGCCATCAGGCATAAAAACGATTGCTGGCGCATTTAACGCTGGCGACACCATAAATCTGATTAATAGTGAATCTGGTGAAGCTGTTGCGAAAGGCATATGCCAGTATAGCGACCGAGACTTGAATAAAATAAAAGGTGTTAACAGTAATGAAATAGACACCATACTTGGCTATTGCCCTAGCAAAGTAATCGTCCACCGCGACGATATGGTGATGTTAACCTAAGGTATCTGTGATGATGAAAATGAATTCTTCCAACTTTTCTATGAGTGAAATGGCTCAGCAAGCCAAAATTGCAAGTCGTCAGGTCGCGCAGTTAACGAGTGCAGAGAAAAACAAATTACTGACAGATATGGCTGAAGCGATTGTCGTGGCGAGCCCAACGATCATTGTCGAAAATCAAAAAGATCTAGATGCGGGTCGTGAAAAAGGGTTATCAGAGGCGATGCTAGACCGTTTAGCGCTGGACGTTAAACGAGTAAAGGATATTGCGGATGCAATTATTGATATTGTTAATTTACCAGATCCTGTCGGACATGTTGCGAACATGCAATTACGCCCTAACGGTACGCAAGTGGGTAAAATGCGTATTCCCCTAGGCGTGGTTTCGATGATTTATGAATCTAGACCGAATGTTACCGCAGAAGCAGCCGCACTTTGTTTGAAAGCTGGTAACGCTGTGGTATTACGTGGCGGTTCTGAAGCCATTCACAGTAATCTGGCGCTCGCAAATTGCCTACATCAGGTATTGGCGCAATACCAATTAAATCCTTATATGGTTTCGGTTATTCCTGATACCAGCCGTGCTGTGATTGAGGAACTACTTCAACAACGGGATAGCATTGATCTCGTTATTCCTCGTGGTGGCGAAGGACTTATTCGTTATGTTACTGAAAACAGCCAGATTCCTGTGATTCAGCATTTCAAAGGTGTTTGCCATCTATATATTGATCAATACGCCGATATCGACAAAGCCGTAGCTATTTTAGTGAATGGAAAAACGCAAAAGCCAAGTGCTTGCAATGCAATAGAAACTTTACTTGTGGATAGTAAAATTGCGGGTAGTTTTTTACCTCGAGCAGCTCAAGCACTTTCTGATTTTGAGGTGAAAGTGCATGCTTGTGAAGAATCATTAGACTTTTTCAACAAAGCTGTAGCAGCGTTAGACGATGATTATCATGCTGAATATTTAGCGTATGAAATTGCGGTAAAAGTGGTTGCTGATTTTGATAGTGCCGTTGCACATATCAACGAATATACCTCAGACCATACAGAAGTTATTGTTAGTCAGGACACATCAAGGTGTCAGCAGTTTATTCGTCAAATAAATTCATCTGTCGTGATGGCCAATGCTTCGTCGCGTTTTTCCGATGGCGGTCAATTGGGGTTAGGTTCGGAAATAGGCATTTCCACCAGTAAACTCCATGCTTATGGCCCGATGGGGCTGGAAGCACTGACAACTGAAAAGTTTGTCGTGATTGGAGACGGTCAAGTAAGAGAGTAGTACCTCCTTTAACCATTCATAAAAGGGCACTGAAGTCTTTCAGTGCCCTTTTTCGTTCAAAACATTTTCATTCAACATACTTTCTTTCAAAACACTTTTATTCAAGATATTGAACTGTCTGCCTCGAGCGCTGTCTTTAAGTTGCAACAGTTAAAAATACTACGTTTTAATAACCCGCTTTGTGTGTTCTAGTCTTAATTCCCAGAGTGACTGTTATTGTTAACAAAGTTCTAGTCAATGAAATAATAAATTTTTCGTACTTTAAAGACTGATTATCGTGATATAGCGACGAGATTGTATAAATAATAACTGTTTGTTCTTGTATTAAACTGATTTTTAATCAATTATTTACTTGTGCTATGACCGAAGGAATGGCGCAAGGAAGATAATCGAATAGGAGATACAACGATGAAAAAATGGTTAGTTACAGCATTAGTAGCCTTAGGTGTTACTGGGTGCTCTTCAACACATTATTTAAGTGATACGGAGCGCAATGAACTGTACCAAGATTACATAGCAGAGCAGCAGCTTAAAAAGCGTCATGTGGCAAAGCAACTTGAACTTGAGAGCTGGGCACCGCTTACTGATGACTATTTATTAATGACGGCAGATTTGCGCAGACAATACCTAGTGAAGGTGTCTGGTACATGCGGCAATATTGGTGATGCGTCACAAATAGCGCTAATCCGTGGACGAATTCATGTCCTAGACGGTTTAAAAACACGCTGTCCTATCCTTGCAATGTACGAAGTCTCTAAGGAACAAGCCAAAGACATTTCTGCATTGGGTCGATTGAACGGGGATAGTGCCGAAGAAAAAATACTAAATAGTGCAGAAAAGCCATCATAAACAAGGAGTTTTGTGATTATTGCACTGAATGAGTTGATAACTTCAATTATCACTAAACTCGCGCGAGCAGCAGTATTAAAACCGCAAACGTCGAAGTTGCTGTTGCTTGCTAGTTCTATCCTTTTCCTCACAGGTTGCACTAGCACTCTGCACCAACCCAAAACAGGGTTCTTAGATAATTACCAACAACTTGTACCGTCAGAACAATTTGAAAATACCAAGCTATATCGAGCACCTTGGTTTGATAAAGGCGCAGTAAGGCAAATTCGTAAAATTCAGCTCATTCCGTTTGAAGTGTGGATAGACGCTGGGCGAGTTGAAAAAAATACAGATGGCTCTGAGCATTTGGTACTTCAGCAATCATTAATGCCTCAATTAAGTCGCTATCTCTATCAACAATTAGCGAAACGACTATCTCCTGATTACCAATTAGTTAGTCAGGCTGACGATGAAACACTGACAATCAGAGGTGCGTTTTCTGATATTGATGTTAAATCGCCAGAGCTAGGTGTTACAGACTTTATTCCAGTTAGGCTAGTATTAAACGCAGGTAACAATGTTTATTTGAGTGTGACTGACCAAAAGCAAGTGATATCACGCGTCGCCATCGAAGCTGAGTTTTCGTATGGAAAAGAGCAGCGAATCGCTCTCGCGATGACGGCTAGTAAAGAAGTTTCCTTGGATGTGCCTGAGAAAGACCAAGGCTTTGCTGCAATTAGTGCGGTGTTAGATGTTTGGGTTGAGAACTTTGTTGAACAATTGGCTATAGCTCGAGATACCGGGTCATAGCTTGCTCGATTTTATGTCTGCTTCTTAACTTACTTGTAAGAGGTGACTAAACCTAAACACTCAAAAAACTCAGCAAAGCCATGAAAACGCAATAAAATTAATAAATATTTATTTAGGATCATTACTGTTAAACCAACGACGGGTTAAAAGTAATGTGTTGAAAACGATTGATTAGATTTTGGGGAATGACGAATGAGAATTCAGAAATTGTGTGCAACCAGTCGCGCTAAGAAGCGAGCACTTACCTTAGTGACAAGTGTTGCTGTCGCACTGACATTAACGGCTTGTTCAGATCAAAATGAGGTAGTTGACGAAAAACCGCTTCGACCTGTACGCACGATGACAGTCTACGCACCAGATCTAACTAGAACGCAGACATTTCCTGCCGTTGTTGACGCTTCCCGCAAAGCCGATTTATCGTTTCGAGTCTCGGGTGAGATCACAAAGTTCCCTGTTAATGAAGGGCAACCTGTGAAGGCTGGCGATGTGATCGCCAAATTAGATGACCGTGACTATGCAATACAACGCAATGAAGCCCAGTCTTTATTTGATAAAGCACAAAGTGACTACAATCGCGCCAAGAACTTGATGACCACTAACGCAATTTCTCGTGCTGACTTTGACCAGCTAAAAGCACAGCTAGACTCGGCACAAGCGCGTTTAGACACGGCTGAAAACAGTCTCGCTTATACCGAGTTAACGGCATCATTTGATGGCGTGATCGCAAGAAAGCTTACCGATAACTTTCAGGAAATTCAGGCGGGAACCCCTGTCGTTTCGCTACAAGATTTGTCAAATATCTACCTTAAAATTGATTTGCCAGAAAGCATTATGATTAGAGTTCGACGCGATACAGCGCCAGGTAAGCTATTCGCCGAATTTGATGCTATCGCTGGTACGCGATTCCCACTGACGTTCAAAGAAGTCGCAACACAAGCTGATGAGGTAACAAAGACCTATCAAGTGACACTGAGTATGCCAGCACCTGAGAACAATATGATTTTGCCAGGCATGACTGCTAATGTGACTGCAGAGCGTTTAATTGCTGATGACAGCACTGAAGCGGCATTTCATCTACCAGCAAATGTGGTAATGAAGGATACAAAAGGCAACTACGTTTTTGTGGTTGAGCAGGTCAGTAAAGGTGTCGGTAAAGTGAGCCGACGCAGCGTAAATGCAGGCGCTATCACGGAGCTTGGGCTAGAGATATTCAGTGGTATTCAACAGGGTGACGTTGTACTAACAGCAGGCATGAGTAAAGTCACTGACGGCATGCAAGTGAAATACTAAGCAGTACATTTGCTAGAAGGAGCATGAAGTGAATATTACTCAACTGGCGATTAACAATAATCGCACCTCAGTCGTTCTATTACTGGTGGTTATCTTCTTTGGTTTAAGTGCCTATCAGCAAATGCCAAAAGATTACGACCCAGGTTTTATTTTACGTACCGCACAAGTAATTACTTACTTTCCTGGTGCCAGCCCAGAGCGAGTTGAACAGCTTGTTACTGATAAGCTAGAGAAAGAAATTCAGGAGATGCCAGAACTTGATTTCGTGTCGAGTGAGTCGCGAACAGGTGTCTCGATTATTAGCGTCAATATCAAAGAAAGCTATAAAGAGATGCGGCCTATCTGGGATAGCTTGCGCCGTAAAATTGATGCCGTAAAAGGCGAACTGCCGGAAGATGCTCAAGAGCCAATCGTTAATGACGAGTTTGGTGATGTGTTTGGCATTGTCATCGGGCTCACGGCTGAGGGCTATAGCTATAAAGAAATGAAGGATATCGCCGACCAAGCGAAAGATGATTTACTGCGTTTGTCGGAAGCTGCAAAAGTCGATGTTGTCGGTGTTCAAGATGAGCGTGTTTTTATCGATTATAACAACAGTAAGCTTTCCGAGTTGGATCTATCACCATCGCAACTTCGCGATCAGTTAGCAAGCCGCAACATCGTAATCCCTGGCGGCTCCATCAACATCGGCGACGAGAAAATTTCACTAGAGCCTACTGGTAATTTTGAATCGATAGAGGAAGTTCGAAATACTGTTATTCAGCTACCCGGCAGTGATCAGGTGATGTACTTACGCGATATTGCAGAAGTTTATCGCGGCTATGTCGATCCAGCCAGTAGCAAGGTAAGTTTGAATGGCGAGCAAGCGTTGAGTATTGCTATTTCAATGCGCAGCGGCGGCAACAATATTGTTTTAGGTCAGCAGGTCAGAGATGAATTGGCGCGTTTCATGTCAATTTATCCGATAGGTGTCGATTTTAGTTTAATTTCTTTCTTACCCCAAGAAGTTGAAGAAAAAGTCGATGACTTTGCGTCTAACCTTATTCAAGCAGTTATCGTTGTGACCATAGTGATGCTGTTGAGCTTGGGGTTCCGCACAGGCTTAATCGTCGCAACCTTGATACCGGCCAGTATGATTTTTGGCATTATGATGATGTCATTCTTCGACATCGGCATTGACCAAATTTCACTAGCGGCTTTGATTATTGCTCTAGGTATGTTGGTAGATAACGGCATCGTAATGTCTGAGAGTATTCTGGTGCAAATGGAAGAAGGCAAGCCGCCAGTTGAAGCTGCGGTAGATTCTGCGAACGAGCTAAAAATTCCATTATTGACTTCTTCACTAACGACAGCAGCAGCGTTTCTTCCAATTTTCCTTGCTGAGTCTTCTACCGGTGAGTACACCGCATCACTATTCAAAGTTGTGACGATTACCTTGCTGTGTTCTTGGGTGATTTCAATGACCATCATTCCTATGCTTTGCGTAAGCTTTATGAAGGTTAATAAGTCGAAGAAGCCAATGGACTTAGATAAAGGTGTTTACAACAGTTATGGCACAGTCTTGGCAACGTTAATGCGCTACCGTTGGTTAACCTTAATCGGCACTATTGGCATTTTTATGCTGGCGATGTCGGGGATGAAGTACATTCCAAGCGTGTTTTTTCCACCTTCAGATCGCACTTACTTTAAGCTCGAGTTGGAACTGCCTGCGGGTACGCGTATTGAAGCGACCGAACGCATGACTAAAGAGTTTGAAGCATACATGCGTGATGAATTGATGGCGACTGATACCGAACAGGGTATTACGAGCTGGGTGACCTATGTAGGTTCAGGTGGTCCTCGCTTCCTATTAACCCACAGTCCGAAACCAAGTACGTCTTATTACGCACTCATGGTGATTAATGTTAGTTCTGCCAAAGTCATTGATGAACTGTCACTTAAGCTCGAAGACTATGCATTTGATAATTTCCCTGACTTACTCGTTAAAGCGCGTAAAATCGAAAATGGTGCGCCAATTACAAACCCTGTAGAAGTGAGGTTAAGCGGTAAAGACAGTGATGAGCTATTCGCTATCGTTGATGAGCTTAAAGCAGAAATGGCAACAATCCCCGGGTTAAAAGCGATTAGCGACAACTGGGGCTTACCACTGAAAAAATTGAAGGTGAAGATTAATCAAACTCGTGCAAAACGCGCGGGTGTCTCTTCAAAAGATATCGCAATTTCACTACAAACAGGAATGGTTGGTCTTGAGCTAACCCAGTATCGTGAGCAGGAAGATGTTATTCCTATTCTGATGCGCTCTACAGAAGCCGATCGCCAAGATATTAGTAAACTTGAAGCATTAGCTGTTTACTCGCAAGCATCAGGTGTTGCGGTGCCACTTAAACAAGTGGCTGATATTGAAGTTGTTTGGGAGCCAGCAACTATTTATCGCCGCGACCGCCTTAAAGTTGTTACCGTCGGCGCTCAAATAGAGCCGACAATAACTGCAGCAGAGGGTGCCGCGCAACTAGAGCCTTGGTTAGAAGAACAACAAGATAATTGGCCGCTTGGCTATCGTTATGAGCTAGGTGGTGAAGCTGAATCATCAGGCAAAGCGAATCAGTCGATTGCCGATAAGCTACCTATTGCCGCATTCTTGATTGTCTTATTATTAGTTGGGCAATTTAACTCTATTAGAAAGTCGATCATCATTGTGGCAACAATTCCACTAGGGCTTATTGGCGTTGTGGTTGGCCTATTGGCAGGTCAATCGTTCTTCGGCTTTATGACCTTGCTAGGGATTATCTCGTTAGCCGGTATTGTGATAAATAACGCTATTGTATTGCTTGAACGCATTAAGCTTGAGCTTGAAGATGCTAGTTTAACGGCGCAGCAAGCAATAGTACTGGCATGTAAGAAGCGTTTGCGTCCTATTCTACTAACAACGGCCACCACTGTGATGGGGCTTATACCGCTTTACTTGGGCGGCGGCGAAATGTGGGAACCAATGGCTTTGGCGATTATTGGCGGCCTGCTGTTTTCTACTGCATTGACCTTAGGCATTGTGCCTGTACTTTATGCGATTTTGTTTAGGGTAAAATCAAGATAGTACTGGCAAGCAAATTGTCACGGTAGGTATCGAGTAAAAAGCGAGTGGTTAGTAATGACGACTCGCTTTTTCATATCCAAAACCAAATAGCAAAGGAATTCTTGTGTGTGCGGATTTATATCTCTTATGTTGAACGAAATCGCAGATGGGGTGAATTCTATTCAAGTTACTGATTCACAACAAAACTGACTTTGAATTAACTAATTGCTAGACTGAAAATCACGTTAGAAAAAACATGTATCTATTTTGCCAGCAGACGACCAATGCCTAAATTGTAAAGCCACACTTTCACCGGGAGCCAAATACTGTTCTGAGTGTGGTCAAAGTACAACGAACTTCCAAAGACCTTTCTTAGGTTTTATGAAGCAGTCTATACACGAAATTCTCGATATAGATGGAAGGCTTGCTTTGACGCTCAAAACCTTGTTATTTAAGCCAGGTTTAGCATCTTATGAGATTAGTCAGGGTAAGCACATCAAATATACGCCAGCCTTGCGTCTTTACTTAGTATCCAGCCTGTTATTTTTTTTGGTTTTTGCTAGCTTTCAAAATGTTTACACCACTGAAGCATCAGCGCAAAGCTCAATGGTAGAGCTATATTCTCGCACCATGTTTGTGCTGTTTCCTGTTTACGCGATCCTACTTAGTTGCTTTTACCGAACCAGTTACTACCTAGATAATTTAGTATTTTCGATGCATATACACAGCGTTGTGTATTTTGTTTTGATGATTATCGGACCGTTAGAATCGATGGAATTGAAAAGCGGGCTGCTCGTCATTGCGCAATTTGTTCCCGGTACTTACGCAGTATGGTATCTAATGACGGCTTTTAAGGTTATGTATCGAGAATCATGGAGTAAGACCATATTCAAAGCTATTTGCGTATATTTTTGTTATATGGCGATTTTAGGAGTCGTGTTTGATTTCATCTTGAGCTAATTGTCTAACACGCCTTCATATCCAAAGCTGGTAATTAGCCCTGCTCAGGGCTAATTACTTTTAGTACGACGGAAAGCTAATCAACTACTCTGTAATAGTGACAACTAACTTTGGATTGGATAGACAACAGGCTCGAATTATTTTCTTGGGAAAAATTTCTAACTAGTTGTTTGTTGCTCGTTTGATTCATTTACTTTTTTGAATCGTCGTTTGCTTCCGTAACCGTGTACGAAACTGAGGTTATTTTCCATTCAGAACCAAGCTTAATCATGCTCCAAGACTCTGTCCCCCAAGCTCTTTCTTTGCCATTGACTATATCTTTGTAGTCAAAGTGTACACTGGCTAAATAGCCGTCCGTTTGAATTTTGATATTGGAAATCTTCTCTTCTTCCGCGTCATCGCCCAATAACATGTTGGACGGTGGTCCAAATTTTCCAAAATCGACGGCCAAAGGATATTCAGGGTTATCTACGCGTTTTTTCGCTAACATCTCGTCACTAAAAACTGCGATAAACGGTATTTGGTCGCTAAAAAATAATGCACTAAATGTTTCTGTATCCTTATTGATAATACTGGTACGAAACTCTTCAATGACGTTGTGAATCTGTGCTTTTGAATCTTGTGTCGATGCAGCAAGTGCTTGATTTGAAAGAGTTGCCAATATTAGTCCTAGCCGTACGATGTAACTCATTATATTCCTTGTAAGTAGTTGTTATTCTGTGAATTGATTGCTTTTGTTGTCATTGAGAAACAACCGATAAGTAATTGCTGAAATAAGTGTAAAAACAATAAAGGCTTCCAACAACCAACTTATTGCAGTTTCATAAACTATTGGCCAATGGATTTGGTGATGATCGTGATATAAACCGCCCGGATTCTCTAAGAACTCCCAAGCAAGCACAATGGACGTTATCGCAATAGCTCCTACACTCCCAGCCAACAGCGAAAACAGCCAGATGCTCTTGGTCATGCGTTTTAAGTATCGAGTATTCATAGACATACCTCTATTGATACCGACTCGATTAGCTTTTTTGACTAGGTACGGCAGCGCTGCCTGCCAATATGCCACCGTCGATGTTTAGTTCTATACCCGTAACATAGTTGGCTTCGTCAGAAGCTAGGTACAACGCTGCAAAAGCCACGTCTTCGGGCGAACCCATAACGCCAAGAGGAACATCTGCAGCAACAGCCGCTATTGCTGCTTTTCTCGCTTCACCTTTACCAAGCATTGCATCCCACATCGGTGTTAAAATGGCGCCAGGATGTATCGAATTGCATCGAATCGCATATCCTTGCTGAGCGCAGTATAGTGCTACCGTCTTGGTGTGATTCCTTACGGCAGCTTTACTTGCTGCATAGGCGGCGGCACCAGGGATACCAACAATACCTGAACGAGACGAAATGTTTACAATGCTTGCTGCTGGCGCATGTTTCATCATTTTGATGGCGCACTGACAGCCTAACACTACACCATCGGTATTGGTGGCATTCACTTTCTTCCAGCTGGCAAAGTCTAGATTTTCGGGATCATGTGGGCCTTCTGTTTCCAAAAATCCTGTAATGCCTGCATTGTTGACTAAAATATCAAGCCGCCCATATTTTGTTATGACATGCTCTTGAATATGCTGCCATTGACTCGGCTTAGACACGTCCAAATGCAAGTATTCGCATGTATCACCGATACCTGATGCAAGGCTCTGCCCTAAGTCATCATTGATATCGGTTAGAATAACAATGGCGCCTTCCTTGGCAAATAACCTTGCTATTGCCTCACCTATGCCTCGAGCCGCTCCCGTGACCAGCGCGATTTTCTGTTGTAAGCGCATGTTGCCTCCATGTAATGTGCTTAATTAGTGAAAATGGCGTGTTGAACTTGTAACTTGATCATATTTATTCATCGGTATAGTCATTTACTTGGCTTTAAATTAGCTACCGAAAATACCATTGCGTAAGCTCAACACACCATCAAAAGCTAATCATTCAACAATTCTGCTAGGACTTCTTGCACAAGTTCATCAGTTTGTTCGATACACGGTACGTGACCATGGCAGTTAAAGAAAGCCGTAACTGTGGTATCAAGCTCCTGAATGTAGATGTTCTCGGTTTTATAGCCAGCTTCCTCGCCACCGTGGTGGTAAATAGTGTATTCGCCCAGATTACTTTTAAACATACCCATGCCAACATAGAATTGATTGTCGGGATCGATAAGGTTCAAATTCTCTTCACCGATTAGCAGCTCACGGATGTCATCATTAACGACACTGTCATCGGTCATAATAGCTCTAAGCAGGTTTGATAGATCGGTGACTGATGTTGCAAGCGGTGCGTCGGCAACGGCCACATTTTCATAGAAAGGTTTAGTATTGATGACTTCATCTTCCATCACATAGCCCGAGATAATATCACCGAGCTCCTTTTCAATGCCTAGATAAAACGTGTCATTAAGCCCTAGCGGTTCGATAACACGGCTACGCATTGCGTTATGATGGTGCTCACCGAGTACTTCATCCAAAATTAACCCAGCCAATAGATAACCTGTATTTGAATAGTGAAAGCCTTCTCCTGGCTTAAAGTAAGCATCACGGTTTAACGCAAACTTAAGTGCATAGCTGTCGGTTTTTAAGGTGTCGGTATCGTTAAAACCCGTTTCAAACCATTCATCCGACGTGCGATCGTCAAGGTAGTCGTATACACCGGCAGTATGGCTTAGTAATTGGCGTAGCGTCATTTCACTACTGTACTGGATTTGCGCTGTGAGTGACTCTGGTAGCCATGTGGTGATGGTGTTGTCGATATTTAGTAGCCCCTCTTGGTGCAAAAGCGTCACAAGCAGTGCCGTCGCTTTCTTACCCGCACTGCCCGCTGGCATGACATGGTAAGTTTGCATGCTCTCTTGGCTGTCAATATCAGCCAGTCCAGCAGCACCAAGAAAGTCGAGTTCTGGTCCATTAATCGCCAAGATAACACCAGGAACTTCTGAATTTACAGCTTCATCAATAAGCTTCTGGTAATCAAATTCTTCTACTATTGGCGTTGGTGCGGGTGCCGGTTGTGGTGTTGGTTGAGACTTCGAGCTAGACCCTGAACCACTGCAGGCTGAAAGTATCGCTACACTTACTAGTGAAACGAGCAGTTTAGACTTAAGTAAGTAATTAGTCGTCATGATAAATCCTTTAAATCAAGTTATTAATCTGTTAGTTAACGAGAGGTAACGACTGCATTGATACATTCTCGCCGTGTTGTCGAGAGTAGTTTGTCAAAGGTAAGGTCAAAGCAGGGTGAAATTCATTCGTTTATGGTGAAAATATCCGTTAGACACTGATACCGCTGGGTAAAATGAAGCACTGATGAAAAAACGTAAAAAATAGCGGCATTTGCGCCGCTATTTTGCTCAAGCTGAAATTAAAAAGTTAAATGAAATGTCGCGTTATTGAGCGGACAGTAAGTTAAAAGCAGCTTCTAATATTAAGTCTACCTCGGCTAGCCTTTCCGCCTTTGAGAAGGTTGGTAACTCAATATCCACAGGTACGCCTTGTCCTTCCAACCAGTCTCCGGTCGTGGTTAGATAATATTCATTAGACAGACCAAAGTTTAAGCCGCTTGGTAAGGTTTTCTCCAAAACATCTGAAAATTCGCCCTGTGTCGCTTCACCCATTAATGTCACTTGAGGTAGATTTTTCATGGTCATAGTGAAGACTTCCGCAGCGCTCAAGGTCGTTGCACTAGTAAGCAACACAATTGGATTGAGGTATTGAATATTACCGCGGGGTGAAATATATACTTCACGTATTGCTGTTCTTGAATCGCCCAATCGTGCTTGCTTTTGATAGGCAAATAATTGCTGATCGATAAATCGGCTGGCAATTGCTAGCGAAATGAAATCGTTACCACCCATATTACGGCGAATGTCGATGATTAAGCCTTGGGTGTATTGCAAGTCTGTCAACGCTTGGTCGAGCGCGCTATCTAAGTTCGCTAGTTGTTCAGCGTTATCGTCGTCATTTGCATAGCCATCCATGCCCGCTATTTGAAGGTAACCAATACCATCGACTTCAAACCACATCAAATTCTCACTGTCGTCTATTTTGATATCAGTATCACTATCAGCATTGTCGGCGATGATTTCATTCACGAGATTATATTGTTCGCGTATGTAAGTAATAGCTGCTTGTTCTTGAAAGACGTTTTCTATGTGCGTTAGCTCATTCATTTCAAGAAATTCGTTAAACAGTCGGAGGGTGAAATATGGTTTGTTTGGAAAGCTAATTTCTAAATCACCGCCAAGGCCGGTATGCCCGTCTTTTAATGGACGAATCATATCAACTAATACATCCATTAAAACGGCCTCAGTTGGCTCTGCCGCTAGTTTTTGTTGCGCTGTAGTGTAAAGGTTTTCCCAATCAACTTGTTGCAACTCTATTGACACCGAAAACTCTTTAAATGTTTGATAGAAGTAGGCCAAGTCTTGCTCGACATTGAGAGTGAAATCGTCATCACCTAATTGGCGCATAAAACCTTGGGCACAAGAGGCAGGCATCGACTCTTCTTTGCTAAAAATCGCGCCAGGCGCATAAATGTCACCAGCACCGTAGCCTTCTTTTTGCTCCAATTGCAGTTCGTCGTCAGACAAATTGAATGCGTTTGCTATGTCATTGGCGTCGAGATCGTCAAACTCTTCATCGACGAAACAAAAGTCTTGGGTGTAATCAAACAGGGTGAGCTCATTGTTTTTAATATCTATGCCTTTACCGTAACTGGGTGCTAACCAAACACCTTGATACTTTGCCATTGGTGATGCCGTAGGCTGTGCAGGCGTTTCTGATGAACTTGATGAGCCTCCGCATGCCGTCAGTGTAAGCGATAAAGCGCTTACGACCGCGACCTTTGTTGCATGTTTTTTTGTATGTTTCAGTGCGTAGTTGATTGCTTTCATAATAAATCCTTTTGTAACTTAGCTGGCGACAAAAACGTGAATGCTTAACCAGCACTTCCTGTCGGGCAGGGAGTACTCTTCAGTTGGTAACCAGGTACAAACCAATTCACCAACACGATGTTTTCAGGGTTAACTTCGACACTTACGCAATAACGTTGGTTAGGCTTAACCTCAAGTGCTAGCTCGTTTGCTATATCCACTTTTGCTTTTACAGTCAAATTTACAAAGCCAGCAGGTACCTGAGTTGTAATTTGCTCACCACCAGATAAAGTGTGGTAATAGTTGCCATTCCAGCCTATGTAAGTATCTGAAACACTGCCTTGAAGTTGATTCGTGCGGTAGAAAGTAACCTCGCCATAAGCCTTATTTGGCGTTTGTTGCAAAGTCGTTGTGGTTGTACAGCCAGTCATTAACGCAAATGCAAATAAAATCATTGAACGTTTCATCTTGAACCCTCGCTAAATATCAATAATGATTTGATTAAACTTGTTTGATGGCGACAGGATAGATTGGATAGGGTCAAATTAAGGTGAAACGTGAAAGCTTCTTTTGAGATAAGTAGCAATCGGGATTTTTGTGTGAATTTAAGTGAACTCTTCACCTTAAAATCACCTCAGGAAATATATAGTTAAATCAATCACTATGTGACCAAGTAACGGAAGATATAACTTATGAAGAAAAAAATGACTGCGTTACTGATTGAAGATAATCAGGCTATCGCAAATCAAATTGTCAGTTTTTTGGAAGGTCATGGATGGACCGTGGACTTCTCCTCTACGGGGAAATTGGGGGTTGATTTAGCGTTAAAGCATAAATTCGATGTCATCATTTTGGATTTGAACTTACCCGACATTGACGGCCTAACGGTATGCAATGAAATAAAACAAAGCGCAACAGCTAATCCGCCGATATTAATGCTAACCGCCCGTGACTCCTTTGAAGATAAACACAAAGGCTTTAATCAAGGTGCCGATGACTACCTCACTAAGCCCTTTGATTTGAGGGAATTAGTATTGCGCTGTGACGCACTATCTCGGCGCGCCAATTTACACGAAGATCACATTGTTACACATGGGCATCTATCTGTTGATAGTCGCGCACATCAGGCACTTTGGAAAGGTAACTCGGTGAAACTAACTAAAGTGGGTTTTGCGATTGTGAAGAAGCTCGCTGATGCGTATCCATACCCCGTAAGTCGCTCGGACATCATTGAGCATGTCTGGCAAGATGAACCGCCAGAAAGTAACGCATTGAAGTCACATATTTACACATTAAGAAAGTCTTTCGAGCAAGTCGGTATGGACAATGTTTTGTGTACCATCAGTAATATTGGCTACCAACTACAGGGTCTAGATGATTAAAAAGCTAGATTGAAGGGGCTCGGATGATTATGGGAATTGAATGATTAAGTTACGAAGTTTAAATAGCCGGCTGTTAATTGCATTCTCTGTACTGACGACCATCGTGTGTTTGTTCTTTATCCAGTTGTCTGTGCTACTGGTTGAACAAACCAAAGAAAACACATTGCATCAAATGCTTGTGGCCGAGGGAGTGAGGCTTGAGCAAGCATATGCAAAGAGCGGAAAAATAGACTTTCAGGACGATGCAACGATCAAAGTGTTCCAAAGTGAGGCTTCATTGAAGTCTTTAATACCAAGCGAGTTAAACTCACTGGCGCTATACAGTGGTGCGCTTATTCACGCTGATTCTTACCTGATCCTAAAGCACCAACTTACGCCATCGTTACCGATTTGGCTAGTGCTCGATACGCAAGCTTTAGGTGGTGTGACGACAGTAACTGACTACATGATGCTATTTTTGTACAGCATCGCAGCTGGTGTGATGATGTTAACCCTGTTGAGCTCTTGGTATTTGGCGAAATTACTATCTTTGCCAATTCGCAATTTGACCTTTGGTGTGATGGAAAAGCCTAGTTCACCCAACATCACTTTGTATGGTCATGAGCGCAGTGACGAAATCGGCACTTTATCCCGCGCATTCGACGACGCATTTAGCGAGTTGGACAAGGCACTTAAACGAGAGCAAAACTTCACTCGCGACGTAAGTCATGAATTGAGAACGCCTATCACATTAATCAAAAATACCTTATCGCTCTATAAAACAAAGCCTATGGGTAAAGATCAGACCGACATTTTACAGCAGGCGTCTACTGAACTTGAACAAACCGTCGAGGTATTATTGGCACTTGCTCGTCAAGAAAACTTGATGTTCGAAAGGTTTCCTATATTACCTATTGTCGAAAAGTCTATATTAGCTATTTACAATAGCTTTCCACAGCTTGTCTTTGATGTGAATATTGATATCGAAGATAAGTTCGAAGTGGTTGGTAACCCCTATTTAATTAACCTTTTATGTCAGAACTTAATCAACAACGGATTCTATCATGGCGCAGGTGGCAAAATGACGATTTCGTCGTTAGGGGGTAGCATTGTTTTTGAAAATAGCATTACCCACGATGAAGAAAGGCCAACTTATCAGGGCTTAGGGCATGGACAGTACTTAGTGACGCGCATTGCCGAGGAAATGAACTGGCATATCGAAGTCGAGCAAAAGTCGGCGCTTTACCGAGTAAGCATTAGCCATTTAAATGGGAACAGTTAACTTGGGCTCTGTGCTTGATCCATTCTCGTGCGAGAAAAAAAGCAATAGCGAGAAACCAGACAATCTGGAATAACCCAAACAATGCGCCAATGTCGGCGAGCGGGCGATAAAGCGTGAGCATACCAATAGCGGCGATGAAGTAACCGAATAGGATTATCGGCTGGGGAAATCTATTTCTTTCTTGCAAACAGGTGTTGATAAAGAGTACCCAAATGGCACCGACCCATTCGACACCTTCACCTAGCCCCATTTGAATCGTGTAGATTTGTCGCCACACTTCTGAAATATGCTGAGTTCCATCACTATTATGGGAAAATAAGAACTCTATAGATAATATCGCAATCAAGCCACAGGCTAAGATATAGCAAGCCCACAGGTAGCTAACCAAAGAGGTTATCTGCTCGAGGAAACTGTGTTCACCGTCAGTGAGTTCAAGTAAGGAACGGCTCAATATCAAGAGAGAAAAACCAAACACCACATAAACCAAGAAATACCATAATTGCATCAGCAGTTTATGCTTGGTGAAAGCTGCAAGGCGATACTCAGCACCTTGGTTGAAATCTGGCACCACAAATAAAATAACCACGAGCCCGATAATAAAACTAGCAGCGCAAACGATGGCAGCAATAACACCGTTAACTTGTTTTGTTCTCACGGTTTACCTTACAAAAAATGATCGGATGTGATGCCAATATATCGAGTGCCTAATATCAATTCAACTCGATAGAAGGCTTATTTCTCAATCGCTCTTTGGGCAAGTCCATGGGTACAAATTGATAGGTCAATCGCATTTTTTACGTGTTTCTTCGATTTGACCGCTGACGCTTTATCCAGGTGTTGTAGTGCTAGCGAATGCGCAACCGAAAGCTGTTCTTTATCTATTAAACAATGTGGTTGCACTCCCACGCCTTCCCAGTTTTTCTTCGTTACCGGATTAACCGCCATTGATACAGGTAATGCGATACGATAGTTGTTGGGTAGGTTAAACCACTGCCAAGGATTAGCTCCGCCTTTACTTGGTTCACCGAGAATGATGGCGCGATCTAGGTGTTTAAAGTTGTATGTAAACTCTTCTGCAGCAGAGAAGGTTTTATTGCTGATAAGTATGTACAGCGGCAACTTCTCAAAATTAGGGTTGCTAATTTCAGGGAGTGTCCAAAATTCTTGCGTAGTTTGTGTCGGACGATGATAGAAACTGTTTAAATGTACTTTCCCTTCAATAAAATGACTGCTTAGATAGCGAACAGACTCGGCACTTCCACCACCGTTTTCGCGCAAATCTATTATCAATGCATCAACACCTGCCAAAAAGGTGAGGGCACTTGTTATTTTTGCTTTGAGGTCAACGGTTAGGTCGGCAAACCCCCAGAAACTTAAATAACCGATGTTACCGTCTAATATTTTGATTTGATCGAAACCATAGTTTTGCCTAGCGAGTCGTTGTGACCAAGACTCTCTTGTCGCTTGGACTAGCGGTTGAGTTACCGGGTTGGGCTCCAAGTTTACTTTCTGCACAACAAAGTGTTTATCAAAGGCTTGAAGCCTGTCAGTCAGCAATGTCTCGGTTTCAATGCCATTTTCTAAGTTCAGTGTTGTTTGCTTTGAGAGTGAGGCGACTATTGCAGGGATTTTTTCTTCAACAACATAATTTTTTTTAATCGTGTCATTTAGCGCATTGATGAAATTCGCGTTTTGAGAGGTTGTTGCGGAAGCTGTGCTTGCAGCCATTGCCGCTGTCGAGAGTGTGAAGCTGATACAACCTATCAGCAATGAAATATTAATCTTCAATATATTCAAAAATTTATACCTTTTTTTACAAGTCGAACAACTTGAATTTTGTATACTAAATCTTGTAGCCGCTCACCCTAGTTTGTACTGGGTGAAATTGAGGTGAAATTTATTAACTTTACTTAACTGGCCTTTCTGCCGAGAGGAATAAAGGAACAAATACTTTGGATAAACCAAATCGATTAGGAGCCTCAGCCGCTTTTTTATGCGCCTTATGCTATGTGATCGGACTCATTACCCTGTTGTTTATTGCCCCTGACTTGAATCAAATTCCTGAAGGTAGACTCCGTGTCATCGATACTTATGGTAACTTATTGTATTTGTGGTATTTCATTGTCTTTGCATTAGTCGGTATTTGCGTTCTTTTTGTGAATAATGCGTTGCAGCAAACTCATGACAAATTGCCAAGCGCGCTTGCGCTGATAACGACCTTGACCGCTTATTTGTCGGCAAGCTATTTATTCGTCATTTGCAGCATCGAGATTATGTCCAACGTTTTCTTTCTCGCAGAACATCACCATGGCGTAACAAAACGCAGCGAACTTACCTCACAAATTTATACCGTATTGCTGAGCTTGCGAAACTATACCGAATGGACGCTTGATGTTTGGTTCATACTCATCAGCACACTGCTATTTCGTGCTAGAAAAATTCGGAAATCTCTATCTGTATTTGGCGTTTGTCTCGGTGTCTTCGGGATTCTAATTCTTCACCCGTCAATTCAACCATTTGCCCTATATTATGTAGCGGCTGTACCAGTTTGGTTCAGCTTAATTGGGCTGTACCTATGGCATATCAGGGAATCTGCAAACCATCGGGGAGAGGCAAAGGCACCCTAATAAAAAAGCCATGAAAATCTAATTGTCTGTTAGAGTTTCACGGCTTTACGTCTATCTAAAGTAAGTTTTTACTTATCGTTATTATTCAGTTGAATAACCTTTGATATGCTGTGTGGTAATACTCGTGCACGGTTTGCTGTCAAAACAAAAATTGAAGATAGCAGGTTTAGCTACCATTTCTAGCCAGTCCTCTTCCGTAATGTTTTTAGCACTTATACCATTGATTGAAGTAACCACGTCACCAGCAGTAAAGCCGTTGTTGTATGCAACAAGTTCTGGGAATACATGGCGCACCAATAACAGGTCGTTTTGTAGTTTACGAAGGTCTAACCCTGCTAAGTTGTAGTTGCTGGTAAATGAAATGTTGGGATATGGGCGAAAAACCATGACATCGTTTTGATAGTCGATAATGGTTACAAATTGGTTCATTAAAGCGCTGCCAACCACTGAAAAATCATCTTCATCTTCTGCATAGATAACGTTGGATTTCACACCTTTTAAAGTCATGTCACCAATACCTAAACCCGGTAACCTTACGCGAGTGTGTTTTGCTTCTCCGCTTAAACCAAAATCTGACGCCTGAACAGCAGCTGTGGGCAATGTAATGTCATTGTTCTCAACAAAGGCAGTGTTAAATTTGAAGTAATGGCGGCTCCCCGTATCAACGTAAACCTCTTGGTTAAACTGCTTGCCATCAATGTGCAGGGTTACCGGAATCGTCAGCTTGGAGAAAAATTTCTCTATTGGCACTTCTACATCACTCGGTTGGGTAGAAAACGACTTAGTGGTTAACGTAATTTGTTCATTTTGTTTATCAAACTTCCAATTAAAATGTCTTAATAGGTCATGACCTAACACGCCATCGAAGATAGCTTCATCAGGGCGAAGGTAATACCGGCTTGTTGAAATTGGAATGAAACCAACTTTCACGTTTTCGAAAGTCACATTACCAAAAGCTAGTGATTTTAGTTCAGTTTGATAAGCGGGAGAGTTTTCTTCATCTCCCCAACCACGCAATTCCAATGAAAAGCCTCGCTCCAAGGTCAATCGAGTCGTTGCCTGTGTATCGAATAACATGGTGAATGAAGCGCCAGTATCGATCAGAAAAAGGAGCTCCTCTTGGTTATCGGCTTTCACTTTTATATAAGGTTTTTCGCCAATGTAAAACGCTTGCACGCTTGCTTCATATTGCTCGGCTCCTGAAGCTGGCATGGTTGGTTTAATATCTTTGTTCGCATAAATCATACGTAAGCTATTGGCAACCGAGCAGCCACTAAGCACGGATATCAGCACGAAAATATATAGTAAATTTTTCATGTATTTTCCCTTGTTCAGTTTCGTTCCGAGGCATTGTCGGATAACAAGCGTGAAAATAAAGTGAAATGAATGGGTTTAAATGATGGTGAACGCGTAATTTCTTTGTTTAAGTTCAATTTGCACGTTTAGCGCCAGTAACAAATTTGGCGTTATTTATTGAAAAGTAGTGAGGGCTTATCGCGACAACGCTTGCTAAGTCTTCTAAGCCCAAGCTCTCATGAAAATGCGCTTTGACATAAGCAAAGACTCTATTGAAGCGATTAGCACTTAGCGAGTTATGTTCGTTTGCTTCAAACTCTGCGTATTTCTGAATAAGTTTAACTAAGAAAACACGCGCGAGGGATTCATACATCACTTCAAAGCCAAGAGATCGCTCTTCTAATGACATATAAAGGCTACTAGCAGCCAGTGTTAGATCTGCATCCAAAAATTTGGGAACATCTTTGAGTTGCTCGCTGGAAAGAATGACGCCGAGTTCATTTTGGGCAAATTCGCTGAACAATTCAGGATTGAGGGTAATAATGATGACCTTTGATTTGGCGTACCATCGCCAGCCACTTTTCATGCCAGCAGGGGTGACCACAATTTCATTTTCAAGCAAGGTGTAATCGTTGTGTTTTGACTCTCGCCAATTTTCAACGCGATGAGGGTTGGGATTAAGATTGACAAGAATATGATGTTGTTCAAACACTTGTATGGGCATACTGCCGGGTTCTGCTTCAAAGTACTCCAGAGTTAGTAAGTCTGATTGCTTACTGACCTCTTTGATTTGTTGGCTGGCCAGTAACGGCTCACTTGGATAAATCTCTTGATACTTTGTCATATTCCCACAGTGTATTGATACGTACGTTTATACTCTAGTATACGTATAATCTTTGACGTCGACATTCACACCCTCCCATTTATCTTTGACTGTTCGAAGTATCGTGATAGCTAGTCTTAGTGAATGTTACCGCTTTGATATGGAACAGGAATTTGTTCAACGGTAATTGAGTTGTTCTCGCCAATAAGCACTGCGTTATTTCGTTCTACTTTAGTCCAATTGTCAGATGTTTCGGTGAGAGGTTCCGAGCAAATGATAATATCGCCACTTTGTGCAGGCTCTATTGTTAAATCTTCAGCGTCGTGATCATGATCAAAAGAACCTTGGCAATAGAACAAAGATGCGGGTTGAGTATTAGCATCAGTGGCAAAACGGGTAATAATCGTACTTACGCCGTCACTTACCGCAAAATTAATAAAAGCGTTTGTGTTTGCATTGTTTGCTACCCTGTGCTGGATAATTTTGCTAATCGTTTCATATAACGCTTGTTTTAGTGCTTCCGCACTCAAGTGTTCTGCAAAGTTAATAGTATCCATAAATAACGCAAATGCGTATTCAGAGTCTGTATTGCCTTTAATCAAATTAAATGCTTTATCAGACAAGCTATTTAGAATACTTCGTTTGAACTTTGAAAATTGATCTAAGCGTCCATTGTGCATAAACATGTACTGGCCATAAGTAAACGGGTGGCAATTACTTTGTGAGACAGGCATGCCTGTTGATGCATCACGCACATGAGCAAAAAAATGTGCACTTTTTACTTTAGATGTTAGCTGTAGAAGGTTTTGGTTACTCCAGGCGGGCTCAACGCTGACAATACGTGCTGGATCTGGGTCATTATGAAGTGGATACCAACCTAGACCAAAACCATCACCATTAACGGGAAGCTTTCGCTTTTTGGATTCTTTGCTTTGAACGATGAGTGAATTTGCAGGCTCAACGACAAATGTCGCCATAGTGGCAGGCTTGCCTTTATAAATGATGAATCGACACATGGTGAGACCCTACTAACCTTATGATTTATTTACTCTTACTCATAAATTTTTACCATGCCTGAATTATCTGAAAAGTCGACCGATTCGCTTGAAGAAACACTGCTCCTAGAAAAGCTGTGAAGCGTCTTGCTTTTAGCAATTGCTAAGAGATATTTTCTCCATAACTTACTCGCATAAAGTGTGCAATTAAGCTCATCATTAACTTCATTAAGGAACGTTTGTTCAGTTTGGTTATTTGGTGTTAAGTTACCCTTGGTTAATTGCAGTAACGTATCTCCAAAGTTTTGCAGTTCTTGAGATTCTTTCAAGCTGAGATGACCGCTTCTGGAAAGCCCTCTACTAAATATAGGATCACCATAAAACGGTTTTTGTCCTTTGCGAATTTCTTTTTCCATAACCCCTCATCACTAGTCAAAAAAGTTAAGCCATCAATTCTTGCGGCAAATTTATGAGAAAATGCTGAGGAAAAACATCAATATTTTTTTATCGATAAGGATAATTTTTATTGGTTTATTTTTGGTGGCAATTACTCGTATCATCGACCTCTTGTTGTTCAGATTTATCTGGCTCCAAACATTGTTCAGAGATAATTGACTCTTCGATACGCGGGTCTAACGTTGCTGATAATGGCGACACTGTAATATCTGATGGTGTAACCACGTAGTCGCTTTGTTGGGGTTTTTCCCTTTTCTGAATAGAGTTAATCGCGGTAAGCAGGCTAAACATAACGACTGTTAACAGTGATATTGCGCCGTAAAGTGCTTGGTGGCCCATGAGTTCCATTAATTGCGCCAACAAAGTCGAGCCAATACCAGCACCGACACCAAATACCATTAATAGCGCCGAAGAAACTCCGACGCGTTCGTCGTCATTCACACGAGAATTAGCCAGTGCAGATGATAGTGGATATAACGTAAAGGCGAACAAGCCAAACGCAAATGTAGCAAATAGCACAACAGGATGTGCAGTGGCATTTATGCACAGAACTATTGATATCGCTCCAATAAATACTGTATTTATTCGTATTAAAATGCTGCGCTTAAACTTATCTGACAAAAGCCCCATCGGCCATTGAGCTAATAAACCTGCAAAAATGGTTAAGGACATAAAGAGTGCAATACTTCTCGTATCGAAGCCTATGCTTTTTGCATAAACCGGCGCTAAACCATAGAAACTACCGTTAATAATGCCAGCAAAAAATACTGCTGTGAGCGATTGAGGTATCGCTTTTAGGTAACTTATAAACCCAATCGGGATTGGCTTTAATGGTTTTGGGTGAATTCTTCTGGTGATAGCAATTGGCACAATGCCAATTGAAACAGCAATACAAACGAGGAGAAGTGGTGCAAGCCCAAGTTCTGGGAATTGAGACAAGGTATATTGACCACCGATCATGCCTAAATAAGACGTGATCATATACATGGAAAATACTCTACCTCTGTGTTCAGGCTCCGCTTGTTCATTCAACCAGCTTTCAAGCACCATGTAGTTACACATCATACCAATGCCAACGAGTAATCTCAGTACAATCCAAAGGTAGATGTTGTCACTTAATCCGTGAGTAGCTATACAAGCGATAACCATCGCTGTACTGGCTGAAAAGGTCCGTATATGGCCAACACTTTTAATGAAATAGTAGGCTATTTTGGCGCCAGACAATAACCCTAAGTAGTAGGCAGAAGTTATTAAACCGACCCAAAATGTAGATATGTCGTGTTGTGTTAGATAAAGCGCCAAATAGGTCGTAAGTAAACCCGTACCGCCTACTAAAAATAGATTGGTTAGATAAAGAGAAATAAATGACCGCATGACTGCCTGCTACTATTTGAATTAAAGTCGATATTAATGAAACTAGTTTGGTGGGTCGACCCTGTTCTCGTTAGAACAATTAACTCGGTACCAACCTGCAATCGAATATCTATCTGTTCTTGCGGGTAATACTTCGTGTGGGAATTCTTCACTTAAAAATACGACTAATGTACCTAACTCTGGAGTAACCATAACACCATTCATATCTTCTTTATTTTCATAAAGTACAAGCTCGCCACCATCATGTTTTTTCCAATTACAGTTTAAATATAAGACGATGGAGAGAATACGGTTTTTTTCTCCTTGAAACGCATCGACATGCCTTTTATAAAAAGCATTAGGAGGGTAATGAGCAAAATGGCTTTCAAAAGAGAATAATCCTAGAAGAAGGTGTTTATTTAAATGTTCTTTCAATTCGTTACACCAATCTAGCCATTGTATACCAGTTTGGGAGTTACCCGATATCCAGTATATTTCGTCGTTGCGAATGTTGTCGTTTTTGCCAAAGTCGTCATCTCGCCCAATCCCAGCGGCATTAAATTGATTGTCGGTTATATTTTGCAATTGTTCACATAATGCAATTGCTAATTCATTTGGAATCCCTAAAGGGTTGATACTGTATCCAGTGGTTTTCAGGTCATGAGAGATTTTATGATAAACGTCCGAACTGCAGCCGAACGACGCTGTTAAAAGTGAGGTCATCAGTTGAATTACAATAAAGTAAAAGAAGGGAAGCTCCCTTCTTTCGAGTTGAGGGGAAGTGTTATTGGTTTTTGATGAAAGCTTTGATGTCTTTCAATGACTTGAATTTTTTATAGCCAGAAGCTTCTAACTCTTCATTCACACACATTAAAATTGCATTATCTTTGTTCTCTTCGCCTTCTGCGTAATCTACACAGTATTCGTATGAGTCTTTAACAAAGTCGACACTTGCTTGTTCTTCTTCGGCCATCACTGCAGTACTCGCCAATAGTAAAACTAATGTAATATGCTTCATACACATATCCTTTTCACATTGTGGTTAATTGTTGCTTTAAAAAGCCTGTGAAAGTTAACTGTGTTTACATGTTGAGTAAAACGAAAAAATATTATCGTCAAGGTAAAAAAATATAGGGATGAGCCTTTTAGGAGAGTACGTTAGGAATAGTGCGAACGCCTTCAACTTAAGCTTACTGAGCTTAGTAAGCTTAAATTGAAAAAACATTCGCAAGTAACACACTTAGCACGATAAAAATAACGATAAGCAGGTTAACCGAGTTAGCTTTCAAGTACTTCATACACAACACCATCTAAAGCAATTTGGCATTATATTAGTGGGAATAGTGCATTTTATATAACGAAATAATGTTTAGCTGACGACAAACATTATTTATCAATATTTACCAATGCAGAAAAATGCCTTAACAGAATGAATACCTTTTTAAGATTCAAAGATACTCATATTTTTATTGTGCATGGACAGTAGATTGGTAGCGTGAGTCCAAATTGTTCGACTACAACTTATTAGCAAACAGCACCATGCACCAACGTAATTAGTATATGCTCTTTTTAGATGTTAATTGGTCGTGATTACTTTGTCTTAATAAATGCTATGCCTGCATAAGTTAAAGAATCTACCTTGTCTGATACGTTGAACTGAATCACGCTGCCCGAGGTGGGTTCTAGTTCGACGCGTATCTTGTCTTTGTCATTCATACCTGTTGAGCCAGAGTGCATAACGCCCCACTGAATATCAAATCGCTCGTTATCGTTTTTATTGACGAGAACAGTGCCTAATAAAGGGTGTTTGTACTCTCCAACGTATGCATCTAGCGCTAAGCTTAAGTTCCACTTACGGCGTGAAATTTTATCTCGTTCCTTCGCTAGCATTTGGTCTAAACTTGCCAACTTAGCTTTGAGCTGTTTTGCTCTTTCAGTAACCTGTTCTTCAACATTAGCTTCGCCTAGTAATGCACCATAAACATAATCGGCAATCAGGCTTGTTAAGCGCGAACTTAGAAAATCTTCATTGTTTAATACCACTAATCCAATGCCTTGCTCAGGCATAAAAGACAGGTGAGCATGTGCGCCAGCAAAACCACCGAAATGGTGCAGCATTCGGTGGTTTTTATAATTACCTGTGTACCAGCCCCAAGCGTAGCCATCGCGTTTGAAATCTAAGTACTTTTTATCGGTGGTGACTTGTCGTTGTTGTGATAGTTCGATGATGTCAGACGGGAATACTTGCTTATCATCTAGCATGCCTTGATTTAGTTGAATCGTTAGAAACTTCGCTAAGTCCGAACTTGTGGCGAACATGCCGCCTGCTGCATGCATTGTCTCGTCTTGCTTCTCAAGATACAGCGACGCTTGTCTGTTCAGATTCTTTAACGAGTATGGTTTGGCGATAAATTCTTGCGTCTTAAAAGCTGAACGTTTCGCGCTTGTATTCAACATCCCGGTGGGTTGAAAGATTTGATGCTCTAGTTTCTTTTGCCAGCTTTGGTCGAAAAACCTATCGGAAAAAACGCTATAAATATTGTAGCCAACGTTGGTGTATTTGAATTCGCCAACAGGCTCTTTTGAATTAACAGAAAGTTCATTCACTAAGCCAGCTAGCGTTTTTGGAGAGTGTTGCCCACTATATGCTGTGCTTAATACTAAAGGTAGGTTATTGATTGAAGCCGTATGGGTGAGTAAATGTTTAGCAGTAACGTCATTGCGCCCTTTAATCTGAATACTAGGGAACATTTGTGACAATGTTAAAGACGCAATGTCACTCTCCTTTTTGGCGTCGAGAAGGTAGTTTAACGCCGTAAACGGTTTGGTGGTTGATGCAATGTAAAACTGTGTATTACTGCTAACTGCAACCTGATTTTCAATATCTTGGTAGCCGAAATCGCCGCGATAAATCAGTTTGTCTTTATAAACAACTGCGACAGCCGTACCTGACGGCAGACCCGCGGTCTCTTTGATGTTATTCACCAAAGAGGATAAAAATACGGGGTCAATCTTGTTGGCTTCAGCATTTATAGCAGCTGAAAAAGATGTAATCACAGCTAGGGCTAACGTAATAAAATAATTCATGTTCTCGCTCAAATTTAATCATTTAGCGCATTAAACTCATTTCTATTTTCCACTTATAGAACAAATGTAACATCAACGGTAGAACAAAGAAGAAGTGTCGTGTGCTGAACAGGGCTAATACATTCTTTAGAGGCTAGCGGAGAGTTGAACTAAAGCCCGATTTAAGTGTTTTTGGGGTGACACCAAGTTGCTTTTTCATTACACGCGTAAGATGGCTTTGATCGGAAAAGCTTGCACCTGCTCCAGCAAGTGAGATGGATTCATCGTCGTTTAGCATAGCGGTAATACTTTTTTGTAAGGCTATACGTTGTCGGTATTCTGATATTGAAAGCGAAAAGTGTGATTGAAATATCCTGCTTAAATGCACTCTATGCACACCAATGTCGTCAGCGATTTGTTGAATATTCATATCCGTTTCATTCAGTGCTTGCTCTGCTAACAAGAGCCAATTGGGCGCTTGCTTGATGGTATGTTGGTCTGTAAGTGAGCCAGATAACAGGTCAAAGACAATTTCTTCTAGATCAAGGTTGCAAGATGGATCGGCAGTTAACAGTAATTTAGAAAGCGAATTCCAAACATTCTTTGTGGCAGATTTATCGGTGAGTTGCCAACCTAATTTGCCGTATTCTGAAACGAACGCTTCATGTTCTGTATTGAGATTGATTGAGAGAAACAATGCGCCATTTGGACCAATGCGATTACTGTGTTTGTACGCCACCGGTTTAAATTCAGCAATGCCCAACGTATTGTTTATCTCGGCATTAATATTGGTTTCTAGGGCCTGTCCGCTAATCAATGTAGAAAATTGACCGACTGAATGAACGTGGGTAGGCATGAACAGATCAGGTGCATAATGAACCAAGCTAACAGTTTTAACGATGTCATCCCTGCTGGGAATCACATAAGACTTCTTATGTTCCTCATCCTCACAATATTTAAACTGATTACCTAGTTTACTTGCTAATGTATTTGCCAATGTATCTGCCCTGTTTTTAAAACCTAGTTTAGCACTCAAAAGTTATTCATTTTAAGAGTGTGTCGGGCGTTTACAAAGTTGATAGTGTAAGCAAAATTTTCACTGACTAGCGCAATGTTCGCTATGCATTAGTGATTAAAAGCAAGAAAGAAAAGAGTATAAACTAAGAAGGAAAAGAGTGGGGTGGCATATGGGACTTGAACCCACGACAACTGGAATCACAATCCAGGGCTCTACCAACTGAGCTAATGCCACCACAAGGGATGCTAAACCCGCCTCAGCGAGTTAGTGCGCGGATTCTATATAGTTTTCGATATTTTGACAAGCTTCATTTTTTATTTTCTTCAGATACGCGTAAAATTATAGACAAATAGGTGTAAAAAAGTTTTTTACTATGTCGTTAGATAATATTTTCGCTCAGATTAATCAGCATTTAACCGGTGAAGAAAAGTCGGTACCGCCAGTAGAACAATGGGATCCTGAATACTGTGGCGAGCTTGATTTACATATCAAAGCCAATGGTGAATGGTGGTATCAGGGTACGCCTATCAAGCGCCTTCGCTTAGTTAAACTTTTTGCTTCGGTATTGAAGAAAGTCGATGACGAATACTTTCTTGTTACGCCTGTCGAGAAAATCAAAATTTCGGTGGAGGACGCGCCATTTTTGATTACACGCTGGGAGTGGCAAGACGAAGTCGCACATTCAACTATGTTACTCGCGACGAATTTAGGGGATGAATTTGCCTTGTCATCAAAACACCCCATGAGGGTTGACGAACAGGGCAGTGTCTATGTCACGGTAAGGCGAAATCTAGAAGCGAAAGTGCATCGCAATGTTTACTATCAACTTATCGAAGAAAGCAGGCAGGCGACTAAAGGCGGCGAAGTGACATTGCAATTAGAAAGCGATGGCGAGATATTCACCATTGGCCGTTATGCAGAGTGATCGCTCACTCTGCAGTTAATGTTGTTGAATAAATAATATTGAGTATTTAGATAACGCGCGAGAAACGCTGCTGATTGATATGCTGTTTCATGTAGGCGTCGAACGTCATACAGATATTGCGAATTAGCAGTCGTGCTTTTGCTGCGACGATAATTTCTGACGGTGTCACAGTTACCAACCCATCATCAATAAAGGTGCTTAGAGAAACTAAGTCATCGGCAAAGTACTGGTCAAAATCAATATCAAACTGCTTCGCAATAGCTGTTTTATCAACCTTCATGTTGCACATTAGTGCTTTGATCACTTGGCCACGAATCGCATCGTCTGTTGTTAACATACGACCTTTCTCAATGGCATGACCTTGTTGGTCGACTGCTTTGTAATAGCCTTTTAGTTCTTTGTTGTTTTGACTAAAGCTGTTACCAATCGCGCTGATCGACGAAACACCTAGACCAAGCAAGTCGCAGTTCTCCTGTGTCGTGTAGCCTTGGAAATTACGATGTAAAGTGCCATTTTTTTGCGCAATTGCTAGTTCATCCGTTGGTTTGGCAAAGTGGTCCATACCGATAAAATCAAAGCCTTGTGCGCATAAGGTTTCAATTGCAAATCGCATCAAAGAGAATTTCTTTTTAGCATCTGGCAACCACTCGTCTTTGAGCTTGCGTTGGGCGGCAAAACGACTCGGTAAATGCGCGTAACTAAACAGCGAAATACGGTCGACATTCATACTTTCGACAGCCGCTAATGTGCGCGAAAATGTCTCCAGATTTTGGTGTGGCAGACCGTAAATTAAGTCGAGATTAATAGAATTGAAGCCAACGCTTTTGGCGCGCTCGACAAGCTGTTGAATGAAACGTGTCGACTGCGTGCGATTAATCGCTATTTGAACTACTTCATCAACGTCCTGCACGCCGATGCTCATGCGATTAAAGCCTAAGCTTGCTAAATGATCCGCTAGGTCGAGTTCAATCTCACGAGGATCAACCTCGATACTCATTTCTAATTGCTCGGCGAAATTGAAATGCTGCTTTAATAAGTTAACTAACGTGGTTAGTTGCTCTTTGGTGAGAAAGCTTGGTGTGCCGCCACCCAAATGTACTTGAGTAACTTTGTGGTCACCAAAATAACGCGCTCTATCAGCGACTTCTTTAGCAAGATACAGCAAGTAGTCGTCAGCTTTGTCGCGATGACGGGTTACTATTTTGTTGCAGCCACAGTAATAACAAAGGCTATGGCAAAACGGAATGTGGATGTACAAGCTCAAGTCGCGATTAGGGCTCTGAGCGACCGCTTTGGCAAAATCGGCTTGCTCGAATTCAGTATTGAACTCCAGTGCTGTTGGATACGACGTGTATCTTGGACCACTGGTGTTGTACTTGGCTAATAAAGCTTTATCGAAAAATTGCGCGACTTGCATACTGGCTCCTATTCAGTTTCGGAGCGCATTTTACCTATACGTTTCGCGCAATTCGTTGATCGAGCGCAAGAAGCACTTATATAGAGAGGATTAATCAGCGCAGTTAATGCATTTAATCGCTGCAGGTTGAACAGCAAGTCTTGCTGGGTTGATAGTGTCGCCACAACTTTGGCAGTAGCCGTAGTGACCATTGTCAATACGAGTAATGGCGTTAGAAAGGAGTTGTATTTCGACTTTCGCTTCAGACTCTAAAGCATTGAGTACTTCATCATTTTCTCGCTCACTGGCTTGTTCTGACCAGTCAGCTGGCCTGCCATCGGCAAAGTCTTGATGAATATTATCAATGCGTTTTTGAAGCTCAACAATACGTTGCGTAAATTGTTGCTTGAGTTGTGCAGACATAATTCGCTCCTCAGTCGCTAGGCGTTTAGAGAAATCGAAGCGAATTCGGTAAACCTTACTCGCTTAATGCCGATTTACGAGCGAGAGCCAGATCGTGTAGGCTGTTAAGCTCTTCAGAAATTTTCTCGGTGAGTTTAGCTTCGGCAGTCATGCGTTCAGCATCTTGCTTCATGCGCTGCTTTTTCGGAAGCTGCTTTCGCTCTTCTAAAATCGCGTGGTGTTTTATGCTGTCGTACAATTCAACTATAGCAGGAAATTTCGAAGACTGGTTTTGCTCTAGCTTAAGTGAGTCAAGCAATACCGATAATCGCCATGCACCTTCACCGAATTCACACTGCGCCTCTTTCATCGCGCGAACGATGATGATGACGCTATCATATATTTTCGAATCGTGTTCAATATGCTTCTTGTGCGCTTCTTCTTGAGCACTTTTAATGGCTTGCTGTTGTTGCTTTACTTGCATTAACAACTTGCCTGCATAAACCGCTAGACCAAAAATAATGATCACACCAAGGCTAATAAGAATTATCCAAGTAGTTGAAAGCATTTAAATTACTCGTAATCAGAAAAGTTGTTGCTATCGAGCTTGTCCCAAAGATCATCGTCATCGACAGAATCCTTGGCTTTTCCTTGCTGTTCTTCATCTTCTTCGGCCGGTAGTTCAGCAGAAAGCGCTTCGTATTTGTCCATAAGTTCGTTGTAGTAGTCGATCTCTTCGCTAGTAAGCGACTCTTCGTCTTCTTGCTTCGCTAAAATAAGCTGTAGACGTTCGTCACTCTCGATCGCCGCCAACTGCTGCGCGATACTTGGTTGCTCTACTGTTCTAACTGCAGCGATAGGCGCAGGTTTTGCGCTAGCCTTGTTAGGCTTCTTCGTTTCCGTTTTAACAGCCACACCAAGCTCGATCGGTTTCTTACTGCCAATACGAGGGTCTTTCGCTTGCGGTTTACCACGCTCAGTACGTTTTTTCGGCATAGCTTCTTGCTGACGGTTGCCCGCAGCCTTGCCGGTCTTCTTCTTAGGTTTCTTGTCTTTGTCCGCTTCAATTAGCGATTTATCGTTTTTACTGGTACCTATGCTGCCAACACCAGGCTTTCTCGATTTTTTCTTACGTGTCATGAGGTAAAGGAATGTGAATGGGATATTGGGAGTATTTTACGCGATTTCTTGGACTAAGTCAGTTAATCCCGTAATTGCCTTAAATTAGGCTTTAACGAACTTTATTTTGCAGAAAAAAAGACAAGAAAAAAGCGATGCATTTGCATCGCTTTGGGAGAGTTTATCGTGGCTTACGCCAACAATTTTCGTTCCGATTCTTAATTGGTATCCTACCTAATTAGCACGGTCCCTGTTAAATCTGACATGTCCTGTTAATTATTATTGGTTTCCTTACAGGTTTCTTTTTCTCGGTCTTCCTGACACTTTTTGGGACTATCCATAATGAGCCCTATTGGCCTGAAAATTTATCATCCTGATAACTTAGGCAACCATCCGTGTTGAAATTGTGTGCTGTCACTGTGTGACTGGCATCTTGCTTCCTGTGCAAGGCTAGACAAGCTAGCTTCCGTGTTATTGGCTAATTAATTAGCTGGTCTCTACTTTACCTTGCTCGCAAATGCCGACAAGTACCCTTCGTAATATTTTTTTTCAATTTTCTTCTGAACTTTACTAAGTGTATGAAAAGTAGCCGCTAATAATGGTTATGAATAAATGACAATTTTCTTAATTATGGCAAATGTCTTACAAAGAAAGTGGCGGGTGTAGTACATTTTGTGGCAAGAGGGAACGTGCCAAGGGGGGGGAAACGAAAGCAAATTTGGAATTTGGACATGAAAACTTAGTTGCTCGCTACCCCTTATGATATCTGAGATGCGAGCATTTCTACTAAGCTTCACTGGTTAACCAGTCATGGAGAAGTTGCTTATTCTTTGCGCAAGTAATTGCTCACCATAGCGCTGCAGAAACTTCTGACCAACTTTTATGCCGTGTTTGTAATCGGCGATGATGTCTTCCTTTGAACTACCGAGCACTTTTGTGCGTAGTTCCCGCTCTGGGGCGACTTCTAAAATACTGACTTCTTTAGGCGGTGAACGCATAAATTCATCTGTTTTTTGGTACGACGTGCTGTGCTTGTCCAATATTTGTAGAAATTTAGGACATCGATTTTTCCCACATAGTAAGGGCTTCAACTTGTTCACCCTGTCTGTCAGCAATTCTGCCGTGTTCGTCGTGGTGCGAATCGACACAATGTTTTCTCCCCCTAACTGATAAGCCTCAGCTATTGGCAAAGGAGCACTGACACCACCATCTAGAAATTGTTTCGATTTATATAAGTACGGAATAGCGCTAGACAGCTTAAGAGCTGGGAGCCAGCCAACCTTATCTGGATCCATTAGCGTGGTTTTAAAACTGTCACTTTGTGACGTAGAAAATCGTACCGTGCGCCCTTCGCTATTTATGCTAGCTTGATGCGCATCGAAGGCGTAAAAGGAGTTACTCGCCTGAGCAAAATACCAATCCAAATCCATAATGTGCTTATTGCTAAATAACCGCCACGGATTGAAGAACTCTGTTGTGCGAGTTAAGTCTGTAATTAAGCTATAGGCATAGCCGTGTTGTCCGCTGATATAACTGGCAATGTTTTGTGCACCAGCAGAGGTTCCAACGAGAATGCTAAATGGGTTGAACCTGGCTATTTGCCAGCTGTCTAGCACGCCAGCGGTAAAGACCCCACGTTGACCGCCACCTTCTGCAACTAGTGCTAAACCTGCACGTGCTGTTAGCGCATGCTTAGTTTGACGTTTAGCGTGGATAGGTATTGCAGTCATGACTGTCCTTAATTGCTGATGTTAAGTTCAAGAATGTTAGGATAATGGCAACTGGTGCATAGGTATAATTGAATGTTTTTATAATATGATTCTGTTTTTTAGAATTATGAAGAACAGATATAAAAAGAGCCGCGGATGCGACTCCTTTTATTATTCAGTGCTTAGCGATCTGTTATGTTAAGCACTTCTCGATACACGTGATTAATTTAGGTCGAAGCGGTCTAAACGCATCACTTTCACCCACACGTCGACGAAGTCTTGTGCGAATTTTTGTTTAGCGTCTGCCGATGCGTAGACCTCAGTGATAGCACGTAACTCTGAGTTTGAACCGAAGATCAGGTCAACTGGCGTTGCAGTCCATTTCGCTGCGCCTGTTTTACGGTCCGTACCTTGGTAAACGCCTGCCTCTGCAGTTTTAGACCAAACAGTGCCCATATCCAGTAAGTTGACGAAGAAGTCATTACTTAATGTGCCCGGATTAGCCGTTAGTACACCATGCTTCGAGCCATCAACGTTAGCGTCTAAGCTACGTAAACCGCCGAGTAGTACAGTCATTTCTGGTACTGTTAAGCCTAACATGTTGGCTTTATCTACCATCATTTCTGTCGGGCCCATGTAGCTTGATGTATCAAAGTAGTTTTTGAAGGCATCAGCTGTTGGCTCTAAGTAAGAGAATGATAAAACGTCTGTTTGTGCTTGTGTTGCATCAACTCGACCAGCTGCAAATGGTACCGTTAGCTCGTAGCCACCTTTTTCTGCGGCATTTTCAATAGCAACAGCACCACCAAGTACAATTAAGTCAGCCAATGATACTTGTTTTTTGCTCGACTTCTTGTTGAAGCTTGCTTGTATCGACTCAAGTTTAGCAATGACTTTTTTAAGTTCTGCAGTATCGTTTACAGCCCAGTTAATTTGAGGCTCTAGTCGAACACGTGCACCGTTCGCGCCACCACGCATGTCGGTTACACGATGGCTTGAAGCTGATGACCAAGCGGTGCGGATTAGTTCACCGTTTGTCAGGCCAGCATTTGCAATCGACTTCTTAAGTTTTTTGATATCGCGAGAAGAAAGTGGCTTGGTATCGACTTCTGGCAGCGGGTCTTGCCATAACAATACTTCTTGTGGCACTTCATCACCTAAGTAACGAGCACGAGGACCCATGTCACGGTGAGTAAGTTTGAACCAAGCTTTAGCAAATGCTAACTCATATTCAGCTGGGTCTGCGCGGAAACGCTCTACGACTTTGCGGAACTCAGGATCTTCTTTTAAGGCGATATCGGTAGTGAACATGATAGGCGCACTGCGTTTACCAGGAATATGTGCGTCTGGAACGAGGTTTTCTGCACCTTCAAAATCTGGTGTCCATTGTTTAGCACCAGCCGGGCTTTTCGTTAATACCCAGTTGAAGTTCATTAGGTTGTCTAAGTAGTTTGTAGACCACTGAGTCGGCGTTACTGTCCAAGCGCCTTCTAAACCACTAGTAATGGTGTCAGCACCATTGCCTTTACCACACTTATTTTTCCATCCAAGGCCTTGGTCTTCAATTGCTGCGGCAGCTGGCTCTTTGCCTACGCAGTCTTTAGGGCTTTTGGCGCCATGAGCTTTACCGAATGTGTGACCACCTGCGATTAGCGCAACGATTTCTTCATCGTTCATTGCCATGCGACCAAATGACAAGCGGATATCATCTGCGGCAAGCAGTGGGTCTGGTTTGCCGTGAGGGCCTTCTGGATTTACATAAATTAAGCCCATTTCTACAGCAGCAAGCGGACCTTTTAATTTGCCTTTTTTGTCACGACGTTCATCTTTTAGCATGACAGTTTCTGGACCCCAGTAAACTAAATCTGGTTCCCAGTCATCGGCACGGCCACCAGCAAAACCAAAGGTTTTAAAGCCCATTGACTCAAGTGCAACGTTGCCAGCTAGTACCATCAAATCAGCCCAAGATAGGTCACGACCGTACTTTTGTTTAACAGGCCATAATAAACGACGCGCTTTGTCTAGGTTGGCATTATCTGGCCAGCTATTTAGTGGGTCAAAACGTTGTTGGCCACCTGCTGCACCACCGCGACCATCGTTTACACGATATACACCGGCGCTGTGCCATGCCATACGAATCATCAATGGGCCGTAGTGACCCCAATCCGCAGGCCACCAATCTTTTGAATCTTTTAGTGTGGTTTCAATGTCAGCTTTCACGTCTTTTAAATCTAGTGTTAGGAAAGCTTTCGCATAATCAAAGTCGGCACCGTATGGGTTTGAACCCGCATCGTGTTGACGCAATGGGCTCAAATTAAGCTGCTCTGGCCACCAAAATTGATTAGTTTTTGCTTCTGTCGCTGCATATGTTGGCATTGAAGCTGCGCCAAACATAAAGCCTGCTGCGATAGCAGAAGAGACGAGTTTTGTTAGTTTCATTATGTATATCCCCCGATAGGTTAACTGGTTACTAACACATCACGTAAACTATAGAAGCATTTTAAATTCACCAAAATCGCATTAAACTGAATATAACATTCAGTTTTTTCAATCATTGATGATCTCTTTAAAACAAATCAATTACATATTAGCAGTCGAGAAGACACTTCACTTTAAAAAGGCCGCAGAGCTTTGCCATGTATCGCAATCTGCTTTAAGTACCGCGATCAACGAAATGGAAAATCAACTTGGCGTTAAAGTGTTTGAGCGAAACAACAAGCATGTTTTAGTGACCAATTGCGGGCAGAAAGTGCTTTTTAAAGCGAAAAAAATAAAGCTAGAACTCGATGAGTTAATGCAGCTTTCGCAACTGGAGCAAGCGCCATTGAGCACGCCGATGACCATAGGTGTTATTCCCACTGTTGGACCTTATTTGTTGCCGCAGGTATTGCCTGAAGTAAGAAAAAACTATCCTGATTTCAAATTGAAGATTATCGAAGCGCAATCACACCAATTGGTTGAAATGGTCAGAGACGGCGACCTTGATGCGGCGATTTTAGCCTTGCCTTACCCTATCGATGGGTTATTGAGTTTTAAGTTTTGGCAGGAAGACTTTTTCTGGGTAAGCCATAAAGATGAATGCCCAAGTCAGGTTGACGAAATCACTACGAAAGAAATGGAGTTGGATAAGCTGATGCTACTAAAAGAAGGGCATTGCTTGAAAGATCACGCACTGGCGGCTTGTCAGCAAAAAAGTCTAGCACAAGAATCGAGCTTTGATTCAACCAGCTTACATACCATCATTCAAATGGTTGCCGGAAAATTAGGAACGACACTAGTGCCCGAGATGGCGCTTCATCAGTTATTACATAACGAATCGGAACTTAGAGCCCTACATTTAAACGAGTCAGGGCCGCATCGTGAAATTGCCATCATCATACGTCCAAACTTCATCAAAACCGACGATATCATGTTATTAACGGACCAATTTAGGCAAAGCTTGAGTCATTATCAGAAGCAGAGTAGTTAGACTCAACAGACCCTAGAGTAAACAAACAAAAAAACGCCAGTATCTACTGGCGTTTTTTTGTTGGTATAGGTGCAATGCACAACGAATTAAGGGTTAATCCATTTCGTGTAGCCATGCAGCATGCCTTGGGGCGCGCTTGGTTTCACTCCACTCTTCAATCATCAAAGGAGCAACGCGTTTTAATTCCGCATATTGCTCTGGTGTGCCTGTGTTTGCAGCAAGCTCCAAACGGTGGCCGTTAGGATCGAAGAAGTATATTGACTTAAATACACCGTGGTTAACAGGGCCAAGTACATCAACACCTTTGCTTTCTAAAAATGATTTTGCATCAACAAGTGCGTCGAAATTCTCGACCTCTAGGGCGATATGTTGAACCCAAGTTGGCGTATTTTCGTCTCGACCCATTTCAGGTGAGTTTGGAATCTCGAAGAACGCTAAGATGTTACCCATACCAGCATCAAGGAAAATGTGCATGTATGGATCAGGTGCTTTTGTTGAAGGTACTTCGTTTTCCGCAATAGCTACCGTAAGCTCCATGTTGAGCATTTCTTTATACCAGTCCACAGTTTGCTTTGCGTCTTTGCAGCGATAGGCAACGTGGTGGAAGCGCTTAAGTTGAATCATATTTCTTTAAACCCAAATCACTTAATCAATTTATTGGCTTATTTTTACCACAAAGCGAGAATTCAACCTAAGCAGCCCTAACATTTAGTTTTAGCCGTGTCGTATGCCTTTAGCTACAGCTGTAACTCTTGGTTTACACCTAAGTTGGAAACGTCTAGACCAAGATAACCGTTTTGTCGCCGTTCAAGCAGATACGCTGCTCTGCATGCATTTTGACGGCGTGAGATAAAGCGGTAGCCTCTAGATCGTGTCCCATATGTACCATCTGATCTATGGTGAAGGTATGGTTTATGGGCTTAACCTCTTGCATGATGATTGGTCCTTCATCGAGGTCAGCAGTGACGTAATGCGCGGTCGCACCAATAACTTTAACCCCGCGGGCGTGAGCTTGGTGATAAGGTCTAGCACCTTTGAAACTCGGTAAGAAGGAGTGATGAATATTAATGGCTTTACCCCGTAATTTTTCACACATATCGTCTGAAAGAATTTGCATGTAGCGCGCTAGAATCAATAAATCAGCTTGATGATCATTAAATATCGCCAGCATCTGTGCTTCTTGCTCAGCTTTGGTGTCCTTCGTGATTGGTAAGTGATGGAAAGGGATTTTGTGCCACTCACTGAGCGCCTGACAGTCAGTATGATTAGAAACCACTGCAACAATGTCGATTGGCAACACGCCAGCTTTCCATTTTGTTAGTAACGAAACTAAACAATGATCGTCTTTCGATACCGCAATCACTACTTTAGGTAGCTGCTCGCGACACGTTAACTGATATTGCATATTTAAAGGCTTTGCGAGGGTATCGATACCTTCTTTAAATTCCTCAATAGGTACAGTAAGTGATCGGTCATCAAATGCGATACGAGAGAAAAAGGTATCGGTGTAAGGATCACTGTATTGTGCTGTTTCGGTAATAAACGCACCGTGCTCAAATAAGTTTTGGGTAACTTTGGCTAAAACGCCTGACGTATCTGGACACTGCCAGGTTAAAACATAATGGTTAAATTGCGACATTTGGGGGTAACTTCTTTCTGCTAGTTTTATTTCATCAATGCTCATATCGATGATTTTCAAGGGTATCTTGCCAGTAAAACGAATGTGAAAGCTAGTGTGAAACGTTATAACTAATACCCCAAAGAACGCCCAGAAAATAAGGGTTTTTGGCTATTTTAGCTATATAGGAAATTAAAAACGGAATTCTTGAGATTAAGATGAAAAATATTCATCTTGGTTTTACCTGTAAGACTTTTTGTTCAGTGCCTAAACATGGTATAAAAATGTAAGCAAAAGAATATCAACGCCCCATTAGAACGAAATATTAAGAGACGTTATATGTTTTCAAAACTAAAGTTTGCTCACAAGGTGAATCTTGTAGCTGCAGTGTTGTTGGTTTTGGCCCTGTCGATACTTACCATTCGAAATTACAATGCTGTAAAGCATGAAGTACATCAAAACCTAAGTCATGGCATTACTGAAATCGCCACCTCCGTATCTGGCAATATCGCCAATTGGCTTAATGGTAAGTTGAGTATCGTTAAATCAATTGCGCAATCGACGGACGCCAACGCAGACGAAGGCAGAATATTCGATATTGTTGTTCAGGCCGACACCTCAGGAGACTTCAAAAATGCCTATGTGGGTGTTGAAGCAACCGGACAATTTATTCTAGATGACCCTTCCATTCAGCTGCCACCAACCTTTGACGCCCGTCAGCGCCCGTGGTACTCACAGGTTAAGGAAGAGCGGTTAGCTTCTTTCACTCAGCCTTATGTAGACGTGACCATCAATCAACTGTTGATTTCTGCTGTCGCCCCAATTGAGAAAAATGGTCAGTTTATTGGTGTTGCTGGTGGTGACATTTTATTGGACGAAATAGCCAATATCATTAACGACATCGAGTTTCTCGGTCTTGGCTATGCTTATTTAGTCACAGATGAGGGCAAGATTTTAAGTCATCCGGATTCACAATATGTTGATAAAACAACGCGAGACTTATTGGGCTTCTCACCTGCGCTAACCAGTGAATTCATTGATGTCGATGAATCTAACCAAATTGTTTCTTTTATTCCTGTTAAAGGTATCTCATCGGTTAACTGGTATTTAGGTGTAGTGCTTGAGCAAGACAAAGCTTATGCACCGCTGGCAGAAGCTAGAAATGACGCGCTGATTTTTGGACTTATTAGCGTGATTCTAACGATTGTACTGTTAAATGTAGTACTTACTCAGTTGCTAAGACCCGTTAACCAGCTTTCAGATGCTATCAAGGATATTTCTGAAGGTGAGGGCGACCTTACCAAGCGTTTAGAGGTAAATAGCCAAGATGAGATTGGAGAACTATCTCTGCACTTTAATGGCTTTATTGACACTATTCATCAGTCGATGATTCAAGTTCAGTCTGTATCAGAGCTACTTAATATGCATATTGGTCAAGTGCGTGAAAGCGCCACCAATGGCATCGACATGGCGGAACAGCAATTAGCATGTGGTACCCATGTTTCTGCTTCGGTAACCGAACTTACATCGTCAGCTCGTGAGATTTCTGCTAATGCTGCTACTGCCTCTGGGCTGACAAGCTCGATGCAAGAGCACTCGCAAGCTAGCGTGGAAGTGCTGGGCGACAACATCGAGTCGATAGACAAACTCAAAGGTATCATGGTCGAATCGAGCGTTGAGATTGAAAAACTCAGTGAGGAAACACAGAACATCGGTAACATCCTTGATGTGATCAAAGGGGTTAGTGCTCAAACCAACTTACTAGCGTTAAATGCTGCGATTGAAGCAGCCCGTGCTGGTGAGGCTGGGCGTGGTTTTTCTGTAGTAGCTGATGAAGTTAGACAGCTAGCACAGCGCACTCAAGATGCGACTCAAGAAATTGAATCGATGATCGAAAACTTGCAACAAGGGTCTGAAACTGTAGTTGCGTCGATGACCGAGAACCAGCGCAACAGCGAAACAAGTGTTGAGCTTGCACACTTAGCTGGCGATAAAATGCAGCAGGTTATTGCAGCACTTGGCGATGTCGATAGAGAAAACCATTCTGTTGCGTCTGCGACTGAACAGCAAGTTAACGTTATTCACTCAATCGATGAAGATATCCTTCAGTTGATGGACTTAAATCAGCAAGGTGTGACTAATTTGCAACAAACAACAGCCGCTTGTGAAGACTTGCAGACCGCTTACCAAGGTTTAAACGAACTAGTGAGTCAGTTTAAAGTTTAGCTTTATTAGCTATTTACAGTACTTAAATAATAGCCGTGAAGGGTTAACCGACACGGCTTTTTATTTATTTTCGCACAGTGTGAAATCAACTAACTATCTCGTCGGTCTTTTCGGTTGTCTCTAAATTTATTTAAGCAACAGGAAAGTAGTTAAGTTATGAAAAAGCTTGTGTCTATACTGACATTAACGTCGGTTCTCATTTTATCGTCGATCACATCAATATCAGCAAGTGCTGCTAAATCAGAGAAAGCTATTGCTGAATCTGCAGATTTAGTTAGCCCATTACTTAATGGTCAGATGGTACCGGAAGTAATCACAACGACCATCGATGGTAAAGAGAAGGAATTAAGTGATGTACTTGGTGGTAAAAAGTCTATCCTGTTCTTCTACCGCGGCGGTTGGTGTCCATTCTGTAATACGCAAATGGGACAGTTGAAAGAGATTGAGCCACAACTAAAAGCTATGGGTTTCCAGTTAATCGGTATTTCTACAGATGCGCCTGAGAACTTGAAGCGCAGCGTTGACAAAATGTCATTGGAATACAAATTGTTATCAGACTTTAACTCAAACGTGAGCCAAGCTTTCGGCCTAGCTTTCTTTACTTCTAAAAAAACAACAGATCGCTACCTTGCGGCGATGAACTTAGCTAATCCATTACAAAAGAATGCTGCGGGCGATGAGCGTTTAGTATTGCCAGTGCCTGCTATTTACGTATTCGATGGTGACGGCCTAGTACAATTTAGCTATGTAAACCCAAACTTCAAAGTACGTTTGCACTCAGATCTGCTATTAAAAGCAGCTAGCTTGGTTAAATAGCCAACTTTCCATTACTATTAACTAGGCTCATAGTTAATAGTAATGGAATAAACAATGACACGACTAAGTCAAATAGTTAATCGAGTATACAAAGCGCGCTTATTGTCTTTATTGAGTAGCTTATTGGTAAGTGCACTTATTACGGGATGTAGCGCTATGCAGGAAGGTAAGAGTAATCCATCAGATGTCACCGAAGATGCTCAGCAACAACTAAATGTTGAACGTTTACTGGGGCAAAAGTGGCGACTCTTGTCTATACAAGCTGAAGGTATTGAAGCGGATGCTTCAGGTACGAAAGTATCTTTAGCGTTTAATACAGACAAGCAGCAAGTATATGGTTTCGCCGGCTGTAACAACTATTTTGGTCAATACACTGTTACTGACAATTCATTAGTATTTGGCTATCTAGGTATGACGCGAAAGATGTGTCATACAGGGATGGAACTTGAAGGAAAGTTCGGCAGATTTATGTCTAAAGTTGCAAGTTATAGTTTTGAAGAAAATAAATTGCATTTCTACGATAACGAAAAGCGTTTGCTTGCCATATTTGCAAAATAGTTAGACCGCAATAACTTCAATTAAAAACAGTAGTTTAATAACACAAAGCCGGATTGTATCCGGCTTTGTGTTATCTAGCGCTATTGGAAAATGACAAAAACTAATCGTATCCGGCGTGGGATTAGTTTGGCATGCAGATTTGCGCCTTGCGGGCCACGCATGATAAATTAGCAACAACTTGTATATACAATTTGGTGGTGACTATGTCTGAAACTTTTACTTTGATTAAGGGCCGTGTGCCTCTACTTATCAGTATGCCTCACAATGGCGAAGCTATTCCTGAAGACATCGCCGCCCAAATGACACAGGATGGCCTCTCATCGAGAGATACCGACTGGCACAAAGATAGACTTTATGACTTCGCTGTCGAGCTTGGTGCATACATTCTTATGCCTAAGTACAGCCGTTATGTGATTGACCTAAATCGTAACCCAAGTGGTGAAAATTTATACCCGGGTGCTAATAGTACGGAACTATGTCCAACGACTGCTTTTGATTTAGCGCCACTTTATCAAGGCGGTTATACCCCAGATGAGACAGAAGTTGGCCGCAGAGTCGAGCTTTACTGGCAGCCTTATCATAGTGCTATCCAAGCTACACTTGCTGAGATTAAACAACAACATGGTGGTGCAGTCTTGCTCGAAGCGCATTCTATTTTGTCTCACGTACCTCGTTTCTTTGAAGGCCGACTACCAGATTTTAATTTTGGTACCTCAGAAGGAAAAACTTGTAGTTCTGCGCTAATCGAGGCGGTGGAAAGCATTGATTTCGCACCTTATAGCCAAGTAACAAATGGTCGTTTTAAAGGTGGCTACATAACAAGAGCCTATGGTGAACCAAGCGAAAATGTACACTCAATTCAACTGGAACTCTCTCAGATTACCTACATGGATGAAGCAACGCTTTCGTACCAAGAAGAAATCGCCGCACAGGTAAAACCTAAACTAAAATTACTGGTTGAGACCCTGATAGATTTCGGCGAACAAACGTTTACTCGCCCATAATCTAATCACGTAAACCCATTACCTAGACATAAAACTGGTAAGAGGCTTAGTTATTAAATGCTAGCGGAAACACTTAAAGCTCTTAACTAAATGCAGAACACATTTGACGAACTACGATGAAACTATTTGCTGAACATATTTTATTGGCCGACGGCTGGCACAAAAATCAATTATTAACCATCGAAAACGGTGTTATTACCGATATTGAAACTGGTGAACATATAACCGCTAAAGCGCTTGAAGGAACAAGCGAATTTGAGGTGAAAGGCATTGTTATTCCGGGTATGGTTAATTGTCATTCACATGCATTTCAGCGTGCATTTGCAGGCTTTAGTGAACAGGGCAGCGAAGGAAATGATAGCTTTTGGACGTGGCGTAACATCATGTACCAATTTCTGTCGCAGCTAACGTCTAAAGACGCTGAGTTGATTGCTCAACAGCTGTATATTGAGATGCTGCGCAAAGGCTACACGCGGGTAGCAGAATTTCACTATTTGCATCATGACATTGATGGCCAGCCGTATCCTGAACTGGCGCAAATGGCCAAAGCTATTTTCAATGCAGCGCAAAGCTCTGGAATGGGATTAACCATGTTACCCGTGCTTTATCGTTTTAGTGGTTTTGGCGAATTAGCACCTAATCACGGTCAACGCCGATTTATTAACGACGTTACGCAATTTAATCAATTAGTCGATGACTGCTTTGAATTAGCGGCAAAGAGCTCGAACGCCAATGTAGGTATTGCACCTCACTCGTTAAGAGCAGTTGATAAAGATTCCTTGGTGGCAGCAGTTGAACATGTTCGCGGTAAAGACCCAAAAGCACCTATCCATATTCATATTGCTGAACAGCAAAAAGAGGTGAATGACTGTTTGACGCACTATGGTAAACGTCCTGTGCAATGGCTATTGGACAATGTAGCGTTAGACGAACACTGGTGTTTGATTCATGCAACGCATATTGATGAACAAGAGCGTAAAGGCATGATCGCACAAGGTGCAATCGCAGGCATCTGTCCAACGACTGAAGCTAACTTGGGTGACGGTATTTTCCCAACAACAGAGTTTGTCGCTGAGCACGGCACCATCGCGATTGGTTCTGACAGTCATATCTCTGTTAATCCCGTTGAAGAGCTACGCTGGCTTGAATATGCTCAGCGCCTTATCAAACAACAGCGCGCAATTCTTGCCGACAACGCAACGCCGTCTGTGGGTCAGTTTTTGTGGCAACAAGCAGCTAAAGGTGGAGCGCAGAGTACAAGCAGTAACACTGGTGAACTAGCTGTTGGTAAACAAGCCGATTTGCTAGTGTTAGATACTGAAGCATTATCCGTGTATGCGACAGGTGATCAATACCGTCTTGATAGCTTAACATTTGCTAGCATCGAACAAAGCATTGCAGATGTTATGGTTAACGGCATGTGGGTGGTCGAAAGTGGCGAGCATCCATTAGCGAAAGAAACACAAAAGCAATTTGCTGATTTACTCGCAAGGCTCTCTGCGAGCACTGCAGACTAGCGTTTAAAACATTTGGGTTTAATAAATTAGGGGTTAACTCTATGGCCAAGGCGTCTGACAGTTTGGAATATAAAACGATTGCCAAACAGCAGTTAAGGCGTCTTGATGATGGCAGTATTGAACTTTGCGCGGTAAAACGAGATATCGCAAGCAGTGAGCAGCCGCTTCAGCTTGTTTTGCATTATGTTGATTTTAATGTGTCAGCCGGCAAACATGTTTGGCTAGAGCAAGAGTTGGCGTTGCTCATGAGAACGCCGGGAGATGATAAAGCACTGGTGCTCGGCTTTTTGTTCACTCAAGGTATTATAGCCAAACTAACGGATATTGAGTCGCTCGATTTTAGTGAGCAGAATACCGTTGACATTAGGTTGGCAGAAACTGTTGCTGTCGATTTTGAACAGTTGCAAAGACATTTTCCAAGTCACTCAGGCTGCGGCATTTGCGGTCAGAGTCAATTGAAACAACTTGGTCTGAGTTATCCTGCATTTGAAGGCGGTGAAGCTTGGCTTGTCGCCAATGAACTACTTACTGCACCAGAACGTCTTCGAGAGGGTCAACTACAATTCCAATCTACCGGTGGTTGTCATGGTGTCGGTTTATTAAAGCTTGATCTTGCAGGGCATTTGGCAATGATTTTCGTTGCAGAAGATGTGGGGCGCCATAATGCCTTAGATAAAGTGATAGGTAGTATTCTTGAAGGTGGTGTATCCGTCGAACATACTGCCCTTGTATTTAGCGGCAGAGTAAGTTTTGAATTGGTACAGAAAGCAGTGGTAGCAGGCATATCGGTTATTCTTTCCATTGGCGCGCCGTCAGATTTAGCCATAGCAACGGCACAACAATTTAATATGACCTTGATCGGTTTTATTAGGGATGAGCAGGCCAACGTTTACCACGATGCGGGCCGACTGAATAGCGTTGCAAAAAATACAGCAGAGAAAGAGCAAAAGGCACAGGAAAAAGGCATAGGAAATAGGTAAAGCGATGACAATAAAGAAATATTCCGGACCTGCTGGTGGTTGGGGCGCTTTGGCCAGCACTGCGAAACATTTGATTAAAAGCGATAACATTGCCAAAAATATCAAGAATCTGCTGAAAACTAATCAAGACAAAGGTTTTGATTGCCCCGGTTGTGCATGGGGTGAGAAGGACGAGCCGGGCCGATTTAGGTTTTGTGAAAATGGTGCCAAAGCAGTTAATTGGGAAGCTACTGGCAAACGCATTCCTGCGTCGTTTTTTGAACAGCACTCCGTACACTGGTTAGATAAACAAACCGACTACTTTCTCGAATCGCAGGGCAGGCTGCATCAACCGCTTTCTTATGATTCCAATACAGACCGTTACCAAACGATCAGTTGGCAACAAGCATTCGACATAATAGCGACGCAACTTAATGGGTTGCAAAGCCCCAACGAAGCAGAATTTTATACCTCGGGTAGAGCAAGCAACGAGGCTGCATTTTTGTATCAGCTTTTCGTACGTGCATTTGGTACGAATAATTTACCAGACTGTTCCAACATGTGTCATGAAGCCAGTGGTTTTGCGCTAAAGCAATCGATAGGTGTTGGCAAAGGAACCGTAACGCTTAACGATTTTGAACAAGCAGATGCGATATTTGTCTTTGGACAGAACCCTGGCACGAACCACCCAAGAATGTTGGATACTTTAAGTCATGCAGCAAGGCGTGGCGCAACTATTGTGAGCTTCAACCCCTTGAAGGAGAGAGGCCTAGAGCGCTTTGCAAACCCACAATCGCCGATGGAGATGTTGTCAGGTGGCTCGACTCAAATATCTAGTCAGTATTTTCATCCCAACTTGGGAGGAGATATGGCGGTGGTTCGCGGTATGGTTAAAGTACTTGCAGAGCGTCATAAGAAAGCGGTTATCGACGGCAAGGCGTTATTCGATCACGATTTTATCGAGCAGCACACCGCTGGGGTGGCGGACTATCTAGAGATCGTTGAAAATACCTCGTGGCAACTGATTGAACAGCAATCAGGACTTTCGAAAACAGAGATAGAGGCGGCAGCTAGTTTATATCAGAACGCTGAGCGCATTATTTTCACGTGGGCAATGGGGATTACTCAGCACAAACATTCCGTTGCCACCATTCAAGAAATGGCAAACTTGCAGTTGCTCTTTGGTCAAGTGGGTAAATCTGGTGCTGGGCTTTGTCCGGTGAGAGGTCATTCAAATGTGCAGGGTGATCGCACGATGGGCATTAATGAAAAGCCTGATGTAAAGTTTCTCGACAAGCTTGCCAGTAGGTTTAATTTCGAGCCCGCACGTGAACATGGCCATAATACGGTAGAAGCCATTGCTGCAATGCTTGCAGGCGAGAGTAAAGTGTTTATGGGTTTGGGCGGCAACTTCGTTGCAGCTGCGCCAGATAGTAAGCTTTCAGCACAAGCCATGAGTAACTGTGACCTAACTGTTCATATAGCAACTAAGCTTAATCGTACTCACGTAAACCCTGGTAAGCAGTCGATCATTCTGCCTTGCTTGGGGCGCACAGATATTGATTATCAGCACTCTGGCGAGCAGCGGGTTACGGTTGAGGATTCATTCTCAATGGTACATGCATCGCAAGGTGTGGTGGCAAGTGATATCGGTGAGATGCGTTCTGAGCCAGCGATTATTGCTGGTATCGCACAAGCCACACTGGGCAGTCAGCCAATTGACTGGTTATCGACAGTTGAAAACTATGACAATATCCGCGCTTTGATCGCCGACACCATCTCAGGTTTTGACAACTTTAATGACAAGTTGGATAACCCTGGCGGCTTTTATTTGGGCAATAGTGCGGCGGAACGAGTATGGCAAACACAGTCTGGTAAGGCGCAAATTGCTGTTAATGCCTTGCCAGAAGCTATTGTGCCGTACGATATTCGAGCACTGACCGACAACCGTATTTTCGTTTTACAAACCCTTAGATCACATGACCAATACAACACTACCGTATATGGTTATGAAGATCGTTATCGAGGGATTACTGGAGAACGTAAGATACTGTTGATGAACGAGAAAGATATTGAAAGTTTGGCAATGGAAAATGGTGATTGGGTAGATGTTGAGTCACTTTGGCCGGATAATGTCGAACGCAAGGTATTTGGCTTTAAACTTGTTGCTTACGATATGCCTCAAGGCAATGCTGCAGCATATTTTCCTGAGGCGAACCCTTTGGTGCCGCTTGCTAGTGTTGGCGAACACAGCGGTACGCCAACATCTAAATCAATCGCTATTGTAGTAACACCAGCGCAGAATATGCCAGTTGCGACTCACTCTTAACTAACTTTCTTCAGGTAATCGCTTTCTTAAGGTAATGGCTTTGCTATAGCATGCTAGAATATTTGCCAATAGTTCTACATATCAGCTCTTGGTTGGTGGCGTGAAACTTAACGTCACGTTTGTTACTGCAGTATTCGCCAAAGTAAGCTTTGACGTTTTTACGTGAGCTAGTGATTTCTTTGAGATGTTCAATTTCACTTGCTCGAAATGAATTAAGTTTAGGCTCCAAATCTTCGTAAATTTTACTCGCCTTTAAACGTACACGGGTATCTGTGGCGTCAGAAAATGTATCTAAAACAAGTACTTTTTGTTCTTCGTACCACTCTGTAAGTTCCGGTTGAGGGTAGAAGTGCAAAAATACCGCAGCAAAGACGATTAAGATCAATAATTTTTTCATAGCATGTCATATAATACCAAAGTGACACTAGAATAATAAAAAACATGCTAACAATTCAATGTGCTGTTGTACTTGGACGTTATTTTTGCAAAGAGTTTTTGACTGTTAAGGGCAAGTAGTGAGCGACGTAAAATCAAATATTAGAGGCAAAGACCAGATCCCCGTTAAGAATGTGCAAATTCATAAGCCGGAAGGTGCAGCACATGATAATTACAAGCCACGAGATCAAATTTACGTCAGGAAAGTAAGTGGTTACTTCCAGCAGTTAAGACGAAAGATGAACTTTTTCTTCTTGTTTGTATTCGCCGCCATTCCTTGGGTTAATTTCAATGGTCAACAAGCCGTATTGTTTGATATTGCAGAGCAGCGATTCAATATCTGGGGACTTACGTTATGGCCTCAAGATTTAACATTGCTTGCGTGGCTATTCATCTTTTCAGCATTCTTGCTGTTCTTTGTAACGACTTTCCTTGGTCGCGTATGGTGTGGCTATCTTTGCCCGCAAACCGTTTGGACCTTTATTTTCATGTGGTTTGAGGAAAGAATCGAAGGCACAGCGAACCAGCGCAAGAAATTAGACTCGCAAAAAATGGATGCGAATAAGTTTAAGAAAAAAGCATTAAAGCATTTCTGTTGGTTGTTCTTCGCCTTATTAACAGCATTAACGTTTGCAGGCTATTTCACCCCTGTTCGTGACCTATTTATCGACTTCTTCACCTTTCAAGCGACACTCACCGTTACGCTAGTTGTATTGTTTTTTACTTTCTGTACCTATGGTAATGCGGGCTGGATGCGCGAAATCATGTGTTTACACATGTGCCCTTATGCGCGTTTCCAATCTGCTATGTTCGATAAGGACACCTTAACGGTTTCTTACGATTATAACCGTGGTGAGAATCGTGGAGCGCGTGGTCGAAAACAAGATCCTAAAGCACTAGGTTTAGGTGACTGTATTGACTGTAACTTGTGTGTTCAGGTATGTCCGACCGGTATCGATATTCGCAATGGCTTGCAATATGAATGTATCAACTGTGGTGCATGTGTTGATGCCTGTGATGGTGTGATGGATAAAATGAACTATGAGAAAGGTCTTATTCGATATACCACAGAGCACGAATTAAAAGGCCACAAAGTTCATCTATTGCGCGGCAAACTTGTCGGCTATGCAACGCTACTAGTGATTATGTCGAGCTTGCTGGCCTTTGAAATATTGAGCCGTGAGCCTGTTTCTTTCGACATTATTAGAGACCGAAATGCATTAGCTCGAGAGAATTTTAATGGTGAAGTGGAAAATGTCTACACCCTCAAAATACTCAACAAGTCGCAGGTGGATAGCACCTATCGCTTATCTGTCGAAGGCATTGAAAAGGCGAAGTGGGTTGGCGATAGCGAAGTTATGGTTAAAGCGGCCTCAGTTTATACGTTGCCAATCAGTATTGCCGTCGATCCATATGACTTAAAAGACTACATGACAGATATTACTTTTGTGATTGAATTGGTTGAAGAAGGCAGTGATGTTAAAGTGACGCACGATAGTCGCTTTTTTAAAACACGCTAATGCCGGTATTTGATTTTTCTTCACTCACACCTGACTTAATTCTCGATGGTTTAGACTCCGTAGGTTGCTATGCGGAGTCTGGCCTTTTAGCCCTTAACAGTTACGAAAATCGTGTTTACCAATTTCAAGATGAAAATGGTGAACGCTTAGTGACAAAGTTTTATCGCCCAGAGCGCTGGAGCAAAGCTCAGATTCAAGAAGAGCATGACTTTGCCATCGAATTAGCTGATGCAGAAATTCCCATGATTGCGCCGAAGCGTATCGATGGCCAAACCTTGTTTGAACATCAAGGTTATTGGTTTGCGCTGTATCCGTGCCGAGGTGGGCGTATCTTTGAAGTGGATAACCTAGACCAACTGGAATGGATGGGCCGCTTCGTTGGTCGTATGCATGCGATAGGCGCTAAAAAACCTTTCCAGCATCGTCTGTCGATTAATACCGATGAAATGCTATTGGAAGCGAGGGCGACTATCGAAAATAGTGGTTTTGTACCGAGCACTTTGCAAACAGCGTTTTTTACAGTGCTGGATCAAGTCATCGCAATAGCCATTGAACACTATCAACCTAACACCACATTAAGGCTGCATGGTGATTGCCATGCTGGCAATATTTTATGGCGAGATGAGGAAGGTCCACACTTTGTCGATCTCGATGATTGTCGCCAAGGGCCGGCTATTCAGGATTTATGGATGATGCTGTCCGGCGACAGACAACAACAATTGTTACAATTAGATACTATGCTGATGGGCTACGAAGAGTTCTTTTCATTTGAATCGTCAGAACTTGCCTTGATAGAATCATTGCGTACAATGCGATTAGTTAATTACATTGCTTGGTTATGTAAGCGCTGGCAAGATCCCGCGTTTCCGCGCAGCTTCCCCTGGTTTAATACCGAGAAGTATTGGGAACAACAAGTGCTTATGCTCAAAGAGCAGCACGCCGCATTACAACAACCACCGCTTAGTTTAATACCGTAAAGGAAATCCAATGAAGAAAATTTTTGCCAGCTTTTTAGTTGCGCTGTTATTACCTGTTGCAGCTAACGCGTTCAACTTCGTTGAGCGATACACCGAAGGCGAACAATACACAAAAGTGAGCGATAAATTATCGAAAAAGCCAGAAGTACGTGAATATTTCTCATACTACTGCCCACACTGTTTACGCTTTGAACCGTTTTTTGCAAATGTGAAAAAGAGCTTACCGGAAGGTGTATCGTTTGAGCGTAACCACGTAGATTTCCTTCAATTTGCGTCGAAAGACATCCAGTTTATGGTGACAAAGGCGTTGGCGACTGCTCAACAGTTAAAAGTTGAAGACAAAATGACTGCAGCCTTGTTTAACTATATTCAAGTGCAACGAGGCGCGATTACAGTAGAGAAAGATATCCGCAACATTTTCGTATTAAACGGTGTAGACGGTGCAGAGTTTGACAAAGCGTTTAAGAGTTTTGCAGTAAACAGCAAAGCGAAGTTAATGCAAAAGCACCAAAATGACCTAGTAAAACGCCGCGCGTTAACAGGTGTACCGACAGTTGTGGTTAATGGTAAATACCGCATTAATTTCAACAAGCTTGATCGTAACAACCCTGAACAGGATTACATCAACTTAATTAAGTTCTTAAATGGCTTAGACAAAACAAGCTAATTATGTAGGCTTAGTTAGCAAAGAATATAAAAAAAGGGTTAGCATCGCTAACCCTTTTTTTGCGTCTATTCAATTACATATTTTCTTCTTTAATTTTGCTTGCGCGCTTTTGGCGTCGTTTAGCCAGCCACAAAAACAAACCTAGGAGGCAAGCAATAACAACTAAAACTGCCGTTAATTGCGACTGTTGCTCCGATGCGAGTTTGATACCGCCGCCGGCTAATGTAAACACTACCATTTGAGGAATAAAGCCCAATGCAGAACCAGCGACGTAGGGAGCAAATGGAATGCGTGTTGCTCCTGCTATGATGTTGGTCACAAAGTTACTACCCAGAGGCAGGATACGAATAATGAGCGCTTTAACAAAGGTGCTATCAGATAAAAATTCATGAACTAAAAGACTTTTATCTGGAAAGCGTTTGAATACCCAGTCGGCGAGCAAATATCGGCTCACCATAAACGTTAAGATGCAGCCGGTGATAGTAGCCAGTGTTGCAATCCCAAACCCAACCTTGATGCCAAATAGCATGCCAGCACTTAACGCCGCAATTTGACGTGGTAAACCCATACCAGTTCCCAAGGCCAGCACAACAAAAAGTAAACAGTACCCCAGTGGCGAAGCCGTAAACCAGCTGCTAGAGGTAATTAAATGATTAAGCGTATCCATTAACGTTGGGGAATCATCAAGCGGCTGCTCTGTATGGCTCAAGATATTGCGAATATTATCGCTGCCGCTAGTTAAATAGCAACAAGTAGGCTGTGTTTACTTTAGCGATCTGTTTACAAGTCTTTCAACAACTTAGCTTTCGCTTGTTCAAACTCTTCGTCTGACAGGAAATTTTGCTGTTTCAGCTTAACGAGTTTTTCTAAGGCATTGACGACTTCAATGTCTAAGCTTTTTTCTCTTTCAAGCGTTTTGGTCTCTTCGTCCTTTCGTTCTTCACTATTGGCCAATAACGTATCTTGTAATTCTGTAACGGTATGTTGTGCCTGATGTTCACTAGCTTCAGCTTTGCTAAGGCTATTAGGCGCTGTAGTTGATTGGGGTTTAGATGCAACCTTTAGCCTTTTGCTCGAGCTCGATGTTTTTCTCGGATTGTCTTGAACTTCGGTGCTAGCTGGTGCAATTATTGCCGATAGTTGCCAACATAAGTTTAAAACATCGTCCTGACATTGCTCATAGGTAACGCGAGTTAGACGGTGTTTAGATTTTCGCACGTACACGTAAATAGGTAGTTGTTCACCAGATACTACGTTTAGCAACAGCACGATAGTGCGAAGGTCATTAGTGCCAAGGGATGTTTGCGTCGCATTCGACAGCAATTTATGACTTTCTTTGGCAATCTGATTGGTAAGACCGCTTTCTCTGTGAATGATAAAACAGCTTTCCTCATTGACGAGCAACTCAATTGAACTGAGTTCATTACAGTGCACTTTTCTGTCAATGCTTTCCTGATGGTATTTATAGAGCAGAAGTTGTTGAAGTGAACCTTCAAATTTAACTTTAACCAGCTGCTGCTCTAAAAACTGTCTTGTCGATTGCTTTCTACTGGAGAAACGCTTGAACGCGAAGGAAGCACCGATAATGACAAATACGATGAGAACACTCGTCAATAGCAAATTAGTTGAAGAGCTATTTCCGGCTTGTGATTGCTCTGCATTATCAGAGCTAGACGAAGTTAAGGCCACTTCCTCCGGTGACTGTTCAGGATGTTTTTCGGCTGCTGCAATCATCACTAACCGTTTTATCGTTCTTTGATAAATCAGCAGGTCATTCTTATTGTTGGCGAGTAGCATGATAGGCTGTGGCTCATCAAACTGCCAGATGGTGTGATTGGCGTTGCTAGAACTGGTGTAAATATCAAGCGTGTTGACCTGTACCTTGGGAGAATCTTTTTCATTGAATTGTAGATACACCAAACTATTGGTGACACCAGACAGCGACTTTCCACGATAGTTGAGCAGCTGGCTATGGTTGCCTAGATAAGTTTTTGCTTTGGCGCTTATTGGCCATTGTGCAAGAGGTTTGACGGCATTGCTATCCGTTACCCCCATAGCCACTTTACCTAACTGGCGCACTTTTGAAGGCTCAAGTGTTCGGTCAATTGCAAGCGCGGTTTTTTGCCTCGTAAACCATGCAAATTTGTTTATCTTGCCAAGCTGATAAGCCCATAATTCATGGGGATGCTTCGTTTGCTTAGTGAATGGGTTATTTGTCGGTGAGGTGTAATTCTTTAGCCCAAACTTTTGTGGATTGATACGAAGAATAGCGCCTGAATATAATGGTGTGTTTTGCCAGTTATCGACTTGGCTTAAACTGAAATAGAGTAAACCGTAGTCTTCTTGCCATGCCTGTAAGGTGCCACTAAACGCTAATTGGCTGATCCCTTTGCTATCAGCCGGCAAAGCGATTCGAATGATTTCCCTCGGGCTAGTCAGGTCAACTTCACCAATAGAATCAAGTTGCCACTCTGTAATAACACTGTTTAGCTGAATATCATCTAAAATGACTTCTTCGCTACGCTCAACTAACGCGTTACCAAGCTTTCCTGCGGGCTCAAGGTGACTCGTATAGAAAGTGTTTTCACCCAGCTGGTCGCGTAAGAAAAAACTGGGGTGCAGGGCCAGAGCGTCTAGGCTAATAGCATTAGGGATACGCTGTTTTAGTGAAAATATCTGCTTAATGATTGGGGGGGGGGCCGAATTTTCTTGTGGTTTCCCAGTTGTCGAATTTGACGGTTTATCATTATCGGAAAGTTCCGCGTAAAAGATATCACCTTGCTTTGTGGCGACGTAATAAGCATTTTCTTTCTTGGCGACCGGTAGAATTTCAATCACATCACCTTCCAGTGTTGAAGGTAGTTTACCCAAACTTATTAGTGTGATTTCTTCAGTGGTTTGCTGAGAGCTAGTGACAGTTGACGTTATTTGCTCTGCAGAAGCTTTATTAACGAAGAGTTGAATAAATGTGATCAACGAAAGCGCAAGAAGACGTTCTCTGTATGCGGGTCTTTTATCAGATAACATTAGAGCGCTTCCTTCTGCTCATAGGCTCCACCTATCGTTGAATTGGTTAATTCTTATATTCTAGTGTAGCGAGTTAAAAATCAACTACTAGATGCTGTTGGCATAATATGAACTTGAGTCGCATCAATAAGTTGTGATTTCTGCTGGTTGTTGGCGTAGCTTAAACGACCTTCAATAATAAGCTGACTGTTTTCGACTGCGTGCTCGCTGATGTATTGCGCTGCTTGCCCCCAAACTTGCACTGGTCGGGTTACTTGATGAGGCACGATTTCATTTTTGTGTTCAGAGAATGCTTGGTGGTGAATCGATACGTCAAAACTTGCAAATGTTCTATTGTGCTCACTAGTCATCAACTTTACGTCAGAGCAAACAGTTGCACTGCAGGTAATTTGGTTAATGCTTTGGGTAAAGCCTTTTGGGAAATGCTCTACTGCTTCTGCATGGATAATTTCTATAGGCTTTGTTTTATTGTTAGCGATATACCCTCGTACCAATAGAATGTCGCCTTTGTCTGCATGTAAAAGTGCTGACTCTACCATAGCACCGACCACTTTAACGTGGTGATAGCTCGTCCACTCCTTGTTTTTTTGTTGTTTATCTTTCCAGCGATGCGTTGTTGCTAACGTTAAATCAGTTACTGCTAGCACAGGATTCGCTAAATAACGTATCTCTGGTTTGGCAACTAAGTTGCCCAAGAGTACAACGTTGCAGAGTTGGTGGGTGGCGCTGTAGCTTTTCATAATGTGCTTACAAATAGTCTCGATAATAGCTCTAATCACAATATATTTAATTAATCAAAATATAGCGATAAGTTTATAAAATAGTAGGCGTTTCTTACTTTGTATTAGGTATAAAAAAAGCCGCGATGAGCGGCTTTATTAAAGCATAGTCGGTAGTAACAATTAACTGTTTTCTACACTTTTAAGACAATGGTCAATAGCTGTTTTTAGCAGTTCCTTGCCCGTTTTACTATTTGCTGGCAACTCATCATGGCACTCACCCAGAGGTGTTACGCGTTGGCCCCATTTAATATAGCCAGCACCCCAGGTAAGGCCAGCGCCAAAAGCAGCTGTCATGATATTGTCGCCAGGTTGTACTCGACCTTCTTCCAACGCCTCACATAGTGCGATTGGCACAGTGGCGGCAGAAGTATTGCCATACTTTTGTATGTTCACCATCACTTGGTCATCAGCAAGCTTAAATTGCTTTTGAAGGGCTGCAATAATGCGTAAATTCGCCTGATGTGGCACTAGTAGGTTCACGTCTTCAACGGTTAAGCCTGCTTTTTCAATCACATGGCTAGATGCTTGCCCCATGGCTTTTACCGCGCGCTTAAAAATATCAGGGCCCATGAAGTTAATGTCTAAAGCGGTTGGCGCGTTTTCGTAGCGATCCATATCTGTACCAAAACCACGGATTTCAAGAATGTCACGCGCTTCCGAGTCACAGCCTAATTTGGCTTCAATCAAGCCCGTGGGTTGCTCGTTTGCTTCAATGACAACCGCACCTGCACCATCACCAAACAGTACACACGTCTCTCGGCGTGCCCAGTTAATGTACCAACTCATGCGTTCTGCGCCGATAACGATTGCTTTGTTAATGGCACCGATTCGTACTTGAGCCGTGGCATTTTGCAATGCGTATAAGAAGCCCGTGCAAGCTGAATTAATATCAAAAGCTGCAGCGTTCTTTGCGCCCAAGATTTGCTGTACTTTAGATGCTGTGTTCGGCACTAAGGTATCAGGACATGAAGTGGCGATAGCAATTAAGTCAACTTCCTCCGCAGAGATACCTGCAGCAGCCATAGCGCGCTTTGCAGCTAAGGCTGCTAGTTCTGCGGTATTTACGTGTGAGATGCGACGAGCTTTGATACCAGTACGAGTGGTGATCCATTCGTCATTAGTTTCAACAAATGTTGCTAAATCGTCATTGGTTAGTTGGGCTGGCGGCATGCATTTGCCCCACCCCGTAATCTCTGCGTACTTCATTTACAGCCTCGTCTCTCACGCATATGGAAAATTCGACCGCGTATTTTACTTGTCGAACTATTTCTTTGAAAGCGTTTCGCTAAAATTACCTCAGGTTATTTTGTAACCAGCAATAAATCAATCGCTTACTTTATTAGAGTAAAGCCACTAAACGTGGTTACTGCGCAAGGAAGTTTACAGCTGGATGTTGTCGCTTACTTTGATATATCAGTGTCATAGCGCTGTAATAGCAGCGTCATCTGGGTGTCATTTGCAGCTCATAATCTGGCGGCAGAACACGATACGTAAGTTTTATTGAGTTTGTGTTATGTCACTTCAAAATCCAATTACGTTTACATTTTCTGATCAGGCTTACGGTGAGATGCGTCGACATATCGACGGACTAGTGAGCAAAGCTTCAATCACACCCCATGACGAAGGATGCCAAGACTACTTGGCAGACAAGCTCGAAGCTCTGGGCTTTAGTATCCATCGCTTTAATCATTATGGTGTTAGTAATTTAATTGCCCTTGTTGGCAAAGGGGCAACGCGAATCGCTTTTGCAGGTCATACGGATGTTGTGCCTACCGGCGATATTGCCCTTTGGCAAAGTCACCCATTTCAGCCAACTGAAGTTGATGGTGAAATTATTGGTCGTGGTATTGCCGATATGAAAGGTGGTATCGCTGCCATGTTAGCAGCAGTTGAGACTACAATATCTGAGTGGGATTTATCGCAGTTTAGTTTTATGTTTCTCTTTACGAGTGACGAAGAAGGTGAGGCGGAATTCGGCACCAAGTCGATTGTTCAATACTTAGAGGATAACCACCTAGTGCCGCACTATTGTATTGTCGGAGAGCCTAGCGCTAGTGCCGAAACAGGTGACGTTATCAAGGTAGGGCGTCGCGGTGCAATTTCTGCCGAGTTAACCATTAAAGGAAAACAAGGGCATGCTGCTTATCCCCAGTATGCGAATAACGCTGCGCACACTGCCTCGGATATCGCTTCTTGGCTCAATCACTTATCTTGGGATAGTGGCAGTGACGATTTTCCCGGGACTAGCTTGCAGATTACCGGTATAGATACAGGTCAATGGACCGATAATATCATTCCTGGCGAGAGTCGTTTGTGTTTTAACGTGCGCTATAGCCACGCGTATACAGAAGCCGAGATCCGTGAGCGAATTGAGAACGGGTTGGCACAGATACAAAAAGACATCACTATTGATTGGCAGCGACCATGCACACCCTACTTCACGCAAGCAGATGCTGGCGAACAAAGCTTAATTACGGAAGTTGAACAGGCTATATATCAGGTGTGTCATCGTTTTCCTCGTTTGTCTACATCGGGTGGAACATCGGATGGGCGGTTTATTGCAGCAAGTGGTTGCCAAGTGGTGGAGTTAGGTGTGCCTAACAAAACGATTCATCAAATTAATGAACGCGTAAAAGTGACTGACCTACAAAGATTACTGGATATATATCAAATATTGTTGCGACGATTGTTGGTCAACAGATCCGTAAACGCAGTTTAGCATTTAGTTGGTTTAGGAAATAAAAAAGCGCAATCAAAGATTGCGCTTTTAGCTTAACGTTCTAGCTTAAGTTGCTGACTAAAGCGACTTAACGCCCATGTTGAATAGGGTAAAGCCATAAATGTCAGCGTATTGCTCGATAATCTTGCTCGTAGGTGTACCTGCACCATGTCCTGCATTGGTTTCAATGCGGATAAGCGTTGGGTTAGTACCTGTTTGCTTGTCTTGGAGTTCCGCAGCAAACTTAAATGAATGCGCTGGAACTACACGGTCGTCGTGATCACCTGTCGTAATCATCGTTGCAGGGTATTCGACACCAGGCTTGACGTTGTGGACAGGAGAATAGCCTTTCAGGTAGTCGAACATTTCTTTGCTTTGCTCAGCTGTACCATAGTCATAAGCCCAGCCAGCACCTGCTGTAAAGGTGTGGTAGCGAAGCATATCGAGTACACCTACCGCTGGTAATGCGACCTTAAATAACTCAGGGCGTTGAGTCATCACAGCGCCGACAAGTAGGCCGCCATTTGACCCACCATTAACTGCAAGCTTGCCACTCGACGTGTATTTCTTGTCAATAAGGTATTCTGCAGCAGCGATAAAGTCGTCGAATACATTTTGCTTCTGAAGCTGCGTACCGGCTTTGTGCCACGCTTTACCGTATTCACCGCCGCCACGTAAGTTAGCGACTGCGTAGATACCACCTTGTTCTAACCATGCTGCGCGTGTTGAACTAAAGCGCGGCGTTAAGCTCACATTGAATCCACCATAACCGTATAGGATAGTAGGATTAGTGCCATCCAACTCGATACCTTTCTTGTAGGTAATTATCATAGGTACTTTCGTACCGTCTTTTGAGGTGTAGAACACTTGCTCTGAGTTGTAATTGTCAGGGTTAAAATCGGCGCCAGATTCTTTATAAATTGCGCTCGTACCTTTTTCAGCATCAAACGTGAAAATAGTGCCTGGCGTTTTGTAGTTGGTGAATGAGTAGTAAAGCGTTGTATCTTCTTTTTCACCGCCAAAACCACTAGCTGTACCAACACCCGGTAACTCAATATCACGAACAAGCTTGCCAGACATATCGTATTGCTGAACTTTAGAAATAGCGTCAACCATGTAGCGAGCAAAGATGTAATCACCACCCGTTGAAACGTTTAATACGTTGTCAGTTTCTGAGATTAAGTCTTTCCAGTTACTGCTAGCTGGATTCGCGGCATCTACAGTTACTACTCGCTTGTTTGGCGCATCAAGGTTCGTTACTAAGTAAAGCTTGCTACCGTCGTTATCTAGCACATATGTGTCAGAGTCAGTGTGATCAAGTACAGGCTCAAGCGTGCTGTCAGGCTTAGTTAAATCTTTGATGAACAGCTTGTTACCTGATGTTGATACTGATGCGCTAACAAATAGGTAATGATCATCTTCAGACACATAGCCACCAATGTAACGGTGCTTTTCGGCATCCGTACCGCCGAAGACAACCTTATCTTCAGACTGCTTTGTGCCTAACTTGTGGAAGTAAAGTTTATGTTGATCAGTTTTCGCCGATAATTCACTACCTTCTGGCTTATCGTAACTTGAATAGTAAAAACCTTGATTGCCTAACCAAGATAAACCACTGAATTTAACGTCGACTAAGGTATCTTCAATTTGCGCTTTTGATTCAACATCGATAATGATGACTTTACGCCAGTCGCTGCCGCCTTCAGAAATCTGGTAAGCCGCAAGTGAACCATCTTTTGAGAAGGTAATGCCGGCTAATGAAGTAGTACCATCTTCGCTGAATTTGTTTGGATCTAAGAATACTTCTGGCGCACCATCGTCTAGCTGACGGTAAAGAACGTATTGGTTTTGAAGGCCATCATTCTTGTAGAAGTAGGTGTACTTGCCTTCTTTAAAAGGCGCACTCACTTTCTCGTAATCCATTAACTTCGTTAGTCTTTCTTTTAACTTCTCGCGGTAAGGAATTTGCGCTAAGTAATCGAATGTAACTTCATTTTGCGTTTTAACCCAAGCGGCAGTTTCTTCGCTCATGTCGTCTTCGAGCCAGCGGTAAGGGTCTGCAACTTGTGTGTCGAAGTAGGTGTCAACGACGTCGCCTTTACGTGTTGTTGGATAAGTTAATGCTTCAACTTTGGCTTCGGCAGGTGCAGCAGTTGCACTCGTGTTTTGTGCTTCTTGTTGGCCGCAACCAACCAGCGATGCACATACGGCAATGGCAAGTATGTTTTTAATCATAATATTGTATTTAGTTGTTGTTGTGATTGTATTTTTACTGGTTGTATACGCTAACCAATAAACGAGAGATTAACAATTGCTCTGTAACATAGCGAAACTTGCTCTGGTTTGTCTATGAAAGGCAGAAAGAATGCGATTGAACGGAGGAAATCTGCGGTAACTTGCTGGGTAAGGATGGAGGCAAAGAAAGAGACCAAGGCGTCTTGGTCTCTATGGATAATCACATGTGGTTTACTTTATTGACGAAGCTTCTTGAATTAGCCTGTTGTTTCGCTTTTTTATTCGCCCCTTTACTCACATCTTTAGTAGCCCAAGTAGCGCTGGCGTTTTTTAGCTTTGAGTGTCGTGATATCAAGCAGTACTAAGCCATCGATACAGTCATTGAAATCTTTATCGACACCGAAATCAATGAACTGCACTCCACCTTTTTCTGTTAGTTCACTATATTGTTTGTAAAGCGTTGGGACACTTGTGCCCATATTGGCAAGTAAATGCTTGAGCTGAGTGAAGTCGGCCTTGTAGTCGTCACCACTAAATTGTGTTTTTAGCTGTTCCATCGCGGGTTGATTGAGTGTGAACGGCGAACGCGAAGGCGCGATTTCTCTATCAGCACCAAAATAAAGCTTATAGAAATACACAAGTAGTTCTTTTGCCGTTTGTGGTAAGGCATTGCTCATCGTTACTGGGCCGAATAAATAGCGGTAATGTGGGTACTTGTTGAGAAACGCGCCAATGCCGTACCACAAGTAATCAAGGCTGCGCTTCCCCCAGTATTTAGGCTGTACAAAGCTGCGTCCCAATTCTAAGCCGTTTTCTAGGTATGGCGTCATTTGTTCAGTCAGTTCAAAAAGCGTATGTGTGTATAAGCCTTCGATACCTTGGCTATCAATAATGGCCTTTGTATCAGCGAGGCGATAGGCCCCGACGATTTCTAACTCTTCATTATCCCAAAGGATAAGGTGTAAATAATGGCCGTCATATTTGTCGATATCGCGACGCATATTACTGCCTTCGCCAACCATGCGAAAAGCAACTTCTCGTAGCACGCCTACTTCGCGCATGATAGGGTCGTTCTCTACTGCGCGATGTAAATAAATTGACTTGCCATCTTGAGTCGTGCCCAAAAACTCACACTGTTTTATGGCCTTTTTCAGCACCTTTCTATCTTCAACGGGTGCTATCGCACTTTGCGTTTGAAAAACATCTGCCTTCCCTGACTTCAAACGATATAAGTGTTTTTTAAACAGCTTGGTTTTGGTTTTGATATCGAGCTGCACTTTACTGTAGCTTTCAAACGGAATTTGTTGGCCTATGCGCATCGGAATGTTCTTTTCTTGTTGTTTGAACATTTCATTGACCAACAAGAGCGTCGAGGCTGGTTTGTACATCATGGATACGCCATAAAACGCAGCAGAGTTTTTCGCTTGTATGTATACCGGCACAATTGGCGCTTTAGCATTTTGTGCAAAACGCAGAAAACCGGTTTGCCACTTAGGATCACGCACACCAGCAGGACGGATGCGAGATACCTCACCAGCAGGAAAAACGATAATGGCGTTATCAGCTGCTAAGTGTTCGTGAATTGCATGGATATTGTCTTTGGGCGTTGTGCCCGCGACCATATTATTAACAGGTAAAAGCAAAGGGCTTAGTGGTTTTAAGTTCATTAATAAGCTATTGACGACAACTTTTACATCTCGACGGATATCAGCCACCATCTTAATCAGTGCCAAACCGTCAATAGAGCCAATTGGATGATTGGCGATGATGACGAGCCGCCCACTTGCGGGTATGTTCTCTCGCTCAGAGTCACGAACCGAGTAACTAACGTTGAACTTATTTAGCACTTGCTCAACAAAGTCTAATCCGGATAAATGCGGATATTGTTGTTCAAATTCGTGAAATTCTTTTTCGTGAAGAAGGCCGCGAAGTGCAGCTTTTACAGGTTTTTCTAGCCAAGGTTTGCCGGAAATCGCAGGTAAGTTTTTTTCAACAACGTCGTCAACGCGAAACATAGTCACTCCTAATGCGTTTTGCTGAATATTTTTTAGTTGTATTTACTCAGCTGTTATCAGGGCAAAATTAGCGTTACTAGATGAATTAAAAGTGACAATCAGATGATGCTTTTATGAACATCACCCGTGTTTCATCAGGTTATTGGAGTAGCGGAGTGGCGAGTAGATATATTTGCTGCAAAGAGAATATTGCACTCGGTCTTTATCGAATAGTGAACTAGTCAATTAACTAGCAAGGGGCACGATCGAAAGTTTAGGCTGCATTACTGTCCAATACATTAACTCGAGTTCACCGTTGGCGGTTTCTGTTAATGCGCTGCAACTCTCTATCCAATCACCATCATTGCAATATGTAAGTCCATCAATCTCTACGATTTCTGGATGGTGTATGTGCCCACAAACAACCCCATCTAGATCGTGCTTTGCGGCTTCTCTCAACGTAGCGGCTCGGTAACGTGCAATCGCTTCGTTGGCTTTTTTGAAGCGTTTCTTGATGTATGCCGCAAGAGACCAGTAATGGTAGCCTCGCATACGTCGGTAGTAGTCTAGATTTCGATTTAACCAAAGTAGAAAGTCATAGAGCTTGTCGCCTAGCCAAGCTTGCCACTTAGCTAGACAGACTTCGCCATCGAAATCGTCACCGTGAACTACCAGTAGCTTCTTACCTTGTGCCGTGGTGTGTACTAAGCGCTTCTTAATTTCGATGTTGCCGAACAACATATTGGCGTAGGGTTTTATAATCTCATCGTGATTACCCGGTAGGTAAACTACATGAGTACCATCTAGTGACTTTTGATACAAGGCGTGCAACAGACGATTGTGGCTTTCAGGCCACAAGAACTGGCGCTTAAGCGCCCAAAAGTCAACGATGTCACCCACGAGATACAAGGTATCCATGGTGTTGTGTTCAAGAAAGTCGAGGAGTAATTCAGCTTTGCAGTCTTTGCAGCCGAGGTGAATATCTGATAACCAAACCGTGCGATGATGTTGTTTCATATCAAGCTCTAGTCTTGTTGTTTCACTTGAACCTACGAGACATATGCTATGGAGCGTTTGTGTCAGATCTGTGAAGGATTTTTAAACAAACGCTTACGCTTTTTTGAAAGATTTTTTAAGGCTTGCTTGATGTGTTTAACGGTTATTATTAACGGAGGAGTCGGAAGAACAATGGCGCACCCAGCAGGAGTCGAACCTGCGGCCTCTGCCTCCGGAGGGCAGCGCTCTATCCAGCTGAGCTATGGGTGCAGCGCGGAGAATAGTATAGCTATTATGTGTTTTTGTCTACTGGATTCATTTAGCTTCGTATTTATCGTTAAAGTCAATAGCTTAGCGGCCGATAACTCGGTTATTATGTGTACATTCTAAATTTTCTCGACTAGAGTTTTGTTTAGTTTAACTTCCAATTTTTAGGTGGTCATCTCTTACATGGATAGAATAGGGCTGTTGTTCTTAGCTATTTTGAGCGCTGTTTTACTTACCGTAGCCAGTGCCTCTGTATCAGCACAACAATTAATCGTAGAGCAATTTTCTGTTGCACCGGTCACCAGTTCCTTTTCCCGAACAGGCAAGCTCACTTTTAAACGCACGGTTAAATTGGCGTTCAAATCTTCCGGATATTTAAATCGTATTACGGTTGACGAAGGTGATCGATTTAATCAAGGTGATGAATTAGCATCCATCGTTACGGAAGAGTTAAAAGCAGATAAAAATGCTAAATACGCCCAACTCTTGCAAGCGAAGAAAAACTTAGCACGTGAACAACGCTTGATAGATCAAGGCTTGGGGTCCGACCAAGCCTTCGACCTTGCAACAACAAACGTTGAAACAGCTCGCTCAGCTTACCAAGTCGCTTATTATAATTTAGAAAAAGCACAGCTCATTGCACCTTTCGATGGCATTGTTTTAGCCCGTCATACCGACTTAGAGCAATATCAAGCTCCGGGCGTAAGTGCACTAGAAGTAGCATCTTTTAAGGATAACTGGGTTGTTAAAGTGGCGTTGACTGGAATGGAAATCGCGTCAGTTCAGTTAGGACAAATTGTGACTGTAGTGCTGCCGGGCACAGATGAATTTAACGCAAAAGTGAACCGTATTCCTGCCATTGCTGGCGATAGTAATTTGTTTGTTATTGACGTGCTCATTCCGCAATCAATAGTACAAAGAGGCATTCTTGCTGGTCAAATAGCTCAAGTAAACATAAGTCAGTCGCAACAGCAGTTTGGCTACAAAGTACCGCTAGACGCGTTGATAAAAATGGACGAACAAGACCGTGCGATTGTATTGGTACAAAATAAGTTAACTAAAGAGCTAAACCATCAAGCTTTTCCTATAGCTCACATTGATAGCCAGTATATTTATCTTGAAGCTGATGCGATGGATTTGACCCTAGATGTCGTTGTTAGGGGTTGGCAGCATATAGCTGTTGGAACTCGTAATGACAGCAAGGGGCATTAATGCGTCTTCCTGCTTTAGCGGTTGGTAACCCACAATTTACGCTGACAATTGTTCTGTTATTGATGTTGGTGGGGGTTGTCTCCTATCTCAATATGCCGCGTTCAGAAGATCCACAATTTGACTTACCGATCACCCTAGTTGAAGTGGTATACCCGGGGGCTTCCCCTATCGATGTTGAAACACTAGTTGTTGACGCCATAGAGGGTGAACTTGAGGATATCGAGAACATTAAAAAAATTGAGTCGCAAGTGCGCACTGGCGGGGCACGCGTATCCATTGACTTTGCCTATGGAACAGATGCCGACAATGCATACAACCAAGTGAAACAGGCCGTAGCGGAAGTAGAACCAGACTTTCCAGCAGGCGTAGTTCAAGTCGAAGTAATAAAGGCGACTCCTACGAGTGTGGCAATTTTGCAGTTGGCAATTAGCTCTACAACTAATAATTACAAAGATATGGAGTTTTATGCCAAGTTACTTGAGAAAGAAATAGAAGCGCTATCTGGCGTACAAAAAGCTTCTATTTGGGGTTATCCAGAGCCCATTGTTTCTGTTGATCTGAATTTGCAACTATTGAAGCACCATGGGGTTTCGATAGCGCAAATTAACCAAATTCTTGCAGGTAGAGCAAGCAATATCACGCCGGGTTTTGTGAATGCTGGTAGTAGGCGATTTAACGTTAAGGTGAGTGGGCAGTTTACCGACTTGGCTCAAATTGGCGATACCATTGTAAAACAAACACCTATAGCTGCTGTACGCCTCAAAGATGTGGCAGAAGTAAACTACAGCGAGCGCGAACCAACCTACTTAGCTTACTTCAAAGGTAAGCCTGTGATTTTTTTAACGGTCGAGCAGCGTGCTAAAACCAATATCTTTCACGTTACTGAGCATGTAAACAAGGTTATTCAAGACTTTCAACAAACCTTACCAGATGCTATTGGCATCGACCGAGTGTTTACGCAAACTGACAGTGTAGAAAAACGGGTTAATGGTTTCTTCGAAAACCTATGGCAAGGTCTCGTATTGGTTGGAGCACTAGCCTTTATCTTCTTGGGGATAAGAGAATCTCTCGTAGTGATTGTCGTTATTCCTCTGTCGTTTATTATTGCGATTGGGTGGCTAGATTCTTCAGGTTTTGGATTGCAGCAAATGTCGATCGTCGGCTTGATTATCGCTCTGGGTCTTTTAGTAGATAATGCCATTGTTGTGACAGAGAGTATTCACCGAGAAATTAAACACGGCGAGACTCTCAAAGAGGCTGTTGTTAAAGGTTGCGGAAAAGTAGGTTGGGCGATAATTAGCGGCACCGCTACAACCATGTTGGCTTTCCTACCAATGCTGATGTTAGCAAGTAATACAGGTGATTTTGTCCGTTCAATGCCTGTTACTGTCGTACTAGTGCTTCTAGCATCACTCCTATTAGCATTAACACTGACGCCACTGCTGGCGAGCTTATTGTTTAGACAAAAAGAAGGTGGTTTTAAATTTCTTCAACACTATCTGGGGTTATTCGCGAGCAGCATCTATCAGCGTTTTTTAACTGTTTTAATTAAATTTAGGTGGGTAATTTTACTTATCGGCGTACTGACGCTGGTGGCTTTAGGGTCTATTTTCCCGCAAGTAAAGGTTAGCTTGTTTCCGAACGCTGAAAAGCCCATGTTGTTAGTGGACGTTGTCACGCCTGACAATTCTTCCATCGAGTACACCGAGTATGTGTTGAAAAAAGTGGAAGCGGAGTTATTGCAAAGTCCGCTGGTGAGCAACGTTGCGCTGAATGTTGGTAACTCGAATCCACGGATTTACTACAACGAAATACCTAAGAGAGGACAGGAAAAATTTGGCCAAGCGCTGGTTAACCTAAACACTGATGATGAAGCTAAATTGGAAGCCTTAGTTACTCAACTTCGCTTGTCATTTTCGCAGTGGTTCGAAGCCCAAATTTACGTCAAAGAATTTGTTCAAGGGCCTGTTACAGACCAAGTGTTAACGGTTCGTTTTATTAGTGAATCATTGGATGATTTGACTTGGGTTTCCAATGATTTAGCTCAGTTTATTGGTCAACTGGACGGTGCAATTAACCTAGATAACCCGATCGGTGAAGCAAATAGTGAAATGCACCTCGAAATTGATTACGACAAAGCCGGCTTGCATAACATGAATATCAATATGCTGGATCAAGCAATCAATACGGTTTTGGCAGGTCAAACGATCGGGCATCTAACCGCGGACAACGGTGAAGACTACGCGATAGTCGTTAGACAGAATCAGAGGAATATAGATGCATTAGCCCAGTTGGAAGTTGCCAATATGTCTGGTGATTTCATTCCAGTGAATCAATTCGCAACCCTAAAATTAGCTAAGGGACAAAGCAACTTTTTCCACTACCAAAAGTTGCGTATGGCAAAGGTCTCGGCTGACGTCGCTAAAGGCTACTCAGTATTCGAATTAACTCAGCAGATAGTCAAGTATCTTGAAAACTATGAGTTGCCGGCAGGTATGTCATATAAGATGGGCGGCGAAGAAGAATCTAGGCAGGAATCTTTCTCTGGTTTAGCACAAATTATGTTGGTTACGGCGATTGGTATTTTTGCTGTTTTAGTACTGCAATTTAAATCTTTTATGCAGCCAATAATTGTTTTCTCGTCAGTACCATTTGCGATAACAGGCGCAGCTTTAGGGCTCTATTTGACTAATCTTTCGTTTTCCATGATGGCATTTATTGGATTGATCAGCTTGTTTGGTATTGTGGTGAACAACGCCATTATTCTTATTGACACCACTAACCAGTTATTAGCTGCAGGTGAAGAGAAATTAAAGGCGACGTTAAAGGCCAGCCAAACGCGATTTACACCGATTATACTTACGACCCTTACAACGGTTGTTGGGTTGATACCACTTACCCTTCTAGGTGGTGGATTGTGGCAACCGCTTGGTATGGTGATTATTTCTGGTCTGTTGGTGTCAGCAATTGCAAGTTTAACTTTGGTACCGGTGCTTATCTTTTTGCTTTCACACAAAAAGTCTTAGCAATCGATGCTAAATCATTTGCTCTTTGGTGTTATTGCGCCATCTATCTTTTAGTTGCATATATGATTTTTTTGCCAAATGCGGAATCAGTAGACGCATAGGCATTCTCAGTCCATGGCCTCTGCAATACAGAAAGAAGCAGGCGATATGATATTTTACAGTTGGTCTTATCTTTGCTGAGGGTTTAAACACTATAATAAATACCTTAGCTAACAATGCCTCTTTAGTTTTAGAAAAAGGAGAAGTTAGCTTTGTTCTTAATAATCCGTCGCGATTAGCAATAGGTAGGCACTCATCGATGCACATTAGTGCTAGATACACATATGTCTCTAATCCTAGTGCCTGTGATCTCTTATAAGTGTCGTTGATGAAGTTGGGATTTTCATTTTGGAAATGCTCGGCCATTTGGAACAAGTCTATCAAGTCCCTTAGCCCGTTATGAAATTCACTTTCTGAAAATAAATGGGTTGCACTATGTATAAATAAATCCGTTTTTGAGAGTGTCCTAATTGCCCCTAAGCGTGGGTGTTGAATGTCCTCAAAGATGAATGCTTCTGGGTTGGGACATTGTCGGTTTGTCAGCGGCAAAATGTTGTGATGAATATCCACCACCGTTCCTCGCTTGAGATGAGTAAGTGGAGGTATTTCATGCATCCATTGTCGATAGTACCTGTCATTGTACTCTTCCGATTCTGTACGAATCCAACCATTCATGAGACAGTTAATTTCAAGCTGTTTTAGTTTAGACTTTGCAACTAGGACATCTAAGTCCGACAACATTCTCCCACGAGCGTTTGGTAAATCATGAATTAGATAGGCGCCGCCCTTCAGTATAGTAATATCAACTTGCTTTGCTACTTTATAGATCTCTGCTATTTCGTGAACAACGCTTTGAGCATGTGTACTCGCTAAACGAGCAGCTGAATCTAAATGATTTCTAACTCTTTGTGGGATATGTTCCATGTGCGCATTTACGATGAAAGCAAACTTGGCCAATAAATTATTGGCGCGAGCTAAGGTAAGTAATTCCTGCCAATGTTCGTTACTAAAGTCGGCATTCTTAAACGATTTGGGCTGGGTAATTAGCTTAAGAAAGGTATCATCAATGCTCATTGATAATTTCCTCCAAAGCATCATTGGCTTCGCCAAATTGGCTATATTCTAGATGGAAACTCTTACATTGCTTTATAAGCTTAGTTGCTAACTCAAATCCTTCTAGCCCTAAAACGTGGTAATTAAAACTATTGTCAATAATTTGCTGAAGTGAATTAGCGTCAGAAATAGGTGTCACTAAGCAATCACTATTTGCGACGTACTTGGGGAAGACTATTGCTTTGGGCACAGATTTCTCAAACATTTGATCTATCGACGTCTTAGGTGGTTCGAGTAAGGCTACAGTACCTTTTTGAGTATCATGTGCTTTCTGGCTGAACCTAGCGCTAGGCGCTAGCTTTTTTAGTATGTCGATAGAGTCATTTTTTAAATTGATAGGTCGTGTACAAGGAATCGTTTCTATATTGCGATTAACCAATCCCAATTCGTCAGAGAGCAACTGCCACCCATTGTATGCCATCGCCGCACATAGTGTGCTTTTGCCCGACCCTGGTGGTGCAGGCATGATAATTGACTTTCCCTGCTTTGAAATAACAGCTGAATGTAAAACCAAGTACTGATGAGCATTGGCAGCAATGCACCAGTTCATTCCCCACTCCAACATAGCGTAACCCTGAGCCTTAGGTAGCGGCTTGAAAGGAATGTGATGATGGTCAAATTGGAATTGAACGTTTGGCTTTATGAAGTTCCTCAGGCCAACTGGCGCTAGAATCTCTGTGTGGAAGTCTATAAAGTCACTATCTTTGAGCGCAGGGTAATTGTGATAAATATAGGCAAATTGTTGGGCTACGCTCGCGAGAGTAGAGGTAACTTCAAAGTTAAATGGGCCAATAGGGATTCGAAAACTCGACACGTTACTTGCTCGGTAATGCTAAAGTGCTATGTGGTTAGCTTATCAATGACGCCTAGTGATAAACAAGCCTCAATAAGTTGTTTATATTGCTTAGCTGCCAATTCTATTTGTTCGGAGGGGTAGTGCTGGTTTATGTATTCGTTGTTAACTTTTTTATCAATCATTTGAATGAATTCGTTAGCAAACGAAGATTCAATAATATGGGTGTCATTGGTAAATTGATCAAAACACGCAAGGCCATTTTCAATTAGCCGAACGTGTATATGATCTAAGAATTTATATTGCATCTATTGATGATAGGCTATTAACCTGCTGTTTTTAATCGATTGTTTGCGAAGAAATCAATAGATTAAGGAACGCAATATACTCTTCTGAAGTTGGGTCTGCATTGTTGTAAATATCGATAATATCATCGGTAGTATACGGGTATTCGAACCAAGTAGTTGCTTCGCCTAGTGCTGCGTTCAATAATGCTGCAACGAATTGTTTAATATCCGAATGTTCTGCGTTGTCTGATATTAATGCGTTATATAAACACCTTAAAGGAGCTCCAACACCGTCTTTTATTGCTTTATCAACTTTTTTTCCCTTGTAACTCAAAGCAGGGAACCCCGAAAAAATATCATCTATTAGGCTATCTTTTTCATAGAAAATAATGTCCCAATAACCTTTCTTAGAAGCACCGCCATTCTTCCAACCACCTGGACTGTAGCCTTGAAAGTTTAAACAGTGTTCTCGGTCATGCGTTGAAGTGTTCCCTGACATGTTGCCTGAAAGTGTACAAGTACCAGCCCAAACGGGCTTACTAGCAATCGTAGATATAATAGGTGCACTAACGGAGGCAACCTTCAAAAACTTACGACGTCCAACTGGACTAGCCTTCTTGTGTTCGCCGCTTTTTAAATTCTCTTTGTCAGACATTTCCATCATTCCTAACTACGTCGCAGGCTTTGCAACTGTCGATAAAATTTACACATGGCGCGAAATACGCTTAATAATCCATAATAAAGCAAATATTATACCTATGTGCTAGCATGTTGAAATATATGGGTTCTTTTATACGCCTAACGCTGCTACGTCTGCTAGTGTAAATTAGCAAAACAGAAATAGACAGTGCTGTTTTGTTGCAATTATAACCTAGCTTGTTAATGTTGGCTTTAAAAAAAATAATGAGCACACTTTGATGGATTTTATTGGCTCTCTGGGCTTTAGCGTTGCTACATTTGCCTATTTCGCTTTCTTTCTCTTACTTGCGGTTATTCGCAAGAAATCTTTTATCGCGATTCAAATTACTTTTATCACATTAGTATCAATTGTTACGTGTGCCGTTGCTGCGCTGCAGATTAAATTTGGCTTTTCTCTTAAAAACGTACTTATTGCAGAGAATTTAAAGCTATTAAGCTATCTGGCGCTACTCGCAAATGCGCGAATTGGCATTAGCAATTTCAGCGATTTTTTTAACAACAAGTCCTGTCTGAAATATACGCTTTTAGGGGTAGGGCTATCCTTGAGTGCTTGGTACCTAACCGAAAGCTCGGGGACGGGTAATCACTACCTATTTTTACTGTTTTTAGTGCTTAATTTGGCGGTTATTGTCACTTTGGAGCAGCTATACCGTAATAGTATTGCAAAGGTTAAATGGGCGCTTTGGCCTATGGTAATAGGTATTGGTACGATTTGCGTCGTTGATTTTGTTATCTTCGCACAAGCAGCGATGCTAGGTCAGCTCGATTTCGACTTTTGGTATGCAAGAGGTTATATCATAGCTGTTGGCGTACCATTTTTCTTGATTACCAGCCGCAGAGTCAAAGACTGGCAAGTGGATGTGTTTGTTTCAAGAGACGTAGTGTTTTACAGCTCTATGCTCTTTATTGCTGGTAGCTACCTGTTAGTGCTTGCGACTGCGGGCTATGTGATTAATTGGATTGGTGGTGAATGGGGCGGTGTATTCAGTATTGCTTTTGCTGCGCTCGGAATTGCTGTTCTTATCGCTCTTTTACTAACAGAAAGATTAAGAAGAGAGGTTAAAGTATTTATTACCAAGCACTTTTTTGCCAATAAATACGATTACCGAGTTGAGTGGCTTAAATCACTGGAGCAACTTGCTATACGCGATAATAACAATTTCTACTCATCCGCTCTCAATATTATTTGTTCTTCGATGAATATACATCGTGGGATTATGGTGAAATGCCAAGGAAATGAGAATTTCAAATTACTCGCTGATAAAGAGTTTGATACGAATGACCTTGACCTCACCAAACTAAAGGTAATCGCAGAATACTGTGATCGTACTCGTTGGATTGTTGATATCAGGGAATATCGGTTTATCGAAGATAGCTACCCTCAACTTGAACTTGATATAGGTTTCTTCCAAGAGCAGCGTATTGATGTTGTTATCCCTATCATTAGCTCAGGTAAGTTATACGGCCTATTTCTCCTCTCGCGAGGCGACGGTGTTAGTTTATTAAATTGGGAAGATAGGGATTTGTTATTTGCGATAACAAAGCAACTGAGTCACTACCTTTCATTAAACGAAGCTAATATTGAGTTGTCCGAGTCCAAGCAGTTTGAAGCCTTTCACCGCATGTCAGCGTTTTTAATACACGACCTTAAAAATGTCCAAGCACAACTGGCACTCATCAATAGCAACGCAGAGAAGCATCGCAATAACCCTGCTTTTATTGATGATGTATTTGAAACGGTTGAGTCTGCAACAGAGCGTTTGGATAAAGTACTAACGCAGTTGAGAAATAAACAGGTGCCTGAAACTCATGATAAATTCATTGCTTCACATGATGTTATCAATCAGGTTGTCTTACAACGAAATATAAATAAACCTAGAGTTCACGCCGAAATTAATAGAGAATTGGTATCATATGTAAATGAAGAGTTAATATCTGTACTCAATCATTTAGTGCAAAATGCGCAAGAAGCTTCAGAAGATGGTGACGATGTTACCGTAACTGCGGCGGAAGTTGATGGTTATTTGCACATATCAATTATCGATAAAGGTTGTGGTATGAGTGAGGTGTTTATAAAACAGCGTCTATTTAAACCTTTCGATACAACCAAGGGAAATGCAGGAATGGGAATCGGTGTGTACGAAGCTAAACAGTTTGCCGAAGGACTCGGCGGCGAGCTAACTGTGCACAGTGTTGAAAATGAAGGCAGTACTTTCAAGTTAACGATTCCCATAAAAAATAATTAAAGGCTTTTATTTTTTATGGAAAAATTACTTATTGTTGATGATGACTTAGGTATTCAGAAACAACTTAAATGGAGTTTGTCTGACTACGAAGTTGTGTTTGCACAAGACCGTGAATCAGCGATAGCAGCGGTAAGGCGTCACGAACCTTTGGTGGTGACGTTGGATCTTGGCTTACCGCCTGACACCGCAAATGCCTCTGAAGGTTTAGCAACCTTGCAAGAAATCTTAGCGCTTGCACCGCATACCAAAGTGATTGTTATCACAGGTAATGATAACCATGATGTTGCGCTAAAGGCCATTGAACTAGGCGCTTACGACTTCTACCAAAAGCCCGTAGAGGGCGATGTTATTAACGTCATAGTATCTAGAGCGTTTGGCTTAGCCTCATTAGAACAAGACAACCGCTCGCTTAAAGCATTTGCTGGTACCGATACTGGTATTATTGGCAATAGCGCTAGTATTGATCGTATGCGTCAAATGATTCACAGAATAGCGCCAACTGAAATTACCGTGTTGTTACTTGGCGAGAGTGGCACGGGTAAAGAAGTGACAGCCAAAGCCGTACACAATGTTAGCAATCGTGCGAAAAAACCCTTCATCGCTATCAATTGTGCTTCCATTCCTGAAACTTTGCTTGAAAGCGAGCTTTTTGGTTTTGAAAAAGGTGCCTTTACTGGTGCCCATAAAACGACAAAAGGAAAAATAGAATGTGCACAAGGCGGCACGTTATTCCTTGACGAAATAGGCGATATGCCATTTAACTTGCAAGCCAAGTTACTGCGTTTTTTGCAAGAGAAAGTGATAGAGCGAATTGGTGGTCGTCAAGAAATTCCTGTTGATGTACGTGTTGTTTGTGCGACTAATCAGCACCTTCAAGAAATGGTGGCGAACAAAGAGTTTCGTGAAGACTTATATTATCGCATAAGCGAAATTACCCTCGATATTCCGCCGCTAAGAGATCGTGAAGAAGATGTCATTATTCTTGCGCAATTTTTCCTTCAACAGTATGCCAAAGACTATAAAAGCAATGCTAAGTCATTCGCCGATGATGCCATTCAAGCTTTAAAATCACATAAATGGCCCGGTAATATTAGAGAGTTACAGAATAAAGTTAAATCATCAGCCATTATGGCTTTGGGCTCACAGGTTACAGCATTGGATCTTGGGCTAATGGCACAAACTGATGAAACCTACGAGCTGTCACTGAATTTACGTACTGTGCGAGAACAAGCTGAGACAACGGCGATACAAAAAGCTTATGCGCTAACCGATGGCAATATGTCAAAAACGGCAGCGTTATTAGGTATCACTCGACCGACGTTATATAGTCTAATCGAAAAATACGGTTTGGCATTAAGCGTTTAATTAATAAGGAAATATTTTTTTGCAATCAACTAAGTTATATCCTGCAATAATGTGTGGTGGCAGCGGTACTCGTCTATGGCCGCTCTCTCGTAATGACTTTCCTAAACAGTTTATTTCTTTAGTCAACAATACCTCGATGTTACAAGATACTATCGAGCGTTTACCCATGCAGTGCCAACAGCCAATTTTTATCTGTAATGAAGCACATCGCTTTACGGTCGCTGAGCAAGTTCATGCGCTAGGCGGAGCTGGGAAAATACTCTTAGAGCCTATCGGCAAAAATACCGCACCAGCCGTTGCGTTAGCAGCATTTGAAGCGCTTGAAAGTGATAAAGAAGCCGTAATGTTAGTTTTGGCGGCAGACCATGTGATTAAAGATCAAGCAGCATTTCATCAAGCCATTTCGATAGCACAAGTAGCGGCATTGAATGATAAGTTAGTAACTTTTGGTATTGTGCCAGATAAACCTGAAACGGGTTATGGATACATTAAGTATCAACCGGTGGCAGATGGCGAGGTATCAGCTGTAGAAGAGTTTGTTGAAAAGCCTGATCTTGAAACCGCAACGCGTTATTTAGATTCTAAACAGTATCTTTGGAATAGCGGTATGTTTATGTTCAAGGCGTCGGCTTATCTAAAGGAACTTGAGCAGTTTAGCCCAGAAATCTTTAATGCATGCCAGCAGGCGATTAGCGATAGTAGCGAAGATTTAGATTTTATTCGACCAAGCGCAGATAGTTTTAGTCAATCGCCTAGCGATTCTATTGACTATGCCGTTATGGAAAAAACATCTGACGCAGTTGTTGTGCCGCTAGATGCTGGTTGGAGCGACGTTGGCTCTTACAGTGCACTTTGGGAAGTAAGTCCACAGGATGACGATGGCAATGTTTGCCAAGGCGACGTTATTACACATGATTCACATAATAATCTTTTACATAGCCAACATAGACTTATTGCGAGCGTAGGCATTAACGATATTGTGGTAATTGATACGCCTGACGCGGTCATGGTTGCTGATAAAAACCGTGTGCAAGAAGTGAAAGAAATTGTAAATAAGCTCAAAGCGGACAAGCGCCCTGAAGTCACACACCATAGAGAAGTTTACCGCCCTTGGGGTAGCTACGATTCGATTGATACGGGCGAGCGATTTCAGGTTAAACGGATCGTGGTCAAACCGGGCGCTAAACTGTCTGTTCAGATGCATCACCACCGTACAGAGCACTGGATTGTCGTTTCAGGCACTGCGAAAGTGACAATTAATGACGATACTTTCTTAATGACGGAAAATGAGTCCACGTATATTCCAATTGGCGCTGTTCATGCACTTGAAAACCCGGGTAAATTGCCACTAGAAATGATCGAAGTACAGTCAGGTAGTTACTTGGGAGAGGATGATATCGTGCGTTTTGAAGATAGATACGGTCGAGTTGAGTCAAAGTAAAACTAAAGAAAATAAGAGAAGTCACTGATGGTAAAATTGACCTGCTTCAAAGCATACGACATTCGCGGAAAGCTGGGTGAAGAGATAAATGAAGATATCGCGTATCGGATAGGTCGTGCTTTTGCGCAACATTTATCACCGAAGAAAGTCGTCGTTGGTGGCGATGTGCGGTTAACCAGTGAAACCTTAACCAAAGCCCTAGCAGAAGGGCTTACTGATGCAGGTTGTGACGTTATTGATTTAGGGCTTGCGGGTACCGAATATATCTACTTTGCAACCAGCCATTTAAAATGCGACGGTGGGATTTGTGTTACCGCTAGCCATAATCCGATTGATTACAATGGCATGAAGCTTGTCCGTGCTGATAGCAAGCCCATTAGTGGCGATACGGGATTACGTGATATTCAGCATTTGGCTGAACAGAATGATTTCGCGGAGATTAGTGAAAAAGGCTCTATCACGTCATTCGACATTAGTGATGCATACACACAACATTTAATGACTTATCTAAACCCAGAGAACATCAAGCCGATGAAGCTTGTTGTTAATGCTGGCAATGGTACTGCCGGCCCAGCCCTAGATGTGATTGAACGCCACTTTAAGCAAGCAAAAATCCCCGTTGAGTTTATCAAAGTACATCACGAACCAGACGGTACATTTCCTCATGGCATCCCTAACCCGCTTTTACCAGAAAATCGAAGTGCAACCTCTGAAGCGGTAATCGCGCATAATGCTGATATGGGCATAGCCTGGGATGGCGACTTCGATCGTTGCTTTTTGTTTGATGAGCAAGGGCAGTTCATTGAAGGATATTATATTGTTGGTTTATTGGCTGAAAACTTCCTTGCGAAGTCGCCTGGAGAGTCAATTATTCATGATCCTAGACTGACCTGGAACACGGTTGATATTGTTGAAGCGTCAAATGGTAAGCCCATTCAGAGTAAAACCGGTCATGCTTTTATCAAAGAGCGCATGCGATTAGAGAACGCTATTTACGGTGGTGAAATGAGTGCCCACCATTACTTCCGAGATTTTTTCTATTGTGATAGCGGTATGATTCCATGGTTACTTGTTGCGGAGCTTATTTGTTTGCGTAACAAACCGTTGTCAGATTTGGTAAAAGAACGTATTGGGCTATACCCGTCTTCGGGAGAAATTAACAATCGACTTGAAGATCCTAAAAGCGCAATTGAACGAGTTTTTGAGCACTATCAAAGTGCTGCCGAAAAAATAGAAACAGTGGACGGTATTAGTATGGAGTTTGCCGATTGGCGATTTAACTTGAGATCCAGCAATACAGAGCCCGTTGTACGTTTAAATGTTGAATCTCGGGCAAATGAAACCCTGATGCGAAACAAAACAGAAGAAGTATTAGCGCTTTTGCTAGCTAATTAGGCACAAACAACGGAATCGATTCAACAAGGAAAACGCTCATCAATGATGGGCTTTTTCTTTAAAGAATACGCAGTAATGGATGTCATTATGAGAAACTTAACAAAGCAACTTATTGTACCATTAGCGTCGCTAATGCTTGTTGTTGGTTGTGGACAGCCGGAATCGGCGAGCCAATATATATCTGATGCGAAGGCACAGTTAGCAGAAAACAATATTAAAACTTCCATTATCGCATTAAAGAACGCGATACAGGTCGAGCCTAGTAACGGTGAAGCCCGCTACTTATTGGGCAAAATTTATTTGGAAGATGGCAATAGAGTCAATGCGATTAAAGAGCTAGAACGAGCGCAACAAAACAAATATGACGCTTCACTGGTAGCTCCATTACTGACCGAAGCTTATTTCCTCAATGAAGATTTCATCAATATTGTTGAGTTCGATATTTCAGGCCTAAGCCCAGAAGCAAAAACACAGGTAGTGTTTTTCCAAGTGCTTGCGAGTGTTATGACAACGGCACTTGAAGACGCATTAACACTCTTAAATCAATTGAGTTTAGATGGTGCTGCCCAAGGGTATTACCAGCTTGCGAAAGCTTATTTAACATTCGCCGAGCAGGATCTTGAGGGAGCCGAGCCATTGGTAGAGGAAGCGTTAGCCAGCTTACCTGCCAACCCTCATGGTGTGCTTCTACTAGGCCATATCGGTGCTGCAAAGCGTGATTTTACAATGGCCAGTGAAAACTACGCCAAATATTTATCCTTGCTTCCAGGTCAACGTTCTGTCGAATTGATGTTGGCAAATTCACTGCTGCAAGAGGGCAAATTGGTTGAAGCTGAAAAGCATGCTGACAGCATTTTAGCGTTGTTACCTGAACAAGGTTTTGCCAACTACATAAAAGCGATGGTAAGAGTTGACGCTAAAGATTATGAAAATGCGAGTAAACATGCAGAGTTAGCACTTTCGAATAAACTCAATCAACCGAACATTCGACTTGTTGCTGGTGTTAGCGCATTTTATTTAAATAACTACGAACAAGCGCTTTACCACTTGAAGTCACTTGTATCATTTTTGCCTGAAGATCATTTTGCGCGAAAAATGTTGGTAGTAAGCCAGCTTGAGCTTGGCTTAATAGAGGATGCAGCTACCATGGCAGAAGAGTTAACGGCTGCTACGCCGGAGAATACAGATTTCTACTCTTCATTAAGTTATCGTTTGTTACAAGCAGGTGCTACGAATGAAGCGAAAGCTGTGCTTGCTAAACAAGGGCCGGTGCAAACGGAAGATGCTAGTAAGCTATTGAAAGACGGTATTCTGCGAATGATGGCGGATGATGATGAGGCGCTTACTAGTCTAGAGAAGGCGGTTGAGCTTGACCCTGAACTGGCCAAAGCTGAACTTGCGCTCGCTTATTTAGCGGTAAGATCTGGAGACACGGCACGTGCGCTTTCAATAGCCACTAAATGGCAAAAGAATTATCCAGAAAAGGCTGATGGCTATAACTTAGAGTCAGCCATAGCGCTTAAAAGAAAAGATCTATCACTCGCTAAAAAGTTACTACTGCAAGGCTTAGAAATAGAATCAGACAACCTCTACAGTCTGACACAACTAGCTCAAATTTCTAAGGCAGAAGGTGAAAATGATGCCGCGCAAGATTACATACAGCAAGCAGTAACAGCTGCCCCTTACGATCTTAAAGTGCTTACATTGTACTTTAGACTATTGCGTAATGAGGAGGCTATGCAAACGTTAAAAGACAAGCTTACTCAGGCACCAGATAACGATAACCTGAAAATCGTTGTTGCTGAAGCTCAGCTTTCGATGGGCGAACTTGAAAGCGCTATAGGTTTGTTAAATCAGATTACACCAAACATCGATACGCCGAAATTATTTTGGATGATGAAGGTGTACACAGCGAAAGCGAGCAAAAACATTGTGATGCTCAAAAAAGCGCTAGATGATTGGGCTGGGCTTAATCCTTACCACATAGAACCGAGCTTTTATCTTGCCGAATATTATGTATATGAAAAAGATTTTGAGCGTGCATTAAATACCGTTAATGAAGCACTTGAGCGCCACCCTGAACACCTAACGCTGAGTTTCGTTAAGACAGAAATTCTGTTAGACATGCGAAAGGTGGCAGAAGCCACAAGGTTTTATGAGAGTTACAAATCGAGAGTAGCCGACCTGCCAGCAAAATATGGTATTGAAGGTCGAATAGCTTTACTAAACAAAAAATTTGCGCTTGCGGCTGAAAATCTTGCAACCTTTTATAAGAGCCAACCTAACAATAAAATGGCGACTTTACTTGCCGCAGCGCTTATTGGAAATAATGAGCAAGCAAAAGCGATTGAACTACTGGAAGGTCATATTGCAAATAGAGGCGGCAATAGCCAGCTATATTCACTATTGGGTACACTTCAATTGCAGGCAGATAACCGTGAAGGTGCGTTAAAAGTTTATGAAGCGATGATTAAAGAACAACCTGAAAACGTTATCGCGATTAATAATGCTGCTTGGCTGAATATGGAGCAGGGAGATTTAGATAGGGCCCTTGCGTTGATCAATAGAGCGGCTGATTTAGCTCCGGATAATGCGCAAGTTTTAGATACATATGCTCAAATTTTACTTAAGTCGGGTAAGAAAAGAGAAGCGCTGAGCCATGCCAAAAAGGCGTTTGAAAGGGCTAGCAACAATATAGATATTTCGCTTCATTACGCTGAAGTCCTATTGCAAAACCAGCGTAAAAACCAAGCTAGAGATGTATTAAAGAATATTGAAAATGCTACTGTTGAACAGCTGGATAAAAAACATACACTATTAGAAAAGACTAGATAAGAGAGCCCAAGGATGTATAAATTAACTACTATTGCCTCATTAATATCGCTTTCGATTGCTTTGTCAGCATGTACTCAGCAAAAATCAGTGGAGGAAAGCGTTGCTGATGCAAAAGTCTCTATGGCAGAAAGAGATTTTAATACTGCAGTAATTGAATTAAAAAATGCAGTCTCTCTAGAGCCAAATAACCCAGAATACAGGCTATTACTTGCAACGAGTTATATTGAACAAGGTAATTACGAAACAGCGGAAAAAGAGCTTAAACGCGCAATTCGACTAGGTGTCACTAGTAATGTTGTTACCAAGTTAAGTTTAACGAAGCTGAAACTAGGAAAGTATGACGAGGTTTTTACGTTATTAGAAAATAACAACAGCGTTGGCGACGGTGAATATATGCTTTTGCTAGTCCATGCGGGGATTGCTTCAATTCAAACGGACAACATTGAGCAAGGGCAAGACTTTTTTAGTCAGGCTATTTCACTTAACGAACAAGACATTTATGGCCAAATGGCAAAAGCTTACTTGGCACAAACAAAAAGTAACTACCAAGAAGCGTTAGAGGTTGTCGAGCTAGTGCTAACAAGCTTTCCTGAAAACGATGAAGCCTTGTTGCTTAAGGGCAACCTACAATATGGCATAGAAGAATATGTTCAAGCAGCGGAAACATTTTCAAAATATTTAGAGCGAAAGCCTCAAGAATTTTATGTTAAATATTTTCAAGTAAACAGTTTGTTGAAAGCTGGTTCGTATGATGACGCTGAAAAGCACGTAAACTGGTTGCTTTCTAATCTAAACAACGCGCCCCTGGCAGAGCAATACAAAGCACAAATTGAGTTTAAAAAAGGAAACTACAGGGAAGCGAAACAGTTTGCTGAAAAAGCAGCCCAGGCGAGTAGTCAACTGTTGGTAGCTAAAATGATCGCAGGTCTTAGTTCTTATCAGCTTAAAGATATTGAACAAGCATACGCCCATTTGAGACCATTAGAGCAATATGTCAGCAACAGCCACCCAGTAAAGCGTGTGCTTGCAGTGGTTATGCTTGAACTAGGTTACACCGACGAAGCAGTTTCGACATTAAATGATTTATCAGAGACAAGCGTTGATTTTTTACAAATCGCGAGTAATGAACTGATGATCCGAGGCAACGTTCCATCAGCACTTAGCATTTTAGATAAAGCTGAGCAGCTAGCGCCAAACAACGCAAAAATTAAAGCGCAAAGAGGCTTGTTAATGCTTAGAGAAGGCGATGAAGCAGGTATTCAATCACTAGAGCAAGCTGTTGAATTAGATGCATCGTTAGACGATGTTGAAACAGCATTGGCGTTAGAGTATTTGGCTCAAGATAAAGATGACAAAGCTAAAGCAATTGCTGAAAAACGCATTGCTTCTGACGACTCAAAAATAGCAGGCTTATTGCTTCAGGGTATTTATTACTCCAAGCAGAAAATGCATGATCAAGCTAAAGAGATATTTGAACAGATAATTGAATTAGATAGCAACAACTTGGCAGCGTTATACAATCTTGCCGTTTATGCAAAGAATGATAAGGAAATAACAAAAGCGATTGAATACTCACAGATGCTTATAGAAAAATCGCCTAACCATAAAAATGCATTAGCTCTTTTAATTAGTCTACGTAAGGAAAATGGAACTATTAAGGCGGCAATTGATAAGTTAGATAAAATCGCAGAGCAAAATGCTTACCCTAGCTTCACAACCTTAGCATTAGCTTCAGCATATCGAATAAACAACGAAACTGATAAAGCTATTAAATTATTAGAGTATCAAATTTCTAGTAATAACAATGCTGTAGCAATGTATAGTCTGTTATTAGGAGATAGCTACTTAGCTTTATCTAAATTGAAGGAAGCTAAAGCTGCGTATCAGCATGGACTTTCGTTATTCAAAAACGATTATTTATTAATGCTTCGTGAAATAGCGATATATGAAATAGAAGAAAACTATCAAGTTGCTGCAGAGAAAATTTATCAAGCGTTACAAGTATTCCCTAATTCAGAGCGTTTACTTGTTTTGCAGGCAACGATCGCTTTTTTTGCAAAGAAGTATGATATGGCACAAATATACTTGGAATCTATCAATGAAAATAAGGTTCAACATCACTATATTAGTACCTTAAATGGTCACTTTGCTTATCAAGAAAAAGATTTTGATTCTGCAGTCGAGTACTACAGCTCTGCATATGAAAGTTTTCCTAGCAGAGTTAATACGTTAGCCTTAGCAAGGTCATTAAATGGTCAAGGTAAACTATCTGAAGCGGCAAATCTTCTCGAAATATATCTTGAAAAAAATTTGGACCTGAATTTAAAGGTTTTACTCGCAGAGCTTTACAGTAAGTTTGATAGTGCTAAAGCAATTCTAACTTATAAAGATGTTTTGCTGGAAAAACCAGATAATGTTATTATTTTAAATAACTTAGCTTGGCAGTTATATCTTCAAGAGCAATATAATGAAGCATTAACTTATGCTGAAATGGCAATAGCATTGCAAGGAAATAGCGAAGCAATTCAGGATACGTACTTGAAGATAAAAGCCAAGTTATAGCCGTTTTCAGTTTCCCATTTGTCCTTCTTTTGGGAGCCAACTCAAATCTTATTGAGAGTTCTTTTTTACCAAGTACCTAAAGGCTTAAAAAAGGCTCTCAATTATCTTCCATTACCAGTTGAATACTGCGTCATAGCTTTGCTATTTTATCTACTAATAATGTGCATGCCAGCACTCATTTGGGAACATATTCTGTTGGTTAATTGGAGCCCTGCTGTTTGATATGCTAATTCATATAGTAAGTTTTAATACCTAATTGTTAATAAGGCATTAAAGTCGGCAGATTTAAAAGAACCATCGACCAAAACATATGTGTGTAGTGGTTCTGTATTTCCTTAGGTGTTTATTTAAGTTTGGAGGTATTACTTTCGGTATATTCAACATGTAGGGTGGATTAGCATGGTACTAATTAAGAGAAAACAGTTGATTATGGAGAAGAGCCGTATAGCTAAAACGCTTATGGGTTTCAATTTATAAGGGTAATTTGCCTAAATCGGTATTCATATTATGTATGAATAGTAGCGTCTTAATATGTCGGCTTACCTCTTTACCGTATCTATAAAAAAAAGCCAGTGAATAAATTACTGGCTTTATTTCAATGTAAATAAACTATGCTTATTTAGCCACTATGCTTTTCGGCGAGCAGCAAAACCTAGTAATCCAAGAGCTAATAATGCAATTGATGCAGGCTCTGGGATAGAATCACCTTTCAATTGAAAACCACCCTCAAGTAAAGGTAGGTTATTAACTGGTAAAAATTGAGAGTTCAACACAAAGTCCGTGCCGTAATTCTGTGTGTCAGTATCAAAGTTAAAAGCTGCTACACCGCCAACTACTTCTAACAATGCACTACCTTCACCCGTTTCACCACCTGTACCGATTTCGTCTGCACTACCATCTAACTCTGCGCCGGTAAGCGGGTTTAAGAAGCCTTCTAACTCAAGCCAAGACAATTGAGTTTCACTCATTGCGATTAAGTCATCTAACGTATCAAGACCTGCGAAATCGCTCGCTTGACCAACCCAAAATGTAGCCATTAAATTTTCGAATTTAAAGTCAACACCGTCAGCTGTTGTCGTAGATGACAAAAAGTCCATACTGAAAGTCATAGTTAGCATACAACCTGCACATAGGAAGTCGTCTCTACCATTGATTTCATCAACTGTACCCCAGCCGACAACAAATGGCTCGATAACACCATCTCCATCGACGTCTGAACCAAGCTCTACTACACTCTCGAATAGTTCACCGTCCATGCCATAATCATCTTCAGTACCTAATGCAAAGCTGAATGTTTCATCGGGATCCCAAGTAATACCACCCACTTGTATATCACCCGCATTAGCAGAAATTGAGAAGCCCAATGTAGCTAAGCCAATCACTAGTCCTTTCTTAATATTCATTTTAACTCTCCAAAGCAAAAATAATAATTTTTTACGCCAATTGTTTGTGAGATCTATTTATGCAGAGGATGTGCCAATGTTTTTATGAAGTCGTTACATGTTGAATTTATTGGATAAATTGATGGGTGTTATAAATTTCAGCATAGTTTTTTTGGGGCGTTGTAAACTTTTCTGACACTAAATGTAGCAACGGCTTAGTAAGCCTTATTAAAACTTTCTGCTTGCCTTCTATGAGTTCTCGCTGTTACTGGCTTGTTATACCCCAGTCGCAAAAACATCAAACCATATTTGTTATTGTTTACCAACCCCCTCATTTCGTCAGCAATAGTCTTGAGTGTGGGTTTAAATTCTGGTTCGTTATCGATATAGCCGAGAGAAAAAATTCCTGGGGCAGCATATGGTTGCACCGCTATGCCTAGTTCTGAGCATTTAAGCCAAAAACGCTGTAAGGCTCTACCACCATTTATGACACTCTCTCTAGAATTGTCTTCTATCGTTATAAGTGCTAGTGAAGGCGAAAACATGATGGGTAATTTAACAGATCTAATCCCCAGCATTTTGTATGCACCTAATTTGTTGAAAAAGCTCATAACTGACCACTTTTTCATTTGCTTAAAAATAGGTTGCGCCGGTTTTTCTATTGCTAACACTTCGATAGGCATACCCTCTTTACTCTCAGGGTTACCGAAGTGGACAGTAGAAAACAACTCTTCATGAAGGATTTTGCTTTTAAAGCGAATACTTTCTGCTCTTTGTATTAAGGGAAGTGCAGATTTCTTTTCTGTTTTTGAACAAAACCATTGAACACCAGCATTATGGCAAGAAGCTGAAACCGTTAATAAAGATCTTGTATCTTCCGACAACTCTCCTTTGAAAGGAAAGCGCCTGTCAGTCGTTCTTTTGTGTACCTCACCAGCTAATGAGATGTCCTCTTCATTTGGTTCCTCGTTCTCACTTTGCATAAATGCAATATCGCAAACATGGTAATCATCATTTGATGGGAGTAATAGCTCTTGCGTCTCTAAGCCGTTTGATTTCGCTGTTATCACCACATTTTCGATTACTGCACCCAGTGCAATATCTGAAAGAACAAAGCGATTATCTGACGCTTTCCCAGAGCGAGATTTATCTATATAAAGTGAAAGCGTCGTCTCATCGAACCATTCATACAGAAACGGTTGGCTGTTATCTGCCGAGGGAGCCTGAATTGCCGCCTCGATCATTTTCTTTTTCAGTTGCTCTTCAATCACCTTTATATACCCATTTTACTTTTCGCTATTTTGAAGGCTACCTTCTGTAAAAGGTTACCATTACCTCCGGGTCGCCAAGTTTTCTTAAACTTGTTCTGAAAAGCATCGAAATGCAATCCCCAAGGTACATTAAGCACATCGCCGCGGTTCAATAAAATCTTTAATACTTGTGCGCCAGCGACACCTGCAGCTAACTTACACCCCATTGGCATAGATGGGCCTTTTTTGTTTGCAAGGTCGAGCTTCGTCGGATCAACTAAATATGCAGATTGCAGTGCCGCAGGGGTAAGACCGAGGAAGAATTTTAAATATTGTTCATTTTCAGTATGCCCTTCAAACTGAAAGTACTCTTCAAAGGTCATCTTTCCAGGCAGGAAATTTAAATAAGCCGTCCCCATGCCTATCGGCGCAGCCGTAGTCGCGGGAATTCCTTTTTCGCTACAAAGCCTAAATACACGTCTACGAGCTTCCAGCGCAAAAAAATCTAGAGAATCGACGTAACAGTCAACGTCTTTTAGAAAGTCATCTGTGTTGTCGGCATTTATACCGTCAGGGAATGTTGTAATTTCTAATTCTGGATTAATGGCTAATGCCATATCAACCATAGTGTCGAGCTTTTTATGATTGTAGGTGTTTACGTTTGCACCAGCCTGACGATTGGTGTTCTCACAGCCAAATTCATCGAAATCAGATAAATTAAATTTGGTAATGCCGAGTCGAACTAAGGTAATTAAGTGCTCTCCGCCCACACCGCCTAAACCTGCAATTGCGATACGCTTGCGCTTTAATACTTGCTGTTCAGCGTCTGTTACCCAGCCAATATTGCGAGAAAAGGCTAAATCGTAATTAAACAATTCACTCATAATGTGTTAGTCCGACTATTTATCTTTTGGGTTAGTAAATGGCACGAGGCTTAATTGATCCATTAAGTCGTTATAAATTATTTTATAAAGCTCAAGTATCTCGGGTGTTAAATCTGAGTTGAAACCGGCGCGCCTTAGATAAAACATCGCTCGAATACCGTGGTAATCCATTTCGTCACCACATTGTTCAAATGGTAAGCCAAAGCGCGTTAGCCTTCTATTTAAACGCGGCTCCATCATAACGAACATCCCAGTATGATTACATATATCGGCTAACGCTACAGCCGCAAGGTAGAGGCCCATAGCGATATTGGGGAAATTTCTTCGCTCGTCTTCTGAATAGATAGTTTCTGGATTAACGCTATTTAACACGAAAGGTCTGTTCTTCTCTTTCTCACGACGTCTAAACGTTGATAACACCGCAAGACGGGAAATTTCACCAAAGCTACCGCGAGCAAGTTCTGTTGAGTCGATAACATCCTTTCTCGCACTTTCTAGACAGTGAGCCTCAAAAGGGAGGGGTAAGTGCTGATTGTCTGCGGGAGGGATAACTAGCCTCACACAGCCGGCAAAAACGCCAGTGCGCTTATGCTCCAATAAACAGTGAAAGGCGTAATCGTCGCACTCATCTGTTTCCATCTCGGTTTCATTTAGCGGTTCCCAGCCAAGTTCAGCAGCATAAACGCCATATCGAATTCGAAACGCTTCTTGTCGAAGCGTTTTAGTATCGGCGAATCTTATTTGAAAGTACTGGGCAAAATTACTTGCGATAGAATAGGCAGTCATGCGTTATCCATTATTTGCATAAGTTCAGGGACATCAATTTTGAACATAATCATATTTTAACTATAACAACTTATTACGATTTTTCATCAAAATAAGTTCATCTGTATTAAAAAATTGCTCGGCCTTAACTTTTTGAATTTATGAACAATAATTTTTCTTTTTAAATTTTTAGTTACCGTTGTTTATTGAGTGAATATTCGACTGTCAATTCAACACTCGTTAGCACAATTATCTAGGTGTTTACTGTTTGTTTACCGATATTTTCTGAGGGATTTGAAGTCGCTGCCATTGATTCTGTCTCTTGTTTTATATTGACGCCAGTTTTTATAGGGATTACTTCTAAGGCCGTGTTATAGCCTACATCGAAGAGCCGTTGTTTCTGTTCATTCGTCATGTTGAAATCTACTGCTGATGTATCGCCGGTATTGATAATTATTGTGTTGTGCCAGAAAGCCTCGTTGATATATTCGCGAGATATCGTGGTCATAAATGTGCGAATAAGCAGCGTAACGTAGTTAAATATGGGGAACATGCCGCTTACATTGAGGTCGTCGTATTCTTGCTCACCTCGTAAACGAAAGCATAGGACAGGTGTGCCTTGCAGATCCCAGTCTCGATGCAACGCATCTTCAGACAATATACTCCCATCTACCATGATACGCTTGCCAAAAGGCTTAAAACTAAAGACCAATGGGATCGACATGGAGAACCGAACTGCCATGGAAACTTTCATGTCGGGTGTTCTTTGGGCATCGAAAATAACTGGCTTACCGCTCTTCACATCTGTTGCAACAACGTGGAGGTCTAGTGACATTTGTTCAAATGTTTTCCCTTCTAGCAGTTCGTCCACCCACTGTTCGAAAAGATCGCCAGAGCTTAGCCCCCCGTTGCGAACTAGCTTAAACAAAGAAAACTCTCTAAATCGACTAAACTCTGTCGATAATGCGATCTCCTTAATTTGGCCAAGCGACATTCCTGAGGCGTATAAGCTTGCCACAATACTGCCACCTGATACGCCAACGATATGATCAAACTCTATATTCAGCGTTTCTAGAGCAGTTAAAATTCCGATGTGTGCAGGAAGTCTTGTGCCGCCGCCAGCCATAATAGGAACAATTCGAGCTGTCATGTATCACCCTCAGAAAAAACTTTATTAAGTATGGCGTATAACTGAAAATTTTGCGTAGAATTGAACTAGTTGAAAATAACACCTAACTAATATGGATATCACAATGCGATACTCAATTATTTTTGGCTTCATCGTTTTATTATCGTTTTTTACAGGAAGTATTCAGGCACATGACATGGTTGAATTGGTTAAGCAAATCAAACCGTCAGTAGTTGGCATTGGTGTGCATACTCCAATGGGAAGACCTAAAAATCAGTTAAGGGGCTCAGGTTTTGTTATTGGCAATGGCCAATATGTCGCTACAAACCAGCACGTTTTGCCTGAATTGCTCAACTCCGAAACTTTGCAAGAAATGGCAGTGTTCGTCGGCACTGGCAAATCGGCAAAACTACGCAAAGCTGAAGTGGTCGCTGAGTCAAAGTACTATGATTTAGCAATTCTAAAAATTGAAGGTGCGCCTCTACCTGCTATGAAGCTTGCTAAAGACGATTTTTGGCCGGAGGGCAGTGAAGTGGGTTTTACCGGTTTTCCAATAGGAGCCATCTTAGGCCTTTACCCAGTAACACATAAAGCGATGATCGCGAGCATTACGCCAGTAGTTATTCCGGTTCAAGATACACGGGATATGACCATTACAATGCTGAAACGTTTACGTGACCCATATATGGTTTACCAGCTTGATGGTACAGCTTATCCAGGTAATAGTGGTAGTGCTCTTTATGATGCAACTAATGGAGAAGTTATCGCCGTCATTAATAAAGTCTTTGTGCAGACAACGAAAGAAGCGGTCATTTCAAATCCTAGTGGGATCACTTACGCAATCCCGGTACGCCACCTAAAAAAATTGATGAGAGATAAAAATATACCTTTCTAACCGAGAGCTTTAATCTGGCCTGTTTGACCAGAAGTCCGGGTTTGGGTTATTCAGCAGATGCTTTAAAAATCGGGCTTTGCGTGTCAAGTGGATAAAGTGCTGACAGCGGCACTAGGCTGACGCCAGCTTCATTGAGCTTTGGTATGAGCTTAGTTAATGCGCTAACTGTTTCAGGGTGTGGATGTGCAATCGCAATCGCAATTTGGTTCCGCTGGGCTTTCTCAACGAGTTGTGTAAATTGCTGTTCTATATATTCGTAATTTAAGTGGTTGTCTAAAAATACGTGGCGACTCATTACTGGCACACCTAACTCTTTTGCGACTTTCTTTCCTACAGTCTTAGGGCTTGTCACGCTATCGAGAAAGAATAGCTCTTTATCTTTAAGGAATTGCATTGTCCACGTCATTTGCTCTGATAATGTCGTGAAGTGACTCCCCATATGGTTATTAATACCTATGGCAAACGGTATTTCTTCGAGTGATGTCGAAAGCGAGCTCTTAATACCCATTTCATCCATGTCCGCAGTTAAAGCCCCAGGACCCAAACGCTTGCCGTGGGTTGACTCCATTGGAATATGCAAAATTACATCGAGCGCTCGAGCTTGTGCCTGTTTGGCAATGCTCTGACCATAAGGCGTTTGTGGTAGTACTGAGTAAGTGATGTTACCAGGGATAGAAAGTACTTGTTTGTCTGTTGCACGATAGCCTATGTCATCGATGACAATCGCGACCTTAGCCGCTTGCGTAGAAGAGATGAAGCAAAAGGCCGAAATTAGGCAGAAAATGAAACAAAAATGAGAGAAAAATCGAGACACAAAAACGCTTTATATGAATATTGTTTTTTTATTTAGACTATCAGCTTTGAGTTTGAAAATCGACGCTTTATTTGCACCATATTTTAGGATTTACTGCCTTGCCACCATGGCGGATTTCAAAGTACAAACCTGAGTTTTCCTGCCCACCACTTTGTCCCACCAACGCGATTGGTTCACCTTGTTCTACGGTATCTCCAACATTCTTTAATAATGCTTGGTTATGTCCATAAAGACTCATATACCCTTTACCATGATCAACAACAATCACAAGACCATAGCCGTTCAACCAATCAGCGAACAATACTTTCCCGGCATAGACACTGTTAACTTGCTGACCTACTGGCGCTGACATCAAAACGCCTTTCCAGCGCAAATAACCTTGCTTTCTCGTACCAAAAGAGTGTTTGATGCGTCCTTTCACTGGCCATTTAAGTTTGCGCTTTAGCTTGCTAAGGCCATTTAGGTTCGCGGTTAATGCATTTTGTCTCGCCAATCTCTCTAGCTCAGCCACTAACGCAGCTTCTTCTTGTTCTAACTTGGTAAGCTTTTGCTGGCTAGAAAGTAACTCGCTACGCAATGCTTTAAGCGTTTCTTTACGCTTTGCTTTGTTGTTTTGCAACGCGACTTTTTGCTTCTCTTGCTCAGCTTTTAGCGTTTCTAATTCAGCTGCCTTCGCTTCTTGCTCCAGTTCTACAGCCTTTAAGCGTGCAATAGTTTTTTGAAATTGCTCGATCTCTTTAATCCGAGCCTCATTCAGGTATTGATAATAAGTTACAGAGCGCTGAACAGTTGATGATTGCTCTTGATTGAGCAACATTTTCAGATAGTCGTGATTGCCAGCTGTGTATGCGGTGCGTAATTGAAAGGCAAGTGCTTCTTCTTGTTGCTGCTTTTGTTTGGTGAGAGTGGTTTGTTCTTGCTGTAGCTCTGAAAGCTTGGTTTGCACCAGATTAAGCGCTTTTGTTGTTCGGTTTATTCCTTTGGCAACCTTGGCAATAGCGAAATCATCTTTCTTTAATTGCCTGTTGAGCGCTTGCCGTTTTTTACTTACTTGTACGATTGCTGACTTTTGCTTGGCAATCTCATCTTTCACTTTGGAAAGATCCTTATCTGCCGCGTAAGCAACAGAAAAGGAAGTCAAACAAATCAACAGTGCTAATGCACCTTGAAAAATAGCAGTCATACGGTTTGTTACTTTTATAATTAAACTGTTTTTGTTATCGAGTAACGTATAAGTAAAGCAAGCGCTTAGTTCTTAGTGTATCAGTTATTGATACACCGCCTTTTAGTACTTCAATTCTAGTACTAGTTAAGCGTCATTAACGGTTTACCAGTCATTTCTTCAGGCTGTTCTAATCCCATTAGGTACAGTAATGTTGGTGAAATATCACTTAATGCGCCGCCGCCAACAGGTGTTGCGTTCCTACCTACATAAATCAGTGGGACAGGTTCACAAGTATGTGCTGTATGTGCCTGACCTGACTCAGGGTTCAGCATTTGCTCAGCGTTGCCGTGGTCAGCGGTAATTAAACATTCTCCACCAACTTTATTAAGGGCTTCCACTACACGACCAATGGCGGTATCAACCGCTTCACATGCTTTAACCGCAGCATCAAATTTACCCGTATGACCTACCATATCACCATTTGGATAGTTACAAACGATAAAGTCGTAATCTCCGCTTTCAATAGCGCCAACTAGCTTGTCTGTAAGTAGCACAGAGTTCATTTCTGGTTGTAAGTCATAAGTAGCAACAGATGGCGAGGGAATTAAGATGCGCTGCTCACCTGGATATTCCTCTTCTTTGCCACCGCTAAAGAAGAAGGTAACGTGTGCGTATTTCTCAGTTTCAGAGATGCGCAATTGCGTTTTGTCTTGCTTCGCAAGCCACTCACCCATAACATTTGCTAGTGCTTCTGGTGGGAATGCACAGCTCGTTTTTATATCGGCAGCGTACTCTGTCAGCATGACGAAATCACTGAACGCGGGCATTTTTTGGCGTGAGAAGCCATCAAAGTCTTCATCGGTAAAACAGCGAGTGAATTGACGAGCACGATCGGCTCGGAAATTCATAAATATCATTGCATCGCCATCTGCTACTTCAATTGCTTCACCTTCTGGTGTAAGTATCGCGCTCGCATTAACAAACTCATCATTTTCATCACGTTCATATGCTGCAGCAAGTGCTTCTGTAGCTGATGAGTATTTATATTCAGCTTGTCCAGACACCATCAAATTGTATGCAGCTTCAACACGCTCCCAACGCTGATCTCTGTCCATTGCATAGTAACGACCAATGATTGAAGCAACTTGTCCGTTACCTAATTCTACAAATTTCGCTTCGGCTTTTGCTAGTGAGTCGTGTGCGCTGCGAGGTGGTGTGTCTCGCCCATCTAAAAACGCATGAAGATAAACTTTCTCAGCACCTCGTGCCTTTGCTAACTCCATCATCGCGAAAATATGGTCTTCATGGCTATGTACTCCACCTGGAGACATCAAACCAAAGATGTGAACAGCTTTTTGCTTATCAACTGCGCTATCTACCGCTTGGCAAAGCGCTGTATTGTTTTTAAATTCGTCGTCTGCAATGGCCTTAGTAATGCGAGTGAAGTCTTGATAAACAATACGGCCAGCGCCCAAGTTAACGTGTCCAACTTCTGAGTTACCCATTTGGCCGTCTGGCAAACCTACTGCCATACCTGAAGTACCGATTAGCGTGTTCGGGTAGTCTGTTTTGAGTTTATCTAAGACGGGGGTATTGGCGTGAAAAATAGCGTTTGACTCTTCACTTTCACGATAGCCCCAACCATCGAGTATGATCAGTACCATCGGCTTCTTGTTTGGCATGCGTTATCCTGAGAATTTTTCTGACGTAAAACTTGCCAATATTTTACACAGTTGCTCGTGAATATCACTAATTGATAGCTGAAATTTGTTGAGTTATCGCTTGTTATTGGGTTTGACGATTTAAGTCTGTATACTGTGCCCGTTTGAAATTTGTTCGTGGATATTGAGAAGTTATGGAACAGTTAATGGTTTTCGCGGGAAATCACCCGTTGCTAAGCACCGCTTGGGTTGGCTTAGTTGTGGCAATCATCGTTATTACTGTGATGATAAAAATGTCGCCAGTTAAGCAATTGTCACCGCAAGAGTTAACTTTTTTAGTTAACAAAGAAGATGGCGTTGTTGTTGATATTCGTCCAGAGAAAGACTTTAAATCAAGTCGTATCATTGACTCTGTACATTTGCCGTTAGAAAAAGCAAATAAAAATGACTTTGCAAGCCTTGAAAAATACAAAGACAAACCCATTATTGTGGTATGTGCCGCTGGGTTAACAGCGACAAAAGTCGCAAATCAGTTGTTAAAAGCTGGTTTTACTAAAGCTAACTTATTGAAAGGTGGCTTGAATGCTTGGGTTGGCGCTGGCTTACCTGTAACGAAAAAATAAGAGGACATCGTGGCCGCAACAGTAGAAATTTACACTAAAGCGTTTTGCCCGTTTTGTAGTAGAGCCAAAGCCTTACTCGATCACAAAAACGTAAGTTATACCGAATTTAAAATTGATGAACAGCCAGCTTTACGCCCAGCAATGATTGAGCGTGCAAATGGCGGTTATACGGTTCCACAAATTTTTATTGATGATCATCACGTCGGTGGCTGCGACGACTTGTTTGCGTTAGAAGCATCAAATAAATTAGACGCGCTGTTATCGCCTTCAGCGTAAAAACAGCAACAAAATTTTAATACGCTGCTCTGGCAGTGAGCTATTTGAAAGGATATTTACCCCATGGCTGATGAAAATCAAAACCAAGAAGCAAATGCACCTCAGTTTGCCATTCAACGTGTTTACACTAAAGATGTGTCATTTGAGACGCCAAACTCTCCAGCGATTTTCCAAAAAGAATGGAAGCCTGAAATCAAGTTAGACATCGATACGCGTTCTAACAAGCTAGCTGAAGGTACATACGAAGTTGTATTAGCTGTAACAGTTACAGCGACTGTAGAAGAGCAAACAGCGTTCTTAGCAGAAGTTCAGCAAGCGGGTATTTTCACTATTGGTAACGTACCTGAAGCTCAGTTAGCACACATGATTGGTGCTTTCTGCCCGAACACACTATTCCCATATGCGCGTGAAACTGTTGCAAGCTTAGTAAACCGTGGTTCATTCCCGCAGTTCAACTTAGCGCCAGTGAACTTTGATGCATTATTCGCTTCATACGTTCAACAGCGTCAAGCACAAGAGGAAGCAGCGAGCTCTGAAGCTCACTAATCGCTTTATGACAGCTAAATCTGCAACGATTACTGTATTAGGGGCAGGGTCTTATGGCTCTGCCCTTGCTATATGCTTCGCTCGAAATGGTCATCGTACTGTCTTGTGGGGGCGCGATAAGGCTCAAATGGCTAAAATGGCAGAAACTCGTACTAACGAGAAATATTTGCCGGGGTGCCAGCTACCTGACAGTTTAATAATTGAAGACGATTTAGAAAAAGCGGTAAGTGCCAGCCACATTGTCTTGGTCGTAGTACCGAGTCACGTATTTGCCGATATGCTGATTGCGATTAAGCCTTTTCTGTGTCCAAAGACAAAACTGGCTTGGGCGACAAAGGGGCTAGATCCGACATCTGGTCGTTTACTTCAAGATGTTGCTCATGAAATTTTGAGTGAAGACATCAGCTTAGGTGTATTGTCTGGACCAACATTTGCCAAAGAAATGGCCGCAGGTTTACCTACAGCGATTTCTTTATCGTCTACCGATGACACCTTCGTTACTGAACTGTCTGAATTACTGCACTGTGAAAAACGTTTTCGCGTGTACAGCAATAACGACTTTATCGGTGTCCAGCTTGGTGGTGCGGTTAAGAATGTCATCGCTATCGGCGCTGGTATGGCTGATGGTATTGGTTTTGGCGCAAACGCCAGAACGGCACTTATTACTCGCGGGTTAGCAGAAATGACTCGTCTTGGTAGTACGTTAGGTGCGGAACCTGCAACCTTTATGGGCATGGCGGGATTAGGCGATTTAGTACTGACTTGTACTGACAACCAGTCGCGAAACCGTCGTTTTGGTTTAGCGCTTGGTCAAGGCAAAGACGTAGACACAGCAATGGCTGATATCGGTCAAGTTGTTGAAGGCTATCGAAATACCAAAGAAGTTTATATGTTAGCGCAACGACAAGGTGTGGAAATGCCAATTGTTGAGCAAGTATACGAAGTGCTTTATCGCGGTAAACCTGCGCTGCAAGCAGCGTCAGATCTACTTTCTCGCGAGAAAAAATTCGAGTAACGAATAGTGGGGTTTAGCGTTAATCAGCGCTAAACGCCGTTTTCAAAACCGAGTTGTCGCCAAGCTTCATAAATAATAACAGCGGCAGAATTTGATAAATTCATACTGCGGCTGCCTTCCACCATCGGAATTCTAATTTTATCTTCATCGGGAATTTGCAACCGTACACTTTCCGGTAAACCGCTCGTCTCAGAGCCAAACATGACGTAATCGCCTTGCTTAAAGTTCACCTCGTGATGGTAACGTGTCGATTTAGTCGTTATTGCATATAACCGCTGTGGTTTCTCTGCTTCGACAAATGCCTCAAAGCTAGCATGACGCTTCAAGTTAGCAAACTCGTGGTAGTCGAGTCCGGCACGCTTGAGGCGTTTATCTTCAATTGAAAATCCTAGTGGCTCAATAAGGTGCAGTCGGAAACCGCTGTTAGCACAGAGGCGGATAATGTTACCAGTGTTTGGTGGAATTTCTGGTTGAAATAAAACAACGTCAAGCATAGATAATTTATTGGGTACAGATTGATAATTGATAGCACATTATAACGAATTTTTGCTTTAGTATTCATTAAGCTTGGCGCATTATTAGAATGTGTCGTAGTCAATCTACTTAGGGGATGTGCTATCAACCAAGATAAATTAGATACTTATCAACATTGGGTGAAGTTAGCGGCCAAGCTGTCTATCGCTGTCGCGGTGTTATTGGTGGTTATTAAGTTCTATGCTTGGCTAAACTCCGGTGCTGCAGTGATGCTGGCATCAGGCACTGATTCTTTCTTAGATTTACTCGTTTCTATTATCAACCTAATATTGGTTCGCTACGCACTAGCTCCTCCAGACAAAGAGCATAGATTTGGTCATGGTAAGGCGGAAAGCCTTGCTGGGTTGGTGCAAGCAGCATTTATTTCTGGCTCTGCAACTTTGTTGGTATTACATGGTGTCGAACGCGTGGTGAATCCGGTTGAAATTCAACACACAACCTTAGCGATTGGTGTAACGCTCATAACCATTGCGCTAACCTTATCCTTAGTGGCTTTTCAACTATGGGTGGTGCGCAAAACAGAATCAATTATCGTTGCTGCCGACAGCTTACACTACCGCTCTGACTTATTATTAAATGCAGGGGTATTAATCAGTTTACTTCTCAATAATAGTGTTTGGCAGTATGCTGACGGCACATTCACTATTCTAGTGGGCCTATACCTATTCTTTGGTGTAATTCAATTGGTTAAGGGGAGCTTAAAGCAGTTGATGGACCATGAGCTTTCTGCTGATGACATAAGTACTATCAAGCAATACCTTACGGAAGCAGATAATATTTTGGGCTATCACCAACTCAAGACTCGCCAAGCAGGGGCGATGAAATTTGTTCAGCTACATATCGAATTGGCAGATGACTTGCCGTTAGTTGAGGCCCATCGTATTGCCGATGATATCGAAAATTTAATTGCTGAAGCACTGGCACCATGTGAAGTTATTGTGCATATGGACCCATGCTCAGCAGTACCACAATCAAAGTAGCAGTGCTTACTTTTCGCTGTGCTGTTTAAACCAAGCTAGCGTTGCTTCAATACCTGGTATGCGCATTTCATCAAGTTCAAAGAAAATCTCGTGGCGGGCATTTTCTATTATCAACGGTTTTCCAGAAGGGCATGAGGTTGGCGCTGCTTGATGCAACTGCGCACAAAAATCATCTTGTGCCTGATTATCAACGACTGTATCAGCACCAGCCTGCATTACTTGTGTCGGAACCTTTAATTTACTGATATCACTAAAAATTGCTTTATTAACGGCTATTGCTTCGCTTAACCAATGATAGGTAACACCACCCAGCTGTAACGCTTTTTCGTTCGCGTAAAGGTCTGTGAAAATTTGGTAACGCACCGACGATTGCATTAACGCATTATCGGCAAATGCTGTCGCCGAGTAATCACCTTGACCAAGGAAATACCAGGATTCTTTGCCGAGAAGGGCTGCTAGGTTATCACCACTTGCGATGATAAATTCTGCTAGCCAATTTGGAATGCCACCGCTATTAATCGCAATCATCGGCGATGCCAGCATAGCGGCTTTAATTGGCGTGACATAGCGTTGAAGATAACGAGCGCTAATTGCACCACCCATAGAGTGCGCTAGCAAAAATATTTCGTTGTTACATGCCGATTGAACAATGTTATCGACAAAATAGTGGAGATCATCGCTGTAGTGGTCAAATAGTTCTACGTAGCCTTTATCAGGGTTAGACAGCATTTTACCAGATAGGCCTTGACCACGATGATCGATAATAAACAAGTTAAAGCCCTGATTAACTAAATCAAAGCTGAGCTCTTTATATTTTAAGTAACCTTCAGTGCGGCCAGGGACTAGAACAATGCACTGCTTATTGGACTCTGATACAAACTCAGCGTACTGAATCTCGATGTTATCTACGCCAGTGAAACTGCTAAACCTACCTTGTTCCCAGAATGCTTTAATATCGGTTTCGTATCGTTCAATTAACCCTTCTTCTGTTGAAAAAGGAGGCGCAATTGGCGCGTTAGTTTGGGCATTTACCATAAGTGTCATAGAGAGCAAAAAGAGTCCGAGCAATCGAGTTTTCATTGTTATTATCTTATAAGGTTGAAAGTAAGTGAACAAATGTCTATTTATTCAACATTATCCTTATCTTACGACAAAAAGATGAAAACACCAGTTATCATTTTGGCAACCTAATAGAGACCTCCAAACCGGCTTTATCAAGATTTCTTGCGATGATGTTACCTTGATGCGCCAATATTGCTTGTTTGGCTATGGCTAAGCCTAATCCGGTGCCACCAGTTACGCGGTCTCTAGCATCTGCTACACGATAAAAAGGTTCGAATAGGCGGGGCAATAACGTATCTGGTACACCTGAACCTTGATCAGAAATCACAACAATTACGTCGGTACTGTCCTCTGTAAGAGATACAGTTACGTTCGTCGCTTCGGGCGTGTGATTAACTGCATTGTTGATAATGTTGCTAATAGCACTCATGACAAGTGCTTGATCGATATTGACTTCAGGATCAGCTGCTACATTAAGCTTTACTTCTACCTTCTTATTTTGACCTAAGAAGGTACCGTCATCGACTAGGGTTTCCAGCATTGCGGCCATATGACACGGTTGCTTATCTAATTTTTGAGTAGAGTTCTCGAGACGGGACAGCACTAGTACGTGTTCAATCATGGTATCAAGGCGACTAATTTCTAATTCGCCTCGTGTAATATAATCGGTTAACAATTCAGGGTTATCTTTATTTTTTTCTGCCAATGCTAATGCAATTTGCAGCCGAGTGAGTGGTGACCTTAATTCATGTGAAACATCGCCTAGCAAACGTTGGTGAGCACTTACATTTGCGGCTAGTTTCTCTGCCATTTGATTGAATACTTTGGCGAGGCTACCTAATTCGTCATTACGCTTGTCGTCTTTTTCAACTCGCATAGATAGATCACCTTTGCCTAGCGATTGAGCAACGTTGGATATATTAGATAATGGGCGACTGATAGAACGCGCCAGTAGCCAACAGAAGATAATACTAATAATTAGAGGGGTACCAATTCTCGCCCATAGAGGGAGTTCACTAAATAGTTCTCTAAGGTCTCTAGGGCGCTTTCCTCGACTTTGATAGAACATCTGGTATTGCTGATCACGGATTGTCAAATCCACAGGGCCAGTGATTTTGAAAAATCGGAAGATCCAAGTCTTTTGTTCTGTAAAATTCTCCCCCCCAATAAAGCGCTCAATGTCGAAACGATGAGGATTAAAGTCAGCAATAATGGCATCGCCGTTCAATGGCTTATATACCACTTGCCTGTTGTTAAAGCTAGAGCGCTGTTTATCGCGGAATTTGCCGACGAACGCTTCCAGGTTCAGCGGTTGTATTTTCTCCAATCTAGCTTTCAGCATGTTGAGTTTGCGAATGTCTTTTGTATCGACTTCGGTCTGAACGTATTCTTGACTTAATTGCGTTGAAACAAAGCGCGTTGCCACAATAGAACATATGGTTACCAACCAAAACCAGAGAAATAGCTTAACTTTTATCGAGCTTAGCTGTGTTTTAATTGAGTTAAGCACCTGTTTCTCCCGTCAGGAATATGTAGCCAGCACCACGTACTGTCTTTATTTTTTCTGTTTTACTATGCGCCATCAGCTTCCTACGGATATTGCTGACATGCATGTCGATACTGCGATCGAATGGATTGAGCTTACGCCCCAGGACTTCTTCTGATAATTTGTCTTTACTGACAATTTGACCATGATACTGCAGCAGTAAGTGAAGCATTTCGTATTCGGTGCCAGTTAATTCCACAGGAGAGCCAGCACAAACTACTTGGCGTGTAGCGTTATCTAAAGTCACATCATTGATCGTAAGGATACTAGAATGTGACGATTGCTTGTTTTTGATGATGTCTATGCGTCTAAAGATTGCATTTATTCGTGCAAGAAGTTCTTGGTGATGGAATGGTTTAGCTAAATAGTCATCAGCTCCTAGGCGTAGGCCAAGAATACGATCAGCATCATCGCCTTTTGCTGTGAGCATCAAAATTGGCGTTTGGTGATGTTCTCCTAGCGCTTTTAGTACATCAAAGCCATTTAATTTTGGCATCATCACATCTAATAAAATAAGGTCAATAGATTCGTCAAAGGTCTTAGCTAGTCCAGTGGCGCCATCATGACAACAACTAACACGATACCCTTCAGCGTTTAAAAACTCGGTTAATAAAGCTGTTAGCTCGGTATCATCATCAATCATTAATATGTGCTTGCTTGTCATAGGTCACCTCTATTCAAATACTGCTACTTCTGAGTCAAGTTTAACAACATCTAATACTCTGTTACTCAATCTTTACACAGTTTTACACTGCCCTTTCGTTTCTTTGCATTGCAGTTTTTATAATGCAATTGTACTTCAACAAGAGGACTTGAAAAATGAGAGTAAATAAATCAATCAAGAATATCGTACTAGCAGCAGTGACAACTGGCGTATTGATGGTACCAGCAGCTAATGCTCAACCTATGGGTGACAGATTTGGTGATTCACCTAAAATGGCGAAGAAAATGTTAAAGCATATGAAGCGAAAGCTTGATTTAACTGATGAGCAAGTAGCTCAAATCAAAGCGATCAGAGAGCAGAGTAAAGCGGACGGCGAAACACTAAGAGAAGCCAAAAAGGCATTTCATGAACAAGTGATCACGCTAAAAGATAGTGCAACATTTGATGAGGCGGCTTTTGTCACTGCTTACAATCAATATCAACAAACGTTTGCTGATATGGCGCTATTAAAGGCTAAAACGCGTCACGCTATTTATCACGTTTTGACAGAAGAGCAGCAAGTAAAAATGGAAGAGATGAAAGAAAAGCGTACTGAGCGTAAAGCAGAAAAACGTGCAAGTCGCAAAAGTTAGAAGGCATTGACTTAAGCTGCCGATAAGTACTAGCTTAAATTAAATGAGAATATCTTAGACATTGTGCTTTGCACCGGTTGGCCGTCTTCTAGTGCCGGTTCAAAGCGCCATTTCTTTAATGCGGTATTAATTGAAGATTTAAAATAATTCAGCTTACTCTGCTTTTCGAATTGAATATTTGAAACTCTGCCTTCTTCATCAATTGTAAAGCTAACAAATACTTCTAGTTCAATGCCTTTTCTCTTGGCAACTGAAGGGTATTTAGGGTCTTCCCCGAAGGTTAAATTGGCATTTCGCTTAACCACCCTATTAGAGAGCGAACTGTTGTAATGCTGCTCAAATAAACCAACTTCTTGAACTGACTCAAATACAGGTTTCTTAGCGGTACGTTTTGCAAGTAGCTCCTCTACTCGGCTAACAACAACCTCATCATCTGCTGATTGCTCGAATAGTCGAGCATGTTGCGCTTCGTTCGGAGCATTTACTGTGCCCTCATTTATTTCTGAAGCGTTTAACTGCGAAGCAACAATGTTTGATTCGCTGCTAGGTTGTGATAGAGACTCTAACTCTTTCGCATATGGATTATTGCCAGTTGCAGCTGTATAAGTCTCTAACAATTTGTTTTGGGCAAGGGTATCGCGCTCTGCATTAATGTCTGCTAATTCAGAAGTTTTTACCTGTCGAGTTTGAAAATTATTAGTACCGTTATGCTTATCAGAGATAGGAGAAGTCTGTACTTTTGCTAAATATGGCTCTTTAGTGTTTTTTATACCAATTGAAGGCTGAACACTAGAGGGTTTGGCGGTAGAACCTTTCGGCATTTGTACGGCGCTATCGTTGGCTATTTGAATCTCTAGCAAATCTTGGTTTACGTTGTTCAATGACTTATTGACTGCAAGCAGGTTACTTTGAGACTCTTTAAAGCGCTCGGCTGTGCTCACTGTCTGGATATCGTTTTGCAACGATATATCCCCTGACAAACTGTCTAATACTGTATTTGCACTATTTGTATTAGCCGACTTAGGCTTCAACAGTTGCTGAGCAATTGAGAATTCTGCTGGTGTACTCGACGGTTCATTCAATTGCATGAGAGACAACGTAGAGTTTTTCGCGCTAAAGAAATTGATACCTACCGAGGTTAAATCGAAAAATGGTAGGACTGTAAGTTGCTTTGTGCTTAACGTTGTTAGGCCAAGTGTTAGCCCGATAGTCAGGGTGATGCCAGCTAACCATTTGCCTGGGTTGGCGCTATTGGTGCAAGAGTGATTTACTAAACGATATACTCTGTCTTTAAGGTCTCCGCCGGAAGCTGCCATCGCCATAGTCGGTATTGTTGAATGTCGATGTGAACCACACAGTTCTGCAGTGTCAGCTAATGTGTGCGCGTAAGCGATTGGGTTACCGCAATGTGCAACAGCTATATCATCACTACAATACTCACGCTCTTGGCGCATTTGTTTTGAGATCCACAAGACCGCTGGATGGAAAAATAACAGTATTTCAACCAGTGTCTGTAGAAAGTTGACCAAATAATCGTAGCGCTTAATGTGTGCTAATTCATGTAGCAGCAACATTTCCAGTTGCGCTTGATTCAAGCCAAGAATCATTTTGGCAGGCATTAATACAACTGGTTTTAACCAGCCAATCGCCATAGGCACTTCTGCACTTAGTGACACCACAAGTTTAGGCAGTTTACTTAAGCCTATTTGTTTAACTAGCTGTTCGAACTTTTGCTGCAATGCAGGCTCGGTCGGAATGACTTGGCTAAATGGAAGCCTTTGTACTCTAGCAATATCAAGTATCAATCGCACTGTTAAAAAGGATACCCATGCTAGCCATATCAGTGAAAGGTATGGCAGGAGGTCGCCACTACTTTGATACCACTCGAGTGAATTCGTTCTATTCAATGCAGCCGTTATCGGGTCTAGAGCCATCAAACCTAGTTGGCTGACATCTTGACTCAATAGTGGCTTGTATAGATAACTGAATGTCGCGACGGGCACTAGCAAGCTGATGATCATGCCGATGCTAGTTATGGTGTAGCGAATAACAGGTAATTTTCTGTCTATTAGGGAGAGAAGAATTTTCACTACGGCAGCAATCACTAAGCCCTGCCACACAAAATGAATAAGTGTAACGGCCAAAGCGTGTAATACTGGACTGCTGGTGATAAATTCCTGCATCGTATTAAGTTCGTTTAATCCTTAATTTCTCGCTACTTTTCAAGAGAATCTAGTAATTGACGGATATCTTTAATTTCTTCTTTACTGGTTGATTCATCAATAGCTCTCATTACTAGTTTAGACGTTGAGCCACCAAATGCTTTGCCAATTAAATCTTTAATCAATGAAGATTGGGTTTGTACTTCACTATTTGCAGCCGCATATACGTGCGCACGGTTGCTTTCGTCACGGATAACGAGCGACTTTTCATGCATAATTTGCAAAATTTTTAATACAGTTGTGTAACCGGTTTTCTGAGTTTCACTTACTGCGTCATGTACTTGTCGAACTGTTGCTGGGCCAGTTTTCCAGAGAATATTTAACAATGTTAATTCAGCTTCAGTCGGTTTGACGCTTGCAGTTTCATTCGCCATTAAAACGTCCTTCTATAAATTCTTCTACTCTCGTTGAGTAGTTGCGCTAAGCAGTTATTTACGAATCTAATCGTATCGCTTGCCGATAAAATGAGCAAACAAATTTAACAAAACATTAGCATTTGGCGAAATAAAAATTTCACTTATATTTTAACTGATTGATTTTATATGATCTTTAGTTTTCATTGGGTGGTTGGAAAACACACAATCTACACCAATACGTTGGCAAAACTCGATATCCCCTGGTCGGTCAACGGTGTAAACCCATGCTTCTAACCCCCGTTGATGCGCATCATCTACGATACTCTTACTAAGACAATCCAGAGATAAATTGACCGAACTTGCGCCCAGTGCTGTTCCAAACTCCGCCAATGTAGCGGGGCAATGAGCGATTAATGCGCCGATTTTTGCATTAGGGCATATCGCTTTTAGTGTTTGAAGAAATAGATGGTTAAACGAAGAGATAGTAATCTGGTGCCATTCAAACGCTGACTGTTTGATAGTCTGGTTGATTAATTCAACTAGACTTTGAGCAGCTTTGTTAAGTTGATGGCTATCAGTTGTTGATATTTTGATTTCAATATTGAGATCGCATTGGCCGTTTATTGCATTGAGCGCTTCGTATAATTCAGGCAGCGGTTTGCCATCTCTAGTGCGAAGGTTTTGAATACTCGTTTCATCTAAAGCGAGTAAGCGACCACTGCCTTGAGTCGTTTTATCTACGTATAAATCGTGGAGTAGCCACCAACGTCCACTTTTGTGATATTGCGCATCGATTTCTATGCCGTCGGCTTGTTGCACGATGGCTTGCTTAATAGCAGTAAGGGTATTTTCGGCAAAGTCACCACTAGCCCCTCGATGCGCAAATACTTTCATTGGTTTCCCTAACTGGCTTGAAAGCTTATGCAGATTTAACGATATCGGCGTAATGCTTACCAAGGCGAGTGACAGTACCAGGGCCTGCTGTGGTGTTGAACTCTACCATTTCTGGAGCAAAGGTCGTCACAACAGTAGAACCTAGCTTAAATCGACCCATTTCATCACCTTTATTTAGGGTGATAGCGCCAGAACCACTAGCTGGATATGTCCATCTAAATACATCATTACCTGCTGGTGGTGTAATTGTGCCACCCCAAACAGTTTCTATGCTGGCGACAATTGTTGCGCCCACAAGAACCATTGCCATTGGACCATGTTCTGTATCGAAAATAGTAACAACACGTTCATTGCGAGCGAAAAGGTTTGGTACGTTATTAGCAGTTAACGGGTTAACTGAGAATAAATCGCCAGGCACATAAATCATTTCTCGTAACGTACCTGTCATCGGCATATGAATACGGTGGTAATCTTTTGGTGCTAGGTAGATACAGCTAAATTTACCGTCTTGGAATGGCTGAGCTGTTTTTGCATCGCCACCAAGTAGCGTCTCTAAGCTATAGTTAAACCCTTTCGCTTGGATTAGTTGACCTTGCTCAATATCACCTTGTTGGCTAATTGCACCGTCAACTGGGTAACACAAAGTACTTGGATTATCGTCGATAGTGCGGGCGCCATCTTCAAGCTCACGCGTAAAGAAATCGTTGAACGTGGCGAAATCCGAAGCCTTTTTGAGTTTGGCTTCATCCATGTTGATATCATAAGCTTTAATAAAATATTTGATCGCTTGTGTCGTAAACCAACCCGCTTCAGCAGCAGCAAATTTTCCCACTAAACGTGAAATAGCGTGCTTGGGCATTACATACTGCAATGCAATCTTTATTCTATCGAGTGACACTTAATTAATCCTCTTAACTTTTTTTAATATTATGAATGTTTAAAGCGCGACGTTAGTGTATTACTGTCGAGGCTTTCAATAATTCGTTGGAAACTGGCCAGGCGCTCTGGATAAATTTTACCTTCTTCAACCGCTGCAATGAGTGCGCATCCTGGATCGTTTATATGCTTACAATCTCTGAACTTACAGGTGCCCAAGTAGTCGTCAAATTCGATAAAACCATCGGCGACTTGCGCTGCCGTTAAATGCCACAAACCAAATTCTCGAATACCGGGAGAGTCAATAAGTTCGCCCCCATCGTTGAAGTGATATAGGCGTGCCACTGTTGTTGTATGCTGGCCTAGTCCTGAGTTCTCAGAAACGTCTTGCGTCAGCAGGCCAAGCTCTGGCATCAATGTGTTGACTAACGTTGATTTACCGACACCACTTTGCCCAACAAAAATGCTAATTTGGTCTCGTAACTGTGCTCGCAATTCGTCGATACCTTCTTCAGTCTCGCTGCTTGCGTACAGCACTTGGTAGCCGATGTCACGATAGATATCGAGTTGCTCTTCAACTATCTCGCTAAGCTCTTCATCAATGAGGTCAGCTTTATTCATCAAGATAACAGGCTTAATGCCTGTTTGCTCACAAGCAACAATATAGCGATCGATGATATCTGGATTGAAGGCTGGCAATACCGTGGTAACGATAATAATTTGGCTGATGTTTGCAGCAATGGGCTTTAGTCCATCATAAACATCGGGACGGCTCAAGGTTGAGTCACGTTCATGAACAGCTTCAATAACACCAGAAACTGTTTGTTGTTGTGCTTTGCCTTGTCGAAACATGACGCGATCGCCACACACTAGAGAGCTAACGCCACGGCGAATGTTACAACGAAATATTTCACCACTTTTTGCTTCAATATCAGCATGTTGGCCAAAGCGACTAATGACAATACCGTCTTCTGGGGCTTCGAGTTCGTCGTCTTGCCAATGAATAGCGTCTGCTTTATCGCGTAACTTTTTCGCTTGATTTGCTTTGATGCGTCGCGATTGACCTTTAGTGAGCTTTTTGCTTTTTGCCACGTTTATCCGATGATTATAGGGAGAGCGAATTCAACATTGGCTTTCCAAACTAAGTAATTGTCACGTATTATACTGACTAATTGAACGATCAGCTAATGCTTGAAAGATAAAGACTTAAAAAGAGACCTTCATGACTGCAAGTGATACGAATTTAGTCTGGCTAGACCTTGAAATGACAGGCCTAGAACCAGCAACCGATGTGATTTTAGAAATAGCGACAATTGTTACGGATAGCCAATTAAATATTCTTGCCGAAGGTCCTGTGTTTGCCATTTACCAGCCAGACGAGGTACTCGATAATATGAGTCAATGGTGTATCGAGCATCATGGTAAATCTGGGCTAACTGACCGATGCCGTAACAGTACAATTGATTTAGCAAAAGCTACAGAAGAAACGTTAGCCTTTGTTCAGCAGTATGTAGCACCGGGTAAATCGCCGATGTGTGGTAATAGCATTGGTCAAGATCGCCGCTTTATTAATAAATACATGCCTACTTTTGAAGACTTTTTCCATTACCGCAATTTAGACGTGAGCACTGTAAAAGAGCTAGCTCGCCGATGGAAACCTGAAGTGCTTGATAAAGTTGAGAAGAAAGGTGCGCATTTGGCACTTGATGATATTCGCGAATCAATCGCTGAGCTAAAAGTATATCAAGAGCACTTTTTCAAACTTTAAGTAGCAAGGGCAGCTGATATAGCTGCCCTTGTCGTTTTAAACTACAACGCCTACCTACCTTTTGCCCAAAAGCAAAGGGTTATTGTTGCCACAAGGCTTTGCCTAATTGATGATGCTGTTGCCATGTTCCATCTGCAATCCATTGCGCAATGTTTTTAGCTACGTCGGGCAGTGGCTTTGCATGGCTTGATGGCTGCTTGCTTAACCATGCATCAATTCCTGCTGTCGAAATTTCTTTAATAATTGTTGCGTAGTTAAGTTGTTCTAACGCCAGTGCATTCGAGTGTTGCTCCATTTGACCGTTAAGCGGCTTAGTCAATATCGGTAAACCTAAATGTAAACACTCACTGATTAACTCGAAACCACTATTACAGATCACAGCTTTAGCACGTGTTAAATCATGCTTAAATCCATCGTGGCATGTGGCGCGCAGTTGCACATTCTTTTGTTCACTATCCGTTAATTCTGGAGAATACTGGATAAATTTCTGGTTAGGAATTTGGTTGAGAATATTGGCGACTTCTATTTGGTTTTCGAATGGAAGATAAACCAATATATGCTCTTCGGTTGGTTTGGCTGACAAATCAATATCGATAATCGGAGGTAAGACATTCTCGCTATAAGGGTACCAATGTAAGCCGATAGAATGACTAGCTGGGGCAAAATTACGCATGATCCACTTTGCCATTATGGATTCGCCTGCAAGTGGCGTATTCTCGCCAAATGCATATTGATGTCCAATACCCAGTGTGGTTTTACCTGAGAGTTTACCAGCCCATGCGGTAACGGGTTCAAAATCGGTAATGATAAGGTCGAAGTCATCGACAGGAAGGTTACGGATATCGCGATAAAATTGCACTAGGCTATTGCTCTTAGCCGTTTGCAAATAATCAATCTTCCCGTTTTTAGTGGCGAAGGTGAGTCCGTCCCGGTGGAGGAAATCACCGAATATTTCCATATCAAAAAGTTTGTCTTTGTCTCTACCAGAGAGTAAGTAGGTAACATCTACAGCTTGTTGAGCGAGGTATTTAGCTAGAATTCTTGCTCTTGAAATGTGTCCGTTGCCTGTTCCTTGTATACCGAACAGAATTCTCATGTGTCTTATATGACTCCTAACAGAATAACCGATCCTAGGGCTGCGCCTGCTAAAATATCAGACGGAAAGTGAACCCCAAGTATTACACGGGACGCGCCGACGGCGAGTGCCCATAAGTAGAATGGCACTGCAATTGCGCCAAATTGTGCGACTAAAAGGCCCACTAACAAAAATGCAGCCATAGTATGCCCTGATGGAAAGCTAAACTTATCAGAGGGTTGCACGATACAAGAAAAATTAGGGACTATGTCTGGTGGTCTGCGTCGTTTTAAGCTGTTTTTCAAAACGAAATAAACAGGTCGTTCAATGGCGAAAGCGGCGAACGCAAGCAGAAAGAACTCAGTACTTTGGGTGATCAAAGCAACAGTAATTGGCACCAATACCTGCATGTAGCCGTCACCAGTGCGTGACACAGCGCGCACAAAGTTGATGAACTTGTGATGATAACGAGACTTTACGCACCACCTAAGAATGCGCAAGTCATACTGATACATATCGTTCAATACTGTCATACCGCCACATTAATCTTCGATTATGACTGTTGGTTGACAAAATTATGTACATTTAATGAACAAGCTTTGTACTTCAATGTAATTTATTTCTTGAAGGTCAGACCAGTTTGTTAAACAATGAAGATATCTAACAATAATGAGAATACGTCTATGGCCAATAAATTCAGCAAAGCAGTAAGTTTTATTTATAAAATGCCTGCATTTAGTCAACAGTATTTGCTGACAAAACTGTTTTGTTCACAGGTAAAATATGCGGGGACATCGAAAGTGAAGCTGCATAAAGTAACGAGCAACGAAGTAGAGCTTTCTTTAGCCAATATCAAACGTGTTCAGAATCATATCGGCGGCGTACATGCTGTCGCTGCCTCGCTGTTAGCTGAATCTGCAACCGGTATTGTATTCGGTATGAACGTACCAGATAGCCATTTGCCTTTATTAAAGTCAATGACGGTAAATTATAATCGTCGAATGCAGGGCGGATTAAAAGCTGTGGCGAAACTGAGCGATGAACAGGTCAACGAAATTAACTCCTCTGAAAAAGGCAACATTCTGGTGCCAGTCACTATTACCGATGAATCAGGTCAGGAACCTATTGAAGTAATGATGCACTGGGCTTGGACACCTAAAAAGCGTTAGCAACTAAGCCGCATACTCCCATAATCAATAATTGGTTTGTCATTAAGCGCCCACTAAAATAAAGGGCGCTATTCTCAAGAACTACGCTTCCAACTCTAATCACGCTATTGGCATGTAAATTTGGTTTATAATGCTCTAGACTTATCTTGCGCATAATTTATGGCCTTAATGACAAAATAAGCGACCTTCTAATCGAGCCGCTTTTGGGCCAACTCAAACCTTAATACAACAGACAATGGAAGAAATCCGATAATGGATTATTGGTTGTGGACATGAATACATCTGAATCTCAGCAAACTTCACTCGCGAGTAACACACGATCAAGGATCAGGATCATCGTCTTTATGGCGTTGCTATCACTATTGTGCTTGGCAGCAGCCGGCTATTTCAACTATTTAAGGACTGATGCAAATATCGCGAAAACTCTTCCTAAAATTGAGCAGCAAGCGTTAGTCCTCAAACATTTATCACTAGTTGTTCATTACGCAGATCTAATTGACAAGTCACCGTTTGATGAACTGGCATTAAACCACCGTTCACTATTGGAAAATGCTATCAGTAGCGGCCTGTCGTCAGGTGATGTAAAACCATTGCAAAACGTATCCACATTAGAGTTATCAAGGCTTGTAGAAGATGGGGTAAGAAATCGAGAATTAGCTAGCCAAGCACAAGTGACCATTGAAAATGGCTTGGTATTATTGTCGCAAGTTAATCGCCAAATAGAAGAGGAACTTGGCGAGCAAGGTCTTGTTCAAGAGAGGGCAGAAGGTAATAAAGTTAATAGTCAGCTGAGGAATGCTGCCCAATGGGGGAGGCAATTAGCGAACACCCTTAACTTGCTGCGTATCAACCTAGCTTCATTGCAACGACTTAGCATCAACCCGCAATTAGAAACAACAAGAGCCTTAGTTTCTCAGCTAGACTTATTAACAAGCCAGCTACCAGTAGTTGACTCTCTCAGTGAGAGCCAAACCCAGTTGGTGCTCCAGATAGACAGAATTAGCGCTGTTTTTCTCTCCGGTGATACGTTGCTCGGAAAGTGGCAAGGAACGACGAAACGATTTGAAGCATACAGTGATATAGCTTTAGCGTTAGCGCGCCAGGCGAATTTAGCTATTCTCGCTCAACACGAGAATAGTAATCCTGAACCTGGTGACATAGTGTCTTCGTATCCACTATCGTTGAGTTCAGGTATTCATTTCAATCTTGATTTACATTTGACAACCTATACATTGCTAGGCTGTTCGTTATTGTTCTTCTTGGTTACTGGAGTATTATCAATATCGCTTTATCGCAAGTTGCTAACAACTCATCAAGTGACCCAATCTTTAGTCAGTAATTTAGTCGAAAATAAGTCGGTAGATTCTGTTGAATACAGTGAACAACAACAAATATTCGAAGCGGTAAACAAAGCACTATCTGGCTTGGTTACTTTAAAAGAAGTGGAAGTGATTCAAGACAATCATGCACGCTTAATAACGCAGTTGGCCGTTTCTTCTCAAACCGTAGGTTTTGAATTTAATACATCTGGTTTAGCGTTTGTGGCTCCACAGGGCATAGGCGAGTTACTTGGTTTGGATGATGAAGCCGAAGTTACAGAGCACATGTTCAATAATAGGCTTTACTGGCAAGGCATATTAGGTCGTGGTTTTGTGAAGGAATGTATCAATCTTGCCAAGCGAGCCAAGGCTGTAAGTGGTGAAATCGTTAGTGAGTATATAGACAGTGAAAAAGGTTTATTTAGATTAACGCTAAAACTGCAATTGAATACCCAGCAGAGTATGTCGTCGCCTCAAGAGCTCAGTAAATCTGCAAAAAGTCCAAAACAAGCAGATGTATCAGGGTTCTCATTTTTTGGAACATTGGCAAAAGCATCAGAGGTTAAACACCTGCGAAGTATTTTAGCTGACACGCAGCAATCAGCTGATAGTTATCAGGAGCAAGCATTTCTGAAAACAGCAGCGGAGCATCAACAATTAACCAAACACTTGATTCAAGCAATGCTTCAATGCCAAAACAGCGCGTTGACTTCCGGAGATAATATTCAAGGAGTATATCAACCGCTAACGCGATTGTTTGACTGGGCACGTCAGCAACAAGTTACCATGCAATTGGCAATCGCTGGTGCACGCTCATTCCAGCAAGTAGCTATTCGTCAATTATTCGGGGCTGTTTCAGCAAATATTGCTCTCCAACATAAGCGTCGACAAAATAGTGTTGTGCTTGATATTGATAAACAGTTGCAACATCAAGTTCAACTCAATATTCGTATGTTAACACGGCTTATCGATGCATTAAGTCAGCGAATATTAAAGCAGCAATCAAAGACAAAATTATTGCTTAGTGTTGATGTTGTCGACCAAGATGTGGGGCAGCAAAGGGTAAAATTAACAATGACCTTGCCAGAGGGGGGACAACATGACGACGCACTATTAAACCAGTTGAATGCGTTAATGATAGAGCAGCCAACTCCCACCGAAGGTGATCGTCAGTCGAACTCCACGAAGTACATTCTATCCTTGCTTAATAGCCTTCGTGCGAGCGACGTTGATGTAGTCAATAATGATGAACATATCGCCTTTTCTTGCACTATCCCTGTCACCTTATTGTCTAAACCAACCGACGATCAGAGCAAGAGATTGGCAAATCGCCATGTTGCTATTTTGGCGAAAGATCTACTGATTTCGGAAACTATCGCCTCGACAATATCGGTTGAAGGGGCTGATCTTGAGCGACTTGCTGATGTTGAGGTATTCACACATACATTTGACTTAGCACGACTTAAACGAGAGAAGCTTGATGCTGTTGTGGTCAGTGGCATAAGCACTAGTGATATAGAGCTTGTCGAGGCGCATATTGATAGCTTACCGAAAAATATTCAACCGACTATAGTCGTCGTACAAAGTGAAAATGCTAGCCTATTAAACCAAGGTTTCTACTCGCTTTCTGAGCTGCCATTGTTACAAAATACGTTAGTCGAAGAAGTTTACCTAGGCATCAAAGAAAAAAGAGCTATTAACAGGCTTCTACCCGCTGAAAGTTTTACCGACATACAATTTATGCCTGCACAGGTAGAGGTGTTATTCGCTGTAAAATCTTTTGAGCAGCGTCATGTATTGTGGCGTTTGTTGGTATGGTTGGGCTACAGAGTAACTGTCGTCGTCGATTCGAATAGTATGCTTAAGCACTGGCAAACAGGTAGGTACCTTATTTTATTTAATGAATTTGATTGCTTACCATTTGTTGCAATGCAAGCTGGTACCTCTGTTGCTCGCGGTGTTTTTAGTTTTAGCCAAGAACCAGTTTTAGCCTTGGAAGATGAGCAAGCGGAAATTGCTGAACACTGGCAGTTAGGTGTTGTCCCGGAATTATTGAATGTTCCAGCGTTAACTAAGTTGCTATCGGGCTGGTTAAGCAAGAAAATGAGAGAAGATCATATAAGGGCAAGTGCTCAGCAACTGATGACGCACTATCATACAGATACCCCAGAAACGATGGAAACTGTGCCCGCTGCCTTTGATCTCGTGAAGTATGCAGAACATCAAGGTTCGCCTGAATTGGCTGCGCTAATGATTGATGAATATTTGGATGAACTATCAGAAGGTATCCTGATGCTCATTGAGCAAATAGCAAAACGTTCTCCGCAAGGAATAACTGACGTTATTGCGATTATGGAGCAGGTTGCAACCATAATGGCTGCACCAGCGCTCATTCAATGTTTACAGCAGCTGAGAAGGGCGCTTCAGAATAAAGCGTATTCAAGTATGCAACGATTAACCGATCAGCTCCGCTATGAAGTCGCGTTAGTAAAAAGTTTTGCAGACACAATATAGTGGATAGCATCATTGGTCGAAATAGATACGCTAACTTAAACTAGCAAGAGTAACTAGAGCAGATGGAAGACGTTGTTAGCCCGTGTGTTCGTAATTGCTGCCTTAACGATGAAGAGTTATGTTTAGGCTGCTATCGGCATATCGACGAAATTGTTGGCTGGCGAGCTTTAACCGTTGAAGAACAAAAACAGGTTCTTGATAATTGTGCAATTAGAAAAGGTAAGCTCAAAACTCAGGCCGACTAATGACTCGGAATTATTTCAATGACTGCGGTCATCCGCAACATTCGTAAACTTTTACTACCTAAAGCCTAGGCGTCACGTGGAAGCCCTTTTTCAATTGAGCGAATAAGTCGTTCATTCTGTCTGAGAGCAGATTTCATTGCGTGTGAAGCAGCCTCTGTCTCAAACGCTTTCTCTTGCTGCTGCGCTATCGCCCAATTTATATGCTCAGCGACAACTTCATCACTCTCTGACAATTTGGCTGACAGCTGCTCAATAATATCTTCATCGAATGGGGCATTCCCCAAGCCTATTGCAAGGTTGCGCTGCCAACTTTGGTAGCCAATTCGTCTTATAGGAGACCCTTGAGTACGTTCTAAAAACTCTGTTTCTGTCCAGGCAAAAAGCGAGAGCAAATTACTATCATCAAGATTATTCCTTGGGTGAAAGTCTTGTTCTTCAGTAATTTGTCCAAACTTATTCCACGGGCAAATAAGTTGACAGTCATCACAACCGTAAATCCTATTACCCATTGCAGAGCGATAGACTTCAGGAATAACGCCTTGGTGTTCTATCGTTAGATAGGAGATACAGCGTTTAGCGTCGACTATATAAGGAGCGACAATTGCATTGGTTGGACAGATGGTCATACATGCAACGCAGTTGCCACAATGTTCACTTTTGGGTGCGTCCGTCGGAAGAGGAATATTCACCAACAGTTCACCCAGGAAAAACCAAGAACCCGCTTGTTTGTTTATAAGCAGGCTGTGCTTGCCAACCCAGCCGAGTCCAGCTTTTTCTGCTAGTGGTCTTTCCAAAATAGGAGCCGAATCAACAAACGGGCGAAATTTGAATGTCTCGCAATGCTGACTTATTTTCTGCCCTAATTGCTGTAAACGTTTACGCATTAGCTTGTGATAATCACGGCCAAGTGCATAACGGCTTACATACGCTTTCTTCTTATTTTTTAGCGTTTTAGCAAATTTAGCATCAGGTATTAAATAATGCATTGCAACGCTGATCACACGGACAGTACCGGGCTCCAACTCGTCTGGACGAGCGCGCATCATGCCATGGCGAGCCATGTAGTCCATCGAACCATGATATTGATTATCAAGCCATTTTTGTAAGTAGGCTTCATGTGTTTTTAAGTCAATATCGGTAATACCAACTTCAGCAAAACCTAATTCTTTGCCCCATTGCTTGATTTTTTCTGACAAATCTTGATAGTTGATAGTTGTCGACATTGATGGTGAAGAGTTCATGGAAGTTAAGCAGTTAGCGGCTAGTTTACCACAGCCAGTTTACAGTGCGAGCCAAGTACTGAGTTATGAAGCAGAAGCGGCCAGTAAAGCGGGTATTGAGTTATATGCATTAATGCAACGTGCAGGGCAGGCAGCCTTTGAGTGCATAGATAAACTTCCTTCTTACATTCCAAATTCAAATAAGACAAGCTCAACCAAGAACCGAATGCTCGTTGTTGCAGGAAAGGGGAATAATGGTGGCGATGGTTATGTAGTCGCGAAACACTGCATCGACGCAGGCTACGAAGTTCACGTGCTCATTCTAGCCGAAGAGGATAAAATTCAGGGAGATGCAAACCAAGCACTGGCGGAATTGCAACAGCTTGCACTGACAACAAAGTCCTTATTGACGATAACATTCCAATCTGATCTTGTGGCAGCGGCTAAAAGCATATTCAGCTTCACTGGCGAGCTCATCATAGACGCAATATTTGGCATTGGTTTTCGAGGTTCGCTCAACCTTCCTTGGCAAAATATTATTGAAGCGATTAATAGCCATCATGCCAGTGTTTTGAGTATTGATATTCCTTCTGGATTAAATGCTAGCTCTGGTCACGTTGATAGTGTCGCTATTTTTGCAGATGTAACGGTTACTTTTATTGTGCTTAAGCAAGGATTGCTGACAGGAAAGGCAGCTAACTACATTGGTGACTTGTTCCTTGCCACCCTCGACATTCAAGATGTGTTTTGTCATCTGCAGCCAGCTAAGAACTTTGCACAAGGCCGAGACGGCTTGCCAAAGATAACCCCACGACATCCAACTATTCACAAAGGCAGCATAGGTTTAGTGCTTGCTATCGGTGGTAATACCGGTATGCCAGGAGCGATACGCTTAGCATCTGAAGCCGCTTTAAGAGCAGGCGCTTCGTTGGTTGCGGTCAGTTGTCAGCTTCACAATCAGGCTATCGTCAGTAATGGTCGTCCTGAATTGATGCTTGCGCCGTCAGAACCCAAACGACTGGCCGCCTCCAATTTTATTGAAAAAGCGAAAGTTGTGCTTATTGGCCCAGGGCTAGGGAGAGATGAATGGGCACAGCAATTAGTGTCTTTAGCTATTGAAACCGATAAAACACTTGTTGTTGATGCAGACGCCTTGGCACTTATCAAAGATGCGAACTTATTTCATAGCGACTGGGTACTGACACCTCATCCTGGCGAAGCGGCTTTTTTACTGGATACTGACATTGCCACGATAGAAGCGGATAGATTTCACGCAGCGCTCGCGATTGCAAAGCGTTATGGTGGTGTTTGCGTTTTAAAAGGGGCCGGCAGCTTAATTTCCGATGGAGAACATGTTGTTATCAATACGACAGGAAATGCAGGTATGGCTTCGGGTGGCATGGGGGACGTATTATCAGGCATAATAGCAGCATTAATTTTACAAACAGGCTCAATTTTGGATGCAACCAAGCTAGCGGTCAGTATCCATGGTCAGGCAGCACAAATGGTGACGCAACGTTCAGGCGTTCGTGGTCTGCTAGCAAGCGATTTATTTGAGCCGTTAAGAGAAATAGTTAATCAGTACTAATGAAGAAATCTTATTTTTTAGCCGATGAAACTGCGACAGTTGGCTTAGGAAGCGCACTGGCTGATGCTGTACAGCAGCTTAAAAAGGGCATGGTGGTTTACCTTAATGGTGACTTGGGGGCAGGGAAAACAACGCTAACTCGAGGCTTTGTTCGAGGATTTGGCCATCAAGGTGCGGTTAAGAGTCCAACATATACACTCGTAGAGCCATATGAATTGGCCGACTGGAACATCTATCACTTTGATCTTTATCGACTTGCTGATCCAGAAGAGCTTGAGTTTATGGGCATTAGAGATTATTTTAGCGACAGTAGCTGTAGTTTTATTGAGTGGCCGGAAAAAGGCCAAGGTATGCTTGCTGATGCCGACTTAATTGTCGACTTAGCTTATCAAGGTGAGCAACGAAACGTTACACTTACTGCCTCGACACCATTTGGTGAACAGTTACTATCAGCGCTTACGGGAAGTTATCAGGGCACAGAAGTATAAATGATAAATAAATCGCTAAAATTTGTATTCATTTTCGCTGTTGTTTTATGGTGCACGAGCTTTTCTGTCCTTGCTAGCAATCAGATTGATGGCATTCGTGTTTGGCCTGCGCCGGAAAACACCCGTATTGTTTTCGATTTATCGGAAACCCCTGAATATACCTATTTTAGCCTCACGAAACCGAACCGTTTAGTTATTGATTTTAAAGACAGTGTCAATAAAGTCGATTTGGCTCGGCTCGCGAAAAACGATAAGCGCATTCTAAAAATACGTAGCAGCAAACCCAAAAGTAAGGGCGGTACGCGTATTGTGATGGAGTTGGCAAGCGCTTATCAGCTGACCGTTTTCCCTCTGCTACCAGCTGGCCAGTATGGTGATCGCTTGGTGGTTGATTTAATCGACAAGAATCCAACAGCAAAAACAGAAGTTAAACCGATCAAAGCAATTACGGCCAACAACAATGCTAAGCGCGATATTGTTGTAGCTATTGTTGCAGGCCATGGTGGTGAAGATCCAGGCTCTATTGGACCCCGTGGTACTTATGAGAAGCAGGTAACACTCAGTATTGCTAAACGGCTCGCTAAGCTCATTAATCAGAAGAAAGGCTTACAAGCCAAGCTAGTACGCACAGGCGATTACTACCTTAACCACAATCGTAAAACACGTTTGGCTCGCCAATATCGCGCCGACTTACTTATTTCTATTCATGCCGATGCATTCACCTCGCCTAAGCCGTGGGGGGCTTCAGTACTAGTGCAAGATCCCCGTCGTGCTAACTCTGAGTTCGCTAAGTGGATTGCTAACAGACAAAAAGAATCAGAGCTACTTGGTGGTGCTGGCGAGACAATAAAAAAAACCAAAGATAAAAACTTAGCGCTGACACTTGCTGACATGAAAAAAGAACACACCATGGCCAGTAGCTATGAATTTGCTGAACATGCTGTGAGCCAGCTTAAGAAAGTGACTAAAATGCACAAGAAAAAGCCAGAGGCAATGAGCCTAGCTGTACTTAAGTCATCTGATATTCCTTCTGTGCTTATCGAGACAGGGTTTATTTCTAATCCAAAAGAAGAACGCAACTTAAATAGCGGCAAGCATCAACAAAAATTGGCAAATGCGATTTACCTGGCGGTGCACAACTATTTCATTGATAGCCCACCAGCGGGCACTTTATACGCCTCTATTGGCTACAAAAAACATAAAGTGAGCCGTGGTGAATCGTTATCATTATTAGCTAAACGCTATAACGTATCGGTTGGCCAAATCAAATCGGCAAACAACTTACGCTCAAGCACCGTTCGAATTGGGCAAACTCTCAAAATTCCGCGAGCTGAATAAACTATGACTATCCAAATTTTACCGGCTCGCCTAGCAAACCAAATTGCTGCCGGCGAAGTTGTCGAGCGCCCTGCATCTGTTGTGAAAGAACTGGTCGAAAACAGTTTAGATGCTGGCGCCACTAAAATTGCAATTGATATCGAAAAAGGTGGTGCTAAGAAAATTCGCATCAATGATAACGGTGGTGGCATTGCTAAAGACGAGTTGACGCTGGCGCTAAGCCGTCACGCGACGAGTAAAATTAAAGACCTTAATGATCTAGAAGCGATTAGCAGCTTAGGTTTTCGTGGCGAAGCATTAGCCAGTATCAGCTCTGTTGCACGTTTAACGTTAACGTCAAAACCTGAAGGCCAAGAAAGTGCTTGGCAAGCTCAGGCTCAAGGGCGCGATATGGAGGTGCTTGTTCAACCAGCGGCTCACCCAAAGGGTACTACCATTGAAGTTAACGACCTCTTTTTCAATACCCCAGCACGCCGCAAATTTTTACGAACTGAAAAGACTGAGTTTGGGCACATCGACGAGCTTGTTAAACGCATTGCATTGGCGAGATTTGACGTAAGCTTCACGTTAACTCATAACGGTAAAGTCGTACGCCAATATCGAGCAGCCAAGCAACAAACGCAGTACATTAAGCGCATAGCACAAGTGTGCGGACAAAAGTTTGTGGATAGCGCAGTTGAAGTCAATTGTGAACATGATGGTTTGCACTTGTGGGGCTGGATTGCCCGTCCGGATTATTATCGTACGCAGAACGACCTGTGTTACAGCTATGTCAACGGGCGAATGATGCGGGATAAACTAATCAACCACGGTATTCGTCAAGCGTTCACCGATACTTTGCCGAGCGATACTTACCCAGCCTTCGTTCTATTTCTCGATCTCAACTATAAAGATGTAGACGTTAACGTTCACCCAGCAAAACACGAAGTACGATTTCATCAAGGCCGTTATGTTCATGACTTTATTTACACTGTGTGTCACCAAGCGTTGCAACAGTCGATGCAGGCGCAAGTTTTAGTCGATGAGAATGGCGAAGCGTTAAGTGATGCTCACTTATTTGTGGTGACAGCAGATAATTATCGAAATCAGTCCCAGTCAAACACTATGGCTGATGCTAACGTGGCAGGCAGTGCGGCAAGTTCATATGGCTCATCAGCGTCACAACCATCGAGCTATGCGAGTGACCAGAGCTTTATCAAACCATTACAGTTTGTTCGTGAAAGTAGTCCGTTATCGAATCAGCAAAATTATTCATCTAGTAGTAGAGCTAACAGCGCGCCTGGTTACGCTGCAAATTATGTCGCCAACAAACCGGGGAATGTGGCGCAGGCATCTGAGGCTTATCAACAACTTATGACACCAGTTGCTGACAGCGAAAGCACTGCAACTAGTGAATGCGCGATGTTAGAGCTTCAGTTGGTAAAAGTTGAGTCGCCGTGCTTTGCCGTGGTTTTACGAAATGACAAACTACAACTGCTTAACTTGGTGCCAATAGCTCAAGAGGTCAACAAACAACTTATTGAGCAGCGTTGGTTAGAGGGGTTAGTTAGCCAGCCGTTACTTTTACCGGTTGTTGTGCAAGTAGAAGAGTCAATGGCAAAGTGGATTAATCAACACATTAATTTAATTGAACAAGCGGGTATTTATGTACAGGTTCAATTGGGGCACAAAATACAGATTCGTCAGTTCCCTGCAATGTTAAGAGATCAAGATGTAAATCAAAGCTTTACTCGTTTGTTGGCAGAAATTGAAATATTTTTGGCGGAAGGTTTATCAAATAACGAAGCGTTGATAACTGCTTTAACTACAATAATATCCGATAAAAATTATCAACTTAGCGAAGCGAAGCAGTTACTTATTCAAGCAAAGTCGGTATTAGGGGCTAAACTAAATAGTCTTTGCGACTTGAATTCTAGCGATATAGACCTTACTTCTGCCTTATCGCAACTGCAATAGGCTATTATGACCGAGTTTCAATCTCAACCTCCCGTTATTTGTTTGATGGGTCCAACTGCTTCAGGCAAAACGGCACTGGCCATGGCGCTTTATGATGCATTGCCGTGTGAAATTATCAGTGTTGATTCGGCGTTGGTGTATAAAGGGATGGATATTGGTACTGCTAAACCAACGGCAGAAGAGCTAGCAAAGTACCCCCATCGATTAATTAATCTAATTGACCCGTTGGAAAGCTACTCAGCAGCTGACTTTTGTCGTGATGCATTAGCAGCGATTGCTGAAATTCGTGCGCAAGGCAAGATCCCACTATTAGTTGGTGGGACTATGATGTACTTCAAAAGTCTTATTGAAGGGATTTCACCTCTACCAGAAGCGTCTCCCGAAGTGCGTCAACAAATTGAAAATGATGCTAACGAACGCGGTTGGCAGCATATGCATGAGCAGTTAAAACAGATCGATCCGGTATCGGCGGAGCGTATTCATCCCAATGACCCGCAGCGAATTACGCGTGCCTTGGAAGTTTATCGCTTAACCGGAAATAATTTGACACAATTAACCGAAATAAAGGGTGAATCTCTGCAGGGAGATGTTTTACAATTCGCCATCTCCCCCACTGAACGCAAGACCTTGCATCAACGTATTGAACTAAGATACGAGCAGATGGTCGAACAGGGGTTCGAACAGGAAGTTATCACGTTGAAAAATCGTGGCGACTTGCACGAAGATTTACCTTCAATTCGCTGTGTAGGATATCGTCAAATGTGGCAATATCTAAATGGTGAATATGATTTCGACGAAATGATATTTAAAGGTGTCTGTGCTACTAGGCAGTTAGCAAAAAGACAACTTACTTGGCTAAGGAGTTGGCCCGATTTACACTGGTTAGACATGGAAGACGAAACTAACTTAGCGCAAATACTGTCTGCAGTGAGCAAACTCTAAACTTTGATGTATACTTAATGAGGTACTGAGTACCTGATTAATAAATATTTTTTATCTATACTTTTACCTAACAATAACAAAAGGGGCCAAAGAATGGCAAAGGGGCAATCTTTACAAGACCCATTTTTAAACGCGCTACGTCGCGATCGCATCCCTGTAGCAATTTACTTAGTAAATGGTATTAAGCTACAAGGTCAAGTGGAATCATTCGATCAGTTTGTGATCTTATTGAAGAACACGGTAAGCCAAATGGTTTATAAACATGCGATATCAACCGTTGTACCTGCTCGCGCAGTAAATACCGCACCTCAAGGGCAGCAAGACTTTAATCAATCAGTGGATTCTTAATCTAGATGAGGTTATTCAGTATTGTAGGGGGTTGTTCATTTGTTTGATCGTTATCAGGCAGGTGAACAGGCAATACTAGTTCATGTAGATTTTCCAGACGAAAGCAGCAGAGAAGACTTACAAGAATTTAAAATGTTGGTCTCATCTGCTGGTGTTCAGTCGCTTTCAGTGGTCACTGGTAAGCGCAACTCACCTCACCCAAAATATTTTGTTGGTAGTGGCAAGGCAGAGGAAATAGCGGATGCTGTAAAGCTATTCGATGCCAATGTGGTGTTATTCAACCACGCCTTATCACCGTCTCAAGAAAAAAATATCGAAGCATTATGTCAATGTCGCGTAATTGATCGCACGACCTTGATTCTAGATATCTTTGCTCAGCGAGCACGTACCCATGAAGGTAAATTGCAGGTAGAGTTAGCGCAGTTACGTCATATCAGTACAAGATTAATCCGAGGTTGGACTCACTTAGAACGTCAAAAAGGCGGTATTGGCCTGCGTGGTCCAGGTGAGACACAATTAGAAACGGATAGACGCTTGCTACGTGAGCGAATGAACAATATTCTCAAGAGATTAGAGAAAGTTGAAAAGCAGCGACAGCAAGGCAGGCGTTCAAGAGTAAGAGCAGAAATTCCGACACTGTCATTAGTTGGTTATACCAATGCTGGTAAATCAACCTTGTTCAATTTAATTACGCAAGCAAATGTCTATGCGGCGGATCAGTTATTCGCTACCTTGGATCCAACGCTTCGTAAAATCCAAGTAGAGGATGTTGGCCGCGTTATTCTCGCTGATACTGTTGGTTTTATTCGCCACTTACCGCACGATTTAGTCGCTGCGTTTAAAGCGACTTTAACGGAAACTCGCGAAGCTGAACTACTATTGCATGTAGTTGATATTGCAGATGAAAGGCGCAGTGAAAATATTAATGAAGTGCAAAACGTTTTAGATGAAATTGATGCCGGCGAAGTGCCACAATTATTAATTTGTAACAAAATCGATAAACTTCATGACTGTCAGCCACGTATCGATCGAGACGAGCATGGAGTGCCGATCAGGGTATGGTTGTCTGCTCAAGCAAATCAAGGTATCGAATTGCTATTTGAGGCGCTGGCAGAGCGAATGGGGCGTCAGGTTGTCAAGCATAGCTTGAAAATACCGCCGACGGCAGGCAAATTTCTTGGAGCCCTGTATCAATTGAATTGTATCGACAATGAAGATTATGACGAAAATGGCAACTGCTTAGTGAATATTAAGTTGCCGGTTCGTGAATGGAATCGACTGATTAAACAAGAAAAAGCGGACGTCGAACGCTTTATCGAAAGTTAACTGGCTGATATATTATCGGCTTAAAGAAGAATTTGAATTAGCAATGTAGCGGAGAGCGTCATGGCGTGGAATGAACCGGGGAATAACGATAAAGATCCCTGGAAAAATAAAGGTGGCAACAATCAAGGTCCACCAGATTTAGATGATTTGTTCAAAGACTTAGGTAACAAATTCAACGGTATGTTTGGTGGTAAATCAGGTGGTTCGTCTGGTGGTGCTAGCGGCGGTGCAGCTGGTGGTGGCTTCTCAGGAGTTGCAGTGACACTGGTTTTCATTATTGCCATCGTTGCTTACTTGTTTACCTGTGTATACACCATCAAAGAAGCAGAGCGTGGTATCAAGCTGCGTTTCGGTGAATATGTTGGTTTAGTAGAGCCAGGTCTTAGCTGGAAATGGACATTTATTGAAAATATTATTCCAGTAGACGTTCAAACAACCCGTGATCTACGTGCGTCTGGTTTTATGCTGACACAAGATGAAAATGTTGTAGAAGTTGAAATGCAGGTGCAATACCGCGTAGTTAATGCACGCGATTATGTATTTAGTGTAACGAACGCAGATAACAGCTTAAGTGATGCGTTAGATAGTGCATTGAGATACGTTGTTGGTCACGCGGTGATGGATGATGTATTGACTAGCGGTCGTGAGGAAGTTCGTCAAAAAGTATGGGCTGAATTAGACAGTATTATCGAGTCATATAACCTAGGTTTACTTGTTGTCGATGTTAACTTTAAGGACGCTCGTCCACCTGAAGAAGTTAAAGATGCATTTGATGATGCAATTGCTGCACAAGCGGATGAAGAACGTTTTATTCAAGAAGCAGAAGCATATGCGCTAAGTATCGAACCTCGCGCCCGTGGTCGTGTTAAGCGTATGGAACAAGAAGCTCTAGCATTCAAAGAGCAGACTGTTTTTGATGCGGAAGGTGCTGTAGCGCGTTTTGAAAAACTGCTTCCCGAATACCAAGCTGCGCCAGAAGTAACGCGTCAGCGCTTGTATTTAGGCACGATGGAAAAAGTTTACAGCAACACCAGCAAAGTGATGGTGGATGTCGATGGTGGCAACAACATGATGTACTTACCACTTGATAAAATTATGCAACAACAGCAAACAGTGCCTACACGCATTGTGCCGCAGTCTAGCGTACCGGTGTCATCAGGTAGCGTGAATACGTCACCAACTTCTACAGGTCGTTCAGACCGTTTCAATAGCGGGAGAAACTAAGACATGAGAAATTATATTGGTGTTTTAGCTTCACTGGCGTTTGTGCTAGTTGTTTCATCAGTGTTCGTTGTTAACGAAGGCGAGAGAGGCATTGTTTTCCAGTTCTCAAAAATTAAGCGTGATGCTGATACTGGTGAAATGCGCATTTATGATCCGGGTCTTCACTTTAAAGTCCCTTTCATCGAAACGGTGAAAAAGTTGGATGCGCGTATCCAAACCCTGGATGAAGCACCAGATCGTTTTGTTACTGCAGAGAAAAAAGACTTGATGGTCGACTCTTACGTTAAATGGCGTATTGTTGATTTCTCTAGATTCTACCTTCGTACATCAGGTAATTTCGACAACGCTTCTGCACTATTAAAGCAGAAAGTGAATAACGGCCTTCGTACTGAGTTTGGTACACGCACAATCAAAGAAATTGTTTCAGGAGACCGTGATGGTCTGATGGCAATGGCGTTAGAGAGTGCCAAGAGCAGTCGCGATGACTTAGGCATTGACGTGGTTGATGTTCGTGTTAAAGCGATTAACCTACCGAACGAAGTGAGTAACTCTATCTACGAGCGTATGCGTGCAGAACGTAACGCGGTAGCAAAAGAGCACCGTTCGAAAGGTCAGGAGCAATCTGAAATCATCCGAGCGACTATTGATGCGAAAGTGACGGTTATGTTAGCTGATGCACAAAAGAACGCTCAAGAAATTCGCGGTGAAGGTGATGCGTTAGCAGCTAAGGTTTACGCAGATGCATACAGTAAAGATGCAGAATTTTACAAGTTCTACCGTAGCTTAGAAGCTTATGAAAACAGCTTTAATGATAAGAGCGACATTATGGTCGTAAAACCTGACAGTGATTTCTTTAATTACCTTAAAGAAGGCTCTAACAAAAAGTAACACTAGAAAGGCCATTTTAATAATGGCCTTTTTTTTACCCTAAGTTATTGATTATGGACGTGCAAACCCTACTTCTGGCTATTGCCATTGCCTTTATTCTTGAAGGCTTCTTTCCTGCCTTGTTTCCTAATAAATGGCGTGCTTATGTCTCAAAATTATCTTCTGAATCAACAACTAATATCCGCAATACGGGACTTGTTATCATGGTCATAGGTATTGTAATGCTAGCCCTTGTTAAATAATGCTTACAGCGACCTTACTGCTTTAAAAATCGCCAATTAGTACTTGGACTCGTTTTTGATTTTTGATAGAATCGCCGCCTAATTTTCTTACCAACATGTAAACATGGGCAAAAACGTTGTAGTTCTGGGCACCCAATGGGGTGACGAGGGTAAGGGTAAGGTAGTTGACTTACTCACAGACAAAGCAAAATACGTAGTACGTTATCAAGGTGGTCACAACGCTGGTCACACATTAGTCATTAACGGTGAAAAAACAGTTCTTCATTTAATTCCATCAGGTGTTTTACGTGACAATGTAAAATGTCTTATCGGTAACGGTGTAGTGCTTTGTCCGAAAGCTTTAATGGCTGAAATCACTATGTTAGAAGAGCGCGGCGTACCAGTGCGTGAAAGACTTCTAATCAGTGACGCATGTCCACTTATTCTTCCGTATCACAATGCATTAGATGCTGCGCGTGAAAAAGCTCGCGGTAGCAAAGCTATTGGTACTACAGGTCGTGGTATCGGTCCAGCGTATGAAGATAAAGTAGCACGTCGTGGTTTACGTGTTGGCGACTTATTCTGTAAAGATTCTTTTGCTGCCAAGCTTAAAGAAATCGTTGAATACCATAACTTTGCGCTTGTTAACTACTACAAGGCTGAACCAGTAAACTTTGAAGAAGTATTAGCAGACGCCATGGCAGTTGCTGATATCATCAAAGGTATGGTTGCTGATATTGCTGAATTGCTTGATCAAGCACGCAAGAATGGTGACTCAATTATGTTTGAAGGTGCGCAAGGTACATTACTTGATATCGATCACGGCACGTACCCATACGTAACTTCTTCGAACACGACTGTTGGTGGTGTTGCTACAGGTTGTGGTTTTGGTCCTCGCTACTTAGATTATGTTTTAGGTATTACTAAAGCATACACAACACGTGTAGGCTCGGGTCCTTTCCCAACTGAATTAAATGACGAAGTTGGTAACCACTTAGGTACTGTTGGTCACGAATTTGGCGCAACTACCGGCCGTGAACGTCGTTGTGGTTGGTTTGATGCGGTTGCAATGCATAGAGCTGTTCAAATTAACTCAATCTCAGGTTTTTGTTTAACTAAGCTAGACGTGTTAGATGGCTTAAAAGAACTTAAGATCTGTACGGGCTACCAAACTGAAAACGGTGAAGTCATTACTGTTCCACCGACAGCTGCAGAAGGGTACGAGAACGTAACTCCAGTTTACGAAACATTACCTGGCTGGGATGAATCTACTGTTGGTGCTACTTCTTTTGAAGATTTACCTGCTAATGCAGTTGCTTACATCAAGCGTTTGGAAGAGGTTACTGGTGTACCGATTGATATCATTTCAACTGGTCCTGATCGTAACGAAACAATGATTTTAGTAAATCCATTTGACGAATAATAAACGCGTCCTAATTGGATAACTATTTAAGAACCAGCCAGTTGGCTGGTTTTTTTATGCCTATTTTTCATCACTAGCAAATTTTCTCCTGAATAAACAGCCAAAAAATTAGAATAAAACATGAAATTTTGATTGGTCTAACCTCTTATTTTATATGGGCTGTAGGCTTTTTGTTTGTAAAAAACAGCCTATAATCGAGCTTGGAAGTCATATTCCACATAAATCAACATAATAATAACTATAACAATCTTATAATTTACAAAACTCGCCAGTTACATAAAGCTACAAGCAAGATCACTGATAAGGAAAAATAATGGCAGATTTTAAACAGCAAGCTCTCGATTACCATGCCCTACCCACGCCAGGTAAAATCAGTATCGAACTCACGACTCCCGCAGAGACAAGTAAAGATCTCGCATTGGCCTATAGTCCGGGCGTTGCCGAGCCAGTAAGGGAAATTGCCGACAATCCAGAAAATGTTTACAAATATACCGCTAAAGGAAATACAGTCGCCGTTATTTCTAATGGCACCGCTATTTTAGGATTGGGAAATCTTGGGCCTATGGCATCTAAGCCAGTGATGGAAGGTAAAGCACTTCTATTTAAGAGATTCGCTGGTATTGATTCGTTTGATATTGAAGTAAAGCATACAACAGTAGAAGACTTTGTTAGTACTGTTGCTAATATTGCTGATTCATTTGGTGGTATCAACCTTGAAGATATTAAGGCACCAGAGTGTTTCGAGATAGAAAGAGCATTAATTGAACGTTGCCGCGTACCAATTTTCCATGATGATCAACACGGCACTGCAATTGTTACCGCTGCAGGGATGTTAAACGCATTAGACATTCAAGGTAAATCAATCCGTGATGCAAATATTGTATGTATGGGCGCCGGTGCTGCAGCAATCGCATGTATGGAGTTGCTTATTAAATGCGGTGCACAGCGTGAGAAGATTTACATGCTAGATCGCAAAGGTGTTATCCATACCCGTCGTGACGATCTAAATGAATATAAGAAACTATTTGCGAATAACACTGATAAAAGAACACTTGATGATGTAATTGATGGTGCAGATGTATTTGTTGGCGTGTCAGGCCCAGACTTATTGTCAGCTGATCAGCTTAAAATGATGGCACCTAACCCTGTTGTTTTTGCATGCTCAAATCCAGATCCTGAAATTAGGCCGGAAATTGCGACAGCTGCACGCGACGATGTGATCATTGCAACTGGACGTTCAGACTATCCGAATCAAGTAAACAATGTTTTATGTTTTCCATTTATCTTTAGAGGCGCTTTGGATGTTAGAGCGAGAGCAATTAACGACGAAATGAAGATAGCTGCGGTTCATGCGATTAGAGAACTGGCCAAAGAGTCTGTTCCTGAAGAGGTGTTGAAGGCGAGTGGCGAAACTAATCTAGCATTTGGTCGAGATTACATTATTCCAAAGCCAATGGATCCTCGTCTAAAAGATAGAGTTGCAAAAGCAGTCGCCCAAGCCGCGGTTGAATCTGGGGTTGCAAGCCTAGAGCTTCCTGCGAGTTACGCTGATTAATTAAAGATTCAGTAGTGGCCAGAGTGATCTGGTCACTACTCATTTAGTTAATTACCTAAAGCGTAAATCATATTTCGTTAAACCTCATATATAACTATTCAGTCAGCTTTCTGTTAATAATTGACAATTTATAACAGGTTGCTTAATACTTTTTATTAAAAGCATTCTTTTAAGTTGAAGATCGTCTCTCGCCTAGATTAGCGCCTTTTTTCACCAAAGATCACATCTAGAACAGCTTGTTTAGCCAATAAAACCGCGTTTAGTACGTTATTTGAGCAAACAAACAAAAAGTTTAAAATAGTGCTTGATCCTTTTTCGAAAGTGTCTAAAATGCGCATCCACTTCTCAGGGAGACCTAAGAAGTCTGTTTTGAACAGTTTAGTGGCTTTATATAGCGGT
>CANLNK010000006.1 GCA_947492575.1 uncultured Thalassotalea sp.
CCCGTAGGGGATTCGAACCCCTGTTACCGCCGTGAAAGGGCGGTGTCCTAGGCCTCTAGACGAACGGGACGCAGAGTGATAAACCAAAGGCTCATCATTTTGCGCAAGGTATAAATACCTATCGCTAAAGTTTTCAGTAAATAACGCAATAATTGCCCTACTCACTTGGTCAGCTGCTTGACCTAGAAAGCAACTCCCAGAAATAGTGGCATCCCGTAGGGGATTCGAACCCCTGTTACCGCCGTGAAAGGGCGGTGTCCTAGGCCTCTAGACGAACGGGACGCAGAGTACTTAACGATAACATCGCAAAGTTATAATTGGTGGAGCTATGCGGGATCGAACCGCAGACCTCTTCGCTGCCAGCGAAGCGCTCTCCCAGCTGAGCTATAGCCCCAGTATAGACAAATAAATAATTACTTGAATAAACCGGCTCCAGACAAGCGACCTAGTACTCATCGAAAGCGAGGCGCATTTTAGGCATGCCCCTGATAAGTGTCAACCATTAATTTAAAAAGAATCGCATTTTTCTTGAAGGATTTAACTAAACGTTCACAATCGCATCAATATGGTTATTTTTTAATTAATCAACAGCTTGCGATAGCTATTTTGTGTATGGGAAAAAATCAGATGTGCTAGAGTTCGCCGCCCTAACACCATAATACCTAGTGCTAAACTTTATTTTTAAAGGCTTTGGCGTTAAGGTTGAGTCAATCAAGAAAGAAGTTACCTTATATATGCAACTAAAAAAGCTAAACATTGTTGCCATTGGTGGCGGACATGGCCTCGGTCGCGTGCTCTCCACACTGTCATTTATGCAAGACCAATTAACTGGAATCGTAACAACAACCGATAACGGTGGTTCTACCGGACGCTTGCGTAGAAGAAGTTCCTCTATCGCATGGGGTGATTTACGGAATTGTTTAACGCAACTAGTTGATGATAGAAGTGTTGGTAGCCAGCTCTTCAACTTTCGTTTTGACGGTCAAGATGAGCTTGGCGGCCATAACCTAGGCAACCTGATCCTTTATGGTCTAGGACAAATTCAATCACGCCCAATCGACTCCATTAAGCTTGTTCGCCGAATCCTGCGCGTAAAAACACAAGTATTCCCAATGTCAGAGTCGCCAACTGACCTGTTAGCGTTCTACCCGCAGGGTAAATGTAAAGTAGGTGAGTTATCCGTAGATGATATGCCCATTATGCCAAAGAATTTGCTGCTAGCCCCTCTGGTGAAGTCACCGGAGCAATGCATTAACGCGATCAATAATGCAGATTTAATCATTCTAGGGCCAGGAAGTTTTTTGACGAGTGTTGTTCCTCCCCTGCTCGTGCGTGATATTGCTAATGCACTTAAAAACAGAAAAGGCCGTTGTGTTTTCATAGAGAACATTGTTAAGGAAAATAGTCCGGCCTCGCAGCTAACAATAGATGAAAAGCTTGACTGGATTGAAGACAATGTTGGCAATCTACCTATAGATTGCGTCATCGCTCACGATAAGAGCGTTCGTTCAGAGAGAGTACAAGTTATTCACCACGATATGGCGAACGAAGATGTTGCACATCACCACGATAAAGCCAAGTTGATAGAAGCGCTTGATTCGTGTGTTTCATTAATGCCGGATAATGTAATGCCGCTGAAGCCAGTAAAAAAAATAGCCAATGCTGATTAAGCAATGGCTATTTTTGTCTAACTATTTTCCAATCTTGTCTATTCAACAGCAGTAAACTTACTAGCTTAGGGGTTTAGTCTATTTACTTACTCTACTTACTTTCCCTTACTTATTTCCGCTATTTAGAAGTATCGTCTTGGCTAATGCGACTGGCTACCGCGCCAGTCTGGCCCTTGTACTTAGCATCAACACGTTTATTGTAAGGACGATCGGCTTCGCCAGACATTGTTTCAAAATTCAGTGCCGCGATTTTCATTTTCGGACGCAGCGCCAATGGCAATTTACCGCTGTTATAAAATTCCAATACAATCTGCCCTGACCAGCCTGGATCAATGCGGTGCGCAGTTACATGTACCATTAAACCTAAACGAGCAAGCGATGAACGGCCATCTAACCAACCTACAATGTCAGCTGGCAAAGTAACTGATTCATAAGTTACCGCTAACGCTAACTCCCCTGGGTGCAGGAAGAAGGCTTCACCATCCGGAATCACAATTTCCTCGCCCATCACAGCATTCATCTGTTTTTGTACTTCTTCGCGAGGACCACTTAAGTCGATGTAAGGCGCCGTATTATTTTTAAAGACGCGAAACTCGTTGCCCAAACGGATATCAACACTTACACCAGATATCATTGAAGCATCTGGCTTAGGAATGATGTCAATTTTCCCCTGCTCAATGCATTGTTCGATATCTTTGTCACATAATCTCATGGTAATTCTTCTTTTAGTTATCGTTATTGTTATCGCCGCTGGCAATCACAATATCTGGCTGTTTGGGGCTTGCCATATCTAAGTCATAGAACAGCTTACTGGCAATATTTCGCGCTATTTTACGGTAATGAGCCGATATGTCACTATTTGGTTGTTCTTTCAGTAAATTAACACCTAAATCAGCATCCTGCCTCACATCAATATGAAGCGGCAGTTGGCCAAGCAAACTCACATCATTTTGCTCAGCGATGTCCTTACCACCATCAACACCAAATAAATGAGCGTGATGGCCACAGTTTTCACAAACGTGATAGCTCATATTCTCCACAATACCGAGCACCGGCACTTGCACTTTGTCGAACATAGCGATGCCTTTTTGCGCATCTACAAGCGCAATATCCTGAGGCGTCGTAACAACTACAGACGCTGCTACTGGTACTTTCTGAGACAAGGTTAATTGAATATCACCTGTACCCGGTGGCATATCAATCAATAAGTAATCTAATACTGGCCATGCGGTTTCGTTGAGCAATTGAGAGAATGCTGTACTCGCCATAGGGCCACGCCAAACTGCAGCGTCGCTATCAGGCACTAGATAGCCAATGGACATCGAATAAATGCCATCTGCATCTATTGGCTGCATTGTTTTGCCGTCGTCCGAACTAGGTTTCTCTTCACTCACACCCAACATGGTAGGTATCGAGGGGCCATAAATGTCGGCATCTAAAATCCCAACTCGCGCACCTTCTGCTTGAAGCGCTCTGGCAATATTCACCGTAGTCGTCGATTTACCAACACCACCTTTGCCAGATGCTATCGCTATAATATTACCGACGTTCGCGATATTGTGATGCCTCACTGGCTCAATGACGACATCGACAAGAAAGCGCACTGGTTTACCCAAAGCTTCGGCCAAAGGCGCGGCTAATGAATCTAACTCGCCTGAAGCTACAAACGGCAGGCTAATAACGATTTCAACAAATTTTGGTTTCTCAACAATTTGAAGGCGCTTGGCGATGGCTAAAACGCCATCAGGAAATACATCAGATTGATAAGCACTTAACGTTGTTTCAACAACGGTTTCCAATTCACTTTTGGTATCGTTATTTTGCTCAGTTTCATTAGGAACTGGCGTGTTCGTATCTTTCTTTTTCTTTGAAAAAAATTGGCTAAACAAAAGAACCCCTTAGCACTTGCATCGCGAGCAGTATGAAAAATTGCGCAATGCCAAGAAATGTTAATGAAAATACCCCGCAAATTCTGTACTATTGCGCCATTGAATTCCACCTTAAAGTGTTTAATACACTAATATCTGAACAACATGTCACAAACTATGTCTGAAAATAAGCGTAAAATATTAGTTACTTGTGCCCTGCCGTATGCAAACGGTTCAATTCACCTTGGCCATTTACTTGAACATATCCAAACTGACATTTGGGTACGTTTCCAGCGTATGCGCGGCAATGAAACGTATTTCGTATGTGCCGACGATGCACACGGCACACCTATCATGCTTAAAGCGCAAGAGCTCGGTATTTCTCCAGAGCAAATGATTGATGGTGTTCGCGAAGAGCACATGAGTGACTTCAATGACTTCTTGATCAGCTTTGACAACTATCATTCAACACACAGTGATGAAAACCGTGAGTTCGCGAGCGAAATTTACAACAAATTACATGCAGCGGGTCACATTAAAACTCGCACTATTTCGCAACTTTACGATGAAGAAAAAGGCATGTTCTTGCCGGACCGTTTCGTTAAGGGCACATGCCCAAAGTGTGGCAGTGAAGACGAGAATGGCGATAGCTGTGACAACTGTGGTGCAACATACTCACCAACAGAAGTAATCAACCCTCGTTCTGTAGTGTCTGGTTCAACACCTGTGCTACGAGATTCTGAGCATTACTTCTTTGATCTACCGGCATTTGAACAAATGCTAAAAGATTGGACGACTGGTGGCTCATTGCAAGACGAAATGGCGAACAAACTTAATGAGTGGTTCGAATCTGGTCTACAGCAATGGGATATTAGCCGTGATGCGCCATACTTCGGTTTTGAAATTCCAAATGCACCTGGTAAGTTCTTCTACGTATGGTTAGACGCGCCAATTGGCTACATGGGCAGCTTCAAAAATCTATGTAACCGCGAGAATATCGACTTCGATACTTTCTGGAATGAGAACTCTGAAGCAGAGCTTTACCACTTCATTGGCAAAGATATTATCTACTTCCACAGCCTATTCTGGCCTGCGATGCTAGAAGGCTCAGGTTACCGTAAACCAACGTCTGTCTATGCACATGGATTCGTTACAGTAAACGGTGCGAAAATGTCTAAGTCTAAAGGTACGTTCATTAAAGGGCGTACATACTTAGATTACCTAAATCCAGAGTACCTTCGTTACTACTACGCAGCTAAGTTAACAAATCGCATCGACGACTTAGACTTGAATCTTGAAGACTTCGCACAGCGTGTAAACTCCGACTTAGTGGGTAAAGTAGTGAATATTGCATCACGTTGTGCAAGCTTTATCACCAAACGTTTCGACGGCATGCTTTCAAGCAATGTTGACGACCAAGCACTAGCAGATGAAGTGATGGCAGCTGGTGATAGTTTAGCGGCGCTATACGAAAACAGAGAGTTTGGTAAAGCAATGCGTGAAATCATGGCGCTAGCTGACAAAATCAATGAATACATTGCAGTTAAAGAACCATGGGTACTAGTTAAAGACGAAAGCAAGCAACAAGAAGTTCAGGATGTATGTTCACTAGGCATTAACTTGTTCCGCATCTTAATGACTTACTTGAAACCTGTATTGCCAGCACTAGCTGAAAAAACAGAAGCTTTCTTAAACGACGAGCTAGTTTGGGACGGTCACAAAGTTCTACTTAAAGACCACAAAATCAACAAGTTCAAAGCGTTAATGCAACGTATCGAAATGGACAAAGTAAACGAAATGATTGAAGCATCTAAAGAGTCATTAGTCACAGAAAAAGCTGCGCCGGCACCAACAGGCCCGCTTGCAGATGACCCTATTGCGCCTGAAATTCAATATGATGATTTTGCGAAAATTGACTTACGTATCGCGAAAATCGTTAAAGCTGACCATGTTGAAAAAGCAGATAAATTACTGCGCCTTGAATTAGACCTTGGCGGCGAAACACGCCAAGTGTTCGCAGGTATCAAATCTGCCTACCAACCAGAAGATTTAGAAGGCAAGCTAACAGTAATGGTAGCTAACCTTGCGCCGCGTAAAATGCGTTTTGGTATGTCAGAAGGCATGGTATTGGCAGCAGGCCCTGGTGGTGAAGACCTTTGGATTCTAAACCCAGAAGAAGGCGCACAACCAGGTATGCGTGTTAAATAACTCGCGTTTATTGTACTAACGTTTTAAAGCCCGCTTCTGCGGGCTTTTTTGTGCCTAATCAACACTGTTACTTAACACTTAAGAAGCGCTTCACCTTGCATTAAAAAAGCTGATACCATTGATTTCACTCAATATTACTGACTATCCTCATTTAGTGGATATTGAACACAAGAAATGGAGTTCTGTGGTGTCATCAGAGAAAAGTTACAAAGTAGATCGAGCACTTCACTGGCTTTCTGCACTCGCTATTATGTTCCTGCTATTCGATATGGGGACTCGCATCCACAATATCGATTACCGCATCAAAGGAGCAGCTGAACATAAACAAGATGCGATAGAGATACACGTTATTGCAGCTTCAATATTATTCTTCACGCTGATTGCTCGCCTCATATGGTACAAATGGTTTTTGCTCTCAGAATACCAGTTAACATATGACTCCGTTAAACAAAAATGGCTCGTTCGAACTGTACATACAGCGATGTACGGAACCCTATTTTTGATGATGATTTCAGGTGTATTCATGATCACTAACTATGAGCACCCATTAAATCTTCTTGGCCTTATAAAATTGTCAGAAGCTGAAACCAGCACGCAAACATTCTACGACGCAAATAACTGGCACCTGTATTTTGAAAGCGCATTGTACTTTTTGATACTGACTCATATTACTGGTGCGTTATACAACAGAAGGTAAGTCTTTCTAGTTGCATCAACGTTTTGTTACTACTTATTTTTATTGGAGGATATGTTGTTAGACAATATCACTGCGTTATCGGGCTTAATCGCGACGGTTTGGATTACACTGGGTGTATATATAGCTGCTAAGTTTTACCCTAATTATGACCATGCTAAGCAGTTTTGTAGTGAGTTAGGTGCGTCAGGAAGCCCGACAGAAAAGTTATCACCTCTTATCAATAATTACCCTTTAGGAATACTGTTTTGTCTCTTTGGTTGGAGCTTAATTAACCTGCAGGACGCTAATCTCGCCATCGCTGCTACCGATGTACTAGTCATTATCCATGGTATTGGCACTTGGGTAGCCGGCTATTTCCCAATGGACAAGGATCCATTTACAAAGTCGCCGTCCTTTGATTGCTAGGTACATTCTTGGGCTGGATTTATCATGCTTTTGTCACTCTTAATCGCTCCAGTTGTTATTGCACTTAGCCCTAGTTCTATTTACGTACCCTTTTGGTTTAGAGTTATTTCGATAGCAACAGTAATATTGGCCATTTACTACCTTGTAAAAATGGCGAAGGCATTTAAACAGCTGTTATTAACCGGCTACTATCAACGCATTTCGTATTGGATTAAGCTAATATGGCTTAGCACCTTTTCGCTGATAATAGTGCAGGTGCAAAACACTTAAGACGGAGTTTGTTCATGGAAGACAGAGACAAAGATAAAAACCAAGCCACATTAAACACAGAAGCTACAGCACTCGTTGAGATGATTGAATCTGAAAGGTTCGAAGAGGTGTTCACGCAACTTGAGGGCTTGAAGACCAGACAGTTCACAGACCTTAAAAATATAGTGCTTATCTTTACACTGGGCTATTTTTTCACATACTTCTTGCCACAAAGTGAGGCAATTCCTAGTTTTTATTATGTTGTGATGTATGTGGTAATAGTTTCGGGTATTTACTTTTCCGAAAGTCGCAGAGCCAACAAGCGCATTGATTTAATTGTTAAACTATTGAAAATGAAGCGACCAACTATATAAAGCGACGCTCGTAAATAAACGTCAATTTAGGGCTTTAACTTAGCCCACCAATGAAAAATACACTATGAATAAAATCGAAATAAAGTACTGCTCAAAATGTCGGTGGCTAATGCGCTCAACGTGGATGGCACAAGAAATACTGACAACCTTTGACGGTGAAGTAGACGAGTTATCATTGCTTCCTGGAACCGGAGGCATATTTGAAATATTCGCCAATGGCACCTTAATATGGTCGCGCAAAGATATGGGCGGATTTCCAGAAATTACTGAATTGAAGCAACTGGTGAGAGACGTTATATCGCCAGAGAAAGATCTAGGCTGTATCGACCGAAAAAAGACAAAGTCCTGAGTAAATCATGGAAATACGTGCGACTAAAATAAAACGCAGCAATACGCTAATAAAAGTGCTTATGGTAGTCACCCTATTCATTTTTGTTCGCCAATATTACCAAACAAACGTGTTCGACTTGGGTGCATTTTCCAATACTGTCGCAATATTGTCCTTGCTACGTGGCCTCATGTTGTCACCATTTATGTTTGCCTCTCCAATAAAGTCTCTGTCCAGAGAAAATGGTGGCTTTGACAGGAATAGTTACAAGTACTTTTTACTTGCGATTATTCTTGGCATTGTAGGGGCTTTTTAAACAATTCAAAAAATTAAAGGTAGGCAACAAGCTATGAGCAAATGGAATAAATCAGATACTGCAAAAAATCCAGTAGTATTTGGACTATCGATAGGCATAGCCATAGGGTGTGGTATCGGAACAGCGTTAAATAATATCGCTATTGGTGTTAGTGTCGGCGTCGCCATAGGCGTTGCATTTGGCTTATCTCTTAAAAAGAGAGATAGTGAAAACGACAATGAAGATTGACAGCTAACTGATGATGTTTCTTGGCAAGCTTGAAAATGACACTATGCGGATGCCGAGTAAACAAAGCTAGTGTTCAACATTCTAAGGGGGAAACAGTCCAATAGCCAACTTTACAAGCCTGACAAAAACAGCCAAGCTACTCATTAATTTATGTTAGTTGATGTATATCGGTGTTAATTTCTGCATTAAGCTGCTCATGTTCAGTCATAGAATTTAACCTGATTAATTTTACCCCGACTAATTTAACCGTGAGAAAGGTCGTCCCTTTATGAAATCTGTTCGCTCAATTGCACTTTTAACGGCTTCTCATATTTTCGTTGCAGCAATAGGCTTCGCAGCAGGCATTTATGCCTTACCTATTTTAACGGCTCCAGACGCCCCTAGCGCTGAGCAAGTCGCGAATAAATCAAAAAGTGTGATGTTCGAAACCGAATTTACCAGAGCACTTGCTGGCAGCGATTTTCTTCATTGGGGCGAAGGTAAAGTGACGATAAATAGCGAGTACGTAACGTTAATAGGGAGCCTTGCACCGGGGCCAGATTATAAATTGTACTTCTCACCTGAGTTTGTTGAAACCGAAGCCGAGTTTCAAGCCGTGAAGGAGAAAATGGTCGCTGTCGGCGATATCAATACGTTTGAGAACTTTATCGTAGAGCTTCCTTCTGGTTTTGATTTCAGCCAATACAATTCCATCATTGTTTGGTGCGAAAGTTTCAACGAATTTATAACAGCTGCAAAATTTAAGTAAGCTAATTAAAGTAAGACAATTAAAGTAAGCCAATTAAAGTAAGCTAGGTTAATTAATCAGATATAGAAAACATCAAGGAAGATATGTTCATTCACGCGTTAAATCGATTCAACGCTGAGCGCCGCTCGGCTTTCAATTTTGCTGGTGCGATTGCCTCGCAAGTAAAAACAATGTTTAGCCCGAAGGCAATAAAGGTTTCCTCTCAATTATCAACTTTTGCTGCCCTGCTGTCAGTGGCTACCTCGATAACTCACGCCCAATCCTTAGTCATTCAAAACGTATCCATTGTCTCGCCCCACACCAATGAGGCAGCTTCTCCACGCAGCGTCGTGATTAAGTCAGGTCGTATTGCGGCAATTATAGACGCTCGCACTGATACCAAACACTCTGATACCAAGCACTTTGATACCAAGCACTTTGATGCAAACACTCAAGTTTACGACGGCACTGGGAAGTTTTTAACTCCTGGCATAATGGACAGCCATGTGCATGTATCTTCTATCCCCGGAATGGGTTTTGGCAAAGAGCCAGTTGCTCAAAAGCATCCACAAATTGTGGATGACTACTACCAACACCAGCCAAATAGTTTTCTGTACTATGGTGTAACTCAAGTCCTCGACCCCAATCCAGGCGCAAACTGGCAACGTTTTACTTCCAACCCAAACGCTCCAGATTATTTGCGCTGCGAAGTTATCACCTCACAAGATACGTTTCCACTAGTAGAAAAAAGCGATGCCCTCTCGACTCAAATCTACCGCTATCTAGTTAACGAAAAAGCAGAACCAGAAGAGCCAAATTCTCCTGAGCACTTGGTGGCGGAAATAGCTCAATCTGGCGCCCATTGTATAAAGCTTTATTTTGAAAACGGCTATGGCGATGCTGATCAATGGCAGCTACTTTCACAGCAAACACTGACTAGAATTCGCCTAGCTGCAAACAAGCACGGGCTTTCCATTCTCGCCCATGCAAATGCTTACGATATGTATCAAGCAGCTATCGCAGCTAACGTCGATGTCATTGCTCACGGAATGTGGAATTGGGGACCGTATGCACGACAGCGTATGCTGCCCGACGAGATTAAAACACTACTCGATAAAGTTAGCGAAAGTGGCATCGGTTACATGCCAACCCAACGGGTTATTGCTGGGCTAGGAGAAGCTATGGTGCCTTTAACTCGTACACAAAAAGCATTTGATAAAGTGACACCAAATAGGCTGCGGGAATGGATGAATACAGATACAGCCCAATGGTTTCAAGAAGAGTTAAGAATAGGTTTTGATGGTCTGCCCGATGAGACAATCGCCAATATATTCCGTTATGGCCGTGTTGGCAAAGGCGCGCAAGTCATGCAGTATTTAGCCAATAACGACCACCCTTTGCTGCTTGGCTCGGACTTCCCGGGTAGCCCTAGTTACGCCAATCAACCTGGGTTAACAACTTTTCTTGAAATCCAGATGATGGCACAAGCCGGTGTGTCAAATGTTGATATTTTAAAGGCTGCGACCGTTAACAATGCAAAACAATTTGGTATCGCCGATGATTACGGCACGGTTGAAGTTGGCAAAATTGCTAACTTATTACTGTTAAATAAAAACCCACTAAAAGATGTTTCCGCGTGGGCTGATATTTCACATGTTGTGCTGCATGGTAATGTTCACACTCGGGAAAAATTCGCAGTAAAGTAAGCGGAATAGACAACTTAAGCGCTAGTTCAAATTTACCTTTTGATTAGCGGAATATCGGGCACGGTAGCTACTAGGGGATAAGCCTGTTTTACGTTTAAACAGCTTGGTAAACGAACTTATATCGCTGTAACCAATTGCGTGCGTAATTTCATCAATAGTTTTGTTTGACTGCACAAGCAGCTTATTTGCAGCATCAATACGCACATCTTGTAGGTATTCAGATGGCGTTATATTCGCTGCGTCTTTAAAACGTCTAATCAGGGTGCGATTGGATACGCCAAACTGTTGGCTTACCTCCACAATAGAAATCGACTCGGTATAATGCTTTTCCAACCATTCTTGAACCGCCTTCACCGTTTTATCATTGTGATACTTTTTAGCAATCAGCGGAGAGAAACTAAGCTGCGTCGTCCTCCCCGTTTCCAAGACGAAAGATTTAGCCGTGCCCATTGCGGTTTCGTGATCACAAAATAGCTCGATTAGGTAAAGCCCCAAATCAAACCAAGCCATGCCTCCGCCATCACACAATATATTGCCGTCGTGGGTAATAAACTGCTCAGGTGCTAAATTCACTTCTAGGTAACGTTCACTGAAATGTTCTGCAGATGCCCAATGTGTTGTCGCACTTTTGCCATTAAGCAAGCCAGCTTCTGCGAGAAAGAAAGACCCTGTTGAGTTACTACCAATGATTTTATCGCTGTCTATCAAACTATTTAAGAACGCAATTAAATTCGGATTATTCGCCAGCGTTTTCTCTATGTCACCCGCAATACTGGGCACCAAGAAAATGTCACTATCTAGCGTGTCTTCAAGCGCGCAGTGTGGACTAATAGTGATGTTATTCATGGTGTATATAGGCGTTTTTTGCCAACTTGCTATGCGCACATCAAATCTTTTTTGCACTGGTAAATGGTGAAACTTATTCCAAGAAACGCCGGCTAAATTAAATAAATCACTAATACCTGTGAGCGCTCCTGCAAGTACATAGTCAAAACCTAACACGGTAACTTTTATGGTTTTATTTTCAGCGGACACAGAGTAGCACCTGATAATTTTGGCAATTGTCACCCAATATATGTCATTTTTTACCGTTAGTCTTCGTTTGATTTGCTGTCACACTAAATCTGAAGCTAAAGGTCAGCGATACAATCTTATACAAAGAAGCTAAAGCAAACAATCTCAAGTAAAGAAACTCAATTGCAGAGTATCGATTGCAAGGTTTATAAAAATTAAAAGCGCGGCCTATTTTTTATGAGGGCACATACCGTGAGTGATATCCAAACACATTATCGTAACTGTAATATTTGCGAAGCCATGTGTGGCATTGAAGTAAAGTACACAGAACACGAAAACAAGAAGCAAATCATCTCAATAAAAGGCGACAAGAAAGACCCGTTCAGCAAAGGCCATATGTGTCCTAAAGCACTCGCGTTACAAGATTTCTATGAAGACGAAGACAGGCTTCGCACCCCCATAAAGAAAACCGCTGATGGCTGGCAAGAAATCAGCTGGCAAGAAGCGTTCAGCGAAATAGGCGAGAAATTTACCGCTATTCAATCGGCTTACGGGAAAAATGCGCTGGGTATTTATTTAGGCAACCCTAATGCCCATAATTTTGGCAATGCGCTGATGTTAAAGCCATTCTCGAAAGGAATGGGGACACTAAATCGCTTTAGTTCAGCCTCCACAGATCAAATGCCTCACCATGTTGCTGCTAACTACATGTTGGGTAACGGTATGCTCATTCCCGTGCCAGACATCGATCGTACCGACTTCATGCTGATTATTGGCGGCAATCCCGTTGTATCCAATGGCAGTATGATGACAGCTCCCGGCGTGCTTGGGCGCCTTACTGCCATTCAAAAACGAGGCGGTAAAGTTGTGGTTGTCGATCCGCGCAAAACCAAGACCGCCAAAATGGCAGACCAACACTTATTTATCCGCCCTGAAAAAGATGCCTTGTTGTTATTCTCAATTATTCATTGCGTGTTTGAAAGCGCTAACGTTAGGCTCGGACACTTAGCTGAACATGTTAATGGCTTAGCAGAAGTGGAAAGTGCAGCTAAAGACTATGCACCTGAAGTCGTTGCGGACCATGTAGGCATTTCTGCGGAAGAAATAAGAGCGTTGGCTAGCGACATGCTCGCGGCTAAATCTGCGGTTTGTTACAGCCGTATGGGTGCATCAACACAGACATTTGGTGGGTTGTGCCAGTGGCTAACTATCGTGCTCAATGTCGTTAGTGGTAACTTCGATCGTGAAGGTGGTGCAATGTTTCCGTTGCCAGCATTCAATCTACTACGTGGAAAAACCAAAGGCCATGCTACGAATTTTGGCAAGTACCGTTCAAGAGTAAACAACCTGCCGTTCTTTAATGGCGAATTCCCGACAGCAACATTGGCGGACGAAATACTCACTCCGGGTGATGGGCAAATTAAAACGATGATTACCATTGCAGGTAATCCGGTACTTTCTGCGCCAGATGGTACAAAGTTAGCGACCGCCTTTGAATCATTAGACTTCATGGTTGCTGTTGATATTTATTTAAATGAAACCACCAAATACGCAGATATTATTTTGCCCGCGACTACTGGACTAGAAAACAGTCACTACGACATTTTCTTCCACAGTTTTGCTGTACGCAACACCGTAAAATACTCGCCCGCAATGTTCGAAAAAAGCGAGAATCAATTAGCTGATTGGGAAATATTAAATGGTATCGCCAGCGCGGTAACAGGCAAGCCTACGCTACCTTACACACCAGAAATGATTTTAGATAACGAACTAAAAGCTGGTCCGTATGGTGAGCAAGGTTTAGATCTTGAGAAGTTAAAACAACATCCCCACGGTATCGATTTAGGTCCGCTAAAACCCGCCCTACCAGAACGTTTACTGACTGAAAGCGGTAAAATTGAATTAGCACCTAGCCTGTATTTAGCAGATCTTGAGAGGCTTAACGCGCTTATTCATTCACCTGCTAAAAACACACAATTCCCGTTTGAATTGATTGGCCGACGTTTAGTGAAAAGCCATAACACTTGGACACAAAACTCAGCACGACTCGTTAAAGGCAAAAACCCTGTAACACTTGAAATTCATCCCACGGATGCTGAAAACCTTGGGTTAAGCCAAGGCCAAGATGCAGTTGTATCTTCACCGTCGGGCTCAGTGACATTACCAGTCAGCATTACTGAAGATGTATTAGCGGGCGTTGTGTCCATGCCTCAAGGCTGGGGCCACAATCAAAAAGATACCCAAATGACAGTAGCGGCAACGCAAGCTGGTGTGAGCATCAACGATGTGACCTTAGCTAATCGAGTCGACCCGCTAACAGGTAACGCTGCGTTAAACGGGACCCCTGTCGCAATTCACGCAGCTTAAACAGAAAGATATCGACCTTAAGTGCTAAATACAAAAACAAGAAAAATGGACGCAGGTTAAATGAAATATTTATCTCCTTTATTGCCATTCATAGCTGGTTGGCTGTTGTTAATGTTCACAGCTAGTTTTGGCGAACTGGCATTAGTCAATGGCGCTGTGCAAATGCTGCTTTTTGCGCTCGTTGTGTGTTTACCAGCTTGGAAAACCGGACGTATGTCCTACGTAGATATAGGCTGGCCTTGGGGCTTAACCGTCATTGGTATCATTACATGGTTATACAGCGAAGGTGACCCTACCCGTGTTGCTATCGTGAGCATTGCGTATATTTTTGCAGGTAGCCGAATGGGCTTGGGCGCCATAAAACTGCTAACGTCAGGTCATTTAGATACAGAATTGCCCCGCTACGAGTTCCAAAAAAAGCGTTGGTTAAAACAAGGTAAAAATAACACGGTACTTGCCATGCAAGTAGAGGCTATTTTGCAAGGGGTAGCCAATGCAGCATTTTTAGCGTTTCCAGCCTTTATTATCGCCGCGAATCCATCACCAGAAATCTCACCATTCGAAATTATAGCGATTGTGATTTGGTTGTCGTCTTTTGCCATGGAGTCTGTTGCTGATATGCAAAAACTAGCTTTCCTCAAGAAGATGAAAGCACAAGGCATTAAAAACACAGTTTGTAATGTCGGATTATGGCGCTATAGCCGTCATCCTAATTACTTTGCCGAATGGATGGTATGGAATGCATTGGTTATCGCAGCAATACCAGCATGGCTCGCTCTTTTTGATACTGAAGCATTACACATCAATATATTGCTTGGTTTGGGCTTAGTATTCGCTTCTCGCATTATGTACACGACGCTTGTTACTTACACAGGTGCGGTGCCAGCAGAATATTACTCAGTGCAAAAAAGGCCGAGCTACCGACAATATCAAGAAGAAACAAATATGTTTTTTCCCGGTCCAGTAAAACTAAATGCTAACACCGAGAGTAGTAATACCCTCAACACAAAAATATAGAAACTAGCGACTAAGCACAGTTCAAAAAAAAGTCTGGGCTTAGTTCACACTCAAACAACAATAAAAGAGAGACCTTATGTTTAGTCATGTAATGATTGGCGCGAACGATATTCAAGCATCCAAAAAGTTCTACGATGCAGTGCTGGGCGCCCTCGGCCACAAGCCAGGTGTAATCGATCCAAAAGGCCGTTGTTTCTACTTCACCGACAACGGCATTTTCGCTTTATCTATCCCAATTGACGGTGAAGACGCTTCTCATGGCAACGGCAGTACAATTGGCTTTGCAGCAGCAACACCAGAACTTGCTGATGCATGGCATGAAGCAGGCTTAGCCAATGGCGGTACAACATGTGAAGAACCTCCTGGTATTCGCGAAGGTTTAGACATGAAGCTCTATTTAGCCTACTTACGCGACCCTGCTGGCAACAAAATTTGCGCATTGCACCGCATGAAGTAATTCCCCCTCCCTCGTGCAAAGCAGCAGTCTAGGCATTAGTTTTACGAACTAAAAGAAGTGACATGTCAGAGACTGACAGCGATAGCTGCTTTGCATTTTTGATCTAGATCAATATAATAGCGACCAAATTAACAGCAGGATTAATGTCTTGCTCGCTTATCAGCGCAAAATAACGGTAGTTAACTCAAATTAGTTTGAACAAGCACTGCTATTTTCGCTACATCAATTAGACACTAACAAAGCACGGGATTTACGCTCCCGCTAGCCGAGGTAAATATGCAATACGTTGTTTGCGCAATGTACAAATTTGTTGCGCTTGAAGATTTTGAAGCTATCCGTCCTAAATTGTTAAAAACAATGGAAGACAACCAAATCTGCGGTACCCTACTTCTTGCTAAAGAAGGCATCAACGGTACAGTGGCAGGTTCTCGCGAAGGTATCGATACACTTTTAGCATGGCTTAAAAGTGACGAACGTTTAAAAGACATTTCTTACAAAGAGTCTTTCACCGAAGAAAAGCCATTCAAACGTACCAAAGTTAAACTGAAAAAAGAAATCGTGACCATGGGCGTTGAAGGTATCGACCCTCGCCACGTTGTAGGTACGTACGTAAAGCCAAAAGATTGGAACGCGTTAATCTCAGATCCTGAAGTGTTTGTTGTTGATACTCGCAACGATTATGAAGTACAAATTGGTACATTCGAGAACGCAGTAGATCCAGACACGAAAACATTCCGCGAATTCCCACAGTGGTCAAAAGAAAACATGGATCCAGCGAAGCACAAAAAAGTCGCGATGTTCTGTACAGGCGGAATCCGCTGTGAAAAATCAACGGCTTATATGAAAGAGCAAGGTTTTGAAGAAGTTTATCACCTCGAAGGTGGCATCTTACAATACCTTGAAGACGTGCCAGCAGAAGAGACAATGTGGAAAGGCGAGTGTTTCGTATTTGACGATCGCGTAACCGTTGACCACAGCTTAGAAGCTGGTAAATACGACCAATGTCACGCCTGTCGTATGCCGATTTTAGAAGAAGACAAAGAAAAGCCTGAATACCAAAAAGGCGTTAGCTGTCACCACTGTTTTGACCAAACAACAGAAGAGCAGCGTGCCCGTTATGCAGAGCGTGAACGCCAAATGGAGCTAGCCAAGCAACGTGGCGAAACGCACGTAGGCACAGACGCAGCTAAACTACTTGAACAGCGTAAAGCTGAAAAGAAAGCCCGCATCGAGGCACAACAAGCAGCGGCGCAAGCTAAGTAATTAGCCCAAGTTTCCAAATAAATAAAAAGGCATCAGAGTCAGTTGCGACGCTGATGCCTTTTTTAATGCTAAATTGAAGCCTAACCTGTCGATTCACTTACCCAATGATATAGCGCCCTACGAATAGGGAAATTAACACCACATGGGGAAATGCTACCGTTGGACGCATGGCTTGTTTGAGATATTCACCAATCTTACCGAGACCGCTACTCTCTATAGCCTGATACTCGCTGTTAAATTGAAATTCATTATCTTCAACACGTTCTCGAATGTTCTTTTCTATCTGAAACAGCCTAGGCTCTATTCTAGATTGGAATGTCTTCCAAATTGAGTCTTGTAACCATAGAACCAACAAGATACCGAATATCAGTATATTATTAGTGTCTGTAATCTCAGAGAACACAAGAATCAAAATACTTACCAGCTTTATGTATAGAGAGTGCTTCTCGTAACTGTCATATTGATTCTGAAGTAGTGTCCACTCTGATTCGTACATTTTCACTTTCGTTTACTTCCTAAAGACCAGATTGAGTTTAACGCCGCACTATTCGGCCATTTATATTTGGCTAGAATATGTGAGGAACGAACAACAGCCAACTGTAAATAGTCCTCTTTAGTATTTTTTATGTTTACGCTAACTAAGTTCTTTATCTAGATATGGCAATATAAACGATGTTTCATCGTGTGCTAATTTCGTAGCAAGTATGAATGATGACATAGCTAGCCAACCTACAACTAAACCTGAACCCATAAAAACGTAAATTAATAACGCAGGTAAAAATGAAACCAAAGAGAATAAGCCTAAACGTTTTACCCAGTTAATAGGGTTCTCTTTGCGATAACTCCGAATAGCATTGTTGATAATTTGATTCTTGCGCTTTCGATTAAAACCAATAAGCCTTTCATCTTCATATAGTTTAAAGTGGTACATATGACTTCCGTGTAAATATAACACCCAAATACGGGGCTGAAAAATGCTTGGCTAAAATTAGCGACAAAGGAGCAAAAGCACACTGTTACTTGCCCTTTTGAGTAAATTGTTAGGTTTTCGTTTGATTAACCGCTCGTTTAACAAAATATAAAGAAATAGCCGGAATTTCAACCTTTCGTACTGGCTGCTCGTCGGGCGCACCTTTGTCACTGCCCATAAAATAAGAACCGGCAGGTATTGATACCATTGGCGGCTCAAAATAATCACTGCTGTCTGCGAACCCTGCAATAGGAAATATAAGGGCACTTAGGCTCAATATTTTCGCAGTTAAGGGGATATAAGCGTTGCTCTTCATTGTCTTCAATTCCTTACTTTTCATTGTCACGTATACGGGTAGCCCTAAATAGCAACCCTGCTAGAGACTCAGCTCATTGTCTTAAACCAAATGGCTATATCGTTTTAATAGCGTTTCTATTGCAATAGCCATTCTTTTCAAAATCACTAATATTCATTGCGATGTTAGGTACAAGCGGAAAAAGCTCTGCTAGCCGACATACCATGTGTTTGGATAACTCCGCCTTTTGTTGATCAGTGCGCCCCTCCATGATGTGCGCGAATACATGAATGAAGCCTTCTTTGGCATTGCCAACTGAGTATCTTTTAAATGCGTTAATTCGCACTTTTATTTCTGACTCAACAAACAATCCGGAAGAAGCCGCTACGTCATGAATTTGCGCAATGATGCAATCCTCTTCCCGTACCTCAAGTACATTTTCGGAACAATCCATAACAAAGTGAGGCATCTAGTTCTCCTTGATAAAAAGTTAATCAATCGAATATCTGAAATAGATAAAAAGTGGATGACTTTAAATCATCTAGAGGGTTTGAGCTCTAACACGCTCCAGTTAAGAATTTGAGTAACAAAAATATGTTCCTCAGCAGATATGTGTAAACCATGAGCAAATCCAAATTGAGTAGGGTTTCGTCCTTTTTCACCTTGGATTGTTTTTGTGATGTTACCTTGTAGATCTAATCGTTTAATTTGCTCATTGCGAGCATCGGTGAACCATAATGCGCCATCGTTTAGCACCAACACGTACGGATAGCCAACATCAGTCCATTGTTCAATAAACACGCCATTTACATCAAAAAGCTGAATGCGCTTATTTTCTCTGTCGGCAATCAATACTCTGTTGTTTTCATCAACGACAACAGAATGAGCAAAATTGAACTCTCCTTGACCTGTACCCTTTTGCCCCCATGCCTTTACAAACAAACCATTGGCATCAAGCTTAACGATACGGTGGTTCCCTCTATCTACAACATAAATATTACCTGCATTGTCAAATCCAACATCCTCAGGATTGTTGAACAAAACCATGTGGTAATCTCTATCAAACCACCCTTCACTTGCTCTTCCTTTCATACCGAGGACCATAGTGATGTTACCATCCATGGAGAAGCGCTGAATTAAATGTGTGCCTCCATCAACAGTCCAAATATTTCCATGGCGGTCTAAGCGCAATCCATTAGGGTTTACAAACTGACCTTCGCCTATTTCTCTGACAAATTGACCATCCTTATCAAACTCCATCAATGGCCTTTGGCCACGATTAAAAACAAATTTATGGCCGTCATCATTTTCTACAATCCCAACAACTTCACCAAAAGCCACGCTTTTCGGTAATTTGAGGTTCGCTTGGTCTACAGAGTATTCATCATTTGCTGCCGCATAAAGCGACACAGCCATTAACAACAGTACTTGGAATAAACTTTTCATTTTTTCTACTCACACAAAATTGGTGAGCAGAAGGTTACTTAAACAACATTGGAGAATTAACTCATGAAAAAGACATTCAGTTTTTCTATAAAAGAAATATTATTCAAATAATGATGCCAAAAAGGTGATAAATAGATCTAATTTTAGGGATGAATCTCTTCGTTGTTGGTATATGGCATAACGATCACGAGACAATTGTTTCCATTCAGGCAATAACTCTACTAAGTTCCCTTTGCTAATTTCTCCATCCACCATATATTGATATAGGTTAGCAACCCCAATACCGTCTTTCGCAGACTGCAGCAATGTGAAATAGCTATTGCTTGTGAAAACGGGAGTTGGGTTGATTTCTGCGATTTCATTCTCTCGTCTAAATGACCATATATCCGATATTTGTGGTCCTTTATAACTTAGGAGCTCTAAATTTCTTAGTTGCTCGGGGTTGCTGATCACTTCTCGCGATGAAAGGTATTCTGGCGATGCCACTAATTTTTGACGATGTGCACCGATGTTAGTTGAATAAAGTGCTGAATGATTTGGTGGAGCTACGGACTGTATTGCTAAATCATAGCCTTGTGCTGCAACATCTACGATAGACTCGCCTAAGATAAGTTCGATATTTATTTTGGGATAAGATTTAAGAAATTGGTGAAGACTAGGCGTTAAGAAAAACTGTCCTAGGGCAGTCGGCATTGCTACTCTTAAATCCCCCGTTGGCTCTATGTCTTGATTTTGAACTTGTTGCTCCATTTCTTTGAACTGATTTAGCAGTTGACCAGCATAGGCCATATATAGCCGACCACTGTCGGTCAAGCTCTGATGGCGGGTAGTTCTATTTAGTAATTTGACCCCTAGTGAACCTTCTAGCTGAGTAACAACTTTACTGACAGATGACGTTGTCATATCCAATGCATCCGCGGCCTTGGTAAATGAACCTTGGTTAACTACTTCATGAAATACATGCATGTAGTGAAATTTATCATTCTCACGCCTCATATATTTTCCTTTATGGAATTAATGACTTTCTTAAACTCATATTAATTCCATTTAGTAAAAAATGTATAGTCACTTTCACTTATTTAGTCAGGACTGAACATTTTGAACACATTAGATGTAAAACAGGGTGTTTTGTATATGGGGCTCTATGCATTAACGCATTCGGTAGTGCTTTCAGCAGTGAGCTATTTAAGTCATGAGCTGTCTACAAGCACCTTATTTTTCTTCAGAATTTTAATTGGGTTAATGTTTATCTTTCCAGTGCTTGTCAAACGAAGAACGGCTCTATTCCAAACACACTACTTTTCATTACACATTCTTCGAGCTTTTGCTGCTTTTCTTGGCGGCTATGCACTTTTCTACGCATTATCAACAATTCCTTTAACGTTAGTCGTTGCGATATCGTTTACCGCACCAGTTATTGCTACATTGACTAGCTGCCTTTTGTTAAAAGAAACGATGACGAAGGCTAAGGCAATGGCAACAATGTTAGGGTTTATTGGCGTGTTCATCATACTTCGCCCTAACCTTGACAGTAACCTTTACGGTATCTTAGCCGCATTGATTACAGCTAGCATGGCCGCTGTTGCTTTTATTACAGTAAAAAAACTAACAAGCCATGAAAACAACGATACGGTAGTCGCTCTCCCCTTTTTCCTAATTTTGCCAATCAGCACTTGTTTTGCAGTCATAGATTGGACTATGCCAGACCAATCAAACTTACCATTATTGCTACTAATTGGAGCGGGGTTCAGTGTGTCGCAATACGCTTTGGCCAAGGCATTCTCATTAGCAGAAGCAAGTTTGTTACTACCTATCGACTTTTGCCGACTTATTTTCGTATCTGTCATTAGTGTATTATTTTTCGGCAACGATATTGATGGATGGACAGTCACTGGAGGTACAATAATTTTGATGGGCTCACTACTAATATTTACAAAGGAAAGTAACCAGAAGAAAGTTGAAAGAGCTAGTCACAAATAAACTAAAGTACGAATCACGTTCTGGTAACTCAGGTGTTTCGGTCGGTATTACATTAAACAGCATTTACTGGCTGCTCAACCTTCTTCACCTTTCTTTACGCTTCATTGATGTTATTCCCAAAGATAACTCGTTATAATCTCGCTACATTTCAATAGCACTGTGCCAACTTTCATGATCACAACTCGTACTTTACTAACCTCTTCTTTCGCTATTATCGCCATAACAGCATTGGTAAGTTGTGCAAAAATCAGCACCGTTTCTACGAACCTAGACCAAAGCAACTTTACTCATTACTTTTCACCTAGCGAAGTGCGTATTTACCAAAATGAGAATGAATTTGAAGGGCGAGCCAAACTTGTGTCAATGGTTGAAGGCGAGCACTGTCAGCTAAAAGCACACCATGCGGCGCCAGATGAAATTGAGGCGCGCACAGACGCTCGTAGAAAAGCGTATCAACTAGGCGCAAATGCTATTGTATTTAGTGGCTGCACCCTAGTAGCTGGCGAGAACCTATCTGTCACAAATGCAGAAGGTAAGCAATGTGTTGCTAGTCGTGTTTGTTATGGTAAAGCCTATGTTGTTGAAGCTAACCAAGACTAATTAATTGATTAGTTTTCCTTTTCTTAGCTCATTTTTCCTTCACAACTTTTCAAACAATTTCAAATAATGAAAACGGCTAGAAGGCTAGCATAACGCTTTGTTAGGGTTATACTTTGTATAAAAATAACCATAATAATCAAGGCGTCGTGTGCTAAATAAGGTTCCTCTCTCGGTAAAAATAATCATTGGCATGGTCGCCGGAATATTGCTCGGCGCTCAATTTCCGTTAAATCCGGTGGTTAGTAGTGTAGCTAGCGGCTTTATCATGCTACTGCAGATGACTGCACTCCCGTATATTTCCGTGTCTTTGATTATAGGTGTTGCCTCACTTACGCCAGGCAAAGCCAAATCAACCGTTAAAGCCAGTGTGATGGTGATGCTGGCATTAATGGCGATTTGTGTACTGTTTATTTTCCTTACCCCTGCTGCCTTTCCTACGTGGCAGAATGCCTCTTTTTATAGCGCTAGCATGATAAAAACCTCTCCAGACGTTAACTTGGTGAGCCTATTTATTCCTTCTAACCCATTCAACGCGTTTTCTAATGCCGTGATTCCGTCAGTCGTTGTATTCAGTATTTTTGTTGGCATTGGATTAATGGCGGTAAAAGGAAAGCGCCATACGCTTGCGGTACTAACCAACTTACAAACGGCACTTGCCAATATTAGTGGCTTAGTAATGAATTACGCACCGCTAGGCATATTCTGTATTGGCTATCGAGCCGCTGCGACCATGGATATTAGCCAGTTTGAAGCGCTGACGGTTTATCTGATCAGCGCCAGCTTACTCACAGTTTTAATGGTGTTCATTGTGTTTCCAATGTTAGTGGCAACCATCACGCCATTTACCTACCGACAAGTCATTAGAATTTGTCGAGCCGCCATGGTTACAGCTTTTGCCACAGGTAGCTTTCTTATCGTTATTCCTACCATGGTAGAAAAATGTAAAGAAGCCCTCGCAGAACTGCCAAAACGAGATAAAGACATTGAAAAGATCCCCGATATTCTTATCCCTATCTCTTTCAGCCTGCCCGTTGGCGGCAAACTGCTGAGTTTACAATTTGCGCTATTCGCTGCGTGGTTTTCAGGCGCCTATATTGGCAGTGAAGAATATGCGAGTTTAATATTTATCGGGATCCCACAGCTTTTTGGCACAACAACCGTTGCCATGCCAGCCATCCTAAACCTGTTTAATGTATCCGATAGTATGTTCGAACTGTTTTTGCTGGCAGACAGTATTTTTAGCGGACGCTTAGTTTCATTGCTATCGGTTAGTTTTAGTATCTCTATTGTGTTGCTTGTCGCTGCCATGCTAAATCGCACATTAACCTTAAAATGGAAATATTTATTGCGCGGTGTTGTTGTGATGCCTATCGCCTCGTTGGCATTGTTTACTGTGCTGCAATTGGTGCTGAGTAAACTTGAATTACACTATGAAGGTTATGAGAAATTTATTGACCGCGATCTTATTCATCCCCGCGTTGAAACTCGCATTATCAACGCGGCTGAAACTCCACCACAATTTGATAATGAAAGTGTAGTTGAACAAGACGTTCTTACTCGAATTAAAAAGCGTGGCGTTATTCGCGCTGGCTATTTTATTGATGACCTCCCCTATTCATTCCATAACAACCAAGGGTTACTTGTTGGATTAGATATTGAGATCATTAATATGCTGGCATCAGATTTAGACGTCGGTGTTGAATTCGTACGCATCTACAGAAATCAGGCAAACGAGCTACTAGCGTCTGGTTACTTGGATATTACGTCTGGTGTGCCTGTTATCCCAGATAATCTATTAAAATATACGCTCAGTGTGCCTTACGGCGAGCAGTACGTGGCTCTTGTTGTTAAGCACGAACGTCGAGCAGAATTTACCGAATGGCAAAAGGTTATCGACCGCAAAGATCTCACCATAGGTATTCCTGAAAGCTATTTTTACAGCAAAGAAATACGCCGCTACTTTGTTAATGGAAAAGCATGGGAAATTACCACGCCGAGGCTGTTTTTTAGGGAAGAATATGCGCATATTGATGCCATGATGACAGGTGCCGCGTCAGCCTCAGGTTGGACGCTGCTTTACCCTGACTACACTGTAGTGGTGCCGAAGCCGCTTCAACCGCCTATTCATATGGCGTTTCCAATTAGCGATAAAGATCAATCATTTGCGATGTTTATCAATAACTGGCTCGAAATGAAGAAACAGAGTGGCAAAATTGATCAAGCGTTTAATTACTGGATTCAAGGTAATACAGAAGGTTAGAATATTGCGCTGACTCAAGTGGAATAAAAAGCGCGATTTCTAAGCTTATTATCTGAGTGTATTGTCTTGAAGCATGAGCTGTACTCAGTATCTCGTGCTTACAGCAACTGAATTTCAAACCACTGCGCTTATCTCGATGCGTTAATAAAGCAGGTATTTAATATTCATGGCGATTGAACACACGATTCGCTCCATTGGCGTTGCTCGTTCTCCGTATAAAGAAAAGTTTGCTATTCCGAGACAACCAGGGCTTGTCACGGTTGCTTGTGGCACCATTGAACTCGATAATGATCTTCTGGCTGCGGAGATGGTTGAAGGTCTTGAAGACTTTAGCCACATTTGGGTGTTATTTTTATTCCATGAAAATTTGGAACAAGGCTGGAAGCCACGAGTTAAGCCACCTCGTTTAGGTGGCAATAAAAAACTCGGCGTTTTGGCAACCCGTTCTACTTTTCGCCCAAATGGTATGGGTATGTCGGTGCTGGAGCTCAACAAGGTCAGCATAGACGGTGACAAGGTTAAGCTGCATGTATCAGGATTAGATTTACTCGATAACACACCGATTATCGACATAAAACCTTATATTCAATATGCTGACGCCCTACCTCATGCCAGCTCTGCTTATGCTGCGGAAGCACCTGCAGCGCCACTTGAAGTCAGCTTCAGTGATGAGGCCAATACGGCGCTCTCTACTGAACCCGTTGATGCAAAACTACTGATTAAGCAAGTTCTTGCTCAAGATCCTCGACCAGCATACAAACGAAACAAGGCCGACGATAAGATTTATGGTGTCAAACTGTTTGATTTTGATGTGAAATGGCAGCTAACTTCGCTAACAGAAGTGCAAGTGCTTTCTATTGAACGAATAAAAGACGCCGCGGAACCGAAAACTCGCTAAGCAATCAGCTTGTTACCAAAATCAATAAAACTTAAACGCTAAATTTATGTCCATTAGAATTGCAATTGAATTACTCTTTTTAGCCGCCGTTTGGGGTGGGTCATTTCTCTTCACTCGAATAAGTAGCCCAGAGCTAGGCCCTATTCTCTTAGTAGTACTGCGTTGTGGAATCGCAGCGCTAGTGTTGATGCCTATCATCGTTAAACAAAAGCTTTTTGCGCAGCTTACGAGCAACTGGCGAAAGCTAACCTTGATGGCAGCGTTTAATACGGCAATTCCTTTTGTTCTCTTTGCCTATGCCATGCTGTCTTTAAGTGCAGGTATTGGCTCAGTACTAAATGCAACAGCGCCGTTTTTTGCGGCAATTGTGAGTTATTTTTGGCTAAAAGAAAAAACCTCTAAGCTTGGCGTGCTAGGGCTCATATTAGGGTTTGCAGGCGTCTTCGTGTTAATTCAAGACAATCTTGTTATCGGTGAAGCCAATTTAACACTACCAACCTTAGCCGCACTTGGCGCTACAACTTGCTACGCTATTGCTGCCAACTATACGAAAGTTTATATGCATAACGTTAAACCACTGGTTTTGGCAACGGGCAGCCAAATATATTCAGCACTAATGCTACTACCTATTTGCATATTCTTTCTTCCCTCAGAAATGCCTTCTAGGGATGCAATTTGGTCTACGATAGTGCTTGCCGTGGCGTGTACGGGCTTAGCCTATATCATTTTCTTTAGAATATTATCCGAGGCAGGTCCAACGAAAGCGATATCTGTTACTTACTTGATTCCTGTGTTTGGTATTTTATGGGGTTATTTATTCTTAGAAGAGGCAATTACCCTAAACGTATTGCTAGGTAGTGGCTTTATCTTGCTAGGCGTTAGCCTTACTACAGGGTTAATCGGAAAACGTCGAGTTAAAGCGTTGAGTTAAGGCCTTGAGTTAAGGCCTTGAGTTAAGGCTTCGAACAAATATGTCGAAGCTTAACCTTCTTTGCGATAAGGCAAAGCGTTCATAGCGGCGTCAAAGTGCGCCTTATTGTGAACGGATTCTTGACCCAGAAAATCGTCAATGGCAGCACGAAAACTCGGGTGAAATATTTGATAGCTGCCATGCACATAAACCGGTTCAAAACCACGTTTAATTTTGTGTTGGCCCTGCGCGCCCGCATTGAATTGTTGCAGCCCTTTAGCCAAACAAAGCTCTATGCCTTGGTAGTAACATAATTCAAAATGTAGGAAATTAAAGTCGGCTAGTGATCCCCAATATCGGCCATAGAGTTGTTTGTCGTCAGCAAAAAACAAACTGCCTGCGACAATATTCTCGTCACTTTCAGCCAACACTAAAAAACACTGCGAAGGAACAGCTTTACTTAATCCATGAAAAAACTCTTCTGATAAATAGCCGCCGTGACCAGAGCGTTTCGCGTAAGTCGCGCGATAGCAGTGGTAAAACGCCTGCCACTGTTGTGGAGTAACCTCAATTGCTTCCACCACTTTGATATTAATTTGATGACTCGCTACCGCGTTTCGCTCTTTGGCGATGCTTTTTCGCTTTCTGGCATTTAATGCTGCTAGGAAATCATCAAAAGTCTGATAGTCCCGATTAAACCAATGGTATTGCACATCGCTTCGAGGCAGCCATTTTAGGTCAGTTAACTGGTGTTTTTCAGATTCAGATAAAAACAATAGCTGCGCAGTTTGCGCCTCTATTTGTTTTGCTAATGCACTGATCAGCGCCGAAACATAAGTGTAGATTTCTTGTTGTCTTTCCAAGTATTCGGCGGCGATACCGATGCGCTGTCCGGTAACAGGCGTAAACGGTACTGCACTGACAATTTTGGGGTAGTACGCCATTCCATGTTGCTCATACGCATCAGCCCATGACCAGTCAAATAGGTACTCGCCATATGAGTGCGACTTAATGTAAAGCGGTATACACGCGACCGTTTGCGCTTTTGGATGCTCTGTTTGCTCTTCCACTAACAAATGGCAAACCTGCCAACCTGCTTCAGCACCCAAGCAATCGCTATCTTCTAGCAACGCAAGTAAATCAAAGCTAAGAAAAGGCTGTGAACCAATAAAACAAGCTTGCCAGCGAGCTTTACCTATGCTGCTAATATTTGAATGAAAGGAATGGCTAAAACTCATAATTCCACTAGCTACGTTTCTAAATAAGGCCGATTTGTCATCAGCTTAAGTTACGAATGACACTTAGCGGAAGATTAACACAGTACATAGAAAATAGTTATTGCTGGAAAGGTTTACTGCCTTCTAGTCAAATGAAGTAGTGGCTAAATGACTTGGTCATTAAATAAGGTGAGAGCTAAATGAAGTGCTAGCTAGAGAAGGTCATATCGACGCATAATCGCTTGATAGCTGCCGTCCAACTTCATTTCTCGTAGCACTCTGTCTAATTCTGGTAGTAAGTGCTTTGCTGAGCTTTTCTTGGAGAAAACTAGGTAACCTTTAGAGTTAACATCAAGTTGAGGAGAGAGCACTTCTATCGATTCAGCATACCCCATCTGCTTAATGCGATGTGCCAGTGATATCCTTGTTCCAACAACAATGTCCACTCTACGGTTCATCAGCATTCGAACCACCTGTCGCTGATCCGTTACTTGAATGATCTTGGTAATGAGCTTCTTTTCCATTGCGTCGACAAATTTGTTGGAGTAACTAGAGCCTCTAATAATCGCAAACGTATAAGGAGATAGCTTTTTAAAGTCACCATCAAAACGAATCCCCTCGCCTTTTCGGGCAAAGAATACAGTCGGATGCTCAATAAGTGACTCTTCAGGGTATTCAGCAAACTCTTCACGTACAGTGGTTTTCATGAATGGAAATGTTGCATCTACTTCGCCAGATTGCATCAATACTTGGGCTCTTGCTGGTGGGTAAATTCTAATTTCAAATGGCTGATTTAATCGATTTAACGCTTCTGTCGTGATATCCACTGCCACCCCAGTAACCTTGCCGCCTTCCATGTAAGCTAGCGGTGGAACTTTTACCGTACTGATAATTATTGTATCAGGTGCACTGTGACTCTCCGTAACGGCATACGTGCAATCAGGCACAAAAGCCGTCAACAAGCACAAACATAATGAGCCTAAAGACATACGATTTCGGAACAACGTTCGAACACGAGTAACTTTATTAAGCACCATCACTTCCCTATGAACCTATGAACCTTAGAACAAGGCGACGTAAATATTTCGCCGATTATTGGGCTAGTATAGATGAATCAACCAAAAACGCCTGACGATTAAACAAAAAAAGCCATGTAAAAACATGGCTTTCCTTATTTTGCTGGCTTTCAGATGGTTAGCTTATTGCTTAACGACTTTACCGCCTTTCATGACGAAATCAACGTCGAGTAGCTCTTCAATATTTTTTAACGGGCTACCATTCGTCGCGATAATGTCAGCGTATTTACCTGGCTCCAACGTGCCTAATGAATCTGACATATCGATGAGATCTGCCGCATTCACTGTTGCCGACTTAATAACATTCATCGCTGACATTCCGGCATTGTGCATCAACACTGCTTCTTGCGCGTTAATGCCATGCTTTGAAACACCGCTGTCGGTACCAAACGCGATCTTAACGCCAGCTTTAACCGCTTTGGCAAAATTACCCTTCATGTCGGTGCCGACCTTTATCGCCTTCGCCTTCTGCGACTCCGACAATACATTTGTATTCTTTGCCATTTGCAGTACGGTTTCCCCCGCTAGCAAGGTTGGCACTAAATAAGCCCCTGTTTCTTTGAACAACTTGTGTGCTTTTTCAGACGCATACGTACCGTGTTCTATACTAGCAACGCCGGCTTCAAGCGCCGCGATAATACCGTCTTCTTGGTGTGCGTGACTTGCTACTTTACGGCCCATACGTTTTGCTGCCAACACAACTTCTTTGAGTTCGTCCATTTCCATTTGTTGACCAGTACCAGTAGCGCGATCGGTTAATACACCGCCTGTAGAAGTGATTTTAATTAAGTCAGCACCGTATTTGATGGTGTGACGAGCAGCACGACGGCAATCAAACGGGCCATTACAGACGGTCTTATTACTGTGATCATGAAATTCCATTAGCTCAGGGCTGACACCACTAACGTCATTGTGACCGCCAGTAATCCCAACACCACCCGCTGCGATAATTCTAGGACCGTCAACCCAACCCTTGTTAATCGCATCACGAAGTCCGTACATTTCTTGAGGACTAGAACCGACATCGCGAACCGTTGTAAAGCCTGCCTGCATAATTCTCATCGCGAACATTTGCGAACGCATTTGCATTAACGGCTTTGACATACGCAATGATTCACTGTCATTGTTGGGCCCTAACTCACCTTGCAAATGCACATGCATATCCATCAGGCCAGGCATCACAAAGCTGTCTGATAAATCAATAAACTCAGCGTTTTCATCAACACGCTTCGCATCAACAAAGCCTTTCTTAATTTCTAACACTTTGCCGTCTTTGATCACTAACGTTTGCTTAGTCAGTGGTTTTTCTCCCGGCACGCTGAGTAATTCGCCCGCATGGATAACTTGTGTTTTAGCAAGCGCTGAGCCAGATAATAGGGCCGCCGCGATAAGAGACAATGCAGATAAAGGCTTACGAAGCGAAGCGATAGGTAGACGAGAACGCGATTTCATAATATTTCCTGATTTATTGCTTTTTTAATAGTCTTTACCTTAGCAGGAATCGCCGAAATCTCAACGCTACACCACCTTATAAAGTGGTTATTTTGTCGTAAAAAAAAAGCACTTAGAGCTACCCCTAAGTGCTTTTTTTTAATGTCTTTAGTTCAAATTAGTGCTGGTGACCACCAACACCGTGAGCGTGACCATGAGAAATTTCTTCTTCAGTAGCATCACGCACGTCAACAACTTCTAAATCAAAATCTAATGTTTTGCCTGCTAATGGCGGGTTTAAATCACACGTCACCATAAAACGACCGACTTTTAATACCGTTACTTGGCGTGCACCCTGCTCTGTATGAACAACAGCTACCATACCTGGCTTCCATACTTTTGCACCTTGAAGGTGTTTAGTCGGAATACGTTGCACTGCGTCATCTTGGCGTTCACCGTAACCTTCGCTAGGCTCTACTGTAACCGAAAATTTGTCACCTGCTTGCTTGCCATCTAGCGCTTTTTCAACACCAACAATCATGTTGTCGTGGCCGTGCAAGTAAGCCATTGGGTCGCCAGTGCGTGAAGTATCTACTTGTTCGCCTTCGGCATCTTTAATTGTGTAGTGAAACTGCACTACTTTGTCTTTGGTAATTTGCATAATTACTTATTCTACTGAAAAACTTGCGCGGGATTCTAGCAAGTTTAAGCAAAAAGCAACAGAACAATGACACTAATGACGATTAACGCCATACCGATAATTTCGACAAAAGTGACTTTTTCTTTAAATACGCGGTAAGTAAGAATCAATGTAAAGAAAAACTCTACTTGCCCTAAGGCTTTCACATATGCCGCAGTTTGATAACTTGCGGCAGTAAACCAACCAATAGAGCCAAGTACGCTGGTAACGCCAACAAATAACGCCAGTCGCCAATTGACCACCATCTTTCGAAACTGAGATATATCGGTAAATAGCAAGTAGGTAGCGGCAAGAACAGACTGCGCTGTTATTAAGAATACCAGTGTTATCGCGGCACTCACCATAAGGTGGGTATTTAACGCGAGACTAGCTTCACGGATAAGCGACGTTGTTATCGCTAGACCTAAGCCTGACGCCAAGCCATAAGCAGCGCCGGGGTTATTAACAATATCTTGCCAAGTAAACTTCACTTTTGACAGCAGCAAAACACCCATCATACCAATAACCACTGAGAACCAACCAAATGCACTTAATGAAGCGCCAAAGAAGACGGCGCCAATAATCGCAACTTGAATCGCTTCTGTTTTGGCAAGGCTGGTGGCAACTGCAAAGTTTCGATAGCTAAATGCGGCGACTAAACACGCGGTGCCAATTAACTGAGCGACGCTGGCAATTGATGCATATTGAATAAAGGTCGTGTTTAATGTCGGAATGGTAACGTCATATCGTTCAACCATCCAATACAAGTAACCCCACGCAAATGGAAGCGCAAAAATATAGCGTACGCCAGCTGTTGCCAGTGATGATAACTTCTCTGATAGCTGCTTTTGACCAGCAGTTCGAATGGCCTGCATAAATGCAGCAAGTAAGGTAAAGGCTATCCAAGTATCTATCTGAAAAAAGCTCACGTAACGACAACTCCTTTAATCTGAGAAAGTAAGACAAAGTAAATAACCTGAACTCGGGATAACAAATTGCTTTCCAACTTCTTAACCCTAATTCAGGTTAAATATCAGCTTGGAGCCGAACGCAAAAAAGTCATTGCGGGTGATTAATCAAGGGAAATTAATAGAGGCAATTTAATTAGCTGATATCGCTTATTTTTTGACGTTAGTAGTGTAACCATTTCAAGTCAAAATGACGAATAAACAATAGGTATAATCGATATCAGGGCGTGATAAAAAACTCTCTCGACGCCCTTGAATACCAAGCTATTTTATTGACTAGACACTGACACCGGAATGTACAGCCACGGTCGAGCCTGTTCTAGCTGGCATCACATCAATGCGTTGTGCCATTTGCTCTTTTAACTCTGACACATGCGAGATAACGCCAATCATGCGCCCCGATTGCTGCAAGTCCACCAACGTTTGAACAGCAAGCTCAAGCGATTCAGGATCTAAACTGCCAAAGCCTTCATCAATAAATAAGGTCTCTAGGCGAATGCCGCCACTGTAGGATTGCACTACGTCAGAAAGGCCTAACGCTAACGCTAAGGCGGCCATAAATGATTCTCCACCGGATAAGGTGGCAACATCACGCACTTTGCCTGTGTAGCCGTCTTCTACCATCAAGTCTAAACCTCGGCCAGCAGAGCCCTTAAAGCCTTCTGTTTTGCGCTCTAAACGATAACGCCCTTTACTCATTAAGCTTAAACGTTGTGATGCTTGAATAAGCACATCATCGAGCAGCACGCCAAGCACAAAGCGATGCAAACTAATGCGACTACCCGTTTTACCGCTAGCAACGTCGAACAGTGTGCCGAAAATTTTGTAGGCTTCTTCTAACTTTTCATTTTTCTCATGCAACGTCTCAATTTGTTTTTGAACGCTAATTAATTTTTCGTGTAAAGCACGAGCGCCAGCCAGAACTTCACGTTCTTTGGTATGGACGGCTTCTGCCTCTTTGAATTTTTCCGCAATTAGGTCGATATTGGGCAACTCTTTTTCAGCTAGTGCTTGGTTAAGATCACTTATGGTTTGTTCTAGCTGCGTTTGCCTTTCTTTAAATTGGTCAATTTCCAACTGCCAAGTTTGTAGCTCTTGCTCTGTCGCTTTGCTTTGTACAAAAGCATTGTCGTCTTCAAATGCACTAGCAGCCAACGCTATCGACCACTCGTTAGTTAACTTGCCAAGATTATCATTGCTTTGTGAAAGCAAGTCTTGATGGGTTTTTAATTGAGTTTCCGCCGAGGACTTTGCATTCATTGACGCACTATGAGCTTGCTGCGCGGCCTCTTTAGTCTTTTCTAATTGGCTGATTTGCTGACTTAACTCAGCAACCGTGTTTTCCAAAACAGTTAAGTCTGTAATGTTTGGATCTAAATTCGAGGTTATGCCCGTTAGTTGATGTTGATTGGCTGCCAATCGCGCATCCGTCGCAGCTATATCATTTTTCAGTTCAGAAATTTTATTATCGCCATCAAGACATCGCTGCTTTTTGCTCTCAACCTCAGCAACTTTTTCGTTGATATTAAACGCCTGTAACTGATTCACATATTCAGTCGACTGGCCAATCACGGCAGTCAGCTCACTCATGACCACCTGCACATTTTGGCTACTTAAAACACCATTTTGTAAACTGACGCCGATCTCAGTAACAAGCTCTTTAATAAGATCATGAGCAAGTTCATCAATTTGCCTCTGGCATTCCGCCAGCTGCAGGTTGTGTTGTTCAAGCTCATTGCTTACTTTGTTGAGTGCCAATTGGGCTGTTTGAGCACTGTCTCGCGCTGCTTGTACTTGCTCTTTTGATACTTGCTCGCCGACAAATTGTGCAGGCACCGGGTGATTTTCGCTACCACAAACCGGACAAGGCTGACCATGCTGAAGCCGCTGCGCCAATATGGCTGCTTGGCCATTGTGCCAATGCATCTCAAGCGTATCTGCTTGGCGATGACATCTTTGGTAATGAGACTGTGCTTGACCAACCTGTTGCTGCATATGAGCAGTTTGTCCTGACAAATTAGCATACGAGGTTTGCAGACTGCTTAGCTTGCCAAGATCGTTTACTTGCCTTTGTTTCAAGCTAATGTCAGCTTGCAGCGCTGGAATTTGAGCTTGCTCATTTTTAGCCTGTTCAAGTTGCTGCTGCCCCTGCTCAGCCTCTTTTGCGAGTTTTTCTCTGTAGGCACTGTACTTAACTAAATTCTGATTATTTTGAACTTGCTGTTGTTGATCATTAGCTATACTTTTCTCAAGCGCTATTTTTTCTGACAACTGCCCTTTTGTCGCCTCAAGCGATGCTCGCCTATCTACAAGTTGTGGAATTTGACTAGCGTTTTCTATAGCCACTTTCAGCGCAGTTTCTTTTTGACTAACTTCGCTTTGGGCAGTAACAAATGCCTTTTCAACGTTAGCGACCTTTTCTGTCAGTTGTTTACTTTCAGCTTCGGCCTTCTGCTTTTGTGTAAACGGTAAAAGTAAGCTCATGGCTTGTTTAGCATTGTCAATTTGCTGTGCCCGCCCTTTAATTGCGTCACTATGTTCAAGATGGCTATGTAAACTGGCTTTCGCTTGTTCTCGCTTCTCAAAAGTCAGTGTTAGCTCTTGGGCTTTTTGCTGCTCAGTTTTGACTTGGTTGAAGATAGCAAGTGCTGCTTGCTCACTTTTTTGTGCTTGTTCAAATGTTTCTGCCAACGCAGCACTGCGCTCTGTTAAAGCCTGCTCAGACTCAACTTCTGCCACCTGCAATGCACCGCGAATTTGATTGTCAAATTCATGCTTTTCTTTGCTGATTTGGCTCGCTTTGTCTTTTAGCGCAAACTCAATTTTTCTGTATATGTCCGTTTGAAATAGCTGACCAAAAATCTGCTCTCGATCTGTTGAAGAAGCCAATAGCAATTCTCTAAACTTGCCTTGTGGCAGCACCATCACTTGTCTAAATTGTTTTTCATTTAGCCCAATGATGTTCGCTACTTCAGTTTTTACGGTTCCAGCAGCACTGGTAATTAACGCTTCTTCATCTGTGATATCGTAAAGTGAAGCGGTATGTTTACGTGTTGTCATGCCATCACCACGGGCTTTCGGCGCTTGTTGCTCAGGCGCGCGTGTGACGCGATAACGTTTGTCGTGCAAAGCAAATTCCAACGTCACTTCAGTCAGCGTTGAGGGCGCAGCCATATCACAACGCATCTGCATACCTTGGCGCTCATTCCCTGTGGTCTCGCCATATAGCGCAAAACAAATCGCATCCAAAATTGACGTTTTCCCCGCGCCTGTCGGGCCATTTATTAGAAATAATGGATTCGAGCCTAAGCTTTCAAAATTTATCGTTTCAGTCTGTGCAAACGGACCGAAGGCTTGCATGGTCAAAGTAATTGGTTTCATTTATCGCCCATTAATATCGATTACGTTTGCAGCAATCACTGCGGTTTCGGCTGTTGACTAGAAGGCTGTGAAAGCGAGGAAATAATGTCGCTGATAGCTTGATCTTGCTCTGGCGAAAGTTCTGCATCTTGCGCTTCTTTGAAGAAGTCTCGAAACATATCTTGTTCATTACGCGCTAACTTAGCTTGTGCCATTTCTTGTTCAACACCAATTAACATACCCGGTTTCTCGAGATGCAAAACATTGGGGTAAACCGCTCGCAGTTTTTCCATTGGGTTTAAAATCGCATGTTTATCTTGCAGTCGTACAAGCAGGTAATCCTCATTTTTGGGATCCGTTTTGCCCTGCTCAATGACTTCCGCTAATTCTCCGTCGATGATGCGCATTTCATGGGGCGCAGTAAGCTCGATATGCTCTGCGCTCACAAAGCCCTTTTCATTCAGTTCGACTAAGGTGAAGCCTTTCTTTTGGTGCTGTTCGCCAAAACTATATTTCATCAATGAGCCCGAATAACGAATAAAATCCTCACCCTTTTTTTGTGGTTGATGAAGGTGCCCAAGCGCAACGTAGTCGAAGTTGAGGAAATGTTCATGACTTACCCGATCCGAGCCGCCAATTGATAAAGGGCGCTCAGACTCTGATTCAATCGCACCATCAACAAAGCAATGGCTAATCAATACGTGACGCTGGTTATCGTTAAATTGCTCAGTAATCTTCTCGGCTAATAATTTATGAGCTTGGTCGTGAGTTGCAACCGGCGCATCAAAATGAAACCTAACGCGCTCAGGGTCGTTATAAGGCATACCATAAAAGGCAACTTCGCCAGCAGCTTCGGTTTCAATCACCACTGGCGCAAGCATGTCTTCAAAGTTACTAATAATGTGTAAGCCAGCGCCTTTCATCTGCTCTGCCCCAAACCCTAATCGCTCTGCGCCATCGTGATTACCTGAAATCATAATAATCGGCGTATTGAGCTCATTGCAGATACGCTTTACCACACTATCAAGCAGTTCTATCGCTGCCGTAGGCGGTACTGAGCGATCGTAAATATCACCTGCGATAATCACGACATCGACTGGATTTTTCGCAATGTAATCGATGAGCTGTTCGATTACCGCTTTTTGATCATCTAAAAGCGAAACGTTGTGGAATTGGCGACCAAGGTGCCAATCTGAGGTATGGAGAATTTTCATTAAATTTGAATGTTGTGCTCTAAGCTTTTGGTTATAGGGCTTTTGTTACAAAGCTCTTGTTATAATTTCACTTGGTTTTAACGCTATGATACCTGACAATTGCCCGCTTCTGCCAACGAATACAAGCTCTTTTATTGCATGCAACAACTATTTTATGCGACAGCTATTACATGCAACAAAAAGCGAGCAATTAATAAGCTACTCGCCTAGCTTTAATATGACCTTTCCGTCGCTTTTATTTGCGGCATAATGATCAAGCGCTTGGTAAAAGTCATCAAAACCGACGGTTTTATAAATATCCGTTTGGAATGCACCTTGAGCAAATAGCTTCTGCACTTTCTGGCTGAGTCGATACACCTGCCATGGAGTTGCCTTACCGATAAAGGTCGCGAGCCAAAACCCCTCAATACGAATGTCCCTAAAAATGACGTCTGCCACACTAAACAAGCCGCCAAGTGGATCGTGTGTTTCGGTTAATCGCCCATAAACAATCGCAGTTGAATGATTAGGCATAACCCGTAAAACGCGAGGCGTATCTTCACTGGCAACCGCATCTAGCAATACCGTCGCCTTGAACGACTTACAAACAGCTTTGAGTTCTGCAGAGAAGTCTTCACTTTCAGTAAGTAGTACTTTATCTGCGCCCAAATCCTGAAGCACTTTGACATTTGATTGGCTGCGCACTGTCGCTATGGTTTTAATACCTTCCATTTTGGCATAACGAATTACTCCCTTACCCACTTGACTGGCGGCTGCGTTGATCACCACAGCTTTGGCACCTAAATGTTTCGCTCGTTCCACTAAACAAACCGAAGTACACGGATTAACAATGATTGTCGCCGCTTGCTCGTCGGGAATTTCATTTCGAAGCGGTAGACAAAAATTCGCTTTGGTAACCGCGTAGTTTGCCCACACACCGTCAATCCCTGGCTGAGCGGAAACAGCTACGCGTTTGCCCACCAAGTATTTACCGTAAAGGCCGGCATTAGCCTCAACGACGACTCCACAGCCTTCAAAACCAACATAGGCGTCTTGCTGCGGTGGCAACCCATATTTCCCCAATAGATACACCAGATCCGAAGGATTAACCGGCGCGGCGAGCATCTTAACTAACACTTGCCCTTTTTTTAGGGGTGGCAGCGGCTTTTCGACTAATTCAATTCGTGCTGACGAAGGCGCGTCGAGATCATCCAATAGTTTTAAGGCAAAGCCTTTGTTATGAGACGCTGTTGTAATGTTCGGTTTAATTTCTTGAGGCATGGTTTCTTGAGACATAGTTTTTTAGGCAATCTTTGTTGAGACATTGTTGTATTGGCGCTTTGTGCTTTTGTTATTGTTTTTCTATTGGTTTGCTTTTTTCATTTGTTAAGCAGCTTATCAGCTTAGTGATTGGGTATGAACTATTTCACCATCAATTACAGCGCATTTTCCGCTCGAAAACGGTTATATTGAGTGTAACGGAGGAGAATAAGATGCAGTTTAAAACAATAAAAGCAAACAAAACCAAATCAATTGCCTTGGTCGCCCATGACAATATGAAAGCAAACCTTATCCAGTGGTGCCTGCACTACAAGCCAACCCTAGAAAATCATAACCTCTATGCTACGGGTACCACAGGCAAGTTAATTCAAACGCAAACAGAACTACCCGTAAGTGCTTTGATTAGCGGTCCATTGGGAGGCGACCAACAAATTGGTGCACTCATCACGGAACAAAAAATTGATGTACTGATATTTTTCTGGGATCCGTTAGAAGCGCAACCTCACGACCCTGACGTAAAAGCACTGCTAAGATTAGCTGCCGTATGGAACATTCCCGTAGCCTGTAACCAAGCCAGTGCCGACTTGCTAATTACTTCGAGTTTATTTGGGGAAGCCTTTGAACGCTCAATTCCTGACTACGATAGTTATATTGCCGCTAGGACATAGGCAATTTATAAGCGTTTGTTTTTGCTATTTTCTTTGAACCTTTGTAGATGTAATACCAATTTAATTAAATATTTTGACCATTCAGCGAGAATTAAAAGGCTTAAAGGCCAGACGCTGATTGCAGGTAATGGTTATTATCGACAACTGCGTCCTGCGCTGTCCTAATTCACCGCATCCGTGAGGTTCCCTTATCAAAATTAGCAACGCAGCATGTAAGCCTTTAAAACTCGCCCTTGGGAACTCGTCAGGAAAGCGATAACTTCACAAACTTCTTTATTGGAGAATACTACAACGACATCACTTTGCTTTGTTCTAACTTCCCTGACGTAGTTCTGAATAGATTAAATATTCAATGTAATTGGTATATAGCAAGCTAAAAGCAATTTTAGGCCGTATAAACCTTGCTAACCAATTACTTATGGAGCGATGCTGATGAACGGCGAAACCATTGTTACCGAAATTAATGCCGTTAATCACAAAATTCGAACCATTAATCCCATTGGACTTTCGAGTAAAAAGACATCTGTCATACTCGAATTATCACATAATAGATATGTATTTCAGCTACTCCCTGGACTCATATTGATGTGATATTGAGGCATGTAGTATGTGTTTTCGATCTGTCAATTTAAAACACAATGATGACTTACGGGGGAGCGATTGCTCCCCTATTTTTTTGTCCTTACTTTTTAACCGTATTGTTTAGCTTGGTTTTTGGCTTGATTTCTTGGTTTTCTAACTATGATTTTTTCACTAGTGACTAGTAAACGGCTTAGGAAATACGTCCTTTAATTGGACTAATTCTCTCCTAATAACTCTTCTAACTTGGCTTTGTTGCGCCTTGATAAAGTCAGCTCTTCACCTGTTTTCAATACCACAGTGTAGTCGCCATTTTCGTTAGGCCTTAGCTCACTTACCCCTGAGCGTCTAACAATTGAAGAGCGATGAATACGGACAAAGACACTCGGGTCAAGCTGCTGTTCTAAGCTAGTTAGCGTTTCTCGGTGCAAAACAGCACCTTGATCATATAGGTGCAGCTCTGCGTAGTTACCCGCGCCTGAAATGTAGTTGACTTGGTCGACGTCAATTAGACGAATACGACCGGGATCTTTGACCACCAAACGAGATCGATAAGTCGTTTTGTGTTCATTTGCTAAATGATGAATCAGTTCTGTCACTTGCTGATAATCTGTTGATACTTTATCGTTAAGCTGCTTTCGAGCCTTAGCAAGCGCGGCATAAAATTTATCGTCGTCAAACGGTTTCAATAAATAACCAATCGCGTTGAGCTCAAAAGCCGTAATGGCATATTGATCATATGCAGTTGCAAAGATAATAACGACATCGTCAGGCAGCATTGACGCCAATTCAATCCCCGTTTTACCGGGCATTTGAATGTCTAAGAAAATTAAGTCGGGTTTGTGCTTTTGATAGACTTCCAGCACTTGATAGCCGTCTTGCGCTTCATATATTTCACCTATATCACTCTGTGAACGAAGTAAGTGTTTAACAGATTCTCTCGCTAATGTTTCATCATCGGCTACCAGTACAGAATACGATGAGCCACTTATGGCGCTATGAGACACGCCATGAAAAGAGCTTGGAGTCGATTCATTATGCATTAATACGTCCTGTTTCTTGAGTCGGCATAGTTTCTTGTATAGGCATAGTTTCTTGTATAGGCATAGAAAGGAAAGTTTCGAAATAGCCATTGCTAAGCGGGGTCAAGGTTAGTTCGAACTGATCTTGATAAAGCATTTCTAACCGTTTTCTACAATTAGACAATCCAATACCAAACCCCTGATGTTCGTCTTTTTCAGGTATCTTATTTACGAGTTTCACCTGCAGATACTCGGCGTCCGACTGTATGTTAAGTTTAACCTCGTTTTTATCACTTGCCAGTTGCGCTCCATGCTGTACAGCGTTTTCCACTAGCGGCTGCAACAGCATAAAGGGAATATCGATGGAAAGGCAGTCAGGGTCAATCACAATTTCTGTCGTGAGTTTGTGCTCAAATCGCATGTGTTGAATGGTCAAATAACTTTGAATAAACCGAACTTCCTGTTCAAGTGAAATCATTTGGCTACGTTGATTTTCAAGTACTGTGCGCAGCATTGCGCTTAGTTCGCTTAACGCCTTTATCGCGGTATTTTTATTATCGAGTCTAATTAAGCTGGCAATTGTGTTTAACGTGTTAAATAAAAAATGTGGGTTAAGTTGCGATTTAAGTGACATTAACTCAACTTGCAACAGCTGTTGGCTCAATTCTTTATTGCGCTTCGCATGCAATCTCGAACGTTGATAATAGGTAAACGAGTAGCCAGAGAAAAGCACTGCTAAATACACCAATAAATCCATGTGTAACGGGCTTAACATCAGACGTGCGAAGGCGCTGGATAAAATATCAAACGTCACTTTGCCATGCTCTAATAGCGCAACTTCAACTAAGGTTAAACACCAATAGCTTGCCAATACCACTATCATGATGCCGACGGTTTTTAGTAAAAAGCTAGGAATTTTCTTTGCGTCAAAGGTAAGTAGCTGAGTGGTTGCAATAACAATTGGTGCCACAATAATCCAATTGCCCCACCATGGCAGGTACTCAAACCACAGTGCAAACCAGTTAGCTGGTCTCTCAAAATGTAAGTTCATTCGATAGCTGTTGGTTGCAGCCATCGAGTTTAAAATTAACCAAAACAGGCAATTAGCTATCCAAAAGCTGCGTGGTGGTAATGAATTGACAAAGGTTTTAAGCATAACAACTACCCTACAATACGAGCTGGCAAGTAGTAAAACACTCTGTCCAGAATTGCAAATATTTCTATATTGCCCAGTTTTTGTGAAAATTATCAAGATTTAAAACACACTATAAATCATGTAGTTAATTTTACATTCTTTTACAAATTGAACACAGTTCTAGATTGTTCTCTCCGTTTAACCATAACTTGGTGCCAATCACCCCTCAATTTCCGCCTTTGGCGTATTTCCTAATGTTACAACCCATTTAGCACGCTAACTTGAAGCTGGTGTTAAACCTGCCTCATTGTTGTGCAGTCGTGATAGCAGGGAACCAAAAATGATTATAAAAGCAGGGAGAATCTCATGTTTACCAACACTAAACTGGCTAAGTCAGTTCGGTTAGCTTTGCTCTTTGGCGCAGCAACAACCGCAACACTAAGCCCTCAACTCGTGTTCGCTCAAGACGCTGAACCAGCAGCTGAAGAAGAAGTAGAACGCATCGCAGTAACAGGTAGTCGTATTCGTCGACCAGGTGCTGTTTCAGCAAGTCCTATCATGTCGGTAGGCGCTCAAGAAATCGAAATGTTGCAAACTCCGCAAATCGAAGAAGTACTGCGTAACTTACCAGCAACCATTCCAGGTGATGGTGGTAGTGTTAACAACGGTACTGCCGGTGCGGCAACAGTTAACTTACGTGCTTTAGGCACACAACGAACGCTCGTATTAATGAACGGCCGTCGTATGATCCCATACAACTTCAACGGTATTGTCGATACAGCTTCAGTCCCAGTATCATTAATTGAAAGCGTCGATGTGGTCACCGGCGGTGCTTCTGCCGTATACGGCTCTGATGCGATTGCTGGTGCTGTTAACTTTGTGATGAAGAACAACTTCGAAGGGGTTGAACTTCTTTACAACCACTCAGAAACGGAAGAAGGTGACGGTGAAACTGACAGCATTTCACTGACTCTCGGTTCGTCGCTTGATGAAGGTCGCGGTAACGTTGCCCTAGCGATGAATTGGACAGATCGTAAGCCGGTAATGCTGGGCGACCGTGCATTGGGTCAATTAGGTATCGCAACGGCTTCAGGTGGTGGTTATCAGTCTTTCCTAGACGGTCAAGGTCCTGTACCTCCGCTTGACAACTGTGGCGGTCCAGATGTAACTACCTTTGAAAGTGGTGGTGGCTCTACAACATCTATCCCTACACGCTTCGCGATTGTCGGTGCAGGTGTAAGTGGTCAGTTCCGTGAAGACAGAACATTAGGTGACGATTGTAGCCGTTTTAACTTCAACCCTTATAACTTCTACCAAACGCCACAAGAGCGTTGGGGTGCTACAGCAATTGCGCACTATGATATTAACGATGACCACACGGTTTATACGTCAGCGCAGTTCAACAACACACAAGTTAAACAACAAATTGCGCCATCAGGTACATTCGGTTCAACGTTCAATATTCCACTTGCTAACCCATTCATTGGCGATCAAGCCCTCGACTGGATCTTAACCAATGCTAACCAAGCACGTGAAGATGGTTTATTAAACGGTGGTGTTGAAAACTGGCAAGACCGAAATGGTAACGGCATTGTCGACGAAGAAGATTACATGCTTGTTCAACTTCGTCGTCGTACGTTAGAGCTAGGTCCTCGCTCAACTAACTACGAATCAACATTATTCCAGTTAGTTGCGGGTATGGAAGGTGTGCTATACGAAGATTGGGAATACAACATTTCTTATCAGTATGGTGAATCAAATCGTACCAACATCAGTGCAGGTTACACCAACGTAAGTAACATTCAAAAGGCACTAGATTCTGTTGATGGTGTCACTTGTGTTGGTGGTGACGCAACGTGTGTTCCTATCGATTTATTCGGTGGTTTCGGCACGATAACACCAGAAATGGCGGCTTACTCGGGTGCAACAGCACTGATCAAGCAGGAATACTCACAAGAAGTTATCAACGCAACAGTCAATGGTGAAGTACCATTTATTGAATTACCAACGGCTGGTGTTCCAATGTCAATCAGCTTTGGTTATGAACATCGTAAAGAAGTGGGTGAAACCATTCCTGATGAGTGTTTGAAAGAAGCGCCGACTAGTTGTTTAGGTGGTGCAGGTGGTAATACCTTGCCGATTAAAGGCGGATTTAAAGTATCAGAGTTCTTCTTAGAAGGTGTTTTACCTATCTTTGAAGGTCAGCCTTTTGCTGAAACACTTGATATGGAATTCGCATACCGTTCTGCTGACTATGACTCTGTTGGCCAAAACGATACTTGGAAACTAGGTTTCAGCTGGCGTCCAAGTGACAGCCTACTTGTCCGTGTAATGCAACAAGAAGCAACACGTGCGCCAAACGTTGGTGAGATCGCTTCTCCTGCTGTTACTGGTTTAGACAACGCTTTAATTGACCCTTGTTCAGTGGCTAATGCTGGCAATATTGATGCGACATTACGTCAACTATGTATTTCAACAGGCATGACAGACGCACAAGTTGGTAAAGTACAGGATGTTATCTCTGGTCAGGTTAATGCCTTTACAGGTACTAACCCTGATCAGTTGCCAGAAGCGGAAGAAGCTGAAACATTTACCGCTGGTTTTGTGTATACCAATGATGAATTACTGAACTTAGAATTCACATTAGACTACTACGATATTGAAGTAGACAACACCATTGGCACTTTCACTGCACAACAAACTATCAATGCATGTTATCAATTCGGCATTGCCTCTGAGTGTGAAAAAATTCAGCGTATTGGCGGTGACTTAACAATTGCTGGTTCGGGTATAGAGACTTACACCACGAACCTAAGCTACCGTACAGCAGAAGGTGTTGAGTTAGGTTTGTACTTCGATGTTGGCTTAGAAGACATGGGTGAGTTGAAGTTTGCAACCAATGTGAACCACTATCTTACTAACGAACGTCAATCGTCTGACGTGTTGCCAATTATTGATTGTTTAGGCAAGTACGGTAACAACTGTTCACCAACGCCGAAAACAACATGGAACCAACGTGTAACTTGGAACCTTGATGACCTAACTGTTTCATTATTGTGGCGTCATACAAGTGCTATCGATATGGAAGAAGAGCAAGCAGCGGGATCATTTGAAGCGTTTAGATCAATTGATTCATACGACTACTTCGACCTATTCGCAAGCTACAACTTAGGTGAGCATACTAAGCTAACCTTCGGTATTGACAACATTACGGAAGAAGATCCACCGGTAGTGGGTGGCGAGGCAGGTTCTACCACGTTTAACTCTGGTAACACCTTCCCAAGTACCTACAGCCCATTAGGTCGAATTTTCCGCGCTGGCGTTAAATTTACCTTCTAAGTTGGTACTTAGCATGTCGCAGTTTAGTTAATTGTGACTAAAACAAGGAAGTAAAAAGCGAAGCCAATGGCTTCGCTTTTTTTATTAGCGTTTAATACTTTACGGGTGAATTTTAGGGTGACATTAACTGCTCTATAAAAAACCGTTCACTAAGTTTTACCAAGGGAAAAACGATAAGGTAATAAGGTCACAATTGTACCTAACAGGCTAAGTAACCCGATAAACACAAATATGCCTCGCATAACACCGTAGTCCAAACAAAACAGTACTATTGAGCCAGCAAATAGAAAGATAGCGGGCAGCCAACTCGTCAGCTTTGATGAAAGCGCATTGTTTTCTTCTAGAAAATAAATCGCGACTATCGAAAGTAATATAGCTAAGATCGTCATTACACACCCTCCTGTGCGATAACATTGTTTACACTTATCGCCGCTTGCTTTTCCGTATTGACGCTATATTTTTTTAGCGCTTTAAGTAGGTATACACCCATCAATAAACAAGCGATATCGATACCCAAGCTTACTTGATGACCATAGGCAAAGTTAGCGACCATCTCTTTGCCAGACTCAACAAGGTCAATAGGTAGAACAGCCATTAGCAGTATTGAGGTCGCAACCACTAACTGCCTTGCAAATTTCTTTTCGCATTTTACGATAAACGCACCAAGTAAAATGGCTAACCAACTACCAAAGAACGGCCACCAAATTGCTGGCCCAACGTTATCGACAACTATCACATACTTTAGAAATACATTCGATGGAAATAAAAGAATGGTAGCGATAACGATACCACCACAACCACCGACAATAAGTCGATTGAAGCGTTGGTAGGTTCTCATACTGTATCTAGGATTAGCCGCATTTACCCCACGCTCCATCCAAAGCATGAGACCGGTCAGAGGCAGAAGTGCCGTTCCTAAGCCTAAAATCGCCCAAATTAACTTAACGAAGATGCCGCCGAAATTACCAAAATGCAGTGGAAACATAACGTCAAGAATAGCACCTGTGTAACCGTCTAAACGGGCAAAGTTACTGAAGATGTTTTGGAATTCTGCATCTGCGTTGTATACCGCGGTTTGTGCTGCCACACTCTCACCACCTCGAACACTCAAGTACATCATTGCACTCTTATCGCCGTACCCCATAATGGTCATGCGATCTACGGTAGTGCCTTCTTCTAGCTTGAATGCATGCTCAAATGCCGCTGACACAGACGTCGATTGCGCAATGTTTTGGATAACAGGCTCTTGCACAGCAGTAAAGGTTTCGATGAGCTTATCTTGATCGCCGCCAAAGCTAACAAACGCCGCAGCGGGGACTAATACGACAATTGCCAACCCTAAAAATGCGCCGGTAAATGCAATAACTGAATTGAACAACAACCCCCACATGCCGATGGCCTTGTGCCCATCGTTGAGCATTAAGCTATTATTCTTGCGCGGCCTAAAGGTAAAGAACTGACCAAGAATCTTACGATGGATGAAAATACCTGTAACAATTGAAAGCATCATCGTTAAGCCAAGCACACCGGTCGTTAACAAGCCAATGGGACGCCCCATGTGAAGGTCAGCATGGAACCCCACGATAAACTCAGACATGTCATATTGACTGTTAGCGAACAACTCCGACACTAACCCAGATTTTTCTTTGACTAGCTCATAGGTGTTTGGGTCAAACTCAAAAATAGTCGCAACTGCTGGGTTGCGCTTCGGTGCTTCCCCCTCTGCAACTTTCAGATCTTCAGGTATTGGATCACCGTGATGTGATTCAAACATGATGAACAGACCCGTAGAAGAGCGAACCCCTGGTAAAAAGACAATTATCTCTTCTTTGTAATGCTCAGGTACTTTCGTTGAGTATTCTTCAATAAGTTGCTCAATCTTAACGGTATCCACCGGGGCTAACGCACGAATTTCGGGATTTGCCCATAATTTAATCTCTGGTCGACCGAATACCGATACAGCCCCCGTAAATGCAATGACAAATAGCAAGATCCCCGTGATAACACCGACCCAGCTGTGAAGCGTATAAAGTTTTTTAATCGTTTTACTTTTCATATTTATGCCTAGATCCCTAGCCTACTAGCGCCAGATAACAAAGCCCTGCATGGCTTAGCGAAAGTACCAACATCAATGCCCAAGCGTGCCACGCCTTCTCTGCAAGGTAGCTATAAACACATAATCCGGTCCATATAAACGGAAACAGTAAAATCGGTACCGCAATTTGATCAGCCGCACTAAACGGCAAGTACGTTGTCATACCAGGAATGAGGATTACGCAGGTAATGAATGCCATCAATACCCCGGCAAGATTGCGGGATTTAATTGAGGTAAATACGCTGCGACGCGTCAATGTGTCGCTCTGTTGCATCTTTTCGTGCCCTTTTCTTTTGGCGTTTGAAATTAGAAGCCAATGTTACGTTGATATATTTGATAACTCAAATAAGAATTGTTTTTATTTACATGTAAAGTGTGATAAAAATATGACAAAGGGGTTATGGTAGTAATTCGCCAAAGCCTTAAGTAACACTTTAGGACAGTAACTGATGAAAAAATTAACAATATTAAGCGCCGCAGCACTATTCTCATCCGCATCATTCGGCCATGCCCACGAAACTCACAACTGGGATGCTTATCAAACACTTGCAGACGACATTAACAACACAGTTTCAACAGCGCCGCTGGAAGATTTAGCAAAAAAAAGTGAGAAATTAACTGAGCTATCGACCATGCTTCTGCCTGCATTTATGAAAAAGCATGAAATCTGTACTGATTACTTAAAAGCAGCTTTAGCCGCTGCTGACAGCATGACGTCGCTATCACTTGATGACATCGAAAAAGACTACCACGCAGATGGAAAATTACCGCCAGTAAAATCAGCTTCTTGTTATCACGCAAAAGATCTACTCGTTCACCCTGCAACAATGGCTGTTATCGCTAAAACTAAGGCTGACAGTAAAGAGACTCGTGAACAAATTGAACACGAGTTAGAAGAAGTACTAGAGCACTTTAGCCAAGTAAAAGTAGCGGCAGGCATATAGAAATTCTATAGGTTGAAACAGCTTAAGTTACTTACGAAAGTTACTTTGGAGACTTCAACCTTTATACTGCCGACGATCTACTACGGACTACCGACCAAAAATCATGAACCGCTAATTACGTCCCCTAGTTGGCGGTTTAATTAACCTGCGCCAAGACAGCACCGTCAACCTAATATCATTCCGCATAGACAGCGCTTCGCACGCTGTCACATTATTCATTATTTGTACCGCGCAATAGAACGCGTTAAGCGCCAAACGCTAATGCCGAGCTAGCCAAGCTGTGCCGCTTGTGATGGCAATCGTTTTTTGCGGCCTTTGTGTTTTCTAAACCAATAGAAATACAAGCCAGTAAGTGATAGCCATAGAGGTGTTAATCCCAAGACCGCCCAAATTATTTTGCTTGGCAAACCGGCAAAATAGCCAAAATGTAGTTTTCTGAATGTGTCGACGACAACATTGATCGCAGGTGCCGTGCGAATATCATAACTACTCATCAACTCACCTGTATCGCGACTGTAGGTCAGCATACTCGCATATTCACTTGTGAGAGGGTTGCCGGTTGGCACTTCGCCATAAAATGTGATGTGTAACTCCGGCTCGAATGGGAAAGTCATGTAAGTCGGGCGATAATTATCTAAATCAGTCTCTGTGCGATCTAGTAGATGCTGAAAATCTACATTGTCGCTGTATAGTGCTCGAGTTATCAGTGGGTGCGGCTCTGAGTGCTCTTCAATTTCGTGCACTACCGCATAGATATTAAAATAGGCACCTGTCAGGGCAACGATGAGTATTACTGGCGAGGATACGATACCAAAGAGTTTGTGAACATCACTAAAGAACACACGTTTAGCGGCGCCAAAGCGCAACGTAAAGAGCTTTTTCCAAAATTGCTTATGTAAAATAATGCCACTAACACCAAGGAAAAAGAGAATAATCGACATCACTGCGCCAATAACAGTGCCAGTGAAATCCAATAAAAACGTGTAATGCAATGAAAGCAACCAATCTGTAAAGTCATGAACAACAGTAACAGGTGCTGACAATAGCTCCCCAGTATATTGATTAATATACAGTTTGTGCCAATACCCTGTCGTTTTCTCTATTACATAAGCGGTATCAGCCCTAGCCATTTCTTGCTCCGGAGCCCCGTCAAAGATTTCCCAGCTACCCATTAAAAATCCTGGGTGCTTAGCTTCAATATTTTCAATCAATTCGTTGAAATTCAAACGCGGGGTTTGCTCTGTGAACTCCACCTGCATATGTGCCGGCATTAGCCAAGTATCAATCTCAACTTTAAAAACCAATATACTGCCAGTAACGGCGATAATCATGATGGGGATCAGCGCTATCAATGCGCTAATCGAATGCCACTTAAATAACGTTTTTCTCATTATGTGCCCTTTTATAAACAGCAAAACACCGCCTAAGCGATGTTTTGCAATTTGATTAACGAGGTCGCTATAGTGACCAATTAAATGTCAATGAGTAGTTGGCTGGAGCGCCGTAGTAACCTTGTGCCCAATAAAGGCTAGTAAGGTACTTTTCATCGGTAACATTGTTTGCGTTTAAGGTTAACGACATGTTTTCATCAATCTCGTAACGCACCATAAGATCTACGATGGCATAGGAGTCTTGCTTAGTGACAATCTCTTCACCTTCATTCGCAAAGCCAGCGCCAACAACGCCTTGGTTGCGAGAGATGTCATCTTGCCAACGGGTGTTCATGCCCACAGTTAGACCTTCAACTTGAGGTACTCTGTAAGTTGCAGCAAATTTGAACAGCATTTCAGGCGTATAATTGGCAATGTTCTCATCACCAGACTTAGGTACATCGATATCAAAACTAGTAAAACCGACGCTTGTTTGTAAGCCTGGCAATACCTCACCAGCAATGTCGATTTCAAAACCAGAAGAGCTTACACCGTCATTAGCAATATAGCGCTTTTGCTCTGGTGGTAAGTCAGCTGTAGCAGGGTCTTCAGTGGCTATGTTATTTTGTTCAACATCAAAGTAGGCAGCTGTTACGAGTAACTTGTCGTCAAATAAGGTCGTTTTAATACCAACTTCCTTACTCTCGCCCGTGATTGGATCTAGTCCTTGATCTTTCGCATCAGTTTCTGTTTGCGCAACAAATGTTTCCGTATAGCTCGCATAAGCTACTGTGCTATCAGTAATGTTGTATACCGCACCTAGGTATGGAATAAAGTCGTCATAACTGTCGTTTAAGTTTGCACCGTATGCTTCACCTTTCGACTCCCATTCGTTCTGACGGCCACCCGTTAAGAGGTATAGCTCGTCAGTAACACTGAAACGCGCAGTAAAGTAGAATGATGTTTGTTCTACATCGCGGTCTGAGCCAGTCAAACCATCAGCAAAAACTGGCTTAGGCGTATTACCATTCCATTCAGTCAACGGTGGCATAACAGGGAAACCAGCACCAGTGGTGTAGTCGTATAGTGAAACTTCTTCCCCTTCCATTGATGAGTGGTTTGCACCAACAACAAACTCGTGGTTTCGGCCAAACGCGTCAAAGTCGCCTGTTAAATAAAGGTCGTATAAATCATGCTCGTCGTCGTTATCGTATTCACTTGCGTAGCCGAACAAACCGAGCTCTGTCGTTTTATCTGGGGTACCGTAAACGTAGAACAGCTCAGTATCTTCGTCAGTTGTCTTGCGCGAGTATGTACCACGTAAGTTCCAACCATTATCGAAGTTATGACTCAACTCAATCACGGTATTTTGTTTTTTAACATCCCAGTTCGACCAGTCGGCAGACGTATTTGTGCTGACGTCATAGTCTGTTGCAGAGCCGTCAGTGTAAAACAATGGATTTGCACCCCAGTTGTTGCCAGTCGCTTGGCTATCATTAACCACATGGCTAATTGAAAGCTCTGTACTTTCCGAGAATTTGTGCTGCAAGAATACGTAGTAGATGTTTTTCGCCGTTTCATAGCGGTCTAAGTAAGACTCGGCATCTTCGGTAACGACAACAGCGCGGGCTGCCGTGCTATCGCTGAAGTTATATGTTGCGTCTAGCTCAAAGCGTTTCTTATTCCAACTACCAAGCTGTGCACTAACATTGAAATCGTTCTCAGCAGTTGGGCGCTTGCGAATAAAGTTAATCGTAGCCGACGGGTTACCTACACCTGTCATCAAGCCATTGGCGCCTCGAATAACTTCGATACGATCATATACAGATGTATCTTCGTCAGCGTGATTGTTACCCGATGTCAACGGTAAACCAACACCATCAACTTGGAAGTTCGTGATATCAAAACCACGAGCGGTATAGTAGGTACGGTCGGTTTCTATACGCTCTACGTTTACGCCTGTTGCAGTATCGAGTACCGCATCGATATCATTAAGTTGATAATCACTCATTTGGCTGTCAGTAATAACTGATACCGATTGCGGAATATCAATGATATCCAGTTCAAGGCGCGATGCACCGCTTGCACTGTGTGCATTGTAACCTTGAAGGTAGCTACCTTTTACTTCGATAACTTCCATGTCTTTATTGTCATCAGCATAAGCTAACGATGAAATAGAGAGCGCAATCGCCAACGAAGATAGTTTGAATTTATTCACATTTTTACCTTAGTGTTATTTTTATTTCAAAGAACAAAGTGCTAACCAAGATCAGGCCAACTTGGCTTAAACATTTGTTTAGCAATAATTTTTTATATCCGTAACGACTCGGTAGCGCTGTGAAAGAGAGACAGAAAACGCTTCCATTCATCACGTATCGATAATGATAATAATTATCATTTGGATTGTAAACACCAGTTTCATTTAAAGATAGGTATAATGAAGTATTGTTTGTTTTCTCTAGGAGATAAAATGCGGGCGATTTAAAATCTTGGGCTTGGCTGAACGATTATTCGAACAGCCAAAAGTAAGCATACGCAGTGATAAGCGCAGGAATAGAGGAATAACAAGTGGCAACTAAAGCAACTTTCGGAGACAAAGCGATTGCCGGAAACAATGCATCACCATCATTACTGATGGCATTACCTATTTGCGCCGAAAGCGGTACAGACCCTGTTAAATATAGACTGGTGACGATAATCTGTGGTCCACAACCTGGTATCATACCTATAACAACAGCCACCATCGGCGCTAGCACAATGTAGCGGTTAATCATCGCTGCCAGATCAATATTGCTGTAGTGATTAAAAAGTCCAAACAAAAGAAAAGCAGCGACAACCCAACTAGTGACGAAGTTAGTATCCAACGCGACTTTTTGAAATGCCTTGTCTTGACGCGCTTTTTTGTCTTCCGCTACCAAAGATTCATAATTAGTCACTTCTCTAGTTAACGCCCACAAAACAATAAAAGTGAACGCTAGGCCAGCTCCAAGATATTGTAGCTGACTATCGGTTAGCGAGAAGAAAGCTGCAGCATCTATTTGCCCAGCAAAAAGCAAACCGACAAAAACACCAGGTATCATTAGCCATTGCCAAAGCACGCCCTGCACTTTCATTTGAATCGGGGTTCGTATTTTGTACTTCGCCTCTCCGTCAGCTTCAGGCTTTATTTGTTTTTTTGCACAAGCTTGTGAAAACGTGTCGGCGCTGTCTACATTCGTATTTCTTAAGAAACTTTGACCGTGTATCGCATTAACAAAGCTGCCTGAAACGATACCCACAACAAAGCACAGAATAAGCACCCCCCCTCCCGTTAAAGGCTCTGCTGCTAATAACAGGAAAGCCGCATCGCCCATGGTCGCTGTTAGCACAGCCACGACTGCCCCAAAACGCATTTTGCCACTGACAAACTGGGTTATGACAACAATTGCGCCACCGCAACCTGGCAGCATTCCCATAGCGCTTGCGACAATAATTTGTTTGAGTGAATTCGTTTCACCTTGTTGATTGGTGTATAGACGACTGATGTTGTCAGCAAAAAGGTGATAGACCATCAGTGTCATCGCAACGAATACAGATACCTGCCAGAATGCATCGGCGAGCGAAGAAACGACTATGTCCCGTATCTCGGGTTGCACAAACAAAACAGCGAGTAAAACAGGAAGCAGCATACGACGATAACCAGGCATTGACAGTGTAAATTTCGCAAATCGTGCTTTTACTTGCTCAATCAAACTTGTGAATTGAAGTAAGGTTGGCGTCATGCTTACACCTAGTTTGGTTTGAAGATTCGGATAACGCGACCTAACACTTGCTCTTTACTGACGGGTCCCAATCGTTCAACGGGCAAACTTTCTTCGTTCTCTCCCTTAGACCAGATCAATCCATTGCGGTCGATGCATGCTACGGTTTTTACAATCACGCCGTATGTCGGGTGCTGTATAACCAAGCGCTGCCCTTCTTTGATCGGGAAAATACTGAGCCACTTGGTTGCCAGAACAAAACAACCAGGAGGAATAACGGGCGCCATACTTTGCCCTTTAACCTTCCAGATTTTCATACCTAACATTGCGTAAAATCCACTATTTTGTGTGCGCACTATGGCTTTAAGTCGGGGTAAACTACAGTTTCTGCCGGCGGATAAGGGCAAGTCGCTCGAAATACCGCAACTCCTTTGGTTTGCCAGAAAATTTCCGCAAACGTGTTCACTTTCTCAAGCAATGCAATGGTCGCAGCTCTGTCGATATGTTGTTTGGCGAAAGACGCTGCTAGCATGATTTCATGCACGAGCTCATGCAACACTGGATGATTCTCAAGTTGAGGTTTCTTAATGTAGTCACCCCAGATAACACGTATTTCTTCTTTAACTTTTTTACCGTGCTCTTCTTTTTCGCTTACAAGGCGATTAAATGTTGCTTGTTGCTCAAAAGACAAAGTATCGTGCGCCTTTAATTCTTCCAATAAATCAACCATACGAATCATTGTTAGCACAGCGATTTGCGCACTACTGGGATCGTAGATTTTGCATGGAATATCGCAATGTGCTGACGCTTGGTCAAACGGCTGTTTAGCATCTAATTTTTCTAAAAGCTCAAAAATCATGTTTCCTCTCTTCGCCACCGGTTTAAGTCTGTAGCGCTAAAATCCTAGCTAAAATATTTCAAATTAATCTTGGTGGTTGTTTTTCTGCTGTGCTTTCTGTTTCAACATGTAAGCGCGAAATGCTAATGCACCAATAAACAGCGGAGCTAGCCACAATAAATGAACTAAGGCAGCCATCGGCGAACCGTGATCATGACCTGGGTGTGCATATGTCGCGAACGACATCATCAATAATAAAATACTAAAACTAAGTCGTAACATGGTTGTCTATCTCCTTTATCATTAGTGAATACATCTAACGGCTATCGTTAGTGAATCGTTTTTTCATCGTGGTCAATCAACTGCTGAAGTGAGGTAAATTTTTGAAGGCAGTCTTCGCATATGGGGTGTTTTTTCGCGAATGATAAAATCGCTGGCAGCGTTAAACTTAAGCCTTTAAACGCAATTAATTTAACGTCTTCATTGTCGACATCAGCATGGGAAACATCCAGTAAGTACTCATGAGGCACCATGACAAAACGCAACGCTAAATCAATGTTCTGCATTTGTTCATATAACGAAGATAAATTATGGCAAGCACAAATCCATGCCATTAAAGTTTGCGAACATAGTGGGTTCGCTCGATAAGAAAATGCCAGTAAGTCGTATGCCTCACTGTAATAAAACTCTGCCTGATTCCAACGTTGCTCGTGAAAGCAATCGTTGCCTTGCTTAAGCAAGTCTTGCCATTGATGTTCTTGCATAAAACCTCTACTTACTTAACTTTCGAAAGGTATTGATCAACGCGCTCTTTGTTCATCACAACGCCCGAGCTTGCTTTCGTCCAATCTGACTTTACTTTTTCTAGGTTGCTGGCATTGCCTGCTTGAATAACGCCTAACATGCCAAGAGCAAAATGCGGTGTGCACTTGTATAGGTACACGCCCTCTTCGTTGAAGGTTATGGTGAACGACTTACCCATTTCACTACTGAATGGTTTCGCCGAAGCTGGTATCGACATAGATTCAACGTGGTGCGTTACATCACTTGGTACAAAAGTCACTGTATCGCCCTTTTCAACCTTCAAAAACCCTGGTGACATCACCATAGTTTGGCCATTGGTGTCGGCTGTAAGGAGTTTAACTTCATGGTTTTTAGCCGCGGTATCAGCTGAAAAAGTAGCAGCCATAATGACAATTGCTGTCGTAATCGTTGTGAGAATTCTCATAAGAGTTGTAAACCTAAACTTAAATCGGCATCATTTATATAAACGATAATCATTATCATTTATATTTTCAAGTTTTTATTAACAACTTTTTAAAAGACATTGAATCGTCCCGCAGCTCCTCACCTTTCAACCCAAAGGCGTAGCTTTGAGTTTTAGATTCATTTGATTGACGCTGTTTTTAATTGACAGCTAGAGCCAACCCCGACACCGTGTTATAACAATGCTGATTTTTAAAAAACAATTTAAGAAACCAAGAAGATACAATTTCTATGATCATTGATTTTGAAACATATAGCCCCACTCAGCGCTATCATTTAATGACACAGACGATAATCCCTCGCCCTATCGCTTGGGCATTAACCAGTTCAGAGGGAAATAACAATGAGCAAATTTTAAATTTGGCTCCGTTCTCGTACTTTTGTGCTGTATCAAGTAACCCTGCGCTGCTAATGATTTCCGTGGGTAAGAAACCGAATGGTGAGTTCAAGGACACTTTGGTTAATGTGAAAGCTAATAACAAAATGGTTATTCACATCGCAAACGAAAGCCAAGCAGATTTAGTCACTGAAACCGCCGCTTCATTAGATCACGGTGAATCAGAGTTAGACTTGGCAAAGGCCAACGGTTTATCAACAGTGCCTTTTGAAGGATTTGACCTCCCTCGCCTCGCACAATGTGACATTGCTTATGGCTGTGAATTATTTGAGGTAAAAGAACTAGGTGACGTACCGCAGTCATTAATATTTGTAGAAGTTAAGCAACTATACATAACCCCTAAAGTTGCCACAGTCGCAAACGATAGAATTAAAGTACATGCAGATACCGTTAAACCGCTCGCACGTCTGGGCGCTAGCGAATACGCGGGTATTACAGAACCATTTAAAATAGCTCGTCCACTGTAACTTCACGGTAAAAGTAACGTCATGACAAAAGTAAGTTCAAGGCAAGAATAATTGTACGGCGGTAGATAAGTGCAAGATAAGAAGGCGTTAGTGTCATGATATCGGCCACTGCGAAAGCCGATATCATGACACCTATAAACGCCTGGGCTCGACATTGGCCTCAGCGAGTAAATATTGGCTATTGGCGGACCTACATTTACATCTTCTATTTGTTTCGTCTTCAATTGCTAGTTGTCGCTAGTGCTAAATTGGACGTAAAAACCTTAGGGTCTGTTGATCTTTCGAGGCTATTTTTGCAGCAATTTATGATGTATTTATACAAGGCAGAGCTTATGCCGTGTGGTTATTCCACATAAATAAGCGATAACACAGTAGAAAGGCATCATAAATGCTGTCCCAAATATCTAGTAAAAGGGATTCGTTTAAATACATTTTTCTCATTGATGCCTGCATGGATGCAGGTACTAAGATTATGCAGGAGCATAATAATCGGTACTTGCTCTGTGCGTAGAATAACTATGCGTATCGCAAGTGCCGCGATAAAAATGCATTTAACTCGAACAAAGTTTAACCCTGAAAGATCAACAGACCCTAATAATCAAACAGACACTGATTTATTTCGAGCTTGCGAACCATTCTACATAACAAACCCATAAATACAAACCATTATCATTTGCATTTGTAAATTAATGCGTTATACTCTCCCTCGTTAGTTTGAGTTAAGCCTTAGATACAAGCGCGTACAGCAGGTATCAATTAAATTTCAGCACCTTCGCGAAAATGCTCTCTTTGCCGAGTGTTGGAACTCCAAGCCGATACTTAACACAAACTAACAATATTGCCTGATGGAAGCAGGTGGACGGGACAGCGCATGGATGCGCGAACTTCTGTTACATGTTTTTGACTCTCCCAATCTGCACATTTATGTGCGTTATTCCCACCAGCTAGGCGAAAACGTCTAGCTGGCTTTTTTTAGAATTTACACGATTCATTTTCAAACAAGTCTAGCGTTCAATAACACCTCGTTCTCACAATCGCTGAACAGGAAACGCACCAGAATTAGGCTATCCTTTTCCAATTATCGGAAAAATAACGCGATTTAGCGTGTTAGCATTGCCAACACTTTCTTTCAAAGGCATATTTTTGCCATCGTGATAATTTATAGGAGCGAATTCATGATTAAAAAGCTCGGCAAGATTGCCCTTGCAACCTCCCTACTGTCCTCGTGCGCGGTATTTGCTAACGATACCTTCCAAGCTGAAGACATATTTGCCCTTGAGTATGCGAGTAACATTAAAGTTTCGCCTAATGGTGAAAAGCTCGTGTATATCCGCAACTCAAACGACATCATGAAGGACAGCAAAAATCGCAGCCTTTGGATGGTTGACGTAGACAGCAAAACGCAGATTCCACTATTTGCCGACGAGAATCAGTACTATTCACCAAAATGGTCACCAGACGGTGAAAAAATTGCGTTTCTAAGTAACTCAAGCGGCTCTACGCAAGTACATGTTCATTACATCAAAGAAAATCGCACCGCGCTTGTTAGTAGAATCCAAGGAAACATCAGCAACCTGACTTGGTCACCAGATGGTCAATGGTTTGCCTATCATCACAAAGTAAAAGCTAAACGTACCTCGTTGGCAAAAATGCCGAAGAAACCAAAAGGTGCAAAATGGTCAAAACCGGCAATTGTAATCGACCAGGCCTACTACCAAGCAGACGGCCGTGGTTTAGTAACGCCAGGCTACGAGCAGATTTTTGTGATTCCAGCAGAAGGTGGCACACCGCGTCAAGTGACATCTGGCGAGTTCCATCACAGAGGTAAGCTAGAGTGGACCAATAACGGGAAAAATATTGTCTTCTCAGCAAACCGCTCTAAAGACTGGGAGTATGAACGTTTAGAGTCAGACTTATATTCAGTTAATGTTAGCAACGGTGAACTTACGCAACTTACCCAAGCGCCAGGTCGCGAGTATAACCCTGAGTTTTCTGACAATGGTAAAACACTAGCGTTTTTATCTACGTCTAATGCGCTAAATCCATATCGCAACGCCAAGTTGAACATGATGAATTGGTCGTCGAAAGATAGCAAAGAAATTGCATCTGACTTTGACCGTTCTATTATGAATCCAAAATGGATTTCTTCGTCAAAATTAGCCTTTGCCTATGACGACTTTGGTAAGCGTAAAATAGCGACAATTACGACCAAAGGTAAAATTTCTGATTTAACCGATACGGTTACCGGTACAACACTAGGTCGTCCATACATCAGTGGTGAATTTGATGCTAACAGCTCTGGCACAATTGCTTTTAGTCACGGTTCTCCTTACCGCCCTTCTGATGTCGCTTTGGTATCAATTAAAGGTAAAGTGACTCAGGTAACTCAACTCAATGAAGATTTACTTGCGCATAAGTCACTGGGTGAAGTGCACGAAATAAACTACAAGTCATCATTTGATGAGGAACAGATTCAAGGTTGGTACATTACACCACCTAACTTCGACCCGAAGAAAAAATACCCGCTGATCATTGAAATTCACGGAGGTCCACACCTAGCGTACGGCCCTCACTTCTCTGCTGAACTGCAACGCTTTGCCCAAGAAGGCTACGTAGTATTTTACGATAACCACCGCGGCAGTAGTTCGTACGGCGAGCGTTTTGCCATGTTACTTAAATATAAGTACAGCTCAAAAGAAGACTTTGCTGATCACGACTCTGGTGTAAATGCGATGATCGACAAAGGCTTTATCGACGAGAACAACTTGTTTATCGCAGGTGGCTCAGCTGGTGGTATTGCAACAGCCTACGCAATTGGTTTAACCGACCGCTTTAACGCGGCGCTTGTCGCAAAACCTGTCATTAACTGGTTAAGTAAAGTTCTCACAGCGGATAGTGGATTAGGCCAAATTCCAACGCAATTCCCAGGCATGCCATGGGAGCACGTTGAGCACTATTGGCAACGTTCGCCAATGTCTTTAGTCGGTAACGTTACGACACCAACGATGTTGATTACAGGTGAAGAAGACTTACGCACACCAATGGCTGAAACTGAACAATTCTACCAAGCACTTAAGCTTCGCAAGATTGACACTGTCTTAGTTAAGGTACCTGACTCTTTCCATGGTATTGCTTCACGTCCTTCACGTATGATCACCAAGATTGAGCACACGCTAGCTTGGTTCGAGAAATACAAGAAAGAGACGAGTGACAATAAATAATTAACCATTCGTTCTCCCTAAGGGAGTGGTGATACAAAAGGAGCTTGATAGAGCTCCTTTTTTTATGTGCCTAAAAATACGCTAAAATTAGAAAAGCACATAGTATGAGGTGCTTGCTAGGCTTTGCAAGCGCTGGCTTTTCCAGCTAAAGTGGCAATATACACTAGCGTAGATTAATCGCGCTAACTTCCAGAGAGCATTAGCATGTTAAAAGTTGTAGCTAACCTTTTATTTTTAATCAGTTTTGCAGCCAGCGGCGCCCAAACGATAAGTTTTGCTGTCGGACACGACCATGACAAGATGGTCAAGCACTATGCGTTTTATGCTGCCTCTTGGGAAATTATTAACCATGAGCTTGAATTGCTTGGCTATGATGTTGTTGCGAACGTCTATCCTTGGGCTAGAGCTAAGGAGATGGTAAGAACTGGTCAGCACCATGGATTATTCCTAGCCGCCAATTTTCAAGGCAGAGACAAATGGGCACTGTTTAGCCAAGCGCTAGGACAGGATCAGTTTGGTCTTTTTAAGCATAAGAAAGGCGGCAGTACAGGGCCAATCGCTTCGGTACGTCTGATTAGTGATTACAGCCTAGTTTCTTTTATTTCACCTAAAACTCAGCTACAACTGACCACCGCGCAAGAAGGGCTAAATTTATTAGCCAATAAAAAAGTAAAAGGCTTCGTAATGTCACGAAGTTATGGCGAATATTTGCTTGCTACCGAATTAAATGACATTGCCGAGGATATTGCCTTCGATACCAATCGCTACGACCTATACACCGCACATATTGCAGTCAGTAAAACCCATAATCAAGCGGAAAGCACGGTTGCTTTGATTGACAAAGCATTGGCCAATAGCATTGCCTCAGGCCGTTACCCAAAAGTCATGGCTAAACACAAAGTAAGAAATGTACAACTCATTAGTAGCGAACGTACAACCGCCAAATAAGAGAATCAGAGCCGCTTTTGTGTAGATGACAGAAAAACACCCACTTCTTTATTGTTGTTTACATATTTCGGTAGCTAAAGGGCATTAAGCTTGCCATTAGCCCGACACTCCTTTATCCTTGCCGCCCTTTTATTTCTGGTGCATTTTTGCTCTTTATTATTTGAATGCCATTGCCCAAGTAATAAGGCGGAGAACTGAAGCAAAGGCTATAGTTAGCGTAATGCCTAGCTTCTTGTAACGACAGAAATAACTCCGTTACTAACCAATAATTTAAACTCTATTAAATTTAGAAAGAATAGCGCCACGTGGAATTTACTCTCATCACCATATTGCTGATTAATCTTGTTATTTTTTGCGGTAGTTTACTGCAAGGGCTAATTGGGTATGGCATCGGGTTGTTCAGTGCACCATTACTTTTCCTTATCGACCCTGCGCTGGTGCCGGCACCACTCATCCTCATTTCAACAGTATTAACTGTTTTAATGATGATTAGGGATAAAAGCCATTTGCAGTTTGATCAAATTGCGTGGGCGATGAAAGGTGGCTTTATTGGAGTAGTGCTCGCTGGCGTTATTTTGAAAGTTGCAACTAAAGACCAATTTGAGCTGTTTTTTGGGCTATTGATTCTAGCTGCCGTACTGATCTCAGTGTTAGGATTTAAGCCAAAAGTAAATAAAATAACGAATGTTATCGCCGGTTTTACGTCCGGATTTATGGGCACCTTAACAGCTGTAGGTGGGCCGCCAATCGCACTTTTATACCAACATGGCGCAATCCGAAATATTGTTGCCAACCTCACGGCATTCTTCATGTTTTTGAATATAGTCGCGATAGTTACGCTAGCAAGCATCGGTGAAATCACGTTTGAAACGCTGAAGGCGGTGGCTATCAGTACCCCTGGTGTATGTTTAGGCTTGTACGTTTCAACGAAGCTTCAAGGTATCGTCAAACCGCATTTTGCACGTAAGTGGATTTTAACCTTAAGTACAGTTACCGCGATCATCGCAATTATAAGAGCACTTAACTAAAAACCATTGTTGTAGATATATCCTGAAGGAAAAAGGGAAGCGGTTACACTTCCCTATAACAATGTATTCAGCTTTTTCGCCTGTTAGCTGGCGTATCGATAACCTCGTACGGCTTCAAAGATACTTTTAAACGAGATAACCGCGTCTATTTGAACAGGCAAACGAAGCTTTCTAGCAATGTCGCTAGATGAAATTACGCCTCGAATATGGTGATGTTCTCTATCCACTACTAAACAATGGCGTAACCCGTTGTCTTTCAACGCCTGAATAACTTCTTTAACCTTAGCGTGTTGCAGTTGTTCATAATCAAACGCGCGTAAGTTATCTCTAGATACCATTAAATCACTGACCAGTACTTCATGACGCTGAACCCCTTTCGCTACTTCACTTACAATCAGGCGTTCGGTAAGTTCTATCGTACTAATAACACCAAGAAAATCATTGTTTGGCGAGACAACAATCTTCATCTTGACGTGCTCTTGTTTCATCATATCTAAGGCATCTGCTGCTGGTGTCGTTCCCTCGACGGTCAGTGGTCGATGAGTTTTAAAGTCAGTAAAAACCTCGGCAGCTGGCGAGTCTAATGTTGTTTGAACTAATTTTTCAGGCGAGACGACTTCGTCGACTTGCTCAATATCAAATAAATGTAATGCTTTCATAGCAACCTCTATATATAAAAAACGTGTTTAGTTATTGTGGGTTATCTAACGTTTTTAACAGGAGGTGCCCTTTGCTTGGGAGTTAATGAAAAGGTGGATAGAGCCGCTTCCAAGCCCGCGTCGCTTTGAGCTGATGGCAGGTAAGGATCGGTTACTGGATATGCTGACGCGATTATATCTAAAGAGGGATCGGCATCAAGTTCGTCTGTTTCAACGCTTGAGCTATTATACGCTTTCTCTACTAACTGCGTTTCAGCATCGATATGCCCACTGTCAGCAAATAACATTGCTGAGCAAAGTAATATCAATGTTAAAAAATAGCTGTTAATCACGTATATAGCTCTACTGACCGTCTATTAAACGTTATATGTCTTCAATGCCGTGTTTTCAAGTGACATGTTTTCAAGTGTCATTTTTAGCGTCTGGCAGAATTACCCCAAAATGGTTTCTTGCTCTGAAAATGGGTTTACCAACGAAGAGCCTACCGCCACCATTTTCACTTTTTTGTGCTCATTCAAGGTTTCAATCAAGGTGTGAACTTGTTCGACGCTAACATCAATCACAATGATATGGCGATTTCCACCTAGCATACGTGTTAAGGGTACTAACTTGTAATTAACTTTATGAAGACCAATAAGCCCTGCTTCCCATGAGATAAAACCCGTCAAAAGGAAACCCACCAATACAACCATAGGTAAGTAGCTGGCCAGCTCGGGAAAAAATATGCCGACGCCAAGCCACGCAGCTCCCGTTAGTAAACAACCGAGGATGAAACCTCTTAAAATATAGTGGATTACGTCACTTCTGAATACCGAGAGAATAGTGTTCAAACCATATTGAGTGGCAATTTCATCGGACAGGCCATAAACGTGAAGGTTTTTTCTTGAAATACCTTTTGCCGATAATTGATTATTTATATCGACCGTTTCCCGAATGTCATCAGATAAGTAGTAATATCTTTTCATCAGTTTGCCCTCGTTAAGCTCTCAATGAGCACTGTTTAAAATACGCACAATAAAAGTGTGTAGATCACTGGGAGCTCGAAGTTAAGGGGCCTAGGTGAGGAAAGTTAGTGGTTAGTGGTTAGTGGTTAGCGATTAGATTCAGGGCTTTTCGAAAGACGCACAAACCTATTTAGATGTGCATGGTTGGAAATGGCAGAAAAGGTAGACAAATTACCAACTGATAGCGCCAACTAACTACTGGCTACTACCTACTAATAATGCCAAGCAATACAAAGTAATGCAGAGTAATGATAAAGCTGAAGCAAGCATGTCGAGTAATCAGCATGCTTGTTAAGTGAAGTGTTTAGCTACCTAAATAAGTTATTAAGAGCTTATTAAGCCTTGCTATTTTCTCTTGCAGATAAAGTAATTAATAAGACTTGAGCAATTATCGCGAATAACGCGGCGCCAGAAAGTAAAAATGGGTCAATTAGAATATCTTCTTTAAATTCAAATGTAGCTGAGCTAATTTTCTTCCACCCCATAAAGTTTTGTGCCGCTGCAACATGCGCGCCCAAAAAGCCGATAACTGCAGCGACAAAGGTTGTCATCCAGTTATGCCAGCCCTTAACTATCATCAGAATACCCAGCAAACCAATAACGCTGCGCTGAACACGACAATAAGGACATTCATAGACAATTCCGAGCAAATCGACACTCCACGCTAAAATCGATACAGCTAAGAAAATAACGCCAAGAATTTGAATGCGTTTTACGTAAAAGTCTAATGAAGTAATTGCCACGCCTAGGTATTCCTTATTGATATATGTTTATTCAAAAGAGGAATATTAGAGAAGCTGGCATTGAATGTCTACACAGAATGTAAGCTAACTGAGGTTTCTTTCGTCAATTTACAACCCCCCTCAAACTATAACGACCGTAAAGTATGCTCAGCATAGTAAATCATGGCATCACGGGCATGCTCTGCATATCCCTCACCATAGTGCTCACACAACTCGTTCACCTCAGTTAAATCAACACTGTTAGCCATGTACACGTAATCTTCTACGCTCAAGTCCGGTACTGTTTCAACACCATTAGCTGCAGCCACTAGCTTATTGAAATTATTAGACATTTGATAATGCTCATGGGTTAGTTTTTGCACCAATTCACTATCAGTTGCCTGCCCTATTGTTTCTGCGAATGCCAAAGTGATTCTGTCACTCTCTGCTTTAAACGCTCGCATGTCTTGCTCTGATATCGCCGCAAAACTGGCCATCCCTTTGTCAGCATCAACTGCCCCCATCCGCTCTCGAGACAAATTGCCCCAACGTTCGGTTTTCTCTTTTGGAATGTCTTCGAACAAAATATCAAAATTTTCTTTACCTTTAATGCTGTTCATTGTGACCTCAATACTGTTAATCATTTTTGCCAATGTCTGTTGACGGTCTAGCAGCAATGCCTTTTGTTGGCTTAAGGTGGTAAGCAACTCATCATCATTGGAGCTTAAAAGCGATTTGATCGCATCAATACTAAAGTCCAGTTCACGATAAATTAAGATCTGTTGAAGTCTTACCAAGTGCTTTTGCGTGTAAACGCGATAACCATTACTTTGCTGTCTGTGCGGAACCAACAGCCCCTTCTGATCGTAATGATGGAGTGCTTTAACACTAACTCCTGTCAGCCTGCTAACTTGGCTCACACTGTAAGTCTTATCTTTATTCATGTTGGGCAATTCGTACTGTCCGTCATTTGTTACATTGGTCATGATTAACTATCCCCTAAGGTAAGGGTCAAGCATCATTCTGGTAATTTGAAGAAAGTTTGCAAATTATCAGTCGCATATAAACAGCCAAATAGTTTTATCCTGACTATAGATAAAAATAACCATCAAACAAACTCTGCATTGCGATTTTCTCTCAAGTAAGAATTAATAACCCCTTTAAAAACAGCAACTAAATTCCATTACTGGTATGTTAACAAAGACCAAGGTGTGTAATACTCGCAGCGAGGAATAAAAATATTAACAAGGATTTTAAGAAATGAATAAACTCATTATTAGCGCCTGCAGTATTGCGGTAGCCGCTGCACTTATCACCCCTAAATTAGTCTCTAACCACGTAAAATCGCAAGTTGAAGATATCGTTGCTGAAGTAAACGCCATTCACGGCTATCAAGCAACAATTGCAGAGCTCAACAGTGACTGGTTTAACACCACAGGCAGAGTTCGACTAAATATTGATTTTGTTGAGCTAGGTGCAGACGACGTACAGGGCGTACTCGATAATTTTTACATTGATGTAAATATCGATGCCCAACACGGTCCCATTTTAACTAAAGCAGAGAGTCTCATTGGTTTAGTTAACATGTCTGTGAATTTGTCACATCAAGATCTGCGTAACTACCTTTCTTGGGATGCTGAGAAGCCTCTTTACAATGCCAGCGTTTTAACAGATATTTTAGGCAACACTAGTTATGTTGATGTAATTCAACCATTTACAATTACCGATGAAGAGAATGCCGTTCGCGTAAGTTACGAAGGCTTTGAAGGCGCAGGTGATTATGACAGTGGTAGCCTAAGCTATGTTGGTAAATCAAAACCGACAAACATCACCGTTGAAGACGTTAAAATGTATATTGGTGATATCGATGTAGATATGGTTGCACAAGCCTCATTCGCCGATATGCTGCAAACTGGGCTTTACGACTCTGAGTCAACATTTACCGTGAATACGTTCAGGTTAAACAATGAAGCAGAGGACGTTAACGCTAAACTAGACAACATATCTATCGAAGCTATTTCGAAAGTAGACGAAGCAAAAGATGTAGCAAGCCTAGCATTAACCTATGCGATAGATAGCGTTAACGCTGAAGATTTTAAAGCATCCGACATGGCGTTGGCTATGGAGCTTAACAACATCAGTAAAACGTTTGTTACCGCTTATCAAGACAATGCTGAAATGTTCTCGCAAGGAAGTGAAGAAGAGATTCAGGCGAACTTACTTAAATTCGCTCAGGAGAACTTGTTACCTTTACTGACCAGCGAACCTGAATTCAAAATTACCAGCCTACGTGCAACGCTTGAAGACGGTATTTTCGAAAGTCATTTCACCACTCGCTTAAATGGAATTTCACAGTTACCAAACATAGTCGAAAACCCGATGTTCTGGCTGCCGCATTTGTCTGCTGACGGTGAGATTAAAGGCAATAAAAAAGTTATCGAAAGCATGGCACAAATGGTCATGGAATCGCAAATCCGCTCTAACCCAGATGCGGCAGAAATGACCGAAGAACAAATCGCCCAAGTAGCTCAGCAACAAGTCCCTCAGTTATTGCAGGCATTTATTCAGCAAGGATTTATTGTCGAAAGTGAAACTGAATATCAGAGTAACTTTATGTTCAAGAACACAGCACTTACGGTAAACAATAATCCGGTGCCGTTCGCTATTTAAGCTTTTTTCAAAACAGTAGTGATAGCACATACAATGTAGGCAAATTGCAATCAATTTGCCTACGTTTTTAAATTAATTCTCGTACGTTTAAATCTGCTACTTACTACCGTAAAGCTTTTTAAAATTCTTTAAATTCCAACCAATCATCACTTCATTACCAATTTTTAACACTGGTACAGAGCGTGCACCAATGGCATCTAACTCTTTCCTGCCACGTTGCATCTTGGCATTGGTTAATCGGTATTGAATGCCATTATCGTCTAAGTATTTTTTTGCTTCACGGCAATGTGGGCATTTATCCGTAATATATAAAACAACGCGTTTCATCGTTAACCTAGTCTGGGGTTTAATTGCTGCTATTTTACTGAATTTAAGAAGTTGATTGAAGCGACATTAAGCAATAAAGCCCAAGGGCTAGCCTAATTTTATTAGGGAGTAAACGGAATAAGAAATCGCAGGTTAACGATGAACAACAAGCTACGAGAGAACAACACTCACTGTTGCCCTGCTCGCTGTTTTGCAACAAAAACAACGATAAATGCCCCACTTTGGCGCAGATATTGGTTAATAAATTTAAAATACGCTTTTATATCAATCAGATAAAAGGTGGAATAGTTTTTGTAGTTCATTAATTAAAGTTGAACAAACAGCCATAATGAATGAATCACAAAGTCTATTTACCTGTTTACTTACTTATTAAAACTAGTGGTATAACGTCAGCCCTTGCACTCATTATTTTCTTATCAGGCATAAATCTCGGCATCAATATTTTCTTGCCAGCCCCAGATTCTTCTCGCGATATATTAGTATGTACCATATTCGCCTTCATCTTTTACGTCACCACAGGAACTGGCGTTGTTCTATCTCAACAATTAAGCAAGTTCAGCCAAACAATACACAATATTGATACTCAACACTTTGATTCTAGAACAGTAAAATTTGAGCCTATCTTACCAAGCACCGCCATTAATGAGCTGTTAAACACTTATCGAGAATTAGGCCGAATAAACAGCGAGAACGAAGATAGACTAGAAGAGGTAAAGTATTCCGCATCACAAGTTATAGATACGGCCCATAGCGTAACAGAAAATGTTAAAAAGCAATCAGATGCAACAACATCGACAGCAGCAGCTATTGTCGAGATGAGCCAATCACTGTCGGACGTAAACGCTCGAATTAAAGACGTTCATCTATCTTCTCAAACGGCTTACCAAACGGCAAAACAAGGCCAAAAGAATTTAGCTACGTTAAATCAAAACCTGGACACCGTCAGTAAAGAAGCCAAGCAAACTCAAGGCGATATAGACGCATTGAAAAAGCTGGCAATCGTGGTTGAAAGCACATCAGAGTCAATACAAAGTATTGCCGATCAAACCAACTTATTGGCATTAAACGCTTCTATTGAGGCTGCTAGAGCTGGAGAAATGGGCAGGGGCTTTGCAGTAGTCGCGGAAGAAGTTAGAGCACTTGCACATCACTCACGCGACTCAGCCGACAGTATTGTCTCGAACGTAAAGTCAGTATTGCTCCAAAGCGAAGCTATCTCGCTCAGTATGTCGAAAGTTGTAGACAGAGCCGACGATTGTAACCATCAGGCTAAACAAGTCGATACGTCCTTTCAGGCCATTGAACACGCAACGTCAGACGTACAAAGCAAAATGGAGATCGTTGCCACCAACGCAGAACAACAAGCAATTGCAACCGACGAAATCTCTCATCATGTTGAAAAAGTGGTTAGCGGAGCCAGAAATAATGCTGAAGTCGCCAAGCAAGCAGAAACAGTAGCGAAACACCTAAAAAGCCTAACTCAATTAACATCTGTATAAGGAGCATTAGATGTTGTGGTTTATTATTTTATTCTTTGCACTAGCAGCCGTAATTTTTACATTCAGTAAGTTGAATGCGAAAAAATTGAAAAAACGACAATTGGCAGGCTTAGCTAAAATCGAGCATTTGAAATCTCTTATCAGCCTTACCCAGCAACACAGAGGTTTATCTTCGGCACTCATAAATGGCGACAGAAGCGTTGAGAAAATGCTGCGTAGTCAAGAGCGTGACATCGCAGTCCTGATACAAAAATTAAACGCTACTAATCTTAACCAGTTAAACTGCCGATGGGCTTCGTTTCTAGACCATTGGCAGCGATTAAAGCATGTTAACAACAAAAGTGATGCGTTAAATAATTTTAAGCAACATACCTTACTTATCGGCAATTTGCTTTACCTAGTGGAAGACGAAGCCGAGTGTAGTCAACTTACAGCCTCAAATATCAATGAGCTACCTACCTTAGGTTATGTATGGCGAGAACTTATAATGACAACCGAAAACGTAGGTCAAACGAGGGCTATAGGCACGGGCGTGGCGACGATAGGCAGTTGCGGTCAAGTAGATCGAATCAGGCTTTCGTTTTTAGAGCAGCATATTACTCAAACATCTGAACAAATACTGAGTCAATTAACCTGTACCTCAAACGAAAAAGCGACCCATGACAGATTGTTAAACAATGCTTTCAACAAAATGAAAAAGTTAAGCGACGTAATAAACAGTGAGCTATTGGTTACTAAAAAAGTACACATAAGACAATCAGACTACTTTGATATTGCGAGCGACACGATCGCTGCGCTAAATGCGATATTTGACCATCAAGTTAAGCAAGTAAGACAACTAATCTAATTTCTTAAAGTTTTGCATGCAATAAGCTATCTATTCCTATGTCCGAGCACCTGATTATAATGTGTACACATTCCACTTAAATTCGTTACTATGCCACTATGAAAATGAAGTTAACGCTCCCCTTCTGTGGTTTCCTAGTATTCTCGAGCAGTTTAGTAAGCAGTTTTTTTTTAGCAGCTGCTGACCATGCTGAAGATCCCGCGCTAACTACAGTAGCCGCCAAAGCCAAAGAAAAAGCCAAAGCAAATACCCAATCACTGCCTGCAACTATTACCCTTGCTGTCGATAGTACCCAGAGCAATGTGCGTGCTATGACACTGCACCCAATTGCAGAGCAAATTGCACAACGTTTAGGAGTAAAACTGACGCTTTACCCTTGTCCATGGGCGAGGTGTTTAAAAGCTATAGAAAAAGGCCATGTCGATTTAATTTTCTCCGTATTTAAAACACCTGAGCGCGATAACTTTATGCACTTTATCAAGCCAGCGCTTGCCCCGCATCCAGTCGATTTCTTCTTTTGGATACACAAAGAGAATCCTGTTCAACTAGCAACATATGAAGATCTATCTGCTTTATCGTTAGTTCAATTAAGAGGAAATCAATATTTCCCCCGTTTTGACCACGATGAAAGCCTGTCAAAAACTAAAACCGTCGACTATCAATCGGCGATTAATATGGTGCTGAATAAACGTGTTGATGCAATGATTGACTTGTCATTAACCCCAAAAATACAAAAAGCGGCAGCGGATCCTAACAACCTTTTGGTACGGGCTGATCTTGTCGAGAACGAAACGATTAATGAATATATTGCGATTAGTAAGCATTCAGCATGGGGGCCTTACCATCAAAAAGTTTCACGTGTGCTTGAGGAAATTGCGAATAAAGGAATTATTGCGAAGTACTTGGAACAAATTAAAGTGCGAGAGTCACAATAAGCGTTTTACTCTTGTCGACCTACTTCAATGGCGAGAAGTCCAGCTTGCCCAAAAAGAACAAACTAAGCTAATACAATCCCCACTGTTCGAGAATTTGCTGATACTCACCGCTTTCCTTGATGGTAACAAGTGCTTGTTTTAGCTCGTTAGCGATAGAGGGGCTGAGTGCTAGGTTCCCCGCTAGATGCAATTGATTCGGAAAATCACGGAGCTCTAGCTTTCGTTCAATCTCATCAATGCTATAGCCCAACTCGGCCAACTCTTTATTCAGTGACATAGCGTTTGTTAACACGAAATCGGTGCGCTTATTAAAGAGCATCTGCCAAAGCGTTTGATAACCAACACTAAGCGACAAATTTTTCCCTTCTTCAAAGCCGGCGTTTTTCAAATAGCGTTCGCTAAAATAACCTCTGATTGTTCCTACTTTACTGGTTTTTGCTTGCGCCAAACTTGTTAACTCGGGATTATCGTTTTTTAACGCAACTAAAAATGCCTTGTTATGTATAAGCTCGCCTAGCCAGACGAATTGCTGTTCTCGGCTGGGGCTTTTCAATAAGGAAAACATTAAGAAGTTGGGTTTTGCATTGAGCAATTTAAATGCTCGAGCGAACGGGTATAGTTCGATGGTGTAATCAACATTTGCGTGTTTTGCTAGCGCATTGACAACATCAACTAAAGCGCCCTTTGCTTGACCATTCTCATCGATGTAGTGATACGGAGGAAGGTCCTCTGCCACAAAGGTCAACTGTTCAGCTTTTAAAAAAAACGAAAATAATGCAATCAACGCAACAGCAATTTTCAATTCAATACCTATACAGCTTTATGGAAAATATACGCTCTATCTGTTCGTTATTTACTCACAGAATGGCCTAACAAGCAAACTAGTCTAACGACGCTTAATTTTGTGTTCGGTTAGCATAGCTATCATTGTGAAGGAATTATGGAATTCTCCACGAACGTTCATAACTAATTCTTTGCAATAACTAATTGTTCAGCTTGTGAAATCATATTATCTAGTACCCCGTTATTTCTTATTCTTAAGATTTCGGCATTAATTAAAGGCACCAAGTTTCGATTTTTTTGGTTGATATAGTGATACAAAGGAAGCGTAGCCAATGGCTTTGCCCCCGTTACTTTATGCTCTAAACCAAGTCTTTTTAAAACAACTTCTCCATCCAGAGAATTCGTCAATACTATGTCAACTTTCCCACTCAACAACATTTTGAACATATTCTCAGTACTATTCATAACATATACATTGGTTAACCCTTTGGTAATGTTATTGGTATGTTTCACACCGCGTATTTTAGCCAGTTTGTATTTTTTTAAATCTTCACTGGACTCGACGCTGATCTTATTTTTCGTTAGAGAAAAAGCAACGGTTTCTAAATAGTAGTATGGCGTTGGAACCCTTACGCTTTGGTCATTTTCGTCACCATACGACCAAATACGCATTATTTCACCATCTTTGTTACCTTGATTTGCTTCCAGTTGCGCTCGCTCTCCAGGAAACGGAATGATATCAATTTCAATGCCGATATTTTTATATATCTGCGGCAAAACAATACGCCCTATTTCCTGTTCTATTAGGAATTGAATTGATGCAAATTCGTATACTTTATGGCGAATTAACTCCTCTGCAGAAGAAGCTGAAGAAAGAAGAATAGAAATTAAAAGTACAAAAAACTTCACTTTAATTAACAACCTAGGCTTATCGTTTCATAGTCCTTTATTTGTTAACAAATTGTAAACTCAAACTAAGTATACGCCTAAAACTCAGAAAGCTACAACCATTACCTGATACAAGCCTGATACTAGCCCTATCTTAACCACCTTATAAGGCTGCCTGTCGCAACATAATTAGACAACATCGTCAACCTTGATCATATTCAATTAAATCAATTGCGCTGATGCTCGTATTTCCGTGATAAAATAGCTGCAACAGAAGCAAGTTTGCTTCGCTCCTCATCATATAAGGCACATCATGAGAAAAACATTTTCTTTAGTTCACCCAAAAATTAAGAGACCACGACTCGTTGACGCAATTAAGCACGAAGTGAAAAAATACCTAAAGCGCGAGCGCAACAAAACATTGCCGGAAGGCGCAGATTTTTGGGACTTTGATTGTAAATATGGCAGCACCGCTGAGACAGCCGATGTAATTCATGTTTCGGCACTGAATAGTTCTATTGACGACGCTGCAAGTAAAGAGCTGGATAGCTTTTACATTGAAATATTGGCGAAGACAGGTCACAGAACGCCTAAGGAAGTCGAATTAGACGATGAAGAATTGTCAGAATAAGAGCTTTGTTCTCTGAGCTTTACGCACATTGCGCTGCATTCATAAGCGTAAATAAGAGGCAATTAGTGCACTAGGGGCGAAAGTCGCTGCAACAATGCAGGTTATGCGAGCTAAATTTAAGCATATATGCCTTGCCCCTACTTTGTCTCTTTTATGCCCCTTTGCTTCGAAATTTAATCTATTTTATTGATTTCATAAAGCTTTGATATTTCTTCATACTCACCGCTTTTATGTAGATCTTTTAAGGCATTATCAAACACTTCTACTTGCTTAGTAGTCACTGTTTTTTTAGAAAACATCAGCTTACCGCCTACTTCGTTATCGGGAGCAATACGAAAAAGAGGGACTATTTTTTCACTGTACTCAGGTTGCGACAATAAATAATATTTACCTTCTAATTCAGAATCAATATAACCATCAGCTCTCCCCTTGAGCACAAAATTTAGCATGCTGAGTTCTTCGCTGATGTAAATAATTCTCTTCGCAAACTCTTTGTTCTCTAATAAAGCGGGGTAAGATTCGTAATAAATAGCGCCGCGTAAAGTCGCAATAGCCACATCAACGTCGGTTAAATCGGATAACTGTTTTACCGACTCAAATAGCTTCAATTTGGCTTTGTTTACGAAAAGCATATGGTGGCTATAACGAAAATTATTTTCCGTAAAATAAGCGTACTCTTTTCTTTCAGGCAAGAGTGTCGCCGCGAGCGTCATATCAATATCACCTCTTTTAAGGCCTTCTATCACCCTAGCCCATGGCATAGCGATAATTCTATATTGATAAGGCGTGCGACGAAAAACAGCCTCTATTAATTTAATGTCTTTCCCTGACCAATTACCTTCTGCATCCTTGTGACGGAAAATATCTCGCTCGTTGATCCCAATTACAAACTCTTTACTAAGGAGTGAAAAAGGCGTGAACAGCAAGCTAAGCATCACAACAATCTTTAACATCAAAGAAACCTTAAATTTACGCTAGCTATACATATACTGTTTTTACTTGTGCATTTTATGACCATGTTGAGATTACATCAAAACACGATGAATTTATACTTCGGAGGTTAGAAATAAACATTACGTACTATCAAACTACTACTTGTCGGGGCATATGTCCACATAAGTGATTATAGGATGTCGAGCTGCCGACGTCAGTGCTGGGTTTAATTTAGACTTCCACACTTCGACAAGCTCAGTGCGAGCGGGTATATAGTTAACTATCTCCTTTGATCTTTGACGGATATCTATAGTTAGCTCTCAACTTTAAGTCTGGCTGATATCATCATTTACCACTCACCAGTCATCCTGAGCTAATATCACCAGTCATCCTGAGCGGATATCGTCACTTCCCTATCACTATTCATTCTGAGCGGATATCGTCATTTACCACTCACCATTCATCCTGAGCTGATATCATCACTTACCACTGACCAGTCATCCTGAGCGCGCAGCAGTCGAAGGACAAATACAACGAAATTAATCCCCAAACTTAAATGAAGCAAAATTCTGCTTTAGGAAAATTCCGAATTAACCAACTTTTATCAGCACTTGTTTTCATGGATGAAAACAAAGTGAAGCAGCGCCATGGCTCCTAAATGGATGTAGGTTGTTAGGGCAACGCAGGACGCAGTTGCCGAGGTTCCAAGAGAGCTGTGGCGCTAGCGCTCCCTTGGGTGCTGTCGAGCACCCTCGACAATCAACTTACTTTAACAATGTCGGGCTGCCGACAGCAGGAAAGAGGGAAAAATCGATTGTTTCCCTCTTTCAACTCCCTCATCGCCCTACTCAGCGAAAAACATTGATAATCAACTAGCGCTTATTGACATACCTAACGATGATACTTCCTGTATCACGTTAGCGCTCAACTTCCATGTTTCGCGTATCAAACGCTTTGCTAGTTGATTACCAATCCGCTTCTATGGGAGTGGTGTTGAACTCGAGGCTCTTTTCTTTATCTATTTACTTTAAACTTCCACACTTCGACAAGCTCAGTGCGAGCGGGTACTTCAATTTACCAATCAGTATGCGTTCTCCGCTGATATCGTCATTTACCACTCACCAATCATCCTGAGGTGATATCGTCACTTACCACTCACCAATCATCCTGAGGTGAAATCGTCATTTACCACACCCCAGTCACCCTGAGGTGATATCGTCATTTACCACTCGCCAATCATCCTGAGCGCGCAGCAGTCGAAGGACAAATACAACGGAATTCATCACTAAACTAGAACGAAGCTTAAATCTGCTTGGCAAAATGTCTGGATGAGAAATAAATTTCAGCTATTGCTGGGACGGAAAGCCAGCAAAGTTCAGTTAGCACATGGAAGTGCTATCTGAACGTTAGCTCGACGAATTTATTTATCAGAAAGAAAAACATTTTGCAGCAGCGCCATGGCTCCTACATGGATGTAGGTTGTTAGGGCAACGCAGGACGCAGTTGCCGAGGTTCCAAGGGAGCTGCGGCGCGAGCGCTCCCTTGGGTGCCGTCGAGCACCCTCGACGAGGAGTTTTAGATTTAGTGAAATTCTTAACTGCAATGAACTCTAGCAACTTTAATTCAACTTAACCATCCATAACTTTTTGGTATCAAAATTTATTTTTTATAACTTTTCGATTGATTCATATTTCGATATCGAATAATATTTAACCATCAAGTCCTAAGTATAAGTCAGGATCAATTTATAAGTTTATGGCAAACATTGAGAAAATTTTAACTCTTTCAATGCCTAAAATGAGAAATGAAAAAGCGGGATACAGAATGAAAATAAGAGCTTTAATTTGAAATTAAAAACCAAAGCCTTTCGGCTTTGGTTTTTACAGAGAAATGGATGAACCACTCCCCTAGCTTCGAAACCTCAGGTTAGTGGATTTCTCAACTTAAATCAAACCCTGCTATTAGTCTCCAATAGCAATTGAGGTATTAAAAATGGCAAGAAGAACGAAAATTAAAGTAGTTACTATTACTCGTGGAAGAGATTCCAAAACAGGTAAATTCATCCCGATTAAAACTGCGAAAAAAAGAAAGGCGACAGCCACTGTAGACAATATGAAGCGAATAATTACTGATTAAAATTTCTAGCTTCTGAAAACAAAAAACCCGCCAAAAGGCGGGTTTTTTTAATTACTTTCAAAAAGAAAAGTTGATTACCAACCTGTCTTCTCTTTAAGAGCAACACCGATATCAGCTAATGAACGAACTGTTTTAACACCAGCCGCTTCAAGCGCTTTAAATTTATCGTCAGCAGTACCTTTACCACCAGCGATAATCGCACCAGCGTGACCCATACGCTTACCAGCAGGTGCAGTAACACCAGCGATGTAAGATACTACAGGCTTAGTAACGTTTGCTTTGATGTACTCAGCAGCTTCTTCTTCAGCAGTACCACCGATTTCACCAATCATTACGATTGCTTCAGTTTGTGGGTCGTTTTCGAACATTTCTAAAACGTCGATGAAGTTAGTACCTGGGATTGGGTCACCACCAATACCAACACATGAAGACTGACCGAAACCAGCATCAGTAGTTTGCTTAACTGCTTCGTAAGTTAATGTACCTGAACGAGATACGATACCTACTTTACCTGGCTTGTGGATGTGACCTGGCATGATACCGATCTTAGATTCGCCCGGAGTGATAACACCTGGACAGTTAGGACCAATCATGCGAACGCCAGTTTCTTCAAGCTTAACTTTAACGTCAAGCATGTCTAACGTTGGGATACCTTCAGTAATCGTAACGATTAACTCGATACCTGCATCGATAGCTTCTAAGATTGCATCTTTACAGAATGGAGCTGGTACGTAGATAACTGTTGCTGTTGCGCCAGTTGCTTCTACTGCTTCACGTACTGTGTTGAATACTGGAAGACCTAAGTGCTCTTGGCCGCCTTTGCCTGGTGATACACCACCAACCATTTGCGTACCGTATGCGATAGCTTGCTCTGAGTGGAAAGTACCTTGACCACCAGTGAAACCTTGACAGATAACTTTAGTATCTTTGTTAATTAATACAGACATTATTTGCCCTCCGCAGCAGCTACTACTTTCTCAGCAGCGTCTTTTAGTGATTCAGCAGCGATGATATCAACGTCTGAGTTAGCTAATACTTCACGACCAGCTTCAGCGTTAGTACCTTCTAAACGTACAACTACAGGAACGTTTACGCCTACTTCTTTTACAGCACCGATAATACCTTCAGCGATCATGTCACAACGAACGATACCACCGAAGATGTTAACTAGTACTGCAGATACGTTGTCATCAGAAAGGATGATTTTGAATGCTTCTGCTACACGCTCTTTAGTCGCGCCGCCACCAACATCTAGGAAGTTAGCTGGCTTACCGCCGTGAAGGTTTACGATGTCCATTGTACCCATTGCAAGGCCAGCACCGTTAACCATACAACCAACGTTGCCGTCTAATGCTACGTAGTTTAATTCCCACTGTGCCGCATGTGCTTCACGCTCGTCTTCTTGTGACGGATCGTGCATTTCACGGATTTTTGGTTGACGGTATAAAGCGTTTGAGTCAACGCCGATTTTGCCGTCTAGACAGTGAAGGTTACCTTCTTCTGTAATTACAAGCGGGTTGATTTCTAATAAGTCGAAATCGTGATCAGTAAACATGTTACCTAAGCCCATGAAGATCTTAACGAATTGCTTCATTTGAGTTGGGTTTAAGCCAAGTTTGAAACCTAATTCACGAGCTTGGTAAGCTTGAGGACCTACTAGTGGGTCAATCGCTGCTTTGTGAATTAAGTGTGGAGTTTCTTCAGCAACTGTTTCGATGTCTACACCGCCTTCAGTTGATGCCATGAATACAACACGGCGAGAACCACGGTCTACTACAGCGCCAAGGTATAATTCGTTAGCGATGTCTGTGCAGCTTTCTACTAAGATTTTAGCAACTGGCTGACCGTTTGCGTCTGTTTGGTAAGTAACTAAGTTTTTACCTAACCAGTGTTGTGCGAATTCTTTAATTTCTTCTTTGGTTTTTACTAGCTTAACACCGCCAGCTTTACCACGGCCACCAGCGTGAACTTGTGCCTTAACAACCCACATATCGCCGCCAATTTTGTCAGCAGCTTCGGCAGCTTCTTGAGGTGTATCGCAAGCGAAACCTTCAGAAACTGGTAAACCATATTCAGCGAATAATTGTTTCGCTTGATACTCATGCAAATTCATGGTGTTTTTCCAATTACTTAATTGAATGGACTCAGCATAATTACCCAGTGGTATTACCAATCGAGCAAATACACTAAACGTTTATAATTGTGCCGTGATTATATAGATAAAACTCAAGGGTTTAAACCCCTTGAATCGAGTTTCATTCGCAATAAAACGGCTGTCAAAATATCTCGCTTGACCATCATCAACGCAAAATAAAAATACGTAATAATTTCAATGATTAATACGGGATAAAAATTACAGAATTATTTCAGTAAAGCTACTACAACTTTAGTCTAATAGCCGATTGTTGCAACTCGTAGCGATAACAAGGAAAAGTTTGTTATGGGGTGCTAAAAAAATGCTATAGCCAAAGTGAATAACTAGTCACTTTTTCGGCTTCTGTTTGGGCAATAAAAAAGCCGCTAGAAAGCGGCTTTTCGTTTAACTATTTGTAACCTGTATTAAACAAGTCGGCACAAATTAGATATCTAATAGTAAGCGTGCTGGATCTTCAAGTAACTCTTTAATTGTTACTAGGAAGCCTACAGACTCTTTACCATCGATTAAACGGTGATCGTAAGATAACGCTAGGTACATCATAGGTAAGATTTCAACTTTACCATTTACCGCCATTGGACGCTCTTGGATTTTGTGCATACCTAAGATAGCCGTTTGCGGTAAGTTGATGATTGGCGTTGAAATTAATGAACCAAATACACCGCCGTTAGTGATTGTGAAGTTACCACCTTGCATATCGTCCATCGTTAACTTGCCGTCACGACCTTTGATAGCTAAGTCTTTGATACCGCTCTCAATACCAGCCATGCTTAATTGATCTGAGTCACGTAATACAGGAGTTACAAGACCACGTGGCGTAGATACTGCGATAGAGATATCGAAGAAGTTGTGGTAAACGATGTCATCACCGTCGATTGACGCGTTAACCGCTGGGAAGCGCTTAAGTGCTTCAGTTACAGCTTTCACGTAGAAAGACATAAAACCTAAACGCGTACCGTGACGTTCTTCAAATACGTCTTTGTATTGCTTACGAAGATCCATAATTGGCTTCATGTTAACTTCGTTGAACGTTGTTAACATTGCCGTTGAGTTCTTCGCTTCTAATAAACGGTTAGCGATTGTCTTACGTAAACGTGTCATAGGTACACGTTTCTGGCTGCGCTCGCCTAACGCTGATGCTGCACCTGCTGATGCTGTTGCGCTTGCCGCCGCTGGAGCTGCTGCCACTGCTGGTTTGCTAGCTGCTTCAACATCTTCTTTAGTGATGCGACCGCCTTTGCCAGTACCTTTAACGTCAGCTTCAGTTAAGCCTTTTTCTGTTAGTAAACGACGTACAGATGGAGATGCAACACCGTCACCTGCCGCTTCTTCAGCTGCAGGTGCCGCCGCTGAAGCTGCTGCTGCGCCCGCACCTGCGTTTAATTCACCAATTTTCTGCTCGCCTAATACTGTGTCGCCTTCAGCGTGGATGATTTTACCAATCACACCATCTTCTTGCGCTACAACTTCTAATACAACTTTGTCGGTTTCAATATCAACTAGTTGTTGGTCACGAGACACTGCATCACCTTCGGCAACGTGCCATGTTGCTACCGTCGCGTCAGCAACTGATTCAGGTAGCACTGGAACTACGATGTCGATAACTTGTGCACTTGCTGCTGCAGCTGGTGCCGCCGCTGGCGCTGCTTCAGCTGCTGGCGCAGATGCTGTAGCACCTTCAGAAAGGATAGCAATTACTTGCTCGCCTAATACTGTAGCACCTTCAGCTTCTTTGATTTCAGTGATCACGCCATCTGCTGTTGCAGGCACTTCAAGTACTACTTTGTCTGTTTCAATATCAACAAGCACTTGATCGCGAGCTACTGAGTCGCCTACTTGCACATGCCAAGTTGCGACTGTCGCGTCAGCAACTGATTCTGGTAATACAGGAACCTTAATTTCGGTTGTCATTCAATTATTCCTTACGCTCTTTTCTAATCTCTTTATAAAAAGAGGGTCTATTCTACATTTAGCGCGTCATGGACTAGCGCTTGTTGTTCTTTTACGTGCACAGACATATAACCTACCGCTGGCGCTGCTGACGCTTTACGACCGGCATAAGTCAAATAAGTACCTTCAGGGATCGCCGCTCGGAAATGGTGTTGCGAGCAATACCATGCACCTTGGTTTTGTGGTTCTTCCTGACACCAAACAAATTGCTTAACATGGCTGTACTTTTCTAGTTCAGCAGCAAGCTCTTTCTCTGGGAATGGGTATAACTGTTCAACACGAATGATAGCAACGTTCTTTTGCTCATTCTTACGACGTTGATCAAGTAGCTCGTAGTAAACCTTACCGCTACAGAATACAACGCGTTCTACGTTTTCTGGTTTAATGTCTTCATCAACTTCGCCGATGACATTATGGTATACACCGCTTGATAATTCTTCTAACGAAGATACCGCTAACGGATGACGTAATAATGACTTAGGCGACATAACGATAAGTGGACGACGCATTGGGCGTACCACTTGACGACGTAGCATGTTGAATACTTGCGCTGGTGTTGAAGGAATACAAACCTGCATGTTGTGGTCAGCACATAACTGCAAGTAACGCTCTAGGCGTGCAGATGAATGCTCAGGACCTTGACCTTCATAACCGTGAGGTAGCAACATGGTTAGGCCACATAAACGGCCCCACTTTTGCTCACCCGATGAAATAAATTGGTCGAATACCACTTGCGCACAGTTAGCGAAGTCACCAAATTGTGCTTCCCAAATGGTTAAACCGTTTGGCTCAGCCGTTGTGTAACCATATTCAAATGCAAGTACAGAGACTTCAGATAATACTGAGTCATGTACATCAAATGGACCTTGACCATCGCGAACGTTTTGCAATGGCAAGTAGGTGCTAGCATCTTCTTGGTTATGTAGAACCGAATGACGGTGGAAGAAAGTACCACGGCCAGCATCTTGACCGGTAATACGTACACGGCGACCATCATCAACAATAGCAGCGTAAGCTAAGCTTTCTGCAAAACCCCAGTCTAGTAATTTTTCACCTGCCGCCATTTTCTTGCGGTCGTCGTACACTTTCTTAACACGAGAATGCACCGGGTGAGACTCTGGATATGATGAAATTGAATCTGCTAATTCTTTAAGTTTCTCAACTGGCATTGACGCGTCATACGCATCATCCCAATCGTGACCTAAATATGGAGTCCAATCTACTGAATGCTCAGTCATTGGGCGCCATTGTTCTACCGTACATTGACCTTCGTCTAATAGTTTACGGTAGTAAGCTGTTAATTCGTCTGACTTCGTCTTAGCAATCGAGTTTTCAGCATTCAACTTGTCAGCGTAAATTTGACGCGGCGTTGGGTGCTTTTTGATTACTTGGTACATCAGTGGCTGAGTCGCATTTGGCTCATCCGCTTCGTTGTGACCGTGACGACGGTAACATACTAAGTCGATTACAACATCGCGCTTGAACTTGTTACGGAAATCAAGAGCGATTTGAGTAGCTAATACAACAGCTTCCGGGTCGTCAGAGTTAACGTGTAAGATTGGTGCATTCACCATCTTAGCGATATCTGTACAGTACTCACCACTACGTGTGTCATCTTGCTTGGACGTTGTAAAACCAACTTGGTTATTTACAACAATACGTACACTACCACCTACCTTGAAGGCACGTGCTTGTGACATGTTAAATGTTTCTTGTACAACACCCTGACCCGCAATTGCTGAGTCACCATGGATAGTAATAGGCAACACTAGGTCACCAGCATCACAGTCGCGACGGTCTAAACGAGCACGTACAGAGCCCATAACCACTGGATTAACAATCTCTAAGTGAGATGGGTTAAACGCTAGCGCTAAATGAACATTACCACCAGGAGTAACGAAATCTGACGAGTAACCTTGGTGATACTTAACATCACCAGAGCCTAATGCTTCGTCAGTTTTACCCGCGAATTCGTCAAATAATTTCGACGGGTTCTTACCCATCACGTTAACAAGAACGTTTAAGCGACCACGGTGAGCCATACCAATAACCACTTCTTTAGTGCCGTGGTTACCAGCGCGTGTAATAAGCTCTTTTAGCATTGGGATTAACGCATCGCCACCTTCAAGTGAGAAACGTTTTGCACCCGGGAATTTAGCACCTAAGTATTTTTCTAGGCCATCAGCAGCAATTAAGCCCTTGAGAATTTCTTCTTTTTGCTCGGTTGAGAACTGACCTTGAGACTGCACTGACTCTAAACGATCTTGAATCCAACGCTTCTCTTCTGTTGAGGTCATGTGCATGTATTCTGCACCAATTGAACCACAGTAAGTTTTACGTAGCGCTTTGTAGAGGTCACCTAGCTTCATGGTATCTTGACCAATCGCAAATGAACCTACGTTAAATTCTTTGTCGAAATCGTTTTCAGATAAATCGTGATGAGATAATTGAAGGTCTCTAACTTTGTCACGCTGCCATAAATCTAATGGATCAATACTTGCGTTTTGATGACCACGGAAGCGGTAAGCGTTAATGAGTTGCAAGACTTTAACTTGTCTTGCATCTGAACCACCAGAAACAACAACTTGTTTAGCTGTTTGTTTCGCTAGCTCTTTGAATTCTTCGCGGATAGCTGAGTGTTTGTATTCAACATCAGCACCTTCAATTTTTGGGAGAGAATCAAATACAGTGCGCCATTCATCTGAAACAGATTGGGAGTTTTCTAAATATGATTCGTACAGTTCTTCAATATAAGCGGCGTTAGCACCGTTTAAATGGGAAGACTCTAACCAAGCCTTCATTACACCTTCGGGCATTAGCTGTTCCTTTACCAGGTAAAAGCAACCAATAAATGTGTTTAATCAGGGTGAGGCTCCTGCCCCACCCTATACGACTAAACGGCTCTTTGTAAAAGCATTGACTTAATATGGCCAATTGCTTTGGTTGGGTTTAATCCTTTCGGACAAACGTCAACACAGTTCATGATGCCGTGACAACGGAATACGCTGTATGCATCTTGTAAATCATCAAGGCGTTCGTCAGTTGCTGTATCACGGCTATCGATAAGGAAACGATAAGCGTGCAGCAAACCGGCTGGGCCGATAAATTTATCAGGGTTCCACCAGAATGATGGACACGATGTTGAACAACATGCACAAAGGATACACTCGTATAAACCATCTAAGTGCTCACGCTCTTCGATAGATTGTAAGTGTTCACGCGCTGGTTGCTCTTTGCCATCGTTAATTAAGTACGGCTTAATCTTTTCGTATTGATTGTAGAACTGAGTCATATCAATAACTAAGTCACGTACTACCGGTAAGCCTGGTAGCGGACGTAAAACGATTTTACTTGCTTTAACAGCAGATAAAGGCGTAATACATGCTAAGCCATTTTTACCATTCATGTTCAAGCCGTCAGAACCACAAACACCTTCACGACAGGAGCGACGGAACGATAGTGTTGGATCTTGTTCTTTCAACAAGATTAACGCATCAAGTACCATCATATCTGAGCCTTCTGGAATTTCCAGCTCGTAGTCCTTCATGTATGGAGCGTTGTCCACATCAGGATTGTAACGGTAAATCGAGAAAATTTGTTTCATCGTTATTCTCCTTAGTAAGTTCTAACTTTCGGTGGGAAAGCTTCACGGTGAACTGGCTTCATGTTTACGTCACGCTTCGACATTTCTTCTGTCTCTGGCGAGTAAATTGTATGACATAACCAATTCTCATCATCACGGTCTAAGTAGTCTTCACGAGAGTGAGCACCACGAGATTCCGTACGATAGTTAGCGGCTTTAGCCGTACAGTATGCTGTTTCCATCAGGTTATCAAGCTCTAGACATTCGATACGATCAGTATTGAATTCACGAGACTTGTCTGCAAGATGAGCATTCTTAAGACGTTCACGGATCTCAGTAAGTTCCTTCATGCCTTCCGCCATCGCTTCACCTTCGCGGAATACAGAGAAGTTAAGCTGCATACACTGTTGTAAATCTTTGCGGATTTGAACTGGGTCTTCACCACCAGTAGAAGATTCCCAACGGTTATACCTTGCTAAAGAACTTTCAAGATCTGATTCAGTTGCTTCCTTCGCAGTTTGAGTTTGTGCAAGGTATTCACCTAAGAAGTTACCTGCCGCACGACCAAATACAACTAAATCAAGTAATGAGTTACCACCTAAGCGGTTTGCACCATGAACGGATACGTTTGCAATTTCACCAACAGCGAACAAACCTTCGATGATAGTGTTTTCACCCGTTTCAGGGTTGAAGTGGATTGCTTGACCGTTAACGTTACAAGGTACACCACCCATCTGGTAGTGACACGTAGGAATCACTGGAATTGGCTCTTCCGCAGGATGTACGTGAGCAAATGTTTCAGATAAGTCACAAACGCCTGGTAAACGTTGGTTTAACGTTTCACGACCTAAGTGGTCTAGCTTAAGCTTGATGTGTGGACCGTATTGTGGATGATCACAACCACGACCTTCACGGATTTCTGTCATCATTGAACGAGCAACAACGTCACGACCCGCTAAATCTTTAGCGTTTGGTGCGTAGCGCTCCATGAAGCGTTCGCCGTCTTTGTTAAGGAGGTAACCACCTTCACCACGACAACCTTCAGTTACAAGTACACCTGCACCAGCAATACCCGTTGGGTGGAACTGCCACATTTCCATGTCTTGCATTTGAACACCAGCACGAAGCGACATACCAACACCGTCACCAGTGTTAATGTGTGCATTCGTTGTAGATGCGTAGATACGACCAGCACCACCAGTCGCTAATACTGTTGCACGAGCTTTGAAGTAACAAACTTCACCGCTTTCGATATCAATTGCTGTTGCACCAACTACTGTGCCTTCGCTGTTTTTAACGATATCTAATGCATACCACTCAGAGAAAACGTTAGTTTTGTTTTTAACGTTTTGTTGGTATAGACAGTGAAGAAGCGCGTGACCTGTACGGTCAGCTGCCGCTGCTGTACGAGCTGCTTGCTCGCCACCAAAGTTCTTTGACTGACCGCCGAAAGGACGTTGGTAAACTTTACCGTTTTCGAAGCGAGAGAAAGGTAAACCCATATTCTCTAATTCAATGATCGCTTCTGGACCTGTTTTACACATGTATTCGATAGCGTCTTGGTCACCGATGAAATCAGAACCTTTAACGGTATCATACATGTGGTATTCCCAGTTATCTTCGTGCGCATTACCTAGCGCTACAGTAATACCACCTTGGGCTGATACTGTATGAGAACGAGTTGGGAAAACTTTTGAAATCAAAGCACAAGACTGGCCTGATTCAGAAATTGCTAATGCTGCGCGCATACCTGCGCCGCCTGCGCCAATTACAATGGCGTCGAATTCACGAACTGAAACGCTCACTTATACACCCCACACAATTAGAAACCCTGCTACAAAGTAAGTAAGCAAAGTAACTGATAAAATGAATTGTAATGAACCACGAAGGAAAGTTGGTTTCACGTAGTCAGATAATACCTGCCATACACCAATCCAACCGTGGATTAACAATCCAAACAATGAAACTAAAGTAAATACTTTCATGGATAAGCTGGAGAACAAGCTTTTCCAGGATTCGTATGTTACCTCAGGGGTGAATACGAAATAGCCAGCAAAAAAGAGTACATATGCTGCTAAAACTAATGCGCTTGCGCGAATTAAAATGAAATCATGTACGCCGCTACGGCCTACAGTTGCTACGTTACTTACCATAACCACACTCCCACTGCGACAGATAATACAACCCAAAGCGCAATGATAACTTTAGCGCTGGCATTACCAGATGCTTTCTCTTCAAAATGGCCTAAATCCATCAGCAAATGACGAATACCACCTAGCAAGTGATAAGTGATAGCGACAGAGATACCCCAAATAATGAATTTAAAGAAAAAGCCATCGAGCATAGCTTGAACTTGGGCAAATCCTTCAGCAGAAGATAAGGATAAAGATAGAGTCCACAATAAGATCCCAATAGCAAAGATCATTACTACACCGGAGATACGGTGCATAATTGAAGCATTTGCAGCAGGATGCATCTTAATTGTAGTCAGGTCTAAGTTTACAGGACGTTCTTTTTTCACGATTGATGCCTAAAGAGCTCTAAGGAGCCTTCAACTTTTTTTATTGTTACTCATGAAATGTTTTAAATGAGCAACCCCCCAATGCACTACACTTGTTTAATACTTACATACGAATGCAAACTTAAACAAACGAAGGTCAGATTGATTATATATTTGAACTTTAGGAATTACAATTTTCGTGCGATTTTAAAGAGTTGTGGCTTTTTTTTGAGCAAAAACACTACTAATATTAGACTTTAGTCAATTCAAACGCACATTTGAATTGACTTTATAGGGATAGTTTGCAGTAGAATACATGCAATTTTATATTCAGAAAAACTGACTAACTAATCATTTTTTAGCCAGTAAGCAAAAAATATAGGGGATACAACATATGGCTGACTTAAAAGCCTCTCTAAGTATTGATGGTAAAGAAGTTGCCGAATTACCAGTAGTTTCTGGTACTGCAGGCAATGACGTAATCGACATCCGCACCTTAGGTGCATCAGGCTACTTCACCTATGACCCTGGTTTCCTAGCGACAGCTTCATGCGAATCAGCAATTACGTTCATCGATGGTGGTAAAGGTGTTTTACAACACCGTGGTTACCCAATCGATTCACTAGCAAAAGAAGCAGACTACCTTGAAGTTTGTTACATCTTATTAAACGGTGAAGCGCCAACTAAAGCGCAATACGATGAATTCAGAACAATCATCACTAACCATACAATGGTTCACGAGAAGTTAGCGCACTTCTTCCATGGCTTCTTACCAGATGCGCACCCAATGGCTATGCTTTGTGGTGTTGTTGGTGCAATGTCTTCTTTCTACCACAGCGATTTAGACATTACAGATGCAGAACAGCGTATGCGCTGTGCACACCGTCTTGTAGCTAAAATGCCAACAATTGCGGCAATGGCTTACAAGTACAGCATTGGTCAACCATTCGTTTACCCACGCAACGATTTATCTTACGCAGAAAACTTCTTACACATGATGTTCTCTGTTCCAGCAGAAGAGTACAAAGTTAGCCCAACGCTTGCAAAAGCAATGGACCGTATCTTTACACTTCACGCTGATCACGAGCAAAACGCTTCAACATCAACCGTACGTTTAGCCGGTTCATCTGGTGCTAACCCTTACGCATGTATCGCTGCTGGTGTTGCATCTCTTTGGGGTCCTGCGCACGGTGGTGCAAACGAAGCATGTTTAACAATGCTTGAAGAAATCGGTGACGTTTCACGCGTTGACGAATTCGTTGCTAAAGCAAAAGACAAGAATGACCCGTTCCGTCTTATGGGCTTCGGTCACCGCGTATACAAAAACTTCGACCCACGTGCGACAGTAATGCGCGAAACTTGTCATGAAGTTTTACAAGAGCTAGGTGTTAACGACCCACTACTTGACGTAGCAATGGCGTTAGAAAAAGTAGCGTTAGAAGACCCTTACTTCATCGAGAAGAAGTTATACCCTAACGTTGATTTCTACTCAGGTATCATCTTAAAAGCGATTGGTATCCCAACAAGTATGTTCACTGTAATTTTCGCAATGTCACGCACAGTTGGTTGGATTTCTCACTGGGATGAGATGTTATCTCAGCCAGGTCAGAAAATCGGTCGTCCTCGTCAGAAATACACTGGCGAAATCAACCGTGACTTCACACCGCTTAAAGACAGATAGTCAACTAGATTTAGTTAATATCATAGAAAAAGCAGCCTTATGGCTGCTTTTTTATTGCCTTATTTTCTAATGAGTAATGGACTCTAATCGCCGTTATTGAGTGAACTACTCCTACAAAATAGTTAATGTCCTCCATTTTATTAGACTAATGTCTAATAAGTTTTTCTAAAAAAACTTATATTCGCATCATACACAGTGACCTATTTGTATATTTATTCACCAACCCTGAGATTTTTCATTGAAATAAATAGTCGTTTTGCAGGATAATGCGCGCCTTATTTTTTGGGTTTAGCCGCAAGGCATGAAGTATATGTCAGATTATCAGTTACGTTTTGGTGGAATTGCTCGACTCTACGGTGTTCAAGGTGCTGAGATTATTCAGCAAGCAAAGATTTGTGTCATCGGTATTGGTGGCGTGGGTTCTTGGGTAGCAGAAGCACTAGCTAGAACAGGTGTCGGACATATGACGCTGATCGATCTAGACGATATTTGTACAACCAACGTCAACCGCCAAATTCACGCAACTACTGACACTGTCGGTGAAAGTAAAACGGAAGTGATGGCAGAGCGCATCAAGGCAATTAACCCTGACTGCCAAGTCACCGAAATTGAAGATTTCGTCACACTAGACAATGTGAGAGACCTCATCAACAACTCGTTTGATTATGTGATTGATGCCATTGACTCAGTGCCAGTTAAGTCGGCAATTATCGCGCATTGTAAACGCCAAAAAATACCTATGATTACGATTGGCGGTGCTGGTGGACAAACCGACCCAACACAGATTGCCATTAGTGACTTGAGCCAAACATATCAAGATCCACTATTGGCGAAAGTACGCAATCAATTGCGTCGCGAGTACAATTTTTCTCGAAATACGAAGCGTAAGTTCAGCATCGATGCGGTGTTCTCAACTCAACAATTGGTTTACCCAGATTCAGAAGGTAATGTCTGTCATGCAAAGCAATCAGGAGACGGCGCAATGCGCTTAGATTGCAGTGGCGGGTTTGGCGCAGCGACTCACGTAACAGCAAGCTTCGCTTTCTTTGCGGTCGGCAAAGCAATAGAGAAACTGATTAAGAAGAAATCTAAAGTTTGAGACCTAAGCTACGGCTTTGACTAAAACTAGGAGTAAGGCTAAGGCTAAGCAGCCTCATTTATACAACCGCGATTTAAACTTGGTAGTTTGATTTAACTACTAGCGCCTAACTTTAAATCGCGAGTCTAGGTAAATACTTCATTAATAGCACAATTTATATCGACACTTTCCTAATATTTTCAACGATAGCTCTGACACCATTACCTCGAGACGGGCTTAAATGTTGCAACAACCCTAACCTTTCAAAGTAAATTTCAATATCAAAAGCTTGTATGTGTTCGCTACTTTTATTCTGATACGCAGCAAGCACAATTACCAATAAGCCACGGATGACTTTCGCGTCGCTATCAGCACTAAAATGCCAGTGCTTATCATCGTCGAGCTGAGCCTTTAACCATACGTCACTTTCACACCCCTTAACTAAGTTACTCTCACTTCTCTCGGTTTTAGGCATTCGTTCTAGTAGCTTACTTAGCAACATGATTTCGCGATGTTTTCCATCCCAACCCTTTGCTTTATCAAAGCGCTCAATTATCTCAAGTGTCGCGTCGTCGATTGTGGCCTCGTCAAAGTTCGCACCGTAAGTTTGTGAACTTGGCACTGGGTTTGCCGACTTTCCATCGTCTTCATTTTCCATTTCAGCGTTAACAAACTGATTGAGTAGAGCAATTAAGTTATCAACTTCCGTTTGTGTATTATATGGTGCTAGAGACACCCTTACACAGCCATCTTGCTCAAGAAATTCAAATAGAGGCATGGCGCAATGATGCCCTGCTCTTACGGCAATATCGTGAGCATCCAAAAAACTAGCGACATCTTTGGCATGGTCTGCGAGATTAAATGAGAAAAGTGGAACGTCCGGCTCACCATTAAATAGAAATGTTAAGCTAGGTATGTCTGATAATTTCTTATGAGTGTAGCAAATAAGTGACTTTTCATAATCAGCGACAGCACTTAAATCGAGAGTCGACACAAACTTCATCGCTTCAGCAAAACCGATTACGCCGACGATATTTGGCGTGCCTGCTTCAAATTTAAATGGCAATTCGCCAAAACTTGTTCCTGAAAAGCTCACTTTTTTAATCATCTCACCACCAAACTGATAAGGCGGCATGGCATCGAGTAAAGCTTCTTTACCATAGACTAAGCCAATCCCTGTTGGGCCAAACATCTTATGGGCGGAAAAAACTAGAAAGTCGCAATCAATTGCTTGTACATCGATACTTTGATGAGCAACTGCTTGTGCGGCATCAACAACAACAGTAGCTCCGGCAGCACGAGCAGCTTTTACAATACCTTCAATTGGGTTTAATTTTCCAACAACATTAGAAATCATCGCTAAGGAAACAATTTTAGTATTATCACTAAACACACCAGATATAGCGGATTTTTCAATTCGCCCTTCATTATCTAGCGGTAATACTTTAATTATGGCACCGGTTGCTTGCGCTACTTGTTGCCAAGGAACGATGTTCGCGTGATGTTCAGCATACGAAAGTACGATTTCATCGCCTTTTGTGAGCGTTGTCTGAGCAAAGCATTGGGCAATTAGATTTATCCCTTCCGTTGTACCTTTGGTCCAAATAATTTCTTTCGTTGATTTGGCGTTCACGAATGCACGAGCAATTTCTCGTGCTTGCTCAAACTTAACCGTAGCCGCAGCACTTAAACGGTGCGCAGCTCTGTGCACATTGGCATTTTCTGCTTGATAGAAGTTACTCGTGACTTCAATCACGCGCTTATGTTTCTGGGTCGTTGCCGCATTATCAAAATACACTGGACGGTTCGAAGCTGCAGATTCATCATAAAAAGGAAAGAATGCAGCAAACGATCTTGGATTAAATATTTTCATCAATTATTTGACATAAAAAAGCCATATTTATTCCACAATTATACCCTAGTATCTGCTCTCGTTAACCAAAACAAATGTTAACGTATTGTTAATGTCGTTTTTTTATTCTATACCTAAGAGACAGTAATATTAGGGAGACAAGTATGTCCTTATTCTCATGGTTTACCGATGCCTCTGATCAACAATCTCACGCCAGAAAAACTAAAATTAATAAACCACTTAACCAATCAATGTGGCCTACAGCCAGCATAAGAAAAACGCTATTAGATAATGATGCACAACCGCGTATTAACGACTTAAAAAATATGTCTGTCGACAATAAAAAGCAGATAAATCAAATAAAAGAACAACTAATTAAAGGAAATTAACGAGAAGAAAATAACTAAGCGGCGTGAAAGCTAGAAGCTATTAACTAAGGCTAAAACCCGCCAGTTAATATTTTATATTGTTTCTCATCGTTCTTAACCAGCCTTGCTGAGCTCTCTAGCAAGCGCTTGGCGGCTTTAATATTGCCCTCCAAATAATGAGCTCTTGCAAAGTTGTAATGAAAACTCGGTCGACTATATTGCTCTGGCGATGCCGAGAATAATGAATAAAATGCATCTGGCATTTCAAGATTATGATTTCTCATTTTGTTTCGTGTGCTAAACGGTTTCACTGACACTAAATCACTCTGTCGCTGACAGGTTTCTGAGAGAAAAATCCCAGCCCCTGAATTATCAAGTACAACCTCTATTGGCCAGTACGCGTCACCATTGGTCTCTATTAGATTTGCTTCTACGACATTTTCTTCCGTCAATAAGCTAAACCAAGGTAACGTTTTAACAATTGAGGCCGGTAACATCCTCTGACCATCGAAGTGTTTGATTTCGGCAACATCTATATTGGCAACGTTAAAGCCCAAATTTCCGGTACTTTGACAAAGTTGATGCGACTCCCTTAACGCGTACTCATCGATAAAACCCAAGAAATGAGCGGCTTCATGCATAAAAACATTGGCATCGTCTCCTCTGTCTAAATGCATAATGCCGTAGTACACATTCGCCTTACCTTCAGGTAGTAATAACGCGAGATAATCACTACCTATTGCTTTCACGTAACTTTCCATCGCTAACTCATTACACAGAATAGGTTGTTCAGCCGACGCTTGGCAATCTAATGCTTGTGGCGGAATATAGCGAATCGCATCAACACAAAGATAGTTCGCCATATCATCCTGAAGATATTCGGAGACGATATCCTGCCACTGTGCTAAGTCTTCATAATAACTTGCCATCAAAGTAATCGAGTAGTGACAACTATTACCGTTTGTTATTTGTTTATTCGAGTAGAACTTCAAGCTGGAGTTTGGCCGTGCCTGTTGGTTCGCTTCCGCAATACCAAATAAAACGAGGTTACTGGCAACTTCACCAGAAGAAGCAAAAGCAACAATATCAGCTGTCGCGCCTTCGATAAGTTTTTTATCACCTAATGCTAAGGCATTTTTAAGAGAAAGCTCGGCGGTGCGCTCAGAGAGATTGCCGTATTTAAGTCGTAATGTATTGATGACTGTTTGAGACGCCTGAAACCGATTTTGTCGATAGAGAAAGTTTGCATAGTCGCCAACAACTATACCAGCATCAATATGCAATTTGTCTTGCGAAAAAATGTGAGTTACTGCGTCTTTCCAAATTTTTTCGGCGTCAGTGACCTTCCCTGTTTCCGTCAAATATGTTGCTAAGTCGTTAGCTATTTCGATGTCATGGTCTGCAAGGTCATATGCAAGGGTTAGCCATTTGTTACTACCAACATCATGTTGTTTAATTGAACGCTTAAGTGCAGCAGGAATGCCTTGCTGCACAGCAAACGTTAGCTGACTATCTGTTTCCTCATCGGCTTCTACTAGCTGCGTTAAATAAGGCGCATAAAAAAATGAGCTCGACGATAAAATTATCGTCAAGCTCATTGTGATTAACCATTTAGCCTTAATCATTTGTCACTTATTGAAACTAGTGCCTTCTCAATAGTATGCCGACATATATATACGGCAACTAAAGTGCAGACTTGCCTGTTTGTCGAAGAAGCTCTAACTCTAGCTTGGCATAACGGTGTTCAACAAACTCGTAAACATTGGTTGTAAGTGCTAGCTTAAAGAAATTCATCGCCGCTTGCGACTGGGCTTTATCTTGCGCTAATTTACCCAAGTAAAAATAAGCTTCGCATAATCTGTCAGTCAGCGCTTTATTTGAACTCACGTTGGTCGTTAGCTGCGCCATAAACTTCTCTTGAGATAATTCCCCGAGATAAAGTTGAATAATCTGTTTAGCCCAAATTCTGTCGTCAACGAGCTCTGCGCGTGCTTTTAAATTTGCTAACGCTAGCTCTGAATTTGCTTTACGCTCAGCAAGGTACAACCAAAGCACACGGTAAGGGTCATTCGCTTGTTTGTTGAAAAACACCGTCAAATCTTCTGCAGCAAGCTCTGGACGTCCACCATAGTAAAGTGCGATACCACGATTTAAGTATGCGTATTCATGCTCAGGCGCAAGATCGATCACGGAGTCGAACTGTTCATAAGCTTGATCGAACTCTTGCATTTGCGTGAAATAGATCCCTAGAAAGTTATAAGCATCGACTAAATCAGGCTTCAAGCGTAAAGCACGTGTGAAGTCGTGACGCGCTAAGTTGCGCAATCCCACATTGTCATAGATAACACCGCGATCGTAATACAACTCGGCTTTTTGTACATCCGTCAACTCTGCACGCTGAATCACTTCTGTGTAACGAGCTATAGCGATTTCGCTTTTATAATCAACGGCAAGAGGTTCAGCAATAACTATATTGCCAATTGCTGCATCTAAATTTTGCGTTGAAGTACAGGCTTGTAATAAGGCTACCGTAGCGACAGCCACTAATTGATTGAATTTTTTCACGTAAAACTTATGCCTAAGAAAGGAAATAAATAGATGTTGAATTAATTCAGTATATAAAAAAGGGAGCTTGATAGCTCCCTTTTTATTTTTCAATATTGTGTTAATTCATGAATGAATTATTCAGCGTCTGCTGCTGCTTCAGCCGCTGGCTTTTCAGCTGCATCTTTCATGCTTAAGCGAACACGGCCTTGACGATCAACTTCTAGTACTTTAACAGTAACTTCTTGACCTTCAGTTAACACGTCAGATACTGCGTTAACACGCTCTTCTGAGATTTGTGAAATGTGAACTAAACCATCTTTACCTGGCAGCACGTTAACGAATGCACCGAAGTCTACGATACGTACAACTTTACCCGTGTAGATACGACCTACTTCGATTTCAGCAGTTAATGCTTCAATACGTGCGATAGCGTCTTTCGCTTGCTCGCCGTCTGTTGCAGCAATCTTAACTGTACCGTCGTCTTCGATTTCGATTGTTGTACCCGTTTCTTCAGTAAGTTGGCGAATTGTTGCACCACCTTTACCGATAACGTCACGAATCTTGTCAGCATTGATTTTCATCGTATGGATACGTGGTGCGAAATCAGAGATATCGTCACGTGCACTGCTGATAGCTTGGTCCATTACGCTTAAGATATGGATACGTGCAGCTTTTGCTTGGTTAAGCGCAGTTTGCATAATATCTTGCGTGATACCTTCAATCTTAATGTCCATTTGAAGCGCTGTGATACCTTCAGAAGTACCGGCTACTTTAAAGTCCATATCACCTAAGTGATCTTCATCACCTAAGATGTCAGAAAGAACAACGTGGTTTTCACCTTCTTTAACTAAGCCCATTGCGATACCAGCAACAGATGCTTTAATCGGAACACCAGCATCCATAAGCGCTAATGACGTACCACAAACTGATGCCATTGAAGATGAACCGTTAGATTCAGTGATTTCTGATACAACACGCACTGCGTATGGGAATTCTTCTGGTGAAGGCATTACTGCTAAAACACCACGCTTAGCAAGACGACCGTGACCGATTTCACGACGCTTAGGCGAACCAATGAAACCTGTCTCACCTACCGAGTACGGAGGGAAGTTGTAGTGAAGCATGAACGGGTCAGTCTTCTCACCTAAGATAGTTTCAACTTTCTGTGCATCACGCTGCGTACCTAAAGTAGCTGTAACTAACGCCTGAGTTTCACCACGTGTGAATACTGCGCTGCCGTGAGTACGAGGAAGAACACCAGTCATTACGTCTAACGCACGAACCATTTCTGGATCACGACCGTCGATACGTGGGTGACCTTGAGTAATACGACCACGTACTACATTCTTCTCTAAATCGTGGAATAAGTCTTTCGCTTCTTGAACGTTTAACGCTTCGTCTTCAGCAAGTAGTTTTTCAACTACTTCGTTGCGGATTTCAGCAACGCGCTCGTAACGCTTAGCTTTTTCAGTGATTTGGTACGCTTCGTTTACTTGCTCAGCTGCTAACTCGTCGATTTTCGCGATAAGTTCAGCATTCTTAACAGGTGCTTCCCATTCCCAGCTTGGGTTGTTAACTTCAGCTGCGAATTCTTTAATTGCGTTAATAGCAGTTTGTGATTGCTCGTGACCGTATACAACAGCACCTAACATCACGTCTTCAGAAAGTACTTCTGCTTCAGACTCAACCATTAATACAGCTGACTCTGTACCAGCAACAACTAAGTCTAGCTGGCTAGTTGCTAATTCTGATTGAAGTGGGTTTAATACGTATTTGCCATCAGTGTAACCTACACGTGCTGCACCTACTGGACCGTTGAACGGTGCACCAGTAATTGCTAAAGCCGCAGATGTACCTAATAAAGAAATGATATCAGGTGCGATTTCTGGGTTAGCAGAAACGACAGTAATAATAACTTGTACTTCGTTTGTAAAACCTTCCGGGAATAGTGGACGAATTGGACGGTCAATTAAACGTGCGATTAATGTTTCTTCTTCTGAAGGACGACCTTCACGCTTGAAGAAACCACCAGGGATTTTACCCGCTGCGTACGTTTTTTCTTGGTAGTTAACCGTTAACGGGAAAAAGTCTTGACCTTCAACCGCTTCTTTCTTCGCTACAACAGTAACCAATACGCTTGTGTCATCCATTGATGCCATCACAGCTGCAGAGGCTTGACGTGCGATTACGCCTGTTTCTAGGGTTACGGTGTGTTGACCGTACTCAAATGTTTTAGTTACCGGAGTAAACATTTATAGATTCCTTATTTAAGACACCAACTTACCTATTTAAGTTAGCTCTGTTTTCTTTCATTTAATTTGCCCGCTAATTATAGCGATAACAAGCGCTATTACTAGCGCTTAAATCAATTAAAACAAGATTGTCATAAAATAATTGATGCAGCTGATAAATTACTCGAATAAATGAGGGTTTAATACCAGTTGAACTAAATATTTGATCATTCAGCGAGAGTTAAAAGGCTTATAGGTAAGGCGTTGATTGCAGAGAATGGTTATTCTCGACAACTGCGTCCTGCGTTGTCCTAATTCTCCACATCCATGTGGTTCCCTTGTCAAAATCAATAACGCAGCATATAAGCCTTTTAAACTCGCCATCAGGGAGCTTGTCAGGAAAGTGATAATTTCACAAATTTCCTTATTGGAGAATGACTACAACAGCGTCAATTTGCTTTATTCTAACTTTCCTGACATAGCTCTGAAGTGGTTAAATATTTATTTCAATTGGTATGACTGTGTTTTTCCAGCCAATCTGTGGTGATTTGCCAAAGCTTATCTGCTTTGCGACTAAAGAACTTCATGTGCCCTATTTCATCCAGTTGATGATCAGCGGGGTCAAGTTCTAGGCGTTCGGCAGTCATCTTAGTAAAAACAGACGTCATGTCATCAACATTAGTATTGTTAGCAATGTCATCATCAACCGCGTTAACCCACATTGCAGGAATTGAAAGTTCGTCGTACCAGTGGTTAGTCACGTCCTTGCCAAAGGCAGTTTTTACATAACCTTCACCGTTACACCAGTCGCGCCATTGTTTGCCAACAAGTTTAGGTAACGGTTCCCCCATACCAACCCACTGAGACTTTACATGACCAAATAGCAAGTTACTGGTGGGAATATACATATTCATAAAGAAATGTGCTTTGTACTTATAACTTGGTTTCATATTGCGAAGCTGGCCGGATGAACAAGCAACATTAAATAGTGATGAGATTTCTTGGCAATTGTCCATTAATCCAACTAACTGGCCGCCAGCACTGTGCCCAACTAAGTGATAATTAACATCAGGGAAATGGCCTTGAAGTGCAGAAAGCGCTGCCGACATATCTTTTTCGCCCCAGCATTTAAGTGAAGCTTCACCATGATTAAGATCTCCATGAATTGACTCACCAATACCACGGTTGTCAAAGGTTAAAACACCGTACCCCTGCTCTGCGAGAAAGTTAGTGAAATGATGATAAAACTGTCGTTTGATACCGGTTGCAGGTCCAATAAGCACAGCCGCCTTTAAGGTTAATGAAGGAGAATAAACACTTGCGGCAAGGCGGAAATTATCGCGACAATCGATCGCAAGATGTTGAACAGATGCTTCCATAAATTGATTCTAAGATAACTGATAATCTGTAGCCACATATTAAACTGGTCTTACCAGAAGTGCAAAGTGGAGCGTTCAACGTGAATAGACTGTTAATTTCGGGAAAGAGTAGAATTACGTACGGTTAAGCTGAAGACCTCTCTGTAGAAACTACAGTAGACGTATAAAGCGTCGTTTTTTTGCCTGACACAAAAAGAATTGCGTCTACTCAGCATTCACTTTTTTGTTCGTTTTACCCCATACATTTTTTTATCTGCAATCCGAATAAGGCATTCTAATTTATCTGCATTTAAATTTGCTACAGGCGATGATGTATAACCATGACTGAATGATATGGAAGGATGGCTAGTTTCGCTTTCAACTAGCTTAGTTAGCCGCTTAAGCATGACATCGGCGTCATTTGGCTGTTTTCTTATAAATAAAACTAAGAATTCATCACCTCCAAAGCGAGCAATGGCATCAGTATCTCGGAATGTCGCCGTTAGGTGTTGAGCAAATTTTTTAATGGCTTGATCGCCAACCGAATGGCCGTGATTATCATTTAGCGCTTTTAAGTTGTCTAAATCAAAGTAGAACACGCCTATCGCTTCAGACTCTCTTTTGGCAAATTTTATAATATGCTCAGTGGCTAAACTAAAACCTTTCCTGTTGAGCAAGTTCGTCAGTTCATCATTAAGCGCATAGCTTTCTAGCTGAATATTTTTACTCAGCAATTCAAGCTCTTTTTCAGCCATATCTCTGAAATGTTCGATCAACCTAAAATAACGATCGTCATAGTTGGTTTTAGCGAAATCCATTATGCAGATAGTGCCGAAGATAGCCCCATTAGGCCAATGCAATGGGTAGCCTAAGTAAGTGTTAAATCCATCTTGAGTGACTTCAGGGTTAGTTAGCCATTCGGGTCTTTCGGAGGCATTACCTACATATAGCTCTTTATTGCGCTGAACAACCTCTCGACAAAACATATTCACATCGGTGCTAATCATAGCGCCCGCGCTGTAGGGGTTTTCTTCAGATTCGTGAGAGATAATGACTTTATAATCATCTTCTCCTGCCTGGACAATAAAACCACCAGGGGAGTCGCATAATTCAGACATTAAGTTGACAAGCCTTTGCCATCCAGGAATTAGATATTCAGCTTTATCCTGTTCTGTAATCCATTGGTTTGTTGATAAAACATTCATAACATCAAACAAGTGAACCAATCGTTACTTAAGTATATTTAAAAATCTAAGTAGGACAAGCAACACCAAAGCTCTTTATCTACTTTAGTTTTCAATGCAGACATGTCCGATGTTTTAACTTGTTGAGAAAATTCGAAAAGAGCAAATCAATATGAAAATCTGCTTTTTTCACTCAAACACCAAAGACCTGACAAAACGGCTTTTGATTAAGTGTGGACATTTCATTTGAAACTGTAATTATATACAGTGTATAGTTTATTTAGTTTAACAGTACAAATGAACGCGTCATCATGCTCGATACAGTCGCCCTAAATAAATCTCAACTCGAAAGTGTATCGTTCGGTGCACCAACGGCAAACGAGAAAACTCACCCACCTCTTCTGATTATTGCAGGAGCAGGCACGGGAAAAACCAATACGCTCGCACATAAAACAGCGCATTTAATTATGTCAGGTGCGTCACCAGAGAAAATCTTACTGATGACCTTTGCTCGTCGAGCATCGGCTGAATTAGCGTCAAGAGCAAATCGAATTGTTGAACAGACCTTAAGAAAAGAGAACAAGTCCTACAAGCCAGTAAAAATAGAGTGGATGGGGACTTTTCACTCTATTGCCGCCCGGTTACTGAGAGAATATGCTGGCGCTATTGGCCTAGAGAGCGACTTCTCTGTGATGGATAAAAGCGACTCGGCCGACATGATGGATGTGCTGCGTCATGAACTCGGCTACTCCAAAACCCATCGACGCTTCCCTAAAAAGAAAACCTGTTTAGATATTTATTCTCGCTGTGTTAATGGTCAATCCGCACTTCAAGACGTTTTAGATAAACACTTTCCTTATTGTAGTGATTGGGCAGACGAATTAACGGCTTTGTTTAAACGTTACACCGAAGAAAAGCTTGAACAGGTTTGTTTAGATTATGACGACCTACTTTTGTACTGTTTTCATATGTCGCAAGTCAAAGAGATTGCCAATGAGATACGTGAGCGCTTTGACTACATCATGGTGGACGAGTATCAAGATACCAATGTGCTTCAGGCTGGCATCTTATTTGGTTTCTTCCCCGATGGCCAAGGGTTAACCGTTGTAGGTGACGACGCTCAAAGTATCTATGGTTTTCGCTCTGCTAACGTCGATAATATTCTCGGTTTCCCAGACCAGTTCACACCCAAAGCGAAGGTAATTTCATTAGAACAAAACTATCGTTCACACCAAAAAATTCTCGATTTAGCGAATACACTGTTAAGTGAAAGTAGCGAGGGTTATAAGGTTGCTTTGTACAGCGACAAAAAGTCTGGTCCATTGCCCAAACTCGTAAATATCGAGGACGATAGAAAACAGGCCGAGTATATTGTCGAATCGGTTTTAGCCAGCCGCGAAGCAGGTGTTGATTTAAAACAGCAAGCGGTACTGTTCCGCAGCAGCTACCATAGCGATCGACTTGAGCTCGAACTTACCCGCCGAAATATCCCCTATGTAAAACATGGCGGTTTAAAGTTTTTAGAAGCTGCTCATGTGAAAGACGTTTTGTGCATGCTGCGCTGGGCAGACAATCCAAAACACAAGATTTCTGCCTATCGCGTATTGAAGTTACTGCCGGGTATTGGGCCCAAAACTGCCGAGAAAATATTTGACTATCTAACTCTTCATCATTTTGATTTCGCAGCGCTGGACTCTGTATCAATTGGCGGCGAAGCAAAGGCCGCAGTCATATCACTTGCAAAGCTGTTACATGAAATTCATCACAATCGTATTGACTGGAATTCACAGTTAACTAAATTGGCAGAGATTTATAAACCATTGCTTGAAGAAAGTTACGATGATCATTTTGTAAGATATGGCGACATTGAACAACTTACCGAGATCTCTCAGCAGTACAAATCTCGAGAACGCTTTTTGACAGAGCTGACATTAGATCCGCCACAATCTTCAGGAGACTTGGCAGGCTCACCTCACATAGATGATGACTTTCTCATCTTGTCGACAATTCATAGCGCGAAAGGACAAGAATATAAAAACGTATTTTTGCTGAACGTTGCGGATGGTAATTTCCCAAATGAATATGCATGTGGAGATAAAAGAGCAATCGAAGAAGAAAGGCGCCTACTTAATGTTGCGCTTACTCGAGCAAAAAATGAGTTACACCTTATGCAGCCGCTTAAGTACTGGGTGCCAGAGCAGCAAAGTTGGGGAGATAAACACGTTTATGGTGGCAAAAGTCGATTTTTGACCGACCAAGTTATGAAATGCATAGAGGTCATTCATTATCCCCGTTTAACACCAAACACCGAAGAATCTTTGAGGAGTACTAAGGCGATAGCAGATATAAAAAAGATGGTGCTTGGTCAGTGGGGTTAGGTGTCAAAATCCTCTTTAGCTAAAGGATAAGGTTCGCTCTGTTTTTCTGAACTGGAGTTGCCCTTAAAATATGACTTTAATAGCAAAATTAGCGCAATAGATAAAAATAAAAAAGACAAAATACCGAATCCAACCGAATATACATTATGCGAGTAAAAGGTCTTAGCACCTTGAAATTCATATCCTATATAGCCACTAAACCAACCAATTAAAAAGAAGCAGATAATTCCCATGACTGAGAAAAATATTTTGGCTTTCATAATTTTGTCCCTAAGCTCCTATTTTCCTAACTTATTCATCAAGTGGTTCAGATTTTGATTCACGCATGATTTTATCGTACTGACCACTTTCTTTAAGACGCTTCAAACCTCGATTAAACAAATTGAGCATGTGTTTATTCTTTGGGTTCCTCTTACTAACCAGCAAATATAATTCACCAGAATTAACAGGGTTCGGGTGATAGGTTAGTCGCTCTCTATCTTCCTCTGTGAACTTTTCATTAAGCAATGGGTACGCAGCCTCTATTGCTGACGGGAAGATATCAATACGCCCTTTGAGTAATTTTCTAAAATTATTCTCATCAGAGGGGATAAGCTCCAATGAGTACTCTCCAATTTGTTGATTTTCCTCTAGCATTTTTGAAACCGTGTACTCAATTGTTCCGCCTACCCTAAGCGACTTCAAATCCGACCAATCACGCCAGTCAAAGTCGAAACTTTTTAAATGAAAGAACACTTCTGTCAAAACAATAACGGGGTCGCTATGAAGAAAGTCTTTCTCACGATCTTCATGGAAATACCAGACCGACGACGCATCCAAGTTACCTTTTTGGGCTTCTAGCAACGCCCGTCCCCAAGGAAAAAACTGATACTCTACATGTACTCCCTCTAACGCAAATGCTTCGGTAACAATACGAGACACTAATCCTTTGTACTTGAGCTCAGCAGATATATACGGAGACCATTCGCCAGTAGCGATACGGATATGTTCTCTTGCAAAGCTTGAGAATGAAACGCCTACTAACAGCAAAATAATAAAAAATATATTTTTAGTCTTCATTTAAGTAAAAAAGCGATTAGTTTAATGGGTGCTAAAGTGCAGGAGGTCGAGAAACTCGCTGCTCCCCAGAACACGGCCGTCCCTATGAGCAACAGTTTTTTTTAAGTGTAGTTGCCTGACGAATGAAGAGCAAGCTATGCGATTTCGATACTACTAGATGGACCGAAAAGACAAAAAAGCTAAGAAAAAGTGTCGAACGTAAGGTCACAAAGACTAGCACTTGGGTGCTAAGAGTTTTGCAAAATCTATCTTGCTTTGCTCGGGTTACTTTTGTTTTGTAAACAGGTCTATCAAACAGCGAGGACAATCAGCATCCCCAACAGAGAACCAACAGCAGGAGCCAGAATTGCCCCGTATGTTTCTAACGTAATTTTCTCTTCCTGAGATTTAGACGCCCACCATGATAAAGCGCTTTTTTCGATACGTTTATACCCTAATGATTCCAACATATTCATATCCTTCCCTTGGTTTAGTTGACTTTAGGTCGATAAGCAGAAACTAGTAAAATATTTCTGCCTTGATTATTTGATAGGGTTTGCAGTGCTAATTTTCAACTACAAAGTGAACGAAAATTTATAACTCAATCTACATTATTGCCCTTGAGACACTATTTGATAAATTGCTTCATCAAATGGACGTATATGAATATTCTCGTTTTTGGTGACAACTATCACGAAGTCAGTTAAACCAGCTTTAAAGTTGCAAGGTGCTTTCAACTCTTGAATTTGATTTATGTTACCCAACAAATTCTGGGTAATAAGCACTCTATAAGTAATAGTGAGCGGAAAATTCACTTTGAATTGTTCCTGAGAATTAGAGGATATGTTTAGTTCTTCAATATCTCTGGCCAAAAGCCCTGTAACAACACCAACTGATATAGTGTCTGCACCGTCAACTACCTGCCTAAAGTCAAGAGAACCACCTCGGCATGCGAGCGCAGAAAAACTAGAAGATAAAAGAATTACCCCTACTGCAACTAGGATTTCTATTCTAATAGCTCTGCTGACTAGAGTTTTAAGTATGTTGCTTAATAAACGTATTTTTAGATCTTTCAGATTTAAACAAATAGGGAGACCATATAAACAAAGCAAATGCCGCACTTATCATTCCTCTTACCGTCTCGCTGTCAAATACTTCAGCTTCAGGAAACAATAAACTAATAGCTAAAGAGTCAATGAGAATAAAGCTGGTGCTAGCCAAAGCTAATACAAAATAGCATTTTGGGAAGGTATTAATTTTTTGAAAAAACAATTTAATCAGATAGATAGAGAATAATAGAAAGAAAATATTGGCAATTATCTCAATGATTATTATGGCTACAAAAATCAACGAACCATTAACCATAATGTCTTCCATTGTTCCATCGGAAAACAAAGGAATATAAACTCCCCACAAATTAATAGTCAGCCTTATTGGTGACAAAATTATCCCGAAACCGATTAAAAGCAGCCAGCCTCCAATATCCATTGGTTCATTTTGATTGGTTGATTCTGAAGCTTCCATGTTTAATCCCTTTTTATTGTTACCTATCAATAGCATCCTTTTTAAGCGCTAGTTAGATAGGTCGATTCCTTTATGCGAATATACCTTGATTCACGCTTGTGCCTAAAGTATCAACTTTTTTTAATTGAAACAATTGGATAGCAGATTCATATATACAGAAATTGGATAACACATAAATTGAAGGCTTAACCATGCACTAGCGTTATACACTCCATCTGTTTAAGAATAGCCTTGGCTTTTGCGCCACCGTTATACTGGTATCAATTTCTGATCAAATGTAAGGCGAACTATGAGGAAACTTCTTTGTTTTATTTTCACTGTTGCTAATTTGTCACTTACAGTGAATGCTGCAGATATCGCATTCTCTGGTCAAGTGACTGATGAACTCCAGCAGCCGTTGGCTAATGTCAGTGTGAAAATAGCTAATCAAACGGTAAAAACCGATGCTAAGGGTACATTTGAAGTATCAATACCATCGAAAGACTATTACCAAGTTAAGTTTCAGAAGGATGGTTTTTATCCTCGTGTCCACACCTATAGCCGCAACGAATTAACTCAACTCGAACAAATAAAACCATTCGAATTAATGACCCAAAAAGCAGGGCGCGTCATGCTAGCTTTTGCAGGCGATGCCATGATGGGACGCAGATATTACAAGCCCTACTTTGACGATCCAGTGCTAATTAATAAAGACAGTATTCTTGACGACAGTAAAAAGCTTGTAGCGCAAGTGAAGCCATACCTTTCCATTGCTGATATCGCAGCTCTGAATTTAGAAAGCCAATTGGCTGGTCATGAGCCAACGCAGCGAGCCAAAAAGTCAGTCACTTTTTATTCCGCGCCAGAAACAGTCGAAGCATTGAAATGGGCAGGTATCGACTATGTAACGCTAGGTAATAATCACACCTACGACTATTTAGACGAGGGCTTAACGTCAACGCTAGAGACTTTAGAAAAGGCTGGGCTACCCTTCTCTGGTGCTGGCTACACGGAAGCCGACGCACTCAAACCTTACGATATGACCATAAACAATCAAACCTACGCCATGTTGGGTTATGTTGGTTGGCAAGGCTCAGGCAAAATCAAGCAGTCTGCGACACCACATCAAGGTGGTGCTGCATATGGCAGCTTAGACAATATCGTTAACGGCGTTGAAGCGGCAAAACAAAAAGGCGCTCTGCCGATTGTTCAATATCACGGTAGTTTGGAATACAAAAAAGAGCCAACAGGTGTAACTGAACAACGCTTAAAATCAGCAATTGATAATGGTGCTGCGCTTGCGATCGCTCATCACCCGCATGTTACTCAGGGATTAGAGCTATACAAAAACAAGTTAATTGCCTATTCCATGGGTAACTTCATTTTTGACCAAAACTTCAGCGCCACCCAGCACAGCTTTTTGCTTTACGTTTGGCTGGATGAAGGCGAATTTGTACAAGCAGAAGTTGTCCCTATTTATCTAAAGGGCTACAAACCAACGCCAGCAATGGGTAACGAACGCATCTCAGTGCTTAAACGCATTCACATGTTGTCGGCTAAACGAAATACGCTAATGGCGAACCACAAGGGACACGGCGTTATTAAGCCGCAGCTGGTTGAGGGCTTAAAAGATGATACTAAACCAGCAAACGAATACGCATTGAGCTTTCAGTCTCAAAAAGCCGTTGCGATTCCTTTTGCTGCGTGGTCAGAGCAAATCAATACCGTTACGTTAGGAGCACAGTTAGCTGAGCAAAACCTTCAATATCGCCTTGGTACCAACTTAATCAATGGCAGCGACTTCGAACAATTCAATTGGTTTAACGCGCCAGAGCGCGGTTTCTTGCTCCCTGAAAAATGGCAAATAACGCAAAGTGGGGTCAACAGCTCGTCGGCTCTGAAAGTCAGCACAGAAGCTAACAACACGAGCTTGCTCGGCATGAAACACTTTAGACGCGTTTATCAAGCCAGTAACCCGATGACGTTTACAACGCAAGTTAAAGCAAACTCACCAGTCACCCTCAATATTTACTGGCAGGGAAGAAAAACGCGTCAGAAGCTTTTTGACGCCTTTAAAAATAGCCCTAAGAATCTGATTTCATCTGTCAGCGTAGAAAGCAAAGACACTTGGCAGTCAATCGATATCGACTTTAACTCACCGCGAATTGGCTACCGAAGTTATCGTGTATTGGTCGAGGTTGTCGCTACAGAAAGTAAAGACTCTGAAGTGCTGTTTGACGACTTTAGCCTAGTTGAGTGGCAGACAGCTTATCAAGAAGCAACAAAGCCTGCGTTAGTGAATGAAAATGCCAGAATGGCGAACTACATCGGTGTTAACAAACACCATAAAACACCGGTAAAGGTAACGACGTTTTGAGTCGTTACCTTTACGTTTAATCGCTGTAAGAAATCAATAAGCCCTAACTAGTCGAAAGAATTCAAGTGAGGGCTTAATTAATCTGAGCTTCTGGTATTGATGCTTTCTACGCATTCATATTTACGGAAATTGCGCAGCTCCGAGTGATGTAATATAAATTAGGTCCAGTGCGCAGTAGGCAAATAGCCTCAGCAGATATTTCTAATTTTGATAGAAACTGCGATGCAATATATTTTTCGCATCCTCCAAAACTAATATTTCTTCAATTACCTGCTTTTTATTAGGAGCTCGTTCATATAGCCTTTTGACAATACTTTTCCCAACCCAATAGCCCATATCATTAGGCATATTGCTTTCTGGTTTTGAGTACAGCCATGGGAAATAATCATTTCCATGCATTTTCTTTGAAAATTCGGCCCAAATCATTTTTTCATGTTTAGCTCCGTAGGCTTCTCTTTCTTTTTGCAATTCGCTGCTTTTTTCCATCACTATTTCAGAAAAATAATCTGCGGTTCCTTCAATTAAAGAAATCTCTAAAAGCGTGAAGTTGAAATTTGTTCTTTTACTATTTCGGTATTGAAATACATGAACAACTTCATGAGCAATATATTCCAACAGTATTAATTTTGCTTCCGCGGCGGAAGCAACGTCTTTACATATGCTCTCCAATGCCAAAATTATTCCGTCAGGAGTTGCGGTAGCTGCGGTATTGTTGGCACCGAAAACTATATCAATTGAAACATTGCCCGACTCCGATAAAAAAGAGAGTGATTTGGATATAACGTCATTTGCATCACCTTCTAGCTCCATAGCGACTGGCAAACATATATCAATGGCGTGTCGATAATCTTGCGTATTGTTATCTATCGCTAGCGTTAAATTTTCTGCACCGCTAATTCGAGCTGAAAGCGCCTTTAAACCATATGAGTTGATCGCTAAATATTGACTAGCTTCTTCTAAAGACAAGCGTTCATTTTGAGAAAATGATTTTAAAAATGCCTCGGCAGCCGACGTGTGATAATTTGTCACTGCAAGCGCTTGCAGTGAACTAGATATATAAATTAATAAACTCATTAACAGTTTATTTGAGATGATTTGCTTCATTACAACTCCATTTTTGGGAAAGTGATTAAATAAAAAATATGTCATTAGGAATGTATCTGATTCATTCTGAATTTCTCGGTACCTACTTTCACAACCCAAAATACAGCTGTGAAAATAACGAGTAATAGTGGTACTAGCAAAAATTCAATGCGTTGAACGGCTTCTGGTAAATGCCTTGATTGACCAAAAAAGAAAGCAGCTGTCGACATCATTAGAGGAAAGTACATACGCCATAGATGTCTAATTAAACGATTTTTTCCTCGCGAGCCACCTTGTTTCAGATTTAGATAGTCACCAATCCAAAAGCAAACCATCATACTGCCAAACACTGCGAAAGCCTCGATTCCAAAACCACCGAGTTTGCCACCTACAGCATGGCTGGCTTGGTAGCCATACCAAACAAAGCCGAGGATGATGAAACTCACAAATATAAACAATAACTTATCGAAGTAGTTGGTTTTTCCTGGTGATTGCCAAATAGTATTTAAAGATGACAGCACTAGATAGCAGAGCACCAACCCGTTTAAGATAGAAATCGGCACTTGTCGAAAAACGGCGATGTAAGTTCCTGACAAGCCAAGAGACAACATTGCAGCCACATAAGTTCGGCCTAAATATTTATGCGCAAGCTGACCTTTTTTAATAAAAGCAACGGCATATCCAGTTAAGAGCGCAATTGCGCCAGCAAGTATATGAATTAATAGTATTGATAACGTCATATTATGTTCCCTTTTTTCATTCTGTAGAGCTAGCTTATCTGTTCTATCTGACTATCTGACGTCTTTGCGTCAGTGTTAAAGCCAGCTTTTAGTAAATAAGCAGGCACTATGATTTGGGTAACAAACAAGGGTAATTGCATGATGTTTGGAATGGACATTTCGAAGAAAGTATGACCGACGGCAATCAGCTGCAATAACGTCGATAAAACAGCGAACACAGCAAGATAAAAAGGAAGTAATGAAGCCCTCATCATCAAAACGTAAAACAACAACAAGCTAATACTAGAAATAAAGATCGAATAAAAATGAGCTTCATTGCGACCAGTTGCTAATAGCTTTTTCATATACTCAAGCGTTGTATCACTGGCGGCCGCATCAATGGAATAAGACGATGATAAAAAGACAACGTATTCAGAGAGCTTTGCATATTCATTGGCGCTCATTGCTATTCCAATCGACGCAAAAGCAATTAACATAACAAACAGCCCCGAATGCGCTTTTGTATTATCCTTTGGTAACAGCAAACCAAACACGACGTTCAGTGAGCTAATGACCAAAGCCAGCAACGTAGCGCAGCCCAAAATAAAAGTCAGTTGTTGTGCAGATAATGTCCCGTCATACCTTAAAACAGGGCTGATAAAGTGAAAGTTAAGTAGAATACCTATAACCATCTGGCTAAGCATTAAGCTTGCTAATAGTCTCGCTGAATTCTTGTTATTGTCCTTTCTCAACATGTTCATGAAAACTCCTATGTGTTTATTTAGGAGCAATGTTAACCAGTTTGAGTAACAAGCTGGGTAACATAGTGTAACAATCGAAACGAATGGTTTGTTTTTAGCTCTGACTTCACCGACTATTGCATTACAAGAATTGAGAAGCGTTAATGTATGACCAACATTTTAATGATTGATGACGATAAGGATTTAACAGATAGCCTGTCGTTATTCTTTAAAAAGCACCACTTAACATTGGTTGTTGCTAATGATCCGTTAGTTGGATTAGACCTCATAGAGGACACGGAGCCTGCGCTGTTACTATTAGATGTCATGATGCCAAAGATAGATGGATTCACTTTGTGTAAACAAATCAGAGAAAAGTCAGCTTTGCCTATCATCATGTTAACCGCTAGAGGGAAGTTAGAAGACAAAATCCATGGCTTTGAACTAGGCGTTGATGATTATTTACCAAAGCCATTTGAGCCATTAGAACTATTAGCGAGAGTGCAAGCTCTTCTGCGACGCAGTGAACAGCAAGGCACAACTGAAGACACATTAAACACTATGATTCAGTTTTCTGGATTGGACATTATCGCCTCTCAGCAGTTAGTTAACGTTGACGGAGTCAACATTAAGTTATCAGGAATGGAGTTTCATTTACTACACACGTTAGCGACTCACCCAGGGAAAGTGTTTAATAGAGAGCAGATCATTGGGGTACTCAAAGGAGTGGAAGTTGATTTGTATGGGCGAGCAGTTGACATACTGCTAAGTCGACTCAGGCAAAAGCTTAACGATTCCCCCGCCTCTCCTAGATTTATCAAGACGATTCGGGGTATGGGCTACACCTTTATTGCCAAGCCTCTCTAAAACCGTGACTTACGAAGCAATCAATTATGAATTTTTCTAAAATTACTTTTCCCAATATGCAACTTCCCAACTTGAATCTATATACCCGATTCTTTTTATTGTTTTCCATTAACACGATTTTACTCGTCATTCTCATCGTCTTTGGCAGTTTTTCAATGTCCGAAAAAGAAGCTGAGAAGGTCATCTCAGATCGTCACGAGCCGCTGTACGATATGATGGCGAAACTAGTCCAAGGTCCTATAGACATTGAAAGCCTTAAAGCTGAAGCGAAGAAAAATCGCGTCTCTATTCAAATTAACCGAGGAGATAAATCTTGGAGAACAGGGAATCTATTACCATCGCCATCTGAGCTTAAAACGAATGCCGTAGCTTTGGGTAAATTGTATTTTACTAGAGTAGGTTCAAAATACTTTATTTTTACCACTTCCAATAACACGACAATTGCTGTTACCTCGCAAATCGCCAACCTAATTGTTTACCCCAACTGGCTCGTTTTATGGCCTTGGTTAGGCGTATTGCTTGTAATATTTATTAGTTATAAAACCTTGAATTCTCAATTAGCACCTATCCGAAGTGCAATAAAAAGCGCATCTCAAATAAGTCATGGTGATCTTAAATACCGAATTAAATCACACCCTAGCAATGAACTTGGTAATTTAACCAAAGGATTAAATAAGATGGCAGAAAATCTTGAAGAACTTTTTGCCTCAAAAAACGAGCTATTACTGTCAGTCAGCCATGAATTGCGGTCACCGATGGCAAGAATGAAAGTACTGCTGGCGTTTTTGGAGAAAGGCGACATAGCATCTAAATTGAATCGAGAAGTAGATAAAATGGACGCTATTGTCGAGCAACTATTAGAGAGTGAACGACTAAGGGACTCGCATAAGTTACTCAATTTAGAATCCTATTATTTCCCCAATGTAATGGACGACATCATTACGAGCTTTGATCAGAACAAAAATATCCAATTAGAAAGCAACATTCCTGAGATTGTCATTAAAATTGACCTAGGCAGATTTAAGTTCCTTATTCGAAACCTTATTGAAAATGCATTGAAGCACAGCAGCAATTCACATCCTGTTATTGTCACTTGTCGAGAAGACAATAACGAGCTCGCAATCACTGTTAGAGACTTTGGCTCAGGCATAGACCCAGAGTTTTTACCAAAGCTATTTGAACCTTTTTCTCAAGCTGAACATGTAGAGAATAGAAGTAATAACGGGGTTGGTTTAGGGTTGTTTTTGTGTAAGCGTATCGCGATTGCTCATGGTGGAGACCTTTGTGTGAATAGCGTACTCAATAAAGGAAGTGAGTTTACGTTTAGATTGCCAGTAGCTGCATAAAATACTAGATTGTGTACAAACTAAAATCCCCTCCAGATAAAAGCTATTAGTTGTTAGAAGTTTGAGTTGGTTTATATAGTGACAGTTTATCAAAGTCCAAAGTGGACATTTTTTCCCGAAAAACAAGAGATCGTTTATTTGGATGGTGAGAAAAAGCAACTTCCCTCCCGAATTAGCAAATGTTTATTAACCCTACTTTCCAACGCTGGAAGTGTCGTAACTTATGACGAATTATTAAAAGAGGTTTGGGGTACAACACACAAAGATGCGAGTACAGTTTCATCTGTCGTTTCCGAAGTTAGAAAGTTAATTGGTTGTGGAGACGAGGATGAAAAAATAATCGTCACAGTGCCTAAACGAGGTTACCGTTATGCTCAGCAGATTCAATTTTATGAGCAAGGACAACATCCTGATAGCGAAAAGCCCGATTGTAGTCATCAAGTAACAGAGCCATCTGAGCAACACATAACTAAGACAGACTCAATAGTCAGCAATAAACGCTCTTACAAATTACTGCTAATATGCCTGCTAATTATTATCAGCTTATATTCTCTTTCAAATATCCTGAACTTAACTGGAAATAATGAGCGTTCAAAAAGTATCGAGCCCTCCCTCTTACCAATACAGTACGAAGTACTAACACATGAATCAGGAAGAGAGGATGAATTTGATGTTAGTGATGATGGACGTTGGTTAGCTTATGTCAATAAAGGAGCTGACGCCCTACCGAGTTTGAAAGTCAAAGAGCTTAGTACTGGAAGAGTCCAAGAAATAACGGCTGAACCTGGCAGCTATTTTGGATCTCCGGTATTTTCCAATGACACAAATCAAATTGTCTTTCATAAACAAACAGAACAGTCGTGTGAAGTTTGGATACTAGATTTTAGCGCTAGATTACTTAAAGTTGATAATGCAAAACAAATCGCCAGTTGTGGTAAAGGTGGCTTTTGGTCTACAACCTCTTTTTCAAAGGATGGACACCATGTTTACTACGCAAGAGCAAATGCATTAACCGACCCTTACAAAATTTTTCGATTCGATTTAAGAACTTCCTTTGAACGAGGCATTACGTCGCCAACCTCTTCTGGCAGAGGAGATTATTCATTCTCACTTTCTCCCAACGGCAAAAAATTAGCAATCATCAGAAATGTACTTTGGCAAGAAAGTCACATTTTAGTCAATAACCTTGAAAACAATGAGTCTACATTGCTGCTCAAATTACCATATCTAACTTACCGAGCTGACTGGTTAAGCAATGAGCAAATAATCTATTGTGATAGGGATAAAAATATTTGGTCATATAATCTAGTCACAGAGAAGCGAACGTTAGCGGCTAGGTTAGACTTTACTTGTAACTACCCTGTCGTCTCTCAAAAACAAACGTATGCAATAAAAAAGGTAAGTATTAGTAATGCAATCTGGTCGTTAACTAAAGAAGATAATGGCGACTTCGCAATTAGCCCACTGATCACTAGCCCTTATTATGATTTCAATGCGATGTTTGGCCCTGATGAAACGCTATATTTTATGTCAAACCGGTCTGGCGAAGAACAGTTGTGGCAAAAAACGCTTGACGGCTTCATTCAATATAAGAACGTTAACTTACCTCCTAATGCTAGGGAATTAGAGTTTTCCATTGAAACGAATACCTTATATGGTCTGTCAGAGCAGCGTCTATTTCGCTATAACCTAGACATCGCTGAAATTGAGTGGCTCTCAAAAGAAAAGCAGCAAGTATTCAATTTTAGTATTACTGACGACAACCAACTCATTTTTTCAGAGGGTAAAGAGGAGTACTGGTCTTTAAAGTCGATAGATTTACTAACACTCAAAATAACAAACCTAAAGCTTAATGCCTTTTCATCTAAACAGTATAAGGGAGAGCTATTCTTTACCCAATTTCACGAAAAAGGCGTATGGAAGAAAAACCTCAAGACAGGAATCGTTGAAAAGGTTTTGGAAAATGTAGATATAAAATTTAATACCTTCTGGGATATCTGGGATAAAAGCACGCTAATTTGGGCTGCCGACAACAAGTTTAAAATATTTGATCTTAAGACTGGTCAGTTAGTCAGTGAGAACCTAAATTTTGATGGCCATATCGGCTTTGTAAAATGTAAAAACGAGAGAAAAATATGCACATTTTCTTTTAGAGAAAATAGTGAAACTGAAATCATCAGAATAAACAACCTCTAACCTATTGTTTTAAAAACATAAAATAAAAACAAATTTTCCAAGGATTTTCCAAGGCTTTTATTGAAGTGTTTTTACACGCCATTTCATATGATTTGCGCCATCAACTTAAACAACATGATTGGTATTAAACACATGAGACAATTTTTTTTAATTTTTATTCTTGTTTTAGGTAGCTTTAATGTGCTGGCAAAGCCAGAAACGAACTTAAACAAATTACTGCAACCTCACGAAGTTCAACAAGACATAGATGAATGGATAAACTTCATCAATAAAACCCACCCTCAATTGTCGTACACAGTTAAAGACGTAGACCGTTTTTATTCAGACATTGAAGACCTTAAAAATGACATTAACAAACCTATCTCGGTTTTAGATTTTTGGCGCAAAATTTCTGTATTTAATAGCACATTAAGCGATGGTCATACGGTAATCAAATTGCCTAATCCGAAAGAACTTGCAAATTTACACATCGCAAATGGAGGTGGAATATTTCCCTACAGCGTCGTATTTAACAACGGCAAACTGGTTATTAAGTCAACTATCGATGGAAAGGCAACCGAGCTAAGAGGGAATGAGATTATCGAAATCAACGGTAAAAAAATAAATGACTTTATTGCCCCACTTTTAAAACGCACTAATGGTGACAGTGAGGCATTTCGCAAAGCGATGCTACAAAGACGTTTTGCAGAATACGTTTGGCTTTACTATGGCGACATAAGTACCTTTGACATTGTTTTAAATAAATTCGGAAAAAAGACCAAAAGAACAGTAAAAGCAAACCATACACAATTTGACCTTTCAGATAGCTTTGCTGATAACTTTACATTTGAAATAGTTGATTCAAAGAATGCTTTATTGACAATAAAAACCTTCTATTGGGGTGCTGAGTACAAAGATGTTATTGCGTTTTTACACGATGCATTTTCAAAGATTCAAAATAGCTCAGTCGAACATTTAATTATCGATATTCGTGAAAACGGTGGCGGTGACGACGTCATTTGGATTGATGGCATACTACCCTATCTAGCAGAAAAAACATGGAGAACCGGAAGTAAATACAAAGCTAAAATTATCGAAGGACGAGCAAAAGAAGGTCAAATAGTAGGAGATGTACTTGAAGGCGACATGAGCTATCGAGAAGTAAAAGATAACGTACCTAAGTTTAACGGAGATGTATCAGTTTTAATTAGCAACTTTACTTATTCTTCATCTATTTTGTTTGCCAATGTAATTCAAGATCATCAATTAGGCCAATTAGTTGGCGAGCCGACAGGGGGAAGAAGTGGGCAAACCGGAGGGGTTCAAGCGTTAAATTTAGCAAATTCAAACTTGAGAGTAATTAGCCCTCGTTTTTACTTAGAAAGACCTAAAGGCGGCGATAATCAGGCGCCTGTAAAACCCGACTTATCAATCAACTATGACAAAACAATACCAGAACAGTTAGTAAACAAACTAATCAACCAACGCAATTTGAGAGCTAATTAATTGGGAAATTTGAATACAGGGCTTAAATAATCTGAATAAATGGAAGGATGACTAATGCCAAAAGGCATAGCACTTTCCATTGGATGAATAAGTTTGAATTTTTCTATAAAGTTCGGCTAATAGAGCTTAGTTAAACTGAACTCTTTCTTGAGCGCCAAAATGCTTAAATATGGGGTATACAAAGCTTAGCAACATTGTGTAACCAAACAGACTAGACCTTAACTAGGCCAAGCCGTTTTAAGTCCGATTTAATTTTTTGTTGTGTTTCGCTATTGCCAATACTCAATAAATAAAGAGCATCATTTTCACCAAGGGTTAACAGTAAGTTTGCACCCTCATTTATTACAGCGATAGATGTAACACCTTCTATTCCATTTTCATGGGATTGAAACACGCCATAAATCACCTCGACATTTTAAGTCGCTAATTTTACGCTCAAGAGCTTTATCAAATCTGCCAAATTCGTGCATGCCATACTAAATCTCTTGAGCTATTTTCCTAAAACCATCAAAAAGTGGCTTTGAACGTCAATGAGGAACTTTCAACAGTTTCTCTTTTCCCCTAACAAAGCACACCAGCAAACTCAGGCTCAACATGGTAATGGAGGCGACTAGAGGCAAAGCAATATGATGTTCTACTAAAAGACCAGCCACGAATGCTCCTATTGAAGCAGCAGTTATTTTAGCTGCGGCTACCCACATATATATTTGCACCGCTCCCTGCGGCGGGGAATATTCTGTTCGTGCAGCTATCGTCACAGCAAAGAACACTGAATTTACAACTCCGCAAATCCAATAGGCAAACATACTGGCAGCTATTGAAGAACTCAAAGAAACCAGTATTAAACAAGCCACGAGTATACACCCGACGTTCTTCAATAAGGTCATTGCATTCTTCACTAGAGGCCTGAAAATGAGTAACACCGCTCCACATAAACAACCAACGCCGTAAAGTGTTACTAAATACGCACCATTTTCTCGCCCTTGTTGAAACATTTCGCTGAAATAAACTGCGACTACGGGTAGTGCTGCAAAGCTAAAAGCAGCGCCAGAGGTCATCAACAGGGTTACTTTTAACGTTGGGGTTTGCCAAATCGCATCGATTACTTGCCTTAAATTTGGCACTTCTTGTGGATGCTTTTTGACATCTGATCGAGGTTTGGACAGCGACATCACGATAAGCCCTGCGATCACGGGTAAGGACATCAAAGCACTAACAGTGACTTGAATGGAATAAATCGAAGATAACAACGCTATCAACATTGGACCAACGGTTAACCCTATGCCATAAGTAAGAGTATCCCAGCTTTGAGCCTTCCTTCTCACCTTCGCGTCAACATCAACTAAATGAACAAGTTGCGTACTTAATCCCCCCATCATAAATGAGCTACAAGCACCACATAGCAGCAATGAAACAAAGGTTAACCAAAGCTGCTGCCATTCAATACTGATTATCGCTAGCTGAAAAAACGCCGCAAAAAGTAAACACGACAACGCAATAACGCGAAAAGCATTCTGCGCTTTTTCGCACCACCTTCCATAAATAGGGCCTAAAATATGTGGCGCAGTAAGACATGCAGCCAAAGCGCCAACTAATGCACCATCAGCACCAAAGTTACGCGATAACAAAATGATGGCGACCGCAGATCCGCCCGTTGAAGTACGTGCGAATATTGCAGCCAAAATGTAACGTGCTAACGCATTCATTCTGGCACTCCTTGTTTTAAAAATAAGTCATTAACCACTGAATCATCAATCCAGTTTCATTTGCCGTAATAACAGCGCTAGCTGTTTTCTGTCATCTCCAGCGAGTGGTTGAAGTGGCGCAGGTAAACAACTTCCTTCTGTATAACCCAGAATGTCTGCAGCAGTCGCCATTACTCTCAAACCACCTCGGTTACGGGCAAACAGCTCCCATAAATCATTAAGTTCGGCGCTAGCTGCCATAGCTTCACTTCTCGTTTGAGTTTTTGTTGCTAGAATCATTGCTTGTACTGTTTTAGGAAATAGTCCTCCTAACACCGATAGCCACAAGTCACAACCAGACGCCATTCCTGCCCCCGCAAACTTGTCGGCACTAACGCCAATGGCGACGTTGTTGGGTAACAGCGTGCGCAGTTGAGCCAGTTTTTTTTCACCTTCATCGGTTTCAAAAGGCATTCCTGGAAGCTTGATTGCAGCGACGTTTGGCAATTTACAAATTTCTGCATATAACTCATTACTAAAAGTAAAGTTTGTCGCCCCTGGATTTTCATATACACATAACGGCACAGATAGTTCAGCGGTAACCTGACTAAACAAGGAATAAACCTCACTATCGTTTAATCGGTGATATGACATAGGCGCCAATAGTACTGCACTTACAGATGCTTGTTGAACCGCTTCAGCATTTCTCAATACGTCAGCAGTTCTCAGCGAACCGATACCAGCCATAACTGGAATATCGCCCGCCATTTCAACGGTAAACTTCGCTACTTGGTTGAGTTCATTTCTATTCAAGTAAGGGTATAGGCCTGTTGACCCCATGGCACAGATAGAGTCCACTTTGGCTTGTACCAAATTATCAATAATGGCCTCAAATGCCTTAAAATCGATACTTTCATTGCTAAACGGTGTGATTGGAAAAGCAGATAAACCGGTAAACATTTTCACTCCTATCTGTATATAATGTGACAAAAATAAAATGTCATGGTGATACAAAAACAACTTTGTCCCATGACAAAACACAATATTGTCATAGGACAAAAATGAAAGTCAATATTTCTGGTGGCTCAGCCATCGAGATCTTTGAATCTGTTCGCGATCTAACCAACAAAGGTGTACTTGCCGCAGGAGATTCTCTCCCTCCAGTAAGGGAGTTAGCTGAGCAACTTGGTGTTAATCGCAATACCGTTTCTTCTGCTTACCAGCGTCTAACAAAGGCTGGTATTGCAGTGACTAAAGGTCGCCTGGGTACAAGTATTTGCCAAGTAACGGAAGCGGGAGAGCAAGAAGGCGTTTCGGATACTGCACTCTTTGACTTAGCCGATGGCAGTCCACGACGCGAATGGCTACCTAACTTAACTAAGGTTGCTAGCCAAACGTTGCTAAATCAATACCTATATGGCGAAGCGACAATCCTGCCTGAAATTTATCAATATGGTAAAGATTGGTTTGCAGGTTCATGTCCTGCCGAATTTGACGTGACCTTATGCAATGGCGCGATAGACACGTTAGAACGTATGGTAGCCGCTCACTTAGTGCCAGGTGATAAGGTTGTGGTTGAAGACCCCTGCTATATCAGTTCAGCCAACGCATTTAGGCTAGCGGGTATGCAAATTATTGGGGCAACGGTTGATGAACATGGCATGCAGCCTCAAGCACTCAAATCCGCATTAGAAAAAGGAGCCAAAGCGGTCCTTATTACACCGAGAGCACATAACCCAACAGGCGCTAGTATTTCTGCAGTTCGTGCCAAGGAGCTTAAAGCCGTTTTAGCTGAATATCCTAGAGTGCTTGTTATGGAAGACGATCATTTTTCATTATTGGCAAAATCAGAACATCATTCGGTAATCCCCGAAAACTCAATACATTGGGCGATTTTTCGCTCGGTATCTAAAGGTTTGGGGCCAGATTTACGCATGGCATTTGTCGCGGCAGACAAAGAATCGATAAAGCGAATAAGCACTCGTCTTGCACCGGGAATGTCGTGGGTTAGCCGCGTATTGCAGTCTTTTGTTTACACATGTTTGACAACAAAAGAATTTCAGCGTCACTTGGCAAACGCAAAACAAAATTGTACCGAGCGCCGAGAAATGTTGCTCAATGCGTTAGCGGAGCAAGGGTTAGCAGTAAACACTGAGATTGATGGCTTGAATGTCTGGTTGCCTGTCGGTAAAGATTGTAAAACTGCCGTTTATGAATTTTCACGCAAGGGTTGGCTGGTAAGACCGAGTAACTCTTTCGATATCGACAATAAATCACAAGCGGTTCGAGTCAGTGTACAAAATTTGGAACCGAAAACTGCAAAGCAATTTGCATTAGATGCAGCAACAATTATTAATAACTAAGAATCTAGCCTAAGATGATTAACAGGCTAACGCCCGTTTTTTTAGTTGTTTAAAAGGTCAAATGAAGTAAAACAGGGCCAAGCGGAACCGACTCTCGCGTTAGCACCCTCGCTTTAAGTCAAAGCTATATGTTGATTAGCTCATTCGCTTAACTTCAGACACAATTTTAACCTTAACAGGTGTTCTATTGGGGTTTGATTCAGAAACACTGTACTGCTGTTTTGGCATTTTATTTAAAAGCTCCTGTGTCATCCAACCTTCTGGCGTTGAGCTTATTAGTTCTTTATCAACCTCGGTACCATTTGAATCTATTGTTATAACGTAAGTCGCCTTGCCAGCGCCTTTAGGCAGCCAATTCGGACGACCAGATAACATGATCGGTTTCGATATATCGAGTTTCCAATACTGGCCTAGTTCTGCGGCTTCAATCTCGACAGTCTTTCCAAAGAAAGTTGGCTGCGTCGTTGAGGCACAGCCAAATAGCGCATACGCTGCAACAATAATGGGTATGAATTTTCTCATGCATATCTTCCTTGAGTGTTACCTAATCTAGAAACATAACGCCCCGACAATGAGCGCAAAAACGTTTGGCTAAAATCGCTAAGAATGGGCGCTAGCCAAGCGACAGGCGTCCACTTTGAGCGACTTGTTATGCTAGTCCTAGAATCGTATTCCAAGGTAAGTTCCACGTAAATAAAGCTAAGATTAGAATAAATAATGCTGCACTCATCAAATAAAACCAATTGAGGCAGCTTTTTTGAAAGTCATGCCTAATATTTAACTCGGTTTCTATTTTCTTTATGCTTTCATATTGTTCTGAATACTGGTGCTTCAAGCGAGTCATTTGACTTTCGTACTCATTTTTAACTGCGGCCAGTGTATGCTTTTGATTCGCGATAAGCATAAACATCATAATACTGTATATTGAAATTGAAATTGCCAATAAGAAATTAGTCCAAAATGAGATTCCGTCTACAACAGAACTCATTTTTAGTGATGCTAGTGCTAAAGATATGGGGATACCTAGCATTTTAGTTTGAACAGACGAAAATATATCGTTTAGCTTTGTTAAATAATCTCGTTTATTTTCTTCATACTCTTTCCTTACATCATCAAAAGAAAACTCACTTACAAACAGCTGATAATTTTCATTGAATCTTTTGGAGAATTCACCAAAGTTTGAGAGTAAATAACCTAACCTTTCTTTCACTGGAATATTAATTAGTAGTCCATACATTACTTCTTTAAATATGCTAGATTTTTGTTCCGCATGAGAGCCATCTTTAAATAATGAGTCGACGATGCTATAGCCATCTAGGGCATAATTTAAACAATCGGCAGTTAATATTATTGGGATCTCCAATCTAGACTTATGAAGGTAAACCAGCTCATCAATGACTTTACTCGTTACTTTAGTTGAGTGATCCGCCTGTTCATTTAACAAGCGTAAAAAGTTACTAATATCGAAAAAATTTTTTAACTTACCATCAATCGAATTTGATGGATGAACGACTTCTTCTTGAAGGATTATGAAACTTTCTGGGGGATGCAAAAAGTTTGGTTTAAACGATAAGAAATCATTCCACTGATTGAAGATACTTAAACCTTTTTGCTTTAAATCTTCCGATGATAACTGTATTTTTACGGTACTACCTATGTTGGCAGATAAATCTGCTAATTCGACATACATTTCATTTAAAAGAAAAGCAGATATTGGTATACCGCTATCAATGAACTCTGCTAATTGAATTATCTTACTTGAAGATATTGTTAACGAGAACTCATAGCCATCATCAATTTTAGCAAATGAGAACTCTCGATTTAAATCCTTTAATTTCGTTAATAAAGCTAGCTTATCCATTTTATGCTTCTTCTGTAGCAAGCTGCTCTTTCAGTTTAGTTGGCACATCTGTTATTCTGATTTCTTGATCATTTTCGTTGTAAAAAACACTTATATTTATCAAATCGCTGTCAAAGCTTAAAGACAGCTTTTTAGTCTTACCCGAATATCGTGTTAAACCGCGCAGAGCAGATTTCTCAATTGGAACCTCATTACTTAAGAAAAAAGGATCATCTTGAGCTATTTCTAAAAATCGACCTTCCGTTTGAGGTATAAAACTTGAATCAAGTAACTCTGACATTCTTTCTAAAAGTACAGGCTCACTCTCATCTAACCACGCATTACAACGCTCAAACACAAACTGTTTCACATCTTCCGTTTTGTCATCAGAAAAATTATTAACTGCGCAATATTTCTTCGTAACTTGAACTAAATTTTGTGTATCTGCGCGTGCGCGAGTATATTCCTCACAACCCACAAATTTAGCAAAATACTCAGTTACATCTGTGGTACCACGACCGACTCTAAAAGATATAAAGCGTGTTGATGTTCCAGATAGCCATGCGCTGAGATTTATGCGAGCAGCCATATGCAACTTATCTAAATCAAGTTGTTCTATTTGATCTAGGGTTAAATCACTGGATAGTGCTAACCCATGTTTCTTCCTCAAAAGAACTATAGATAAAAAGTTCTCTTCATTATATGTGTAATGGTTAAACCACAAATAACCGCCTTTTGAAGCACCTGTTTCATCCAATTTCCGTTTAAACTCTCGAGCAGCGGCATCAGAAAAGGAAACAAAATTTTCAAAGTTCCCATTGTCAAAGTGGCTTTCAAGAAGGGTTACAAAATGTGGTTTAGGATCATCAGAGCTATCTGGTGTTTCAAACCTCCCCGTTAATAATCCTGTTTTCCTAAACAAACCAGAAAGCTGAGTACTCAATGTTTGAGCATGTTCATCTACAGTGTTTTCTTCACTTCTCGGATAGATGGTAGCAACACTTTGATCTTCTTCTTTACGTACTTCATGCACGATGATGTTTTCAATATTCATTAAAACTCCATTTTATGATGATGGCTCTATTCGAATAACGCCCCGTTACTGTAATAGCTCGTTAAGGCGAATCTAAATAATCCCCTCGCAATTGGCTGCTGAACTGTTTTTTTACTTCAGATAATGTTTCTTTAAACCTCTCGCGAATTTGACCATTTTGATCAATAACCCATCGAATTTCATTTTCATCCAGACGATCTATTCGTTCTCTTTCCCTTCTAAGTTGAAGAAGTTTAGATTTTCCAAATTCGAATTCTTCAAACTCTGAAAAGAGGCTAATTAGTCTTTCATAATGCTCTTCTTCTATGATGAGTGCGCCTTTACGAACTTCATGTTTTGCTTCACTTAGTGATTTAGCGAAATCTCTTACATAAGTTCTAGTTGCAGCTGCCCACAGCTGGTCTGCTGCTTTCTCAAGATCACATAGAGCCACCCATACGCTATTATATAAATTAAACTGTGATTCAGAATAACGAAGAAATACAGATTTGTTTTTCTCTACATCAAGCTGATATTGTGATTTTAGCTGCTCAAGGGCTACTTGATATTTATTTTTATCTTCTTCCAGTATCCGTGCTGCCCAAACTTTTCCTAACCATGAAGAAAGAGCCATGATAATAGCACCAGCTCCGCCAAGAGAAATTAATATAGCGCTACCTGTTTGCAAAACTTCCGTAAGATTCATTGTGACTCCATCCTTATCGCCTTGCCCCCCAATAAGGGGCCGATAAATGCTTGGCTAAACTGTGTTGCGAAGCGGAACTGAGCCAGCTTTAGTAATCCCGCACTTCGTTGGCTTGTTAGCAATACATTTTAAAAATGCATGAAAAATATATCTGTTTCTTCTCCGTAGTCCAGCATATTCACATTTATATTTAGGAGAGATACTAGCAACAAGTTAAATTGTTTATTTGATAAGTCTAAACCATATGTTTCACAATAGAGCTGTTTAAGCTCATATTCGTTGATTTTAAATTTATCTATATCTAGTAATTCATTTTTGTGAATTAGTTTAACTAGATTAAAAAGAGTTGAACAAAGAGTATTTTCACGAGATATATGCCAACGAAAGTCTTGCACTTCTTCTGGATCATCTAATTCATAGATCACAGTTCCAGAAACAAGAGAGTCTGTTTCTGAATTCCAATCTATTTCAGTTGCACCCAGAGCACCAAGAAAGTGACTCAAAAATTCCTTTCTACTCATTGCTTCCCAGTATTGCTACCAGCTTATTAATAGGAAAGTTTCCTATTATGTGCAGGACAATCTTTCCGTTTATTGATAACACTCATTCTAACCACATTCGCTAACATATTGCAAAATAACAATTTTTTAACGTTTCTTATTGATGATTTTGGAATTTGGGAACTAGAGGTACGGGCGACTTAACTTGCGACAGATTTAGCTTTTGCTTAACCATTTCCCATAAAAAAAAGCCCCTAAACATGTGTTTAGGGGCTGTGATGCGTTGACATGATGGTGCCAAGTCACAAATCGGTTTCTACTGGTCTTGACTGGCATTGAACAGTAGACATTACAGGGGAATTCAATTCATATATTTCACAGTTGAATAGCCAGCAGCTAACTTCATCAACGCTGGACTACTCATATGAGGCATGCGCGCCACCCCATAGTCGATGGTCAAGCGAAGACATCATACCTTGCTCAATGGCAAAGCCAAATTCTCTGTCTTTCGCCACTAGTACGGGCCCATCTAAATCAACGTACTTTGCGTCTGACGCCAATAAAAACGCTGGCGCCATCGCCAGTGAACTGCCAACCATACAACCTACCATGATGTCTAAACCAATCGCGCGAGCTTCTTCACTTAACGCTATCGCTTCGGTAAGCCCGCCAGTTTTATCCAATTTGATGTTGATTGCTTGATAGCGTTTGGCTAAATATTCTAAGTCTTTACGGGTATGGCACGATTCATCGGCACAAAGCGCTACAGGCAGTGTTACGCCCAATAAGTCTGCATCTTCGCCAGAAGGTAGCGGCTGCTCAATCAGCGTTACATTGCAGTCTGCAAGTAACTGCGCATTTTCTAGCAACTGCTCCATACTCCAACCTTCGTTGGCATCAACAATAATTTTGCTGTCTGGTGATGCTTGATGAATGGCAGTAATTTTCTCTGCGATCCCTTCTGCATCTAGCTTAACTTTAATAAGCGGCGGGTTTGCTAATGCCTTTGCCGCTTTTGCCATGGCTTCAGGGGTATCAATGCTTAAGGTTTGCGCGGTAACTGCACTTAATGGCTCACGCAAGTTGGCAAGCTCTGCAACCGAGCATTGCTCAAGCTTTGCTTTTAAATCCCAGTAAGCACAATCGACTGCATTTTTAGCAGAGCCTGAAGACATTGCCTCAAGCACACTTTCAATGGCTACGCCTTTTGCTAACTTTGATTGCACATACGCTAGCTGCGCAATAACGCTATCGGTCGATTCTTGATAACGGTTATAAGGAACCGACTCTGCACGACCAACTTTGCCATCGCAGCTTAATGACACTTCAATCACATTGGCTGCTGTTTTAGCGCCACGCGCAATACGAAATACTTGCGCTAGTGGAAAGTCGACTTGCTTATAGGTTAGGTTAACGTTAGTCATCGCTTAGTTACACTCTTGCTTAAGAAAGGCAACAATGTCGTTACAGCCGTCGCGAACAGGGTCAACACATGGAAGAGAAAACTCCTGACTAATTTTTTCACAGTACGCCTTGCCTTCTTCGACACTTACGCTCGACGTGTTCACCGTAATACCAGCAATTTTAACGTTAGGGTTAGTTAAGCGTGCGGCTTGTAAATTCAGCGCTATGGTTTCTTTCAAACTAGGGAAATTAGTATGTGGTAAGCCGCGCATATGTTCGCGATTCAACGCGTGGCATATAACTAACGCATCAGGCTGCGAGCCGTGTAATAACCCCATGCTTACGCCAGCAAATGCTGGGTGCGACAATGATCCTTGCCCTTCAACAATATCCCAGTGTTCGTTATTGTTGTCAGGTGAAAGTTGTTCAGCTGCGCCAGCAATAAAGTCGGCAATCACACAGTCGATAGCCACACCTTGCCCTGCGATTAAAATACCGCACTGCCCTGTCGCTCTAAAATCGACGTCCATGTCTTGTTCTTTCATTGCTCGTTCTAAACTGAGCGAGGTATACATTTTACCTACTGAGCAGTCTGTACCCACGGTTAGCAAACGCTTGCCTTGGCGAGGAACACCTGTGCCAGTTTTGAATTCAGCAGTTGGATGACGAATGTCCCACAGTTGAACGCCATAGCTTTTAGCAGCTTCAACAAGCTCAGGCACTGCAGCCAATTTGTCGTGTAAACCACTGACCACGTTCATTCCACAAGAAATAGCTTCTAGAATGTATGGGTGCCATCTTTCTTCTAACACACCGCCACTGTTGGCAAAACCAAGCACAAATGTTTTAGCGCCTTGTTCAACCGCTTCAACGATGGTCATTTGTGGAAGTCCTGTACTCACCTTGCAGCCAGTAACTTGCATTTCGCCAACACAAAGTTCTGGACGCCAATCAGCCGCACCGCGCGCCATTTTGATGGAGAGTTCGTCGGTCGCATCACCGATAAATAGAAGGTAAGGAGCTGTGATTTGCATTGAATCATCCAATAATTAACATTAGTACAATCTCAGCTTAGTTTGGGCACCACACTTTTAATAGTAGTTAGAATTCCCCCTTCCATAACCCGAGGTTATACCCCCAGATTTAATAGCCTCTAGAGCAAAATTAGTTACTATTTGAACACTAAATGAGGCCAATTTTTTCACTGAAATAATTCATAAAATCAGATGCGGCGACAGACAAACTTCTGCCGTCTAAGTGCAGCATACTCACTTTGAAATCAATGTTTGGTTGGAAAGAAGCAAATGCGATATCTTCGTTTATGTTGCCAAGTGCTGTGTATTTGTCGACGACGCAAACTCCAGCACCTTTGGCAACCATACGCGCCGCAATAAAGTACGTTTGTACTTTGATACGAGATTGCAGCTGAACATTCTCTTCCATCATGCGAGTCCAAAGTAAGTCCCCTAGTGGCCCGCTATCGCCAATATCGATAAAGGGGAAATCCTCTAGGTCAGCTAATGTTAGTTCTTCTGGAAGGTGAGGAAAAAGCGATTTGGGATACATCACCACAAGCTCTGATTGCGCGCAATCGTGATCGGTTACACCAGCTAAATTTGAGGGTGAGAACACCACCGCGAAATCGCACTTGTGCTCTAGAAGTGCTTGCATTACATCGTTGTTATGTACGGTTTGTATCTGCACATTAACCTTAGGATGCGCTTGCTGGAACTTAGCGACAGCCGCTGGCAGCACATCAAAACCGAGTGCAGGCGTAACACCAATACTGATGTTGCCATAATCGGTTTTCTTGATGTTTTCTGCCGTGTTTTTTACCGACCGCATTTGTTGATAAATTTTGTCTACTTCGCTAAACAACATCTCTGCTTCGTCAGTTGGCACTAGCCTGCCTTTAACACGTTCGAAAAGCTGAAAGCCCAGTTGCATTTCAGCGTGTGCCAGCACTTTGCTAACTGACGGTTGCGACACATGGAGGATCTTCGCCGCATTGGTGATAGACCCTGTTGTGTAGATGGCGTGAAATATTTCGATGTGGCGCAGTCGCATGATTAACCCTCACTCATAAACTGTCTATACAGTAAAACTATTCGGCAAAAAGCAGCAAAAACTATGCAGCAAAAAAGATAACACTAAGCGTCCAAAGCAAGCCAGCCAAACCAGCAGCAAAAGAAGCAGGAACAATTTGCGATTTCACGTGGTCCATCAAATCACAACCGGTCGTCATTGAACTTAATATTGTGGTATCAGAAATTGGCGAACACTGGTCGCCATAAATACTGCCGTTAAGGACAGTTGCAAAACATATCATCATGTAGATTTCTGGATTTGCTAACATCTGACTTTCAGCAATAGCCCAAGCAAGCGGCATCGCTAGTGGGAATGCTATCGCATATGTTCCCCAACTCGTCCCCGTAGAAAACGCGATCACCATGGTAATTAACTGCAAGGTGACAGGCAGCGCCCAAAATGGCAAAGTCTCACCCAGCAAGGAAACCAAGTAAAGTCCACCACCAGTTTCTTTACTAATAAAACCGATAATCACCGCCATCATCAAAATAACAGATGCAAACACAACACCTTTTAAACCTAGGTTTAGGCCTTCCATTAAGTTCTTCAGCGACATACCTTTTACCAAGGCCATGGTAATCGCCAGCATTAATGCTGCGCCAAAAGCCCAGTTCACTTTAGGTGAGCCGATGAAAATAAAGGTAAACACGGCAATACCAATTAACGAAACTAAAGGAATAACGAACTCTAAATAGTGTGGTCGGTAACCTTCAGGTACTGCACTGCCTTGCAACTCTTTAGCACTTAACGGCTGTGCACCTGGCGCATCTAGCTCGCCCGTGGTATTTGCACGAACATGAGCTGCGCGAATTCTCTTACCCGAGAAGGTCGTAATGTTAAGGCTTAATAACAAGGTGCCGAGCACAGCAAAAATGCCGTAGAAACTAAACGGAATACTGCTAAAAAAGAATGCTAACCTATCGGCTTCTGTCGCTAAGAATGCAACACCGGGCACAAAAATTAACGCCTGAACGTACGCAGGCCATGCATTAAACGCCAGTACTGCTGCAATCGGTGACGCTGTAGAGTCAACGATGTAGCTCATCTCTTCATGGCTAACTTTTGCTTTGTCTGCCAAAGGTCTTACGGTTGTACCCACTAGCACAGTACTCATGGTGCCGCCTTGGAAAAATAAGACCCCAAGAAACCATGACACAAGTTTTGCTGAGCGTTGCCCTTTCACAAATTTTCTGGTCATCATGTTGGCAAATGCTTGGGCAGCACCTGTTTTAGCCCATATTCCCAACAGCCCACCGAGCAACCACAAGTAAAGCAACAGCAACGCCGCTGTGCCTTCTTTTGCTAAGTTGGGAATAATAATGCTGTCGGTGATGTCGTATTCGCCCAGCATTAGCGCGCCAACGATGATTCCTGAGAAAAGAGCGGTAAGCGGTTCACGTGTAATTAAACAGAGTGAAACGGTGATTAATGCAGGTAACAGAGACCAGAAGCCAAAATGAAAAGCGGGCTTTAACTGTTTTATCACCCCCTTGTCATCAACCACCCATTGTTGTGACAGTTCAGGTTGGCTAACGTTATTGAGGTTTTGTTGATTCAGAGGAGATTGCTGGTACGGGACGATGTCGGTTATGACAACTTCCTGACCTTTATACTTATATGCGTTGTCACCATTCCCGGTTTGGTACACATCGTAAACATAAGACTGCTCTAGCCATGTTTTAGTCACTTTATGATCGACAAATAATGCCGAAATCAGACCAAACACCACTACAAGTAAGGCTAACTTATTATGATTTATCACTTTTATCTCACTTCTTTTGTTAAGCAGCTAATAATAGCATTAGTTTCTTTTTAGGTTAGCAAGCATTAACGAGAAGATAATTTAGCAATTCCATCCTACGCTATAACCAAAGGTTATAGGTTGCCATATAACTGTAAATTGTTTAATGACAAGTTTTTGTTCATGGTTAAAGTCACAAGCAACAAGTGTATTAAATACTATAAGAAATACTGAGGGCGGGTAACATGTATATCAAAAGTCAATTCGGGCACAAACTAACGAAACTAAGCTGTTGCATCATTGCAGCTTTGTCTCCTCAATTAAGTTTTGCGCAAGAAAGCGATACTGCAGCGCAAGAAAAAGAAATTGAGCGCATTAGTGTTCTGGGCTCAAACATTAAGCGAGCAACAGATATTGGCGCACTGCCAGTAACAGCATTAACAGAGAAAGACATTGAAAATACGGGCGCAATGACAGGTGACGAACTACTGCGTTCGATTCCTCAAATTGGTGAAGTAAATTTCGGTGCATCAACGGGTAATGGCGGTGTAAACGATGCTCGTGGTGATGTCGCTTCAATTAACTTAAGAGGCGTTGGCTCTGGTAACACGCTTACTTTACTTAACGGTCGACGCTTAGTTACCCACCCCGGCACACAATCTGAAAACTTTGTGCCTGTTTCAACAGTTAACGCTAATGCATTACCTGTTTCTGGCCTTCGCTCTCTTCAAGTATTACGTGACGGTGCAGCTGCTATTTACGGTTCAGACGCCGTGGCTGGTGTAATTAACTACCAGCTTAAAGATGACTATGAAGGCACGCAACTCGGTATTTCTTACGGTGAATCAGAAGGTACGTCGTTAAACGAAATGACGGTAAACCTACTAACAGGCTTCGAACTGAACGATGGTAAAACACATGTAACGTCATCATTTAGTTACTATGACCGTGAAGGCATGATGGCCTCTGAACGCCCTTACTCTGCTAGCCACGATTTACGTGAATACCCTGGCTTGCCAGAAGAGTTTATTGGTGACACCCAGTTAGACAATCGCACAACTGCGACACCTTGGGGTGATTTCCAATCTGATGCTCTTGGACGCTTCCATATTCAACCAGATACAATGTCGGGCTGTGAAGTGAGTTTAGGTAATGGTATCTGTGCCGATAGCGGCAGCTTCCCAAGAGATTTGCGTTTTGACCGTGGTACCACGCGCTCTCTTGTATCAGATGTCGATCGCTTGAACTTCTACAGCTACATTAAGCATGAGCTAAGTGACGATTTAGAACTTTTCTCAGAGCTTACCTACTACAGTGCAACCTCAGAACGTACTCGTGAGCAAACTCCAAACTTAACAGCACAGCGTTTTATGATTTCAGCAGATGCTGCGCATAACCCGTTTGGCGAAGATATCCTTGTACGCAGCTACCGTCCGATAGACGCCGGCCCTCGTGACATCGAAGTAGATAACACCAGTTACCGTGCACTAGCAGGTTTACGTGGCACCTACGGCGACTGGGATTGGGAAAGCGCAGTTTTCTACACTGAAGCAGAAACTAACGACAAAGCAAATCGCATTCAAGCGAGTAAATTCCAAGCGTCAATTAACAGCACAGATCCATCGCTAGCGTACGATATTTTCACAGGTGGTGATTTAAATAACGTTAACGCTGGTGACAGCACCCTTAACCCACAAAGCGTTATCGACCAATTTATGGTTGATGTATCACGTGATTCAAAAACTAGCTTAGCGTCAATTGACTTCAAAGTTTCAAACGGTGCTGTCTTTGATGTTTGGGCAGGTGAAGTGGGTATGGCTGCGGGTATTGAATATCGCAGAGAAACGTTCGAAGATGATCGCGATCCGCTACTTGATGGCAGCAATCCATTTGTCGATCAAATCACAGGCGAAGAGTTATCGGGAAGTGATGTGTTAGGTAGTAGTCCAACACCAGATTCAGAAGCCGACCGCAATGTATTGTCAGCGTACGTAGAATTTATCGTGCCGCTTATTGATTCAAACGATCAATACATGGAGTTACAACTAGCCGCTCGCTACGAAGACTTTTCTGATGTCGGTGATGCACTAAAACCTAAAATAGCTCTATTCTGGGAGCCAACCGATTGGGTAAGCTTTAGAGCATCTTATGCTGGTGGTTTCAGAGCGCCAGGCTTACCACAAGTATCGGCTGAAGGTGTACCACGTTCAAATACGCTATACGACCCAGTGTTAGACAGCAGTTACGGTATTGTTGATGTTCGAAGCGGCACAACAGACCTAAAACCAGAAGACGATGAAAACACTTCATTTGGCTTTATTTTACAACCGACTGATAATCTAACTTTTACCGCTGATTGGTGGAGAATAGAACAAGAAGACCTTGTTGGAATTTTACCGGGCTCTTCACATCTGCTTTACGACTCATTATTACGTAGTGAAGGTTCACAAAATGACGCTGTAGTGCGCGATCCTCTGACTAACGAAGTGGTGCAAATTAACAACGACTACTTAAACTTAGGCATTCGTACTATCGAAGGTGTCGACTTCAGTATCGTATACGACTGGGAAACAAGCTTTGGTGACTGGGAGTTTACAACAACAGCAGCCAAGCTGAACAAGTTCGACCAAGAAGCCGATCCAATTTCAGCAATGTTGATTGCTGCACAAGAAGCGGGTAACCCTGCCGTTCCAGCAGATAGAACAGTTGCAGGCGCAGGTGATTTAATTAAGCAAAACGGTCGACCTGAATGGCGTATGCGCGCTTCACTTGATTGGGATTACAATCAATGGGGTGCAGGTATCAGCGCTAACTACGTAAGTGAAGTTATCGATACGTCGACAACAGCAACCGTGAATGACGAAATTATTGAACTACCTGTCGACAGCTTTACCCGCGTTAATGTTTATGCTGATTACCGCTTCAAAGATGCTGGTGTGTTAAGTGACAGCCGTATCCGCGTTGGTGTACGCAATATCGCTGACGAAGAGCCGCCATTAGCGGATGAATTAGCACACGGTTACTTTGGTGCCCTGCACTCTAACCGCGGTCGCTACTTCTACGTCAAGCTAACTAAAAACTTCTAATCGAAGCGAGTGTTTAGCATTTGTTAAAATGGGCAGGTTGTTTAACCTGCTCTTTTTGTTTTCAATCTCGAGTACATCATGATGAAGAACGTAATTACCCTCACATCAATTTTTCTTAGCACTGCCATCCTCATTGGTTGTCATGTGGCAACTCAACTACCAGAAGGAAGCGCATCGACTGCCAACGCATGTAATGTCGGCACAGTACAGTTAACAACTGACTTTCCAACTGGCCGTTTAGGCAAATGTGAAAAACACTCATCAAATGAATTTTCAGTGACCTTAGTGCCTGAAAACACCCCCATAAATTCCAGCCCATGGTATGCATTCAAACTAAGTGCTGAGCAAGAAACAAAAGTTAAAGTAGCGATTAAGGTTGAAGGATACAGTCACCGCTACTTGCCGAAAATCAGCAGCAACCGTAAAGCTTGGAAGCTCTACCCGTTCAAAATGCAACAAGACGAAATGGTGCTAGAAGTGAATGCATCTGTATCGCCGGTTTATATTGCAGGACAAGAGATAATCGACAACCAGTATTACGTTGATTGGCAAAATAAACTCGCCAAGTTGAATAAGCTAGCCGTTGAGCCTTTTGCTCGCTCAGTGCAGGGGCGAACCATGTATAAACTCGAAAGCACACAGCCAAATAACAAAGAATGGCTTGTTGTTTTGGGCAGAATGCATCCGCCTGAAATTACAGGTGCCCTAGCCCTTTTCCCTTTTGTTGAAACGCTGCTAAGCGATAGCGATGCAGCTAAAGCGTTTAGAGACCGTTTCAATATCATTATCGTTCCTAACCTAAACCCTGATGGTGTCGAATTAGGTAATTGGCGACACAATACCAATGGCGTCGACTTAAACCGTGACTGGAATAAGTTCCAGCAGCCGGAAGTGAAAGCGGTGGACCAATTGCTAGAATCGATAGTAGAAGACGGTGGCAAGATTTCTATGGCGGTAGACTTTCACTCTACCCACAAAGACATTTTCTACACCATGCCAAACGACTATGGCATGGAACAGCGATTTCTAGTTAATAATTGGTTAAACAAACTCGATAAACAGTATCCAAATTTTAGCGTTATTCAAAAACCTGGTAATAACCCTGGGCGCGGTGTATTTAAGCAGTATGTTGCCGACAAATATAATGTGCACGCGATCACTTACGAAATGGGCGATAACACTGATAGAGGCTTTATTTCGAGATTAGCGAATGATGCGGCATTATCGTTAATGGAAACCATGCTAAAAAACAACGACGAGAAACACTAAGACATGCAAATAAAGTCACTGCCCCTGAGCCACTTGCAAATCGCGCAAACAACAGATGCCAAGCCAAAACTTTCGTTTAACTCGCGCATTGTGGCGGTGACTTTGATTACCGCGCTAACGTTTGGCTGTAATAGCCAATCTAAGAGTATTAGCACCTCTGATATGTCTGTGGATCCTGATATGACTACTGAAAGCGACGTCACCCCACAAATCACCAACGTTGACATTTTGATCGCCAACGGTGACGTTTATTTGGGCGACGACACAGGTAAACAAGCACTAGATGTTGGAGTATGTGGCTACGTCATTTGCGCGTTAGTCCCATCGGGTACTGGTAAATTACAAGCGAAACGCGTCATCGAAGCACAAGGTAAAATAGTGAATGCGGGCTTTATTGACCCGCATACTCATACGTTAGCCGAGCTAGGTAGTAAAACGAAGAATGCCAACCTCAATTACCTGATGCAAGGTGTTACAACGGTAGTTAATGGCAATGATGGCGGTAGCCCAGTCGATATTGCTAAAACCGCAAGTGAATTAACGCAAAATGGCATTGGTACTAATGTGGCGTTTTTTATTGGCCACAATAGTGTTCGCACAGCGGTGATGGGAAGAGAAAACCGTCATGCCTCCCCTACAGAAATAGCTGGTATGGAAGCCCTTGTTGAAAAAGCAATGCTCGACGGTGCAGTCGGTTTATCGTCTGGTTTGTATTACGTACCAGGCAGCTATGCAAATACTGAAGAAGTCATTGCACTTGCTCGCGTTGCAGCCAAATACAACGGGATTTACGACACTCATCTACGCGATGAAAGCACATTCAACATTGGCTTTCTTGCAGCAATGGATGAGGCGATAAACATCGCTGAACAAGCCGACATCCACCTGCATCTGGCTCACATTAAAGCACTAGGCGTTGATGTTTGGGGCCAAAGTAAAGACGCAATTAAAAAGGTAGAAAACGCTCAACAAAGAGGTCTCAGCATTAGCGCTGATCAATACCCTTGGCTAGCTTCTGGTACTAAATTGCACAGTGCTATTATGCCGAAATGGGTGATGGCAGGCAGCAAGGCTGAGTTTTACCAACGTCTTAATCTTGCAGAACATCAGCCGCGTTTGCAACATGAGATCAGGGAGAATATCAGGCGTCGTGGTGGCCCTTCTGCACTACTTATTACGGAGTTTAGCGATCAAACTCTCGTTGGAAAAACACTTGAACAAGTTGCTGAAGAGAGAAATTTAAGCCCGGTTGATACCGCTATCGCCTTAGTTCAACTGGGTGATATTCGTGTGGCGTCGTTTAATATGTCACCCGACGACTTAGCGAATTTTGTTGTTCAGCCTTGGGTTGTCACATCGTCAGATGGCACTAACGGCCACCCGAGAAAATACGGAAGCTTCCCGAAGAAATATCAAGATATTGTTTTGAAGAAACAACTACTGTCTCTGGAAGAATTCATCATCAAAAGCTCTAGCCAAACAGCAAATATTCTCGGCCTTCAAAACCGCGGTAAGTTGAAGCACGGATTTGCTGCCGACATAATCGTTTGGGACAAAAACGCATTTCGCAGCAATGCAACCTTTCAACAATGGAACAATCTTGCCTCAGGTATTCAAACCGTCATTGTGAACGGACAAATTGCCGTAGATGCTGGTGAATTTCAGCAGGTACTTGCTGGAGAATTTGTTAAAAGCAATAGATAAGCAGGCGTCTAGTCCGGCTAGATTTCTTGCTTTCTATTGACGTGTTTGTTTTTTGCTGCTGGAACAGTAAATGTTAAATGGAGAAAAATGAATAGGGAAAAGATCAATCGAAGAGCTCAAACGAAAACCTTAGGCTGGCTGAAAGCTGTTGGGTGAGGTTTAATCAACCTAACTAAGCATCAGGAAATCAGCGGTACGGTTTTCGCTCAAAACAAACTATAGAGCAGGTTTATCTTCAAAGACAGAACCTTAGTCTTTTAAGGCCTAAGCTATGAAAAACTTTGCCGTAAAAAGTTAGTTGTAACCTAGCACAAATTCTTCAGACTGTTGCGCCAAAAACTTAGCACAGTATTGCTTTTCTAATTCTGGTTTAGCTGACTTATTCTTTGCTTTTGTATCGATAAACTGCTGAATGATTTCGTTAATCATTGTAGGCTTTGCTTCGCTGTTTAATTGAGATGTTTTCATGAGTTTGCTGCTCTATCGGCTAAATGAAGCTCAATTATGGCGCGATAAACTGCTCATAAAAACTACTTACTATTTGTGCGTCCATAACATCAAGCTATGGTATTTCATTGCTACAGCGTAAAACACCTTTTCGCATACCCTCTTCTCACATTATAGTTATGCTCAATAAGGTTGCTATCTGTATACCGTATTACATTTCGACTTCTTTGCGTTGCTTCAACATAGAAGCCCCCAACCACAAAAACCAAACGATTTGCGTAATACCAAATACTTCAGTCAATGTGTCATCTGGGTAAACGGTAGCAATACCGGCAATGCCGACAATAACACCAAGGTAGTTAAGCCCTTTTGAGAATGTATTGGCTTTTAATGCTGCAATACTAATAAGTAAAACCCAGAGCCCACCAACAATTTCATTTCCGCCACCTAGACTATCGATGATTACCGATATAATGCGCCACATATCAAAAGCTTTCTCGGCAGAAACGTCCGTCAACGCAATAGCATGTGAAAGTCCGATGTTAGCTAACATACCACTCGCAATTACCAATACCACCCAAACTGCACCGAAAACAGATGCCACTTTCACCAAAGCGCTGTTATTTAGTTTTAGCCTTTCGTACAGACCAACAACCAGAACTGCAAGTAAAATCCCAAATACTGCATACATCAGAAAGTAAATCGCCGAGAAAGAAAGCTGGTTTTCTGCAAGATACACCATCTTTTCTGACGCAGTACCCTCTGCTGGGTATGCCCAAAACGCACCAAAATAGACAAACGCGCTAATATAAATTAATGCTTCAAGAATGGCGGAAACACCTGCAACCTTCTGTAGATTATTCATTAAAACTATCCTGTTTTATGGCAGTAACTAAAGTGGCACTCATATTCATTTCTCAAGTGCCAGTAGCTATACGATATGAGTATCGGTGCCGAAATTTATTAATTGTTTTTTAGTAGGTTATCAGCGACAAATTCACCATTCAACGTAAATAGTATTACCAAAAGTAAACTGTCTTAAAACTGAAAAGTGTTTGGCTAGCAGTGTTAAGTGCCTGTTGGGTAGTAGCTTGTAAACAGCCGAAATGAAGTGATAAAGAAATGAAAATTGATTGCTTAAAATTGTTCAGCTGATATTAAAAATCTGCAGGCATTAAAAAAGGCGCTTAAAAGCGCCTTTTTTATGGGTAAAACTAGGATTAACGACGTAAACCTAACTTACCGATAAGCGCAGTGTAACGCTCAACATCTTTACGCTTTAAGTAGTCTAAAAGCTTACGACGTTGGCTAACCATGCGTAATAAACCACGACGTGAGTGGTGATCATGGATGTGCGCTTTGAAGTGACCTTGTAAGTGGTTGATTTGTGTAGTTAACAAAGCAACTTGTACTTCAGGAGAACCAGTGTCACCTTCTTTAACTGCGTATTCAGCAACGATAGCTGCTTTTTGTTCAGTAGATAAAGACATAATAAATACCTTAATAATTTTAGTGTCTAAAAATCGCGTCAAGCCGAACACTAAATCAGCAAGACGTTCTAAAGAGCGCGTATTCTATACAGGCACCACAATGAATGCAAGAGAATTAACTACGCTCTAACGTTAATATGGTCGGCAATTAATGCTCGACTAATACTCTACAATGATACGTTTAGGAGCAACTAAGCCGTCATCATTCATTTGACCAACGCCCAAGAACTCATCAGCTTCTGTAAACACTTGTACTAAGCCTTCAAGCGGAGCGCCTGAAACTTGCACAGGGTTACCATTGCGTAAGTACATTACTGAAGCATCATCAACTTCTACTTTCGGCATGCCTTCAAGCGCGGTTTCCATTGGCAAGAGTACTTCATCCAAATAGGTAGACGGAGATACTTCTTCAGCTTTCGCCTTTTGTAACAACGCTTCCAGTTGATCAAGGGTTAACATCTTATCACGAGGATAACTGCCAACACTTACTCTACGTAGCATTGAAACGTGTGCACCACAGCCAAGAAGCTCGCCTAAATCGTCTACGATTGTGCGAATATAAGTACCTTTAGAAACGTGCAGTTCTAAATCAACCTCGTCGCCTTCAAAACGCAATAAATCAAGACGGAACACTTCAATATCACGGGCTTCTCGCGGGACTTCAATGCCTTCTCGCGCATATTTGTATAAAGGCTGGCCTTGGTACTTTAATGCGGAATACATTGACGGTATTTGCTGAGATTTGCCGCGAAACTTGTCGAGTGCAGCCATTAATTCAGGCTCAGCAACATCAACGGGTTTCTCACTAACAACGTCGCCATCAGCGTCGCTTGTCGTTGTTCTAATGCCAAGCTTAGCAGTAACAATATACGTTTTATCAGTGTCTAATAAGAACTGAGAAAACTTAGTGCCCTCACCTAGACAAATAGGCAGCATACCTGTTGCCAGTGGATCTAACGCACCTGTGTGTCCAGCTTTTTGGGCGAAGTAAAGTCGTTTAACTTGCTGTAACGCATGATTAGACGAAATCTCTAATGGTTTATCGAGTAAAACAATGCCGTTTACCGGGCGGCCTTTTCTACGCTTTGCCATTAACTACTCGTCCTCTGTGCCTTTTTCAGATGCAGTATCTGATTGACCCGCTTTACGCTCATCTTCGGCAACGACTTGGTTAACCAAGTTAGTCATACGAACACCTTCTACTAGCGATTTGTCATATTCAAAACGCAGCTCAGGCATGATGCGCGCTTTAATGCGCTTAGCAAGCAGTGTACGAATAAAAGGTGCAGCTTCGTTTAAAATCTTAGCCGACTCTTGCTCGTCTTGACCTTCAAGGGTAAAGAAGGTGACGAACACTTTGGCGTAGGCTAAGTCACGAGTCACTTCAACGGCATTAACCGTGACCATACCCAAGCGTGGATCTTTCACTTCACGCTGAATAATCGTGGCAACTTCTTTTTGAATTTGCTGAGCAACTCTATCTGTACGAGAAAAATCTCTGCTCATGAAAACTCCTATGTCTCTTTTTAGAGATAAAAACGGGGGCTAAGCCCCCATTTCATAATTACTTATCAATGTAGTAGAAATTCACTGTTGATTTTAGTCACGATAATTTCGTTTAGAGCTATGAGGATACGCACAGCATACAAATGTATGTGAGCATATCCGAAAACGCTATAAGCGAAAGAATCAAGCTAAAACTACAATGAACGTTTAACTTCTACTGTTTCAAATACTTCGATTTGGTCGCCAACTTTAACGTCATTGTAGTTCTTAACACCGATACCACATTCTGTACCGTTACGAACTTCTTGTACGTCATCTTTAAAGCGACGAAGTGATTCTAATTCACCTTCGTAAATTACAACGTTTTCACGTAGTACACGAATTGGCGCGCTGCGCTTAATGATACCTTCAGTTACCATACAACCCGCGATAGCACCTAGTTTCGGTGACTTAAATACGTCACGTACTTCTGCAAGACCAATAATCTCTTGCTTGAATTCTGGTGCAAGTAAGCCGCTCATTGCTTGCTTAACTTCGTCGATTAAGTCGTAGATAACGCTGTAGTAACGTAAGTCTACGCCTTCAGCTTCAATCACTTTACGCGCTGATGCATCGGCACGAACGTTGAAACCAACAACGATAGCATTTGACGCTGCTGCAAGTGACGCATCAGTTTCAGTAATACCACCAACACCAGAGCCGATGATTTTTACTTTAACTTCGTCAGTTGAAAGCTTAACTAGTGCATCAGAAATAGCTTCTAATGAACCTTGTACGTCAGACTTAAGTACCACGTTAACTTCAGAAACATCACCTTCAGCCATGTCAGAGAACATGTTCTCTAACTTCGCTTTCTGTTGACGTGCTAGTTTAACATCACGGAACTTACCTTGACGGTATAGCGCTACTTCACGTGCTTTACGCTCGTCTTTTACAACTGTCGCTTCGTCACCTGATTGTGGAACACCAGAAAGACCAAGAATCTCAACAGGAATTGAAGGACCAGCAGTCTTAATTTGACGACCTAACTCGTCACGCATCGCACGTACACGGCCATACTCTAGACCACATAACACGATATCACCCTGCTTCAACGTACCTTCTTGAACAAGAACTGTTGCAACTGGACCACGGCCTTTATCAAGCTTAGATTCAACAACAACACCGTTAGCCATCTTATCAACAACAGCCGTTAGCTCTAGAACTTCTGATTGAAGTAGAACAGCGTCAAGTAACTCGTCGATACCTAAACCTGTTTTAGCTGATACGTGAACGAACTGAACGTCACCGCCCCAATCTTCAGGGATGATGTCATGCTGAGAAAGCTCAGTTTTAACGCGATCTGGGTCAGCAGTTTCTTTATCCATTTTGTTAACAGCGATAACAATTGGTGCACCAGCTGCTTTAGCATGCTGAATAGCTTCAACTGTCTGTGGCATAACACCATCATCAGCCGCAACAACAATGATTACGATATCCGTCGCTTTCGCACCACGTGAACGCATTGCAGTAAACGCGGCGTGACCTGGAGTATCTAAGAAAGTAACCATGCCACCGTCAGTTTCTACGTGGTAAGCACCAATATGCTGTGTAATACCACCTGCTTCGCCTGCTGCAACTTTTGCTTCACGAATGTAATCAAGTAATGACGTTTTACCGTGGTCAACGTGACCCATAATCGTAACAACCGGCGCACGTGTTACCGCTTCACCTGCATCACCACGATCTGAAAGTACCGCTTCTTCAAGCGCATTCTCTTTCACAAGTACAACGTCGCGACCCATTTCTTCAGCAACTAATGCCGCTGTTTCTTGATCGATTACTTGGTTAATGGTTGCCATAGCGCCCATTTTGAACATCACTTTAACGACTTCAGCACCTTTTACTGACATTTTGTTTGCCAGTTCAGCAACAGAAATTGTCTCACCAATACGAACTTCTTTGTTCTTCGTTTCAACTGGCTTTTGGAAGCCATGTTTTAAACTTTGTGGTGCCGATAAGGTTTTCTTCTTACCTTTACCTATTCTGGTTGGTTTATCTTGCTGCTTTTTCTTCTTGCGACGACGGCCTACACCCTCATCTTGCGCATCAACTTTGTCTTCAGCTTCTTGTGCATAGACAGAAGAAGTTACGTGAACAACATCATTTTCATGAGCTTTACGTTCTTCTTCTTCCTTCTTCCAGCGAGCTTCGTTTTCTTCCGCAAGCTTACGCGCAGCTTCAGCAGCGGCTTTGGCTTCTTCTTCAGCTTTTGCTGCAGCTTCAGCTTCTTGTTGCTTGCGAATACGCTCTGCTTCATCAGCTTCAGCTTGTTGCTCTGGCGTTAACGCCTTAGCTGCTTCAATTTCTTGTGCTTTAGCTTGTGCCGCTTCTTTCGCTTTTGCATCAGCTTCTGCCTTAGCTTTAGCCTCTGCTTGTGCCTTAGCTTCAGCTTCAGCTTTTGCTTTTGCTTCAGCCTCTGCTTGTGCCTTAGCCTCAGCTTCAGCTTGCGCTTTTGCTTCTTCTTCAGCCTTTGCTTGAGCTTCAGCTAATTGCTGCTCTTCAAGGTCACTACGCTTAACGTATGTACGCTTCTTACGTACTTCAACTTGAACTTGCTTCGCTTTTGAACCGCTACCTACAGATAGTGTTGTTTTCTTTTTTCGGCTCAACGTCATTTTGCTTGGTTGAGCGTCTGAATCGTCACCGTGCTGCTTTTTCAAATGAGCCAATAACGCTTCTTTTTCTTGCTCAGTTACGCTATCTGTTGCACTTTTATTTACACCAGTTTCAGCGAACTGACTAATTAAACGATCCACCGGAGTGCCAACTTCACTGGCAAGTTCTTTAATCGTTACATCTGCCATCTATATAATTCTCCCGGCTTCTACTCTTCGTTAAACCAACAGATGTTGCGAGCAGCCATAATTAGCTCACCTGCTTTGGTTTCATCTAAATCTTCAATTCCAACTAAATCATCTACACCTTGCTCGGCTAGATCTTCTAATGTTGAAACACCTTTACTCGCTAATACAAACGCGGTATGACGGTCTAAACCTTCTAAGCCAAGTAGGTCTTCCGCAGGCTCTGCACCTTCTAATGATTCTTCACTCGCTAATGCTTGCGTTGTTAATGCAGCTTTTGCACGCTCACGCAGCTCTTCAACGATATCTTCGTCCATACCATCGATTTCTAATAATTCGTTTACTGGTACGTAAGCAATCTCTTCCAATGAAGCGAAACCTTCATCAACTAAAATGCCTGCAAACTCATCATCAATATCAAGCTTCTCAGTGAATAGGCTTAATACCTTGTCATTTTCGGCTTGATGCTTTTCGTTCATGTCATCAACCGTCATCACGTTTAATTCCCATCCAGTTAACTGGCTAGCTAAACGAATATTTTGACCGTTACGACCGATTGCCATTGCAAGGTTGCCCTCTTCAACAGCGATATCCATTGTACCTTTGTCTTCATCAACGATGATTGAGGCAACTTCTGCAGGAGCCATCGCGTTGATAACGAATTGTGCAGGGTTGTCATCGAATAACACGATATCAACACGCTCACCACCTAACTCTCCAGATACTGCCTGTACACGTGAACCACGCATACCTACACAAGCACCTACTGGATCGATACGCTTGTCATTACTCTTAACTGCAATTTTAGCGCGTGAACCTGGATCGCGAGCTGCACCTTTGATTTCCAACATTTCTTCACCAATTTCTGGTACTTCAATGCGGAATAGCTCGATAAGCATTTCAGGTTTAGTACGGCTAACGAATAGCTGAGCGCCACGTGCTTCTGGTTTAATTGCATATAACAAACCACGAATGCGATCACCTGGTCTGAAAACTTCGCGTGGTAACATATCATCACGGTAAACAATTGCTTCTGCATTGTTACCTAAATCAAGAATTACGCTATCACGGTTTGCTTTCTTCACAACACCAGTAATTAACTCACCAACTTGATCTTGGTATGCATCAACGATTAACGCACGCTCTGCTTCACGTACTTTTTGTACGATAACTTGCTTAGCTGTTTGCGTTGTGATGCGGTCGAACTTAACTGATTCGATTTGCTCTTCAACGTAGTCCCCCACATTTAACTCTGGGTCTTCGTACTGTGCAGCTGCTAAACTAATTTCAGCAAATGGGTTCTCCATTTCCTGTTCGTTGTCATCAATGATTAACCAACGGCGGAAAGTGTCAAACTCACCTGATTTGCGGTCAATAGATACACGTACTTCTATGTCGCCTTCATATTTCTTTTTCGTGGCTGTCTCTAGGGCAGTTTCCATTGCTTGGAAAATGCTTTCACGTGGTACCGCTTTTTCATTGGAAACGGCATCTACGACCAGTAAAACTTCCTTACTCATGTTCTTTAGCCTTCTACTTACTCTTTAACTTAAAACTGTGGAACTAGATTCGCTTTGTCGACATTGCCATGCGGTAACTCGTAAGTTTCACCGTCAACTTCAACAATAAGCAAATCACCTTCAATAGCATTTAATTGTCCTTTGAACTTACGACGACCATTTAATGGTACGCCTAACTTCACCTCAACCACTTCACCAATTACTGCTTCAAAGTGAGGTAAATCGAACAATGGTCTATCAAGGCCAGGAGAAGATACTTCTAGGTTGTATTCCGTGCTGATTGGATCTTCCACATCCAAAATTGCACTGACTTGACGGCTCACTTCCGCACAATCGTCCACGTTAATTCCATTCTCATGATCAATAAACAAACGTAGTACTGAATGATTGCCTGCGCTAATAAACTCAACACCTAACAATTCTTTACCAACTTGCTCTACTGAGGGTCTTAACATTTCAGTTAATTTTTGCTCGAATTTTGCCAACCCTAAATTCTCCAGATATAAAAAAAGGGCATAAAGCCCAGCGAGTGATTGCTGTAAGTTTATCGTTGTTTGAATTTTCAAAATCGATAAACAAAAAAGCCCCAATACAAGGGGCCTTTAATCACTGAGCCCATTGTACTCACCAAGTAAATCTCATGATAAAGACCAGATGAAAATACTCAGTGAAACGTTACATGATAAAAATAAACAAACTGCTTACTTCTCAGTGAAATCATGCAACTGCATTAGATGACGCGAATTATATAGTTAGCATAGCTTTTAAGCAAGTTAAAATACGTGTTTGGAGAAATTAAATTGTTGACTCAAAACCCTACCAATTGGTCAATACTAGAATCAGATGCTTGGAAAAGATTTATTTGGTATTTCATCATGAAATTAAAAGAAAAAACTAACGATAAAAAAACTGCATGATGTTTTACAAAAAAATACATATTTAGAGAATATTATTGTTTACAGTAGGTTAGAATTAAACCACCTTTCGTGTTATAAATACGTTAATTAGTTTTTATCCTTGATACTGGAATCAACGCATACATCATGTATACATTCTCTCAATTGCTAGCCAGAAATATCGTACTGGGAATTGTATTTATTGTCGTTTCGGCAGCCTTAGCCACAATGTTTTTGGCTACACACAACGCTGATAAAAATATTTCTCACCAGCAATTAATTAAAACACTGGCCCAGCAAATAAATGATAGTAAAGCATTAGCAAGCACACTTCGAAGTGCACAGGCGTACAATGCGCTGACCATCTCAAATTTCTCAGGGGAGAAATTATATACTTATACAAACCCTAATCCGGGTTTTATTATTCCTAACACTCAGCCAGAAGCAAAATCAGTAGCGTTGCGGAATCAGAATTTACGAATTGAGTACCAGTTAAATATCGCCAGTGACACTATGCTCATTGTGAAAATTCTAGCGTGTATTGCGGCAATTATTACCGTACTAATCTGCCTTGCTGCAGTGATGAGTCTGAAGAATAGAGCGAAATTCATGGCCGCTGTTAGTCATCAGATTAAGAAGGACCTATCGCTGGTTAGCAATGATAAAGACGAATACTACAATGACATCATTGAAATCCCTGAATTGAAAGATGGGATTAGAGACATAAAACGCCTTATTGAACGTCAAGTTAACAGTTCAACAGCTCTTGAGAAAGAAGCGTATACCGATCAATTAACGGGCTTAGATAATCGCAACCGCTTCGTACAATATTACGAATCCCTAATTGACAAAAATAGTTCATTAAAGTTTGGCGTTTTAGTGATGACCCGCTGTAGCGAATTACAAACTGTGAATCAAATTCACGGTTACAACGAAGGTGACAAGTATATAAAAAACGTTTCAGGTCTTATTCAACGGACCGTCACTAGTTTTCGTTCTGGTCAGTTATTCAGACTTAACAGTTCTGATTTCGCAACCATTTTACCGAATATCACGATGAAAGAAGCTGAGAACTTTGCTCAGTCTCTTACGGGTAGTTTTAACGAATTCCAACAAGGCGCTGATTTAGACTCCGTTGCATATTCGGGTTTAGTATTTTTTGATCAGTCTAAACCATTGGGCGAATTACTCGCACTCGCGGACACAGCGATTAGTATTGCGCAAACCCAAACCATCAACGCATGGTACGTGCAAAAAGATATCGACGTGCTGAAAAGCTCAGACTTTAGCCAAGGCAATCAAAACTGGCGACAAGAAATCGAAAATGTCATAGAAAACCAACGCATCAGCTTATTGGTACAACCCATTCAACCAACGTCACGCAATAGCAGAGTTTACAATGAGATATTGGCACGTTTTCTAAATTCGAATGAAGAGATGCTGCCAACCGCTTCTTTTATCGCTATGTCAGAGAAACTCGATAAAATCGCTGCAATTGACAAGCTCATTATTGAAACCGCAATTAGCGAAATTGTTTCTAAAAACTTAGTCGACCAAAGTTACGGCATCAATGTGAGTGCGCGTTCAATAGCCGACGAGCACTTCTTAATTTGGTTAGAGCGCAGGTTACTCAGAGAACCAAACGTTGCCCCGCGTATTGTATTCGAGATTAGCGAGTATGGATTGCAGCAGAACATTAAAACGAGTAAGCGCTTTATTGACCTTGTTCACCGCTCAGGTGCGCGCATTACAGTGGAAAGGTTTGGTGTAGGCCTAACCTCATTCAAGTTCTTCAGAGACTTGAAACCAGACTTCATCAAGATGGACAGTACTTACACTCGTGATATTGATGACGATAAGAATAACCAATACTTCTTAAGGCTAATGGTTGACCTTGCACACCGCCTAAGCATTGGCGTGCTTGCAGAGAGTGTCGAAAGCCAAGAAGAAAAGCATACCTTAGAGAAGCTATTTATCGATGGTTGCCAAGGCTTTTATATCGGGAAGCCAAAGCCGATTTAATATGAATTGAAATAGCTCATGTCAGCTATCACTGGTTGAATTTATTAAAGCCCAGTCTTAAACGACTGGGTTTTTGTCATCTTATCGCAATGAATTGCTAAATCCCTACAATCCATAAGTTGTTAATTTGAGTATAAACAAGGATAATATGGCGAATTTATCGGAATATATCTCACTTTTATGACTGAATATTTGCTGTTGCTGATCGGCACGGTATTAGTTAATAACTTTGTATTGGTCCAGTTCCTTGGCTTGTGTCCATTTATGGGGGTTTCATCTAAAACAGAAACCGCTATTGGCATGTCGTTCGCAACGACATTTGTAATGACACTTGCTTCAGTACTAAGTTACATCATTAACAGTTACATACTCGTGCCGCTTGAGCTTGAGTACTTGAAAACTATGTCGTTTATCCTCGTCATTGCTGTTGTTGTGCAATTTACAGAGATGGTTGTCCACAAAACCAGTGCCAACCTCTACCGACTGTTGGGGATATTCTTACCGCTAATTACCACTAACTGTGCCGTACTCGGTGTTGCGTTAATCAACGTCAACGAACAACACAATTTCTTCGAATCAATTGTCTATGGTTTTGGCGCAGCAGCAGGTTTCTCGCTAGTACTTGTCATGTTTTCTGCAATGCGTGAAAAGCTTGCTGATGCCGATGTACCAAAGCCATTTAAGGGCTCTGCCATCGCATTTATTACTGCTGGCCTGATGTCATTAGCATTTATGGGCTTCACTGGCTTGGTGAAATTCTAATGACTAGTTTACTACTTGCCTTATTAGTTTTAGGGGTTATTGCTGCCCTATTCGGCGCGCTGCTCGGCTTTGCGTCAGTTAAGTTTAAAGTTGAAGGTGATCCGCTAGTAGAACAACTAGACGCGTTACTACCACAAACACAATGTGGCCAATGTGGATATCCTGGCTGTAAGCCATATGCAGAAGCAGTCGCAAACGGCGAATCAATCAATAAATGTGCACCGGGCGGCGAAGACACAATTAAAAAAATCGCCGACTTAATGGGTGTAGAGCCTGAACCACTTGATGGCGCACACGAGCAAGACAACACGCCAAAAGTCGCTTTCATTATTGAAGAAGACTGTATTGGCTGTACCAAATGTATTCAAGCATGCCCAGTCGACGCCATTATTGGCGCGGCGAAACAAATGCACACTATTATTAGCGACGAATGCACAGGCTGTGACCTGTGTGTTGCTCCTTGTCCTGTCGACTGCATAGAAATGCGCCCAATTGCGCAAACAACTAAAAACTGGCAGTGGGACTTAAACAGCATTCCCGTCGTAGAACTTGATTAAGGTAATTACGTGCAATCAATTATTAATCGAATCGAAAATAATCAGTTCTGGAAATTTCACGGTGGCATTCACCCACCAGAGCAAAAGTTTCTAACCAATAGCAAGCCTATTAAGCCACTGCACCTGCCGGAATTACTCATTATTCCTGTACAGCAGCATATTGGTGTACCTGGCGATATTCTCGTCAACATTGGCGACACGGTATTAAAAGGACAATCGCTTACCGCACCAACGTCACCTATGGCAGTGCCAGTGCATGCGCCAACGAGTGGCACAATCGAAAAAATCGCATTGCACGTTACGGCACATCCGTCGGGGTTAAGTGAGCTTTGCATATTCTTGAAACCCGACGGTCAAGACAAATGGCGACCTCGCGAGCTATGTGAAGATTACAAAACGCTAGATCGTAGCGACATCATTCGCAAAATAACCGATGCTGGTATCAGTGGCATGGGTGGTGCAGGCTTCCCTACTCACATTAAAGTGGATAGCAAACCTAATATCGACTTTCTTATCATCAACGCCGCAGAGTGTGAACCATACATCACGGCAGATGATTTATTGATGCGCGAGCATAGCGCTACCATTTTAGATGGTATCAATATCTTAAGGCACTTGCTTATCCCACGCCTTGTATTAATCGGCATCGAAGATAACAAGCCTGAAGCTATCGAAGCGCTTAAGAAAGCCACCGCAGACATTAACGATATTCACATATGTGTTGTGCCAACTAAATACCCAATGGGTGGCGAAAAGCAATTAATTAAAGCATTAACAGGTAAAGAAATCGCCTCTGGCGGGTTGCCAATACAGCAAGGCATTATCATGCAAAACGTTGCTACCTGTTATGCCATTGCCGATGCTGTCATTAACGATAAGCCACTTATTGAACGTGTGGTTACAGTAAGCGGCCAAGGTTTAGAGAAACCGCAAAATATCTGGGCAGCTCTGGGTACGCCAGTACGTGATTTAGTTTCACTTTGTCACAGTACGCAACCCGCAGATAAAAAAGCCATCATTATGGGCGGCCCTATGATGGGCTTCACCCTGCCTATTGACACAGTGCCTGTAGTGAAAACAACCAACTGTGTATTGGTACCTAGCGAGAAAGAATTAAATCTTCACAATACTGAAGTAGAGTGCATTCGTTGTGGTCAATGTGCCGAGGTGTGTCCGAGTAACCTCTTGCCACAAGAACTTCAATGGTCTGCTAAGGCAAAAGATCACGACAAACTAAAAGCGCTTAATTTATTCGACTGTATAGACTGTGGTGCATGTGCTTACGTGTGTCCAAGCCACATACCTTTAGTTCAATACTACCGTATTGCAAAAGCTGAAATTCGCCAGCAAGAACTGCAAGACATTAAAGCAGAAAAAGCTAAAGCACGTTTCGAGGCACGTAAAGCACGTTTAGAGCGTGAACGTAAAGCTCGTGAAGAGAAGCAACGTAAGGCGTCTGAAGCGCGTCGTGCGGCGATGAATAATTCACAAGAAGGTACCAACGCCAAGTCGGCCGTTGCCGCTGCACTTGCTCGCGTAAAAGCGAAAAAAGCTCAAGACACTGGTGTCTCTGCAGAAACATCGACAGAAGCAACTACAGAAGTAAAAACTGAGACGTTGTCGCCAGTACAAGCAGCTATCGCGCGTGCAAAAGCGAAGAAGGCGGCTCAAGCCGCGCAATCAACCGAGTTGAACGGTGACAACAAAGCACCAGAAACAGGTGCTAATGCCGGTGCAGATGCTACACCTTCAGATGATAAGCAAAGTAAGGTAGCCGCTGCTGTAGCCCGCGCTAAAGCGAAGAAAGCGGCTAAAGCCAAGCAAGAAGCTGCTTCGCAAACGCCTGAAGAAAATGTGCCTGCAGAACAAACCCTTGCGGGGCAATCATCTGCTGAGCAGGAAAAAGCTGAAGAACAAATGAATACAGCGCCTAAAGAGAAACCAGCTGCTGATTCAAAACAGGCGAAAGTTGCAGCCGCTGTAGCAAAAGCTAAAGCACGTAAGCAGGCGAAAGCCAAAGCTGAACAAGCAGAATCTATCACTGAAGGCTCTGCTCCTTCACAGGATGAGCCAGAGAAAACTGATGTAACATCAGCAGAAGTAACTGCTAAAACAGATGCTGCTGAAGCAATCGAGACAACAGAAGCACCCGCGAACGACAAAAAAGCTAAAATTGCTGCTGCTATTGCAAAAGCCAAAGCAAAAAAGGCTAAGCAGTCGAGTAACGATCTAGACGAAAGCACAGACGATTCAACTATCGAAAACCCTCTTAAAGAAGGTACTGTTGAAAGCAAAGCTAATTCGACGACTGATTCTAGTGCTGAAGATAGTGACACAGCGTCAGAGGTGAAGCCAGCTAATGACAAGAAAGCCAAAGTTGCCGCCGCTATTGCCAAAGCAAAGGCTAAAAAAGCCGTGCAAGCGTCTAATGCTGGAAGTTCTGAAGTTGATGACACAATGGAAAAAGCTGACGCAAAAAGCGTAAACAGCGAGGCAGACGTAGCTGAAACTGAGGTGAATGCTGAACCACTTAATGGTAATGATCAAAGCGCGCCTGCTGTCAGTAGTATCTCTCAACAGAAAAAAGCGCGTATCGCGGCGGCAGTCGCTAAAGCCAAAGCAAAGAAACAACAACAAGCAGAGTCAAATTAATTCATGGCATTTTGGATAGCAAGTTCACCCCATAACCATATTCAAAAAGAAACCTCAGCATTAATGCGGTTGGTTATCTTTGCTACTATTCCGGGCATTTTAGCGCAGTGGTATTTCTTCGGTTGGGGCAATATCATTCATATCGGATTAGCAACGGCAACAGCATTATTGTGTGAGTTTTTCGTTTTATCACTACGTAAAAAACCGATAAAAGCTGAGTTGCTCGACGGCAGTGCCATACTTACCGCCATATTGCTCGCAATATGTCTACCAGCAGTAGCACCTTGGTGGATATCAGTGTTAGGTGCAATGTTTGCCATTGCCGTGGTTAAGCAGCTATACGGTGGCTTAGGTCATAACCCATTCAACCCTGCTATGGCAGCTTATGTAATGCTGCTTATTTCGTTCCCTGTTGAAATGACCACTTGGTTACCACCAAGAGAACTGTGGCCAGTGGAATATACCTTCATGGATACGGTTTGGATGATCTTTACAGAGAGCACGCAATTAGGTTATTCCGCAGAACAATTGCGCACGCATATTGACGGTTACACAATGGCGACGCCGCTAGATACGTTAAAAACAGGCCTAACAACGGGTTTAAGTGTTTCAGAAGTAACTACCTCACCTGTCTTTGGCGATTATTTTGCGTCAGGCTGGGAATGGGTAAATGCCGGTTTCCTACTTGGCGGAATCATCCTTTTAGCGAAAAAAGCTATCCATTGGGCAGCACCAGTAAGCTTTTTAGCGATGCTTTGGTTATGCTCACTCATTGGTTACATGGTCAGCCCAGATCTTAATCCGTCTACCCTGTTCTACTGGTTCTCTGGTGCAACTATGCTAGGCGCATTCTTTATCTTGACCGACCCTGTATCAGGCGCAACAAGCTTCAAAGGTAGACTAGTTTTCGGCGCATTGGCTGGCCTGCTCGTATATCTAATTCGCAACTTTGGAGGCTACCCAGATGCGGTTGCTTTCGCCGTGTTGCTTTGCAATATGGCCGCACCATTAATTGATGTATATACACGCCCTCGCACCTTCGGACACCAGACGCATGGTCTTGGCGTTGCAGGCAACAAACAAGGAGCCAAGAAATAATGAAAATCGCCATAGAGAAAAATGCGCGAATTCTTGCAGCCTTTGCTATTGCCTGTACGCTTGTAGTTGGCATCACATTTGAGTTAACAAAAGATCGTATCGCTCAGCAAGAACAAAAAGAATTGCTTTCAACGTTGCACGCAATTGTTCCTGACGACATTCACGACAATGACATGTCACAGCGCTGTGTGCTTGTAACAGATGAATTGCTAGGTGGTTCAGAGCAACAAACAGCCTATTTAGCGACGCAAAACGAGCAACCCGTGGCGGCAGCAATTACGGCTATCGCACCAAACGGTTACAGCGGTAAAATTTATCTGATCGCAGCGTTCAACATCGATGGTTCTGTCAGTGGTGTACGTGTGTTAAAACACAATGAAACACCGGGCTTAGGTGACAAAATTGAAGAGCGCAAGAGCGACTGGATTTATAGCTTCAATGGCAAAACGCTAGAAGACATTAACAGTAGCCGTTGGGCGGTAGCCAAAGACGGTGGGATGTTCGACCAATTTACTGGCGCCACCATCACGCCTCGCGCTATCGTAAAAGCAGTTGGTGCTACGTCATCATTCTTTGAACAAAATAAAGACGCTCTGTTTAGCGCAAGTAATGACTGCGGAGTAGAAAATGAAAGTGAATAGCGAATACAAAGAACTTGCATTGCAAGGTTTGTGGAAAAACAACCCTGGCCTGGTGCAGCTTTTAGGTTTGTGTCCCCTGCTCGCTGTTACGTCTACCGTCACTAACGCATTAGGCTTGGGCTTAGCGACTTTGCTGGTATTAATTTGTTCAAATGTTACCGTGTCGGCGATTCGCAATTGGGTACCGAAAGAGATCCGTATTCCGATTTTTGTATTAATCATTGCAGCTTTTGTAACGTGCGTACAATTGCTAATGAATGCTTACACATACGGCATTTATCAATCATTAGGTATTTTCTTACCACTTATCGTAACAAACTGTGCCATTATCGGCCGCGCTGAAGCTTACGCCTCTAAGAATCCAATCAAGCAATCTGCATTCGACGGTTTGATGATGGGCCTTGGCTTTGCTGCTGTGCTACTCGTCCTTGGCGCGATGCGTGAAATACTGGGTCAAGGAACATTATTTGACGGTGCGCATCTGCTGCTGGGTGAATGGGCAAGCGTGTTAAGAGTTGAAGTAATGAAGTTAGACAGCCAGTTCTTACTCGCAATATTACCGCCGGGCGCTTTTATCGCGATGGGCTTCCTTGTCGCGATTAAAAATGCAATCGACACCAAGTTAGAAGAACGTCAGCCCAAAGAAGAAGAAGTAAAAAGTATTGAGCGCGTGCGCGTTAACTTTGACTCATAATTGAATGTCATACATCGAGTTGCTCAACCTTGTGGTTACATGTATTGACTTAGGAAATGAAGTAACAACTGAAGTTTTAAGAAGTAAATAATAACAATGAACAAAGATAAACGCTTAGCCATACTTAATCGGTTGCGAGATGACAATCCCCACCCGAGTACAGAGTTAGATTTTACTTCGCCCTTTGAGTTACTCATCGCTGTTTTACTATCTGCACAAGCAACTGACGTTGGTGTAAACAAAGCAACCGCGAAACTCTTTCCTGTTGCCCGCACACCTCAAGCCATGATGGACTTAGGTGTCGATGGCATTAAGGAATACATTAAAACCATTGGCTTGTTTAACGCTAAAGCAGAAAACACTTACAAGACCTGCAAAATCCTCGTTGAAAAACACGGCGGTGAAGTACCAGAAAGTCGAGAAGCATTGGAAGCCCTTCCCGGTGTTGGCAGAAAAACGGCCAACGTTGTGCTTAACTGCGCTTTTGGCTGGCCAACCATCGCCGTGGACACCCACATATTCCGCGTCTCCAATCGCACTAAATTAGCCATGGGCAAAAATGTTGATCAGGTGGAGCAGAAGCTCTTAAAAGTGGTACCGAAAGAATTTAAAGTCGATGTGCACCATTGGTTGATCCTGCATGGTCGATATACTTGCATCGCGCGTAAGCCAAGATGTGGTTCTTGTATTATTGAAGACTTGTGTGAGTTTAAGGATAAGACTGAGTAAATAAAATCGAGTTAGGTTAAATTTACTATAACTGCGATAAAGCTCTTTCTCTAAAAGAGTTAATCACATATATTTATTCCGATTCTTTCTGTGTATCTAGAACACAATCGTATTGACTCATTCGTTTGCCCTGTTGATTTTAGTAATTTTGCTAGACCTAAAGTCGCTTCTGGTGAAAACGGTGTAAAACTCAATACATGGCGAAACCAGATTTCCGCATCTATCAAGTTATTTAATTGGAAGTATTTGTTTCCTATGGTGACCCCTAGGCTAGCCTGCCATTGCTTTGATAGGTAAGCTTCAATGCCCTCATGCTTATCAATAACATAGAAAGCTTTTTTATAGTATGAAATAGCAGTAGGCAGTTGTCCTGAGATTTCATAAATGTCTCCCATATTAATTATTACATCCCAAGCATTTGGGTTGATTGACAATGCCTTTTCATAACTACGAATTGCCGCATCAAAATTATTAAGCGCAGACAAAACAAAGCCCAATGATTTATGTGTTTTCTCGTTATTGGGCAACAACTTAACCGCTTTCTCAGATAATTTTAAGGCTTTGTTAAGTTGCCGATTTTTAGTCTCACTGAAAAGGTTTCCATCAGATAACGCTTGCCCTAAACTCATATCTTGCCATGCTATATCATGTCGTTCATTAGATAATCGTATTGAACGCTGCACAAGAGCATTAGCTAAACCTGAATAAGCTGCCCCCAAGTTTGGAGAAAGCGCGATAGCTTTTTGATATAGCTCCATTGCCGCTTCATTATCCAGACGTGTCACTTTGTGGTAATAAACATCTGCTTGTTGAACTAATTTATTAGCTTCTAATTTAGCTGGACTTGAAATGACTTCATGCAAAGCAAAGCCAATCGTTACTACCAGAGATACTAATAACGATACTCCAACTAAAAAAATTACTTTCTTTGGAACGGAGTTTATTGCAGGATTATCAGCACAATGAGCTTGGCTCTCAATCGACTCTACCCATTCGACATGAGACGCGATTAGGCGATATCCCCTTTTTGGCAAGGTTTCGATGAACTTAGACTGTCGAGGTTGATCACCCAATATCTTTCTCACTCGAGAAATGCACTTAGACAACGCATCTTCGTTGACAACAGTATTTGGCCAAAGCTTCTCTAATAATATGTCTTTTGTAACAAGCTTTCCTTGATTGTTGGCGAGAAGAGTTAATAACTTAATGCCTAGTGGATCGACTCTTTCATTTTCATTATCATCAATTTCAGGCAGTAATGAATTAGATAACTCACCAGTGTCTATATTTAAATACCAATGTTCAATACGAAGAAATGTCACTATAACCAACCAATTATCTAAATTAGAAGTGTTAGAATAATCGTTTTGTCAGGAAAATAAGAGAGTTTTGTCAATAATTTCCCCTTTGAATATCTTATAAAATAAACAAATTCATATTAACGAACAAAGATCATGGAATCATATAAAGCCTTATTTAAAATAACTGTTTCTATTATTTGGATATTCACTCATTCCATTGCTAATGGCGGTGGCGTGACTTTTAGCCAAGAGCAAGTGCGCGGTGATCTGAGCAATTTATATCAATCACTAATAGATACTCATTACAATCCTTATGCATATATTTCAAAGGCTCAGCTACAACAGCGATACCAAAATCTTCAAGATCAAATTACTAAGCCATCCTATTCATTACTTGAAACGACTAAACTTTATCAACAACTCGTATCTTCATTAAATAATGGACATACAGAAATTGATTTTCCTGCGGCTCCTTATATTGAGTACGCAAAATCTGGAGGTACGCTATTTCCGTTAGAGATAAGTATCGAAGGTAACAAAGCTTTTATTAGAAACAATTACTCTAAAAATTCATCTATTGTAAAAGGTTCTGAATTACTCAAAGTTAATGGCCAACCTATCAACACAATTTTAAAAAGTATTTACCCATTAATTTCGGCTGAACGCCAGTATTTTAAAAATGCGAAATTAGAAATTTATACCCTACCTCGTTATTATTGGTATGCCTATGGTCGGCAAGATAACTTTGTTGTTACGATCCGCAATGATGATTCAATAACTGAATATAATGTTAAAGCCATTAACACCTTTAACGAATTTGAAGCGAAAAAAGATGAGATACTTAACGCTCAGCAAAAACTCAACTTTTTTGAAACTACGGCATATTTAAATCCCGGACAATTCTCTGGTGATGAAAAAAAATATAAACAGTTTATTGATGAATCCTTTGCCGCTATTCGGAAGAAATCCAGTAAAAATCTCATTATTGATTTGAGAAATAACGGAGGAGGTAATGATTCCTTTAGTGATTACTTGGTTGCTTACATCGCCGACAAACCATTCAGGTGGAGTTCTACCTTCAGTTTACGCACCAGCGCTCTATTGAAAAAAGACACAAAAGCAAATAAAGATATAACAAAGCCCTACTGGCAATCTGTTATGAACAAAAATACAGGAGAGCGATACGAGTTTCAATTTGACAAATATCAGCCCATATCTGAAAAAAAAAGATACAAAGGAAATGTATATGTATTAATTAACCGTCACTCACATTCTCAAGCGGCGGTCACTGCCGCACAGATTCAAGATTATGGTTGGGCAACTATTGTGGGTGAAGAAACTGGAGATTACCCAAGTCTCTATGCCTCGCAGTTTCAATACTCACTTCCAATCACTAATATTGTAGTGAAAATATCAAAGGGGTATATCGTAAGAGTAAGTGGCAATAAAGAATCTAAAGGTGTCATACCTGACATCATGCTGAGAGACCATTTACTTGATGAAAACGATGAAATATTAACTCAGCTACTCCAAAGGTTCTAAAATTGGCTATCTAAGAAATTAACATTTTCCACTTACCGCTGGAACGCGATCTACCTTCCTTATCATTCGGCTGGCCGACAATTGCAGTAGATACTCACATTTTCCGTTTATCAAATCGCACCAAATTTGCCACGGGTAAAAACGTCGTTGAAGTTGAACAAAAACTACTTAAAGTAGTACCAAAAGAGTTTAAAGTGGATGTTCATCACTGGCTTATTTTACACGGACGCTACACATGTACTGCCCGCAAGCCAAAATGCGGTTCCTGTATTATTGAAGATCTTTGTGAGTTTAAAGATAAGACTGAGTAAATAAAGTTAAGTTAACTCGAATATGCTCAAGCCAGTAATACAACTATTTCTCTGCAACAGTTAGTCGCATATAGTTTTTCCTATCCTATCAGTGTATCTATCACACAATCGTATTGACTCATTCGCTTGTCCTGTTGATTTTAGTAATTTTGCTAAACCAACAGTAGCCTCTGGTGAAAACGGTGCAAAGCTTAATACGTGGCGAAACCAGATTTCCGCTTCTACCAAGTTATTTAGTTGGATGTATTTATTCCCTATAGTGACACCTAAACTAGCTTGCCATTGTTTTGATAGGTTAGCTTCAATGCTTTCATGCTTATCAATAACATGGAAAGCTTTTTTGTAATATGAAATAGCATTGCTTAATTGTCCGGATATTTCATAAATATCTCCCAAGTTAATTATTACATCCCAAGCATTTGGATTGATCAATAACGCCTTTTCGTAGCTACTAATCGCCGCCTCGAAGTTATTCAGCGCTGACAAAACAAACCCCAATGATTTATGTGCTTTCTCACTATTCGGTGCCAGCTTTACCGATTTTTCAGATAATTTTAGTGCTTTATTTAGCTGCTGTATTCTATACTCACTGAGAAGACGTCCGTCCGTTAAGGCTTGACCTAAATTCATGTCCTGCCAAGCTATATTATATCGTTCATCAGGTAGCCGTATTGAACGCTGAACAAGGGCATTTGCTAATCCCGAATAAGCTGTCTCTAAATCAGGATAAAGCGCAATAGCTTTTTGATATAGCTCCAATGCTGCTTCATTATCTTGACGCGTCACTTTGTGATAATAAACATCTGCTTGTTGAACCAACTCATTAGCTTCTAATTTAGTGGGACTTAAAAATAATCCATACATTACAAAACCAATCGCTATTACCAAAGATACGAATAACGCCAATCTAGCCAAATTAATTTTTTTGTTGGGAGTAGATTTTATTAAAGGTATATCTGCAGAAGGAATTTTATCCTCAATCGAGTCAACCCATTCAACATGAGAGGCAATTAGGCGATAGCCTCGTTTAGGGATGGTTTCAATAAATCTAGGTTGTCTGGATTGGTCTCCCAGTATTTTTCTTAACCGAGAAATACACTTAGGCAATGCATCTTCATTAACAACTATATTAGGCCAAAGGTGAGCTAATAATTTCTCTTTTGTAACAAGTTCCCCTTGTTGGTTAGCAAGTATAGTTAATAATTTAACTCCTAGTGGGTCAACTCTTTTGCTTTCAATTTCTTTGACTTCTGGCAATGATGTATTAAATAACTCACCCGTATCAACATTTAAATACCAATGCTCAACTCTAAGAAATGCCACTATCACCAACTACATAACTGATTTCAAAATGCTAGGATAATAGATTTGTCAGAAAAATAAGAGGATTTTGTCAATAATTTTCCTCGTAGATTATTGTATAAAGTGTCTATATTCATTGTTATTTCATACGGTCATGAAACATTTTAAAACTTTATTAAAAGCAATTTGTCCCATTGTTTTAATGCTATTTGCAGCTCTGAGCCTCGCAAATGAAAAGCCCTTTACTCAAGAACAAGTAATCAAAGATTTGAGCTATTTATATGATTCTTTGATTGAGACACATTACAATCCGTACGCTTACACTTCACCAATTGAGTTAAAACAACGATTTCATGACCTCAAAAGTCAAGTAACAGAACAATCTTATTCATTACTTGAAACGACTAAACTTTATCAACAGTTAGTATCTTCATTAAATAACGGACATACTGAAATTGATTTCCCTGCGTCATCTTACTTTGAGTACGCAGAATCTGGTGGCACACTATTTCCGTTGGAAGTAACCATCGAAGATAATAAAGCTTTGATTAGGGCAAATTACTCAAAAAATACATCTATTGTAAAAGGAGCTGAATTACTCGAAGTTAATGGCCAGCCTATCAGCACAATTTTAAAAGGTATTTATCCTTTAATTTCGGCTGAACGTCAGTATTTTAAAAATGCGAAATTAGAAATATATACCCTACCTCGTTATTACTGGTATGCCTTTGGGCAGCGGGATAAGTTCGTTGTTACCATCCGAAATGATGATTTAATAACTGAATATAATATTGAGGCTATAAACGTCTTTGACGAATTTGAAGCGAAAAAAGATGAAATACTTAACGCTCAACAAAAACTCAACATCTTTGAAAATACGGCATACTTAAATCCCGGACACTTTTCTGGTGAAGAAAAAAAATATCAGCAGTTTATTGATCAATCCTTTGCCGCTATTAATAAGATCTCCAGTAAAAATCTCATTATTGACTTGAGAAATAACGGAGGAGGTAATGATTCATTTAGTGATTACTTAGTTGCTTACATCGCTGACAAACCATTCAGTTGGAATTCCACATTTAGCTTACGCACCAGCGCTCTACTGAAAAAAGACACAAAAGCCAATAGAGATATAACACAGCCCTACTGGCACTCCGTTATCAGCCAAAAGACAGGAGAACGATACGAATTTCATTTTGAGAAATATCAGCCTGTACCTGATAAAAAAAAATACAAAGGTAACGTATACGTGTTAATTAATCGCCACTCACATTCTCAAGCGGCGGTAACTGCCGCGCAGATCCAAGACTATGGTTGGGCTACTATAGTAGGTGAAGAAACGGGAGATTACCCAAGCCTCTATGCTTCGCAGTTTCAATATTCACTTCCAATCACTAATATTGTAGTGAAAATATCAAAGGGGTATATCGTAAGAGTAAATGGCAATACAGAGCCGAAAGGTGTGATACCTGACATCATGATGAGAGACCATTTACTTGATGAAAACGATGAAATATTAACTCAGCTTCTCCAAAGGCTCTAAGTTGACTTTATAAGAATTTAATATTATTTACTTGGCGCTAGAACTCGACCTACCTTAATTATCTCTCGGTTGGCCAACAATAGCGGTAGATACACACATCGACCGAGTTTCTAATCGCACCAAGTTTGCCCGGGTAAAAACGTAAGAGAAGTAGAAGAGAAGCTACTTAAAGTCGTGCTCAAAGAGTTTAAGGTCGACGTTCACCACTGGCTGATACTACAAGCTAGATATACGTGCGTAGCAAGAAAACCAATGTGTGGCGCGTGTATTATTGAAGACTTGTATGAGTATAAAGATAAGGCTGAATAACCAAGATAATGCTGTGAACGGCTAACGAACCTTCACCTATGGTTACGGGGTGAATTAACAAACTCACCCCATGCATGTTTATTGACTATTATATTTTTTTAGTTGTAAGAAACTTAAAACTGTAAGCACGGCAAAAAATATTGGATCGCTCCAGCCAAAACCAACAAAAATCCCCGTAACTCCGGCATATACGGTAATAATAACGCCAAGCAAGTTTGTAGAAATTAACGCTTTTAGCAATTGGGTTACGGCTTCTTTATCTTGTACATTTCTGAAATAAAAACTAATAGCACCTAAACCACCTAGAAATATGCTCGTATGCTGAGACAAGAAATAGGCATATTTATCATTTACTTCTACGCCATACATAGGCCAAACTAACGTCGGTAAAAAAAACAGTACCAATGCAAAAGCCGAATAAATAATGCTGTGTATTGTTAAAAAAATCTTATTAGTCATATGTGTTACCTTCTTGAAATACTGGCCCTTGATTAATTTTAGTTAATGGTATGTTCACATCAAAAATTATTCCTCTCACCTCAGCAACGCCCATTGCTTTTAATCGGCTAGCGTGCATTTCTAAATATTTTTGAGCGCTCTTTTCATTGTCAAAAAGATAAACCCCACCACCTAGTTTTTCAGACTCACTTTCTGTCCAAATTTTCCAAATCAGTCCCTCTTCTTTATTAATCGACTCTGCCAATCCAACTAAGGCGTTAGACATTTCTTTTCCCATTGGCCCTTGGTATTCAAAATCAACTTGTAATAGTTTCATAGTGTACACTCCATTCGTTTCGCATTTTGCGTGATGATTACTGTTGGCGTAATTATTAACTACAAAAAACACACAATAAAGTTCATAATATTGCACATTAATGTGCAAAAAACTGACAGGTAATGATATGCGATTAAAAAGTACGCTTGAACAGTGGATTACATTACAAGAAGTGGATAACGCAGGTAGCATCCAAGCTGCGGCCATATCACTCAATAAAAGTCATACAACCCTAATTTACGCCATTAAAAAATTAGAAACACAATTAGACGTGAAGTTACTGGAAATAAACGGACGCAGAGCGGTATTAACTCATCATGCTAAGTCTTTATTAAGAAGAGCAACAAGTATGATTGAACAAGCTAAAGATTTAGAGCAAATTAGCCAGCAACTTGCACAAGGCATAGAGTCTGAAATTACCATTTCGATGGATCATCTTTGTGACCCTGCTTTACTGTATGAACCAATGAAAGGGTTTTTAGGAAGTAATTCAGCTACTTCTATTCAAGTTATTGAAACTTCTCTGTCAAAAACAACGCAAATGGTCACTACTGAGCAAGTAGATATTGCCATAATCACGCTACCAATAACCAACTATCCTGCACAAGTGTTCTCATCAACAACTATGATACCTGTAGTTCATATAAATCACGCTTTAGCAAAATTAGAGAGTGTGCACACGTCCGATTTAGTAAATTACTGCCAAATCGTGATCCGAGATTTAGGTGGAAAACCGTCAAATACCGAGACAAGAAATGTTGGTTGGTTAAAGTCGAACCAAAGGATCACAGTAGATAACTTCGACCATGCCATTAAAGCTATAGAACATGGGCTTGGTTTTTGTCGTTTACCAGAACATATTTTACAGCATAAGGAATATAAACAGCTAAAAATGCTCAATATCGAACATAATGAAAAATATCAAGTCCCTTTGCATATTACATTGCCTAAAGGGAGTAAAACAGGCAAGGCGGCGCTAGCTTTTTTTGAGATGTTATTACGAAATGCTAACGCTTGATGCAGCGAAGGCGATAAATAGTTTTGAAACAGCTATTATTTAAAAATGTTAGTAGCTACCTTCCTTATCTTTTGGCTGGCCAACCATCGCCGTTGATACTCATATCGATCGCGTATCCAACCGCACTAAATTTGCCATGGGTAAAAACGTGGTAGAAGTTGAACAGAAACTTTTAAAAGTAGTACCAAAAGAATTTAAAGTCGATGTGCACCACTGGCTAATCCTCCATGGACGTTATACCTGTGTAGCTCGTAAACCTAAATGCGGTTCTTGTATTATTGAAGATTTATGTGAGTTTAAGGGTAATACAGAGTAACTTACCTTTGCTTTAGGAAAATTACTCCGAATATTATTCAAAAGAGAATTTTGATTGAGTTCAACTGTTGCAAGAAAACAAATTTCAACATTGAACAAACATAACGTCGAACAAGGCCAAGCAAATTACCTGTGCTTAGCTAAACAGTTACAGCTTATCCTAAATCAAATAGACTCTGTCAGTACAAAACGGCTTTCCATAGCCTTCTCTCTTAGTGTAATCAAGGCCTGATACTCTGCACTCTGATACCAAGACTGAGCTTGAGCAATCGAATCGAACTCAATTACTGCCCTATTAGCAAATTGACACATACCGTGAAGGAACTCAGCGGGCCCCTTAGCAATAAACTTACCTCCAAATTCAGTTACAGTTTTTGCCGCTTGTTGGCTGTATTGCATTAATAACTCTTTATTTATTACATTACTCTCTACGATTACGTAGGCCATACTTTTCCTCCTAGGAATACTTGTTTAATTTGATTTAGTTTATTTTTAGTGAAAAAATAAAACAATAGCCAAAAAACAAACATATTGTTTAAAATAATGAACAGTGTAAAACTTGCCCCTCTACTCCTCATTTTCGTTGAAGTTGCGAAACAAAAGTCTTTTACTAAAGCTTCAAAAAAGCTTGGCTTGAGCAAGTCTGCAGTAAGTCAGCAGATAAAACGCCTAGAGCATGAGGTTAAAATGCAGCTACTAGCACGCAATACTCGCGGAGTTGTGCTAACTAGCAACGGGGAAGCTTTGTTAAATAGAAGCGAGCTTCTAACAGATCAAATTTATCATCTAATGCAAGATATACAGCAGGTTAAAACCCAACCGAGTGGACGTTTTAAAGTATCAGTACCACCATTTTTTGAGCAAAACATTGTTGTACCAGCCTTAAAACAGTTGCTAATTGAATTCCCTCTAATAGAACCAGAGATAATAGCAACAGACCGCTGGTGTGATTTGATTGAACATCACTTAGATGTTGCAATATTCGGTGGAGACATGAGAGATAGCGAATATAAAGCACAATCTATTGGTCGAATTTATGATGTATTTGCTGTTTCTCCAAATTACTTAAAACAACACGGAAGTATAGAGTCTCTGCAAGATCTCGTTGAAGGGAATCACAAGATAATCGCGACTCCTTGGCAAAATGGTCGCATGGACCTTTTCGAAAACGGAAAAGCGATTCAGGCAAAACTTCCACATACTTTGTTTACGAATAGCCTAATCACCTTAGTAGATATGGTGGAACAAGATATGGGAGTAGCGCTGTTACCACAATCAATAGTTAAACAAAAGGTATCATCTGGGCAATTGACGCATGTTTTTAAACATAGTTTCGTGCAAATATTGCCTTCTATTAAAGGTCGGGATTGGCACTTCTATTTTATCCATCGTTATCACTCTAATAAGCCTCAGCATATAGTTCGCTTTTATGAGTTACTTAGTTTCTACTTTACAGCAGAAAACAGAAACACAATGTAGCACATTAGTAGAACGTCATATATTGGTTTAAATCTACTTACATTATCCGTCGACTGGTCTACTACAGCGGTAGTTACCCACATTTTCCGTTTAACAAATCATACCAATTTTGCAACGGGTAAAGACGTAGTGGAAGTAGAACAAAAGCTACTAAAGCACGTACCAAAAGAATTCAAAGTCGACGTACATCATTGGTTTATTCTCCATGGTCGCTATGTGTATACTGCCCGAAAGCCAAAGTGCGGTTCTTGTATTATCGAAGACTTGCGTGAGTTCAAAGATAAGGTTGATTAGATTGCTTCGCTAGGGTGATGTAAGTAAGCTAATAAACACTAACACTTCAAAACTAAAATTAAATTTATAAACGTCTGTACATATAACATTCAACAGCGTACCATTGCGGCGCTTTAGAAATTTAAAGCCTTATCTACTACTGCACTTTGCGTTTCTCTTTCTTCTTTTTATTAAATTAAGTCGAACTTGTATTTTCATTTGCTCTACTGGTTAATGTTTTACATGTTCACATCTATTGCTTTACGGTGGCTTTTCCACCAAAATTTTAATTAATAAAAGGTTTCAAATATGTCTAATACTGTTCAAGGCGTAGTTAAGTGGTTTAATGAAGAAAAAGGTTTTGGCTTTTTAACGCCAAGTGAAGGTGGCAAAGACGTTTTTGTTCATTTTCGCTCGATTGTTGCAGAAGGACACAAAACTCTGACTGAAGGCCAACAAGTGGTATTCACCGTTGAACAAGGCCAGAAAGGTCCTCAAGCTGCAAATGTAACAGCTGTTTAAAACAAACAGATCTAACAAAGGCTGGTTGATGCTGGCCTTCTTAAAACCGTAATACTCTTTCCTTGAATTAATTCTCAGCTTTTTGTCTTACTGTTCACCCCTCCCTTAATTTTTCAGATACCAAATATGACTCATAACTATAATGGCACTGGCATTAACGCTAAGCCACCTATTTCGACTATATCCGTAAATAAATTCAACGTTGTTTTCAAAGATGCTCAAACACTAAAAAACATTAGCTTTGAAAGTCCGAATGAAATAAAAAAGTTCTTAAATTGGCTAGTCACGATTTAACTAGCCAAAGTCTACCTTCGTTATCTTCCCGCCGGCCCACCATAGCATTACTCCCCCACATTTTTCGTTTATCAAATCGCGTAAAACTTGCCGTGGGTAAAGACGTGTTCGAAGTAAAACAAACGCTACTTAAGCAAGCTACAAACTAATTTCCCGCTGCACTCCTGATTCTGCTGCAAATTCAAGATCATGGCTAATGAGAATGAAGCCGCTAGAATAGTTAGACAACGCCTTCGCAAGTACTATTTTCGATTCAAGATCGAGATGGTTATCAGGTTCATCTAAAAGCAGTAGAGGCTTTTCTGGCTGATGACTAACGATAATCATTGCTAGCTTCATTTTCTCTCCGCCGCTAAGTTCACGACCAAACCGGAAAACACTGTCGCCACGAAATCCAATGCCTGCAAGCAATGTTCTGGCATCACTTTCTTTAACGTCAGGGCACTGTTGCAGCAAGTTATCCAGTATCGATAAGTTATGCTCTACTGAACCAAAATGCTGATCAAGATAATGCACTGGCGTATTCACACTCATCTCCCCTTGTGTGAGAGAAATTCCCCCCAGCAATGCTTTTAATAGCGTTGATTTACCACTCCCATTTTTGCCCGTTAGGTGAACTTTCTCGTTAGCCTCTATTTGCAATGAAACAGGCTCTTTTCGACCGAAAGGCAAGACGCCGCCAACAATAGAAAGGACCTTGCCCAATCGGCTAGGACAGCCAGTTAAATAAAGCTTTTGCTCTTTCACCTCATCAATTCTTGCGCTTAAAGAACGCTTTTTATCGTTTACAAAAGTCTGCCGGAGTTGCACATTTTTATTACGATTTGATACTCGGGCAGTGGCGTTCTCTTTCTTAGTATCGAGCAGGCTTTTGCCATGACTGCCCGCTCTTCTTAACTTATTTCCTTGAGCGGCTCTCTGCTCAGCCTTCTCTTTATCACGTTGTGCTTGCAGGGCCAATTTTTTACTTTGTTTTTCTACGTTAGAAAGTTGGCGCTTTACTGCTTGTATCTCCTGATGTTTTTGCTTCTTATAAACGTCATAGTTTCCTGAAAAGACTTGCAGCCCGAGTCCAGATAGCTCCCAAATTTCATCCATTTCACGTAGCAGTTCTCGATCATGGCTAATCAGTAAAATAGCCCCTTTGAATGCTTGCATGGATGCTATGAGCCACTGTTTTGCCTCAGTATCAAGATGATTTGAAGGCTCGTCGAGAATTAACAATTCGGCATCGCTTTCAAACATCTGCCAAAGCTGTAATCGCGCTAACTGTCCACCGCTAAGCCGTGCACAAGGAAAATTCGTGTCTACTGGTAACCCGTGTGTTATCAGCTGTTGTTCAAGGCTTGCTCGTAAGTCCCACTGCTCACCGATAATATCAAACCAGTGCTCTGAACAGTTGCCCAACTCAACTTGGTGTATAGCTTCAAGCACTTTGTCTTTTTTTAAGTACTGTGCAATAGAAAGTTCATCCGCCAATAAATGAGATGGTTGCTGGCGAAACATCAAAAATGACGATGGTAACTTAACCGCCCCAGCCGACGGTTTTTGCTCCCCACATAAAATAGACGCAAGAATCGACTTGCCGGCACCATTGCGGCCAACCAAACCAATACGATTCTTAACCATAGAACATGATAACTGCCGAAATAATTCAGTACCGTTATCAAATTTATAATGTATGTTGTAAGCCTGTAATACTGGCATATATTGCCTCCTGTATGACAGGGACATCAGCTTGAACTAGAAAGCCGTAAAGATTAATTCATTACAAATATCCGCTTTGTTCAAAGCGAATAAACTTATCTAAAAATGAGTTTGTAAAGAAGTATCTGAGTGTGAGCTACGCCGACAACCCCTGTAAATCCAAAAATAAAAATGAAAAATGGATGACAGGTTTAGTTGTTCATGTTGGCGTAATCTCCTGAAGATGTGATAGCTGAATACTAATTGACCGATAGCCTTTTAGTCAAGGCATACGGTTGAATGTAATTCTGGTCCATAAATTGGAATTACAAAATGGCACTAGTACTAGCTTCCAAGAATGAAGACGAAATTATTGCCTTGATCTACGATTAAGATATAATCGCACTTACATTATTAACGTTTTAAAGGAGGATTTTGATGATTGTAGCTAACCAACTAGGGGCTGCAAACTAACCACCTTAGTCTTACAGCCCAATTGCATTCTTAATATTTAATTAACATGTAGTTAAGGGTTAGTCATGACCAATTTTCAAAAATTATCCCAATGGGGCTGGACTCCATTTTTTCAATTACAACTTTCTTTAGACGAATGGTCCGAAGTTGTACCCTCGAGAGTCATTGAGCAACAAAAATCGATTCTGACGGTAATAACCGACGCCGGAATTCAACAAGTTCCTATCATGCCAAGTATGCCATCACTCGTTGTTGGTGATTGGATTTTACTCAACCAAAATAACGGTTTTGTGCGCGACTTAGAAAGAAGGAATTATTTCAAGCGCAAAGCGGCAGGTGTTGAGTCTAAATGGCAATTACTTGCATCGAACATAGACACCGCGTTTGTCGTAAGTTCTTTAAATGATGACTTTAATTTAAACCGTATTGAACGCTACTTAACGTTTGCAAGAGAAGCGGAAGCAGAACCTGTACTTGTGTTAACGAAAGGCGATTTAGTTGATGATATCGAACAGTGGCAAGACCAATATCAAGAGTTAACTGAACAGATACCAGTTATCGTGGTAAATGCGCTCGACTTTAACTCGTGCGAAAGGCTCTTTGATTGGCTCCAGTTTGGTCAAACGGCGGTACTGTTAGGCTCTTCTGGTGTCGGTAAATCTACAATTACTAACACACTTTCTCAACAGAATAGTCAAGCGACAGGTGCTATTCGAGAAAGTGATAGCAAAGGTAGGCATACCACTAGCAGCCGTTACTTAATACCACTTCAGAACGGTAGTTTGATACTTGATACACCGGGTATGCGAGAGTTAAAACTTGCTGATTGCGAACAGGGAATACAAGCGGTTTTCAGCGATATAGAAGAATTAGCAGAAAATTGTCGTTTCACAGACTGTCAGCACAACGGCGAGCCGGGTTGCAATGTGCAAAAAGCGGTTGCTGAAGGTGTTCTATCTCAACGTAAGTTAGATAACTATTTAAAACTCAAAGGCGAAGAAGCTCGCAATACAGCAACATTGGCTGAACGGCGAGCCGCTGATAAATCTTTAGGGAAGTTTTATAAATACAGCTTCAAAGAAAGTAAAAAATTGAGGGGTAGAGAATAAAAGAAGTACTCTGACATCATCCAATGATTCAGAGAGCTTCATCTTTAAAAGCAGGCTTAATCGCCTGCTTTTAAAGAACTGCACTGTTTAAGTGCTGTAGCTGATATCTGATCTTACAGTTTCGATGAATAGGCTTAGACTTCATCTGACAGACACCTATGAGCGAATAGCGGACATTGAGCTACCTCCTATTGTAAGATAATATTATGTTGCACCATTACAATAACTCTTTATTTTATAAGGATTTGAAATAAAAATGATTAGAACTTTTTTATTGTGTTTCAGTTTAATCATTGCGACGTCTGCTTATGGAAATATGCCATCCTATTTCAACAAAGAAATTGATAGCGAGTACAGAGAGCTGCTTAAACATGCGGACGAGATGCTCCCTCAAACGGATATACAGCTAGCATATCTTCCTTCATTCTTTCCATTTAGCCTGTTGGATGTTCGTCCAACGAATTTCGTTAAAAATAACGACAAGCAAGCCTTTGCAAATTTTAATTTTGGGGTATTAGGAAGTCGGTTCTTGAATATCAATAAGAAGCAACTATCTAATTTGCCAAGTATCTCAATATGCAAGGAGCAAAAATGTAAAAAAGAAAGAATTGAGCTGATAAAACAGTTTTTAGTGGACTCAAAGAGTGAAGTTGAAGTGTTGAGGCAAAATACAAATATTTATATTGTCCAGCAAACGGCACCACATGTTTTTCGCATAAATAATACGTTTTATAGTCCAACGCAGCTTATTACCTACTATCCATCCAAACAAGCAGGATTTATTCCGTCAGGTGACTATAAGTTAACCAAGCCTGAAGAAGCTCCCAAAATATTGGCATTATCTGAAGCTACGAAGGTTCTGAGAGAGGTAATGGCTAAATATAACGTTGCTGCAATCACGAAAGTAAACGAAGAGAGTCTCAACATAATCTTTGGAGGTATAAGCGATAACCATTGGGGAATTGTAATTAATCACAAATCAACTATTCCAACTTCTGGTGATTATAGTCACATAGGTTTGGAATACGATATTGTTCAAAAAGTTTCAGATAGCAGCTTTTACTACCAGACTAACTAATGGCTGTTATTGGCATTTATGAGACAGTCAGATTTGATTGAGTTCTGTTAATCAAATCTGACAGATCGAGTTATGACTTATTCAGTTTAAGCGTGGTTTAGATAGCCAAAATCTGACAAATAAGAAATGCAAATTGTGAAAGCAATCTCATGTCCTCCAGTGTTAAACCAAACCTTCTCACTTAACTCCTGTCTACTTAGCTGTTGCGAATTTGCAACACGAAGACAACTTTATACTCCACGACGCGCCTCATGCATGTTGCTAAGATAATCCTACACAGTCAACCATTTGAGTTAACCCAAGGAAAATAAGGACTTACACATGAGATATCTAATCACAAGTTTCCTCGCCGTTTTATTCTTTACCCAGCAACACGCTATCGCAAGTGATACAAATGAAGCACAAATGAAGACGTCAGAAATTGTTAAAATCAACAAGTTCTTTGATGCTTACATGGCTAAGTATAATCATTACTTAGCAACCAAAGAGTTCAATGAAGTGCCTTATTTGTATAACGATACGATTATGGTAATGTCATCCTCTGTTGTGCCCTACACTATTGAGTCATCAGCATTTTATGATCGCACACAATCGTTTTTAGATAATCTACAAAAACAAGGGGTTCAACGTGTGGGCTGGGTTGACGTTAATGTGCATATCATTGATAAAAATTTAGCCTTGGCAAGTAATACCGCAGCTCGATTTTTAGAAAGCGGTGACGAGTTTAATCGGGTCGGTGTAACCTATTTTATGCGCAAAAACGACGATGGTTGGCGCATCACTTCGTTTACAGTGCACAGCCCTAGTGGCGTCGTAGCATTGTAATCAATATTGAAGAAACGGAACGATGAAAAATTGGGATGATTATCGATTAATACTTGCCATCTATAATGGCAAAACGCTTCGAAACGCTGCGAGTGAATTAGGCGTTAATCATTCGACCGTTTCAAGGCGGCTAGCGATATTAAATAAGCAATACGGCGCCGACATTGTAAATAAAACGAGCGCTGGTCTGACTCTCTCACCGCTGGGAGAGCAGTTATTAATGTCAGCCCAGAAAATGGCGTCGTTAGTAGAGCAAGATAAACGTTACGAACGTGCTCGACACCTTGAGTTAGAGGGCGAAATTACCGTTTCAATTCCGCCGCCAATACTCCAGTTTCTGTTGTTAGATGAACTATTGCAGTTTCAACAAGCTCATCCTCTCATCAAACTCAATATTCACTCATCATACGAGATTACTGATTTAGACAAATGTGAAGCAGATGTAGTGATTCGCGTATCAAATAACCCAGATGAACACCTTGTTGGATACAGTTTATTTTCGGTCGCAACTCAATATTATGCAGCCAAAGGTTATCTAGAAAATACACCGGAAGAGGCATATCAATGGATTACCAATACCTTTTCCGGTGACAAACCTGAATGGGTAGCCAATACCCCTTTCCCAGAGGCTAAAATCGGACAATGTATTACCGACTTGACCTTGCGCCATCAAGCTGCCAACGCTGGTCATGGCATGATTCGTGGCGCTTGCTATATTGCCCACTACTTTGAAAACTTAACGCCCATCCCCGGTTCACAACCAGAGCCTTTTCAAAATATCTGGGTACTTAGCCACCCTAGCCTCAAGCAAATAGACCGCATTCAAGCGCTAAAAACCTTCTTAGTCAGCACATTGAAATCAAAAAAACACCTGATAACAGGTGGCCTCGAATAGCCGACCGCATGAGCAACCTCAATTGCAAGTCGGCTTTTCACACATAAACATTGTCTTTTCCGACAAACTTCCTGATAAGTTTACGATAATCTAGACTTCGGCTTGGCTAATTAGAGGCGCTCTTCGATCAAGGACACCGCTTAGTCGCGTTAGTATCAGCGCTACTAGCACAACTGCTGCGCCAACAATTGGCGTATCCATGAGCTCGTGTTGCTCTACAATCACACCACCGCCCCATGCGCCAAATGCAATACCGACGTTAAAGGCCGCAATGTTCAACCCTGATGCAACGTCTACGGCATCTGGCGTGTACTTCTCCGCTAAGTTCACAATGTAAACCTGCAAGCCAGGGACATTACCAAAGGCAAATGCGCCCCAAATGAGAATGGTGATCACTGCAGTAATCGGGTTGTATGCAGTAAAACTCAGCATAAAAAGAATCACAGCAAGACCTGAAAATATAACGGTTAGCGCCTTAATTGGCCCAAAGTTATCCGCCATCTTTCCGCCCCAGATATTTCCAACTGCAACTGATACGCCGTAAACTAGAAGAATGAGTGCTACAGAGCTTGATACAAATCCCGTGACTTCATTGAGTATTGGTGCAAGGTAAGTAAAGGCAATAAAAGTGCCGCCATAACCAATCGCGGTAATCGCATAAACTAACAATAATCTGGGGTGTGTTAACACGCTCAACTGCTGTGACAGTTTAGTCGGCTTAGCTTGTTTAAGATTATTTGGTACCAACAACGCACTGCCGATCATCGCCAATAAGCCCAAGATTGAGACTGTTAAGAATGTCGCTTCCCAACCAAACATTTGACCAATGTATGTCCCAAGCGGCACGCCAGTGACTAATGCGACTGTTAAACCTGTAAACATAATTGCAATGGCACTTGCGCCCTTTTCTTTTGGTACTAAGCCGGTAGCTATGGTTGAGCCAATCGAGAAAAACACGCCATGAGCAAGCCCTGTGAGGATCCTAGCAACAACGAGCGTTTCAAAACTCGGCGCTTGCCAAGCAATTAGGTTCCCGACAACAAACAATCCCATAACCGATAAAAGCACATGTTTGCGATTCCAGTTACTGGTTAATGCTGTCAGCACTGGCGCGCCTATCGCGACGCCCAGCGCGTAAAGGCTAACAAGTAAGCCCGCTGATGGTATGGATACATTAAGGTCTTGTGCCATGGTGGGCAGCAAACCTACAATCACGAACTCTGTGGTTCCAATTGCAAAGGCACTTAGCGCCAATGCGAGTAATGCTAAAGGCATAGTTTTCTCCGAATAATAAATTAAATGGCAGACGGGAGTTGTCTTTCACGTCGAATCTTCATTAGGTAGTGGTTGGCGCTATTATTGATTGATATACTTTTGTAAAAAACAGCATTAATGACAAAACATTATTGTTAAATACGAAGGCAATATGGCATTAAAAACTCGATCGGATGACCTGGAACTCCTTTTAGCCGTTGTGGAGTTTGGCGGATTTTCAGCAGCAGCTGAGGCGCTCAACATTCAAATAGCGCGCATATCACGCTCAGTAAACAAGATAGAAAAAGCGCTGGGTGCGACAATTTTGGTGCGAACGACAAGGCGTGTCATGTTAACTGAAGAAGGAAAAAAATTTTTCGACTCTGTGAGTTTAGGCTTGCGTCAAATTCAGCAAGCCGAAGCCGACATCCTGACGCAATCTAAATTACCGCAAGGTAAACTGAGGGTTGATGCTGTTAGTCCATTTATCTTTCATCAAATCGCGCCGCATATGGTTGAATTTAACAAGGCCTTTCCAAATGTCGAACTAGAGCTTAATTCCAACGAGGAGATTGTCGACCTTATCGAAAAGCGCACCGATGTGGCTATTCGTATTGGTAAGCTGAAAGACTCAACATTACATGCTAAAACTTTAGGAAGAAGTCCATTATTCTTAGTTGCATCGCCAGAGTACATTGCCCAGCACGGTTTGCCGAATACACCAAAAGATCTCGCCGATCACGCCCTAATTGGCTTTTCAAACGTCAAATCTTTAAATAAATGGCCAATTAGAGGTTTGGATACCATAGCACCGTCGATCACAGCAAGTAATGGGGAAACCATTCGACAACTCACGATAGCAGGTAACGGCATTAGCTGTATGTCTGGCTTTATGGTGAGTCGTGATATTGCTTCCGGTAAACTCGTCACCTTACTTGATTCTTACCGAATTCAGGGCACAGAGAGGGAGTTAGTAAATGCAGTATTTTACAAGTCTTCAGCTGTTTCTGAGCGAGTGAATTCATTTATCAATTTCTTAAAACCCAGGTTAACTTTGGATTAACAAACGACTAATTAGAAAACCGTTCGGTAGATATCCCCGTTTCTACTAGCAACATCATTTATTATCAGTTTCTCTCGACTGGCATCGAATCGATAGACGCTATTCAACGGTACTGACGTGCCTTTTTCATTGCCGTTTAGCGATATACTGTGCAAGTACTCTTGCCCTTTCACACTCGTCACGAAATACAAAGTACCGTTGTCGATTCTCGCCAAATAAAATGATTGAGGTAGTGCAATGTGCGTATCAACAAGGTTGTCAGCAGCATCAGAATAGTCCCAAGATAACGGAGTTGTTTCCCCATTTTGTGATCGATAAAGGCGATGTGAATGCTGCTCGATGACATACCAGTCGCCTGGTTTCGTTGCATCGGTTAACCCATATGCCCACTTTGACCAACTTGATTGAGTTCTCTCTTCGTTAAGCTCAACAACCTCCAATGTTGGTTTCCCACTTTTAACCACGGTGATTGCTGCTTTATCTCCCCCTAACCAATCTAATGCAATGATCGGCGACTCACTTAAATAAACTAAACTGTCTGCATCAATATTTGCCATCAGATGTTCACCTGAAAGTTCACTTGTTGGCAGCAAGTAGACTTTTTCCTCAATAGAAAGTAAAACGTGTTCGTCATTGGGTGAGATTGAGATGTCACCAATAGAATGCGATTCAGTAAAACTGGTTACGATTTTCACGTGTTCATTAGCAAAACTGCCAATGAATAATTGAGTTATGCCACTTCGCTGAGAAGTAAACAGGTATTGGTTGCTGTGATGAAACAGCGCTGGATGGCCATCGAAAACTGTCGAATTAGGTATCGCGCTCGAGCTATTTCTATTGCTATTGCTAGGCGTTAGCCAGCGATTATCGTAGTTTTCAGTTTGAGTCGAAAACAGAAGGTTTTGCATATCAAACATGCGCGACACCTTGGCAGACAGTTGGTCTGTGACACTTATCAAGACGGTAGCGTCATCACCGTTTAATTTGCTTTTCAGAATTTGCTGAGCTGGCGGTTCAGCATAGTAAAGTATCTGCTCGGAGTCATGATGCCAGATGGCATGGTAAACAGGGCGATTAAACTTAATACCGTCGACAAGTTCATTGGTCGATAAATTCAAGGCTAGCAGCTGAGTTTTATGATCGCTCTTGGTGCTCATGATCAACAACTTTTCACCATCAGGCGAAATATCAATACTGTGATATCCCCACCCTTCAGGTGCTACTTGTTCGATAAGTCGATGTTGCTTTGACTTGATATCAAAAACATAAATATGATTCGGCCAAAAATTTTCTGGCTGGGCGCTGTAGTAAAGCGCATCTTGTTGAGGGTGATAATCAACATCTTTTATGCGCTTATCACTGCAATCAAACAGCGGGTCTACTTCGGTAACAACAGGTATCTCATTGCTTGTGCTTGGCATTCGCACTATAGCGCGATGCATAACACAAATATCGCCCGACTCTTCATGCAAAATCAGCTGAGCGTCTTCACCTTGCACTGAAACGGCAACAATCTCATTCGGCGCTGCGAGCATTTCTCGATTTATGTCTGATTCTATATCTGACTTCAAATTTAAGTTTAGGCTTACACGCTGTGTAACAGCGGTATTAATGTTTTTTAACCACAATGATGGACGCCGATTGTCATTATCTTTCTTTAGGTAAAAAAGATGTTCATTATCTGGATGCATTACCGGCGAAAACTCAACACCTTGGCCACGCGTTAAGGCTAAGGAATGTCCTTCTTGTTGACTGGGGTCTCCCTTAAATACATTCGATAAGGCATAAAAAACGAAAATCGCGATAAAGCTTGCAAAGGCGATACGTTGTAAACTGTTTAAGCTCGAATACTGCTGCGTTTGTGAATTTTCTTTGGTGACATTCGGCGCTTGAATTACTGCACTCTCTGGCGCTTCTGACACCTTATTTTCTGTTTCTTGCTTATGTTCATGTGCATCTTCTTCAAGCGTAACAGAGCAAATAAATCGATAACCTCTTTTAGGCACAGTTTGGATATAGCGAGGATTCTTCGCATTATCACCAAGCACTTTGCGAAGATTGCCGACCATTTTGTTAACCGCATTATCAGTAACGAGTGAGTCTGCCCATACGCACTCGAGAATCTCTTCTCGAGAAATAGTAGCATTGGGCTTTTTGATAAATAGGCACAACAACTCCAGCAATTTAGGTTCAATAGATAAAGCTTGTTTGCTACCTACCGCCAATAAGGTTTGCTGTGAATCGTCAAAAATAAATTCGCCGAACTGATACATAACCACTTGTTAAAAAAGAATAAAACGATCTAATTAGCACCTTACCACACTGTAGTAATGATTGAAAAATCAATTATTTAATCCCTTTCATCACTTTTTATTCACCTTTTTTCCTCTCTTCTTCATTACTTTTATATCTGAGTTCTTCACGCTTTAACGTAAACCCACAACACCCACTCACATAAAAGAACGAAAACATATGCTTAAAAAAATATTCTTAATCACCTTACTAGTTTTTAGCTGCCTTGCCGAGAGTGTTGCTCGAGAGAGAGGCACTACGGAGATAGATGGTATCTACTCGAACGTTTTGTCCGAGCAGCGCGATTTACTCATAAAACTCCCAAACAGCTATCACCAAAATAAACAGTTGAGTTATCCAGTACTCTACTTACCCGACGGGCTGAGAAATTTTCTCCACGTGTCAGGTACGTTAGATTTATTAGCGCAATCTCATCAGTCGCATGAGATGGTCATTGTGGCCATAAAGAATACACATCGCACTCGAGATTTCACGCCTACCTATGATGAAAGTTACAATCAGTGGGGAGTTTCTGGCGGTGCAGACAATTTTCTAGATTTCATTGAGCAAGAGCTGAAACCTTACATAGATAAAAAATATCGAACGAGTGGTTTTGACACTTTATCTGGCCATTCACTGGGCGGCTTGCTTGCCATATATTCATTACAGACAAGGCCGCACCTATTTCAAGCACACTTCGCGTTTAGCCCTAGCCTCTGGTGGCACGACAAGGTCATCGTTGAAAAAGCCAAAGCTTTTTACGCTAACGATAACGCACTGAATAACTATCTATACATGAATCTAGCGAATGAAGGTGGGCATATGCGTACTTCGTTTGAGAGCTATAGGTCTCTACTGGAGCAAAATTCACGCACAGGCTTCACCTTTAATATTGATTTGATCACCGATGAAAATCACTCTACATCGGCTATGGTAGGCCATAACAAAGCCTTTACGCGCTTATATGAAAGCCTAAAATGCCCTACCGACGTTGCATCATTTGGGCTAATGGAAATTGAACGTTGTTATGCAACTTTATCGAAAACGTATGGCGCTCAGATAAATGCCGACTACCATACACTGGCGCAAGCAGTAGGCGCGCCATATAACGATAAGCGCTATGATGATGCGATTCATATTTATCAGCAGCTTTTATCGAAATTTCCACATTTATCCGACCCACACTACCGAATGGCATACATCTACCATTCTAGGGTAAGTTAGATAAGGCACTAACTTCGATAGATAAAGCTTTAACGATTAGCATCATAGAAAATGTAGAAAACAATAAGTACAAACAATTTAAGGCGTTTGTTTTAGAAAAAATGGAAAAGAAGCCTTAGTTATACGAGTTACCTTAGCTGTCTTAGTTACTTGCGTTTCCGTTTTGATAATAAAGCTCCACTAAGTTAACTACTTGTATTATTTATGAACTTTTGAATGAAAGTCTGCTCCAATTTTTCTAGCGAGAGGCTTATCGTTTAGACGGATAAAAAAACGGCTTTGCCCTGCGGGAAATGAGCCGTATTGTTCGATTTTAATTTTAAGAGGGATTTTTCATGAGTAGCTCAATGAAATGGCTAGTTTTCACAGGTTTGGCAATTTGTGCTGCGTTATCATACGGTGTTGGACTATCTGAAGGTGTTTGGTTTTTCATATACCTTGGCGCTGTATTCGAATTATCATTTTGGTTGGGGCTTCTCACCTGCGCAGACGAATAACGCAAACTGCTCCACATACAAACTAATTAAAGCCAGTTAAACCAACGTATTCGAAAAGCAGGCTAATTTTAAACAGTACTTTTGGCTTGCTCAATAAAGTCGTTTAAGTAATCGTTTTGCTGCTCGTCTTTTCGAATGCCGATAAAGATTTGCTTGCTAATACCTTTTTCGCCAAAGCGTAGACTCTTAATCGGCATGGTTTTCGAAAACTCGTCAACCAGCCAGCCCGGTAATGCACAAACGCCGCGTCCAGCAGCCACCATTTGCAGCATGATTTCAGTCGTTTCAATAATCTTGTGTTGCTTCACAGAACATTTAGCTGGGTAAAGAAACTGACTAAATATATCCAGCCTTTGCGGTTCAACCGGATAGCTGAATAACACTTCATTTGCCAATTGCTCAGGTTTTACAAAGTCCTGTGCAGCAAGCGGATGTGATGTTGCCACCACCAATCTATGTTCATAATCGAATACCGGAATGTACTCAATTCGAGGTTTAAACAATGGATCTGGCGTAATTAAGACATCAATTTCGTAACTGAACAATGCCCCTAAAGCACCAAACTGAAACGCTTGCTTGACGTCGATATCGATATCTGGCCATTGATGCAAGTATGAACTCATCACTCTAAGAAGCCACTGGTAACACGGGTGACATTCCATACCAATACGCAAGGAGCCCATTTCCCCTTTGGCAATTTGCTTTAACTGCTGTTCTGTGCGAGAGAATTGCGGTAGCACGCGATTAGCAAGGTTTTGAATACGCTCGCCGGCAGCCGTCAGTCTTAGGTTGCGACCGTCTTTTTTCCAAATAGGGGTCGACAATTGCCCTTCTAGCTTTTTAATACTATGGCTAAGTGCTGATTGCGATAAATGGAGTGAACTTGCCGCTTTAGTTAGTGTTCCATGCTCTTGAACTGCATTAAGGATTTCTAAATGGATTCTCTCTAACATTCAGTTGCTCCGCCCTTTTGCATGTACCCTATCTCACGTTCTTTCATACCTTCTTGCATAGCTTCTCATATACTAGGTTTTGGGTTTTGGGTATTAGCGAATAAAACTCGCCAGCTAATGCATGCAGAATATTCATCAAAAATAGAATTTACAAGCGTATTTTTCATCATTAGAACATCCGTGACCTACATAGCTTATTATACTGCAGCCACTTCTTCCGTTATCGCGTATTCAAGTTTTTCCGCTCGCTCATGTTCTATTTCGTTGCGAACAATTGCTGCGCCTTCACTTAACGCGTTAAGCTTTTTGCGCGCTACATCGCGAGATAGTGGAGCCATGCCGCAGTTGGTGCACGGGTAAAGCATGTCAGCGTCCACATATTTGAGTGCACTTCGCAAGGTGTCAGCCACTTCTTCGGGTGTCTCGATGCTGTCCGTTGCGACATCGATTGCGCCTACCATCACCTTTTTTCCTCGAATAAGCGATAGTAATTCGATAGGAACACGAGAGTTATGGCATTCCAATGAGATAATATCGATATTGGACTGCTGTAACTTTGGAAAGACCTCTTCATATTGACGCCATTCCGAGCCAAGTGTTTTTTTCCAATCGGTGTTCGCTTTAATGCCATAGCCGTAGCAAATATGGACAGCGGTTTCACACTCTAGTCCCTCGATTGCGCGCTCTAAGCATTTAATCCCCCACTCATTCACATCATCAAAAAACACGTTAAATGCAGGTTCATCAAACTGGATAATATCAACGCCAGCAGCGACAAGTTCTTTAGCCTCTTGGTTAAGGATCTTTGCAAACTCCCAAGCCAGTTTTTCTCGGCTATGGTAATGATCATCAAACAGTGTATCTATCATGGTCATAGGACCTGGAAGCGCCCACTTAATCGGCTTATCAGTTTGCTTGCGCAAAAATTTAGCATCTTCAACAAAAACAGGTTGCTGTCTTGATACTAGGCCGACAACAGTAGGCACGCTTGCTTCGTAACGGTCGCGAATTCTTAACGTTTGTTTATTCTCAAAATCAACGCCACTCAAGTGTTCAATAAAGGTGGTTACAAAGTGTTGTCGCGTTTGCTCGCCATCACTAACAATATCAACGCCGGCTTGTTGCTGTTCGTGAATAGAAATTCTCAACGCATCCTGTTTTCCTTTACTCAAGGCTTGTGCTTCTAGTTTCCACGGCGACCAAAGCTTCTCCGGCTCTGCTAGCCATGATGGCTTTGGTAAGCTGCCTGCTGTTGAAGTAGGTAAAAGTACTGTCATGTTAGTCTCCGGCTACACTGCGCATGAAGCAGACCACTGCTCCAATACATGTTGATAAGGTTTAATAAAGTGCTCTTGCGCAAACCTACCCTGCTCAATCGCCAATCGGCTACGCTCTTCACGGTCATAAACTATTTGAGTTAGCGAGTGATCTTGGTTTTTAAGATTTGGTTGATAACGACTACCCGCCACAGCATTTGCGTTATAAATTTCTGGGCGATAAATCTTCTGGAATGTCTCCATCGTACTAATGGTGCTCGCCAACTCTAGGTTGGTGTAGTCATTGAGCAAATCACCAAAGAAGTAAAAAGCAAATGGCGCCACACTGTTTTTAGGCATGAAGTAACGTACCTGTAAGCCCATTTTCTTAAAATACTGTTCCGTCAATGATGATTCATTGGGCAAGTATTCAACACCTAAGATTGGGTGTTGGTTTTCAGTACGCTTGTAGACTTTGCTGTCAGAAACACTGAGGCAAATTACAGGCAGTTTACTAAAGGCTTGTTGATATGAATCTGAATGAATAAAATGTTTAAACAGCTTGCCGTGAAGGTCACCAAAGTCCTGCGGAATGCTAAAGCTAGGCTTGTCTTTGTTGTGGTCCAGCAGCCTTACACTGAAATCGTAATCGCGCACATAAGACGAGAAGTTATTACCGAGAATACCTTCAATACGTTCGTTAGTTTGGTGATCAATAATATAGGTTTTCAACACTTCAATTGATGGGAAAGCCTCTCCATTAGCTGCTACATCAATGTCTACAGAGACAATTTCTAACTCAACAGAGTAGCGTTCACCTGTAGGGTTATCCCAACTAACCAATGCGTTAAAATTGCTGTTGATCATTTTTAACGCATTACGCAGATTTTGCTGACGGTTTTCACCTCGTGCTAAATTCGCAAAATTCGTGGTAATACGAGTGTTGTCAGATGGATGATAATTCTCATCAAGAGAAATACTTTTGATCGAAAAGCTAAAATTTTTACTCATGGCGACTAGCTGCCTAACAGTTGTGGATTTAAAAAATGAAAATGATTACCTGCTGCCTCTGATAATTAACACCGATCGGTATTTACCCTTTTGGTAAGCTTTTACCGCTAACGGCAAGCAATGATGAATTTATACGTGGATTTTTTGATGAAGAAAAATGGTCATTTCTCATCATTACATGAATTTTCTTCATAGTTAGGATATGGATTCACGCTAATCTTAACGTCTCCACAAATTTCTCACTTGAGAAAATAAAAGTAATGTGAATGTTATTCACCGCCAACAAACATTTAAAATATGGTAATCACTTGATAAAGGTGATAAAAATAATCCGTTAGCCATGCAGTTAAAAGTGGCAAAGGGAATTAATTGTAGTTTAATCATACTCTTCGTCGACAGTCTTAAAATGAAGAGAAGCTCGATATGATACTTATATGTTAAGTCTAAAATAAGAAGTAACTAGGAAAACTAAAGAATGGATACTTTAAGTTTGGCCACCACGAATGCTATTGCAGCGTTCATTATGATGTTAGTAATGTTTTTGCTATTAAAAGTTAGTAAAGACGACAAATATCTAGTCGACTGGACGTTTGCTGGTAGTTTTTTCTTCCTATATGCAATATTGGCATCTCTTTCAGCTCATATCACTCTCCATCCATTAATATTCCCAGCGGTGATAAATAGCCTATTCATGGCAGGACATGCAGCGGTTTTAAGTGGCATTAGCAGATTACTATTTGGCCGCTCTTGTTGGAAATTAATCCTGGTAGTAGCGATTGTTTCCTATATAGCTCAACAGTTCCCTTTTCTAAGAGATTCTGTAAATAACAGACTCATGTTTTTCTATTTATTTATATGCGCAATTTATGTTGCAGGCATATCCGTACTTTGGAAAAGTCGTTATTTAGAGTCTGGCCGAGCCTTAAAGCCTCTAATGTGGGTAATGACCGCCTACGCTACTCAATTAATACTAAGAGCCCCTATTATTATTTTTGAAGACTCATTAACAATTTTTGGCAGTGAGTTTATTCAAACTTCAGGAACACTGGCTGTATTAGGCCTTTTCTTTACACTGACCCTCTGCTTTACTTTTATATTTTTCTGGAAAAAAGAGCTTCACTTACGAAATATTGCGATGACGGATCACCTTACAGGCTGGCTTAATCGAACAGCGCTTTCAACGTTGGCTAAAAATATTACCGCAGCTTGTAATAGAGATAACTCAAAGGTTGGATTTTTGGTCTTAGACATAGACTATTTCAAACAAATAAATGATAACTTTGGACATTCATTTGGGGATAGTGTTATTAAAGAAGTTTGTCGAAGGGCTAAAAGTCAAATAAGAACATGTGACTTTGCTTTTAGATTAGGTGGAGAAGAATTTCTGATTTTAGTTAAAAATGCTAATGAACATACGTTGCAAACACTGTCAGAACGTATTCTCTATGCAATAAACAGTTCCAAAATTATGACAGGGAATAACAGCATTAGGGTATCTGCAAGTATAGGCTTTGCATTGTCGGATGAAACTGAAGAGAGGTGGGAATCTACATTAGATAAAGCTGATAAAGCGTTATACCACTCCAAGGAAACAGGAAGAAACAAAGCAACGAATATTCAATCTGTGTTGAAGCAAGTTGCTACTAGTTCATAAATAAACCCACGATACACTTTATTCGCTTTACTTCCCCTAAAGAAGCGCAGCAGTTTTTAGATACGATTGAGTAATAACCATTGAATCTCAAAATAACGTCAATTGACCGTATTAACGATAAAAACCTAGAATGATTAAAGAATTAGCACACGCAAGCAAGACAGTTGCCGCACAAATCTACGTTGTTTTTCAGCGCTCATATCAGATAGAAGCAGACCTAATTGGCACAAGTGAATTTCCTCCTCTACTGCGTTCCTCGGATGACATTGCAAATGCCGAATCAACTTTTTATGGCTTTTTCGAGCAAGACAGTTTAGCTGCAGTTGTCGAGATTACTTGCGATGGCAAACAACTGTCGATAGAGAGCCTTACGGTTGACCCAGGCCATTTTCGCAAAGGCATCGCTAGTAAGCTAATCGACTATGTGCTGCCTCACAGTGACTTTTCCCATGCAGTTGTTGAAACCGCTGCAGTAAACCAACCTGCTATCGCTTTGTATGAAAAGCATGGCTTTGTCGTATTTAAAAAGTGGACACCTGATCACGGCATTGAGAAGGTCGCTTTGCAAAGAGAATAGAGCGCCCTACTTTTTAGATGTCTGGAAAACCAAGTTAGGTAGCATTGATTATTCATCACAAGCAACTAACCTTAGATTACAACTCTTGAACTCCTCAGAAAATGTAGGTTGCATATCTATGGATTGGCTCGCAGAAGACTGTAAAGAGCAAAAATTATCAAGAAAACCTTGGTGTGTTCTCATTATCGATGATGACAAAGAAGTACATAAAGCAACTAAGCTAGCAATGAAGACCTTTGAATTTCAGGGGCGACCGATCGAATTTATCAGCGCGTATAGTGCCAATGAAGCAAAGCAAGTGCTCAGTCAACGTCACGATATTGCTGTCATCTTGCTTGACGTTGTAATGGAAACAGACGACGCAGGTTTGCAGCTGGTTAATTACATCCGCAACGAATTAAAAAACTCCATATCGCGAATATGGCTACGAACGGGCCAAGCGGGGTTAGCCCCTAAAAACGAAGTCATTCGAAATTACGACATTGATGGCTACAAAGCCAAAACAGAAGTCACCCTCGATAGTTTGCACCACCTATTTTACGTCGCACTCCGTTCGTATAGAGATATCTGCCGCATAGTCAATTATAAAAATGGACTAGCTGCCTTAATTAATACGCTTATTAAGGTAGATAAGCTTCGCGATGTCCAAGACTACACCACGCACTTGCTTCAATATTTATGTGAAGTATTGGAAGCTTATGAAGCAGAGCTTATTGTTAATCACCAAGAAGCGGTGGCTATCAATATTAAAATCCGCAACTGCGAACTGGTAAACGAGCATATCAGCTCGCATCCCGAACAGACATTAACCGCGTTGATTAATCAAGCGCTTGAAACTAAGTGTGTTCAATACCAAGGAAATTTTGCGGCGATTTACCACAAAGCAGGCGAAGACATTGAATCTGTTGTTGTTTTATGTGTTGATTCAGTGTTAGATGACGAGGCAATCGATTTAATACACGTTTTTATAGAGCATGTCAGTATTTTGATTAGTAAGTTTTAAATACAAGAAGTAACCCTATGCAACAGTTTAACATCGGTAACATTATCACTTCGCTGAAGTCTTCTTATGGCAAAGATTTCCTCGATACGATAACCATGCAGCTTCACCAAGCTATCAGCGCACAATATACGTTTATTGCTAAGCTCGACAAAGAGCGTTCTGTATCTCAAACGCTTTCCCTTGTAGCTGGCAACGACTTTGGTGAAAACTTTGAATATTCCCTAGAGTTTACTCCCTGTGCTGACGTTAGTGATGACTCTACCTGTATCTACCCTAACAAAATTTGTGATGTCTACCCCAAAGATCAGTTACTTATTGATATGGGGATTGAAGGCTACATTGGTTCTCCACTGCATCGAGCTAATGGCGAAGTATTTGGTATAGTCGTTGCGCTCTATGAAAACAATATTGAAAATGCCGATGATGTAGCGGCGCTATTTGAGCTTTTTGCTGGACGTATTTCTGCCGAATTGGAAAGATTAGAAAGCGAAAAAGCCCTCAAAGCATTAAATGAATCACTTGAACAGAATGTAGCCTTTCGAACAGCTGAATTAGAGGTTGCGATTAAATATCTAAAAGAATCACAAAATCAATTAATTGAGCAGGAAAAATTGGCTTCGCTAGGAAGGCTCGTAGCGGGTGTTGCACATGAAGTAAATACGCCATTAGGGGTGGCTGTACTGGGTAACTCGACTCTTGTCGCGGGTGTTCAAAAACTGGCATCAAAATTCGACGAAAAAACGCTGAGTAAAAACGATTTAGCGACATTTATCAGTGATGCCACAGAGGCCGCTAAAGGTGTTGAGTTTAATCTGAGCCGTGCAAGTGAGTTGGTAGGTAATTTCAAACAAATGGCAACAGAGTTTCATACTGATGAGAAAAATGATGTGAAACTTGTCGACTGGATTACCTCAATTTCAACCAGTCTTAACCCAATGCTTAAACGTGCAGATATCAGGCTTGACCTTAAACTGCCAGATAGCAACATTGTTGTCTCCACATATCCATCAAGACTGGCACAAGTAATTACCAATGTAATATCGAATGCGGCAAGACACGCTTATCCTGATGATTTTGTTTGTGACGACAAGAAGATAACCATAGAGCTCAATGGTGACGCCTCCAAGTACTCAATTTGCATTACTGACAATGGCAAGGGCATGAGTGAAAGTATTAAAGCAAAGGTGTTAGAACCCTTCTTTACCACAAATAGGGAAAACGGTGGCATGGGGCTAGGTATGAGTATTGTCCATAACCTAGTGACCGATTCATTAAACGGCATATTAAACATTGAAAGTAATGAAGATCTTGGAACAAAAATAAATCTCCATTTTGAGTGCGGTAAGCACTCACTGCTTAATAGTTTCCAAAGGGCTACTCACGACGGAAACGCCTTCTATACAAATTTTCACCAAAAACTTATCGATAGTGACGAAACCATAAAACAGCTATTTAAAAGTGTCGACGTTCACAAGCAACGAACCATGGTATTCCAGTCTGTAAATATGTTCATTGTCGAGATGAATAACTTAGAAAGCTTATTTGAAGGAGACTCGTTTCACGCCGTTGTCAGTAAGCACAAAGGGATGGGTATAAGCCTCAGAGAGATAAGAATTTGGCAACAGTGCTTTGTCGAGACTGTCGCCGAATTCGATGATAAATTCACGGCTAATTTGAGAAGCCTTTGGGAAGACTCACTCTCTGAGTTTAGTGAACACTTTGCCGATCAACTATTAAATAACTAAGGCATCAACGGCAACACCTTGGTCTTTTATTCTCATTTAGTTTTTAGTTTTGCGCTTGTTCAGCCAAGAGCTTTCGATATGCCGAAGGACTATGGCCGACAAACTTCTTAAAGGCCGTATTAAACGTCGATTTAGAATTAAAGCCAACGTCAAACGCAATTCCTGTTATTTGCTTGTCACTATTCTCTAAAGCCTTTTTCGCCGCCTCGATACGATAGCCGTTAACGAATTGGAAAAAGTTAGTCTTCAAAAACTGCGAGAGCGTTTCCGATATATGATTTTCAGTTTCTCTAATCGATTCAGACAGTTTTTTCAGCGATAAATCATCCAACAAGAATAACTGTTCATCTTCCATTACCTGTTCAAGTTTAGTGCTAATACGCTGCATTCTTTCTTCACTAAGCAGTGCTTCGCGTGTTTGAACAGTTTTCGTATCAGACGATTTAGGTGCACTTTTCTCTGATGACGTCAGTACTTTTTGACCGAGCGCTTGTTGAGTAAATACAGCAAGTGCCGCAACCTCAACAATAGGTAAAACAATACCTGAACCGAACCATCTCCAGCCTAAGGCATTAAGCGAGAACTCTACAGCATACATTAACCAAACCGCGCCCCAAATCATCAAAATAATACGGAACCAATCAAGCGAACTTTTCTCGATGTCCGAATAACGCTCCATTAACTGCTCTCGATGCACCCTATGTTGTCTAAAGGCCATAACGAGAAAATATAAGGTATAAACAATGAACGTAATCGTTGATAAAAGGCATGTGAGTACAGCAATTCGCCAAAGTGCAGGGTCTCTTGTCTCAGGCGAAGCAAGCGCGAGTTTTTCTGCAGGCGTAATCATAAAGATGAATGGAAGCATTATTGTAATGACAATCACCGGTCCCAATACGGTAATAACTTTTGCTCTATTATCAATCGCCTGCTCAGAAGACATCGCTGCGTGTGCGTAAAAGAAGAGCATTGGACCAAGTAAAATTCTAAACGGCATTTGCAAACCAGCAATGCCTGGGGCATAAACATAGGCGCCAGAGTATATAAACAGCTCGCCTGATAAATGAACTAACATTAAGCCGAACAAGGCTTTTAGAAAAAAGTACTGTCTTTCATTTGGCCGCTTGAATAGCTCAAGCAATGCCAACAGCGTCATGCCTATCATGCAGGAATATAAAATCGTGGGAAGCAGGTTTACCATCTAACTCACATTTCTCATTGAACACCTAATTACTATACACTAATGATACGGAGAGCACGTAGTCTAAAGCACCTAATTGAGCCCATTAAAATAAAACGGTCTCGCTGTTAGAAAAGAGCTAGCTGTATGATATACCTCACTAATTTTTAACAGGCTTTAACTCCGGCATAGCCAGCGCCTTATGTCTGCAGTAAACTAATCGTTTGTTACATTCTCGGAAAGCTCATGACGACTAGCATTACCAAACAAGAAAAAGTACAAGCCATTATTAAGATCCTCGACGAGCTCTATCCGGAAGTACCAATTCCGCTTGATCACAAAGATCCTTATACCTTGCTTGTAGCGGTGCTACTATCTGCACAATGCACTGATGAACGGGTTAACCAGATAACGCCATTGTTGTTTGCTCGCGCCGACAACCCTTATGACATGGTTAAAATGAGCATAGAAGAAATCAAAGCCATCATTAAGCCTTGTGGCTTATCGCCAATGAAGTCAAAAGGCATTTGGCACTTGTCGGAAATGATCATCAACGAACATAACGGCGAGGTTCCGCAAGATCTCAAAGCACTTGAAGCCATGCCAGGCGTTGGTCACAAAACTGCATCTGTGGTGATGTCGCAGGCATTTAATGTACCTTCATTTCCTGTCGATACCCATATTCACCGATTAATGTATCGCTGGGGGCTATCGAATGGTAAAAGCGTTGAGCAAACAGAACGCGATGGACGTCGTTTGTTTCCAAAAGAGCGATGGAATGACCTGCATTTACAAATTATCTATTACGGGCGCGAGTACTGCCCTGCCCGTGGCTTTGACTTAGACAAGTGCATCATCACTCAGAAATTTGGCCGTAAAAGCTTTATCAACGAAGTGCTAAAAGAAAAAGCTAAAAAGAAGAAATAAACGATTAGGTAGCGTCATGTTAAATAAAATTATCGCCTTTACGACTATTTTACTGCTTTCCGCAGCATTACAAACAAAGTCACTAGCGGCAACGCCAAAAGGACAATACGTTCAACCAAATAACCTGTTTCCAAAGGTACGCGTCGAAACCTCAATGGGCAACTTTGTGCTTGAGCTTGATAGAGTGAAAGCAAGGATCACTACGGATAACTTTTTAAGTTATGTTGTCGGCGGTGAATATAACAAAACGATTGTACATCGTGTTGAGGAAGATTATTTAATCCAAGCTGGTGGCTATAACGTCGATTACTCTGAAATCGTAGCGTATGAGCCAATCTTTAATGAATCTGGCAATGGTCTAAAAAACAGTTTTGGCACAATTGCAATGGCAAAAGCTTATTCAGACGCACATTCCGCTACCAGTCAGTTTTTTATCAACTTAAACAACAACACCAACTTGAACCCCGGTAGCTCTTGGGGCTACGCGGTTTTTGGTCAGGTTGTTGAAGGCTATGACATAGTGGAAACCATCGGACAGGTTGAGGTGGGTCAAAGCCCTGAGCTGGGTTACCCCACGGTACCTAAACAAACTATTACCATTATTCGAATGGTGATTTTAGACGAAGCGCCAGCAAGCTAAGCAAATCTAAGTAAGCCTAGGTACGAAGTGCAGGTTGAGCGAGCAGAGTAGATTATTTGTAAAACTCTGAGCGCTCAATCACTTCAATATCGTATCCGTCTGGGTCTTTAATAAAGAAGAATTTGGCAACGAGATCATCCCCGTTATAAAACGACTTTACGTCTTTTGGTGAGTAACCTGCAGCTTTGGCCTTAGCGTGAAGATCCTCAATATTTTCAGCGGCAAACGCTAAGTGTCCGTAACCATTACCGAGTTCGTATACTTCTTTTTGAGCATGATTTGCGGTTAACTCTAACTCAAAATCAGTTTCATCATTGCCCAAATAAATCAGGTCGAAATCGTCAAAATTTATCTGACGTTTGATTCGAAAATCAAACACGGTTTGATAGAATTCTATTGATTTCTTTGCATCGAAAACTCGAAGCATTGAGTGAATCATCTTTGCCATTGTTTAGGAACCTTTATGTGTGAACTCTATGCATCTCAACCACAGTCTTTATATGACATCACTAAACGCTCTGTTCGCATTCAAGGCGTTGTCACGAGCGTAGCGCTAGAAAATAAAATGTGGGAAATCCTCGACCAAATTGCAGCTAAAGAATCGTTGAGTGTTGCCGAATTTATTTCAACCTTGTATCAAGAAATCATCGAACAGCGCGGAGCCATTCGCAATTTAGCTTCGATGCTAAGAGTTACTTGTTTAACGTATGCGCTGAATACTAATACAACCGAACATTGATTAGGTAGTATTCACATACTACAGCGCGAAATTTCAGGCAGTTACCAGTGCACTATCTAAATATCTGCTCTAAATAACTGTTCGGACAAACAGCTTGAAGTAGATACTCCAACAGCACACTGGTTAAGCTCAGGCGTCGAACTTCGGCCTATTTCTAAGGAAATGAATAACGAATAATGCGCTTTAGCACAGAGGCGTATTGTCGAAGAAAGCTACCCGTATTGTAATGAATGCCATGCTGAGCAAAAATTTCTTTAACTCTAGGTGCAACTTCACGATAACGTCTTGCTGGCATGTCAGGAAACAAGTGATGCTCTATTTGAAAGCTTAAATGCCCGGTAGAAACATGGAACCAGTTACCACCCTTAATATTTGACGAGCCTAACGCTTGACGATAATACCATTGGCCCTTACTTTCGTTTTTACACTCTGCTTCTTGAAATACCTGAGCATGTTCAGTGAAGTGGCCACAGAAAATGATGGTTGATGTCCATAAATTTCTCAATAAGTTAGCCACTAAATTCCCTACTAGTACCCACAAAAAGAATGGGCCTGCAAGCAATGGGAAAATGACATAATCTGTGACGAGTTGTCGTGCACCTTTCGAGAAAAACCGCTGCTTTAATTCTGCATGCGAAATTTTATGTTGGCGATTATCCTTCTTTTTACCGAAAAATACGCGCTCGGCCGCCATCTCGTGATAAGCAATACCCCATTGAAAAAGAACGCTTAACAGAATATAGGTAACAAACTGCCATAGGTTTTTCACACGCCACGCAAAGTCATTTGATAGGCGTAAAAGACCATATCCATAGTCTCTATCTTTGCCGACGATATTAGTGTAAGTGTGATGCTCATAGTTATGCACCCTGTTCCAACTAGCACCATCACAAGCGATATCCCACTCATAAGCTTTGGAATTAATGTGCTTATCATTCATCCAGTCATACTGGCCATGCATCACATTATGACCAATTTCCATATTATCGAGAATTTTTCCCGCGGCGAGTAGCAGCACCCCGATAGCCCAAAGGATAGGTGAAACAAAACCCAGCACAATAAGAATTCTGCCACTCCACTGCACTAATCGCTGCAAGCGAATAATTAGGCGAATATAGTTAGCGTCTTCTTGGCCCACTTTCGCCATCGTTTCCGCGCGAAGACCGTCTAATTGTTGGCCTAATTGTTCGTAATTAGGCTCCGTTTTATGGCTTGGCTTTTGGTTCAGTTCTTGGCTAGCTAATTGACTAGGTTTTTGATTCGTTTTTTCACTGGTTAAGGAGATCATGCTTCTAACTCCACATCCGTCATAAGTTGCGATACACAAAGTTGAATAAGCTCTTCGCCGCGATCTGACACTTCGCCCGTGCGCAAATTCTTCACCACACCACTCTTCTTTACACACTGACACTGGTGGCAAATGCCCATTTTACAGCCGTAAGTCAATTGCCTCCCTTTTGCTAATAACTGAGTTAACACTGGCTCTGCATTTGTTAGCTCAATAAGTTCACTATTTAACTGAGCAGTAAAAGTTTGCTGTTCATCAGGCGTGGTTGGGATAAGTGAGAAATGCTCGGCATAAATTGGCAAGTTCTCGCGCTTCGCAAACTCAGCTGCCGCATGATAAAACGGGCTTGGTCCGCAAACATAAAGCGCATCAGCGTTGAGGGTAGGTAACTTTTTGCTTAGCTCACCGTCCTTCGTACGGGTCAGTAATTCAAAGGTAAAAAAGTCCAACTGCTCAGCGATTACCTCAAGCTCATCTAACAGCAAATGCTCACCAGGCTTGGCGTAATACACAAGGTGAAGTGCACTAACGTTAGCATCTCTTTCGTGTTTATTACTCCTCGATTGGTCGTCAAGCATGTTATTTAACATTGCGTTTAACATGGCAATAAAGGGCGTAATACCAGAGCCAGCTGCAAGAAATAGAGCTCTCTGTTCAGGCTGAAGATTAAATTGGAATGTAAAATCACCGCTAGGCTTAGACACATTAACCCAGCTGCCAAGAGCCAAGGCTTCTAACTTTGGCGTAAGTATGCCGTGTGGCTGCGACTTTACGACGAGCCTTACTAATCGCTTCGACTTTGCCAAAGAAGGGCTAGATGCAATAGTAAATAACCGAGTAACCAATCGACCATCTATTTCTAAAGTTAACTCAAGGTGCTGTCCTGCCTTATGCACAGGCCAATACGAAGGTACTTTTAACTGAACTTCTACTGTATTTGCGTGTAACTTTTTAACAGCAACGATTTCCGCTCGATAGTAACCATCCCGCCAATTTGGCTTCACTAATTGAATAACTGTCTCTAAATAACCACCGACTGAAGAGTAATGGAGAATTTGGCGGCTTATCCACGAAGATAATTTACCTGACGCAACACCTAGCACTTTGAGCTTACACCTGTTCGCTGAATTTGAGCGCACAAGTGTAAGCTGAAATATATAAAGATCAACTACTTTTAGATTATTTGTTCTTTATTGACGTAATAGGAAGTTAAGCCAATGAATATTTAATTCATTACATTCAATGACTTAATTTTACATGGGAGGCTTTAGAGGTATATTTAGTTGGCTTTCTATAATTTTTCAGCAACAAAGGTTTTGTTAACAATCTTCCACTTGCTATCGCGTTTATACATAACAAGGTAATCGATGTAGTGGGTTTTAGCTGTGATGAAATTCATTTTCACTAACGCCATTTTGCTGTCGACAATATCGACTGAAACGACTTCTGCTTTCCAATGTTCGGCTGTTGGCTTAGTGAAGAAGCCAGCGAATTCATCAAGCGGAACTGTTCGAATCGTTTCTTTCTGAGTTTTCTCATCAAACCTTAGCATTTTAACGTCGCCAAATTCTGTATCAAAACTCTCGCTTAACAATGCTTGATCACCATTTGCAGCACCTTCAAAATAATTGTAGGCAGTGTCAACAACAGCTTTGTATTCTTCACTTGTACTGGATTTGGCGTGAGCACTTACTGGCAGTAGCACCAAGAGCGATGCACATAAGATAGATTGAGCAAGTAATTTCATCTTTTATATCCTTAAAATTATTCGATATTTTGTATGCTTCCTAGAGTTAACACTACTCAATTAATACTTAATAACCCAGTAATAATTATTAAGAAATTGTATGAATTTACGTCAAATTTTAGAATGATAAGTCGAAATGGTAATTTAAAAGACAACTTGCTACGTAAGAGTTCGAGTTCATAAGACATCAAGTTTAACGGTTCTGTATGTTGAACTATCCTAATTGGCGATGAGCCCTATCAAGTCATATAATACTTACTCAACTACTGTAAGAAAAACTCGCGATAAACTCCTTTGCCGTTGTATACGATGGTGGCGTCTAATGTTGCTACTTTTTCACTGATCTTCTTAAGTTCACCATTCATATCAACCTTTAGCATTTTTTCCATCATATTTACCAAGAGCCTCTCTGGGTTGTAATAGAATACGATGTACTTTTTATCTGTATGGAACTCGCTAGGGATTCGGTCAATATTGTATTGAGAAGTGTCATGCGATATGAACTTAGGAATTGAATCAAGTGCGGGGAGCGATTTGTCCTTATTTAATAGCTTTAACAACGCTTCATAGGTCAAAATTTCTTTTGTTTCTGTATCGACAGCAAGGATTGAAGGCGTCGGAAAGCTCGCATCTGGTTCATTGATCAGCGTTCTAAAAGCCTTTTTGTAGTCTTTTCCACCATTGACCGCAAAGTGTTCTGCAGCAATGGGAAGGCATACAAATAACGTTAAAATACAAACGGTAGTGATTTTCATAATACATCCTTGTGTTGAATATCATTCAACAATACGTTATTACTAAAGCCATAAGGGTGCAAGGAATTAGCAATCTAAAATGAGACAAGGACGGTGCTGGTATGTGCAGCTATATTAAAATCGTTATCCCTATCGACATTCGGGATAGCGCCAAATACGCATTGAAATACACACGAGCCCATTCTGTCTATTTCCTCCCAAACTCTCTACCCTTGTTCGGCCTTTTCAAACACAATTCAGTGGTGATTTAAGTGTTTGAGATACCAGAAAACAAAGCAACTAAATTAAAACCAATTTCATTCGTAGTGCTTGCGACTGTTTTGTCTATTGGTGCCTATGGCTATTTCATTAAAGATGATGAAGCCGAATTTACTCCTATTAAAATTGTTCAGAGTGATTACATAGAATCAATTGATGTCTACGGTACTTTGCAATCAACGGTAAAGAGTTCAATCAACAGCGCATCTTCTGGGCGTATAAAAGAACTGCGGCTCTATCCAGGTCAAAAAGTGTCCGAAGGCGAAGTGTTGGCACTAATCGAAAATCCCCTGTTAGAGAGGGAGTTGATAGATAACGAGCTTCACCTAAAGGAGTTGTCTCTCGAACTTGATGCGTTAAAAGCAAGTCATCAAGAAAGTTCGGTACAAAGTAAACTAGAAATAGAACTATCTAAAAACAAAATAAACTTACTGCAAAGTAAGGTAAAAGCAAGCGCCGATTTATACGAAAAAAACATTATGTCAGCGTTTGATTTTGAAGCCATCAAGCTAGAGTTACAACAAGCAAAATTAGAACTAAAGCTTTTACAGACAAAGCTAGAAACAGCTAAAGTGAGTATGAACGCTCAGGTAAAGTCACAAGAGTTTTCAATTATAAAAGCGCAAGCTCAACGTGAATTACTGAGAAACGATATCGACAATCTGCAGATTAAAGCGGGAATTGATGGTGTCGTCACAAAGGTTTCTGAAGTACTTGAATTAGGTCAATTATTGAATACTGGGGACAGCCTTGGCCAGATATCAAATGTGGATTCTCTATTTGCTGAGCTATACGTGGCGAGTGCCGAAGCTCAACATTTGGTTTTAGGACAAGAAGTAAAACTTACGGCTCAAAACAAGAATTTCACCGCCTATGTATCCAATGTAAGCCAACAAGTAGAGAAAGGGATGGTAAGGCTCGATGCTAGGCTCGACACTCCTCACACATTCCGTCCTAATACATCGGTTTCAGGCAACGTTGTTTTATTAGAACAGAGCAATGCACATGTACTTGAAATTTCGACACTACCCAGTCGCGACCTAAGTGAACTTGAGTTTTACGTCGATGATAATTCGGCTCTTTCGGTTGTTAACCTACCTATAGAGCGATTTAACAACGACTACTACCTACTTAATAGCAAAGGTATCCCTACCAAGTCTCTTTTTGTAAAAAAACAAGAATACCGTTAGTGAGCCTTTACCATGTCAACTGAAAACCTGTTAATAAACATTGAGCACCTGCATAAATCGTTCGGTACAGCAGAAGTTTTAAAAGATGTTTCAATTTCTGTTCATACCGGGGAATTCGTTTCAATCATTGGTAAATCTGGAAGTGGTAAGTCAACATTGATTTCGATCATGGGCTTATTAGAAGAGAAGAGCCAAGGACATTTCAACCTATGTAACCACGACACCGATAAACTGTCTAATTATCAAAGAGCTCAAATTAGAGGTAAGAACTTAGGTTGGGTTTTTCAAAACTTCAATTTGCTTAGTGATATGACGGTGCTTGAAAATGTCACGTTGCCAGCGCGGTTTAACGTTTCCGAAGGTGATACAAATCAACGAGCAATAGAATTGCTCTCTAAAGTTGGTGTAGCAGACAAAATAACATCCTTTCCAACTGAATTATCAGGCGGTCAGCAACAGCGCGTAGCCATAGCCCGAGCTTTAATCATGAATCCTGATGTACTATTTTGTGATGAACCAACTGGTAACTTAGATTCAGCCAATGCAAAGGTTGTTTCTTCATTGCTTCATGAACTAAATCAAGACGGTATGACAATCGTTTTAGTAACACATGACAGAGAGCTCGCGGATACCGCCAGCAGAGTGATTGAAATATCTGATGGGCGCATCTTCAACCATGTTTGATATTGTTTATGGTTGGCGAAAGTGGAAAAAACAGCGGGTTCAATGGTGGATTTATGTTGTTGGGTTGGGGGTTATCACTGCTCTTTTCTCTCTTATGTTGCAGATTCAATCGACGATAAACGATCGAGACGCACACTGGAAATTTAATGACACGCACTATGTTACGCTGGCAGCAGCTCAACAAAGTGGCGCAATCAAGCCGATTCAGGGGTATCCGATAAAAGCGTTGAGCAATGAAGCAAACGTTTTAATTACGACTAACCTCTTTTTAGAAAAACGCAAAGTATTTATCGACAATAAATACAAAGAAGCCAATATACTTTTTTACGACGAAAACTTTGCAAATGTGTTTAATTTACCCAGCGATGTGTCGTTATCAATTTATGAGCTTAATACTGTCTTAGTCGCTGAAGGTTTTAGCCACACAGCAGTAGAAGTCACTTTAGGTAAGCATACTTATCCAATTAAAGAAACGTTGCCCAAGGAATATGGTCGTCTTTCTGGCTTACCTATAGATATATTTATGCCCGATCATTTTAGTGACCAGTTCAACCCTTTTATCGCTAGTTATGACAACAGCAAAGCAGAATCTATCAGGCTTGGTATGTCCAATTTCTATGGCGTAGCTATTACTTCAGAAAAACTCTTCGCGGATGAACTAAATTCTACTTTTTCAAAATATGTTGAAAAATACCGAACCAGTGGCGTAGTAAAAATAGAAAGTGCTTATCAAAGTCACATTTCTAATGGCATAGAACTTAAGCCTAAACATCGTAGATTCATAAACAGGCAATTATTCGTCCTGACAATTCTTTTTGTTTGTTGTTCCGCAATTTACATAGGCAATTACACGAGCTTGCTAAAATTCCAGGAATTGAGGAGGCAAACAGAATTTAGATTAAAACGAAACCTTGGTGCAAGTAACATCCAAATTGCCTGGAGCCTTGCTAGAGAACAATCTTTGTTTATCGCGGCTGCTACCATCATTGCTCTATCGATGTCATGGCTACTGTATAGTTTGTTTACACGTTCGACTGTATTTAGCGAATATTTCGTCACGCATACCACATTCGATTACATGACGTGGATTATATCTTTTGTTTTACTAAGCACACTTTTTATCGTCCTCTCGATTACCATCGGATTTTCTAAGAATACGCAAACAGCACTAATAACTGAACGTATTAGCTCACTCAATAAAGACGCTTTAAGGAAGCAGAATTTACTTATCGTCATTCAAATAACCTTCGCAATAGTTGCACTGTCATTATCTTCAACATTGTTTTCTGAACAGCTGGTTTCTTTAAGAGTCAAAAGCATCGACCTTTCAACACATGTCTATGTTATCGATAATCCGATAGATGAAGACCTGTCTTTACTTTGGGAGTTAGACAAATGGGCAAAAGACAGTGAGATAGCAATATCTGCAATGTCGCTTTTTGATCATATGGAACCTGCATTGAAGTGGGCAATACTAGGTAAAAAATTAGAGAGTAATCCTGTCAACGTTCACTTTATAAACAGGGCCGCATTGTCTCTTTTACTCAACGGACAGCCCCCTCATACTCCATTTGATAGTGGCGAAGTGTACATCAACGAAGCAATGGCTAATAAAATTACTTCAAAACAGCATTTAGCAAATAATAGCAAAGGTGTAATCGACTCCATACTGAGTACCGAAATGGTGTTTTCGGAACCAAACGTAAAGGTAAAAGCTGTTGTTGAAAATCAGCCTCACCAAGGCCTTTCATCTAAGAATAATCCTTACATATATTTCCCCCTAACGATGCTAGATAGCTATGGGATGAACCCAACCAGAGCTTTTATATATTGTCCTGTCGATTCCAAGCTCGTATGCGAAAAAGATATAGGGAACTTTATAGAAGCGAACTTTTCACAAGTTGAATTGCGACCTATTGGTAACATCGAAAGTCAGTTAGAGAAATTGAATAAGGGTGGTAATCTTATCTTCTTAGTTGGACTTGCCTCAACAGTACTCATCTCTGTACTACTGTTTAGTGGTTTTTATTTTCAATCCAAAAATATTGTTATCAATAAGGCTCATACTATGGGTATTAAAATAGCTATCGGAGCAAATTCCACTCACATCATTAAAGAAGAGCTGATGTTACTTGCCAAAGTACTGTTAGTCTCGAGTTTGTTAGGTTTTTTCAGTCTCTACGGGTTAATAAGTTATGCCAGTCTGAACCAAAGTATTGCCAACGCGATGAGTATCATTTCCTTATTAACTGTTGCTAGCTTAACTGTGATGATATCCACGGCACTAATTCAAAAGTCACTAAAACAAAGCCCATCATCTTTACTCAATAGATAGGGCTAATCACAAAAAAAGGGGAGCTTGCCGCATGACCGAGCTCGCTCCCCTAGAGTGCAACTTGTTCACCAAATTTATAGGGCGTGTTAATTTTTGTGGTATAAATTTTGTTCGAATTAAAAGAAATTTAATCGCGGCGCAATAAGTGAAGTATGGTTATTCCATACAAACGAACTGCAAAAATATACAACAAATATAAATACGCCCTTCTACCAAGGAAAATATAAAAACTTAACTAATGCCCCATGCAGGGAATGGGTCTGGTAATTTTGCCCATGTGTCTTTTCCTTGCATGAGCTCTTCTTCTGTTAACAGACAGTCGTTCAAACGACTAATAATGTCTTGTTTATCTAACCCCTGCCCTATGAAAACTAATTCTTGACGCATATCGCCAAATGGCTCAACCCATTGTTCCTCAATCGCCTTTCGATACTCAGGGTCTTGAGGCCACTCGTTACGAGGTACGGCAAACCAAAATAGTCCTGCTGCGCCATAACGTGCGATACCGCCAGCTTGGCTCCAGCTACCAGCAAAATGCGGGCGCGTCGCTAGCCAGAAAAAGCCTTTAGAGCGTATTAACTTGCCCGCTATTTCTTTACTGTGCAGGAAGTCATAAAACTTCTTCGGGTGAAATGGACGTCGCTCACAAAAGGTAAAGCTGCTGATGCCATACTCTTCAGTTTCTGGCACATGCTCACCGCGCATTTCTTTTAACCAACCTGCCGCTTGCTGCGCTTTTTCAAAGCTGAATTTCTTCGTGTTAAGCACTTGTTTTAACGGCGCATTACCGTGTTCAATGGCAATTTGTTCAGCTTCTGTATTGAGTGTGCTTAATATACTTTTAAGGCGATGAAGCTCTTTTTCAGAAATTAAGTCAGTTTTACTAATCAGCAATACATCGGCGAACTCAACTTGCTCAACCAACAGGTCTGCGACACTGCGCTCGTCTTCTTCACCCAAGCTCTCACCTACTTCTTGCAGTGATTTTGCTTGGTCATAATCGTTAAGAAAGTTGACCGCATCCACAACGGTTACCATGGTATCAAGCGTCGCGATATCCGATAGGCTGACGCCATCTTCGTCTGCAAACGTAAAAGTTTCTGCAACTGGTAAAGGCTCCGATATACCTGTGGATTCAATCACCAGATAATCATATTTACCGTCTTTTGCTAAGCGGTTCACTTCTTCAAGCAGGTCTTCACGCAACGTACAGCAGATACAGCCGTTACTCATCTCAACAAGCTTTTCCTCTGAGCGATTTAAGCTCACTTCATTTTGGACAGTTGCGGCATCGATGTTGATTTCGCTCATGTCGTTAACAATAACCGCGACCTTTAGCCCTTCTCGGTTATTTAAAATATGGTTCAGTACCGTTGTCTTGCCCGCCCCTAAAAACCCGGAAAGAACGGTTACCGGTAACAAGTTTGAAGTATCTAACACGGTGCCCCCTAATTACTTCAATTTTGCAATAGCTAACGTTTTGATGCAGACGAATTAGTCATCTCTTACCTTCTGAAAAACGTGTTCTTTTAGCTCTTGGCATTGCTTCACATCGGCACAATATTCCGCCGTCGGCCTTGCGAACAGTCTAGCTATACCTATTGGTTCACCGGTTTCCAAGCAGTAACCATATTCACCTAGCCTTATGCGCTCTAACGACAGCTGAATCTTAGGTAATAACTTTTGTTCCCTATCGACAATTCTCATCAAGATAGCGCATTGCTCTTCCCAAGACGCTCTATCACTAGAATCACTCAAGTCAGGTGGACTGAACATTTCTTGTTTGGCATCACGAATTCGATTTCGAGTCGTATTGTGCAGTTCGATCAAATATTGCCTGAAGAAGTCTAACTGCTCAGCGTTCATATACTCCGATTCTGGTGCATCCATCAGCCGCTGTTTTTGTTCAGCAGGTGACAGTTCAACTAAGGAAATTAAAGATGATGCCTGCATACCAAGCTCTCTAGAATACGACAATTGTCGTTATGTTATATCATAACATTTAATTTGCCAACCATGTAGATTCATAAAAGTAGACGTTGTACCCTAGCGGCATTAAAACTCGGCGCACTGCTATGCATTTCACGCGGTAAGATGCGTCATTGTATTTACAGTGAACGTTGTAAGGGTTTGCATTAAGGCACTGGTTACATGTTCTACGAGTAAAATGAACCGCGTAAGCTCATCTATTTTTGTAACAGTCGGTTTACAGTTTTGGCATGCCTCGTTTACTTTTTGTGAGTGTCTAGGGCTTTTTTAACTGTTTTGATAACCAAAGCAGATTTATAAAGGAAAGCCCGCAAGCAAATACGACGAGTTTTTAAACTAAGGTACTACTGCCAAATATAAATTGACTGTGGCATAGTGCACTTACCTAAAAATAAAGGAAAATAATAATGGTGTTTAAAACGTTGAAACGCTCTCCTAAACTCCTACTTTTGCCACTAGCATCGATTGCAATTTCTGCAACAGCTACAGCTAAAGAAGGCATGTTTACGCCTGAGCAACTTCCACTTATTAAGAAAGATCTCGTGGCGACAGGACTAGAACTGCCACCAGAAACATTAACCTCTTTAACAGAATTCCCGATGGGCGCTGTTGTTTCACTAGGCGGTTGTTCTGCGTCTTTCGTCTCAGATCTAGGTCTTGTCGTTACTAACCATCACTGTTCGCGTGGTTCAGTACAATATAACAGTACTGCTGAAAACAACTACCTAGCTGATGGCTTTGTAGCTAAAACCTTATCTGAAGAATTACCAGCGGCACCTGGTTCACGTATTTACGTGACAGTTGACTTTAAAGATGTCACCAAAGACGTTATTGGTTCACTTGATCCAAAACTTACAGGTCGCGAGCGTTACGACGCAATTGAGCGCAATCAAAAGAACATTATTGCAGAGTGTGAGAAAGACGAAGGCCACCGCTGTTCAGTACCATCTTTCCACCAAGGTCTTGAGTACAAATTAATCAAACAGCTTGAAATTAAAGATGTACGTATTGCCTATTCTCCTGCTGATTCAATCGGCAAATACGGTGGCGACATCGACAACTGGATGTGGCCTCGTCACACAGGTGACTTTGCATTCTACCGTGCCTACGTTGATAAAGACGGTAAACCTGCTGACTACTCAAAAGATAACGTTCCTTACCAACCAGCTCATACGATCAAAGTATCTGCTGCTGGTTTAGACGATGGCGATTTCGTAATGGCTGCTGGTTACCCTGGCCGCACACAACGTTACCAACGCCTTGTTACTGTTGAGCATACATTTGGTTGGTCGTACCCAACATGGGTAGCACTTATCGAAGAATGGATTGACGTTATTGAAAAAACAGCACCTGAAGGCAGTGATGCGCGTGTTAAGTACGAATCATTACTTGCAGGTCTTAACAACTTCATGAAAAACACCAAGGGCCAAATCAAAGGTGCTAAGCGTGTTGGTCTAGTTGAACGTCGTGCACAACGTGAAGCAGAATTACTTGAGTGGATTGGTGACGTGAAAAGCCGTCAAAAATACCGTCAAGCAATTGCTGATTTAGACAAGCTTGAAACTGAAATCAGTGCGTTTAACAAAGCATCGTTCTTGTACAACAATGCAAATCGCTCACAAATGCTTTCAGCTGCAAAACGCTTATACCGTTTAGCAATCGAAAAGCAAAAGCCAGATGCTGATCGTGAGCCAGGTTACCAAGAGCGTGACATGGATCGCATCAAACAAGGTTTACAACGTATTGATCGTCGCTTTGATGCCACAGTTGAACAGGCATTATGGTTAATGTTCATTGAGAAATACGCAAAACAAGACAAGTCTCAACGCGTTGCTGAATTTGATAACTTAATTGGTTTAGGTTCAGATTCACGTTCAAATAAGTTCGATGAAGAGAAAGTTGCTAAAACTTTAGCTGGTTTCTACCAAAACACAGTCCTTAATGATGCAGAAAAACGCATTGCATTAATGGACGCAAGTGTCGAAGAGCTAAAAGCAAGTGACGACCCATTCATAAAACTAGCTGTTGCAACATTCGACCACAGTCTTGACGTTGAAAACACAAGTAAAGTTCATGCAGGTAAGCGCGCTACATTACGTCCACAATACATGCAAGCGATTATCGCATGGCAAGCTTCTAAAGGCTTACTAGCTTACCCTGACGCTAACTCTACGCTTCGTGTTACATACGGTAACGTAATTGGTGGCTCGCCAAAAGACGGCATGATCTACGAACCGTTCACTCGTCTTGAAGGTATTACTGAGAAAGATACAGGTGAAGAGCCATTTAACTCACCGAAGAAACAGTTAGAGCTTATCGAGAAGAAAGCTTACGGTGACTACGCTTTAGAAAGCTTAGGTACCGTACCAGTTAACTTCTTAACAGACTTAGACTCAACTGGCGGTAACTCTGGTTCAGCAACGCTAAACAGCAAAGGCGAGCTCGTTGGTTTACTGTTCGACGGTACATTTGAAAGTGTTAACTCAGACTGGGATTTCGATCCTCGCACAACACGTACTATCCATGTTGATACGCGTTACATGCTATGGGTAATGGAATACATCGATGATGCAAAACACTTAATCGATGAAATGGTGATTGTTCGCTAAGCTATAAGCAAACATAACTTACTTAGCTATTCGAAAAGCCCTGCCCGTTTGAGTGGGGCTTTTTATTTTTATCCAACCAAATTTCTAGATAACCGCGGTTCTAGATTACCAAGCTAAAAAACCAAATAGCACTTAACAAAGCACGTTTCATCACATAGTGGCTTGGTAAGCCTTTCTTATTTCATTTGGACTTTGACCGATTGTCTTTTTGAATGCCCGTGAAAAGGCTGCTTCGGATTGGTAGCCAATATCAAGCGCAATACTTAATATCGAGTCTTTCGACAACTGCAGTTTTGAATAGGCCAAAGACATTCTCCACTCGGTGAGATATTCCATTGGCGTATTACCCACTAAACGCTTAAATTGCTGTGCAAAACTCGTTCTTGACATGCCAACTTTCTGGGCAATTTCTTCCAAAGACCAATGGTGCTCAGGAGTTTCATGAATAACCTTCAACGCATTTCCAATACGCGCGTCCTCTAAGGCACCAATCCACCCGACTTTTTCATCGCTTAGTTCATCTAAATATTGGCGCATAGCCGTTATCACTAATATATCTGAAAGGCGGGCTATTACTCCCTCTGCACCTACCCCAATATTGTGGGTTTCAGCTTTAAGCAAGCTACTTATATTGGCAATAGTGCTGCTGGACGTTTCATTGTCTCGTCGAATAACAATGTAAGATGGCAGTATGCCTAAAAGCTTTATGGCCAGCGGGTGCTGAAAAAGCAGCACACCACAAACCACATCAGTTTGTTCACCATTTCCACCGAAACTCAATGTCTCATAGCGGTCGGTAACAGCTTTTATTGGCAATTTGCTCAATGGTGTAAAGGATGTACAGGTACCATCGCTTAATCTATGCCCTTCTCCTTTTGGGAAAAGAATAAAATCACCTGAGCCTAATTCAATCTCATCGTCACCGAGTTGAAATAGAACACTGCCATCCACCACAATGTGGTACATCATGCAATTGCTCATAGGCGGCATCTCTAGCGCCCATGGTGAACAGAGGCTAGATTGCGTAAAAAAGGAACTTTCCATGTGAAGACTGTCGAGTAGTTTACCAATTGATTCATCCCTAATACTCGTTGTAAGTCTAGCTTTATAATCAAAAGTCACATGAACTCCAGGTTAATGCTTTGATGTTATTATCGACTATCTAACAGACTAGCATACATCAATAACTTAGCACAGAAGCCCAAACGTTAGTTGACCATATTTGACTCGAGCCACAGTTCAAATTCAGCCGCTTCTTTTGCGAAGTTTCTGTCACGCAAAAACTGAATCAAGCTGGGAAAACTCTCAAATGATACGAATGGTAGCCCTGCCATGTTGCTATAACGTTCAAACAAAGTCATATTGCAACTGTTTACCCCTACCACACACAACATTTCACACATACGTTTACGGCTATGAATTAGAGTTTCAAGCAGGTATCTATAGGCGTCAGGTGTTGCCAGCGTATAGAAATCTCTAAATACTTCTATTCTAAGCCAAGGCGAAATTGGCCGCTTATTGTTGATTGATTGAGATATTTTTTCAGCAAATAATTTAGCACCGTTTCCGTTTATCGGTCCTAAAGGAGCGCTTAATAGAACATTATTAATCCATTTGACCTCAATCTCGCCATGAGGAATTTCAAACATAATCTTGTCCTTACCTGAATCCGTTAAGTTTAATCTACCAATCAAACCTAAAGTGCAATCAAGAATCCCGAGCCAATTGCACTGACGGTTCGAACATTGTTCCAAAACGTCCACTTAATAAGATAGTTTTGCCAAACCACAGGCAAGATATCTGGCGACGAATCTCTCAGTTTATTATTTAACGGTACATTAAACACTGCAGTTACCAAGGTTGTACCAATGAAAAAAACCAAACCAGCAATCGACTGTAAGCCTGCGTGAAATACAAAAAAGTACAAACCGGCTATACCCGATACAGCAAAACACCCTAAAAACAGCGGGTTTAGGATCTGCCGGTTAATGTCAATCATTGTACTTGCTCCATCACTCCGCATTGACAGCACGCGCATGATGGTGTTGCTGAAGATAAAGTAAAGCCCAACCATGATGATTATCGATAGTTGAAGCAGCGCTTCAACTATCGTCATTAAACTTATATCACTCATGTTAAACCTCACTAAATGCATTTGAGTTGTCAGCGATAAAGTCTTTAAACCGCTTTGCAGGTCTTCCCAATGCGCGCTCTACACCATCGGCAATATATTCGTTTCTGCCGTCTAGCACTTCTGTAAATAGATAGGTCAGCATTTCAATTGCTTTCGGATCAACCCCGTTGTGTTGCATAGAAGAAACAAACTCATCGAGAGACACCTGAGTAAAGTTCACTGGGCGTTGAAGTACATCTGTAAAGTGCTCGGCAAGTTGCGAAAAGCTTAGTAATTCAGGCCCTGTCACTTCATACAACTGGCCATTGTGTTTGGGTTCTAGAAGAGAAGCGACTACAACGTCACAAATGTCATCTACATCGATAAATGGTTCAGTAACAGAGCCCACAGGTAACGTGATGTCGCCTGCTTCGATAAAATCACGAAACATGCCTTCGCTAAAGTTTTGATTGAACCAACTCGCTCTCACTATCGTCCAGTCGAGTCCAGAGTTTTTGACAATTTCCTCACAAACTTGAGCCGCGGGTTCACCACGTCCAGAAAGCAACGTAATGTGTTTTACTCCTTTTATCTTTGCCAAAGCACAGAACCTTGCAATGTCGTCGGGTGCTTCTGGGATTGCTAGATCCGGATAATAAGTTAAGTAAACGGCATCTATGTCTACTAATGATGCTGCCCAAGTTTCAGGCGAGCGCCAATCAAAATGAACTTCACCATTTCGGTTTGCACCTTTAACATCCAAACCTAGCGCATCAAGTTTTCTATGTACTCGCGCTCCCGTTTTACCTGTTGCGCCGATTACCAGATATGTTTTTGTATCTTTTTTCATGACGTTCTCACCTGTTAGTAATTAAGACAAGCCTACTTTAGCGAAAACCAGTAGCGCAAAATTTGCTCAGCGTTTGAATTTCTTTGCACATCGTTCCGACTGTAAATTGGCTTATCAATTAAAAGGAGGAGTTAGCACGGATAGACGCTTTGGGAATCACTGCCAACTCAGTAGCTCTTTCCATGTCTTCAGCATTAGATGTGGTTCTGCCCCCAAATCCTCTTCGGCGACATTGCAAATTATTGTGCTAATCGACACCTAGATATAACGCTGTAAAGGCTACTGAATCAACGACACCGTGAACTAAAATAATTGGCCACAAATTCTTTTTCAGTAAAAGATACGAAATGCCAAAAGATAGACCGATCATGCCAGTCAGTACAACACCTCTTATGCCTTGATAGTCATAGTGACCATAGCCAAATATTAATGCTGGTATAAGAATAGCTACGACCGTTGATAAGAAATTGTTAGGCAAAGCTTCCTTCAATCTAGTCACTAGATAGCCACGGAAAAACATTTCTTCACCAAACGCTGCTGACACCCAAATAATACCTAACCACATCAGGAATTTAGGCAAATTATCACGTACTTCGCCAAAACGCGCTTCAACACCGCCCGATACTTTTTGTAATGCACTAATTTCAAATACATTTGCCAACACGAGTACCGTACCGACCGCTATAACAAAGCCAATAGCAACAAGTAAGGCTTGTGGCAGTACCATCAGCTTGGGCTTTACTCCTACAAGCGGTTTGAGACCATATTCCGCCCACTTTCGACCTTGTAAACGCATGTATAGCGTCAATACCAACAACGTAAGCAATAACGTAATCGGCCCCGCATATTTTGGGGTCCATTGCAAAGCTAGTGCCTTACTTCCAAGAGCAAAAATAACAAAAAACAGAATCTCTAGCAGAATAAAGTTGCGACTTGATAACGCCATTGTGATACCTCATACATATTAAGTTGCATTACCTAACGAACATTCGTCTCCAATCGTGTTGGTTAGTAATAAAAAAGGTTCACTTTAGCGAAATTCGTACAACTCAAATTCACTCAGCGTATCGGGTTCTTTGCACTTCGTTCGAATTTTTGCCTGAGTGGTCTCAGTTTGTATGCGATGCGCTGACAGTATCTTTTTCGATGAGTCACTGGATGAGGGAAGCTATTGTTCTAGAGACAAAAATCGCCCCAGTATTACCTAAATTACCTAAGTAACTTTAGTACTGGAGCGACTTTGATATTTATCTAAGTTTAGAAAAGGTATTTACCACATACTTTTTTTGTCAACCCAATGAACTGCAGCAGCAAACCATCCTGTCGCTGCTAGGTACAAGCTGAGCCAAGCAAAAGCAGAAAGCCCTACAGGCTCTCCCCAGCCACCATATAAATAAAATATTGCACCACAAATAAACAGCATTAAGATACTTAAAATGGCTTGCTTTCGCTCTTTGAAGCCCATGAGCCCCATAGACACCCACCATGGCACTGATTGCCAATCTTCCGATTTTTTATCTATCACTTTCACTCTCTCTGTTAATTTAGAAATACTAATCTCAAACACAGAGGCTAATGATTTCAATGTTTCGTTACTCGCAGGCTTACCAGCTTCTACTCGCTGAATAGTTCGTAAACTAAGCCCAGCTATATTTGCTAATTGTTCCTGTGACCAACGTTTCTCTTCTCTTAATTTCTTAACTAGCATTAGATGTTCTCCTCTGTTCCATATTTTTTTAATGAAAATACGTTGCTGTCGGTGACGACTTCCTTGTGACTTTGCTATGACAGTGGCATCAAGGCAGTAAAAATCGTTGGTTCACAGTGCTGATAGATGCTTCTTATGTTTGAACCGCCAAACCCAAAAGATAATAACAAGCAAGGTAATGAGTAGTGCGCCAAATACTATGTCCTGTACCACCCTATCCATTCGGTTATTGACAAGATAAATATCTGGCTTCCCGGTTTTCCAAAGCGTCCATTGCGTCGCCATATTTGACGCAAACGCTTCGTCATTTCCTGTTTGGAACATAATGAACCCATCACCAGTTTCAGGATCAAAACGTACAGATGCGTTTAGGTAAGGGGACTTTCCTCCATGTCCAACAATAAAGCCACTATCAGAAGGCGCAAACAGCATAACCCCAGCTCCCCAGATAGGTTGGCCACTAACAAATGCCTCTGGTTGTTGCATTTGCTTGAGACTATCGCGAGATAAGAAAGCAGTTGATTGGTTAAGCTCGGCACGATTCCCTAAGTTTGCCAGCACAAGCGAATACATATCTTCAATATTGGTATATAGACCGGTTGCCGCTAACGAAGTGTAATTAGGATATTCCCGCGCTTTTTGGCCCTCTGCAAAATACTCTGCCAATAACGGGTCTTCTCGCTTTACTTGAAAATACGTGTTGTTCAACTTCAGAGGTTCAATAACCAGATTTTGCATGGCTTCCTGAAAGCTAAGCTGCGTGACATCCTCAACAATTAATTGAATAAGATTATAGCTTCCGCCGGAATAATCCCACGACTCACCAGGCTGTTTAGTGACTATTACGCTAGCGCTTACTCCGGGATCGGCGTCAGCTGCAAGTGTTAGATGTTCGGTAAGTGGCTGTATTGGCTCACCTGGTGCAAATCCATTGTGACCCAAGCCATCCTCAATTCCTGCTGTGTGGCTTAGTAGCCGCCTGAGTGTTACCAGATCATTGTTGAATTCACCTTCTGGGAGTTGCCAACGTTTGGTATAGCGAGAAACCGGAGCGTCTAAATCTAGCTTTCCCTGCTCTACCAGTCGCATAACCGCCATAGCGGTTACCCATTTGCCAACGGAGGCAACACCGAAGACTGAGCGCTCATTGACTGTATTGCCGACGGAAACGAAATATGTTTCTGCTACCTTGCCGTTTTCTATCAAAGCGTAAGCTGCATTTCCTTTGTGTTGATTATCGACTTCCTCTTTTAAAACCCGAGCAAATGCTGCTTTGTCACCTTGCGCAGCCCACGGTGTTAGAAGCCAACCTTGCATCAATGCCGTAAAACGCAGGACTCCCCATATTCCGGAAAGAAGCACAATAACTAATAAAGACAACAGTATTTTTTTCATCAGGCAATTTCCATTAAAAAGAGTTTCTAAAAAATATAATCATTACTAAAGCACCGAAATGACTTCGTGCTTTACACACACCAAAAAGCAATACAGTCACTATTAACTATGGCTCATCCTTGTGATAATCCTATTACAAACTAGCTTTAGCGAAAATGGCTTCTGCATCATCCAACGTCAATAGTTCCTTGAGTGTGCCTCCGTTCTCCATAAAAGCCTCCGCGATTTTGAAACCAACCCAGTAGCCCATATCCATCGGTTTATCCTCGACAGGAGTATATAACCAAGGTGCATAGTCGTACGACAACATAACCGGCTCAAATGACTTAAGAAGCGTATTGTCTTTCTTATTGCCATATTCACTGCGCGCATCATCCAATATGTAGTTATTTCCTAACAATAACTCGGCGACATAGTCAGAGCTTCCCTCCAAAAGTGAGATCTCCAAAAGATTGAAACGGAAATTGGTTCTGTTAGTGACTCGATACTGAACCACATGCACAAGCTCGTGAGCTAAATAGTTTTCTAGGGTGAGTGCAAAATCAGCCGAATTTTCAGCAGCACCACATATCATTTCCAACCCCAAAACTATCGCTTTTGGAGATGCCGTAGCAGCTGTGTTGCCGGCACCTACAACGCCGTAAGCCTTCACGCCCTTAAGTGAAACGCCAGTTAACTCAGTCAACTTAGCCTTCAACGCATCGAATTCGTCTTCAAGGGTATTGAGTGACGCTGCACATTGCTCCAATCTAACCCAGTCGTTTTTACTAAATGAAGTATAAAAACGCTGCAAGTTGTCGGCATTTTGAATTCGCCCACGTAACATCGCCAGACCACCAGTGCCGCTTGCAAGCAGTTTTTCATCTAGCATTTGGGCAGACAAAGAAGGTGATGTTTTTCTCAATTCAAATAACTGTGTGACTGCCGATGTGTCGATAGTGTCGTTAGCACTAACATAAGTATTAGTCAGCAAAGCTGCCATTCCCAAAATAGACGTAAGTATCTTTTTCATGTTTACCCCAATGTTAAAAAAGTTCGCTTATACAAGTTAAACGTTTCCTAAACAAAAATAACTTACTGATCGTTCAAAAACGTTAACAATACGTTCAAGATTAATTTTCACTTCTCAATATCTACATTATTGTAGGCGCAGGGGTTGTATAAACACATTTCAGGGCGGGACAGTCATATCATTGAAAAGCGCACTCCCCTCGATACTTATTCCTTTCTTAAATATCTTTTCCATCGCTATGCGTCGGTCTTCACAAAGGTATGCTAGGACTACACATTATTACGAAACTTTACAACTAAGTACTTATCTTTTTCTCTTCACTACACTATATTTACGCTAAATTTAAGCTTGAGTTACGCTTGTTCATTTACCATTCACTAAGTGCCTAATAAAATTAAAGGTATTTCGCGTATAGAACCAAGCAAGGAACATCGTTGTTAATGCCGGAAACACTAAAAAAAGGCGCAGTATTTTGCATTGCCACTCTGCTGTCAGGCTGTGCATCTATTCAACTAAACAATTTATTTTCAGACTACGCGACGAGCCAAAAACCGGTGCGCGCTGCGATAAACGCAGGTAATGTAAAGTCAGCACAATCGATGCTTGAACAGCCAACGGCTGGCAATACAAATTACCAATTGGCAATGTTGGAGCAAGGCCGACTCGCATTTCTTACAGAAGATACTAAGCAGAGTCAGTGGTGGTTTAATCAAAGCTACAGAGCTTTAGAAAACGAAAGAGCAAAAGCAAAAGTCCGTCTCGGTAAAGGTGTCGAGAAATTTAATACCTTAGTGACCAATGACAATGCCATTAGCTATCAGCCACCTGCGTATGAGCAAAGTATGATGCATAGCTACCAAGCGCTTAATTATGTATTTCAGCATGATTTAGAAGGCGCCTTAGTAGAAGTTAGGCGCGCCAACTTTGTGCAAGAGCAAGCGCTCAAGCAATACGAAGACGAACTGTTTGAAGCGAGTGAAAGTGCAGGAATCGACGCAAGTTATATTAATAATACTGCGGCGACGTTAAATTCGCGCGTTGGAGATGTAAAAAACGGCTTTCAAAATGCGTATACGTTTTATTTATCCGGCTTACTTTACGAGGCGGCCGGCGAACTGAACGATGCCTATATCGACTATAAACGCGCCATTGAGATATACCCAGAAAACGAATATTTGCAGCGCGATATATTAAGGTTGGGTTCAGTGTTAGGCATGCAAACTGACCTTGAAGCTTTTGAAAAGCAGTTTAGTGTTAAAGCAAGTGAGGTATTGTCCGCTAAACCGACAGCAAACGAGGGCCAGTTAGTTGTTATATACGAACAAGGGCTAGTTGATGCGAAAATAGAGAAATCTGTACGCTTACCGATTTTTACCAGTAACAACGATATGCGCTTTTACAGTGTCTCAATTCCCTCGTACAGCGCTCGAAGTCAGAGCTTAGCTCCGCTAACACTCAGCGTGCAAGAGACTGCGGATAGCAACACTGCTAAAGCTAACGGCTTGGTAGTTAACACTCAACCAATCGTTAACGTGCAAGCCTTAGTTGCTAAACAGCTACAAGACAGTATGCCGAGTATGCTCTCACGCCAAGTGTTGCGACTAGTAGCAAAAGAGCAAGTAAGACGTAAACTGAGTAAAGAAGCTGGAGATGTCGGTAATATTTTGGCTGGGATATACTCCATGGCTTCTGAACGTGCTGACACACGCAGCTGGCTTACGCTACCAGCAGATGTACAAATTTTGCGAGCGAACGTTGCTGCCGGTGCACATTCAATTGCCTTTAATAACGTGAATATAGCAGCAACAGAAGTAAAAATTGTGCCAGGGAAAATCACACTTATGCTCGTGACAAAAGCCGGACAGTTTTCAACGGTGAGAACAGTAACGCTCTAGGTGTCATCAAGTTACTTGACCTATCAAACTGGTTTAGAGATCTGGGCTAGAGAAACAAGGCTTTGTTATCGAAGCAGAAAAGCAAGCTTGGAAGCCGCTTGAATTACACGATGGACAAGAAAAAAGTTTAGTTGGGATTGCGCCTTCGGCAGAAGCGGAGTCTTTTAAGTTTTATGTGCGAGAAGCCCACAAACGGGCATATGAATTTAACGGGAATTAACAATGAAAAAGACATTACTTATCGCATCAGCAATTTCAGTCGCTTTATTAGCGGGCTGTTCAAGTAAGCAAGTTGTTAGCTACGGTGACGCAACAGCAGTAGAAACAACCGACATCAACTTTGGCTCGACCGACTTACAAAAAGTCGCGAGCGAAATGACTGACTCACTGATTTCATCGCCAGTTATCGGCTCTTTAACACAAAACAAACGCCCTGTTGTTTTCGTTGAGCGTATTAAAAACAAAACGAGTGAGCATATCGATACAGAATCAATTACCGATTCAATTTCAACGAAAGTGCTGCGCTCAGGTAAGTTCCGCTTTGTTGACATGTCTCGCGTGGAAGCCGTTAAAAAGCAGCTGCAGTTCCAGCAAGAAGGTGGTTTAGTAGATCCAACAAAAGCTATCCAGTTCGGTAAGCAAATTGGCGCCGAGTACATGCTATACGGCAACTTATCGAGCATTGTAAAAGCCAATGCAGACAAAAAAGACGTGTATTACAAATTCACTATGCGCTTGATGGATCTTGAGAGCGGCATTATTGAGTGGGCTGATGAAACCGAAATTCGCAAAACACGCGAAAAAGCAGGTTTAGGCTGGTAACCACCAGATTTAAAATCTATCGTTTTTAGTCAACCGTGTATGAACCACCCTACTAATAAAAGTGGTTTGGTGGTTCTACTTATGAAATGCGGCGAATAATCATCCTCCGCATTGCGCAATTTAAGGAGTATGTGATGAAACTTATCCCAATCTGGCTTAAAGCCCTATGTGTCATCGTTGTGAGTAGCGGCCTTTTAACATTCACGAACACTGCTACAGCAAGTGAATACGAGCGCAATAAGGCGGTACCGGTTGAACAAGTGTTGTTTGGACAAGTGACATCTGTGCGTCAAATCACTGAGCGAGAAATCATTCAGGACAAAGCCAATGGTTGGGAAATTTTCGGCGGTGCATTAATTGGCGGCGTATTGGGCAACCAGATTGGCGACGGCAGTGGACGAGATATCGCCACGATACTCGGTACCATGATTGGCGCCTCTGTTGCAGAGAATAAGGGTCGCAAGTCCAAAATTAAGGAGCTGAGACTGGTCGAGATGATGATTACGACAGAGCAAGGCGAAGAATACATGGTTGTGCAAGATTACGACCGCAATATGGTGTTCAGCCGAGGCGATGAAATACGCATGATTTACCTTGCCAACGGCTCAGTGCGTATCGATAAGCAATACTAAGACGCTAAAACAGCGCTTATCTGGCTTATTCATCCGAAAGCTTAGCAATGGCAATATCAGCGTTCTAGCAAGCCTCAAAAACCTCAAATGTTCAGTAAACAGACATTCACGTGTTAAACAGTCGAATGTCTGCCCATCAGGCTTTATCCAACCTATTAAAAAAAACGATTTTATAGAAACACTCAATCTAAGCGTATCGCAAGCTGAGTGCTCTCAAGTTCAGTGCTCTAGAGATTTAAAGCCGCTTTCACATTGGCTAAATAGGTTTGAGATACTGGTACTTCGGTACCATTTTGCATGATAAGAATGAGCTTTCGCCCCTCTTTTTTAGTCTCTACTACGGCTTCTTTAGCAACCCACCAAGAACGGTGTGTTTGAAAACCATCGTAATGTTCCAATTTGCTCAGCGCATCTTTAAAACGCATTAATAACAGGTGTTCGCCTTTATCTGTCATTACGTTTAAATAATGATCATCCATTTGCAAACAAATCAATTGACCGCGTTTGGCCATAGGCAATTCATTAATTAAGGTGTCAACGGGCTGGCTTTGCATACTCTCTACTTTTTCAGAGTTCAGTGCCAGTTCTTCAGCATTTTGCTTAAGCTGTTGCTGTTGTTGCAACACTAACGATTTAATTGAGCTTACACCTGCAATAATGCCTCCAATAACCGTGCAATACATAACCGACATAGGTATTGATTGCAGATAACTGTTGTCAAAATAATTAAAAAAGAGGTTGATGATAAAGGGGGCTAATAACCCCATTAAAACACTTGCTGCCAATGTTGAAAGCACAAGTCGAGTTGCTTTGGTGTTAATCCATTCGGGTAAATTTCTATCAAGCAGTTTTGACAAAAAGAACATCGTCGGCGAGTAAATTACATATCCCGTAGCGCAAATCACAAACCAGAAAAATCCCGCATAAAGGATGTCAATTTGGTGCATACCAAAAGGGCGAAGAAAGGTTAAAAACAATACAAAAATAGCAATAACGACTGCATCAGTCGCCAAATCCCTTGCGTCCAAAAAATCTTTTACCATTTGATTTTTAAGGTTAATTTCACGAATCGCCAATTATACATCCTGTTTTTCTTATTATTTCACGAAGTAATGAACTCGCTTTACGAAAGGTCGATTGAGCACTGAAAAAAATCGTCATATTGTGTTTCCAACGAGCCAAACGACGCTCATTAAAAAACAATTTGATTAAGGAAATACAATGAACATTTTAAAACTTTCGGCGCTTTCATTAAGCTGTTTTATTTTACCTATATCCGCACAAACCGTGCAATTTAATATTGAAGGTATTCAACACGATAAGGGGAAGCTATACATCCAATTATTTAAAGGAGAAAACAACTTTAAAAAAGGTGAAGCACACAATGTAGCCATTGTGAATGCAAAACAAGGACAAGTCACAGTAACTTTTAATGATGTTGAACCTGGCGACTATGCAATTCGCTATTTCCATGACGAGAATAGCAACCAAGGCTTCGACAATAACATGTTCGGTATGCCTATCGAAGGTTACGGCTTTTCAAATAATGCACCAGTGAATTTCGGTCCTCCAAGCTATCAGCAAATGACATTCATGGTATCGAATGTTGCCGTTATTAATTCTTCCACTGTTAACTACTAAGGAGCCTGTAATGCAAAGACGTGAAGCCTTAAAAAGTATGCTGGGTTTATCTGCGGCTGCAACTGCTCTTAGTCCCTTCCCTGCACTCGCAAATTTAGCTAGCGCAAATGAAGATATCATGGCGCAGTTTGCAACCAGTTTTGACAAGGCTACTCATAGTAATCCTAACCTAATTGGCTTAAAGAGCATGTCTGGTGACATGCCTTGGCAGAGCTTGACCGTTGAAGGGAAATTACCAAAAGCGCTTCGCGGCAGTTTTTATCGAAATGGGCCTGCTGTACATCAACGCAACGGACAACGCTACACACACCTTTTCGAAGGTGACGGCATGGTCCAACACTTTAACTTTGCTGATACTGGCATTCAACATCGGGCTAAGTTTGTAAAAACCAACAAGTACAAGCAAGAACAGGCAGCAGATAAGTTTTTATTCTCAGGGCCAAATAGCAAGTTACCGGGCAGTTTACCCGTAAACAAAACCGACATTATTAATTCTGCAAACACCAATATTATTCCGGTAAATGGTGAGTTGTGGGCACTATGGGAAGCGGGGTCTGCAACAGCGTTGGATGCCAGTAGTTTAGACGCAAAAGGTCTTGTAAACCTTGGCGAAAACACACGATATGGCAATAGTTTAAAGGGACTCGCATTTTCAGCGCACCCTAAAATTGAAGCAGACGGTACGATTTGGAATTTTGGCAGTACCATTAATGGCGACATTGTCCTTTACCACCTTAACAACCGCGGAGTAACGCAAAAAGTAAACCTACTTAAAACGAACTACCGTGGCGGGATGTTGCATGACTTTTTAATCACGCAGAAAAATATTCTGATCATCTTACCGTCACTTGATAGAGATAAAGCCGATGAGCGCTTGTTCAGTGCAATTCGTTTCAACAAAACCCTTCCTATGAAAGTACTAGTTATTGATAAAAATACGTTGACACTCACGCGTGAATATCTGTTGGATGCGGGCTTTGCCTTTCATTTTGGCAATGCTTGGGAAGACACTGATGGAACTATTCGCTTTGATGCTAGCCTGTACCCAGATTGTGAGAATTTACATCACATGAGTGATTTAATGCGTGGCAAAACCTCGGATGCAACGCCTGCAAACACGGTGTTGTACACACTTTATAAAAACGGCAGTACTAATAAACAAATCATTCCCGGCATCAGTGAATTTCCACGTGTGTATGAGCATTTAACGGGACTAAGAAATGAGCTACTGGTGACATTATCATCGATACAAAGTGATGTTTGGAGCGACAGCGTGCGCGTAATTAATGTTAACAATGGCAAGCAAGACACCTTTGTTTACGGCGAAGAGTTCTTGGTTGAGGAGCATCTTATCGTTGATTACACACAACAAGAGGGAAATGGGTATTTAGTGGGTACTGCACTCCATGTTCCATCAAAACGCACCTGCGTGAACATTTTTAAGGTAGGTCATGTTAGTGATGGCCCCGTATGTCGCGCTTGGTTGCCAACAGCATTACCGCTTGGATTTCATGGTAACTTTTTAGCGGCGAATTAACTAGCGACGGCAGTGGCGAGATATCGCCACAATACACGGCACCTTGATTAGCGCCCCAGTTGCTGAAAATAAAGGTCGCAAGTCCAGAATTAAATAGCTTAGTCTGGTCGAAATGATGATTACAACTGAGAAAGGCGATGAATTACGCATGATTTGCCTTACCAAGGGCGAAGTGCGTATCGATAAGCAATATTAAGACGCTTATACAGCGAAGCTCCAATTTAGTAAACAGGACACTAACGCTTGCCTAACCGGCGAAAAATAGCAGGCTAAAATTAGCGACGAAGGAGCGCAAGCCATGCGTTTTGCGTCCATTCCATAATTGACTTGTTATACACCTTACCGATTCCAGCACTTTTCGGGCTTTTGATTCAGCTGCCACTTAATATAGTCTTCAGGTGGTCGAGTTATATTTATTACGTGTTCAGCTTTAAACGGAATCTCTACCCCATATCCTAAATAGAAATCATCTTCAGGGTCTATACTTGCAGGCTGGTGATCAAGTATACCAATATACATATCGCCAATTATCTCTGAGACGATGACATTCATTCTTTCACTGATTATTTCAACTTTATCGTTTTCGTCATAGCCTTCTATTTCAAAGATAAGACGAACGGCGTCACCAATTTTTAATGCTTTTCTTTCTTGTATATCTGGAATCCAAAAAGTATCTGGATTTTCTCTGTGAGCTGCTTCTCCAGATCGAAGCTCCCAATAATCATTTTCAAATGTTGCTAGATTCATACTCTTTGGGTGTATAACGCTCGCCTAACAGGCGCAAAATGCTTGGCTAAAATTAGGAACGAAGTGACGCAAGCCAAGCTTTTTGCGTCCTTTGTTGAAGCGTTTGTTATACGCCTATACTCGCTGCCCATCCGCAGTGCTTGCAGGGCGAACATTTTGCGAACCCACTATACAACTGTTTGACCGGGATATTTTTGCCGTTTTTAAACTTTGCCAAATTTTCACCACACTCGGGGCAACGAACGAGATTGTAAACCGCAAAATGATGCAAAATAGCAAAAGTAAAGCTTGAAATAAAAGTAAGCCCTGCACCAATTGGTAATTCCAAAATATCCAAATAAGCTAGTAAAAATGCTATCACTATGCCTGAAGGGAGAATGATAATTTCAATGCCTTCAAGATGTGATATCCAAGACTTATTTAATTTTTGCAGAGTATCCATATTCTTCGGCGTATAACAATTTAATATCGACCCAACGGGTCGTTTTTCTACCGTTGATTGGGTCTTTTATGTGATTGAACCAGTTTCATCATACATCTTAACCCATTACTTAATAAGTATTTTTTAGAAAAGCTAGAATTCCACAAATAAAAAAGCGAGTCAGGGTTACCCTCGATTCGCTTTTTCGTCTGCAGTTACTTATTTGTCGCTATTGACGATCGGCATCCATCACTTTTGCCCAAACCTCTGCGAAGTCTTCGGCAAACTTTTGTTTGTTATCGTCTTGCGCGTAAATTTCTGCGTAAGCACGAAGGATTGAATTTGAGCCAAACACCAAGTCTACACGTGTTGCCGTCCACTTTACGTCACCAGAAGCTCGGTCGCGAACTTCGTACAAGCCATTGTCAGCAGGGTGCCATGTATAACTCATATCCGTTAAGTTCGTGAAAAAGTCTGTGCTAAGTGCGCCTACGTTATCGGTGAACACACCATACTCACTTCCTCCATGGTTAGTGCCCATCACTCGCATACCACCAATCAGCGTGGTCATCTCACTTGCCGTTAAGCCCATTAGCTGCGCTTTATCGAGTAACATTTCTTCAGCGCTGACAACATAATCACCCTTTAACCAGTTGCGGAAACCATCATGTAAAGGCTCTAGTACCTCAAATGACTCTACATCTGTCATGTCCTGAGTTGCATCGCCTCGACCTGCAGTAAACGGCACCTTCAACGAAATACCAGCGGCACTTGCAGCTTGTTCAACCCCTACGTTGCCAGCAAGCACAATAACATCTGCCAAACTTGCGCCAGCATCTTCCGCAATCGGGGTTAATACGCTAAGCACACGGGATAACCTTTCTGGCTCGTTGCCTGCCCAACCTTTCTGAGGCGCCAGTCGAATACGAGCACCATTAGCGCCACCGCGTCGATCTGAATGTCGGAAAGTTCGCGCGCTATCCCACGCTGTGGTCACTAAGTCACTCACAGATAAACCACTGGCTTTAATTTTGTCGGCAACGCTGTCTTGATCAAAGTTTGCGTTACCCGCTGGCACGGGGTCTTGCCAAATTAAATCTTCATCTGGTACTTCAGGGCCGATGTAACGCGTTTTCGGCCCCATATCTCGGTGCGTTAACTTGAACCAAGCACGTGCGAATACTTCAGAGAAATATGCTGGGTCTTTGTAAAAACGTTCTGATATTTTGCGGTAATCAGGATCTTCTCGCATCGCCATATCTGCATCGGTCATTACAGGGTTGTAACGTATAGAGCTGTCTTCAACATCTATTGGTTTATCTTCTTCCTTAATGCTGACTGGCTCCCACTGCTCTGCCCCTGCTGGGCTTCTAGTTAATTGCCACTCATGATTTAACAGCATCTCAAAATAGCCGTTATCCCATTGCGTGGGGTGTGTTGTCCACGCCCCTTCAACGCCACTTGTCACTGCATTTCGGCCAACACCACGACTGGTTTTGTTAAGCCAGCCAAGCCCTTGATCTTCGATTTCGGCTCCTTCGGGCTCTGGCCCTAACAAAGAAGCATCGCCGTTACCGTGACACTTACCCACCGTATGACCACCCGCCGTTAGCGCTACAGTTTCCTCATCGTTCATTGCCATACGTTGGAACGTGACGCGTATGTCATGTGCTGTTTTTAAAGGATCAGGCTTACCATCAACACCTTCCGGATTAACGTAAATTAACCCCATCATCACTGCAGCAAGCGGGTTAGCTAGATCGCGCTCACCTGAATAGCGGCTCCCATCACCTCCTGACGGTGCCAGCCATTCTTTTTCTGCGCCCCAGTAAGTGTCTTTTTCAGGATGCCAAATATCTTCGCGCCCGAAGCCAAAACCATAGGTTTTTAATCCCATAGATTCGTAAGCGATAGTACCTGCATAGGCGATTAAATCTGCCCAACTAAGCTTGTTGCCATATTTCTTTTTAATCGGCCACAACAGGCGACGCGCTTTATCTAAATTGCCGTTATCTGGCCAGGAGTTAAGTGGCGCAAATCTTAAGTTACCTGTTCCTGCACCACCGCGTCCGTCAGCAATGCGATAAGTGCCCGCTGCATGCCATGTCATACGAATCATTAAACCGCCGTAATGACCCCAATCTGCTGGCCACCAATCTTGGCTATCGGTCATTAACGCAATTAAGTCCTGTTTAAGCGCCGCAAAGTCTAGACTTTTTACTTCACTGCGATAGTCGAAGTCACTTCCTAGCGGGTTTGTTTTGGCGTCGTGCTGATGAAGAATGTCGAGATTGAGTGTTTTTGGCCACCAATCTGTATTTGAGTTGCCACTTTCTGTTGTACTGCCATGCATAATCGGACATTTGCCAGATGACATAAAAGTCTCCTAATTTTTTTATCCAAGCCATTGAATTTTATTACTGTTTTAAACAACAGTTTTGAGATAACGCTTTGAATAAAAGTAGAAGAGACTTTGAGATAAAGAAAGTAAAGACAGTAAAGATAATAAAGAGAGCAAATAGAGATAGTACGCTTGTTAAAAATTATCGCTTTGAACTCGATACCTGATTACGTGCCCATCGGCCTTTTAGCAATAACAAACCCGATTTTCTAGGTAGCGAGTTAGGCAATACCTGAAGCACAATGCAGCCAACAATGAGCATCATTCCCACCCAACCAATTGCTAAAAATCGCTCGCCGACGATCGCTGTAGCAAGCAATGTCGCAACGACTGGTTCTAACAGCGTAATCAAAGTGGCTTTGCTGGCATCTAAATGTCGTAAGCCAAAGCCAAACAACAAATACCCTACAAACATTGGAATAACAGCCATGTAGAGTGCCACACTGATATTCGTTGTTCCTGTAAGCAGGTTTTCGCCAGTAATGAACAGACTTGATAGCAGCAAAATAGCCGCCAAACCAAACATGCTGGCAACCGAAGATTGAGAGCTAATTTCTTTTCGGATTAGCTGTTTCGCTGCCCACGAATAAACCGCGTAACTAAGCGCTGCAATAAGGCCAAGCAGCACACCAAGAAACAGCTCACCTTCACCCTTGGCAAATTCACCAGCACTAACCGTCACTCGCTTGCCCTTCATTAATAGCACAACGCCCAATGCGCCGAGTATGAAACTTAACACCCAACGTAAAGAGATAAGCTGACGATTAATGAAGCGCTCCATTACTTTGGTGAAAATTGGCGCCATCGCAATCGAAACAACCGTTCCAATTGCCACGCCAGCAAGCTGCATTGATAAATAGAATGTCAGTGGATAAACGGCAATGGATAACGCACCTAATAGCAAAAGCGGCTTATTCGCTTTCAGTTGAGTAAGTTCGTGCATTATTGAACGTCGAGCAACAATACAAAGTAAAATACCACCAATACCTGTGGCAAAGGCCCCTGTCGCCAGAGGGCTAACACCTTGTGTAAAACTTGCTGCGGTACCTGTGGTACCCCAAATAATACTGGCAATAACAATTGCCCAAAACCCAGCGGTTTCTTGATTGCTCTTGATCATAAATTACTAAATAAATATAGCGTTTCGTGATAAATAGCATGCCATAAGAAAACACAATAAACTTTGCAGAAAGGACGCCACCACAAGCTAGCAAGACGCATATTTCTTGGCGCATGTTAGTGAGTAAAGGACCATTCTGTTCAAAAAAACTAGTTGATGTTTAGCTTGGGCAAGACTCGCTTGGCGGCATCCCATAAACAACGCTATAACGACGACAAAATGCAGAATAATCTTGATAGCCGACGAGTGCAGCAACATGTTGCCTTGGTGTATCGGTATGCATTATCAAAGCATGTGCTTTTTCCATTCGCACTTGGATAATGTATTGAGCAGGCGTTAAACCAATATTACTTTTAAACACCTTCTTAAACTGAGTAGCACTCAAACAAGCTATCGACGCTAACTTCTCTATCGTTAGCGGCTCTGCAATGTGCTGCTCAATAAAAGCCACCACCTGTTTTATGCGCTTGTCTATTGGCCTAGCGAACGTTTGCTGTTCCAGTAGCGCGTAGAACATAATAAACAAGTGCCCTTCTAACTCACTATTAACTTGTTGTTCTAGTTGAACTTCGACAAAACTTAGATACTGTTTTAGCGGACGGCTGATGGGAAAATTCAGCAAAGCAGAGCGCATGAAGTGTTCAGGCAAGGTATCAATATCTGCAACGATAAAACGTGCTTGCGCATCAGCCGTGAATGAGTGGTCACATCCTGCTTTGATAATAATACACTCTCCAGAAGCAACACTACCATTAAAGCTATCGACTTTGAGGTTGATCGTGCCAAGTATCGGCAAAACTAATTGGTGATAGTCATGACGATGAGTAACTTGTTGGCGGCTGTAGGAACGGATCGACAGTGTATTCATCTTATTTGGTCACGGTTAAAAAGCGTAAAATCGATATAATTTGTCATTAAGACTAACAGTCATTTTAGTAAATTCGAAGTTAATCACGGTATAGTAGAGTAAATTTTATTTTGCAGATAAGTCACTTCTCTATCATTATATTTATTCCGTCGATTCAAGAAACAACATAAATACTGGCAGACATAAAATATAACGGATTCATCTCATGGTTAAGCCCAAGAAAGTGCAGAAGAAAACACATAAGAAAATGCAGATAACAAAAATGCCCGTTACAATATGCCTATCAACAATAATTAACTGTGTTGAATAACACCCCAAGAGAGCAAACCAATGAAACTATTGCATACCATGATTCGTGTGCTTGATTTAGACGCATCACTTAACTTTTACTGTAACTTATTAGGCTTTAAAGAAGTTCGTCGCAAAGAAGTACCAGAGGGCAAATTCACCTTAGTATTCTTGGCAGCCGACGAAGGCGAGCACGAAATTGAGCTAACCTACAACTGGGGAGAAACAGAGCCTTACAGCGATGGCAGAAACTTTGGTCACATCGCAATTCGCGTAGATGATATCTACCAAACGTGCCAACACTTAATGGACAACGGCGTAACCATTAACCGACCGCCACGCGATGGTCACATGGCGTTTGTACGCTCACCAGATGGTGTTTCTGTCGAAATTCTTCAAGAAGGCTACCTAGAGCCTCAAGAGCCTTGGGCGAGTATGGAAAATACCGGTTCTTGGTAATATGGTTTAGCTCACTATAGCGTTTAGAGCTTGGAATCCCTAAAAAGGCACTACTTCAGATGTAGTGCCTTTCTCATTTAGTATCCAGCTTAGATACAAGAGCTTCTCTTGTTAAAAGCATCAGATAAACCTACCACTTCATTGTCATTTTTTAACAAGCACACACGATTTGGCTCAGCTTCTTTTGCCATTTTCTTCGCTCGCGTTGCCAACACTGACACATCATGCACAGAGTTTACTGACTCTAAGTCTGGATAAATCACGCCGCAAGATATCGACAACAATGGAATGAGCTTAAAGTTACCTTCCCTGTCCTTAGCAAAGTAGCCTTTTTGCGCCAAGTGCTCGGGTTCAAAGTAATGCTGAATACGTTGTTTAAAAACATCAATCGCCTGTTGGCACAAACTCTCACCATCGGCACTCTTAAACAGTACGACAAAGTCATCGCCACCCACATGGCCAACAAACTGATTCACGCAACATTCCCGAATGGCGTCTGCAACAAGTTTAATCACTTGATCACCCGCGGCGTAACCATATACATCGTTAAACGGCTTGAAGTTATCTAAATCAAAATAAGCGAGGTGGAAGGCTTGTTTTTGCTTAATCAGCTGTCCGATTTTTTGCTCAATCACCACATTGCCCGGCAACATAGTGAGCGGATTCGCTTGTTGAGCATGCATGATTTTCTCTTCGGTCATCATCTTCAAAATTGAACGCACATTCGCCAGCCCAATGTAACGACTTTGCGATGTGACAATAAATTCTGGATGTTGATCGAATTCAGTATTGTCGGTGATAAGCTTACTGACTTCATCAATGTCAGACGCGATATCAACCGCTAAACTCACTGGTTTCATCACCTTAACAACAGGCTGCTTGTCATACAGCGCGTGACCATAATCCGTTGAAAGTAAGTCGTTAAGCTCATCTCTATATACCATACCAATAGGCAATTCATTTTCATCGATAACCGCTAGCGTTTTGATACGGCTATCGCTTTTAAATAACGTATAAACAGACTTACACGATTCATCGCCAGAAATAGGTGAAACGTCCAATAGCAATTTAGTTAGCTCAAATTGCTCAATAGGAAGGTTTGCGGAGCGTTTAATCGCCTGCTCAGCAAGCAGTTTAGGTAAGCTCATATTCGGCGCGGTTTCTGGTCTGCCAAGTAAATAGCCTTGTGCGTACTTCATGCCCAGCTTTCGCAGCGTTAAGTACTCTTCTTCGTTTTCGATGCCTTCAGCAATTATCGCAACACCCGTTGCTTTGCCGAGCTCAAAAATCGTGCGAATGAGCTCACGCTTAACGATATTGTTGGCGCAATCACTGATAAAGTAACGGTCAATTTTAACAATATCAGGACGCACTTCAGACCATTGCTTAAGGCCTGAATGCCCCGTGCCCAAATCATCTATCGCTATTTTGAAACCTAAGTCGCGATAGCGTTTAAGGCCGTCTTTCAATAACGTTTCATTACGCGCTTCGTAACGCTCGGTGATCTCAATAACGATGCGCTCTGGGGCTAAACCGTATTCCAGCAAAATGTCGGGTACTCGGCTTGCCTTGTGTTTATTCTGTTCAATCGCCAAAGGACTCGCATTAAGGAACAATAGCCCTTCTAGTTTCAGCTCGACAAATCGTTTGATGGCGATTCGACGACAACACAGCTCAAGCTCAGCGAGTAAGCCGTATGCCAGGGCTGTATCAAAGAACTCTATTGGCGAGCAATTAAACATAGTGACAGGCGCCCGCATAAGCGCCTCATAACCAATCGGCTTTGAAAGGTGAACGTCAAAAATAGGTTGGAAACTACATTGAAAATTCTGATGGTCGATTAACTGCTCAAGCGTTGCTTTACTGATCTTGCCGTTACTGACTGAACTACTATGCATCTACCCCGTTACCTCATCGACTACAAGTGCACTACATTCGTTACATTACGCGATAAACATGAACAAATTATGACGATTATTTAATCACTTACGTCAATCAGGTTTTTCTCTATGTGTATCAAAACCAATAGCTTAGGCAGCGTTTTGCGCAAACATATTTGTCAACAAAGGCTTAGGCTCATCTATGAAGTAACCTTGCACATAGTTAACGCCAATTTGTTCAAGCACTAACTCCGTCGCTTCATCAGAGACAAACTCAGCAATCGTTTCTTTCCCCAATGACTTTGCAATATCATCAATCGACTGAACGATGGCGCGGTCAGTCGCTTCTCGACAAAGGTTTTTCACGAAACTACCATCAATTTTAATGAAATCTACAGGCAGGTTTTTTAGGTAGGCAAATGAGCACATACCTGCGCCGAAATCATCTAGCGCAAATCGGCAGCCAAGCTGTCGTAAGCGGTCAATAAACATTGATGCTGTATTTAACTTACTCACTGCTTCTGTTTCAGTGACTTCAAAACAAATTTTCGAAGGTGCTATTTGGCAGCAATTGAGCAACTCGACGATTTCCTCTGCAAAGCTCATATCGGTAATGCTTGCGCCAGAAAGATTGATTGCACACTTCTCGATGTTCTCAACAAGATCAGGATGTTTCTCAAGATGAGCAAATGTATTCTTAACCACCCAACGGTCGATTTTACCCATCAAATTAAAACGCTCTGCTGCGGGAATAAACAGGTTTGGCGTAATAAGCTTGTCGCCATCAACCATACGTAGAAGCACTTCGAAGCTACTTTTGCTGCTTTGCTCGCGCCCTAGTGGCTTGATGGTTTGACTGAATAAGGTGAACTTGTCGTTATCCAATGCATCTTGAATACGCGTTGCCCAGTTCATGCGTGATTTGTAGTAATTAAGATCTTCATCATCATCACTGTAGACATGAATTTTATTGCGACCATTATCTTTAGCCACATAACAAGCAACATCAGCCGCTTTCATAATTTCTTCGGTAGAAAGCAGCGGCGATACTGGCGCCATACCTATACTCGCGCCTACTTTGAAGATGTTGTCGCCCCAAACAAAGCGGAAATCGTTTATCAAGGTAAGTAGTTTTGCCGCTTCACTTTTTGCGTCTACGGTGTTCATATCAACGAAGATAACGCCAAATTCGTCGCCGCCCAAACGTGCAACAATATGCTCTTCACCTATAAAGCTCGCCATTAAAGCGCCAAGTTGTCGTAATAGCTCGTCACCCGCTAGGTGGCCACAACTATCGTTAACCAATTTGAACTGATCTAAGTCGACATAGCAGAGGTTGGCAGATACCGACTCTGTGCGCACGCGCGCTAATATATCGCTGAGCTGAGAATCAAATGAATAGCGATTACAAAGACCCGTAAGCGCATCGTGATTCGCTTGAAATAATACTTCTTCTGCCAATGACTTTTCTTTCGTGATATCGCGGGCAATACCTTCCACTGCGATTAATTCGCCGTCCTTAATAATCGGCGAGTCATGATGCTCAATCACTTTACGCTGACCAAATTGGTTCACGTATTCAAGCTGATAGTTCACCGAACATTGCGATTGAATGAGTTTTTGCAACTGTTCCTCGCGCAGTTTATTGGTGTCTCCCAGCTCTTGCATGTAGCTATTAGCCTCAACAATACTTTCCGGTGTTAACCCTAAAATCGCTTCTACTGAAGAGCTTACATAATTAAACGAACCATCATGGGCAAGGCTGTAAAGAAAATGTCCTGAAAGGCTATCTACCAGTCTACGATACTTCTCTTCTCTGTCTTGTAATTGTTGTTCAGCAAGTTTTCGCTCAGTCACATTTCTAAGCGTTACCGCGATGTTGCTGCCTGCTTTCACCAGCTGGATTTTGATATGCTTAACAGGTGCGTGGACTTCGGCCAATTGGTAGTAGTGATTGAAGCTTTTACCACGCAACACATCTTTAGGCGCTTTCATGAGATACTGATAACCACTAAGTCCCAGCGTCTCAATAAATTGCTGGTAGTTTAGTTTCGTCGCGCCTTTACGTTCATCTAAGAATGGCAACATTTCTCGCGCACTGTTGTTAGCGCTAGATAACACTAATTGGTTATCCGCCTGACTGAATATCAACATACCATCGAGTGAACTATCAAACGCCGCGCTAAATCGCTGTTGAGTAATGGAAGCCTTTAGCGATTTTCGGATTGTGCTGCTAACTAGCCATGCAATAAGTGCAATCACTAAGAAAGCCAGAGACTTTAGCTGTAACTGATTAAACTGTGGAGTCGGAGCGCCTACAGTAATATCAAACGCAATATCCCCTAATGACACTTGTTGCTGGCTGAGCACGGTATTGTCGCGCTGACCTATCTCTACAATAGATTGCTCGTTAACTACAGCGGAAATGTAGAGGTGTTCACCTTGATATGAACCCAGCATAAAATTAAAGGTTTCATTAACATCTAGCACACAGATGATCCACCCGTTTAAGGCACCATTGGCAGATCTAGGAGTTACCATAGCAATGCCTCTGCGGCCTTCTTCTAAGGAAATAATCGCAGACTTAGCAGTAGTAATCGTATGTAAAGGCAGTAATTTTGTCACATCAATTGAATGGCCAACCGCAGAAGCTTGTACTGACAATACCTGCCATTGCTGGCCGACTGTGCCATTTGCTGCAGTCAATAAATCACCATTAGGGTTATCTTCTACGTACCAGAAACCATAGATTCCCGGCAATATCTGCATTATATCGAGGCTTTGTTGAGTATACCATTGCTGAATATTTGGGTGAGCATCAGGCCAGTTCTGAGCAAGTAAATCGACTGCCCTTTCACGGCTTTCGGTAAACAAAGCCAAGCGTGATGCGACTTGTTCGAAGATAAGGTCAACTTTCGTGTTGTCTTTTAAATTGCTGCGCTCATAAGTGATATCGATGTAATGGTTGGCTAGTGAAAATAATAAAAAGCCAAAGAACAAACACAAAAAGTTCGCACTTTTAGAAGAGTAAAGATGTTTCATACAGCAACATTGACAACAATCAGTTAAGTTCGCGATTGTATGATTCAATTATTACTGTTATATGAAATATTTTTGCTTAAAAGCAGAGTTGAAGAATAGAATTCTATTTATCTAACAAATGGTTAACAACTCCAGCTTTAGATACTTTGAAGGGCTTACCGCAATTGAGTAAGCCCCAAAAACTCTCCGAATGCAGAGTATTACATTGGGCTTTATCTAGCTTGCTTTATCGCTTCCGCTAAACCAGTAAGACACAATGCCACATTCTCTTTTCTTGCTGCAAAGCCCATTAAGCCAATGCGCCAAGCGTTGCCAGCAAATTGCCCTAAACCTGCACCTATTTCGAGATTGAATTCATTCAATAAATAGCTACGCACAGCGGCATCATCAATACCGTCTGGAATCTTAACGGTGTTTAGTTGCGGTAAGCGCTCTGCTTCAGGCACGATAAATTCAATATCAAGGTCGTTTAGACCTCTTGCCAACAAACCATGCATGTCTTTGTGGCGCTGCCAGCTGTTTTCAATGCCTTCTTCTTTAAGCATCACTAACGATTCGTGTAACGCATATAAAGAGTTAACTGGCGCAGTATGGTGGTAAGCACGCTTGCCTTCGCCCGACCAATAGCCCATGACCAACGACTGATCGAGGAACCAGCTTTGTACAGGCACATTACGCGCTTTAAGCTTATCAATCGCACGTTCGCTGAAGCTAATTGGCGAAATACCCGGTACACAAGACAAACACTTCTGGCTACCTGAATAAATGGCGTCAATGCCCCATTCATCCACTTTTAATTCAGTACCACCTAGTGACGTTACTGCATCAACGATCGTTAAACAGTCGTGCTGACGGGCAATTTCACATAATGTCTTGGCATCTGAACAAGCACCTGTAGAAGTTTCTGCATGCACAAAAGCTACAACAGTTGCATCAGGGTTCTGTTTTAACGCATCTTCCAATTGCTGAGGATCTACCGCTCTACCCCATGGCGAGTCTACAACCACTAGTTGTGCGCCAATGCGTTCTACGTTTTCAATCATACGCGCGCCAAACACACCATTTCGACACACAACCACTTTGTCCTGTGGTGTAACTAAATTGACAAAACACGCTTCCATACCTGCAGAACCCGGCGCAGACAAGGCAATGGTATATGGGGTTGTTGTTTGAAATGCATATTGAAGTAGCGATTTAACTTCATCCATCATACCGACAAATAAAGGATCAAGGTGACCAATTGTAGGTCTTGCTAAGGCAGAGAGAACACGAGCACTGACATCAGATGGACCTGGGCCCATAAGTGTACGCTGCGGCGGAATAAAAGAAGTAATAGTCATAATTTTGCTCTCTTTGAAGTCTTTATCAATTGCTCAACACTTATCTAGGTTACACACAACATTGGAACCACTGCGCTAGCTTAGCAGCGTTGGGATAAATGTGAGTTTTTTGCACATTTCCTTGCACTCTAACACGTTGCACTATATCAACGAAATTAATCAAAGCAATACAAGACATTCACAAAACATATAAAAGTTAAACAACTTATGGTGCTTGTGCTGAACATTTAAACTGGCACAATGTAATCAAGAATGTAATCAAGGTGGTCTTCGCTTAATAGCGTGTCCTGTTGAAAGACACATAGACCTCAAACGATCTAATTAGAATAATAAAAACTCTATCAAGGAACTGGTAATAATGGTCTTATTTCGTCCGCATGCTAAGTCACCAACATTTAAACAAGTGACAAAATCAACTCTCTTTTCAGCTCTTACAGTAAGTGGTTTATTGTTCGCGCCAGCTGTTTTTAGTGCTTCCATACCGCTTGATTCTGTGACCAAAGATATTCGATTTCTGGCAAGTGATGATTTAAAAGGCAGAAAAGTATTCACCCCAGAAATTGATGAAGCAGCACTTTACATCGCCAGCCGTTTTAAAGCGTTAGGTTTACAACCGCTATCAACAACTAGCAAAGACGCTAACAGCTATCTTCAGTCGTTTGAGATATTTTCTATCAATCCGGTATCTATCAATGTTGCACTTAATGGCAAACCAATTAGCAAAGACAAAATAGCGTTTGCAAGCACCGCTAAGTCAATTAACTGGGCTAAAGCTGACGTAAACGCTGACGTACACACTAACGCAAACGCTGACGTACACAATAAGGAAAATACCGAGAAAGTAACTCAGCATTTTATTGGTAAAGACGACAACTTAAGGCAAACATTTAGCACGCTGAATCGTCAAGGCGGTAATCACCTTATTATCATCGACCCTGCTCATGAGCCCATGTTTAAACGCTACCAGTCTTACTTTTCAAGAGGCTTAACTAAGCTCACAAACGAAGACCAAGGCACACTAGTCGCGGTCATCAGTGAAGTTGGCGGCAATGGTGAAAACGGTGAAAGGGAAGAGCTAAAAAGCTTTGAAGTGACCGGAAAAACCAGCGCTAGCAAAAAAGCATTAAACAATGTAGTTGGCGTACTACCAGGCAAAAGCAAAGCCGATGAACTAGTACTTTACACAGCACACTACGACCATCTAGGCACCAGCCTGCGCGAAGCAAAAGACGGCAATGGCGACATCGTATTTAACGGCGCAGATGACAATGCATCAGGCGTTACAGGCGTGCTAAACCTCGCTCAATACTTCTCACAAGCTACAAAACAGAATCATAACGAGCGAACGTTAATGTTTGTTGCCTTTACCGCAGAGGAAATTGGCGGCTATGGCTCTCAGTACTTTTCCACAAAAGTACCCGCTGACAGTGTTGCTGCAATGATCAATATCGAAATGGTTGGCAAACCATCAAAATTCGGTGAAGGTCGCTTATGGATGACTGGTAAGGAACGTTCAAACTTAGGCGATATCATGAATGCCGATATCACTCGAGCGCTTCAAAAAGCCAGTAAATCAAACACTGGCAAATCAAGTAATAATGACGATTTGCCGCTCATCGAAGCAGACCCATACCCAGAGCAAAATCTATTTTACCGTTCCGACAACGCAACATTGGCGCGACTTGGTGTGCCTGCACATAGCTTTAGCAGCGTACAGTTAGCGAATGACAAACATTACCACGCGCTTACTGACGATGTAACGACGTTAAATCTAACCTCACTGAAAACCGTGATTGAAACACTCGCGGTTGGTTCAAAAAGCCTGATTTCGGGAGAAGCCACACCTACTCGTGTCGACGTAAGCGAAGTGACACCTCAAGGGAAGATTTATTAGCAAGCGAAGTCTCTAAAGACTTAGCGTCAGAGCAAGAATCAGAACACGAACCAGAACTAAAGCAAAAGCAAAACAAGAAAAAGAACCGCGATAAATGAACCAAGAAAATGAGCCAAAACATGAACCAAAATATGAATTAGCACTCCCTCGTGTCATGGTCTTTGGCGCAGGCTGCATCGGCAATTATCTCGCTGGCAGCTTGCTTCCTTTCTACCAAGAAACACCCAATAAACTGTCGATTATTGCCCGCCAATCTATGGTGGATAAAGTTAATAGTTCAGGGCTAACAGTCACAGACTACTTAGGCAACAAGCATCGTACGCCTTCGCCTATTTCAATTTCAACGGTTGATGCTTTTCAAGCTGAAACACCAGCACCAGAAGTACCAGAAACAGAAGCGCCAGAAATTCTGCTACTTACCGTAAAGTGCACGGCGGTCGATGCTTCAATAGATGACATTAAAAAGCTGATTAATGACAACACGATTATCGTCGCCCTGCAAAACGGGATTGGCAGTGAAAGTCATCTAATTCAAGCGTTTCCCAATAACAAAGTACTTACTGGCATTGTCGGTTTTAATGTTGTCGGGCAAGCTGATGGTCATTATCACCGAGGCACTGAAGGTGAAGTACTAATTGAGCACGCTGACAATGTCGGTCTCACGCAACTCGTCGAGATGTTTAACCAACAGCATATCCCAAGCGAGTTAGTGGCCAATATTGAGCAAGTACGATGGGGCAAACTGCTACTTAATCTCAACAATGCTATTAATGCCCTTAGTGATATCCCGTTGAAATCACAATTAGAGCAAGCCAGCTACAGAAAAGTACTGGCAGCTTGCATGCGAGAAGCACTAGCCGCGTTAAAGCGATTGGGGATCACGCCAGCTAAATTAACTAAGGTGTCTCCCAATTTAGTACCAGTGATCCTGAGTTTACCTAACTGGTTATTTAAACGCGTTGCCAATCAAATGCTCGCCATCGACCCGCTAGCACGCTCATCAATGTGGTACGACATAGGTCAAAACAAAATCACAGAAATTGATTATATCAACGGTGCAGTAATTTCACTGGCAGAAAAAGCTAGGACAAAAGCGCCAGCCAATACCTTAGTTGTTCGCCATATTAAAGAAGCTGAGAAGGCTAAAAATGGTAGTCCAGCGATTAAGGCCGATAAATTACTATCGGGAATATCTAATGAGTAAAAACGATTCGTTTGCAGGGAAACTGCGATAGCCAATAGCTGCAGAACAAAACAAATTAACACGCTCTTAAAATTATAGATTTATACAGTTGCTTAGAGACTTTTACTTTCTACAAACGCAAAGTTAAAAAATAAAATTGTTACTTTGTAATAAGTTAAATCGTTTGGTTAGAGTAACTGTCATCAATAAACGGAAAGATTGTCCTGCACATAGTAGGAAACTTTCCTGCTAATAAGCTGTTAAATGTACATAGAGCTTTGGCGTTTATTTGAACTGAGGGAATATGACAGAAAGTAAGGAAGTAAAGCCGAGATTTTGTTCCGATTGCGGCCTATCACTAGAAAAGCTAGATACTTGGTGTAGCAGTAGAGATTGCTCGAAATGTGGCAAAGAGGTCTTCTACGTCAGGCAAGCTGAAGGTGGTGGAATTAGAGTAGAAGAAGGCGAAAGATTTCATATGCCTCAGCTAACAATGTCACTTGACCCAAGTGATGGAAGCCAATTCACACGGTATGGATTAGAGTCATTTATAAAACAAATATTTTTGGAAGAAAAACTAACTCAAGAAGAGTTTGTTGAGCAATGTAAGAAGTTAGAGGAAAGGTTAGATAAAGAATTAAATAATCTAGACTGTATCCAACATTGCGACTTTGAAACTGACGAGGGTGTTTCGGAAGCACTAGAGATTCTGGAAAAAGAGGGATTAAACGATCGTAAATTTTCTCTTTTAAGATCTAGTTCACTTAGACATTGTTATACCAGCATAGAAAAAGGTGATGCATTAAGTGCCGCTTTTGCAAGCTATCATGCTGAGACTTTTAAAACCTTCGCAATGCTCGAGCATTACCATTTAAAAGAAATTATTTGGCTCGGATATTCGTGTTATGTCGATAAAGTGAAAAACTCACAATCTACCGTTGAATCTGTAAAAGAAAAAAGATTAATTACAGACCTACAGCCTAAAATTTCTGCTCTGAGCGATGAAATTCTTTTTGCATTTTCTAACGATGAATTGGAAATTTCCCCAAGGTTAGGAATTCAAGGGGTGTCAGAAAAAACGATTAAATCGCTCCTTGAACATGAGTTTCTAAAACGGGCAAGTGACAAAGAGCAAACTTATAAAGAACAAGAGTTAGAGCTAAAGAAAAAGGCCAACACTATAAAATATTGGGGCTTTGCATTTACATTGGTAAATGGATTAATTTTTGCGTTTTATAAAAATTGGCTCGGGTAAATGGACATTTGACAAGTTACTCAAAAGAACGCAAAAACGCTTGGCTCGCGCTCCTTCTTCACTAATTTTAGCCAAGCATTTATGCGCCAATTAGTAAGACGTTATTACGCTCAAAATATGAAAATATAAAATATGAACATATGTGCGTATAAGGTCAGCCCTTAACCAACTTTACTCTCAACCACTATTACTCAAAAAACCGCATAAAATGTTGAATTTTATCGGTTTGCTCGATCTCAAAACCATTGCGCAAATAAAGATTCTTCGCGGGATTTTCTAACAGTACATACAAGGTAACGCTGGTGTTTCGTTGCCTAGCTTTTTTCTTACAAACGTCCAATACTCGCTTGCCAAGCCCTCTCCCCTGATAATCGGGATGTATTTGAAACTGCCTAATATGAATCGCTTTGTTGATAACACCTAACTGAATTAACCCAACGGGATTATCGTCCAGCACAATCAAATAAGAATCGTCGAAGTGTTCCATCACTCTGGCTTGGTGTTGGTCGTCGGTCATATCGATACCAGCAGTTTTAAGGTGCGTATTCATGGTTAATTTACGCAGAAACACTAGAAAGCCAACATCTTGATAGCCAGCTTTCTGAAAACGGATTTTGTAACTGCTATTTGCCGACGTGGTATTTGTGCTAGCAGGCGATGTTGTTGGCGAATCTTTCTCCAGCGGTTCTCCTCCACTGTTTTTCTCTAGTGGCTCATTTATTGATGATGCGTAATTAATAACTAACGACTCTTTTTGCGACACCCAAAAAACCTTTTCTTACTTGCTTCGTATGATATGACCAGAATTGAACGGCAAATATCGCTTATTCGCTCGCCAAGCTCAACCATTTGTCGTGACAATTCGCCTTTTTATCGCCAGCAATTTGCAACGTTTTGCCAATCAAGGCACACTCGATGGGTTAACATTATGAAGGAAGCAATATGCAATTCAAAAAATCATTATTAGCATTAGCTATGTCGGGCTTAGTATTAGCCGGTTGTGGCAGTGAATCAACTACCGCAACGTCAAATAAAACCGAAGCACCAGCAGAAGTTGCAGCCACTCAGCAAAGTGAGTCAGAGAAGGCGAACGCTTTATTTGACCAAATTTTTGATGAAGGCATTATGCGCAGCCCAATGATGCAAACTTACCTTGGCATCAAAAAAGATTACGACAAGTGGAACGATATTTCTGAAGAGAATGCGTTAAAAGAACTTGAGATCACCAAAGACAACTTAAAGCGTATTCAAGCATTAGACTTCGACAAGTTAGATGCGCAAACTAAAGTAAGTTACGCTTTACTTGAACAAAGCCTAGAGCAAGAAATTGCCGACTTTAAATGGCGCCACCACAACTACCCTGTAAACCAAATGTTTGGTTTGCATTCTCAAGTACCAGCGTTCTTAATCAACCAGCACAGTGTTGCGAATGAAAAAGAAGCGAACGATTACATTTCGCGTGTAAACGGCACAAATACACTAATTAACCAGTTAATTGACGGCTTAAAAGCACGTGAAGAAAAGGGCATTATTGCGCCTAAATTCGTATTCGCTCACGTGTTACGCGATTCAAACAACATCATCACTGGCGCACCGTTCACTGACGGTGAAGACAGCCCGATTCTTGCTGACTTCCGTAAGAAAGTTAACAAGCTTGAATTAGACGATGCAAAAAAAGCAGCGTTAATAGCTGACGTTGAAAAAGCACTAACAGAGCAACTTCAACCAGCATACCAAGGTTTAATTACTTACCTTACTGAGCTTGAAAAGAAAGCAGATACACGTGATGGTGCTTGGAAATTCCCAGAAGGTGAAGCATTCTTCAACAATGCACTAAACCGCACAACAACAACTGACTTAACGTCTGACCAAATTCACGAGATTGGTTTAAACGAAGTTGCGCGTATTCACGACGAAATGCGTGAAATCATGAAGAAAGTGAACTTTGAAGGTGACCTAGCGGCATTCTTCGAGTTTATGCGTAACGACAGACAGTTCTACTACGAAGGTAACGAAGAAGGCCGTGCGCGCTACTTAAAAGAAGCAACTGCTTACATCGATACCATGAAAGGCGAATTAGACAAGTTATTCCTAAGAAAGCCTAAAGCTGAATTAACAGTTAAAGCGGTTGAGCCTTTCCGTGAAAAGTCTGCAGGTAAAGCTTTCTACCAGCAACCTTCTATGGACGGATCACGCCCAGGTATTTACTACGCAAACCTTTACGACATGGACGCAATGCCAACTTACCAAATGGAAGCATTGGCTTACCACGAAGGTATTCCAGGTCACCACATGGAAATTGCCATGAAGCAAGAGCTTGAAGGTATTCCTAAGTTCCGTAAGTTTGGCCGTTACACGGCTTACACGGAAGGTTGGGGTTTATACTCTGAGCTTATTCCAAAAGAAATTGGTTTCTACCAAGACCCATACTCAGATTTCGGTCGTTTAGCGATGGAATTATGGCGTGCATGTCGTTTAGTTGTTGATACAGGTATTCATGCTAAGCAATGGACACGTGACCAAGGTATTGAGTACTACGTAACAAATACGCCAAACGCTAAGTCTGACGCGGTTAAAATGGTTGAGCGTCACGTGGTAATGCCATCACAAGCGACAGCATACAAAATCGGTATGATTAAGATTGTTGAGCTGCGTGAAATGGCGAAAGAGAAACTAGGCGACAAGTTCGACATTCGTGAATTCCACGACGTAGTACTTGCACAAGGCCCAGTTCCGTTAAACGTGCTAGAAACTATGGTTAACGAGTACATCGCAGCTAACAGCTAGTAACTCGTTCATGTGAATGAATAAAAGGTCTCGTTAATGAGGCCTTTTTTGTATCTATATCAAAGCTTCGCTATTCAAGCACTGGCAAAAATTAGCTAGACTTATTGTTATATAGCTTTGATGCAAAGCGCATTTACCAAAAGGTCTTGATACGAGCATAACAAGTTGAATACTGACAACTTCTTAGCGCACGTCAAACAACGTTATGAATAACCTCAATATCAAAAAAAGAATTGTATTAACAGGCGGACCCGGCGGCGGTAAAACCACTGCAATCGACCTAATTCGCCGAGAATTCGCTGGCAAGATCGCCATTGTGCCTGAATCTGCCACCATGATTTTTAGCGGTGGCATTGAACGTGCCGAAAATGACGATGTACTGCGCGCTCAGCAAACCGCTATATTTAATCTGCAGAAAAACTTAGAAGATATTCAACGTGCCACTTACCCTGATTGTGTAATTTTATGCGACCGTGGTTCACTTGATGGCTTATCGTATTGGCCGGGAAGCGAGGAGGACTTTTTCAAATCCATGAATAGTAATTTGGAAACTGAGCTTAACCGCTACGATGCAGTGATCTTTTTTGAAACAGCAGCTAAATCTGGCGAGAGTATTCGCAGTAACAACCCCATTCGCAATGAATCTGAGCAAGCAGCCATTGAGCTTGATGACAAATTACAAGCTGTTTGGTCGCGACACCCGAATTTTAATCTCGTAGCAAGCTCAGAATCGTTTATTCGCAAAGTGATGTTTGGCATCATGACCGTAGAAAATGTCATTGGACAAATTAAAAAATAAGAGGACTTATGTCATTACATATTCGCCCAGCAACCGTTGAAGACGCAGCGCAAATTCATCAATTTATTGTTGAACTTGCTCGTTATGAAAAAGCTGAACATGAAGTTAAAGCCAGCATTGAAGATATTGCTAACTCTATCTTTACCAATGAATCGGCAACCGAAGCACTCATTTGTGAATACGAAGGTGAAGCTGTAGGTTTTGCCGTTTATTTCTTTAACTATTCAACTTGGCTAGGTAAGCACGGTTTATTCTTAGAAGATTTATATGTTACCCCTGAAAAGCGCGGTATTGGCGCAGGTAAAGCAATCTTAAAGCACCTAGCACAAATTGCTGTCGCTAAAGGCTGTGGACGCTTTGAATGGAATGTGCTCGACTGGAACACACCGGCTATCGAATTCTATCAATCGCTTGGCGCAAAACCGCAAGATGAGTGGATTGGCTACCGTTTAACAGGTGAAGCACTAGAAAACCTAGCTAAAAGCTAACAGGTAGATAACAGAGAGCTAGAAACTTGCAGCTCCAAGCGAAAACAAGAAACAAAAAGGCCACTCATTTGAGTGGCCTTTTTTCTCGGTATTAAATAACCAAACGCGTTAGCAATTACATGTTTGGATAGTTTGGCCCACCCGTTCCTTCTGGTGCTACCCATGTAATATTCTGGCTAGGGTCTTTAATGTCACAGGTCTTACAGTGGATACAGTTTTGCGCATTAATCACAAATTGCTGCCCTTCTTCTGTTTCCTGAACTTCATATACACCCGCTGGACAGTAACGCTGAGCTGGCTCGGCATACTTTTCCATGTTAACCGTCATTGGAATTGTCGCATCTGCCAGTTTAAGGTGACACGGCTGTTCTTCTTCGTGGTTAGTGTTTGATAAGAACACTGACGATAAACGGTCGAAGCTTAGCTTACCATCTGGCTTAGCGTACTGAATAACAGGTGCTTCGCTCGCTAGTTTAAGCTGTGCGTGATCAAGTGACTCATCTTTGAAGTTAAATGGCAATTTACCGCCAAAGAAGTTTTGATCAACCGTATTGTATGCGCCGCCCCAAAAGGTGCCAAACTTATGCATTGCAGGGCCGAAGTTACGTGTGCTGTGCAATTCTTCGTACAACCATGAATCTTTAAACTTAGCATCGTAAGAAGTTAGCTCTTTACCGCCTTCACAACCGTCTGCTAATGCTTCAAAAATCGCTTCTGCTGCTAACATACCCGACTTAATTGCCGTGTGGTTACCCTTAATTTTTGCAAAGTTAATGGTACCTGCATCACAACCAACGATTAATGCGCCCGGCATCGTTTGTTTAGGTAGTGAATTCAAACCACCTTTAGCTAGTGCACGTGCACCATAAGAAACGCGCTTACCGCCTTCTAGGTACTGTTTAATGGTTGGGTGGTGCTTGTAACGCTGGAATTCTTCAAACGGGCTCAAGTGAGGGTTTGAATAGTTAAGGTCGATAATAACACCAACGAATACTTGGTTGCCCTCAGCATGGTAAAGGTAGCCACCGCCTGACGTATCGTTATCTAAAGGCCAACCAGCTGTGTGAACCACTAAACCTTCTTGGTGCTTCTCAGGATCGATGTCCCAAATTTCTTTAAAACCAATACCGTAGTGCTGTGGCGATTTACCGTCAGCTAAATTGAAATGGCTGATCAGTTCTTTACCTAAGTGACCACGACAACCTTCAGCAAATACGGTGTACTTCGCACGTAGCTCCATACCCGGCATAAATGAATCTTTTTCACTACCGTCGCGATCTAAGCCCATGTCGCCCGTAATGATACCGCCTACACTGCCATCTTCGTTATAGATAACTTCTTGTGCAGCAAAACCAGGGAAAATTTCTACGCCCAATTCCTCTGCTTGCTCTGCTAACCAACGACAAATGTTACCCATACTTACAATGTAGTTACCTTCATTGTGCATGGTTTTTGGCACAGCAAAACCGGGCAATTTAACGGCACTTTCTTCATTTTTAAGTAAGTAGATATCGTCACCGGTTACAGGTGTATTAAGAGGCGCGCCTTTTTCTTTCCAGTCAGGGAATAACTCGTTTAATGAACGAGGTTCAAACACGGCACCTGACAAAATATGTGCGCCTACTTCAGAGCCTTTCTCTACAACACACACCATTAGTTCTTGCTCTTTTTCTTGTGCTTGCTGCATTAAACGACAAGCTGTTGCAAGACCTGATGGACCCGCTCCGACGATGACTACATCAAACTCCATCGATTCGCGTTCCATAGTTTCCCCCTATAAAATTGAACTTGCTGCAAATTTCAAACACACGTTTGAAATTCAAACATGCGTTTGATAATATCAACTCATTATAGATATTTTGGCAACAAATACTATCCTGTAAATAACAATTTACTGAATGGCTTTTGATTTCGAGCAAATGATTAGAGCATAGTCGCTCGCTTCATTTGACGTAAACGTAAAGTAAAAGTAGTCTGTCGAGCCATTACTAAATAATCTGTTGATGCCGAATGAGTTGGCATTAATTAAAAACAATACAAGAAACAAGCAGAGGCGATGATGAAAGTATTAGTTCCCATCAAGCGCGTAATTGACTACAACGTCAAAGTTCGTGTTAAACCTGACAACTCAGATGTTGATTTAGCTAACGTTAAAATGGCGATCAACCCATTCTGTGAAATTGCAGTTGAAGAAGCTGTTCGCTTAAAAGAAGCGGGTACGGCGTCAGAAGTTGTAGTGGTATCTATCGGTGATAAAAAATGCCAAGAGCAAATTCGTACGGCATTAGCACTAGGTGCAGACCGCGCAATTCACATTGAAACAGAAGAGACTTTAGACTCGCTGAACATTGCTAAATTACTTCAAAAAGTTGTTGAAGAAGAAGCGCCTCAGTTAGTTATTTTAGGTAAGCAGTCTATCGATTCAGACAACAACCAAACAGGTCAAATGCTTGCTGCGTTAACAGGTATGCCACAAGGTACTTTCGCTTCAGAAGTAAAAGTTGATGGCGACAAAGTTAACGTAACACGTGAAGTAGACGGTGGTTTACAAACTGTTGCATTAAACCTTCCAGCAATCGTAACAACTGATCTTCGTTTGAACGAGCCACGTTACGCAAAATTACCAGACATCATGAAAGCAAAGCGCAAGCCTTTAGATGTTAAAGCTGCTGCCGATTTCGGTATCGACTTAAGCCCGCGTTCTACGCTAGTTAAAGTAGCACCTCCTGCAGAGCGCAGTGCTGGTGTTACCGTAGAGACTATCGATGAGTTAGTCGAGAAGTTAAAAACTGAAGCGAAGGTGATTTCATAATGGCTATTTTAGTTTACGCAGAGCACGACAATAGCAGCTTAAAAGCTGAAACTCTTAAAACAGTTGCTGCGGCACAAGCAATGGGTGGTGATATTCACCTACTTGTTGCTGGTCACAACTGTGGCGGTGTTGCTGAAGAAGCAGCAAAAGTTAACGGTGTAAGCAAAGTATTAGTGGCAGACAACGCTGCATATGAGCACCAATTAGCAGAAAACGTTTCATTACTTGTTAAAGACTTAGCAGGTGACTACGACGCGATTATCGCAACTGCATTAACAACAGGTAAGAACTTCATGCCTCGCGTTGCTGCGCTATTAGACGTTGCACAAATCTCTGACATTATCGGTGTTGAATCAGCAGATACATTTGTTCGCCCTATCTACGCTGGTAACGCAATCGCTACAGTTCAGAGCTTAGACGCGAAGAAAGTTATCACAGTACGTGCAACAGCATTCGATGCAGTTGCAACTGACGGTAGTGCTGAAGTTGTTGCTTTAGATAGCGCAACAGACGCAGGTATTTCTAGCCACGTATCTGATGAGTTAACAGAATCAGAGCGCCCTGACTTAGGTGCAGCGCCGGTTGTTATCTCAGGTGGTCGTGGTATGCAAAATGGCGATAACTTCAAATTACTTGACGGTATTGCAGACAAGCTTGGTGCAGCGATTGGTGCATCTCGTGCAGCAGTTGATGCTGGCTTCGTACCAAATGACATGCAAGTTGGTCAAACAGGTAAAATTGTAGCGCCTGACTTATACATTGCAGTAGGTATCTCTGGTGCTATTCAGCATTTAGCGGGTATGAAAGACTCCAAGGTGATTGTTGCTATCAACAAAGATCCTGAAGCACCGATCTTCCAAGTTGCTGATTACGGCTTGGTTGCTGACTTATTTGAAGCGTTACCAGAGTTAGAAGGTAAGCTTTAATTTGAGCCTTTGCTAGAGCCTCAAGTTAGGCCTTAGATTAAAAAAGACCGATTGTCTCTTGTGAGAGTAATCGGTTTTTTTATGCCTGCCTTTTCATTATAATCAGACGTATCAATCCGAATAAAATCAATGCGAGCAGACAATTATGTCTTGGCAAGATCAACTATCAACCCTCGTTTACTCAACAGATAAAGGTCGCATCGAGCCTGAGAAAGAAGAAACCGTTACACCCAGTGATGGCTTTGCCAAGGTCAGAAGAGAAACCAAAGGCCGCAAAGGTAAAGGCGTGATGGTGATTTCTGGATTAGGTCTTCCTCAAGCAGAACTCAAAACGCTAGCAAGTAAGCTAAAGAAAACTTGTGGCTGTGGCGGTAGTGTCGTTGACGAAACAATTGAAATTCAAGGCGACAAAAAAGACGCGATTAAAGCCCTGCTTGAAAAAGAAGGTTTTAAAGTAAAATTTATCGGCGGTTAGAAGGCAGTACCCAAAATGACCCACATTACCCCAAGCGATTTAACGATATTGCTCGTTGAACCGTCAGACACTCAACGAAAAATCATCGTAGGCAAGTTAGAAAAAGAAGGCATAGATAAGATTTCAACGGCAAAAAACCTTGTAGAAGCCATTGCCATTATCGAGCGTCATCCACCAGATTTAATTGCTAGTGCTATGTACTTTGAAGATGGTACTGCGCTCGAATTACTTCAACATATTAAAAATTCTGAAAGCTTAGCTGAAATTGCGTTCATGCTTGTGACTAGCGACTATAAGAAATCGAGTTTGGAAGACTTCAAGCAATCAGGTGTTGTTGCGCTTCTACCAAAACCATTTACAGCGGAGCATTTAGGTTCAGCAATCAATACGACAATCGACTTACTTTCACCTGATGAAATGGAATTAGATTATTTCGACGTGCACGAAATCCGTGTGCTGTTAGTAGATGACAGTAAATTAGCACGAAACCACATTAAACGCGTCCTTAATAACTTAGGCTTGTTAAAAGTAACCGAAGCGGCAGACGGGCAAGAAGCCATCAATATTCTTGGCGATGAAATGTTTGACCTTGTTGTAACAGATTACAATATGCCAGAAATTAATGGCCGAGAGCTTACGCAATACATTAGAGAGCAAAGTCAGCAATCACACATTCCTGTCCTGATGGTAACCAGTGAAAGTAGTGAAACGCATTTAGCAAACATTGAGCAAGATGGTGTAAATGCGTTGTGTGACAAGCCATTTGAACCGCAATTCGTTAAAAAGCTCTTATTCCAGTTATTGGAACACTAATCCATTAACAAGCGAGTTAACAAAAACATGGAGTATGCTGGAAGTTATCAACTCTTCAGCTTATTCCGTGCTCTCTAAGTTTCATTGCAATCTTGTTGTGAGATACTTGTAACCGTTGCGCTAATTTTCGAGTACTTTTGTACTGTGGCCAAAGCGCTGACAGCAATTTAAGCTCGAAGTCTTTTTGGGCTTGCTGCCAACTATCAACCTTGTCCCAATCGCAATCATTGCCTTGGCTTCCATAACTATCTTTAAGTTGATGACGGCTCGCTTGTGGGTATGCGGATAACTCGCCCATGACATTTTCAATTGTGCTGGCAGTAATTTCACCCACTCCAGAAAGTGCAACTAACCTAAACATCACGTTTTGCAGCTGACGAATATTTCCCGGCCATGGGTATTGAGCTAGCCTTTCATAAGCGGTTTGGCTCAGTTTTGGCTCAGGTAGGTTAACTTGTTCAGCAGCTGTTTTAAGGAAGTGTCTACTAAGTATATCGATATCTCCTTCCCGCTCACGTAATGCTGGCAACTGAACACTCAGTACATTCAGTCGATAGAATAGATCCTCTCGAAAATTTCCACTCTTCATTAGCGTTTCAAAAGGTTGATGACTTGCAGAAATAATTCTTACGTTGGCCACAGACTCCTTAGTCGCGCCTAAACGCCTGAAACTATAGTCTTGAAGAAAACGAAGCAGTTTAGCTTGCAGGTACACTGACATTTCAGCCACTTCATCTAGAAATACGGTACCGCCTTGTGCCAATTCAAATAAGCCAGGTTTACCTTGGCTACTCGCGCCAGTGAATGCTCCTGCCACATAACCAAATAACTCACTTTCCAATAGCTGTTCAGGCAAGGAGGCACAATTGATAGCGAGAAAAGGTCCATCGCTACGGTGGCTCAGCGAATGAATTGCTCTGGCAACCAACTCTTTACCCGTACCTGTTTCGCCAGAAATTAGGATAGGCAAATCGAGTACTGAAAATTTATGTATTTGCTGTTTAAGGGCAATAATACCTTCGCTACTGCCCAATATGTTTTCTAGCCTACCTTCTCCCTCATTACGCTGGAACTGAGAAAGCTGCTGCCCGACCCTATTCAATGACGTCAAAATAACAACCGCACCATTAAAACCGCGTTCAAGACTATTCTTGATTCTGCCATGACTTTCCCTAACTTCACTATGGTGTGAATCTCCCATACTCCAAAGTGGTGTCATTTCAGCCAAGTAAGATTTGTCCTCAAAATTAACCTCTACATTAATGGTTTTGCGTTGCTTAATGTTTTCTAGTGGAATATTAAAGAGCTTTTCAACATGCTGCCCAACATAGATATGAGCAGCGTAGTTGCAGCTGAGTATGGTGCCACTGCTGTCGATATCGAAAATGGGGTCGGGTATTCGCCTTAGTAAAGCTTTTAGGTGCTGCTCTCTAGATTCAGTAGGTAGTAAATCTATCGCGTTAATCGCTTTAACACCACTAACCTTTAGTAACTGGGTCTTGAGCTCTTCGAAATTGATATCGGTCGAAGACAAATGCAGATAAATAAGTCCACTAGCAACTTCCATCGCAACAATGTTTAGTCCCAGCGTTGATAGTTCTCTTAATATTTTTTCACTAATACCTACTTGGTCCAGCACTTGTATTTCAAATCGCATTTAGCTACCTACTCAATACCCGCTCAATACAGGCGTGTTTTCTTCGCTTTCCCTTACGCTACTTGCTACGCGAGGCTACCGGCCAAAAAATGTAACACATTTATTACGTTGTAATATCTTTAGTACAATCGTAGCAGAAGCTAGTAAATATAACAGAACTTTGTGTCTTTATATGGTTAAAATGTCTATAGATTCCATCATCCGTCATATATTTATTACACCAAAAATCACCCAACCATGTTACTCATTGTTTTTATTGAACTTTTACTTTGGCTAGGTTATTGCTGATATTAAAATGTGTTTAATTAGAAACAGAACGAGAATATGGCACATAGTAAATTTATCGAAACTCAGGCAATTCATGCTGGCAGAATTAACGACGAGCAATTTGGCTCACTCGCCACGCCACTTTATCAGACATCCACTTTTATTTTCGAAAATGCTCAGCAAGGTGCGAACCGATTCGCAGGCGAAGAAGAAGGCTTCATCTACAGCCGTTTAGGCAACCCAACAACGAGACAACTTGAGCAGCGTGTTGCAGCGATGGAAGGTGCTGAAGATGCAGCTGCCACAGCAACCGGCATGGGGGCAGTTTCAGCTTCTCTACTAGCCAACTTATCGGCTGGCGATCACTTAATTGCTTCTAAAGCAGTTTATGGTTGTTCATACGCGTTAATGGCACATCAACTGACTCGCTGGGGCATAGAAGTTACATTTGTCGATATGACAGAGCCAGAAAATGTAACAAAGGCAATCAAACCAAATACCAAGGTTATCTACTTAGAAACCCCAATTAACCCGAATATGGTTGTACTGGATTTACAAGCCATCATCACTATCGCAAAGCAGCACGACATTATCTCAATTGTTGATAACACCTTTCTTACGCCAGTGCTGCAAAAACCAATCAGTTTAGGCGCAGACATTGTTTTACACAGTGCTACTAAGTTCCTGAACGGCCATGGCGATGTTGTAGCTGGAATTGTTTGTGGTTCTGCAGAAATGATCGGAATGATAAAAATGACTGTGCTAAAAGATATTGGTGCGACTATTAGCCCTCATGATGCATGGTTAATCACCCGCGGTCTTAAAACCCTAGCGGTGAGAATGGAGCGTCACTGTCAAAATGCCCAGCGTGTAGCCGAGTTCTTAGCATCGCACCCGATGGTTGATGAGGTTTACTATCCTGGACTTAAAAGTCATCAAGGTTACAAGTTCATTGGTAATCAGATGGCGGCAGCTGGCGGCGTGATTGCATTCGAATTAAAAGGTGATTTAGACGAAGGCGCAGCTTTTATCAATAGAATGAAGTTATTCTCGATTGCTGTAAGCTTAGGAGATGCAGAGTCTCTAATTCAACATCCCGCTTCAATGACCCACTCTCCTTATTCGCAAGAAGAGCGTTTAGAGGCAGGTATTAGTGATACATTAATTCGTATTTCTGTAGGGTTGGAAAATGCTGAAGACTTGATTACAGATTTAACGCAATCGTTAAACCAAGTAAAAACACCTAGCAAAATTAAAGCCGCATAATTGCAGCTTTATCCCTTTAAACAATTACGTTTATTTTTACTTAGTTATTGCCGCTAATTGCGGTAATAACTTTGCCTTTAGTGCTTCAATATCCGCCGGAGCGTATGCTTCCATATCATTTAGGCCCCAGATAGGCTTGGGCCATGCACTATCATTTTTGTAGCGAACAATATGGTGAACATGTAATTGAGGACAGACATTACCTAACGCAGCGACATTCATTTTATCGCCATTGAAGGCAGTCATTAATACTTCACTCAACATGCTCGATTCGTTAAGAAACTGCTGTTGATCTTGCCAATCCATCTGATAGATGTCTTGCACATCGTCAATACGTGGAACCAATACAAACCAAGGATACTGACTATCATTCATCAGTAATAACTTACATAGTGGTAATTCTGCTAACTCGATACAGTCACGCACAAGTAGCTCATGTAATTTAAAATCAGCCATGATTATCTCTTTTTCTTTTTCGGTTTATTCTTTCTACCGCGCCCTCTAGCTTCTTTGCGCGCTTCACGTTCTGCTATTTTCTTTGCTTCTTGCTCCGCAAAATAAACAACTTCACCTTCAACCATTTCAGGATTTTCAAATGTTATTTCGCCTAAGGTCTTATCACGTATCTCATTGATTAAAATAGCAGACGCTTTATGAAAGTCTACGTGCCCACCGCTTCTAACACAGCCGCGTGCTCTACCTAATGCTTCGATAAGCTCTACTTCGGTCGCAGGTAGCTCATCTAACTTATAACGCTCTTTCAAACGTTCTGGGTAAGCCTCTAAGAGATACTCTGCAGCAAAACATGCAATCTCTTCATGATCGAAGGCCGTATCTTTTACAGCACTCGTTACTGCCAAACGAAAACCGCTATTTTCATTAACAATCTTTGGCCATAACATGCCAGGTGTGTCATAAAGGTATAGACCATCGTCTAAACGAATACGTTGCTGACCCTTTGTCACAGCGGGTTCATTCCCTACTTTGGCTTTTGCCTTGCCTACCAAGGTATTTAATAACGTAGACTTACCCACATTTGGAATTCCCATGATAACGGCATTAATTTGCTTACCAGTTTCATCTTTATTGGGTACGAGTTTACGAATCAATTGAGGGATTTGCTTGGCGATACTTGGCGTTTCAGTTGTTAATGCAATTGCTTTAACATTGTGCTGTGCATCTAAATATTCTAACCAAACCTTAGTCTGGTCAGGGTCGGCTAGATCTGACTTATTCAGAATCTTAATCAGTGGTTTATTACCGCGAATCTCGGTAATCATGGGATTTTCGCTACTAAACGGAATACGGGCGTCACATACTTCGATGACGACATCAATCGTCGGCAGAATTTCTTTTATTTCTTTTTGGGCTTTATGCATATGCCCAGGGAACCAGTTTATTGCCATGGTGACCGAAAAATTAATTAACTAGATAGCACCAATTTTAACACTCAACTGTTTAAAAATCTTAAATATTAATTTTGTTTAAGTATAAGTATCTTAGTTAGCGTTGGGCATAGCTGAACTTTAAAACACCAATTTTTTTAAACCCCAAAACGCAAAAAAGGCTACCCTTTCGGATAGCCTTTCTTTTAATTAGGTGCCTAGCAATGACCTACTCTCACATGGGAACTC
>CANLNK010000007.1 GCA_947492575.1 uncultured Thalassotalea sp.
AATGCAACTGCGCCGATGGTAGTGTGGGAGTTCCCATGTGAGAGTAGGTCATTGCTAGGCACCTAATTAAGAGAAAGGCTATCCGAAAGGGTAGCCTTTTTTGCGTTTTGGGGTTTAATAGATGAGGCGCTTGAATAAACGAGGTGATTATAGCGCTATAGAACAGTCTACTTTGCTGTTAACTAGTTCTGTATCAGACTATTCATCGTGCAGCTGCTTTCCTTTCACACAAGCCTCAATCAACTATTTTTGCTTATTTAAGACCATGCTCAAACTTTATCTCAGCAAGCTCTGCTGAAGCTTCTGTAAAACCTAATACGTATTTAACTCGCAGCCGAACATCATATACCTCATACCTAAGCATTCCGTTAGAACAACACCTTGCTCCTATATATATAATGCTAGTTTGGCTCTCGATAGACCATATTAAACAACAAACTAAGGTAACGGCTGTAATGTTGCAGTTTACTCTGACTCAAGAGGGTAAGGCGGCGCCTTTAGATGCCTGTTTAATCTATGCTTCATCTGGCAGCAAGTACAGCCTTAGCATTTGTATAAAAGGTTTTAGGTCTTCTTTCAGCTGATGTAACGGGTTAGCTCATTTCTGACGTTTTAAGAGTAACAGTACCACTAGAGGGGTGATCAGGAATATCAAGTTGGATGTGTGTAAGTAGAAGGACTATTTGTTTTTTGTAGCGAGGAAAACAAGGAGAGGTATAACCTGCTGAATGATAATTACATGGTAAGGCGAGGCACTTAGAATATAACTACCAATACATCTTTTAGAGTGATTAGAACGCTATGACCGAATTTTCTTTAGGCATAAAAAATGCTCTAGTAGAAACTAGAGCATTTTCTGCGACAGGTAAAACTAGGAATTAGTAATACTAACTCTAGCTTTTAGACTTACCAAAAGCGATGGTAAGTTCGTCGAATAATTTAACTTGGTCAATTACTGCAACTACATCAACATGTTTAGTGTCTGATGAAGGTAAGATAATCGCAGTTGATGTCATATTCTCAGCAAGGAAGTTTTCGATACGTGCTGGAAGACGCTCGATATCTACGCGCTTGCCATTGAAGCTAACAATACCAGTATCTGAAATGCTTACTACGATTGAAGGATCGTTGTTTGCTTGAGATTTATTTGATTTTGGTTTCGTTACTTCTAAGCCCATTTCTTTTACGAAAGAGGTAGTAACGATAAAGAAGATTAGCAAGATAAATACGATATCTAGCATCGGCGTCATATCTACATCAGCTTCTTGGCCTTCTTCAACTTTTCTTCTTCTGCTCATTGGGTTTCCTGTATGTGCTCTTTAGTAAACTAAGCCTTTTGAGAGTGAATGCTACGCACGCTGTCTAACCGAAGTTATTGCTGAGGATGCTAGCTTTTATAAAAAAGGCAAGACTTTATGCCAATTTATATCACTGTGGCTCTTTCAACTAATTTTGTTTGTAAGATAATGTAAAAAGGAAGCTTGAGCTTCCTTTTCATTAACTACGATAACTTACCATTGATCAAGCAATTTGGGAAGAGAACTTTAATCGTAAGTACGCTTTTCTGATGATATTAAGTTATATCCATTTAATTGGCTGATGGTAGCCTGCATTTTTCCTTCAACCGCATCTAAATGAGTGAGTGCTGAACAAAATTGTTCTGCACGTTTTTCCAATTGGCTTGCTTTAGCGCCTATCTCTAACTTTAGGTCATTACCTAAAGTTTCAATCTTATCATCGAAGGTGTTTACACGTTGCTCTATTGTTTCTTCGTCGCGATTAGTCATTGCTTCTCCTACGGCCATTAGAATGGTTCCTATAGATTCAGACACAATAGCTTCAATCTCTTGCTCGAACTCTCCTGCAAAAATCTCATCAAAGTCATCGAAATCTTGGGGGGCAATGTAATAGCTCTCATCACTATGGTTAAACTTCTTACGAAGACGCATTTGCATCTCATCGAAGTTTTCTTGAAGCCGCCTATGTGTGGCACTGTTTTCGCCAGTTAAGCCGCCTATCACTTTGTTTACGGCTTTTAAGCCAACCTCTACGCCTTCAATAGCGATAGATACAATCTGTGGGACTTGGCTTCTAATACCTGAACTATATTCGTTGACTAAAGCTGCTTGTTCTTCATTTAACGCAACTTCCCTGCCACGCACAAATAGCTGCTCATCATCATTAATCTGAACATAAGTTTGGCCATGATCGAGGATACGAATGTGTTTCTCATCGATAATCACACCGTAATTAAAATTGACATTACATGGCTCCGCAGCTGCGAATACAGGTGCTAGTGAAGAGGTAAGGGCTAACGCAGTGACAAGTTTTCTTTTTTTCAAGGGATGCTCATATCTTATTTGATGATTGGATCGATAATGACTTTACGTTCTTTGTAAATCATTTTACTAGGCGGATACTCCCTTTTTGTGCGCTCAACAAAATCGCCAATCTTCATTTCTACACTTTGGTAAAGTTTTTCAGTTGCTTCTACATAAACTGACATCATGTACTGCAACATTTCTTTTTCCGTTTGCTCTCGCTCACTTAGTATCTCACCCATTCGTTTGGCATGAAACTGATAAGTAGTAACAACTTTTTGCAGAACTTCCTTAGTTTTGGGGTTAGGTGGCAGTTGTTTTATTTTGTTTTTTGCGGCTTGTAACTCTTTCGTTTTTTCATCTTCAACAGTTATCCTTTGCTCAATATCGTCAAGTCTTGCTGAGAAACTAGCGATGTGAGCGTCAAAGTTGATCAGAGTTTTGCTGCCAGCTGTGGCACCGACAATTCCTGCATGAATTGTTGAACTAGCATTAATTAGCCCACCAATAAGTTTACCATTAGCGGCGTCTTCGGTGCCTATCCACAAAGTACCTCCGACCGTAATTAGGCTATGCATAAGCTGGTTTTCTATACGTATATTGCCACCGCAGGTGATATCTGCATACTGGCAGTACTTTGCAAAAATATTGCCCTGTGCCTGTACTTTGGCCGTCATATTGAATTGATTAATATCAGATTCTGCACTTTCTAGGTCTTGTTTTTTTCCGATAATACCGCTACTGATGGTAATGTCACCGCCGGCTTCGAGTATCGCAGATTCTACAAAACCACCAATCGTTATGTCACCGCTAGCGACGACTTTCATGCCTTCGCCAACGTCACCGTCTATTAATACACTGCCTTGAAAGTCGATATGTCCGGTACTAACATCAACGTTCTTGATTTGATAAACGTCGTCAACTTCCATGCCGTTTTCAATGATTTTTGGTAGGCCAACTTTCGTAGAAATTAATACATCGGCATTTTTAGGGCTAATCGCTGTACCATTGCCGATGGAAATATGAATGTCCTCTCCGGGAACGGGATCTAAAGGCTTAGCTGTAACAGTAAAACCTTTCATACCCGGGGTAGCAGGAATTTTCTTGGCGAGCGGATCGCCTTCTTTTACGCAAATAATCTCACCAAGGTCTCTCATGTCGACGGTGCCGTCTTCACGTTCTTTGGGTCTGAGTATGCGTTCTTGGGCGCTTTGTACCAGTAGTTTTATTCGTGCATCGCGGCCATTAATAGCTTCTTTGCCTTGTGCGATAGCGGCTTTAACTATGACACCCGACTCTGCGCGTGCAGCCATTTTGGCTGCTTTAATCAAACTTTCCTTGCTGAAACCTTTCTTAACGCCAATGCGCCTTGCTTCATCAAGTATTGTCTGTGCACTCATTGGTGCACCGCCCATCGCAGTGGTAATTTCAGCTTCTGCAGACATTTCGTCTTGGCTGATATTAATGTTTACGGTTGCGTCTTTGCGGGTAAGGAGCTGGTAACGAATTTCTCTACCAGGCTGCCCTTTTTGTAGTGGTTTAAGTACGCTATTAAGTTCAGCAATAGCATTCTTAATATTTGCTTCCTCTACAAAACAATCATTGTACTCAGAAGAGGCGATTAGGCTTCGGATGAATTTTTCGTCTATGGCATCGCCACCTTTGATTGGCTCCAAAAGTAGGTCTATATCGTTATTGTTATTTTCCAATAAACTTGCTTTTGTCATGTACGCTACCTACCTCACTGCAAATAAAGTTATTTAGAAATAGCTATCTTGGTGTACTTTAATGAAGTTAGCTGTGCCTTCTTTCGTGTAGTCAATTTTGTATTCTTTGTTATCGAGTGCTTGTACGAAAAGTAGCTTTTTCTCTTCACCGAAAATTTCGATAGAGCCTAAATCAATAACTTCTTGGTAAGCTTTTTTCGCTTCAGATTTTTTTCGAGGAACAATGCCGTTGTAAGGAACGATTCCTCTGTGGCTGACTTCTACTGTTTGGTGGCTACCGTTCAAAATGATTAAGTCTATCTTTCTGACTTTATGGATGATGGTGTTTCTACCGCTGGTAATATAATTTTTTTCTACCACAGTTTTTCTCCATGATTTTTATGTTGTGGAATACGACTGACAAGTCCACAATTTGTACATACTGTGAATATATTAATTTTTGCGCCAACACGCAAATGCAACGAGGTTGATTATTGTATTTATTGCACTTTTTTTGGCGTAAATGATCTTTCAATTAAATATTTCGGCACTTCTAGGCTTTCGATGAGTTCACGCCTGATTAAATCTAAACCAATAGCTGTGACATAATGCTGGAAATGATGTCGTGCTGCAGGTATTAATAAGCAACAAGTTTTCAAAGCCGTTTGGCTTCCCCATGCAAGCCAAACGGTACCAACTGGCTTATCTTCTGTACCACCGCTAGGGCCTGCAATACCTGAAACTGCGACAACCCAATCGGCATTTGTTTTTCGAAGTGCGCCATTTGCCATTTCTGTTACTGTTTGCTCTGAAACCGCACCGTGTTGAACGAGAGTATCATTTGGAACGCCAATTAATTGGTGTTTCATTTCATTAGAGTAGGTGACAAAGCTTCCATCGAATACTTGTGAAGAGCCCGCAACCTTGGTTATCGATGACGCTAACATACCGCCTGTACAAGACTCTGCAAAGGTTACTTTTTGTTTACGCTCAAGTAAGAGTTCTTGCAGATAGTCGCCGAAAGAACGAGCCTTATTGTTTATTTCTCCAACTAAGTGATCGCCTAATAGGTGGTAAATTTTGTCTATCCATTCTTGCTTTATGGCTTGTGCATGATGACTTTTAGTGGTGAGTTTGATTTCCAGTAGTGGCATAGATGCTCTAAAGCCTAAATCAATATCTTCAGGCCAATCAGGCAATTCTTCATCCACTAATTTTTGTAAGGTCGACTCTCCGATACCGAAAACGTGGAATCGAGAAACATGGTGGTGACTTAAATTAGGAAACTTATCTTCAATACGAGGGAGTATTTCATCTTTTAACATGGTCGCCAGTTCACGAGGAACGCCGGGCGTACAATAGATGTCGCAGTCATTAAGGGAAAGCATAAAGCCTGGTGCACTGCCCGTTGAATTTGTCACAACAGTGCAACCGTCAGGCAACATTGCTTGTTTTAGGTTTGGGCCATTCAATGGGTAGTTACGTTTTTCACACCAAGCTTTTAGGTGAGCTAGCGCGACAGGGTGCTCTTTAATTTCTGTGCTACTGACTTTTGCGAGCGCTTGCGCGGTTAAATCGTCTACTGTAGGTCCAAGGCCACCGTTGACAATTAATATGTCAGCCTTTTTGCTCATTTGGGATATTTCATCGACGAGATCGTCAAAATCATCTGACACGGCAACTTTTCGTCTCACTGATAGACCAAGCAAAGCAAGCTCTTGCGCAATCATTGCTGAATTACTGTCAACTATGTCACCTGACATTAATTCGTTGCCTGTTAGAAGTAATTGAATATTTATCATAAATTTTCCTAGTCGATTTAAACCTTTTCAAACGACCTTGTCGTCATATAAGCAAACGACGAAATCATATCAAATACTTATACCAAATAATCAGGATATTAAAATGAATAAATTAATTAGCTTAATGGTAGTTAGCGCTTTAACAACGACAAGTGTATTAGCAAAAGAAACTAAGACAATAGAGAAGTTTTTTGAAGTTGGCTCTGGCGCTTCTTTCTCTATTGAAAACATTAACGGCTCAATTGATATCGAGAGCACAAATGGTGATCGCATTGAAATGATTGCAACATTAACTGCAAAGGATGAAGCTGCATTAGAGCGTATCGAGATTGTAACGAATCAAACTGGTAACGATGTTACTGTGAGCACTGAATACGAGCAAAACCGTTGGGGTAAAAATAATTCTGGCGGTGTTGAGTACACGATTAAATTACCAGCTAATGTTACTAGTACTGATGTTGAGCTAGTCAATGGTGGCTTAATGATGGAAGGGATTTCGGGTGAAGTCGATGCAGAGCTGGTTAATGGCGCGATCGAAGCAACGGGACTAAATGGCACGGGTCAATTCAACTCTGTAAACGGCAGTATCAAATTGACTTATGATGATTTAGCGAATGTTAATCGTATTGACGCTGATACGGTGAACGGTAGCATCAAAATATATCTGCCTGACGAAGCCAATATCAAGGTAGATGCTGAGACTATGCATGGCAGCATTAAAACGGATTACGGTTTAAAGGCTAAAAAGAACTTGTTTGCTGGTCGTCATCTGAAAGGCAGTGTAGGCAGTGCAGATACGAAACTTAAGCTGGAAAGCGTTAACGGTAGCATTAAAGTACTTAAGAAATAACTTTCACTTTTAATATCGTATAGTGGTAGTTCGTGACATCAAATTGTCCGGGCTATCACTATGCTAGTTTGATGTCTTTCGGCTACAATAAAGCAGTTGTAATCTAATTATGTATTAATGCTTTATGCTTATTAGGCTTTTTCTAGCGCTTTTTCTTTCGACATTTACGAATTTTGCGTCAGCAGACGACAAGGTTTATCTTGTGGGCGTAGAGGACGTCGATTATTTCCCGCTATTTAGTTTCAATAAAAGTGGTGTCATACGACCCAGTTTTGCCCAAGAGTTGTTACAAACCTTCTTTGAATTCCACAGCATCAAATTTAAATTTGTGCCTTTGCCAGTCAAACGATTCGATAAATGGTATTTGGAACACAATATAGATTTCAAATTTCCTGACAACTTTAGATGGCGAAATGATCAATCGAATAAGCTAGGTATCACGTTTTCTGAACCGATTATTAGTCTGACGGCGGGTACTTATGTTTTAAAGAAAAATAAGGACATCAATCGGAGAGATGTGGATTCGATAGTGACGATTAGAGGGTTTCATCCAAGCTTATGGCTAAGAGAGATTAGCAAGAACAAAGTGACTTTGTACGAAGAGTCCACGCCATTGGCGATTGTACGGCATTTATTAACAGGGAATTCCATCGCTACCAATATTGATTTAAATGTTATCAACACTAATTTGAGAAAACTAAACAAAGAGGGCGAAGTTGTTTTAGCAGAGGGCATTTTTCACGAGCAATATGCATATCATTTCTCCTCTATTAGATACCCCGAAATAATCACTAAGTTCAATCAGTTCTTAATTCAAAACAAAGCGCTTGTTGATGAGATTAAAGCAAAATATTATTTATCAGAACCATAGCAAAGAGTGGGAATTATATAATTGAAAATCTACGATAGAGAGCAACTAATCGGCCAGTGGGTGAGAAATGATGTCGATGCCGATGGTAATCCCTTCGCTGAACATGCTGAGTTTTTCAATGATGGTAGTTTTGAATTTTGTTTTATGACGATGTCTCATGGGGGAGAGCTAATTGAACAAGTTATTGAGCTGGGTGAATGGGGGCTTGTAGGAGATATACATTTCACAATGACCAAAAATGAAGTCATTGATGAAAAAATGTATGCTGCCGATCTTAACCTTGCCGATAATTACCATGCCTATCGAGTCCTAAAGCTAACCCTTGATGTCTTTGAGTATCAACATGTTGTGACTAAAGAATCCTTTATCCTCAAACGTGTTATTGATAATATCGGTCATTGCTAAATTTTAACCAACCAAACTGATATTAGAGATACGAGTAAGGTAATGAAAAAAGACATAATGCAAGCTAGCCTGATTACGGCAATTAAGACGCCATTTAAAGCCAATGGCGATGTTGATTTAGCTGGTTATGACAAACTCGTTGAGCGTCAAATTGCGGCAGGTGTCGACGGTATTATCGTGGGTGGTACTACTGGCGAAGGTCACTTACTAAGCTGGGAAGAGCATTTAATGCTTATTGCTCACAGTGCTTATCATTTTGGAAATCAAATTCAAATAATCGGTAACACCGGCAGTAACAATACCAGAGAGGCGATTAAAGCCAGTGAAACCGGTTTTGCTTCGGGTATGGATGCGGCATTACATATCAATCCTTATTACGGCCGTACTTCTGCAGACGGCGTAGTCGAACACTTAAAACAAGCCCTAGCCATGGGGCCTGCCTTTATTTATAACGTGCCTGGACGTACCGGGCAAGATATTACGCCAGATATAATGCTACAGCTGGCTGATCATGAGAACTTTATCGGCGTAAAAGAATGTGCAGGTAACGAGCGTATTGCACAGTACGAAGCCCAGGGCGTAGCGTGCTGGTCTGGCAATGATGACGAGTGTTTTGATGGTAAACATCAGCATGGTTCGCACGGCGTGATTTCTGTAACGTCGAATATCGTGCCTGAACTGATGAGGGCGCTAATGGATGACAATAGTCCTGCACTTAATGAAAGATTGCAACCGCTAATGAGTTGGCTATTCTGTGAGCCTAATCCGATTGCAATTAACACCGCACTCATGATGACTGGTGCTGTCGATCCCAACTTTAGGTTGCCATACAAAGCATTAACTGCTGAACAGAGAGAAGTTGGCCTTGCGCTGCTTGCTGAGTTTAGTCAAGAAGAGATAGTGGGTGATAGCCTTTCTCTACTTTCTGATGAGTTGTTCAACTATTGCAGCTAACTTATCGAAGTTTATTTGATATAGCTGTTAAGTCTGGCGTCATTTCTTCTGTTAGTTGGTAATGTTTTTCTTCGCCGGTGATAGGGCAAGTAAAGCCTAGCTTTACCGCACACAGTTGCATATCTGGCTGGGCGTTTAGCTTTTCTTTATCGAGCTTATTATCACTTGCCTCCAATCCGTATAGACGATCCCCAACGATCGGCATGTCAAGGGAAGCGGCATGTTTGCGAATCTGGTGTTTTCTACCGGTTTTTATACATATCTGATATTTGGCCAATCGGTTTTCTTTGTCGCTTGCAATCCAAGAAAACTCACTATGGGCAGACTTACCATCAACTTCGGTATTCACCACAAAAGACGCTGAGTTAGTTGATTGGTGGCCGCCAATAGGATGAATATTAGGCTGAAGAACATTAGGTAAGTGAACGATTGCTTGATAGCACTTGGTTAAATCATGACGCTCGAATAGTTTCCCAAACGATTTGGTGGCGCTTTTAGTATGGGCGACGAGGATAATACCGCTAGTGGCGCGGTCCAATCTATGAACTAGAAAACACGCTCTATCATCAGGTAAATGAGTTTGCGCCCATCGCGTAATCGTACAATGGTCGCTCCATTTTGAGCCTTGTGACAACATGCCATTAGGTTTGAACCAAACACTGTAGTGCCCACAATCGTCGATTAACTTGGCTTCAGGCGAGACTTGAGACAACACTTTTTCATCATAGTAAAAATGAAGCGTTTCTTCTGAATTTATCTGCTTTTTTACACGTCTGAGGCGCTGGACGGATTTTCCCTTTTCGTGCCAAAGCGCGCCTTTACTGACAGCTGCCTTTAACTCACTAATCGATAGTGAGGTATGAGTTTTTAATATACTAATGGCTGTGTCTGGTTCAGATTGGTGAAGGTGATGAAGTTCAAAGCGACGCATTGGTTCTCGTTATTCGACTTAATATAGCCATATGACCTTGGTCACGATAATTAATCGCGACAAAGCTAAGCTAAATCTGGCATTATTGCGCCATAATAACATGAAGTTTCAGTTGATATGCGCCGTTGAGCGAATATCAATAAAGTATTTAGAGGTTTAATAATACCCATGAGAGATTTAGCACAATTCCCAGAAGATGAAGTGGGCAATGCACTTTGGCAACTAGCAGAACAGGGAGCTGACCTATCGCTTGAGACCGAAGTGGAATTTTCTGTCATTTTCCCTAGCCAAGAACAAGCTTTAAAGTTTGGTCACTTGTTGCTAGAAAATGGGCAGAAACTCTCTTTTTCGCCGTATCAAGGTAATGATGAACTACCGTGGGAGATTACCGCTTATCCAATTATGCCGCTTAATTACGACAACATCATCGCTTACCAAGCGTTATTGAGTGAGCACTGCCCTGCATTTGGCGGTAAGTATGATGGTTGGTACTGTAGCCCACTTAACTAAGGCGTTTATCATGGATTTATCCTGTCTCAGTCGGTTGCAAAAAGACGCAAAGAAGTCATTCGGCGATCATAAGTCCATCATTAAAAGGGTATTGGCGGGTAAAATGGTGTTATGTAAGGAATGTCAGCAGCCTATTCAATTCGCCGCTGTTAGTGCCGATGCCCCAGCGAATGTCAGTTGCGCTAAAGGTTGCACGCAGATTGAACTCGATATGGGTTAAGTATTGAGTTAAGCAGTAAACAAAGTATTGAGCTAATTACTAAACGATGAACTATCTCGCACACCTTTTTTTATCCCCTGATGATGCACAGGTTAGAGTTGGAAATTTAATGGGAGACTTTGTTAAAGGTAGTCAACTGGGACACCTGCCTGACAAAGTTGAATTTGGCGTGATGCTTCACCGAAAAATTGATCGTTTTACCGATCAGCAACCTGAAGTAAAAGCATTAAAACAGCAGTTGTCGTCAAAGCGAAAGCGCTTTTCCGGTATTATCGCTGATATCGTTTTTGATCATCTACTTGCCAAACACTGGGTAAACTTTTCACAACACACTCTTAGCGATTTCGCTAGCAGTCGTTATCAAGAGCTTTTATCACACCAAGAAATCATGCCCGCAGCTATGCAGTTAATGACGAATCGGATGGTGGAAGGGAATTGGTTAGAAAGTTATATACAACCTTCAGCAGTTGGCGCAGCCATTGACGGTGTAAGCCGTCGAATTCGCTTCGAAAATGACTTATTACATGCGTTTGAGGAAGTAGAACCTTTGCTTAACGTTTATCAACAGACGTTTTTTGAGTTCTTCCCAAAGCTTGAAGTTTATGCAAAAAGCGAATTCGATCATTTAAGTTTCTAATACAAAAGAATCTCCCGTATTGCTAGATAGACCCTGTCTAGCTAGCAATCTACCTTTCTATAGAAAGCTAGCGATATCATCGATAGACTTCTTTACCTGCGCATGAGCTGGGATCGTTGCATCTTCGGCAGGGTAGCCAGTGATCAACAACATATAGGCGCGCTCATTTTCTGTCTTGCCACATATCTTGTTTAAAAAAGACATTGGTTTAGGCGTATGCGTTAAAGTCGCTAAACCGGCATTATGCAAAGCAGTAATCAAAATGCCCGTAGCAATGCCGACAGATTCATGCACATAGTAATTCGTGTTTTTTTCTTCTGCAGTAATACCGCCTTTTTTCTCGCTGAAAATGGCGATCAACCAAGGAGCAATTTCTAAATAAGGTTTTTCTGCGTCAGTCCCCAGAGGTTTTAGTGCATCTAGCCATTCTTGACCTGCGCGACCACTGTAAAAACCTCGTTCGTGGTTTTCAGCTTGTTCACGCACTTGTTGCTTTATGTCGGGAGATTGAATTGCAACAAACTGCCATGGCTGATGATTAGCACCACTCGGTGCTGTGCCCGCGGCTTTAATACAGTTTTCAATAATACGTCGATCGACGGGGCGCTCACTGAATTTACGGATACTATGGCGTCGCTTGATGTCTTGGTAAAATGATTCTGAGCGCGCAAGCATTTCACTGGGTTGATATTCGATGAAGTCGTCTAATGGCTTGCTGTCGTGTTCATTCATAGGGCACTCTTTATTATCTTGTTGTAGTTATTGTTAATCAATATTTCGACTTTATGTTATGACCTTGCCCCAGCGTATTTTATTTCATTGTAGGGCTAGAGAGGTGTCGAGCTAGGATAGCTTGATACTCAGGACTTTGCTTAAGATTCAATAAATGTTCAACTAAGGATTCAGCTAAATACGCGTGTTTACTGTTATGTGAAAAAGCCAGATGAAGCCCTGCTTCATAGAGTGGCGGCTGCAATACCTTAATCTCATACTCAGGCGCTTCGCCAGCTTTGTTCAAATAGTGAGGCAATATATTAGCGTCCATCAAAGCAAGCGGAAAACGTCCAGCCGTTAGCATTCTCACTTGAGTTTCTTCATTGGGCAATTCGATGGTTTCAAAGTTAGCAGCGTTGTAGGCTTCGCCATAATAGTAACCTGCGATACCTGCTACTTGATGTTGAGCAAGCTTGTTGATATCGCCATCGAATTCAATGTTAAAGGCGGTACTTGAAATAAAGTTCATGCGCTCATTAATAAGCGGTTCCGCAACGAAACTCAAATAAGCTTCGCGCTCAGTGTTGCGGTTTATCGGCATGATGGCATCCACCTCGCCAGCTCTAACAAGCTCAAACATGCGCTTCCAAGGGACATTAATATATTTGACCTTAAGGTTTTCAGAGCGCTTTACCATTGCCTCAATAATATCAGGGATAAGGCCTTCAGTTTTAGATTCACCTTGCCAGTGGTAGGGCGGGTAGGCTTGCGCTGGTTTGGCAATAGTCAAGGTGATAACGTTATCATCTGCTTTTGCGAAATGGCTAAAGCAAATCAATAAAAAGCAAAGGGTTAGTCTTAAATGATTCACCGCCAATAAACACCGCTTATTATTATCGTAAATATCCAATTTTATTAATCTAACACGGTGTGAATTAAAAATTAACTCTATTTTTAACCCGTTTTTTGGTAAAAACGCAGGCAGTTAGAGCCTTAATTGAGGGGCAACGAAAACTCGATGTCAGCACCATTTCAAGGGTTATATTCATTGTAAACGCCGAGACTTTTTTGAATATACTCGAAAAATCATAGCTGTCGATGAGTTGGCAGTGCGTGTAATCTTCCTCTTAGTGTTCTTGGGTTCAGGACATTGATTATTGAGTGTCAGCTTTGGCTAGAATTTTATCTAGGTGATCAGCAAATTGTTTCTTATCACTTTGACTGAGCGGTGGCGGCCCACCAGTTTGCACACCACTGCTTCTTAACGTGTCGAAGAAGTCGCGCATATTCAGGCGAGATTTTATGTTCTGTTTAGTGAACAATTCGCCACGACTACTCAACGCATGTGCATTTTTCGTAATGACTTCATCAGCCAGTGGGATGTCACTTGTGATCACGAGGTCATTAGCGACTACTCGTCTAACAATTTCGTTGTCGGCTACATCGAAACCAGCACTTACTTGCAGACTATTAATATATTTTGAATTTGGCGTTCTTAGGGCATGGTTGGCAACAAGTGTTAATGGAATTTGCGTGCGTTCGGCAGCTCTAAATAGAATTTCTTTTATTGCCACAGGGCAGGCGTCGGCATCGACCCAGATATGCATACTCAGTTCTGTGTTATTGAAATGACGTGTGCTAGCTTACGCGACTCTTCGTTGATTGTGAATAAGCCAAGTACCAAATTGCGCTAACCGTGAAAATAAGAAATGCTATTTTGAAACGGCTGGCGCTTTGTGTTGTTTCGGTGTGATGAAAAGGTAGGTAAGGCAAGCAACCCAAGAAAAACAAATGACAGCAACTAACCAGAGTGTCTTAGTATTTCCCTCTATGCGGGAAGATTTTAAAACAATAGCAATTGGAATAAACCAGAACACGGCGAAGGCAAAAATTAATAGCCCTGCTAAAAAAAGATTCATTGAATAAGATCCTTACTCTCTCATTATTTCTTATTTGTATTGGCTTGAACCGACTGGCGTAAACCTGAGCTCACATTATCTCATATTACAAGTAAACAGTTCGCGCTTGTTAACTATTTTATTGTAGTCGGAGTTAGTGAAATTATGACTAATTTCTCGCACTATTTTACCGTTTATTTTGCAATAACTAGTTGCTTCCTGAGTTAATACAGATCAAACGAAATTGATAATGTCAGTAGAATTAACTAGTTAATTTCATGGACACAAAAAAGGCTCGTATTGACGAGCCTTTTTATCATTTACAAGCTAGTTTCCGATAGAAACTAGCCGATAAATTTACGTGCATTGCGGAACATGCGAACCCAAGGTGAATCTTCGCCCCATGATTCTGGGTGCCAAGAGTTAGCAACTGTACGGAATACGCGCTCTGGGTGAGGCATCATAATGGTGACTCGACCATCTGTTGTTGTTAATGCGGTAATACCGTCAGGAGAACCGTTCGGGTTAGCTGGGTAAGTTTCCGTTACGTCACCGTAGTTGTTTACATAACGCATTGACACTGTACCTGAGTTATTCGCTGCATCTACAGCTTCATCAGAGGCAAATTCCGTGCGACCTTCACCATGAGAAACGGCGATTGGCATGCGCGAACCTTCCATTCCTTTGAAGAAGATAGACGGGCTTTCTTGTACTTCAACTAATGAGAAACGCGCTTCGAAACGCTCTGACTCATTTTGAACGAAGCGAGGCCAGTGCTCAGAGCCAGGGATGATTTCTTTTAAGTTTGAAAGCATCTGACAACCATTACACACACCTAGTGAGAATGTATCTTCACGATGGAAGAATGCCTTGAACATTTCGCGAGCATTGGCGTTGAACAAAATAGACTTCGCCCAACCTTCACCAGCACCTAATACGTCACCGTAAGAGAAGCCACCACAAGCAACTAAGCCTTGGAAGTCAGCTAAGTCTGTGCGGCCTGCAAGAATATCTGACATGTGTACGTCGATGGCATTAAAGCCGGCGCGGTCAAATGCTGCTGCCATTTCAACATGCGAGTTAACACCTTGCTCACGTAGAATAGCCACTTTAGGGTTGCCGTTTGAATCAGGGCCTGATTGTGCATCTTTCGCACTATCTCTTGAAATAAGGTCAGCGACGATATCTTCGTTGATATCGAAAGTTAATTCAGCATTTAGGCCAGGGTCTTCAGTGTCGAATTTAACGTCGAATTCTTCTTGTGCACATTCAGGGTTATCACGCATTGACTGCATCTTAAGGGTTGTTTCAGCCCAAACAGTGCGGAAGTAAGTACGAGAATTCTCTAAAATCACTTCTTCGTTACGTGTGAACGTAATCATATCCGTGTCATTGATGCGTGCGATATCAGCGCAGTAATCTAAAATGCCGTATTCAGAGAATACCGTGTGAATTGCATCGACATCTTCTTCGCGAATTTGAATTACAGCACCAAGCTCTTCGTGGAATAGTACTTCAGCATTTGAACCTTCAAATACGCTTAAGTCTACTGTTACACCCGTGTGACCCGCAAAAGCCATTTCAGCGACAGTTGTGAATAAACCACCGTCAGAGCGGTCATGGTACGCAAGCAATTTACCTTCGCGAACAAGCGTTTGCATAGCGTTAAAGAAACCACGTAGTAAGTATGCTTCATCTACATCTGGCGTTTCTTTACCTAAGTGCTTGTATACTTGCGCTAAACACGAACCACCTAAGCGGTTTTTGCCGCCAGAAAGGTCAATCGCGACAATGCGAGTGTCACCAACATCAGTGCGAAGTTGTGGTGTTACTGTTTTGCGAATGTCTTCAACACGACCAAATGCCGTAATGATCAATGACATCGGCGCAGTAACGGCTTTCTCTTCGCCGTCTTTTTCCCATTTGGTTTTCATCGACATAGAGTCTTTACCTACTGGGATAGTTAAACCTAGCTCAGGACATAACTCTTCACCTACTGCTTTAACCGCTTCGTAAAGACCAGCATCTTCACCTGGGTGGCCCGCTGGTGACATCCAGTTCGCAGAAAGCTTGATGCGGTTTAAATCGCCAATATCGGTACCAGCAATATTCGTTAATGATTCAGCAACGGCTAAACGAGCTGAAGCACCGTAGTTAAGCAATGCAACTGGCGTACGCTCACCCATCGCCATAGCTTCACCATGGTATGAGTCTAGTGATGCAGCTGTAACACCACAGTCTGCAACAGGTACCTGCCAAGGGCCAACCATTTGGTCGCGAGCAACCATACCTGTTACCGAGCGGTCACCAATAGTGATAAGGAATGTTTTCTCTGCGATTGTCGGTAAACGCAATAAACGATCTGCAGCTTCTGTTACGTCAATGTCAGCAGCATCAAAGTCGCTACCTTCTGCCGTTGTAGATTTAACATCTTTAATGATCTTAGGTGTTTTACCTAGCAATACATCTAATGGTAGGTCAATAGGAGTATCTTTATCTGTACCTTCAAAGTGCGAGTCAGTTACGGTTAAGTGTTCTTCCTCTGTTGCTTTACCAACAACAGCGAAAGGTGCGCGCTCACGAGTACAAATTTCAGTGAATAGTGGTAATTGTTCGTCAGATACTGCTAGTACGTAGCGTTCTTGCGACTCATTACACCAAATTTCGTGCGGTGCCATACCTGGTTCGTCATTTGGTACGTTGCGAAGTTCAAAGTTACCGCCACGGCCACCATCTGACACTAGTTCTGGGAATGCGTTTGATAAACCACCCGCGCCAACATCGTGGATAAATAGAATCGGGTTGTCGTCACCTAATTGCCAACAACGGTCGATAACTTCCTGACAACGACGTTCCATTTCAGGGTTGTCACGTTGTACAGAGGCGAAGTCTAAGTCTTCTGCTGATTGACCTGACGCCATAGAAGAGGCTGCGCCGCCACCAAGACCAATGTTCATCGCTGGACCACCTAATACGATTAGGTTTGCGCCAACGTTGATTTCGCCTTTTTGAACGTGCTCTTCACGGATATTACCGAAACCACCTGCAAGCATTATTGGCTTGTGGTAACCACGAACTTCTTCACCGTTGAATGAATTTACTTGTTGTTCGTAAGTACGGAAGTAACCGGTGATTGCTGGACGACCGAATTCGTTGTTAAATGCAGCACCACCTAGTGGGCCTTCCATCATAATGTCTAATGCAGTTACGATGCGGTCTGGCTTGCCGTAGTCGATTTCCCACGGTTGTTCAAAACCTGGGATACGTAAGTTAGAAACAGAGAAGCCAACTAAACCAGCTTTTGGCTTTGAACCAATACCTGTTGCACCTTCGTCGCGAATTTCACCACCAGAGCCAGTTGCTGCACCAGGGTATGGTGAAATTGCCGTAGGGTGGTTGTGTGTTTCTACCTTCATTAAAATATGGATATTTTCGTGGTTGTAACCATATTCTTTTGTTTCTGGATGCGGGAAGAAACGACCGCCTTCAGACCCCACCATAACCGCCGCATTATCTTTATAAGCAGATAACACATAAGCTGGGTTCTCTTCGAAGGTGTTTTTAATCATCTTGAATAATGATTTTTCTTGTTTCTCGCCGTCGATTGTCCAGTCAGCGTTGAAAATCTTATGGCGACAGTGCTCAGAGTTTGCTTGTGCAAACATGTAAAGCTCGATGTCGTGAGGGTTACGACCTAATTTAGCGAAGTTATCAGCTAGGTAGGTAATTTCGTCGTCAGCTAATGCTAAACCAAGTTCTACGTTTGCTTTTACTAGTGCATCACGACCACCAGCTAACACGTCAACCGAGCCGAACTTGCGCGGTTCAGCTGTCGCGAACAATGCGCCAGCTTGGTCAAACTCGCTGAAGATAGATTCCATCATGCGATCGTGAATTAAGTTGTTTAAGGTTTTTTCTTGGCTTTCAGTTAATGTTTCAGCTTGTACGTAGTAAGCGATACCACGTTCTAAACGAACTACTTTATCTAAGCCACAATTATGTGCGATGTCTGTTGATTTTGAAGACCAAGGAGAAATAGTGCCTGGGCGCGGTGTTACTAATAGTAATGTGCCACTTGGTTCGTGCTCTTCAATGGTTGGACCGTACGTTAATAGTTTTGCAAGGACACTTGACTCTTCTGCGCTCAATTCGTCAGAAAGTTGTGCGAAGTGTGTAAACTCCGCATAAATGTCGTTAACAGGTAAACCTGCTTCACTACATTGTGTTAATAGTTTTTGGATTCGAAAGTCAGATAGTGCCGGAGCGCCACGAAGAGTTTGGATCAACATCGCCATTTGTTTACTCACTAGTAAATTAATTATTTTTACGCGTCATTTATTGGTTGCCAATGCGCATAAAAAGCATGGGGTAAAAATCGCGCGTATTATAGTGGAAAGAGTGCGGTTTGATAAGCAAAACCTGAAGGCAAATGTGCAGTAAATATAGGTAGTAGCAACGAAAATTAAAAAAATGCTTTAACTCATTTTAGATTCACGACACAATACGAGTGTATGAATAATATACTTAAAAAAACCTACCAAATGTTCAACTTTTTTCGGCTGTCCCTTGTAGTAGCTGTTTTCTCTATTTCTGGTTGTCAAAATGAAACTGACCGATCGAGTTTAAAACGAATTATTGATCGCGGTTATGTTGCCGTTGGCACACTTTATGGTCCTAATTCTTATTACCTTGGTGCAGAAGGGCCGGCAGGTTTTGAGTATGAATTAGCAAAAAAATATGCTGAATCTTTGGGCGTTGAATTGAAAATTATGCCCAGTTATTCACTTGATGAGTTATTTCCAAGACTTGATTCAGGCGAAGTCGACTTTTTAGCCGCGGGGTTAAACGTAACTCCCAATCGCCTAACGCAATATGATTTTGCCCCTAGTTATGACTCTGTAAGCCAAAAGCTCGTGTTTAAGCAGGGTAATCAGCGACCGCGTGCGTTAAAAGACCTGACGGGCAACTTCATGGTGACAGCAAACTCTAGTCACGTAGAGAACCTGCAGCAGTTAAAGCTCGAGAACGAAAACCTTGCTTGGCAGGAGAGCAGTGAATTTGATAGCGAAGAGCTATTATTGAAAGTCTTAAGTGGTGAAATTGATTACACAGTCGTCGATAGCCATGTGCTAGCGATAAACCGACGTTATTATCCCGATGTCAGTATCGGCTTCACCATTAAAGAACCTGCTCCACTCGCTTGGGTTGTAAGTAAAGAGAGTGATGATTCTATTTTGGGTAGCTTGATTGAGTTTTTTGGTGAAGTACATCACGACGGCACATTGCTAACGCTTGATGACAAGTATTACGGCCACGTCGAAAAATTCAATTATGTCGATACTCAAGCGTTCTTAGCAGCGATAGACAACACCTTACCGACTTATCAAGCGCTATTTGAAAAGTACAGTGATGGGCTGGATTGGAAGTTACTTGCGGCGATAAGCTATCAGGAATCACACTGGAATCCGAAAGCGCGTTCACATACTGGCGTGCGTGGCATGATGATGCTGACGTTGCCAACGGCTAAGCAAATGGGCGTGAAAAGCCGACTAGACCCAGAACAGAGCATTGCGGGTGGTGCGAAATACTTTAAGAATTTAATCGACCGTATCCCTGATCGCATTCCATTTCCCGATCGTATGTGGTTTGCACTTGCATCATATAACGTCGGTTTCGGTCACGTGAATGATGCACGAATTATTACGCAGCGCCAAGGCGGCGACGCAGACCGCTGGGTTGATGTGAAGTCTCGCTTACCGCTGCTTAAACAGAAAAAGTACTACAAAACAGTGAAATATGGCTACGCAAGAGGTGACGAGCCTGTGCATTATGTTGAGAACATTCGCCGTTACTACCACACGCTCTCATACTTTGATGAAAAGATTCGTAACAAAGCTGTTACAAATAATATAGAGCAAGAAGAGGTTGGGGAGTTGACTAACTAGTCAAGATTTGTCATAAAAGAGTCATATACCGCTGTCATAATGACGAGGTAAACGACTTTTATGTCAAAAAGGAGGCTATTTATGCCACTCAACAGAAGACGAATACAATTAAGTATTCAACGAAAAAGAATGCTAAGAGATACACAACGTAAAATTAGCAACCGCAGAAATGCATATTATAAACAAAGCCTGATGGAATAAGCCTCAGGCTTTTTTTTTGCCTAGCGTTTAGCTAAGCAGTGACAATAACATCGAAGCCGCCAAATACAATCCTAGACCCGTCAAATGGCATGGTTAACTCTAGCCCTTCGAATTCAGCCATGACTTGCTCCATTGATTGCTCTCGCACTGTTTTGGAAGGCCATACAATCCAAGAAAAAACTACTTGTTCATCGTCTTTGCATTTTACGGCCATGGGAAACGACGTTATCTGGCCGTCGGGTACATCCTCACCCCAACACTCGTAGTAGCTTAGTGCGCCATGCTTTTTCACTAACGTTGCAAATATCTGACAGTGTTCAATATAGGCAGCTTTATTCTCCGTGGGCACAGCAGCAACAAATCCATCAACATAGCTCATCTTTTTAACGCCTTTAGTCTGTAATTCAATGTCTTTCTCAAAATGTGTAGCTCAGAGTGTGTAACGAGTGAGTAATAGCCAAAAAAATAAACATAGTGCAATACACAGAAAAGCCAAAGCCTACTCATCAATTGATAGGCAGGCTCTGGAATATCGTATTAAGGAAAGTTTAGTAGTACTGGTGTCAACTACATTGATGGCAAAGGTACTGAGGGCAACGACACAGAAACCAAAAACACCAAATTCAATAATACAGGCAGCGCGCAGACAAACAATCTAATGACTGTGTGCAGTGCCGCTGGCGTGCAGTTCCTCATGACTGTGGCTGCGTCGTTCTAGTTCCCCAGCACGGCTAAACGAACTGTCTAACTCTCCTTTGAAACAGTTGATGATCCAAGGGAAGCTATCAGTTACGAAGTAACCATACTGGCCATCAACAGTCATACCGTTACATTGATCTAAGTCGCCTGCGCCTTCAACGAATTCCCAGTCGCCACGAAATTGACCGTCATAATTACTGCTAGCGATATCTCCTACACCAGCTTGCGGGGTTAGATAGCCTTCAACATCTTGGCGCTCGCCACCGTTATTCTTCAGTTGATAGCTCGACTGTGCCTTGCGAGTTTCACCTGTCGACGAGTCGATAAAGCAACTGCCGAAAATAGGGTAGCCGTCGGCGGCAAAGCCGATAACAGGTGACGCAATACCTTCTTCACATGCTTGTGTAAACATGGCGACAGGGTTGGCGTGGTAATGGTATTTACCTGTAGGCTGTGTATGCGCGTTGTGCTGGTCTGTACCAAACGTATTCAGTGGTGACATTGGATCGTAGCGCCATGGGTTGGCATTCTGATCTGGTCCGCAACCAATTTTCTCTTCGCCAAGTGGTTCGTCACCCACGCCATAACAAGCTGCTGGAAGAATATCGAGTGTTACGCCGTTTAACATGACAGCTTCGGTTGTCCCGATAACTAAGCTTGTTGGTGAAGTAGCTTGTTTAGGGGTTATCGGAATATTATAAGAAGACTGTACTTCGGCTACATCATTAGCAAAGCGGGCGCTTTGATCATTAAAGTCGTGATTTGGGATTTGATTGATTTGAACAACACACTCGCTGGCGTTTGCTGAAATAGTTACGCTGCCGCTAAATGAAAGACCTCGCTTTATGTCCTCAACACTTGACTGAAATGTACCTAAGTACTCTATACAGCTGCCTGATTGCTCCACAAAAATCTTATCGGTGATATCTAAGTTATTGCTTTCTGCTGTCACCGTAACGCTAACAGGCGTAGACGCTAATTGACCGTCATTGACACTAAGAGTAATAACGTAATCTCCGCTAGCATCTGGTACAAATGTGATGCTCTGTGCACTCTGCTGAGCTTCAGTTAGTGCGAGTTGGCTGCCTTTAGGCAGATCGCCTAGTGTCCATTGATAGGTGATAGCATCACCATTAGGGTCGCTACTGTTAGCGCCTGAAATCGTTATACTTTGCTCAACATCAACCGTCTGATCTGTACCTGCATTAGCAATTGGCGCCTGATTGGTTTGTGTTTCTTCGGTTACGGTAATTGTGACAGTAGCAGCAGCCGAATCATCGGTACCATCGTTCACAAAAAGTGAAAACACATATTCTCCTGCAATATCAGGTGTAAAGGTTACGCTAATTTGATCTTCATCGGTAAGCTCAGCAGCGCTACCAGAAGGGGCACTCGCAATGCTCCATAGGTAGGTTAGGGTGTCTCCGTCACTATCGCTGCTGTCTGCACCCGATAATGTGACTGTTTCCCCTAAAACAACAGATGTATTAGCACCTGCATTGGCGATAGGTACCTGATTGGTTTGCGTTTCTTCGGTTACGGTAATTGTTACGGTCGCTGGCGCCGAATCCTCAGTGCCATCATTCACAACAAGTGAAAACACATATTCTCCCGCGACGTCAGGTGTAAAGGTCGCGCTAACTTGACCTTCACCTGAAAGCGAGGCCGCGCTGCCAGTTGGGGAACTTGTAATGCTCCACAAGTAGGTTAAGGCATCTCCGTCACTATCGCTGCTGTCTGCACCTGATAGTGTGATTGTTTCTCCTAAAACGACCGATGTGCTAGCGCCTGCATTGGCGATTGGGGCATTATTTGTTGGTGTAGTGGGCTCGGAGGGGACGACTGGTTCAGGGCTTGAAGAACTATCACTAGAACCACCACCACAGCCTGACAAAAGAATAATGCTCGTAAGCGAAGAAATAATAACAGGGGAAAGCTTCATAACCGTACCTCATAATTAGTTATTGTCGGTAACTATATGAAAGGTAGGCGCAACTAACAATTCATGCAATGTAAAGGTTGTGTAAAGAATTGGTCGGATGAGAATAGCTGGCGCCATTGGTAGCCATGCAATATAGTGCTCTCAGCAGTGGCTAAGGTGAAGTAGCTTATTTCTGTTCTTATAGTCTCGATGAATAGGTTTAGACTTCAATTGAGAGACAGCTACGAGCGAATAGCTGACATCTAGCGTTTATAAATGAATTATTCGTCCTCTATAAACGCTCTAAACAATTTGCTATAAACATTGTATCGAAAGGATTAATCATTAGAAACGGACTCACTAAATGAACGTCTCCCTCTATACAAAGCATTTAATGAACCTCTCATATATTTTAATTGTTACGTTATCTATTGCTAGCTTTGCCCTTCATGGACAAGAGGTACCTAAAGAAAAGTTGAACGCTGCAATTGCTGAACTTGAAAAGGCTCTAATAGACGGAATATCGAAGAAAATTAATGGCTCAAGGGTTTATTTTAAGAGTGAAGTTCCATACACGGTCGATGTAAATGGGAACTTTGATATACTTTTTTACATCACATCTAATAGTGATATTGAGGACTTAAGTTGGGATATTAAACTAACTGTATATAAGAAAGAAAAAACACTTTTAACTCGAAAAATGTATGAGTTAAAAGAACTTAAAACACCTCCCTCTATAGCTCACCACAAAAATCAGCGTATATTCAAATCAAGTTTGAAAATTGATGAGATCGGAGGATACGTCATTGTTATTGAATCAAGCACTGTCGATAAACAAGGCAAACGAGTACTACATAAGGTTACAGAAGAAATTAGGGTTCAAACTCCACCTGCGATTTCTTTAACAGGTGAGATTATTGATACACTTATAGATACCAATAATAACGGGCTCGCAGATAAATTAAGGATTGTATTGCCATTTAATAGAATTACTAATTCAGATGAAAAATATTTGGTTTATGCGGAAATAGGAAATGAAATAATTAATGGAATTGGAGAGATAGAGGAAACTAAAACTGTTGAGACAAACAATAAGCCCTTAATACGTAGGTTCTTAACTAAAAACATAATTGCCCATGGACAAGGGATTGTAAATAGTTCAGACACCGCTGTTGAAATCGAGTTTAAAGGTAAAGATATTGCTAAAAAGCATCGTGAAGGCAAGCTTAGGGTTATTAATATATCTATTAAACCAATCAACTTTTCTATTTTAAAAGGTATTAAAAGAATTCCTTTACTAGGCGAAATTAAATCTTACTCATACAAACAGTTTGAACGACAACTGATTACTGTAAACCAAGAGAAAGCTGATATTTCATTAGTTGACCAAGATCTGGATGGTGTTTTTGATGGCCTAAGTATTAAGTTTGATGTTTCTGTTGTGTTTGATAGTGAATATGAAGCAAGAATGCTCTTTGGGGAACAACCATACCCCTTATTCGAAATTAAAGAGTATTTTGAACTAAGCGAAGGCCGGCATGAAATTAATATATTTGTACCAGCTCAAAGATTAGTGAATGCAAAAGCTAACGGGCGAACAGTTATTACAGCTTTTCATTTTAGAAACATTAAAAGTAAAGATTGGACTACAGGGATAAGACATAACTTTGGAGTAACGCCTCCATTTACATGTGAAGATTTTGGCGACTGCACGATAAGACTACCTAAACCCAAAAAACTAACACAGGACAACTACCATTAAGGTATGTCTGCTTCTGGTGAGTTTTCGACAGTCAGATTTAATTGAGTTCTATTAATCAAATCTGACAGATCGAGTTAAGATTTATGCTGGTAAAAATAGATGTGAGATCGCTTATCTGCGTCTTGTTGGTATATCCAGTAGTTCGATAATCGCTTGAGAAATAGCTTCGATTTTTTCGATGTCTTCAGGAATAATTAGCACTGTATCGTCACCTGCAATTGTGCCCATAATGCCAATCGACTCTTCAAGTGAATCAAGTACTCTTGCCATTAATGGCGCTCCGCCAGTACCCGTTTTTAGAATGATCTGATAATTATTGTGCTGTAAATCAAGCGCTATTGTTTCGATAGGGTGCTTTGTTTTGGGAATGATTAAAGCATCTGGTAAGTTGTAGCAAATCTCATTTTGGCTATTACGCGTTTTGACAGCACCTAGTTTCGCCAACATACGAGAGACTTTTGACTGCGATACTTGTTCAAACCCTTTTTCCGCTAAAGCAAATGACAACTCTTCCTGCGAGCGGTAGGTGCCTTGTTTAATTAATGCCTTGAATGTTTGTAGTAGCGCTTGTTCGTCTTTGTTTTTTGGTTGAGTCATTATCGTTATTGCTGTCTTGTTACTACTTTCTGCGACTCAGCGATTGGATTGGCAATGTTGTCGCTCATTTTGGGTATTCGTTTAAATGTTCTTGGTGCTAAAGCGCTCAGTGCTCGCCGCTTTATATCCTAGCTGGCTTATTTTAGCTGCCTTGTACTTTTAGCTATCTTGCTGCTTAGCTTTTTTCGCCTTTTTAAGCGCCTTAATTTCTGCTCTTCGACGCTTGAAGAAGCTCGATAGCATATCACTACATTCACTTTGTTTTAAACCCGAATCAACATCAACTAGGTGATTGAGCTTTGGGCTTTGCAGCAGATTGAAAACAGTACCACCGGCCCCTGTTTTTTCATCAGCTGTACCATAGACTACTCGTTTAACACGGCTATGTACTAAAAGTCCCGCGCACATCGGGCAAGGCTCTAACGTGACATAAAGTGTGCAGTCAATCAATCGATAGTTATTAAGGTGTTGACCAGCTTGGCGAATGGCAATCATCTCTGCGTGGGCAGACGGATCATTATTCATAATTGACTGGTTGTAACCTTCACCAATAATTTGACCATCATAAACAATGACAGCACCAACAGGGATCTCATTATGGCTTTCTGCAATACGAGCAAGCTCCATCGCTCGTGCCATAAACTGATGGTCAAGTTCGCTAAAGCCAGTCTCGTTCAAACTAGTTTCGTCCGAATGAGCCTCTTGCTCTGCCTGCGGTGTACAGGAATGTTCAGTCATTACAAAAACATCTCGAGTAAATCATTGAGGTAACGATGACCAAGTGGAGTCACCTGCCAGTTATCATGACTTGTCGATAATAACCCCTTTATCAGCGCTTGAGAAAGTGGCTTATCGAGTAGCTTCGCTTCTAGCCCTGTGGTGTCACTAAAACGACTGATTGGGAAAGCTTCACGTAATCTAAGCTGATTCATCATAAACTCAAACGGTAATTCGTCTTTTTGCACCACGTTGATGTGATCTAGTGCAGCTCTACCAGGGGTTAAGTAGCCTTTAGGGTGCTTAACCTTGATGGTACGAGTAATCTCGCCTGTTTGCAGGTTCGTCACTTTTCCATGGGCGCCACAGCCAATGCCCAAATAATCACCAAATCGCCAATAGTTTAAGTTGTGAGCGCTTTGTTTATTCGGCTTGCTAAAAGCCGAAATCTCGTATTGCGTAAAACCGTTGTCTTTAAGTAATTGGCTACCTAGCTCTTGAATCGTCCACAACGTTTCGTCTTGGGGCAGTTTTGGCGGTTTTGAGGCAAATGCGGTATTCGGTTCAATCGTTAATTGATACCAAGACAGATGGTCAGGGCCTAAGGCAATTGCTTGTTGTAGATCGTCCAATGCACCTTCAACAGATTGATTGGGTAGGCCGTGCATTAAGTCTAAATTAAAGCTCTTTACTCCACTGGTTTTTGCCAGTGCAGCAGCATTAAGCGCCTGCTCTGTGTCGTGTATTCGGCCGAGTTTAATTAGCTTGTCTGACGCAAAGCTTTGCACGCCAATTGACAGTCGAGTCACACCAGCATCGGCAAATCCTGAAAATTTCCCCGCTTCTACCGTGCCAGGATTTGCTTCTAGCGTTACTTCCATATCATGGCTTGCAGGTAAACGCTGATAAACTTGTTTAAGCAGCGACGCTATTGCTTCCGGCGAAAATAGGCTGGGTGTACCACCACCGATGAAAATAGAGTGCAAGGTTCTACCTGCTAAGTTAAAGCGGGCAATATCGTCATCTAAGTCTTTAATGAGTGCGTCGACATAGTCCATTTCAGGAATGTCTTGCTGGCCGTTACTTTTCCTAAAAGTATGTGAATTAAAATCACAATACGGGCATTTCTCCACACACCAAGGGATGTGGATATAAAGTGAAAGTGGCTGCTGTACCAATAATGTCATTGTTTATGGCTTAGAAATGGCTAACGAGTTGCTTAAGTGCTTTGCCGCGATGGCTAAGCTTGTTTTTCTCGTCTCTTGGCAGTTGAGCTGAACTGCATTGATGACTTTCAACCCAAAACAGTGGGTCATAGCCAAAACCTTGTTCACCTTGCGGAGCCAATAACATGCTGCCTTCCCAAACGCCATGGCAAATAATCGGTGTTGGATCATCGGCATGGCGCATGTAAACGAGTACACAATGAAAACGACCTGTGCGCTTTTCTGCTTCGACGCCATCAAGCTCGGCTAGTAACTTAGCGTTGTTCGTTGCATCAGTGGCATCTTCACCAGCATAGCGTGCAGAAATAACACCTGGTGCGCCATTAAGGGCATCTACTTCTAATCCCGAGTCATCAGCAATGGCGGGTAGGCCAGTAATCTTGGCTGCGTGTCTAGCCTTAATAATGGCATTCTCTACAAAGGTGGTGCCTGTTTCGGCGACTTCAGGTACATCAAATTGGCTTTGCGGCACAATATCAATATTGTGATCAGCGAGAAGATTAGCTAATTCTTTTACTTTACCTTGGTTGCCGGTAGCCAGAACAATTTTTGTCATAGGAAAAGGTTACTTTTGGGGGAAATAATTGCTGCGCATTATATCAATACCCGAGATTAGTTGTTAAGTTATACGAACTACTTTACGTATTAAATCTCCTGCATTTTTCTTTTCTCATACCAAGGATGTCTCATGTCGTTAAAAGATACTCTGCTGGCGTTGATCATTGTCAGTATTTGGGGTTTCAACTTTATCATTATTGCGTGGGGCGTAGAGCAAATGCCGCCTATCTGGATGGGGGCATTGCGTTTCGTTTTTGTAGCCATTATTGGCTGTTGTTTTATCAAACGTCCTAATATTCCATGGCAGTATATGGCGCTTTATGCGATTACTTTGTGCTTTGGCCAGTTTGCTTTGCTGTTTTCCGCAATTGCCTATGGCATGCCTGCGGGAATAGCGTCATTGGTGCTGCAATCGCAAGCGTTATTCACCATCATTTTTTCCGTACTATTCATTAAAGAGGTGATCAAACCAAGTCAGTTAGTCGCTATGGTGGTCGCGGGTGTGGGGCTGTTTGTTATCGGCAGCAGTGAGCAAAAGACAGAAATGACCTTGATAGGTTTTGCACTCACCATTGCAGCTGCTATTGCTTGGGGTACAGGGAACGTAGTTAACCGTATGATTAACCAGAAAGGTTATCGTGCTGACATTGGCTTAGTGGTTTGGTCGGCTTGGTTTGCCATTATTCCATTTGCTGTGACCAGTTACTTTGTCGAAGGCCCTGAGGCTATTATGGCAAGCTTGACGAACTTCAATATGATGAGCGTTATCGTCTTGCTTTACCTAGCGCTTGGCGCATCCATGTTAGGCTATAGTTTGTGGAGTTATTTGCTTGCCCACTATCCAGCAGGGCAGGTAGCGCCATTAACTTTAGCTGTGCCAGTAGTCGGGCTCGTGAGCGCCATGTTAATTCTTGATGAACAAATATCCACCGGCCAATGGTTAGGCATTGGTATTGTTATGTTTGGTTTGATAATTAATGTGAAAGGCGAGGCCTTCTTTAATCGAGTGAAACAGCGACGAAACTTAGCCAAGGTTAATAGCTCGATAGAGAACTAATAGCTCAGGCTTAATGCAATGGCCGAACATACTCAGTTGTTTGACCATTGCTTGCACAGGCGTAAGAAATTTAGCTCAAGTCTTAAAGGTTCTTCGCGATTGTTATACGTGTAAACAGTACCGCGGCAAATAGTGCTGTGTATACGCTATAAACAACGACCATCCATTCTGGCATGCTGTAACCTAGGAATTGCCATGATATCTCACCACAATCTCCAGAAGCTTCAAATAGGAAAGGTATCCACTCATGAAGCGGCGCCCAACTCGGGAAGTTTGGAACAAAGTCACAAGTAAAGAATAGCGACAGCGTACCGCTCTGCATTTCGACATGCTCTAAAGCGATTAACAAGCCCCAAATGGCGCCTGTTCCCCAAAGCCCATAACCGACAAGTCTTAATATCAGCTGCTGAGGTGCAAAGTAAACGATAACACCAGCAAAGAAAATTGCCCAAATGGCGACCCGTTGATAAATACACATGATGCACGGCTTCATGTCCATCGCGTACTGAAAATACAGAGCACAAAGCTCCAGTGCTAGCGCTGTTAGCGCAAGTAATGCCCACGGTTTCTTTTGTGTAGCAAGGTTACTGATAAAGTTCACAAATAATCCTGTTTAATGATGCTTCAGCTATTCTAACGAATTGACTTATAAAAAAAAGCGCCATAAAGGCGCTTTTTGTTAGGAAATTTTAACTGATGATTCAGTTAGCGGTATTAGTGATGACCTGACGGTGCTTCTTCAGCATTAACCGGGTGATGCTTAATAATACCTGCCTCGTAGTAGTCTGCAGTTTTTTGCTCAAGGAAACCACTAGAGATAGCAATTAAACCAACAATAGTTAATACGATTGTATATGGGAACGCCATGACAACCATACGACCGTATGAAAGTCTGATCAGTGGTGCAATTGCTGATGTTAATAGGAATAAGAATGCTGCTTGACCGTTCGGTGTTGCAACACTTGGTAGGTTAGTACCAGTGTTAATCGCTACCGCTAACATGTCGAACTGGTCGCGGGTAATTTGGCCAGCAAGAAGTGCTTTCTTAACTTCAGTAATGTATACCGTACCAACGAATACGTTATCAGAAACCATAGATAAGAAACCGTTAGCAAGGTAGAACATCACTAACTGCATGTTACCTTCATAGGTTAGTACCCATTCGATAACTGGTGTGAATAACTGTTGGTCGATAATAACCGCTACTACGGCAAAGAATACTGCAAGAAGGGCGGTAAACGGCAGTGCTTCTTCAAACGCATGACCAATTTGGTGCTCTTCGTTAACACCTGTAAATACTGTTGCGAAGATAATAACACTTAGACCAATTAGACCTACAGCGGCTAAGTGAAGTGCTAGTGCAACGATTAACCAAAGACCTACAACACCTTGCATTACAAGCTTTACGTTGTCGCGCTTAGTGCGCTTCTTCGTTTCTTGCTCATCGTAGTCTTGTAAAATTGTACGCACACTTTCTGGTAAGTGAGCACCGTAGCCAAACCATTTTAGTTTTTCTAACAACACACAAGTAATCATACCTGCAACAAATACTGGCGCGGTAACTGGTGACATACGAATAGCGAATTCAACGAATTCCCAACTTGCTTGTTGGCCGATGATTAAGTTTTGCGGTTCACCAACGATTGTACAAACACCACCTAGTGCTGTACCTACACCTGCGTGCATTAATAAGTTTCTTAAGTACGCGCGGAAGTCTTCTAAATCGTTACGCGACACTTCATGAACTTCGCCATCATGTGTATGGTCATGGTCATGAGCAATTTCTTTACCTGAGGCGACTTTGTGGTAAACCGAGTAGAAGCCAACCGCAACACTGATGATAACTGCGATTACCGTTAAAGCATCTAAGAATGCTGATAAGAACGCACTCGCGAAACAGAAGAGTAAAGATACGGTAGTTTTCGATTGAACCTTGGTGATTATCTTCGTAAATAAGAACAGCAGCAGGTTTTTCATGAAGTAAATACCTGCCACCATAAAGATAAGTAGTAGTAATACTTCAATGTTCAACACTATTTCATGGAGTACCTGATCGGGCGAGGTCATGCCGATAAAGACGGCTTCAATCGCAAGTAGACCACCCGGTTGTAATGGGTAACATTTTAACGCCATCGCAAGCGTGAAAATGAATTCTAACACTAATGCCCAACCTGCAACGTAAGGACTTACATAGAAAAATAGAATTGGGTTAATAATCAGGAAAGCAATGATGGCTTGCTTATACCAAACGGGCGAGTTCCCTAGAAAGTTTTTAAAAAATGCACTCATAAATGATTGCTGCATAACTTACCTTCGAATATTAATTGTTGTATGAAAAGCCTACAATTCATAGGGCTTCTCTTATTAGGTTTTCCCGAATATAGCACATAAATTCGCATAGTTTTAAGAGCTTATGGGATTTTTATTCGCTTTTATCATATAACTAGTTAGACCACGTATGCTCTAGCTTGTGTTTGTTGAAGACGAAAAATATGTGATGGCGCTATCAGACAAATACATTTTATTGGATAACTGACGAGAACAGTATTTCTCGCTTTACGGGCTAATTAGAATCAGTACGCAACACAAAGGGGGCTATTTGCCCCCTAAATTCGTCATAACTGAAATAAGTGTAGTTAGTGATGAGATATGGCTAAGCATTAAAACTAAACACTAAAACTAAGCATCAAAACTAGGCACTAAGATTCGTTCTGTGTGCGCGCCAAAATCCAATCTCGTAGAAGCGTCCCCTTAACCAACTTAAAATTTTGCGTCGTTTTCGGCATGACTTTATGTCCATCTTGCACAACTAGCAATCCATGTGGAAGTTGGCTGCCGAGATTCTGACTAGTAACCGCTAAGCCATCAGTTTCTGACGCGCCATCAATCAATGCCGACCAATTTGCTCCCACTTCGAACACGCCGAGATATTTATGACCGTCATCAACGGCGTAAACCGCATAGCGGTTGTTACCTTGGCTTGACACGACAAGGTAGTTTTTGCCATTAAGCACGTAGAGGCTCATCCCTTCAATGTCAGCTTCCACTTCTTTGTTTAAACCAGCTATCAGTGTATCGGGCTCGTTAATGCTTTTGCTATGGAGGTTATTGTTATTGAGGGCTTTGAGCCATACGCCCGTTGACTCTTCGCCATAGAATAAACGCATTCCTGCATCGTCACTGACGCAACCTTCAGGTTGGCTTGGTACCATCCATTCCATAGACTTAGTGCCAATCGCTTTTTTTCCTGAAAACTCGATATCGTATTTTTGGAAACGTCCATCTGTGTCGTTTATCCACACCGCTAGCTTATTTCCGTATTTGCCCATGCATAGTCCGTAAGGATCGGCTAAATCTGTTTGAATATCAGCAATCAGGGTTGGCAGACCAGATTGTTGGTTAATTCTAAATAGGCTAATGCTTTTATTGGTACGATTGCTGGCTGCAGCGATATCGACAATTTCATCATCAATGGTCACGTTGTAGCGAATATCTACGTTGTTTACTCGGCCAACAGGTAATGATTTCAGTAGCTTACCGTTAAGATCGTAGACGTTTAGCCCTGACTTCTTATCAGTGCCATAGACCAAGCTTTGTGCTGGTGTGTGTTTGTTTACCCAAATTTCTGGGTCGTCTGCGGCATCACCGTAAGAAACGACCGGATCTGTTTGTGCATACGCAGGTAGACTATCAATCTGACTAGCTTGCTCAGATTTTACAACAGGGGCTGCATGCTGGCCTAGCTCAACTTTGCTAGCAACTTCTTGTTCATCATCAAAAACATAAGCTGATAATGCCTTACCGTTTCGAACGAGTTGGACGGTTTTTGGCGTTGCCCCTTCAGCTAATGGGAGAGGCTGAAATGAATTTGACGAATGATCTAATAACCAGATGCTGTTGATGCTAGGTGATACAGCGGCAACGTCACCAGTGGCAGTGGTATCAACATATTCAACTTCGAGGCCTTTTGGCAGTTGGCTGAGGGTTCTAATAATTTCATGTTCCGGATTTGTCGAATACTGCCAAATGCCAATATTTTCCTCAGTGATAAAGAGTGTGTTGGTTTGGTCATTAACAGCACACGATTTCATATTTAAACCGACAGGGAAGCGATTAACTTCTTTCAATTGCCAATCACTATCAACCGATGTTGTTAATACAATTTGATTGACTTCACCGCGTACATCGACGGTAAATAGCTCAAGATGTTTTTCGGTTGAACCAAGGCATAACGCGTCAATAGCGGTGTTTTTCGGCGCATAAAGTCCAGCTACTGAAAGCTCATTGTTTGCGAAGTTGACCTTAATAAGCTGAACCACACCTGTGTTGACGTCTAAGGTAGTGACTACGCCCTGATGCAGAGCATTCGGTAACCATCGAAAATCTAAGTGTTCAGATTTTGTGGGAATGGAGGAGAGTACTCGCCCGTCTTCATTGAGCAAAGCGATTCCTGTTGCTTCACTTACTGCTAAAAAGCGTTGTTTATTTTTGTTGTCGGTTTTGTTGCCGTCTTGGTTAGATAGCGAAACTGACTGGATGAATTCGGCGCTCGTCAACCAATTGTCATTAGTTGCTGAAGCGTTAGATAGTCCACAAGTCAGTGCACCACAAAGTAGCCAAGGTAGGCGAGAAGTTAAGGTTTTCATATTCATTATTTTCTAGTGTTATTCAAAAGTCTCACGCTCTCCCTCTGATTAGCGGGGGCTGACGTAATATTTTTTATTTATATGAACGCGAGAGCCTAGTGGCTCTCACGTACTTTTGGGTGTTGTTTGGCTAACTCGATAATTCGTTATAAAGAATTAATGGTAAAACCAAGCTCAAATGACGCACCGTACTCTTCATACTGATAGTTGTAATTGTTGCTACCGTGATACAAGTAGAGTGGTTCGTCAGTAATATTTACCGCGTTGAAATACACTTGCATTGTGTCGTTTAAGTAGTACTTGGCAGTGAAATCTATTTGGGTATGCGTGTCTTGGTAGACCGACGCATCATTGTCTTCGAACTGGAAGCTTTCGCTCTTATAAGAAGTACTTAAACGTGCACTAAAGTCATTGTTTTCATAACCTAACATTAAGTTGGCAACGGTATCTGCTTGGTTTGGCAAGTCTTCGTCGGTGTCGACGAAGGTGCCATTAGCACTTATAAACAAGCCAGATTTAAAGTTTTTCGTCCATGCGAGTTCTAAACCTGTTAAAGAGGCTGAGCCACCGTTAACATTTTGCAGTACTTCTTCAAAGCCGTCCCATTGACCGTTGTCTTGCACTTCTGCTTGTAAGATGTAGTTATCAATGTCTTTGTAGAATAACCCCGCTGAAATTACACCGATATTGCCTGGGTAGTATTCGATTGAAAGGTCTAAGTTATTTGACTCATATGGGTCAAGATCAGGGTTGCCTACTTCTGCTTTGCGCTCAGTTTCAACACTGCCATCATCTTCTGTAATCTCACTTTCAATCAATTGGTAAGCTGCTGAATCTTCAAATGTTGGACGAGCGATAGTTTGTGTGAATGCAAAGCGCGCAAGCAATTTGTCAGATGCTTGATACTTAACATTTAAGCTCGGTAACAAGTGGCTGTAGTCTTGAGTAACATGCCAAGGCGTAATGTTTACGCGCTCGTCATCATTGACTTCATCGGCAATTAATTCAACGCGATTACCTGTTGTTTCAAAGCTTGTATCCTCATAGCGCAAACCCGTGATAATACGCCATTTGTCGATGTCTAAAGTGATCATCGCGTAGGCTGCGGTAACGTCTTCTTCGCTTTCGTAAGAGTTGCCTAGGCTGTCTATCATTGAATCGAGTTCGTTGATTTCAAATTGGCTTAAGTTACTTTTAACGAAGCCGCGTACGCCATCTTCGCTTAAACCTGGACCGAAATCACCGATATTGTAGTCTGGCGCATTGGTGCCAAATTGCGCTGCTGTAATGTCATCAAAACCGCCGTCGTATACGGTAGCGCTTAAACGATTGAATTTTTCACGAGCTTGATGCTTAAAGCCAAACTTGAATTGACCATTATTGTTTTTCCAAACAAAATCGCGAGATAAATCAATCTTGAAGCTTAACGCCTCATCTTCAGATAAATTGTCTTCATAAACGACTTCATCCATTTCGAAGTTAGACAAATCATGTGCAGAAGCGTCTTGTGTTAGGGCAGGAATATTACCTGTAGCGTCGTACCAGAGCAAAAAGTCTTCGCCAGCGAAAGCAACGTCGATGCGGTTTGGCTCAGCTTCTTGAGATTTTGAGTAACCCAAGTCATATTCAACTAGCCAGTTGTTGAATTGATTCTCACCGCCGAGGACGATAGATAGGATTTCTTGCTCTTCATATCTGTCTTTAGTGTCTCGCTCCATTTCAGCATCAACAAAACGAGCACTGCTGTCAGAGTATTGGTCTAAATCGATAGCGCCTTTGTCAAACTTGTATTGATTACGCAGGCGAAATTCATCGTCAGAAAATTTACTGTAAAGGGTACGTAAGTAGTACTTGTCGGAAAACGATGTGTGTAAGTCAAAGTTCACCGCTACACCTAAACGCTCGCGGGTAATTTGATAGTGGCGTTGTTCAACTTCTTCAGCAGAAAACACTTCAACATCGTCACCTGTGGCTAGGTCTTCGTATTCGAACTCTGCCCAGCCGCCATCAGTTTCGCTGTTGTGAGAACCAAATTTACGCTCAAACCAAGAAACCGCGGTAGCAACACCTAATTGAGCGCCGCCAGCTAGGTCGAAGATATCGGTAAAGCTGCCGGATAACTTAGGACTAGTATCTTCCATCAGTTCATTGTACGAACCTTGTACAGTGGCACTGTAGCTTCGACCTTGTCGGTCAAATGCACTTAAACTTTTCACCTCAACAGAACCACCCACAGCATTGGCATCCATATCAGGTGTAACCGTTTTACTAACTTCTAAACTTTGAATCAGCTCTGAAGGAATAACGTCCATCGCAACGCTACGCACACCAGCCTCTGGTGAAGGTACGTTAACGCCGTTAATCGTGACGTTGTTTAAGTTAGGATCGATACCGCGAATGGCAACAAAACGTCCTTCGCCTTGGTCACGTTGAATCGACATACCTGGCAGGCGCTGAAGCGCTTCAGCAGCATTTTGATCAGGTGATTGGCCAATGGTATCAGCACTTACCACAGACATCAGGTTGTCAGCATTTTTCTGACGGTTAATCGCACCTGCTTGGCCTGCACGTTGGCCGTAAACAATAACATTTTCCATCGCATCGGCTTGGTCACCAATAACAAACGATTGCTCACCTGAAGCGCTGCTTGAAACTGTGATGGTTTTGGTCACTTTAGGTACACCGATATAGTTGATTTCTAGTGTGTAAGTGCCTTCAGGTAATTTACCGAATCGAAATGAACCGTCGCGCGAAGTGACTGTTGAAACGTTAAGCTCTTTGATGCTGACTTTTGCACCTTCAAAATATACCGTATTTGAAGCGTCTGTGACCTTTCCTGTGAACGGAAAGTCCGCAGCTACTGCAGTATTCATAACCGCTGCACCGCATGCAAGTGCGATTGCAGAATACTTAAATCGTTTCCAAGTATTTACCGTTTTCATTGTCGTGTCTCAATTGTTGTTATGAGGAGTGCGCACTGTTTAAAGCATTCGCACTCATTGTTGAAAAATTGAAAACGACAGTAACGGCTATAAATGACAAAAATGTTTCAGTGCAATTTAGGACAAGGTCATTTAAGTGCGTTTTCGGAAGAAAATGGCGAATAAATTATCAGCGTGAGCTAATTTAACCTCCTTTGGCCACAACGAATTTTATAAATGAACGCGAAAACTAGTAATAAGGCTATGAGTTAACAATGGAAAAAGTCTATTAGTCGTAAAAAAACTGTCATTCATGTGAGCTAATATGACCCTTTAAGTTGCAGTCACTAGTTTTTATGCTTTTGCCACATTTTTACTAATTCGATACACCATGAACTTTACGACTATCTCACTGCACAGACATTTGTTTGCTTATTTAATGATGAGTGTTGTTATTGTATGTACGTGTGCATTTCTTATCGGTGATCTTAAACCTAAAGCTCAATTTGATTGGCTTGACGCTATGGGTGAGGGCGGAATTACGCTAATGACCCTAGTTTGGATTTTCTTTACCTTAGTCAGTCGTCCAGCGGGTCGAGTGACTAATTTACTCTTTGTTGGACTCCTGTTTACGCACATTTCCATGTTGCTAGATTTCTTGGATGAATTTCTTCGCTATCCAGAGAACCATGAATGGTTAACCACTGTTGAATCATTGCCAGCGCCCATAGGTATGGTAATGATGTCTATCGCGCTTTATCACTGGCATCAAGAACAGTCTGCAATCAATAACCAGCTGCGCAGAACCGAGCGATACTACCGAGAACATAGCCTGACTGATTTTACGACAGGGCTATATAGTGCAGATTACATGAAGCATCAGATTAAGCTGGAAATTAATCATGCTAAGAGCCAGCAGACGTCGTTTTCATTAATGATGTTTGATATTAGGCAGTTTTCCCTGTTCAACCAAGAATATGGCTACCAGCATGGCGATATTTTGTTACGTGAAATAGCGCAGATCATTTTGATGAATATTCGCGATGGTGATTTAGCTTGTCGCTATGCGAGTGACCGATTTATTGTCTTGATGCCTCACACCCACCAAAATGTAGCGGTTGAAATTGAGCGTCAAACCAAACGAGCCATTGAGCATCTGGCATATAAGCACGATAACACCAGTTGTGCGGTTTATCCTGACGTCATTTCCTGCAGCCATCAATACCGAGGGTGGTACAGTTACGAGGAAGTGCTGCAAGACATTAACCGTCAGTTGAGCCACGCGAAACAGCAAAAAGAAGTCAAAATTCCCGCATGAAGACTTACTTTGAACACGGCGACAAAGCGATAAACGCTCAGTTACTGGTAATTTTACTGGTTGAGCTCGCAAAGCAACGGGGTGTTCAAGCGGATAAACTGCTCAAAGGCACGAAATTATTTCAACAAGATTTAGCTAAGCCGCAACTACGCATATCACACCAACAGTTTGTGAAACTCATTAGCAATACGTTGAAATATTTACCTCAAGCGGATATCCCTTTTTTGTTAGGTAGCCGATTATTTCCTATGTATCTTGGAGCAATAGGGCAGGCGCTAAAACACACGAGAAATATTGAGAGCATGATAAGGGTGGTAACTTGCAAACAACTGGCAATTTTCCCGTTCATGTTTATGCGCAGTGCCGCGACTAAACAGCATAAATACTTGTTGTTCAACCAAGCAATTAGCAACGAAAGTCGTGAGTATCAACGATTCATGACCGAGATGTTAGTGAGTTTGTTGGTGAGCATTGCGAAACAGAAGGATATTCCTGTTAGCCGAATAGAATTTAAATTCCCATACGAAAAGCCCAATCATATTGAGCAGTATCAAGCATATTTGCCGGTTGCTTACCGTTTCTCTAATGCAGCGGAATCCTCATTTTCATCGCTCCAAGTGAAGTTTGATTTAGGGCTAGTCAAAACCGAGTTGGCAGATAGTAACCCTGTGTTGACTGCACACTATCTAAAACAAACCACCAGGGAAAAGCAAAATGTCGGTTTTCTGCAGTTTATGATGCAACGTTTATCTGAGCAGTTAACCAATCGAGGCGATGTCAGCTTAGAGTGGTTGGCTGAGCAGCTTGGTTATAGCGCGGCCACGTTAAAACGAAAACTCGCCTCTCATGGCACGAGCTATCAACAGCTAATTGATAGCATGCGCCAACAAACCGCGGTGTTTTTGTTGACAGAGCAAGGTTTCAACAACGAAAAAATAGCCCACGAACTTAAATTCTCTGACATCACCAATTTTAGGCGATCCTTTAAGCGTTGGACGGGTATGACGCCCTCTCACTTTCTTGAAATGGCAAGCCGAACTTCTTAACTAATGTTTTTTTGTCTGCTTATTCGCAGCTTTTACGGCATCTAAGTGCGCAATAAACAACTCTGCTGAATCGCCGTGTTGCATGGCGAGTTCGATGGCAATATTTGCGTGTAATTTGGCCAAATCAATGTTGTTTTCACTAAGATGTACTTTGCTTAACAGTAAATGTAACAGCCCATTTCCCGGAATTACGCTGAGCGTCCACTCTATGAGCTGTCTAGCTTGCACTCGTTTTTCTTGGCGAATGAGGTGGTCTGAGAGGGCTCGAATATTGTTAATCGACCAATAGCTATCGATTAAAGGGTAGGTTTGGTAACCAACGTTATGGCTTCGCTCATTGTAAAAATTGACTATGTCTTTTACCGGTGTAGCCGAATCTCTGAATACGCTGTAATCGGGCAACCAGACATCACGTGGAAACAAATACCCAAATGCCTCGTCAATTGAAAGGGCAGCTAATGCATAATGTTCTGTATTAGCTGGGAGAGCGGTAATGAGTCGGCCTTGGTTATCTTGGTTTCTCTTACGAAGTGCTAGATAAGTATTTTTACCGCTGTCATCGGCACTAAAATCAGACATCGCTTTACTGTGGTAGAAAAAGGCGCTCGCGTGGCTCTTTATCTTTGCTTCAATTAGCTGGTATAACGGCTCATCATCTAGTGAGGTAAAGTGAAGGTCACTTGCAAGTGCTATGTGAACGTCAAAAAAAGGCTTTTCCAACAAAAAATCGTAAATGATGTTCGTCGCTGTCGGCGATAACCCAATGCCTACGCGATATGGGGCGGTTCGGTAGTGCTGTTCAATAAACGTGTTTAGCTCTGAGGAAACAAATTGAGCCATTTTTTCAGGTTTTGCATGACCAGCAAATACCGAACCATTAGGGCGTTTTATGGGCATTGCGAAATTAATTCGAGCATGAATGCTGGTTGTATTGATGCCGACAATAATTGCTTCTGGTGCTAGTTCTCTTTGCCAGCGTGATTTCATACTAGCAACAGTAATGTCAAACAGATATTCGCTATCGAAAAGGTAGACAACTGGGTAGCTTTTTGTACTTTTGGCATAAGAATCTGGTAGGTAAATGTCAATGTCCATTGCACTACCTAGGGCTTTTGAATCAATCGTCATGCTGTAGCCAAGAGGTCTTATATTTGAAGAGTATTTACTGCTCTTAGGCGTGAATTGATATGCGCTAGCAAGTTGACTTATAAACGCCAAAGCAAGCATGACAGTAGAAATATAATACCTCATTGAAATCATCCATTTTATCGTTAATAACGTGTGCTTGTTATTGAGTGTTGAGTTAACAAAATTGTTGTTTATTGCTTTGTTTCCGAAATGATTATTGAACTAAATCGTCGTAAATTACTTGTTCGATATACCTAGATTTGTTGCTCAGCGTACAAGTTGATAGATTCTTGTACTAAAGAAAAGTGCCGAGGGCTGGTACTGTTTGGGATTGACTCTATGATGAAAGAAGGAAGAGGAAGTATCATCCCGTACCACTCATTTGAGTTTGCCCTCGGCAAAACCGAACTACTTTCGCTGTATGTTTAGCGCTAGCATTTAATTATCTTCGTCATTTGAACTGGTTGACGTGCTTAACATTTGCAAAGCATTTTCTAGTCCCTCAGGGAATTCATTGCCCTGATATCTGAGCTTTCCATCGATATCGATTACGATTTGCGTTGGCGTACCAAAGACGCCAAAAGACTCCGACACAAGACTGTGCTCATCATAAGCCATTGGAAAGTTTGTGTTGTAAGTGCGTTGATATTTGCGAATGTTCTCCAATGAGTCGTTATAACCAACATTGATTGCCAGCACTTCAATTTGATCACCAAACTCTTTGTGTAAAGCCTTAATTCGAGGGATCTCTTTTTTACAAATTGGGCACCATGTTGCCCAAAAAAATAGAAATACGGGCTTTTTATGTTGATACGAGGACAATGAAAACTCTTGTCCGTCAAGGGTATTGATGGAAAAACCTTTAGGCGCTTCTGCAGCATAGCTATAGGTGCTTAGGAATAAAATAGCGAAACAAAGCCATACAACTAATACGGTAAAGCTTTTAACCAAATCTCGGTATTGTTGCTTCGCTATATCTTTAAACTGTTGTCGAGTCAGTTCTTTTTTCGCTGATAACGAAGACTTTTCTGTAACGTGCAACATAAATATGTGTCCTAAAATATTAATGGTGACCTAAAATGTGTACAACTTTGAAAGTAGGTTGCGCTCAAGCGCAATGGGTAACCATTGGGTAAAGTCAAAATTCGTTGGGTTGATTACATCAAGTGACTCGCCTATCGATAACTCTTTAGAAAGCAATGTTAACCACTCGAGTTCTGTTGCATCTATTGTTTGCACTTGTGCTTTAAACTCAGGACGATAGATCAGTACATTTTGTTGTAGATTGTTTTCACAAATTGCATTTTCCAGTGCTGACATAGCAGCTTTATCTTGCTCAGCAATTAGGCGCAGATTTGCAATTGGAAATGGGCTATTAAAAAATTGCACTGAATCGTTGAGTTTAATGAACACATCGTCCAGCTCTGCTTCACCAAGCAATGCTAGTGAGTCCTGCTCAAACCAACTGTTTGTTGCTCGTTCTACTTGGTGAACTGCTAGATCTAATCGAGCAGATTCAGCGACGAATGGATATTCATCTAATATATCGAGCGTCTTTAAAAAATTAGGTAATCCAACTCCCCACTCAGCCCAATCACCATGGCAGGGAGGCTGTTTAAACAACAAAACCTGACAGATATAATCCATTAACTCTTGGCCAATCTGGCTAACAACCGTTGGATAGATGATTGAAAGCGCGTTAGCAGCCGTGGCCTTAATGTTGTTTCGATAAGCGATCAATCCATTGGTCATGCCTTTATCTTCGGCAGTATTTTGTGAAAATATCGCCTCAATAAATGCCTGTTGCTCTTGCGCAACTAATTGACGTACATCACTATTCATCGTCTTAACCTATGTTTGCAGTTAGTGTATCGCGGGCGATATCTTTAGCTAACCTTGCTTGCCCTACTAGGGTTTGCCAATCCGGCAAGTTGTTGTCCCACTCGACTAATGTTGGTACAGCACCAAAACGTGCAATTGCAAAGCGGTATAAATGCCAGCAGTCAGGTGATACAGGGTGGCTGTGATCATCTATTGCTAGTTCTCCTTGTCCCGCCTTTGTATGGCCTGCAAGATGAATCTCTTTAACAACCGATGGTGTAATATCGTTCAGCCAAGCGTTTGCGTAGTCTTCTTGAGATTCAACCGATAAGTTGTGAGCTGATACAAGGATATTGTTAAGGTCGATAAGCAATCCACAACCAGATAGCTCTGTAAGTCTGACTAAAAACTCTGTTTCAGACATATCTTGATCTGAAAATTGAATGTAATTAGACAAATTTTCAATCAGTATCTGCCGTTGCAGCTTTTGCTGTAATTCATCAACATTCTCTGCAAATACCTTTAACGCACTTTCGGTAAAAGTAATGGGAAGTAAATCACCCAAGTGCACGGGCTTGTTCATCCAGTGGCTCCATGTATAACAAGCATGATCTGATACGAGCATCGGATTAACATTGCTAATAAGCGCTTGCAAATTAGCAAGCATAGAAGGAGGCATGGTACGCGCAGAACCTAAGCCTAGTGCTGTACAGTGAAGACTGATAGGGTAGTGCTCACTGACTTTTTGCAAATAGCTAGGTGTTGCTCCACCTTGTGCCATAAAGTTTTCTGCATGAACTTCAACAAAGTCAATATCGACAGGAGTAGTCAAGGCGTCATGGTAATGAGCATGACGCAAACCAACCCCAACATACGGCAATTTTGTGTGATCGCTTTTCATTGACTATCTCCCATCAAACTCAACTAACTGTTTTTACTAGCGTTGTATTTCTTCTTGGCTTCTGCTTTTAACATGCCGCCAATTGATTTACAGGTTCCCTTGGCGACAAGCTTCCATTCGCCAGGGTCATTATCTACAGTGGATTGACCAGCACATGAATGTGTACCTGCCAAATTACCGCAGTCATTTTGTCCAGCTTTGGCAACGCCGTAGCACTTTTCTTTTGCTGCCGCTTCTACCGGCATAACAATGGCAGAGGAAAGCACGGCTGCTAATGCAGCACTCGCTAATAATTGCTTGTTCATATCAATTCTCCAACTAAAGGAATTATGATTATTCTTCGCTTAACACTTTTGCATCGACGTACTCGATACCATTCCAAGTGCGGTGTGCAGTGTTGATATTGCCTGACACATCTTCCATCCATTTCTTTTGAACGGTCTTGTTTAGGTTCAAGTAAAGTTTGTTGTCTGCGATGTACCAGGCAGATGGGTCAACATCTAATTTTTGGTTAAGAACAACGCCCATTGCACAATAGCCACCAAATTGAGGCGCGTATTTTTCTGGGCTTGATTTGAACTTGTCACGGTTAGCTACCGAAGAGAAATTGTAGATAGCGCCTTCGTGAGTCGCAGAGTATTTCGCAATCCCTTTTGTTGGTTTACCTTTTGTAAAGTAAGCAACAGGGTCGTAACCGTGTATAGCAAGATCGTTGTCGGTAACGTTGATGTTGTTATCAACCGCGAATGCAAAGCTGCTCATGGTAAATGCCGCAGCAACACTTAAAGATTTAATTAGAGTAGAAAATTTCATTGTAAGCTCCTAACTTTCATTTAATGGTTGGGCGAACGCTCTTCATATTGGTTAGCCCGGTCTGGGTAGTAAATGTTTACTGTGGTTAGAATACGGCGTTTTATTTTGCTTGTTGCATCCAAAACACCTTGGTTCTAAACCAAAAGTCTTTTGTTGATTTTTCTCTGGGAAATTATGGAGGTTTTTTTGTTAAGCTCTTGTTTATAATAAAAAATATTTTTATCGAAGATGAGGGCTAAATTGGTTTTTAACGTAAAAGAAAGCGGAATTTATGGATTTTGGGGATAAATGGTTTATCCCCAGAGACTAATCGTATGGTCGGTTAACGTTGAGTGAATTTTGGAGAAGAAATTAATCTTTGTTGTTTAGCCAATCGCTAGGTGAAACTCCAAGGCTTTTGCGAAAAACTCTGGCAAGTGCTGACCCGTGTTCGTAGCCGACTTCATTTGCAATCATACTGATTGGCTTACCTTGTTGAAGTAGGTTTTGTGCCATCGAAATACGTAAATCTGTCACGTATTGATTGGGTGTTTGGCCAACGGTTTCTTTAAATAAAGCAGCGAATTTAGAACGAGAAAGGGCAGCAATATCAGCAAGCGATTCCACCGTCCAAGGTTTTTCAGGCTCAGCATGAATCGCTTCGATAACAGCTGAAAGTCTCGGATGCGTCATCGCAGACAAAACACCTTGCACAACGACCCCTTTATCGAGAACATCTCTCAATATTTGAAGTAGGAAAATGTCGGTCAATTTATTAATCATTGCCTGACGACCTTCAAACTCGTTAAACGCCTCGTCAAATAACCATTGGGCAGTACTACCAATAGGGTCGTTCGCATCAATTTCATGGTAGATAAATTGCGGTAGTGATTTGGTTAATACGCTGCTGTTTGCCGAGCCTAAGTTGATTGTTGCGCAAACTAAGGTGGCATCTTCCGATTCGCTCGAAATAACTTTGTGTTCCACGCCATTTGGTAGAAAGATAACTGACGGTGTGTCTAAACAAACTTTATGACCTTCGTTGGTCATTACTGTGAGTTTTCCCGATTTAAGAATATGCAGATGACCACCCTCGTGACCACCGATAGTTTGTATGCCACATAGCCCGCCGGTATAAAACACCTCGGCACTCAGCGATATGTGATTAATTATTTTACTTAAATCATCCACTATTTTTTTCCATACTTCTTGTTGTATACCTTTGATACGGTAATAGACATAGATATTCCACGTAATGTTTCATTAATAAGTGTAGGTTTTTTCTCGGTGGGATATACGCTTTAATTAAAAAAGGAGTTGAAGGCGCTGCATTAAAGGGATGAAAAGCAGAGCAGTAAGATCAAAGGTGGACTTTACTCACCTTCAACTCAAAGTTGTGACTGGTACTATAATCGGCGATTGCTCATCCATTCAGTTGGCGAAACGCCTAAGCTTTTCCTAAAGACTCTTGCCAATGCAGAACCATGCTCGTAGCCAACTTCATTGGCGATAATACTGATCGACTTTCCTTTCTTAAGAAGATTCTGTGCGATCGCTATGCGTAATTCGGTAATATAATGATTGGGTGATTGGCCGACCGTTTCTTTAAACAAAGCCGCAAACTTAGAGCGAGAAAGCGCAGCAATTTCTGCCAGTGTCTCCACGGTCCACTGTTTTTCAGGCTCGGCGTGTATGGCATCGATAACATTTGAAAGTCTTGGGTGCGTCATTGCTGACAATACGCCTTGAACAACCAAACCTTTGCTGACGATGTCCCGTAAAATTTGCAGTAAAAAGATATCGGTCAACTTGTCTATCATGGCTTGACGTCCGTTCATTTCCTTAAACGCTTCGTCGAATAACCACTGAGCTGTGATTCCTATTGGATCGCCTTCAGTAATCTCATGATAGATGAATTGCGGTAACGATCTTGTCAGCGTTGTACTGTTGACCGAGTTAAATTTAACTGTTGCACAGATGAGCTTGGCATTATCTGACTCGCTTGAAATAATTCTATGCTCAGCGCCACAAGGTATAAAAATTACCGACGGTGTATCCAAACAGACTTTGTGCCCGTCACTGGTAATTACTGTTAACTTGCCCGACTCAAGAATATGAAGATGTCCGTTATCACTGCCACCAATGGACTGAATCCCGCATAGTCCACCTGAATAAAAGACCTCTGCACTCAACGTTACGTAATTAATAATCTTACTTAGTTCGTCCATTGTCATCACCTTGGTTAGTAACTGAACAGATCTGTACAATAAGGTATGTTTAAAAATTGCGCAAGTACTTTTTGTACTGTTCTGTTCAGAAACTTGTGTTACACTTTTCAAAACGGTGATAATGGAGCGGTAAATGAGGCCTTCAAAGAAAGAAGAGTTATTGGAAAAGTCATTAAAAGTATTTTATCAACACGGCTTTCATGCAACGGGGGTGGATTTTATTGCAAAAGAGACAGGTATTTCTAAAACATTAATATATAGTCACTTTTCAAATAAAGATGCTCTGATGTCTGCTGTTCTTGAGCGGCGGGATACCAATTTTCGCAACTGGCTAGAAGGACGGGTCGAGGCACTTTCTAGCGATCCTCTGAGTAAGCTGTTTTGTGTGTTTGATGCGTTGGAAGAATGGTTTGACGAGGAGGGCTTTAAGGGCTGCATGTTTGTTAAAGCGTCCTCGGAGTTTATGGAAGTTACACATCCACTCTTCCAACAATCTTCCGAGCATAAACAAAAGTTGGAGCGCTATTTTAGCGAATTAGCAAAAGATGCTGGTTTTGAAAATCATCTGGAAATTGCACGTCATATTGAGCTGCTTAAAGAGGGGGCTATTAATGCAGCGCACATGAGGATGTTTCCAAAACCGGCGCATCATGCAAAGCAAATGTTAAAGCAGCTTATTGGCTAATAAGCTGCTGCTTTAATTTACGTTTCAATAAATTATCAATAGATAGTTTGTCGCCACCCCAAATAATGACGTGCGCTAAAATAACGCCCCAGATTAAGTGCTCGTTATAAGCTGCTGGTGCAATCTCTTCTAAACTAATAACAGCAACAATATTAACGATTAATAAGCCTGCGGCACTAAATCGACTTGCCAAACCTACGATAAGCAACATTGGTAACACTAACTCACCAATGGTGGCCATCCATGCTGCAACCTTGAAGTTGAGCAAAGGCACACTGTATTCATACTCAAACAGCATCAGTGTTGAGTCCCAATCATTTAGCTTTGTTAAACCGGAACGAAAGAACACCATTGCAACGTAGATACGGGCAATAACGTTGGCAACCGGTTGTAAGAGTTCAGTTACGGGGTTTACGAAGCGAGCGTAGTGAGTCGCAGTATTTTTTGCGATAGCATTCATGTATAAATTCCTCATATGAAGGGGGCTTAAAAACTCAATGAGGACTATGTTAATTAAAACGCCAAGCGATAAGTTGGCGTAACGTCTTAAGTTTGAAACCAAGTGTCTTTAATTGGAAGGGGGCATATTGCTCTTAGATACACACTATTAGAGAGTCTAGAACACGACGTTGCTTCTGTTGCTAGTTGTTTATCAGCTTGCGAGCGGTATCACGTGCTTTCTCAGCGGCTTGTTTGTCATCACAAACATACGCTAAAACAATAGCGCCTTCTTTTAATGTGCATAGCGATTCTAAATACGATTCATCAGCTTTAACTAAATGACTAGCTATGATCGTTTTTATTCTTTGCTTGTGTTCTTTACAACGGATAGAGATAGGGTTATTGGCGTCACTAAATTCCGCTGATGTATTAATGAAGAAGCACCCTCTAAATCCATCTAAGCTATCTACTTTGTTGTTAAACCATTGAGATAACCCGTCGAACATTCTCTCTGTCATTTCACTGTTGGATTTTGACCCTTTTAGTAGACTCTCAAACCAATTGCAAAACTTTTCATCTCTAGCATTCAGTGCTGCAATCACCAAATCATCTTTACTTGCAAAGTGGTGATAAAGTGTTTTCTTTGCAATGCCAGAAGTTTTAAGAATTTCATTAATACCAACAGCTTGCACACCATTTCTATAAAAAAGTTGTAGTGCTGTTTCTAATAAGTGCTGTCTTTTGTCGATCATTTTTTCACCTTATTTAATGAAGTGATATTGACACAGGTAGACCGACTTGTCTATATTGTAAATCAATAGGTAGACAGAGTGGTCTACTTTGCAATTTGAGATTAAAGATGAAGAAGATATTGATAGCTATTTTGGGCGGTACGGCAGCGATGATAGGGATTGGTCTTTTATCGATTGGCCAGTCAATGAATAGTGGATGGCAGTTATTGATGGCGCCGTTTGGCGCAACTGCAGTACTGTTGTTTGCTGCACCTTTAAGCCCATTTTCAAAGCCTTTAAATGTTATTGGAGGCCACCTCATAACCGCAACAATCGGCTTGTTGTTCGCTGAGTACATTGATTTTGGTGCATGGACGGTTGCTGTCGCCACAGGGCTAGCGATCACTGTGATGGTAATCACTAATACGCTTCACCCGCCAGCAGGTGCTAATCCCATCTTAATAATTCAAAGTCAACAGGGCTGGGTATTCTTGCTTGAGCCAGTCTTACTAGGGGCTATTGGTCTTGTGATCAGCGCTAAGTTATTTGAAAAAATGAAAATTTACTTTCATCAATACAAGCGTTTAAAGGCACCTGACAGTCAGGAAACTAGTTCGCCAAAGAAGGCTTTTTAGTGTGTGGAGCATATTCAAATGAACGATGAAATTAAACGGGTCGACATCGCAATTATTGGGACAGGTACTGCAGGCATGGGCGCTTACCGTGAAGCACGTAAATTTACTAATAATATTGCCTTGATTGAAGGAGGGGAGTACGGCACAACCTGTGCCCGTGTTGGTTGCATGCCTTCGAAACTGCTTATCGCTCCAGCAGAGGCGCGTCACCACACTCAAGTATTTCAGCAATTCGGACTGAATGTCGGTGTCCCAGAGGTGATGGGAACTGTGTTGATGGACCGAGTGAAGCGTGAACGAGATCGTTTTGTAGATTTCGTCAAGAAAGACATAGATGAATTTGAACCAGAGCATCGTATCCAAGCATATGCAAAGTTTGTCGATGATCACACCTTAGCGTTATCTAATGGCCAACTGCTAAAGGCTGATAAGGTTGTGATTGCAACGGGCTCTATACCTTTTGTTCCTGATATTTTAAAGGGTGCAGAGGATTTACTCATCACCAATGACGACGTGTTCGAATGGAATGACCTTCCTAAGTCAGTTGCAGTGTTTGGCGCCGGCGTGATTGGTTTGGAATTAGGGCAAGCCCTTCACCGACTCGGGGTTAATGTCCACTTATTTGGTGCCCGCAACTCAGTAGGTCCGCTGACAGACCCTTTGGTCAAAGACTATGCTATCAACACTTTTAAAGCGGAGTTTCCATTTCACAGTACTAGCGAAACGCAATCGATAAAGCGCGTTAGTGAGGGGGTTGAAATTAGGTTTGCGTCAACACCTGATGACGAAGAGCAAGTGCAAGTGTTTGACTATTTACTTGCTGCTACTGGCAGGCGAACGAACATCGATAATTTGGGGTTAGAGAATACGACTTTGATCCGAGATGAACGAGGCATTCCAATGTACGATCGACTTTCAATGCAATGTGGTAGTAGTCATATATTTATCGCCGGAGATGTCAATGGGGACTTGCCACTCTTACATGAGGCGTCAGATGAAGGGCGCTTAGCTGGCGAAAATGCAGGTCGCTTTCCAGAGGTCTATAAGCGAGCGAGAAAAGTACCGCTTGGCATCGTTTTTTCTGATCCTCAAATTGCAACAGTCGGTAGGTCTTACGCCGAACTTATGCAAAGTGGATATAAGTTTGTTGCAGGCGAGGTGAGCTTTGAAAGCCAAGGGAGAGCGAGAGTTATGATAGTCAACAAGGGGGTAATGCGCCTCTATGGAGATAAAGAAACAGGCTGTCTATTAGGTGCTGAAATGATAGGTCCTAGCCATGAACATCTCGCTCATTTGCTAGCGTGGGTTATTCAAATGCGGATGACGGTCAGCGAAGTGTTGCAAATGCCATTTTACCACCCCGTCATTGAAGAGGGATTGCGCACAGGTCTAAGAGTTTTACTGAAGGAAATGGGCATGGGACCGCAGCCGCCACTAAATTGTATTGACTGTGGCCCCGGTGCTTAAGTGTCACTTAGTTTTCTAACAGAGGAATTTTGATATGCATTGGCGAAAATTATTTGATGTGGTTGAAATTTGCTGGTCAAGCATTTGGGTGAGTGCCGGTTTTGATTTGCACTTTTTACCACCAGAAGTTGTTGAAGTATGCTTAGCTGACGAGGAGAAGAACAATGGAGATTAATGTTTCAAATTCGCCATTCCACGAAGGCGAGCAATACATTCAAGAGAAGCTTGGCGTTCGGGAGCGCATGGAAACCTTTGGTCAGCGAGTTATTCGTGACCACTTACCAAAGCAACACCGGGAGTTTTACCACCAGCTTTCATTTTTGTTGGCAGGGCACGCTGATTCAAGTGGCCAAGTGTGGGCGTCAATTTTGTGTGGCGAACCAGGGTTTATATCAACTCTCGATGAATATCGTATTCAGATAAATACCAAGCCGTTGCCCGGGGACCCGCTAGGAAACTCACTTGCTACTGGTCTACAGGTTGGGTTTTTAGGGATAGAGCTACCGACTCGTCGTCGCAATAGATTCTCAGCAACCCTCAGCGAAACGAGCGAAACAGGCTTCGAGTTAACCATTGATCAAACGTTTGGTAATTGCCCTCAATATATTCAATCGAGAAATATAAAAGCAAGAGCAGATCAGCCACAAATTGCTATTGAGAAGTTAACCTGTTTTGACGAGGCTACGATAGCGCTTATAGAGCAAGCGGATACGTTTTTTGTGGCTAGCCATAGTGGCGAGTCAGTTGCCGGGCAAGCTTCTGGTGCTGATGTGTCTCATCGAGGTGGAAAGCCGGGCTTTGTTCGCATTGATGATAATAGAACCCTAACTATTCCTGACTATTTGGGGAACAATCATTTTAATACGCTTGGGAATTTCCAGGTTAACTCAGCCGCAGGTCTTTTGTTTATCGACTTTGAACGTGGGGACGTTGTTTCTTTAACCGGACATGCTGAAGTGCTTTGGCAGGAATCTGACATTGAACACTTTAAAGGTGCAGAACGCGCTTGGCAGTTTAAAGTGACACGTCTAGTTCGAATGGTAGGGGTTTTACCGTTTGTTTTTGACTTTGATAATTATGCTCCAACTACTGAAATTACGGGCACATGGCTGGCTGCTGAAGCGCAAAAAAAGTCGCAAAAAAAACTGCATACATGGCAGGACTATCGCCTTGTTAAGGTTGAACAAGAAAGCCTCAATGTGAAAGCCTTTTATTTGAGTCCTGTGACTGGCGTTAAAGCGGCATTTGAGGCAGGGCAATTCCTAACGCTAAAAGGCAATGTCGGTGGTCAATCGCTCATTCGCACGTATACACTGGCGAGCTCTCCTCATGATGAGCATTATCGTATTGCCATTAAACGAGAAGCTAACGGTGTATTTTCAAATTACATGCACAACGAATTGGCGGTTGGTGACATTATTCAATGTAAGGCGCCTAGAGGGGATTTTTATATTGACCCGCTAGAAGAAAGACCTGCAATTTTATTGGCGGGCGGTATTGGTATTACGCCTATATTGTCGATGGTTAGGCATTGTATTTTGGATATCACTCGTACTAGGCATTTACGTGAGCTATACGTTTTTTGTTCAGCGAGAACATCACAGGAACGTTCATTTTATGACGAACTAAATCAATTAGCCGCGCGTTCACAAGGTTTAATGAAGGTTTATTGGGCGCTAACTGATCCGCAAGGTGCACAACCAGGCCTTGATTATCAAGTGCACGGGCGATTAGACGCTGAGGTACTTAAAGCGGCTTTAAGGCTTGATAACTACCAAGTCTTCATTTGTGGCCCTCAATCTTATATGCAATCTATGTACGACATGTGTTTGGGGCTTGGTATTGGCGATGACAATATTTTTGCTGAAGCATTCGGACCTGGAGCCATCGTTCGAGCGGCAATACAAAGTACTCAGCCAGCTGCTAAAGATGCTGAACAGGCGCTAATAACGTTCGAGAAGTCTCAAGTGGAGCAAGAGTGGACGCCTGAACAAGGAACCTTACTTGAGTTTGCTGAACAACATGGTTTAACCCCTGATTTCGGGTGTAGAAACGGTTCTTGCGGCAGTTGCGTGGTTGAGAAAAAAGCCGGAAATGTTAACTATCGTCAGCAACCACAATGCGACTTCGATAGTGACTGCGAAATTGTTCTTTGTTGTGCTCGGCCAGCAGCTAGTGACGATGGTAGGCTTGCTGAGGTTACTATCGATTGTTAACGTCGACTAAGTAAAGGAAAAGGTAGTTGCTTTAATGTAGCTGGTTTAAGCGAGTGAGTACGACCCATGGTTAACTCATTTCGTTTAACAACCAGCTTTTTAGCTTTTCAAAACGTTGGGTTTTAGCAAAACCATGTGAACAGACAAGCCAATAGGCGGCATCTAGAGTTTTAGCGACTCCAGCAGGTTTTAGAAACCCTAGTTCAATGTCTCTTTCGACCAACAAGGTACGACCCAACCCGATTCCCATGCCACTAATGGCTGCTTGTAATACTAAGTCTGTACGCTCAAAGGTAAGAGTATCTTCTGGGCTAACCCCATAACTTTGCCAGCTAAAATCAAGGCCATCTTGTTCGGCTGTACAGTCGGTTAATATAATTGCTTTGGGGGAGTTTAGGCCTTCACCTTGATAAAGTGGACTCACCACAGGAATCATTTGAGCTTTTGTCAGCTTGACAGCATGCAGACCAGGATAAGGGCCTTGTCCAAACCGTATGGCAGCGCTTACCGTTGAATTCTCTAGATTAGCTGTACTCTCATTGACATCTAAAACGAGCTCTACACCGTGCTTTTTTGCATTGCCCATGTGGGGCACTAGCCATTTCATGGCAACCGAGGATGAAACTGATAGTCTTGTTATACCTTGATTAGAATAGCTTTCAAGCTCTTTGAAAGCTTGTTCAAATCGGTCCATTCCTTCTTGACAAGCCCTAGTTAAAATTTGTCCAAAGTCTGTCAGTTCAAATTTTCGAGTAGTGCGCTGAACCAACGGATAACCGATTGTTTCTTCTAGTAAGTTAATTCGATGGCTAACCGCTGACTGGGAAATCCCCAGCTTCTCAGCAGCCTGACTAAAACTTCTTTCTTTTGCTAACGTACTGAGCAAGGGCGCTGCTTGCGCAAGTTTATATATATTAGTTTTATTCATATTTATACAAGTTTAAAAAGCGATATTTGACTGCTTAAATAAGACGGTATACTCGTAAACAGGACAATTAATTATGAATCAAACTCACGAAAATACCAAAAGTGTTCCCGTACAAATTGTGAATGCATTTGTAAAAAACGGGAAAGGCGGAAATCCAGCGGGTGTTGTATTGGATGCTGATGGATATAGTGAAGATGAAAAACTTTCAATAGCTCAAAAAGTTGGTCTTTCTGAAACGGCCTTTGTATCTCAGTCCAAAACCGAAGGGTTTAAGCTTGATTTCTTTACGCCGACTATGCGTATTGCGCATTGCGGTCATGCAACGATAGCGACATTTTCTTACTTAGCCTCACTGGATCTTGTGTCAGATGGCCAAACATCAAAAGAAACCGTCGATGGTCCTCGAAAGATTATTCTAGATAAGGGGATGGCCTACATGGAGCAACTAGCTCCTAGCTATCAGGAGATTGAACTGGAACCCGTATTAGAATCACTAGGTTTAACTCATAGGGACTTAGACGCAGATATCCCTGTGTTTCGCGTAAATACAGGAAACAGTTTTATCGTATTAGCGGTGAAAGACCAGCAAACGCTTCAAGCCATTGAACCAAAATTAGCCTTGATTAATGAGATTAGTGAACAGCTAGATCTTATTGGATATTACGTATTTACCACTGATTCAAACGAACTTGATGCCACAGCACGAATGTTTGCACCACGCTACGGTATTACCGAAGAGGCTGCGACTGGCATGGCAGCGGGGCCATTGGCTTGCTTACTTTGGGATAAAGCGGGGGTAGATAAAACTATCATGCATATTGGGCAAGGGGATTTTATGAATACACCTTCTCCTAGCTTGATTACGGTTAATCTAGAGGTAGAAGATGGTCAGATCACCGGCTTGTTATCTGGCGGTTATGGTCAAGTAATGAAGGACATGGTGGTTTCTATTTAACATTGGCTTTCTCATCACTTTGGTTATTAGACCTAGCGTTAACTTGAGCCGTTAGATTTGGTTGTTAAGCTCCTTATCATCTCTAATGGCTCTGCTTCTATATCTGCCTATATATCTACTTCCACCTTTAGTTCTGCGTCTTCTGTTCACTGAAAATATGCTAATGACATGGGCTTGAAACGAAAACGTAAAGTTGTGTCTCGGTACTACTCATTCTGACTCACTTTAAGAAACGTGTTCATTTAACTCCTAAAATTGCAGCACAATTGAAGAGGAGATAGCTCTTCACTATAACACTAGCAAAGAGAAAAAGAACCGTGTGTGATCTCTACACCATTCGCAATAACCGCCAATCCGTGCTCCCCCACATAGTATTTTCGTGTTGTAATAGCCTTAAAAGAAAAGGTCTTGGTTACCGACTTTTGCGTTTCATTTACCACGCCTTCGGAGATATGAAAAACTTTACGAGCTTGCTTGCCGTTGGCTTTCATAAAGTCTATCGCAAATTCTAGGCGAAGCTTGCCCAGCGGCTGGCTATCATTAGAGATAAGATCAAAGCTGAAATTTAGAACCCCTCCCATAGGTACTTTGTTATCAAATTGTAATTCGCTTACTGCCAGATGGTCAGGTGGGCGAAAACCGAATAGCGAAAGTGCTTTAGGGTGCCCTTGTTTGAGTAAGGTACGACAGCCGTGTTTAACCACCCAGTCTGTATTTTTAGACTGCCCAAGCCAGGCTTTTGCGCAGGAGATTACAAAGTCCGGATGATCTTTGGCTATGTCATTAAGATTATTTGCGACACTGCGTCGAACATACAGTTCAGGATCGTCTTTAAGTTGCTCTAAAATCGGTAAAATAGGCATAGGTTCTTCTTTTAGAGCAGGTAAAGCCATTGCCCAAGGTAATCGTGGGCGTGTGCCTTCACTGGCGCAACGGCGAACGTGGTAATTATCAGAATGAGCCCAACGATACATTAGTTTCATCACTGAATCTTGCTCCTTTACAATAAAGGGACGTACAGCAAATTCGCTACTAGAGTATCGAGTTAGATGTTCCAATAGGTCAAGAGACTTGGGGTGTTCTAGCCCGTAATGTTCAACAAAATCCGGGAACACCATCGGAGCGATGTCCATTTCCTCGCCAAAGTCGATAGCGATCTGTCGAATAATATCAAATGCTATGCTCAAGTCGTCAGGCAAATATTGGCGTAAACAGACGCTAATATGACGCATTCTTTGCTTTAACTCTCTTCCTTCCCAGTCTTCATCAAAAACCAATGTCTGAAAGGCTACATCGTCAAAATCTGCGTAACATGATTTAATGCGAATAACTAACTGTTGGACAAATTGAGGATTAAATACGTTCTTAAATAGTTCAGCCAAGCTAGTGTTCCTATACAGCGTAAAAGGGCCTGATGCGATGAGAAATCTGTTTGTGTTGCATCTGCAACAAAGTTGCTAAGGTGCAGAGTGACATTTGTAAAATTTAAACTCAATTAGGTTCTGTGCAGGATCTTTAATAATGAACTTGCCAGACTCACTTTTGCTTCCATCGCTCGACTTAGTGGGGGCTAATACAATCTCAGTACCTAGGCATTGAAGCTTTTTAAATACGGCCCGCCATTCTTCTTTACCTAGAATTACGCCAAAATGATCAATCGCTTGAGACGGCACTTTTTCACTTTCTTGATGAATGGTTAATTGGTGCCCATAAAATATAACGTCAATCCAATTACAAGTGTCTCTGCCTTTCTTGCACTCTAGTACGTCAATGTAAAATGCTTCAGCTTCCCGTGAATTGGGTACTGTGAACGATAAATGGAAAGGATTATTCACTTGATGCTCCTCATCTAAAAACCGAAAGTCAAAAAACAAAAGCCAGCTTGTTTTGGCATGGTTTATTGAACTTGGGGGTGATACCAGTCTTTGTTTGGCTGGGGGATACGCATCATGTGACGTGTCGCCTGAACTGTGCTTCTATCTGTCAGCTTGCCAAGCAATGCTAATGCAACTTCAACAGCGGTGCCTGGCCCCGTTGATGTGATGACATTGCCACTTTCAACAATTGGTTTATCAATAAACTTTACCCCCATTTCTTCAAGCTTGGCTTTGTGTTTACCCGTTTGGGAGTGATAGATGGTTGCTTCTCTACCTGTAAATTCCCCACTTTTGGCAATGCAAGTTGAAGCGACACAAACTGCGGCGATGGGCTTATTCTGTGCAATAAAGTGTTTTACTACCTCTATAAACTCGTCCGACAGGGAGTTTTCAAAAAAGCCAGCCCACTCCATTCCACCTGGAATTGCAAGTGCGTCAAAACTATCTAAGTTTAATTGAGCAATAGTTGACTCTGTGGTGAGGTTAAAATCGCCAAATGCGCTTTTTACAGAGCCTGAAATTGACGAGCTTGTTAGCTTTATATCGACCGTGTCATGAAAGCTTGCCCAAGCAAATACATCTGTAAAACAAGAGGTTTCCATTAACTCAAAACCGTCGGCTAATAGCATTAATACATTTTTTCTGTAGATGAGTTCTTGCGGCATGATTCTTTCCTTTTTACCCGTAAAAGCAGTATTTCACAGTGTCTATATTGCAGTCACTTAATTTGTGTAAGGGGTTTGTTTGTCGTGCATAAGTAGATAAACGAAAGTAGGGAGTAATGACGCAGAATCACTTCCTTGGACCAGACTTATCGCAGCTTCAATGTCATAAGAGGTAGATATCGAAACCTTCCGATATCTACCTCTGTTGTTTTGGCTACAGCGAATAACCCACTTCAATTAACCAATAATTGGCGATGCAACCATTACGATGCCTGCGACACCAGCAGCCCATGCAGTTGTTCTAACCCAAGGAATTCCTAAGGTATAAACAATAGCGTGTGCGACTCGAGCCAAGACAAAAATCTGTGCTCCCAGTGCTGTTGTGTCGTTATTGAGGTTTGCTAATTCTATTGCTAGTAGAATTGGTGCAAATATGACGATTCCTTCGATTTGATTTTTAATCGCTCTATTTAGGCGGTCATTCCATCCAGACCAAGGAGCAATATCGTGTTGATTGCCAGCTGCAGTCACTAGACCCAAGGCAAAAATGTTTCGAGTTCCTTGAACTAAGGTGAGCAGTAAAATAATACCACCCGCCATAGCAAGCATAAATAATTCGGTAGACATGTTATTTCCTCACTTCGAAAAGGAGTTAGTACGCAGTTTATTATGCTGCTAAACCAACTTTAGTTGTCTTAAATGGAACGAAGCCGTCTAAAGCTTCAATGTTCTTTAGTAAACGACGAACATTTGTGTACGGCTCTAATGAAATGTCGCCTTCTGGGGCATGTGAAACATAACTGTAGATAGCTACATCTGCGATTGAAGGCTTGTTACCCACAAGAAAGTCTTTACCTATCAGCGATGTCTCTAACTTAGTTAGCGCCCGTTCTGCAATTTTGTGGGTAAATTCGCGATCAAGATCGGCGTTGAACACATTAATCAATCTTGCTGCCGCTGGTCCAAAAGCAATTTCACCTGCAGCAAGTGATAGGTACTTCTGTACTTCAGCTTCATTTACTGGATCTTCTGGCAGAAAAGTCGGTGCATACTTTCGTGCCAGATAGACCAATATGGCATTAGAATCTGCAATTGCAGTATTGCCATCGACAATTGCAGGCACCTGACCCGCAGGGTTAATTGATAGGTAAGGTGGTTTCTTATGCTCGCCATTTGCTAGATCTAAATCGACAACTTCATATGCGATTCCTGCTAGGCTGGCGAATAAGATCACTCGGTGAGAGTGACCAGATAAAGGGAAACTATAAATTTTAAGTGCGTTTGACATGGTAAGTCCTCGTAGTATTTCGTTAATCAAAAATGAAATTTTGCTAGCGAGGTAAATAGTAGATTAACCATGTTTAAATGATAATATGCTTGATTATGGAATGACTGTGTATGATTTGTTCATAGAAGTATACTTGCATGATATAGGATAACTTAGCATCTGCGGTTTATGTTTTATTTATATCGATAGGTTATTATTTGTTCTTCTATATCTCTGAATATAAAGCTTTTTCTTAGCTTATGAATATTTGTGGGTATACTCGATGACTATTAATTTCCAACCCCTAACTAAACATGATGTTAATTACGCGAAAGCCATAGGCCTATCTTTTGAAGCTTTTCCAAAAGTTCAACGCTTACCGCCTTGGATTGTTAAATATAGAATGAGAAACGGCAAAGCTGGTTTTCATGCCCTTTACGACCGAGACACATGGGTTGGGTTTATCTATCTTAAAGAGTTCAAAGATATTGTCTTCGTGAAGTTTTTTGCTATCTCTGAACAGCGTTGTTCCGGTGGTTACGGAAGTAAGGTCATAGATTCAATGAAAGGTAAGTACGCCAAGCAAAGAATTGTTCTTAATATTGAAGAGCTTGATGATACGGCGGACAATTATCAGCAGAGAATTAAGCGTAAAGCTTTTTATGAAAAGAACGATTTTTCCTCTACTGTCTACATGGTGAAAGAGCCAGCAGAAAGGCAGGAGATGCTTATACGTGGTGGGAGCATATCTAAAGAAGAGATAGACGATATGTACAAGCATTTTTTGGGTAATATTTTGTATTCTTTGCTTAAGCCTGAAGTAATAGAAATTTAAACACACTACTTATTTAAACAGCTAAACGTTATTGCACCAAGTAATGGAAATAGAATGAAATGATGGGGCTGAATATACCGCTGTAGTAGCCTGAATAGGGAACTAACATTCGTTTCTTGAAAATAAGATAAAGCGCTCAACATCTGAGAAATCTAGCTCTAAATCAAACCTGTCTTTTAGAACTGCTAACCATTCTTCCTGTGTTAGTATTTCTGTGCTTTCCACGGTGTTGATGCCTACACGCCTCGTCAGTTTATTTTCAAATAAGCCCATTCGGCCGTTTTCGGTAAATATGCCGACAAATCTATGATGATAAAAATGAGAGGATTTACTCTTTGACATGTAAAAACTGGCTATCTCAATGTCATCGTAGCTAATGTCGATATCTTCGAAACTGTATTGGTTCTCCCATAGACCATCCACTTTTCGTTGCACCATGTATTCGTTAGGTTGTGTATTGATGACTCGAACGACTCCATCACCATCTTCTATTTCTTGGCTAGAGTGGATGTCCAATGGCACTCTTGGTGCAAGTGCGCCAAAACCAACGTCGGTGAGGTAGGTTTTCCCCTCTAATCTCAGTAGGTGAGCCAAGTGATTACGAGGAGGCATTTGCATAGGGTTTCGGAGCCAAACTCTCCCCATTACCGATTTTGGTTCGAAGCCCAGCGAGCGAAGCAGTGACGCGAATAGCAAGTTTAATTCAAAGCAATACCCGCCTCTTTTTCCTTCAATAATTTTGCGAAATAAATGATCTGGCGACAAAATGATGTCTCTACCAACAACTACATCTAGGTTTTCAAAAGGAATGCGCTTGATATGTTGTTCTTGCAGTGCTTTAAGCCCGGCAAATGTTACGTCTACTTCACTTAACTGAAGTGTTTTAAAGTACGCTTGTCTTTGCTTGTTATTCATTTTATCCATCGATATTTATTCTGCGTTATAGCCATAATTGAGTTGTAAAAATCTATTCAGGGTATAGATTAGATTAACTATATCAAAATGATAATATAGAGTTTTATAGAATGACTGTGAACATACCGTTCATAAGGAGAAATTCATGGATACGTTAACCGGAATGGAAACCTTTATTGCTGTTGCTAAACAAAAGTCCTTTACAGGAGGGGCTAAAGTGCTGGGAATTAGCACTAAGTTAGCAAGCAAATATGTAGCGCAGTTAGAGTCTAAATTAGGAGCGCAGTTACTCAACCGAACGACCAGAAGTGTCACCGTGACTGAGTTGGGAAGTGTCTATTTTGACCGTTGTGTCGCCATTTTAGATCAATACAGTGAGTTAGAGGGGGTCATTCAAACTAAGCAATCTGAGTTAGCTGGGCCAATCAGAATTGCTGCGCCAACCTCGTTTGGTAGTAATGAGTTGGTTAAGGCCTTAGATTTATTCAAAAAAAACAACCCGCGAGTATCTATCGATTTGCAGCTGTCTGATCAGCGTGTTTCGCTGGTAGAAGATGGTTTTGATTTGGCAATTCGCTTTGGCGAATTAGAGGACTCAAGCTTAATTGCCAGAAAACTACTTGATATGAGTGTTGTTGTATTTTCTTCCCCTGAGTACCTCAACCGTATGGGCGTGCCGAAGCACCCAGATGCTCTCTCTACACACGACTGCCTTATTTTCAGTTCGTCAGTCGATCCCATGCATTGGAAATTTAAGCAGGGGAGAACGATGTTTGCTGTGCCAATTAAAGGCTCATTTAGATCAAATTCGCCTGAAGCGATTGTTAATATGGTGCTCAGTGGTGTAGGTATAGGCAGAGTACCGATTTATTTGGTGAAAGATTATATTGAACGTGGAGAGGTTAATGTTCTCTTTGAGAATATGCAAACCGGCGACTTTTCACTGAATGCCATTTACCCTCCAAACAGGCATTTAACTTCTCGTATCCGATCAATTATCGATCATTTAGTTGACTATTTTAAACATCACCCCTATGGATAGCGTTGGTGAATTTCAGCCTAACGACCTATTTTAAATAGCTTTTACATGTTATCGGTAGCCTATTTTAAAGGCTGCTTATCACGTTGTATTTGCGTCTGTGTATTACAAAGAATACTGCCTCTAGCTAACACTAAAAAATAATATTTAGCTCTATTGCTACGAAAATCGTATTGAACTCATGTTTACATGTTGCTACGATATTCGTATCGGCGATGTATTCGTCAGTGCTGAATTTGTTGAATAGCTGCTAATACGAGCCTAGCTCGTTGGGCTGATTTCCCTCTCATAGTTTTAGGATGCTTAGTGATGTTAGATATTCCCCTTAAGAATACCAAAGTTGTCGACTTTGGTTGTTATTATGCAGGGCCTTTGACGGGCATGCTGTTGGCTGATCAAGGAGCTGAAGTGATAGCGGTTGAGCCTATCGATGGGCCTATCTTTAAACACTCCGCTAATAAAATTCTCGGCAGAAATAAATCTCACTTACGCGTTAACTTGAAAGATGCCTATGAGCTTCAATCGGTTAAGCAATTAATTCGAACTGCTGATATTTTAATAGAGAACTTTAGTCCTAGTGTGATGCAAAAATTAGGACTTGGTGTTGATGATGTAATCGCGATAAACCCAAATATCATTTATGTATCACTACCGGGTTTTTCTGATGAAAGCGCATTGGAAAAAGGGCAAAAAGCCTATGAGGGGGTGATTGCTGCTGCCATGGGGCACTATACCGATGTTCATGCAATTCGACAGGTATTTGGTCTAGATCCTGTGTTCACGGGCTTACCACTATCATCTGTGTACGCTGGTGTGCATGCCGCAACCGCAGCAATATTGGCTTTGCGGGAGGTTAAACAAGGTAGAAAAGTAGGACCTATTAAAGTTCCGTTAGATGCAGCTAGCTTATCAGCTATGACCAGCATGTTTCTCAAGGTCAGTCGGCAGCCAGAACGATTTAAAACACCAAGGTTGCCAAACGCGATAGAATATTTAGCGTTACCACTGTTAAAGAGGTGGGCTAAAACAGGTAGTTATGCACAACAGAAGATACTTGCTATTACGCGTAAAGCTTACCCTGCTTTCATGGATAGCTACACATGCAAGGATGGACGTTTACTTTATATTTTTGCAATTGATAACATCAAGCTCGTCGAAAAAACGCTGCAGACACTAAATCTATACGATGAATTGTCCCGCAGTGGCTTGACTATTCTAGATCCCTATTCTAGTGGAGACATGCCGGATAATTTGGCTGAAACGAGTAATTTGAGCCGTTTTTGGCAGTCAAAGATTAAACAGAAAGTTGCTGCTGTGTTAAAGCAACATCCAGCCAAATATTGGGAGCTAAAACTGAGAAATAATGGGGTAGCTTGCGCTGTTCAACGTACGACAACAGAGTGGCTTTCATTAGACGAACTAAAAGAAGCGGGCATCGTTGTCAATGTGCCATATCAACAAGGAGAAGTATCGCTTCAACCTGGGCTTCAAACATGGCTATCGGGAACGAAAACGTCACTAATCCAGCCGATTCCAGCTAAGTATATAGCATTGAAGGACATTGCCGAGCAAGAAATTAACAACCTTAGCTTACTTGGAAGTGCCGACTCTCCCGCTACTTGGCTTAAGGGGCTTACTGTTATTGATATGAGTTCAATGGTAGCTGGTCCAGTATCAGCTAGAGCGCTGGCAGAATACGGCGCAGAGGTAATAAAGGTAGAATCGCCGAGTCCCAATCATGGACCGAGAATGACGTGCTGGTATGGTATGGACGTGAATCAGGGTAAACAAAGCTTATTGATAGATTTGAAAACGAAACAGGGGCAGCAGGTAATTAATAAGCTTTTAAGTCGCGCTGATATATTAATTTCAAACCAACCTGAATCGGCAATGACAGCATTTAATTTGTCGGAAGCGAGAATCCGTAGGGATTTTCCTAAATTAATTTATTCTCGATTAGGTGCCTACAATGGCCCTAAAACCGGACCATGGTCAAATGTTAATGGCTACGACCCTGTTTTACAGGCAGCTTCTGGGATTATGGTACGTTTTGGTAGTAGGGCTCGGCCAGAGTTGCATGCCATTGCTTCATGCGTAGATGCGCTTACAGGTTATTCGGCAATGCTAGGAACAGCATTAGCGCTATATCGAAAAGATAACTTAAAGGACGGAAGTACAGTCAATACATCGTTATCTGCGGCTGCGACACTCATTCAATTACCTTATTGTCATGGCGAAGATGATAGCTTGACCCAAGTAGATGGCCAGTTGCTAAAAGGCGAGCATACCTTATATCGACTGTATAAGACGAAAGAGAACTGGGTATTCGTCGCTGGTGATTTAAATCAACTAGGTGCAGTAATGGCTCATTTTTCAATCAAGGTAAATCGAGTTGCTAACGCACGGACATTATTGGAAGACAAGTTACGGACGTTATCAACATCAGTCTGTATTGAAAGATTTAAGGGGCTAGGTATTACTGCGCTGAGGGTAGAAAATATAGATAGCTTGAGAGCCAAATTCAGTGCTAATGATGGGGATAATTCCCTTATGATGGATAAACATTACTCGAAAGAACTAGGTGATGTTTATTTTGCACCAGCACAGCAGGTACAGACATTGAAAGGCGGGTTAAGGAATTTAGGGCTTGCTGAGCAAGTTGGTCATAGTAGTGCTGATATCCTAGAAACACTTGGTTTTGATAGTAAATTATTGTTCACAAATAAAATTGCTGCACAAAATTTGTCGAAGGAATATCTTCCTTCATAGAGTTGTATCAATAGTGACATTAGCGGAAAATAATGGGTTTATTAAACTATTTTTATTCAATGTTCGGTAGTTCATTATGACCAAAATCCCATTACCAGGAAAACCTATGAAAGGCTCGGCTTCAGGGCGCCCAATTGTTGCAGCAATGAACCTTCTGAGCCGCCGTTGGATATTGAGAATCATTTGGGAGTTACGTGATGGGGCGATAGGTTTTCGCGATTTACAGGCACGTTGTGAAAAAATGTCGCCGGATACGCTTTCGACAAGATTAAACGAGTTAAAAGTCGCTGGCATTGTCGAAAATAATGGGCAAGGGCATTGGCAATTATCTTCACTTGGCCATGCAATGGAGCCTGCATTGGTTGAGCTAAATAGCTGGTCGGAGTCCTGGGCAAAGCAATTGGTCAAGGAAAGCAATTAGCAATATCGATATTGCTAGCTGCCTTTAGGTGGGTTAGCGATAAGCGGGGACCTTGAGTTAGCTTACTCAAGTTGTCGTTATCGATTAGTTCATTAGGCGAAGGTAGAGGTTGATTAGGTTAATTGATAGGTATGGCGCTTTTCAGTGTTTCCCCAAGTAACGACACCGACGAGTTAAGGTAAATAACAAACTAAAGAAGGACCTTCTCTTCAATTTATTATCCCTAATTATGCAGCCATTGGCTGTAGGCTAACAAATAAACCCGTCTCACAGTATTTGCAATTTTTCACGTAAGGAGTTTAATCAGTGTTTGAATCTTTTATCACGTTAATTACCGCAACCCTCTTATTGCTAGGCTCTCCTGGACCAGCTCTTATCGCACTAGCGGCAACAGGGGCGACTTTTGGTACACAAAAAGGACTGCCGTTTCTCTTTGGTATTTTACTCGGTCTTGGTTTTGCCATTGTTGGCGCAACAGTTGGACTAGCGGCGTTATTTTCTCAGTTCCCCGCATTACGTGTGGTGTTCCAGTTTGCTGGTGGCGGTTATATGCTTTATGTCGCATATAAAATAGCTACAGCCTCGGTATTGGCCCAACAAGACGCGCAAAATGCGGCAAGTTTTCGAGATGGCTTTATTCTTAATCTTCTGAACCCTAAGGTCTATGCCGCGTTTTTAGCGATTTTTTCCCAATTTCTGATACCTTTTTCGGATGTTTACGTGAGTTACTTAGTCACGGGACTAACTTGTTTTATGATTGCCGTGATAGTGGATGTACTTTGGCTGATGTGCGGTAGTCTATTGCGACCTATTTTTGCAAAGCCAGCGCAAGCAAGAGTAATAAGGATTGGGTTTGCTATTTCTATTGTTGTCGCAGTAATTTACGCCTTATTTTAACGGCTTTAGAAAGGCTATTGTTTAGTCGCAATGATTCAGCACAACAAGGTATTAAAATCAGGAGAGAAACTTGAACCTCGCGTTATTTGATTTTGATGGCACCATTACAACGCACGACACCTACACAAAATTCATATTGTCTACTACCAATAGGACTAGGTTGGTGTTTGGGGGAGTGTTACTACTACCGTTAGTTTTGCTGAATAAGTTAGGGCTTTTCCCTTCACATATTTTACGCCCCATTGTTTCTTGGATGGCTTTTGCGGGAGTTGAAGAAAACCAACTAAAAGCAAAAGCTGAGAGTTTTGTAAGTGGCTATCTACCAGACGTTATTCGAGATGACATGCTCAATAAAATTAAGGCACATCAACACAGCGGCGACCGAGTTATTGTTGTCTCAGCTTCCCTTTCTCCCTACCTAGAGATTTGGTGTCAACGATTAGACATAGAGCTGATTTGTAGTGAATTAGCGGTAAAAAACGGTCGTTTTACGGGGGCTTATGTCAATGGCGATTGCAGTAGACAAAAAAAGGCCGATTTAATTGCCAATAAAGTAGCGTTAGATACTTTCAAACATATAACTGCCTACGGTGATACCAAAGAAGATCATGCCATGCTCAACTTAGCGGATAAGTGCTTTTATCAAGGAAAATTACTAACACCATAGTAGTCCGTGACTTAACTAGAAATCTCGAAGAAGTGTTGGAGCACGTTTTTTGGCAACATCGAGGGTATAGGGAATGAAATGAGCCTGAAGCAGACTCATTTCAACACAAACATTGATTTCATATTAGGTTGGAAGAGGGGGGCAATTTAGCTGCTAGTGTGAGAAGAACTTCGCAGCCTTAAACGCTCGATATGCTCGGCAATAGCGACATTGTCAGGGAGACTTACTGAAAGCCATTTGAATAAATCTATCGCTTTATCTAGATTACCAGACCATTCTAATTGCTGCGCTAAGTCATAAAGTAATGCTATATCAACCATATTATCAACGGGTTGTTGCATTAAATGGACTAGGGTATCTGTCCACTCGCCATTCAGTATACCTTTGTGTAAAGCCAGTGATTTAGCCTTGCTACGGTCAGGGATGTCAGCGCCATAGAATACACTTAACACATCTGTCGCCAGAGTGTTTTTATGGCGAATACCCATGCCTGTATTGGTGAGCAAAATAAAAGTTACGTTGTCCTCTACTAGATGAACAACTAAGCTGCTATATCCTTCTAATTGGCCATCATAACTATGTACTTGCTTTTCGATGCCGTTGTTCAATTCCAGAGTTTCGAGCCGCCAACCGTAGGGTGCGTCAGTTGAGAACATTTTTTGGCTACTAGCGTTGTTGATGAAGCTGCCTTGATGGATGGCTGCGGTGAATTTCGATATGTCTAGTGCGGTTGAAAATATGCCTGCGCCGGCATTGAACACTTGCATATTCAAGGGCTTTTGTGGATTCCAGTGACCATCCACTCCCCACCTGAGTCCTGTAACTAAGGTTGTGTTTGCCCCATAAACCAAACCAGAATCCTCCATATTCAACGGTGTAAAAAGATGCTGTTGAAGGTTCGCATTGAGTGATTTTTGCGTGACGGTTTCGATCACATGTCCTAATAAAAGCCAACCAAGATTTGAATATTGATAATCTGTACCTGCTTCAAACGATAGTGCCATTTTTGCGACAATGTCGAGAAGCTCGCTATCGGGTAAAGACGATTGAAACTGCCCTTGTTTCCACCCTGGCAACATAAAGTGATTGGGTAGACCTGAGCGGTTGGCTAGTAAATGGTGAAGGCTGACTTTATTTGCCCAGGGAGCCGTAAAAGAAGGTAAATAATGAGCAATGGGCAAGCTCAATTTGAGAATTTTCTTCTCTTCTAATTTTAGTAACAAGGTCGCCATCATAGGCTTACTTAAGGACGCAATAGGAAATTGGGAATCTGTGGCAATAGGCTGATGTTGTTGGTGGTCAGTAAAGCCTTTCACAGACTGACACAAAACCTCACCATCTTTCGCCAATAACAATTGGCCTTGCAGCATGTGGCTGTCGACATAGGGTTTTACCACGTTGTTTAGTGTGTCACAGGTATCAGCCTTTAGAGGGGAGTTTTTCGCGTAGCTAATAGTACTTATTAAAAGCAGTGTGATTAAGATTGAGAGTTTCATTCTAGTCCATTTCGATAAAGTTAATTTTAACGACAAATGCTACTGTTCACGCCGATTAAATTCCTGAAAAAATTCTCTTTTTATTCTTAAAACCTAAGAAATTTAAGTACTAACCCGAAAATTAATCAGTCGAGGCTAGCATTTGATAGTAATCATCAATGAGTGAATTGAATCTTTTATTTTGCTTTAAGACACGCAAAAATGGGTTATCTTCGAAGCGCCACCAATGAAGACTAAAGTCCGTTACCCAACCTTTACTGATGGCGGCTTCAATTGCATCAAGTGAAGCTGAAGGCTGATTTAGCTGAGCTTCAACCAAGGCTAAATCCATAGTTTGCGAAGCCGAAAGTTGCTCATTAGCGGTCAAGTTTTCTTTAATACGAGTGAGCAGGTCAGTTGCCTTTTCTCGGTGGCCAAGGGAATTTAGCAGCGCAGCAAAAAATGTGGTGTATTGGGGATATTGCTTGAGTAAATCGATATTGGCTGTGAGAGTTACAAAGATCTGCTTGTTCTCTAGTACTGCTAATGCTTTTTGATTGTTGCCTAGAAGCCAATGTGTTAAAGCTACCGGTATGGCAAACTGTGTCTGTTGTGAGTAAAGCGCTTGGCGCAATGCGAAGAGTTTCAAGCTGCGCTCAAAGTCTCTTTGTGCGCCAGCCAAAGCGGCAAAAGTATAGAGAGAAAAGAAACTACTATCTGTGCTTTCGTCTCTATGTGTGTTTATCGAAATCGCTTTTTCAAATGCGCCTGCGTTAAGGTAAAACAATGTTAATTCGTTGAGTTGATTTACCGTGGTTACATGCGGTGAGTGCTTGGTTACGTATTGAGATAGGTAGCGTAATGAGGTGACATCAAGTGTTCCCTGCGGAGCCAACTTAACGGCATCACCTTCTTTGTATTGGTTTAGTGTATGGAACTGATTGAAGAGCTTTGCAGCTTTAGTGTAGTTCATTTGAACAATATGAGAATTCGCTAGCTTTCTATATAACTCAACGCAGGTTGAACACTCATCTAGAATAGCTTGCTGAAGCTCAATGGCATCCTTGATATAGCCACTAACGAACAGGGCGTGACTAAAGTATATTTGGCTAGATATAAGAAGGTTGTGCTTGCTCAAATGTTCATAGGTTTCCATCAATGCTGGTAATGTACTAGCGTCATTTATCCAACGTAAGTGAGCTTTAAGTAGTTCAGTATCTGGGGTTTCTTCAATATTTACCGCAAAATTTAGCGCTCGTTCAGCCTTTTGAAAGAACAACGCTTGTTCGCTTGGGATTAATGCCATCAGAGCAATATTGAGATAGGCTACTTCAATATGCGGAACTTCATCATTATTAGATAAAGCAATGACCTTTTCGTAAAACTCAATTGCTTTTAATTTATCTTCTTTATAGGGCTTACGAGCGTGTAAGCTTGCCAACGCGGTATATTGTTCAGCTAAATTGAATTGCGGGGTTAGCGATTTTTGAGGTGCGGTTGTGCTAAAAAATATAGCAAATATTATCAATACAAGGCTCAATATGCCTGATATAACTACATAGCGATTGTTGAAATTTATTCTCGGTTGGGTCTTTTCCTCAACTGGCTGAGAATGAGGTGAGGGCGATGTTTGTTGCTCGACCTTGGCAATTAACTTGTAGCCCTTCTTCGAGATGGTTTCAATGTATTTCGGCGCACTAGCATTGTCACCTAAAACCTTTCTTACTTGGCCAATTAAGTTGTAAATAGAGTTATCACCAACCACCTCATTTGGCCACAGAGCACTGTTTAGCTCATCAAAGGTTATGGTGCTATTTGGGTGATTAACGAAGAACTCAATAGCCAGAGCAACTTTGGGGAGCAAGACAACCGTCTCTGTGTCGGATATGAGCAGGTTTTCCTCAAAATTTACTTGCCAATAACCAAGTTTTATATCGTGTTTTTTTATTTTTTTATCCATTAAATTCAAATTCTTATATGAAATTAGATATTCATTAGGATTTCTTAAGGTATTTCATCTCTGGTCAGTTAATCTGTTGAGAATTGTTGTGAACGATATGTTCACAGTGATTCTACGCAGCTCTATATTATCATTTTTACATAGGTAATCTAATCTATCTTCAGTTTGCTTGTATCGTATTAGACAGAGGAGACCTAATGAAACTTTTCAAACATGTAAGCGTAATAATTTTGTTGCTCATTTTCAGCGTTCAGACGCTTGCAAATGAAAAAGCAAAATTTGAAATTTTTATGGGCTATAGCCCATATGCCAAATTCACCATTAGTTATAAAGACTATGATGCAATATTAAATACCTTCGTGCTACCTATGGGGAAATCTAGTAGGGCAAAGGCTAAAAAAACAAAGGCAAGAGTTGGAACACGCTTAAAAAACAACATTAGCCGTTTAACTTCACTTGAAGGCAACCGCTTTTTGTTCGAGTCGTTTAGAGATCCGCAATATCAGCAGTTGATTACCGACATTCGACATAGTTTAGCTGCGCTACCTGATACCAAACCACTTAGCGAGTTTTCGAAAAAAGAGCAGCTTGCGTATTGGTTAAATCTCTACAATGTCACTGTTATCGATGAACTAATCAAAATATACCCCACTAAGAGACTCAAGGATATTTTTGAAGAGGATTCGTTTTTGAACCAAGAGATACTGGAGGTTCAAGGAGTAAAGCTTAGTTTGAACGATATTCAATATTCAATTTTGGCTAAAAAATACGACGGAGATCCACTAATTATTTATGGTCTTTACCAAGGGATTATTGGTGGCCCTAACATTCTTAATAGAGCTTATACCGCCAAAAATGTCTACGAAGAATTAGAGCGAAATGCGGTCAACTTTATCAATTCAAATAGAGGTACATACGGAAAGAACAAAAAGGCTTTTCGGGTATCTAGTTTATACGAAAGGAACGAAGTGTTCTTCCCAAATTTTGATGAAGATCTAAGAGCTCATTTACTTGAACATTTAGAGGGCTTTACCCGTCATCAACTGCAGGATGCTACAAGAATTAGAACCAACATTGATGATTGGCATATTACAGATGTTTACGGTACGGAACGTACCTATGGTGGCGGTGTTTCTACTAATGAAGCGGCTTTGTTAGACCCTTATGGTGGCCCTGAATTTACGGGTGAGCAGCTACACTTTGATGGCCAAGTGTTGACGTCTCGACCGAGTGGTCCGAGAGCCGGTGGTGATGCTGGTAATGCGGGTTTTCACAACATGGCTAATTTATCAATGACGGAACTAGCTGGTAAACAAGGTCGATTCAGTATTGAGCAATTGGAATTACTTCGCAAGCTAAACACTTTAAGGTTGGAGCACTCTGGTTTAGTGACGATCACCGATATCACTACAGATGTTGAGTCAATAAACAGTAAACTGGAAAATGAATAAATAAGTAAAGAGTCAAACAAATCACGTGCACTTATCAACATTTGTGCTATTTGGTGTTTAAAGTTATGAAGTTAAGTGCAACGTGCCAATTGAAACTCTGAATATGACGTTAGTAAGTACTTTGAAAGTGTGAGCAAACAGATGATTTTGATATTGCAATATCTACTTTCTCAAAGGAAGCTATCTGTGCATTGTAAAGGTGGCTCTGGTCGCACTGGTCTTGTTATCGGTTTGCTCATGCATGAATTGGGCTATGACAAAGCAGACATTATTGGTCAAGTTCAGAAGCTTCGCCCGAAGGCGCTTTGTCTCCCTGTTCAACTTTCATTTTTTAATGAATTTAAAAAAATAGGCACTTAGTTATAGTTCTTAACCTTACAAAAACAAGTTGCAATCAATTGAACCATATGGTGTTTCTGGTATTTTAAAGCGTGAAGAATGCAGTGAGTACTACTGCGTCGAAGATAGGTTTGTGACGCAGTAAAACCATTGAATGCTGTTTGGGGAGTGCTAGTGCGGAAAAAGTTATATCTCATCGCAGGAACCATGTGTAATGAAAAGCTCTGGTTTGAAATGTCACCTTATTTGGACGACGCGTTTGAGCTGATTTATTTAAACGTCCCAAAAGGCAAAGGCTTTGATGAGCTTGCCCAATACTATAACGATACCTTTACTGAGGATAAGGTAAACCTTATCGGCTTCTCTCTTGGCGGTTATGTTGCAACCTATTTCGCCAAGTGTTTTCCAGAACGCATTGAAAAACTATTTGTGATCTCAAACTCGCCCACAAGCTTGCCGAATGATGAACTAAACCAACGACGCGACATCCTCAAATATGTTAAAGCGCATGGCTATAAAGGAATGAGCCGAAAGAAAGCCGAAAATCTACTCGATATGAGTAGTGGTGTGACTAATCAAACGGAGCGTTTTGTCGAACTAGTCATGACGATGGACCGTGAACTTGGCGAAAGCGAGTTTGTTAGCCAGTATCAATATACGTCGGAGAGAGAGGACCTTTCTCCAGCAATAAGGCAGTTTTCATTTACCACGCATATCTACTACAGCGAGAATGACAAGCTAATCAATCCACAGTGGTTAGCTGGTCTGTCTAACGATTATGGGCGTTTGTCTCTCATTAGTACTAAGGGCTCAGGCCATATGTTGCCACTGGAGAAAGCTAAGGAGCTTTCCAACCATATTAAGATGTGGGCTTTGGGGCTGTAACTTATCTAAATTAATCTAAATCAAGCCAACCTCGGCTAAAGCAGCTTGAGTGCTTGCGTTCCTTCATGGTTAGTTTTAGCCTGTACGCAATCGTGATTTATTCCAACATTATGTTTTCAAGGAAGAATTTAAAATGATCTATTCAACAACAGAGACAATCCCCGGTAGAGAAATAGCCGAGATAGTGGGTGTCGTTACAGGAAATGTTGTTCAAGCGAAGCACATCGGCAAAGATATTATGGCAGGTTTGAAGAGTATCGTTGGTGGTGAAATTCATGGCTACACGGAAATGTTGACCGAAGCGAGGGATATAGCAATTCAACGCTTAGTTCAGAATGCCCATGACCAGGGAGCTGACGCTGTTGTTGGTATTCGCTTTACTACTAGTACGATTATGGACGGCTCGTCTGAAATAATGGTTTTCGGAACAGCAGTTAAGCTCAAGCCTTAATTTGATTGACGAGCTGATTTTGTCTGACTCTGTCAGCTCACTTTCCTGATGTACTTAGTACCTCTGCAGAATTTCATCCATCAAGGGAACATAAATGGATTTAAAAAGTGTTGGTGTTATAACACTACTTTTAGCTAACAACGTTGCTATTGCTGAAGAAAAAAAGGATTTATCACCAGAGCCGTTATTAGCTGATAAATCATTGTCGTTAATTGAAATACCGTCTCAGTGTTATATGAAAGGTCAGCTCGAAGATGAAAAGCAATGGCTGATTTCGCAAACTTCACAAGACTATTACGCGCAAAAATTTACCAATGAAAACTACCATGAAGTCTGTGTTGATAGCTTCAAAATATCACAATATGAAGTGACCTTAGCGCTTTATCAGCAATATTCGAGCGAGAATGAAAGTACTACGCTTGGTGAGAAAGGTTGCTATGTCGTTGGTGATAATGGCTGGGAAAATAATCTTGAGGCGGATTGGAGAAATCCCACCTTTGAGCAAGTACATACACACCCCGTTGTTTGCATTAGCTACTACGAAGCTGAGAACTTTATCGCTTGGCTTAACAACAAACTGAATCCCACCCACAGATATAGGCTCCCAACAGAAGGTGAATGGGAACTGGCGGCCAGAGGGGAGGGCAAGCAAAGGCTTTCATGGCGATACTGGGGAAATGATGCGGGTGCTGCCAAAGCTTGTGAATACGGCAATATATCTGATTTATCACTCAACGATTATAAACAGCAAGATCAGTTTTTTAATTGCCATGATGGCGCAGTGCAAACTGCTGATGTCCATTCATTTAAGCCAAACAACTATCAACTCTACAATATGCTCGGCAATGTGCAGGAGTTCACGTGTTCAGGCTTTAGTGATACGCCATTGCTGTCAGAGAGCTCATGCGATAAGGAAGAAACAATGGAACATATCACCGTAAAAGGGGCTTCATGGTATTACCCGCCAATATTTAATCGCGCGGCATTTCGCGGTGGGTTACCGAGGCATCTAAGATTCTTTGGCGTGGGATTTAGGTTGGCTCAGGATGTTGAGTAACGCTACATATAATTATTTTTCTTAGCCAAATATTTTGATAGCTTTAGGAGCGAGGCGTCGTTTTTTTGAAATAAAAAATGAATTCGAAAAGGGAAAGCTTGTTCAGGTTAGCCTCCACGATGAGGAATATAAACTTGGATATAGAGAAACCTAAAATCCCTGCTCCAAACGCTTGAATGATTAATCTGGTTGTACAAGTGATATCTTCTGGTACAATCAGTTTAATTTTGAAGTTTTTAGGTAATTGGGGCCAATCGTAATGGTGATAAAAGCACAAAGTCCAGCCGGATTTGCGGAGCAGTACATTGTTGAATCTATCTGGAATGGTGGTTTTCCTCCTGGGTCTATTTTACCCGCAGAGCGTGAGCTTTCTGAACTTATTGGTGTAACACGTACAACATTGCGTGAAGTGCTTCAGCGTTTGGCACGAGATGGCTGGTTAACGATTAAGCACGGTAAACCAACGAAAGTGAATAACTTTTGGGAAACGTCTAGCTTAAATATTCTTGAAACGCTTGCTTCGCTTGATCAAGAAGGTACGCCAGAATTGGTAGACAACTTGATGTCTGCGAGAACCAATATTAGTGCGATCTTCGTGCGTGGTGCGTTGAAAAACAACCCCGAAAAAGCGCTTGAGCTACTGGAAGCGCACAAAGAAGTCGAAGACGACGGTGAGAAATTTGCTGAGTTCGACTACAACCTAAATATGGAACTAATCTCTGTATCTGGTAACCCTATTTACCGTTTGATTTTCAACGGCTTTAAGGGTTTATATTCTCGTTTAGGTGGCTTGTACTTCCGCCATCCAAAAGGGCGCGAAATCTCTCGTCAGTACTACCAGCGCTTAATTGAGCTAGCCAAGAAAGGTAAATTTGATGAGTCAGTATTTGCAGTGCGTAAATACGGTTTAGAATCAGGTAAACTTTGGCTCGAACTTAAAGAAGACGTGTTAAAAGAATTAGCCGAGTAAGCTGCTTAGCAGTTCCTATAACTGCAGGACTTACGATACACATATAAAAAGCCAAGACTAATCAGTCTTGGCTTTTTTCTTTCTCTCACATAAAACTTTGGCTAAGAAGCTTTATCAACTGGCGTCGCTTTGGGCGGGCAACGCCCTATTTCTACTTCCTCACCTGATTCTTTCTTCTCTACTAGCTTTACGTCGAACTGCCACAAGTAATGCAGGTGCTTGAGCACTTCGTCTTTCGAACCCGCTAGCGGTACTTTGTTGTGGGGAACGTAGCGCAGTGTTAGCGATCTGTCGCCATTAATGTCTACCTCAAGTACCTGAATGTTGGCTTCGAGATTGCTCAAGTTGTATTGATTCGACAATGCCGTACGGATTTTCTGGTAACCAGTATCGTTGTGTATTGCACCAATTTCTATGAAACTGTTCTTCTCGTCATCATGTATTTGGAAAAGCTTGAAGTCTCGAATAATTTTCGGCGACAAAAACTGGCTAATGAAACTCTCATCTTTAAAGTTTTCCATGGCGAAGTGCACTGTATCAAGCCAGTTGCTGCCAGCAATATCAGGAAACCAGCGCTTGTCTTCGTCGGTTGGGTTTTCACAAATTCGACGAATATCCATAAACATATTAAAGCCTAGCGCGTAGGGATTGATGCCTGAATAGTAAGGACTATTGTATTCAGGCTGTGCGACGACATTGGTGTGACTATGTAGGAATTCCAGAATGAATTTGTCTGTTACTAAGCCTTCATCATAAAGATGGTTCAATATGGTGTAGTGCCACAGACATGCCCATCCTTCATTCATCACCTGTGTTTGTTTTTGCGGATAGAAATATTGAGAAATCTTACGCACTATACGCACAATCTCACGTTGCCAAGGCTTCAACAGTGGCGCATTTTTCTCAATAAAATAGAGAATATTTTCTTGCGGTTCACTAGGGAAACGCTTACGTTTTTTGTCAGCAGACTCTTCTTTTATTGGCAGAGTTCGCCACAATGAGTTAACTTGAGACTGCAGGTATTCTTCACGTTCTTTTTGACGTTTGAGCTCTTCGTCGAGCGATATTTTCTGTGGTCGCTTATATCGATCAACACCGTGATTCATCAGTGCATGACATGCATCGAGTGTTGCTTCAACTTCATCAATACCGTATTTGTGTTCACACTCGGCTACATAGTTTTTTGCAAAGAGCAGGTAGTCGATAATTGAGCTGGCGTCGGTCCACGACTTAAACAAGTAATTACCTTTGAAAAAAGAGTTGTGTCCATAGCAGGCATGCGCCATTACTAAAGCCTGCATTGTCATCGTGTTTTCTTCCATAAGGTAAGAAATACACGGATCTGAGTTTATGACGATTTCATAAGCTAGCCCCATTTGACCGCGCTTGTAGGTTTGCTCGGTTTGAATAAACTTCTTGCCGTAAGTCCAATGGTAGTAGCCGATAGGCATGCCAACACTGGCGTAGGCATCCATCATTTGTTCAGCAGTAATTACTTCAATTTGATTTGGATAGGTATCAAGTCGATAGTGCGCAGCAACGCGCGCGATTTCAGTTTGGTACTGATCTAATTTTTCAAAGGTCCAATCGGGACTGTCATCTAACGGCTTACGTTTGGTCATTAATAGCTCCCATTAAGCGGCAGACTGCTCACCTTTTTTGAACAACTCTCTAAATACAGGGTAAATGTCTTCAACAGACCTAATATGACGCATTGCGAAGTAGCCACATTGGTCAGCGACATCTTGGTACTGATGCCATAAGGTTTGATGAGCACGCTGGGTAATTTCGATATAACTGAAGTAGCGGGCTTTAGGTAGGATTTTCTCGAGCATAATTTTCTTACATAGCGGTGAATCGTCTGCCCAGTTATCGCCATCTGAAGCTTGTGCGCCATAAATGTTCCAATCATTGGCGTTGTAGCGCTCTTCCATCACTTTCACCATAAGTTCGAGAGCACTCGAGGCGATAGTGCCACCAGTTTCTTGAGAGTAGAAAAACTCTTGCTCGTCCACTTCTTTGGCTTGCGTATGATGACGGATATAAACCACATCGATTTCTTTGTATGTGCGAGTTAGAAATAGATAAAGCAGAATATAAAAGCGCTTGGCAATATCTTTGGTTGCTTGGTCCATCGAACCTGAAACATCCATTAAACAGAACATGACGGCTTTTGAGGTTGGGACGGCTTCTTTTGCATAATTTCGATAGCGCAAATCAAACGTGTCGATAAACGGCACCTTGGCTATTGCTGCTTTAAGCCTTTCTATTTCTAATTTAAGCTCCTTAACTTCTTTAATGTGGTCGTGCTTATCCGCTTCTAGCGCTGCGAGTTCTTTTTCGCATGCTTTGAGTTGGGCGCGCTTGCTTGAGGTCATCGCAATGCGTCTGGCAATTGAACCTTGCAGCGACTTTACTATGTCGATGTTTGACGGGACGCCCTCTGCGCAATAACCACTGCGCACTGTTTTGTACTCTACAAGCTTGTCGAGTTGTGTTTTTTCCAAGTTAGGAAGTTCGAGATCTTCGAACAATAAGTCGAGATATTCGTCTTTCGAAATCGAAAATACGAAGTCGTCTTCACCTTCACCCGAATCGCTTGCTTCGCCCTGACCACTACCTTGGCCACCGCCTTGAGGTGGGCGTTTGATACGGTCACCTGGTGAGAACTGATCGTTCCCAGGGTGCACGCGATCGCGCACACCACCGCTACCTTGGTGGAATACGGGTTCGCTCATATCCTTTTTAGGGATAGAGATGCTTTCGCCCGTATCTACGTCGGTCACGCCTCGTTTGTTAATGGCATCAGACACAGATTTCTTAATCTGGCTTTTATAACGGCGTATAAACCGTTGACGGTTAACAGTACTTTTATTTTTACTGTTTAACCTTCTATCAATAAAGTTCGCCATGTTACTGCTCCTCTTACTTTTTTACTGCAAAAGTTAAGAAGATTTTCTAACCCGTAAATACCATTCAGAAAGCAATCTCACTTGTTTCTTGGTGTAGCCTTTACTCATCATACGCTCAACAAAATCATCATGTTTTTGCTGGTCGTCAGTAGAGGTTTTGGTATTGAACGAAATCACAGGTAGCAAGTCTTCCGTGTTTGAGAACATCTTTTTCTCTATAACTGTGCGTAGCTTTTCGTAGCTGGTCCAATTTGGATTTTTCCCGTTGTTATTGGCTTTAGCTCGCAGCACAAAGTTAACGATTTCATTACGGAAATCTTTAGGGTTGCTAATACCTGCTGGTTTTTCGATTTTTTCGAGTTCGTTGTTGAGTGCTTCACGATCGAATAACTGACCAGTTTCAGAGTCACGATATTCTTGGTCTTGAATCCAAAAGTCAGCATAAGTGACATAGCGATCAAATATATTTTGACCGTATTCTGAGTACGACTCTAAGTATGCGGTTTGAATTTCTTTACCAATAAACTCAATGTACTGAGGCGTTAAATAGCCTTTGATGAATTCAAGGTAGCGCTCCTGCGTTTCTGCAGGCAGTTGCTCACGTTCTACCTGTTGCTCCAGTACATAAAATAAATGTACTGGGTTAGCGGCAACTTCGAGGTGGTCAAAATTGAAGACGCGAGAAAGGATTTTAAACGCGAAACGTGTTGATAGCCCAGACATGCCCTCATCAATGCCGGCATAATCGCGGTACTCTTGATACGACTTCGCCTTAGGGTCTGTATCTTTAAGGCTTTCACCGTCATAGACGCGCATTTTTGAATAAATGCTAGAGTTCTCTGGCGCTTTCAGGCGAGACAATACTGAGAATTGAGCAAGTGTTTCTAACGTGTCTGGTGCGCATTGCGCTTCTTTGAGTTCACTGTTTTCCAGTAGCTTCTGATATATCTTCACTTCTTCAGAAACGCGCATACAGTAAGGTACTTTAACAATGTAAACACGGTCTAAAAATGCTTCATTGTTTTTGTTGTTACGGAAGGTTTGCCATTCAGACTCGTTCGAGTGAGCCAGAATCATGCCGTTAAAGGGCAGGGCAGATAAGCCTTCTGTCGGATTGTAGTTGCCTTCCTGTGTAGCCGTTAGTAACGGGTGAAGCACTTTAATGGGGGCCTTAAACATTTCGACAAATTCCATCACCCCTTGGTTGGCTCGACAAAGTGCACCTGAATAACTGTAGGCATCTGGATCGTTTTGGGCGAAATGTTCAAGTTGGCGAATATCTACTTTACCTACCAAGGCAGAAATATCTTGGTTATTGTCATCGCCTGGTTCCGTTTTCGCAATAGCAATTTGGTCGAGAATCGACGGATATAATTTCACCACTTTAAATTGTGCAATGTCACCTTTAAATTCGTGTAACCGCTTGGCTGCCCAAGGCGATAAAATTGTATTGAGATAGCGAGCAGGGATGTCGTACTCATCTTTTAAAATTTTGCCGTCGCTGTCTGGGCTAAATAAACAGAAAGGATGGTCATTGACCGGACTTCTCTCACCGTTAGCACTTAGCACATAAATAGGCTCTTGTTGCATTAATGCCTTGAGCTTTTCCGCGAGTGACGACTTACCACCGCCCACCGGACCCAGTAAATAAAGGATCTGTTTCTGTTCTTCTAAACCCTGCGCCGCATGTTTGAGGTATGAAACAATCTGCTCGATGGCATCTTCCATGCCATAGAAATCTTTGAAAGCAGGATAGCGAGCGATAACGCGGTTGGAGAAAATCCGGCTAAGACGAGGCTCAGCCGAAGTGTCGATCATTTCTGGTTCGCCAATCGCTTGTAGAAGTCGCTCTGCAGCACTGGCATAGGCCATTTTGTTTTCTCGACAGATATCGAGAAACTCTTGAAGTGAAAACTCTTCTTGCTGCGCTTCTTCGTAGCGAGATTGATAATGCTTAAATATACTCATAACCGCCTCCCAAAAAGAAAAGGGTACAAAAATTTAGATGGAGAAAATGCAAGATTGTTCTTTAAGCTTAGTTGCTATTTGATTTTTTGAACGTAAAAAGTTGATTTAAATTTGTAAAATTAATTTATGGGCATCGAATTCATTGCGTATTTTGGCCTTGAAACCAGCCGTGAAGTAAGATTAAGTAGTGCTAGACTTACAACATTCTTTAGTTTTGCGAATTTGTTTGGCTATTTGTACTAAGAAGTTATAGTCTTATTCACAGGCGGAAGGCTTTTGAATGGAAGCAAATGAAAGCTTGGAAAGGCTATCTCAACATTGGATTAGTGTCTGAGTATTTAAGCGAGTTTAGTAATAGGTGGATCTGAAGTATGCCGTCAAGCTTGTCGTTTATTAATGACCTATCGTTAGAGCGTCAGTTAGACTACTGGCAGCGTATCTCTGCGCTAGAAGAGGGCAGGAATCAAGTACTGCGAATGGCAGCTCGTGGAAGGCCGCTGAATGATATTCTTGATACTCTGTGCCGAAACGCTCAACTTCACAACCCCGAACTACGTTGTTCAGTACTTCGACTAGATAACGAAAATCACACCTTACACCCTGTGGCGGCTGTTTCACTGCCTGATGATTATTGTCAGGCATTAGATGGCGTGGAAATTGGTCTAGGTGTTGGCTCTTGTGGTACGGCAGCATTTACGAAAAAGCGCGTTATTGTTGAAGATATCAATACGCATCCTTTCTGGGTTCAATACAAATCATTGGCGTTAGCTGCGGGGGTGCAGTCTTGTTGGTCTGAACCAATTTCGGGGCAGGGCGGCGAAATTTTTGGCACGTTTGCGGTTTATTACGCCTACCCAAAATCCCCCAATGAAGAAGATCTTAAGTTTATCGAGTTGAGCGCAAATTTAGCGGCTGTTGTGTTTGAAAATGAACGCAATAAGAAAGAGTTAGTCGACGCCAATGAAAAGCTTAATCAAACGCTAGATGAAAGAACTAAGGCACTAGAGACAGCCAACCACGAATTATCGTTATTGATAGAACAACAGGCTGACAGTCACCTTAGCCATTTAAGTAGTGAAAAGTCTGCAACCGCAAATATTTTATTTTCAGGCTTTGCCCATGAAATCAGTACACCAGTTGGTAAAGCACTTACGGCGGCAAGCGTGCTGCAGGAAAAAGTAGCGAAGCTTCAAGACGCCGCGGAGAGCGGGACACTGTCTAAACAGAACTTTATTCGCTTACTTGACGATATTAGCCAGCTTAGTCAGCTGAATTATCATGGACTGGAAGGAGCTGGAGAACTACTGGAAAAATTTAAAAAGGTTCGCTCAGAAAGCAGTACAGAAGAATCAACTTTCTTTAGTATCAAACAACTGCTATCCAAAATTAAATCTGCGTTGGCTGGTCTGCTGAAAGACTATGAACTAGATATTGATGCTGAAGACTTTGAAGTCGAGTGTAATCGCGAGAGCTTGTGGCAGGTGCTGTATCAACTCATTGAGAACTCTGTGCTACATGGTTTTAAAGACAGGGAGCACGGGCGCATTCACATCAGCGCCATGAAGGTTGGAAAAGAGCTAGTAATCAACTATCAAGATGACGGAAAAGGGCTTGATAAAGATGAGGCTATCAAACTTTTCGACCCTTTCTTTACAACTAGTGAAAAAAATACCCATATGGGACTTGGGATGACGACCGTAGCTAATGTGCTTTCAAGTGTTTTACAAGGAAGAATCGTTCAGAAGCCAGCGCCTGTCGGAATTAGGTTTGAAATAAGAATACCCACAAAGTTGTATTAACGAATTGGTGTTAATTAAAGCAACTAGACAACGCTATAGTTTTCGTCCCTTAAAGGTAACTGACACAAAAAAGCCAGCTAATCGCTGGCTTTTTTACTAAATCGAGAGAACTCAATTAATTAAGCGAAGTTTGCTGAAGCAAATTCCCAGTTAATTAATGCCCAGAAAGCTTCCATGTAGCTTGGACGTAAGTTGCGGTAGTCGATGTAGTAAGCATGTTCCCATAAATCAACAGTCATTAACGGCGTTAAACCTTCTTCTGTTAATGGAGTTGCAGCGTTTGACGTGTTTACGATGTCTAAAGAACCGTCAGCAGTTTTAACTAACCACGTCCAGCTTGAACCGAAGTTGTTTACTGCTTTGTCGTTGAAAGCTGCTTTGAATTCTGCGAAAGAACCAAACTTAGCGTTGATTGCGTCAGCTAATGCACCTGTTGGCTCCCCACCACCGTTCGGACTTAAGCTGTTCCAGTAGAACGTGTGGTTCCAGATTTGAGCAGCATTGTTGAATACGCCACCTTCAGAAGACTTAACGATATCTTCTAATGACTTACCTTCGAAATCTGTACCTTCAATTAAGCCGTTTAATTTTACAACGTATGTATTGTGGTGTTTGCCGTAGTGGAACTCTAATGTTTCTTGCGAAATGTGCGGCGCTAGCGCGTCCATTGCATATGGTAGAGCTGGTAATTCAATAGCCATGTTATTCTCCGAGGGTTTATTGATTAGAAAATTTTATTCTTAAACAATGCATATTGATTGCTTTGTTTTTTTGAAAAACCGAGTAAAATACTCAAGTTTTTGAAGCCAAGCATAGTTTACCGAAAAAAATAGGTATTACTAGCCTTAATATCAAGGCTTTATCTTCATAAATTAGATGATTTTGTTTTCTGTAATATTGACCATTGATATACGGTTTCCATGCCCCCATTGATCAGTATTATAGATTGTTACCACGAGAGGTTATTATGGAAACTATTGAACGCATTAAAGAGCAAATTGCTGAAAACCCAATTCTTCTTTACATGAAGGGTTCACCTAAACTACCTAGCTGTGGCTTTTCTGCTCAAGCGTCTCAAGCCCTGATGTCTTGTGGTGAAAAGTTTGCTTTCGTTGATATTCTGCAAAACCCAGATATTCGTGCTGAATTACCTCAGTATGCAGACTGGCCAACGTTCCCACAGTTATGGGTTGAAGGCGAATTAATTGGCGGTTGTGACATCATTTTAGAGATGTTCCAACAAGGCGAATTACAAGAAATTATTAAAGAAACAGCAGCGAAAACTAAGCCTGCTGAAGAAGCATAATTAGTCTAATTAGAGGCTAAATTTCCAGCACTGTCATCGTTAAGTCATGGCAGTGCTGCGATAATAAATTATAAAGAGCAATATTGCTTTATCACACAATAATAAAATATTGGAGAATAAAATGAGTGTATTAGTTGGTCGCCCAGCACCAGACTTCACTGCCGCAGCTGTATTAGGTAGCGGTGAGATTGTTGATAGCTTCACGTTATCAGAAGCAATCAAAGGTAAAAAAGCAGTAGTTTTCTTCTACCCGCTTGATTTTACTTTCGTATGTCCGTCTGAGTTATTAGCATTCGACCACCGCATGGAAGAATTCAAAAGCCGTGGCGTAGAAGTAATCGGTGTTTCTATCGATTCTCAATTCTCTCACAATGCATGGCGTAACACGCCAGTTAACGAAGGTGGTATCGGCCCAGTTCAATACACACTAGTTGCTGACGTTAAACACGAAATCTGTCAAGCATACGACGTTGAGCACCCAGAAGCTGGCGTTGCTTTCCGTGGTTCTTTCTTAATTGACGAAGAAGGTACAGTTCGTCACCAAGTAATCAACGACCTTCCATTAGGCCGTAACGTTGACGAAATGATCCGCATGGTTGACGCACTTCAATTCCACCAAGAGCACGGCGAAGTATGTCCTGCTGGTTGGAACAAAGGCGACAAAGGTATGACTGCTTCTCCAGACGGCGTAGCGTCTTACTTAGCTGACAACGCAGACAACTTATAATTCGTATTTACACGAATAAGTTTCTCGAAAGAAATACAAAAAAGCCCGCATTAGCGGGCTTTTTTATGTAAAGGGTTTAAGAAAACTAGTCGTGTTTGCTTTCTTTATCAACAGTTTGCTCGTCAGTATCGTTTTGTGGCATTGGCCAGCCGCCTAAATTTTTCCACTTATTGACGATAGTACAAAAAAGCTCGGCAGTCTTTTCGGTGTCGTAAAGCGCTGAATGTGCTTCTTTGTTATCGAAATCTATCTGTGCTGCTTCACAAGCTTTGGCAAGAACCGTTTGGCCGTAAGCAAGGCCAGATAAGGTTGTCGTATCAAAGCTAACAAATGGGTGGAACGGGCTGCGCTTGATATTGCAACGCTCAACAGCAGCATTCAGAAAACCTAAGTCGAATGCGGCGTTGTGAGCAACCATTACGGCGCGTTGGCAACCAGCAGCTTTCATTTTCTTGCGAATAAGCTTAAACATTTCTTTCAGTGCAAAGTCTTCTTTTACGTTGCCACGCAGTGGGTGGGTTGGATCGATTCCAGTAAACGCCAAAGCTGAAGGCTCTAAGTTTGCGCCTTCAAATGGTTCAATATTGAAACAAATGCTTTCATCAATTTGAAACTCACCTGTAGCTTCATCTAAGCTCAGCATACTTGCTGCAATTTCTAAAAGTGCATCAGTTTTTGCGTTGAAACCAGCTGTTTCAACATCGACAACGACAGGGAAGTAACCACGAAATCGTTGGGCGAATATAGATTTTTCCGAAGAGTTTTCTGAAGGTTTTGATACATCGTTAGACATTAGACTTGTATGATCACTGCAAATTGGTGTCGAATTATCGCAAAAAAATAGTGTGAACTCGACAGGGTTTGTGAAAAATAACAAAAAGGGCTGTAAAAGTATCACTTTCGTATTAAAGTAATAGGTAGAGTTGCCGATAAAAAAACAGTCTATTATTCACTTAAGTTGCAGTAAAACCTTAGTATGAAGAAATTACTTCCTATTATAATTAGTACCTTAGTTGGAGCCACAATGGCGAGCCAATCGCATGCCGGCATTCGACAGTACAGTGCGACCCTAGAAGACTCTCAGTGGCAAGTTTCCAATAAAAGCCGCCTTCATTGCACCTTATCACACGAAATTCCTAATTACGGTGAGGCAAAGTTTACCAGTCGAGCCAGCCGCAACAGCAATATGATGTTTGAGCTTGATATGCTGCGCTTGCCAGATAATTACTCGCTCGCAGAAGTCCGTTCCGTAGCGCCTAAATTCAGACCAGGTTTAAACGACTACACATTAGCGGACATGAAACTGCACAAGCAGTTTTCGCCGAGTTTAGATAAGAAAATAGCGTGGACTATGCTTAATGAATTAGAGCAGGGCATGAGCCCAACGTTTTTCTATGATGGCTGGTACAGTGAGCACGATAAAATCTCGGTGGGATTGTCGACGGCTCGTTTCAGTAAGGCGTACCAAGAGTTCATTGGTTGTATTGGTAATTTACTAAATTATAACTTTGATGATATTGCCTACACCGTTTTGAATTACCAATCGAATAGTGACAAGTTCACTCGCTCATCTGAACGCCGCATGGCGATGATCAGTGAATACCTAAAGCTTGATAAAGATTTAGAGCTAGTACTAATTGACGCATATTCAGATAGTTATGGTGGTCGTTGGAATAACCTGGAACTTTCGAAAAAGCGTGCTAATAAAATCCGGGACTACTTCCTGAGCAATGGTATAGATGCAAGTCGCATTGAGGCGACAGGTTATGGTGAAAAACGCCATATTGCATCGAATGAAACTACGTTAGGTCGTGGACAAAACAGACGCGTTGTTATTCACATGGAAAAACCTATCGAGTATTAGCAATAATTGATAAATAGTTTAGGAATAATATGAAAGCCGCATACTTAATTGAGTTTGCGGCTTTTTTATTGACGAATAATTCTTTATCCTTTCTTTGTTCTTATGGGGTGTTTACCTATCCATAAATACCTAACTAACCATTTATATTAAGAAAAATATTATGAAAAAACTCGCTTCGTTGTTTGCTACCTGCATGCTTTTCGTTACGACGTTAAGTTTTGCTAGTGCAAAAGATGATTATACCTATGCCAATTACGACCAAGTCGTTACCACTCACACCTATTTAGATCTTGCTATTGATTTCGATAATAAGTCGCTTAAAGGCTTTGCCGAACTTGACTTAAAGTGGCTGGTTGAAGGTAACCATCCAATTATTTTAGATACACGTGATTTGATTGTTCACCGTGTTATGGCTAAAGCCAAGGGGGGTAATTGGCTGCCAGCAAGTTTTAAGCTTGCCAAGCGTGATTCGGTGTTAGGTAGCAAGCTAACCATTAAGTCGCCAGTAAAATCCGACAAACTTAGAGTTTATTATCAATCAACTGAAAAGGCATCAGGCCTGCAATGGTTAACACCAGAGCAAACTGCAGGTAAGAAGTTGCCTTTCATGTTTAGTCAAAACCAAGCTATTCATGCACGTTCTTGGATTCCTGTTCAAGACACGCCAAGTGTTCGCATGACATACAGTGCTCGTATCACTGCACCAAAAGATGTATTGGCAGTTATGAGTGCAGATAACGACCCTAGCACTGCACGAGATGGCGATTACTTCTTTGATATGCCACAACCTGTTCCCGCTTATTTGATAGCGATAGCTGCCGGTGATCTAGTCTTTAAGCCGATGAGTGATATTACTGGTATCTACGCCGAGCCTAGTTTAGTTGATGGTGCAGTAGCTGAGTTTGACGACACGCAGGCGATGATCGACGTTACTGAAGAAATGTATGGTAAATACCGTTGGGGTCGTTACGATTTATTAATCCTTCCTCCGAGTTTCCCATTTGGCGGCATGGAAAATCCACGCTTGTCTTTTATCACTCCTACCGTTATTGCTGGTGATAAAAGCTTAGTTAACCTTATCGCTCACGAGCTTGCGCATTCTTGGTCGGGTAATTTAGTGACTAACGAATCATGGCGAGACCTTTGGCTGAATGAAGGTTTTACCAGCTATGTTGAAAACCGCATCATGGAGCGTGTTTTTGGTGTCGACCGTGCAGTTATGGAACAATCACTAGCCGCTCAAGGGTTAAATTATGAAATTGCCGAGTTAGCGCCAGGTGATACTCAGCTTTATATCGATTTGAAAGGTAGAGACCCAGACGATGCTTTTTCTGGCGTACCTTACACGAAAGGTCAGCTGTTCCTTATGTATTTAGAAGAGAAGTTTGGCCGTGATATTTTCGATAAGTTTGTTCAGCAGTACTTTGATGACCATGCGTTCCAGTCGCTTGGCACTGCAGAGTTTGTGAAATACACTGAAAAGAATCTACTGAAGAAGCACCCAAATATTGTGTCGATGGATATTATTAACGAGTGGATTTTTGAACAGGGACTGCCAAGTTTCGTGCCGCGTCCGCAATCAGATGCGTTCGTGATTATCGATCAACAAATCAGTGAGTACATCGGCGATAAACTCGCGCTTGAACAACTTGATACATCGGCTTGGACTGTACATCAGTGGTTGCACTTCATTAATAACCTTCCGCTAAACATTAGCGAAGCTAAAATGAAGCAGCTTGATAGCGCGTTTAACTTAACCACAAGTACCAATGCAGAGAAAGCACATGCTTGGTACCTACTTGCCCTTAAAACAGGCTATCAGCCGATTTACCCTGCGATGGAGCAATACTTGATTGGTATCGGTCGACGTAAGCTGATTGTTCCGCTTTATAAAACATTGGCTGAAACACCGGAAGGTAAAGCATGGGCACAGCGTGTTTATGACATTGCGCGACCTGGCTATCACCCATTAGCGCAAGGTACTGTTGATAGCATATTGAAGTAAATTCTACTGCTAAATCAATAAGTGTTTTGGAATATTATGACGAATAAAAAAACCGCCACGAGGCGGTTTTTTTGATTAAACATTAAGATAGCTAAGCTATCTTAATTTGAGTAACTAGAGCGCAGCGCTCTCTTGCAATACGTCTACTTGGCGATACTGATCTTGCTGAGAAATAACAACGCGGGTAGAAATGTCATCGAGATAAAAAATTACGGTTAAACGACCACGCTTGCGTTCTTGCTCAACTGGTTGATCGAAGTATTCAGTATAAAAAGCGATAACGTCTTCTTCTGTCGCGTCTGTGTAATAGTTCACGACAGCAGGTAAATCATCAATAAATTCTGCGAATACTCTAGCATCATCCATGACAGGGATTTGCACATCACCTTCAGCAGGAATAGGGCGTTCGAAGTTATAAACTGGTGTTACGGCTTCCTCTTCGGTTGCGTAATCGTATACCAACGCTTCAGTTTCCGCTTCGACTTCTTTTTCAGGGTTTGTCACAACAGCTTCTTCTGCATCAGCCATTTCATCAGTAATTTCTTCTGAAACTTGCTGGTATAAATCGTTTTCAGCAGCTTCTTCTTCAATCATTTGCTCTTGTAAAACTTGCACTTCGGAGCTTTGATTTACCCGGGTTTGAGATACTTGTGTGTCATCAGTTATAACGTCAGACATCATTACTTTCTCTGACGCTTGTTCTATCGCTTTTTCAGCAACGACTTGTTCGGTTGTTTGAACGGCTGACTCAGTTGCTACACCTTCCATGTTCTCTTGGTTTTCTTGCTGCGCGCCTGCCAAAGCAGTGCTACTTGCAACTACCAACAAAGAGGCAATTGTCGTTTTTGTTGTTATCTTCATCAAAAAGGTACTCCGTGACATTTCCTTCAATGTAAAAGTTCACTATGTTGCGGTCAATAGTTTTTCAAAAAACAGTTGAAAGAGCTAAGGGTTAGCTAACATCTAACCCGTCAGTCAAACTTCATTATTATCTCGATTAACGTGATTGCATTTTTGCTTTGTGATGATCAACCCAGAGGGCTGTCGCGCCACATATTGCGACAGGCATAACAATCATGTTTATAAATGGAATCATGGAAAAAAGCGCTGTGGTAATACCAAAGCTGTAACTCTGGCCTTTGCGTTGATTTAGCTCGTCACGCATAACATCGAAGTTAATCTTATGATTATCAAAAGGATAATCTAAATATTGAACCGCCATCATCCAAGAAACAAAGAGAAACCAGATGAGCTGGCCAATAATGGGCACAAACCACATGATGACAAAAAAGCCGATAGCCCTTGGCAGGTAATATCGGAACTTACACCATTCTCGACTTAGTGTTCTCGGAATATCTTTAACAATGTCTGAAAACGAGCCGCTATCATCGGTTTTACCCGTTAACATGGCTTCAACTTTTTCAGATAACAAGCCATTAAATGGCGCTGCAATCCAGTTTGCCGCAGCGCTAAAAACAAACGAAAAGCCAATGAGAATAGTGACGATAGCAAATGGCCAAATCGCGAACTCTAGCCAAGAAAGCGCTTCAGGTAACCATGCCATAATACTGGCGATGTAAACTTCCAATTGCGTAAATAGATAATAAAAGCAGACTCCAAAAATTATCAAATTAATCAATAAAGGCACTAAAACAAAACGTCGTAAACCTTTGGTATTGATTAAATCAAATCCTTTTAAAAAATATCCTGCTCCTGTTTGAGCTTGCATAAACACGCCTAAAAAAACTGCATTTGCACCGATTATAGGGTTATTTAACGCAAAACCAAGCCTTTGCCTGTGACAAAGCTAGACAATATTGTTAAATTCGTTGTCATTATAATAATCATCCCTTATTTGCCCGAATGCGCTTAAAGCAGATAAAACTTGCCGGTTTTAAATCATTTGTTGATGTTACTAAGGTGCCTTTCAATGCACAGATGACCGCTATTGTTGGTCCAAATGGTTGTGGTAAGTCTAATATCATTGATGCTGTGCGTTGGGTGCTTGGTGAAAGTTCTGCAAAGAATCTGCGCGGCGACGCCATGACAGATGTTATTTTCAATGGTGCCAGTTCAAGAAAGCCTGTCGGACAGGCAAGTGTAGAACTTGTTTTTGAAAATCAGCCTGATAGCGCACAAAAATTCAATTTGAATGCAAACCTTTCTGAGCGTAACGAAATCTCCATTCGACGCACGGTTAATCGAGATGGTCAAAACCATTATTACCTCAATGGTGCTAAATGTCGCCGCCGTGATATTACCGATGTATTTTTAGGATCGGGCTTAGGGCCCAAAAGTTACGCGATAATCGAACAGGGCATGATTTCTCGGTTGATCGAATCGAAACCACAAGAACTCAGAGTGTTCGTTGAGGAGGCTGCCGGCGTTTCCAAATATAAAGAGCGACGCCGAGAAACGGAGAGCAAACTTAAATCTACACGAGAAAATATCGAACGGCTTGAGGATATCAGTCAAGAGATTAATTATCACCTTGTTGTGCTAAATGAACAAGCTGAGCAGGCACAACGTTTTCGTGAATTGAAAGTCACAGAACGAAACGCCCGTACTGATATTGCTTATCTGAAACAACAAAAAGCGCAAACTCAACTTTCTCAACTTAAGGCGAAAGAGCAAAATTTTATTGAGCAGCGAAAGACGGCGTCTACAAAACAGGTAGAGCTTGAGAAGTCGTTAGAGTCAGAGCAAGAAACACTTGATCTAGAGCTAGCAAACATCGATGAGTTACGAAACAAACATAATGATATTCGCCAGCAACTGGTACTTGTTAACCATCAGTTGTCCAGTGCTCAAGAACAGCAAGCCCGCAGCGAGCAGCAAAAACTCGCAACATCAGAGAAGCTCTCGTTAGCTCAAACCAAAGTGGAAGCGCTGAGTAAAAGTGTTTCAGCATTAAAGGCAGCGCAGAGCGAAAATCAGCCATTGGTAGCAAAATACCAGGGCCAAGAATCGGAAGCGCTCAGCCAGCTAAACCAGTTACAGCAAGACGAGCGCGATGCCAGTAAGCGGTTACAACAGGTTAACCAAGCGCATATTGAACAGCAAAAAGTCGAAATCGCGAGAAATCAGCGAGCGATGAAAATCGCTGAACACATTACCCGCAGTAAAACTCAGCAGGATGAAAAGAATCGTCAATTACAGGAGTTGACTACTGATGACGGCGTAAGCCTTGTTGAGTACTACCAGCAAAAAGAAGATTTGGCAGAACGAAAAGCACAGCTGGAAGCTTCTATCGAGTTGCAAGAAAAAGCTAAGCAACAACACGCGGAGCTTTTGGCTGAACATAAGGCAAACTTGCAACAAACCCAACAGCAACATTATAAGCAAATAGCTGAACTCAATAGTTTAAGTGAACTATTGGCTAAGCAAGAACCTTGGCAACCAGCCGTTATTGAGTGGCTGGGAAAACAGAGTGTAAAGCACTTTGGCTGCTACTATCAGCACATCCAAGTACCAGAGAAATGGCAAGCAGCCGCCACTAAGGTCATGGCGAATTGGCTTCAGGCAATTGTTGTTGAAAATATGCCTCACGCAGCTATCGCGGATATTGAAAAAACAGCTGAGTTGCAAAGCCCTGAGTTTCAAAGCGATAGTCTCCCAACATATTGGATAATTGATCAAAATGAGCTGCTTGATAAAAGCTCTTGCAACGAAGGCACATTAGCGGCAGTTATTGACGCAGAACTCGGTATTCTGCCCGTTTTGAATAACGTTTTGCTGGCGGATTCAACTGAAGAGGCAGTAGAGAAACTTCAAACCTTATTAGACTATCAAGCGATAGTTACGCCAGATGGGACTGTTTTCAACAAGCACAGCTCGACTAAAGGTAGTGTGTCTGAAGCACATGACGTTATCGCGCTTAATCATAAGCGGCATGAGTTGGAGCAGGCTAAGCATGCATCACATGCGCAAATTCAATCACTAACAAAACGTATTGACGATGGTCAAATAGCGTTTGATTCAATTGAGCAGGAGCTTGCTAATTCCCGATTAGACGCCAGAACCATTGAGGCTGAATCAGCTGCGTTAGCGAAAGTGATAACGGAAGCGATAGAGGCGCAAAATACTCGTAAACAACAACGTCAGAATTTGATTGAAGAATTAGCAGATATCTCTACGCAATTAGCAACTTACCAAGAACAGCAGGTGCAATTAGAGGAAGAAACCACAAGCAATGCTTCTAAATTAGCTGACATAGAAACAAGTGCTACTCAAGCAGAACAAGCAAAGCAGCACGTTAACGAGCAACTCGCGGTAGTTGAAAATATTAAACAACTTGCTCGACAGACACAAGATAAAGTGAGTCAGCAAACACTTGAGTTATCTCAGCTGACATTACAGCTAGAGCATGCTCACGAGCAGATGGCTTTGCACCAAGATCAGCTTTCTCAATGGCAGGGCTCAAAAGCATCTGGTCAAGATGTTGATAAGCTGAAATCCAATCAACATGAGCTATCAGCTCAAGAAGGGAGTGCGGAAAAGTCTCTGAATGGTGCTAAATCGCGTTATCAAACGTTGAAAGCAAGTATGGCTGAACGAACGGTGGCGCTCAGCAAACTGCAAAACGAGCTCAATCACTTGCAAGACCAGCAACATCAAAACGCGTTAAAAATAGAGCAGGCAAGTTTTGAGTTAAAATCTGCCAATGAAACACTTAACGAGTTAGAGGGGGCAGGCAATAATCGCTTAGCTTTGTCTTCGCCGAATATGTCACTTTCAGCTTTACAGCAAGAGTTGAAAATGGCAGTTCAAGCAATTCAACGCTTGGGAGCGGTTAATTTAGCAGCAATTGATGAGTGTCAGTTGCAACAACAGCGAAAAAATCAGATAGATTTACAAATTGAGGATTTAACTCAGGCGTTAGCCACGTTAGAATCTGCAATAGCGAAAATAGACAGAGAAAGTCGAACTAAATTCAAAGCTACCTTTGAACAAATTAATCAAGACTTTAAGCAGCTATTCCCGAAAGTATTTGGTGGCGGTGAAGCCTATTTGGCGTTAACCTCGGATGACTTGTTAGAAACGGGTGTGACCATCATGGCACGGCCACCGGGTAAGAAAAATAGCACAATACATCTATTGTCGGGTGGTGAGAAAGCGTTAACTGCGCTGTCACTGGTATTTGCCATATTTAGACTCACACCGGCGCCGTTTTGTATGCTAGATGAGGTAGATGCTCCGCTTGATGATGCAAACGTTGAGCGATTTTGTAATTTAGTTCAAGAAATGTCTAAAACCGTACAATTTATTTATATCAGTCATAATAAAATAGCAATGGAAATGGCATCACATCTTACGGGCGTGACCATGGGGGAACCAGGGGTGTCACGCATGGTATCGGTAGATATCGATGAAGCAATTGCCATGGCAGAAGTATCATAAAAAGGCTCGATGATGGAAGATAACTTCAGAAACGCATTAATAATTATCAGTGCCCTTGTCATAGCAGGCATCTTTATTCACGGGATATGGACTATTCGCAAGAATAAGAATCCTTACAAGTTAAAAACAGATAAAACGCAAGTGGAGCCGCTGTCGAGAGACTTTGATCGTACTGGCTTTGATCAAGATGGTGTTAGTGAGGTGCGTGTTGTAACGCAAACAGCATTAACCGGCGAAATTGACAACCCACCTGCGGAAGAGGAGATTCCTGATCAGCCAGCTCCTGCACCGGAGCATCATGAAGAGCCATTGCCTGTTGATGTTGCTGAACCTGAAGCTCCTATGCCTGAACTTGATACTGAGCCGCTAAACGTTGAGCCAGAAGAGCCAGTAGTTGTCGCTGAAGAGCCGCTTGACCCTACGATGGCACCTTTGACTGAATCTGTTGCTGACTCAAAAGTAGAACCAGTAATCGAGCCAACGCTATCAACTGAAAGTGAACAAAGTGTTTACCAAGAACCAGTTTCACAGGCTAAACCTTCTAGTAGCATCAATGCAGCAAAAAGTAAGGCTAGCGCTAAATCTCAAACACTTAAGAAAAACCAATTCGAATTGAACTTTGACGATGAAATCATCGACGATCGCCAAGAGCCTACGCTCGATGCTGATTCGGACCAAAGGGATAGTAAAGAAGCCACATTAGAAACTGAGGTCATCGTCGTTTCTGTGGTAATGCCAGAGGGTTACTTAATTTCTGGAGCGTCTTTATTACCAAGCTTGCTAACGCTGGGTATGAAGTTTGGTGATATGAACATTTTCCACCGCCACGAAGACAATGCTGGCAACGGTAAAGTAACGTTTAGCTTGGCTAACATGATGAACCCAGGAACGTTTGATTTAGATAATATGGAAAATTTCACCACGCAAGGCGTTAGTCTATTTATGACCTTGCCAAACGCAGGTGACCCATTCAAAGTATTTGAGCAAATGCTGGCTGGTGCTAAACAACTTAGCCAAGAATTTGGTGGTCAAATACTCGATGACAAACGCAGTGTCATGACCAAGCAAACAGAGCAACACTACGTAAGTAAGATTAGAGAGTTTGAGCGTAAAAAGCGTATCGCTAGTGCCTAACGATTTTAACGAATAAACAAAGCCTCCTCCCTGGGGGCTTTTTTACCTAACAAAACAAGTAATATGTCAATGTCTAATGCCAAGCAACAAGTTGCCGAGATAAGCAAGCAACTACAACAATACAATCACGAATACTACGTGCTGGATCAACCGACGGTACCTGATGCTGAATACGATCGTTTAATGCGTGAGCTTATTGCGCTTGAACAAGCTCACCCTGAGTTTAAAACGATGGATTCACCGTCTCAAAAGGTTGGTGGCGAGGCGCTGAAAGCGTTTACACAAGTGACTCATCAGTTGCCGATGTTGTCATTGGACAACGTTTTTTCTCAAGAAGAATGGCAAGCATTTATTAAACGCATCAATGACAGATTGAAACGTGCCGGTGATTTGGCGTTTTGCGCTGAACCGAAACTTGATGGGTTAGCGGTAAGCCTTCGCTATGAAAATGGTGTGTTAGTGCAAGCTGCGACTCGTGGTGATGGCACAACTGGCGAGAACATCACTGAGAATATTCGTACCATCAAATCAATTCCTCTCAAGTTAATGGGGGAAAGCTATCCAGAAATACTGGAAGTACGCGGTGAAGTTTTTATGCCGAAAGCGAGCTTTGATGCACTTAATGAAAAGGCTATTGCCAAAGGCGAGAAGACTTTTGCTAATCCACGAAATGCAGCCGCTGGAAGCTTGCGCCAATTAGATTCAAAAATTACTGCTAAGCGAAACTTGGCATTTTATGCCTACGGGATTGGCTATGTGTCAGCTGACGGCGATGATTGGATGGCAGATTCACATTATCAGCGATTAACACAACTTAAAGGTGTTGGTATGCCGATGTGTCCTGAAGTTAGGTTGCTAGCCAGTGCGAATGACTGTGAAGCTTTTTATCAAGATATCTTGGCTAAACGTGACGATTTGAGTTACGAAATCGACGGCACAGTGCTGAAAGTTGATGATATTGAATTGCAAGAAGCACTGGGGTTTGTTGCTCGAGCACCGCGTTGGGCAACCGCATACAAATTCCCTGCTCAAGAAGAACTGACCGTTTTAGAAGATGTTGAATTCCAAGTAGGTCGCACCGGAGCGATTACACCTGTAGCTCGATTGAAGCCAGTGTTTGTTGGTGGTGTAACGGTAAGCAACGCTACGTTGCATAACCAAGATGAAATTGAACGCCTAGGCATTATGGTAGGCGATACGGTTATCATCCGCCGTGCTGGTGACGTGATCCCTCAGGTTGTTAGTGTTGTAATTGAAAGACGCCCAGAAACAGCGAAGGTGATTGAATTTCCAACCCAATGCCCTGTGTGTGAATCTGCAGTCGCGCGTGTAGAAGGTGAAGCCGTGCTTCGTTGTACGGGTGGTTTAATTTGTGGCGCGCAGCGCAAAGAAGCAATCAAACATTTTGCGTCACGCAAGGCGTTTGATATCGACGGACTTGGCGATAAGCTTGTGGAGCTGTTGGTCGATGAAAACCTGATTAGCACACCTGCGGACTTGTTCGCGTTAACTGAATTGCAAATTAGCAGCTTAGAGCGCATGGGGAAAAAGTCGGCAGAAAAACTTGTAGCTTCTCTTGAAACTTCTAAACAAACAACGTTACCTCGCTTTATTTATGCCTTAGGTATTCGAGAAGTAGGTGAAGCCACGGCAGCAAACTTAGCCAATCACTACTTAACATTAGACGCATTGAAAGCCGCTGACAGTGACGCATTGCAATCGGTTTCTGATGTGGGGGCGGTAGTCGCAAGCAATATCGTGCAGTTTTTTGCGCAAGAAGAAAATGTCAGTGTGATTGACAACTTACTTGCAGCTGGCGTCAATTGGCCAGAAATTGAAGTGAAATCTGAGACTGAACAGCCACTGATCGGCTTAACATATGTCCTAACGGGCACATTATCGCAAATGGGACGAAATGATGCGAAAGCTAAACTGCAGGCGTTAGGTGCTAAAGTTTCTGGTAGTGTGTCGGCAAAAACCTCTTATTTAGTTGCTGGTGAGAAAGCTGGTTCTAAATTAACTAAAGCACAAGATTTAGGTGTCGATGTATTAACTGAAGATCAACTTGTTGCGCTATTTGAGCAACATGGTGTGAACTAATGGAAGCAATACTTATTGATATGGCGCACTGGTTGAGACCATACCAAAGTCAATGTGCGATGGCGATTATTGCGACACTACTTGTGTTGTTTGGTGGCGAAATTTCGCAGGCTATTCGCCAATTAATCAAGAATCAACACATTATCGTTCGAACGCTTGTGTTTGTGTTGGTATGTGCCTTTGGTTATGGCGCCTTGACGATTTGGTTGGGGCAAATACTCGCTGTGGGTTTAACGAAAATCCATGACCTTTACTTAATTCCAAGTGTTGCTGCTATTTTTATTGGTTTAGGGTTATATGCGCAGAAGCAGAGGCATATTTAATCCCAGGCTAAAGAAGAGTTTTAGATCTTAGATAGTAAATAGTTAATAGAAAGATAGATAATTGATGAAACTAAAAAATACATTTATTGCCGCCACTATGATTGGGGCTGCAATGCTGGCGCCAATGGCTCATGCAAATGAGCTAAACACAGATACGATAAAAGTCACAACAGGACATGCTTCGGCTATGGCAAGTACAACGCTTAACATAACATTTGAGCAGTTAGAAGATTCAACAGGCTTAGTTTATGTCGGTGGTCTTGTCAGCAAAAAAGCACTGTTGCCGTTTTTGGTGCAGATGAAAGCATTGGAACCTTCGCAATTTGAGACGCTTAGAAGTGGCCAAAGAACTCGTGACCATAACAAATTTCATATTACGCTTATTAACCCCTACGAATACAAAGAACTAAGTGCGGAACAACAGGCTCAATTGAAATTGAAAAGTGAGCAGACTTTTGAGTTCTCTCTTATTGGGTTGGGTCGCGTTATCAAAAAAGCTGAGGTTGATGGCTCAGAAAAAAATGGTGTTACCTATTTTGTGGTGGCCGAGTCTGAAGGCGCTCAAACCTTGAGAACGTCTTTTGGTTTTAAGGAGAAAGACTTTCACGCCACACTGGGCTTTTCACCTAGCGATATTTTTGGTGTGAGAAAAGATAGAAGTGCGTTAATTCATCAAGGCAAATAAACATTGCCTAGTTAAACATTGCCCAAACAAACCTAATTCGAGAAAACACCATAGTTAAAATCATTAAAGTTAAAGTCAATAAAGTTAAAAGGAAGTCGTTATGAAATGGTTAATTCCAGCAGTCATTAGCTGCATCGCGATATCAGCATGTACGACCTCGTCGACAGGACGTCAGCAACTCACTTTATTTTCCGAGAGTGAACTTGGCAAAATGGGGATTTCATCTTTTGAAGATCTTAAATCAAAGGAAAAAATCAGCACAAACCCCAAAACGAATCAATATGTACAATGTGTAGCTGCTGATATTATCAAACAGGTTAGTCCAAACGAGAAGCCAGGTGATTGGGAAGTCGTGGTGTTTGATTCTCAACAAGTCAATGCGTTTGCGCTGCCGGGTAAAAAAATTGGTGTTTATACTGGCATATTAGCTGTCGCAGAAACGCCGGCGCAACTTGCTGCAATTATCGGTCATGAAGTAGGGCACGTGCTGGAGCGCCACTCTAATGAGCGTATGTCACAAAGCCAGTTTGCGCAAATAGGCTTGCAAATCGCCGAAGCCGGTTTGTCTGCTAGTAACGTCGAAAGTAAGCAATTATTGATGTCTGGGTTAGGTTTAGGTGTTCAATATGGCGTGTTGATGCCATTTAGTCGAACGCATGAGAGTGAAGCTGATATCGTTGGTCAGCGACTAATGGCAAAAGCGGGTTATGAGCCAAAAGCAGCGATTGCGTTGTGGCAAAATATGGCAAAGGTGAGTAAGTCAGCTCCACCTGAATTCCTTTCTACGCATCCGTCAAACAAAACGCGCATCACTAATTTGACCAACAATTTAGCGAACGTAAATCCGCTTTATCAATCATCTTCTAAAGGTCGTTGCAATAAAGCTTAAGTTAAAAGTTCTAGTTGCTACTCAGTTGATTGTAGAAAATAAAAAAGCTCGCTTTAAGCGAGCTTTAAGCGAGCTTTAAGCGAGCTTTTTTATTAGATAGCTACCTAATATAAACCTGAAAATGACTAATCTTTTAAGTGATGAAAGTCTATCTCTTCGATATTCTGGCCAGCATTGCTGTCTTGGAATACGGTTTCGTCAAACTCATTCTCTGACTTAGCAACAACCATAGTCACCATAGTATCACCTGTTACGTTTACAGCGGTTCTTGTCATATCAAGTAGACGGTCAACACCGATAATAAGCGCAATACCTTCAACTGGTAAGCCAACTTGCTCTAGCACCATTGCAAGCATAATTAAACCTACGCCAGGAACACCAGCTGTACCGATTGAAGCAAGCGTTGCTGTCATGATTACCATAAGGTAATCAGTAAGCGTTAAGTCTTGGTTAAATACCTGAGCAATAAATACGGTTGCAACACCCTGCATAATCGCAGTGCCATCCATATTGATGGTAGCGCCAAGCGGTACAGTAAATGACGCAATCGAGTTATTCGCGCCCATTTTCTTGGTTGCTGTTTCCATTGTGACAGGAATTGTTGCATTACTACTAGCAGTCGAAAATGCAAATATTGCAGTGTCTCGCATTTTCTTTAAGAACATAACAGGGCTTAAGCCCGTTAAGGTTTTCAAAATAGCCGAATACGTGAAAACTGCGTGAATTATTAACGCAGCAAAGACAACGAAGAAGTACTTAGCCAAATTAGCGAAAGTTTCTAGTGCTAAGTCGGTAAATAAACCGGCAAGCAAACAGAACACACCGTACGGGGCCAAGTTCATTAAAATTGTTACGAGGCGCATGATAACTTCGTTCAAGTCTCTGAAGATATCTGCGATGCGCTCGCCAGCCTTGCCTGATAGTGCCATAGCAATACCAAAAAGCAGTGCAAAAACGATAACTTGTAGCATGTTACCTTGTGCAAACGCCGTAAACGGATTGCTTGGGAACATGTTGATGATGACTTGAGCAAGTGATGGCGCTTCACGACCAGCAAAACTTGTGTCGGCTGAAAGGTTCACACCTTCACCTGGGCTGATAAGTAGTGCCAATGTCATAGCGAATGTGATTGCGATAGCGGTTGTCATTAAGTACAAACCAATGGCTTTACCACCAATACGGCCAAGTTTTGTTGTATCGCTTAACGAGCAGGTACCACAAATGAGCGATACGAATACTAAGGGCACAACTAACATTTTAAGGCTGGAAATAAAGATTTGGCCAATTACTTCAAACACACCGTCCACTAAAAAGGCGCGAAGTGATAGGTCAAATAAACCGAGGGGAATTACAAAGTCTGAGCCATTTGGCATTAACCATTGCAGCAAGGTACCGAAAAGAATACCAGCAACCATGGCGACAGCGATACGTACTGTAAGGCTAGATTTTTTATCTGTCGTCATAATAACTTCTTTAATTATTGTCGTAAAAAATGCAATTCGGATAAGGGTATCAATTTTTCGAAATAGAAAAAACTAAATTAATTGCACAGAGGGTAAGGGTTTTTGTATTTAGGTAGTGACGTTTTCGATATTTATCAGTTAAGATGTTAAAGACTTATAATAAAAACGTTCATGGAGATGACAGTATGGAGCTGTTTCGACGCTTAAGTTTTGCCATGGTGCTGTTGACCTTAGTTGGCTGCGGTGGTGGTGATGGTGGTCTAAGTAATGGAGATAACCCCGATCCCGGCGGTAACGACAACGATTTTGCCTTAAGTATCTCAATATCGACAACAGAGGTGTCGAGTCAAAATCCGGCAACCGTATCAGCTACTCTTACTAATAATGGCAATCCTGCAGCTGGTCAGGTAATCACATTTAATACAACCTTAGGTGTACTGTCTCCAAATTCTGGTACAGCATTGACCGGTGACGATGGTGTAGCGACAATTACGTTAACGGCTGGCGACGTTAAAGGAGCCGGCACAGTGACTGCAACTTATGGCGATGTTTCCGCCAATGTCAGCTTTAACTCTCAGGGCGATGACTCTGGGAATGTGGGTGATATTAATATCACGTTGCAATTGGTCGATTCTGACGGCAATGCCACCGACACGATAACAGCGTCTAAGCCGGGTAAAGTAATAGCTCACGTTAACGGCATCACTTCTCCTGTCATCGTCACTTTTGAGTCGACAGTCGGCGATATCCCAATTGCCACTGCAATTACAGATGAAGATAACCAAGCGACCATTGACATCTTAGCTGGCGGTACCTTAGGTGCTGGCCGGGTAACAGCATCTTTAGATACAGGTGAGTCTGGCGAAGTACTACTTGTTGTTGGTGCTTCAAATGTAGTTATGGGGAGCGGCGATCCGTTACAAGAAGGTGTTGCCGAAGTAAGCTTAGCGCAAATCTCTGCTGGGGGCACGACAGTTGTGTCTGTCCGAATCGTTGATGACGAAGGTAACTTATTTACTGAAAGTGTCGATGTAAACTTCTCTTCTGGATGTACTTCTGCTTCTACACCTTCTGCTACTTTGAGTTCGCCAGTAACTACTAGCAGCGGTATTGCGACTAGCACCTACCTAGCAAAAGGTTGTGTTGGTGATGATAATATTAGTGTTACCGCAAATGCCGGTGGTATTAACTTATCGGCGACTGCAGTTGTTAATGTGTTGGCTGCTGATGTAGGTAGTATTGAATTTGTATCTGCTACACCTGAGAACATTTCTATTCTGGGCACAGGCAGCTCTGAGAGCTCTACAGTTGTTTTCCGCGTGTTAGATACCAACGGTAACCCAGTAAATAACCAAGCGGTTAATTTCTCACTGAACACAAATACAGGTGGTATTCAAACAATCCCAATGTCTGCTACTTCAGACATTGATGGATTAGTACAAACTGTCGTTAATTCAGGTACGGTAGCAACAACGATTCGTGTTAAAGCTGCGATTGATGGTAGTGATCCTGAGATTGCAACGCAATCTAGCCGTCTTGTGGTATCAACAGGTATTCCAGATCAGGACAGTATGAGTCTATCAGCATCTGTACTCAACCCTGAAGCATGGCGCTATGATGGGGACGAATTAGCGGGTGTGGACGTTACTATCCGCATGGCAGATGCATTTAATAACCCTGTACCTGATGGCACTGCTGTTAGCTTTACAACGGAAGGCGGTTCAATTGATCCTTCTTGTGTGACTGAAAATGGCGCGTGCACCGTGCAGTGGCGTGGACAATTCCCTCGTCCTGAAGGTGAAGAGCTAGGAGAGGTTTTATGTAGGTATCAAGGAACGACAGAAACTGTCTCTATTGAAACAGGCTGTGCAGACTGGCGAAACACTTTGAAGCAACGTTTCGGTGGTCGCGCTACGGTCATTGCGACAGCGATTGGTGAAGAGTCATTCCCTGACTTAAATGGTAACGGTCGTTTCGATGCAACTGAAGTTTCTTCTTTCGTTGGTGGTGAGGATCTTTCTGGTCGCCCATTTGATTTAAAAGAAGCGTTTGTTGACCACAACGAGGATGGTGTCTATAACCCAGCTGAATCTGGTGGTGATAACACCAACGGTAGCGGTGACCAAGAAGAGTTTTTCGACTTTAATAACGATGGTGCCTTCTCTCAGAATGATGGCCTTTACAACGGTGTGTTATGTTCTGAACCTGCTCATGCCGGTTGTGCGACCACAGAGCAATCTTTGAATGTGCGAGACTCTATCGTTTTGGTTATGTCTGATAGTACTCCATACGCGACATACTTGAGCCCTGAATTTGATACCGATTTTCGCATCCAAGTGGCTGTTGAAGGTGCCGCATCAATGGAAGCAGTGTTAGCTGATTTCCATAATCAGCCACTGCCAGCAGGTACAACAGTTTCTTTTAGTGTTGATGGTGATGCTAGCTTAATTGGTGAAAGTACTTACACGATGCCTAGCACATCTGAAAATGGTGGCAGGGTCTTCCCTGTATTCATCAAAGGCGGTGACGAGCCAGGTACCGCTATATTGACACTATTCGTTGAAACACCGAATGGTGTGCAAACTGCGCTGGGAAGCGTTGGAATAGACGTTAACCCTCCTAGCGACAGCGAGTAACACTTAACGAAAATAGCCTCTTTTAGAGGCTATTTTTTTATCGGTTTGAAAGGTGGGTATTCTTCATAACGCAAATTTCGTTTGTTTTTTCCGCTTTTATCCTTGCTAACTACACAGACCTCTGTATAATGCGCGCCTCGATTACGGCTTATTGTGTTTATTAATTAGCCAAATCGCAAAAAATATGAGTAGGGGTATATCCGCCCAATAGACTTGCCTTGATCAGCGAACGAGCTGACCCATCGAATGTGCCACAAGTCTTCTTGGTGGTTTCCTCATTGTTGTACTGCAGGACCTTCCTGCCAAGAGATTAAAAAATTATGACTGAACAGCACAATGCCGCTGTAGGCTTTGACGCCCTTGGTTTGCCTGAAAACATCCTTTCGGCTTTATCAAAACTAGGTTTTGAATCTGCTACCGCTATCCAAGCGCAAACGATTCCGCCACTATTAGCGGGTCGCGACGTACTAGGTGAAGCACAAACAGGTACAGGTAAAACCGCCGCATTTAGTTTACCAGCACTTGCTGCTATCGATGTGTCAATTCGCAAGCCTCAATTATTAGTATTAGCGCCGACGCGTGAACTTGCTATCCAAGTTGCTGAAGCAATTGAGTCGTTTTCACAGCATATTAAAGGCTTACGTGTAGCAACGTTATACGGTGGCCAATCGTACGGTCCACAGTTCCAACAGCTAGAGCGTGGAGCACAAGTTGTTGTTGGTACGCCAGGTCGCTTAATGGATCACCTTCGCCGTAAGAGCCTTAAGCTAGGTGAGCTTAAACTTTGTGTACTTGATGAAGCCGATGAAATGTTAAATATGGGCTTCCTAGAAGACATCGAGTGGATTCTAGAGCATTTAAATGATGACACGCAGATGGCTTTATTCTCAGCGACTATGCCACCTGCAATTCGCAAAGTAGCAAACCGTTTCTTGAAAGAGCCTGAGCATGTAAAAATTGCGGCGGTTCACAAAGCAAAAGCGAATATCGCGCAATATGCTTGGAAAGTTAGCGGGATTAACAAATTGACTGCACTTGAGCGCATTGCTGAAACCTTTGATTACGATGCGATGATTATTTTTGTTCGTACACGTAACGATACTGTAGAAGTAGCAGAAAAGCTTGAGCGCCAAGGTTACCCAGCGGTTGCGTTAAATGGTGATATGAACCAAGCCCAACGTGAGCGCACCGTAGAGCAAATTAAGAACGGCAACTCGTCAATTCTGATTGCAACAGATGTTGTAGCACGTGGTTTAGATATTCCACGTATCGATCTTGTTATTAACTATGACTTACCAGGTGATAACGAGTCATATGTTCACCGTATCGGTCGTACAGGTCGTGCTGGTCGTAGCGGTACAGCTATTTCATTTGTGCGTCCTCGTGAAATGTACTCGCTTCGTCACTACGAGCGTTTAACATCAGGTGTGATCAATACATTTGAATTGCCAAGTATTCAAGAAATTGGCAAGGCGCGTATTGAGAAGACTAAGACAGAATTATTATCTGTTATCGAAAACACTGATGTGGCGAACATGAAAGAAATCATCGAGCAAATGGCGAATGAGTCAGAAGCATCGATGACAGATTTAGCAGCAGCTTTACTCTACATGAAGCAGTTGAAGCAACCACTTCAACCAAAAGAAGACCCTAAGCCGCGTCGTGAAATGCGTGACCGCAATGACAGAGGCCGTGATGGTCGTCGCCGTGACAATAGAGATAACCGTGATGCTCGCGATAATCGTGGTAACCGAGGTGAGCGTCCGCAGCGTAAAGCGAAACCAGTACGTACAGATATTGATTGGCAGACTTACCGCTTAGAAGTGGGTAAAGAGCACGGTGCTAAGCCTGGTGATATCGTTGGCGCTATTGCCAACGAAATTTCGTTAGACAGCAGCTACATCGGTGCGATTAACTTGCACGACCGTCATAGTTTTGTGCAACTACCAAAAGGTATGCCTACAGCATCATTCAAGCAACTTAAGCGCGTACGTGTGCGTCGCCAAGCATTAGAAATCTCGGTTTCTGAGTCGCCAGTTGTGACGGAAAAGCCTCGCCGTAGAGAGCGTCGAGCGAACTAGTTGAGTTATTGCTATTGATTTTGATAGCATGATTTTTGGAAAAGGCGCCTATCAGGCGCCTTTTTTTATTCCTATTCTCACTGTGAAATTTTGCCATTTAGTGGCGCTATTCTGGTTAAATTATCCAGGGTGTTAAATAATGTTTACAGCTGCTTGCGCCGCTGCTACATGTCTAGTCTGAGTTTGAATTTAAAAGCATCAATTTTGTCGTAAAAATTCTTTTACATACCCTGAAATACTGTCGCAAAGCCAGCTCTTTTCCTGTCTGAAAATGCCATCAATAATAGCGTCATTGAAGTTGATAACAGGCAGCACAGGCTGAATAGACAATGACAGAACAAAATAACCCTTTAAAGTTATGCGGTATCGAATTTACTGAGTTTGCAACACCAGACAGTGACTTTATGGAAAAAGCTTTCCTTGGTTTTGGCTTTTCAAAAGTTAAAAAATTCAAAGGACGTGATATCGAATATTACAACCAGAATGATATCCACTTTTTATTAAATAACGAACAAGCGGGCTTCTCTAGTGAGTTTGCTAAATCTCATGGTCCTGCAATTTGTTCTATGGGTTGGCGTGTGGAAGATGCAGCATTTGCATTTGAACAAGCAGTCGCTCGTGGCGCTAAGTCTGCTGAAAACGCGGCGAATAAACTACCTTACCCAGCTATTTACGGCATTGGTGATAGCCTTATTTATTTTATCGACAAATTCGGCGACAAAGGTTCAATTTACAATGATGATTTCGAAGTATTAGCGGAACCAACACTAGTTGAAGACAAAGGTTTCTTGGCGGTAGACCACTTAACGAATAACGTTTACCAAGGCACAATGGAAACTTGGGCAAACTTCTACAAAGACGTATTTGGTTTTACTGAAGTGCGCTATTTCGATATCAAAGGTGAGAAGACTGCACTTGTGTCTTACGCATTGCAATCACCTTGTGGCAAGTTCTCAATTCCGATTAATGAAGGCAAAGGCACAAACAACAACCAAATCGACGAGTACTTAGATGAGTACAATGGTCCTGGTGTTCAGCATTTAGCGTTCATTACGGATGACTTAGTTGGATCATTAGATAAAATCGACAAGAACATTATCGATACATTAAATATTGTGCCTGAATACTACGATGATGTATTCGACCGTATCCCATGGGTTAAGGAAGACAAAGAGCGAATTCGTGAGCACCAAATCTTAGTGGATAGCCAAAAAGAAAATTCGTACTTGCTACAAATTTTCACTAAGAACATCTTTGGCCCAATCTTCATCGAGATGATTCAGCGTGTTGACGACAAAGGTTTTGGTGAAGGTAACTTTACTGCACTATTTAAGTCTATTGAACTTAATCAAATGGAGCGTGGTGTTTTATAACACTCTTCGCGATATAAGCCTTACAGACGATAAATAATACTGAATGAAAAAGCCCTCGTTAGGAAGCTAACGAGGGCTTTTTAATAACTAGGGCGTGTTGAACTTTCAGGGTTAAATTTTGTTCGAATTAAATGCATTTTTATCGCGGCACTTGTGATACGCATAGTTATTCTACGCACAGAGCAAGTAACAATGAGAAAAATGCATTTAAACGAATCCAAGGGACAGCATTTATGATGCCTTTCTACTGCGTTATCGCTTATTTATGTGAAATAACCACACGACATAAGCTCTGCCTTGTATAAAAACATCATAAATTGCTGCAAAAACAACCTCGAAAGATCAACACGCCCTAAACTCAATGCCGCTTTTACTTAATTAAAAACTGCTCGAAGAATAAGACCACTGCTTGAGTGTATATGTCTCGATTTTCTTTCTTACGATAGCCGTGGCCTTCGTTTAACGCATTCATATACCATACTTGCTTGCCGTTATCGCGCAATGCTTTAACAATTTGCTCTGCCTCTGTGACAGGAACACGCGGATCGTTTTGTCCCTGTACAACGAACATTGGCACATTAATCTTATCAACGTTGTTATTGGGGCTAATCTCCTCTAAGAACGCACGCATTTTCGGATTGCGCTCATCACCATATTCTACGCGTCGTAAATCACGGCGATAAGATTTTGTGTTTTCTAGGAAGGTAACAAAGTTCGATATACCAACAATATCAACAGCGGCTTTTAATCGATCGCTGTAATGCACAGAACTTGCTAAAACCATATAGCCACCGTAGCTTCCACCAAATACTGCCACGCGCTCTGCATCAAGATCTGGTTGTGTTTTTATCCAATCGAGCAGGGCACCAATGTCCTTAACTGAATCTTCGCGTTTGAAGCCATTATCAAGGTTGATGTATTCCTTGCCATAGCCGGCTGAACCGCGCACATTTGGCGTTATGACTGCAGCTCCAAGTCTATCCATCCATAATTGGTATGTGCTTCTGAAGGCTGGGCGTGATTGACCTTCAGGGCCTCCGTGAATTGAAATGATAACAGGGAGCTTTTTCTTTGCCTTGTCTTTAACGGTAGAATTATCCGGTTTGTAAACAAAAGCAGGAATACTGCGATCATCGAAACTCTTGTAGGTGATAAGCTCTGGCGTGGCAAACTTGCTAGTATCTAAACCACCAACTTCACTATAGGTCCAGCGTGTTAGCTTGCCTATATCGGTGGCCTTTTTACCTAGATCTAGGATAAATGAATCGCTAGGCGACTGCGAAGTATTAAGGGTTAAGCCAAGCTTAGTGCCGTCATCAGTGAATTCTAAGCCACCACTCAGACCTATTGGCAAACCATCGACTTTTTTATACTTAAACGTTTTTGTATCGAGTAAGTAAACACTACTAAAGCCATTTTCATTAACTGAGAATGCAGCTTTGTCACCTTTGCTAGATAAAGCGAATTCATCAACATTCCAGTTAATATTCTTGGTAATTACAGTAACTTCACCGCCTGAAAACGACTTGTAAGCGAGTTGTTCAAATTCACTGAACTCGTTAGTAATAAAGAAAATACCTGTGTTTTCAGCATCGAAGTCTAAGCCATAATTGACGCTACCTTTTTCGAGATTACCAGCAATTAGCTGTTTCTTTTTAGAGGCAACATCAACAAGGTACACGCGCGAGTCGCTCGCACTAATATACTGTTGGGCAATTAACTGTTTGTTATCGCTACTCCAGCCTGTTGGGCCCCACCAGCTGCCATCCTTTGACTCGAGAACCATACTTGCTTTTTCAGGCGCGTTTGGGTCCATCATCCAGATATCGTTAGAGCTGCCATTTCGTCTAGTACTCTGAAACGCCATCGCAGAGCCATCGCTATTCCAAGAAATAGCACCGTTTCGCGATTCTCCATCGGAGAGCATTTTACTCTTGCCTGTTTTTGGATTAAGTAGGAATACTTGCGCATATTCGCTTCCGCCTGCATCCATGGTAAACGCTATTTTGTCACCATTTGGCTGACGTGAAACTCCGCTAATTGGCTCTTGAAAGAAGGTTAATTGGTGACGAGCACCGCCTGCCATGTCTACGCGGTGAAGCTGACTAACATCACCGAAGCGAGTTGCGATATATATACTTTCACCATCTTTGGTAAAGCCTCTAAATGGGGCTGAACGAACGTTTTGATAGCGATTGAGATCATCGACAATCTGCTGAGGAATTTTGGGCACATCCTCCATAACCAAATTACCGTTATTCGCTGTTCTTACATTCACTTCTGCAAAAGCGCTATAAGAACTAAAGCACACGGCAAAACTTAACGAGATGAGGCTCAGTTTTTTCATTTGTTTTCCTTTTACTTCCTGTCTTAGGTTGTTGTTATGTTTTGGTTCTATTTACAGCTAAAAATATATAACCTGAGCTCGGGTTAAGAGATATAACATTATCTATAATAATCATGTCGTTACCATTAAACGATGCTTCTAGCTTGATAGTTTTTCTGATAACAAGGCGTTTTAGTGTAGGAGTAGCCAGCTACTTCACTCTAAAATAACGCTGTAGCAGAGAAAATAGCTGCTAGAAATGTATTTTTTATTCCGAGTTCAGGTTATGTACACAATTAAGCTAGCACAACTGAGCAAAGCTAGCGTGTTGATTTATTAACAAATTGTGTCGTTCAGAAAAATTTATTTACGATAGAAAAAAAGCCCTTACATTTTAACGTAAGAGCTTTCGCTAGATTTGAGCACGTTTATCTTTTTAGGCTATTTTTTCAGCCTTTATCTCAGGCTTAACACCTAAAAACTACTTGCTGTTATTAATGCGTTCGATAAGTAGCGCAGAAATTTCAGCGCCAACTGCAAGTGTTTGTTCGCTGCTAATTGCACCGCGTCCAGAGCTATCTGTAAATGGTGCAATTTCCATCATGTCAGCGCCTGTTATTGGATACAAATCGCCAAGCGTTTTGATGATTTTAATCGCTTCTTCTGGCGTTAAACCGTCTTCTTCTGGCGTACCAGTCGCCGAAGCAAACTCAGCATCTAAGGCGTCGATATCAAAGCTAACATATAACTCATCAATCGCTTGGTCGGCTAATTGCGCTTTTATATTATTAATGACTCGGTCTACACCTAATTCACGTACTTCTTTCGCCCAATGTTGCTTAACACCGAAAGTCTCCTCCCAATGAGACTTAGGTTTGCCGCTAGAGCGAATACCGATTTGAATCAAATGATGTGGTTCGTGTAAGTCTTCTAAAATATGCGTGCACCAAGAGCCAAAACACAAATCGATGCCTAAGCGTTCAACCAGTAAATCCGTATGAGCGTCGAAGTGGATAATTGCACAGCGTTTGCCTTGCTTCTTCTTGGCTTGCAGGTACGCCTTAGTCAATGGATAGCTCACTGAGTGATCGCCGCCGATAGCAAAAATGCCCTTATCTAAGTTATCTGCGTAGAAGTCGTGTAGGACGTCTTCTGTCAGCGATAGCGGGCTCACTGGATATGGCGCTTCTTTATCACCGTACAGTGCTTTGCGGCAATTGGTGATGGTTGCCTCGTTCAAATATTTATCGTGTAATAAATGTGGAATAACTCGGATGTCGCCTAAATCGAAGTACGCTAACTCTGGGTATTTGTTTAGCAGGGTAGAGCGTAAAAATAATGGACCCCAGTTGGCGCCTCGCAAAATGCCACCACCGCAATCTGATGCAACACCTAGTACCACCGCTTTGTGCTCGCCTTGGTATGTGTTGAGGGCTTTTTGCCATAAATCGTCTATGTCGGTGGTAAATCCGTATAGTGCTTTGTGGAGCTGCTCTTTTCTTTCCTTAGCGGTGTTTACAGTGAAAACCCCGTTGCCTGGAGGGCATAAACATTGGGAAACTTTATTTAAGAATGTCGGGTGAAAGCCAGTCATATAATTGCTCTATTTGTCGGTTGTTGCTTTATTCATCAATTGATGTTGAAACATGAAAATGTGGGCATATATATAAGGACGTGTCGATGACTATATTGCTAGCTGCAAAAACGTGGACAAAAAGTCAGTCCGTCCTAGAATCGATTAGCAAAAGGGAAATGGTTATTTCAGCACGAAATAAATTTTATTATTGTAATCCCCTTAAAATTTTCGCTAAAGTCGATTATGATGCGCGAAAACAAGGCGTACATTATAGCGAAATAAGGGGTTTAGGTGAATATAATTAAATATTTACTTGTCACCTTGCATAATTATAGATATACGTACTAATACTTATTTACGCTGATTTTTTACAAATATTTTACAGGTTGAACTGTTTTTAGACACGAAGCTAATGCTCGCTAAATAGCTTACATCTCATTCGGCCTTTCATAAAAAGTGCATAAAAATGCATGCGGATAACGCAGGAAATTAAGAATTTATGGCAAAATCACTGGTTATCGTGGAGTCACCAGCCAAAGCAAAGACGATTAACAAGTACCTAGGCAAAGATTTTATTGTTAAATCAAGCGTTGGTCATGTACGCGATCTTCCCACCGGCAGTACAGGCAAAAAAGTAGCAGCAAAACCTGCTGCTGAAGTTAGAAAAATGTCGCCGGAAGCCAAAGCCAAATATAAAGCAAAACGCGACAAACAAGCGCTAGTTAATCGCATGGGTATTGACCCTGAAAAAGATTGGAAAGCCTCTTACCACATCCTGCCCGGTAAAGAGAAAGTGGTGAGTGAACTCACCAAGCTTGCAGAAAAAGCTGACACTATCTATCTCGCAACCGATTTGGATAGAGAAGGAGAAGCGATCGCGTGGCACCTAAAAGAGATTATTGGTGGCAGTGACGACAAGTTCCGCCGCGTAGTCTTCAATGAAATTACCGAAAACGCCATCCAGCAAGCGTTCGCCAAACCAGGTGAGCTTAGTATGCCTGGTGTTAATGCGCAGCAAGCGCGTCGCTTCCTCGATCGAGTAGTTGGTTTTATGGTGAGCCCACTACTTTGGAAGAAGGTTGCTCGAGGACTATCTGCAGGACGTGTGCAATCAGTTGCGGTGAAGCTCGTTGTCGAGCGTGAGCGTGAAATCAAAGCTTTCATTCCTGAAGAGTTTTGGGAAGTTACTGCTGATACAGTGTCGAAAGATGGTGAAGCATTAACGCTTAATGTGACTCACCAAGGTGGTAAAACATTTAAGCCGACGAATGAAGCTGATACGCAAAGCGCTGTCGCTATATTGGAAAAGGCGAAATACGCAGTCTCAAAGCGTGAAGATAAGCCTTCTAAGAGTTCTCCTAGTGCACCGTTTATTACCTCTACGTTGCAGCAAGCTGCAAGTACGCGTTTAGGTTATGGCGTAAAACGTACTATGGGCCTTGCACAGCGTTTGTATGAAGCTGGCCATATTACCTATATGCGTACCGACTCAACGAACTTGAGTGCTGACGCAGTTAAAATGGCGCGTGATTACATAGCCGATGAATTTGGTGAAAACTACTTACCAGAAAAGCCCAAAGCTTATGGTAGTAAAGGTAATGCGCAAGAGGCGCATGAGGCGATTCGCCCATCAAATGTTAAGTTAGAAGCTGCCTTACTTAAAGACGTTGATGCTGATGCCAAACGTCTATACGAATTGATTTGGCGTCAATTCGTTGCGTGTCAAATGACAGCTGCCCGATACGATGTGTCAACGCTCACCATTTCAGCCGGTGATTTTGATTTAAAAGCGAAAGGTCGTGTAATGCGCTTTGATGGTTGGACACGAGTTCACCCACAATTAAGTAAAGGCGATGATACGCACCTACCTGATTTAGCGATTGGCGAAGAAGTGACGCTTAGTCAACTGAATCCTTCTCAGCACTTTACTAAGCCGCCAGCTCGTTTTGGTGAGGCGTCACTAGTAAAAGAGTTAGAAAAGCGCTCTATCGGGCGTCCATCGACGTATGCATCGATTATTTCGACCATTCAGGATCGCGGTTACGTTCGTCTTGAGAAAAAGCGTTTTTACGCAGAGAAGATGGGTGAAATTGTTACCGACAGTTTGTCTGAAAGCTTCCAAAATTTAATGAGCTATGACTTTACTGCCAACATGGAGCAAGAGCTTGATGATATTGCGGAAGGCTCTGCAGAATGGAAAGCGGTATTGGATGAATTCTATGACGGGTTTAAAGGCCAGCTAGAACAAGCGGATAAACCATCAGAAGATGGTGGTATGCGTAGCAATGAGCCTGTGTTAACCGATATTGATTGTCCTACATGTGGACGCAAGATGGGTATTCGAACGGCTTCTACAGGTGTATTCCTTGGCTGTTCAGGCTATTCATTACCACCAAAAGAACGTTGTACAACAACGATGAACCTAACGCCAGGTGAAGAGGCGGTTAGCGTACTCGCAGAAGATCAAGAAACTGAAGCGCTTCGTGCAATGCATCGCTGTGGCAAATGTGGCACGGCAATGGATAGTTACTTAATCGATGAAAAGCGCAAGCTTCACGTGTGTGGTAACAACCCAGTTTGTGATGGCTACGAGCTTGAATACGGCGATTTTAAAATCAAAGGCTATGATGGTCCTGTTTTAGAATGTGACCGCTGTGGTGCCGATATGGAGCTCAAAAACGGTCGTTTCGGTAAGTACTTCGATTGTACCAACAGTGAGTGTAAAAATACCCGTAAGCTATTGGCAAACGGAGAAGCAGCGCCACCAAAAGAAGATCCAGTTCAGTTGCCAGAGTTACCATGTGAAAAATCTGATGCGCATTTCGTTTTACGCGATGGTGCGGCGGGTATCTTCTTAGCGGCAAGTACTTTCCCTCGCTCACGAGAAACGCGAGCGCCTAAAGTTGCAGAACTAAAACGCTTTAGAGATAGAATTTCATCAAAATTCTACTATTTGGCCGACGCGCCTGAAAAAGATCCTGAAGGTAATTTAGCGATTGTTCGTTTTAGTCGAAAAACTAAAGAACAATATGTCATGACTGAGGTAGACGGCAAGGCGACAGGTTGGACAGCTAAGTACGTAGACAATAACTGGGTAGAAGAGCAGACCAAAAAAGCTGCTAAGAAGCCTGCAGCGAAAAAGAAAGCGCCAGCGAAAAAGAAAGCCTAACGCTTCTCGATTGAATTAAAAAAGCACCCATAGGGTGCTTTTTTATTGCTTAAACTTCCGTGAATGTGTCCGAGTCAGCAGCGTTGGCTACATAAACTCTATTTCGTCGATAACGCGCCTTGCTTGTGCTGACGTACAGTCAGTTAATGCAACTAGTTGATTCACCGTGATGCCTTGGTTTTGCTGCGCGATGTATATAAGCTCGTCATAGGTAAGCGACTCTCGTTGCTTTTTGAGCAATTTGGCTAGCCATTGCCAGCTATCTTCTCCTGAAGCTTCAATAAGTTCGATGATATCTTGAACTTGGCTAATGGTTGCTTTGAGAATCCAGTTACGTGAGCGACCCACACGAGAGAGCTCACAGCCTAATCCGCGTATTTCAGATTTTAGCGCATACGCTTTCATCGTTTTGCGTAAAAACGAGGGAAGGGTGATGGTCTTAGGCGCAGATAGAGGCAAGGGTTCTCAATCTCGGTTAATTAATTCAAGAGACTAGTATAAAAAAGCTTTTCGATAGTTAAAAGCAAAACAACCAGCGCTAGGCTGGTTGTTTGTTGTTGAAACGTATGTGGGCTACCACTTTTTCTTTGGCTGGAACAGCAAATCTAAATCGTCTTCTTCGCTCTTGGCTTTCTTCGCTGCATCTTTAGCGTTTGTGTTTTTCAGCTCTGCAGTAATTTCGTGGAGTCTCTCTTCAACCTCAGCTTTCTTGGCTTGTGTATACTCAGTCGGCTTAGCAACATTTCCGATGGTTGCTAACGCTTTTTCGTAATATTGACGTGCTGAACCAAGCATTTCCTTGCCATATGCTGCATTGCCACGTTTCAACAAGCTTTCAATATTAATTTTGATTTGCATGCCATCAAGGCGTTGGTCTTGCTGCATGAATACTTGTGCATCGACTGCGCCTTTTGTTTGCTCAGCTTTCAACGTAGCACGTAGCTTTTTGATACATTGAAGAATTTGAACCAGCTGTTGTTCATTTTCAGGTAAATTGAACTGGCCTTCCACTTGGTTTTTTGAAGCAAGTTCAGAGGCGGCTTTTAAACGCGCGTCAAACTCTTGGATACGATTTTTTATACCTTTTAAGTCTGGTGAAATCTGCGCCATTTGCTTTGCTGCGTTCAAACTTCGGCGGCTCAAAATTTCTACCATACCTGGGTTGTCTGGCAAGAGAGCCATGGCCATCAAAAGTTCTTCAGATTCATCGATAATGGCTTTTTGCTTGGCAACTAATGCTCGTTTTTCAGCTTCTACTTTTTCTTTGTGCTGCTGAATTGCATTGACGACAACCACTATAATGATAAGGGCGATAATCAAACCGACAATTATTGCTATCATTTTTTATCTCGGCTAACAGTTATAACTAAATTCAGTCTACAAAAAATGTCGGATTTAGCATAGGGTTAAATATCTTAAATATTGAAAAACTCTATAAATATTAAGGTTAAGCCAGAGAAAGTGGCCAAGTGGGCAGAATTTTTTCAATTATTTGCTAGTCTTTTCGTTATAACTGTTAGTTTTTTAAAAATAATATGGAATAGTTTTTCTAATCAGTATATATTTTTGGAATAAGAACGCTCAATTTCACGTGATAACGTAATAAATGGAATAACATGAAACTTCAACAACTCCGTTATATTGTCGAGGTACTCAATAACAACCTCAATGTTTCAGCGACCGCAGAAAGCCTATTCACTTCTCAGCCCGGGATTAGTAAACAGGTTCGAATGCTTGAAGATGAATTAGGCATTCAGATTTTTGGACGTAGCGGTAAGCACTTGACTCATGTAACGCCAGCGGGTCACGAAGTTATCAATATCTCCACTGAAATTTTAAACAAAGTTGAGGCGATAAAAGCTGTCGCACGTGAACATACTCAACCTGATGAAGGTAAGTTGCGCATTGCAACGACACATACTCAAGCACGCTACGCGCTTCCAGATGTCATTCAAGGCTTTATTAAAAAGTACCCGAAAGTATCATTACATATGTACCAAGGTACGCCACAACAAATAAGCGAAGCGTCTGCTAAGGGAGATGCAGATTTTGCTATCGCGACTGAGTCGTTGCATTTGTATAACGACCTAATCATGTTACCTTGCTACCACTGGAATCGCAGTATTATTGTTCGTAAAGATCACCCTTTAGCAAACAAACAATCCTTAAGTATTTCTGATATTGCTAAATACTCATTGGTAACTTACGTATTTGGCTTTACTGGTCGTTCTGAGTTGGATCGCGCGTTTAGTGCCGCTGGTTGTGAGCCAAAAGTTGTATTTACCGCAACAGATGCCGACGTTATCAAGACCTATGTAAGATTAGGTGTCGGTATTGGCGTTATTGCAACGATGGCAATGGATCCAGAAGCGGATAGCGATTTAGTTGTCTTAGACGCCAGCCACTTATTTAGTGCCAGCACGACGAAGATTGGCTTTAGACGTGGTACTTTCCTACGTAGTTACATGTTTGATTTTATTGAACGCTTTGCACCACACTTGACTAAAGACGTGGTAACTAAAGCTATGTTGCTGAAAAATAATCATGAAATTGAAGAGTTTATGGCAGATATTGAGCTACCTACGCGATAGCCTATGTACGCGTTACAAGTACATTGAAGAGCCGCCAAAGCGGCTCTTTTTTATTGGTAAGAATTCTGCTCTTATATCAGGTGTTCTTAAGCGCCAAATATCTGTAATGCTTAAGTATCAGTCATGAGACAGCATCAGCGCCTTTAGAGTTGCGGCATGTTTCTTATAAGCATTACCAATCTTAATTTCATGATGCTCATTCACAATAAGCGAAGCAGTGCCGAAAGCCGTAATTGCATCATTGCGCACAATAAAAGATTTATGCACTTGTGAAAACTCACCAGCGGGTAGGGTATGTAGCATGTTTTTAAGCGTGCTACTTACCAGTGTTTGTTGGTCACCGTTCCAGACCTTTACGTAGTTACCATACGCCTCGACTACATCAATATCCGATAAAATGAATTTTTTTAGCTCTCTGTCTACTTTGAAAAACGCAGTGGTTGTTTTTGCTGTTTCTGGTGCTTGTGTTTGTTTTTGCTGAGTTACTTTGCTCAGTGCCTGACTAAGCCTTTCTTCACTTATTGGTTTAAGCAAATAGTCGGTAACGTTTAGCTCAAACCCTTCAATCGCAAATTCTTTGTACGCGCTAGTAACAATAACCTGTGGTGGCTTAGCTAGCAGTTTTAGCATTTCAAAGCCGTTAAGCTGTGGCATATTGATATCAAGAAACATGAGGTCGACAGGATTTTTCGCCAACCAAGCGAGCGCATCCAGTGCATTGTAACACTGATGGGTAATCATGATTTCTTGATGCTGTTGCAAATGATGTAATAGAACATCATGCGCTAATGGCTCATCATCAATAATAATCGCGTTTATCATGCTGCCGGTTCCAGAATGAGCGATAGCTCTGCTCGCCAAACATTACTTTTTTCACTGTATATTAGCGAATGACTATTGGGGTATAGAAGTTGAAGCCTTTTTCGCAAGTTCTCCAAACCAACACCTGATGCCTCATCCGGTTTATTTACTACCGGGTTTATGCAAACTAGTGTTAGTTGGTAGCGATTGTGCCCCTTTTCCTTAGAAGTATATAAACCTTGAACCTTTTTAAGAGAAAACTGAATTTGCACAGTATTTTTCTCTATGGAGGGTTCGATACCGTACTGAATAGCATTTTCAATCAATACAATTAGTAACATGGGTGTTATGAGCAGATTCTCAGTGTCGTTCGGCCATTCAATTTCTAATTCACATTTATTGCCCCATCTAATTTCTTGAAGCTCTATGTAGTTTTTCAAATAAGCAATTTCACTGGCTAGTGGTACGAGCTTATTTTGGCCTTCATATACACCGTAGCGAAGTAAATCCGAAAGCTTGATCACAACATCAGGACATTGTTTGTCGTTTCGTAGTGTTAGTGCGTATAAGTTATTAAGCGTATTGAATAGAAAGTGTGGATTTATTTGCTGCTGTAGTAACTTAAGTTCTGTTTGCGTTTTTTGTTTAGATATTTCAATCACTTTAGCCTGCTGATGTTGACGCTCAAATGCCAGAATAATCGGGGTAGATAGAAAAATAACGAAAAATGTTAGCTGGTAATTGGCAGGACTAAAGGCATTGTAGTCAGTTGATGGAATCATCGTATAGTCGGGTACGTTCATCGGCAACTGTAAAACGATGGTGGCCAATATTGGTGTAATTAATATGATCGTGGCAAGTCCTGCGAATAAAAATGACATAACGCCATAACGTGTAAGTACCTGTTGAATCAGCCAGTATCTATTGATTAGGTAAACCACAAATAGCATGCCGCCAATAATCATAAATTGAATAACGTAACCTAGGTAGCTTTGCCAATTGGCTAAAATAACATTGGTGTCGAATATAGGCTCGAGTGGTTGATTATTTAACGGATCGTCGACATAAGCGAATATACCAGAAATAAATATCGACCAGACAACCAATATAAAAAACAACATTTTATTCAGTGAAAACAGTTTCGACATTAGTGTGAGCGTTGGTGCCTTTTGCTTTAAACCGATAAGCTCAATCAGAAACCACAAACAGCTACTCGCAAGTACTAGCAAGTAGTTGGTTACGTCTAAAAGACTATGTTTATTAAGTGAAACAGCATTATTCTGTTCATTGATAAATACGAAGTAAATAGCGGGGTATATAACAAAGCCCGCCAGCCAAATAACAAGTGCACGACGCAATTTATTTTTTTTTGTTAGTGCTGAATTTGTTTCGACATTAATTTCTGCTTTATGTGTTATGAATAAACGGCTAACAACACCATGGCAAACTAGCATCGGAGAAAATGTAACTAATGCTATTGCTAATACAGAAAGTGCGTTTAGCCAGCCTGACAAACCTTGTGAAAGAAAGTGAAGGTGTGAAATCAGCAGGGTCATGGCCGCTAGCGGCAGTAGCGTGTAGCTCAACTCTGATACTTTTATGATCAACTGGCCAAGCACGTTGTTGCTCATTTGATCTGATGTGCCCTCTACGTTGATTTTTTGCTTATTTTTTCTTTTCGATGTGGATAACGTTGAAAACATGCGACTAGCTTTAACTCCATTAAATTTCTGGTGACAGTTTCAGTTCACTAATTTCCCAAATTATATACGTGCCGTCCTGCAGAAAATGACAAACGCCCGTTTTTATCTGATGAATGAGCTGTCTTAACGTTATTCCTAACGTTTTCAAATCTTATCATTAAATAGTGGGCGTTTGTCATAATCAAATGTTTCCAAGTGCTTGTTTGTTTTAACGTAATTGAAAAATAACGAAGAACTTAAAACAAGGAATCTATGGCATGTTAACCGTCAAAAATCTCAACAAAACGTATTCAGATGGTACGCAAGCTTTAACCAACATCAGCCTTGATTTGCCGAAAGGCATGGTGGGGCTGTTAGGGCCAAACGGTGCGGGGAAGTCTACGTTGATGCGCACTCTAGCTTGCATTCAGGCAATTGAAAACGGAAAAGTACAATTTGGTGACATAGACCTATCGAACAACCCACATCAACTGCGTCAAATACTCGGATATTTGCCTCAGCAATTTGGTGTCTATCCACATATGTCTTGTGAAGCGTTACTTAAACACATCGCAGTGCTTAAGGGACTCAGTGCTAGTGAGATTGCTACCCAAATCCCTAAGCTGCTAGAAGATACTAATTTAACAAGTGTTGCAAAACGCAAAGTGTCACATTTTTCCGGCGGTATGCGACAGCGTTTTGGTATTGCCCAGGCATTACTTGGCGACCCAAAACTTGTCATTCTAGACGAGCCGACCGCGGGCCTCGATCCGCAGGAGCGAGAGAGGCTTCATGAAGTCTTGGTGACACTTAGTAAAGATAAACTTGTGTTGCTGTCGACTCATATTGTCGAGGATATCGAAAACTTGTGCCATTACGTTGCACTAATGAAAGGTGGAAAAGTCCTTGATGCCAATGCAACTCAGGCACTCACTTTACCTTTGGAAGGAACTGTGTGGAACGTGCCGTTGGATGTAAAATTACCAAATGAAGCTGTAGTCTTAAATAAACAATATCGCTTTGGTCATCCTAGTTTGAGGGTATTTTCGCGACAATCACCTCATACAAGCGCAACACCAGCAGTCGCGACATTGCAGGATCGATACTTCCTTGCTCTGTCAGAGGAGGGTGACTCATGCTGTTAAATGAACTGAGCTTTCTTGTTAGGCAACCAGCAGCGCGTCTTGGGATGCTGTTAATGCCACTTACTGGCTTGATCTTCTCGCTCAATATAATGTACGACAGCCTCCAAGCAATCAAGCACTTCCATTTATTACAAATCACTATTGTTATGCTGACACTACCAATCGTCGTGGGCATCGCCAGTGGCGTCATGCTGTTTCGTGACAGGGTGTACAACATGACCGAGATCATTGACGTTACGCCAGTTCATTATCGTGAACGTTGGCAAAGTAGGTTAGGTGCAATAATCCTATTTTCGCTGTCGCTACTGGTACTTTCTTCGACAGTGGCATGTGCAGTGTTTAGCTTCCGCTTCGGTTTTGCTATTGAATACGTAGGTATTAGTTTTTCAGCCATTTTATTATTAGCAGGACCAGCGACTTTTATATTAAGTGGACTATATCTTGCGATTGCTCAGCGAACAAGGCACACAATAACACTATATGTAGTGGCCGCAATCATCTCGATTGGGTATCTAATGCTAGCCAGCATCAACGGTTCACCTGTCTTGGCTGGTAGCAACATCAAGAGTGATTCGATGTATAGTATCATGTTGTGGCTTGACCCTTATGGCTTTACGCGTGCTGTTGATAGTTTGGCAGAGACTCACTATTTCTTAGATTCTTACTTGCTTATTAATCGAACGTTTTGGCTTGCTGCAGGTACGGGCCTTATTTATTGGCTGCTCAGTCAACCAGTGACGTTAGGTTCAGAGTCGGCTATCAGCGAAACATCTGTCGATGAGGTCGAAAGTCGACTTAGTCGTATTAAGCGCTCTTTCTTTGAGCTATTCGGACTAAGCCAGAATGAAGCCTCATCAGATAGCCTACTAAAAGTCGATAGCAAGATTAAATCGAATAGTCTTACTTTCTCCATGGCGACCAAGCAAGTTTATGCATTGATGAGTAGCAAGGTAACGGTGTTTATATTGATCGCATGGCCACTTTTAGTTTTTAGTGAAGTGCTCGCCGGTATAAATTATTCAGAACCTTTATCTAACATGATTTCGGCAACGAGTTTATCTGCCCTTAATCGGGTTCTACCTGACATTTTCCCTGCGCTGGGTTCTCTACTGGTTGTTCTATGGGCGTGGCAAATAACCCAGTATGACAACCAAAATAACATCGCAGAGTTAACGGCTGCGACACAGGTAAAAAATTATCAGTTATTACTTTCTCATATGTTGACGCTAATCACGATAGTACTGATTTTTACGACGTTAACAGGGATAGGAGCATTGGTTGCCGAACTACTAAATACACGCTCGACTGCAGCCTCAATTCATTTAAACGTTTATTTTCAAAGTCTTTTATTAGCGCTTATTCCTGTCACCTTGCTGGGGTTAATGGCAACTTATCTGTTTCATTTAATTAATTCAGCACTGCTAGTCGTATTTATTATGGGTGTGGCATTGGTATTCAAATTTACACCATTGGCGACCACCTTGGGTATTACACATACGTTTTGGAATATCGCCGGAACACCACTTCGTATGCCTGACGAGCTTTGGGGCTTTGCACGCAGTATATCTGTTTATCTTCCTTACATTACATTGTGGGTTTTAACAGCGTTGACGCTTTTCTCATTGGCCAATGCATTTTCAAATCGTGGAAATAATTATCGCTCGCGTCAATTGACCATCAAGTTTAAAGCGCTTGGTAAAGAGGGAGTTCTAATCCTTCTCTCGATAGCAGGCACACTTTTTTACGCAGGATATTTGCATCTTGCATTAGTTGATGAAAAGCCACTTTATAACTCTCATCAAAGAGAGGCGTGGAAGGTTAGTTATGAAAATAATTACCATCATTGGCAGGAACAACCACAGCCGACAGTTATTGCACTTGATTCGGTAGTAGATCTATTTCCTAACGAGGAGTATGCAGACTTCGCGCTGACTTATACGCTGAAAAATAAGACAGAGAAACCGATTAACCAATTATTAATTGGTCAATACCCATTAGGTTTTGAAGCAAATGTTCTGCAATCTGGAATAAGGTTAATTGAGTTTAATGAAGCATTAACACAAGGGATTTATCAGTTTGAACAACCCTTGCTGCCAGGCGCTACACAAAAGATTCGCGTTGAATTTACTTACCGACAGCCAACGCTTTGGCCTGCAGTAATGCACCAAGTCATCAAGTCAGAATTCACCTATTTACGCGCTATGCCGTTGCTACCGTTGATTGGTTATCAACCGCTACTTGAGATTAGTGCACCTGTGTTGAGAGAAAAGTATGGTTTGAGCAGGCGACAATCAGTTAGTCCGTCAGCCTTAGACAATAGTGAACGGCACAAACTAGGAGAGTATGAATGGATAGCATATTCGACGACAATGTCGACAACCGATAGTCAAACGCCTATTAGTCAGGGAGAGTTAATTAAACAATGGCAGGCGAATGGCCGTAACTACGCTTCATACAGAACAGTTGAACCAATTAGAGCTATACCTGCTTGGTTATCTGTACCTTTTGATAAGCTTTCATCACACTCCAACGATGCAGTCATTCAGCTCTTTACGCCAACGGTGAATCAAGCTGCACAAGTCAATTTAAACGCAGTTAAGCAAACAATGGATTGGTTTGAACAGCACATAACTCCCTATCGTTATAAGCAACTTAACCTTGTTGCTATGCCGTTCTTGTCCGGTACTGGTTATGCGCTACCTCAGGTTATGTTGATAAACCATAGAGTTGGTTTTTTATCTGAGCCTTCGCCTGATGCTGGTTTCGATCAGCGTTATCGACGAGCAGTTCACGAGACAGCACACCAGTGGTTTGGTCATGATATTGGCAACGGCATTCCGCAGGAAAATGCCTTTTTAGTGGAGTCTATGGCCAAATATATTGAGCTTGTACTTATTGAAAAGCACCATGGAAAGCAAGCAATGCAAGCTCTTGTTGAATATGAGCAGCGTAGATTTAGCAACCGAATGCGCGTTACAAATATGACGTTACCTTCAATTATCGACGCGGAGCATAATTTTCAGCAATACTCGGCCGCTACTTTGGTGTTTGCGTTGCTCAGACACGAAATAGGCGATGAAGCGATTATTCCTGCATTGAAAGCACTTTGGCAAGCTCATGCATTCCCCAAGGCGCCTGCAACATCATTGGATTTTGTGCGCCTGCTTAAAGAGAGCGTTGATGGGACAAAGCATGATGTCATCGATAAGTTACTACTTTCAAATGACGTCGATTTACTGCTGGATTTAGTACCTAACGAAATATAGTGCGAATGTAGCAGACCATTGAGAACTTTTGCATTGAGGTGCATAACTAACAAGAAGCGCTTTAGGTAAGGGCAGTTAAATCAACAAAAAAAGAAGCCAAATGGCTTCTTTTTTATTTTATCAATGTTCCAAAGTATGTAGGGCGTGTTGATCTTTCGAGGTTGTTTTTGCAGCAATTTATGGTGTTTTTATACAAGGCAGAGCTTATGTCGTGTGGTTATTCCACATAAATAAGCGATAACGCAGTAGAAAGGCATCATAAATGCTGTCCTGAATATCTAGTAAAAGGGATTCGTTTAAATGCATTTTTCTCATTGATGCCTGCACGGATGCAGGTACAAAGATTATGCAGGAGCATAATAATCGGTACTTGCTCTGTGCGTAGAGTAACTATGCGTATCACAAGTGCCGCGATAAAAATGCAATTAATTCGAACAAAATTTAACCCTGAAAGATCAACACGCCCTAGGAATTAACACTCGATAATATTTACTGCTAAGCCACCACGAGATGTTTCTTTGTATTTGGTCTTCATATCGTTACCCGTGTCCCACATGGTTTTGATCACTTTATCTAATGAAACCTTTTGTGTCCCTGTGCCACGAAGTGCAAGTCGAGATGCGTTAATTGCTTTTACTGCGCCCATTGCATTGCGCTCAATACAAGGTACTTGCACTAAGCCACCGACAGGATCGCAAGTTAAACCAAGGTTGTGTTCCATGCCTATTTCTGCGGCATTTTCCACTTGCACAGGCGAACCCCCCATAATTTCGGTAAGCGCACCAGCAGCCATCGAACAGGCTACACCAACTTCCGCTTGACAACCGCCTTCGGCGCCAGAAATTGTCGCGTTAGTTTTGTACAAAATACCAATGGCCGCTGCAGTTAATAGGTAGCGAATACAGTCTTCATCATCAACTGGCTTGATGAACTTATCGTAGTAGCAAAGCACAGCTGGAATAATGCCTGCTGCACCGTTTGTTGGCGCTGTTACGACTCGGCTGCCAGCGGCATTTTCTTCATTTACTGCTAATGCGAATAAGTTGACCCAATCCATTGCTGACAAAGGATCTACGTTCTTTTCAACTGAAAGAGAGCGGTGTAGGGCAGGTGCACGACGGTTAACTTTCAAACCACCTGGCAAAATACCCTCGGTGCGCATCCCGCGCTCTACGCTGTCTTTCATTGCTTGCCAAATATCGACTAAGCCTTTGCGAATTGAAGCTTCATCTGACAAACATTTCTCATTGTTCATCATTATGGTACTAATACTTAGCCCTTTCTCACTTGCCTCTTTAATAAGTTCATCGGCGGTAGAGAAAATATGAGGGCGCTTAATATTGCTGTGCAGCGAGAGAGCTTTGTCTTTTTCTTTCTCAAAATCACAATCTTGAACAATAAAGCCACCGCCAATGCTGTAGTAAGTTTCGTCAAAAATTACTTCATCGCCAGCGTAAGCAAATAAGGTCATTGCATTGGCATGTGCTGGCAGGGTTTTACGTCTGTGGTAGATAATTGCATTACTTTTCGGAAAAGCAATTTTGTCTTTTCCCAAAAGTGCAATTTGTTCGCTAGATACTGTGTCTTGAAGAATCGTTTCAATTGATTCTACCGCTATAGATTCTGGTGCTTCGCCATATAGGCCCAGAATAACAGCCTTCCCCGTTCCGTGGCCTACACCTGTTTGTCCTAATGAACCAAACAATTCGCAACTTATGCGATCAGTTTTCTCGAGGTGTCCTTGAGCAACTAAGTGTTCAGCAAATAATTTGGCAGCGCGCATCGGACCGACAGTATGAGAACTGGACGGACCAATACCGATTGAAAACATATCAAATACACTAATCATGAGATAACCTGAATAATAAATTGAATATTTATTTAATTGTAAAATTTTATTCGGTTATTTTACCTGAAAGTTTACGATTAAATAAACAGAATAATACCATTATAGATGAATATCGCTGGCGGGCAGGGGTAGCAAGGGGTTGAGCAAGCTTGAGAGGTTGTGAAAAGTTGAAGCTTCAGAGTACAGCCAATGGTTTAGTCCTTTATATGGCGAACTAAATCGGCAAGCATTGCTGCCGTTGCGCCCCAAATATTGTAATCCTGATATGGCATAAAGTGGACTTGGTGTAAGTATCCATGATGATACGTATCTACTTTGATATGGTTTTCTTGATCCAAGAAGTGGCTTAACGGCACGGTAAACACACTTGCTACTTCACCCATATCGACTTTAAATTCAATGAGCTCGGTAAGCATGCCAACAATAGGTGTAACATTAAAACCACTAATAGTATGGTATGTCTCAAGTTGACCTATGGTTTGAACACTACTCATTGGCAGTCCAATTTCTTCTTCCGCTTCGCGAAGCGCGGTAAACACTAGAGATGGATCTGATGGCTCGACTTTACCTCCGGGAAAACTGATTTGTCCGGCATGGTGTTTAAGTTGCTCTGAGCGCTGTGTGAGCACAACATGAAGCTCGTCTTCCACATCAACAATGGGGATGAGTACTGCAGCTTCACGGGTTGGTTTACCAAAGCGAAATTTATGGCTGTTGGGCATTAGTGGTTGTAGCTGGAATTTGTTGATAAATGTTTGTTTATCCAATGTCCTAATGCCTCATCCTATATTTAACGTGCTAACACTGGCAGTATTTTTCTCACTTTATCAAAAGTTTCCTGATATTCACTATCGGCTTTTGAATCGGCAACCAATCCACCGCCTGCCCAGCAGTGAATATTGTTATCTTTACAAATGAGCGTGCGAATGGTGATGCTAGTGTCCATATTGCCACACGCAGACAGGTAACCGATTGAGCCACAATAAAGGTTTCTGCGGTGTGGCTCAAGCTCTTCGATAATCTCCATCGCGCGAATCTTTGGTGCGCCAGTGATGGAACCACCTGGGAAAGCGGCGCGAAGAAGATCTGTATTGTCTTTATCCTCAGCTAATGTGCCAGTAACGGTGCTAACCAAGTGGTGCACCGCTGGAAAGCTCTCGATATCAAAGAGTTTTGGTACTTCAACAGTACCCGCTTGACAAACACGGCTTAAATCATTGCGCAACAAATCGACAATCATAAGATTTTCAGCACGATCTTTTTGCGATGCTTTCAGCTGCTCGGCATTTGCCTTGTCGGTGATTTCATCGGTGCTGCGTGGCAAAGTACCTTTAATGGGCTTGGTTTGAACCTGTCTGTCGCTCACTCGTAAGAATCGCTCTGGAGAAATACTCACTACAGCACTGTCGTCAAAGCGCATAAACGCTGAAAAAGGTGCTTGATTCGCTTCTCTCAACGTTAAATAAGCGTCAAATTCATCACCTTGATAACTAGCGCTAAATCGTTGGGCTAAATTGATTTGATAACAATCACCCGCAATTAAATAATCGTAAACACGTGCAAATTTCTCATGATAAGCCTGTTCACTCATATTGGATTGCCAATCACTGGTCAGCGAGAATTGATTATCAACGAATACGCTTTCGCTGTTAACGAGGTTGTCAGCAAGCTCTTGCCATCTGTCAGCCTCTGCAACTAAATACGTTTGCTGGCTTCTTCTATCGTAGATAATAGCTTGAAGGTAGAGCCCAACCGACATCGAGGGTTGCTTTATGTCATCTTCCGATAGTGAAGGCAACTGCTCGAAACGACGACCTAAATCATAGCTGAAATAACCCACAGCTCCCCCGTTAAATGGGAGCTGTGAAGGCTCGACATTTGCGTCAGCAAAAATAGTGTTTTGCACTTGTTTAAGTAAACTTAATGGGTCATCTGTCGACTGACGTGCCAGCGATGAAAAACGACTATCGAAAACCTTTATCTCGGTATCTTGCTCTCCAGCTGTTACGGTAACGGCTGGCTGCCACACCATAATGTCAAACTGACTATCGACATGATCGCTGTCACAGGAGTCCAGCCAAATGCTCCAAGGCTTTTGAGCTAAGCGCGCAAATACACTTTGGTGACTCTTATTTTCGGTAAAAAGTAATGGTTTGGTGACCAGCGAGATTCTGTCGGTAAAGGTTTGCAAAATATACCTGTGATAAATGTCAGCAATAGATTTAGTCGATGGGCTTAATCACTATAATTGACTAGCCGCCCTGATATAAGCAGGGTATCATATCGGCAAAAATTTAACTTTCAAGTTAAGTTCAAAGAGAGCAAAGAGAAACAATATGGCCATCATTAAACAACAAGACTTTATCGACAGTATTGCCGATGCCTTGCAATACATTTCTTATTACCATCCTCTAGACTTTGTTCAGGCGCTAGAAAAGGCGTATCACAAAGAAGAAAGCCAAGCAGCAAAAGATGCGATCGCCCAAATCTTGATCAACTCTCGTATGTCTGCAACGGGTAAGCGTCCAATCTGTCAGGATACAGGTATCGTAACGTGTTTTGTGAAAGTCGGTATGGCAGTTCAGTGGGATAGCACTGATATGACGGTCCAACAAATGGTTGATGAAGGTACGCGACGTGCTTACATGAATCCTGATAACCCGCTTCGCGCATCAATTGTTGCAGATCCAGCAGGTAGCCGTAAGAATACCAAAGACAACACACCATCTGTTGTTCATATTGATTTAGTGGAAGGCAACGAAGTTGAAGTGATGATTGCTGCCAAAGGTGGCGGTAGTGAAAACAAAACTAAAATGGCGATGTTAAACCCGTCTGACTCTATTGCCGATTGGGTTGTAGAAACCTTACCTAAAATGGGCGCTGGCTGGTGCCCGCCGGGTATGATTGGTATCGGTGTTGGTGGTACAGCGGAAAAAGCAGGTGTACTAGCTAAAGAAAGCCTAATGGACCCAGTAGACATTCAAGAGCTTATTGAACGTGGCCCCGAAAACGCTGAAGAAGAATTGCGTTTAGAAATCTACGAACGTGTTAACAAGCTTGGTATTGGTGCACAAGGTTTAGGTGGCTTAACGACTGTGGTTGACGTAAAAATCAACTCGGCACCAACACACGCAGCGTCGAAACCAGTAGTGATGATCCCTAACTGTGCTGCAACACGTCATGTTCATTTCCACTTGGATGGTTCGGGTCCAGCAGACTTAACACCACCTAAATTAGAAGATTGGCCGGAAATTACGTGGGAAGTAGGCGACAGTGTTCGTCGTGTTAATGTAAATGAATTGAAAAAAGCAGACGTTGCAGAGTGGAAAACAGGTGAAACCATTTTGTTAAGCGGTAAGATTTTAACGGGTCGTGACGCTGCGCATAAACGTATCCAAGAAATGATGGCGAATGGTGAAGATTTACCTGTCGACTTTACTGACAAGTTTATTTACTACGTAGGCCCAGTTGATGCTATTGGTGATGAAGCGGTAGGTCCGGCAGGCCCAACAACAGCAACACGTATGGATAAATTCACCGATTTAATGCTGTCTCAAACTGGATTGATTGGCTCGATCGGTAAAGCTGAGCGTGGTCCTGCGACTTGTGAATCAATCAAGAACAACAAGTCAGTTTACTTGATGGCAGTTGGTGGCGCTGCTTACCTTGTATCAAAAGCAATCAAACATGCAAAAGTTGTTGCTTTCGAAGATTTAGGTATGGAAGCGATTTACGAATTCGACGTAGAAGATATGCCAGTAACGGTTGCTGTTGATAGCACAGGTGAATCGGCACACGTTACAGGTCCTGCTATCTGGCAAGCGAAAATTGAAGAGCTTGATGAGAAAATGGCGGCAGAATAAGCTTCCATTTTAATCAGCTCAACAACTAATGAGCTGAAAAACGTTGAAAAAAGGCGCATTTAAGCGCCTTTTTTTATTTGCTGATTTTCTTTTGCTTATAGGCATGGTAATAATGACTGTTAATATTTACAGTGTTGTTTACCTGTCTTTGGGAAAGCCTCAGCTAGAAGGTCTCTGCTAGGTGGCCTTAGTATGAAGATCCATAGTAGAAAGCTTTTGGCTTTTTCCCCTCAATAATTCAGGCTTTTGATAGAAAGAGGTTGGGCATGTCGTTTTTATCTGAGTTGCCAATAGAAATACAAATGCTTCTGGTGTTATCTGCGGTAACGTCATTATTTTCACTGGTAGGTGTTGTTGTCGCAGTGTCTGGTAAACGCAATCAAAGCATCAAGCAACATCAAGAGCAGCTTATCAACCTTGAAGCTACGTCTTTACGGCTCGAGCAACTTATTGGCCAATTGTCTAGCCAGCAGCAAGAGCAGTCACTTAATCAAATGCATCAATTTGAACACATGCATAATGAGCTTCGTATCAGCCTGATGCAGCAGCAACACAGCAGTGACGAAAAATCACAGAAGCTCTTGTTTGATAAATTCCAGTCTTTAAATCAGTTGCTGATTAACAACCAAGCTAAAGTCACGGAGCAGTTAACCTTAATGGCGAAGGTGAGCCGAGATGAGCAAGCCCAGAGCATAGAGAAGCTGGCATCTTCAACCGATAAACGCTTGCAAGAAATTAGTGGGCAAGTAGAAAAGCGTCTAGCGGAAGGTTTTGATAAAACCACGAAAACCTTCAACGATATCTTAAAGCGATTAGCATTGATTGACGACGCGCAGAAGAAGATTACCGAGCTTTCTACCAATGTGGTGAGCCTTCAAGAAGTGTTAGCAGATAAACGCTCTCGTGGCGCATTCGGTGAAGTCCAGTTAAATGCATTAGTGCGCAACGTGTTGCCAGAAAAGCAGTTTGCGCTGCAGTACACCTTGTCTAATGGCAAGATAGCCGACTGCATACTGTTCTTACCAAAGCCAACAGGAAACGTGGTTGTCGATGCTAAGTTTCCGTTAGAAAGCTATAAAACCATGGTGGACCCGCATGCTGAATTGGCTGTGAGACAAGCAGCCGAAAAGCAATTTAAACTGGATATTAAAAAGCATATTAATGACATTGCGGGTAAATACCTGATTGAGAATGAAACCGCTGATGGGGCGGTAATGTTTATTCCTGCTGAAGCTGTGTTTGCTGAAATTCACGCGCATCATGCCGACTTAGTCGATTACGCGAACAAGCAGCGTGTGTGGCTAGCATCGCCGACAACATTGATGGCGATTTTAACAACGGCGAGAGCAGTCATTAAAGACGAAGCAACTAAGCAGCAAGTTCATATTATTCAGGAGCATTTAGCGGTGTTAGCGCAAGACTTTGATCGCTTTAAAGGGCGCTTTAATAACTTAGCGCGTCATATCGATCAGGCAGCGACAGATGTAAAACAAATTCACACTTCGGCAGATAAGATCACCAAACGCTTTGAAAAAATTGAGCAAGTAGAGTTGCCAGACTCACTTAATGATTCGACTCTTACAGAGCGCACGAACTCGCGGGAAGCTTTAGTTGCAGAGTAAACTACAGAATGAGTTGCTGAACGAGCGACAAAAACAGTTACAGAACTAAGCGAAGGTTATACAGTAGAGTAGCTAACGGAATAAGCTAAACGATTAACGAGCAACTACGCTACTGCTCGATAAAGCTGTACGCGATTACGACCTTGTGACTTGGCGTTGTAAAGCGCTTTATCGGCATGTACCAATAAGTCTTTTAAGCTTTCTTTACTTTCGACTACGCTGGCGATGCCGAAGCTTGCCGTGCAGTGAAAGCTTAAATCGTCAGCGCTAAACTGATGAGTTTCTATGGTGAGGCGCATTTGTTCTATGAGATTGTTGGCTTCTGATAATGTGGTATCAGGCAAAATAATCGCAAATTCTTCACCACCTAAGCGCGCAAAAAAGTCCTGTGGACGGCATTTTGCGGTTAAAAGTTCGGTAATCTCTTTCAAGCAGACATCACCTACGAAGTGACCGTATTGGTCATTTATTTGTTTAAAGTGGTCTATATCTAAAATTGCAACCGATATCGGCCTAATATCACTGTTACTGCGCGAAAATATGCGTTCGCCTTGCTCGAAGAAAGCATGTCTATTGGCGGCTCCGGTTAGTGCATCGGTTGTTGCTTGACGAGTGAGCTTTAATTCGTTCACTTCTATTTCTTTTGCAAAAATAGTGAGTACTAAGATCACTTCTAGCATATTCACTAAGATTACTGACTGATAGAGCACATGGTTAAGTTCGTCAGATAATACAATAAGCGGATTTTCGTTCAGTGTATTTTCACAGAAAAAGAACAATACAACCGCTATTAAACTTAAACCGACCTTTTCTTTCTTTTGGTTAAGTTCGAACAGTAAAAATGCGCCTGTTGGCACTAAGAAGTAGTAAAGATGAAAGCCTGACGCATTGGTGACATATACATTCGTGCAAATGACAAGATGCAACATCAGCACGCAAAAGAACCAAATTTTACTGCCGCGATGCGCATTAAACCTGTTGAACACCAGCGTGACAGCGTACGCAATGGTAAACAGCAAGTTAATACCTGCCACTTGCATATTATCTAGGATAAAAACGTAGTTGAGGGTGTATAACCCGGAAATTGCAGTGGTGATAATGCCAATTAGATTCGTAATTTTAATACGATTAGCAACAGAAAAAGCGAGGTGTGCTGTTCCTGTTGCAATTAAATTAGAGAAAAATTTGGCAAATAACATAAATTCAATAGCTTAATGAGTTAGCTAGAAAGCGACGTTTACAAATACAACCGTTAATAAAATAGGGCAGGCTATTCCTAAGTAGTTACCCCAAAGGCCTAGCCATTTATTGGCATCTGTACGCGCTTTGTCTTTTAGTTTGTTGCCTCGGTTCCACAACCAGCCGACAACAATAAAGTAAAATAAGCAGCTTAATGGTTGAATGATGGTTGTTAATACGCGAATAACAAAACCAAAAAGCACATCAAAGAAAGCGATAAGCGTCATACTCGCACTAAACACTATTGCCGATATTAGCCAAGTTGCTTTGCGGCGAGACATGCTCTTTTCTTCGACAAGATAAGAAACCGGTACCTCCGTAGAGGAAATGGTTGAGGTTAATGCGGCGATCGATAATAGAGAGAAGAAGCCTGTCGCGACCACTAAACCAATAGTACCCATCGAATTGAAAAGTGTTGGAAGGATTTGGAAAATAAGCTGCCCTTCACCAATAAGTTTTTCATCGGCAAATACTTGCTGGCCCGCATATTGGGCAACAAATAAAGCAGGAATGATTAACAGGCCCGCGAGGAACGCAATAAATGTGTCTAAGGCACCGATAGATAACACGAGCTTACCAATATCCTTATCCTTAGCCATGTACGAACCGTAAACCATCATGCCGCCAACACCGATAGATAACGAGAAAAATGCTTGTCCCATCGCTGAAATCACAAGGGTAGGATTGGTGACTTGGCTAAAGTCTGGAATAAGATAAGTTCGTAAGCCTTCCATCGCACCGTCTTGTTGAAGAATGTAAATAATTAAACCAATTAGCATCAATAGGAGTAACGGCATTAAACGGGACGACCACTTTTCGATACCACCATGAACGCCTTGGTGAACAATACCTGCACCTAAGATAATAAATATTGGTGTAAACACGAGGTTTCTTGCTGTGCTGTCAGTTGCCAGCCAAACACTTAGCTCACTAAAACCCGCTAGGGCAGAAAGCGAAGAAAGTGCGTGGGAAAGCATCCAGCCGGCGACTATAGTGTAGAAGCTCAGCATCATGATTGCGCCACACAAGCCGGCTTTACCCATAGCACGTCCGAATCGTGGTAGCTTCTCTGCACAAGCTTCGCCGAGTGCACCTACGGGGTTTTTCTGTGCTTGGTTGCCGATATAAATTTCTGCGTAGAGCGCAGGCAGTGCCAGTAATAAGGTAACGATTAAGTAGACGAATAAGAAAGCACCACCGCCATTATTTGCTGCATTAGTGGGGAACCCCCAGATATTGCCTAAACCGATGGCAGAGCCAGCTGCCGCTAATACAAAACCAATGCGAGAATGGAAGGAATCTCTAATCAAAATCTACTCTTTACTGCAGTTATTATCGTTTTTTGCGAGCTTACCGAGTTAGCCCACGATAGTGAAGTTTTTTTTGGGAGATCTCACTTATTTCGACCCATTGGTATTGGAATTGACGTTATTAGCCCCTATTATCGCTTCATCATAAGCAGGCATTAACAAGAGAGCATTATGCTGCAATATAAAATTATTCCAGTGACGCCATTTCAGCAAAATTGTACTGTGTTTTGGTGTGACGAAACAAAACAAGCTGCGGTAGTTGACCCTGGTGGAGATGTAGAGCAAGTGATTGCTTTTATTGATGGGCAAGGATTAACACTGGATAAAGTGTTACTTACTCATGCGCATATCGATCATGCAGGTGCAACGAAAGCATTGTCTAGCCACTACGGTGTGAAAGTTGAAGGGCCACAAAAAGAAGATCAATTCTGGATCGATTTAATCCCAATGCAAAAAGAGCGCTTTGGTTTTTCTCATGCAGAAGCTTTCGATACTGATCGTTGGTTAGAGCAGGGAGATACCGTGTCTTTTGGTAACATTGAAATGGAAGTCTACTTTTGTCCAGGCCATACGCCGGGTCATGTGGTGTTTTTCCACCGCGAATCAAAACTAGCGCAAGTTGGCGACGTGCTTTTTAAAGGATCAATTGGCCGTACTGATTTTCCTAGAGGTGATCACGCCACGTTAATTAATTCTATTCGCAATAATTTGTTCCCGTTAGGCGATGATGTGCAATTTATTCCGGGTCACGGTCCAATGAGCACATTTGGTGAAGAACGTCGTTCAAACCCATTTGTCGGTGATGGTGTTCGCTAGTCATGGTGAGTTCATTTGTAAAAAGTGCGCAAAGCCGATTGAAAGACGTCGATTCAAGTAAGTGGTTTCAAGGGATCGTTATTGCGGTAATCATATTATCCGCATTATTGGTAGGTGCTAAAACACACAACTTACCATCAGAAGCCATTGCGGTTTTGGCTATTTTAGATATCGCCGTAACAGTATTTTTTGTGGTTGAGTTGACTATTAGGTTTTTGGCTTATCCCAAAAAGCGCGAATTCTTTAAAAGTGGCTGGAATATCTTCGATACCATTATTGTCATTGGCTCGTTAATACCAACTGGTGGCTCAGGCGTGTTAATTGCTCGATTACTGCGTGTGTTCAGAGTGCTGCGCTTAGTGTCAATGGTGCCGGAATTACGCTTATTGATTAACGCTCTTATCGCTGCCATTCCGCGCATGTCGTATATCGCGTTGTTGATGTTTGTGATTTTCTACATATATGCCGCTGTTGGCAGTATTGTCTTCAGCGAGATAAACGGTGAGCTTTGGGGCGACGTATCGATTGCGATGTTAACCTTGTTCCGTGTCGCAACATTTGAAGACTGGACAGACGTTATGTACGAGACCATGGCAGTCTATCCGATTAGCTGGATTTTCTACCTAACGTTTATTTTCCTGACCGCATTTATCTTTTTAAACATGATGGTTGGTACCATTTTGGAAGTGATGAGCGATGAACACGAGAAGTTCCGTGCTGAATCTCATGGCGAAACCAAAGAGGGAGGTGAGCCAGCAAGTCGTGCCCAAATTGAAGCCTTGCATGAGGAAATAGCAGAGCTTAAAGAAATGATTAGACAACAGCAGGCTATTAAGTAGCCTGTTGTCACGCTCCACTTAAATCTTTATTTAGTGTCAGATTGCGAATTTAGCCTTTAACGGTGACATTAATGTTAAAGGCTAAGCTGCTATTATCGTACGGTTTCTGCCAGCGTTTTTAGCTTGGTACAAGGCTTGGTCGGCGCTATTAAATAGCGTTTGCCAGTCACTTTCACCCGGCTTGTTTTCTGCAACTCCGACCGAAACTGAAATTTGGGGCAAGTATTTTTTAGAATTCTTCTGTTTCAATTTTAGATTCATCACTGACAAACGAATGTTCTCGGCTATCGTTTTAGCTTCTTCCTTCGTTTTGTTAACAGTGACTACGACAAATTCTTCTCCCCCATAGCGCACCGCTATATCAGATTCATCGATATTGGTTTTAATTGAATTAGCTACACGTTGAAGTACCTTGTCGCCAATAAAATGACCAAAGTTGTCATTAATTGATTTGAAATGATCAATGTCAATCGCAAGTGAACAATGAGTTTCTTCAATATCAAGCTGCGCTAGTTTCTCTTCACAGCCTCGTCTATTTAGTAGCCCTGTTAGTGCATCGGAAATCGCATCCTGTCTCGCCATTTCAAGCTTTTCTTTAAGCTCGGTCACTTGATCTTTGGTTGACGTTAATTGTTTTGAAAGCGATTGATGCTGCTCTTTTGATTTGTTTACCGTTCTAACCAGAAAAGACATTACTTTGCCCAGCGACTCTTCATCATTCTGCTCAGTTAGAAATTTATCTACTTTTTCAAGATTAACTACTGCTTCTTCGTCTTGCGCAACTTGATTTTCAATTTGTTCAACCAAGTCGCCAATTGAATCGCTCAGCGGTGTCATTACCGAATTTTTTACCTGCTCGGAGTTTGACACGTAGTCGATAAACAAGGATTCGATGTAAAAACTGTCGAGTGTATGCTCTTTTTTGATTTTGTTTGTAAGTTGCTTGCTTAGTTCAGGATTACTGCCATTAGCATGTAAGTAGAATACAGAGTAATTTATTGGAGTCGGTGGGATATCGTAGCGCTGTAACAATTCCATCGCTAGATCTGCGTACTTTTTAGCAAAGTGAAATTTATCGTTAAGATCCATTTATTGATCCCTTCAGTTTAGGGCTAATACAAACTTCAGCTAATTATTGTTATTTTATTCTGATGATTCATTTCTCAATGCATTTAGTTTACCAATACATTGTACAAAAATTCAACGCCACTAAGGTCTAAATTGCCCATCGACTAGGCCGTGTTCAGAATAGACGTAACTCTGTATTTTAATAGAGGTAACACATCCTCGTCGAACCAAGGGTTTTTCTTCAACCAAATGTTGTTGCGCGGGCTTGGGTGAGGAAGAGCGATAAGATTAGCATCAAGCAGCCTTTCATACTGCTTAACAAGTTCAGTTATGTTACTGAACTTGAGCTTTAAGTTTGAGTACTCGGGCTGCGCTAGATGCCAATTGATCGCATATTGACCGAGCAATATTGTTAGTTCGATATGCTTCAGAGTGGATAGTAGTGGCTTTCGCCATGTTTGTGCACAGGCTTTTATTGGCGGCAGATCCCCTGATTTTCCTTTGCCAGGATAACAAAAGCCCATCGGCATGAGTGCTATGTGATCTTGTGAATAGAATGTGGCTTCGTCGATTGCCAACCATTGCCTTAATCTTTCTCCACTCTTGTCATCAAAGGGGCGGTACTTTTCATGTGTCACTGCCCCCGGTGCTTGTCCCGCGATCAGTATTTTACTCTGTTCGCTTGCTTGCAGAATTGGTCTAGGTGGCAAGGGCAGTGCCTCACTGCAAAGCGAGCACTGCTTAATATCTCTGAGTAGCTTGTCGGTATTGAGAACATCTATGTTGTTCATATGTATTGTTTTTACTCAACCTCTACATATTGAAACACTTCGCTAATATCAACACCAAATACATCCGCTATTTTGAAAGCAACCTCTAGTGACGGTGAGTATTTGCCTTTTTCAATAGCCACAATCGTTTGACGCGATACGCTAACTGCCTGAGCTAAAGCCTGTTGCGTCATTTCTTGATGATGAAAACGCAAAGTACGGATGTTATTGGTAAGTACTTTCGTCATCGCTACGCGCCTTTGTGGTAGTGGTAAAGTTGTGTCGCGAAACGAGTAAACTCTGCCAATAAAAAGCCCACTAGCAGGAAATTCAACACGTTAAACTCAGCGCTTAAAGTATCAAAGTAAAAGCGGGCATTAGGAATACTAGACATCCATAGTTGAACAACAATAATTACAACCCACACGCTCAGTAAGTTATATGCCATGGTGCTGCCCTTGAGGCTTATAAAATCGTCACGTTCATCACTTTGTTGCTCAAGCTCATTTTTATTACTAAAGATGGCAACAATAGTATGAACTGCGATGTTCAATACTATCAGTTGAAACGCTGTGAACATTAATAACTCTGTATACCCTTCGTTGTTTAGTTGGTTGCTTGAATATAAATACGTAAAGCTGTCTACGTATTGGTAGCCAATGAATAGTGTAATTAAAAACTGTATCCAAACGCTCTTATGAATAAACGACATAATCCCTCCAGTAGATTGTCTTATTTTGTCGAATTTGCTTCTTACCTGATCATTTGCTTAGTTTCTTACTGTCAGGAAAGTAACTTTATAATGTATGTTTATAAAACTTAACTTGATGTCAAAAATATACGACATGGTGTTAGGTTAGTTAGACTTCTTGTTGCTGTCAATAAGAAATGTCAAAAATATTTGTCACCGTGGGTGCTAAACTTAACACTATGTCGAGAATATATGTCTTCACTGTTAAGTTAAACTGAATCCACACCAGCGCTTTTTTGAGGTTTTATTAACGCTAGTTGATAAATCATGGCTAAGCGCCTAAAGCCATTGAATACACGTTTTTTTCATGATCTGGTTGAGGCATAATAGCCGCCAAATTACAGTTGAAAGTGGCTGGTAAACTGCAGCCAATTTATTTATGAGACTTGATAAATACATATGTAAAAGCTCAGAGCTAACGCGAAATGAAGCCAAGAAACTGCTTAAAAGTGGCGAAGTCACTGTCGACGGCGAAGTTATTAAGAACGGCGCGTTTAAGGTACCAGAAGGTGCTGAGGTTATTTCTTCTGGGCAAGTTCTTTCACTATTGGGTCATCGTTACATTATGATGAATAAGCCACAAGATACGATTTGCTCTAATGTTGATGAAGTGCACCCGTCTTTGCTTCATTTTCTCGATGTCGATCGTGCTTTTGAACTTCATATCGCTGGGCGTCTTGATGCCGACACAACGGGGCTAGTCTTAATCACCGATGATGGCCAATGGTCGCACAATATCACGTCACCGAAAAAGCATTGTGAGAAGACCTATCGCGTATGGCTAGAGCAGCCCCTCATCGAGCAAGACTTGGACGAGACTACTGAACAATTTAAGAATGGTGTTCAGCTCAATGGTGAGAATGGTTTAACCTTGCCGGCGACATTGGTTGCTGTCGATGAAACTGAAATGCTGTTAACGATTACCGAAGGTAAATACCATCAAGTGAAACGTATGTTTGCCGCAGTTGGGAACAAGGTTATCGGTTTACACCGCGAAAGCATCGGTGGCATTGTTTTAGATGATGACCTAATGATGGGAGAGTGGCGAGATCTGACGGAACAGGAAATAGCTAAATTCAGTTAGCTCAGTAATATTTTTTCTGAACAGCGCCATAAAAAGCGCACTGGATATAGTGGCCTGTATCAAAAACAGATAGAAAAGCAGTTAGAAAATCAGAGCTGAAAAATATACAAAAAACTAAACCTAAAAATCACACAGAAAAGTGAATTAATCATGCCTCATCTTATTATTGAGTTTTCAGAACAAGTCGAATCCATGGTTTCACCTCAATTGATGGTCGAACAAATCAGAACAGCTGCGATGGCTAGCGGGCTATTTAATGAGCAAGCGATTAAAGTACGTGCAATGGGATATCAGCACTTTAGAAACGGTGTTGACGACAATGACTTTATCCATGTGAGTGCGCGTATTCTCTCAGGCCGCACCCTTGAACAACGTCAGGCGTTGTCGGAAAACCTCTTAAAAACGTTACAAAACATGTCATTGCCTGAACTTTCATTGTCTGTCGAAGTCGTAGAAATGGAGCGAGAAAGTTACTTAAAGAATACAAGCTAAGCGCCGTTTCATTTCCATCGAACGAGTTAAGCTCGAAACGCTAAGCATTTTCTCTCGCTCTTTTATTTATGTGGTTTGGCTATAATGCTGTTTTGACTTCGCTGAGTTGAACTGAGCTAGGGTCAAGCTGAGCTGGGTTCAAGCTGAGTTAAGCAAGGCTAAGCACCAATAAGAAACTTCAGGGAGAAGATATGAAAACTTTTGTCGTAAAAACAGCAAAAGAGAATCTAAGTTTTATCGTTTTCATTGTATTGATGTGTGTATTTCGTAGCGCAGTTGCTGACTGGAATGATGTACCAACAGGTTCAATGAAGCCAACGATTGTGGAAGGCGATCGGATTTTTATTAATAAGATGGCCTACGACGTACGTGTACCTTTTACCCATATCTCAATGAAAAAAGTGGCCGATCCAAGTTTCGGTGAGGTAATTATATTTGACTCTAAAGCATCAGATAAACGCTTGGTCAAACGCGTTATTGGTGTGCCGGGCGACGTAGTCGCGATGATTGACAATACGTTAATCATTAACGGAGAACCGCTCAACTACAAAGCGATTGTTCAAGGTAAAGCGATAAATGATAACAGCGATGGTGCGATTGTGGGTGCTTACACGGATTACGTTGAAAGCTATCAAGAGAAGCAGTATCGAGTGCGTAAATCTGCAGTTAAACGCGACTTCGATTCATTCTCGCCAGTGACCGTGCCTGAAGGGCATTATCTCGTTTTAGGTGATAATCGAGACAATAGCGCAGACTCCCGCTTTATCGGTTTTGTGCCAAGAGAAGAAATCGTCGGTAGAAGCGAGAGCGTGGCGTTCTCGTTAAACTATGATAATTACTACCTGCCTCGCGTAGAGCGCTTCTTTAGCTCTTTGGACTAATTTCTCAAATTAGTTCCTTAAATTAAAAACCTTTAAGATCGCATGGAAATAACCGTCTAACAGGTTAGACGGTTATTTCGCCTGTTAAGTACTTAACAGCATATCCACTGATGTAGACAAACTCTCCAATTACTTTACAGTGTAACTCCCCACCTCGCTTAGAAGCTTGGTACGCAAGGAGCTCATTTTTCGCTAGTCGCTCTGACCAATAAGGTGCCAAACCTGCATGAATGGAGCCAGTGACAGGATCTTCATCTCCGCCATTGGCTGGCCAGAAATAACGTGAGACAAAATCGTAGGAATTTGACGGCGCTGTAACAACAACATCGTAAGGTGCAAGTTTTGCTAATTCGTTGTTTTTTGTGCTGATGTTCAGAACATCAGCTTCATTGTCATAGACAAGCACGTAAGCCTGCTCGTTACGTAGAATTTCTCTAGGAGCTATCGAAACACCTGTTAAAAGTGCCTCTGGTATCTCGTTAATTATTTCTGGCTTTCTATTGGGAAAGCGCATTTGAATTGCGCCATCACTCAGTTTTTTAACCTTTAACTCTCCCACAGCTTCTGCGCTAAAGGTAATCTCGCCGAGCGATTCATGTTGAGAAAATACGACAAAAGCTGAAGCTAAAGTCGCGTGACCACAAAAATCAATTTCGGTAATAGGGGAAAACCAGCGAATCAGATAGTTGTCGTCCGCTAACTTTCTACAAAAGGCTGTTTCAGAAAGATTATTTTCTGCAGCAATTGACTGCATTTTGTCATCGTCTAACCAATCGTCAGTGATAATAACTGCGGCTTGGTTGCCTGCAAACACATGTTGAGTGAATGCGTCTATAACATGAATAATTAATTGCAAATTAGCCTCTATATGCATTTTCAGCTAGGTAAACGGAGCCTCTTGCAAGCCTTAATTTATTTATTATTAAGCTCGTTAAATTTTGCCAGTTGCTCTGGTGTTGCAGGCGTTTGGTGTTTTTCTTTCCACTCGTTGTAGGGCATGCCATAAACACTTTCTCGGGCGGTATCAATATCGACATCAACACCGAGTTTTTCTGCTTCAGCTACTGTCCATTTTGAAAAACAATTGCGGCAAAAGCCTGCTAAATTCATTAATTCAATATTTTGAACATCTTTACGGCTGTCTAAATGCGCTAATAAACGGCGGAAGACCGCTGCTTGAATTTCAATTTCTTTATCCATTTAAATACCTGTGAATGGTTTAATTTGATTTAGTTTTGTTCTGTTAACTGCTCTTCCTCTTGAGGAGGCTCGGGCTCGGGTTTAGTATAGCGACGGATCTGAACAATCATGCCCATATACGGATGATCAAAATAATGTACCTCTTTACTGATCACCCTTTTATTTTGACTAAAAGGAATGAGTTTGAAGGTAAAAGGTTCATCGTTCTTGTCTGTAGCTACCTTTGTTGCACTTAAAGCACTGGGTTTAAGGCTATTACGCTCAAATGGTACGGCGACGTTAAAATCTGCTGTGATAAACAAATAGTGATTTAAATGTAAGCGGAAATAACCGTCTAGCCACCAATTTTGGTTTGGCTGGTTTGGTAGTGTAAGGCTTAATGTATCAGCGTCTTCTTCAATGCCAAAAGCAATGTTTTTGAAATCATTTGTAATCGCAGATTCAAGATCAAAATTGCCTTGTGCTAGGGATTGATAAACGTCAGCTAAATGCTCATCTATCGCTTCCTCTCTATCTTTTTCATGTGAGCTTTCGTTAGTGCTTACTTCAGTGCCTAAATCATCTGATGAATCGCTGTGCTGCCCAAACGCATTGTTAATATTTTCAAGTTCTTTTGACAACGCTAAAGCCTTTTGCTCTGCGTCATAAGCTTCCAGCTTCGTTTGATATTGCTGATAATAATGATCGCCACCGAAGATTCTAATCGCGGGTTCATTTGTCGGTTTGCGTCGATTGACTAATGATTGTCGCCACCCTAAGTGCAATAGTGGTCGGAAATTTTTGCTGCGGCGAAGCTGCGTTGTAATGTCACTAAGCTGTAGTGAATCTGCATCGATAAGATAAGGGTGGTCAGTATAAACAAACTCGTTACCATCGATTTTTCCAGTAAGATTATCAACGTCGTAATCTTGCGAGAACTTCTGCTCAGAAGCAGCGAGATAATCAGCAATCGTGCTTGTGTCATCAATCACAACGTCAAGGCATAATGCGCGATCTGTTGCGCTAATCTCACCGTAATTAAATGTGATATTCGCATAGCTTGAAGCAGATAAATCGTTGGATTGAGCGTCTTCAGATTGAATGTCTTCAGGTAATGGAAGGCTGTCTAGTTCATTTAGGTTTTCCGCAGGCTCAATCAGCGCAAGTTCTGGGTATTTATCTTCAAAGTATGCCACAGCCATTGCCACTTGAGCTCTGTCTTCTTCGGTTAGGACGATTTCGACAGCGTCTATTTCTTGCTCAACTACACCATTAACGTCTTCGCTAATGCGTTCGTTAGCAATGCCGGATTCATTTGGAGTTATGCCATTGCTTTCGCTTTGCATGTCGTTTTCTGGGAGGAATTCATCACTTAACCCATTGCCCGTTTGAGCTGAAGTCGGCTCTACCTCATTGAGTTGGCTTTGCGCCTGTTCATTCTCAATTTGCTCCAAAAAGTATCGCTCAGTAATTTCTTGCGGCACAGGCATGGCATCGATTGCTTCGATAGAGAATAATGGCAGGAACTCAGGAAACTTTGCTTGCGTGTCAACAAGAAAAGGTCGGTAGCTGCGATCTTTACAACGAGGCAATTGCAGCTCTAAATTTCGACTTTCTGGGTATAAATAAGGCGTGAGTAAATCAATAACTTTACGGTGTTTAGGTAATTGGCCATCACCACTAAACGTCTCGTTCAGTGTCGATTTATCACCCAGTTGGCTAAACAAAATAACCTCTACTTCGAACCAGCGCTTGTCGATAGCTGCATGGCTTTGCGCAACATAGCCTAATGAGACCGCTGTTGCTAACGAAGTGAGTACTGACCTTAGTTTCATAAAGTTCCTATTTTTTCAACCTTAAGCATGGATAACGCTTTTGAGCCAGCCTAGCTTAGCATAGCTGGCTAACGCTTTGTAAGTTCTGCGAAAATCGCGTTCACTAAACTAAAACGTTGCGCGGGCGTTTCTGTTGCTTTGATAAATTTGAGCTTATTCGCCCCTTCCATTTTGTAAACTTTAGGTTGTTGTTGAATTAAGCCAATAATTTTCATTGGATCAATTTGAGTATTATCAGAAAACTCAAATGAACCAGATGCAGGGCCGACTTCAATGCGGGAAATTCCCATTTTCTGCGCTTTGAGTTTTAACTTAGCAATTTGAACTAAGTTTTTAGTTGCTTGTGGCAGCAAACCAAAGCGGTCGATGAGCTCAATCTGTATATCGTCAAGTGCATCTTTATCCGTGCAACTCGCAATTCGTTTATACAGGCTTAATCGGAGACTGACATCGAAAATATAGTCATCTGGTAGTAATGCCGGAATACGCAAATCAATTTCTGTTTGCTTGGCGGTAATGTTCTCGAGCGTCGCTTCTTTGCCATCTTTTAATGCGGCGATAGCTTGGTCGAGCATCTCCATATAAAGGCTAAAGCCCACTTGACTCATTTGTCCGCTTTGGTCTTCACCTAGCAACTCACCTGCACCGCGAATTTCGAGATCATGTGTCGCTAATGTAAAGCCCGCGCCCAGGTCTTCCAGCGACGCAATTGCCTCGAGGCGTTTCTTCGCGTCTTTGGTCATGCGTTTTTCATGTGGCGTAAGCAAATAAGCATAAGCTTGATGATGCGAACGGCCAACACGGCCACGCAATTGATGCAGTTGCGCCAAACCTAAGTTATCTGCTCTGTCCATCATAATGGTGTTAGCACTTGGGACATCAATACCAGTTTCAATAATCGTCGTACAAACTAATACGTTAAAGCGTTGGTGATAAAAATCGCTCATGATACGTTCTAGTTCACGCTCACGCATCTGACCATGTGCGGTGACTACCTTAGCTTCTGGCACTAGTGCCTCGATATCACGAGCGGTTTTTTCGATGGTGTCTACGTTATTGTGGAGGAAGTAAACCTGACCACCACGCAAGATTTCACGCAGGATAGATTCGCGAATTAGCGCATCTTCACGCTGACGAACAAAGGTTTTAACCGCAAGACGTTTCGCGGGCGGTGTCGCAATAATCGATAAATCACGCATTCCACCCATGGCCATGTTTAGCGTACGAGGAATAGGTGTGGCAGTTAACGTAAGAATATCAATGTCGCTGCGCAGCTGTTTGATTTTCTCTTTTTGTTTAACACCAAAACGGTGCTCTTCATCGACAACCAATAAGCCTAAATCTTTATATTTAATGGAATTTTGCAATAGCTTGTGCGTACCGATAAGAATATCGATTTGGCCATTTTCTACTTTCTCAATCACGGCATTCTGTTCTTTCGCCGTTTTGAAGCGCGACAGTACTTCAATGCTCACAGGCCAGTTGGCAAAGCGATCACGGAAGTTTTCATAGTGCTGTTGAGCGAGCAAGGTAGTCGGTACTAACACCGCCACCTGTTTACCGTCATTTACCGCGATAAAGGCAGCGCGCATCGCCACTTCGGTTTTACCAAAACCAACGTCACCACAAACCAAGCGATCCATCGGCTTTTTATCGAGCATGTCGCCGACAACTGCATGTATTGCTTGCTCTTGGTCTAACGTTTCTTCAAAACCGAAACTCTGCGCAAACGCAAGATAATCGTCTTTATTGCGACTAAATTGGTAACCTTTTTTACTGGCGCGTTTAGCGTAAACATCTAAAAGTTCTGCTGCCACATCTTTAATCTTCTCTGCAGCTTTTTTCTTTGCCTTGCTCCAAGTGTCATTGCCTAGCTTATGCAGAGGCGCGTGCTCTGGATCATTGCCTGAATATCGGCTGATCAAATGCAGTGATGCAACGGGCACATAAAGCTTGGCATCATTTGCGTAGCTTAAGGTTAAGAATTCCGTGGTGATATTACCGGTTTCAATGGTTTGCAAACCAAGGTAACGGCCAATACCGTGATCGATATGCACAACGGGCTGGCCTGGCGAAAGCTCTGCAAGATTTTTAAATATTGCGTCTGCTTGGACATCTTGTTGTTTTGCGCGCCTGCGTGTTTGTTTTACACGGTCGCCTAAAAGCTCTGTTTCGGTAATCACCGCGATGGCGGTTTTCTCATGAGTGAATACAAAGCCATGGTCAAGCGCGTTAACGGTAATACCTATCTGCTCGTCACTTGCTACAAATTCATCGATAGAGTCGCAAACAACAGGTTTAATTTTATTTTGTTGAAGCAGCTCCAAGACACTCTCTCGTCTGCCTTGGCTTTCAGCGACAAACAAGAAGCGCCCTTTCTTTTTCACGCTAATAAAGTCATTGAGCAATGAAAATGGCTCTTTTAACTGATGATCCACGGCTAACTGCGGCAGAGGGTCTGTTTCAAACAATGTTTGAGAAGGCTTTTTACGCAGAGGACGATCGCTCGTTACCGTAATGCGGTTGAATCCCTTTAGCTCACTGAATAACTGCTCAGTCGATAGGAATAGTTTATCTGGTGACAATAACGGACGAGTTGGGTCGTATTTTCTATCTTCATAGCGATACTCGATATCGTGCCAGTAATGGTTTAAAGCACCTTCAATATCGCCAAAAACAATCGGTAGCGTATTTCGCGGTAAGTAATCAAATAGGCAGTTTGTTTCAGTAAAGAACAGTGGCAAGTAGTATTCAATACCCGCTGGCATGATACCGTTGCTGACTTGGTGATATACAGACTCTTTATCGATAGTTGACGTAAATTGTTCGCGGTACTGACTGCGGAACAAGTTGATGCCGTCTTTATCTGTTGGAAACTCATGCGCTGGTAAGAGGTTGATGGCGTCAACTTTGTCGCTCGAACGCTGTGTATCGGTATCAAATAGACGAATATCTTCAATTTCATCATCAAAGAAATCTAGACGAAATGGTGTTTCACAGCCCATGGGAAATAAATCGAGGATCGCGCCACGGGCAGAGAATTCGCCGTGTTCCATTACCTGATCAACATTACGGTAACCACTGGCCTCTAGTTCTTGTCTTAGCTGATGTAAGTCTTTTCTATCGCCTTTAGTAATTTGCAATGCGTTTGCGTCTAAATACGTTTTGGGTGCTACGCGCTGTGAAAGGGTAGTGACCGGCACAATCACAATACCGTTTTCCATACGTGATAAAGCATACAAAGTTGCCAAGCGCTGGGAAATGATATCTTGGTGTGGAGAGAAGCTATCATACGGCAAGGTTTCCCAGTCAGGGAACAAGCAAATATCTAACGATTTTTCCTTACGCAAACTCAGCAATTCTTGCTCAAGTTTAATTGCCGTTGGCGTGTCATGAGTAATCACTAAAATGGGTTGCTGTGCACTGATGGAAGCATAATAAAGCGCTAAGCTCGCGCTCGAACCAGGTAAATTAACCCATTCTTTTTTATCGATTTTGCCATCTTTCGATGCGGTTAATGTCGGTGCCAATAGGCTGGTAAAGTTACTCATGAAAAACGAATTAAATTAGATAGAAAAGTAGAACATAAAGTTGGAGCGTTAGTGTAACACGCATCAAGTGTTTCTCAACCTAATTGACGTCATTCTGGCCCCTTACTTTTACTCTGTATTTTTGCGTAAGCTCCGCCAGCACAATAACAGTAGATGTTTGCTGACCTCAATAAAATCGGGCGTTTCATCGCCATTTAAGTAAAGAAAGGTAAATATTCGTAAAGCTGAGCAAAGGTGATAGAACTTTCGTTTGCTTTGATGTTCTATTGTTTCAAATTCGACGAGCTCATCGTCTTTACAAGCATCATTTCGTTTAAAAGAGGTCTTATGTTTTCCTTGCTTCAAAAGCCTAGTTTTAGCTTAAGCATTATCGCAAGCGCGTTAATTCTGACAGGTTGTGGTTCAAGCAGCTCAGATGATTCCGATACTGGTTATATTCAAGTTTACAATGCATCGGCAAATGCCCCCAATATTTACTTAACTGTAGATGAAGATTTAGACGAAGATGATGACGAGGATATCTTTGAACACACATACTCTGGTGTTGAATATGCTCAAGCGAGTTCGTTGCTCGAAATTGAAAAAGGCGACTATTACGCTGAGCTTGCCTATCAAATTGAAGATAGCACAGCACGCGATGATTTAGAGTTGTTCTATCAGCAACCTATCGAACTAGAAAACGACATGATCACCATGTATGTCATTGCTGAGGATATCTCTTCGCCTAACGTCTTAACTTATCAACTAGAGTTAATTGATGATGACGAAGACGACGATGATGACTTATTTAACCTCCGATTCTTGAATCTTCAACAACAATACGGCAACTTAGATGTTTACATGTCTTTAGATGATGAAACGTTTAACGAAGCTGAATTGGTGTCTAGCCTTGGCTATACCGAATTGACGGAAAATCAAAAATTCGACCAAGAAGATTACAAGTTCTACATTACTGCAAGCGGCATGGAAGAAGTCTTATTTGAGTCTGAAGAAATTTCATTTCCATACAGCTCTCAATACGTTATTTCAGTGCGTGAAAACCAGGGGGCAGATGGTTCTCCATTCGTAATCGATTTAATCTCCAAAAGTAACACGATTGAATATGAGCCAGTAGGTGCGAAAGCCACTTACCGCGTGTTTAATGCCATTCAAGAAAACCAATTATTGGCTGATTACACAGGTGCGTTAGATTTGTTCATGGAAACATCGTCTGATACACCTGATATCTCAAATTTAGCCATTGGCGAGTTTAGTGAACGCATTACCACTGAACATGGTGATTACAGTTTCGCTGTTAATGTGGCCGGTACAGACATTCAATTACTAAAAAACCACCTAATAACGCTTAGCGAAAACGATGAAAAAACCATATTTTTCTACACCAACGAAGAATATGTTGATTTAGATGAAGACGGCGATGTCGATGAAGATGGTGATGGTATACCTGATGAAATTGAAATTAAGGTGAATTCGCTTGTCGTAGAGAATACCGCGACCGACAGCATCTATCAGCATCAAATTAACATTGTTAACCTAATTGATGATGAAGATTTCAGTGCCGTAACTGTTTACTTCGTTAGAAGTGATGAATTAATTGAAAATGCAGACAATAAGAAAACTGTAGCCTTCACTAATAACGATACGCTTTCACTCTTAAATAACACTTACGATGTCTTTGTTGTAGCAAATGTTGACAGTAGTGATGTAATTCTATCGAGCGAAACACTTGTACTTAATGAAGAAAGTGAAGCACTCTTCCTTGTGCTAGAAGCTGATGAAGACAAAGCTTCAGGCTACAGCATGCAGTTTGTTTCTCAATCTGGCGAGGAATAAAACGTTTCCCTTGGATTTATATTTCTTATAAATCTGACTTTGTAGGGCATCCTTGTGGTGCCCTTTTTTTGTTCTTTGTTGTTGATGCGCTGCTGGGAACATGTGTATGCACTTAAGTATTTGCTCGTAAATCTTAAAACGTGGTGCGATAAAGCGCGAAACAGTAGAGATATTTGCAACATTATGTAACAAAGGTATACTGGGTTTAGGCTTATCAACAAGGAGCGAGTTTTGGCTAAGTGGTTCCCTTTAATCATCATGTTTTTACTTTCAGCAAGTGCTTTTGCGTTTCAGCAGGCTGAGGTTTATAGCTGGATAGATGAAAATGGCAATGTCCACTATTCAGATATGCCACGTAATGCAAATGCAAAACTCGTTGTTATTGAACCCGGCATAACGTCAAAGGCTGACACTGCTCAATTTCCTTCCCCAAGTACCTCTGAAGCATCGTCTGATTTAGCTGTTAGTAATGAGGATTCAAGCGATATGGTAGCTGTACCAAATAGCGTTGAGTCTTGCCGTGATTTGCGTGTTGAAGTGAACAAACGTATGCGCGAATTAAATGGTACGACACCTGACAAAGCGCGATTAGCACGTATATTTATTGCGGAAGCGGAAAAGGTGCTAGCTGATAGCGGATGTTAGTCTATTTGAGCTCAACTTCTACTCACTATCTCACTAGCCTTATCACTTTTTCACCAACCAATCATTGAATCACATCTTGAGACTCTATTTATGCTTGATGCTCAGCTTCCAGTGCCGATGCTCTTTGGTTGTGGGGTAACGTTTGGAGTTTACTATAGTAACGAGCGATATTTGGGTAATCGGCTAGGGCACCGATACTCGCCAGAATCTCTGGAATAAATGACATCATAATATCCGCACCGGTTAGCTTACCAGTGACAAGGTAATCTTTGCCTTCTAGTGAGTCATCGACAAATGTCATAACTTTCTTCAGTTCAGTTGCTGCATAGCCAGATAGGAATTCGGTTTTACTCGGCTCCATCGAGAGAAAAAGTGTTAACAGTGATGGGACCATGGCTGAGCTTTCAGCAAAATGAAGCCATTGTCGATATTCGTGGTAGTCCTTTGTACCGAAAGGCGGCGCTAATGTATCTGCTGCGAATAGTTCGATTAATGTTTCTGTAATTGCACCAGACTCAGCCAATACTTGATCTGCTACTTCAACCACAGGCGATTTACCCAAAGGATGTATAGCTTTGAGCTCTGGCGGTGCTAGACGCGTCAGTGGGTCTCTTTGATATGCCTTTATCTGGTATTCGACGCCAAGCTCTTCCAGCAGCCAAATAATGCGCTTTGAGCGAGATTGATTGAGGTGGTGTAATGTAATCAATTGATTTCTCCCTTTAAAATTGATTTTTCACTATACTACACTAAACAAAATAACGGTTAATACTGTTGATGTTTGCCAACCATTCACACTTAAACTCTCATTACCATTTCTCTTCAACCAAAACTAATGCTTGGTAAATATCTAGATTCCTTTGCTCGAGGGGGATTCAAAGAAAAGAGGCAAATATATTTACGACTATTTGCCTCGTGGGTTTAGACTATTTTAGGTCTGCTACTTGATTCTTAGCTCGACAACATTGCTATACGCAGATACTTCTTCACCAGCACTGGTTGTCGCGTAAGCTCGAACTCTAAAGCCATAACTTCCGCTTAAACCTTCGCTACTTGTTTCAAATATAGTGATGTTTTGTCCAATCTCACCAACGGTAGCAAAGCTTATTTGACCTTTGCGCTTGACGCCTTGCTCAATGTAGAAACCAGATTCCGTTTCTGCATTATCAGTCCAAGTTAACGTTAATGTTGTACCGCTTTGGGTGACTATCAAATTGGTTGGGGTTGGTAAGTTACTTGGTGCAGGTTGGCTATCCTCAACTGCAACTTTGATAGCCGTCGATGTTGATTGTTCGACTGAGTTACCTGCGGTTACACGGTAACTATACTCTCCCGCCTCATCCACATTATCTGTGTATCCAGTCGTGTTGGCTGCTAAGGTCGCAATTGCTGAGTAGCTTGTTTTACCCCGATACTTTTGGCCTCGCTCAACAATGAAATAGTCCTCATTATTACTATTATCTAGCCATTGCAGTGCGATGGCGAGGCCATCGGTTTCTGCACTTAAGTTGCTAGGCGCATTGACCGAGAAGGGGTCACTTACAGTTAGCGACATGCTTGTTGAGTTAATAGCTCCCGCATTGTCACTTACCGTTAGGTTCACGGTAAAATTACCGGTAGTAGTATAGCTGTGTGTAACGGCACTTCCTGACGCCGACTCGCCATCGCCAAACTCCCAGTTGTATTCAACGATATCGCCGTCCGGATCAAATGAAGCTAGCGCGCTGAAATCAACGGGTTCACCTAGGTTGTAGCTTGTCAACATATCGTCAATAACGGCGATGGGAAGCTCGTTTGTTACTTGAATATTGACTGTGTCAGAGTCAGTGAGTCCATCATTGTCTGTCACGGTCAAATTAACTTGGTAGCTTCCCGCTTGCGCATAATCATAGGAGAAGGCTGCTTGTGTAGATGTATTGCCGTCTCCCAATGTCCATTGATATGAAGTGATATTGCCATCACTATCAGAGGAATTTGTGGCGCTGAAATTGATAGGAGTACCAAAGGGAACAGATTGGCTACTTACATTAATTACAGCTGTCGGCGCACTGACGCTACCAAGGTTGGTGGCATAATTTACGGCTGCTTCTGCATTGACTAAACCGTGACCAAACACATTATCGTCGCCCGCCGAGCCAATATCTGTCGCAGTTGAAAATAAGCCGTTCTCAATGTCTTCAGGTGTAATTGCTGGATTCGCTGCCACCATTAGTGCAGCAATACCTGCAGTCAATGGTGAAGAGAAAGACGTCCCACTGTAATATACATATCGATTGCTTGGATACGTCGTTAAGATACGGACACCAGGTGCAGTTATATCAACATAATCCCCCCAACTGGAAAAGCTTGCGCGATTATCGTTTTCATCTGTTGCACCAACGCCGATAAAGCTTGGGTAATCTGGATAACTGAACGATTGGCCATCGTTTCCGGCTGACATAAACAACAAACCATTTCGAGTGCGTAAGTATTGTGCTGCCGAATCAATCGTCGCGTATTGGATACCGCCATAGCTCAAGTTAACGATGCGAGCGCCATTATCCGCCGCATATTCAATACACTTGGCCATCGTTGAAATATAAGCGGAACTATTACTGTCGCTTATAGCGATGCGTACAGGGATAATATCTACGTTCCAATTGGCACCAGCAACACCAACTCCGTTATTACCAACGGCTCCAAGGGTTCCCGCGGTTCCTGTACCGTGACCATTTGCGTCATAAATGTAGTCTGAATCATCTTGCGCGTTATATGCTAAGTCTAGGCGTAGATTCCCTGCAAGGTCAGGATGGTTTGCGTCAAAGCCTGTGTCACAAACTGCTGTAAGCACGCTTGTGTTGCCAGTGGTAATATCCCAAGCTTGTCGGCTATTCACATTGTTGTGATGCCATTGATTACTAAAGTTTGGATCATTGGGCTCTGCACTTGGGGAGACAGCATAATCGGGTTCGGCAAATTCAACCAAACTACTGTTTTTGATTATTTGCGCAGTGGCCTTTTCTCGCCCTATGTGCTCAAACGTTGCGATGACAATTTTGCTTCCATCAAGGGTTCTACTTGATACAAGGCCCTGGCTTTTCAATAAAGCGTTGAGACTTTTCAATTCTTGGGGAGAGGCGTTAGCTGGCACTTTATAAATTACTGTGCCCGGCTGAACTATTGGGTCCTTGGTTAAGTTAGTTGTATTAGCTGCAATATTGGGTATTGATTGTTGTGCGAGCGCTTGTGGTGTAAGCAAGCTCGTAAATGTGGCGATTAATAAAACAAGATTAAACTTCATTGGTTGTGCTCCAGATCGATATTGTTGACCATCCTGGGCGAGACCAGATAGGTACGCATAAAGAGGAAAACCTCTACTCCTGTACCCAGCAATCCCGCTGTCTTAGTGTGTTAACACCTTAGACCGGTGACTTTGCGTCCCATTCTTTCGAATGGTTTGCCATTATTTTTGTTAGCCAGATTAGCTCCCTTACTAACCTTCCAACATTATTGATTATAGGTGTTTAGCCCTTTAGTGCTAGTGTTTAGTTTGACGATGGTATTGACTGAAGGCTTTATTCTAAAAAGGCTTGAGAGTTTTTATAGACTAAACATATTGTTACTAGAAAACACAAAACAGGTACGACCATAAGCTATGGAAGGTAGGGTATTTAGATGAGGTTAATTTTTGCTAGGTATTCATCAGTTAGGTGATGAAATTTAATCCAGTAAAGCGATAAAGTGCCTAGCAGGTTAGGGGATGCTGAGCATTAACCCAGCATCCTTATTTCTCTTATCGAGTAGCAGCTTTCATCGCAGAAACAAATTCAGTTAATTTAACTAACATTTGCTCCGGATCGTCTAAGTGCTCTTCAATAATCTTCACTGTCGCCGAGCCACTAATGGCACCCGATGCACCTGATTCAATTGCATCGCGCACTTGCTCTGGGGCAGAAATGCCAAAACCAAGTACTGGTGGTGGCGCATCAAAACTGGCGAGCGCTGAAATTAGATTACTTGCTGGCATGGCTGCTTTGGTTTCTGCGCCAGTAACACCTGCTCGGCTAAGCACATAAGTGTAGCCTTCGCCCAACTCTGCTACTTGTTTCAAGGTAGCATCATCTGCATTTGGTGGCGCGATGAAAATAGGTGCAATATCATTAGCTGCTGCAGCACTTCTAAACGGCGCACTTTCTCGAATTGGAACATCAGCAATTAAAATTGAATCAACGCCTGCCTGTTTCATGTCTGCATAGAATTCGCTAATACCACGAGCAAAAACCAGGTTGCCGTATAGCAGTAAGCCAATTGGTACGTGTGGCGCGTAGGCACGAATTTCTGACAAAATTTCAATACAGATGTCTGTCGTGATACCCGCTGATAGCGCTCGAATGCCTGCCATCTGTATGGTTACGCCGTCGGCACTCGGATCAGAGAACGGAATACCTAGTTCCAGCGCGTCAGCACCTGCATCAATCAGTGCTTTGATAATGGCAATCGATTGTTCTTTCGTTGGATCGCCAATGGTTACGAACGGGATAAATGCCCCTTCGTTTTTTTCGCTTAATGCGCTAAATAGTTGCTGGTAGCGCTGTCCTAATTGACTCATGATAGGGCACCTCCTGTGGCTGTTTCTGGGCTTAGAATACTGTGAACGTGGGCAAGATCTTTATCGCCTCGGCCTGATAAGTTCACCAAAATAATCGTTTCTTCTGTCACGTCTTTTGCCATTTTAATTGCTTGGGCTAGTGCATGTGATGACTCTAACGCTGGGATGATACCTTCGTATTTTGCAAGTGCTTGGAATGCGGCAAGTGCTTCATCATCGTTAATCGGCACGTATTGCGCGCGACCAGTGTCCTTTAAAAATGCGTGTTGTGGGCCAACACCTGGGTAGTCCAAGCCTGCTGAAACTGAATAAGACTCTTCAATTTGTCCAGACTTATCTTGCATGATGTAGGTGTAGTTACCGTGTAGCATACCTTTTGTACCTGCAGTTAACGTAGCACCATGCTCATCGGTATCAACACCTTTACCGCCGGCTTCAACGCCGACCAACTTCACGCCTTCTTCTTCAATAAAGTCTGTGAACATACCAATAGCGTTTGAACCGCCGCCGATACAAGCAACAACGTAATCTGGCAGGCGACCTTCTGCTTCGAGAAGTTGTACTTTAGCTTCTTCGCCGATCATTTTTTGGAATTCACGAACAATCGTCGGGAATGGGTGAGGGCCAGCAGCAGTACCTAATAAGTAGTGTGCGTCCTCGTAGCTTGCAGACCAGTCACGCAATGCCTCGTTACAGGCGTCTTTCAGTGTTCCGCTACCAGCGGTAACGGGAATCACTTCTGCACCCATCAGCTTCATTCGAAATACATTTGGCTGCTGACGTTCACAGTCTTTAGCACCCATGTAAACACGACACTTTAATCCTAATAGTGAACAGGCAATGGCTGATGCAACACCATGTTGGCCTGCACCCGTTTCGGCAATAATTTCTGTTTTTCCCATGCGCTTAGCAAGTAGCGCCTGACCTAGCACTTGGTTAGTTTTGTGTGCGCCACCGTGTAGCAAGTCTTCACGCTTTAAGTAAATTTTCGCTAGCGGGTTAGGGGAAAGGTTGCGGCATAAGGTTAACGGTGTCGGTCTACCAGCATACTCGTGCAGTAGCTTGTTAAATTCGGTTAAGAACGCTTCGTCTTCTTGGGCGTCAATAAAGGCTTGCTCTAGCTGCTCAAGTGCTGGCACTAAAAGCTCGCTGACGAACATGCCACCGAAATCACCGAAGTAAGGTGATAGTGTTTTCTTGGTACCTTCTTGTTTTTCGTTTGTTTGCGTTGTCATGATTAGTAGTTCCTTAATTGGGCGAAAATAGCATTAAGCTTATCGCCTGACTTAATACCAGGGCTTGTTTCAGCGCCTGAATTGATATCAAGTCCAAATAATTCATTTTGTTGTACCGTATCGATAGCGGTTTTGATGTTAGAGTTACCTTCGTCATCAAAACCTAAACCACCTGCCAATAAACAAGTCGATAGCGCTTGTTCGGTGTCAACTAGCACTTGCCAGCGAAACGGCTGGCCGCTACCAGGCGACTTTCCATCTAAGACAAAGTGCGTAACGGGTAGTGTTAATGGCGGTACTTGCTCGGTTACTGCATGTGCTTTCCAAACGTCACAATTTGCAGGCAGTAAGGTTTTTAATTGCTCTAAATAGTCAGCATCCTCGTTACCATGCAATTGCACAGCATGTAAGCTAAGCGTCGAAGCGATATCAGCAACCTGTTGGGCGTCGTGATCAACGAATACACCAACATATTGTAAGCCGCTGATATTTTCAGTGATGTTTTTTGCCGTAGTTAGTGACACACAACGTGGTGACTTTTCAGCGAAGATAAGACCGCCGTATACAGCGCCAGCGTCTTTCGCCGCTTTGGCGTCCTCTACGCGGGTTAAGCCACAGACTTTGTTTTCACCATAAATGAGTGTGCGACAGGCCAAATCAACATCTGGTTGCGCCATAATTGAGCTGCCCACTAGGAACCCGTCAACTGCTGGTGCTAGTTCTCTGACTTGTGCGTTGGTATAAATTCCTGACTCAGAAATAACTAATCGATCCTCTGGTATCTTAGGTGCGAATTCAAAGGTACGTGCAATGTCTGTAGAAAGGTCACGTAAATTACGGTTATTGATACCAATAAGCTTGGCGTCTAATGCGAGTGCGCGGTCCAGCTCTTCTTGATTCGATACTTCCGTTAATATTGCTAAGTTGTATTGCTTAGCAACACTGGCTAATGATTGGTATTCTTCATCAGCTAATACACTCAACATCAATAAAATAGCGTCAGCACCGTAAAAGCGTGCAAGATAGACTTGATAAGTATCGACAAAGAAGTCCTTGTTTAATACCGGCGATTTTACTTTAGCGGTAACTTGTTGAAGGTATTCAAAAGTACCTTGGAAGTATTTCTCGTCAGTAAGCACTGAAATGCCAGCCGCATATTTGTCATAAGTCGTGGCGATATCGACGACATCAAAATCTTCGCGGATTAAGCCTTTTGAAGGAGACGCTTTTTTACACTCTAAAATAAAGCCCGCGTCTTCTTTGCTTAACTCTGCATACAAATCTTTTTGCGTCGGTACTAATGTATCGATAAAGCTGGCCAGCGGTTTTGTTTCTTTAAGTGCAGCAATTTCTTCACGTTTGTCTGCAACAATTTTTGCTAATACGTTAGCCATGTTACTTTGTACCCTCAGTGTCGGCTGATAAATCTTGGTTTGAAAGGCTCACTAACGACTCGAGTGTCTTCAACCCTTGACCTGACAGCAATACTTCATTGGCAATCGCGGTAGCACCCTCAAGAGTGTCTGCTTTGCCATGTAAATACAGTAGTGCTGCACAGTTAATTAATACTGCCGCATTATGTGCAGCTTCACCTTTGCCCGACAGGATATTTTTTATCGTTTGAGCATTTTCTTCCGGTGTACCTCCCTTGATGTCTTCAAGCGAGTAACGCGCTAAACCGAAGTCTTCTGGGCTAATGGTACGCTCGGAAATCGTGCCATTTTGAATCTCAATAACCTGTGTTTCACCGTGCAGTGCAATCTCATCTAAACCACTGCCATGAACTACCCAAACACGCTCAACGCCAGTTAGTACTAGGGCATTAGCAATGACAGGAAGTAGTGCTGGTGTATAAACGCCTAATAACATCGTTTTAGGAGCGGCAGGGTTAACTAATGGACCAAGAATGTTAAATAAGGTGCGTACACCCATCGCTTTGCGCACTGGCGCAGCGTGCCTAAAGCCAGGGTGATAAGCAGGCGCAAATAAGAAGCAAAGGTTGCATTCAGTTAAACAATTGGCGGCAGTTTCTGGTGACATCATTAAATTGACGCCAAATGCTTCGAGTAAGTCAGCAGATCCAGACATTGACGATACACTGCGGTTGCCATGCTTAGCCATTTTCAATCCGCATGCGGCAGCTAAAATTGCCGCAGTTGTAGAAATGTTAATGGTATTGGCACCGTCACCGCCGGTACCGACACAATCGGCTACGTCAAAATCGAGTGATGGAAATGTTGTTGCATTGTCTCTTACCGCAAGTGCGGCGCCAGCGATTTCAGCAGGCGTTTCACCTTTGATTTTAAGCGCGGTTAAAACTGACGCGAGTAAGGATGGCTCGACTTCACCTTGAATCATTTGTTCAAAGAAGGCCTGCGCTTCACTTTGCTCAAGAGAGCCTTGTTCAATTAATGTGTTAAGTACCAAGCTCATTATTCTGTTCCTTGCTGAGATAGATTAGACATATCAAGTACGTGCTCAATCGCTTGCGCCAATAAGTTGCTGCCATATGTCGTAAGTACAGATTCAGGATGGAATTGGAATCCTAATGCAGCATCTTTGACATGTTCAACTGCCATAACCAAATCATCAACTGAAGCTGTTACCTCAAGTGATGATGGTACCTGAGTCGCCACCAAAGAATGGTAGCGGGCGACTGGTAACGGATTATTGATACCAGCAAAAGCTCCCGTCTGATTATGAGTGACGTTAGACGACTTGCCATGCACAATTTGTGGCGCACGTTCAACCTTGCCGCCGTAGTGTTCAACTAGTGCTTGGTGACCCAGACAAATTCCCAACATAGGATAATGACCCGCAGCTTTAGCGATGAGTTCCATTAAGCAGCCTGCCTCGCTAGGGCAACCTGGGCCTGGAGATAACACTAAGAGTACCTCACCGGTTAATGCTTTAAGTTGCTCTAAAATAAAATCCGCTGATACCGTATTACGGTAGACTTTAGGGCTAAAGCCGAGTTGATAAAACTCGTCAACAAGGTTGTAAGTAAACGAGTCTAAATTGTCGAGCATGACAATATGACGTCTAGATTCTGACTGTTTGTCTACTTCGATATTAGTGATTGCCATGATCAGCCTCCTCGTTGCTTACTGCTGAACTGCGGTTTGATCTTCCATCAATAGCGGCTTGTGCTACTGAAATGGCATTGATGACTGCCTGTGCTTTTTGACGTGTTTCATCAGCTTCAGCTTGAGGAATAGAGTCATAAACTACGCCAGCACCAGCTTGCACATGGGCCGTTTCATTGCTGACAAATGCGCTGCGAATCACGATACAGGTATCCATTTCGCCTTCACCTGTTAAGTAGCCAACTGCACCGCCATAACTGCCGCGACGTTTACCTTCAAATTGTCTAATAAGCTGCGTAGCTTTTACTTTTGGCGCTCCAGATAAGGTGCCCATATTCATGCAGGCTTGGTAAGCATGCAGGGCATCTAGTTCAGGTTTAAGTTCGCCACACACACGAGACACTAAGTGCATAACGTGAGAGTAGCGATCAACTTTTAACAAGTCGGCAACGTATCGCGTACCTGGCTTGGCAACGCGAGCAATATCGTTGCGCGCTAAGTCGACTAACATGATGTGTTCAGCTAACTCTTTTTGATCCTGACGAAGGTCAAGTTCAATACGACTGTCTAAATCTGGCGAAAGCTTTCCTGTGCTGTCAAAGCCTCGAGGGCGAGTGCCAGCAATTGGGTACAGTTCAACTTGATTGTTTTGCGTTTGATACTTAAGTGCTGACTCAGGTGACGCACCAAAAATACTGAATTCCTCATCTTGCATGAAAAACATGTATGGACTTGGGTTAGTCAATTTTAGTGCCTGATAAGCTAACAGCGGTTCTGGACAAGATAACGAAAAGGTTCGCGATGGAACAACTTGAAAGATGTCACCCGCACGCACATGCTCTTTTAAGGCTTCAACGGTATCGCAGTAGTCTTTATCCGAGATATCAACACTGACCGAAACCTCTGTTTTTTCGGTTACTTCTACAACGGTATCTTGGCTAATAGGCGTTGATAGCTGCGTTTTTATTTCTGAAAGTCTGCGACTTATCTCGAAATAGCTTTTCTGCTGCTCTGGACCTGAAAATACATTGCCAATGATTTCTGTGCTGCGTTTTTCATGGTCAATAACGACGATCGTTTCAGCTAAGTAGAACACGAAATCAGGGCAGGTGTTGTCTTTACTCTCGACAACAGGCAATTGCTCAGCAATCGCCATTAAATCAAAGGCAAAACAGCCCGCTAAAAATACCGCAAATTCGTGATGATCACTGTTGGTTAATTGCTGACAAGAACGCAATGCTTCAAAAGCGTTACTGACATGCAGTCTTACCATCTCATCGAGGTTTTCTTCGCTCTCGGCAAAGGTGGCCACTAATTGGCGACCAATCACAGACTCCATTTCTACTAAAGAGGCTTTCTTAGCAAGAATGGGTTTAATCGCCTCGAGCGCTGCTTCACCATTAGCCGACAATGGCGTGAGAAATACCAAATTACCTTCACAGACAATTTTTAATGCTGCGTCAGTAACCAGTAAACTCTTCAGTTGATGCTTTTTATCGATTTCAGCCGACTCAAGCAACACCGTATGTGGCTTGCTTTGGCAGATCTGTTGATAAACCGCCAATGGGTCAGCTTGATAGTTAGCTGAGCCAGAAAGGGTATTAACAAAACCCAGTGCGGTATTGATATTAGTGTGCATGTGATGTCCTATCTCAAAACTTTGCCAGCCGCGCTGACGAATGGCTTGATATCCGCCATTAGCTTAGCAAAATCTTCTTCTGTTAATGCTTGATGTCCGTCAGATAATGCCTCTTTCGGGTTTAAATGTGCTTCAACAATAATGCCGTCTGCACCGACAGCAGCCGCCGCTCGAGAAAGAGGGTTAATCAGAGACTTCACACCTGTACCATGTGAAGGATCAACCAGCACAGGTAAATGAGTTTTTTCTTTTAGGTAAGCGACCGCATTAAGGTCCAAAGTATTTCGTGTTGCAGTTTCAAACGTTCTAATACCGCGTTCACATAAAATAACGTTAGGATTACCTGCATTGATAATGTATTCCGCAGCGAGCAATAATTCTTCGATAGTTGCGCTCATACCACGCTTGAGTAGTACAGGCTTTTGCTGTTTACCGACGGCTTCGAGCAAACGAAAGTTTTGCATATTGCGGGCGCCAATTTGGTAGCAGTCGATATATTCTGCCATCAATTCAGCATCACTCGGATCGATAATTTCAGTCACTGTTGGCAGTTGGTATTGCGCTTTTGCTGCTTTTAATAGCTTTAAGCCTTCTTCACCTAAACCTTGGAAACTGTATGGGCTAGTGCGTGGTTTATATGCACCGCCTCGAAGTAGGGGCACGCCATGTGACTTGATCATGTCAGCGACGCCAAATAATTGGTCTTGAGATTCAACTGAACAAGGGCCAGCAATAACAGTAAAGTTACCACCACCAATTTTAACGTCGTCTATTGCGACGACTGAATCATGGGCCTGTAGCTCACGGCTAACAAGTTTGTATGGGCTTAAGATGGGTTTGATGTCATCTACCATCGGGTAGCTGTCAAGGTGAAGTTGGCGAAGGATTCTCTCGTCGCCTAATGCGCCTAATACGGTGCGCTCTATGCCAGGCATGTATAGTGGCTTTAAACCTAGCTCGGCAATTTTTGCTAAAATTTCGTTTGCGTCCGCTTCTGTTGCTTGCGGCTTTAATACAATAATCATTGAAGTTTTCCTAATATAAAATCTATGGGGTTGTCATCCGGCGTAAATTGGCTGAAGCCACCAGATAAACCAACTTTTTACTTTTGTCGTTAACATGTGAATGTCCAAATTGGCTAGTTAAATAGTTAAATAGTTAAATAATTAAATTAAATAGTTAAATTAAATAGTTAAATTAAATAGTTAAGTTAAAGTCTTAAAATGAAAAAACCCGCCAGAGGGCGGGTTTTCGTAATCTTTTTCTGTTTGCAAAATGCACAAAAGCTCACAACCCACCTATGTTGAGTTATGCCACCACCAAATAAGTTGTACGGTTTCTTTTGTGTTCATCACGTTTTGCTATCTCTTTAAATTTATTTCTTCAAGCTTTGTGCACTGTATGTTCGCTGCATATTTCATTAAGAGTTGCAGCACAGTCTCTTGTTATTTAGCCGCTTGCTTATCATCAGCCTAGCTATCAAGGTTGCTATCAAGGTAGAATAGTTTCTTCTAGCCCTGAATGCCTATATAGAAGAACCGAAAACGCTTGTTATGTCAATAGCCGATTTTGACTTTAATTTGTCTACTCGTTGTGATTTTCACACCCATACCCGTTGTTCCGATGGACAGCTTAGTCCTGCGCAACTACTTGAACGTGCTGAAAATTTTCAAGTTGATGTATTGGCAATTACCGATCATGACACAACAGCCGCACTCGATATTGCAAATCGTTATATCTTAGAAAAATCACTAAAAGTCACCTTGCTTACTGGAATTGAGATTTCCACCATGTGGCAAAACTTCGAAATCCACATTGTTGGGCTAAATATCGATCCTGACCACGAGGCCATGAAAACACTTGTTGCGAGTCAGCAGGCCGCGAGGGAGAGCCGGGCGCTGCAGATGGGGGAGAAACTCGCTAAGTGTGGCTTTGAAAATATGACAGAAAAAGCCAAAGCATTAGCTGGAGATGGCTCTATCACTCGAGCACACTTTGCACGTGTACTTTATAACGAAGGTCGCGTTAGTAATATGCAAGCAGCTTTCGATAAGTATATTGGTAAGAAGCAGCGCGCTTTTGTAAAGCCCTTATGGTGTGATGTTGCTCATGCGGTTGATGTTATTCATCAGGCAGGTGGTACAGCGGTAATTGCTCACCCAATGCGATATGACATGACATCTAAGTGGCTTCGCCGCTTGATTTTAGACTTCAAAGCAGCGGGCGGCGACGCAATGGAAATAGTTTTACCGCAAATGAGCCCAGATCAAAGGCGACTTATGCTAACCTTTTGTCTAGAATATGATTTATATGCTTCACTTGGCTCAGATTTCCACTTTCCGAGTAAATGGAGTGACTTGGGACGCAATTTAACCTTGCCTGAACAAGTAAAGCCTGTGTGGTCGCTTTGGCGTTAACTTTATAGCACCTAATGACAGGCAATAATTCGTTGTCACCGCTAATAGGCCAGCTGTTGGCGATAGCATTAATGATCTGCCTTCTATTTTTCCACGTGTGAGCGCACGTTAAGGTACGCACTTATGAGTCAATTTTTCTACGTACATCCAGATAACCCGCAAGGGCGTTTAATGAAGCAGGCTGCAGCCATGATTAAGGACGGCGCAGTGGTGGTTTATCCAACCGACTCTGGCTATGCATTGGGCTGTCATTTAGGAGACAAAAAGGCACTTGAGCGCATTTGTCAGATTCGAAAAATCGATATGGATCATGATTTTGCGCTGATTTGCCGAGACTTATCAGAGCTATCTGAATACGCCAAGGTCGACAATACCGCATTTCGTTTAATGAAAAATAATACACCGGGGGCTTACACTTTTATTTTCAAAGCAACGAAAGAAGTGCCACGCCGTTTGATGAATCCGAAGAAAAAGACCATTGGTATTCGCATACCAGACAATGCAATTGCGCAAGCCTTACTCGAAGAACTTGGAGAGCCGCTGATGTCGACTACGCTCATTATGCCGGGCGAGGATATGGCGGAATTCGATCCAGAGCACATTCGCGATATTCTGGAAAAGCGCGTCGATTTAATTTTAAATGGTGGCTACCTTGGTGAGCATCCAACGACGGTTATTGATTTTTCTGAAGGGGAAGCAGATATTCTCCGCGTTGGCGAAGGCGACGCAGCACCATTTGAATAAGCCAAACCGTTGCTTAAATAGAGCAGGGTTAATGGAGCAGAGTTAATGGAGCAAAGTTAATGGAACAACAGGAATTACCGTTAGCGATGGTTAGAGGCGAAGCATATACCGCTTTGCCTTCCGATCTGTTCATCCCACCAGATGCGCTGGAAGTGCATTTAGAGGAATTTGAAGGCCCGCTTGATTTACTTTTGTACCTTATCAAAAAACAAAAGTTTGATATTGCAGATTTACCGATAGCTCCCATTTCCGAACAATACTTTCAATATATTCAACAGCTTGAATATCGAAACATTAACCTGTCAGCAGATTATTTAGTAATGGCTGCGACGCTTGCCTATATCAAATCGCGAATGCTTCTACCGAAACCTGAGGTCGATGACGAAGAAGAAGACCCGCGTGCAGAGCTTGTTCGCAAGTTACAGGAATATCAAAAAGTGAAAAATGCAGCTGAATTGCTGGATCAGTTGCCACGAGAAGAGCGTGAGTTTTTCGTGTCAGGTGTATCGCTTGATGAAGACAGAGATAGTGCCGACAAAGCGTTTGAACAAGTGTTGCTTGCCGACCTTATTTCCGCCTATCAGCAAGTGATTAAGCGAGAAGCCGCATTTGAGCATCATCATATTCAACGAGAAGCAATATCAACCCACGATAAAATTGAAGCCTTGTTGGAAAAATTAACGTATTATATGCGCCCTATGACGTTGGTAGAATTACTTGATATCAATGAGGGCCGACAAGGTGTGGTAGTGACCTTTTTAGCAATTCTTGAATTGATTAAGTCGCAAATGATTCATTGCTTGGTGGTGGATGATCACATCGAGGTAAGTCTGCATGACTAGTTCAACCAATAATCAGCAGTTAAACACAAGCCGTGTGAGCGAATTAAGCTATTTGATTGAAGCGATACTGTTTGCCTCGACAGAGTCTTTGTCGGTTAAACAAATTAGAGCCTTGTTACAGTCTACCGACCAGCAAGTGTCAACTAAATCAATTAAACAAGCGATTGAGTTGCTTACTGAGCACTACCAAGCGCGCGGTGTCAATTTAGTGTCTGTAGCAGGTGGTTTTCGTTTTCAAACTAACCCAGTGTTTAAAGCGCAAGTAGCAGCGACGAACACAGAGAAAGCCAGCAAAGTGTCTGCTGCTATGATGGAAACCTTGGCAACAATTGCGTATAGACAACCCATTACGCGCTCTGAGATAGAAGAAATTCGCGGAGTTGCGGTAAGTAGTTATATAATAAAGACGCTTACTGAAAGGCATTGGGTGAAAGTTTCCGGCCATAAAGAAGTACCTGGTCGACCGGCACTGTATGTGACCACCAAAACATTCCTAGAATATTTTGGCTTACAATCAATTTCGCAATTGCCGCAAATAATGCCAATAAATCAGTCAACCAATAACGTTGACGTTGTTGATGAATTAGAGACAGAGGCGTAGCGTTAAACTAATAAGGTTTGCGTGAAGCTACTGACGAACGAGATAAAGACCTATGTCTGAAAAATTACAGAAAGTACTTGCCCGAGCTGGCAAGGGCTCCCGCCGAGAAATGGAAACGGTGATCAGCGCAGGACGCGTCAGTGTAAACGGCAAAACCGCCTATTTAGGTGATCGTGTCGAAGGTAACGAGCAGATACGTGTTGATGGCCATCTTGTTAAAGTGACCAACACTGAAGAGCAAGTTTGCCGAGTGTTGATGTACAACAAGCCTGAAGGCGAAATGTGTACACGCAAAGATCCAGAAGGGCGTCCAACCGTTTTCGACCGCCTACCACCATTAGAAAGTGGTCGCTGGGTTGCTGTTGGTCGTTTAGACATTAACACGTCTGGTATGTTGCTGTTTACCACCGATGGCGAGCTCGCCAATCGTTTAATGCATCCTTCGCACAAAATTGAGCGTGAATACGCGGTACGTGTGTTTGGCGAAGTAGACGAAGCTATGCTACAACGATTGCGTCACGGGGTTAAATTGGAAGATGGTCCAGCTAAATTCCAGCAGATTACCTATCGTGGTGGTGAAGGCCGCAATCATTGGTTCCATGTTGTGCTTTCTGAAGGACGGAATAGAGAAGTTCGTCGCTTATGGGAAAGCCAAGATGTGCAGGTGAGTCGCCTTATCCGTGTGCGTTACGGTGACCTTGAGCTTCAGCGTCAATTACCCGTTGGTGGTTGGACAGAGTTAGCGTTAAAAGATGTTAACTATTATCGAAAAGCCGTTCAGTTACCGCCAGAGACAGAGTCTAAGGTTAAAGTGAATGAAAAGATGATAGATAACGCGAAAAACCGTCGTATTCGCCGTAGCGTTAAAAAGCACCAACAACGTCACAAGCAATCGGTCAGGCGCACACGAAAATAAGCAAAGCTATTGCACTAGCGCTTCTTATTGATATATTTCGTTATTCAAATCGCAGACGTTTGAGTTGCTTCAAACGTCGTAGTTGTAGTTTTACTTCGCAAAGGATTTCTTGTGCAGCGTCACTATATTCAAGATCAACAGTCACTTACTGAGTTATGCCATTCGTTAGCCAGCTCGCCGATACTGGCCATTGATACCGAGTTTGTGCGCACTCGCACGCTGTACCCAAGGTTGGGGTTGTTGCAGGTGTGTGATGGCAAACATCTTGCGCTTATCGACCCAATAACAATCGATGACTTGTCGCCTTTCTGGCAACTGTTAACTGATCCTAATATCGTTAAAGTACTGCATGCTTGCTCTGAAGATTTAGAAGTGTTCTTGAGCGCTGGTAATTGTCGCCCAGTGAACTTAATCGACAGCCAAATTATGATGACATTTTTAGGCCATGGTTTGTCACTCGGTTATGCAGCTATGGTGAAGCATTACTTGGATATTGAGTTAGATAAGTCAGAGTCTCGAACTGATTGGACAAAAAGACCACTCACAGAGAAGCAGCTAACTTATGCTGAAGCTGACGTAGATTACTTATTTCAGATTTATCCTAAATTACTCGCAGATGTCGAAGCCTCAGGCTGGCTTAACGCATGTGAGCAAGAAACTGCGCTTATGATAGACAAGAAGTTTTCGCCTATTGACGAAGATAACCTCTATCGCAATGTAAAATTGGCATGGAAGTTAACGCCGAAACAGTTGAACAATTTAAAGTTTTTAGCGCGTTGGCGTTACCAAAAAGCACAAACAAAAGATCAGCCGTTAAGCTTTATCGCTAAAGATCATACCTTGCTAGCGGTTGCGCAACGTGCGCCAAAAAGTACCGCGGCGATGGCAGCAACTGAAGGTGTAGAGCACCTAGATGTACGTTATCAGGGCAAAGCAATGTTGGCGATTTTAAAACAAGCTGCGCAGGTAGAAGAACAAGACTACCCTGAAAAGTTAAAACGCTTGGACGAATATCCGGGTTATAAACAAACCTTTAAAAAAGTGAAGCACTTTGTTGCTGATGTGGCGGCAGAAAATCAACTAAGCGTTGAAAGCTTGGCTTCGAAAAAGCAGATTAATCAGTTTTTATCTTACTTTTTCAAACTCAACGGTGCACAGGATAACCCTCAAGACGTCGAAGTAATCCAATCATGGCGTAAGTCTGTACTTGGCGACAAACTACTTTCTTTTGCAAGTAGCGGCTTTAGAGCTCCTTAGTTCAAATTACTTCTTGAAGACAGCGCACGTTTTGTGCGCATTTCATGTTCAATACCCCAGCATTTGCGATAAATGGATGAAAAGCCGTTTAATCGCGTGCTATATTGGCATTTCTTTTATCTTATTATCATAGGTCTCCATTATGCTATGTGCGGTTTATAGAAGCCCCAAAAAAGATCAAACCTACTTGTTCATTAATAAACGTGATGACTTCTCTGACGTACCTGATGCGTTACTTTCTACTTTTGGTACGCCTATCTTGGTGACCCTAGTGAATTTAGCCAAGCAAGAAAAGCTTGCGTTAGCAGATATTGATAAAGTGAAAGAAAACCTAACAAACCAAGGTTTTTATCTGCAGTTACCACCGCCGCAAGAAAACTTGCTTGATGAGCATCGAGCGGCGTTAAAAGCACAAGGTAAATTGCCTGAATCAGAGTAAATTTGGCTGTATTGCGGTTAATTTCTGCATCGCCTTTTACCCTTAAGAATATCGATTAATACAACAGACTAACAATACCGACTAGGGAGCCGTTTTTCGTGACTATTCGCCGTACCCTTAACCAAATATTTTCCCAATCGCTTGCCAAAGCGTTAAAACCAATTTCATTAGCCACAATGATGGGCGTTACACTCGTGACTGCAAGCGCATTAACTTCTCCTGTGGTTTTTGCGGATACCAGTGCCGATGAAGCAGACAAGCCTACTTTTGAGCAATACGTTGAGTCGCTTAAATCAGAAGCGCTTGCTAAAGGTTATTCGCAAGCATTAATTGACAGTAGCTTTGCTGATATTAAATTCTACAAGCGTGCCGTGGTTAAAGATAAGAACCAACCAGAAAAAGTCGAGACATTAGATACTTATCTACCAAAGCGAGTGTCTAAGCGCAAAGTTGAGATTGCTCGCAAACTTTATACAAAACATGAAAAGCTGTTGAATAAAGTAAGTGAAGAATATGGTGTGCAGCCTCGCTTTATCGTCGCTTTATGGGGGCTAGAAACGAGCTTCGGAAATTACATGGGTAACTATAACGTGGTGTCAGCGTTATCGACACTTGCCTATGAAGGACGCCGTGAAGCATTCTTCAAGAAACAGCTTTGGGCAGCACTTACGATTTTAGATGAAGGCCATATCACTGCTGAGAATATGAAAGGTTCTTGGGCTGGTGCCATGGGGCAAAGTCAGTTTATGCCTACGTCATTTTTAAGCTATGCGGTTGATGGCGATGGAGATGGTAAGAAAGATATTTGGGGCAACCAAGCGGACGTCTTTGCCTCAATGGCGAACTACTTAAAAACTGAAGGTTGGAATGATGCATTGACGTGGGGACGCCAAGTTAAATTACCGTCTGACTTCGACACACAGTTAGCCATCCCTAAAAATACGGGCAGCCGTAAAAACTGGCTTAAAGCATGGGCGAAAACTGAAAGAAGTCTAGCAGAATGGCAGGCTCTAGGCATTCGCCGTACTGATGGTACAGACTTGCCGAAAGCTGATATCAAAGCTGCATTGGTATTTCCTGATGATGCAAATGGTCGCGCATACTTAGCGTATGACAACTACAAGAGCTTAATGCATTGGAATTTATCGTATTACTTTGTCAGTTCAGTAGGGCACTTATCTGATAGCATTAAATACCCGCCAATTCAGGTTACGAATTAGTTAGCGTACTCTCCCCCTGTTACCGTTGTAACGCTTATTAAGTCGTTTACGCTAGGGCGTGTTGATCTTTCGAGGTTATTTTTGCAGCAATTTATGATGTTTTTATACAAGGCAGAGCTTATGTCGTGTGGTTATTCCACATGAATAAGCGATAACGCAGTAGAAAGGCATCATAAATGCTGTCCCCTGGATTCGTTTAAATGCATTTTTCTCATTGTTACTTGCTCTGTGCGTAGGATGACTATGCGTATCACAAGTGCCGCGATAAAAATGCATTTAATTCGAACAAAATTTAACCCTGAAAGATCAACACGCCCTAGTTTGCGATAAGAAATAATGAGCGTTATGGCGGAAAACTTGCTCTTTCCCCTACATAGAAACCACCAGTGTGCGCTACAATAAGCGCAGTTCTATATGAGTTTGGAAATTAGATAGTGAGTCGTTCAAAGAAAAAAGCACCAGCGCGAAAATCTATTGCTGCTGCACCTACGCCATTTTGGGAAGTTAAATCACTTGCTGAGATGAGTCGTGAGGAATGGGAGTCGCTTTGCGATGGCTGTGCTAAATGTTGCCTTCACAAGTTTATTGAAGATGAAGATACACCGGAAGAAGATGAGCTTAAGCCGACCGACTTCATTGAAGACGGTGAACAAATGGTGTACTCAAACATTGCGTGTTATCTACTTAATGATAAAACTTGTGAGTGCAGTCAGTATGCTAAACGCACCACCTTAGTCCCCGATTGCGTCCGCCTTACTCAAGATAACCTTGATGATGTTTTCTTTATGCCATCTAGTTGTACTTATCGACGTTTGCAAGAAGGGCGAGGTATGCCAAGTTGGCATCCTCTGCTAAATAAAGGCAAGAAGAGTGCTATGCATAAGGCAGGCATGTCAGTGCGCGGTAAAATCGTTAAAGACAACGATGTCGATTTAGAGTTTTTTGAAGATTATATTGTCAGCTGGCCGCTAAACGATATTGATTAACGGCAGTAGCATTAAGTTCGAGCCTTTAGGGCACTTTAATTAATCACCTAACGGAATTAGGTGCTCATTGTAATGTTGACCATTAGCCACATAGTGGTCAGCACTCTTTTCCAGCATTGCCACTGTTTTCTCATCAAGTGGTTTTATTACTTTAGCTGGCGATCCTAGGACTAGGTGTCCGTCGGGTACTTTCATATTTTCAGTAACTAAACTATTGGCACCGATCACACAGTTTTTTCCTATTTTTGCACCATTAAGTACCACCGAATTCATCCCAATCAATGAGTAATCTCCGATAGTGCATCCGTGTAACATCACTTTGTGACCGACGGTGACGCCTTTACCAACATGCATAGGCAGGCCTTTATCAACGTGTAGCACGCTGCCATCTTGAATATTGCTGTCTTCATCAATAAATATTTTGTCCATATCGCCGCGCATCACTACGTTGAACCAAATACTAACGTTAGCGGCAAGTTCAACATTACCAATGATGGCAGCACTCGGTGCAGTAAAACAACTAGGGTGAATATTGGGTATAAGATTTTTCAATTGGTAGCGCATATTCTGTTGTAATCCTTATTATATAAGCGTTTCTATTGGAGCGTTTACTCTATCATTCCAAAATGTTCATTGATATGGCTATTTGTTTGTATGAAAAGTGAACGTGAAGTGATAAAACATTAAACACCTGATAAAGAAAAATAAAAATGGTGATTTATGAAAATAGGGATCCCAAAGGAGTCGCTCAAGGGTGAAAACCGTGTTGCAGCTACACCTAGTTCAGTTAAAGCATTAGTTAGTCGGGGGTTTGACGTATGCATCGAAAAACAAGCGGGTAAAAAGGCGAGTTTTAATGATGCAGATTACGTTGATAACGGGGCGCTAATTGAAAATGCTGAATCGGTCTGGCAAAGCGATATTGTCTTTAAAGTTAATCCGCCTAATGCTGAAGAAGTGGCTCAGCTAAAAGACGGAGCAACCTTAGTGAGCTTTATTCAGCCCGCACAAAATAGCGAGCTAGTAGAGCAACTTAAAGCCAAAAATATTAATACCTTGGCTATGGACATGGTGCCACGAATGACACGCTCGCAGTCATTAGATGCATTAAGTTCTATGGCCAATATTGCTGGTTATCGGGCTGTTGTTGAAGCCTCTCATCACTTTGGTCGCTTCTTTACTGGCCAAATAACAGCTGCTGGTAATTTACCACCAGCCAAAGTCATGGTCATAGGTGCTGGTGTCGCAGGTCTTGCTGCCATCGGTGCTGCTGGCAGTCTCGGGGCGATAGTTCGTGCCTTTGATACACGCCCAGAAGTAAAAGAACAGATTGAAAGTATGGGCGCAGAATTCCTCGAACTCGATTATGAGGAAGAGGAAAGTGCAGGCTCAGGTGATGGCTATGCAAAAGAAATGAGCCAAGCCTTTATTGATGCAGAAATGGCGTTGTTTGCCGAGCAGGCTAAAGATGTCGACATCATTATCACGACCGCAATGATCCCTGGTAAGTCTGCACCAAAACTCATCACCGCTGATATGGTTGCATCGATGAAGCCGGGCAGCGTGATTGTTGACTTGGCCGCAGCTGGCGGTGGTAACTGTGAACTGACCAAACCTGAAAAGTTAACTACAGTCAAAGGTGTGAAAATAATTGGTTACACCGATTTAGTTTCACGTCTGCCAAATCAGTCTTCTCAGCTTTATGCTAACAACTTGGTTAACTTGACTAAATTGACGTGCCCAGAGAAAGACGGCTCATTTACTATTGATTTTGACGATCAAGTGATTCGCAATATGACGGTGATTAAAGAGGGTGAAATAACTTTCCCACCACCGCCGATTCAAGTCAGTGCTGCGCCTGCTAAACCAGAAACTAAGGTTGAACCTAAGTCTGCGGCGGTAGAGCAAGCACCTAAGAGCAAAACCAATAAGTACATCGCAATGGGTGCGGCAGCGCTAGCCTTTGGTTGGTTGGCGACGGTAGCACCAGCATCCTTCTTGTCTCACTTTACGGTGTTTGTTTTAGCCTGTGTGGTGGGCTATCACGTAGTGTGGAATGTATCACATTCACTGCATACGCCATTGATGAGTGTAACGAATGCTATCTCGGGCATTATTATCGTAGGCGCATTGTTGCAAGTGGGGAGTGATAACCTCGTTGTGCAGGTGCTCGCGGGGATAGCTATTTTGATTGCCACAATCAATATCGTTGGTGGCTTCTTTGTCACTAAGCGTATGTTGAAAATGTTCCGTAAGTAGGGGGAAGCATGGAATTATCTCAAGGCGTTATTACCGCTGCCTACATAATTGCGGCATTACTTTTTATCTTCAGCCTTGCGGGGCTTAGCAAACAAGAAACCGCTCAAGAAGGTAACAATTTTGGTATTGCAGGTATGGCGATTGCTTTGCTTGCGACCATTTTAGATCCGCGGGTCGACAATACATTAGTCATCATTGGCGCGATGGCTGTTGGTGCCGTGATTGGTTTTCGCTTAGCACAGAAAGTTGAAATGACCGAGATGCCAGAGCTCGTAGCGATCTTGCATAGCTTTGTTGGTTTGGCGGCTGTGTTTGTTGGCTACAACAGCTATTTTGATGTTGATCCATTTGCACAAGGCTATGCACTCGTTTCTAGCGCTGAAAAAAATATTCATTTAGTTGAAGTATTTTTAGGTGTGTTTATTGGTGCGGTTACTTTCACTGGCTCAGTGATCGCTTTTGCTAAGTTACGCGGCCTTGTAAACTCAGCAGCGCTAATGTTGCCTCATCGCCACAAAATGAACTTAGCGGCGGGCGTTGTTAGTTTTGCGCTGATGATCGTATTTGTTCAAAAAGGCGGTGACAATTTCTCGCTATACCTAATGACTGCGATAGCATTGGTATTCGGTTGGCACTTAGTCGCATCAATAGGTGGTGCAGATATGCCGGTTGTTGTGTCTATGCTCAACAGTTACTCGGGTTGGGCAGCAGCGGCTGCTGGTTTCATGTTAAGTAATGACTTACTGATTGTGACTGGTGCTCTAGTAGGTTCGTCAGGTGCGATACTTTCTTACATCATGTGTAAAGCAATGAACCGTTCATTTATTAGTGTCATTGCTGGTGGCTTTGGGACGGAAGTTAGCGTAGATACTGATAAAGATTATGGTGAGCATCAAGAGATTCAAGCAGAACAGGTCGCTGAAGCATTGGTTAATGCAAAGTCGGTTATCATCACGCCGGGTTACGGCATGGCGGTTGCTCAAGCCCAATACCCTGTGTACGACTTAACACAAAAGCTAAAAGCCAAGGGAGTAGAGGTACGTTTTGGTATTCACCCTGTAGCAGGTCGTTTACCGGGGCATATGAATGTATTACTTGCTGAAGCAAAAGTGCCTTACGACATCGTGCTAGGTATGGAAGAAATAAACGACGACTTCAGTGATACTGATGTTGTGTTAGTTATTGGTGCTAACGATACGGTTAACCCTGCGGCTAGCGAAGACCCAACGAGCCCAATTGCGGGTATGCCTGTACTAGAAGTATGGAATGCAAAGCAGGTAGTAGTCTTTAAACGCTCAATGAGCACGGGCTACGCTGGTGTCCAGAACCCGCTGTTCTTCAAGGATAATACGCAGATGCTATTTGGTGATGCGAAATCATCAGTTGAAAAAATAGCCCAAGCGATTTCTGAATAACCGTTATTACTTAGAGTACAAGCCTCGGTATATCGTTGTTTTAAAGAACAGCGTTACCGAGGCTTTTTATTTTACCTCACTTATTTTGCCTCACTCATCTTAACTCGCTTATTTTCCTCATCGACCATAGCTTGTTGATTTTTTATGCATCACTTTCCTAGGCTGTTCCCCCCGTTGCAGGCTCGGCTAATACACGAAATTAGTCATTCGCATTTTTCTAACAATGGACAACAGCACTTGTAAACAGCACTGGAAAACTAGATTGGCGAAAATGTAGAAACCCCAAAATGCACATTGACTTTATTTTTTGTATGGAGATATATTGTATACAAAAATAAAATAAGAAGTTAACAGGTGTTCAAATGTCAACGTCAAACGACATCGCAGAGGGTAGTGCGCAACGTCAGAGCTCACATGAGAATGACGAAAGTAATAAAGGCTTTGTGCGTGCTTTTTACATTGCTAATACCATGGAAATCTTTGAACGACTAGCTTGGTATGGCTTTTTCGCACTCTCTTCAATTTACATGACAACGCCAGTTAGCCAAGGCGGTGTGGGCTTTACTGATGGTCAGCGTGGTGCGCTCCAAGGGATCATCCCGTTCTTTTTATATTTACTGCCTGTATTTACAGGGGCGTTAGCTGACAGGTTTGGCTATCAGAAGATGTTCATTGTGTCGTTTGCCATCATGGCACCGAGTTACTATTTGTTGGGACAAGCAACCTCGTTCTCCAGCTTCTTTATTACCTTTGCAATGGTTGCATTAGGCGCGGCGTGTTTTAAGCCGGTAGTCGTAGGCACCATAACCCATGCCACTAATGATAGTAATCGAGGGTTGGGTTTCGGCATTTTTTATACCATGGTAAATATTGGTGGCTTTATTGGTCCTCTAGTCGCGGGTTATTTACGTGCAATAAGCTGGGATGCGGTATTCTTGATGTCGTCTTTGTGGATTCTTCTAAATTTCATCCCTGTGATCTTCTTTTATAGGGAACCTAAGACACTCGAAAAAAGTAATGCCAGTATTCGTCAGGTGCTAGCTGAAGCTCAACAAGTGTTGGGTAACGGCCGTTTTGCGTTGGCAATATTCCCGTGTATTTTCATTTTGATGGCAGCAGGTGCCAGCTTTATAGATTACAGTACGGCGTTTATCCTGATTGCTGCATGGCTAGTGTTTAATCTGCTTTGGCAACGAATTTGTTCTGAAAATAACTCTAAGTGGTACCTAGAAAAAGCTAAGGTAAGCAACAAGCCTTTTGCACTTTATTTATTGCTGTTGACTGGCTTTTGGGCAGTCTACAACCAGCTGTTTTATACCATGCCATTGTATATTCGAGACTTTGTCGATACCCGTGACCTAGTCGCTTATATCTCCATATTCGGTGAAGGAGCAGTAAACTTTCTAGCGTCGGTAAATATTGAGCTACTTGCTGAAAAGCTTCAGGAATTTATTGTTGCTGGCGCGTCTGCTAGTGCTGTTGCCGCCGAACTTGTCCACCTTAAAGTACTCGTGCCAATTGCAGATATTGAAGCTGCAATTTCACAAGTGGCTGCAGGCGCTCATTCTGGCTCTGGCTTAAATTCTGAAGAAGCGATGATACTTGCTCAGCAATGGGCTGACAGTTATCGCCAGATAAACCCTGAATACATCATCAACCTCGACTTCGCCGCTATAGTGGTTTGCCAAATAGCCGTTAGCTTAGTGTGCGCGCGTTTTAAAACTATCAATGTTTTGGTTGTCGGTGTGGCGATTTTCGCAATCGCTTGTTTGGTTGCGATTATTGCTAATGATATAGCCGCGGGCGGACTTGCCGCTGTGCTCGCTGTGCTGATGATGGCTTTTGGCGAGATGGTGACTTCGCCAAAGTCACAAGAATATGTAGCGAGCATTGCACCTGATAACCAAGCTGCGCTTTACATGGGTTACTACTTTGTTTCTATGGCTTTGGGCTTCTTGTTTGCGGGCTTACTGTCGGGATGGGGCTATGGAGAGGTTGCTAAAAACCAAAACAACCCAGCGTTAATGTGGGTAATTTTTGCAGCATTGGGTTTAGTTACTAGTATCGGGTTGCTTTGGTTTAATCGTTATTATTTGGCCCGTAATAAATTCGAGGCTAGTAATTAGTCAGCTCAAATTTAGAAGCCTTAGTTCAGGTTTCTGTTTAGATATTGGCATAGCTTAAATATCGATAACCTAGAATACAGTCTGGGTTATCCAGTTTAAAAATCGTTTAGTTAAGTAGAGTTAAGAGAACGTTTAGTGAATAATTTTGTTAGTGCTGAGCAAATCAATCAGCTGTTATCTCCCATTGCCTTAGTCGATAAATTGCAACTGGCGTTTGCCAGTGACATCACCACACCATTGCGGCAGCACTTTGATATCCCAAATCCTTATGCTGAACGAGAGACAACGTTGTTGATGATGCCGTCTTGGCATGCTGGCGAGGATATTGGGGTCAAGTTGGTAACAGTTGTCCCTGATAGCTATCGATACGATTTACCTTCTATCCAAGGTGTTTACGTGCTGATTGACGCGGTCAAAGGCAGTGTTAAATCGATAATGGATGCACCAGCGTTAACTGCCAAACGCACCGCCGCAGCATCTGCGCTTGCCAGTCGCTTTATGTCTCGTGAAGATGCCAGTGTACTTACTATGGTTGGAACAGGAACACTAGCGCCTGAATTAATTAAAGCACATTGCGCTGTACGCCCAATCAAGCAAGTCAATATCTGGGGAAGAAAAACAGAAAAGGCAGAGCAACTAAAAAACAGTTTATCGAATGTTTTGGATGTTGAATTAAATGTTATCGAAGACCTTTCACACGCAGTTAAAGTTGCCGATATTATTTCCTGTGCGACTTTGTCACAAACGCCGTTGATAAAAGGCGCTTGGTTACAAGCTGGGCAACATTTAGATTTAGTGGGGGCATATCGTCCTGATATGCGAGAAGCAGACGACGACTGCATTTTAAAGAGTCACATTGTTGTCGATAACTATCAAGGTGCGTTTAAGGAAACAGGTGATATTAAAATGCCGCTTGATGCCGGTATATTGCAACGTGAAAAAATAGTCGCGGATTTATTTGAGCTTTGTCGCAAAGAACGAGTATTCACTCGTAACCGTCAGGATATTAGCTTGTTCAAGTCAGTAGGGCATGCTTTAGAAGACCTCGCGGCAGCCCAGCTTGTACTCGAAAGTATCAATAATCAAATTTAATGGGGCAAATGATGACTAATCTACCAGATAAGGCTGTGTATAAAGCGAGACGAGATCGTTTGTTTGAACAGCTCCCAGACGGCAGTGTCGTCTTACTTGTCGGTAATCGAGAGCAAGTGAGAAACAAGAATATCACGTATCCTTTTCGCCAAGATCACGACTTTTATTATTTAACCGGTTACGCAGAGCCAGATGCGGTTGCCGTGCTTAGACCAAATTGCGAACAACCCTTTATACTTTTCAACCAGCCTAAAGATGAATACCATGAAGTCTGGTTTGCTGGTCGTGCTGGCCAAGAGGGAGCTGTAAACCTTTATGGGGCTGATGCGGCGTATGATATCGCCGAATTAGAGTCTAGATTGCCGGCATTATTTGGTGAACGGCCATATGTATTTTATTCAGACGAACTTGGACGATTTAATCACCGCATCTTTGATTGGCTGGCTTGCCAACGAAAAAGCGCCAAATTTGATGAAGTGAAATCGTTTAAGCACTTGATGAACGTACTTCCTCGAACACAGAACATGCGCCGTGTGAAAGATGAACATGAGATTGGTTTGTTAAGAAAAGCGATTGAGGCGTCAGTATCTGGACATCGACATTTAATGCGACTTTGCCAACCTGGGCAAACAGAACAAGCTTTAACTGGCGAGTTTTTTAATCATGTGAGTCAATTTGGGTGCAGTGATGTTGGCTATCCAACAATTATGGCGGCGGGGAACAATGCTTGCTGCTTACACTACTCAGAAAACCACGATGTTTTACAAAATGGCCAAATGCTGTTGGTTGATGCGGGCGGTGATTATCAATACTACACAGCAGACATTACCAGAACCTATCCCGTAAATGGAAAGTTCTCCCCTGAGCAACGAGATATCTACCAATTGGTACTGGCTTCACTAGATGCGGCCATCGAAACAGTAAAACCCGGCGTTTCGTGGAATAGCATGTATCCAGCTGCAATGGCAGTTCTCGCTCAAGGGTTATTGGACCTTGATATATTGTCGGGGAGTTTTGATCAAGTGATGGAACAGGAGCTTTATAAGCCATTTACCCTGCATAAAACTGGTCACTGGCTGGGGCTAGATGTACATGATGTTGGTGCCTACCACGATGATAATGGCAACTGGGTTACACTTGAGCCGAACATGGTATTCACCATAGAACCCGGGCTTTATTTCCCTGAGCATAGTAAAAATGTTGACTCTCGTTGGCGAGGCATGGGAGTGCGGTTAGAAGACGATATTCTGGTTACGCCATCAGGTTACGAAAACTTGTCTGTTGGTGCACCGCGTTCTATTAGTGATATTGAAGCGTTAATGGCTAAATAACGAAATCAAGGTTAAGAAGATAGAATGAGTTGTATGCAGGTTAGATGAGTACACTTATCCGAACACATATATCTGAATAAGTCTTAACTTGATCTGCCAACTTTGATCTCTGGAGCTGAATCACATCTGACAGTGAATTGTCGGTTTTTATTGCGAGTTCAGCTAATTTCTAAAAAAGTACAATTAATATAAGAACAGAGGCATGTGTTTATTAATTTTAGTCGACCTTTATTGCTGGAATATACTGCATATCTAAGCCAACATATTTAGGTCCAAACGCTTCAATTCCTCTTTCAGTTTGAAATTCTTTAGGGGCGGGTAAAACGACAATAGCCACTTGCCTTCCTTTTACTAAATTTGGATTGGTCACAGGTACTTTGACATCCATGTCTAAACAACAAATTAAGTCGGGAATAGTGACATCAACTTCACCATCAATGTAGCTCACTAGATTTTCGTTTTTAACTTCAACTCGATAGTTTTGATTTTCAAATTCACCTATACCTTGGATAACAAACTGCCCTAATGTAAAACCGTCTAAGGTTTCAAATGAAAACTCACTAATAGTACCTCTAAAGCGAACTTCTCCTTTACCATGCTTAGCAACTTCGTCAGCAATATCTAAAGATTGTTCTCTTGCTTGTCTATATGCCTGTCCTATAGCCAACGCTTTACTTATCGTACCTTTAATAACTGCGTGTTTTAGTTCACTGATCGCCATCGCATGATCAATCGCTGCTATATCATTACGACTGACCATAGATAAAGCTCTGACAACCGCTTCTGCTCGCCGATCATCTTTAATATTTTCGCAGATAAAGCACTCGCCAAATTCATTAGCCGTAACAATTGGTGCAGCATCTAAGCTATTAAAGTAGTACGTTGAATGCGTTATTTCAGGTACTGCTCTTCCCGCGGGATCTGCATCGATAATATAGCCACCAAACATTGCGGCTAAATAGAACGAAATAGCTGTATTTGAGCCACCTAACTCACAACAAATTGTCCCGAAAAAATCATCACCTGAATATGCGGTTAAACGCTTATATGCAGTCATTATTGCTGGCTCATTACTTTGAGCTAGCCCTTTATATTGCATTTCTTCCTCTTCAGAAAGTGGCGAAAGAGCACCAAGCATATAAGGGGTGCAAACTTTTGCGTTATCAGGTGCTTCATCGATACTAACAAGTTTAAATGATTTACCTGCAGCGTAAGCTTTATCTATATAATCAAAACCTTCATCTAATTCGCCACCCCCACCGGTGCCTAAAATCGCGCAGCCATATAAAATATCGCTAATATCCTGACGGCTTAATTCAGTTACTTTCATTGGACTTCCTATTTCTACGCCAATTATTTGTTATTAAAAATGATAAAGAATGTATGGAAATTAAAATTTTGGCTTTTTGGCCTAGAACAAAATAATTTCCGTTTTTAAGTAAGACAAAAAAAGAATCATCATCTTGTTTTGAATCTATGAACTAATAAATAATAAATTGCCGAAGAAATGATTATGGCATCGAAAACCTCAATGCTCGTTAAGGTAAAAAAGCCTTGGTTAACGGATAACGAACTTAAAATACCAAAGCCCCAGGCAGTCAAGGCAATTATATTTACCTTATTACCTCGCTCCAATTCATGAGGCTGGTATGCGACTTGATTTCGAACAAAAAAATAGTCTACGACATAAATAGCGGCTACAGGGGTGAAAACAATAGATAAGCTAAATAAGAAGTCGGTAAAGTTATCGAGCAAATTAAAGGAAGCTACTACAGTGCCGGCAATACCCAAAACAATAACTAAATTTCGTTTTTTCCACTTCATGTTAATGGCATTTGCACCCAATGCTGCACTATATAGATTGACAACATTTGTAATGAAGCTTGCTGAAATAAGAAGAAAAAAGGCCAGATAACCTAGGCCAAGCATGAGCATGATTGACAAAATATCGTCATTTGAAACCGCAACGCCAGCAATTGCAGAGATGACATAAACAAAACTACTTATCCCTAGAAAGGGTAAAAAAGAGGCGGTTATCGCATCTCTGGATGTTTTTGCAAAACGCGAAAAATCGGGCATCAAAACAACACTAACAATGAAGCTTCCTACAATAATTGATACTGCCTCACCAAATGACATAGGGGTTGATTGAGTTGGCTCAGCAATTACAAAATCAAAGCTAATACTCTGATAAAGCATATAAAAAAGTACCATGACCATGATAGGTACAAGGTAATTTGATAGCTTTTCAATTAAGTTAAAACCCCATATTGTTGCGATAGTGATTAACACACCAATCAAAGCTTCAACCAAGCTAAGTGATAACTCTACATCAATCGTCTGCTTACTTAATTGCTGCAAAGAAGTGCTGAATAAGTCGAGGTTAACGCTGTACCAACCGAGTAAAGCAAAAACAAACAAAGTGCTTATTAATGCAGCGCCATACTCACCAAAGACAAACTTAAGTGTAATGCAGGACGTATATCGATTTTTAGCACCGACAATACCAGTGAATGCACCTAGAATTGACAATATTAAACCGCCAATCAAAAAAGCATGTATGCTGTGTAGTAAACCTAAAGCATTACCTACTTCTACTCCTGTTATTAATCCAGGAACCGAAAACGCTAAACTGCCGTTTATCATGCCAATGCTCAAGCCGCCAGTTGTAGCAGATTCGGGAACCTTTGTGGTGGCATAGTCTTGTGAGTTGACGGTGAATTCTTGTTGATTTGACATAATTGCTCTTAAAAAAAGACCCTATCTTTAATACATTAAGAATAGGGCCTAAAGGTTGTTAACTGTTCAGCAGTTTTTGATTAGACGATTAGAAAGAATACTTAACTTCAATACCATAAGTGCGAGGTTTATTGGGTTGACGTGCATATTCTGTAACTCCATCTCCGAAGAAGAAAATATCCTCAATAGCACGTTCATTAGTTAGGTTCTTGGCATACAATTGTACTTGCCACTCTTCTGAGCTAAGTGACATAGTGGCGTTCAATAACGTATAAGCATCAGCCTCTAAATCTGGCGATTCGATATCATAATATTTAGGTCCAATAACTTGTATATCTGCGCGGGAATTTAACGACCAGTTATCATTGATTTCGGTATAGTGATTTAATGTTACGCCTAAATTATAGTCTGCCACATAAACCTGAGAATGGCCTTCAAGTTCTGGTCTGCCCTCAAATCTTTCGATTTCTGAATCTAACCATCCAGCATTTAGCTGCACATCAAAATCATCAGTAACGGCATAAGCCAGTTCAAACTCGATACCTTGGATAAACACTTCATCCATAGCGATATTTTCAAGCGTAAATGTATCGACATTGAACTGAGTCATTTGAGCGTCCTCTTGCTCAATTGCAAATAAGGCACCGTTAAACGTGATTCTTTGATCAAGAAATGACGTTTTAAAACCTAACTCATAACTGTCTGACACTTCTTTATCAAACGTTCTACTTATCCCTTCTGCGGGCTCATTGAATCCGCCGCTTCTAAAGCCTTTTGAATAACCTACATAAGTTAAGAGTGTTTCAGACGCTTGATAGGCGACAGTAACTTTCGGCTGCCATTGAGAGAAATCTTTTTTAGCGAACGTATCAGTCTTAAAGTTCGGATCAAATGACTCTCTTGCATCGTGGTCATAACGAAGAGCACCGGTGATCTCAAGGCGGTTAGTAATATCATAGTTTACTTGACCAGCTAAGCCCCAGGCCTTGCTACTATTAATATCTGCAATTGTTAAGTAAATAAGATCCTCGGTAAAGTCTTTACGTTTCAAAGGTACATCGCCAAAAAAGTCATCATAAAAATTGATGGTATTGTCACGTTCCTTATCTTGATAAAATGCTGATACTGCCCAACGAATATCTGTATCATCTTTTGAAGTCAAACGAGATTCGATTGTTAGTGACTCAACATTAAATAAGCCTTCTGTACCGAAAGGCGCACGTAAAATCCAACCATTTTCTTCTTCAAACGTTGGGTCAGCAGAGTAATCACCATCATAAAAGTGCTCATTCTCTGATTCATTGTATGCGGTAATAAAATCTAACGTCGCTTGGTCAAATTCATGGGAGATTTTGACACTTAAATCGATAACATCACGTTGGTCGTTATTATCAATATTTTGTGAAGTTTCAATGTCGAATTCTTCAGCTTCATCAAAACTAACCCCTTGATAATAAGCAAAACCAGCATCACTAGAAGTAAAGCGGCCTTTAAATGCAATACTAGTGTCTTCAGATGGTTCGAAATATAGCTGACCAAATACAGACGATTCATCCAAATAATCAGCCTGTTTATTTAAAAACTCATTATCGATTAAACCATCTGTGCTTTTTATATAGCCACCAATACGGAAATACGCAGTATCTTCCTCATTCAAAGATCCCGAGATAACTCCATTTAACTGATAAGTATCACCATTAGCTATCGAACCTTTTATGCTGCCTTCAAGTTCTTCATAAGGTTGCTTGGTTGTCACTATAACTGCGCCACCTACAGCGCCTCGACCATATAATGCACCTTGTGCACCACGCATGACTTCAATGCGTTCAACATCAACAAGCTCTTGGTTTATGAATTCGATATCAGAAGCGGTTACACCATCCACAACAAAAGCTAGTGGAGGATCGCCCACTTGTGGTGTTATTAAACCTCGTATGTTAATACGAGCTAAACCAGGGCGAAAGTTATCAAGCATACTTAAATTAGGGGTAAGATTAGCAACATCTCTGAGGCTGCTAATGCGAGCATTTTCAATGTCGTCACTACCAAATGCAGTAATAGAATCTGGAACTGATTGAATCGTTTCCATTCGTCCTCGAGCAGAAACCACAATAGTCTCTATTTCTTTTTCTTCCGCACTAGATGTGATTTCATTATCTTGTGCGGTTACGTTATATGACGTTGCTACAGCGACTGCTAATAACGACCGTGTAAATCTAGCTTTCATAAACTTGCTCATTCTATCCCCTCAGATGGACTGCAATTAGTACCATAGGCTCATTTGTGCTGATGAAGCTATTGTCCACTGTGAATTACAAAATAATATTTTGTAATTCACAGTAAAGCTAAAAATTATTTTCTGAATTTATTGCTTGTGCGGTAAATATATATACTTAAACTAAAAACATTAGAAATCCCTTATTAGCAAAAGTATGAAAAAGACAATAAAAATAGATGGTTATAATAAGAAGATACTCGCGACGCTGCATTTGCAAGCAGATTTAACCAATGTGGAACTTGCTGAAAAAGTAAATTTATCTCCCAGTGCCTGCTTTCAAAGAGTTAAGGCATTAAAGGAAGCTGGCTACTTTCGTACCTTTCATGCAGATGTTAACCTAGAACAGATTTGCGAACATATTTTAGCCTATGTCGAATTTACCTTAGAAGATAACAGTGCGCCCACCTGCCGAAAGTTCTTATCTACAATAAATGAAATTCCAGAAATAATGGATTGTATGAAAGTTAGTGGTGATATTGACTATATCTCTTTGTGTTGTTTCCCTAATATAGCCTCCCTTAATAAGGTCTGTGATGAATTAACCGATAATGCTTCGCTATCTATTAAACGGCTAAGTACGCGTGTGGTATTAGAGCGAAGTAAATTTTTCCTAGGTTACCCATTAGAGCAACTGAAATGGTTTGCGGAGCATGAGGTTGCAGAGTAGTTATATGACCTTCACTCAGGCAAAATCTAATTTAAGTACGCTTTAAAGTTTTTGGAATTAATTAATCTTACGTCCGATTTTTGGGCCTTAAATGTAATTTTAACATTTAGTCACAGACAGCTTTTTCGCTCATAGCTGTCTGTCAGGTAAATTCTAAACTTATTGGTTCAAACTGCCAGATCAGATACGAACTAGTACAATTTATCTTCTACAAGATATCTGACCTGCACAATTAAACTTATTCGTTATGAGTCGATATCAACTTCACCTTCGATATCGCCAATTGATAAGCTACCTGAACCTGAATCGATAATTTTAAGCGAGCCCGCACGGCTTACATCGATGCCACCTGAGCCGTCGTCAATTGTCACTTTACCCGACACATCTCTGACGGTAAGTTCGCCCGAGCCGTCTTCAATATCAACGTCGCCCGTTACCTTGTGCACTGTTAAACTGCCAGAGCCATCGTTAAGTTCAAGGTTGCCTTCAACACCTTTTACATAAAGCTCACCTGAACCGTCATCAATACGAACATCACCTTTTACGTTTTCTATACGGGTTACACCTGAACCGTCGTCTAACTGCAGTTCGTTATTGATGTTTGAAATTCTTATCTCGCCTGAGCCATCATCTACATCTAGCATTAATCCTGCTGGCATAGTGATTGTTAGATCAATAGTGGGTGAAGAGCCTTTCCAATAGCCCATGTGAGAGTTGTGCTTTGCCACTAAACGCGCTTTACTGCCAGAGCTATCCAGCTCAAGAATGTAGTCTCTGTCATCTGTTGTACGGATATCAGCTTGCACCTTAATTTCGGTTGCTGACTCGTCACCGTTTATGATCAGAGAGCCAGCACCTGCTTCAATATCAAACTTAGACAATGAACTTGCATCTATTGATAGGCTTTCTTCTAATCTGACATTTGCACTTTGTGCATTAACGTTAATAACGCAGCCACTTAACGCGATAGCTAGTGCTGATAGAGAAAGTAATTTTGCTGTCTTCATTATAATTATTCCATGTTCATTTAGTTATTGACCTATTTGACCTAGTACAATCAATTATAACACCAACTTTTAATTTATTGATAAATAAGCCTTTTGTTTTAATCGATGGTGAAGTAATGGTCATCTTTACCAATAGTTAGTCGTTATTCTAATAAAAATGGTTTAAATGAATATCTTTTATTTTCATATTCTAGTGCAGCGTTTTACCTAAAAATAAAACCGTCTTTCTGAGGATCTTCCTCGTCAATGAGAAATTGATGGACACCTGTAATGTAAGCACTGCCAGATACTCTAGGAATAACGCCCTGACTGCTACCGGTAGAAGCTTTACCGTCGGAACTTTCGATATCGATTGTTGATACTGCTGAAACTGTCATACGACTACTGATAATACTCTCTATGGTGAGCGTTTCATTTAGCGAGGCCTCTCCTTTGTGGTGAATTAGTGCAATCCGGGCACTTACGCCAGTACCTGTAGGTGAGCGGTCAACTTCACCATCAGCGAAGATACAGACATGGCGTGAATGACTATTACTGTCAGTAACTTTGTTTGAGGTAAAAATGGTACCGTACAAAAAGCTTAAATCATCATGATTTGGATGTGTTATTTGATAGCTTGCTGCCACGGTATGTTTGACGGCACGACCCAGAGTAATTAATTGTTCGACGTTCTCTGGGCTACAATCAATGCCATGCGCATCCGCATCAACAAAGGCATAGTAGGCACCGCCAAATGCTATATCGTAGTTAACGGCACCAAAACCATCGATGTCAGCGATCAAATTTATTGCTTCAGCAAAAGAAGGAACGCAATCAAAGTGAACTTTAGGTTTGCCGGCTTGTTTACTTGCGTAGGCAGTAATTTTACCCGCTGGTGCATCGATGAATAGGGTCTTAGTTTCACCTTCATCAACTTCAATATCTTGACATTCAATGGCTGCAGAAACAGTTGCGATAATCGCATGACCACACATACTCGAGTAGCCTTCGTTATGCATAAAAAGCACGCCGAAAGTTGAATCCGGCGCTACCGGTTCGGTGATGATTGCACCGTACATATCGGCATGGCCACGGGGTTCAAACATTAACACCTTGCGCAGGTGATCAAGATGTTTAGTGACATACTGGCGCTTTTCCAAAATTGTTTCCCCAGGAATATCGGGATAGCCGGATGTCACGATGCGAAGCGGTTCGCCTTCTGTGTGCGCGTCTAGTGTAGTCAAAGACATATACTTGTGGTTAGTGGGTAAGGCAAACTTCATTCTTATACTCCCATGTTTCCTGCTTGAGTGAGTTTGACGACTATCGTTTACGCTAACAAGCTGTTCATTTAACTCAAACTCATTTCAGTTTGGTGTTTGCTATTAAAATTAAATATTGTATACAATATATCCTTTGTTGTAGGTTATACCAACTTGTACTGGCTCGCAACAACGGACAATCAAGCATATGGCTTAGCAACATAGCTACGTTTGTATTTAGTGTTGGTGATGATTAAACGTGGGGGGAAGAATGGAAGTAATACATAATGTTATTCGGACGAGTGGAGTAAAAAAACTAAATGCTGTTTATGATGTAGCGGGTAAATTTAGAACTAAGTTAGGGGCACTGGTTTTGAATGGTTGTTGGGCGAGTTGTTTCGTTGGAGGTTTAACCTTTATTTCAGCTTGTAGTCAGCTGCCAAGCGATACGAAAATTTCTGAGCAACAAAGTGTTTTATTAGATAGTAGTGGACAAGATAACACTGGGCAAGACAAGAGTGGGCTAGGCAACGTTACGAAAGTCGCTATAGCTGTCGATAAAACAACGAGCACTAGTACTCAGATTGTTAGTCCGAAAATTCAAGCTATTCTCAACGGTACGGCTGATTACTGGCATGCCGACTTTAATCATCATCCACAGCAATTTAGTGATGTACTAATTGCCTTACAACCCATGCTAATTGATAGCACTCTAACGCCTGAGACATTTCAAACCTTAGATAATGGGCTTTATTATCTGCGAGCATACAGTTATTGGGGCGCAACGAAGGATATTGAGGAAACGCAGTGGCTGCTACTTCACGAGAGCTTATTGAAGCTTGCAGAGTTGCTGTCGCTAACCAATATCTCAGAAAAAGTGCTATCTCAACAAGCTAACATTGGCACTCTCAGCGCTAACCAGTACGCAAGATTGAAGGAACATTTGTGGGTAGCGCTATATCGCTATTATCCGAATAGGCATGCCAAAACTATATTACCTGAGCATATAGCGATGTTTAGTGAGTTTGTTAACACCTCTATTAAGGCAATATCTAACGGCGCTACCATTGCAGAACAAAATGCCCGCTCCGATGCACAAGTTACTGCCCAAGTTAATGCTCAGTCAAGTGATCAGAACGATTTGTCCGTAGCATACGAACAACTTGAACTATACCGTGCTATTGGTTTCCTTGCGTATTACGCTGAGCGAGATGAAAACATTGCTAAGCTGTTTAATTCAGAGTCAGGCATAGCGTTAAGTCTTCTGAAAAATATTTCAACATTCGACGCTGACAGTTGGCATTTGGCTCATACGTTATGGGGATTGGCAAATATTCATATTGCTGCAGAGGAAGATCAGAAGAAGGCGTTAGATACCCTTGTTGAACAGCAGTTATTTTCAAGTGGGAAAGCTGATGCTGGGCTAGACAATACAAGCAAGGAGCGTTGGAATGAGTATAGTGAGGATGACGCTAAGCGCTTATTTACGCTCTATTTAGCAAATTCTCTCCGCACACGCGATCACTGCGATGAAAGCTTTGCCGACAAGTGTGATATCAAACCTGTAGATGAAGTTCTGCCTGTGAATCATGCCTGTTCTGATTCTTTGTTTATCCGAGCGACTCAAATGACAACAGAGCAACTTAACAGCTCTTGCCAAAAGTTACTGGGACAGGAGAGCTTTTTTCATTCAACGCTAGCGACAAATGTTGAACCGGTACCTAATGACTTTAATGAAAAGCTACGAGTTGTCATTTTTGACAACTACTCAGAGTATAACCGTCACGGTCAGCTGACGTTTAATATATTCACCAATAATGGTGGAATGTACATCGAAGGTACACCGAGTGCCGATGTGAACCAAGCAACTTTCTATGCGTTTGAGCACTTTTGGGATCAATCCAAGTTTGGTGTCTGGAACCTTAATCACGAATATGTACATTACCTTGATGGCCGTTTTGTAAAATATGGCGGTTTTGGTCATTACCCAGAGAAACTTGTGTGGTGGGCGGAAGGTTTAGCTGAGTATATTTCTAGGCAAGATGATAATGATGACGCGGTGAAGCTCGCAAGTAAAACTAAAATAGAAGAGTGGCCTTCACTGGCTGACATTTTTGCAACGACTTACGATGACGGCACAGATCGCGTTTATCGCTGGAGCTATTTGGCACAACGTTTTATTTTTAGCTTCTACCCAGAGCAAGGGCGCGCTATGAGCAAATACTTGAAGCGCGATTACTTTGATGGCTATGTGAAGGTGTTGGACGAGGTTGCCAAGCAACATCAAGCAGAATTTACAGAATGGCTGAAAAATGAGGTGGAAAGCTATAAACGAAACAGTGCTGCCAAAAATGCCACTGAAAAAGTCTCGCCAAAACAAGATGCTGTTAAGAAGTCACCGAGCTATTTATACCGTTACCTTTACAGGGACTATTTAAGACCTTCGCACTTACCAATTAATAAATCTCATCAACATTTCGAATATTGGGGTTAGTTTTTCTAACCTCATCGACACATTGCATTAGCAACGGAACACTATTCAATAGAAAGCCCCGTAATAAGTTATACAATGTTGTGCTAGTGCGGGCTCAATAGACATCGCATTCTCAATAGAAACTCTGTTAAGCTACGAGTTTAGTATAATTTTTAACGGTTTAGGTATGATAGAGCAGTGGGTAGGCCTGATTAATGGCTATTTGTGGGGCAGCGTTTTAATTTATTTGCTGACAGGTTGCGGCATTTGGTTCAGCTGGCGCTTACGCCTGATTCAAATGCGTCACTTTACTCATATGTTTACCTTGTTGAAGAACAGTCGCAATAAATCAACTCACGGTATTTCATCTTTTCAAGCGTTGTGTACTTCACTCGCTGCACGTGTGGGTACAGGTAACCTGATGGGGGTTGCTGTTGCTATTACCTTAGGTGGGCCCGGTGCAATATTTTGGATGTGGATTATTGCGTTTTTCGGTATGGCGACAGCCTATGCCGAGAGTGCACTAGGCCAGCTCTATAAAGAAAAAGATAGCAATAACAACTATCGCGGTGGACCAGCATATTATATGAAAAAGGGCGTTAAGAGCCCGAAATTAGCGATCGCTTTTTCACTGTGTTTATTCTTCGGCTACGGCTTCGTGTTTAGCTCAGTACAAGCTAATTCAATTACTGACGCGTTCCAAGGATCTTTTGGAATCGACCCTATGATCACGGGCGTAGTCATTACCTTGCTTGCGGGCTTTATCATTATGGGCGGATTACGCAATATAGCTCGATTTGCTGAACTTGCGGTTCCTTTTATGGGGATTGCCTATGTGTTGGTAGCACTCGTTGTTATCGGCATCAATATTGACAAAATCCCTGGTATCATTGCCGATATTGTTACTTCAGCTTTTGGCTTAAAAGAAGCGGGAGGAGGCCTCGTTGGCGCAGCTATTGTTCAGGGCGTTCAACGCGGCCTTTACTCAAATGAAGCGGGTATGGGTAGCTCGCCAAATGCAGCTGCCGCAGCTGAGCCAAACCCTCCACATCCGGCTTCACAAGGGTATATGCAGTCTTTAGCTGTCTTCTTTGACACTATGATCATTTGTTCGTGCACTGCTTTTATTATTTTACTTGCTGACGGTAGTGGTGATACTGCAATGGGTATTCAAATGACCCAGCAAGCCTTGTCTCAACAAGTAGGTGGTTGGGGAGCTGAGTTTATTACGTTAGCAATATTGCTGTTTGGTTTTACTTCTATCGTTGCCAACTATGCCTACGCCGATAATAACTTGAAATACTTGAACCTAGATAACTTGTTAGGTCGTTGGTTCTTACGAATAGGCTTTTTGGCTATGCTCATCTTTGGTTCGTCAGCGTCATTGCCAGAAGTTATTGCGCTTGCCGATATGTCGACTGGGCTTATGACGGTACTTAATGTTACCGCCTTACTTTTATTGTCTAAAGTGGTTGTAGGGATTAGCAAAGACTATCAAAAGCAACTTGATAAAGGTGAGTTGCCTAGCTACGAAGTTGATGAAGAAACAGAACGCTCATTAGGCCTAACTAAAGGTATTTGGCGCCAAAGCAAATAATCTAGCTGCCCATTTTAATCCACAGGGAAGTACGCAAGTATTTCTCCTGTGCGGTTTTCCTGTATAATCGCGCCCTGTTTTTTGATTAGGTGTGAATTATGAGTGTTGATGCAATAGGTTTGTCTGAAGGATTATTGAAGGCGGTAAAGCAGTGTGGCTATAAGCAGCTTACGCCGATTCAGCAGCAAGCTATTCCTGTAATTCGCACAGGTACCGATCTGCTCGCCAGCGCTCAAACGGGTACCGGTAAAACCGCAGCATTTACCCTGCCGATTCTTGATAAATTAGCTCACCAAGTGAAAGCAGGTGAGCCGATACTCAGAGCACTTATTCTCACACCTACTCGTGAATTAGCCATTCAAGTTGCTGATAATATTCGTCAATATAGCCAGTTTCTGCCAATTAAGTCGGGCGTTATTTATGGTGGCGCCGGTATGGCAGGTCAGGAAAAAATATTGAAAGAGGGTGTTGATATCCTTGTCGCTACGCCTGGTCGATTATTGGAGCATATGCAGCTTCGCAACGTTTCTTTAGCGCAAGTAAAATACATGGTGCTTGATGAAGCCGATCGCATGCTAGATATGGGCTTTTTAAACGACATTGAGCGTATCACCGCACAAATTAAGCACAAGTACCAAACATTAATGTTTAGTGCAACCTTCTCGAACAAAGTAAAAACACTTGCTAATCAAATTCTCTACACGCCGAAAACTATCGAAGTAGCCAAGCAAAACTCGACGTCTGGTAAGGTAAAACAAGCGGTTTACTGGGTATCTGAAGAGAGAAAGCGTGAATTGTTGTCTGAGATAATTGGCGTCAATAATTGGCATCAAGTGATGGTGTTTGCGGGTACGCGTGAAAGTGCTAACCAACTAGCAAAAGAGTTAAAGCTCGACGGTATTAAAACAGCACTGTGCCATGGTGAGCGTTCGCAAGGTGCTCGTAACAAAGCCTTAGAGCAATTTGTTGCTGGTGAGGTACGTGTACTAGTAGCAACTGATGTTGCAGCGCGAGGTCTTGATATTCCAAACTTACCGTATGTGGTGAACTTCCATTTACCTTTCTTAGCAGAGGACTATGTACATCGTGTCGGTAGAACAGGACGAGCGGGCAAGAATGGAACAGCCATTTCACTGGTTAGCCCTAAAGATGAAAAATTCTTGGGTAATATCGAACAGCTTATTGGTCGTAAATTTGAAAAAATCGTCTTGCCTGGTTATGAAATGACGGAAAAAGAGTACGATGCAAGTAAGCAACATGTCATTGAGGCAGCCAAGAAAAACCGCTACCAGTCGACTCAAGATAAAAATCGCGCAGTTGCGCAAAAGCGAGCAGCCAAAAGTGGTAATGCTGGTAAATTAGCTAAAGCAGCAGGTAAAGCGAAGAAAGCTGTAAAATCGACCAAAGCTAAGAAAGCCAAAAAGGCCAAGTTAAAAAGATAAGTAAAAAGATAGGCTAATAAATATAAATTAAGAAAGTAAGACGCCGTTAAACAATCTATAGTCACAAAACCAGAAGGGCGCTCATTCGCTAACTCACTGATGGCAATATTTCCTGAACTAATCGATATTCCGTTTGAGCATCGTCATCAGTGCTGGTTTTGTGGTGAACCAAGCCACGTATCATTTACCTTTCCTCATAGCGGCTATTTGGTTATTGCTTGTCCACACCCAACGCTTATGGTGCCTTGCTGCGGCGAGTGCCATACACTTGCCAAAAAAGCGCAGGTCGACGATATTTGGCAAGTTCGTCAAACCGTTAAAACAGGGCTAATCAAACGTTACCGCAAAGATTTAGCGATTGGCATCAATTGGACTCAGGAAGAGTTAGCCAACAGCGGATTTGAAGGCGGAAACTTTGAGGGCTTTCAGCGCAGTGCTTGGTTTATGTATAAAGTCGCCAAAGGTAGAGTTAACTACAAAGCTTGGCCGCTATCCTATCGTGGTGAAGACTTAGAAGAAGTTTTCGTTAAAGACAGTTTTACTTTTGACGGCGTCACATATCCATCTGTAGACGATGCAATTTCGCACTATGCGCAAAGCTTAGGAATTAAAGTGCAGGTGATGAAAAAGGCGCTGGCAATAACAGGTATCGAAGCCTTTGCCAATGCGGTAAGGTTTTGCCGCCTCCTAGTTGGAGCAACGCCCGATGAAATTAAAGTCGCGTTAGTAGGCTTGGCAAGCAATTTTCAAAACGGTGAAGCCGATAATGACATTTAAGCTTGCCCCAAATTTATGCTAACACCAATATTCGACTAGATAGGCTTTGATTAGACAATATTGATGTTTTTAGCTAATCGCGTTTTTTGACGGTATAAGTCTTTATCAGCTCTTTCAAAAAAGCTGTGCACTGTATCATCCTTCAGCATAAATGTAGCACCTAGGCTGCAACTTACCTGATATTTGGCGAGGTAAGCGTCAAGCGAAACTGCATCGTTAATGCGTTGATATATAACGTTTAATGATTGTTCATCAGCCGCTTCGATCAGTACCACAAATTCGTCACCGCCAAAGCGGAACAAGCTGTCTGAGTCTCGAACACTCACGCGAAGTGCATCTGCAAAATGCTGCAGTACTTTATCGCCAACAGCATGACCAAATGTGTCGTTGATTGCTTTAAACTTATTTAGATCGGCAACAATAATCCCCACACTTGCGTGGCTGCGTTTTGCCTGATGCATTGCACGGTTGAGTTGTTCGTCAAAGTAACGACGGTTACCAAGGCCTGTAAGGCTGTCCTGCATGGCAAGAAGTAATGCTTGTTTGTATGCGAGTGCATTCTTAATCGGGTGAACCAGATATGCGTGTAACTCTCTTAGTATGTTGACATTCGTTGAAGATAACGGGCTATTCATTGCGTAAACGAGCTCGCCAAGCACTTCTCCAGCAGCAGTTAGTGTAAATCGACGCTCTATTTTACCCTTTCTGCTGCCTCTAATTGCAGCCGAAGTAATATTTGATTCGAAATAAAGTCCTGAAAAATCGACATATTTGCTCGCTTCCATAGCGAACTTACTTAACATTGCATCCAGCTCTAGTGTGGTCTGTAATTGCTCTAGCAGTGCCAGACCATGCTTATTGGTGTTAACATGGTGAGTATCGAAAACGCGGTAAGCGTTAAACTCAGAAAATTGGCTATCCAATAAATTTAACGTTTGCATGTTGCGGCCTTAGTTCAAACTTCGATGATTAAAACGATGGAGAAATAGGGCTATAGGATTTCGTCAAGAAATCGGCGTATCACGCTATACCCTATAATCAGTATGGTTAAAGCAAACACCATGCCTATTTGGCTTCAGGGAATAACAAGCTTTTAATTGATTGAATATTAAGGTATAAAATTTACTTAGTGGTGAAGTGTCTTATTTTGCCAAATCAAGATTGGAATTGACCCCAAAGAGGCTGTTGTGATTGCTCATATGGAAATCCTGGCTATTTTAGCCTGCGCTGTTGTCATCGTATTTCTTTTCAGAAAACTGCACCTTCCTGCGATCCTCGCCTACCTTGTTGCAGGGATAGTCGTTGCAAGGCCAGAACTCGGCCTGCAGTTCGATGCAAGCACTTACGATCACATTGCCGAGATGGGGATTGTCTTCTTGCTGTTTACCTTGGGACTGGAATTTTCGCTTCCTAAGTTAATGGCAATGAGAAACTTGGTTATCGCGGTCGGTAGTTTGCAGGTCGCTGTTTCCATGGCGGTATTCCTGGCTATTGCCATGTTGTTTGGGCAGTCGTTTGCCAGTGCCTTTGTCATTAGTGCTATTTTAGCGCTCTCTTCCACAGCCATTGTCATTCGCCAGTTAAGTGAATCTGGCGCAATGAAGCGTAAATCTGGCCAAATTTCTGTCGCTGTTTTGCTATTTCAAGATGTCGCTGTTGTACCGCTTTTAATTATTATTCCTATGCTATCTCCGAATAGTGAAGGTTCTATGGCGCTAGCATTAGCCTTTGCATTAGTGAAAGGTGTGTTTGTCGTTGGCATCTTGTTGTTAACAGGTAAATGGTTCCTACCGCGCTTATTTGACCTTGTTGCCAGAGTTAGAACCGATGAACTCTTTGTTTTGACCACGCTACTTGTCACGTTAATGGCAGCAGCACTTACGCAGTGGTTCGGTTTATCAATGGCACTCGGTGCGTTTCTTGCCGGTATGATGTTAGGTGAGAGCGAATACAAGCATCAGTTAGAAGCCGATATTCGTCCTTATCGCGATATTTTACTAGGTCTGTTCTTTGTCACAGTAGGAATGAAGCTTGATATCGCGCTACTGCTCTCAGAGCCTGTAACTCTGCTTCTCACTATGGTGGCATTTATGTTGGTTAAGGCCATCATCATTAAACTATTGGCAGTCCGGGCGGGTGAGTCAAGTAAAGATGGTTGGGCATCTGGTTTTATGTTGGCGCAAATGGGGGAATTTGGTTTCGTCCTCGTTGCATTGGCGACGCAAGAAAGTGTGCTATCTGATGATGTTGCATCGATGCTGATTGGTGCAGGTGTGATCAGTATGGCAATTACTCCTTATATGGTGAGCAATGCAAGGTCTTGGGGGCGTTGGTTAGCAAACGAAAAACCAATGGATACTGCCGATCTCGAAACTTTGCCAGCGTCGACTACCGCCAACGCTACTCTAAAAGATCACGTTATTATTTGTGGCTTTGGCCGTATTGGTCAAACAGTTAGTCGATTCCTCAAACAAGAAAAAATCGAGTTTGTTGCCATCGATATTGACCCGCTTAGAACAAGAAAAGCTCGGGAAGCTGGCGAAAATGTTTTGTTTGGTACCTCCCGACAAGCTGAGCTTTTACACGCAGCACACTTGGACACTGCTAAATTAGTAGTGATAGCGTTTGGTGAAGATAAGCAGTCTGCAGAAGTTATTCAAAAGGTAAGAAGTTTATCGCCAGAAGTACCTATTTTGGTGAGAACGCGAAATGATGACCAGTTAGCGATGCTGCAAGGCGCAGGCGCCAATGAAGTTGTCCCTGAGAGCTTAGAAGGTGCTTTAATGCTGGTATCTCAAGTGCTTTCTCTTACAGGCGTGCCTTTCTCACGTATTATTCGTTTAGTACAAAAAGAGCGTAAGAACCATTACAACCATTTACATGGCTTCTTCCAAGGTGAACATACTGACATGAGCGCTGAAGGCATTGATCGTATTGAATTTGCACATGCAGTACTACTAACTGAAGATTCATTTGCTAATGGCCGTTCTATTCGTTCACTTGATTTTGCTAATAGACGCATCCATGTGATTGCATTAAAACGAGATGGTGAAGAGGTTGAAGAGCCTGATGATAATACTATCCTGCAATCTCAAGACACCTTGATATTGCGCGGAAAACCGAGAAGGGTGGAACGTGCTGAGCGCTTTATTCACGAAGGTGATTAAAGCGCACAATGGCAAAAATAGTTTGCCTTAAATTGTAGAGTTACATCAATACGTAGTCGGGTTCTATGATTACAGCTCAATCACCCCTCTTAGTCACTCGTTAGGACGTGTAAAATAGCTGGGCGTTACTGAGATGAAGCGCTACATGACCAAGTCAACGCTCGTCTCAACAACGTCTCCGATAGTCGATTGGACAAAGCCGTTGTCGCGTCCTCCGGCTGAGTTGCCCTCTACAGCGATAATACATGACCCGCTTCCCAGCCCTTTAAGGTTATTGTCCCACTTAACGTTACCTGATTTGGGGCAAAGACATAACAGTTTGCCAGAAAGGTACACATATAGGTCGTCAGAAAAAATCACTATCGTTGGTCTTCCCCAGTCTGTTCTGAGTTTTGACCGCCATATCTCTTCACCGGTGTTTTTATCTAGGCAGACTACATGCCCTTTAATACCGAGAAACAATCTGTTCATGTCTTTCACCTCTTAGGCTAAGTAGAGTACTTCCTCATTGTCCAACTATGACTTGTTAGCTTATCGCATCCGGTAACTGTCAATCTTTGGCAAGTAGCAACGGCAAAACAGTTGCTGCAAAGATTATTTCAATAAAAAGAGCAATAAAAATACTTTGGCTTGGCATCCCATCTAAAAAGATACTAACCACTCTAAATAATGAAAATGATACAAAAGTGAGCGCTGATATAGTTAAGGCGATTCTCTCAATTTGCAGGAAAAAAGCGCCACCAAATATGAATACTCCGAATATAAAGAGAGAGCCACCCATACCTCGCATTTCACTCAAAATATTGGGGTTCAATTCACTATTCGATATAAATTGGCCAAGGTATTCAGTTGGCATGAACCCAATATAAAAACCGACCAGCATTAAGACTGCACCTGCCAGAAATAAATATGTTTTACGTTTGTTGATAGTCATTGCTTATGTCCTCATTGACATTCCGGCTGCCAAACGCCGGAAGACTTGGTGTGTTGAATAAACTGTTCAAAAGACGTCCCTTGTTCGCCAAGAAGCAAATTAAGGTCGCTGGTGGTATAGGCGTTCCGGCCATCCAGTAACTCGTCGAACAAGAAACGGGTTAATTCAATTTCATCCGAAGGTACACCGAACTGCTGAAGTTCGTTGAGATAGTCTTCAAGTGGCACGTAAACAAAGGTCACAGGCTGGTCTAAATGTTTAGTGAACTTATTTGCAACGTCTTCAAAAGATAAGAGTTCAGGACCTGTTAGTTCATAAATATTGTCATTTGATGATGTATCCTTCAAAGCAAAAGCAGCAGCTTTTGCTATGTCTCTGGTGTCAATAAACGGCTCTCGAACAAGTTTCGAGGGAAGTGCCAATAGACCATTTGCTACGCCTTCAACAAAGTAACCTTCGCTAAAGTTTTGAGCGAACCAACTTGCTCGTAAGACGGTTGTCGGAATAGTGCTTGAAAGAGCGATATCTTCGATTCGTGACGCTTCCTCTTCGCCTCTACCAGACAATAAAACGATTCGCTTTATCTGCTCTGCTTCACAATGTTTTAGAAAGGTTTTGAATCGAACGGGCATGTCTGCAAACGCTAAATTTGGTGGAATAACGGCATAAATTGCGTTTGTGCCAGACATAGCTGGCGACCATGTTTTTTCATCTTCCCAGTCGAATGAAGGTGATGTGCTTCTAGATGCAGCCCGAAAAGGAATATTCTCTTTTTCTAGTAATTTAACGACTTGCTTACCTGTTTTGCTGTTTGGTGCTGTTACCAATACAAAGTTGTCGACCATCTTTACGTGCTCCCGAATTGCTTGTGGGTTAATTATGGCGTGTGTTTTTTATACGGTTAATGTCCAACAGCACTTGATTTTGTGCAAATCGTTCATTAGTTTGAAGGTATGAGTACAAAACAATACGATGATCTGCTTCATTATCTAAAGTTGGAAAGCGTCTTTTATGGTCGCTCTACTTTGGGAGGGCAAGATTGGAAGATAAACGTTCCAGCATATAATGGGACTAGCATGTTTCATATTGTTGTGTCCGGGACTTGTATGGTAAAGCTGGGCGACAAATTATTGAGACTGCATGTTGGTGACGTACTCTTTATCCCGCGAGCTGTAGGTCACCAAGTGATGGGGCATGAGAGTGCCGAGCCACAGGATTTCTCTTCATTACCCGTTCAAAAAGTTAGAGGCCTATACGAAACATTAGAGATGAACGCTGATGAGCATAACAAAACCATTTTACTATGCGGTGCGGTGAAGCTAGACCACCCCTCAGGTGCAATGTTGATCAATGACATGCCAGAGCTCATTCATGTGCGAAAAGACAAGCATCTATTTAATGATTTAATGGAAGGTATTGTCAGTTTGATATTTAAAGAGGCTGCAGGGGACTTTCTGGGGGGAGAGGCCGTTATAACGCGGTTGGTTGATATTCTTATGATTCAAACTATTAGGGAATGGGTGCTGAACGCAGAAGAATTTCATGGTAAATGGTTAAAAGCACTCAAAGATAATAAAATCGGAATAGCTTTGTCCTGTATTCATAAGCATCCAGAAATACCTTGGACAGTCGAGTTATTAGGTAAAGAAGCAGGAATGTCGAGAACGGCATTTTCAAAGCGATTTTCAGAATTACTAGATGACACCCCCATGAATTATTTAACGTGTTGGCGGATGAATTTGGCCGAACAGAGAATACGAAACGGAGAAAAGGTCGACGCTGATTTTATTGAAGGACTGGGTTATCAGTCAGAATCATCTTTTAGACGAGCGTTTAAAAAGCTGAAAGGGCATACGTTATCAAATGTTGTGGATGCATAAAGATTCATACATGCATCAAACAACACGACCTACTTCGTTATCCAGATTTAAATGGTATTGTATTTTGGATGCCTGCTCAAAGTACCAATAGTCTTCTGCAGGCATGAACTCTCAAGCTAAATTATTCTTTACAATTGTTGGTTGTGTCTTTTGCTTAACTTCTGAAGCAACTCACTAATTGGATCTTTGTGACAACCGCAGACGCTCTATAATGTTTGCGCTTATCCAATATATATTAGCGTTGCCATGGTCGTTTAAGCGATGAAAGAAAAGAAAACGCCCGTCAGGAGTCACACTGGCCGCTGCATCCCATCCCTCGGAATTGACACTTGGGCCCATATTAATTGAATCACCCCAAGAACCATCGTTTTGCTTGAATGTGATATAAATGTCAGAATCTCCGAATCCATTTTCTCGACGGCTATCCCATATCAAATAAGACTCATCAGGCGCAATAAATGGATGTGCATTGAATGTACCGCTGTTGATGTTTTGACCAAACGGAATAGGTGGCTTTCTCTTCCCGTCGTTCAATTTTGAGTAGTGTATAACGCCATCGCCGTCAGGCCATCCCGCCTGATCAAAAACAAAGGTACCTTTTCGGGAACTTGTCATTCTCATTATTTTATGTTGCTGAAACTCTAGTCCTAACAGATTCACATCCGACCAACGTCCATTACTATATATTTTGTAGCGTTTGCCAAGATGCATTATAGAACCGTCGGGAGAGAAAGACGGTTGACCTATCGCTTTTGAAACTATTCGCTTTATCCAAATGTCGTCTTTTTTTTCAAATACTACAAAGTTAGGTTTTGAGTCCGCACTTTCTTTACTTAAGTAATAAAATTCGTTCATTGAGGGGGTGAAAACGCCGCCATAGGAATACTGTTCCGTAGATACAATGTTAGGAGCGAAAATCTCAGCAACTTCGCCGGGAGTAGCTTGACCAATATAGGGCCCCGTGAGAAGCAGTTCGTTTCCCGTAAGTCCTCGCGAAGTCAGGAGTAAAACAGCTGCTGTCAGTAACATAAACTTCATGGTAATACCTCACTCTACACTATCAAATGAATAACGTTCATCGGCATTGAGAGCCTCTGCGATAACATTGGGTAACGTGATTAAAGCAGTGCCTTGCATAAAAAGACTCATCATTATTGGGCGTAATTCATGTGAGTTGGTCGCGAATATAACCTCTTTCAAAGTCCAATAGATGCTGAGCAGTGCGATCATAATCAACAGAATGCGTGCTTGTTTTATACCGTTATTCCCGTTGTTACTTTTATCTGTATTTAATGCCCTTCTGGACAATATGTATAACAAAGCACAAGCACCTGATAAAATACCTAGTTTTAGCCATGACACCTCGCCATCCAAGGCCGTGAAATAGATGATAGCTACAATCGAAAATAAAAATATTACCGCAACAATGCGTTGAACCCGTTTTATTGGCAACAAAAGTTTGTCGCTAGATTCTTCAGTTGTCATATTGTAATTTGGTATTTTCTTTAAAAGTAATAGAGGTAGCATCTGTGCAGCAAACAGAGCTCCCATCGATGCTAGTTGAAATTGTGTATTCTCAAAGAGACTCGGCGAATAGACTAGGAAAACGACGGGGATGCCAAAACAAATAACAAACAAGTTAGCCAGCCCAAAATTGCTCTTAAGTGCTTTGGCACCCTCCATTGTTTTTAGTGAACAGTACCACGGCATGAAAAAATTAATAAGAAGTAGTTGCATTATTACCGCGACTTGAAACGCTGAATGGTTGTCCATTAGAGCCTCTCTGATATGTGTTTATTTGTAGCTATTAATTTAAATTGCTAAGCATGCGCTGAATATCGCAAGTCGTGCGAGATTTCGCGCAGATAGTGCGTATGTATATACGCTAATTGATTCATAACATTTTGATTCGGCGATCATGTATCAATACCATTTATCTCATTGGTGGTAGTAAAGTTGCCTATTTGGCAGCAGAACGTCATTCGCTGGATGTCTGTTGAATCGCCACAATCGTCAAGAACAAAATAATAAACATTCCAATTGCAGATAGAGCGGTCGGGTCTGTCCAGGGAGTTGCATTCAGCTTAAATTCGCCGCTCCAAATTTTTGCCCAACCTCTAAAATGTTGAATAGCACCAACAATAAAGCCAAATAAACCAACTTCAAGAGCTATTAATTTAACAAACCAATGTCTAATGAGCGGTATTAAGAGCAGTACTCCCAACACGCCTATCACCGTTCTTTGTGTGCGACAATATGGGCACTCATAAACAACACCACTGATGTCCATCCACCATGTCAAAATAGAAATAATAATCGCAACTACGCCGATTAGCTTGTGTTTGCGTAAAGTTGTTTCGGGGATTAAAGGGATTGTCATACTGTGCTCCTCATAAAGTGAGCAGATATCATAAGTTCTGCACTTGCCGAATTTAGTCGCTATTCGTACATTTATTCGTGCAGGTCATACACTTTCCTCGACAGGGCGCTTTCATTTTTGTACGAATTTTGATGTTTTGAGCACAAGCTGCGGTATTGCGCGTATTTTGTCTTGGCTAACATCAGAATAAAACTGGAACTGTGACTAGCAGAGGCATATGAAGGAAATAAAGATACAGAACGTGCACTAGAAAACTACAAGAAAGCCTATGAAATAGCCCAAAAGACATCTTATGGCAATATTGAAAACTATAGGAAAAAAATCGAAGAATTGGCTAGAGAGTATTGATGCTTAGAAACCTTCGATTGTCACTTTATCTGTGTGGAGGGCTATAGTTTTTTATTTTAATCGTTATATCGACTCTTAATTCACCTTATCTGGCACCATAGCGGCTTAACTACCCAAAAATCGTTGGTTAAGGCTACTTTGTGTCAGTCATATCTATAGGCTATCGGTTTTCAAATTGATTTAGCATTTGAATAAAGCAAGAAATATTACAGTCCCGAATTACACATTGGGTGGACCTTTCCACAACTAAGAGCTAGTGTAGGCAATTTGCTCATAGATGCTTGTTAGGTAAATTTAAACCTATTCAACTAATCTTATTCACTTACAGTCGGCTATTTTTGTCTAAATCGTGAGAAACGCCCTAATATTATCTTCGTGTGCCATCGCGTCTTCATAGCCCAGTTTAATTAGCTGCTTACAGAAGTGCTTGTCGAATAATAGGTAACTTAGCAAACTAGATTCTGGGTCGTTCTTGACACCAATACTCCGTAGCAACAGTTTGACGCCCATTGGCAAATAGTCATAACATTCTTGTGCAATCGCGTTGAAATCATGACTAGGGTTAATGACGAAGGTGTCGATGTGTTGCAACCCATCTTGCTGTTTGCGTTTTTCCTCGTCAATCAATGACAACGTAGAGTTTATACGTTGAAGCCGCTCTAAATCACTCTGCAGTGTGTCAGCAAAGACTGAATCGAGCATGTGACCCGCAATGGTGGCGGCTGTTGGCGGGTGAGGGTTATTTTCCATTGCATGAGGCAATTCTTTTGGTTGTTCCACACCTATAATAAATATTCGCTGTGCGCCTAAATGTATCGGCGGGCTCAGCGGAGATAACTGGTGTATAGAACCGTCGCCATAGTGCTGATTCTTGATTTTCACCGATGGAAAGACTAACGGTATTGCCGCTGATGCCATTAAGTGCTCACTGTCAATTTGACAAGGTTCGCCCCGTCGTTTTGCTCTGTACCAAGGTTTTATCTCTCTTGCCGACTGGTAAAACGTAATCGAATCACCGCTCGTGTAATTTGACGCAGTTACCGACAGCGAAGATAAATAACCATTGAGAATATTCAGATCGATACGCTTGAAATCTACCACTTGGTTTAATAAATGCCTAAGAGGTGCATTATTGAGTAAGCTGCGAGCAGTCTTGTTCGCGTAGTCTGCTTGAAAGGTAGAAAGCATACCTAAAAACAGGTTGCCAAATACTTGGGTTGCATGGCTTTGGTAAACACGTTCACAAGTTAGGTTTTTCCATATCCACTCCAGTTTTTTAACACCAAGGTGATAACACGAAGCATAACAGGCAAGTGCTGTAGCATTGATTGCACCTGCCGACGTGCCATTAACGATAGGGAAGGGAATACCGTGATTTCTCGGCATAAACTTGGCGATAGCAGATAAGACGCCAACTTGATACGCAGCCCTTGCTCCACCACCGGTTAGCAATAATGCGTTTTTACTTCCTTTGTAGGTTTTTTTTCCTGCCATAACCCTTAATACAAAACTACTCTATTTTTTATATAAGTGTAAAAGAACTCTATTAATTCTACTAGTGACATTAGGGCGAATTGAAAAAACGGCAATAAAAAAGCCAGCAAATAAGCTGGCCTTTTATTAGCGACATAAGAATTATTAACTAGTAAACAATTATTCGTAACGTCTACCAGAGAATAATTAACTGCTAACGCGAGCGTTTGCTGCGTCAGCTAAAGGTTGCGACCCTGTTTGGAGTGATGTCAAATTAGCTGAAACAACTTTCTTAGATAACTTTTTAATCATCAAAGAACCTGTTGCGACTGAATTTTTTGCTACCGCAAACTCCAACAAGTTTTTACCATTACACTGAATACCGTCAAAAATACTACGTATTTTTAGTTTGTTCGACTTTAAAAATGAACGCATGCGTTTCTTGTCATCAGCGGCAACGTATTCACATACACTTTGTGCAATGTTATTCGCGTTCGCTTTTGGTGCTGTAACAACAGACGTTAAAGTTAAAGCTGCGATGGTAGAAGCTAGTAATAATTTTTTCATTTTAATAACCTTAAAGCTAAATTAGTTAAGTTAAAAAAAGAAAAAACCACTGGAACGTACCCTTTTAACGAGGTAACTCCGCTGTCATAGACTTTATCAGTAAAGTTAAAGTCCTTAGACCGGTGGTTTTGCGTAGCATGCTTTCACATGCCTTGCCCTTTCTTTGTCACCTTAATTAGTATCAAATAATCACGCGTTGTGCAACTTTTGAGCGTGAAAAGTGTTGCTAAGCTGTGAAATTTATGTTTACACTCCGCGTTAACTCGATGATTTAAAAGCTCATCTCTGGCACATTTTCAGGTACAACTAGCTCGCCGGCGGTTAGCTTAACGATCTCTTCAACAGACACGCCGGGTGCTCGTTCAAGCAAATGGAACTTGCCTTCTTTAATCTCGATGAAAGCCAGATCTGTTAATACTTTCTTAATACAGCCTTTACCTGTTAGTGGCAAAGTACAAGCAGGCAGAAGCTTTGAATCGCCATGCTTAGATGCGTGGGTCATAGTAACGATGATATTATCTGCACCGGCAACTAAGTCCATTGCACCACCCATACCTTTAATTAGCTTTCCTGGGATCATATAGGAAGCGATGTTACCGTTTACATCTACTTCGAATGCGCCGAGTACGGTTAAATCTACGTGACCACCACGAATCATGGCGAATGATTCTGCTGAGTCGAAAATTGATGCCCCCGTTATTGCGGTAACAGTCTGTTTACCAGCGTTAATCATGTCAGCATCAAGTTCATCTTCGGTCGGGAATTGCCCCATACCTAGTAAACCATTTTCCGATTGCAGCATTACTTCCATGCCCTCAGGCACATAGTTCGCTACTAGCGTAGGAATCCCTATACCAAGGTTCACGTAGTAACCGTCTTGTAGTTCTTGCGCAACGCGCATAGCGATTTGTTCGCGTGATAAAGCCATGTGTTTCTCCTTTGCGCGTTAGGTTATTGGTCTGAACTACGAACTGTGCGTTGTTCAATGCGTTTTTCGAACGACCCTTGGATTAGGCGATCAACGTATATGCCTGGCGTATGAATTTCATCTGGGCATAACTCGCCTGGCTCAACAATTTCTTCCACTTCAACTACCGTTACTTTGCCAGCAGTGGCTGCCATTGGATTGAAGTTACGCGCAGTCTTCCTAAATACTAAATTACCGTAGCGATCCGCTTTCCATGCTTTAACAATGGCGAAATCACCTTTAATCGACTCTTCCATAATGTACATTCGACCGTCGAATTCGCGCTCTTCTTTACCTTCAGCTACTGGCGTACCGTAACCTGTTGCCGTAAAGAATGCCGGAATGCCAGCACCACCTGCACGCATTTTCTCTGCAAGTGTACCTTGAGGCGTAAGTTCGACTTCCAATTCGCCAGCCATCATTTGGCGTTCAAACTCGGCATTTTCACCAACATACGAAGCAACGATTTTTTTTATCTGACGTTCTGGTAATAAAATACCTAAACCAAAGTCATCAACACCACAGTTGTTCGAAACGACTGTAAGGCCTTTGGTGCCTTTACGCTTAATTTCAGCAATTAGGTTTTCTGGAATACCGCAAAGACCAAAACCACCTGCGATAACTGTCATGTTATCTTCAAGACCCGCCATTGCTTCTTCGTAACTTGCAACGACCTTATCGAATCCTGCCATTATAATCTCCTCAACTTACACACGAGTGTTTCGTTATTATTTTGTTTGTTGTGCGCGATATGCGTTTGACACTTTTGAAACTGGCGCGCGGCCAAGTTTGTCACTAATAAACCATCCAGCGTCCAATAGCTTATTGAAATCAATACCTGTTTCTATGCCTAGGCCATTTAACATGTAGACCACATCTTCAGTCGCGACATTGCCAGAGGCACCTTTAGCGTATGGGCAGCCACCTAAACCAGCAACTGCACTGTCAACAACGCTAACCCCCATTTGCAGGGCTGCGTAGATGTTTGCTAGTGCTTGACCGTATGTATCATGAAAGTGAACAGCTAACTTATCAACCTGTACTTTAGTACTAACCGCAGTCAGCATGTTTTGTACAGATGCCGGTGTTCCGACACCAATAGTGTCGCCCAATGAAATTTCATAGCAGCCCATTTGGTATAGCTGCTCAGCTACCTCTGCTACTTTCTCTGGGGCGATAAAACCGTCATAAGGACAACCCACCACACATGAAACATACCCACGAACTCTTAAACCTCGTTCTTTCGCGGCTGCAACAACTGGCTCAAAACGTTCTAAGCTTTCTGCGATAGAGCAGTTGATATTTTTTTGGCTGAAGGCCTCAGATGCTGCGCCAAATATCGCGACTTCATCTGCACCGCTTTCAACCGCTGCGTCAAACCCTTTCATATTAGGCGTTAGCGCAGCATAGGTAACACCGTCTTTACGAGAAATACCTTTGAATACTTCAGATGAGGTTGCCATTTGAGGTACCCATTTAGGAGATACAAAGCTGCCGCTTTCTACATAATCAAGGCCAGCATCGGCAAGCATATCGACAAGTGCAATCTTGTCACTTGCTTCGATAAATTGCTTTTCATTCTGCAGACCATCTCGTGGTCCAACTTCAACAATTTTCACTCGCTTAGGAAAATTCATTATCAATACTCTCTATGAATAGGGTCTGTTTATCTTTGTTTACTAATTCTGCTGAGAGATAGAATTACTTTAATCAAGGCGAAAATTGTTTCATTTAGTCATCTAAATCAACAATTTTCAACGCAGAGTAAAGTGATTTTGGCCTCAGCCCTCCGGGCAATGGCTATTTTTAACGCTAGCTGCATTAGCATTCACTCATTTGGAATGACCAAACTTCGTTCATACTGCTTTGCCATCATATAAAATAGCTTATTGCAGAAAATATAAACAAAGGTCAACAGACCCTTATTTATGTTGCAGATAGGTGGCTTTTGTTCGAGTCATAAGCCACCTAACAAAAGTAACGTTATTCGTCTGCTTCAAACGAAAGTAACTCAGCACCGCCATCAACCATATCGCCCGGTTGATAGAATAGGGCAGTAACCACACCAGCACTCGGCGCTTTTATGGTGTGTTCCATTTTCATGGCTTCCATAATGACAAGTGGTTGGTCTTTTTCTACTTTATCGCCAGCGCTGACAAGCACATCAACCATAGTGCCATTCATTGGGGCTGCTAGGCCGCCGTGTCCAGCGTCTTCACCAGCTTCACCTAAATCTGGTAATACTTGGTTAAAGTTAAACACGCCATCCGCCCGATATAGGCTGATTTGCTGTTCATTGTGTGCGATTTGAGCGCAGCTGCGGTAACCGTTTATATTGAAGTACAGCGCATTGCCATCGATGTTACCTTGGCAGTCATAGCTCTGTTCACCTATTTGAACAAGATAATAAGAATCGCTACCTTGGCGTTTTTGTTCGATAACAACTTCATAGTCGGTATCGCTATGGTTTAAGACGATGCTTTGTGCATTCGCCTCATTCATACGCCACGCATTTGTCGCGTTCCACGGAGAAAATGGATCATTGGTTTTAGTAGCAACTTTCTGAGCCTGTTCGGCACGGCTTAATACCAGATAAAGCGCCGCCATTGGCAATTCATTAGCTAAAGCACGCTGATCTTTATGGAAGATAATATCGTTGTGTTTTTCGATAAAGCCAGTGTCTAGCTCGGCATTAACAAACGGCGCGCACGTAGCTAAATTGTATAAAAAATCGATATTGGTGGTTACGCCACTCACGCGATACTCGCCTAGCGCTTTTGCCATTCTCTGCAACGCTTTTTCGCGAGACTCATCCCAAACGATTAACTTTGCAATCATCGGGTCGTAATACACACTGACTTCATCACCTTGGCGAACACCTGTATCGACGCGAACATGTTCGCTTTCGAGAGGTGGTACTAGGAATGAAAGTTTGCCTGTTGCAGGTAAGAAATCATTGTCTGGATCTTCAGCATATATGCGGGCTTCAAACGCATGTCCCTTAATCGCTAATTCTGCTTGAGTTTTCGGTAGTGTTTCACCTGATGCCACACGCAGTTGCCATTCAACCAAGTCTTGATCTGTGATCAGCTCCGTTACTGGATGTTCTACTTGTAGGCGCGTATTCATTTCCATGAAGTAGAATGAGCCGTCAACATCAAGTAGGAATTCAACTGTACCAGCACCTTGGTAGCCAATAGCTTTCGCTGATTGGATAGCTGCTTGGCCCATTTGGTCGCGAAGTTCATCAGTCATGCCCGGCGCTGGTGCTTCTTCAATAACTTTTTGGTGGCGACGCTGGACCGAACAGTCACGCTCGAACAGGTAAACAGCATTGTCGTGGTTATCGCAGAATATTTGAATTTCTACGTGGCGCGGCTGTGTCAGATACTTTTCGACTAACATGGTATCATCGCCAAAACTTGATGCGGCTTCGCGTTTAGCGGCGGCTAAGCCTTCAGCAAACTCGTCGCTTGACCATACTTGGCGCATACCTTTACCACCACCGCCGGCGGTAGCTTTTAATAATACTGGATAGCCCATATCATCGGCGGCTTTCTTTAGCACAGCTTCTGATTGGTCATCGCCATGGTAACCAGGCACCAGTGGCACATTAGCTTTTTCCATAATGGACTTAGCCGCAGATTTAGACCCCATAGCTTCAATAGCACCAACTGGTGGCCCAATAAAGGTGATGTCGTTTTCCGCACACATTCGGCAAAAATCGGCGTTTTCAGAAAGAAAACCATAACCAGGGTGAATCGCTTGAGCACCCGTTGTTTTAGCCGCTTCAATAACTTTTTCCGCGACCAGGTAACTGTCGCGTGACGGTGAAGCACCAATATAAACGGCTTCATCTGCCATGGTGACATGCAAGGCATTTTTATCGGCGTCTGAATATACTGCTACCGTATTGATGCCCATGCGACGGGCAGTTTTAATAATACGGCATGCTATTTCACCACGATTAGCGATGAGGATTTTGGTGAACATTGTTGATGTTGTCATAATTCGTTTCGCTCCTATCGCGTTATCTTTTTGACGCAGCGGCATCAATATTTTTCAGCCAACTCGCAGCGCGCTTTTCAAAGAAAGCGGTTAAGCCTTCTTGGCCTTCTTCTGAAACGCGGATTGCGGCAATGCGTTTGCTTGTTTCTTGCATTAACTCGTTATTAATTGGTTGATAAGCGACGTCGAAAGTTAACTGTTTTGCTTCGCGCGTTGCGACAGGACCATTGGTGAGTAACTGTTTGATCATTGCATTAGTGGCTTCGTCTAATGCGTCTGGTGAAACAACTTCATCAACTAACCCTATTTGCTCTGCTTTTGCTGCAAAGAAACGTTCAGCCGTTTGGAAGTAGCGGCGCGATGCCTTCAAGCCAATCGCATTGACGACATATGGACTGATTGTCGCTGGAATTAGACCTAGTTTTACTTCGCTTAAACAGAAGCTGGCTTTTTCGCTAGCGATAACGATGTCGCAACAGCTGGCTAATCCAACTGCACCACCAAACGCTGCACCTTGAACTTTGGCTATCGTTGGCTGAGGCAAAAAGTTGAGTTTGTACAACATGGTTGCTAGCGCATTTGCATCTGCAAGGTTTTCTTCATAGCTATAACTTGCCATGCGCTTCATCCAACCTAAGTCGGCACCTGCTGAAAAGCTTTTGCCGGTTGAGGCAAGTACCATAACGTGAACATTTTCGTCGCTGGCAATTCGATCAAATGCGAGTGTTAACTGAGCGATAATTTTATCGTCAAACGCATTGTGCTTGTCAGGGTTGTTTAGCGTAACTGTTGCCACTCCGGCTTCAATTGAGAGAGTCACTAAATCAACGCTATCGCTTGCTGTTATTTGTGTTGTCGTTTGTGTTGTCATCGCATCACCACTACATTCTGAATACACCGAATTGCGTGTCCGCAATTGGTTTGTTTAGTGACGCTGAAATAGCAAGACCCAATACCTGACGCGTGTCAGCCGGGTCGATTACGCCGTCATCCCATAGACGAGCAGAAGCATAGTAAGGATGGCCTTGGTGTTCATAGGTATCGATAATAGGTTGCTTGAACTGAGCTTGTTCTTCATCTGACCACGACTCACCGCGTTTCGCCATTTGATCAGATTTAACTTGAGCAAGTACACCAGCCGCTTGTTCGCCGCCCATTACTGAGATACGAGCATTTGGCCACATGAATAGGAATCTAGGATCGTAAGCTCGACCACACATGCCATAGTTACCAGCACCAAAACTTCCACCAATTAACACGGTAAATTTCGGCACCTGTGCACAAGCAACCGCGGTTACCATTTTGGCGCCATGTTTAGCAATACCGCCCGCTTCATATTGCTGACCAACCATAAAGCCTGTGATGTTTTGTAAAAACACCAAAGGAATTTTGCGTTGTGAGCACAGCTCAATAAAATGGGCGCCTTTTTGTGCAGACTCACCAAACAAGATACCGTTGTTGGCAACAATGCCTACGGGGTAGCCAAAAATACGAGCAAAGCCACAAACAAGCGTAGTGCCATAAAGTGCTTTAAATTCGTCGAACTCACTACCGTCGACAATGCGTGCGATGACTTCCCTTACGTCAAACGGTTGGCGAGCATCTTTAGGGATAACACCATATATTTCGTTAACATCATATGCAGGCTCTTCTACAGCTTCGATATTGAGCTGCATAGGTTTGACGCGGTTTAAATTCTTAACTGCGCTGCGTGCAATTTCCAGCGCATGGTGATCGTTTTGAGCATAGTGATCAGAAACGCCTGAAGTACGACAATGGACATCTGCACCACCGAGGTCTTCAGCACTTACCACTTCGCCTGTTGCGGCTTTTACTAATGGTGGGCCTGCTAAGAAAATTGTACCTTGCTCTTTAACGATAATTGATTCGTCTGCCATCGCTGGTACATAGGCACCACCAGCAGTACAAGAGCCCATAACAACAGCGATTTGCGGAATGTTCTGCGCTGACATATTGGCTTGATTGAAAAAGATTCGACCAAAGTGCTCACGATCTGGGAAAACATCGTCTTGATTAGGTAAGTTTGCGCCACCTGAGTCCACGAGATAAATACAAGGCAAATTGTTTTCTTGCGCAATAGTTTGTGCGCGCAAATGCTTTTTAACCGTTAGCGGGTAGTAAGTACCGCCTTTTACTGTTGCGTCGTTAGCAACAATAATACACTCTTGGCCGCCAACACGACCGATACCGGTAATAATGCCTGCCGCCGGGACATTGTCATCATAAACTTCATAAGCCGCTAATTGCGATAGCTCTAAAAATGGAGAGCCTTCATCGAGCAGCTGATATACACGGTCTCTTGGCAACAATTTACCACGGGATAAGTGACGTTCACGAGATTTTTCACCACCGCCTAGTTTGATGATATCAAGCTTCGCTTTGAGGTCATCTACTTGAGCCTGCATATGTTCTGCATTTTCAAGAAACTCAGCGCTGCGAGTGTTTATTTTGGAAGTAATTTTAGGCACAACTAAAAACCTTTTGTTAGTTAAGTCGCTTGTTATTCCGGGCTATTATTTACGTTCTTTTTGTCGAGAAATACTCATGTACATTTGCACACTCCGTTTTCTCTCCTCAATAACGCAAATACTAACCTCGTAATAACAAACAACTTGGCTTAAAAAATATAATTAACGTTTTATATGCCGTTAATTTTTATTTAACAAAATCAATGGTGGCTTAGAGTAGGAGGCCACGCACAGCATACAAATGTATGTGAGCATGGCTGACAGCGTCTAAGCGCCATTGACGAAGTTTAAATAAAATTAATTATTTAGAGTCGTTGAATAACTCACGACCGATAAGCATACGGCGAATCTCTGACGTACCTGCACCAATTTCATATAACTTAGCGTCGCGTAATAAACGACCAGCAGGGAACTCATTGATGTACCCGTTACCACCGAGTAATTGAATAGCATCTAGTGCCATTTTTGTTGCTAATTCTGCAGAGTAAAGGATAACGGCAGCAGCGTCCTTACGTGTTGTTTCACCACGGTCACACGCTTGAGCAACCATGTATACATATGATTTTGCTGCGTTCATTTGGGTGTACATGTCGGCTACTTTACCTTGAACCAATTGGAATTCACCGATTGATTGACCAAACTGTTTACGATCATGGATGTAAGGTACAACTAAATCCATGCAAGCATCCATGATCCCTAGCGGACCACCAGATAACACAAGACGCTCGTAGTCTAAGCCAGACATAAGTACCTTTACGCCTTTACCTTCTTCACCAAGTACGTTTTCTGCTGGTACTTCACAGTTTTCAAACACAAGTTCACACGTGTTTGAACCGCGCATACCTAACTTGTCGAGTTTTTGGTGACGGCTAAAGCCAGGGAAGTCGCGCTCAACGATAAATGCTGTGATACCTTTCGAGCCAGCATTTACGTCAGTTTTTGCGTAAATAACGTAAACATGTGCGTCAGGACCGTTAGTGATCCACATTTTGTTGCCATTTAAGATGTACTTGTCACCTTCTTTTTTGGCGCTTAGCTTCATGCTGACTACGTCTGAACCAGCATTAGGTTCTGACATTGCCAAAGCACCAATGTGCTCACCTGTACAAAGTTTTGGTAGGTACTTTAGTTTCTGTTCGTGTGTACCGTTCTTGTTCAATTGGTTTAAACATAGATTAGACATTGCACCGTAGCTCAAACCTACAGAAGCAGATGCGCGGCTGATTTCCTGCATTGCAATGGTATGCTCTAAGTAACCTAAGCCTGTACCGCCATACTCTTCATCAACTGTCATACCTAACAAACCTAGGTCGCCAAATTTGCGCCATAGGTCCATTGGAAATTCATTGTCGATATCAATTTGTGCAGCACGCGGCGCAATTTCGTCACGCGCAAAGGCGTTGACTTGATCACGAATCATGTCAACGGTTTCACCAAGGTTAAAGTTAAGTGACGGGAATGTAGAAATCATGTGTGTTCCTTAGTTTGCAAACTCAGGTTGTATGCTTTTGTCTGAATAAGTGTATTAATGAGTGTTTGAAAAACCGACTTATTGTTGTTTTATCTTGTTCAGTGTGTTCAAACAGCTTTCTTCTAAATTAGATAGCTCGATAAGTACAATATTGATGTCCTCAAGCTGTTGTTGTAAGTCTGATTTTTTATCAGCGATTAGCTCCAAAATGGTGTCTAGCTGCTTCTCACTGGTTTTATCAGCATCGTAAAGTTCAAATAATCTGCCAGTTTCTGCTAATGAAAACCCTAGGCGTTTACCACGCAAAATCAACTTTAGCCTGACGCGGTCACGCTGGCTGTAAATGCGCGTTTGACCACGACGAGCAGGTGTTATTAAGCCCTGGTCCTCGTAAAAACGAATACTGCGAGTTGTTATGTCAAACTCTTTGGCAAGTTCGCCAATGGCATATGTGGTGGACGCTGAGCTCATATAATTTTCATTAACCAGTTTGAATTTCGAATAATATAGGGTAAGTTTACGTAAAGGTAAAGTTGGTTGTTTGGCTTGAAAATAACTACGGCTGTAAGTAAATAGTTACAGCTCTCGAGCAAATTTGAATAATTATCTCGCTTAAAACGGCAGATACTTGCAATCAATTGCTCTAAAGTAATGTCAAATTTTGGACAGGCCGGCTATCACAAGTAAAGAAAGCAATATGTCTGTCTTATGAATATTGGGCGTCTGGCTCACCATAACCGTATGTAAATAATACAACTAGTGGACTCATAGTACATTCAGCTTATGTAACTTATGCAACTAAAGTACACTTGCGGCTTACGTTGGCGTAAACGTAACATGCAGAGCTGGTATTCATTATTTTTTACAAGCGTTGAGTTTTAGTTGCCGGGATTTTTTGGTGAGTTGACGCGTTTATCGCAAGAAGGCTATTGATCGTCCTTTATGCAATTTTTATTGGAGAATTTTTATGTCTGTTTCAGATCCTATCGTTATCGTATCAGCAACTCGTACCCCTATGGGAGGCTTCCAGGGCTCGTTATCTGGCGTAACAACACCTGAACTTGGTGCTGTAGCAATTAAAGCTGCGGTTGAGCAAGCGGGCGTTGCATCTGATCAAATTGACGAAGTAGTGATGGGCTGTGTACTGCCTGCAGGTTTAAAACAAGCGCCAGCAAGACAAGCAGCCTTGGCAGCCGGTTTAGCGCAATCTACTGTGTGTAATACGATCAACAAAGTATGTGGCTCGGGCATGAAGTCAGTGATGGATGTTCATGATTCGATTTTAGTGGGTTCAATTGATGTTGCTGTCGCTGGCGGCATGGAAAGTATGTCAAATGCACCTTATATGTTGCCGAAAGCACGAAACGGCATGCGCATGGGTCACGGACAGGTGATAGATCACATGATGCTCGACGGCCTAGAAAATGCGTACGATGGTGTGGCTATGGGCTGTTTTGCACAATCAATGGCAGACGATGAAGCTTATACGCGCGAAGCAATGGATGAGTACGCAATTCGTTCACTGTCACGTGCTAATAATGCGATTGAAACTGGCGCTTTCACTAACGAAATTTCGCCAGTAACTGTTAAGTCACGTCGCGGTGACACAGTTGTTGATGTTGACGAACAACCGGGTAATGCGCGCCCTGACAAAATTCCTTCGTTACGTCCAGCATTCAAAAAAGACGGTACAGTAACGGCAGCAAACTCTAGTTCAATTTCAGATGGTGCAGCCGCACTTGTGCTAATGAAACAGTCAGAAGCTGAAAAACGAGGCTTATCTCCACTTTGTAAGATTGTAGCGCATGCAACGAATGCCCAAGCGCCGGAAGAATTCACAGCTGCACCAGTTGGTGCGGTTAAAAAATTACTTGAGAAAGCGGGCTGGTCTACAGCAGATGTTGATTTATATGAAGTAAATGAAGCATTCGCCATGGTGACTATGTTGGCTATCGATAAGCTGGGCTTAGATATTGAAAAAGTAAATATTAATGGCGGCGCATGTGCATTGGGTCATCCATTAGGCGCTAGTGGTGCACGTATTATGGTGACACTTATTCACGCATTGAAAAACAAAGGCCTTTCAAAAGGTGTGGCTACCTTATGTATCGGTGGTGGTGAAGCAACAGCAATCGCTGTTGAAATGCTTTAACTTGCGTTGGCTTAGCCAATAGCGGGGCAAACATAAAAGCATACACCAGAACAAAAACGAGAAATTAATCTAATTATTACAACGAGCTCACTCGACTCACTTATCCATCATAAGAAAAATAATAGAGTCGATGAGCTTTTTAGTTTCTATTGTGTCTAAAAAGCAAATGAAGTTATGGGGGACATAAGTGAATTTTGATCTAACAGAAGATCAGCAAATGTTTGCTGAAACAGCATTACAATTCGCGCAGGCGGAGTTAGCTCCCAATGCCGCGAAGTGGGATGCCGAACACATTTTTCCAAAAGACGTTATCGCAAAGGCGGGGGAACTCGGGTTTTGCGGCCTTTATTCACCTGAAGAAGCTGGTGGCTTAGGGCTTTCCCGTCTTGATTCTTCAATTATCTTTGAACAGCTTTCTATGGGCTGTACAGCGACAACAGCCATGATGACTATTCATAATATGGCGACTTGGATGATAGCCACTTGGGGCAGTGAGCAAGTTAAAGCTGATTGGTGCCCAACTTTAGTAAGCGGCGAACAACTCGCGTCCTATTGTTTAACCGAGCCAGGTGCAGGTTCAGATGCAGCATCGCTTCGCACGTCGGCAAAAAAAGACGGTGAGCATTACATCGTCAATGGCGCCAAGATGTTTATCTCTGGCGCAGGTGAAACCGATGTTTTAGTGGTTATGGTGCGCACAGGCGGCGAAGGTGCTAGTGGCATATCGGCGTTGGCAATACCAGCTAACAGTGAAGGCATTATTTACGGCAAGTCTGAAGAAAAGTTAGGGTGGAATGCACAGCCGACCAAACTGATTACCTTTGATAATGTCAAAGTACCCGTTAATAACCTATTAGGCGAAGAAGGTGAGGGCTTTAAAATAGCCATGAAAGGATTGGACGGCGGTCGAATTAATATCGCCACGTGTTCTGTTGGTACCGCCCAACAAGCCTTGAATACTGCCCGAGCATACATGCTTGAGAGAGAGCAGTTCGGCCGACCAATCGCTGGCTTTCAAGGGCTTCAATTTAAGTTAGCTGACATGGCGACAGAGCTTGTTGCGGCAAGACAAATGGTACGATTAGCAGCATATAAACTTGATAGTAACGATCCCGAAAAAACTGCCTACTGCGCTATGGCGAAGCAATTTGCCACTGATATTGGTTTTAAAGTATGTGACGCAGCACTTCAGATTCATGGTGGGTATGGTTATATCAAAGAGTATCCGCTTGAGCGTCACTTCCGCGATGTGCGAGTTCATCAAATTCTTGAAGGCACAAATGAAATTATGCGCGTCATTATTGCTAAACGTTTATTGGCTGAAGGCGCAGGACAATTATTATAAGGAGGCAATATGTCTGATGTTGTGTTGTTTGAGCAACTCGATTGCCAAAATGGCAAGCAGATCGGTGTTGCTACATTAAACGCAGAGCGCTCATTAAACGCACTAAGCGGTGATATGGTTGATGCGCTTTACCCACAATTATTGGCGTGGAAGAGTGATGAAAATATTGCTGCGGTATTATTGCAAGGTGCGGGTGAAAAAGCATTCTGTGCAGGCGGCGATATCGTTAAGCTGTATAACGAAATGAAATCAAACCCTGGTGATTACGCACCTGGCGTTGAAGCTTATTTCACTAAAGAATATCAGCTAGATTACTTGATCCATACGTTCAACAAACCATTTATCGTTTGGGGCAACGGTATCGTTATGGGCGGTGGCTTAGGTATGATGGTTGGTGCTAGTCATCGAGTGGTTACAGAATCAAGTCGCATTGCTATGCCAGAGATAAGCATTGGCTTGTACCCCGATGTTGGCGGCACTTTCTTTCTGAACAAAATGCCGGAAAACTGTGGCTTGTTCCTTGGCCTGACAGGGGCATCAATAAATGCCAGCGATGCTAAATATACAGGTCTTGCAGACTACTTCTTACTTGCCGAACAAAAACAAGGGTTTATAGAGGCATTACAAGCTATTAATTGGGGAAGCACAAACGCGCTTAATCATGAGAAGTTAAATGATGTCATGATAAACCTCGAATTGTCATCTAACCCACATCTACCCAAGTCTTATGTTCGCACTCACCAAGAGCTTATCAATAAAGTGACTAGTGGTGAGGATCTAAACGCGATAGCTGACGCCATTGTTAATCAGGAAATTGAGGATAAATGGTTTAACAAAGCTCAACGTTCACTTGCCAACGGCAGTGCGTTAAGTGCACAGCTTGTTTATCGTCAGTTAAATGAAGGTAAGTCACTATCTTTAGCAGATTGTTTCAGATTGGAGTTGGGTCTCTCTGTAAAATGTGGACAGTTTGGCGAGTTCTATGAAGGCGTCAGAGCGCTGTTAATTGATAAAGATAATAATCCCGCATGGCGATTTAATACCATTGCAGATGTTGACTTAGACGTAGTCGATTGGTTTTTTGAAAGTAAGTGGTTAGTACAAAGCCACCCATTATCGCAATTAGGTAAATAGTAGGAGCTAGTAATGAAAGTAGCATTTATTGGATTAGGGAATATGGGCGGCCCAATGGCAATAAACCTTGTGAAAGCTGGGTTTAGTACAAGCGTTTTTGACTTATCTGCGCAAGCTGTCGTTGATGTAGTCGAACATGGTGCTTCAACAGGTAACTCCGCCAAAGAGGTTGTTTCTGATGCAGATGTCATTGTGTCTATGTTGCCTGCTGGAAAGCATGTAGAAGCATTATTCATTGGTGATGATGGTTTAATCTCTCATATAAAAACAGGCGCGCTTGTTATTGATTCTTCTACAATCGACGTTGCGACGGTGAAAAAGGTTGCTACTGCACTTGAAGCACAGGGCATTGCTTTTATTGATGCACCTGTTTCTGGCGGAGTGGGTGGTGCTACCGCGGGCACGTTAAGCTTTATGGTAGGTGGCAGTGCAGAAAGTTTCGAACGAGCTAAGCCACTACTAGATGTCATGGGCAAAAACTTATTCCATGCTGGTGACCATGGCGCAGGGCAGGTAGCCAAAGTATGCAACAATATGCTGTTATCGGTTTTAATGGTGGGAACCTCAGAGGCATTGCAGCTAGGTATCGCTAATGGGTTAGACCCTAAAGTTTTGTCCGACATTATGAGCAAGTCATCCGGCAGTAACTGGACGCTTGACGTATATAATCCTTGTCCTGATGTAATGGAAGGTGTTCCTTCTTCTAATGATTATCAAGGTGGTTTCATGGTTGATTTGATGGCTAAAGACCTTGGCTTAGCAATGGACACAGCTATCGCAAGTCAATCATCAACTCCTATGGGAGCGCTAGCGAGAAACTTATATGCGATGCATGCTGCTAGCGGTCAAGGCGGCAAAGATTTTTCGAGTATTTTTAATTTATTCAACAAACAAGATTAATATTTAAGTAGTTAACCATTTTTAGGGTTTAGCATTCGCAAGGCTAAACGCTAAAGGTGTCACTGCTATATAAGACAGAGAAAACTATGAACTTACAAGACAAAGTTGTCGTCATTACAGGTGGCGGACAAGGCTTAGGTCGAGCTATGGCTCAGGAACTTGCAAAGCAAGGCGCCAATATTGCACTGATAGATTTAAACGAAGCACAACTGCAAGAAACAGTCGCTTTAGTTGAACAAGAAGGCACTAAAGCCAAACACTATATCGCTAATGTAACGGTTGAAGCAGAAGTTGAACAAACATTTGAAGCAATTAATAGTGACTTCAATGGTTTTGATGTTCTCGTCAATAACGCAGGCATTTTACGCGATGGTATGTTGCTCAAAGCAAAAGACGGTGAGATCGTTAAGAAGATGTCACTTGAGCAATTTCAATCGGTAATTGATGTTAATTTGACTGGTGTCTTCTTATGTGGACGTGAAGCTGCTGCGCATATGGTTAAGAATGAACGTAAAGGCGTTATCATCAACATGTCGTCTATTGCAAGAAATGGCAACATGGGGCAAACCAATTATTCAGCGTCAAAAGCAGGCGTAGTAGCAATGACTGTTTGCTGGGCACGTGAACTTGGACGTTACGGTATTAGGGTAGGCGCTATTGCACCTGGTGTTATTCGTACGGCAATGACTGATGCTATGAAACCTGAAATGCGTGAGCGCCTAGAGAAAATGAAACCTGTTGGACGATTAGGTGAAGCTGGGGAAATCGCTCATACGGTTAAGTACATAGTAGAGAATGACTTCTTCACTGGAAGAGTTGTTGAAATAGATGGTGGTTTAAGCATGTAATGCTTAAACAAATCTATTAACTTTAGATAGATTAGTTAAACAATTTTAAAAGGCGAGTGTTAAACTCGCCTTTGTTTTATCTATAGTATGAATGATGTGTTCCTACAATATAGAAAGGTTGTTTAAGGAATAAAATGAAAAGAGCGTTATTTTTAGACCGTGATGGTATTATCAATGTCGACTTTGGTTATGTTCACCAAGTAAAAGATTTTGAATTTATCGACGGTATTTTTGATGTTTGTCGATATGCCCAAGATATGGGGTATGAGATTTATGTCATCACCAATCAAGCTGGTATTGCGCGTGGCTATTACACAATAGAAGATTTTCTAGCGCTAACCGACTGGATGAAACAAGAGTTCCTCAAGCAAGAAGTCGTGATTAACGACGTTTATTACTGTCCTCATCACCCTGAAAAGGGCGATACCGAATACGTTATTACCTGTAAATGTAGAAAACCTGAGCCAGGTATGATCTTAAAGGCAGCCAAAGAACATGGTATTAATTTGGATCACAGTGCATTTATAGGCGATAAAGTTTCAGACATGAAAGCAGCTGAGGCAGCAGGGATTCACAACAAGATACTTGTTGCTAGCCAATATCAAGATGATGGAAACACACATGCGCACCGCATCAATTGCGTAAAAGAAGCGATTGCCTTCCTTTCTTAATAGATAATTGTGCAAAAACCGAACGTTTGAACTACAATTTATGATTATTTGTAATTTAGGTATTGACGTCGCAGTTAAAATCCCTAAAATGCGCATCCACTTCTCAGGGAGACCTAAGAAGTCTGTTTTGAACAGTTTAGTGGCTTTATATAGCGGTTAA
>CANLNK010000008.1 GCA_947492575.1 uncultured Thalassotalea sp.
CTCCCCTGGTCTGATTTGAACAGACGACACATGGATTAACAGTCCACCGCTCTAACCAACTGAGCTACAGGGGAATAGGTTTATTTTGTTAACAAGCTCGTGTCTCGTTAACGGGGCGGAATATTAAAGCTCGACATTGCACCTGTCAACACAAAAATGACAAATTTTTTAATCTCTGCATCGTTTGAATGCTTTGTGTTCAGATAGGGCTAAAAATGTTCAGGCATAGTGTTTATCGCTCACTCTTAATTCAGAAAATTAACTTGATTTTAGAGTTATCCACCTAAGCTGTGGATAACTGTGTGAGTTAAAGTGTAATAAAGTGCAAACAGAGCGAAACAATAGGGTTTGTAGCTAAGTGTACAAAGAATGAACGCTTTGGTCGAAACTATTGTAAAACAAGGGAATAGTCCACTAATTGTGTAAAATCCCACCGTTGCGTACTATTTTTGAACAAGTATGGTGTAGAGCCGCTTTTCTGTGAGTCTTTTTTCAGAAAGCGCTTTCATCTAGAAAAGCAGCGTTGTCCTATTTGTTCGGTAGTCATATCAACTATTGGGGGCTTATTTAACCAAAAAGTGGCACTGGTTAAGAACATCCAAATGAAATCGGTTACTTATGTGAACAATAATTACATCGCACGCTACTTGCCGTTTAACGTACGGTGCTTGTCTTTTAAATAATGTAACGTATTCTTCCTAACAAAACTGTATACCAATTTAATGTAATTGGTATTGATAAATAGCTGTATTTAAAGCCTGAAATGAATACGCTTACAATTACTGACATCTTTAAATAGTTGAAATTTAATAATCTCGTAGCGACTCTTATCAGTATATTTTACAATACACGTTTGACTCTTTGTCCCCAACTTGCAGCATTCAATGACCGATAAATCACACAAGCACCAAATAGACTTATTAGCAGATCCTGTGGGTCAAACGCTCAAAAATATGACCATTCCCATGATATACGGCATGGTGCTGTTGATGACGTTTAACCTAGTTGATACGTTTTTTGTCGGATTGTTGGGCACCCAACCGTTAGCGGCAGTGAGCTTTACTTTTCCAATCACTTTTACCGTCATCAGCTTAACAATCGGCTTGGGCATAGGCACATCAGCAGTTATCGCTAAGTATTTAGGTGCCAAAGATAAGGATGCTGCTAAAGATAGCGCGACAACGGCTATGTATTTATCTGCTGTTATCGTGTCGCTGCTTTCATTTGTTGGCTATATATTTACCGACGAAATATTCCTACTATTAGGTGCTAGCGAGAGTTTGTTACCGCTTATTCATGACTATATGGATGTTTGGTATTTAGGCAGTATTTGTTTAATCGGGCCAATGATTGGCAATGCGGTATTAAGAGCCTCAGGTGATACCAAAACACCCAGTATTATTATGGGTAGTGCTGGATTGATTAATGCATTGCTTGATCCTGTGTTAATTTTTGGGTTCGGACCTATACCAGCTTTTGGGGTTAAAGGGGCCGCTATTGCGACATTAATTTCTTGGATTTTTGGCTTGGCATTTGTGCTTTATATCTTACTGCACAAAAGGCAACTTATACACGGGCATCTCATTCCGTTTAAAAACTTTATTGCTGCTTGTCGAGGCATTCTGCATATCGGCTTACCTGCTGCTGGCGCTAACATGTTAACGCCAATCGCCGCGGCGGTAATGACAGCGATTATTGCTAAATATGGTGAATCTGCTGTTGCCGCTTTTGGTGTGGGTTCTCGAATAGAGTCGATCGCTAGTCTCGTAGTACTTGCTATGTCGATGACTTTACCACCCTTTATTAGCCAAAACTTTGGTGCAGGCAATATGGAAAGGGTAGAGCAAGCCTACCGTAGCTCAGTAAAATTCGTGATGTTCTGGCAGGTGGGTATCTATACATTACTTGTATTGTGCTCTGGATTGATTGCTGACGCGTTTGCAAAAGAACAAGAAGTGGCAGATTTAATTAAGTTGTTTATTTACATACTACCACTGGGTTACGGCTTACAAGGCATCATCATATTAACCAACTCTTCGTTTAACGCCTTACACAAACCAATGGTTGCATTAGTGCTTTCAGTAATACGTTTGTTTGTTTGCTACGTACCTCTTGCTTACTTTGGTAGCTTGTTCTTCGGCATTGAAGGCTTTTTCATTGGCGCGTTATTGGGCAACCTTGTGATGGCCTTTATTTCTTATTACTCATTTAGCCGTCAATTTTCAAATCAACGTATCGATGTGGAGCCGCAGTCAACATGAAGTCGTTAGAGCTTGTTTCCGATTACACCCCTAATGGCGATCAACCTACCGCGATAGCGCAGTTGCTTGAAGGGATAGAGTCTGGTCTTGCCCATCAAACATTACTTGGGGTAACAGGTTCAGGTAAAACGTTTACTGTCGCCAATGTTATTGCCCAGCTAGATAGACCAACAATGATGCTAGCGCCTAATAAAACATTGGCTGCACAGCTTTATGGTGAAATGAAAGAGTTCTTTCCAAATAACGCGATTGAATACTTTGTTTCTTACTATGATTACTATCAACCTGAGGCCTATGTGCCTACTACAGATACTTTTATTGAGAAAGATGCTTCAATAAATGATCACATTGAGCAAATGCGATTGTCTGCGACGAAAGCGCTGTTAGAGCGTCGAGATGTTATTATTGTTGCTTCTGTATCGGCTATTTATGGTTTGGGCGATCCTGATTCTTACTTAAAAATGATGTTACACCTTCGACAAGGTGACATTATTAACCAGAGAGACATTCTGCGCCGACTGGCAGAGTTGCAATACACCCGAAACGATGTGGCATTTCAGCGTGCCACTTATCGAGTACGTGGCGATGTTATTGATATCTTCCCAGCAGAATCAGATCGGTTAGCGCTTCGCGTTGAGTTATTTGATGAAGAATTGGAAAAAATCAGTGAATTCGATCCATTAACCGGTAGTGTTGAACGCACACTAGCGCGCGTTACTGTCTATCCCAAAACTCACTACGCGACGCCAAGAGACAGAATTTTATCTGCCGTTGAACAGATTAAGATTGAACTAAAAGACCGAGCAAAACAGCTTAAAGACAATAATAAGCTAATAGAAGAGCAGCGCATTGTTCAGCGCACGCAATTTGACATTGAGATGATGACAGAGCTTGGTTATTGCTCTGGCATCGAAAACTACTCAAGGTATTTATCTGGACGAGCCGATGGTGAGGCTCCACCTACGTTATTCGATTATCTGCCAGATGATGGTTTACTGGTCATCGACGAGTCGCATGTCACTGTGCCGCAAATAGGCGCGATGTTTAAGGGGGATCGTTCTCGTAAGGAAAACCTTGTGGAGTATGGTTTCCGTTTGCCATCAGCACTTGACAACCGACCGCTTAAGTTTGAAGAGTTTGAAGCCCTTGCACCGCAAACCATTTATGTTTCTGCCACACCAAGTGACTACGAACTTGAAAAATCAAGCGGCGAGGTTGCAGAACAAGTCGTAAGACCAACAGGCTTACTCGACCCTGAAATTATGGTTCGCCCAGTTGATACACAAGTTGATGACTTACTCTCTGAAATAAACAAACGCATCCCTATTGGTGAACGTGTACTTGCAACCACATTGACTAAGCGTATGGCAGAAGACTTAACTGACTATCTGCATGAGCACAATATAAAGACTCGTTACCTGCATTCTGATGTCGATACCGTAGAGCGTGTCGAAATCATCCGAGATTTTCGTTTAGGTAAGTTTGATGTATTAGTTGGCATTAACCTCTTGCGAGAAGGTCTGGACATGCCAGAAGTTTCTCTAGTCGCCATCCTTGATGCAGACAAAGAAGGTTTCTTGCGTTCAGAGCGTTCGTTAATTCAAACCATAGGTCGTGCTGCTCGTAACGTTAATGGTAAAGCGATTTTGTATGCTGATCGAATTACAGGTTCAATGCGTAGAGCTATTGATGAGACCGATAGACGTCGTGAGAAACAGCAAGCGCATAACGAGGCTAATAACATAGTACCAAAAGGCGTTATTCGTAAGATTACTGACGTTATGGATGTTGGTGCTACGCCGGAAGAGCAGCTAATAGCTAACAAAGTGGCAGAGCAGCAGGCAAGTTATCAAGTGCTGTCGTTTGAAGAAATTGAAGAGAAAATTAAGCAGCTTGAAGCAACGATGCTAGACCATGCCAAGAATCTAGAGTTTGAACAAGCTGCGGCGCTCCGTGATGATATTGCAAAGTTGCGTGCACAACAATTGCAACGGTAAGTATCAATAGAAAATTTGCCTCCGCACTAATGGGTAGCACTTGTTAAAAGTGGCGAAGGGGTGAAAACATTTACTTATAACGTTAATAATTAGCACTTTATCGTTACTCTCTTGTTAAATGGCTCTGTTATTTGAGCTCTGGCATAGAGTATCGGCCTATGATATCGGCGACAGCGTCACTATTGCAGTGACTGAGGTTACTTATCTCCTCGATTATTTTGTCTTGTACATCAACCGGAAATAGCATGAGTTGCTCTAAATATAAATGTGCTTGTGTTTCGTTATTGCAATTAATCATATTGGCTAAATGCATGGCGTGGTTTTTCCATATAGCGCTCATATTCACATCCTCTCATTGGTGGTGGACTCCTTATAAGTTTAGTTGATGGCGAAATATTGGTTATATTCATTGGTTATGTTAACCCGTTACCTTGCATATAGCCGTTATATAGCGGGCGCTAGCGCAGTTTGGAATGTGCAGATAAATTCGCGATTTTACTCGACAAAAGGTAAAATTCACCCAAGAAGTTTTAGAGCAACTGTAGAGAAACAAAGTTGCTAGAGCAGTAAGAGTTTTTAAAATTTATGTCTGAAATAAGAGCACGAGTGAGCCTAAAAGTGGGTTCAAAAAGTGATATCGACGCTGAAATCATCAGCTTTACCTGTTTTGATAAAGACAATGAGCATGTCGCTATTGTGTTTAAGCAAGCTGATTTAAATCAAGATGTGCCGCTAGTGCGCGTTCATTCTGAATGCTTGACGGGAGATGTGTTTCACTCTTCACGTTGTGATTGTGGCGAACAGCTTGATGAAGCCATTGAAACTATGGCAGATATTGGTGGCGTGATTCTATATATGCGTCAAGAAGGGCGTGGCATTGGTTTATACAATAAGATTGACGCTTATGTACTCCAAAGCCAAGGTTTAAACACATACCAAGCAAACAATGAACTGGGTTTTGATGATGACCAGCGTAGTTTTGAGCATGCTATTGCCATGCTCAACGCGATGGATATCGACGCGATAAAGCTAATGACCAATAATCCGCGCAAAGCCAAAGCGTTGTCTGAGCATGTTGATATCCAAGCGATAGTGAATACACAAGTTCATATGAAGTCGGATAATAAAGAATACTTGGCGGCGAAAAAGCAGCACGGTAAGCACGACATCAGTATATAGTTGCCGTTAACGCTACTTGGGTTTACCTACCAAGTAGCTTACACATTTTAGCTATCACATATAAGCTCGGACATAGTAGATAGAGCATAGTTACTGGCACAAAGTTATCATGCACTTTGCTGAACGCCATATGATGTGTGCTTCCAGCTTCCATTCAGCTAACGTCATTCAAATTTTACTAACTAAGGAAAGTCATGCGACGCAGTAATTATCCGGATCATGAAGTGAACGAAATTAATTGGCGTGTGCTAAAAACACTTTGGCCTTATTTACTTGAGTTTCGAGTCAGAATCTTTATCGCCATGCTGTGTTTAGTATTTACTAAACTGGCGAGTGTTTACCTTCCTTTTATCCTAAAAGACCTCGTTGATACGTTAGATCAACAAAACGCCGATAAAATCTATTTAGTGCCGCTAGGCTTGGTAGCGGCTTATGGCTTAGTACGCTTTTCTACGGTGCTATTTGCTGAAATACGTGACACCTTATTTGGCCGTGTAACTGAAAGGGCAATTCGTCGCATTGGGTTGAATGTGTTCAAGCACCTTCATCGCCTAGAGCTTGACTTTCATCTAGATAGGCAAACGGGAGGATTGTCGAGAGATATCGACAGAGGCACGTCAGGTATCAGCTTTTTGATGCGTTTCATGGTATTTAATATCGTCCCAACCCTATTAGAAATTATCATGGTCATGGGGATTCTTTGGTACAACTACGGTGTCTATTTTTCACTTATCGTGCTGATATCTATCGTTTGTTACGTAGGCTACTCAGTTAAAGCGACAGAATGGCGTACTGGCTATATTAGAGAAGCAAATAAGGCAGACTCAACCAGTAACACCCGTGCTATTGATAGCCTGCTTAACTACGAAACCGTTAAGTACTTCACCAACGAAGATTATGAAGCTAACGCTTACGACAACAACTTAGCACAGTGGGAACAGGCGAAAATTAAGAATCGCTTGTCCTTATTTGCGCTAAATGGCGGGCAAGCGTTAATCATCGCAATATCAATGACATCGATGTTAGGGCTTGCTGCTTACCAAGTCACCCATGAGCAAATGACGTTGGGTGATTTTGTCCTGATTAACGCGTTTATGATGCAGCTTTTTATCCCTCTCAATTTTCTTGGCTTTGTCTATCGTGAAATTAAGGGCTCCATGGCTAACATTGAACACATGTTTAACCTCTTAGGGAAACAGCCAAAAATTAACGATATGCCAGACGCTCAAGGTCTTAACGTGACTGAAGGGAGTATTCGTTTTGAGCAAGTTGAATTTGGCTACAACAATAAACGCAAAGTGATTAATCAGTTGAGCTTTGATGTTAAGCCAGGACAGAAAGTTGCTGTAGTCGGTGATAGTGGCTCTGGTAAGTCGACGTTAGTGAAACTGCTCTTTCGATTCTATGATCCAGATAATGGCAGTATTTCAATCGACGGCCAAGATATCAGTAGTGTCACACAACAAAGCCTACGGCAACATATTGGTATCGTCCCTCAAGATACCGTTTTATTTAATGATACCTTATTTGCTAACGTGCACTACGGTAATCCCGATGCCAGTGAAGAAGCAGTTTATGAGGCGATTAAGCTGGCACATTTAGACAAGTTTGTTGACTCATTGCCTGATAAAGCAGCTACCACAGTAGGTGAAAGGGGGCTTAAATTGTCGGGTGGTGAAAAACAGCGTGTGGCAATTGCCAGAACTATACTAAAGAATCCAGAGATTCTCGTGTTTGATGAGGCGACGTCTTCGTTAGATAGCCATTCAGAGCAAGCAATACTGAGGGCGATTAGGCAAGTGAGTAAAAATAAAACGAGTTTAGTCATTGCTCATCGCTTATCGACTATTGTTGACTCAGACAACATCATTGTTATGCGTCAAGGGCAGTTGGTAGAGCAAGGCAATCACCAAACACTTATTCAGGCTAACGGGCTTTACGCGTCTATGTGGGCGCTCCAGCAACAAGATAATTAAACCTTTTATATTTATTATATTTATGTCGACAACTGAACATCCAGCAATTACCAAAACAAAACAGTGGCTTGAAACCATTGTTATCGGCCTTAACTTTTGTCCTTTCGCAAAAAAGGAATTCGTTAACAACACAATTCGTTATCATAAAAGCAGCTTAGGGCGAATAGAACCTGCTATTGAAGAGCTTGCCGCCGAATGTTTGTACTTGATAGACAATCCAAAAGTAGAAACAAGCCTTGTTATCTACACCACCGGGTTTCGTCAATTCGATAAATATTTAGATCTGGTCGATTATGCCAATGACTTAATCGAGCACCTCGAGCTTGAAGGCATTTTGCAAGTTGCCAGCTTTCACCCAGATTATGTGTTCGAGGGCGAAGATGAGGCATCAGCTGCGAATTATACTAATCGCTCTCCATTTCCTACGATCCACCTCATTCGTGAAGCGAGTATGGAAAAGGTGCTATCGGTTTATCAAAATCCGGAGCAAATTCCAGAAGATAATATCGCGTTAGCGCATGAAAAAGGTGCCCAATATTTTAAACGCTTTCTTGCTAGCCTCCATAAGATGTAAGGACAGTGTAAAGCTAAGTTTGCCTTTCGCTAGCGATAAAGCTGCTCTGTGCGAACAAAAAGTAAACAGCAGGTTGAAGGTGTTTAGGGTACAATAGCCGCAAATATACGCCAGTTATACGCATTTAATAATTGGCAGTAATACGTCACATTACCGGTAAAATACTGGATTCAGTGACCTAAATAAGGTTTTTTTTGTGGAAGAAAAACAACAAATTCAAATTGGCGGCAATGTAGATAAAGCAGTGAAGGGCGAGTACGTTATTACGCCTAGAGATGTATTGTCGGAAGCTTGGCAATTAACTAATGCTAACCGCTTGTCGATAAACTTAGGGCTTATTTTTGTCTTTTTCTTAGGACTCGCCATTGTCTTTATCAGTAGCCAGTACTTTGGTGGTTTAGAAAGTGCGTTGGCGAATCCAGAGGCAATGGTGGCGTTAAACCTATTAGTGACAATAGCCATTTACCCCTTTATTGCTGGCGTCGAAATGATGGGCGTCTTACATGCCGTGGGCATAAAAACGCGCCCTAGATTGGTGTTTTCATTTTTACGACGCGGAAGTTGGGTAGCGCTTTGTGCTGTGATGACGTCAATGTTTATTAGCCTAGGATTACAGCTATTTATTATTCCGGGGATTTTCATTGCTGTTCTCTTGTCATTAACGATTCCATTAGTTGTAGAGAAGCAGCTGTCTCCAGCGAAAGCTATTGTACTTTCTATCAAGGCACTGCGCTTTCAAATGTTTAACATCTTCTTCGTTTACCTTGCGCTGTTTATGGGGCTTATTGTCGCCGCGATGCCGTTTGCATTGTTTGGCGGTAATGGCTCAGGCGGTGGTGATATTCTGGCAATGGCCATTTTCTTCTTTTTGATGTCCTACTTAGCACCGCTATACTTCAATGCGAAAGGCGTACTGTATCGCGATATTTTTGGTATGCAGTTGCAAGCAGTGAAATCAGACTTTAATGACAATTCAGATAATAGTTCTGGCGGGAATTCAGGCAGTAGCCAAGGCAATGGAAATAGCAAAGGCACCAGTAATGACTCTGACAATGATATTTTCATTGCTTAGCTTGAGAGCTTTTAATAAGCGACCTCATTAATTCAATGGACGAAATAAGGCACTTAACTAGATGTTCACAAAGTTACTAAAAATCGGCGCCTGGATTGTAGGGACAGTTGTCCTTATTGCAGCCTTAGTCCGCCCATTTATTATTAAACCTCCTTTCACCCCGGTAAAAGAAGTTGAGCCAGTAGTGGTTGAGCCTGAGCCAGAGCCGCCTGAGGAGCCTTTGCATAACGTAGATTTGCCCGATTTTGGCAAAATCACGGATATCAGAACTAAGAAAAAGGCGTTCTTTGACTTCATTTCGCCATCGATAGAAAAAGCCAATAGTGTCATCATGGCAGAAAAAGCTGTGCTAGCAGAGATAATTAAAGACTATGATATGACGCAAGTGCTGGCGGATGAGCATACTCAGCAGCTTGGTCAATTGAACAAGCGTTATCGCGTATCCTCTCGCTTACCAGTTGATCAACAACTAGCGGCATTGAAACTAAGAGTAGATGTAATTCCTGATGCATTAGTATTGGTGCAGGCTGCCAATGAATCGGCTTGGGGAACATCACGTTTCGCGCGCATTGGGTTAAACTTTTTTGGAATTTGGTGTTACAGCAAAGGCTGTGGCATGGTACCTAGAGCTCGGAATGAAGGAGCAGATCATGAAGTTGAGGCATTTCAAAGTGTTAATGATGCGGTAACTCGCTATCTCAATAATTTAAATACCAATGCTGCTTATGAGAATTTACGTGCAATTCGAGCAAATTTACGTGCTTATGAGCAACCATTATCACCGGAAGTGTTGGCGACAGGGCTTGTCTCATATTCTGAACGCGGTAATGACTACATCATGGAAATTAATGATATGCTCCGACATAACCAATCGTATTTTCCACCTGTAGAGCAACCAGCAGAACCACTCATTGATGAGGTTGTAAAAGAACAACCAGCGGCGCTGCAGATTCAATAGCGCCGCAAATCTTAACCGCATTAGCCGTTTATAACATTGAACTCTTGCTCATAGATCCCTTTTTCATTGAGGTCTTGTTCATTAAGTTCTCGTTCGTTAAATAATTGTTCTTCCAGTGAACGTCCTTTGGTTAACTGTCGATACTTAATTGAACGGTCGGCAAAAAATTGTAATAGCTGCTGGTCAAAATAGGGCTCTAGCTGATTATCGTAAGTGATCACATATTCCATTCGTTGACTTTGCGATACTCCTTCAACGGCCTCTAGCGCGTTGAGCGCAGCAAAAGCTTCCTCCGACAAAGTCTCATGCAACAACACGGTCAAAAAGCCTTGATGCGTGTTTACTTCGCTTATTTGCTGCTGTGTGAGTTGCCCCTTCTCCAGGTAAAGTACGGTTTGGCAAAGTTTCTCAAGTTCGTCTAGGTTGTGTGAGCTCACCATAAATGTGGTTTGTGATGACAAGTCGCTAATGAGTTTGCGGATGATTCTCGCGTTTAAAGGGTCGAGGCCAGCAGTTGGTTCGTCGAGCAGAACGAGCTTGGGGCTTCCCATCAGTGCTTGTGCGATAGCAATACGTTTTCTCATACCATGGCTCAGTTCTGCTGGTTTCGCCTGTTTATTCTGCGCCAAACCTACTAGCTCAAGCACTCTATTAGCTTCAGATAGGGCTTGCTGTTTATTCATGCCTTGTAGTTTCGCGAAAAACAGAAGTTGTTTCATCACCGAAAACCTGGGATCTAACTGTGCATCCTGCGGTAGGGCGCTCAGTTGGCCAAATAGCGCAGGAGAGCCAGGCCTATGGCCAAGAATCTCTATTGTTCCCGACGTTGGTCTTAAGTAGCCACACAGAATACTAAAGAGTGTTGTTTTACCTGCACCATTTGGCCCCACTAATGCAATCGGTTCTCCCGATTCAACATTAAAATTAACTTCGTTAAGTGCGAGGGTTTGACCGAAACGGTGACTGATATTTTGGCAGTTGATGATACTACTCATAACGCTTTCCTGTTAAATAATGTATAGGCAATTGCCAAGATAACCAAAGCTTGAGTTATTGGCAGAGAGATGTGGTTTAGTGAAGTAAGCCCAACAGATATTGCGAGGTCATTTACTTGTGCACCAATCAAGTAGTCATCCAAAAAGGCGAGTTTCGGAAAATAATGAATTGCTACACCAGTCAAAATAAATGACGCAGATAAACCTATGATCGCCAAAAATGTTGCAGAACGTGCTGATTGACAAACCACAGAAGTAAGGGCCGTGATTGCAACAACAGGTAAGAGAACAACAAATAAGTGAAACAAGATAAAACCTATATTCAATGGTACGTGGCTGAGTAAAGAGGCGTCTCTATAAACTGCCATGCCAGAGGCGGCTGAAATTGTTGCAAACACGAGAATCGTTAGGATTAACATCTGACCTAAGTAGCGCCCTACGAATAATTCGAATCGAGTTGAACGAAGCACGAGAAAGCGCAGCGTGCCTCGAGCTCTGTCAGATGATATTTGGTCTGCGGTGATAAACAGTGAAAATATGGGGTAGAGGATTAACGAAATAACCCAGTAAATGGTGAGTTCAGCAATTGGCCAATCGAGCAATTTGTCGGCATTTAGCATGCCTAATGCTTGGCTAATCATGTCGGTGAAATCAGGCTGTGTAACGATAGAAGATGCATAAGACACCGGATACCTGAAGATAAAATACCAAACAAGTGCAAAGGCAATTAATGCCATCCATCCTCTACGAGTATTAAAAAGGCGGGTGAGTTCGTAATACGCAATGATGGTGATGCGCCTTCCACTGCCAACGGGTTTTAGTTCTTGTATTGATTGGCTTTCCATAAGTGTTCCTCTTTTCAGTTATGAAAAGACTAGCGAACAACATGCCAACTTTAAGTTGTTGAATTATAAAGAATATGTTTGTTTTTGTTTTGGGTGAACTGTTAATCAACCTATATATTGGCGAAAAAGCCTACTTATCAATGTAATTGTTATCGCGCGCGCATAAGGTGTTGTTAAATGGCTGATAGAAAAGTGCATATTTAGAGTGCTTAGAGGTTTTAGTGCCTGCTGTTAGGCTCTTGAAGTTGCCTAGTGACCTGGCTGGGCCACTAGGCTTCGTGATTATGCAAAGTAGATAAACTTTACGATAAATAATGCTGCTAATACCAATACGCTCGCTGACAGTTGGTCGAACTTTCCTGCAAAGATGCGTACTGCAGCGTAGCTGATAAAACCAAAAGCAATACCATGTGCAATCGAGAAAGTGAGTGGCATGGTAATACAAATAAGAGTTGCTGGCACAGCATCAAGTAAGTCATCCCATTTGATATGGACTAGACTAGACATCATCAAAACGGCAACGAAAAAGAGTGGGCCGGCAGTCGCATATGCTGGCACCATAGCCGCTAGCGGTGAAAATAAAATAGCGAGTAAAAATAAACAGCCTACCGTAACTGCGGTTAAACCTGTTCTACCACCCGCGCTAACGCCTGAAGCACTTTCAACATAGCTAGTAGTGGTAGATGTTCCGAGCATACTTCCGGCAATAGTGGCGGATGAATCAGCCAATAGCGCTTTGTTTAGACGAGGTAGGTTCCCCTTTTCGTCAAGCAAATTTCCTTTTTGTGCTACCGCAATCAAGGTGCCTGAGGTATCAAATAAGTCGACGAATAAAAAAGCAAATATTACGCTTATCATGCCGACTTCGGTCGCCCCCGCGATATCTAGCTGCATAAAGGTTGCTGCGACATCTGGCGGCGTAGACATCAAGCCATTGTAGTCAATATCACCAAACAGAATACCTAAGCCAGTGATAATTAGAATCGAGTAAAGTACAGCACCGTTAATTTGTCGGCTAGCCATGGCAACAATCAGAAAAAGTCCGAGCGCTGCCATTAGTGGTGGAAATGCACTTAAATCACCCATATCGACTAAGGTTGCTGGATTATCAACAACAATGCCTGCACTTTTGAGCGCGATAAATGCGAGGAATAAGCCGATACCTGCTGCAATACCATAGCGGAGTGCCTGTGGAATACTATTGATAATCCATTCTCGAATGCGTAGTACGCTTAAAATGACAAAAACAATACCCGAGATAAATACGCCACCGAGAGCCACTTGCCACGTATAGCCCATTTCCAATACAACGGTATAGGTAAAGAACGCGTTCAATCCCATTCCTGGTGCGAGTGCTATGGGGTAGTTGGCGTACATCCCCATAATAAAACAACCGATGGCAGCAGCTACACATGTGGCTACAAAGACTGCACCATGGTCCATTCCTGTATCAGCCAACATAGTTGGGTTTACAAAAATAATATATGCCATGGTTAAGAAGGTGGTTAATCCTGCGATCAGCTCGCGGCGTATGTTCGTACCGTGCTCAGTCAGTTTAAAAAGCTTTTCTAACATATCTAAAGTTGTGTGGAGTTGTTTTTGTTTTTTCTCAGTATAACGAGAAGTTAGCAAATTGCATTGAACAATTAATGGGCAAGGAGAGTAGAGGTCTCTCCTCGCTAGGTAGGTTACTAAACGTTAGACACGTCGATAATTAATGATTCATCGATATTGGTAGATGAGACAGTTTCTTTTGAGTAGTCATACGCTTGTTTTGGTTCACTTCTGTCGATAGGTAAATCAGTGAAGTTAAACAACTCTGTGTCTGCTAGTTGGCTTGGGCTAACGTTCTTGAGTGACTTAAAAATATTTTCAACACGACCTGGTGTGCTCGCATCCCATTGTGTCAACATTGCTTTAATATTCTGACGCTGAAGGTTTTCCTGTGAACCACAAAGGTTACATGGAATGATAGGGTATTCTCGAATCTGAGCATATCGGGCTATATCAGCTTCACGACAATAACTTAATGGGCGAATGACGGTATTACGGTTATCATCCGCGCGCAGCTTAGGCGGCATGGCTTTAAGCTTAGCGCCAAAGAACATATTCAAGAATAATGTTTCTACGATGTCGTCCATGTGATGACCTAGAGCAATTTTTGTCGCGCCTATGTCTTCGGCGAATGAATACAAAGTACCGCGTCTTAATCGTGAACAAAGACCACAGGTTGTTTTCCCTTCTGGCACTTTCTCTTTAACAACAGAATAGGTGTCCTTATCGATAATGTAATAAGGGATATCAAGCGATTCGAAGTAATCTGGCAAGATGTGCGCAGGGAAGCCCGGTTGCTTTTGGTCCATATTTACGGCGATAACTTTAAAGTCGATAGGTGCAGACTTTTGTAGACCTAGCAATATATCGAGCATGGCAAAAGAGTCTTTACCACCGCTAATAGCCGCCATAATGACGTCGCCATCTTCGATCATATTATAATCGGCAATTGCTTTACCTACTTTACTACGAAGCTTCTTTTGCAATTTATTGGCTTCGTATATGTCTTTTCTATTGTCTACGTTTGTCATACCCAGATAGTCACAGCAAGAAATGGGCGCGTATTATAATGGTTAGTGCTTGGGATGATAAGTAAAAATTAGCCAGCGCAAGCGCTGGCTCAAGATAATAGGTGTAGCAATTGGTTGGGGTGCACCACACCTTTAAAAAAGATATACAGGCTAACTTTGCAGAGGTGAAACATAACCTGCTGGTTTTAAAGCCAATACATCGCAGTTTAAGCGGTCGATAACATGCTCTGCTGTATTACCAATCAAAGCTGCGGACAACCCTGTACGACCAATGGTACCAAGTATTACAAGCTCGGCATCTAGTTCTTGCGACAAGCTTTCGATCACATCTTCCGGCAAACCTTCTTTAACAAATGTTCGCTCTCTATCAATACCATAGGTATCAGCATGTTTAGCCATAGCATCCTTATGGTGCTGAAGCATAGTATCGTTGTATTGGCTAGCATTGAACTCAGGGATTTCTATTGCGATATTAACTGGCGTCCCCGGGAATGAGTTCACTAAATTAACATTCGCACTGATAATGTCTGCTAAATGTTTGGCTTCTTCAGTGATAATTTTATTGAGTGACTGGTGTTCGTCTTCATCACTACCGACATTGACCGCTGCTAAAATGTTGCCATTAGCAGGCCAAGAATGATCTTTGACTAATAGAAGTGGACAAGGACACTTACGCAACAAGTGCCAGTCAGTTGGGGTGAAGATCACCGACTTTAATTTATCGTGCTCATGTGTACCCTTGAACACCACATCAAAACCATGATCTATTACTTGGTCAATGACGGCTTCGAATGGTCTATTGTGCCAAATGACCTTGATATCGATATCTTCAACGCTGGCGCCAATCGCTTTAATACGCTCTTCAATCCATACCTTTCTGTCATTAATAACTGTTTGACGCATTGCTTCGCGCTCGTCGCTAGAAAGCATGGTCGTCATTTCGTAAGAAAAGTCGTAAATACTCAAAAACGCTGTGATCTTAGTGGTAGTTTTTGAAGCAAACTCGACTGCTCGACTGAGTGCTTTTTGTTCATCGGTTGAAGGATCTACGACAACCAAAATATTTTTGTAAGCTTCCATATCGACCTCTTCTCGTATCGGGTGACTTTGTCAGTGTGCCATTTACGCTAAATAATTATTTGTTTTAAATCAACAAATCATACGGTATTCAATTAAAACCAAATGAAATAAGTAGTTAATGCCATTTATATAAAGCATAGCTTGAGTGTTATGGGAAGGAAAGTGGCGTTAATTTGAGCTTAACTTGATAGGGTTGGTAAGTGCAGACCAATAAAAAAGCAAAACCTATGTTTTGCCTTTTCTATGAATTTGAATTAGTGCTACTGGACGTTTACAAAAGTGCTATTTTATTGAGCTGTTCAAGGTTGTTGATGGTTATTAACTTACCGTCCACCGAGATAACACCTTCTTTGTGGAAGCGGTTAAGTAATCGGCTAATCGTTTCAACAGTAAGGCCAATGTAGTTGCCGATATCACCACGAGTCATGGTGAGTCTGAATTCGCTTGGCGATAAGCCACGCGCTTTGTAACGTGTGCTTAGCGTTGACAAAAATGTCGCTAAACGTTGTTCTGCATTCTTACGGTTAAGCAAGGAAAGCATTTCTTGGTCTGTGCGAATTTCATTACTCATTAAGCGCAACACTTGACGTTTTAGTGCTGGCATAGAATCAGAGAGTTCATCAAGTGTGTTGTATGGAATTTCACATACCATCGCTGTTTCAAGCGCTTGGGCAAAACTTTGGTGTTCACTATTGGCTAATGCATCGAAACCAAGTAGGTCGCCAGCTAGGTGAAATCCTGTGATTTGTTCTTCACCGTTAGAATCTATGGTAAACGTTTTGAATGTTCCTGAACGAATAGCAAACAAAGAATGAAGTGCTTCACCGTCTTGGAAAATTTGCTCGCCTTTTCGAATTGGGCGTTTGCGGTCAATAATATTGTCTAGGGTATCAAGTTCTTGCTCGTTTAATGAAAACGGTATACACAATTCACTAATACTACAGTTTTGACAATGAATATGGCCTCTTCCTGGGCATGCGTTTGACATGAACTATCACCTTAGTTCTAAATTATTGAAACAGTGCAATGATATTAAAACATGGCTTGGTAGGCAACTAAGACCGTGTAAATACCATATATAATTACCAAGAATGCCATGGATTTACGAAATAGAACGGACTGAAGTAGTTTTTTTACTGAAAGGACACCTACAGACAAGGATATTAAAGCGGGTAGGGTGCCGAGACCAAATGCAGCCATTATCAAAGCTCCGTCTAACGCGTTACCACTGGCAAGTGACCAAGTGAGCGTGGAATAAACTAAGCCGCAGGGTAACCAACCCCAAATCGCACCTAGCATTACCGCTTTTTTGACTGAATCAACTGGTAGCGCATGATTGGCAAGCGGGGCGATATGACGCCAAAGGAGCTTACCAGCCTGTTCTATTTTGGTGAGCAAAAATAACCACTGACCAAGGTATAGCCCAAGTAAAATTAGGAAAACACCTGACACTAATCGCAGGCCATGCAATGGCACGCCAGCCGTTTTAGCGGCTAGGGAACTACTAAAGCCGACAATGGCACCGATTAAACTATAGGATGCTATTCGCCCAATGTTGTAACCAAGAATTAGCGGCCACTTGGCGCGTTGTGATTGCTGTGGTAACGCGGAAAGCAACATCCCAGATACACCACCACACATAGCAATGCAGTGTCCTGCGCCTAATAAACCAATGATAAATGCCGAAAGGTAATCAATGGTCATTAGTTATCTAGCTTTCGTCTTTGCTTTTGGGTGCAGGCGCATTACCGTTGACTTGGTCTTCTTGACTACTATCTTCTTGTTCGTGCTTTTCGTTATCCGATTTATTGTCGTCAAATAAGATACTTAACCCTTCTTTTTCTAGGTCGTTAAACTGCTCGGTTTTCACAGCCCAGAAAAATAGATAAATACCCACTATTGTTAGGATAATGGCGATTGGGATTAAAACGTAAATTACACTCATTTTTTCAACAGTCTTAATGAATTAGTAATCACTAATATGGAACTTGCAGACATACCGATCACAGCCATGTACGGGGTAATAAATCCTGCAACTGCTAACGGTAACACAATGGCGTTATAGCCAAATGCCCAAAGGTAGTTTTGCCAAATAATGCGCCTTGTTGATTTAGCGACATTCAACAGGACTTGTATTGATGATAATTGATTATTTAATAAAATAACATCAGCACCACTTTTAGCAACATCGGTACCGCTTCCCATTGCAATAGCAACGTGAGCTGCGCTAAATACAGGAGTGTCATTTACGCCATCGCCAACCATTGCTAGCGTACGTTGTTTCTGTTTTTCCTGCACTAAAGCCATTTTCTCATGTGCAGAAAGGCTTGAATGTACTTCATCCAGTGAAAGTTCCTTGGCAACTTTTTCACAGCCCGCAGCACCATCACCAGAAAGCATTAGCTTTTGTATATTTTGACTCGCCAACCAATCCAGTAGTGATTTCGCGTCATCGCGAGCTTGGTCTTCTAAATAAAGTGCTGCTACCGTTTCATTGTCAATTTCGACAATGATCTGGGCATTGAGATGCGCTGAAAGAGAATCATCGTTAAGCATCCAACTGGCTTTACCCAGCTTAACATTGAGCTGTTTGCCACCGTGTTCTATTGTGCCAGAAATACCTAATCCAGGGTGCACAGTGACATCGAATGCAGAAGTTAGGTAGTTTCGGTATTGGCTAAAAGCTTGGGCCAATGGGTGTTGAGAGTGTGCTTCCAGTGCAGCTACAAAATTCAGTATGTCGTCTTGCTGGTAGCAGGTTTTCTCAGGGGCAGATTGCTCAGAGTCAGGTTGCTGAGAACTTGCTTGTATAGCCTCAAACTTAACGAGCTGGAAATCACCTTGCGTTAATGTGCCTGTTTTATCAAAGGCAAATGTATCAACTTCAGGAATAGTCTCGATTACATGGCCTGACTTAATCATGATGCCATCTCGGTTGAGGCGCGTTGTACCACAAGTTAAAGCTGTTGGTGTGGCAAGCGATAATGCGCAAGGGCAGGTTGCAACAAGTACAGACAAGGTGATCCAGAAGGCCTCTTCTGGCATGTGTTGTTGCCAGTAAATAGCTGTTCCGATCGCAGTAAATAAAATAATCGCGACAAAATATTGGGCAATTTTATCTGACAACTGTGCGATTTTGGGTTTGTGTGCCTGAGAAGATTCACTTAGGCGAATAAGTTGGCTTAAGAATGTATCGCTGCCCGGTTGCTTAACGCGAACAATTAAGTTGCCATCGCCATTAATTGTACCAGCGTAAATCATATCGCCAGTTTCTTTGGCAACAGGCCGCTGTTCACCTGAAAGCATAGCTTCGTTAATATGGCTGGCGCCACTCTCAATAACACAATCTGCTGGTACCGTTTCGCCAGGCTTAATCATCAACTGATCGTCAATTTCTAGTGACTTCGCTGTTACAAACTGTTCAATGCCATCGACCAGTTTCGTTGCCGTCATTGGCATTAATTTTAAAAGGTTCGCTGACACTTGAGCCGCTCTAGAGCGCGCTCTAAATTCAAGGAACTTACCGATAAGCAGTAAGAAGGTGAACATGGAAACAGATTCGAAATATACTTCACCTGTTTGCATCACTGTCGCCCAAGCACTAGCAAAAAATGCCAGTAAGATGGCAATGGATACGGGCACATCCATAGATAAGCGTTTAGATTTTAATGCGCTGATCGCCCCAGTATAAAAAGGGAATGCGCCATAAAAAATAATAGGCGTGGTTAATACTAAGCTGGTGTAGCGTAAGTAGACTAAGTTGTGCTCAGCCATATCAGAGAACGCGCCGAAATATAGGCCGATAGCGATCATCATGACTTGCATCATCAAGATGCCTGAAACGCCTAGACGTTTAATGAAGGTCTTACTTTGCTTGATGTTGAGCTCTTCACTTTCGCTAGCTTTAAATGGTAGTGCGTGATAGCCAAGGCGTTCAATATACTCAATAACTTTAGACAGCTTAATCGTGTCATTAGCCCATTTTACTGTAGCTCGCTGAGTAGTCGCATTAACGGAAATATCAGCCACACCCGGTACTTGTTCTAATTTCATTTCAATTAGCCAAGCACACGCAGCACAGGTTATGCCGTCAACCGTAAGTATGGTTTCGCGATGTTCGCCAGTTTGATGGGTGAACTCGTGTTGCAAATTATCGTCATCAAGTAATTGATTACGTTTTAGTTGCTCTGGCACTAAATCCACGCCTTTCTGCGCATTTTCAGTACGGAATTTATAGTAATCGGTGAGCTTATTATCAACGATAGTTTGGGCTACGGCTTCACAACCAGCACAGCACATTGGCTGCGCTTTATCATCGATAACAACCGTTAAATCTATCCCTGGCGGAATAAGTTCACCACAGTGAAAACATGAGGCTGACATTGTCTATTCGTCTACTACTGAGCTTGTGCTGGATCCGGGATAATTTCGATAAAATCTGCTTGTGGAAGTGCGATTTGTTGCTGAATTTTCCAACTGTCGTCAAATGGTGACAATGTAATACGCCATTTGCCCGAAACAGGTGAACTAAAATTATGTCTGAAATCACCACTGCCGTCCGGCGTCAATGAAAGTTCAAAGTCACGCTCTTCTTGAGTAGGGTGGTAAAAGTTGACTTTAAGCAATGGAAAACGTTTTTCAATGCCTGTAGGTGTAATGATAAGCGCATTGTCTACTAATTTTAAACCGAACTTCATTCCTAGTTTTTGCGCTAACTTAACTTTGGATACTTGAAAGTTGATGGCTTTACCTTTTTTGTAATAATCGCCGACAACTAAGTCGTCAGGATCTGTATTCGCGATGATGAGAGTAGTAATACCTGCAACTACTGCAGAAAAAGGTAAGAAAAAGACTAACCAAGCCCAAGGCTCTTTGTACCACGGTGTTTTCATTCGTTTTAAATAGCTAAATTTAATTTGCGCACATTGTACTGTTTTTCCAATTCAACGACTATGGATATTTGGAATATTTAAGATCTAGGTCAATAAAAAAGGGCTTGCTAATTTCTTAGCAAGCCCTTTGATTCTTTTAGATTAATCTAATCTTATTTGTTAGATAAGCTGTAAACGTAAGCACTGATTACGTGAATCTTGTCTTCGCCTAAAATATCTAACCAAGCTGGCATTACACCTGCGCGACCGTTGCGGATTGTTTCTTCGATAGCGCGTTGAGAGCCACCGTATAACCAAATGTTGTCGTTAAGTGCTGGTGCACCTAATGGGATACCCATTGCAACACTACCTTGGCCTTCAGAACCGTGGCAAGCTGCACACATTGCAAACTTAGGCGCTGCTTTCGCTGCGTCTTCAGCATTGTGTTCACGACCACTTAAGCTTAATACGTAAGCAGCCATTTCTTTAACGCCTTGCTCACCACCTAGTGCCGATTTCCAAGCCATCATACCTTGTGCAACACGACCGTGTACTAACGAGTACTTGATGTCTGCTGGCTTGCCGCCATATAACCAATCGTTGTCAGTTAGGTCTGGGAAGCCTGTTGTACCACGAGCATCAGAGCCGTGACACTGTGCACAGTTTTGTAAGAATAAACGTTGACCAATTTTAAGCGCTTCTTCATCTTTAGCGATGTCTTCGATGTCGCGAGCAGATAGTGCTTTAAAGATTGGACCATATTTCTCGTCTGCTTGTTGAACTTCACGGTCGTACTGGTTCAAGATACCAGAGCCTTCCGCTAAGCTTGCTGCAGATAGCTGCTTAGACTCTTCAAGTGAAACAATACCTTGGTTAGAACTCTTCCAGCCTAAAAGGCCAGCCCAATTACCTAAACCAGGGTAAAGCAGTAGGTAGCCGAAGCCCCATATGATAGTAACTAGGAAAAAAGTACTCCACCATTTAGGAAGTGGGTTGTTTAATTCTTCGATACCATCAAACTCGTGTCCCATTGATTCGCCTTCAGGGACACCAGCGAAGTTTTTCAAACACCAGCGCAATAGTAGGTAACAACCTACTAGTGTACCTAGTGAAAGAACGGTAATCCAAATACTCCAGAAGCTAGACATTATTATTAGTCTCCTGTTTGTTTACTTCATTCTTGCGGTCTTCTTCGAAAATAGAGTTCGCTGCATCGTCAAAAGACGTTTTGCGTTTCTTACTGTATGCCCAAACCACAATAATGATAAAAAGTGCCAATATAAGGAGGGCGATTAACCCTCTGAGTGTTCCGTAGTCCATAATGTTACTTCAACGCGTGACCTAAAGACTGAAGGTAAGCAATAATTGCATCCATTTCGGTTCTACCTTCAACATCTGATTTTGCGTTTGCAATATCTTCAGCTGAGTAAAGCGGAATTGAGTTACCTTGTTCGTCTTTGTGACCACGGTTGCGCGTCAAAAGGTTAAACGTTTCAAGCTTTTTAGCTGTTAACTTGCCATCAAGCTTGTTTTCAGCCAACCATTTGAACGCTGGCATGTTTGACTCAGGCACAACCGAACGTGGGTCAATTAAGTGAGCACGATGCCAGTCATCTGAGTAACGACCGCCAACACGAGCTAAGTCTGGACCAGTACGCTTAGAACCCCATAAGAATGGATGCTCCCATACGTGTTCACCAGCTACAGAGTAATGACCGTAACGTTCAGTTTCTGCACGGAAAGGACGAATCATTTGACTGTGACATACGTTACAACCTTCACGGATGTAGATATCACGACCTTCCATTTCTAGTGCAGTGTATGGACGAAGGTTAGTTACAGGCGTTGTTGTTTCTTTTTGGAAGAACAACGGAGTAATTTCTACTAAACCACCGATGCTGATCGCCATGATAGTGAAGATGAAGAACCAACCAACGTGTTTTTCAACTTTCTCATGTTTGTTTTCTATATTATTTTCCATTCTGACTCTCCTTAAGCTGCTTCAACTTTCTTAAGGCTGCCGTTTTCAGCACCTATGGTTTTGAACATGTTGTACATCATGATAACAAAACCAGCTACGACTAATGCACCGCCTAAGAAGCGCATGAAGTAGAATGGGTATGATGCTGTTAAACTTTCAACAAAGCTGTAAGTTAACGTACCGTCAGTGTTAACCGCACGCCACATTAAGCCTTGCATTACACCTGAAATCCACATTGCTACGATGTATAAAACGATACCAGCAGTGTGCATCCAGAAGTGGATGTTGATTAGACGAATACTGTACATACGTTCTTGGTTGAAAAGTACAGGGATTAAGTGGTACATCGCACCGATTGATACCATAGCTACCCAGCCTAAAGCACCAGAGTGAACGTGACCGATTGTCCAGTCAGTGTAGTGAGATAACGCGTTAACTGACTTGATTGCCATCATTGGGCCTTCGAACGTAGACATACCGTAGAAAGACAATGAAACAATTAAGAAACGTAAGATAGGATCGTTACGTAGTTTATGCCACGCACCAGAAAGCGTCATGATACCGTTAATCATACCACCCCAAGATGGTAAGAATAATACGATAGACATTACCATACCTAAACTTTGCGCCCAGTCTGGAAGTGCTGTGTAGTGTAAGTGGTGAGGACCAGCCCAAATGTATAGTGAAACTAGTGCCCAGAAGTGAACGATAGATAAACGGTAAGAGTAAACCGGACGTTCTGCTTGCTTAGGAACGAAGTAGTACATCATGCCTAGGAAACCAGCAGTAAGTAGGAAGCCAACTGCGTTATGACCGTACCACCACTGCATCATCGCATCAATTGCGCCAGAGTAAATCGAGTATGATTTCATCATAGACACTGGAATTACCATGCTGTTACCGATGTGAAGTACAGCAACAGTGATAATGAAACCACCGAAGAACCAGTTTGCTACGTAGATGTGAGACGTCGTACGCTTGATAAGCGTACCGAAGAAAACTATTGCGTAACTAACCCAGACGACAGCAATGGCAATATCGATTGGCCATTCTAACTCAGCATATTCTTTACTGGACGTGTAGCCTAAAGGAAGCGTAATGGCTGCAGCAACAATAATTGCTTGCCAACCCCAGAAGGTGAAAGATGCTAAGCTACCGCCAAATAGTGCTGTTCGACAAGTTCGTTGGACAACATAGTAAGAAGTAGCAAATAACGCACTAGTACCAAAAGCGAAGATTACCGCATTGGTGTGCAAAGGACGTAGACGGGAGTAGGTTAACCAGGGAGTGTCAAAGTTCAGCGCAGGCCAAATCAATTGTGCTGCGATTAAAACACCCACCAGCGTACCAACAAAGCCCCAAATGACAGTCATCACAGTAAATTGACGTACAACTGTCATGTTGTAGTCTACTGCTGATGTATTACTTTGACTCATGTTTATGGTTTCCGCAGTTATAATTATTCATTAAATAGAATGGATTTCGTTCGACAATTCGCCAAATCGACTAATTAAGTTATAGCCTATATTTCGCGAGTTGCTGTAATGGAATTCCAACCCGTGCGCATAATAATGATTTCACGTATAAATGTCATCAGCGTTGAGGGTAAAACCTGTTCTAAATCAAAAAAAACCAGAGATAATTAAAATAAATGCTAAAAATAGCGTTAAAATATTGCTACGACTTAGCTAACAGGTTGATGTTTGGTGAAAAAACAGACGGTGTTTTACATACTAAAGATGCTCGTTATTTCAGCAGTTATAGGCTGTTCTCCTGCGCAGGAAAATTCATTTTCATTATCTGAACCCTCGTGTATCGAAGGACAGTCTCAATGCAAGATTTCGACAAGTTTAGGCGAGATTACTATTGCGTTTGACCAAGCTTATTTAGTGGCAGAACAAGCCTTCAATATCTATATAAGCACATCGAATGATAGCCTTATTGTCGACAGCGGATATATGGAAGGTGAAGATATGTTTATGGGAAAAATCCCACTTTTCTTCCAATTAGACACCCCGACAGACAAGGTTCCTCTCGCTGAAAACAATAGCTCGATAGCACGAGTATTCTCTGCGCAAGGCTTTTTTGGTAGTTGTAGTGAAGACAAAATGCAGTGGCGTGTATTTTTGTCACTGAGTCGAGGAACAGCTGGTGTAGCAACGGGAAGAGTCGCCGGTGAAGCAGGAGACGGACATGACAGAGAAGACAGAGCAAGCGGACAAACAGAAGTCTCATTTTTGATCACAAGCTACCGAAGTGCGGCAACGGTGCCCGAGAAAAAGTAGTTTACGCTAGGAGTTTTTTTGGTTTCGGCTCTTGGAATTACATTGTTAGCAACCAAATAGCGATCAGTATCATTAATGAACCTGATACTTGGTTGAGGCGCTTCACATTTTCACTTGTGGTTAATAGCTTACCAATGGTTTTTCCACCGGTTGCATAAAGCATCATACAGATAAACTCACTACAAAGAATAATGGCAATTAGTACAGCTAGCTGAGGTGCTAATGACTTCTCTGTGTTAATGAAAGGTGGCAGTAGTGATAGCATAAACGCCCAGCCCTTTGGATTGGCTAGTGCAGTCACTAGGCCATAATTAAACAAAGTTTTAGCATCGGTGTTATCGAGTGTACTTTCGGTGCTTACAGCGAGCTTACCTTTCGATTGCCACATGTTGATACCTACCCAGAACAAGTACGCTGCACCTAACCATTTTAGTACGTCAAATACCATAGGGTAATTCAGCATTATCGTTGATGCGCCGAGTACAGCAGATAGAGCAACAATACCCACACCGAGCAATTCGCCGACCATCATATATAAGGTACGGCGCACGCCAATCGACATACCAAGCGTCATTGCTAGTGTCATGCACATGCCTGGTGTGATGCTTACAAGAAAGAATGTTGGGATAAAGAGGGCAATTAGGGCTAAATCAATCATCTATTTTTTTACGCATAAGTTTCGGGCACAAAAAAGCTCCTATCGAGGAGCTTTTTAATATATCGCTATTTGTTAAATGCTATTGGTGATATCCACTGACAACTTTAACATTTGGCCAGGCTGCAAATATTGCTTCCTGCTTAAGCTATTCCAACGCTCAATGTCACTTATTTTTACATTGAATTTGTCAGCGATGCGAGCGAATGAATCACCTTTACGCACTCGGTACGTGATGTTGCGCATAATCGCTTTGGCATTTTTGTTTTTCGCTGTTTGTCGTAGACCAACTTTTTGCCAAATCACCAACTCCTGACCCGGCTTGATAGTGTCTCTTGGCGCCATGCCATTCCATTTGGCGATGCTGCGTGTCGATACTTTGTATTTTCTACCGATATCCCATAAGGTATCGCCAGACTTAACAACGTGAACACTTTTCACACCATTGCGTTGTTTTGTCTGTGTTTTAGTTAAACGTTGATCCTGAGACAAAATGTAGTCATCCAATGCCTGAGCTGCGACAGGGATTAACAAATGCTTACCTGCACGGATATTGTTGCCACTGATGTTGTTAACCTTGCGGATAAGCTCCGGTGTGGTGTGGAATTTATTTGCTATTCGAATTAGGCTATCGCCGGTTTTAATCTTGTAACGCTGCCAAGATAAACGTTCTTTCTCACTGAGTTTCGCTAAACCTGTTTTGAATTGTTCAACTTTAGTGCTCGGTAAAACAAGATAATGAGGGCCATCAGGATCTGTTGCCCAACGATTGAAACCTGGATTTAAACGTTGAAACTCTGCAAGGCTCAAATCTGCAAGCCTTGCCGCTTTCGCTAAATCCAGTTGCGATTTGATATCTACTGTTTCAATAACCGGTGAGTTATCAATTTCGTAAAATTTGATATTGAAATCTTCAGGACGCTTAACTAAGTCTGCCAAAGCAAGAAGTTTTGGCACGTAAGCACGGGTTTCTTTCGGTAAGTCTAACGACCAAAAATCTGTCGGCTTATTCTTACGCGCGTTGTTTTTCATTGCTCGACGAACACGGCCTTCCCCCGAGTTATAAGCAGCTAGTGCTAGCATCCAGTCGCCATCGAAGTATTTATGTAGGTACTTCAAGTAAGCAACGGCACCTTTTGTCGACGCAATTACATCACGACGCCCGTCGTACCACCAGTTCTGCTTCATACCAAAGCGTTTACCAGTGCCAGGAACAAACTGCCACATGCCTGATGCTCTACCGTGTGAGTAAGCGAATGGGTCGAACGCACTTTCTACAATTGGAAGTAATGCCATCTCAATAGGGAGATTCTCGGCTTCCAACTCTTGCACTATGTAATGTAAAAAGGGCTCAGCACGTTTAGCTACTCTGTCGAGATAACTTGGGTGTTTTGCATACCAGTTGCGTTGCACTAATACGCGTTTGTTCTGAGGTATATCGAATGTTAAGCGTTCGCGAATATGTTCCCAAATGTCTTCAGAAACATGGACTTTGTCATTATTTAATTCGATATCTACATCAGCGACAGGATGGATAACTTCGATAGTTTCATCCATTAATAATGCTTGGTTTATTTCAATTGGTGTCGCGATGTGTTCGTTACTAGCTACTTCCATGTCTATTTCCGACGATGGAGTTAACTGACAGCCTGCCAGTAATAAAGTGGCAGTAATCGATGCTGTAAGAGAATGAGAGAGAGACTTCATAGACGATTTTTTTCAATAAAATTAGCTGAATTCTACAAGGTTAGCCCTATTATTCAAGCTTCTATCTAGGACTATTTAACGTAAACTTGAGCTGTATTGCGTTAAAAGTTGTCTTTCCACTGGCGAATTGCAGCAAATACCTCGACATCACTAGCAAGTTTCGTGTCCATATATAACTCTGCGGATTCCTTAATATCGGCAACATTTGAGCGCATAAATGGGTTTATTGCGGCTTCTTGTCCAATTGTTGTAGGAATCGTTGAAATATCGTTATCTCGTTTGTGCTGAACTTGGTTGAAATAAGTCAGTAGTTCTATGTTATTGGGGTCTACCGTTAGCGCAAAATGAAGATTTGCCAATGTGTATTCATGCGCACAGTAGACTTCTGTGGAAGCGGGTAGCTTAGCTAACTTAGATAAAGAGTGATGCATTTGGCTTGGTGTACCTTCAAATAATCTACCACAACCACCAGAAAACAGCGTGTCACCACAAAACAAATGCTTGTCATCGAAATACACGATGTGACCTGCGGTGTGCCCAGGTACATGGAGGACATTTAGTTCGATTCCAAGGCCAGGTAAGTCAACTTTGTCGCCTTCAACTAGCTTTATGTCGCAGTGTGGAATATCTTCGTTTTTCGGGCCATAGACTGTTATATCTTCGCCAAAAGCACCAAGTAACTCTGCGATACCGCCGACATGATCTCTATGATGATGTGTAATTAATATCGCCACTAAATTTAATTTGTGAGTGTTAATATAATCGATACACGGCGCAGCTTGGCCAGGGTCAACTAACACTAAGTTATTGTTAGTGGAGCTAATTGCCCAAATATAATTGTCGTTAAATGCCTTAATTGGCGCTATATTGATGCTCATAAACTCATTACGTCATAATGTTTGTTGACACATTATAGCGAGAATAGAGAGATAGTTAACCTTGATGAAATCCGCGCTTGCATATCGTGAACCTAGCACACCATTAACTTGGTTAGAGTTGCCGATGGGACAAACAATGCTTGGGGCGATAAATCAAGCGGTAGCACCGTGGACCAGTAAATTTTTTGGTTATCATTTACTCAAGATTGGTGCGCTCAGCGGCGAAATAGATTGTCATTTGTCACCAATCAAACATCAAATTACCGTATCAGGTAATCGTCACAATGCAGGTGTTATTGCTGATATCGATGATTTGCCATTTGTCGAACATAGCGTTGATGTATGCGTGTTAGGGCATGCGCTGGAGTTTAGTGTAGACCCTCATCATGTATTACGTGAGGCGAACAGGGTACTCATTCCCAATGGCTACATGGTGTTAACGGGTTACAATCCCTTAAGTCTTGCAGGCATGAATAAATTATTGCCATTTAGACGCAAGCAGTCACCTTGGTGTGAGCACTTTTTCACGCCGATGCGGGTAAAAGATTGGTTGGCATTAATGGGATTTGAAATTCTGGACGATATTCGTGTTTTGCACTCTACTTTAGCAGGCAAAGATATTGATTTAGCGGTAGAACATAATGCCGGACAGCAGAGCGATATGAGTTCAGACGGAGATGACTTAGCAAATTTAAATGGCGAGTCTGAACGTTTGCAAAGTGAGACTTTTGGCAAACAAGGGATTTGGCAAAAATTTGCGTCAAACTATATGCCAGCTCTGGGTAGCGTTTACATTATTGTCGCTAAAAAAAGAGTTCATCCACTTACACCAATAAAACCTAAATGGCGAATTAGACCAAGTATTCAGCCTGCTCGAGTACCGTCTATGAATAGTAACCGCCAGCAGCGTTAGCCACATAGATAAAAATAATTAGGCCATAAAAAACCCAGCATCTGCTGGGTTTTTACTATACCTTACAAAACGATTGATTAATCTCTCGTTTGCAGTTCGCTTGCTTAGAACTTGTAGCTAGCTTGCGCGTAAGCAAAGCGGCCTTGACCACTATGAACGTCTACAACAAAGCCCATGAAGTCGTGGTAAGCAAATGGTGGTTCTTCATTAAACAAGTTGGTAGCACCAAGTGTTAATACTGTATTTTCAATGCCGTAGTAGTTAACAGATAAGTCTACTGTCGTCATTGAATCTACCATGTTGATACCTTTTGAAGGATCGAAGACTGATGCTTCTTGTTCGAACTCATCGATGTAGTTCACCGCTATTGTCGCGCTGAAGTCATCTTTGATCCAATCAACAGATGTTGTCCAACGAATCTCTGGTTGCTCAAAACCACCTTCTTCTGTGCCTTTATAGTCTTCGAATTTCAGTACGTAGTTCATTACGTAACCAAAACGGAATTGACCGTATTCGGTTTCTAAGTTGTAACGAACGTCTACGTCTAAACCAGAAGTTTCTAGATCACCAATGTTTTGGAAGCCATCGTTTACTTGAATTACTTCACCTGGGTCACCGGCAATAGAGGTTGGGCGACGTATAACAACTGTTGGATCTAAACCGAAGTTGTCCATTACAAACTGTGTATCTGAATCGATGATGTTTTCGATATCGTAGTTGTAGTAGTCAACAGAGAAGCTTAGATCGTCAGTGATATTGTATATAACACCTAAGTTGTAACTTTTAGACTCTTCTGGACCTAAGTCAGGGTTACCTTCAAATACCGCCGTGTATTCTTGAGGCTCACAAGCACGGTCTTGGTTACCAATAGCAGCACAACGTAGCGTATCTACCAAGTTTGGTGATTCATCGGTACGACCTAAACCTAATTGGTGTAACGATGGCGCACGGAATGCTGTACCGTATGAACCACGTAAGCTTAAGTCATCTGATGGTGTCCAAAGGAAAGAGACTTTAGGGTCGGTCGTTGTACCGAAATCGCTGTAATCCTCATGACGAACCGCAACTTGAACTTCTAATGTATCAAGTAATGGAACCGCTAATTCAGCGAAAATCGCTGTGTTATCGCGAGAACCGTTAGCTTGCGTCGCTTCGGTACCGAAGATGTCACCACGTAAGAATTGGTCATCTGGGTTATCAGAAATTTGCTCTTCACGGTATTCAGCACCAACCGCTAGCATAAGTTCGCCGTATGGCATTTCCATAATTGGACCAGAGAACTTAACGTCTAGTGACTTATTTGTAGACTTACCAACACGTACAGTTGTGGTTTCAATGTAGTCTAATGCTTCTTGTGAGTTGCTTGATGGTTCAAATGGGTTCCAAAGGCCTGAGTCAATTGCTTCTTGGATACGGCGAGAGTTAGGGAAACCGTCTACACCGCGCTCAGTTGATTCACTCTTGATGTAAGAATAAGCTGCTTCCCAGCTCCACTCACCAATTTCACCTTGTAAGCCCAAAATTGCGCGATAGTAATCAGAATCTACACGCTTCTCACGGTTACCGATATCAACCGTACGACGACGCATGGTTAGGTCTTGGCCATGGAATTCGTGATCTGGCATGTCAGCAAATGGGTGATTCACGTTGTCGCCCGACATAAATAGTTCGTTAAAGCTTGGGCTACCGGCACCACGTACAATTGATTTCGAGTTCTGGCCATTTAATTCAGCGAAAGCACGAACCGTATCATTGATTTCATACTTACCCATGTAGTTCCAGCTAAAGCGCTCAGCATCTGGGATCATGGTCATGTGAGGCGCGTAATCGTAACGACATAAGTTGTTAGCAAAATCACGGTCTGCTTCTGGACATGTATCGTTGCCGTATAAATCAATTAAACGATTTGATGGGTCAGATGCTAATGCGATTGTGCCAGGGATACCCGATGATGAACGGAAATCTGTTGCATTTGGGTTACCTGTAAGCGCTTGTTGGTTTGCGCTTTTAGCGTAATCACGGTCAGCGTAAAGCACTTCTTCACGATCGAAGTACTCCATGATAAAGGTGTGGCTAGATTTTTCAGTTTGGCTACCAAAAACTAAGCTGAAGCTTTGTTCTTCGCCACCGCCATCGGCTGTTGAACCAATTTTACCTGTCAGTTCTACGCCTTCGACATCATCGCGCAATACAACGTTAATTACACCCGCTACCGCGTCTGAGCCGTAAGTTGCTGATGCACCATCTTTTAGGATATCGACACGCTTGATGGCTGATAGTGGAATATTGTTAATGTCAACGAATGCGGTATCAATCCCTTTTGCGAAAGGGCTAACTGATACGCGACGACCATTCACTAAAATAAGTGTTGAGTCGGCACCTAAACCACGCAGTGATACAGAAGAACCACCGTTTGCGGTGTCATCTGAGCTGTTGGCTTGTGTAGAGAAAGTACCTTGACCTGAAATAGGTAACTTAGTGAATAAGCTAATTAAATCGGTAACACCTGTTTTACTAATATCGTCTGCTGATAAACTCGTGACAGGTGATGGGCCTTCCATACTGGTGCGTTTAATGTGTGAGCCAGTGATTTGGATACGTTCAACTTCTTCGTCTGCTTCTGCGGCAGCGACGTTAAAGCTTTGAGAGGCTAAAAGTGCTGTCGAAATGCTAAGCGCCAAAGTGGCTTTTCGTGAGAAATGCTTTGTCATTTACTATTTCCTTTTGTTTTAGTTATTTTTGTCAATCCTGCATATAACTACTCACTAACATCTTGTTAGCTAAAGTAACTTCCCGTTATAAAAGGTAAAGCGACTTCATTTTTTTATCATGCTGGTAACAATTAAGAAATAGATTTTGTGTGCTAAACCATTGCAATTTGTAAACATTTCTATCCGACAATTTGTAGCTAAGAGGAGCAAAGCCTTTGGCAATAAGCGCTACGGAGAAAAGGACTACGATAAAGATCGTATAGGCGAAAAAAATTAATTTACTGAGAAAGTTAGTTCAACATACATGTTGTATTCGCCATTTCTAATAAAGATATGAGAAACTAGCGTCAAAACCCATAATCATTTAGTTAAAAGCCTCATGTTAACTTCAGAATTTCAACAGTTTCTCAATGACGTATTGCAGCCTAACCAAATTAAAGACTTTTGTCCTAATGGCTTGCAAGTGCAAGGTCGCGATGAAATCCGTACAGTGGTTACTGGCGTAACCGCAACCGAAGCGTTAATTGACGAAGCAATTGCGCGTAATGCTGATGCGTTACTGGTTCATCACGGTTACTTTTGGAAAGGCGAAAGCCAGCCGATTACCGGAATGAAGTATCAGCGTATTAAAAAACTGCTAGACAACAACATTAACCTCTTTGCCTACCATTTGCCTCTAGATATTCATCCTGAGCTTGGCAATAACGCCCAGTTAGCTAAACTACTTGGGATAGAGACAATCGGTCCTTTAGAGCTTGGTAACCCGAACAGCGTACCTGTGCAAGGGGAGTTAGCATTTAATATTGATGGAGAAAGCTTTAAGCAACTTATTACTCAAAAGTTAGCGCGCGAATGTTTACATATTGCACCTCAATCAAACAAGCCTATTAAAACTGTGGCATGGTGCACCGGTGGTGGTCAGGGCTATATAGAGTTGGCAGCAGCACAGGGAATAGATGCGTTTATTAGTGGTGAGGCGTCAGAGCAAACTACCCATGTGGCAAGAGAAATGGATATCCACTTCTTTGCCGCGGGTCATCATGCCACCGAACGCTACGGTGCCAAAGCTTTGGGCGAATATATCGCTGTTGAACTTGGCTTGGAAGTCGAATTTGTTGATATTGATAACCCAGTATAGCGGCCAGAGTAGGCTTTGCCTTTAGCGAAGCGATAGTTTCTCAGGAAACAAGAAAGTCGAGTGATTAACTCAGCTTTTCTATTCTTAGTAGTCTTAGATTAGGTAAGCCCTTTCACTAATGAGCTATCCATTGCCAAAGCATGCCCATGGTTTGATACCACAGAATACTGGTTTGACTGAGTTTTTCAGTCTTCGGCACATAGTAGCCCCAGTCTGAAGGAATCTCATTGCTTACAACCCAAAAACTTGCGGGCGCAGGCGTGACGTTAGCGCCTTCAAGCTGAAAATACTTCACTGCGCGTGGCAGGTGATCGCCATCGGTAACCAGTACGGCGTTTTTTCCGATTAACCTTGGCGCAATCAGAGCGGCTTCTTCCTGAGTATCTTTAGGGAATGGCTCTACTAGAATTTTTCGTTCTGGCACGCCGAGGAGCATAGCCGTTTGTTTGACAACTTCTGCATTGGGGGACTTATTCGCGCCACCAAATCCTGATGTGATGAGCTGTGCTTCGGGATGAAGCTTTAATATTCGCAACCCTTCAACTAAGCGGCGCATTGAGCAGTCTTTTAACTGCAGGCTAGCTGGCAATGCATCGTTTGTTGTGTGTCCGCACCCTAATATCACAATGTAGTCAACGGGCTTACTCGATTTTGTAAATGCTTCATATTGATGCTCTAACGGTTGCATAAAACGATCTGAAATTGGTGCTAATGAAGACAAAAGTAGCAAAGCCGTGGCAGCAAATAAACAGCGTCTTGCAAGTTGGGCATTACGATTAAAAAGAACGAGTGAGATAAGCAACAAAATAAGGCTGATACTTAGCGGCATTAACAAAACGCCAATGATTTTTTTGAGTAAGAAAAAGTCCATCGTTTCAGTTTGTTGTAGAACAAAAATTAAGTTTAACCTAGCCATCATGGGAAAGGTAGAGATGAATTCGCATACCTTATTTTTGCGCTCAGGGCGAATGGGAGACTTTGCATAAGGTTACTCGGCTCACACTTAACATCCATGTTTACTAAAAAATAGTGCATTGAAAATCAGATGGGTAGTTATGCAAAAAATTTAATTAAATATCGATATTTTTTACTAGACGTCTAAAAGGCTATTGAATTAATCCTAAGATTGATGTTTAATGGCGCTGCTATTGAGTTTTTACTTTAATTTTGATGTTTTGCATCTCCGGAAGTAAAAACCATTGCACCAGAAGAGGTGCGATAGCCAGGTAGATAATCTGAAGACCACCATCTGATGACGATTATTGAGGGGGACTATCGCCGAGGATTTAACTTGGGTGGCAAGTTAAGTTCGGTCGCTAGGGTTGAATCCTTGGGATTGTCACCGCTTAACTAGCAATTGTGCTGATTAAGCAGGGTGGAGAGCTTCTGGCTGAAAATGTCTCTGCTCGTAAATCTGCGTTACTGCTGATGATAGGCCTCAGCCTTGCTCTTCCTCGATGTAAATAGTGTCTAATGTGCTATGTAGGGAGAACCTTCATGAAAACTACTTTTAAAACTTATGCAAATACTCATATTTGCGCCTTATCAATCTGCTCAGAATTAATCCGTTCAAATTTCGTATTTGTTTGTGCTTCTTATAGCCAATTAGACGGAGGACAACATGGCTAATTTAACCGTTGCAAAGTTTGGTGGTACGAGTGTTGCCAATCACGACGCCATGTTGCGTTGCGCTAATATTATCAAGAACGATCTGAGCAACCGCATTGTCGTGGTATCTGCCAGCGCAGGGGTAACTAATCACCTTGTTAGATTGGGGCAGGCAGATGTGCCAGCAGACGAGCGTAATGACGTTATAGAGTCAATTCGCGTTATTCAATACGCCATTGCTGAAGCCCTTGAAAACCAAGCAGAACTTAAACAGACCATTGATGGAAAGCTAACTGAACTGGCAACGTTAGCTAGCAATCAGTTTGATCAGTTCACTGCAAAGAATAGCGATGAAATCTTGTCTTTTGGGGAACAGCTGAGCTCGCTTTTATTTACACAAGTGCTGAGAAGTGTTGGTGTAAACACTACGTGCTTCGATGTGCGTACAGTGATGAAAACCAACAGCCTATACGGCAAGGCTGTTGTCGATATTGACGCGTTAAAACAACAAACCGTGAATGAACTAGTTCCTCAGCTAAACGATAACGTTGTCGTGACACAAGGTTTTATTGGTCAAGATGGGTTGGGGCATACGACTACGTTGGGTCGCGGTGGTTCTGACTATAGCGCTGCTTTACTGGCTGAGGCTGTTGATGCTACTAACCTCAGTATCTGGACAGATGTGGTAGGTATTTTCACGACCGATCCTCGCATTACCGATCAAGCCCGTGCTATTCCTGAAATTAGTTTTGGCGAGGCGGCTGAAATGGCAACGTTTGGCGCAAAAATCTTGCATCCAGCAACGCTGATTCCTGCAATGCGTCAGAACATTCCCGTATTTGTTGGCTCTAGTAAAGAACCAGAATCGGGCGGTACTTTGATTCAGCAGTCGGTTGCATCGTCGCCTACTTATCGCTCAATAGCGCTGCGTCGAGAACAAACGCTGGTTACCGTCAAGAGCCCAGCAATGCTGCATGCCAGTGGCTTTTTGGCGAAAGTTTTTGCCATTTTAGCTAAGCACGAGTTAAGTGTTGATTTAATTACCACCAGTGAAATTAGTGTGGCGCTGACGTTTGATAACCCAACGGGTAGTACGCAATCGTTAATCAATAATGAAGTGGTGAAAGAGCTGGAGCAACTTTGTGAAGTGTCGGTTGAACACGGCTTGTCGCTGGTTGCGGTTATTGGTAATAATTTGCATGCAACAAAAGGCTTAGGTACACATGTTTTTGATAAAATTAACGATTTTAATATTCGCATGATTTGTCATGGCGCTAGCAGCAACAACTTATGCTTTTTGGTACCAGAACAAGACGCAAATACCATCGTTGAACAACTGCATGATACGTTATTCGCTGCATAGCGACTCGCCTAATGGAAACGATAAAGTAGTTACATAAAAAAAGCCGTTAGCATAGTGCTAACGGCTTTTTTTCGCGGCATACGTTACAAGATACAAAGTAGTTAATGTCTAACAAAGCCATGTCTAACAAGAGCATGCCTAGCCAACGTATGAACCTTTAAAGCTTTGACCTAGCGGTGGCTAGCAACATATCGAGCTTACTTTGAATATCACTTAACTCTTCGACACTCATACCCGTTTGATGAAACAACTTTTCAGGAATACAAGCAGCTTCTTCCCGAAGAGCCTTTCCTTTTTGCGTGAGGGCAATGGTAACCGAGCGCTCATCAGATTGGTTCCTTACTCTACTGACCAACTCCGCCTGCTCCATACGTTTGAGCAATGGTGACAACGTACCAGTATCTAAATCTAATCGCTCAGTTAAATGTTTGACAGGTACACCGCTATTATTTGCTTCCCACAATACGAGCATGACTAAATATTGTGGGTAGGTTAAACCAATAGATTTCAACAGCGGTGCGTATAGCTTAGTCATGGTTTTGTTTAAGCTGTATATACGAAAGCACAGTTGTTTGTCGAGCGCTAACAAGTTGTCTTCAGTCATAGTTATTCAATAGAACTGTATGAGCAATCTTCGTTACAGCAGCGCTGTAATAGCGCTTTCCATTGACGCTGGTTTTGTTACTGGGGCAAAACGAGTAACCACTTTCCCGTCTTTATTGACAAGGAATTTAGTGAAGTTCCACTTAATGCTCTTCGAACCTAATATACCTGTCGCTTCAGACTTTAAGTACTCGTATAGGGGATGTGCATTGTCGCCGTTTACATCGATTTTAGAAAATAAAGGGAATTTGATATTAAAGTTCAAATCACAAAATGACTTAATTTCTTCATTACTGCCTTTTTCTTGCTCTTTGAACTGGTTGCAAGGGAAAGCTAGAATTTCTAAACCTTGATCTTTGAACTTGTCATGAAGCGCTTGCAAACCCTTGTATTGAGGTGTGAAGCCACAAGCACTGGCTGTATTAACGATAAGCAAAACCTTGCCTTTGTAATCACTTAAATTTACTTCGTCACCTTTAAAGTCTTGTGCAGAAAAATCGTAAATATCATTAGCCATGCGCTGTCTCCTCGTTTTTATGTTGGAATTAATTAACTTATCTTAATTTGCCAAATACATAGTAGTGTAAAATAATATTGTGCACAACATAAAGTTTGTTGTACCAAGGCAAGGACTTATCTACTAGTTTCAGAAAGTGAAAATCAGTAAGATGAAGCCAGTTAAAAAATAAAGGGTAAATAATGAAAAAAGTAGCATTTATTGGCTTGGGTGTGATGGGCTACCCAATGGCAGGTCACCTGGTAAAGGCTGGCTTTGAGGTATGTGTATATAATCGAAGTACTGAAAAAGCAAAAGCGTGGAGCGAAGAATTCTCGGGGCGTTATGAAGAAACCCCAGCAGCTGCGGCAAAAGGCTGTGATATCGTATTTTGTTGTGTCGGTAACGACGATGATGTACGAAGTGTTGTACTAGGTGACGAGGGTATTCTTGTTGGTATGCATGAAGGCGCTATTTTAGTCGATCACACGACGGCCTCTGCGGAATTAGCACTAGAATTAGATGTTATTACTAAGTCGCAAAGCAAACACTTTTTGGATGCCCCTGTATCTGGTGGCCAAGCTGGCGCTGAAAATGGTGTGTTAACTGTTATGGTTGGTGGCGAGCCTAGTGTTTACGAGCAAGCAAAACCTGTTATGGACGCATTTGCACGTTTTACCCAATTAATGGGTGAAGCAGGTAGCGGACAATTGGCGAAAATGGTGAATCAAATTTGTATCGCGGGTGTTGTTCAAGGGTTGGCGGAAGCTTTCACTTTTGCAGAAAACGCAGGACTTAACCCAGACCTATTAGTGGAAACCATTTCAAAAGGTGCAGCGGGGTCATGGCAGATGGAAAACCGTTATAAAACCATGTTTGCTGGTGAGTATGATTTTGGATTTGCGGTAGATTGGATGCGCAAAGACTTAGCCATTGCGTTTGCAGAAGCCAAGAAGAATGGCACCGAATTACCTGTAACTAAACTTGTTGATGGTTATTACGAAGAAGTGCAGGCAATGGGAGGTAATCGCTGGGATACTTCTAGCTTGATTGCTCGTTTTAAGAAGTAATCCAAATTACTTTTAAAAACGCCTCAGTTAGTTAACAGTCTGAGATAGGTAGTTTTAGTGATGAATGAATAAAGCCGATGATCAGAAAATGATATCGGCTTTTTGCTTTTGGGAGTTAGCAGGTTAACGTGTCCGTTATTACTGCTGAATATACTGATAAAGCGCTTTTAATATCGACATTTTACGCTCATCACTTTCGTGTTCATGGACAAGGTTCTCGATACGAATCATGTATTCATCAACACTCAAAATTCCTTTACCACCCGACTGCATCTTATCGCGGCAGTAAGCTTGCCAGCTTTGCTGTTCTTCAGCAGACAAAGTATACGGATAATTGCGCGCGCGATAGCGAAATAGCAGGGTAGGTAAACGTCCGTCTTGGAATGAAAAGTCATGTGCAGCCAATTGTTCAGGCGCTAGACCTTGCAAAACCGCCATTTGTGCTTTGTCGCTTTCAGAGAAAAATGCACCGCCGTACAAGGCATGCTCAGCATCAATCGTTTGCTCATCATCAAATGATTGGGTAAACACATCGTTCAGTTTGTCGATAATCTCACGGTGTTGTTTAAGTTTCTCTAAGTTAACTAAACACTGCTCTCTTGGAATGTTCAAACGCTCTGCGTTCTCTGGCAACAAGGTTTTAGCTGGTGCCACAACAGGGCATTTATTGATGTGAATAAGTTTCACTGGAATTGGCAATTCGTCTTCAGCTAAGTCGCTGTAACGAGTGTACATACGCTGCTCAATTTGTTCCGCAGATAGCTCGAACAAAGGGCTTGGATCTTTCGCCAAATCAATCGCGATTACCGCGTTTTTATTCGTTGGGTGATAAGCTAATGGCGCAAACCAACTGGTACAGCCGTGCTCTGACGATATGCGGCTAGAGGTGTGCACGACTGGCGTCATGTTATATACGTCAATGAGCTCAGCCACTTGCTTTTTGCTGCGCAGACTAAACAAAAAGTTGTAAAGTTTCGGTTGTTTATCTTTTATCAGCTTAGCCATCGCAATAGTTGCGTACACATCGCTCATCGCATCATGTGCGGCTTCATGAGCTATGCCATTGGCGGCAGTGAGCAGCTCCAAGCGAAAACTTACCCTTTCTTCACCGGTTTCTTCATTGGTGACTTTCGGCCATTCTATACCCTCTGGTCTAAGCGCATAGCACGCTCGTACCATATCGATAATATCCCAACGGCTATTGCCGTTTTGCCACTCTCGGGCATAAGGATCGAAGAAGTTACGGTAGAACAGGTAACGGGTCATCTCGTCGTCAAAACGGATGTTGTTATAACCTGCAACACAAGTGTTTGGCGTAGAAAATTCTTGATGAATACGACGGGCAAATTCGGCTTCTGGTAAACCTTCTTTCATCGCTTTTTGAGGCGTAATTCCTGTAACCAAAGCCGCTTCGGGGTTAGGTAAATAGTCTGCTGGTGGCTGACAATAAAACATAATGGGTTCGCCAACGATATTTAAGTCTAAATCGGTGCGAATACCAGCAAACTGGGATAGCTTGTCGTACTTAGGGCTAACACCCCAGCTTTCGAAGTCGTACCATAAAATGGTCGGTTGGTTATTCATCTTATTCTTTTAATGGATACTATTTATTAGATACTGACACTTATGCGCTGAAATCTTGATAGCCTCAACGTATCGTCAGTTGGTTTGTGATCTTGTAGACACTTTACCATATAAATTAGGGCAATTCTTACCGAAATAAACACAGGCATAGTGGCTTGTTACATGCGGTTACTTTTTGCACATTGTTATTTCATGCAAGAATTTATAGCGTAAACAGTGTTCATTTCGCTTTTATTTTTCTACTTTGATGCTATTGCTTAGGTTTAGATTAGGTCGAGGTTAGGTTGAGATTACGTCGACGTTAGTTATAGATGAGCTTGAAACGTAATGCGTTGCATCCAACGTGAGAGAGCACAAGTTAAAAATGGCGATAGAAGGAAGGCTTCAAATATTAACGCTGTGATAAAGGAATATATCTACATGCAACATCAGGAACTTACGCAGTCGGCTTTACCTATTGCCGAAAGCCGTGACAATCATTCCCCCTCTAAATATGGGGTGCTTATATTGTTGTTTGGCATCACTGTATGCGCACAACTGGCTAATGTCCTATATCAAGCAATTCAAAATAGTCAGCCGATTTCGCCGCTTATAGTGCCTAGCTTAGCTTTCTTGTCGGTTGTGACCATTCCTTGTCTTTTAATCGGATTACGTCTTGGTCGGCCTTTAGGACTAGGCCTAGTTAATAGCAGTCAAAGCACAAGCCTAGGTAAATCGGTTAACTATAGCGTCGATGAACATTGGCGTAATAGGTTAAATGAATGTGTCGTTTTTGCACTGGTATCAGGCGTGGTTATGGGGGTTCTTTTACTCGTTGTTCGCTGGTATCTTCAGCCTTATCTACCAGAGCAGATTCCGGCATATGGCTTTAGAGGGCCTATGGGCGGTTTACTCGTCTCCATTGGCGCTGGAATCGGAGAAGAAGTTTGGTTTCGCTTTGGTTTGTTAACCCTATTATTAGCCGGTATTAAGCACCTTTTTAAGCTTCAGCAAATATCAAATGCTGTCGCCATTGTAGCTATTTTTTTGGTGGCAATACCCTTTGGATTAGCGCACCTTCCACAGTTAGCGTCGTACGGAGCCGCCTCTACTTTTGCTATTTCAGGCACCATGATAGGTAATATTGTCGTATCGACTTTGTTTGGTTGGTGTTACTGGCGATATGGGCTTATCTCAGCCATTACTGCGCATATTACAGTTGATATTGTCCTTCATATGTTACCAGCATTTTTTATCAGCTAATTTGGTGTAAAGCGTTGAATAAATTGTCTACTGCGTAGAGTTGACGAGTCGATAGAGGATACCTAAACATAAGGCCGACAAAAATGTCGACCTTATGTTTATCAATTACTCGTATTCAGAAGCGTATGTTTCTTCGTATGTATGAGAGTAAAGTTCGAATAAATTGCCAAATGGGTCTTCTAAGTACACCATTTTTGCTGGCTTTGAGTCGTCTTCTGGATGATAGCGCATGACATCCATTCTCACTTTACCACCGTATTCTTCAGTCTTTTGCATTACCGTTTCGAAGTCATCAGTCTGTAGGCAGAAATGGAAAATGCCAAGGCGGCCAAAGTTTAGGTCGTGACGATCATCTCGGTTCTTCATTTCAAATAACTCTACGCCAATGCCGTCAGTAGTCACTAAGTGAGCGATGTTAAAACCCTCGAAGCCTTCACCGAAAACCGCGATACACATTCTGCCGATAGCTGTTTCGCGCTCTTCAATTACTTTTGTGTTGTTCATGACAATTCTTAAGCCAAGCACTTTAGTGTAGAACTCTACCGCTTGAACCATATCGCCAACCATAATACCTACATGATTCATTTTCATAACTTGCCCCTTTGAACGCCTCGCTCAGTAGTCAGCTTATGGCGTTAATGTGTTTGTTGAGTAGATAGTAGGTATTTTAGTAAAGTTTACGTATTGCATAAAATTATCAATAATTATTATATTGATAAATTATTTTTATTTAGTGGTTGGTAGCACTATAGGTGAACAGGTTGGAAAAATGGTTAGGAAAACGGTTGGGAAGATGATTAACTCGATGGAGCTAATACTATGTTGAATCCTATTTGGCTTAACACGTTTGTTACGCTTGTAGAAACAGAGCACTTTACGCAGACCGCTGAAAGGCTCTATATGACGCAGCCTGGTGTGAGTCAGCATGTGCAGAAGTTAGAACAAGCTTGCGGCCATCAATTGCTTAAACGTGAGAAAAAGTCTTTCTCAATTACAGAACAAGGGCAGCAAGTCTACCAATACGCTAAGGAGCTTGCGGAGCGGGAACAACACCTGTTGGCACACCTAAGTTTTGACGACCCTTATGGTGGCGCCTGCAGCTTTGCGTCTTCAGGTGCCGTTGCACTGTTGCTTTATCCCAAACTATTGTCACTGCAGGAGGAACACCCTCAACTTAGCTTTAGTTTGAAAGCGGCGCCCAATCAGCAAATATTGAATGATATAAAGGCAGGCGTTGTTGATCAGGGGATTGTTACCGATATTCCCAATAAAGCCTTTTATGATTTTCATGAAATAGGTAAAGAAGAACTGTGTCTTGTGCTTCCCAGCAGATATTCCTTTGACGAATCGATCCTCGGAATTAACAGCGAAACCGCCAATAAAAGAACTGGTGAGATTAATGGCGAATTAGAGCTAGAGCGGCTTGGGTTAATCGATCATCCTGATGCGAAGCAATATCTCTTGCTCTATATTGAGCAAAGTCAGGACAATAGACTATCGCAGCTCGACGTAAGTAAGCTTCCCACTAAAGGATTTGTCAATCAAATTAGTCAGATTCTGGAGCCAGTTGCCCGTGGTCTAGGTTTTACCGTCTTACCGAGAAGTGCTGTCGATAGCTACCACTCGCCTGAACACTTGTTTGTATTAGAAACGCCAAATCTGGTTCAAGAAACCTTGTATCTTGTGCGCAAGAAAAATAGAGAGTTACCTGAGCGTTATCGCTTACTAAATAAGATGATCGAAGAGCTATTGACATCATGAGGCTAACTTGTTGTTGTGCTCTTAGCGTACTTTTCGTATAAATGAAGGGTAAGTGTTTGAGCAATATGAAATTATTTAGGAACAAATAACCAATATGATGAGATCAGTGAGTTATCGAGACGCAGAACAGATTACTGCGATATACAATTATTATGTTGAGCATACCGTTGTTACATTTGAAGAAGAAATCGTGAGTTCGGCTGATATAACAAAGCGTATTGAGAAGGTACTCGCATTAAATTTACCTTGGATAGTTGTCGAAGAGCAGGGCGTTATACTCGGTTATGCTTATGCAGGCAAATGGCGAGAAAGAAGCGCTTATCGTTTTTCTGTTGAAACAACTGTCTATCTTGCGCCAGATGCTCAGGGGCGAGGATTGGGAACAGCGCTTTATCACGAATTAATTGAACAACTCAAAGCACTAGAGGTTAACGCAGTGATTGGTGGCGTGACATTGCCAAACGATGCCAGTGTTGCCTTGCATGAAAAAATCGGTATGAAAAAAGTGGGGCATTTTCCTGAAGTGGGTTTCAAATTCGACCAGTGGTTTGATGTTGGGTTTTGGCAGTTAAACTTTTAGTGCCCATGACGTTACTTAACCTATGGTTGGCGTCAAAAAATCAGGTTAAGTAAACATCAATAGATTCATGCTTATCCTAATCAAGGCCAGCTAGACGCCTTGCGCGTGTTCTAATATCTGCAGCATGCTCAAGACCTTTTGAAAACCTAGCTTCGGCGGCGGCAATCTCATCTGCATCACCTTTTGCAAACAATATCGCTTGAGATAGGGCTTTATATAGCGTAGTGATATGTGCGTTATAGGCGGCTTCAATGGCTTTTTCGGTGTTCATAAAACTTTCCTTATTTTATTGCGTTGATTTTTGGCGTTAACCATTCGGTGTCGTAGTTAACGTTTGAATAGGCTATCCAATAGTTACAGTCTCTAACATGTGCGGTTTCTAGCGCATTCGTTTTACATGGTACTCATTTATCAATCGTGGTTTTAGCCGATGCCAGTTCCAATGACAGAACTTATGCAAGCGCCCATATTTGATATTCACATTAATCGAAAACGCTATGCTGTGCAATTAGTCAGCACTACGTTCAATGTTCGTTCGACTTGCCGTACTTATCGAGTACCTGCTCTGTATCTTGACCAATACTGGGCGGCGCTGATCTATAGACGATCGGCGTCTGTGAAAACTTCACTGGATTCGCCACTTGAGGCAAATCTCCAAAATTTGGGTGTGGCAATGAAAACTGCATTTCTCGGTGTTTTAGCTGTTCGTCGGAAAACACTCTATCCATGGTATTTATCGGCCCACATGGAACGTGTTCATTAGCTAGTTTGGTTAACCAGTGGTCCATGGTTTGTGTTGCAAAATACCCAGATAAAATAGGGATTAGCTTATCTCGTTGCGCGACTCGAGCAGCATTAGTAGAAAATTCCGGTTTTTCAGCGAGTTCTGCACAGCCAAGCACTCGACAACACTTTTCAAATTGTGAGTCGTTGCCAACCGCAAGCATTATGTAGCCATCTTTTACAGGCATTGCTTGATACGGGACGATGTTCGGATGCGCGGTGCCCAGTCGAGTTGGAACATCACCACTGACTAAATAGTTACTTGCTTGATTAGCAAGCCATGCGACCTGTGTGTCAAATAATGCTAGGTCAATGTGCTGACCTTGCCCTGTTTGGCTGCGATGATAAAGGGCGGCGAGTATGCCTGATACGGCATACATACCTGTCATTAAATCACAAGCTGCTACACCAACCTTTTGTGGCGCACCACTTGATTCGCCAGTAATGCTCATTAGGCCACCGCTGGCTTGAATCATGGCATCGTAACCAGCTTGGTTCGCTTTAGGGCCGGTTTGTCCAAATCCAGTAATAGAACAATAAATAAGGTCGGGTTTTATTTTAGAGAGTGATGCGTAATCCAAGTGATATTTTGCTAGCCCGCCGACTTTGTAATTTTCTAGAACAATATCTGCGTGCTTTACCAAAGCGTGGATTTGTGCCTGTCCTTCAGTGGTCGTTATGTCGACGACCACCGATTTTTTGCCACGGTTAGCACAGAGAAAATAAGCTGAGATATCAGAAACTTTACCATCATCACCAGTGATGAAAGGAGGGCCCCAATGTCGAGTGTCATCACCCTTGTTAGGTCTTTCGATTTTCCAAACTTCTGCGCCGTAGTCCGCTAAAACTTGAGATGCCCAAGGGCCTGCGAGGATACGGCTCAGATCCAGAACTTTAATGCCGTTTAGTGGACCAGACATTAAACCTTTTCACATCTGATGGTGCTGGTAGCGCTGTTTAGATTAACAATGCCTTGAGGTTGATTTGGGAAAGCTGTCCAACCCATAGGGCAAACTTTTGCGTTAAACTCGATAACAGCACCTTTATGGAAATTAGCGCTATGTGTTTTACTCGCTTTCAGTTTTTTCTCAAGCTTGTCGACTTTGCTTTGAAGGCACTTAATTGCTCTTTCAGGTTTGCTCATTAATGAACAATCGTTTGCCATGGCTTTTGGCATCGTAACTAATGCAACAGCTGATAGCGCCAATACAGGAATGATGAATTTTAAAGAAAGTGTACTGTACATCCTAAGTCTTCCTTTTCTTATATTTTGATATGAAGGGGCGAACAACCCAACTAAATTATTAACGGTTAATTTTTGATTTGAGTCAGTTGAGCACCTGAGTTACCTGTTAACTTGAACTCGAACGCTTCTTAGGTGGAAATAATCCAAACCAAAACCCCGCTTCAAAACCAATCCCTAGTAGGATGAAAATGAAAGCTCCTGTCTCAAAACCTTTGCTGTAACATGCCATTGCAGCCAATAGCATGATAAACACGAGTACAAATCGCAAAAATGTTTTCATTGATAAACCTTGAATCTCTATAAGTCAGTGAGAGCACACACGATTTGTATGCTCTTCAAATCGCGCTCAGCCTTTTTACTTATTCACTAAAAATAGCACCAATTGCTTATATTCTTCGATTGATTTGATACTACTTGTAACCGGCTTGTATTTACCATTGATGATTAATGTCGGTACACTTGAGTGCCCTTGAGAACGAATCGTTTGCGTGTCTTTACCCATTTTTCGTAACTGTGTGTTGGTGCTAAAGCTCTTAAATACTTTATCGAAGTCTACACCTTTTACGTCGGCTAATAAGAACAAGTTTTTTACGTCTTTAACATCTGTGAATTGAGCTCTGCTAACGTGAATATAGTTAAATATTGCAGGCACTACTTTGTCAGCTACGCCCAATTGATTTGCAGTAATAAGTGCTTTTGTCAGCATACGCTCTGCTTCAACATCTCGGCCGGGCATGTTGTCTACATGATTTTTCCTAAACGCAAATCCTTCAGGTAGCGATGCTTTAATCTCATTCATTAATGGTTCTTGCTTAAAGCAGGCAGGGCAATAAAATGAGAAAAACTCGGTAACACCTTTCGGTGCATTAATAGGCTGACTCAATTCGACAAAATGAGTTCCTTTTTTAAACTCCGCGGCTTCAACTGCCAATAATGGCAGTACAAAAAAAATACTTAAGACGGCTTTTTTAAGCATGTGACTTCCTATTTTAATTATTAAATTTAACTTTTAGCTAATATTCAACGTTAATCATTAACGATAACTGAATCTGCATCGGGAAACGTAACTTTTGCCCGCTCAAAGATTTTCTCCGCTAAGACAATCTTTGGCGCCCAAATATCAATGGCATTTCCGCTTTTATTAAATAGCGTTACGTATTTGTGAGCTAGTTGTACTTTCGCGACATAGTCTTTCGGAATAGTCGTGCCGTAATTATTGTTTAATCTTGCCTTGGGTAAGTTGGCAATCAAAACGGTGTCTCCCAAATCTTTTATCACGTTAGTTGGTTCGTAAAACTTAGGACTAAACGTTATATATAAAGAAACCGCGCTGAACAATAAACATATGGCATAAACACCTTCTATCACTTCCATTTGATTTCATTCCTTGTTGTATAGCTAACAGGTATTTGTAGTAACTATGAACTCATTTACATCAATTTAGTTCATTTATTAACTATCTTACTTATTGTTTAGCTAATTAATTGTTATATATTAATTTATAGACACTTTTTAGCATACGATTAGCAAGATCGCTATTTGTAAATAATGAAGAGCTTTTAAGATTTTTTAGATAGATAAAAACTATCGCCTCAAGTAAAAAGAGCAACGTTTCCGTTGCTCTTCTTTTCAATAGTCTTTGTTTTATCGGGACTGCTTGTAAGCCAGTGCAGCTGAAGGTATCGCGGCAATTAAGGCGCAAACAAAGACAATGCCAATAACTTCTATATTGCTTATCGACAGCAAGTTGGCATCTATGGTGAGGCCATATTCGTTAAGCAACCAAGGTTTAAGTAACCACAAGCCACCGCTAATGATGAGTATTGCCGATATCGCGCTAACGAAGGTAATGAGTAATGCTTCGAGCTCAATTAACCAGTAGATGAACAAAGGCGATGCACCAATAATTCGCATAAGTCTTAATTCTTGTGTTCGCTCACGCATTGAAGACAGTAGCATTGCGCTCAGTCCCAGAAGAGCAGAAATAACCACGAGTACGGAAATCACGGCTAGTGTGCTTTCAACTACACTCATTGTTTGCCAAAGTTCAGAGAGCGCAACTCCGGGTAAAATCGCCATCAATGGTTCTCTTTTATTAGTGTTTATTTTGCGCTGTAGAGAAAACACTCTCACTTTAGATTTAAGTCCAAGCATCATCGCTGTAATTGCGCTTGGGCTTACGCCATATTGTTGAAATATTTCGGTATTAGACAACGACACATCAGCAAGTTTACCTTTAATGGCATTGAGTTTTGCGGGCGATAAATGAATTGCTTCTAACCCTTCGACGCTGATGTGCACAGTTTGATCTATTGGCGTCCCGGTTGGTGACAAAATACCGACAATTTTGAATGCTGCATGGTCATGATGTGTAAAGCTAGTTGATCCAACGCCATGAGATAAGGTTATCTCATCACCTATCTGGTAGTTCAGTGATGCCGCAACTTTAGCTCCGAGGACAACTTCGAAAATTCGCTCGAAGGCTTGGCCTTTATTGAACGTTAACGATTGCCTATTACCGTAACTAAAGTGGGTGAAGTAGTCGTTGTTTGTGCCAAGTACGCGATAGCCTCGGTGAGAATCCCCCAATGCAATGGGAAACGCCCAACTGACAGCATTATCACTGGCGATATTTTGGTAAGAGCGCCAACTAAAATTATCGGTAGGGTTGCCCAGTCGAAATACAGAATAAAGCAGTAAATTTAAACTGCCTGTTCTGGCACCAACAATTAGATCTACACCAGAAACACTGTTATCAAAACTTTTCTTTGCTTGCTCTCTAGTGTGTTCAACCCCCAACATCACCACAATACTAACGGTCATAGCGAAAATCGTTAGTAATACAGAGGGTTTGCGGTTGAGTAAACTCTTATATGCTAAACGTAAAAACATCGTAGTCTACACCTTGCCTTTACTCGCGCGATTAATGTCGGTGAGCGACTGCACGTTATTGAAATAGGACTGTAGTTGATTGTCATGACTGACAAAAATAAGGCTGGCACCGGTTTCATCGCAGAGCTCTGTTAATTGCGTCATAAAGCTATTTACACTGGTTTGATCGAGCGCTGACGTTGGCTCATCAGCGATAATAAGTTTAGGTTTATTAATAAATGCTCGGGCAATACCGACCCGCTGCTGTTGACCGACACTCAGCTGACTAGCAGGCTTTTGCCAATCTTTTTCTTGAATACCTAAACGCTCAAGCAACTCGCACATATCCGCGGTTGAGCTTTTATTATGCCTACTTGTGTTGTTATTACTCAGTTTACTCCTACCAATGTTAGCGCGGCCAAAATGATGTGCTAGTTCGATGTTTTCTATCGCGCTAAGGTAGTGAATAAGGTTAAATTGCTGGAAAATATAGCCCATGTTGTGTGCTCTAAATTTATCTCGAGCACTGTTACTCATTTGATCGATACGTTCGTTCAATACAGTCACACTGCCTGTATTAGGTTTAATTAGCCCTCCAATAATATTGAGGAGGGTGGTTTTCCCCGCCCCCGATACGCCGTAAACAAAGCACTTTTCTTTTTCATCAACCGACCAGTGGTTAATGTCGAGAATATTGGAGTTTGAGGATTTGCTGTACGCAAATTTTACGTCTTCAAGGACAACAGACATAAGCAAAAGTTATTGAAAGTGAAAGTGATAATATAACGCTAAGACTTGCATGAGTAAAAGGGCTTGAATACGTTTTATCGAGAATTACATCTTGTCTATCGATAAATTCATCGCATTTAATTAATTTCTAGCTTATTGTGTCTGTTAAATTCATTGTTATTAAGTAACGTTATTTAAGTGCGCGCGGTATTGAATAACTGCTATGTGGGCTAGCCCTTTTCAAGAAAAGAGTTTTAATGAAGAGTACGAGCACATAGCAAGACCAAAGAGTTTGGCCAAACAGTACAAGCAAAGAGTATGAGTAAAGAGTAAATGTGGTTTAAATCGAACATAAATAGAGTGCTATTGAGTGTTACCTTGCTAGCGATTGCAGCAGGGTGCAGTGACAAGGACAGTGCAGCTGCAAACACAAAAACTGAGGTAAGTGCAGAGCTTAGTGAAAGCAATACTCAAACAGAAAATGAATTACCACCAATAACCGTTGTAAAGCGAGATACCCCAATAGAAGGCCACGATACGATTGAGTGGACAGATTTAATACCAGCAGAAACATTGGAGATATTGCTTAATCCTCCAGAGTATATATACGACATCGTCGATGGCTCTGAAGAAGATATGATCGATAGCAACCTGCAAGCTACTCGCCAGCAGAACTTTGAAAATAGCGGGATGTCTGAAGAGTTAGCTGTGGAATTAGCTAAGCAAATGTCTACTGAGGTTAGTGAGAGCCAATTAGCTTACGAGCGAGCGCTTAATTCTACTGACATCGTTCCTGAAATGGATAAAAAGCCTGTGCGCGTGCCAGGGTTTGTTGTACCCGTTGTATTTAACGATAAGCAAGTTATTACAGGGTTCTTCTTGGTGCCTTATTTCGGTGCGTGTATTCATTCACCACCGCCACCGCCTAACCAAATTATCTACGTAGAAACAGAGCAAGGTTTTGTGCTTGACGCACTTTATGATCCAGTATGGGTGTCTGGTACGTTAACGGCTGAAATGTTTGAAGACCCACTAGCTACTTCTGCCTATACGATGTCGATGGCAGATATTGAGCTGTACTATGAGCCAATGTAGTCGAGCCAATGTAGTCAAGGTAGCTAGCTAAACTACCAATAGCAGAACGCTGTTAACTTGTTAATTTTATGTGAATTTAAAGGGTGTTGGACGTTTTTGTTTTTAGCATGAGAAACACTGCTATAGTTAATCATCACCAATAGATTTTCATCGATGCAGATTTGTACTTTGGTAGTACAACGTACATTTTATGCAATTCATCGAAAAATGTGATCGAGATGAGGCGGAGATAAGGTATATCGTAGAGTTTTAAAATTATTTACTTCTGAACTCATGTTTCTTTAACACAACACACTTGTTGAACCGTGGAGTTAATCTGTGGAATTAATGTGTTAACAGAGATTTGAAAGGGATCCGATGAAAAGACTAATTTTTTTAGCAATAGCATTCTCCTTGCTGTCGACATCAACCAGCGCTAATGAACGTAAGCGACCGCCGTCCAACGTCATTATCGAAGACTTATCTTTCCAACCTATTCAAGTGACCATTGAAACTGTCGGTACGGCAGAAGCTCAAAAGTCGGTAAGTCTATATCCAGCAGCTGCAGATCGTGTGACTAAAGTAACTTTCAAACCCGGTGATTTCGTTGAGCAGGGTACAGTATTATTAGAACTTGATGCTCGCCGTCAGATTGCAGCACTGAAGAGAGCTGAAATAGAGCTTGCTGACAACCAACGTGATGTCGAACGTTTAACGAAAAGTAAAGCTAATGGCGCAGTAACTGAATCTGAATTAGACGAAGCTAAAGCCTTGCTTGATCTTGCCGAAGTCGCTGTTGCAGAAGCACAAGCTGATTTGGATGATAGAAAAGTACTCGCGCCATTTAGCGGCTATGTCGGCCTGACTGAGGTTGAAGTGGGCGACCGAATCAATCAATCCTCGATGATCACAACCATCGATGACAGAAACCAGCTTTTCATTAACTTTTCAGTCCCTGAATCGTCATATAACTTAGTGGGTGAGAGTACCAAAGTTACCGTTCAGCCATGGAATAGCAGAGGTGACGTATTCAACGCCTCGCTAGCGCAACTGGATAGCCGAATTGATGAACAAAACCGTACACTAAAAGTACGTGCCGTGCTGAATAACAGTGATGACCAATTCCGCCCAGGACTAAGCTTCAAAGTTAGCTTAAGCGCTGCTGGCACGGTTTATCCTGTAGTACCTGAAGCGGCATTAGCATGGGGCGCAACTGGTTCATACATTTGGCTCGCTAAAGACGGAAAAGCCGTCAAAAAGCCAGTCCTGATTAAGCAACGTCTTCGCGGTTCCATTTTGGTAGAAGGTGAATTAAACGAAGGTGATGTGCTAATTGTTGAAGGCATTCAACGCTTGCGTGAAGGCGCAGCCGTGGCACCTACCAGTATGCTTGCCAGCAAGGAATAAATTGAGGACAACATATGCTTAATTTATTTCAAAATAGAGACGACTTACCTTCACTGTCTGTCAGGCGCCCAGTTACGATTATCGTACTCAATATTCTTATTATCATTGCTGGCTTATCAGCCATATTGGGGTTAGAAGTTCGTGAATTACCTGATGTTGATAGACCTATTGTCAGTGTTCGCGCAAACTTCCCAGGCGGTGCGCCAGAAACGGTTGATAACGAAGTTACACGTCGAATTGAAGCGGCCGCAGCACGGGTAAGTGGCGTTAAGTCTATTCGTGCGCAAAGTGAAGAAGGCTTTTCTCGCGTTGTCGTAGAGTTTAGACCGGGGATTAACCTTGAAGATGCAGCTAACGAGATGCGAGAGTCTGTTAGCCGCGTTCAACGTCAATTGCCGGAAGAAGTAGAGCAGCTGTCTATCGTAAAAGCCGATAATGACTCTCAAGATGTAATTAGTTTGGCTATTGCTAGTGAAAAGTTTGATATGGAAACCGTTGCAGAAATTGTCGAGCGTGATATTTCTCCTCTGTTCTTATCCATTCCTGGTGTAGCTGATGTTCGCCTTAACGGGGAACGTCAACGGGTGCTAAGAGTCATTGTTGACCCAATGCGACTGGCCAGCTTTGGATTATCCTTTAGTGATGTATCAACAGCGCTGCGAACAGCTCCCTTTGATGTACCTGCAGGTAGCTTGCGCTCAACCGATCATCAAGTCATCGTTCGTGCCGATGCTACTTCAATAACGGCAGCTGAAATCGAGAAAATCATTGTCGAAGGTGATACTCGTATTGGTGACGTAGCTACGGTGTATTTCGGACCTGCAGATGCCAACAGTTTTGTTCGGTTAAATGGTAAACCCGTTATTGGACTGGGCGTGCTGCGTCAAGCAAGCTCTAACACAATTGAAATATCTGACCAAGCACTTGCCATGATTGACGAGCTGGAAGCTCGTTTCCCTGAACTTGAAATCTTCGTGACATCAGACGATGCGCAGTTTATTCGAAGTTCAGTCGAAGAAGTGATTAAGTCGCTTGGGTACACTATTTTGTTGGTTGTTGTTACCTTATGGCTGTTCTTAGGTAGCTGGAAGGCTACGTTGGTACCAGCACTGTCAATTCCTGTTTCCTTGATTGGTGTGCTAGCGATCATGTGGTCGCTTGGTTTCTCAATTAATATTCTTACTTTGCTCGCGCTGGTGCTAGCAACAGGTCTTATCGTTGATGACGCTATCGTTGTCTCTGAGAACGTGCAACGTCACAAAACATTGGGCGTTAAATCACGCGCTGCGGCGGTGGTAGGCTCGCGAGAAGTATTCTTTGCGGTAATAGCGACAACCGCTGTTTTGGTTGCCGTGTTTGTACCTATCGCATTTTTACCGTCAACAGCAGGTAAGCTATTTAGAGAATTTGGCGGCGTGTTGGCAGGTGCGGTCATCATTTCATCATTTGTTGCATTAACTTTAGTCCCTGCGTTAAAAGCGCGCATTATGAGTACGCCAAAAGAGAAAGCCACATCGAAGTCGCGTAACTTTGGCAATGCAGTGATTAATGGTTACGAACGTTCGTTAAAGTTCTGTATCAAATATGGGTGGCTTATCTTGTTGCTTTCAATCGCTACCGCTGGCGCTGCAAGCTTGGTCTACAACAGTGTAGATAAAGAGCTATTGCCATCTGAAGACAGAGGCACAATCCGTATCTTTGCTCGAGGTCCTGATGGAGTAGGTATATCTTTTATGGACCGACAAGCTGAAGCGATGGAAGACATTTTGTTGCCGTACGCTGAGCTTGGTGATATTGATTCTGTGCGCACCGTCGTTGGTCAGTGGGACCCGAATATTGTCTTCATGACAGTAAACCTTAAAGATTGGGATGATCGCGAAAATAGCCAGCAGAAAATCATTAGTGAAATTCGTCCTAAGTTGGCTGCGATTCCGGGTGCGCCAGCACGAGCGTTTGGCGCGAATAGTCTTAACTTACGTGGTCAAGGCGGTGGCCTTGAACTAGCGATTACGGGCAATAATTACGATGATATTTTCGCGGTTACGCAGTCATTTACTGAGAAAGTAGAAGCTGAATATCCTGAATTTGGTCAGCCGAGAATTTCTTATCAGCCGACCCAGCCGCAAATGCGCGTGCACATCGACCGAAATCGAGCTGAAGAGCTTGGAGTACCGTTTAGCGATATCAATCAAACCTTGCGCGCTGCCATTGGTGGTGATGACTTAACTGACTTAAACGTCGGTGACCGAGCTATTCCTGTGATTTTACAATCATCGTACAAAGACTCAGCGAACCCGTCTGATTTAACGAATCTTTATGTCGCTGCAGAAAATGGTGACTTAGTGTCGTTGTCTTCTATTGCTTATATCACAGAAGAAGGTGTTGCCGCTGAATTAGAGCGTCATGCACAGAGAAGGGCAATTGAAGTCGATTTAGAACTGCCAGAGGAAATGCCAATGGCTGAGGCAGTTGGTATTTTGCGAGAGCTTGCGCGCGAACATTTACCAAACGGCTATGGTCTGGTACTGCTTGGTGAAGCGCGTACCTACCAAGAAACCGATCAACAAGTGACAATGACTTATTTAGTTGCGTTCCTAATAGTACTATTGGTTCTGGCTGCACAGTTTGAAAGTGCGACAAGTGCGCTTGTAGTTATGTTAACCGTTCCATTTGGTATTGCAGCGGCGATATTTGCGGTGGCGATCACAGGTACAACTATCAATATTTACTCACAAATTGGTCTAGTAATGCTGATTGGCTTGCTGGCGAAAAACTCGATTCTATTAGTGGAATTCGCCGACCAGTTGCGTGATCGTGGCGTAGAAATAAAAGAAGCAATCATCGAAGCTGGTAAGGTGCGTTTAAGACCGATTATGATGACGTTGTTATCAACGGTATTAGGTGGCTTGCCGCTAATCTTATCTACTGGTGCTGGCGCAGAGGCAAGAAATGCAATCGGTTGGGTTGTGTTTGGTGGATTGGGTATTGCTGTAGTCTTTACCTTGTTCTTAACGCCTGTGCTTTATGTGTGGTTAGCGCGTTTTGCTAAGCCAAGAGCAGACCAAGAGAAGATATTAGTTGATGAGCTTTCAAAGGCACAATCTTCAGCTCAGTAGGCATTGGTGCTAACTCAAACTAGTTAAGCATTTATCAAAAAAAGGCGTCACATAGTGACGCCTTTTTTATCAATTACTTTGATGACTTGTTTTGACGACTTGATTTGATTAACTACGCGAGCGTGTTTAACAGCTGCTGTTCCCAATTATCGTCTATTTCAGTCGCGATAATCTCAATACGACTCTCTAGGCACTCATCCAAAGCGTATTCTTGCAGCCCATCATCAGTGGCGTTGTAGCCAAAGATACCATCAGCGGTGATAAAGACGGCTTTCAAGCGTTCAGCATTAATCGACAGTAACAAGGTGAGCAGTGTATGTCGGTCAAAAACCTTGTCCGGCGAGAATCGCCAACCAGCGCTTTTAAACCCCTCTCCTTGATTCATTGCTTTGAGATAACCTGTTTCCGATAATTCTTGTTCACTGGCCAATGGGCGAATTTGTTCGTCATGGTGATGGTCGTGCTCATGGTCATGATGATGTGAGTGACTGTGTTCCTGGTCATGATCTTTGTGAGCATGCTTGGAGTGTTCTGCCTTTTCAGCATTAAAACCAGCATTACCCTCAAGCCACGCAAATGATAGTTGCCCATGTGTCGTCGCATGCAACGCGTTTTCTGCTATATGACGTTGCGCCAAAAATTGTTCGAGTAATTGCTGTTCGTTACCTTCATAAAGATCGGTTTTATTGGCAACAATCACATCTGCAACAGCGAGTTGTTGGACAAAGGTTTCATGCTGGCGATACTTATCGTCATTAAGTTTACGCGCATCAATAAGTGTGACAGTCTTTTGGAGATCTAATACCTCCTGATAGTAGTTGTTAGTAAGAAGTTCTAACACTTCAACAGGGTGCCCTAAGCCTGTCGGCTCAATTAACAGACGGTCAGGCTTGGCATGTGATAACAACTGATTCAACGCTATTTGCATAGGTAAGCCCGACGCACAACACATGCAGCCTCCTGGGACTTCTCGCACGAAAACCTGTGCATCTGACGAGTCGCCCGAAAATAAGCTGCCGTCAACGCCAATCTCGCCAAATTCATTAACGAGAATCGCCCAGCGTTCGTTTTCCGGCTTGTGCTTAAGCAAATGCAATATTGCCGAGGTTTTACCGACACCTAAAAAGCCGGTGATGATATTGGTTGGTACACCAATAATTTTATTGTCTGTCATTTTATTTATGTTCATTTCAAGAGGCTCCCACGAAGGGTTACCTCATGAATAATTCCGTTGAGTTTAATAGTTAAAGCTTAACCGCATTGCTGGACTGTTAGTATCAATCAACTGGCTACCATCGAAGACTTGCTGACCGTTAACCCACGTTCCCATGATTTTATGCGAAAATTGATGACCATCAAATGGTGTCCAACGGCAGTGGTAACGGGTCGTTTCGTTGCTCGACAGGGTCGTTTGCTTCGGGTCAATTAGCACTAGATCTGCAAAGTAGCCTTCACGAAGATAGCCGCGTTCGTTTATTTTATAGCGAATAGCAGGGTTGTGCGCCGTTTTCTCGACAACTTGCTCAATGCTCATGCGTTCTGCACTGACGTGATCAAGCAAAGTTAACAGAGCGCTTTCAACGAGTGGCAAACCTGCGGGGGCTTTGGCAAATTCTACATTTTTTTCAGCGAGTGTATGTGGCGCGTGGTCAGTGGCAATAATATCAATTTGACCAGTATGAAGCGCATTAATTAGTGCGTCTCTATCCTGACGAGATTTAATCGCAGGGTTACACTTAATTAGGTTGCCTTTAGCTGCATAATCTTCGTCACAGTACCACAAGTGGTGAACACAAGCTTCCGCCGTAATGTGCTTATCGGCAATATTACCAGCCGTAAATAAAGACAATTCTTTTTCGGTAGTTATATGTAGCACGTGTAGTTGGCTACCGTATTTCTTCGCTAAGCCCACAGCATATGATGAAGAGGCATAACAGGCTTCAACATCACGTAATACAGGGTGATCGAAAATTGTAAGCTCCGGCTTTTGTGCTAATACTCTTGCTTGGTTTTCTGCGATGATAGGGCTGCTCTCGCAATGGGTGACAATCAGCGTTGGGCTTTGCTCGAAAATATTATCTAGCGCTTGTGGATGTTCAACAAGTAAGTCACCCGTTGATGCCCCCATAAACACTTTAACACCACAGTGTTTTGCTGGATCTAGTGCTTTTATTTGATCTAAGTTTGCTTCCGTTGCACCTAAATAGAATGAGTAGTTGGCTAACGATGTTTGCTGCGCGATACCAAATTTTGCTTCAAGTGCGTCAATGGTCGTTGTCGCTGGACTAACGTTTGGCATCTCCATGTAACTTGTAATGCCACCAGCCACAGCCGCTCGTGATTCACTCGCTATTGTGCCTTTATGCGTTAGGCCAGGTTCGCGAAAATGCACTTGGTCGTCAATCATGCCCGGTAGTAATAACAAACCACTTGCATCAATAACGTTATCACCACCTTGTTCTGTGATTTGTGGCGCAATCTTATCGATACGTTGATTGACAATTCGAACGTCAGCGACGGTTTGTTTACCTTCGTTGACCATAGTTGCTTGTTTGAAAACTGTAGCAGTCATGAAATCATCCTAGTGTTTAAAGAGTTAATAAGTTGGTGCAGCTGCGCGTAAAACTGTCAGTCGCTTGATAAGTGCTGCACTTTGCTTGAAAAAAGAATTTTTGCTCGTTGCCAATGACTTGATTTGCCCAGCGTATGTACATCAGAACATAGTCGCTAAGCTGAACAAATACGCTAGGCGCACTGATGGCAGATACAGTTGAGCTCTATCTGTGGCTTAGCTAATTGGTAGCCTGTTTGCTCTAAATTTTTAGTCAGCTCTGTGATTTGAGAAAGCTGTCTGGGTAACTCATCGACGCGTTGGCATTTCTCACAAAACAAGAAATGCGGTAGGTCGTCATGCTCGCATCCAATGTGCGCGCACGCCACATATTTGTTGGCGATATTAACTTTGTGAGCAAGGTTTACTGACTCTAAAAAATCGAGAATACGGTATGCTGACATTGGCGCTAATGTCTTTTGGTAGCGCTCTTCATAAACAGCGATAAGGTCGTAAGCAGAAATGGCTTTTTCGTGCTCTAGTAAAATGGCGAGCACTTGTTTACGTTTGTCGGTTAAACGTGCGTCTTGCTTTTTACAGACTTGTTCTGCTTTTTCGAGAATGTGGTTTAAGTCGCTCATTATTTATTATTTTGTATTGGCTGTATTGGCTGTATTGGCTGTATTGGCTGTATTAGCTGTATTAGCTGTATTTTGATTAGTGCGTTTTTTATTAGTGCTTATGCAAGGTGAGTTTGGGATCGTTAGATGTAAGCTTTTTCATCCCTTGTTGTGTTCTTCCGTTTGCCGTGTAATTCACCCATTCAACTCGTAGTTGCTCGAGAGTTTTAAAATAACGGAAGAAAGAGAGCTCAACTTGCGGCGCTTGGGTAATACTTTTACAGCTAAATTGGTAGCTAGCTGTAACTTCAATATGTTTACCGTGAGTTTTTTCGTCACTGTGATCATGTTCGTGTTCGTGTTCGTGTTCGTGTTCGTGGTCGTGGCTGTCATGAGTGTGTCCGTCACTTGCTACTAGGCCACTCATATCAATCGCGACATCAACTGCTTTACAATCGCCAGATTCAAATGAAAATAGTTGCACAGCATTGACCAACAGTTGTTTCGCATTTGCGACTTTTTCTTTTTCAGGCGGAGTGCTCGCTGCATGCTCAAAGCCAACGATGGTATCGGCTGGGGCAATAAGCTCGAAGTAAATATCCTTGTTCTCGATAACTAAATTGGCATTAGCAATACCGTGAACATGAGCGCCATGATGTTCGTGGTGATCATGGTTATCGTGATTTTTTTGGTCATGTCCGTAGTCATGGTCATGAGCAAAAGAAATTTGGCTGAGGCTAATCATGAATGCCAAGGCCAATCCTTTCTTTGGAAAACTAACTGTGTTCATTTCTAGTCAATAAAATCTAACGTAAGGAGAAGACGTTGCTCGTTTGCGGCAACACCTGGAGAGCGGTGCACTAGGCCTTTATTTTCATTGTTGTACCAAGACTCGCCTTTTAACAGGGCAACATCACCAACAGATAATTGCTGAATGTTATTTGGTGAATCGTAAATACCGGATTTATCGTCAGGCAACCCGGCACTGCCCGCACCTAACTTGGTGCGATCTACATGCTCGTTTTCGAGCCATTGGGTGCAAACGCCAGATAGCGTTGTGACAAGTCGGCATGGCACTCTATCAACATGAAATTTGGGGCACATGGCTCTATCTAGTCGAGCCAACCGTAAGCCGATCCGCTTTAATTCAAACAAGGTGCAGAACATATCCACCAAAAGAGCTATTTGTTGACAGACTAAGTGCCGTGATGCCATTGATGCAGAATGCTCAGCTAACGCTTGGTAGGCATTTTCTGGTGTGACAGTAGCCACTATATTGAGGCGATCGTTCTCTTCTAGCAATTCATCAACTTCTTGTCTAAGTTCCTCAGACAATTGACTTTGCCAAACGGCTAGGTTTGTTGCTTCGTCGTAGATGCTGCCAAGGACTTCGATAGAAGGTGAAAAAATCGCATTTTTGCTTGCAAAAGGCGGTGTGCTCGCAGAATTCATACTGGCTGATTGCTTCGAAGAGCACTGAGAATAGGCGTGTTCTGTCATAGACCTGTAGTACTTACCATTTTATGTGGGCTTTTACGTTATTTTATAACGTTACATAACTTGCCGTGCACATGATCACATGGAGATATCTTTCAGCTGTTGCTAACTTTAAGAGCTGATAGCTGGGTATGAAAATCAAGTTTTTGTGCCGCAGGAATATGATAATGTTATATAGTAACATTTGTAAAGCGGCGTTTTGAAAACGAAGCGCTTAAAGTTAGGCGAAAATCAAGGAAGTTGTTGAGATTAGTGTTGTTCTTGCGCCTTATATCAAACCCTTCTTTGAGCCTTTTCTTGGGCTTTTAATTGTGCTTTTTATTGTGGTCGCTGGGGAGTAAGCGGTTAACCGTAACTTTGGTTTTGTTTTGAAAGTTAATCGCGTATTCTATGAGCCTCATTAGTCAGTTCAGTTTTTGGCGTCGTACCGAAAACTCCATGAACACGCAAATAAGAGCTAAATAAGACAAAACAATGAAAGCTGTATTTCTCGACGCAAAAACCTTTAGCGAACAAGTTGACTTGGATGCGATTAAATCACAGGTAAAAGAGTTGGTCGTTTACCCTGTAACAGCGCCAGAAGAGATTGTAGAGCGTGCCTTCGATGCAGATGTCATTATCACCAACAAAGTTGTGATTGATGCAGATGTTATTAAACAGCTACCTAATTTGTCGCTTATTTGTGTGGCAGCGACGGGGGTTAACAACATTGATTTAGACGCTGCGAAAGAAGCGAATATCGTGGTGAAAAACGTGTCGGGCTATGCAGAATATACGCTTGCTCAGTATGTGTTCTCTCAGATTTTGGCCCATTATTCAGATATTCCACACCACAACGAATTTGCGCAAGCGGCTACTTGGCCTCAATCTGAAACCTTCTGTTTGCATAGTAAACCTATGTTTGAGCTTAAAGAAAAAACACTCGGATTAGTGGGGTATGGCGTACTGGCAAAAGCTGTTGAACGCATTGCGTTGGCCTTTGGTATGCAGGTAGTGATTGCTGATCGCAAAGGCACGACTAAGTTGCGTGATGGTAGGCAACCGTTTGAAGCGGTCATGAAAAACAGTGATATTATCAGTTTGCACTGTCCGTTGACGGCAGAAACGGAGCATCTCATTGATGCTCATGCATTATCGTTAATGAAGCCAACTGCTATGCTAATCAATACCGCGCGTGGTGCAGTCGTAAATAGCCTTGATTTGAAACAGGCGCTTGAAAATAACCAAATTGCGCTGGCTGTACTCGATGTGCTAGAACAAGAACCACCTCCGGCAGATCATCCGCTTTTACAAGCACCGATGAAAAACCTAAAAATTACCGGCCACATTGCGTGGGCAACAATGGAAGCACAGCAGCGCTTGCTGACCATGTTGGCGGGTAACATCAAAGCATTCAAAGAGGCTTCACGTTAACGCTTGGTTTTGGCTACAGGCTGTAACGCTTAAGGTAAGGATTTAGGTTGTGAATCGCTGGGCGACAAGCGCTACAAATTCCAGTCGGCGTTGCATAGCTTGTCGATAAACCACTCGAACGCCTTACCTTCTTGATCTTTGTTCCATGCAATGAAGAGGTCTTGATTCGGTCTTGGCAGCGAACAAGCTTTTTGAACTAACTCTCCGCTATCTAGGTAGGGCTGTGCTAAATGCAGTGGTGAGAAGCCTACGCCAATGCCCAGCTTTTGTAGCATCAACTTTTCTTCCATATTGCTCACTCGCAACACCTGTTTACTGGCAAATAAGCCTGAATCCCGCGTAGGTAAAAATTGGGAACTGTCGGCGACCACAACGGATGGAAACTCCCGTAGGTGTTCAGCGCCAATAGTGCCTTCTAGCGCGGCAAGCGGATGATGGGGTGGCACAGCGAAGATAAATGTCAGTTCAGCAAATTTGTGTGTATGAAACATGCCTTTGGGTAACTCACCTGATGCTCCTATAACAACATCGGTTCGACGGCTATGCAAGGCATCCCAACCACCAGCGAGCGCCTCAACACTTAACGACACGTCAACACTTTGCGGTAGCTGTGTAAATTCAGAAAGAATAGCCAAAAGAGTATCTGGCGGGATAATGGTGTCTCTGGCGATTCTCAATTGTTTTTCCCAACCAGACTCTAATTGCGCAACCGCATCTACCATTTTATGGGTGGCAAGCAAGATTTCTCGCCCGTGTTGAAGCACCAATTTTCCTGCTGGGGTTAATACTGCTCTTTGTTTGGAACGGTCGAACAATGGTGTGCCAATTTCATCTTCAAGCTTTTTGATGGTGTAGGTTAAGGCTGATGGCACTTTGTACAAAGATTGTGCTGCAGCGGCGAAGCTTCCTTTACGTTCAATAGCGTCAAGTGCGGCTAATGCATCCATATTTATTGCTGTGTTCATCTGAAGGGTTCGTTTTTACTCATAAAAATCTTTGTTTTATTTTAGTTCAAAAAATTTGAATTGAAAGGTGAAAATGTTCCGGTTTTTTATTCTTTCTAGCCTATCTATACTGCATTTCATCAAGTGAGAGGCAACTACTTAAATTCTTACTTGAATAACCTTCACTTTAATGAGTTTTACCTAGGTGGGTTATAGCAAAGAGAGAGTTCAAGAGTTCGTTATTAAACAGTTTAAAAATATTGAGGATTAAAACGATGAAAGCATTATTGAAAAAATTAACACAAAGCGACGCAGGGTTTGCACCATTAGCATTACGTGTTCCAGTAGGCATTATTTTTATGGCTCATGGTGCACAGAAGTTGTTTGGCTGGTTTGGCGGTTACGGTTTAGAAGGTACAGGCGGCTGGATGGAATCAATTGGCTTAGCACCAGGTTTCTTAATGGCATTGCTTGCCGGTAGCGCAGAATTCTTTGGCGGCTTATTCATTTTACTTGGTTTACTAACACGTCCAGCAGCTATTGCACTTTCATTCACTATGGTTGTTGCGATATTCAGCGTGCACTTCGCAAACGGTTTATTTATGTCGAACAACGGCTATGAGTTTGGCTTAGCACTACTTGCAGCAAGTGTATCATTGGCTTTCTCTGGCGCAGGTAAAATTGCGTTGGATAACGCGATTTTTACTGCTTTAAATGGCCAAGCTGGCACATCACAAGAAGAGAAGTTGGCATAGCGCCAACTTCCTGAATCCATTCAACGATACGAGAAATACTATGATTACGTTAAGAAAAGCAAATGACAGAGGACGCGCAAACTTTGGCTGGTTAGACAGCAAACACACGTTTTCTTTTGGCAGCTACTACGACCCTCGTCATATGGGTTTCTCTAAGCTACGTGTTATCAACGACGATGTGGTTGCTGGCGGTAAAGGTTTCGACACGCACGGCCATCGTGACATGGAGATTATCAGTTACGTACTGGAAGGTAGCATTGAACACCAAGACAGTGCGGGTAATGTGCAAGTACTGCCAGCGGGCGAGTTTCAATTGATGTCGGCAGGTAAAGGTATTTTTCACAGTGAATACAATGCGAGAAAAAACAAACCACTACGTTTCTTGCAAATTTGGATAGAACCAAACGTGTTTGGCCAAAAGCCGGGCTACCAACAAAAAGCGTTCGGCAAAGCAGAAGGGCTAACCACGATTATTACGCCAACGGGTGAGAATGGTACGTTGCAAATTAAACAACAAGCCACATTGCATCAATTGATTCTTGCACCGGGCGACGAACTTACTTTTGAGCCAGATAGCGCCAAAGTCTACATTCATCAAGTTGAGGGCAAACTGCATGTTGACAACGTGCAACTTACCAGCGGCGACGGCGCAAAAATTAATGGCGAAAACAAACTGCTGCTAACTAACTCTGGCAGCAAGCAAGTAACAGCTTTGGTATTTGAACTACCTTAAGCGAATGACCCTAAGCGAACCACCTTGAGCGAATTACTTTAGGCGACAGGCTTAAGGGGCGTTTTCATACTTTTTAGATACATATTTTTTATTACTGAAGCCGAGGGCGATGAAGTCTCTTCGGTTGATACAAAATTGAAAGAGGCACACCATGGGATTATTAGTTGACGGCATTTGGCATGATAAGTGGTACGACACAGCGGCGAGTAAAGGCAAGTTTCAGCGTGAAGAAGCGCAACTTCGCAACTGGGTAACGGCAGATGGTAGCGCAGGTCCAACAGGTAAAGCGGGCTTTAAAGCAGAATCTGGACGCTATCACCTTTATGTATCATTAGCTTGTCCGTGGGCGCATCGCACATTGATTTTTAGAGCCCTTAAGGGCTTAGAAGATCACATTAGCGTGTCGGTAGTTAGCCCTGACATGCTAGCAAGCGGCTGGACCTTTGAGGCCGACAATCACAGCACTGGCGATAACTTATTTGGTAGTGAGTTTATGCACCAAATATATACTCGTAACAATCCGAACTATTCTGGCCGCGTTACCGTACCTGTGCTTTGGGATAAGCAGCAAAATTGTATTGTAAGCAACGAGTCGTCTGAAATTATTCGCATGTTCAATTCGGCATTCAATGAGCTAACGGGCAATACTTTAGACTTTTATCCAGCGGAATTACGCAGTGAAATTGACGAAATTAACGCTTTCGTTTACGACAATATTAACAATGGCGTTTACCGTTCGGGCTTTGCTACCACGCAAGAGGCGTATGAAGAAGCGTATCACAATTTATTTATTGCTCTTGATAAGGTTGAGGTAATACTTGCAGAAAATCGTTACTTAGCAGGCGACCAACTTACAGAAGCTGACTGGCGATTGTTCACCACACTTATTCGCTTTGATGCCGTATATTTTGGTCACTTCAAATGTAATAAGAAACAAATTGAAGATTATCCTAACATTGCCAACTATGTGCGTGAGCTTTACCAAGTAGAAAATGTCGCGAGTACCGTTGATTTTTATCACATTAAACGCCATTACTACTTCAGTCACACGATGATTAACCCAACACAAGTGGTACCTGTTGGGCCTGACGTTGATTATTTATCTGCACATAACCGAGGCGCTAAGTAGAAGCGCTGACTCGAGGCGTTAAGCAAGGCGTTAAATAATTGATGGAACAAAATACGATGCCGCTATTCACGTTTACAACATGTATGTACGTGAATAGCGGCATAAATGTGTAAGTAGAACTAGGGTGTTGTAACCCTGCCATGAGGAAACCTGATATGAGTCGAGCGCAAGACAATACGTTGCTAAACGCTGATTTTAGTGAGCGCGTAGTGATTAGACCTGAGGATTATCAGTGGCAAGACTCTCCGATGCCGGGCGTAGAACGCATGATGCTTGATCGCATCGGTGGGGAAGTTGCCCGAGCAACCTCACTCGTAAGATACGCGCCTAACAGCGAATTTTCACCGCACACGCATTCTGGCGGAGAAGAGTTCCTTGTGTTGGCAGGCGAGTTTGCTGATGAGCACGGAGGCTACCCCAAAGGCACTTATGCTAGAAACCCAATTGGTACCGCTCATAAGCCACGCATTGGTGAAAAGGGCGCAACTATTCTGGTCAAACTGCATCAGTTTGATGAACAAGATACCGAACAAAAAGCGATAGATACCACTCAGCAACCTTGGTTACCGGGGCTTGTTGAAGGGTTGCAAGTTATGCCGCTTCATGATTTCGGCACTGAACATGTTGCACTGGTAAAATGGGCGCCGAATACGCAGTTCAACCCTCATCAGCATTGGAGTGGTGAAGAAATTCTCGTGCTTGAAGGTACCTTTTATGATGAGCATGGTGCATATCCAGCAGGCACATGGCTGCGCAGTCCACATTTAAGCAAACACACACCTTTTACCAAAGAAGATGGTGCACTCATTTTCGTTAAAGTAGGGCACCTGCCACCAGAGGACTAACTTCGCTTTTCATAAGGTAAGTTTCACCATCTTGCTAAATTATCTTGCCAGTTTCTTGTTAACGAGTAGTGTAAAAAAACTTTGCGATACTGATTTTATCGCACGTTATCGTGTTTGCCTCCTTACTGTGTGAAAGCGCGCAAAACGCCTTCTTTCTCCAAACTCAAACGCCAAAAGACTTTTTTCAGTAGAAATAATAAAAGCTTAGGGCATAATGAGATTTACTAATTTGTAGAAAAGAGGCAAAACGCCCTGTTTAAACAAGGCTTTTTGCCTATTAATAAGCTGTTATATTTTTATCAGGGAGTGGAGTATGAAAGGAAATATTAGTCTTAAAGCCTTTATTGAAGAAGTAAAAACAGAGCTGAAAGAAGCGATTAATGAAGATGACCCATTTTTTGAACTAGGCGATGTTGAATTAGAAGTTAGTTTTGCTTTAGATGCAGAAGCAAAAGCTGGAGCAAAGCTCTACGTAATTGACATAGGAGGTAGTACGAAAGCAACACAGACTCATAAGGTAAAACTAACGTTAACACCATTTGTTGAGTCAAATAGCGGTATTCAAGGGACTCCAATCGCGCCTCAAAATACAGCTCAGCCGACAAAAAATACTCGATTAATCGATTCTATTGTAGAGCCAAGACAAAAACGAGTGTCTCCTTCAGTTGGCTCGCGTAGAACTTCACCTGCTCGTATAAGACCCACTGCTCATAAACCTGCAGGGACTCAACGAGTATCCCCAGTAATGTCTGGTGGTAAAAATAAGCCAAAATTCTCTAAATAGTGCTTAAAAATATAACAAGTCACTCAAAAGGACAAATAACAGTTGGCTGTTTGCTCCTTCGTCGCTTATCTTAGCCAACAATTATTTGCCTCTTAGTGATGCGTTATGTGCTTAAAAATGGAGTTTTATTTTGACATTTGAAGATTGGATGAGACAGTCGAAACTATCAGAATCATCGATTAAAAAATATGATGGAGCGATCAAGGGAATAATGACAGATTGGGCTCTTGAAGCTAACCTTATTAGCGGTTCATTAATATCAATATCAAGCCTGATTCAATTCAAAGAAATAAGCTCAAGTATGCAAGGTTTGAATATCTTCAAAACCAGAAATGACACTGGTCATGGGATGTATAAATCAGCTTTGTCAAAATACGAAGAATACCTTTCATTGGGTTTTAATTCGGATATAGAAGATGATATTGACTCTATATTAGGTAGCGATAACTTAAATGATACTGAAAAGAAACAACTGATTAAAGCGAGAATTGGACAAGGTAAGTTTAGAAAAGAACTAATATCAAAATGGCAAAAATGCTCAGTAACAGGTTACACAGATGTTTCATTTCTTGTAGCTTCACATATCAAACCTTGGTCAGCTTCAAACAATACAGAACGTTTAGATCCCTTTAATGGTCTGCTTCTTGTCGCAAATATCGATAGAGCATTTGATAAAGGTTTTATAACATTCGATTTAAATGGAAAAATCGTAATATCAGAACAACTTAAAGATCCTGAAAAATTAGGGATATATGACTCTATGTCTGTGCTTTTAGATGATAAACATATGAGCTATATGGATTTTCATCGCAAAGAAGTATTTCGCAACACATAACAAGCCATTGCAGCGCGGGACTTTTGACAGTTGGCTTTTCTCACTGCGTTCGTTATTTTAGCCAACTATTAAAAGCCCCTGAATGGGGCATTATATTTTACGAGAGTCTAGTTTGAACATACGCCTACTTATATTTAGTCTCTTAATTGCATTTCCTACGATTGCAGGTGATGTAAATCACTCCCGTGTTCAACAAATAAATAGCCAATTGAAATATGAAGGTTATTTTATTGAAGCTACAACTATGGGCGTTATGTTAGTTTCGGACAATGACAAATTCACCTTGATGCTAGATAACGAAAACGCAATTTGGTTTGATGATTCTTTCGTACTTTCAACATCGCAAAAGAAACTCTTACTCCCCAAATTGTTAAAACTGTTTGAGTCGGTTGAGAACAAAGAAGGCAAAGCTGTTTTAGCTAGCTTGATCAAAGCGAGTATGTAAAACATAACAAGAGACTATGGCGTCAATAGTTAGTTTTTATCAGTATTTATTCGTCTACTAGCACCGCGTTATGTTGGTTAGGAAATAAGTGAGGATATATGACCCCAAAAGAAATCGTTAAAAAGTGGGTCGAAGCGTTCAATGAAGGTGATGCTGAAAAGCTTGCTTTGTTGTATGCAAATATTGCAATCAATCACCAAGTCGCTAATGAGCCTGTGGTAGGCAAAGCTGCCATTCAAACCATGTTTGAGCAAGAGTTCGCAAATGCAGATATGGTTGGTATCGTAGAGAACATCTTTGAAGACGGTAAATGGGCCATCTTAGAATGGAAAGACCCTTTAGGTTTAAGAGGTTGTGGATTTTTCAACATTGAGAACGGCTTAATTCAGTTTCAACGGGGTTATTGGGATAAATTCAGTTTTCTTAAAGCACATAATTTGTCAGTTCCTAAGTAAGCAATAAATTAAAATTTGTAACTCATAAACAGCATTTCTGCTTGCCAGAGCAAAAAACTTCTTTGTTAAGTTGTTGGTAAATAAAAATAAAAACCAAAATGGAATTTAGAAAATGAAAATAATAAAAATCACCTCGTTACTTCTAATAGCTTTGATTATTGTGGCAGCGGCTTCTTATGAGAAAATTATCTCGGGAGTTTTGCTACCTCAATATATTGATTGGGCATACGAAACCGATCGAAAAGGGCTAGAAATAGGCACGCCTCTTGATGAAAAAGAAAGGTTGCTTGCTTCTGAAATCGGAATTGTACATCCGGAGAAAGTGAGAATCATATACGTCGATGAAGTGCCTTTTCCATATGAAAATTTTGCATTAAAAGTATTTGGCGAAGCTGTGGATCTAATTGGCGAAGGAATTATTAACAATGCACAAGTTTTTGGGTATTCAATATACGCGCGCAAGGGTTTATACCAATTGAAATAAATATTTAACCAATTCAGAGCTGTGTCAGGGAAGTTAGAATAATGCAAATTGATGCTGTTGTAGTCATTCTCCAACGAAGAAATTTGTGAAATTATCACTTTCCTGAAAAGCTCCCAGAGGGCGAGTTTAAAAGGCTTATATGCTGCGTTATTGATTTTGACAAGGGAGTGACCATTCTCTGCAATCAATGCCTTGCCTATAAACCTTTTAACTCTCGCTGAATGATCAAATATTTAATTCAACTGGTATTACTTAAACAGACCAAAGCTAGCTCATGAACTAGTGCATGTATTGCAAATTGAAAGGTCCAGCCTAGATAAAGTGGTAACTCAGCATTTCTATGATATGGCAGAACATGGTTACGATGAAGCACCGTTAGAAGTCGAAGCTGCTGCCGCTAACAAGAGGTATAGTGCTGATTGGTAAGCAAAAATGGCTTTAGAATAGCTTTATTGAGAACCCGCTGATTCAGGCTGGCTTATCACGCTTGTGCCAGCTAACTGTAAGAAGAAAATGAGATGTCACCAGAAAATATTATTCAATTGTTAACTTCTGAGCTTGAGGGGGTTGTCCCTAAATCGAGCTGGGGAGAAACTTCATTATTTTATAACCCCAATAATCTCTTACCTAACGGCGTTTATTTTTGCACCATAAAAGAAAAAAATGGTGATAACGATAAGGCGTCTGACTTAGATAGAGACTCAGTATTCAGGGTGAGTATCGGCGCTGGCAAAGCTCATTACGAGCAACTATTTGGCGCGAGGCCTAAGCGTCCGGAGAAAGGTGGGATAGTTGATACCGGACATGACTTTACAAAGCTTAACGAATTAATGCCCCATCCTATATATGCATGGATGTCATGGGTTCAAATATTGTCACCTACCAAGTCAACGTTTGACTCGGTTCTCCCGATAATAAAAGATGCTCATGCAAGTGCCGTGGTTAAGTTTAATAAAAAAACTAAGTCAACATAATTAGCAAATGGTTAAAGTCGGATAGCGGTTTGGCATTACGTCGCCTCAATACAAACATTGTCCAGCGTCGAAAGGCGTTTTTGGGTTTTTGATATACAAGGAGTTTGATTTTTGAGAAGGGTTTTGGAATTTAAGAAAAGACGTTCTTGGATCGGAGATGTAAATTTAGATTTATTGAATGAGCAAATTCTAGCCATAGAAGAAGACGGTTGGCAGGTTGTTTCTGTTACGCCTAGTTGTGATTTTTTAGGCAGGATATCAGCCTATACATTGCTCATTGATTCAGGTGATTTATGAATTCAGTACTAGTTAGTTGTGAGTGGCTTGAAGAACATTTGCACGATTCAAATATTGTTGTTTTGGATGTGAGCATGGAGAAAATTGTTGGTAAAACACCTCACATCTATGATGCCTTGCAAGTAATCCCGACAAGCTTAAAGTGTAGTCTTGAATTAGACTTTTCCGATACGCTTTCGCATTCAGTCAATGCATTCCCAACACAAACGCAATTTGATAGGGGAATAGCACAACTGGGTATAGACCAGCATAGTGTAGTGGTCCTTTATGATAATCAGGGTATTTATTCTTCCCCTCGGGCATGGTGGATATTCAAAACTATGGGGTTTAAGAATGTTCACATTCTTAACGGTGGTTTGCCTCAATGGATTCAAGAGCAGCGACAAACCTCAAATGAGCATGCTGTCCCTCAAAAGAATGTAGTCAGTTCATTCAAATCACGATATAAAGTTAATAACGTTTGCTCTTCTGAATATGTGTTTCAAAGCATTCCTGATAATCGGATAGTGGTTGTTGATGCTCGCTCCAGTTCACGTTTTTCTGGTATAGAAAAAGAACCTCGTGCGGGAGCGCGATCTGGACATATTCCGAACTCCAATAATATTCCCTTTGGTTTAGTCTTAGATGATGTTGTATTTAAAAGTGAGGCTGAATTAACGAAACTCTTTTCTGACAAGTTGCCTATTTCAACTGAACAGTTAATTTTCTCATGTGGTTCAGGTATTACAGCTTGCATTGTTTTAGTTGCAGCGGTTATTTCGGGTTTCAATCACCTCACGCTTTATGATGGCTCATGGGCAGAGTGGGGAAGCAGTCAATATCCAGTAGCAAACGAACTAATCAACTAAAATTTTGGGGTTCATAATAAGCTGGTGTTCACTTTTTATCATGTTTACCAGGTGCTTATGTACGCATGAATAAGGCATTTAGTAGGCATTTTTTGCGCACTGTTCCAATGTTTTGGAGCAAGGTAATGAATAATTGGAGATTTTGAAATGGAGTTTGGTAAGTGGGCAATATTTGGTTGTTCTTTGTTTATTGCAGGCTATTTGATTGCGACTATTCAGTATAACAATAATCGCAGTTTGACTGGCACAGAGCTTATTCGTCTTAAGGAGCAATATGCCAACATTGTCGAAGATTTGCAGCAACAACTGCGTGAAAAAACCGTGGAAATATCTGAACTTCAAGCCCGCAATATTACGTCTCAAATTAGCTATGAACACCATGACCTCAATCTTGATAGTCGCAACGTGAAGAATAACAGTAGCGCTAATCAAGCGCAGCTCAAAGATTGGCATGAAGAGTCTGATGTTGACAGCGTTAATGGAAAGCAAGTTGCTGGCGGGTTTATTGCTATCGAGAATCAAGCCGTGGACGTATCATGGGCTCCCGAATTTACCGAGAAGCTCACAGACGCTTTTCAATTGTCAGATGCCCTGTATTCTCTGGGATTAGTTACAGCGATAGAGTGTAAGACAACACTATGTGAAATCGAATTTGATCTAAATGCCCCACAAGACTTTGGCGTAGTGTTTCAAATTAGAGAAGCTTTTAAGCAAACTTCCCTTGAACAGCATGATTTAGTTTTTGATTTTTTGGAAAAAGAGAATAAGGTAAATATTTTGGTTGGTAGAGATGACGACAGTTTTGTTGGTATATACCAATAAAGCTTGATCAACAACATCTCAAACAAGCCAATGTAGCAGCTTATATAGGCAATAGTCGCGGAGAATTATTAGACAAATGGGCATGCTTTCGAGAAAGTTTTTTTTAGTATTTGCCATTATCGGTTCATATGGCTGTGCTTCAAATCCTAATTATTATCAACCAAGTTGCAACTTTGCTGAAATAACGTGTCTTGGGTTGGCTGTCGTGCAATTAAAAGCTGGTAATACAACCTCCCAGAAATGCTCTGATATGCCCGCTGAAAAAAGAGCCTTGTGCGAACAACATGTCGTTTCGTTAAAAAAGCATATCGAGCAGGCGAGCAAGAAATAAATATGATAGCCACGGCAAAGAAACCGTGCTACTTATTATAAGTTGCTTAATTATTGCTCACCTTTTTGTTGGGTAGTGAGAGTTTGACAATCAATTTAGCGCTGCGTATTGGAGAATATTATGGACAATATCACGAAAAAAAGAACGTTATCTCAATGGTTTTTTGGCGAATTCTCTTGGGGGATGAAATTTAGTTGGTTACTCGCTGTATCGGTGTGCTTTTACTTGGGCGCATCTCGTGAAGAGAACTTGTGGGTTCTAATGATTAATGGAGACTTAAATTCGGCTTTCCTTCTGTTTGTACTAGGTTACTTATCTGATTTTCGCTACCGATTTATTAAAGAGTCTAGAAATAATTAGACATAACAATGGTTTGGCAAATGAAGTGCCGGTTAAGCAATTGAACGCGTCAATTAATGAGGCTTGTCTCAATTTTGCCTTTCGGTATAGGTTTAGCCAACTATTGGCAGATCCTTTACAGGATGTTGTAACTCAAGGAGATGGTCATCAAATATTGCCCGTATTGTACTAAGAAGCTACCTTTCTTTAATGTGATTTTACAACGAATGACTTTCTCTGAGAGGAAGGCCTTGGTTTGCCCTCACTGCAGTTCAACTTTATCTACAACAGGTTATGCCAGTATGTGGTTTCCTGTTGCTGGTGCAAGCACGTCAGGATATATAATTGGAAAGTTACTGGGCTCCTTTATGAGTATAAATATGGTGTTAGTTTCAGTTTGCATCGCATTTGTCGTATTTGCCGTACTATCGTACTTTACTGCCCCAATAAGGAGGGCATGATAGCGTTATATCGAGTCAATTCTGATATGGGTGAAAGAGCTTGCCTTTCTCGCCTTCGTTGCTATTACATTTAAACCATGAAATACCTAAAACCTTTTGCCTGGGCTTCAATTCTCAGTGCTTCACTTGCAATTATCTTTATTTCCTACAGCCTTTTTTCTGAATATACGTTGGCGTTACTACTTTCGTTTTCATTCTCTTTGGTGTTAAGTGTTGTCGGTATTTATTCGAGCGTTCGGCTGCTCAAGAGTAATGACAAATTATCAGTAAGCTTACTGGCTATTTATTGGTGCTTGCAAATAGTGTCGTTGGAGTCTTCATACTTAATATTAAAGGTAGTTTCAGGCATTAATTTAGCGCTAGGCTTTGAATTCTATGGTACTGAGGTCCTTATTAATTTCTTTGCGTTAATGTGTTTCATTTTTGCCTTAAAAGTAGCGCTTAATACTTGCACAGAAAAAAGCGAAAAAGCATAGTAAGAGCACTTAAGTGGCTGATAGCAAAATAGTGAAGTTAAAATTCACAAAACTAAGCCTAGCGCAAAGGCCCAACGCAAACTGAAAACAAAGCTAAAACAGCAACCCGAACAATAATAAAAATAGGGGAATAAGCATGACTACTGCAGAAAAAGAAACACAGCTTGAAACAAGCGGTAAAGACGTTGAGAGCAAACAAGAACCGACAATAAGCGCGCATGTTAAAGACGGTGGTTCAGATAAAAAGCGTATTGGCAAAGCAGTATTTATTGGCCTTGGTGTTGGCGTAATGTTTATGCTGGCAGCAAAATTCGTTAGTACCGTCATTACATAGCACATAGCACACAGAGCCCAGCACTACATGCGCAAATCAGATAAAAAACTAGATAACCAACTTCGTAAGGTATTAACCGACGTTTGCGAGAATGCACTGAAGAATATTAACGGCTTTGAATGGCTTACCCATACGGTTAACTATGCTAACTTTCCTAATAGTTTAAAAGTGATATGTGTTTTCGACACAAACGAGAGCTTAGATAACTACTTACTGTCTAAAAGCAATAATCAATTGCAGTTGTTAGTGACCAATGAATTGAATCACCTTGGTATTAGGCTCAAAAATATCACTAATCATGTGTTGTTTGATACTGAGGAAAACTGTGACTTGCAGCACAATGGTAACTGGGCAAAAAGACTGGGTTAATGTGGGCATGGCGCTGGTTATGAGGCTTGCGTTTTCATTAGTGTAGATGGCGATGGAAATTAAAATATAAAAGGGCGAACAATGATTTATATCGTTATGGGAGTAAGTGGTTGTGGTAAGTCGACCATAGGCGCAACACTTGCCGAGCAGCTAGCTTGTCCTTTCTTTGATGCCGATGACTTTCACCCACCTGAAAATATCGCAAAAATGGCTAATGGCCAGGCATTAAATGATGATGATCGTTGGCCATGGCTTTCCTTATTGGCTGACAAAATTATCGATTGGCAGCAGTCACGAAGCGCTGTGTTAGCTTGCTCCGCACTAAAGCAATCTTATCGTGATATTTTGTCTAAAAACGGTGAGTCTGATGTGGTATTCGTTTATTTGGCCGGTACGCCTGAGGTTATTTTTAAACGGCTAGAACAACGAAAAGGGCACTTTATGGCAGCAGATTTGCTGCAAAGTCAGTTTGATACTCTGGAGGTGCCTGTCAATCACATAGGAATGTCTTCAGTCATCACGGTTGATATAGACCAGTCTACCGACGCTATTGTCGGCGAAGTATTGGCGGCAATTCGAACACGTTAAGTTACTCAGTTATTTCAAAGCTGATATCGAAAAATAACGTCTATACTGGATAAACCATTTATTGTTGGGGATGTGGTGATTGCAAACTGTGTGAAAGCTCACCAAATTGTGCAAGCACTAAGCAAGTAGTATCGCTTGCATCGTTTATCGCTAGTTATCTGGCGCACTTTTCCGTATTATGCGCGCTCTTTTTTTCACCGCAATCAAAACGTCTATTTCATCGATGAGAAAATTTCTTACTGCGCCAGTAAAAATGGGGTTGTCTGACTCCGAAAACATTATCTATCAACAAGTCTTAAAGCATGTTACTGACATTAGTTTGAATCTAATGGCAGTGAAAGTGGAAGAGCGCCCTGACGACTTCACTTCTTGGTGTCGCGAACTACACCGTTTATGTGCTGATAAACTTAATTACGACTTGCTAGAGCCAGAGCAACTTCCAGTTGTGAAGAAACTGCAGGCCACTTTGGAAAAAGGGGTGAGTGGTAACCAGCTAAAAATGTTGAGAATTACTCCGTGGCCTATGTTTGCTGGCTTTATAGAAGAGCAGAAAGACGTTATTTCATTAGATGAGCGTTTGCGTTTGCTTAACTTCTTTGAGCCGTTAAAAGAGACGCCTTTGCAGGAGTTGTCGAACTTAGATCGATTGGCCTTTATTGGTAAACATACGAGCGATCATGCGCCGTCTACTTACGACTTTGACGCAGAGTTTTTTGTTAGCACTAAAACCAACCGCTTATTTCAGCAACAGGTTGAACAACGTGCCAGTGAGTTTGCTGATGCACTCGCTCATATTCCATTAACGGGTGAAGTAACACTTAAAGATTACCAAGCCTTTGTTAGCGCGTATAAAGCTATTTTTGCACTTGACGTAGATCGTCAACCCAGCACAGAAAAGGCACCACTAATTCCAGCAACACGTTTACTTGCCATGCGACGTCCGGATCAATTTATGGCAATGAGCGCTACTAAATTCGATGTCTTGTGTTCGGCATTTGGCTGCACGCGCATCGGCAACTATGACTTTGATGGCTACTGGCATGAAGTCATTGCAACTATGCGCACATGTCCTTGGTGGATGGCTCCTGAGCCTGAAGGTGATAACGAACAGCAGCTTTGGAAATATCGTGCGGCGTTAGTTGAAGTATTCCATTTTGCTGACCAATACTCACCGCAATCATCAAACTACTTACGTTTAAAAGAGCGTATTGCAAATGGCAACAAAGCGACAAGCCAACGCAGTAATGTTGCTCGTAAGCGCACAAAAGAGTCGGCAGAGCAAATTGTTGACCACCGTTTACAAGATGAAGAATTACCAGAGTTCATTAAGAACAAACGTGACGCCTTAATTGAGTCGGTTAAAAATGGTAAGTCAGTAGACGAAGCTATTAAGTTATACCAAGCGATTTTCGGCTAACTTTAGCGGTTACTACCTTTGATTTGAATTTAAAAGCCAGAAGTTTACTTCTGGCTTTTTGCTTTCATGTATCCAAGGTTTGGCTATTCGGTACTACTTTTTCACACATGTTAGCGCTGCTTTTCAGTTATTTAATGTTGTATGCAACGTAATGTAAACATTGTCCTTTCAGCTATAATTGCTCATATAGGAGAGCGTACAGACAACACTGTTATAACGCTTACTTTGGATGAATAAAAACTAATCGAGACTTATGAATTTCAGTCAACACGGGTCATATAAGCTTTGGAGCAAGGAGAGAGTGATTTATGCCGAAATATCAGGTGCATGGAATAGGGAAGCGGCACTAAATTATTCAAAAGAGTTTAAAACACTCGCGAGTAGTTTTAGTGGAGATTGGGCACATTTGGTTTACCTTGACGACTTTGAGTTGTGCGGAGAAGAGGTGTTTGGTGTTATTCAAGAATTAGTTGCTTGGTGCATTGCACATGGACTCAAGAGAGCGGCTCATGTTTATTCGCCCTCTATGGTAAAGAAAGAGTTTGTCGGAAAAATGGTGGCGGAGAGACAAGGTGAATTCACTCGCGCTATTTTTGACAATGAAATGAGCGCGCGCCTTTGGCTTTCAAATGAAGGTTATAAAAACACTTAAGTAAGACAGTTGATTATTTAATGAGATAAAGGTCAACAGTCACTCGCACTAAGGTCTATTGCCTAAAATTACGCAAGCTTTAGCACAAACGTTAACGGAGAATAAATACTTCAATACTTTATTTAAGCGACAGCGCCCGAATCTATAGCTCCAACCTAAAGCCCCAACTTGAACACCTTTGAAATACTATATTTGCTTGGTTATCCGTGGAAGGGACTTTAACCTCGCTTTGATGACGTTATAATAGCCGCAAGTTTATTTTGAAGTTAAGAATCATTGAATAGCACTATGAATCCAATAATTGAGTTACTTAAACAACAAGACATCGCTGACGATCAAATCACAGCCATTTTTAAAGAGCTAACAGAGAACCCATTGATGGCTATGGCGACTATTGGCAATTTAGGTATTCCGCCAGAGCAACTTCAACCTGTGATGATGCAAGTGATGACAAATCCAAGCTTAATCAAAGAAGCGGTTGAAGAATTAGGTTTAGATTTTTCTGCTGTTGAAAAAGCGAAGCAGCAGTTAGACGATCAAAATAGCTAATCTTGCTTTAGACTGTTTTAAGTTTGCCACATGAAAATATCTCATTGATATTTATATACATGTAAGAATACAAACAGATAAAGATAAAAATGGCCACATAGACGGTGAAGCTTTATAAAAAAGTTTCACCGTTTTTTTCTAGTTACTTTCCGATAACTTTGGCACACATTGCATAATCCATTGCTTTAATTGCATTTGATTTAACAGCCCTGAAATGCGGTCGACTTCTTGACCCCGGAAAAAGAAAATAATCGTAGGAATACTGCGGATATTGGCATCAGCAGAAATTTCGCTCGCTGTTTCAGTATTGAGCTTACCAAAGAGCATAGTGTCCGTTTCACTAGCGACTTGTTCGAAAATCGGTGCCATTTGTTGGCAAGGTCCACACCAGCTGGCCCAAAAGTCGACGATCACAGGAACATCATTTCGTTCAACCACTGGATAAAACTGTTGAGCGCTCAAGTTAATGACCTTGCCAGCGAGTATTGGCTGCTTACATTTTCCGCAGTTCGCCTGACGAGCATCTTTGTTGTCTGGAATTCGATTGGTTGCTAGGCAGTGATTGCAGGTAATATTCATGGGTTTCCTTCAGCGATAACTAATATTTTAGCTTTCACATTTCTTTCGTTTTAAAATGTTATTAGCGACGGCTCAAACTGCGTTTTGAAGGCCGTTATCGTGTCGTAATATGATACTTTTCTCGGAGTGCTTTGTATGCTTCTGTTTGGCGAAAAGCTCGCCATGATTGATTAAATGCTTTAGTTAATTCTTCGCTCTTTAATGCCAAGCGGTAGGGGTTTGAATTAAACAAAGGGTGAATTGTAAAGCCCTCTTTAGCATATTCAGATTTTTGTTGAAGGTAATTGAAAATGTTTACGTCGAGGATAATGACGTCAACTCGTTCTTTAAACAACAGCTCAATTTGTCGTTCTTGGTTGGCGACCTGAGTGTATAAAGGACTCTTGGCAGATGCTATGGCAAAGTCTTCACCCAGTACTTTGTGTGCTGACTGAAATGTCGCTAAAGAATAGTTAGCTAGTTTACTAACGGAGTCGAGTGCTAACTTATTCTTCGACAGTGAAATGGCAACGTTTTGATATTTAATGTAGCTCTCTGTTAGAAAGCCTACCTGCTCAACAAGATTAACATTCATGGTGATTAAGCCATCGATTTCAGTATCTGACAGTAATTTTCCCGTTCGGCCGAACGGTACAAATACATATTTGGGCTTAATGTTTAGTGCAGCGAAAATGCTATCGACTAGCTCTAACTCATATCCATGTGTTTGTTCTTCTGAGATGTAAGGAGGCTTGGCAAGGCCGGCTGCTAACGTTAGCTCTTTTGTTTGCGTATTGTTTTCGGCTGCTGAAACAGCATTGTTTACTAACAATATAATAAGGATGGTTTTAAACAAACGAGTTATCATGAATTTAAGTGGCTTAGCCCTGAATTTAATGGTCGTTTCATGTACTGCAGCCGATTTGCAAGGCTCGATATATCGCCCAACTATAAGCTTGTGTTAACTTTCATGTTAGCTGAGGTTACGTGATAGCATCCTATTCCGTTTACTCGGATCCAATTTATTTGGCTACTGTTTACGTGGCTTAAAGTATGCTGCTAACAGTCTTCATTAACCAGTTGTGTGTTCATATTGTAGTCGAACAGCAGTTGTTTGTCTTTGTGTTGGCAAGCAAATTTAAGACTATTTTTATGGTAAAATTTTCTACCTAATGGAATAATTAAATTTCTAACAACTCAAAAGTATTGGTTTTAAATGTAATTAAAACAATGTCATACCGTTTGTTTTAGGTTTTATTATTTATTGTCACAAACATGTAATATAAATGTGTTAGGTGCTTTTGCGCAGGTTTGTTATTATTTAGACATAGTCACTTAAGAGGGTAGAAGATTATGTTTAAACGCATGTTAGTAGCTGTGGCCGTTTTAAGTTTAAGTCAACAAGCCATGGCAAATAAGGCTGAGATTTGGAATTGTGTAGACAACGCAACATTAAATGCAGATCAGCAGTGTGTAGCAAAAACTATTGCTAAAAATACCGAAACGGAGTTCTTCGCTCAGTTAGCGAATAAAGAGTTCACTCCGACACGTGACGCATTCGCTACAATAACATTATTCCCAGAGCGTAACTTAATTGAAGTTAAGTCGCTAGAAGGTAACTCTATTGCAAAAGCTACAGCCAATCAAAAAGCTGAGCCTTTGAATCAGTCTATGGATAGTACAGCAGCAAGTCTATTGGCGGCAAATCGCTAAATAGCAAAAGCGCTGGTTTCATGAACGTTAACCACGACATATGTCGTGGTTTTTTTTGGCCGATGGAAAGCCAACACTCATTTGTGACCATTTGGACAAGTTAAATAACATCTAAGGTAGTAAATCAAAAATTAAATACGTTATAATTAGCGTTTGTTCATTTAATCGTATCGTTTCATTCATGAAGTTCCCTGGACGTCGTCAACATAAACACTACTTCCCCGTTGACAACAAAAATCCGCTGACTAATCAAGTTAATCAGCAAACCCAGTTAGTTAGAAATTATATCGTTGGTATTGATCAAATTTTGGTAGATATTGAAGCTAAAGTCGATCAAGCGTTTCTTGACGAATTTGGTTTAAGACGTGGCATGTCTCAGGTGATTTCTGATGACGTTACCGATCGACTTTATGACCGCCTAAAGCGCGATTCATTAGTTAATTATGAGTTTGCTGGCGGTACAATTGGCAATACGATGCATAATTACTCTGTATTGGCCGATGATAGATCAGTTTTACTGGGGGTTATGTCGAGCAACATTCGCGTTGGTGATTACGCCTACCGTTTTCTAAGCAACACCTCTTCACGTGTAGATTTAAACTATCTACAACCTGTTAATGGCCCTATTGGTCGTTGTTTCACGCTAATTGATGATACAGGCGAGCGAACATTCGGTATTAACGCGGGACTAATAAACAAACTTCATCCAGATTCTATTTGTGAGTCTTTGATTGAAGGTGCTTCTGCATTGGTGATTAGTTCGTATCTAATGCGCACAGAAGAAGGCGACACGATGACACAAGCAGCGATTAAAGCTGTTGAATGTGCCAATAAAGCTGGTGTGCCAGTGGTATTAACCTTAGGTACAAAGTTCTTAATTGAAAAAGAGCCAGAATTCTGGCGAGAATTTGTTAAGAACCACGTTAATGTGCTGACCATGAATGAAGAAGAAGCACTTGCCATCACGGGTATTGAAGACCCATTGCTAGCGGCAGACAAATGCCTAGACTGGGTTGATATGGTTATCTGTACGGCAGGGCCTGAAGGGCTATACATGGCTGGCTATGTAGATGAGTCCTACAAGCGTGAAACTAATTATCCATTGTTACCGGGTAAAATTATCGACTTTAATCAGTATGAGTTTTCGCGCCCAATGTTATTAAAAGACTGTGAATCGCCGTTGCGAATCTATACGCATACTGCACCTTATATGGGTGGGCCAGACAGTATTAAGAATACTAATGGGGCGGGTGATGCGGCTTTAGCTGCAGTGCTTCACGACTTAAGCGCGAATGTGTATCACAAGAAAAACGTTGAAAACTCAAGTAAGCATACACAGAACGCGTTGACTTACTCTTCGCTTTCGCAAATGAGTAAATACGCTAATCGAGCGAGTTATGAAGTGCTTGTGCAGCACTCGCCAAGACTATCGCGTGGTTTGCCAGAAAGAGAAGACAGTTTGGAGCAAGCTTACTGGGCTAAATAGCCATTACCGCACTTGTCGCGCAATTCAAAACAAGTTAACACGAAATAAAAAAGCAGCTTAGGCTGCTTTTTTTAATGTCGTACGTCTAAACAAGACAGCATTATCCACTACCTTGGTGAATTAGCCCATGGGTCGTCGCTCGCTGGCACTTCTTTATCTTTTACAGGTTTACGTTTGGCAGCAGGCTTGTTGTTTGAGCCCTCAAATGATTGCTTGGCATCGTTAGCATACGAACCATGTTTTTTATGCTCGTCTTTAAATACTTTTGGCGGTGGAGCCTTGCCCGGCTCTAGTACTTTAGGTTCACGTGGCTTGTGGTGCATAGGTATGATGCGATCGCGCGGTGGGATTTCAAATTGATCTTTACCAGGTAAAGGTAAATTCTTAAAGTCGTATAAATAGAAGCGTTCAATTTTCTCTCGTGCCCACTCTGTCTTTTTAAAGAACTTGATACTCGAGGCCATACTTGGGTTGTTTTTAAAACAATTGATGCGTGTATATTCAGCCAATATTTCAAAGCCATAATGGTTAACCAACTCTTCTAGCAAGCTTTCTAGCTTCAGTCCATGTAGCGGGTTATTTTCAAAGATACTCTGTTCTTCGTTTTTTGTTTGGTCTTTCTGGGTCATAAAATTGCGTCTATAGGATCGAGTGTTTATCGCTGAGTGCCAACGTATTGTTTTATTATATCCTGAATCGACTGATTAGTTTGAGTTTTGCAGCAAAAGTAATTTTGTTTAGAGGAGTGTCTGAGAAGAAGAGGTAAGAAAACCGCTTAATAGCGACTTTCTTACTCAATAATATAGGCATTTAGCTGCTTAGATTTTTTGCAATTGGTTCGCAATACGCTGCACCTCATCTAATACCCGCAGCAAATTCTCGCCCCACAGCTTTGCGATTTCGTTTTCAGTATAGCCGCGTTTGACTAGCTCTAGCGTAACATTGAAAGTCTCAGATGCGTCATCCCAACCCTGTACGCCACCACCACCGTCGAAATCAGAGCTAATGCCGACGTGATCGATACCGATGAGTTTGACCATGTAATCGATATGATCAACTAAGTCACTTACGTCCACCTGGTCAATATTTGCCCCTACTTTTTCTACTTCTGCAGATGCTAAATCAGCTATCTCAGCAAATTTATCCCAGTAGGTTTCTTGTGCACTCGGCGATAGGGCTTTGCGCTCGCTAGAAGACAGTATTTTGAAGTCATTATCCTTCGCCAGTCGCTGGTAGATGGCCATACGGGCGTTGGCAAATGCTTTAGACTTCTCGCCATCGATGTAAGAGCGAAATGCAACGGTTTGAACGACACCACCATTCTTCTTGAGTGCCAATAATTCCTCGTCATCTAAATTACGGCTGTGGTTGTACATTGCACGACTAGTAGAATGCGAAGCAATGACAGGGGCTTTAGAAAGCGCCATCATTTCTAAGTTGGCCGCTTTAGATGGATGAGAAAGGTCGAGCATAATGCCCCATTTATTCATTTCTTTAACGACTTCTCTACCCAAATCACTTAGACCATTGTGTAGCCATTTTTGGTCGGCATCACCGGTATTAGAATCACTTAGTTGGCTATGTCCATTGTGAGACAATGACATGTAGCGAGCGCCTAAGTCGTAAAACTTCTTTACGTTGTTAATGTCTGTGCCGATAGGGTAGCCGTTTTCTACCCCAATCATAGCGACTTTTTTACCCTTCTTGAGAATACGTCTAACATCGTCAGAGGTAAGTGCTAATTCAATTCTATCTGGAGCTATTTCGGTTGTTAAACGGTGGATGGCATCAAATTTAGCCATTGCCTGTTCATAAGCTGCGGCATAACCGTCGTCAGTTAGTGGCCCTTGACCTGTGTAGACAATAAGCCACGAAACATCTAGCCCACCTTCATCCATTTTGGGCAGGTTTACCTGACTTTTTAAACGCATAGTGTAGTTGCGCTCTTCAACAAAATTCGACACGCTAAAATCATGGTGTGTATCTAGTACGATGACATTGTCATGGATCCGTTTGGCTTTTGAATACAATGTGTCATCACTAGTATTAGCATGTGCGTTATTTAAGAGCGCTGCTAGTCCAATACATGTCATAGAAGTAACCAACTTGCGTAGGCGAATTGTTTTTAGTTTTTCCATAGCTATCATCTTATTCTTGTTGTTTGTGTGGTGGTCAGACGGCTCAATTAATTGCGATTAAACAAATACATCTAGCGTTTGCGTGCAATACCACTTACTTTGAAGGCAAGGGCACTATTTGTTTGCCCAACCTAAAATGCTGTAACGTTCTTTGGCCGCGAATGGTGTAACAAACTGAACCGCGTGATCTTGCGGAATAACAAAGGCGTTTAGGGTATTAAATGCCGGCAATAAACCTTCTACTATATTGCCCATTTTATCGAAGAATGCCAAATGACCGCCCCAGTTCTTCTGCCAACCCTCAGTCATTCCAATCGTGTAGGCAATTACACGCTTGTTTTTTGCGTGAATATCATCGTGACTTGTTAAGAAGTGTCCTGGCTCATAGCTGCTAACAAAGGTATCGCACCAATTAACCTCTGGTTCATTGGTTAACGATCTCATCAATTTGATGAACTTGTCACCATTTAAGAATTCGTGGATGTTGTGTAGTGGGTGCCCTTGGTCTTCTTCACGCTCTACTGCTTGCGTAATAAAGTATTGTTTGAATAAGTACTGAAAACCGTTACTTGCACGGCGGTATACATTGTTGGTAAAGCGCTGTTTTAATTCCGGTTTTAAGCGTTTGAAGTCCTCAGCAACGCTCTCGTAGTAATTGTTACCTTCGTTGTAAGCGAGATACCAAGTGTCGTTTTGTGTGATCGCTTGCATTAAATGCTGTGCAGATTCTTCGGTGAAGAAATTAGGTATTTGAATGCGACCTTTGGTCACAAGTACTTTACGGTAATGGTCGACGTCGATTTCTGGATTGATAACAATATCGGACAGGCTAAGTGACATAGCAATTATAGATGATAACAAAGTAAATTAATGACGCTGAGCATAACTAGCTTGCCGCATTTTAGCAATAACGGCGCTAACCTAACGCTAGTTAATTGAGCTACATCAAAAACATAGTTCGGGCGTATTAACATGTCGTTGGGGCAGTGATTATTGCAATTGCTAAGTGCAAGAAAGTAGTGTTAGTTGCACTCATTTAGACTATTCAAATGCAATGCAAAACTTCAAGGGAGATGTGCTTTGTTAAGTTCTTCAGTCAGCCAATTATCAGCCATTTGAGTGTCATCGAAAAACTGAATGTTTTGTTGCTTTCTTGCTGGCAGATTCGAAATATCAATTTGTTTGAATACTTCTTCACTATAGACTACAGCTTTAGCAATTAATGCTTGCTGATTAAGCCATTCATTGTATTCGTTAGCAAGTTCTAAGGCTTCAGGTGTAGCACCTGTTGCTGCTGTTTCATTCACCAAAATGGTAAAAGGTTTGCCAGCCATTTGTTTAATGGCTTGCTTCATGTCGTCAATCCAGCGCTGTACGCCTACATCGTTAAACGATTCGTGCAGCTCTGTGTATATATGATTGCCATTAACTTCAATAAAGAAGCGCCCATGACAAGTTAGTAAGTCCGTCAATACAGCATTCCATTTTTGAGCCTATCTTAATAACAAAAGCGTAGCAGATTTTGGACAGTTACTCAGGTTAAATTTATTGTGGCGTGAACTATCGAAGAAAAGCATTAAAATTAGCGCCGTTTAGCGCTATTTAATCTGAGATTGTGTTGCTATAATGCCGGGCAATTATGTGTTTTATTTTCTTAGTTTAGAGGTCTTATTGGATGTCGGAAGCAGAAAACCGTCCAACTAACTTTATTCGTCAAATTATTGATGCCGATTTGGAAAACGGTAAGCACGATCACGTGCAAACGCGTTTTCCACCTGAGCCAAATGGCTACCTTCACATTGGTCACGCAAAATCAATCTGCTTAAACTTTGGCATCGCGCAAGATTACAAAGGCTTATGTAACCTTCGTTTTGATGACACTAATCCAGAAAAAGAAGACATCGACTACGTTAATTCGATTAAAGAAGATGTTAGCTGGTTAGGTTTTGAGTGGGCAGGTGACATTCGTTATTCGTCAGATTATTTTGACCAATTGCACGGCTACGCAGTTGAACTTATTGAAAAAGGTTTAGCATATGTAGACTTTTTGTCACCAGAGGAAATTCGTGAATACCGTGGTACATTGCAAAAGCCAGGTAAAAATAGCCCATATCGCGACACCTCACCTGAAGAAAATTTAGCGCATTTTGAAAAAATGAAAAATGGCGACTTCAAAGAAGGAGAGTGCTGTTTACGTGCGAAGGTTGATATGGCGTCAAGCTTCATGTGTATGCGTGATCCGGTAATTTACCGCGTTAAATTTGCTCATCACCATCAAACGGGTGACAAGTGGTGCATTTACCCAATGTACGACTTTACACACTGTATTTCGGATGCTATCGAAGGAATTACGCATTCTTTATGTACCCTTGAGTTTCAAGACAACCGACGTATTTACGATTGGATTATTGAGAATATTTCAATTGAAACGACCCCTCGTCAATACGAGTTTTCGCGTTTGAATCTAGAATACACGGTTATGAGTAAGCGTAAGCTGAATACCTTGGTTGAAGAAAAGCTAGTATCAGGTTGGGATGATCCACGCATGCCAACAATTGCTGGTTTCCGTCGTCGTGGCTACACGTCAGCGTCAATCCGTGAATTTGCTAAGCGCATTGGCGTAACCAAAATGGATAACACCATTGAAATGGGGGTGCTTGAAGCTTGTATTCGCGAAGATCTTAACGATAATGCACCTCGTGCAATGGCTGTACTTGACCCAATTAAACTGGTAATCGAGAACTATGATGAAGGTAAGGTTGAAGAGCTAACGGTTAAGAATCACCCTAGCGATGAAAGCCAAGGTGACCGTATTGTGCCGTTTAGTCGCGAGCTATTGATTGAAGCGGAGGATTTCCGTGAAGAAGCAAACAAAAAGTACAAGCGTCTAGTTACTGGTAAGGCGGTGCGCTTACGCGGTGCTTACGTAGTAACGGCAACGGGTTGTGATAAAGACGAAGATGGCAATATCACAACGGTTTACTGTACGTACGATCCAAATACGTTAGGTAAAAACCCTGAAGACGGCACTAAGCCAAAAGGTGTAATTCACTGGGTTAGCGCAGCGCAAGCGTTAGATGCAGAAGTTCGTTTATACGACCGTTTATTCAATGTAGCTAATCCTGGTGCAGCTGATGACTTCCATTCAGTGATTAACCCTGATTCATTGGTAACCATTGCAACAGCTAAAGTTGAACCATACTTAGCTAATGCAGAAGCGGAAAAAGCATTTCAGTTTGAGCGTCAAGGTTACTTCTGCTTAGACAATAAAGATGCAGTTGAAGGTAAACTCGTGTTTAACCGCACTGTTGGTTTACGTGATACGTGGGCTAAAATCGGCGACTAGTCGGTTTTAGCATACTCAGCTAATAGTGCTAAAAGCACAATAAAAAAGCCAGCGATATGCTGGCTTTTTTGATTAGTAACTCTGACTATTTTATTGATGAGACTTGCGGTAGCTTTCGCATGCTTCTACATCTTCACACTCACCGTATAGGTACAAGCTGTGGTTAGTTAATCTGATGTTGTTATCTTTAGCTATATCTAATTGACGTTGCTCGATGACATCATCTTCAAATTCAACAACTTTGCCACACTTTAAACATACCAGATGGTCGTGGTGTTTCTTATGTGATAATTCAAATACTGATTTACCACCTTCAAAGTGATGGCGAGTAACGATACCTGCGTCATCAAATTGGTTTAATACGCGATAAACAGTTGCTAAGCCGATCTCTTCTTGCTGTTCTAGCAAAATCTTATACACATCTTCAGCACTGATGTGTTGGTTTTCCGGATTCTGCAAAATAGTCAATATTTTCACACGCGGTAGCGTAATTTTGAGGCCAGCGCGTTTTAGTTCTTCGTTTTGTTCGGACATACAACTATAGGAAATAATTTTAATTTGGGAAAAATTATAGAAGTTTATTCACCAAGTGAAAAGCCCTAGTTAATCACTCAAGTAATTTTCTTTGGTTTTTTAACTAAATAGTTGCGATAATTCACTGGTACGATGTGTTTATGTAGGTATTTATGAAGTCAATGTTCTCAAAGGCGTGGCTATTCAAACTTTTTATCAATATTTGGCCACCGATGTTTTTCTCCCGTATTAAATTAGTCCATATTAGCCCTGACTTTCGCGAAGCAAGAGCAGAGATGAAACTTGGTTTATTAAACCGAAATGGGGTAGGTACCTTGTTTGGCGGTGCATTGTTTTCGCTGACTGACCCGTTTTATATGATGCTATTGATGGCTCGCTTAGGTGACGAGTACTTAATTTGGGATAAAAGTGCGGATATTGATTTTGTGAAACCAGGTAAAGGTAAAGTTTCGGCAGAGTTTATCATTACCGACCAAATGTTGGCTGACATTGACAAGCACACTGCAAATGGAGATAAGTATTTACCTGAGGTCACCACTTACATAAAAGATGAAACAGGCGAGGTTGTTGCTAAGGTTAATCGCACCTTATACATTCGCCGTAAAAAACGTTTCCGTTAAATTTAAACTGTTTGAATAGTTGAAGGTGTTTAGAAGGGTTGGATACACGTTAACCAAATAGGTTTTGCACCAAGTTAACGTGTATTTTTTAGCGAAAGGCTAGCTTAGTTTAAATTGTTTAACTTGTTGCTCTAGCTCGTAAGCAAGTTCAAGCAAATGCACGCTTACAGATTTACCGCGAATAACATCATCACTTGATTGTTCCGCAATATCTTTGATGTTCACAATATGATGATTTATCTCTTCGGCAGCTAAATTCTGCTGCTTGGCGGCGTTATCTATCTGACAATTCATCTCGTCTAAAATGCGAATATGCTCTGTTATCTGAATAAGAATGTTTGATACTTTATCGACGTCTTGTGCTTTTAAGTTCGCTTGTTCGCTGGTGTTATTCATTGAGACAACTGCCTGGTCGGCATTTGCTTGCAAACTTGATATGGTCGTTTGAATCTGAGCAATCGCATCTTGGGTTCTAATAGCAAGTGAGCGAACTTCATCTGCAACTACGGCAAATCCGCGCCCTTGTTCACCTGCTCTAGCAGCTTCAATAGCAGCATTTAAGGCAAGCAAGTTAGTTTGTTCTGCAATACCGGTAATCATATCGAGCACGACATTCACTTCTTTCGTCTGTGAACTTAACTGCACTATCATGTCAGCATTACTGGCAATTTCAGTGGTCAGTTGGTGAATGCCTTCATTGGCATTTTGGGCAAGTTGGTGACCTTGTTGTGAAATATCATTCGTTTCAATTGATTTTTGCGCCGTTGCTGATGCGTTTTGTTCGATTTCTGATGCTGATACGTCTAGCTCATTAATGGCTGTAGCAACTGATTCTGTTGCGCGTTTTTGCGCTAGTACCGCTGATTTACTGATATCTGCAATATCATCAACTTCTTTAGCCGAGCTCATCATGCGTTTCGAAGCGTCTGAGACTGTTTCAAAACTTGCTTTGAATTTACTCATCATGTGATTTAAAGCAGTACTAACAGCACCTAGCTCATCGTGATGATGCACTGTTATTTCCTTACTTAAATCTAGGTTCTCTGCAGCGTCATTAATCGTATTGCGTAAACGCTTCAAACGGAACAACACGAGTTTATAGAAAACGAAACTTAATGCACCGAAGCCAATAACAGAAATAACAATCTGCATTAAGGCGCCTTTTACCATAGAGTTAAAAATTTCATTGTCGAGCTTTGAAAGGTCATAGCTGACTTTAACCGCGCCTAATACGTCACCTTCTTGCGCCTGATGACAAGCTAAGCAGTTGGTACCGCGATAGTCAGTGCTGGCTTTTACCGGCATTATAAACTCCATCACACGTTTATTATCTAATATGCGGATCTGTGTGATTTGTTGACCGTTCAGTGCCTGTCTTTCGTCATCATTCATTGGCGCTTGGTCGTCAAAACCCGCGCCAAATAAGCCGACAACGTGCTGACTTCGAATAATACGAGCTTCGACAATGCCATCTTGGGCTTTAAGTTTGTCTTGGACAATTTTACGGTTGGCTGTTGTGCCTGTTAACATCATGGTATTAACGGCATCAAAATAATTTTGGGCTGTACTGGTTATGTTTTGTTCGATGAGATGTTCTGCCAGCGTTTTCTCATCATGATGAAAATAGGTCATGGTGGTAACAACTAGCACTAAGCTAGTGACAACAATCGCGGTGTAAATTTTTTGAGCAATGGTCATGTTCATCGAACTACCTTATTAAATTGTCATTTGTTATTTTAGTGTCTCTAAGCCTGTTTGACCCAGTTTAAATGGCTGTACCTAAAAAATTAGCAGATTCTTTGGCGCTTTCACGGTTAAATTCATGTAGCTGTAAAACCAGCTTCTCTGCTGGCATTGGCCTTTTGTATAGGAAACCTTGATGCACCAAGCAGTGATTGTCGTGCAAGAACTTACGTTGCGCTTCAGTTTCTACACCTTCTGCTAAAACGTTTAGCGATAGACTATTCGCCATACTGATAATGGTCTTAACCATTTGGCAGTCTTTGGTGTCATGGGGAATACGCTTAATAAAGCTGGCATCAATTTTTAGCGTATCGATCGCCAGCTTAGTTAAGTAACTTAGTGAAGAGTAGCCTGTACCAAAATCATCTAACGCGATGTTGATGCCGAGTGCTTTAATTTGAGCGAGTTTACTGCTGGCATCGTCAATGTTTTCTATGAAACATGACTCAGTAACTTCAATTTCTAAATATTCTGGCGGTAATCCTGTTTTTTGCAGCGCGGTTTTAATTGACTCAACAACGTTGTTGTTAAAATGCATGGCAGAGATATTGACGGCGACACGACCAAGATCAAGGTCAAGCTGCAACCACTTCATGCGTTGACGGCACGCTTCAACTAGCACCCAGCGCTCAATATCGATCATGATGCCAAGCTCTTCAGCGAGTGGAATGAATTCACCCGGTGAAATGGTTCCCAACTCGCTTTGTTCCCAGCGAATCAGTGCTTCAGTGCCAATAATTTGGTTAGTATTGCTATCTACTTGTGCTTGGTAATGCAGTAGGAATTCTTGTTCTTTTAGTGCAGATCTGAGTTTGTTTTGTAATCTGAGCGTGTTGTTTAGGCGTTCATTCATTTGTTGCTGATAAAACAAGTAGCCATTGCGCCCTTGTTTCTTCGCCTGATACATCGCAATATCGGCATGTTTTAACAACTCTTCAGGTTCCATGCCGTTGATTGGATAAACCGAAGCACCAATCGAAGCTGTAATATAGTTCTCTTTATTATCAAGAATGAAAGGTTCGTTAAAGTTTTCGTAAATGCGTTTTATCACTTTGTGTATATCGTCAATACACTCCATTTCAGTTAACAAAATAACAAATTCATCACCACCAAAACGTGCAACAGTGTCGCCTTCCTTGATGGAACGGGAAATACGGCTAGCAGCGGTAATAAGTAGTTCATCACCCACTTTGTGACCCAAGCTGTCGTTAATTTGCTTGAAACGGTCGAGATCAACAAATAGCACTGCTGCTAGTTGTTTATTGCGGTGCGCGGTTGAAATCGCAACATCTAAACGATCATGGAATAAACGTCGATTGGGTAAATTTGTTAATTCATCATAGAAGGCTAAAGAACGAATTTTTGCTTCGTCTTTCTTGCGCTCCGTAATATCGTTGAAAATACCTGCATAGTGAATGTCACCGTCAATGTCGTTGCCAATTTTGACAATGTTTAGCCACTCCGGGAATACCTCGCCATTTTTGCGGCGATTCCATATTTCCCCTTGCCAATTACCGACAAGGTTAATGTTCTGCCACATGTTTTGATAGAAACTTTTATCGTGAAAGCCTGAATTTAAAATGCTCGCTGGTTTTCCTATTACTTCACGCGCTTTGTAACCTGTAATTGCACTGAACGCAGGGTTAACTGAAATGATATTGGCATTTTCATCGGCAATCATTATGGCATCTAGCGAGTATTCTATGACTTTCTCTGCAAGGAAAAGGTGTTTTTGAGACTGAATAAGTGCATCATCGCGCTCGGTGATGAGTGCTTCAAGCTGCTGAAAATAAGACTGCTCCACACCTGATAGTATGTTTTGGAGTGCTAACAAACCAATAACATTACCATTTTCGTCGGTAACGCCAAGGTGGCGAATTCTGTACTGCTGCAATGTAAGAAAACCCTGCAGTAGGGTTTCTTCTGAATTAATGGTTATAAGCGGGTGTGCGGCGTATTGCCATAAGTGTTCTGTGTGACTTTCACCACGCGCGAGTATTTTTAGTAAATCTCGCTCGGTAATAATGCCATGTTCATTAGTTGCTTGATTGAAGACGATAACTGCTGAATGCTTGTGATGTGCCATAGCGCTTACAGCCTGGCATAGTGAGTCCGTTCCTTTAAAAACTGCTATACGCGAATTGAAATTATCTGCGATAGACTTTAATTGCAGATAGTGTTCAATGCCTTGCCGTTTGATAACATCGGTTTGACTGATAATACCGACAATTTCATCATCTTCTTTTACGAGCAGGTGGCGGATGTTGTGCCGGTGAAAAGTTTGTACTATTTCCCGATATCCAGTGTCGTGATTGATTGCAATAACAGGCGAACTCATATATCGCGAGACTGGCGCAGAAAAAATGTCATTCGCACTAAAATCAAGCTTTGTGCAATCTGCCTCTGTAAGAATGCCAACGACTTGTTTTTCTCTCTTAATCACAATCGAACTTGTCTTCTGTGCACACATGAGTTCAGCGGCTTGGCAAATCGTGGTGTCTGGCGCGCAACTTAAAATTTTAGGTTGGGCAATATCCGCCGCAAAAATTGATTTGTTTGAAAACAAGCGATAGCCATTGAAGTTGATGTTTAGTTGGGGAGTTTTATACCAAAGTGACTCTATTAAAAGCTTGATCTGCATCAAGTTTACAAAGCCTATTAGGTCGTGTTGGGGATTAAGTTATCCACGTTACATCTGGTTAACAAGGGGGTAACGTTTCTGCATACTCACCAATGGAACTTTCTATGAATTAGAGACAAGAATTTGCGTTGGCACAAAAAAAGCCGGCAATGGCCGGCTTCTTATAATCTTGTGTTGTCTGCTACAACTATTTTCGAATTAGTCCGCTAATTCAGCTAAACACATTTCGTCGTAGATTTGCTTAACCCACGTGTCTACGCGTTCTTCAGTTAATTCTGGTTGGCGGTCTTCATCGATACATAAACCAATGAATGTGTTGTCATCAATTAATGCTTTAGATGCTTCAAACTCGTAACCTTCAGTTGGCCATTGACCGACTAAGATTGCGCCTTTTGATTCCGCAATTTCTTTTAGTGGTAACATTGCATCACAGAAGTACTCTGCATAGTCTTCTTGATCGCCTAAACCGAAAATCGCGACTAATTTATCATTGAAGTCGATTTCTTCTAATTCTGGTAAGAAGTCATCCCAATCACATTGGTTTTCACCGTAGTACCAAGTAGGGATACCAAGAATAATTAAATCGAACTCTGCAATTTCTTCTTTCGTGCTTTTTGCAATATCACGTACTTCTACCATTTTCTTACCCAGTTTCTTCTGGATCATCTTACTAACGGCTTCCGTATTACCTGTGTCACTTCCGAAAAATAAACCTACAATTGCCATTTAATTTAACCTTAACTCTAAAATTTTTACGAATCTTCTTGCTCAAGCGATTGAATCAATAAGGTCTCAATAAGCTCGCTGCGGCTGACACCTTTATCTTTCGCCATTGCATCTAACTGTTCAAATAAGCTGGTGTGGATTTTAAATTCCACTCGCTTTAAACCGCGATTCTTATCGCGTTTTACTTGATTTCGTTTATTGATCTTAATTTGTACGCTTCGAGGGTGAGGGTTAGTTTTGGGCCTACCCGGGCGTTTCTCATCACTAAACAAATCAATTGTTGTTAAATCTGCTGCTTCTTTTGCCATTAACCTACACCTTGGCTTTCCCAGACAAATTGAATAATGCCCTTAGCAATAAAACCAGCACAGCCTAAAAATAATACGAAGTAAACGACGTATTGTCCCATTTTAGGTACGTCATTTTTTTTCATTACATCGTTAATTGATAGGCCGATAAAAATAAAAATGAAAGCAAAAAACAAGTTAAGGCCAATAGCCTCAATGAGTTCAAAATGTTCTGCTAGCATACAACCACCCTAAAAAAACTGGCGGCACTATATCACAACGTAATTCGCCAATCGACTTATCAGATCAAAAAATCTGTAACTATTTTGTTAAAGGCTATTGTTTTTTCTGCATGTAGCCAGTGACCTGCACCAGAAATGATTTTGGCACGACTATTTGGGAATAGTTTTACAATAATGTCGCGGTGTTCTGCAGTAATGTAGTCGGAGTCACCGCCTTTAATGAACAGGGTTTCGCCGTCAAAGTGATTGTCACCTTCATAAGCGGTCATAATGTCGGGGTAGCAGTTGGCGATATACTCGATATTACACTTCAGTCTTACCACATCACCATCTTGAACTAGATTTCTTAGCAAGAACTGACGAACACCAAGTGTTTCAACATAATGGGCAAGCATTTCATCTGCTGATTTTCTGTTAGCTGGCGGTGTGGCGTTGATAGCGAGAAGACCTTCGATAATCTTCTGGTGATGCGCTGGGTAGGCAACAGGGGCAATATCTGCAACAATTAATTTATCGACATAGGCAGGGTGGTTGAGCGCTATTTCCATGGCTATCTTTCCGCCCATAGAATGACCGAGAATATCGGCTTTCTCTATGCCCAGATGATCAAGTAAGGCGATTACATCGGCCGCTAATTCTCCATAGCGCATGCTATTTTGATGGAAGGAATTGCCGTGATTTCGAACATCAACACTGATAACTTGTCGTTCTTCTGACAATGGCTTTGCCACCATTCCTAAGTTCTCTAGGCTACCAAGAAGACCATGGATAAGCACAATTGGCTTTCCCTGTCCGCGAATTTGATGATGAAGTAACGTCATAATGTCTCCGTAAATAATCGACGCAAATTTTCCTTAACTAACGTACGACATGCAAGGCTTGATTACTGTTATTACAAATAAATTTATCTAAACTTTGCTTTAGCGCTAGAGAGATCGTCTTCAGGTGAGTATAATCGCCTCGCTCAAAATGAAATTTATGGGATATAAATGAAAAGCATCGAAATAGACGAAGAGCTATATCAATACATTGCCAGTCAAACGCAGTATATCGGTGAAAGTGCCTCATCAATTTTACGTCGCTTACTAGCGATGGAATCTCCAGGTTCGACTAGTGAACAAGCTGTCACTAGTGCCCCGGTTAAAGCTGAAGTTTCAGAAGCTAAACCGGAAAAAGAAGCTAAAGCGGTAAAACCGGTTGAAGCTGACAAAGGATCGGTTTTCGATCATATCAATAAAGAAGACTTAGCGACGCAACGCGGCGCCGTTGGTCGTTTTCTCGTTATCTTGCAAGCGTTGTATCGCGTACATCAAAATGACTTTGAGGTGGTTTGTGGTATTCGTGGTCGCGACCGTTTGTACTTTGCCAACAATGAAAATGCACTTGCAGAAAGTGGCAGCAGTACCAAGCCAAGACAAATTCCTGATAGCCCATACTGGGTAATTACCAACTCAAATACCACGCGTAAAAAAATGATGTTAACAGAAGTGTCATTAGCGTTAGGGTATAGTGAAGAACAAGCAGAAAAAATTCGCGAATTTTTATAATTGATAAGGAAATACTATGGCTGTTCATGAGCGTGCCGGGCAAGTTTCTTTGCCGGAAGACCGAATAAATATCGCTAAAGTTGTCAGTGACTACTTCTTTCTACAACCTGATGTAACCAATAAAGCGCAGCAAGTGAGCTTTGGTACCTCTGGTCATCGTGGAAGTTCATTGAAAATAAGCTTTAACGAATATCATATTTTGGCAATCGTTCAAGCTGTAGTGGAATATCGTAAAGCGCAGGGTTTTGATGGTCCTATTTATTTAGGTAAAGATACCCACGCGCTTTCAGAACCAGCATTTAATACAGCGATTTGTGTACTTATTGCAAATGACGTTCCCGTCGTTGTCCAAGAAGACTTAGGCTACACGCCAACACCTGTTATTTCGCGATTGATTATCAATCACAATCAGCAACAAGACACTGTTGCTGACGGCTTAATTATTACGCCTTCGCACAACCCTCCGCAGGATGGTGGTATCAAATACAATCCACCACATGGTGGTCCTGCTGAAGGTGAAATTACTAAGCAGATCCAAGACAGAGCCAATACCATTCTTGCAAAAGATTTAGAAGACGTGCTTGATTTACCTTATCAAGAGGCTCTTGCTTCATCACTGCTGACCAAACGCGACTTTATTCGAGAATATGTAGGGCAACTCGACCAAGTTATCGATATGCAAGCCATCGCTAAATCAGGCGTGACGATTGGTGTAGATCCACTTGGTGGTTCGGGTATTGATTACTGGCCTGTTATTGCCGAGCACTATGGCATTAACATCGAAGTTGTGAATAAGCAGGTTGATCCTAGCTTTGCGTTTATGACTTTAGATAAAGACGGCCAAATTCGCATGGATTGTTCATCGCCATACGCGATGGCAGGCTTAATTAAGCTCAAAGACAAGTTTGATGTTGCTGTTGGCAATGACGCTGATTTCGATCGCCACGGTATTGTGACTAAGTCTGGTGGTTTGATGAATCCAAACCATTACCTTGCGGTATCAATTAATTACCTAATGACACACCGAGAGTGGCCAGAGACCGCGAAAATTGGTAAAACATTAGTGTCGAGCTCGCTTATTGATAGAGTAGCAGCAGATCTTGATAAGCCATTAGCGGAAGTACCCGTAGGATTTAAGTGGTTTGTCGATGGATTGCGTGACTCAAGCTTTGCCTTTGGCGGTGAAGAAAGTGCTGGTGCATCGTTTATCGCAAAAGATGGTAGTTGTTGGACTACCGATAAAGATGGCTTTATTTTAGCGCTATTAGCGGCTGAAATATTAGCAGTGACAGGTAAAGACCCTTATCAACATTATGTTGCACTTGCTGAGAAGTTAGGTAAGCCATGCTACGGCCGTGTTGAAGCTGTTGCAAATGCCGAGCAGAAGAAAGTGTTAACGAATTTAACACCGGAAATGGTAACAGCGGAATCCCTTGCAGGTGACCCAATTACGCAAAAGTTGAGTCATGCTTCTGGTAACAATGCTGCAATTGGTGGCTTAAAAGTGGAAACGAGCAATGGCTGGTTCGCGGCTCGTCCATCAGGTACTGAAGAAATCTATAAAATTTACGCAGAAAGCTTTATTGATGAAGACCATTTAGCTGAGATCATCAAAGAAGCGCAACAGATTGTAAGTCAGATATTTTCAGAAGCGGGTATTTAATCTACCTACAATGCACTGTTGGCGCCGTGCTGTGTAGCATGGCGCTGTTCATTTCAAGTAGTCTCAAGTGACGTCAAGTAACCTCAAATTCCTATTTTGAAACCAGCATGAAACCAAAGTTAAACGATTTTGCAGAGTTAGTTGCTAAAGCCAATGACAAGTTTATGGCAGCTCATAAAGAAATTGATAGCAAGCCTTTCGATACCTTAATGGGTATTATCGACAAAGCCTTGCGTAATCAAGGTATGATGGCAGACGCGGTAACTTTGGATGCGGTAGTGTTAAACAAGAAGCTTGTGTTCCTATTACCAGACATTGACCCAGACCTAGTAGAAGTCGCATTCGGTAATAAGCATGGCGATATATTTGAAAAGCAACGCCACTCACTTTCGGGTTTGGATGTGGATGCTATCTATCACATCATTGAGCAATATTTTCTAGGTCATTAAGGCATTCACCGCGGCGTAGCGGTTTTTGAAGCTACTGCCATTTCACGCGAGCGGCGAAATTTTGTATACTACGTCGACTTTAATCACAGCCTAGCTATTATTCGGCTTTATTAACATTCGTTTTTGCTATTATTCGTTTTTCTTTTGTCGCGGTCTATCGTGCTTCATACAGGTGTAATAAGCAATATTACGGTGTAACGTACTTGTTGTGCGACGACAGTAACAAAACCCGATAGTCATCATAGCTAGCCAATTTCCAAGAGCATAATCTCGTGACGTTACTAAAACTAGAAGAACAGCTGCAGCAAACAGGCGATTTCCTTTCAATTACCCGCCAACACGAATGGTCACTACCAGACACATTTGAATTTACAGTTACGCATCAAGCATCAGGCAAGCAAAGCAAGGTGTCTGTATTAGATACAGGTATCATTTCTTTTGAACCACTTGATGGTGAAACATCAAAAGATATCGTGCTTTCTTGCGGTGTACACGGCAATGAGACAGCGCCAATTGAAATCTGTGCAGAGCTCGTTCGTCAGTTAATTAAAGGCGAACTATTGCTAGCTGAACGCGTATTGTTTTTATTTGGTAACCCAGCGGCGATGAATATCAGCCAACGTTTTGTCGAAGAAAATATGAACCGCTTATTCTCTGGCGCGCACAGCGATGGTGGACTAATTAATAAAGAGCGTGTTCGTGCTAAAGCACTTGAACAAGCTATCGTAGATTTTTACGGTTTAGACAAATTGGACAATGAATCACTTGCTGAATCGGAAACGGGCGAACGCTACCGCTGTCACTACGATTTACATACAGCAATTCGCGGCGCGAAATATGACAAGTTTGCTGTTTATCCGTTCCGCCATGGTAAGCCTTGGAAAAAAGAACAGCTTTCATTTATGCAGGCATGTGGTGTAAACACTATTTTGTTGTCTCATTCCCCAACGACTACGTTCAGTTACTTCTCTTCTAACAACTTTGGTGCCGATGCATTTACGGTTGAGTTAGGTAAAGTGAAGCCATTTGGTGAAAATAATATGGCAGAATTCGAACAAGTGAAAGGTACGTTGACGCGTTTGATTTCTGGTCAAAACTTAGCGCTAGCGCCTTATAGTGAAAATGATTTTAATATCTTTGAAATCGACCAAACCATTAACAAAGAAACCGAAGACTTTGTGCTTAACTTTGCTGATGATGTCGAAAACTTTACCGATTACCCAATTGGTTATGTGCTTGCTACTGACGGCGATATTGAACACAAAGTTCGTACGCAGGGAGAAGCGATTATTTTCCCTAATGCTAACGTAGCAATTGGGCAAAGAGCACTATTGACGGTAAAACCAACATCAATAGACTAGTCTAGAGCCAGACAAAAAACTATACAGAAAATTCAGCGTTATAAAGGCGAGATTCCTCAAGAGGAACTCGCCTTTTTTCGTTGTGGTAGAGCCATTATTTGTTGCTTGGTATGTCGACTGCTTTTTGTTGCTGTAAAGATATTTTGGCAGTTATAGCACTTCTACAGCCCTCGCAAACTGGGCTTGCTTGAATCTCACTTTACGTAAAGGTAAAGTCAGTTCGCATTACAACAAGCAACATAAACACCGCACGTCGCCACTAAGATTCTATACTTGTTACAGAAGCTTACGAGCCTGTTTTCGGTGAAAGCGCAGGCGTTAAATTAAAGCCTGCCAGACAAAGAGAACATTATGAATACTGATATTTATAAAGAAGGGGAAGTGGTACACTCACCCGCTTTTATTGATGGTCATTCAGTTGATATTCCAGTCCTTAAAATACTCAAGCAGGACGGTACAACATACCCAAATGCTGAGCTACCCGAATTAACTCAAGCAGAAGCTGAAAAGGTCTATAAGGCTTTAGCTTTCCACCGTGTGTTAGATGAGCGTATGATCGCAGCGCAGCGTCAAGGCCGTGTTAGCTTTTATATGGCTGCACTTGGTGAAGAAGCAACTACTGTTGGTGGTGCAGCTGCACTTGAGAGCCAAGATATGATCATGGCGCAATACCGCGAACAAGGTTGTCTAATCTACCGTGGTTTTTCGCTGGAAGACTTCATGAACCAATTGTTCTCTAACGAGAAGGATTTGGGTAAAGGTCGTCAAATGCCGATTCACTATGGCTCAAACGAACTCAACTACCTCACTATTTCATCACCTTTGGGCACACAAATCCCACAAGCATCGGGTTACGCTTATGGACAAAAGCTGCAAGGTAAAGATGCAGTGACTTTATGTTACTTTGGTGAAGGCGCTGCTTCTGAAGGTGATTTCCATGCCGGACTTAACATGGCGGCGGTACATAAAGCGCCCGTAATTTTCTTCTGTCGTAATAATGGTTATGCGATTTCAACACCGTCAGATGAACAGTACGTAGGTAACGGCATTGCCTCGCGCGGTGTGGGTTACGGTATGAAAACGATCCGTATCGACGGTAACGATATTTTAGCCGTGATGAAAGCTGTACAACTTGCTCGTGCACATGCTGTTGAACACAGCGAACCTGTGCTTATTGAAGCAATGTCATACCGTTTAGGTGCGCACTCAACGTCTGATGACCCTTCTGGCTACCGAACAAAAGAAGAAGAAGCAAAATGGGCAGAGCACGACCCTATCGCACGCTTCAAGAGCTGGATGTTGGCTCAAGAATGGTGGGACGAAGCAAAAGATGCAGAGCTATTCGAAACATTGCGAGAAGAAATACTTGCCGCGGTTAAGGTCGCAGAAAAAATCGATAAGCCACCGGTTGAAGATTTAGTCACCGATGTATACGACGACGTGCCGAAACACCTGCAAAAGCAGTTAGATGAACTAAAAGAGCACATTAAAAAATATCCAGAAGCTTATCCGTTCACTGCAGGGAGAATCTAACCATGGCACAAATGAATTTATTACAAGCCATCAATAATGCGCTCGACATTGCCATGGCTGAAGATGACTCTACACTTTGTTTTGGTGAAGATGTAGGTCATTTCGGTGGCGTTTTCCGCGCAACAAGCGGTTTACAGGAAAAATACGGCAAGGCTCGCTGTTTCAACACGCCATTAGTTGAGCAAGGTATTATTGGCTTTGCTAACGGTTTGGCAGCACAAGGTAGCCGTCCAATTGCTGAAATTCAGTTCGCTGATTATATTTTTCCAGCATTCGATCAGATTGTGAATGAAACGGCTAAATTCCGTTACCGCAGTGGTAACCAATTTGACGTTGGTCGTTTAACTATCCGAACACCATACGGTGGCGGTATTGCTGGCGGTTTGTATCACAGCCAATCTCCTGAAGCATATTTTGCGCACACGCCAGGTTTGAAGGTTGTTGTACCACGCAATCCATATCAAGCGAAAGGCTTGCTATTGGCTTCAATTCGCGATGACAACCCTGTGATCTTCTTTGAGCCTAAGCGCCTTTATCGTGCATCTGTAGGTGAAGTACCTGAAGATGATTACCAATTGCCTATTGGCAAAGCTGAGGTAGTAACACAAGGCACGGATATCTCATTGTTAGCGTGGGGTGCACAGATGGAAATTATCGAAAAGGCAGCTGAGATGGCAGCCAACGAAGGTATTTCTTGTGAAATTGTCGATTTACGCAGCATTTTACCTTGGGACGTTGAGACGGTTGCAAACTCTGTGATGAAGACTGGCCGTTTATTAGTGAGCCATGAAGCACCAGTAACCGCAGGTTTTGCAGGTGAAATTGCCGCAACTATTCAACAAGAGTGTTTCTTACATTTAGAGTCGCCAATAGCACGTGTGTGTGGTGTTGATACGCCTTATCCACTTTCGCTTGAGCGCGAACATATGGCGGATCACTTAAAAGTATTTGAAGCAATTAAGCGTACTGTGAATTACTAGGGCAACAAGATGAGCATAGATTTTATTTTACCTGATATTGGCGAAGGTATCGTCGAGTGTGAAATTGTTGAATGGCTAGTTGAAGAAGGTCAGCACATCGAAGAAGACCAGCCGGTAGCGGACGTTATGACTGATAAAGCCTTAGTACAAATTCCCGCGATGCATTCAGGTGTCGTTGATAAGCTTTATTATGCAAAAGGTGATATTGCTAAGGTGCATGAGCCGTTATTTGCGATGACGACAGAGCAAAGCGGTGCGGCCCAACAAGGTGCTACGGAGCAAAACACTTCTCAGCAAGACGCTACATCAAGTAATGCAGCGCAATTATCAGCAGAGAGTGTTCCAGCAAGTGCAGGTACGTTAGTAGAAGACTTTATCTTGCCTGATATTGGTGAGGGCATCGTTGAATGTGAAATTGTTGAGTGGTTAGTTGCAGAAGGTGAAGCGATTGTTGAGGATCAGCCAGTTGCTGATGTAATGACAGATAAAGCTTTAGTACAGATCCCAGCAATGCATTCAGGCACAGTTGTGAAGCTTCATTATGCAAAAGGCGACATTGCTAAAGTACATGCACCCTTATTTGCAATAGAACGTGCTGCAGAAGGAAGCGCATCAGTTGCTCAAAGTGAGTCAGCTGTACAATCAACAACAGCTAGTGCGACGAATAATGTAGTAAGCAGTGAAAAGAGTAAGGGGGCAACTCAACAAGTTAGTGAAGTAGCGCGCGAGTTACCAAAAGGTGGTAAGGCATTAGCGAGCCCAGCTGTTCGTCGTGTAGCAAGAGAATTAGGCATTAATATTCACCTTGTACCTGGCTCTGGCAAAAAAGGGCGAGTTTACAAAGAAGATGTACTTGCTTATCAGCAAGGTGGTTCTTCAACATCATCTGTTGCCGCGTCTCAAACACCTTCAGCAGAAAGTGCGATGCAAGTAACTGGTGGAACGCGTGTTGAGCCAATTCGTGGTGTTAAAGCGGCGATGGCAAAAGCCATGGTGAATTCTGTATCAACTATTCCACACTTTACTTATTGTGAGGAAATTGATTTAACGGATTTAATCGCATTGCGAAGCCAGTTAAAAGAGCAATATGCCAAACAAGACATTAAGCTCACTATGATGCCATTTTTCATGAAAGCAATGTCTTTGGCCTTGAAAGAGTTCCCTATTATCAACGCGCAAGTGAACGATGAGTGCAGCGAAATTACTTATTTCGACGACCACAATATTGGTATGGCGGTTGATTCGAAGGTTGGCTTACTTGTACCTAATGTTAAGCAGGCGCAATCTAAGTCGATTTTGGATTTGGCTAAAGAAATTACTCGTTTGACTAATGATGCACGTGAGGGACGAGTTGCGCAGGCTGACTTAAAAGGCGGCACTATCTCAATCTCTAACATTGGTGCAATAGGCGGCACAATTGCAACGCCTATTATCAATAAACCAGAAGTGGCTATTGTGGCATTAGGCAAAGTTCAAAAGCTTCCTCGTTTCAATGAACAGGGTGAAGTTGAAGCGCGTTCTATTATGCAAGTAAGCTGGTCTGGCGATCACCGAATCATTGACGGTGGTACCATTGCTCGTTTCAGTAATTTATGGAAGCAGTATTTAGAGCAGCCAAATACTATGCTTGTGTCACTAAGCTAGTCGTGAGGTAACACAGGCAAGTATTTGCTAACGGTTTTATATTAAGCGCCCAATAGGGCGCTTTTTTATTACTTGAAGAAAGTGCAAACACTAGATCTTTATTGAGCTAAGTGCACTGCAAGTTTTATTGCTGCTTGCTAGGGTTAGGGTTAGGGCTGGAGCTAGATTAGAATAGAGTATGGCTGTGGCTAGGTACTAGCAATATCAATACTGCGTGGCTACAAAGGACAGTACACATTTATAAAGGTCTTAATGCGATATGTTTCTTCTTTGTTTTTGTCATTCACCAATTGGTTCAGCACAGGTGTTTCTCTAGTAACTTTTAAACAGGCATAAAAAAAGCTCCTTAGAAGGAGCTTTTTATTTATCGCTTTGAATAGTGAAACTTAAATTAAGCCTTCACCGGACCAGAGCTGCTTGCTTCTGTTGCGCTCTCGCGAGTAGCTTGCTTGTCTGATTTTGTGTGGTCTGGACGGTCAGCCGCAGGCATAAAGTCAGTAGGAATCTCACTTGGAGTTTCTACAGTCTCTGGTTTTGCCATTGGAGAACTCGCTCGGCCTTGTTTAGCATTTTTACTCGCACTCGCTTTTTTCTTTGCAGGTGCTTTCTTTTTACTTTTCGCTTTAGGCTTTTCTGTTTCTGCTACATTAGCAACAGGTGTGCTTTCTTCAACTGGATTAGCCGGTGCTTCGGTTTCCACTGATGTTTCAGTGGAATCTTGTGCTTCAGTTGCGTCTTTCTCAACAGGAGTTTCATTCACTTCTAAAGGCAGTTGCTGGCTTTGCTGTGCTGCTTCTTCCGTTTCGGCACTTGCTTCTGTTTGAGCAGCTTCTGCTACTGTTTCAGTTGCAACACTTTGCTCAAAACCAGGAAGTGCTTGTTGTACTTCCGTTGATGCACCCGCTTTGCTGCTTGCTTCTGCCTTTTCACTAGCTTTATCTGAAGTCGCAGGTACTTCGTCAGTTTTAGCTGTGCTTTCAGTTTCAGTCTTACTAACTGCAGACTCAGTAACTTCAGCTTCAATCACTTTAGGCGCTGCAACTGGTGCTTCGCTTTCTTCTTGCGGGTAACGGGCTTCTACTGGGTCTTCTGTAATCTCATTTGATTTTACCGGAGCTGTGCTTTCTGTAGTTGCCTCTGCATCCGTATTTTCTGAAGAACGGCGACGACGCTGGCCATGTGAACGCAGGTGACGTGGTGAACGTCTGCTACGAGTGCGCTCAGGTTTAGCTTCACCTGCATCTTTGTTTTCATCTGATTCAACGTTCGCTACGGTTTCAACAGCATCAGACTCTTTCACTGCATCTTTCGCCTTCTTAGGCTTAGGTGCGTTCTCTTTGCGAGTAGACTCTTGCTTAGCCGATTCTTGCTTAGTTCCTTGCTTAGCTTGTTTCTGCGGTTTCTTAGCTTCATTTGGCTTAGCGTCAGCAGTAACTTGCTCGTTCGTTTTTTGAACGTTTGAAGTCTCATCAGATACGCGCACTTTCTTGCGATTGTTACGACGTTGGCGGCGCTCAGCCACTTTTTCCTGATTAGGTTTCTTATCTGCTTTTTCTTGTTCCTGACGACGAGGTTTCTTCGCTTTGTTTTGCGGCTTATTCTCGTTGTTAGGTTTAGTGTCTTTACCTTCGTCTCTAGCATTGTTGTTGCGATTATTGCGACGCTGGTTGTTTTGACGACCTTTGCGACTACGGTTTTGGTTGTTGTCACGACGACCTTTTTGCTGACGCTTAGGCTTCTCTTCAACAACTTCTTCTTCACCACCGAATACTTTGCCCAACCAAGAAATTAGTTTACCGAATAAGCCTTTCTCTTCTTTTTGAGGCGCTTTTTTCACTGGTGCTTTTTGGGCTTGTGCAGGAGCACGTTTAGGTGCAGTCATGCCTTGAATGATTGGCTCGTCACGTTTAGCGGCTTCTTTGTTGAATTTTGGCATAACTGCTTCTTCAACATCAGCTGCTTTTACTTCAATTTCGTAACTTGCTTCATCAATTGTTTCATCTTTACGGACACGTAAAACTTCGTATTCTGGCGTGTGCATGTTCGGATTAGCGAGAATCAGTACCTTAACGCCGTGATGCTTTTCAATGTGCATCACTGAACGACGTTTCTCGTTTAGTAGATACGTGGCTACAGGTACCGGCACTTGTGCTTGTACGTGAGCAGTGTTCTCTTTAATCGCTTCTTCTTCCATTAAGCGAAGAATAGATAATGCTAACGACTCAATGCCGCGAACGTGACCCGTACCGTTACAGCGTGGACATACGTTTTGGCTGGTTTCGCCAATTGATGGGCGTAAACGTTGACGAGACATTTCCATCAAGCCAAAGCGTGAAATACGGCCTAATTGAATGCGTGCGCGATCTTGTTGTGTTGCCTCACGTAAGCGATTTTCAACTTCACGTTGGTGACGAACAGGTGTCATATCGATAAAGTCGATAACCACTAAGCCGCCAGCATCACGTAAACGTAATTGGCGGGCAATTTCTTCTGCCGCCTCTAAGTTTGTGTTGAATGCTGTTTCTTCGATATCACCGCCTTTCGTCGCACGAGCAGAGTTGATATCAATTGAAATCATTGCTTCTGTTGGATCAATAACGATTGAACCACCAGAAGGTAAACGCACTTCACGCTGGAATGCCGATTCAATTTGCGTTTCGATTTGGTAGTGAGTGAACAATGGTACGTCATTGCTGTACAGCTTAACTTTGCTTGCAAAGTCTGGGCGAACCAATTCAATGTGCTGTTTTACGCTTTCAAATACTTTAGGACGGTCAACGATCACTTCACCAATATCACGACGTAGGTAGTCGCGAATAGCGCGCAAAATGAGGTTGCTTTCTTGGTGAATTAAGAATGGAGCAGGGCGGCTAGCGGCTGCTTCTTCAATCGCTTTCCAGTGGTGAAGGAGCACGTTTAAATCCCATGCTAATTCTTCGTAGTCTTTGCCTACACCAGCAGTGCGAACGATAAGGCCCATACCTTTTGGTAGGTTTAGCTTATTTAGTGCTGCCTTAAGTTCAGTACGCTCATCACCTTCGATACGGCGAGAAATACCACCTGCACGCGGGTTGTTCGGCATTAACACTAAGTAGCTACCAGCAAGGCTGATAAAGGTTGTTAGCGCAGCACCCTTTTGACCACGTTCTTCTTTATCAACTTGAACAATAACTTCCTGACCTTCAGTCAGAACGTCTTTAATGTTTGGGCGGCCTTGGAACTTGTAGCCTTCAGGGAAGTATTCGCGAGCGATTTCTTTCATCGGCAGGAAACCGTGACGCTCAGCACCGTAGTCAACAAATGCGGCTTCTAACGAAGGCTCAATACGTGTGACTTTGGCTTTGTAGATGTTGGCCTTTTTTTGCTCGTGGCCAGGGCTTTCAATGTCTAGGTCGTACAGGCGTTGCCCGTCGACCAGTGCTACACGTAATTCTTCCGACTGTGTAGCGTTAATTAACATACGTTTCATAGTTTCTGTGACTCTATATTTTTGTCACAGCACACCATTTGCTTAGAACACAAAGCAATCTATCGCAATGGTAACAGCGTTTTGTCAGCCTCACGGATGTCACTCTTACTAAGCCAGTAATACCTAGTAAGCTGTTATTCTTTTCTGATTGTCATCTAACGAGGCGTTTGTTTATCGTCTCGATTAATTAATTCTTTATGTGCTCAGCAAGTGTGCTGCACTTTTATTCCGAGAATTTTGGGACTTGTTTATGTAATTGTCGCTATTCTCGAAAACCATTTATTCAATTGCACTTATAACGCTGGACAAAATGTTTATGAAGTCACCTGAAAAGTTACACGCGTCAGGTTGTTCAAAGGGCTGGTCAGTTAGTGCGTCAATCGATAGGTGTGCCCAATGCATTGCACGCTAATGTAGCCTCATTTTGCCTCTTACTTTCTCAGTAAGTGCTTCCAAAAAGTTACTTGCAATTCGTGCAAATGTAACTTCCTTTATTATCCCATTATATTTAATGACAAAGCAATCAAATACCTGTTTATTTTAGCTAATAATTTGCTTTTTTGTGCTAGACTGCGCGCATGAATGAAGATAACAAACCTAAAGTCCGTTTTTTCACCATAGATGCTGATGAAGCGGGTCAAAGAATCGACAACTATTTATTAAAAACCCTTAAAGGCGTTCCTAAAAGCATGATTTATCGTTTGCTGCGCAAAGGGGAAATTCGTGTAAATAAAAAACGTACTAAACCTGAATACAAAATTGCCGCCGAAGATATTGTGCGGGTAGCGCCTATTCGCGTGTCTGAAAAGTCTACACATGTTTCGACATCACTTAATGTGGTTTCTGAATTAGAGTCAAAGATTCTTTATGAAGATGAAGTACTGTTGGTCATCAATAAGCCATCTGGTATGGCTGTCCATGGTGGTAGTGGTGTGAACTTTGGCGTTATCGAAGCGTTAAGGGCTTTGCGTCCGCAAAGTAAGATGCTTGAGTTAGTGCATCGTTTAGACAGAGACACCTCAGGCTGTTTAGTTGTTGCCAAAAAACGCTCTGCACTGCGTAACTTGCATGAGCAACTGCGTAAAAAGAATGTTCAGAAATTTTATAAAGCGCTAGTTAAAGGGCGTTGGTCTCCTAAGTTAACGAAAGTGACTGAAGGACTAAAGAAGAACGACTTGAAGTCGGGCGAGCGCATTGTCGTTGTCGACAACATTAATGGTAAAGAGTCTGAAACCCGCTACAAAGTCATTCAGCATTACGATGGCGCGACACTCGTGCGTGCATTCCCTGTTACCGGGCGAACTCATCAGATTCGTGTTCATTGCCAAACAAAGGGGCACCCTATAGCGTGTGATCCCAAATATGGCTTCGAACCATTTGACGAACAAATGAAAGACGCAGGCTTAAATCGCTTATTCTTGCATGCCGCCAGTATTGAGTTTACGCACCCGAGAACAGAGAAGCGTCTGAAAGTTGAAGCACCTCTGGATAACGTATTGGCAAATACGCTCAAACAACTAAGTAAAGCGACTAAGCAAAGCAACTAAGTAAAACAACTTAGTAAAGCAAAAGCGTAATTGCTATTTATACCTGAAATAGAACAGTTAATGACAAACTATCAACTTTATATTTTTGATTGGGACGGTACGTTAATGGACTCCATAGGTCGTATCGTTTCGTCACTACAAATTGCCGCTGAGCAAATAGGATTAACGCCAGTTAGTGATGCTGAAGCAAAAAGCATCATTGGTCTAAGTTTATCAGTCGCATTACAGCGTCTCTATCCAGGCATTGAGCAACAAGATGAGCAAGCCTTAATAGAAGCGTACAAGCAGCAATTTCTGTTTGATAACCACGTGCCTGCACCATTGTTTGATCACAGCATTAGCTTGTTAACTATGTTAAAAGAGCAAGGTAAGCTAACGGCTGTTGCAACAGGTAAAGCACGACGAGGGCTTAATCAAATGTTGCTCGATACTGACACTGAGCACTTATTTGATTTCACGATTTGTGCAGATGAGTCGGAATCTAAACCTTCACCTCATATGCTAAATAGCGTGTTACGAGAATTGTCAGTTTCAATTGAAGATGCTGTAATGGTCGGTGACTCAATTCATGACCTAACAATGGCGAACAATGCTGGTATGGATAGCGTAGGGGTAACCTTGGGGGCTGACACTAAAGACGTGTTGCAATCATGTGAGCCGACTGCGATTGTCGACTCCATGATTGAATTAGGACATTTACTTACTGGTGTGCCAATACATCAACATCAAAATGGTTAAGTAATTCATATAGCTTAATCATAGGTAAACCAATTAAGCTATTAGGATCATCACCTGATAGCTTTTCGAATAAACAAATACCTAACCCTTCACTTTTAAAGCTGCCTGCGCAGTTTAATGGCATTTCTGCATTTACATACTGTTCAATACTTTCTTTTGATAGTGTCTTAAAAAACACTTGGAAAGGTTCTACTAAGGTTTTAGCCTCGCCAGATTCTGTATCTAATACAGTTAACCCAGTAAGAAAGGTCACTGCTTGTCCGCTGAATGATGTTAACTGGGCAACAGCATTATCTATGGTATGTGGTTTACCGAGAATACGACCTTGGTGCACTGCCACTTGATCAGAGCCTATAATAAGTGCATCTGAATGATTGTTGGCACAGGCTTGTGCTTTTTCTAAAGATAAACGCGCTACGAGTTGCTCTGGCGTTTCATCTTTTAACGCTGATTCGTCGATATCAGGTTTGTCACAGGTAAATGAAATATTGAATTTTTCGAGTAGTGCTCGTCTAAAAGGAGAGGTCGACGCGAGGACGATTTTCTTCATTATTTGTACATCTTTTTAGCTATGGATAGCCTATAGTGTATAGATTCTGAGTTTTTAAGCAAAAAGCTTAAATTTCTTTTGACACCTGATAACAACAGCTTTATTATTCGCGCCCTATGCAGAACCTTAAGCTACCAGTAACGATAGACCCGTATAAAAGTGCTCAACGAAGACTTGAGTGTGAAGGGGTTTTTAAGTTAGAGGAAATGAACCGATTACTCGAAGCGTGTGAAAGCACAACTGAGTTAATCGAAGTAAGTTTTCAGTTTGATGTGGATGAACTTGGTCTGGTTGTTATATCAGGAAAAGGCTCGGCATCAGTAGGGCTGATTTGCCAACGTTGTAATGACGAGTTTGCGCAAGTCTTAGAAATTGATTTTCAATTTAGCCCGGTTAAAAATGCAGAAGGTGCTGCAGATTTGCCGTCATATTATGACGCAATCGAATTAGATGAAAATGGTGAAGTTAACTTGCGAGAGTTAGTGGAAGACGAGTTACTACTTGCGATTCCGTTAATTCCAAGGCATGAACTCAATGACTGTAAGGCTGATGCCGACAGTACATGGGGTGAACTGCCAGAAGAGCTTGATAAGCCAAATCCATTTGACGTATTGAAACAACTCAAGTAGTTATATTTTAGTTAGCAACCGATTTTAGGAGTTAGGCTATGGCAGTTCAAAAGAGCAAAAAGTCTCGTGCAAGACGCGGTATGCGCCGTTCACACGATGCATTAACAGCAGAAAATTTATCAGTTGATCCAGTATCTGGTGAAACTCACCGTCGTCACCACGTAACGGCTGACGGTTTCTACAAAGGTGTTAAAGTTATCGCTAAATAGTCATTCGACTTAAGCGAGATACAGCTTTGAATAATCTAACCATTGCGTTAGATGTTATGGGGGGCGATAAAGGCCCCCTTATAACGATCCCAGCAGCAGTAATGGCGGTAGAACACCTACCTTCGTTAACGCTCATTCTATGTGGTGATAAACACACCATCGAGCAGCACTTAAAACGCTGCAACGCTTCAAATCATCCCCGATTAAGAATTCAACACACCACTCAAGTAGTGACCATGTGTGAAAAGCCATCACTTGCCATGCGCAGCAAGAAAGACTCTTCAATGCGTGTTGCAATTAATCTTGTTGATGAAGAAAAAGCACAAGCCTGCGTGAGTGCAGGTAATACCGGGGCATTATTTGCTACCGCTCACTTTGTATTAAAGACCTTACCTGGTGTCGAGCGTCCTGCGCTTATCTCTTCCCTTCCTACTAGTGACCAAGACAAGCACGTTTTTATGCTTGATTTAGGCGCTAACGTCTTTTGCCATGCCGAAGTACTGTATCAATTTGGTTTGATGGGCGCAGTCATGGCGGAACAAGTCGACGGACTTAACAAACCGCGAGTTGCATTGCTTAATATGGGTGAAGAAGACATCAAAGGCAGTGATCACATCAAACTTGCTGCTGCGCAATTAGCAGAAAACCCAGACATTAATTATGTTGGGTTTGTTGAAGGCAATGACATCTTCAATAATAAAGCTGATGTAATCGTTTGTGATGGTTTTGTGGGTAATGTCGCACTGAAAACTTGTGAAGGCGTTGCTAATCTCGTCTTCGAAAAAGTAAAAGAAATCTTTGAAAATAACGTTGTGGCGAAAATATTAGGGCGTTTTTTAGCCCCAACGTTAAAAAAACTGTTTAAATCCTTGAACCCCGACCAGTACAACGGCGCAAGTTTGATAGGATTGCGGGGCATTGTGGTCAAAAGCCATGGCAATGCAAATTCGCAAGCTTTCTTTGCCGCGATTATGGAAGCGGTAAAAGAAGTAGAAAGACAGGTTCCAATAAAGATAACTGATAAACTGGAACAAGGATTAAACCTAAGGCCCTAAACAACATATGTATTCGAAAATAATAGGCACCGGCAGTTACTTCCCTTCAAAAGTAAGATCTAATAAAGATTTAGAAAAACTAGTAGATACCACCGATGAGTGGATTACAGAAAGAACTGGCATTAAAGAGCGCAGAATATCTACTGAAGAAGAAAATGTTGGTGTAATGTCAGCTGAAGCTGCGAAGAAAGCCATCGAAATGGCTGGTATCGACAAAGCTGACATCGACATGATTATTGTCGGCACAACCAGTTCACACGCTGATTTACCCAGTGCAGCCTGTTTTGTACAAAAACACCTTAATATTCCTCATATCCCTGCATTTGATATCGCCGCGGCTTGCTCTGGTTTTATCTATGGTTTGAGTGTTGCAGATCAGTATATTAAGTCTGGCATGGCTAAGCGTATTTTGCTTATCGGTGCTGACGTGTTATCTCATTTATGTGATCCGCAAGATCGCAGTACAATCATTTTATTTGGTGACGGTGCAGGTGCTGTCATATTAGAGGCTTCAGAAGAGCCAGGCGTATTATCCACGCACATTCATGCTGACGGTAACTATGGCGCATTACTGGGCGCCGACTCACCTAAGCGTGGCGAACCTTTAACGGAAGAAAAGGCTTACATTTACATGAAAGGTAATGAAGTATTCCGTTTTGCGGTTTCTAAGTTGAGTGAGATTGTGGAAGAAACATTAACCGCAAACAATATGCAGAAATCTGATATTGACTGGTTAGTCCCGCATCAAGCAAATTTACGCATCATTAAGGCTACAGCGAAAAAGTTGAGCATGCCTATGGAGCAAGTTGTGGTTACCCTTGATAAACATGGCAACACTTCTGCAGCAACAATCCCAACAGCACTTGATGAAGCTATTAGAGATGGCCGTATTCAGCGTGGTCAAACATTATTACTAGAAGCCTTTGGTAGTGGATTTACCTGGGGCTCGGCACTAGTTAAATACTAATTCTACTTAATTCTGCTTATATACTGAAAATTCATGTGGTAAATCAGCCACATGAATTAAGCTGTAGTAAAAACAGATTAATGTATAAATGCTTAATAAACATTTTAAACTTATAAATTAGGTCACAAAATGCAAAATAATTTAGCGTTTGTTTTCCCTGGTCAAGGGTCACAAACAGTTGGCATGTTGAAAGACTTTGCTGACAACGAAATTGTTCAAACGACATTCGCAGAAGCTTCATCTGCTTTAGGTTATGACTTATGGCAGTTAGTGGCAGAAGGTCCTGAAGAAAAGCTTAATTCTACAAATCATACGCAGCCTGCACTTTTAACAGCAAGTGTTGCACTTTGGCGCTTATGGCACTCAGAGAGTGATGTTGAGCCAGCATATTTAGCGGGTCACAGTTTAGGTGAATATTCTGCACTTGTATGTGCAGGTGTATTGTCGTTAACTGATGCGGTATGCCTTGTTGAAAAACGTGGTGAGTTTATGCAAGCGGCAGTACCTGAAGGTGTTGGCGCAATGGCAGCAGTAATTGGTCTAGACGACCAAGCGATTATTGATGCATGTGCGCAAGCGGCTGGTTCGCAAGTTGTATCAGCAGTTAACTTTAACTCGCCAGGCCAAGTGGTTATTGCTGGTAACGCTGAAGCGGTAGCAAAAGCTGGTGAACTGTGCAAAGAGGCTGGTGCCAAACGTGTATTACCATTACCGGTTAGCGTGCCATCACATTGTGCATTGATGGAACCAGCGGCTCAAAAGCTTGCAGAAGTTTTTGCGTCTGTGTCGTTTAACCACCCAACTATTCCAGTGGTTAATAATGTTGATGTTGCGATTGAGAACGATACCGACAATATTAAGTCAGCACTTGTTCGTCAGCTATACAGCCCAGTGCGTTGGACAGAAACAGTACAATACTTAAGCGAAGCGGGTGTTGAGAACTTATTAGAAGTTGGCCCTGGAAAAGTATTACAAGGCTTGATGAAGCGAATTGATAAGTCTTTGACTTGTGTTGCAGTTAACGATAAGGCAACCTTAGACAAAGCCAAAGAATTAGTATAACGAAACGCTAAGTTAGCGTTTTACAACAGGAAATAGTATGTTTTCATTAGAAGGTAAAGTCGCGTTAGTAACTGGCGCGAGCCGTGGCATTGGTAAAGCAATTGCTGTGCAGTTGCAATCTATGGGTGCAACGGTATTGGGCACCGCAACGTCAGAGCACGGTGCTGAAAATATTAGTGGCTATTTAGGCCAAGGCCATGGTTTAGTATTAAACGTTACCAGTGATGATTCTATCAATGCGATGTTTGACAAGATCAAAGCAGAGCACGGCGGTGTAGACATCTTAGTAAACAATGCTGGTATTACGCGCGATAACTTGATCATGCGCATGAAAGATGAAGAATGGAACGATATAATTGACACCAACCTATCATCTGTATTTAAAATTAGTAAAGCGGTGTTGCGCCCAATGATGAAAAAACGCGACGGCCGTATTATTAATATTGGTTCAGTGGTCGGCACTATGGGGAATGCAGGTCAAGTGAATTATGCAACGGCGAAGGCAGGCCTATTAGGCTTTACTAAGTCGTTAGCTCGAGAAGTTGCTTCTCGTGGCATTACTGTAAATACCATTGCTCCTGGTTTTATCGATACCGATATGACACAAACGCTTACAGATGAGCAAAAAGAAGGTATTTTCTCTCAGGTACCAGCGAATCGCTTAGGTAAACCTGAAGAGATCGCAAGTGCGGTAGCGTTTTTAGCATCTGATGCTGCAGCCTATATTACAGGCGAAACGCTACACGTGAACGGCGGCATGTACATGATTTAACAAACGATTGCTAGACTTGTTTCTAGCAGCCGTTTGAGTATAAATATAACGTCGCCATGAGGTTAGACCAGAAGTAAAACTCAAATTAGTTGCTTGCATGGTTAACTTTAGGCGAATACACTACACGCAATTTGCAAAATTGCATATTTTAGTAAAGGAAACAAAATGAGTACTATCGAAGAACGCGTAAAAAAAATTACAGTTGAACAGTTAGGTGTAAGTGAAGATGAAGTAACGAACGAAGCTTCTTTCGTTGACGACTTAGGCGCTGACTCACTAGATACTGTTGAATTAGTGATGGCGTTAGAAGAAGAGTTTGATACAGAAATTCCTGATGAAGAAGCAGAGAAGATTACCACTGTTCAAGCTGCAATCGATTACGTAACAGCTAACCAGTAATCTATCAATCAGGCGGTCTTTACCGCCTGATTACTTTCTATCGAATACACCTCGTTTTTTAAACGAACTATAATTACCTTTCTTACATAAATACTATCGGAGGCAACTCTTCCTATGCGACGTGTTGTAGTAACCGGTCTTGGTATGTTGAGCCCATTGGGCAACTCTCCAGAATCTACTTTTGAAGCTTTACTAGCAGGCAAAAGCGGTATCAGCATGATTGATCATTTTGATACTGAACAATACCCAACGAAATTTGCTGGCTTAGTGAAAGACTTCAATGTTGAAGATTACATGCCGAAAAAAGACGCTAAAAAAATGGATTTATTTATCCAATATGGTGTGGCTGCGGGTATTCAGGCGCTAAAAGACTCTGGCTTAGAAATTAACGAAAGCAATGCTCCTCGTGTTGGTGTTGCCATTGGTTCAGGTATCGGTGGTTTAGGTCTTATTGAAGAAAACCACGAGAAATTACTTAAATCAGGACCTCGTAAATTATCACCATTTTTTGTGCCATCAACGATCATCAATATGATCGCTGGTAATTTATCTATAATGTATGGCATGAAAGGACCAAATATCTCTATCGTGACGGCGTGCACCAGTGGTGTACACAATATTGGTCATGCTGCACGTATGATTGCCTACGGCGATGCTGATGCCATGGTAGCTGGTGGTGCTGAAAAAGCTTCTACTCACCTAGGTATGGGTGGCTTTGGTGCTGCGCGTGCTTTATCAACTCGCAACGATGATCCGCAAAAAGCTTCTCGTCCATGGGACAAAGACCGCGATGGTTTTGTTTTAGGTGATGGCGCTGGTGTTGTTATGCTTGAAGAATTAGAGTCGGCTAAAGCACGTGGCGCTAAAATTTATGCCGAGCTTGTTGGCTTCGGTATGAGCGGTGATGCTTATCATATGACATCTCCACCACCAAATGGTGATGGTGCGGCAGCAGCAATGCAAAATGCTATCAACGATGCAAAAGTGCCAGTTGAGAAGATTGGTTATATCAATGCCCACGGTACATCGACACCAGCTGGTGACATTGCAGAGACCAATGCGGTTAAATCAATATTTGGTGAGCATGCTCAAAGTGTCATGGTTGGTTCGACAAAGTCGATGACAGGTCACTTATTGGGTGCAGCAGGTGCTGTTGAAGCAATTTTCACTATTCAAGCGATTGCTGAAGGTAAAGTACCACCAACGATTAACCTAGAGAACCCAGACGAAGGATGTGATCTTGATTACATCACGGATGGCGCACGCGAAGTTGACCTAGAGTACGCTTTATGTAACTCATTCGGTTTTGGTGGCACTAACGGCTCTTTACTGTTCAAAAAGTTCGTAAGCTAGGGTCTGTTGACCTTTGTTTATATTTTCTGCAATAGGCTATTTTTGATGATGGCAAAGCAGCATGAACGAAGTTTGGTCATTCCAAATGAGTGAATGCTAATGTCGCTAGTGTTAAAAATAGCCATTGCCCGAAGGGCTGAGGCCAAAATCACTTTACGCTGCGTTGAAAATTGTTGATTTAGATGACTAAATGACACAATTTTCGCCTTAATTAAAGTAATTCTATCTCTCAGCAGAATTATTAAACAAAGATAAACAGACCCTTAACGTCCAATAACTAATCAAGCAAGGTTTCCTATTGAAATTTCGCTTGATATCAAGATATTAAGCCTGAATACTTATGGTATTCGGGCTTTTTTATGTTTGTGTATTAGGTAAATGCTTCATTCTGAAATTTATAACAGCGATCAAATGTCACTGCCGCTAACAGAGCGCAGTGCAGCTTATGGTGATGGTGTATTTACCACGGCTAAAATCGTTGACGGTAAAGTAGAAGCGTTGGATAAGCACCTTGAGCGCTTGTCACTAAGTTGCGCCAAATTAGCTATTCCATTTAACGACAAAGGCCTTAGCGCTCATCTGATAAAGCTTGCAAGCGCGCACCAACTCGCAGTGTTAAAAGTCATGGTCACTGCAGGCGAGGGTGGACGTGGTTATTCGCGCATAGGTTGCTGCTCAGAAAAAATACTGATAACCGTGCATGGATATCCTAATCATTACAAAGCTTGGCAAGAGAGTGGCGTCGTTCTTGGTCAGGCCGATACGCAGCTGGGCATTAACCCCCAGCTTGCGGGTATCAAACACCTGAATCGTTTGGAGCAAGTATTGGTTAGAGCTGAATTGGACGATCGACCAGAAGACGATTTATTAGTATCCAATTGCCAAGGGAACGTTATTGAGGTCAGCGCCGGTAATATATTTTGGTATGATGATGCCAAGCAACAGTGGCAAACCCCGTGTTTGACTAACTCTGGTGTAGATGGCTTAAAGCGCCAAGAAATATTAAACAAGATACCTAATTGCACAATTGTTGAAACGTCAATTGACCAGCTCATCGATGTTAGTGCGATGTTTATCTGTAATTCTGTTATGGGCGTAGTACCAGTTACTCGCTTTATCGACAATGAGATGAATGTCGAAATCGTCAATAACGCAATAAACGAATTTAATTTATGAAGAAACTTCTGATAGCGGCATTTGTGTGCTTTGCTGGCACCTTATTGGTGGCAAATTGGCAAATGCAGTCGAGTTTAGATCAATCAGTAACGGATGAAAGCAAATTGCTCACCGTTGCTGCTGGTGCCTCAATGAACAGTTTCTCCAAACAGTTGCAAAAAGAAGGCTATATTGATAACCGCTTTTGGCTCAGAGTTTATGCTCGTATGTTCCCTAAGAAAGCGTTAATCAAGGCGGGCACATTTGAAGTTACTGAGCAGGATTCATTGCGCTCGCTGCTCGCAAAGGTGGTGAGTGGAAAAGAGCACCAATTTTCGATGACCTTTATTGAAGGTAGCCAATACAAAGAGTGGCTAAAGCAGATCAAAACACTACCAAGCATCAAACATTCATTACCTGAAAACATCACAGGTGAACAGTTAAGTAAATTAATTGGTATATCAGCACAAAACCCTGAGGGGTGGCTTTTCCCTGATACCTATGCATATACGCAAGGTACGACTGATATCAGTTTATTGAAACGCGCACATCAGCGTATGGAAGCAACGCTTACGGAACTATGGCAACAACAGGCAGCAGACTTGCCCTACGACTCGCCCTATCAAGTATTGATCATGGCTTCAATTATCGAGAAAGAAACAGCTGTATTGGATGAACAGCCGCTAATCGCTGCTGTATTTATTAATCGACTACACAAGAAAATGCGCCTTCAAACAGACCCTACCGTGATATATGGCTTGGGAGAGCGTTATCAAGGCGACATTACCAGTGCACACTTAAGAGAAAAAACAGCGTATAATACTTACCGCATTAATGGACTACCTCCAACGCCAATTGCAATGCCGGGTAGGTCCGCTATCGAAGCGGCACTTAATCCAGCAGACTCTGACTATTTATATTTTGTCAGTAGGGGAGATGGTAGTCATTATTTTTCGAAAACGTTGCAAGAGCACAACAAAGCAGTACGAAAATATCAATTAGGGTTAGACGAATGACACAAGGCAAGTTTATTGTCATTGAAGGAATGGAAGGCGCTGGTAAATCATCAGCTATCTCCGTTATCACAGAATACTTAGCAGAAAAGGGCATTGCTTTTAAGCAAACTAGAGAGCCAGGCGGAACGCCATTGGCAGAACAATTAAGAACAATTGTTAAATCTGCAAAACACGATGAACAGCTTACGCAAGAAACCGAATTATTGCTGATGTACGCTAGCCGCAGTCAGTTGCTCGCCAACGTTATTAAACCTGCACTTTCTGAAGGTGACTGGGTAATCGGCGACCGTCACGACCTTTCTTCGCGAGCTTATCAAGGTGGTGGCCGTGGTATTGATGATCAGATTATGGAAACTGTCGCTAAAGTCACACTAAAAGGTTTTAAACCAGATTTAACCTTATATTTAGATATCGAGCCCCAAATTGGCCTTGCTAGAGCACGTGCTCGTGGTGAGCTAGATCGCATTGAGTTGGAACAAATCGATTTTTTCGAACGAGTACACAAAAAATATCAGTCATTAGCTAACGCTGATGACACCATCGTTACCGTTGATGCCAGCCAAGAGATGCCTAAAGTTCATCAAGACATTCGACAGGCGCTTGACAACTTCTTTGAAAGTTTGGCTTAGTAATGATGATTTCTACAGCGGTATGGATTTCAAATTAACGTGAACATTAGCGCTTCAACACATTGGCTTAAAGAGCATCAGCAAAAGTTAACGCAACAGTTAGTATCTGGTCGCATGCCTCATGCACTATTGATTGTTGGTGCAACCGGTAGTGGCAAGAGCCAGCTTATCCAGTGGTTAAGTCATGTCGTCAACTGCCTTCACCCAGTGCGAGAAGACGACAGTGGCATTATTCAAGCGTGCAAGCAGTGTAAACACTGTAAGTTGCAATCAAGCGATACATTCCCTGATTTACTCGAACTTGATAAATCTGAGAATACGATTAGCGTTGATAGCGTGAGAAGTGCGTCACGATTTTTAGAGAGCAAAGCCCAAATTGGCCATCATAAAGTTGTGGTTGTCGAGCGAGCTGAACGCATGTCGGTTGCAGCATCTAATGCATTGTTAAAGACGCTTGAAGAGCCAACTGCCGGCAATTTGTTAGTATTAAGTGCTGCCAATATTGAGCATTTACTGCCGACTATTATTAGCCGTTGCCAACTTATCGAGATTAGACCTAACCTGCAGCAGCTGACACAGAATCATCCGCAGCATGCAAATATCAATATTAGTTACTTACCTGAACTGGCAGATCCTTCTTTGGCGGAGGCATTCCAATCGTATTGCCTTACGATGGCGCAAGCTTTAGATAACATTCAGCAATGGCAATTATTTGAGCAACAACTTACCGAGCAAGAGCGGGGGCTTTTGTGGTTAGAACGTGTTGTTTATTTGGCGCAAATATCTCAAGCGTCTGCTGAGACTGCCGATGAATCTAAATTACCTGTTGTGCAAAAACTGGCAGCAACACTTGATTTTGATTCGCTTAACAAGGTTTTTCAGTTAATATTGGAACTTAACCGACATTTGGCTGATTACCCGCAAGCTAATGCTGCGATGTTAAAACAACAATTGGCAACTACCTTATTTACTCTTATTTCGGGCACAGAATAACATCATGGAAAGCTTACATTTAGAATTTGTATCAGAAAGAGATTTGTACCAAGCCTACATGCCTTTTTTAAAACAAGGCGGTTTGTTTGTGCGTACAGCGGAGTATTTTGAACTTGGCACTGAAATTTCCTTGGACGTGATGTTGCCAGATTCCTTAGAAACATCAAATGTTGAAGGTGTTGTTTGTTGGTTAACGCCTGTAGGAGCCCAAAACGGTACGCCAGCGGGTGTTGGTGTTAGCTTTATTAAAGACCCTGAAAACGTGCGTGCACAAATCGAAAAAGTGATTGCACGACACTTAAACTCTTCCGAGCCTACGCTCACTATGTAATGCAAATTTAGGTGTATTTTGTATATAGATTCCCACTGTCATTTAGACCGTCTCGATTTAACTGAATTTAATCACAATATTGATAACGTAGTTGCCAATGCAAGCGCCGCAGGTGTTAGCAAAATGCTATGCGTTAGCGTTACGCTTGAAGATTTTCCTTCGATGGTTGAGAAAACTCAAGCCTATGACAATGTTATGCTCACGTGTGGTGTGCACCCGTTAAACCAAGAACATGTCACGAATATAGACCAACTGCAGTCTCTAGCTTCTCATAAGCGAGTTATCGCTATTGGTGAAACTGGCTTAGATTACTTCTATGCACCAGAAACTAAACAATTGCAGCAAGATGCTTTTGTTAAACACATTCATGTGGCGAAGCAGCTCAACAAACCATTGATAATACATACGCGTGACGCAAGAGAAGACACGTTAAACACGTTTCGACAAGAACAAGCAGATCAAGTAGGTGGAATCTTGCACTGCTTTACCGAAAGCTGGGAAATGGCGAAAGCTGCAATTGATATGGGCTTTTATATTTCATTCTCTGGCATCGTAACGTTTAAGAATGCCCACGAGCTACGCGAAGTAGCGAAGAAGGTGCCAGCAGATCGCTTTCTTATCGAAACAGACTCGCCGTATTTAGCACCTGTTCCACACCGAGGTAAGCAAAATCAACCTGCATTCGTTGTAGAGGTTGCTAAACATCTTGCAAGTATTCGCGGTGAGTCCGTTGACGCGATTGCTGAACAGTCTACCAATAACTTTAATCAGCTGTTTAATTTAAGTTAAACAACATTATTAAACGTGGGCTGTTGAAATCCAAAATAAACCAGTAGATAAAAAAGAACCCGAAAAAAATCCTTTTTCGGGCTCCAGGGGAATGGCTCAAAGAGGTTGAGCCGTGCGCTAATTAACTAAGATTTACCCAACTGTAGCTTTGTCGTTAGTTGAGCCCTGTTGGGGCATTAACTGTCTTCGACCGCTTAAGCTACCTTACTTTCAAGACCAATAAATGTGCGAGCATTTTGATGTTAAGAATTGGTTAAATATTGAGCTAATGTAAATAAGTGTAGTGCAATATTTGCGCATTGCTAGAAAATATTTAAAAAAATATAAGTTTTTGTTTTTAATTGATTAATTCTTATATTTTGCGAAAAGCGTCTATTGTTGGTTTATCTTTAACCCACTGGCTGTCCACGGTTAGTGCACAGCTTATCTACAGCCTAGGTTTCATGGTGTTTTTATGCCATGATGGACGAAATAATTACAAAAAGATGACGCTTCGTGTTAAATAAAATCTGGATCAGCTTCTTCTTCATCGCCTTCTTTTCCGCTTTATTTCAATGGCTATTTAATGGTGACGGCGACATATTCGCTCGTATGATTAATAGTGTTTTTGATATGTCTAAAGTTACTGTAGATATTGCCATAGGACTCATTGGTATTTTGAGTTTTTGGCTAGGCATGATGAAAGTCGCCGAAAAAGCGGGTGTCATTAATAAACTCTCTCACTGGATTTCACCACTGTTTACGCGTTTAATGCCTGATGTTCCTAAAGGTCACCCAGCAATGGGATCAATGACAATGAACTTATCTGCCAACTTTTTAGGGCTTGATAACGCAGCTACGCCGCTTGGCCTCAAAGCCATGAAGGACTTACAAAGCCTTAATCCAAATAAAGATACGGCGACAGACGCGCAAATATTATTCTTAGTATTAAATACAAGTTCTGTCACCCTGTTTCCAATTGCCGTATTTGTCTATCGTGCGCAACAAGATGCTGCAAATCCAACCGATGTGTTTATTCCGATCCTGTTGGCGACATTTGCCTCGAGCTTCGCAGGTTTATTGGCAGTAGCTTATAAACAAAAAATTCAATTAATGCAGAAAGTCGTCCTGCTTTATTTCAGCGCAGGCATTGCCGTGCTTTTGGCATTGATCATTTACTTCGCACAATTGTCAGCGGATGCACTATCTTCTCAATCTTCTCTGCTAGGAAATGCACTTATCTTCGGAACCATCATTGCTTTTATTTCCGCTGCCATGTACCGCAAGGTCGATGTTTATGATGCCTTTATTTCTGGCGCTAGAGAGGGATTTGAAACAAGTATCAAATTGATTCCATACTTACTCGCCATGCTCGTTGCCATTGGCGTATTACGTGCCAGCGGTGCACTAGACTTAATTGTCGACATTTTCAGAAGTGGATTTGCGTTACTGGGTTTTAATACCTTGTTTGTCGATGCGTTACCAACAGCATTTATGAAACCGCTGAGCGGCTCTGGCGCTCGCGCTATGATGATAGAAACCATGAATAACCATGGTGCCGACTCCTTCGCCGGAAGGCTAGCCTCAATAATGCAGGGCTCTACCGAGACGACGTTTTATGTGCTTGCCGTTTACTTTGGCTCTGTGGGTATTAAATACACCCGACATGCAGTTACTTGCGGTTTGATAGCAGACGTATCAGGTATGGTTGCTGCGATTGGTGTTTGCTACTGGTTCTTTGGTTAGCCTTTTAGCGCTAACCTACTGTGATACTAACCAAGCTCAATAAACGAACGAATAAAATGAAGTAGCTCATATCTGACCTTAAAGTTTCGATGTATAGGTTTCGATATATAGATTTGGAATTCATCTGACTGGTAGCTACTAGCGCTAAACGGACGTTAGAATTTTTCTAAAGTAGCCCTAATAGCCACGTTAAATTTTATGTGCATCGATACAGTTATAAGCGAATTGTCCGATAATTGTATCAATTGGCTAGTTATGTAAATCAGAAATATTCTCGGTTATCCCAACTCTCGTTTTCTCCAAGTTAAAGAGCCGTTGAGTGTTTAAATTAAAGTTGATAACCTACTAATATATATAAATAAAAGTATTAGTGTTCACTTTCTGGCAATGATGCCCAATCGGGAAATCTCACTAATACACTGTAAGGCACTACAAGGATGGAATTTTGAGTAAAATCGCAATAGTTACAGGAGCCAGCAGGGGAATCGGTGCGGCGACCGCGCTTACTCTTGCGAAAAATGGTTACAAGGTTTGTGTTAATTATCTAAAGAATCAGGATGCCGCGGATAGTATTTGCTCGTCAGTAAATTCGTTGGGTGGCGCTGCTATCTCATATCAAGCAGATGTTTCTGATGAGTTTGAGGTTGAAAGCTTATTTGCTTTCGTAAATAAAAATTTTGGTGAAGTCAGACATTTAGTAAACAACGTAGGAATTCTCTCTGAGAAAACAGAACTTGTTGACATGAGTGTTGAACGTTTTGCAAAGGTATTAAATACAAATGTTCTTAGTGCATTTCTCTGCTCAAAAGCCTTCATCAAACAAAATTCAAAGTATGGCTCGATAGTTAATGTTTCATCTGCTGCTTCACGCTCGGGTGCGCCTTTTGAATATGTTGATTATGCTTCATCCAAAGGGGCAATGGATTCGTTGACAAAAGGATTGTCGTTAGAACTTGCGTCAAGAAATATTAGGGTAAATTCTGTTCGCCCAGGGTTTATCTATACTGATATACACGCCGATGGTGGTGAACCCGATAGAGTTTCTAGATTGAGTTCACAAATCCCACTAAAAAGAGGTGGAACTGCTCAGGAAGTAGCAGATGCCATAGTATGGTTATTATCGGACCAAGCATCGTACGTCACAGGTTCCTTTATAGACATTGCCGGCGGGAAGTAGGGCCTAACAATCTGCTGTAGTCGCTCGCGGGCTCGCTGGGACGCAAACACATGGGCTGCGTCGCTTCGCTCCTAATTTTAGCCCATGTATTTCCGCCCCTAAGCAGGGCGTTACCAACGGCTGATAATGGCATATTTCCTAACGCCGGATTTCATAGAGCTCAGCTAACTGAACATGACAGTAAAGTTAAGGCTTATTCACACTTAGCCTGTTAACACCAAGCCTATTCCGCTTGCTCTTCGTTTACATATTCTTACATCAGTTTTACCAAATTTTCTTCAAGCCGTTTTCCTAGAAATATTTTCCTTCAAAAAACTGGTTTGTTAATTCATGCCTTACAAACGTTAACCTGCATCAAATTGTCGACAATAATACTTTAGTTTAATTGACACACGAATTATTTGGGCTAGAATCAGGCTCAAAGTTATTAATTGTCGACAATGTTTATGTCTGCCAATCCAACTCAGCAACAACCAATCACCGCTGCCGATAAAGTTTTTCTGCAGTTACAACAGGCGATTGTTGAAGGTCAAATAGCGGCTGGTTCCAAGATAAGTGAACCAGAGTTAGCCAAACGCTACGACGTGTCTAGAGCTACGCTACGGGATGCTATTAGCCGTCTCGAGAAGTGTCACCTTGTTGAACGACAAGCTAATGTCGGTGCCCGTGTTGTCAACTGCACCGTTGAAGGTTTGCTCGATTTATACATCACACGTGAAGCGCTGGAAGGTATGGCTTGTCGACAAGCAGCAGAGAAAATGTCAGACGAAGAGATTGTCGACATGAAAGCTATGCTTGAACAGCACGCTAAAGCAAAAGCTCTCCAAGATGGTATTGCATATTACCAAGAAGAGGGCGACCTCGACTTTCATTACAAAGTTATCTTGGGTAGTCACAATCAGCAATTGATCAATATTTTGTGTGGTCAACTTTACCATTTACTCAGAATGTACCGCTGTCAATTTGGTATGAATAGCCCGCGTGCAAGTAAGGCGTTCGACGAGCATTCAAGAATAATTGATGCCATAGCGGATAGAGACGGTGAATTAGCTGAAATCCTAATGCGTCGTCATATCGCGGCATCGCGAAAGAATATCGAAAATAAGATTGCGTTGATGGATGCAGAACTAGAGCAGTCAGAACAGGCGCAACCCCAACTAATGCAACAACAAGCAAACTAAATCAGAGAGGACAAAATATGTCTGCAAGATTATCCCCAGGTAAAAAGTTTCGATTAGCACTCGAAAATAACAAGCCATTACAAATTGTCGGCACAATTAACGCGTATTGCGCCATGATGGCAGAGCAATTGGGCCACCAAGCTATCTACCTATCAGGCGGTGGTGTAGCCAATGCCTCATACGGATTACCAGATTTAGGTATGACATCTCTAAACGATGTGATTGCAGATGTTCAACGCATCACTTCAGCGTCTAGCTTACCGTTAATGGTTGATATCGACACAGGTTGGGGCGGCGCATTTAATATCGCCAAAACTATTAAAGATATGGAAAAAGCAGGTGCCGCTGCGGTTCATATTGAAGACCAAGTCGCACAAAAGCGTTGTGGTCACCGTCCTAATAAGGAAATTGTATCAACCGCAGAAATGGTTGATCGCATCAAAGCTGCAGTAGATGCCCGTATTGATGACGACTTTTTCATCATGGCGCGTACAGATTCGTTCGCACAAGAAGGCCTTGAAAAGGCGATTGAACGTGCTAAAGCTTATGTAGCAGCAGGTGCTGACGGCATTTTTGCAGAAGCAGTACAAACCGAAGAGCATTACCGTGCATTTGCTGAAGCGTTAGATGTGCCTATTTTGGCTAATATTACTGAGTTTGGTAAAACCGAATTGTGGAATAAAGCGCAATTAGGAGAGTGGGGCTGTGCCATGGTGCTGTATCCGCTTTCAGCATTCCGTGCGATGAACAAAGCAGCCGAATCAGTTTATAAAACACTACTAGCTGATGGTGACCAAAAAGCAGAAATCGACAACATGCAGACACGTATGGAGTTATACGATTACTTAGGTTACCACGAGTATGAACAGAAGCTTGATAGTCTGTTCGCTGAAGGCAAGAACAAATAAATTGCTTCGTCTTTATTGCTACTTTCGTTGATATTTTTGTCGAGCATACTCACCTATATTGATAGGCTCCGTGTGCTCTCCTCAATCTCAATGAAATTAGCTGCAAATACGTTAGCAATATAAGAATCAATAATTAAATAACACAACAAGTTAATAGCTAAGGAATGCATTTATTGTGCGCAACCAATAAATCGTTCCGTAAGAGGAAGAGATAATGGTAGATAAAAAATTGGGTGGAGCAGGCCTTCGTGGCCAGAGCGCAGGTGAAACTGCATTATGTACAGTAGGTAAAACAGGCTCAGGTTTAACTTACCGCGGCTATGACATTAAAGACCTTGCTGCAAATGCACAGTTTGAAGAAGTCGCGTACTTACTGCTATACGGCAAGTTACCAACACAATCAGAATTAGATGCATACAAGGCACGTTTACGTGGTATGCGTACATTACCAGATGCACTAAAAACTGTATTAGAGAATATTCCTAAAGATGCGCATCCAATGGATGTTATGCGAACAGGTACATCAATGTTGGGTAACCTGGAAACAGAAGCGATTGACTTCTCTGACCAACTTGACCACATCGACCGCATGTTGGCTATTTTCCCAGGTATGTTGAACTACTGGTACAACTATAGCCATAACGGTATTCGCATTGATGTTGATACAGGCGCAGACTCAATTGCTGAGCAATTCTTATGGACGCTTCACAATAAAAAGCCAGAGCCTTTACATGTTGATGTGATGCATGCGTCATTAGTACTTTATGCAGAGCATGAATTCAACGCTTCTACGTTTACAGGTCGTGTTTGTGCATCAACGTTATCTGACATTCATTCAATTGTTACAGGTGCTATTGGCTCATTGCGTGGCCCACTTCACGGTGGTGCAAACGAAGCCGCGATGGATATGATTGAGCAATGGCAAACCGCTGATGACGCCGAAGAAGCAATGATGGGTATGCTAGCGCGCAAAGAAAAAATCATGGGCTTTGGTCATGCGGTTTACCGCGAGTCTGACCCACGTAACGCGATCATCAAAGAATGGTCTAAGAAGCTTTCTGAGCAGGTGGGTGATACACACCTTTACGCTGTATCTGAGCGCTGTGAAGCAGTGATGTGGCGTGAGAAGAAATTATTCTGTAACGCCGATTTCTTCCATGCATCAGCTTACAACTTTATGGGTATTCCAACGAAATTGTTTACACCGATATTTGTTTGTTCACGTGTATCAGGTTGGACAGCGCATGCGATGGAACAGCGTGCTAATAACCGTATTATCCGTCCGTCGGCTGACTATACGGGCCCTGACGCTCGTGATTATGTTGCTATCGAAGACCGCCCTTAATCGTGGTTCGACAGGCTCACCATGAAGAATCAAACATTTATGGTGGGCTTATCTTGTTTCGACAGACTCACCATGAAGAATCAAACATTTATATTGGGCTTATCTTGTTTCGACAGGCTCACCATGAAGAATCAAACATTTATAGTGGGCTTATTTTATTTCGACAGACCTATCATGAATGAATCAACATTCATCCTGAGCCTGTCGAAGGATTCTAATCATTAAAAATTGTAGGTAGATTATGAACTACGATTACCGCAAACCGCTTCCTGGCTACCAAGTAAATGGTGCTGGTGTCGACTTTTTCGACACACGCGAAGCGTGTGAGGCAATTAAACCGGGGGCTTACGCTAAGCTTCCTTACACGTCACGTATTTTAGCAGAGCAATTGGTTCGCAAATGTGCCCCTGCGAGCTTAACGGCATCGTTGGAACAAATTCTTAATACTAAGCGCGACTTAGATTTTCCTTGGTACCCAGCGCGAGTGGTGTGTCATGACATTTTAGGTCAAACTGCACTTGTTGATTTGGCTGGCTTGCGTGATGCAATTGCAGAGCAAGGGGGCGATCCTGCGAAAGTAAATCCAGTGGTGCCAACACAGCTTATCGTTGACCATTCACTAGCTGTAGAAGCCGCCGGTTTTGACCCTGATGCTTTCGAGAAAAACCGCGCAATTGAAGACCGTCGTAACGAAGACCGCTTCCATTTTATTGAGTGGACTAAGACCGCATTCAAAAACGTTGATGTTATCCCAGCGGGTAACGGCATCATGCATCAAATTAACTTAGAGAAAATGTCACCGGTGATTCAAAACCGTGACGGTGTCTCGTTCCCTGATACTTGTGTCGGTACAGATTCTCACACTCCGCATGTTGACGCTCTAGGTGTTATCGCTATTGGTGTTGGTGGCCTTGAAGCTGAAACCGTGATGTTGGGACGCCCATCGATGATGCGTTTGCCAGAGATTGTTGGCGTTAAGCTGACAGGTCAACGTCAGCCAGGCATTACTGCCACCGATATCGTATTGTCGATAACAGAGTTTTTGCGTAATGAAAAAGTAGTAGGCGCTTATTTAGAGTTCTTTGGTGAAGGCGCTAGCTCGCTTTCTATCGGCGATAGAGCAACGATTTCAAACATGACGCCAGAATACGGTGCGTCTGCTGGTATGTTCTACATTGACGAACAAACTATCGACTATTTGAAAATTACGGGCCGAGAGCCTGAGCAAGTCGCTTTAGTAGAGACATATGCTAAGCATACCGGACTTTGGGCTGATGATTTAGCAACAGCTGAATACGAGCGAGTATTGGAGTTTGATTTATCGACTGTCGGTCGCAACATGGCAGGTCCTTCGAATCCTCACCGTCGTCTACCAACATCTGACTTGGCTGCTCGCGATATCGCAAGAGATTTAGACAAAGCAAAAGCGCAAGAAGAAAATGGCGAAATGCCAGATGGCGCAGTGATTATTGCCGCGATTACGTCTTGTACGAATACGTCTAACCCTCGAAATGTTGTTGCAGCTGCCCTTGTCGCTAAGCGTGCTAATGAACTGGGCTTGATACGTAAGCCGTGGGTTAAGTCATCATTTGCCCCTGGTTCAAAAGTAGCGAAGCTTTACCTAGAAGAAGCAGGACTTTTACCTGAACTAGAAAAAATGGGCTTTGGTATCGTGGCATACGCATGTACTACCTGTAATGGTATGTCTGGCGCGCTAGACCCGAAAATCCAGCAAGAAATTATCGATCGTGATTTGTATGCAACGGCAGTGCTATCTGGCAACCGTAACTTCGATGGCCGCATTCACCCGTATGCTAAACAGGCATTTTTAGCGTCTCCACCATTGGTAGTTGCTTATGCGATTGCTGGTACTATGCGCTTTGATATCGAACAAGATGCATTAGGTTATGACGCGGATGGCAAGGCAATCACACTGAAAGATATTTGGCCTTCGGACGAAGAAATCGACGCAATTGTTGCTTCTGCTGTTAAGCCAGAACAGTTCAAGAAGATTTATACGCCGATGTTTGATTTAGGTTCGTTTGAACCTGCAGAAAGCCCGCTTTATGACTGGCGTGAAATGTCAACGTACATTCGACGTCCGCCATACTGGGAAGGCGCACTAGCAGGTGAACGCACCATGAAAGGTATGCGACCACTTGCGGTACTTGGCGACAACATCACTACTGACCATTTGTCACCGTCAAACGCGATTCTAGCAAGTTCAGCAGCAGGCGAATATTTAGCGAAGATGGGTCTACCAGAAGAAGACTTTAACTCGTATGCAACCCATCGTGGCGATCATTTAACTGCGCAACGAGCAACGTTTGCTAACCCTAAGCTTTTCAATGAAATGTGCCGAGACGATAACGGCGAGGTTATCCAAGGCTCATTAGCTCGAATCGAGCCAGAAGGTACACAAACGCGCATGTGGGAAGCGATTGAAACCTACATGGATCGCAAGCAACCATTGTGTATTGTCGCTGGTGCCGACTATGGTCAAGGTTCAAGCCGTGACTGGGCAGCGAAAGGTGTACGCTTAGCAGGTGTTGAAGTTATTGTCGCTGAAGGATTCGAGCGAATTCACCGTACGAACTTAATTGGTATGGGCGTATTGCCGCTGCAATTTATCAATGGTGAAACGCGTGAAACTTATGGTATCGACGGCACTGAAACATTTGACGTAAAAGGGCAAACGTCACCGGGTGGTGAGATGACAGTTGTCGTTAATCGCAGTAATGGTGAGTCGCTAGAAATTCCTGTTAAGTGTCGATTAGATACCGCTGAGGAAGTTGTTGTACACGCAGCCGGCGGGGTGTTGCAAAAGTTCGCACAGGATTTTTTACAATCAAACACATAAGTGGTTAATTATGAACTAATTGAAAGCAGCAACTAGATAGCTCTAAGTGCTGCTTTTTCTTATAAATCACACTTCGACAGGCTCAGTGTGAACGGTATTAAGTACAAATCACACTTCGACAGGCTCAGTGCGAACGGTATTAAGTATAAATCACACTTCGACAGGCTCAGTGTGAACGGTATTAAGTATAAATCACACTTCGACAGGCTCAGTGTGAACGGTATTAAGTACAAATCACACTTCGACAGGCTCAGTGCGAACGGTATTAAGTATAAATCACACTTCGACAGGCTCAGTGTGAACGGTATTAAGTATAAATCACACTTCGACAGGCTTAGTGTGAACGGTATTAAGTTAGTCGTTCACCCTGAGCGCGAAGCAGTCGAAGGGTAGAATGTTATAAAAAGGAGAGAGCAATGGCTCACGTTCCACAAATAAAAATTCCTGCGACTTATATTCGCGGCGGTACCTCGAAAGGGGTATTTTTCAATTTGACAGATTTGCCTAAGCGCTGCCAAGAGCCGGGTGAGGCGCGTGACAAAATGTTGCTACGTGTGATTGGTAGTCCAGATCCTTATGGTAAACAAACCGATGGTATGGGCGGTGCGACGTCCAGTACCTCTAAAACTGTTATCTTGTCTAAATCAACACAAACAGATCACGATGTTGATTATTTGTTTGGTCAAGTGGCGATTGACAAAGCATTCGTGGATTGGTCGGGTAACTGCGGCAATCTAACCGCAGCCGTGGGTTCATTCGCAATCTACTCGGGTCTTGTAGACCCTGAGCGAATTCCTGAAAATGGTGTTTGCACCGTCCGTATTTGGCAGAAAAATATCGAAAAGACCATTATCGCTCAAGTGCCTATCACTAATGGCGAAGTTCAAGAAACAGGTGACTTTGAACTTGATGGTGTCACTTTTCCAGCTGCTGAAGTTCCCGTTGAATTTATCGCGCCGGTAGACCCGAGTGAAGCCATGTTTCCTACGGGGAACATCGTTGATGATTTAAAGGTGCCGGCTTTCGATTCGTTTGAAGGTGGTACGTTCAAAGCGACGATGATTAATGCGGGCATTCCTACGATTTTCCTCAACGCAGATGAAATAGGTTATCAAGGTACTGAATTACAAGACGATATTAACAATTCAGACGAAAAGTTAGCTTGGTTTGAAATGGTAAGGGCGCATGGTGCATTGAAGATGGGCTTAATTAGTGAGCTAGATGAAGCAAAAGCTCGCCAACATACACCCAAAATAGCCTTTGTATCGCCTGCCAAAGATTACACTGCCTCTAGTGGCAAAGGGATTGCCGAAGCTGATATTGATTTGAACGTTCGCGCATTATCCATGGGTAAACTTCACCACGCGATGATGGGAACGGCAGCCGTGGCAATTGGAACGGCAGCAGCAATCCCTGGAACGCTTGTTAATCTGGCAGCAGGAGGTGGCGACCGCCAATCAGTCGTATTTGGTCATCCATCGGGTACCCTCAAAGTTGGAGCCGAAGCTAGCAATGATAATGGTAACTGGATTGTCGAAAAGGCCATCATGAGTCGTAGCGCACGTATATTGATGGAAGGCTTGGTAAGAGTACCTGAAGATAGTTTTTAACCTTATCTGACAATTGATAATTAACTATTAACAATCAGTAATTGTTGGTTGATAAATGCCGTGTCTTAGCAACACGGCATTTTTTTTGTAAAAAACTCTAAAATTGACGTAAATCATGATTTTTACTGGAATTTTTCTCGATATGTTCTTTACTAGTGTTAGAAGTAAAATGTAAGTTCTTTGTTAATAATAATAACTAAAAACATAGCAGGATAAGCATAACGGTAGTTTTTATATTGCTGTTTTATTTAAACTTTATCAGTTTCATATTGATTCTCTACTTGGAGTAAACATGAAAAAGTCTCTTTTAGCTACATTAGTTGCAAGCATTGCACTTTCGCCAATAGCCTCGGCTGCGGATATTAATTTTAGCGGATATGGCTCTATCAGGGGAGGGCTTTTAGTTGATGACGATATTGTCCCACAGTTCTTTGGATATGATGATCAAATAGATTTTAAAAATGAATCACTATTTGCACTTCAGGCTAAAGCTAATCTAAACGAAGCTTGGAGTGCTACTATTGTACTGCAAGCGCAAGGAGAGAATGATTTTGACGTTGAAGCTCGGTGGGCATATTTGAACTACCAACTTTCACCGGAAACTACGATATCTTTCGGGCGATTTGCACTTCCTTATTTTCGTAACTCAGACACGCAAGATATAGGTTATAGCCACAATTACAGTCGGTTGCCGAAATCAATCTACTTAGGGGAAGAGTACGATATTATTGAAGGTGTTCGCTTTGTTCATGACACCTTTCTCGGCGACGGAGATCTTAGCTTCAAAGGATCTTATGGTTCATTCTCTGGTCAAGTAAGCGGAGTCGGTTTTGAACTAGACAGTATTTTGCAGGCTTCTGTAGAGTACTCATATGAATGGTTTTCGGCGTTTGCAGGCATTTTACTGGCTGATGCGACTTTTGATACAAAAGACAGCTTAGATGCGGCTCTTCTAGCAACTTTGCCTGGATATACTATTGAAAATAATACGGTATTAAATCCAGCCAGTACTACTGTGTACAATATGGAAGATTTATATGCAGACGATGATGAAGGTCTATATTGGTCAACAGGCTTTACTATTGATTATGAAAATTGGCTATTTAATGCTGAGTATGCAGCGTATGAGATAGAAGACTCCTTTTCTGAGGAAACACAGGCGATGTATTTTTCGTTGGGGTACCGCTTTGAACGCATGGTTATATCATTAGTGCACCAAGATTTCGATTTTGACTATGAATATGAGCAGGCAAACTCAGCAGATCCATTTATTAACGCATTTGTAATCGGTGTCACCGATAGCTTTTTTAAACCAGATGCATACGATGCTCAAGGCATTCATATTCGTTATGATGCAGACCAAGGTGTAGCTTACAAATTTGAGCTGACTCAAATTAACAACGAATTGGCCGATAAAAGTGCAACGTTGCTTACCTTTGGCGTAGACTTTGTGTATTAGAGGAGAATCATGATGAATTTAACTAAGAGCCTGCTTACATTAGCGATTTGTTTGGCAAGTTTTCTGTCTCATGCTGAAGTATCCGTCATTGTGAATAACGCTAACAATGATAGTTTGGACGCTAAAAAAATTAAGCGCATTTATCTTGGTAAGATAAAAGTATTTGCTGATGGTAGCAAAATTAATGTGATTTCATTGAGTGACGATGTACCTACTACAGAACAATTTAGACAAACAGCGCTTAAGAAGTCTAATAGCCAGTTCAAATCTTACTGGTCAAAATTAGCGTTTACAGGCAAAGGAACGCCGCCAAAAGAAATTGCTAACGATGCAGCAATGATTGAGGCCGTTAAAAGTGACCCTAATGCCATAGGTTTCGTTGATAGTGCGAGCGTGACGGGAGACGTTAAAGTCATTGCCACATATTAAGCTATATATGGCCGTTCTTTATTAAGTTCGGCCGCAATTTTTAACGCTTACTACTGTTTAGCAACATAAAATATGGGCAGAATCATGAGCTAGATGCTTTACTTAACATAGAGCTTTAACCCCTAATATCAATAATTTAAAAGTTAGTTTGCAATCGAGGTTATCAATGCAATTTTTTAAGTCATTAAAGATTTTTCATAAAATTATGGCTATCTTGGCGATCGCGTTCATCGCTTTCTCGCTAAACCTAGTGATTACAATTAACGCCATCTCTAAAAATCAAACCTTGCTGACCACCATGCAAGACACTACGATTCATTTGGTCAACTTAACCAGCGAAAATGAAACTGCATGGCAGCGCATCGATGAGTTGTATACACAGAGTGTGTCGTTTGGTGACGAGGATCTCTTAGAGGATGCGCAAGAGTCATTTGATTTGTTGGTTACAAACTTAACTAAGATTAGGAGCCTTGATAGTAGCTTTGCCAATATCAATGGCGTGACTAGTGATGCTAAAGAGTACAATGAGATCGCGCAAGAAATATCGCAGGGATTTATTAATGAGGAAATTGATTTTGCCTCGGCGCAAGGAAAAATAGAGAAAAAGTCATCTTTGTTTGAAAGCGTAGGAAAAACGCTAACTAGCCAAAAGTTAAATGCTGCGACCATGTTCAACGGGCTTGTCGATGAAACTGTTCAAAATGGCGCTGATTCAAGAAATTTAAGTATTCTTCTAGGTGTGGTTTCTTTGGGCCTAATGACATTGCTTAGCGTGGTTATCGCTAGGTCAATTAGCTCTTCGGTAACAACAGTAAGTGACTCTCTGCAAGAATTAGCTGAAGGCGATGGGGATTTAACCAACCAGCTTTCAGTTGATAGCCAAGATGAAATTGGCAGTGTTGTTAATCACTTCAATATTTTCACGCAAATGTTACGTGGTATTGTTCGCGAAGTTGTCGACGTCGTAAACCCACTGTCGTCAAGTGCAGAACAACTGGCTGAAAAAGTAAATCAAGTCGATGCAAACGTTAAGAGCCAGTCTGAGGTTGCTGAAGTGACCAAACAGTCGATGGTAGAAATGCAGCACAGTGTTTCTGATATTGCCAAATCTGCTGCAGAAGCGGCAAACGCAGCTGGCGCAGGTGAGCTTGAGGTCAACCAAGGCATGGATAATGTTCATCGCTCGTTAAGTGTCTCAGGTGAGTTAACACAAGAGATTTTAAATGCGTCGAGTGTAATTAATCAGCTGGCGCAAGACTCGCAAAACATGAATCAAATACTGGATGTTATCAACGGTATTGCCGAACAAACGAACTTGTTAGCGCTAAATGCAGCGATAGAGGCTGCTCGCGCTGGTGAGCAGGGAAGAGGCTTTGCTGTGGTTGCGGATGAGGTGAGAAGCCTAGCTTCACGCACAGCGCTTTCTACAACAGAAATACGCGAGCTATTAGATAAACTTATTTCGGCGGCAGATTTGTCGGTGAACTCAATGGACACTGCAAAAGAAAAAGCCGATGCAAACGAGCAAATTTCTAGGGAAGTTGATAGTTCATTGACCAACATTAAAGTGCAGATCGGCTTGATCAGTACGATGAACAGTCAAATTGCAACGGCTACAGAAGAACAATCAAGCGTAGCAGAAACGGTAGTAGCGAACATTGAGGAAATGTATAACAGCTTTGGCTCTACGATGACGGCTGTAGATGAAATTGGCGATGTAGCTCAGCAACTCGACAATAATGCGCAGCACATTAGAACCGCAACCTCGAAGTTTATTGTCTAATTCTCTTCACTGCTCTCATTTATCTTTATGGGAGCAGTCTTTATCCCTTCCAATGTGCTAGCTTAAGCATCATTTATTATTCTAGTGACGAATTTCCCTTTATGGCTGAGCTAGCGCTAGGTGTCTGTTAACTTTCGATAGGTCAATAGCCCATTTATGCGCCTGTATTTATGAACTAGTTGTTAAACTTCTGTAAAAATGTCGACAAGTTGATGATAAATGCATCAAACAGCTGTAATTAGGTTGTTATTTAGCCTGCTTGTCATTGCATCACAGCTGATCAGACCATAGAATGCCCAACCGATTTTTATCCCGATAGATTTTACAACAGAGATTTTCATGACAGGTAGTAAGAAGTTTCGATTATCACTGTTAGCAGTATTAACTGCTTCAGTTTCTTCAACAGCAGTCTCTGCTGGTTTCCAAATTAACGAACACAGTACCAACGGTTTAGGCCGTGCCATGGCGGGGCAGGCCGCGATGCCAGAAAACGCCACTGTATTAGCGACAAACCCTGCGGCTATTACGGTATTTGATTCACCTACATTAAGTGGTTCACTAAGCTTTATTGATCCTGAAATTGATATTCGTGGTGATATCAGTACAAATTTATCTGCAGGTACGGTTTCTGCGGATATCGATGATATTGCTGATACCGCCTTTGTACCGTCAGCATTCTTCGTAGCACCAATCAACGGTCGCTGGTCATATGGTTTGGGCCTTTTTTCAACTTACGGATTAACGACGGATTACAGCGATAGCTATAACGGTCTTCATTTTGCTGATAAAGCAGAGGTTCTATCTGTTACTTTCAACCCGGCAATCGCTTATCAAGTAACTGAAGATGTAAGCATTGGCTTTGGTTTAACTGCTACTTACTCAGATGCCCAAATTGGTACATCAACTCCTCAAGCAATTTCCGCACTAACAGGTGGTGCAGTACCAGGCAATGCGACCATTGTTAAAATGCAAGGTGATGATTGGGGATTCGGTTGGAACACAGGTATTTTCTGGCAATTAACCAACCAAACAGATCTAGCGTTTAGCTATCGTGCTGAAACAGAACTGAACATGGATGGTGAGATCAAGTCAGATTTAGTGGCAAGTTACAACCAAGGCGGTCAGTTAGCGTTGAACTTTGCTGCCGTAACTGAATTTGCGATCAACCACAAAATCAACAAACAGTGGTCAATACAGGCAAGTGCAAATCACACTGATTGGAGCACTTTCGATAAATTGGAAGCTCACCTGAACGATGGTTCATCTGTATTGTTGAAAGAAGAAAATTTTGAAGACTCGTGGCGCTACAGCTTTGGAACAACATTCCAATATAGCAATGAACTTACATTACGAGCAGGCTTTGCTATCGATGAAGGGGCCGTGTCTGATGAGCATCGTTCACTAAGTATTCCAGATACAGATCGTCATTGGTACAGTGCTGGCTTCACGTATACATTGTCTCAGAATGATAGTTTGGATGTTGCATTAGTGCACATTAAAGGTGATGACGCTAGTGTGAATGAACACAGTGCCACCGGTTCTGTCGTTAGTGAGTTGCATGCAACTCAACATGGCAAAGCAAATATTTTGAGCGTTCAATTTAACTCTTCGTTTTAACTCTTAGTTTTAGAATGGATTCTAAGTTCACTTTTTAATTGAACTTCAAAAATTTCTAAAAAGCCCGCTATTCAATGTTCATAACATAAGTAGCGGGCTTTTTTTCAGCACGAGTAGTAATAGCCTTGCTACTCCGCCAATCTGCTGGGGCTAGAGTAACGTTCACTTGAATTAAATAGTTATGTTTATTCAAATGAACTTATAATTGATGAACTTATCTTAGCTTTTAGCAATAAGAAGTGATTCGAATTGGGATCGCGCCTTATTAAATCAATTTGTCAGAATTTAATGGAATCAGTTTATGAATACGCCAGTGAGATTTAGTAAAGTTTTAGGGTTGGCAATTGCTTTTTTATTTTCATCTTCAATTTTAGCTACTGAAGGGATAACCGTTGTTGGCAAAGGTGCAGTTGACAAAGCTCCTGATCAATTCACTGTTAATTTTGTGATTGAAAAACGTCACTCGACGTTATCAAAAGCAAAAGCTGACGTAGATAATAAAAAGCGCCTTCTCATCTCGAGTTTGAAAGCTCTAAATGTAGAAGAGCAAGCAATAACCGATACGCAACTCCAAATCATGCCTGTTTACCCTAGACGTGATAATAATGGACGCGTTTATTTGAAGAGTAATGTAGAGTCGGGTAGTGAGGTCATTACTAGTGCATCAATTAATAATGGTGACGTGAGCGAAGTGTATTTTGATGTAAAGCGCACCGTAAACGTCAATTTGAATGACATTAGCCTCTACGAAACGCTGCTTGATAAAGCAGTCAAAATTGGTGTAACGCGCATTTCACCGGTACAAAGCCAAATAAAGGATACCGAAGCGTTATACCAGCAAGCATTAGAATTAGCAGTTAAAAACGCAAAAGATAAAGCAACGCAAATGGCAGAGCAGTTAGGTGTTAGTTTAGGGCGCGTAATTAAAATCAACGAACATGGTTACCGCATTCCTGCTAAAGCAATGCGAGGCAATGAAATGATGATGTCTAATGCTGGCGATACAAGTCATGTGGGCTTGAATAGTGTTAATGCGGAAGTAACTGTGACGTTTTCACTACAATAAACATAATTTAACTAAGTTTCGTCGGAAAAGCTTTAATTTACTGCGCTATCAAGGTATCTTTAGCGCCTTTTACAGGCTAATCTAATATCTTGATGGAAAAATCAGCATTTTACCAAGATTTAAACAAACAAGTCGCCGCCGTTATTAATGGAGAGAGTGACTTAATTGCTAACATGGCAAATGTTAGTGCAATTTTGTTCGAAGCTCTTGATTATGTGAATTGGGCAGGCTTTTACCGTGTCGATGGTGAACAATTAGTATTGGGACCATTCCAAGGAAAAGTTGCATGTATCCGTATTCCATTTGGCAAGGGGGTTTGCGGAACTGCTGCAGCGACTGGTGAAACTCAGTTGGTTGAGGATGTACATCAATTTGATGGACATATTGCTTGCGACGCAGCAAGTAATTCAGAAGTTGTTATTCCAGTTCGCGTTAACGGTCAAATTGTTGCTGTATTAGATATTGATAGTGTTAAATTTGGTCGTTTTGATGATGAAGATCAACAAGGTCTTGAGTCAATCGTTGCGCTAATTGAGGCGCAAACGGCGCAATAATGAAAGAATTTATTGTTATTCATGACTACCTAGTTTCAGAGGCTGTTGTTGGCGACTGGGATGGTCACGAAGAGCTCGTTGCAGAGCGTATAAATGAAATTTATCATACCTTGTATGATATGGCAGAAGAAGATATCGACCCTAACGAATTGCATCAAATTCTAGAATTGGTTTGGGAGACTTGGATACCGCAAGAGGCGCTACCTGAGTTAGATATGGACGATATTTATGATTGGTGTCGGCACGTTTTGTCGAATCGAGACCAGTTTATTCAAGAGTAATTAAATCAAAAAGTTGTATTATGGAAACTAAACGTACTAGCAGCAAAGAAATTATCGCCTACTTAGCTGAGAAATTTCCTGCGTGTTTTAGCACTGAAGGTGCTGCAAAACCTTTAAAAGTCGGTATTTTTAAAGATCTAGCAGAAAAATTAGCTGATGACGAAAACGTGAGCAAAACACGTCTAAGGCAAGCATTGCGTCACTACACAAGTAGTTGGCGTTACCTTAAAGCCGTTAAAGCCGGTAGCTTCCGAGTCGATATTGACGGTAACGACGCTGAAGAAATCGATCAAGCACAAGCTGATTACGCTGCTAATGCCTTGAAAGAAAGCCAAGAAAAATTTGCTAACAAAAAACAGCAAGACAAAACTGACAAAAAGCCTTATAAAAATAAGCAGAGCAGTACGAAACCTTCAGGCGAGCGAAAAGCCAAGCAAAACTTTAAAGCAGTAAAAACACCTGCCAAGAAACCTGCAAAGCCAGCTGCCCCCCTAAAAGCTGTAGAATCAGCTAGTATTAAGGTAAGCCAGCAAGTGAAAGTTAAACTTGGTCAAGCACCAATGAATGCAACAATCACAGAAATTGCCGGCGAAGACGTTAGCGTACAACTCGATACAGGAATGGTGATTAAAACTCACATTCAAAATATTTTTACTGAGTAACACGAGGTAATAGGCATGCTTAAATTTTGTCGTATCGCACTTGCCATTTCATTAACTTTTTCCGCGACAGCGTTCGCTGATAAAGTATCCACTGATGACGCACTTCCTGAGTTAATACCAGAAAGTCAGCATGTCACCGCAAGTAAACGAATAACGGCTTTATATACGCGTGCCCATTACAAACCAGTAAAAATTAATGATGCGCTTTCTGATGAAATATTTGATCGTTATATCAAACAGCTTGATTATGCGAGAAATGTTTTCTTAGCCTCTGACATTGAAACGCTGTCGAAACACAGTAAGTCATTTGACTCGGTAGTTTCACGCGGAAAACTCGATGTTGCTTATGATATTTTTAACTTAAATCTGCAACGTCGATTAGAACGTTATGAATATGCGTTAACGCTTTTAGACAAACCATTTGATTTCACGGTTGACGAAGAATATGTCTTTGATCGTGAAGATGCTCCATATGCCAAAAACGTCGATGAGCTAAATGAGTTATGGCGTCAAAAAGTTAAGTATGATGCTCTCAACTTAACGCTAGCAGGCAAAGAGTGGGAGAAAGTCCAAGAAATCCTTGGCAAGCGCTACCGCTATGCGATAAAGCGTTTAAAACAAAGCGAAAGTGAAGACGTTTTTCAGTTAGTGATGAATAGTTTCGCTCGTGTTGTTGAACCTCATACATCATACCTATCACCGCGAAATGCTGAACGTTTCCAAATGGAAATGAACCTATCGCTAGAAGGTATCGGTGCAGTGCTGCGAGCTGAAGAAGACTACACGGTTATTCAAAGCGTTGTAGACGGTGGTCCTGCAGACAAATCAAAGCAGTTAAAGCCTAAAGATCGCATTGTTGGTGTAGCGCAAGACACTGAAGAGTTTGTGGATGTAATCGGCTGGCGCTTAGATGATGTCGTCGATCTTATCAAAGGTCCTAAAGGTAGTAACGTAAGACTGCAAGTACTGCCTGAAGAATCTGATGATGCATCGAGTATGAAAGTCGTTTCGATCACTCGCGATAAAATCAAGTTAGAAGACCGTGCTGCCAAGTCTGACGTTTATTACGAAAACGAATTAGAGCAGAGTGGCAAGAAGTTGGGCGTAATTACTATCCCAAGCTTCTATAACAACTTATCCCGTGATGTTAAGAAAGAACTTGAGAAGTTAGGAAACGAAAAAGTAGAAGGCGTTATTGTAGATCTTCGCGGTAATGGCGGTGGTTCATTAAATGAAGCAACATTATTAACCGGTTTATTTATTGATAAAGGCCCTGTAGTTCAAGTGCGTGATGGCGCTAACCGAGTTCAAGTTAACAGTGACCGAGACGGCTTCAGCTACTACGATGGCCCATTAACGGTCATGGTGGATAGATACAGTGCATCAGCTAGTGAAATATTCTCGGCGGCAATTCAAGATTATGGCCGCGGCGTAATTGTCGGTGAACATACGTTTGGTAAAGGTACTGTGCAACAACACCGTGGGCTAGGTCGCGTATACGACTTATTTGAAAAACCTTTAGGTAGCACACAGTACACGATTGCGAAATTCTACCGTATAAATGGTGGCTCAACACAACATCGTGGTGTTACACCAGACATAGCGTTCCCTTCTGCTATTGCCCCTGAAGATTGGGGCGAAAGCAAAGAAGAAAACGCGTTACCGTGGGATCAAATTGCGAAAGCTCAATATCGTCAATTGAAAGATATTACTTCAGACTTAGCGTATTTAACTTCATTGCATAACGAGCGTATTACTCACAACACCGAGTTTAACTACTTGCTATCGGATATTGAAGAATATCAAAAAGAGAAAGATAACGAGTCGATCTCTCTGAACCTAGTTAAACGCAAAGAAAAGCGTGAAGAGCGAAAGGCTAAGCAACTAGCACGTGCAAATGAGCGTCTGCAAGTATTAGGTTTAAAGGCAATTGAAAAATTGGATGATGCGCCAGAAGCCTTAGATGAACTTGACCCATTTTTGGATGAAACAGCGCGAATTACTTTTGATTTAATTGCGCTGGGTAAAGTTGCAAAGCAGTAATCCGCGCAAAGCAGGCGAACTAAACCATTAAGGTTTCGTAAGATTGCTGTATTCGTAACGCATATTTGACAAAAACCGCCCAAGGGCGGTTTTTTAATGTCTATTTTGCGATTAATTTACTATGCAGCAATTGTGAATAGTTAGGTATGGGCGTTTACCTGAGGCGTGCTGCTTTAGTATAATTACTTTAAAAAATGTCTTGCAGTAATAATAAACTCTAGGCATGTTTACATGCCGTTACGCGAGGCATAATAAATATAATTAGGATGTAGTTTAACAATGACACAACAAAACGATTCGCAGTTCAGAATCCCTAGCATACTCGACGCGCTTATCCCGATCATCGCGCTCATTATCATGCTATCGACTGCCGTAGTTTACTTTGGCGATAATTCCTCATACGGTCCAAACCAAATCGCCTTATTAATCGCCATGGGTATCGCGATTATTATCGGTTTAAAAAATGGTTACACATGGCACTCAATAGAAAAGGCCATTGTTAACGGTATCTCAATTTCGCTGGGTGCGGTGCTGATACTACTTGCAGTTGGTTCTCTTATCGGTACATGGCTACTTTCGGGGACAGTACCAACACTTGTTTACTATGGTCTGCAAATCATTGATCCAAGCTGGTTCTACGCAGCAGCATGTATCGTTTGTGGTCTAGTGGCAATGAGTATTGGTAGTTCTTGGACTACCGCTGCGACAGTAGGTGTTGCGTTCATTGGTATCGCAAGTGGCTTTGAAATGTCATCAGCTGTAACAGCAGGTGCGGTAATTTCAGGTGCTTACTTTGGTGATAAGTTATCGCCACTCTCAGAAACCACCAACTTAGCACCGGCAGTTGCAGGAACAGATTTGTTCGCGCACATTCGCAACATGCTTTGGACAACAGTACCAAGCTTTGTGATTGCTTTAGTCATTTTCCTCTTCATCGGGTTTAATCACTCAGGTACAGGGGCAGGTAACACAGAAAGCATTGAAACACTGACATATACACTTTCAAATACCTACAATATTTCGCTTTGGAATCTCATTCCATTAGTTGTGTTGTTAACCTTGGCATACAAGAAAATGCCGGCGTTCCCAGCCGTAGCAATTGGTGCAATTATTGGTGCTGTTTGGGCTGTTTTTTTTCAACAAGAATTAATTGCGACAATGGCAGCTAAAGGTGCAGACAGTGTTAAAGGCACTATTATGGTGGTGTGGACTGCATTTTTTGATGGTGTGACAGTCAATACCGGAAATGCTGAGGTAGATGAACTACTGAGTCGTGGTGGTATGTCTAGCATGCTAAATACTATTTGGTTGGTGATGACAGCATTGAGCTTTGGTGCTGTGCTTGAGCACTTAGGTATGTTGCGCCGTTTTGTCGACGCTATCTTATCTGCTGCTAAGTCAACAGGAAGCTTAATTACGAGCACCGTAGCGACTTGTATTGGTACTAACTTAATTACCGCCGACCAATATATGGCTATCGTAATGCCTGGTCGCATGTACAAAGAAGAGTATGAGCGCAGAGGTTTAGACCCAACTGCATTGAGCCGTACGCTAGAGGACTCTGGCACTATCACATCACCATTAATTCCGTGGAATACCTGTGGTGCATTTATGATGGGGGCTTTAGCTTTGGGCTCTTATGAATATATTTTCTATTGCTTCTTTAACTTTATAAACCCAATCCTAGCGATTGCTTACGGTTATTTAAACTTTAAGATTGCACGTATTGAAGAGCCAGCCTAAGCTCTTTGTATAGTCAGTGTTTTGAATTAGACTAACTGACAAGTTCTTATCATAAAGCCTGCTTTTTGCAGGCTTTTTTGTTAAATTAATCACTATCTTTGGCTTCAAAATATAGAGAATTTTATGTCTGAATTTACAGCCCGCTATTTATCTGATTATCAGCCTTCTCCATTTACTATCGACGCAATCGACCTAACGTTTGCGTTAGACAAAAATAAAACTCGCGTGACGAGTGTGCTTTCAGTTAAACGACTGCACGACAAGGGAACAGACCTTGTCCTTGATGGTGAACACTTAACGCTGGTTTCTGTTGCAATCGGTGAGCGTACGTTATCCCCTTCAGAGTACCAGCTGACAGAAACAAACTTAACACTAAAGAATGTTACAGATAATTTTTCTCTAACTATTGTTACTGAAATAGATCCGGCCGGTAACACTGCACTCGAGGGGTTGTATCAGTCCGGTCAAGCCTATTGCACGCAGTGTGAAGCAGAAGGCTTCAGACGTATTACTTACTATCTAGATAGACCCGATGTCATGGCGGTATTCACCACAAAAGTGATCGGCGATAAGAAGTCTCTACCTTATTTGCTTGCTAATGGTAATCCGATTGACCGCGGTGAACTGGAAGATGGACAGCATTTTGTTACTTGGCATGACCCATTTCCAAAGCCAGCTTATCTTTTTGCGTTAGTTGCTGGTGACTTTGATTTACTCAAAGAAACGTATACTACAGTTTCGGGCCGTGAGGTCTCACTTGAAATATTTGTTGACAAAGGCAATAAACACAAAGCCAAGCATGCGATGGCTTCTTTGCATAAGTCGATGCGTTGGGATGAGGAAGTATTTGGTCTTGAATATGATTTAGATATTTACATGATCGTTGCTGTCGACTTCTTTAATATGGGCGCAATGGAGAACAAGGGGCTTAATGTATTTAATAGTAAATATGTTTTAGCCGATGAAAACAGTGCGACAGATACTGACTTCTTTAATATTGAAGCGGTCATTGCCCATGAATATTTCCACAACTGGACTGGTAACCGAGTGACGTGTAGAGACTGGTTCCAACTTAGCTTGAAAGAAGGCTTAACCGTTTTTCGTGATCAACAGTTTAGTGCTGACATGCATTCAGCGGGCGTAACGCGCATTCAAAATGTTAAAGTATTGCGTTCACAGCAGTTCGCAGAAGATGCGGGACCAATGTCGCATCCAATCAGGCCAGAAAAAGTGATGGAAATGAATAATTTCTACACGTTAACGGTATACGAGAAAGGTTCTGAAGTTATTCGCATGTTACATACCTTGCTGGGCCGAGAAGGTTTTAGAAAGGGGATGGATTTATATTTCAAACGTTTTGATGGAATGGCGGTAACGTGTGACGACTTCGTCAATGCGATGGCTGATGCTAATGACAGAGACCTTACACTTTTTAAACGTTGGTATTCTCAATCTGGCACGCCAGAATTAACAGTGAATCAAAGTTTTAATAGTGAGCTAGGTAGACTTTCATTAACCGTCACTCAGCATACGCCGAGTAGTAAATCTCAGCCAGAGAAACTGCCACTGCATATTCCAATTAATATCGAGTTAATTGATACCGACGCTAATACGTCCTCACAACAATTAATTGAATTAACTAATGAAACGCAAACATGGGAACTTGACGCTACTGAAAATACAGTCATTGCGTTTTTAGGTGGCTTCTCGGCTCCAGTTAAAGTCGATTTTGAACAATCGGAAAAAGATTTATTGGCGATCATTGCCAACAGTCAAGATAGTTTCTGCGTATGGGATGCAGGCCAAACATTAATGGCGAACGAAATTAAGCGCCTAATTGAAAATGGTGGGAAAGTATCGACTCAAGTGATTGATATGTTCTCAGCCTTGTTCAAAGCTGAATATGACGCAGCGTTTCGCGCATTGATGCTTACTTTGCCATCGTTCGATGAAATGGTGTCGCAAATCGATAACGTAACACCACATAAGCTACTTGCGGCAATATCTTCTATGAAGCATGGCCTTGCTAAGTATTTCCAAACAGAACTAGAGAGCTTATATCGAGATAATCAGAGTTTGGTAGGGAAAGAAAGTAGTGAACAAGTTGGATCACGAGCATTGGCAAATACTTGTTTGAGCTATCTTGCAGCACTTGGAGCTAATAACCTTATTCAAGAAAGATATGCTGGCGCAACTGATATGACGACGAAGCTAGGTGCGCTGCAAAATGCTGTTAAATATGATGTAGCGTTAGCAGATTCATTACTCGAGAAGTTTGAGCAGGAGTTCAAGCAAGATACCCTAGTGATGGACAAATGGTTTAGCTTGCAGGCAAATATTCAATCTGACGACATGTTTGAACGTCTAATTAGCTTGATGAAACGCGACGATTTTTCATTGAAAAACCCGAATAGGGCACGTGCATTAATCGGTGCATTTGTCATGCAAAACGCAAACTACTTCCATCGCAATGATGGTGCTGGTTACCGCTATCTTGCAGACAATATTATCGAAATGGATAAGCTGAACCCACAAGTTGCATCTAGATTGATAACCCCACTTATTCAATTTAAGGCATTTGACAGTCATCACCAGACATTGATGGTAAGTGAACTGAAGCGTATTTCTGCACAGAGTAGCTTGTCACGGGATTTGGTCGAAAAATTGGAAGCTGCTCTAGGTGAAGCTAAATTAGTCGGCGCTTGATGGTGGCAGCAGGTTTTTAGTAATGAAGTACTACTTTTCACTTTATATGAGCCGAGAAGACTTTATGCCCTATTACACAGGGCAATTATCAACTGTTGTTACACGGGCTACGAATGGTCAAAATATTCAATTTCCTGCGATGCATTTGCGGAAATTCATGACAAATACGGGGATTAAAGGGGCTTTTTGTTTGGAAACTGACAATAACAAGTTTATATCTTTGAAAAAAATTTAATTTTTTAGAGTATATGCTTTAAACAGTGGTCAGACCTTTTGGTGAAAATATGACCATGAGCGGTGTATCCAGCAATAGCAAGAATAACGTTAGCTTTAGCCATTTTTCGCTAAATTAAACCCTGTTTAAAACAAGTGTTTTAAACAGGGTTTAGAATTCATCTTGTTCTCGTTCGCAGAGCATTAAAAATAAGTCTTCCCATCAATGTTTTACCGCTTGCTAGTTGTCTAAAATGATGCAATTATTGTTTAATCCACAAAGTGGAATATATAAAATAACAAGTAAAATAATACTTTGTTTCAGGACTGGGGAGAGAATGAATGAAACATAGCCCACGTATAACGTTTTTGAAAAAACCGTTAGCACTTGGTATTGCGACAGCGTTGATGGCAGCAACAAGCTCTGTCTCAGCTGCCAATTTTCAACTTGGCGACTTTGATATCAGTTTCGATTCAACGTTTTCATTAGGTACGAGTATTCGTGTCGAAGACAGAGATTGGAACGGCCAAGTAGGTAAAGCTAACAACCCTCATAACGATTTCGACTACAGCCTTTATCATCCAGCATTTAACGTTGTGCCTACGGGTGCTGATTTATGGGATGGTGCTGGTAGTTACTCTACTAACGGCGATAATGCCAACTTGAATTTCGATGCTGGCGATACCTTTTCGACAGTATTTAAAGGTACACACGAATTAGATATCCGCAAGGACAACATGGGTGTTTTCATTCGTGGTATGTACTTCTATGACTTTGCTATGTCTGATGGCGACTTTGCTTGGTCAGATCCGCTTACAGGCGAAAAAGACGATTTATGTCGCGATGACAAAGCTGAAGAGCAGCTATGTCAAGACGTTCGTTTACTCGATGCATTCTTCTATGCTGACTACGACATTGGCGAAATGCCATTTTCTGTACGTGTTGGTCAGCAAGTTATCAGCTGGGGTGAGAGCACACTAATTGCGCATGGTATTAGTGAATTAAACCCAATTGATATTGCACGTCTTCGCGCTCCAGGTTCAGAGATTAAAGAAGCGTTTATTCCTTTCGGTGCTGTTTGGGCTTCATTAGGTGTGACAGAGAACTTCAACATTGAAGCTTTCTATCAATACGACTGGGAAGAAACAATTCTTGCAGCTCCAGGTAGCTACTTCTCTACCAACGATTTCGCGGGTGACGGTGGTCACTACAACAACGTGCAGCTAAACTTCTCAAGCAACCCTGATATGGATCTTGAGTACTTACTTGGCGGCTTAAATGGCCTAGGTGATATGTTACGTTCTGGTGATCCAGCACTAGCAGCTGCAGCACAAGCAGGTTACCTAGCTTACGGCACTAAGTTAACACTTAAGGCACCAGGCGAAGAAGCATTAATCAAGCCTGATGATGGTGGTCAATATGGTTTACGTTTATCTTGGTACTTACCAGAGTTAAACGATACTGAAATCAGTTTATACCACATGAACTACCATAGCCGTCGTCCAGTATTCTCTGGTATCACTGCTGACTTCACTACACAAGCGATTGCACAAGACTTAGCGTTTATTGCGGGTAACGCGGTAACTGAAGATAACTACTCTTCACTACGTGCTTTCTCGAAAGTAATGCTTGAGTATCCGGAAGACATTAAACTTTACGCATTTAGCTTTAACTCAACGATTGGCACAACAGCTGTTGCTGGTGAAATGTCATACCGTCAAGATGAGCCACTGCAAATCGATGACGTAGAATTATTATTCGCAGCGATGCCACAGCAGTTAGCAAATGCATACCCAGACGATTACTCGTTCTTTGACGGTATTTCGCAGATGCCAATTTACGGTCCAGGTGAGCAAGCACAAGGTTTCATTTTGTCTGATACAGTTCAGGCTCAAGTAACGTTCACTCACTTATTTGGTCCAATGTTTGGTGCTAGCCAAGTGACCGGTTTATTAGAGGTTGGTGGTATTAACATCAACGATATGCCTGATGAAGACGTATTACGTTTAAATGGCCCAGGTACTGGTCGTAATGGCGGTATCGCTGGCAAAGAAGGTTTAGAATTAGTAGTGCAAGATGGTGTTGAAACTAACCCATTCCCAACAGAGTTTGCTTGGGGTTACCGCGCTGTTGCTAAGCTAGACTACAATAACGTTTTTGCTGGCATTAACATGTCACCGAGAATTGTATTCTCTCACGATGTTGAAGGTATCACGCCGGATCCATTGTTCTTATTTATCGAAGATCGCAAGTCTATCTCGTTTGGTATCGATTTTGATTACCAAAGCCGTTGGGCTGCAAGCTTTGGTTACAACGCATTCTTCGGTGGTGTAGGTACGACTAACCAAATGGAAGATCGTGACTTTATCTCGTTCAGTGTCAAGTATTCAATTTAAGGGATAACAATCGTGAAAAAATTAACCCTATTATCATTAGCTGTGTCGTTCGCTTTTACTAGCGGCGCAGCAGTAGCAAAAATCTCTTCTGAGGAAGCAGCTAAGCTTTCAAAAGAGTTAACACCATTTGGTGCTGTACGTGCAGGTAACGCTGATGGCTCGATTCCTGAGTGGACAGGCGGTATTAAAGAAGCACCAGCAGGTTACACACCTGGCGATCATCACCCAGATCCGTATCCAAATGACAAAGTGTTATACACAGTTACTGCTCAAAACTTAGAACAGTACAAAGATTTACTAACACCGGGTCAAATCAGTTTATTTGAAACTTACCCAGATACGTTCAAAATGAATGTTTACCAAACACGTCGTTCAGCGTCTTACCCTGAGCATGTGTATCAAGCAACAATCGATAATGCTGTGCGTGCTGAATTAGTAGAAGAAGGTAACGGTATTACGCAAGCTGCTGTTGGTATCCCATTCCCTGTGCCAGAAAATGGCTTAGAAGCTATTTGGAACCACATTTTACGTTATCGTGGTGAAGCGCTTAGCCGTCAAGGTGGCCAAGCTGCGCCAACAGCAAGTGGTGATTTCACTTACATTGGTTTCGATGAGCAACTAATGTTGCCATACAACGTAAAGGGTGCGAATCCGGAAGAATTACAGCAATCGAACATCTTGTTTAAGTTCAAGCAAAAGGTTTCTGAACCAGCGCGTATTGCTGGTACAGCACTTCTTGTTCACGAGACGATGGACCAAATTAAAACACCTCGTCAAGCATGGACTTACAACACTGGTCAACGTCGTGTTCGTCGTGCACCTAACGTAGCATATGATGCACCAGGTACAGCTTCAGATGGTCTACGTACAACCGATGACTTCGATATGTATAACGGTGCCCCAAACCGTTACACATGGACATTAAAGGGAAAGCAAGAACTACTTATTCCTTACAACGATTACCGCTTACACAGCGATAACGTTAAGTACGATGACATTATTCAACCAGGCCACATTAACCCTGACCTAGTGCGTTACGAAAAGCACCGTGTATGGGTTGTTGAAGCTAACTTGAAGTCTGATACACGTCATATCTACAAGAAGCGTGTATTCTTCATCGACGAAGATAGCTGGCAAATTGCGGTAACTGATATCTACGATAACCGCGATGAATTGTACAGAGTAGGGGTAGCTCATGGTATAAACTACTATGAAGTACCGACACAATGGTCTACTCTTGAAGTGTTCCACGATATTCAAGCTCGTCGTTACATTGCTATCGGTTTAGATAACGAAGCAAACATGTACGACTTCGGCGCTGAATTAAAAGATAAGTCGTTTACACCGGCTGCGTTAAGACGAGAAGGTCGTCGCTAAAACGCGCTTGATAAGTCAAACGGCTGGCTATGGTGTCAGCCGTTTTTGTTTTAATCATCTGAAAATAGTGTGAAGTTTAATGAAGAGTGTTTTCTCGGCGTTAGTTTGCTGTTTTATTGCAACTGGAGTACACGCCAACTTATCACCAGCACCCGCGATGACGGCGCCATTGGCAGAAAAGTCGCTGTTGCTCGATATTGAAAATGTAACGCAAAGTTACTTAATCGCAGTAGGCGAGCGGGGTCATATTTTAAAGTCTACCGACGGTAAAGTGTGGCACCAGATGCAAGTTCCTGTTCAGTCGACATTAACAGCAGTTAACTTTATTGATCCTCAGCACGGCTGGGCAGTTGGCCACGACGCCACCATATTGGCGACAACTGACGGTGGCAACACTTGGACCATTCAGAAATACCAACCAGAGCTTGAAAAGCCATTGTTAGATGTGGTTTTTACAGACAAAGACAACGGTGTTGCGATCGGTGCTTACGGCATGTTTTTCCGCACGCAAGATGGTGGTAAGACATGGACAGATGAGTTTCACGATGAATTTCTATTTGAAGATGATGTTGATTATCTCAACGAGTTAAAATTAGAAGATGAAGAAGCTTATCTTGATGAGAAGGGCTCTATTTTACCTCACTTTAATAAGATGGTGCTTGATGGCAGAACATCATATTTAGTAGGTGAAGTTGGCTTAATTGCAAAAAGTAATGACTTTGGTCGCAATTGGGAGCAGCTTGACCCTATTTACGAAGGCTCATTTTTCGATATTGAGCGCACTCAGCAAGGCAACCTGTTGACAGCTGGTCTTCGTGGCAACGTATTTAGAAGTTTGAAAAACGGTACGCCATGGCAGCACGTAACGACAAATGTTACAGCCTTGATTAATGATATTGTATTAACTGGTGATGATAGAATTTTATTGCTTGGCAATAGCGGTACGTTAATGGTGAGTGACGATGACGGTCAGCGTTTTAGAGCGCGACCAGAACCTGATGGCAAGGCATTAATTGCTGGTGCTTGGTTCCAAGATAAACTAATTGCTGTCGCAGAAGACGGTATCAAAACAATAACAATTGCTAAGTAGTTCTATGAGTATTAATTCTGCTATCAACAAAATTGAAATGGGCATTTTTAGACACCGAGCCTTCATGTTGGTGTTATTTGTCATAGCTACATTTGCCTTATTTTATCAAGCAACGCAGCTAAAATTAGACGCTGCGTTTACTAAGAATATTCCACTTAACCACCAGTATATGAAGACTTATCTCAAACATGAGAAAGACTTTGGTGGTGCCAACAATATACTTATTTCAGTGTGTGACACTGAAGGTGACATTTTTAACGAACCTTTCTTTGACGCACTGAAAGGCGTGCATGACCAGCTGTTTTTCATCCCGGGTGTTGACCGCATTCAAGTTAAGTCGTTGTTCTCACCGAGCACACGATTTGTAGAAGTTGTTGAGGATGGTTTTGCCGGCGGCCCTGTTATTCCTGCTAACTTTAAGCCTGATGCACAGGGTCTAGCAGTTGTAAAAGCAAACATAGAGAAGGCGGGTATCGTCGGTCGTATTGTTGCTGATGATTACAGCTGTGCCATGGTGACATCTTCTTTAATGGAGATTGATCCAAACACGGGTGAAAAACTTGATACGTTGAAGATCGCGGAACAGTTAGAAAACGATATTCGTGGTCAGTTTGAAAAGAACAACATTAGCGTACATGTTATTGGCTTCGCCAAGATGGTAGGTGATGTGGCAAACGGCGCTAAAGGCGTAGTGGCATTCTTCCTTGTCGCGATTGCAATTACCGCGATTATGGTGTTCTTCTTCTGTCGCTCTGTAACGCTAACGATATTACCAATCGCGTGTTCGTTGATTGCCGTAATCTGGCAAATGGGTATGTTATCGACCTTAGGTTTTGGCATTGACCCAATGTCAATTTTGGTACCTTTCTTAGTATTTGCCATTGGTGTAAGTCACGGTGTGCAAATGATCAACTCTGTAGTGAAGCAAGTTCGCACAGGTATCAGCACTAAGCAGGGCGCGCAAAACAGCTTTAGAGCGTTATTAATTCCTGGTGGTGTTGCATTGCTTTCTGACACCATTGGTTTCATGACGCTGTTATCAATTGACATCGGTATTATCCGTGAACTTGCAATTACAGCGTCATTAGGTGTTGCGTTAATTATCTTAACTAACCTATTGCTACTACCAATTCTAATTTCTTACCTAAAACTGGAAGATAAACCATTTAAGGCGAAGAAAGGCGGGATGCATAAATCAGATGTATGGCACACCATGGCTAGCCTTGCTAAACGTGGACCAGCGTCTGTTATTTTAGCGATTACGGTTGGTTTGTATTTCTTTGGTTACTATCACGCAGAGAATATGAAAATTGGTGAGCTACACGCAGGTGCACCATCATTGCATGAAGACTCACGTTACAACCAAGATACTTTCCTTATTACGGACAAGTACGCGATAAGTGTTGATTACATTTCGATTATTGTTGAAACCGAAGCTGATGCATGTACATCGTATGAAAACCTAGATGTTATCGACCGTTTCCAATGGCAAATGGAAAACGTTGAAGGTGTTCAGTCGGCGGCGAGTTTAGCGTCAATCGCTAAAATTGTTAACGCAGGATACAACGAAGGTAACCCTAAATGGCGTGTACTATCACGTAACCAACAAACACTAGTACAGTCTATAGCTCGTGTTCCAACTACTAGTGGGTTATTGAATCGCGATTGTAGTGTGATGCCTTTGATTCTGTTCTTGGAAGATCACAAAGCTGAGACGATTAACCGTGTTGTCGATAAAGTAAAAGAAGTATCGGCAGAACTGAATACAGAAACGTTACAATTCAAACTAGCGTCTGGTCCAGTAGGTGTAATGGCAGCTACCAATGAAGCGGTAGAAGCTGCACAATTGCCTATGATGCTTTATGTTTATGGCGCGGTAATTCTTCTTTGCCTAATCAGCTTCAGAAGTATTCGTGCAACCATCGTAGTTGTATTGCCACTTTATGTTGTATCGACATTAGCGCAAGGGCTAATGACCGCTTTAAATATTGGTCTAACAGTATCAACCTTGCCTGTAATTGCGTTAGGTGTGGGTATCGGTGTTGACTATGGTATCTATATTTTATCAACGATGAGTGCGCGATTACGTGCTGGCGATGACGTTGAAACAGCTTACTTCGAAGCCCTTAAAGAACGTGGTAGCGCAGTATTGTTAACGGGTGTAACCTTGGCGATAGGCGTATCAACTTGGTTCTTCTCAGCACTTAAGTTCCAAGTGGACATGGGTGTACTGTTAACCTTCATGTTCTTAGTGAATATGCTAGCGGCCATTATCGTGCTACCAGCAATAGCTGCTTTCTTATGGCCGAATAAGAACAGTGACGAGAAAAATTCAGAAAAAAGCTAACATTTTTTACCTGAATAAATAATCGAGAAAATGGCCGAAAGGCCATTTTCTATTTAACCAGCATGAATAAACAATTAGTTTGCCTCTAAACCTCAGTTTTATTTACCTCAGCCAGCTGCTCCTACCACAAAAAAACGCTCGCAATACCCTAAAATACTTAATAAAATTGCCACAAATAGTCTATTCTGATGGGAATAGTTTATTTTTAATGCAAATAACGGCTAAATGCTAAGTGATATTCATTCACTGCTAATAACAACGATAAAAATAATAACAGCAGTAATCGAGTTCACCCGGTATATCGCATAAATACATCTGCATTAAACACGACAACAATTATTCAAAGCGTTTTACCCATAAGGAAAGCGACATGGCGTTTGTAGACGGTTTACCCTCAGTATTATTAAAAAATGTTGCTCAGTCTATTCAGCAGAAGGTGCCTAGTGACACTGCACCTATTGTTGAAGAGTTTGCCAGCTTGCTATATAGCAATATTTCAACTTTAGATTTAGCCCATCGTAACGAAAGCGATATGTATGGCGCGACTATGAGCTTATGGAACTCGCTCAATGGACACATTGACGATACTCCAGTGATTAAGGTGTTTAATCCAGAGGTATCGAAACACGGCTGGAAATCAAGCCACACTATTATCGAAGTTATCGTTAGTGATATGCCTTTCTTGGTTGATTCACTGCGTATTGCGTTAAATCGTCAGGGGTTATCGCCACATTTAATGCTTAACTGCCCGATACAAGTGGTACGTGACAAGAAAAATCAAATTTCACAACTCGCCTCTACAGTGGACGCCCCTCTTAAAGGTGCGAAAGAAGAAACGGCTTTCTTTATCGAAATCGACCGTCAAGCTGATGCAGCGGTTATTGCCGAAATAGCAAAAGAGTTAAGGTCTGTGGTCAGTGACATTTCACTAACTGTCTCTGACTGGCAGCCGATGCTGAAGAAATTGAATTCGGTTATTGCTGATGTCAAGAAAGCGAAAGTACCATGTAGTGATGCTGAAAAAGCAGAAGCATTAGAGTTTTTGGAGTGGGTTGCTAATAACCACTTTACGATTATGGGCTACCGTTCATATGACGTTAAAACGTTAAAAGGCGACGTGGCATTAGCGGCGAACGTTGGTTCTAGCCTTGGTTTAATGAAAAACTCAAAAGGTACGGAACAGCGCCTTATTTCTTCGTTGAGTGAATCTGCGCGTGAAATCGCGTTAGGTGACAATCTACTTATCTTGACGAAAACAAATTCTCGCTCACGAGTTCACCGTCCAGCGCATTTAGACTATATCGGGATTAAACGTTTCGATGCTAAAGGTAATGTTATTGGTGAAGAGCGCTTTATCGGTCTATTTGGCTCGGCTTATTACACTAACAGTGCATTAGACTTGCCAATGATTAAGTCGAAAGTTGCTGCTGTGTGTGATTCTTCAGGCTTTGCGAAAGGCACCCACGCGTACAAAACGTTAATCAATATTCTTGAAACTTATCCGCGTGACGAGATTTTACAGTCGAGCCCGAAGGAGTTGTTGCATAACGTTAAAGGCATTTTACAAATGCAAGAGCGTGATTACAGCGGATTATTTGTACGCAAAGATGCATTCGGCCGTTTCTACTCGTGCATGGTTTACGTGCCTCGCGAGCGTTACAACACCAAGTTACGTATCCAGACGCAACAATTGCTACAAGAAGCATTTGGTAGTGACCAAGAGGTCGAGTTCAACACTTACTTCTCAGAATCCGTGCAAGCAAGAACACACTACATCGTTAGAGTAGACAACACAAAAGCTGACATAAACGTGAAAGAAATCGAAAAGAATTTGAATGAAGCGGCCCGAAGCTGGGACGATAAATTATCTGAAGCACTTAACTCTCACAAAGGTGAAGCGTTAGGTAAAGCCCTAAGCCGCAAATACTCAGCATTCCCGCAGTCTTACAAAGATGAAGTGATGCCGGGCACAGCGATTGTCGATATCGAAAAGCTTGAAGCGGTTTGTGAGCAGTGTCCACTTGAAATGTTGTTCTACCAGCCACAAGAAGAGAAAGCTGGTAGTCGCTTCGTTAAGTTAAAGTTATTCCACAAAGGTGAGCCGCTGCATCTATCAGATGTACTGCCTATGTTAGAAAACTTTGGTCTGCGTGTTATTGGTGAAAGCCCTTATGCTATTCGCACTGAAGACGGCGAGATGTGCTGGATTTTAGACTTCTCTATGTTACTTACTGGTGAGCGTGACTTCAAACTTGAACAAGTACAATCGTTATTCCAAGATGCGTTTGCGAAAGTGTGGAGCGGTCATTTAGAAGATGATGGCTTTAACCGTCTTATTCTTGGTGCTGGCTTAGGCGGTCGCGAAGTTTCAATTGTACGTGCTTACGCTAAATACGAGCGTCAAATTGGTGGTACGTTTAGCCAAAGCTACGTAGAAGATACATTCGCTCGTTACCCTAACTTAGCAGAATTACTGATTAAATTATTCGGTTTACGCTTCGACCCAAGTATCAAGCGCAACGAGAAAACAATTGCTAAATTACTTGAGGAAATTGAACAATCGTTAGACAAGGTTGCTAACCTTGATGATGACCGTATTATTCGCCGTTTCGTGGAAATGATTAATGCGACAATTCGTACTAACTATTTCCAGAACGACGCTAACGATAACCAAAAATCGTATATCTCGTTCAAGATTTTGCCTGAGCAAATCTCTGAAATTCCATTACCAATTCCTAAGTTCGAAATTTTCGTTTACTCACCACAAGTGGAGGGTGTTCACTTGCGTGGCGGTAAAGTAGCGCGTGGTGGTTTACGTTGGTCTGACAGACGAGAAGATTTCCGTACTGAAGTCTTAGGCCTAGTAAAAGCACAGCAAGTCAAGAACACGGTGATTGTTCCAGTTGGTGCGAAAGGTGGTTTCGTTTGTAAGCAGCTGCCAGTTGGTGGTAGCCGACAAGAAATCTTCGAAGCGGGTAAAGAGTGTTACCGCACCTTCATTCGTGGTCTACTCGACATCACAGACAACATTGTACAAGGTGACATTGTTCCACCTGTTAATGTGGTTCGTCACGATGAAGACGACCCATATTTAGTTGTTGCGGCCGACAAAGGTACTGCGACATTCTCAGATATAGCCAATGAAATTTCTGAAGAATACAACCACTGGTTAGGTGATGCATTCGCATCTGGTGGTAGTGTTGGTTACGACCACAAAGGCATGGGTATCACTGCTAAAGGTGCGTGGGAGTCGGTTAAGCGCCACTTCCGCGAGATGGATATCGACTGTCAAACGACTGATTTCACAGTTGCTGGTGTTGGTGACATGGCAGGTGACGTATTTGGTAACGGTATGTTGTTATCTAAGCACATCCGCCTACAAGCTGCGTTTAACCATATGCATATTTTCATTGACCCGGATCCAGATGCCGCGTCTACATACAAAGAACGCGAGCGTTTATTTAATTTACCGGGCTGTACTTGGGAAGATTACAACCAAGAGCTAATCTCTGAAGGTGGTGGCATTTTCAGCCGTGCCGCTAAGTCAATTAAACTGACCCCGCAAATTAAGAAGATGTTAGGTACACAAAAGCAAAGCTTAGCGCCTAATGACTTAATCAAAGCCATTTTGAAAATGAAAGTCGACTTACTTTGGAATGGTGGTATAGGTACTTACGTTAAAGGTAGTAAGGAATCTAATGCAGAAGTGGGCGACCGCGCTAACGATTCGTTACGTATTAATGGTAATGAACTACAAGCTAAAGTTGTTGGTGAGGGTGGTAACTTAGGTTTAACACAGTTAGGTCGTATTGAATACGGTGCCATTGGTGGTCGTATCAATGCTGACTCTGTTGATAACGTGGGTGGTGTTGATTGTTCGGATAACGAAGTTAACATCAAAATCCTACTTAACGGCTTAGTGCAAAGTGGTGACCTAACGGTTAAGCAACGTAACCAAATTCTTTATGATATGACTGATGAAGTTTCAGACATCGTATTAAAAGATTGTTATGACCAAACACATTCGCTTTCGATTACAGCGATGCGTGGCGCTGCTCAGTTAAAAGAACAAACGCGTTTCATTAACGAATTAGAGCGTTCTGGTAAGTTAGATCGTGCATTAGAGTTTATTCCTAACGACGATGAGATTGCTGAACGTTTAGCGCAAAATAAAGGCTTAACACGTCCAGAGCTTTCGGTATTACTTGCTTACAGCAAAATGGTATTAAAAGAAGATTTAGTGTGCGATGAAATCACACAAAATGCTTACCATGACCGTTTACTCATTAGCGCATTCCCGAAACAGCTTCAAGAAAGCTATGCAGCGCAAATGCAAGAGCATCCGCTACGTGCTGAAATCATTGCAACTAAGCTTGCTAACAAGTTAGGCAATGACATGGGCTTTAACTTCGTTAACCGCATGCAAGAAGAGACGGGTGCGACAGTTTCTGAAGTGGCTAATTGTTACACCATGGCAAGCGAAGTCTTCGAAATGGAGAAGGTTTGGCAAGACATTGCAGCGCTAGACAATAAGATTGAAACGTCAGTTCAAACTGAAATGTTGTTCCAGTTGCGCCGTAACGTTCGCCGTGCAACACGCTGGTTCTTGCGTCACCGCGATAAGAACTTAGATATTCAACAAACGATTGATTTCTTCAAGCCTACTTTTGACGTGATGGCTAAAAACCTTGAAAAGTACATGGCAAGTGAAGAAGTTGACCAGCTTAAACATGTTGAGAACGGTTTAGTTAAAGCTGGTGTACCGAAAAAGACTGCTCAGCGTATTTCGCAATTGAGCACTTTGTTCTCGGTAATGGATATTGCAGAAATCTCAGACCGAGATGGTCGCTCTATCGAACTTGTTGCTGAGCTTTACTTCAAGCTAGGTGACCGTTTAGACCTTCACTGGTTCCTAGATCAAATCACTAAGCAGCCAGTAACTAACCACTGGCAAGCACTAGCAAGAGCGTCATTCAGAGAAGAACTGGATTGGCAGCAGCGTTCAATTACCATGGTTGCGCTTAAAGCAGATGCGAAGAGCAAAGATACAGAAGAATTATTAGAGAAATGGTTCGAGATGAGTAACCAACCACTAGAGCGTTGGCAGCACATCTTAGCTGACTTTAGAACTTCACAAACACATGAGTTTGCTAAGTTCTCAGTCGCACTACGTGAGCTTATGTTACTAAGTTTGCATAGTGGAACGGTTAATTAATCTGTATAATATGAAACAAGTCCTCGCCTAGCGGGGACTTTCTTTATCAGCACGTTGGCAGTTAACTGAGGTTGGTTGTTAACGCTACTCACTTTTTTATAGAAGAGGATATACATGTTGTACTCGGCAATCCGAAAATTTATGTTCCAAATTGATCCTGAGAAAATTCATAACTTTGCGATCAAAAGCTTACATATTACAGGCAACTCGCCACTAAAAGCCGTGTACAAGAAATCTGTGCAAGACAAACCTGTAGAAGTGATGGGAATTAACTTTCCTAATCCAGTCGGTTTATCAGCAGGCCTTGATAAAAATGGTGAGTGTATTCAAGCATTCTCTGCACTAGGTTTTGGCTTTGTAGAGATTGGCACTGTTACACCAAGACCACAGCCTGGCAACCCTAAGCCACGCATCTTCCGTTTAGAAGAAGCTAATGCAGTTATCAACCGTATGGGTTTCAATAACAAAGGCGTAGACTACTTGGTTGACCAAGTTCAGAAGGCAAACTTCAAAGGTGTACTGGGTATCAATATTGGTAAAAACAAAGATACACCGGAAGAAAATGCCAAGGATGATTACATTTATTGTATGCGTAAGGTCTACGATCACGCGACCTACATTACGGTAAACATTTCTTCGCCAAACACTCCTGGTTTACGTTCATTGCAATACGGTGACGCTTTAAACGAGTTATTAGCGGCATTAAAAGCCGAGCAAAAATCGTTAGAAGAGCATTACGGCAAATACGTACCACTTGCAGTTAAAATTGCACCTGATTTAACTGAGGAAGAAGTTGAAGACATTGCAGACTGTTTAAAACAAAACAATATTGATGCTGTTATCGCTACGAATACAACATTAGCGCGTGATCAAGTGGCACATTTACCACACGGCAACGAGCAGGGCGGTTTGAGCGGTGCGCCTGTGAAAGAGCAATCAACGATTGTGATCAAACAGTTGGCAAAAGCACTAGATGGTCAGTTGCCTATTATTGGTGTTGGCGGTATTCAAAGTGCTGAAGACGCAAAAGAGAAACTAGCAGCTGGTGCATCTCTGGTGCAACTTTATACTGGTTTTATTTATGAAGGCCCTGCGTTAATAAAAGACATCGTTGATGCACTTTAATTAACGCTTTGCTAATAGCAAAGAATAGAAAGAAAAACGCCAGCATATGCTGGCGTTTTTTTATTTGATTATTTAGTTTTTAACTTTTGTACTTTTCGCAATTGGCTATTGCGCTGGTGCTGTTTGTGCACCAGAGCTTCCGCTGCTTGCATTACCTGTTCGGCTCATGCTTTGTACGCGCTCTATAAGCATTTTTACGGAAGTATCTAACTCAGCCACCATAGTCGCTAATTCAATTTGTTGCTTATCGCGAGACGATGACTGTGTTTCCAAACCATTGAGTTGGTTTGATAGCTTGTCGATATCAGTGCGAATGCTCTGTGCTTGATCAAGTTGTTCTGAAATTGCATTTAAGTTAAATGCAACGGCAGTTTGTTTGTCGCTAAGTTCACCAATGGCGACCTTGTTACTTGCTATCGATTCATCAAGGGTCTTGGCTTTGTTATCCGCCTTGATGGTTGTTGAACGTAACTCTTTAATTTGCGATTGATTCTTTCGCCAAGCTGATGCCCAAAGCTTATCCATTTCACTCCAGAGCTTATCAGTCTTTTCAATTAACCCTTCGAGTTTAGCGCGCATTGCTACCGTAGACTCGCCCATCTCTTCGTCTGTCGCTGATAACTGGCGTTCTAGATCGACGATACGGCTTTCGGCCGCTGCTAACGCTTGGTCGGCTTTGATGTCTTGTTGATAGAGCCAGTAACCACCACCAGCAACTGCTGAATAGAGAATGATGGCATTTAGAATTCCCATGGCTGATGATTTTTTTGCCGTTGATGGTGCAGAAGCTTTAACCGGTTGTACTTGTTGCTTTGTCTTTTGCGTGCTTCGGTAAGCTTCAACCTGATCTAAATCCGGTTTAATGCTTGGGATGTTTTCATCATTACGGTTGTTCAACAGAGTATTCCTAAGGTAGGGCAAGAGCCGATAACTGAAAAAAGTAATACCGAGTACTTTAAATTAAAATTAATAAAAAATTAACTGGCAACCGTAAATAAATATATCTTTGTAAAATAAGCTAAGTTTTCCTAATAAAATTAAATGAAAAAGCTCAGTTATCTCTAACTGAGCTTTTTATCGACTTTATGTTCGATTTTACTGCACTCAAGTCACGTATTGCGACTTAGCCTCAAAGAATACTGTTACGTTATACTCGCAGCGCTTTTTCACCGCGTGCAATGCCAACAGTACCCGAGCGAACAACTTCGACAATTTCTGTTTCATTGGCTACAGCAGAGATGAACGCGTCCAATTTATCTGCATCACCTGTGATTTGAACGGTATAAACTTGTTTACCAATATCGATAATAGCACCTCGAAATATATCGGTAATACGTTTTACTTCCGTTCTTGATTTATCATTCATTGCTAGCAGTTTAACCAATAAAAGTTCACGCTCAACGTGACTGCGCTCGGTTAAATCTGTCACTTTGATGACGTCAATCAGCTTGTTTACTTGTTTAATTATTTGTTCAAGCACGCGGTCATCACCACTTGTTGTGATGGTAATGCGCGATAAGCTCTGGTCGTCTGTTGGCGCAACCGTGAGACTTTCAATGTTAAAAGCACGTTGTGAAAATAAACCCACAATACGGGATAAACTTCCCGGTTCATTCTCTAAAAGAATTGCTAATATACGGCGCATTATGCTTTTTCTCCTTTTCTAATCCACATATCGTCAACAGCGCCATGGCGCACTTGCATTGGGTATACATGCTCAGTTTCATCAACAAGTACATCAACAAATACCAGGCGATTCCTAATTGAAAAAGCCTCAGTCATTTTTTCTTCTAATTCGCTTACGTGGTTAATTTGAATGCCCACGTGGCCGTATGATTCAGCTAGCTTAATGAAGTCAGGTAGCGATTCCATATAAGACGACGAATGTCGGCCACCGTAAATCATATCTTGCCATTGTCGTACCATACCTAAAGAGCGGTTATTTAGAGAGACAATAACAACAGGTAGATTATATTGAAGACAAGTTGAAAGCTCTTGAATGTTCATTTGGATCGAGCCGTCGCCTGTAACACAAATTACATGGCTGTCAGGGAAAGCGACCTTTACGCCCATAGCGGCAGGTAAACCGAAGCCCATGGTGCCAAGTCCACCAGAATTAATCCACTGACGAGGCTTAGCGAACGGGTAATATTGAGCAGCAAACATTTGGTGCTGACCAACATCAGAGCATACATAAGCTTCACCTTTAGTTATCTCATACATAGATTCAATAACTTGCTGTGGCTTAATTTTATCGCCATCAGCCTTATAGCTGATGCTCTTCTGATTACGCCACTCTTCGATTTGTTGCCACCAGCTCTCTAATGCCTGCTCATTTTGCTGATAGTCAGAATCACTTAGTTCAGCCATTAATTGTTCAATAACAGTGTCGACTAGGCCAACAATTGGAATGTGTGCATTAATTGTTTTCGAAATCGATGTTGGATCAATATCAACATGAATGATGGTGGCATTTGGACAGAACTTACTAACATTATTTGTTACGCGGTCGTCGAAACGAGCACCTAGTGCCAAAATTACATCCGCATTTGCCATCGCTTTGTTAGCTTCAAGACTACCGTGCATGCCTAACATACCAATAAAGTTTGGATGAACACCCGAAATGCCGCCCAAGCCCATGAGTGTATTTGTACATGGGGCATTTAAACGTTCAACTAACTCTGTTAGTTGCTCCGAGGCATTGGCTAATACAATACCTCCGCCAGTATAGACAACGAGACGTTCAGCAGATTTAATAGTTTTTACTGCTTTCTTAATTTGTTTAGGGTGACCTTTAACCGACGGATTATAAGAGCGCAGTTTTATTTCTGTATCAATATGGAATTCACCTTTATTTTGGGGAATCAACATATCTTTTGGCAGTTCAACAACTACTGGACCAGGACGACCACTGTTAGCGAGATAAAACGCTTTAGAGATAATATTTGGTATGTCTTCCAATTTACGACAGCTAAAACTGTGCTTAACGATAGGGCGCGAACAACCAACGATATCTGTTTCTTGGAAAGCATCATCGCCGATCAGGCTTGTCGCTACTTGACCCGCTAGTACGACCATAGGAATGGAGTCCATATACGCGGTCGCAATACCTGTCACACAGTTAGTAGCACCAGGCCCTGACGTGGCAAGTACAACACCGACTTCACCAGTGGCGCGAGTATAGCCATCAGCCATATGGGTTGCAGCTTGCTCATGGCGGACTAGGATATGTTCAACTTTATCCTGATTGAAGATGGCATCGTAAATATCTAGTACTGAGCCACCGGGATAACCAAATATATATTTTACTTTAAGTGCAGCTAGGGCTTTCACCACCATTTCAGCACCAGTATATAGCTCCGTTGTCATTGTTTTACCCTTAAATTCCTAGTCGGTTGTTGAAATCATAAAAAAACCCCCGGTCTTTTCAGAGCGGGGGTTTTTGCTAAATATTTTTGTTAAATGACAAGCAACATCAACCCCGCAGTGTTTTGACCACTACGACCACGAGGACTACGTTGAGAATTGTTGAAAATGCCATTTTTACTTTAAAACTGTTTCATTTGATTAGTCTGAAGTGAACAAAATGCGTGTTTGCATCGTTATTCAGAGTAATACTTTATCATTTGATGGTTAAGTTTTAAGGGCTTTGGTCATCATTGTCAACCAATAATTACATTCTTAATATAAATATCAAATATGCAGTGGTGATATATCGTTGACAGTTGTGATATTTGAGTGTGGGTACGTTGTTAGTTTCTTTTAAGTTACTCATAAAATGTGAACAAAGTACTAGGTAAGTGGTCTAAATTAATCTATATTAAGTTAATGATTTTAATTAGTTATTTCATTCGAAGTCACGTTGGTACTTGTTGTTTTCGCTAGTTTGGTCTGCAACAATAAATTGACATCGGTAAAGAGAAGACTATCAGTAGGGTGTTTCATGAATCCAATTAGAACTTTTATCATCATCGCTGGCCTTGCCTTTTTAACAGCCTGTAATACAACGCCTAAAGCTAAAGTTAATTTCGACAAAAACGAAAAGGTTTCTACGGCAAATTATAAAACCTTTACGTGGTTGACCGACGAAAAAATCATGTCCGCACCTGTTGGCTTTAATCAGGTAATGAAGATTCGTATCGATGAAGCCATTGAGGAGGCTTTTGTCGCTAAAGGCTACCAAAAAGTGGCGTCGAGCGACGATGCTGATTTCACTATTTCATATACTGTGGGCAGCCGAGACAAAGTACGCGTAGATAGCTTTCCATCTGTTTATCGCAGTAATATTTATTGGGGGCGAGGATACTGGGGCTGGCATGATTACAGCCAAGTGACTCATGAACAGCGCGTTCAAAATTACCAAGAAGGTAAGCTTGCTATCGATGTTTTCGATGTTGAAACAAAGCAACCTGCATGGCACGGCTGGGGAGCTAAGCGCATTTTGAAAAGTGATAAAAATGATCCTGCGACAGCCGTGAAAGCGATAGTAGAACAGGTGGTTGCACAGTTTAATTAAGTTAGCTTAACAGTAGACCTTATAAGTTTCGTAGATTTGGATTGAGGTACTATTTACGCAAACCATGAAGTTGAAGGTAGGGGTGTATTTTCACACAAAAGGGATGAGTGTATATTACACTGAGATTAACCGGTTAAAAGATAAGATAATAATTCAATGAACGAGTTTCTTTTTAAGGATGAGCCGGAAGAAAAGGAAAGCCAGAAAACTCCAATTCCAAAGGCTGAAAAGTTTTGGCGTGTATTAATTGTTGATGACGACGAATCGGTTCATCAAGTTACACGCTTAGTGCTTGCTGACGCTGAAGTAGAAGGTCGAAAGCTTGATCTCGTGTCAGTATTTTCGATGCAGGAAGCTAAAGTTCTGCTCGAGCGGGATGAAGATTTTGCCATGGCGTTTGTCGATGTCGTGATGGAAAGTGACCATGCAGGCTTGGAGTTGGTTCATTGGATTCGTAATGAGCTTAAGAACCAAGCCATTCGACTTGTTTTGAGAACTGGCCAAGCAGGCACAGCGCCCGAAGCAAAGGTGATCAGAGAATACGACATAAACGACTACAAAGAAAAAACTGATTTTACCTCAGGTAAAATGGTGACTACAGTATACGCTGCTGTTCGCGCCTATCGCGACATTATGACCATTCAGCGCAGCCTTGATGCGTTCAAAAAGCTTATTTCTGCAACTCATGATTTACTGCGCATCGATGATATTCGTACCTTTGGCTCAGCCGCTTTGAATCATCTTTTATCGTTGATGAATATTGAAAGTTCAGCGCTGTACATTGCACGAAATCAAGTGGATTTCGACGATCAGATCACCAACATGATCCTCGCTTGTACTGGCCGCTATGTATCTGAATCAACCAATTTAGATGGCGCAGATATATCTGCTAACGTCAAAGAGCGTATTGAAGAAACGTTCAATCGCAAAAGTCATTACAGCGACAATCGATGCTTTATCGGTTATTACGAAACAGGTAGTAACTCCGCCAGTGTGCTTTACATTGAGTTTGAAAGTGACGTGAATCATTTTCGTTCAAATTTAGCGGAGCTTTATGCGACTAATGTCGCATTAATTCTCGAAGGCTTAACTAAACAGCAAGAGATTGAAACGACCCAAAAAGAGTTACTTTATATAGTCGGTGAGGCGATAGAAGCGAAAAGCCAAGAAACAGGCGCTCATGTTAAACGTGTTGCGCTTATTTGTGGTTTGTTTGGTGAAAAGCTCGGGCTAACAGATAGATTTGTTAGTGCAATGCGTTTAGCCGCGCCGTTGCATGACATAGGTAAAGTGACGATTCCAGATGGCATCCTCAATAAGCCAGGAAAGCTAACAGATGAAGAGTGGGAAGTGATGAAATCTCACGCAGCCATTGGTGGAGGGCTGCTTGCTCAGTCCTCAGCGAGCATTGCAAAATTGGGCTCTAGGCTTGCTCATTATCACCATGAGAATTGGGATGGCAGCGGATATCCTGACGGCTTGCGCGGAGAAGAAATACCGTTAGAAGCTCGGATTATGGCGATTGCTGATGTGTTCGATGCGTTAGGCTCTAAGCGTTGTTATAAAGAGAAGTGGCAGGACCAAGAGATTAAAGAATACATCCTTGCACAACGGGGCATTAAGTTTGAACCACGTCTTGTTGATACGTTATTCGAGCACTATGAAGAATTTGCTGCGATTCGTATGGAAAACCCAGATCCTGAATAACAACAGGTGTATTGTCGCGAAAACAATTAAAAAAGGGAGCACATGTAGTGCTCCCTTTTTACTTGGTATTCCCTCATGCTATTTAAGCTTTCTGAGGTACAGACCTATACTGGCTAGTTTGAAGGTACATGCGTTAAGTCTGCTGGAATTTCATCTACGTCTTGTTCTTTTCTGTGATCGCTTGCAAACCACGTGTACAAAATCGGCAGTACAATCAATGTAAAGAAGGTACCAATAAGCATGCCTGCAACAAGAATTATCCCGATACTGTTTCGCGCTTCCGCGCCAGCACCAGTCACTAAAACAAGTGGGAAGTGGCCAAGCACTGTAGCAGCAGTGGTCATTAGAATAGGGCGCAAACGCGTACTTGCGGCTGACTTAACTGCTTCAAGCTTGTTATAGCCTTGCAATTGCATATGGTTAGCAAACTCTACAATTAATATACCGTTTTTCGCTATTAATCCTATCAGCGTAATTAAGCCTATCTGAGAGTAAATATTGACAGAGGTTAAGCCAATGAAAGCAAGCATTAATGCGCCTGACAGTGCTAATGGCGCACAACCAAGCAAAACGACAAGTGGATCTCTAAAGCTGTTAAATTGAATGGTTAGTACAAAGTAAACCACCACGAGAGAAACCAATAGCACGTTGACCATGGTATTTCCCTCTTTACGCAATTGTCTCGATTCACCCGCGTAATCAACCGCGTAACCGTAAGGTAAAAGCTCTGCACTAATCTGCTCGATAGTGCTTAGTGCTTGTTCTTTTGTAACGTGCGGTAAAATGCCGGCAAAAATACGGAACGACTTCTGTTGGTTAAAAGAGCCTAATACTCGTGGTGCCGTCATTGAACGTACTTCTGCGAACGCGGCGACGCGAATAAGCTCTCCATCAGGTGTTGCAATTTGCATGTCCAAAATGTCTTCAGGGTTTAGTTTCTCTTGCCCGTCAACCACAGGAATTACGCGGTATGCTTTACCTTCATCGTTATAACGATTGATGTAGTTATTCGACATTAGCACGGATAACTGGTTGTTTACTTCTGCTAGGTTAAGACCTAAATCAGCAACCAAAGACTTATCAATCACTAATTCTGATTGAGGCAAGTCGACTTTCAAATCAGTGTCGACAAACATAAAGTTGCCGCTTTCGTATGCCTTACCAATAATCTGCTGAGCAAAACCACGCATATTGCTGTAGTTGTCATTCGTTCTAATCACAACTTCAACATCGAACTGACCCGCCGTCGGCAAAGCAGCAGGTAGCACAGGCAACAAGTTAAGCTCTGCTACTTGACCAAGTTTACCGTACAACTCTGGTAGACTTTCATGTACGCTTTTCTCTCGTTCGTCGTAGCTCGCCAGTTCAATGCCGCCAAAACCTGCGTTCTTGGTTAATATCTGCCAAACAAATTTGCCTCCATCAACAGTCTTTAACGTATCCACTGCATGGTTCATGTTACTGGTTGTATAGTCCATAGTCGCTTGTGGGGGGGCTTCAACGACCACATTAATCGAGTTCTGATCTTCAACAGGGGCTAGCTCTTTTTGAGATAACATGTAAAACGGTACTACCAATAAACTGAAAACGATAGCAACGAAAATCACTTGTACTCGCCAAGCGAAGATATTGTTGAGTGAGTTAAGATAAAAGTCCTGTAGCTTGGCGAAAGCACCGTTAACCTTTTTTGTTAATTTACCTTCTTTACCACCTTCAGGAGATACATAAGCGCTCATGATTGGCGATAGCGTTACGGCAACTACGCCTGAAATAAGCACCGCGACAGCTAAGGTAAAAGCAAACTCTCTGAATAAGAAGCCTGTTAAACCAGATAGGAAGCCAATTGGTGCATAAACAGCAGCTAAGGTTAGCGTCATCGCAATAACGGGGACGAGTAACTGGCGAGAGCTAATGAGTGCTGCATAAAAACGGGTACGTCCTTCTCGCATATGACGTGCGACATTTTCGACAACTACGATAGCATCATCAACTACTAGGCCTACCGACAAGACTACCGCGAGTATGGTTAATAGGTTTAATGAAAAGCCCATTAAACTCATCACCGCAATTGCACCGAGAATTGAAATAGGGATGGTAATAAGTGGTACAAGCGCCGTTCTAAATGAGCCCATCATCGCAATGACAACAATGCCCACAAGTAATACGGTTTCAATTAAAGTGCTGAAAATTTCTTTGATAGCATCACGCATGTAGAGCGTACCGTCATAGCCAATGTCGATAGACATACCGTCAGGTAGTTGGCCATTAATGGTATCAAGCTTTTCATATAAAGCGTCGCCAATGGAAATTTCATTTGCGCCAGGTAACGGCCAAACCGCTAGGAAAATGGTTTGTGTGTGATCAAGTCTTGCGGTAACAAAACCTTCTTCTTCGCCTATTTCAACTTGCGCGACATCTTGTAAACGAATGATCGCACCATCAATTTCCTTTACCACTAGCTGGCGAAAATCATCGACGGTTTGAAGCGTGGTGTTCGCCAATAGGTCGATACGCTGGCGGCTGTTTTCACTATAACCTAAGGTAGCAATAGTATTGTTGTTTTGAAGCGCACTAAGCACATCATTAGCATTAATATTGAAGACCGCTAACTTATCTGAGTCAATCCAAACGCGCATTGCCGGGTTGCGTCCACCTTCCAGTGTAACTTTTTGTACGCCGGGAATATCACTTAACACAGGGGTGATATTGCGTGTCATGTAATCAGTTACTTCAGCGCGGGGCTGACCGTCGGCGTGCACATTCAGGTAAAAAATAGCGTAAGGGCTATCGGCACGTCGCACTGAAACAGCAGGGTCTTCTGCGCCAGCTGGTAGTTCAAACTTGATTTGCCCCAAACGCGTAGTCATTTCTGCCAACGCTGCCGTTGTATCATGATTTAACTGTAACCATGCAGTCACTTTACTGCTACCTGCGAGCGTTGCAGAATCAACGTAATCAACGCCTGGTACCGTTGACGCCACGCGCTCAATCGGCTCTGTAACGTAGCCTTTTACGATTTCCGCAGAAGCGCCTGTATACGTGGTATTGATTTCAAGTGATGCACTTTCAATGCGTGGGAACTGTTGAACAGAAATATTGCTGGCTGAGTTTAAGCCCGCCAATACAATGAGTAGTGATAGGACAATGGCCAGCACAGGGCGGCTGACAAATATGTCCATCACAGAGGTTTTGTTTTCATGCAAAGCACTCATTAGCCTTGCTCCTTGCCTTTGCTAACCAAAATGGCGCTAAGACTATTTTCTGGAACGATATTAGGGTACACCAACAGACCTTCGCGCAGTTTAAATGCGCCATCGGTTGCGATTAACTCACCACCGTTTAAACCAGACATAATGATCTGTTGCTCACCAACGTGCTCGCCAGCTTCAACTGTTAATCGTTTTGCACGATAGTTACTTTGCTCATCTTGATTTAGCAGGAACACATAAGTGCCAAATTGATCGCGTACTACCGCCGAATTTGGCAATAAAACGACATTTTTAGCCGCAAGCTGGATGGTGACTTTGACCAGTTCATTGTGGCTGAAGAGCTGGCTACCATCGGCTATTTCAGCTCGATAGGTTAAGTGGCGAGAGTTTGCCAGCATCGCTGAATTCTTAGCAATAACCTTAGCCGTAAATTGCTGTTTTCCGGTTTGATTCGAAATCGCATTAACAACAACCGTGTCGCCAGTTGTTAATTGTTGCTGTGTCTGCGGTAGTTTGAAGTCAACCCAAATATTCTTGTCTTGTCCGACTAATGTAGTGATATTGCTGTTGGCACCAATAAACTGACCTTTTTGATAGTTTTCTAAACCTACCGTGCCTGTAAACGGTGCGATAACTTGTTTCTTCGCGATAATGCTTTGAAGGTTGGCGATGTTAGCTTGTGCTATTTTTAGTTGTGCATCGGCTGCATCGTATTCCTGTTGGCTTACTTTGTTTTCGGCAACAAGTGTCGTCATGCGCTTAAAATCTTGTTTTGCCAAGACTTCACTTGCCTTTGCCGAACTTAGTTGTGCTTGTTCTTCGCTAACATTGAGTGATAACAGTAGTTGGCCTTCTGTCACTAATTGTCCAGGCTTAAAGTTTACCTTCGTAATAATACCGGCATGCTCATTCTGTAGGCCAACCATCTGCTTAGCGACAATTTGGCCGGTTACTTGGTAGCTATCTTGAAATTCGCTGACCTGTGCAATATGTGTGTTCACCGCTGCTGAAGGCTCAGGAAATGCCTCAGCCATCGCAATGGCTGCTTGAATTTGTTGGAACTTAAAAAAGCCTAAACCGCCAATGGTGATAGTGATAATGAATAAGGCGATTAGCCATCGTTTTATATGCATGAAAATGTCTCCTAAATTTTGCTGGCGGGTTATCTAAGGCCGTTCTCAATTAAGATTTGGCTAGTTTTTTCGATATCTTGGGTGGTTAACGGCGTTTGCCACTCATAACTACTCAATAATCGGGCAAGGCTTCTGACAATAAGGGCATCTGTTTTTACTGCTTTTCTTAATGTGTCTGTGCCTTCTGAAATGTGGCGTGTTTGTATTACACGTTCCACATATTCGTGCCCAACAATTAGCGCCCAGCAGCCAAGGTTGATTTCTTCAATCATTTGCTCAGTGTTGCCATTGAGTTTTAGTTCACCGTTATACGCGGCTTGATGCATTACCTTATTAAATAAGCTTTCACACATTTCGTGGGCGTTGATCATGCGTTCCGTCCATTTAGAAGACGCTCGACTAATGACAACTTCATTTGCGGCAAAGTCTTCAAGGTCTTTATCAAAAGGGTAGACTTGAATTTTGTCTGGATCGAATAAGGTTAGTGCAATGATTTTCTCTGGTGTTGTAAGAGGCAATTCAAAAACTTGCTTGAATAAATTGCAATGGTGCTTAAATACTCGACTTGCCAAGGCAAAAATAATATCTTCTTTGCACTGCACGTGCTTGTAGATCGAGCCCATTGAAAGTCCGGCTGCCTTTGAAATTGCTGACATCGTAAAATCAAGTACTGAAGTTTCAGCAATGCAATTTGCCGCTGCGTTGAGAATTAACTCTTCCTGTTCGTTTACACTGTATTTTGGTGCTGGAGCCATGCTATCTCCTTTGTCTGTTTGGCTGTAAAGCCAAGCTTTCTATGTCTGTAAATTATCTGTTTTCTATCATTAGGGCGTGTTGATCTGTCGAGGTTGTTTTTGCAGCAATTTATGATGTTTTTATACAAGGCAGAGCTTATGTAATGTGGTTATTCCACATAAATAAGCGACAACGCAGTAGAAAGGCATCATAAATGCTGTCTCTAAGATTCGTTTAAATGCATTTTTCTCATTGTTACTTGCTCTGTGCGTAGAATAACTATGCGTATCACAAGTGCCGCGATAAAAATGCATTTAATTCGAACAAAATTTAACCCTGAAAGGTCAACACGCCCTAGTAAATAACTGTTTCACTAAGTGTTGAAGCTCATTCGAAATGTATTCGAATGGCGTTCGAATGAGGTTATTGTAATGTTTAGTTTGAAAAAGTCAAAGTCAATTTTGACGACTGATTACTTTATTGTATAAGGAAATAGAGCGCGAATCCTGCAGGAAATAAGCGGGACTAAAGGTGCTGAACGCTAGGCGTACCGTGCTAACAATACGATATTTAAAGATATTACAATCTTGAGCTAGTGATCGCTGTTAGATAATTCATCGACACTAACAAAGCAGTCATCCTCGAAGGTGTTTAGGAAAAAAGTTACTTCAGGCATATTCTGCTTAAATGTTTCAAGCATACTGTTAAGTCGCTGCTTTACATGGATGAATTCTTTATTACCAAAGCTTATTTCATCGCAGGCTTTAAGATAGGCAGAGATTAGGTCCGCAGCTTTCACAATCTGCTTGTACTCTGGCTCAACTTCAGCTTGTACTAGAAGGGGTTTGAATTGTGCTTGCAATGCCTTAGGTAAACTCTGCAGACACTCTCGCTCCGCCTGTTCTTCAAGCTTTTTAAACTCTTTTGTTAAGGCAGGATTGTGATATTTGGTTACGTGATTGATGTCTTGTAACTTGGTTTCAGAGACTTCGTGGTATAGAGCGACGGTTGCCGCGCGCTCTGGGTTGATATCGCCATCAAAGTACTGATTGCGAATAACTGCTAGTAAATGGGCAATAACGGCAACTTGTTGAGAGTGTTCGGCAATATTTTCGGATTTTATCGAATGCATTAATGCCCAGCGTTTAATCAGCGGCATACGCAGAATCCAAGCGAGAAAGGTGCTTTTCATTACTAACTCTCATTGTTGTCGGTGGACGCAATAATGTGCCCACCAGGTTCATTTGTTTTATACCAACTTAATACAATGGTATTAATTACTGACGATACGTTTTAAAAAAGTGGCCTAAACGTTCAATGGCTGGAACAAGCTCATCGACATGCGGTAAAAACACTAATCGGAAGTAATTCTTCTCAACGATATTAAACGCTCGGCCATGCACAAGTAGAATTTTTTCTTGCTTGAGAAGGTCGAGGATCATTTTTTCATCATCAGTGATATTGAACTTTTCTATATCGACTTTAACGAATAAATATAGTGCGCCCATTGCTGGTTTGCATGATAAACCGTCAATGTCATTAATCATTTGGTGGGCTAAATCACGTTGCTTTTTAAGACGACCATCTTCGTTAATTAACTCGTTAATACTTTGATATCCGCCCAAAGCTGTTTGTATCGCGTGCTGACAAGGAACATTGGCACATAACCGCATAGATGAGAGCATGTTTAGGCCATCAATATAATCTTCTGCTATTAATTTAGGGCCAGTGATCACCATCCAGCCGGCACGGAAACCAGCGATACGGTAGTTCTTTGATAAACCACCCATGGTCATAATCAGCACATCTTCCGCAAGGCGAGCAGTTGGTGTGTGAACTGCACCGTCGTATAAAATTTTGTCGTAGATCTCATCGCTGAAAACAATCAGGTTATGCTTGCGAGCGATTGCTAAAATGCCTTGTAGCAACTCTTCAGAATAAACTGCACCTGTCGGATTATTCGGATTGATAATCACAATCGCGCGGGTTCTATCGGTTATCTTACTTTCGATATCTTCAAGGTTAGGGAACCAGTTATTCTCTTCCTCACAGCGGTAGTGAACTGCTTTACCGCCTGATAAAGAAACTGAAGCTGTCCATAATGGGTAATCTGGTGCAGGAACAAGTACTTCGTCGTTATCTTCCAGCAGCGCTTGCATCGCCATGACAATAAGCTCGCTCACGCCATTGCCGATAAAAATATCATCAACGCTAACGCCCAGAATTCCTTGCTGTTGGAAGTACTGCATTACGGCAACGCGAGCGGAATAAATACCTTTAGAGTCACTATAGCCTTGCGACGTTGGTAAGTTGTGAATCACATCTTTTAAGATGTCATCAGGTGCTTCAAAGCCAAAGGGGGCAGGGTTACCAATGTTGAGTTTTAACACTTTATGACCTTCGTCTTCGAGCCTTCTGGCTTCGGCGGCGATTTGTCCTCTGATTTCATAACAGACATTGTTAAGTTTCGAGGATTTCGTCACAGTGTTCATGGGTTACTACCGCCTTAGATATATAGTTAACAAAAGATAAATATGTAAATCGAGCTTTCGCTCTAGATGAACAGCTAATGTAACAGCATTTCTTATTATTGAAACAGTTACTTGCAACTTTTTTGATGTAAATTTCGTCTAACATAATATTCTGACATTAACTTGTTACTTCAACTTGTGACAAATCGTAATAGTAGAGGAGACGAATATGCCGCTTCCACTTGTTTGGCTTGGGGCTGCAGCGCTTTCGGCATTAGCAGTTAGAGAGCTTGCAGACGACCGTAAAAAGCAACAAAGACGACGTGATGATTCGCCACGTTCGCGCTTGTTGTCTGATCTTAAAGATGGTGAATCTGTCGTAGGCATTTACCCAAGCGAGCTTTTTAATACTGAGCAAATTGCTACCCCAAAAGTGGGGAGTATTGTCTGCTGTGGTATTGGTGGTGTGCTTGATCACACAGGCATCTGGGTTGGTGAGGATGCAATTATTGAACTTGGTGGTAACGGCTTGATAAAACCTGTTTCAAGTCAGCGCTTTACTGACGAGCGTTCGGGTAAGAATATATTCGTTGCATGTGATTCTAAAGCTGAACCATTGCATTGCGAATTATCCGCACAGCGTGCAATTAATCAAATATACGAATATCGCGACTACAACGTTATCGAGAATAACTGCCACCATTTCGTTTGGCAGTGCATTCAACCGGGTGATGAGCACTTAACGACATTCAAAGAGTTGAACAAACGCCTAGCGGCATTTCACGGTAAAAAAGTTTATTGGGATTTGTGCGATATTAGTTAATCTGCAGCAGGGGGCTTTATTTGACTGTACAGATAATCGTAAAAAGGTTAGAAAGGCATCTCTGTTTATTATTGCCAGTATATTAGTTATTAAATGAAATCCGTTGCTAAAAAGTGCCTGCTTTTCTCATTAGCACTTCTCTCTCTCGTCCTTATTTTGCTTGCTATCTTTGTGTTTATGCTTGTTGATAACCAAGCAAGTACTTATCCTACACATCAAATCAACCCTAAGCACGCTGCGTACAGTCAAAAACTGGCTAAACGACTAGCTTCACAGCTTAAACATGCTTCTCAGTCAGCAACTACACTTACACTCGCACAGAAAGAAATCAATGGCCTTACCGCGTTGGTTCATAGGGCTCAGCCTAAAATTGCATTGGATATAAGATTATCGCCTAATGTCGCTGTGTTGTTGGCAAGCTATCAGTTGCCAGCGCAATTACGTGATTATTTTGTCAATATCAAAGCATCATTACTTCCATCAACAAATGGCGTTGAATTAGCGAAAGTAACGGTTGGTGATATTGAACTTAGTGGTGAAACGACGTTATCGCTGTTAAGTTTTGTGCTGGATTGGTACGCAGGAGCGGGGTCTACTAATAAAGTGCTTTCGAGTATTCAGCAAGTAGCCATAAACCCGTTTTTTATTAAGGTTGATATGGCGATTGATCCTAGTTTGGTAAACCGCGCAGACGATAATTCATTACTAGCTAAATTAAGAGATGACCTAGCGTTATTTGGTGATAGTAAGACCGTAAATTTCTACTATCAAACAATGGTAAACAAAGCGCAACGAATCCCACGAAACGCGAGCTTAGCCGAGTTTACACAAGCGTTGTTTAGGTATGCTCAAGACCCTGCTACCCAACACCCAACAGCTTCTTACGTTGAACAAAACCAAGCGATGCTAGTGGCATTGGCGCTATATTTTGGCACTAACAAATTTGAACTTTTTGTTGCCAATATTGAGCAGCTTCAAGATAAGGCATGGTATACCCGGCATTATCATCGACAACACGTTACCCTTGCTGGTCGAAATGACCTACAGAAACACTTTATTTATTCCATAGCCTTGCAGTTGCTAAGCGATAATCAAACCAGTGATGCTTTAGGGGAATTTAAAGAGTTTTTAGATACCAATCGAGGCGGTTCAGGTTTTAGTTTTGTCGACTTGCTTGCCGATAGGGCGGGTACACGACTAGCAAATATTGCGACCTATTCAGAGGCTCAAGCTCAGCAAGTGCAAGCCATGTTAGCGACTGCCAGTGAACAAGCGCTATTGCCAGATAGTGCTAGTTTCGAAGAAGGATTGACAGAAGCTGGTTTTAGTAAGAAGTATCAAGGTATTGGTTCTAGCGCCTATGAGTCTAAAGTGGCTGAACTCGATAAACAGCTTAAAACGTTGCCGCTATATCAACTTTCTTGGTAACTCTGTCGTATCGATTTAACCTCCAACAGAATTTAATTTAGTCAGTGGTGTTTTAGCCAACATCATTATGTTGGCTTTGTCGTCATGCCCAGACTCATCTTTATACTTTAGGTTCCTTTCTTTAGTTCTATTCTTAAATAAACCTCCACTGAAAAATAACCGGTAAAAGTGTCAGGTTATTTTGCAATGAGAGCAACCTCGAATTTTTAAAGGTTGTTAACTTATTGCTTTCTATTGAGTTAGCTGTCTGGTACGTAGTTTGCAGATTACTGCTTAACTATCTATTTATAGGACGTGTAAATACATTCCAGCCCATACGTAAAGGGAATAGAGAGGTAATGCAAATGAAGAATAAACTTTTGAAAAACTTGGTGGCTAGTATTGCTTTGATGCTCTGCGGAGTAGCCAATGCGGGACTGATTACTATTGGTTCGGTAACCGATAACGGCGGGGGGAGCTATACTATTTCCTCAAATGGCGTTGATGATGCGTTAATAGAAGCTCTGTTTGGCTTAAGCAGCGGTTTAATTGATGGGTTGGCAGTAACAACTGATCCTGACTTAGCGACAGAAGGGAGTGGTTTAGGTGATAACGTAAATATATCGACAGGTGAAATATTTTCATTTGATTGGCTCTGGACTTCGAGTGAAGTTTCAGGAACTACAACATTTAACGATTTCGCTTTTGTGGTGTTGAATTATGAAAATACCACGGTATTGGCAGACACTTTTACACCAGATAATACTGTAGGCAGTTTTTCATGGGAATCTGATTATACCGGAGTTTTATCATATGGAATATTCTCTGTGGATGTAGGTGATACTCTAGTGGACTCATTTTTAACAGTATCAAACTTGTCACATACTTCTATTCCTGAACCATCAATGTTGGCTGTATTTGCACTAATGATGATGGCATTAGTATCTCGTAACGTTAAGATTAGATTTAGGTAAACACAATAAGAACTACTGAACGTTAGTACCTACGAAAAAGCCAGCATTTAAGCTGGCTTTTTTGTAGAGATATTTTTAATGCGATAAGCTTCGACTAGCTAAATAAGTCCATCACTTTATCGATAGCTACCATAGTTTTTTCGCCAGTGATACGGTTTTTAACTTCGATTTCTTTGTTATCTAAGTTACGCTCTCCAATGATAAGTAATAATGGCGTACCCATTAATTCATGGTCTGCGAACATTACCCCAGGGCGCTCTTTACGGTCGTCAAATAGCACTTCAATACCAGCTTGCTTAAGTTGTGCGTACAAGCCTTCAGCAGTTTCTTGAACTCGCGCAGACTTGTGCATGTTCATTGGAACAATTGCCGCTTTGAAAGGCGCAATTGCTTCTGGCCATTTGATACCGTTCTCGTCGTGGTTTTGCTCAATTGCTGCTGCCACAATACGTGATACACCGATACCGTAACAACCCATGGTAAGTGTTTCGTGCTTACCGTTTTCCATTAATACGCCACAGTTCATCGCATCTGCGTATTTTTTACCAAGTTGGAAAATATGACCAACTTCGATACCACGCTTGATAACAATGTTTCCGCGACCACATGGGCTTGGGTCACCTTCAACCACGTTACGGATATCTTGAATCGTGTAGTTTTGGGCATCGCGATCCCAGTTTGCGCCTGTGAAGTGGAAACCATCTTCGTTTGCACCACACACAAAATCAGCAAGGTGAGCCGCGCTGCGGTCTACGATAACTGGGATTGATAAACCAACAGGACCAATTGAGCCTGCATTACAACCAGCAGCTGCAAGAATTTGTTCTTCAGTTGCAAAGGTTAATGGTGCTGCAATCTCAGGTAAGTTTTCAGCTTTTACTTCATTAAGCTCATGGTCGCCACGCAATACTAAAGCGATAATTGGTGCAGTTTCACCTTCTTCAGCTTGACCTAACACAAGTAAGGTTTTTACTGTGCTTGTCGCTGGTACATCTAAGAATTTCGCAACAGCGTCAATTGTTTTCGCATCTGGTGTTTCTACTTTCGCTAATTCTGCACTCGCTGCTGGGCGTTCACCTGCTGGCGCTAATGCTTCTGCCTTTTCAACGTTTGCCGCGAAGTCGCTTCCGTCGCTGAACGCGATATCATCTTCACCGCTGTCTGCTAATACGTGGAATTCGTGCGAGCCTTCACCACCAATTGAACCGTTGTCAGCAATTACTGGACGGAACTCTAAACCTAAGCGTTCAAAGATACGGCAGTATGCATCAAACATTATTTGGTAGGTTTCTTTTAGACATTGGTCACTTGTGTGGAAAGAGTATGCATCTTTCATTAAGAACTCACGACCACGCATAACACCGAAACGAGGGCGAATTTCGTCACGGAATTTAGTTTGAATTTGGAACATGTTTAATGGCAATTGCTTGTAACTTGCAATCTCGTTGCTCACTAATTTAGTGATCACTTCTTCATGCGTTGGGCCTAATACGAAAGGGCGTTGATGGCGGTCATTTAGGCGCAGTAGTTCTGGACCGTAGTCGTCCCAACGGCCAGATTCTTCCCAAAGATCTGCAGGCTGTACCATTGGCATTAAGGTTTCAATTGCACCTGCACGTTCCATCTCTTCACGCACAATATTTTCTACTTTTTTCAACACTTTTAAACCTGTCGGCAGCCAAGTGTACAATCCAGAAGCGACGTTACGTACTAAACCTGCACGTAGCATTAACTGGTGACTGACAACTTCAGCACTTGCTGGTGTCTCTTTTAACGTAGAAATTAAATATTGACTGGTACGCATTAATTATTATCCGAAAGCGTGAATGAAAATTGGCGTTATTCTAGCAGGGCGGCTAGGGAAAAAAAACGGTAAATAAGCGATTTAGCCGCAACTTTTCTCGGTTGCCACGCCTTGCACATCTGCTTTTCTACTTAGGCGACCTGCCAGATGGTAAAGCATAATGTGGAATCACTTCACTTGTAACGACTTGGCCTTGTTTCATGCCACCAATGGTCATTAAATTACCGTTTACGATAACAGCTGCGCGATGATCCATCGTCGCGGTATTACTTTCAATAAATGACCATTCGTTGCTGTTAAAATCAAAACGCCAGATCTTGCTATCAGGCGATGATGGCACGCCGTTGTAGCCGATGCCACTGTAGTTGTAGGGATTGTCGCTACCACCAATAAAATAAGCGGCATCTTCACTAATGTTAGCTACTGCCGCCATGCGATAACGTGCGATGCCCGTAGGATGTTTTACTTTTCGCCAGTCTATACGGGTAATATTGTCTTTCGATACCTTACCGAGGTAACAAGCGGGCTCTGCGGCATAGCTGCGTCTTTTATCAAGGTGCACATCAACACGTACGCCATCGCAAACTATCATCTTGTCCCCTGACATTGCAGCAGCTTGACCAAACACGGGCTTACCAGGGAAAGGGCTAGCTTGTTGCCACTCGTTGGTATGCGTATCAAACACCTGCACTAAATTAACATTGCCATCGTTATGCCACCCACTTACTAAGTAGATATATCGGTTCTGGTAGGTAAGGGCGACACTGTCATCAACAGGGACAGGCATAGGCGGCAACAGCTGGTAGGCTTGAGCATTGATATCGAAGCTATAAACATCTGGCACTGACACTTCGCTATGATCTTTTGCAACGGTATAACCACCAAACACATACGCTTTGCTGCCGATTGATGTTGCAATGGATGCTAGTCGTCCAGTTAAGCCGTTTATTGGCTGAGCGATTGGCACATCATCTATAGTTTGCCATTTAATCTTGCCCATCTGCTTATCGCTATTTTTACCAATTTGGAGCATAAAGGCTTTATTAGAAACATCGGTGTAATCTTTACCTGCAAGTAGGCCGTTGAAGGATAACAAAACTTGCTGACCATTATGGTTAACCGTCGTCACTGCATTATTTGAAATAGGTTCGGGTAAAGCTGGCAGCTCTCTGGTTAATGGATTAGCGGCAACATTGTTTGTTGCCAAAAATAAAGCTGCTAACGTTGCTAGCGGGTAATTTCGTAATATTTTCATTGGTTTTTATATAATTTTTCTTGTGCTCAGGCGAGATAACTATGGGAATGGGAATTAACGCGTCATTTTCTTTACGAAGACTACCACGAATAGCGCGATGGTAAAACTGCCTGTAAAGGCTTCTAGGGCGGCTATTGCGCGAGAAAGCCCGATTGGTGTAAAGTCGCCATAACCGAGCGTTGTAAAGGTAACGATCGAATAATAGAGGCATGAGAAAAAGAGCTCTATATTCTGTGTTGCTGAGGCATTGGCATCGAAGACTTGTAGTTCACCGTTGTAGTTGAGTCCGGTCATCGTGTAGAGAAACGCACAGCAAATTATCATACACACAGAAATGCCGACAATTCGCATGGGGGCTTCGCCATAACCGCAAAAAAGATCGACGACCTTCGACGTAAAGCGCTTAATACTGAATCTCGGTTGTTGATATCGCCGCATAGTGAGCTCTTTGCGAATGAATGCACCAGCTAAAGTAAAGATACCTTCTTTTTCTGCATGCTTACGCAAATCACGATAGATTTCTTCAGCTTGTTCAAAGTAGTCGTTGGCTTCTACTTTTGCATTGGATTTAGCTGCGGCTATACCTTTCTGTTCCTGAATTAAACGCTTACCAACTTTTATGTTTTCTATCTTTGTTTCAGACCAACGAGCGCCCAGTAAATTGCAATTAACTAAGTTCGCACAGTTTAAACTGGCGAGACTGAGATCTGCCTTCATTAAACTGGCATTAGTTAAATTGGCATTAAAAAGATGAGCGCCGTTCAGCTTTGCTTTGTAGAAATCTGCATGAGAAAGGTCATAACCTTGCTTTTGGTGGTGATTAACCAGATCGATATTTTCTAGATTAGCCTGCTTTAATATGACCCCCCTTAGTAGACCGCCCGATTTAGCATACTCCTCTAGTTTTTCTCTTACACCGTCACCTGATTTATCCGCATTCCTATCATGCCAAAAACAAAAACCAGAACTATCGGCTGGCGCTGTGCAATGGCAGCCGGACTCATCTGTGTAATTGCATAATTGGCTATTGGTATTCATATCAAAAGTATAGATGCATCGCGTTAATAAGAATAAATTTCGATGTATGTTTTTCGTAACATGCTGTTAAATAAATGTTAAATCTTGAGAAGGGAAATAAGCTAACAAAATGAATAAAAACTTGATTAACCAAGCGATTTAATTCAGCTAAAATAAGATGTATGAGGCGTTTTATTGTTGTTGTGCTGTTGTTCTTATGCACGTTGTTTAATGCATCGTTAAAAGCTGAGAACATCAAAGTTGTTTTTTTAAATCCGGGTCATCCATCTGGCGATGACACTGGTTTTTTTTGGTCCAGTGTAAACCGCTTTATGGAAGCCGCTGCCGAAGACTTAGATATTGAACTCACTACGCTATTTGCGCAACGAGACCACATATTAATGAAACAAATGGCAAAAGAGGTGGTGCAATACCAACCTGACTATGCCATTGTCGTCAACGAGAAAGGAGCTGGCTTATCGGTAGTGCAAGAGCTGGCTGCTCATAATATTCCCATACTTATGCTGTTAAACGGGTTCACTAACGGTGAACTAGAAAGTTTGAGTGTCAATAAAAGAAAACTAATTTTGGGTAGTTTAATACCAGACAATTTTCTAGTTGGCCAAAAGCTAATGGCCGACCTCTTTGCAATCCATCAAGATAGATTGCCATCAGGAGTGAATAAAAAACTTAATGTGTTAGCTCTGCAAGGGGATTATCGCTCAGCAGCCGCGCTTGAGAGAAAAAGAGGAATGGAGTCTTTCATCAACGATACTCCTCAGTTAGTACTTGTGGATACGCCAGTGGCGCACTGGTCAAAAGACGAAGCTTACCGCAAGGTAAAAGGAATTTTACGCTATCGAAATGTCGACATTATCTGGGCAGCTAACGACCCGATGGCTATCGGGGCGAGAAAAGCAATATTAGAAAGTGGTTTACCACATGTAGTAACGATTGGCGGTATTAACTGGGACAGACGAGGCGAGATTTTAGATATAGATGTCTCTTATGGTGGCCACGTAACCTTAGGTGCCAAGGCAATGGTTATGCTGCATGACTATCATTTTCAAGCAATTTCACGCTGTGAAATGACGGTAAAAATCGATATTTTTGTGAGCGACAATGGCCAACGTCTTGATAAGTTTTTAGCTAATACGACTGATATAGCGTTAGACAGTTTCGATTTTAGTCAATTTTCTAAGCGGGCTAGCCATCCTATTGCTTATGACGTACGCAGTTTTTTCTCAGAAGATCTTGAGTCGCTTACGCAAGGCCGCATGGTAACTAATGAGTTGAATACTTGCATTGTAAAAAATTGACAACATTTGCCAGTAGATTCAGTACGAAAAAAAAGAGCTAACTCGATAACTCGACTTAGCTCTTTTTATATAGGGTTGAAGCAGTGTTAGAACTTAACAACTAACCAGTCTTTATCGTCTTGGAAGTACAAGGTTTTAACATTCCCTTTGCCTTCGACATTAACCATATTGATTTGCATTGGCCAGATGTCACGTAAGCTGCCGTTGTATAGTTGCATGCCTTCTAAGTTAGCCGGCAATGGCGTGTCTTGGTAAACCCAGAAGAACTTACCTTCCACTTCATAACCAACGTTTGAAAGCGGTAATGCTTTACCGTCAAGTGTGCGTGCAAAAAATTGCTCTGCAACGTAGTCAGCAAATTGCTGCTGCGTTTCTTTCGAGTCAAGAATATCGGCAGTTTTATTAAATAAAGACTGCACAGCATGTTCCGTATCGTGAAGATAAAAACGATGCATAATCTCGACATGGTTCGAACGCTTATTCAACAAAACTGTCGTTTCAGCAGCTTTTTGTTGGTGAGCAAGGGCAGTGTTTGAAAACACTACGCTTGCTACCATTAGTAGGCTTGCTGAAAGAAAAAGACCTAGACCTTTCGGCATTAGTTATCCTTTTTCTCTTCTTTCTTGTCTTTGTCTGACTCTTCGTCGGTTTTTAACTCAGTTTTGATATCTTGCATGATATCGCGAGCTACTTTCGACGTGCTCTTCTTACGCTTGTATGCTTCAACACGTGAAGGAACGATTTGACGTGGGTAGTGGTTATTTTCTACGTCAACGTCAGCCGTTTCCCAACCTGGATCAACAACAACGCTTGCTAGTTCTTTATCTTTATCAGTGATGATAAGTTTGCGAACTTGCTTAGGTGTACGACGCCAGATTTCAGCTGGAATGTATTGGTCTTCAACAGTACCGTCTTTGTAAGTAAGTTGAAGAAGAATAGGCATTACCAAACCACCTTTGTTAGAGAATTCTAACACGTAGTAGTTTTTGTCTTCTTTCACAGCACGTTCAAATACTTCACGTTCCCATGGCTTCAAGCCTTTTAGGAATTTGTTGTACTTGTTACGTTCTTTGTTAGTTACTGTGAAACGGTCGTTTTCGTCGTAGAAGTCACGAATGTCAGGGTTACGGTCGATCCATAACTCTTTACCTTCCGCTTTGTTACGCTCAACAAATAATGAAGAAGGCTTGTCGTTTTCAATGTCACGTAAACGTGCGAAATCGATATCAGGGTTCTTCGTGTCTAAACGCATTTGGTAAACCTTGTCGATTGAAATGTCAACGTGGTCTGTTGAGTAGAACCAACCACGCCAGAACCAATCTAGGTCAACACCTGACGCTTCTTCCATTGTGCGGAAGAAATCTGATGGTGTAGGGCGTTTGAACATCCAGCGCTCTGAGTATTCTTTGAATGCGAAGTCGAATAGGTCACGACCTAAGATTACTTCACGAAGAATGTTTAATGCAGCAGCAGGTTTTGTGTAAGCATTTGGACCAAGGCGTAAAACGCTATCAGATTGCGTCATAATTGGTACTTGGTTTTGAGACTTCATGTAGCCAACGATGTCACGCGGCTCAACACCCCAAGGAATGTTTGGATCCCATTCACGACCAGCAACACCATCTAAGAAGCTGTTTAAGCCTTCATCCATCCAAGTCCATTGACGCTCGTCAGAGTTAACGATCATTGGGAAGTAGATGTGACCAATTTCGTGAATAACAACACCGATTAGGAAACGCTTCTCTGCTTGAGAGTATGTGCGAGTACCATCGTCTTGTAAGTCAGTACGTGGACCGTTAAACGTGATCATTGGATATTCCATACCACCTACAGGACCATTTACTGACTGTGCTGTAGGGTATGGGTAGTCGAATGAGTAACGTGAGTATACTTCCATCGTGTGGATTACAGACTCAGTAGAGTACTTCTTCCACAGATCGCCACCTTCAACAGGGAAGAAAGACATCGCCATTACGTGGTCTTGAACATCACCGCCTTGCTTGTAACCTTTAGCATCCCACATGAAAGTACGTGATGAAGCCCAAGCGAAGTCACGAACGTTTTTCGCTTTGAACACCCAAGTTTTACGCTTGTCAGTGCCTTCTTTTTCGTTCTCTAACGCTTCTTCTTCAGTAACGATAAACACTGGACGTTTAGCTGTTTTAGCTTCTTCTAAACGGTCGCGTTGTGTTTTTGTTAATACGTCTTTAGGGTTAGAAAGAACACCCGTTGAGCTAACAATGTGGTCAGCAGGTACTTCGATTTCTACTTCGTAGTCACCGAATTCAAGCGTGAATTCACCACGACCTAAAAATTCTTTGTTGTTCCAACCTTCGTAATCTGTGTAAGCGTGAAGGCGAGGGAACCATTGTGCTAGTAAGAAAATGTCGTTGCCATCTTCAAATTTCTCGTAACCAGCACGCGCTGATACTGCGTCTTCTTCAACGATGTTGTAAGCAAAATCGATTGAGAATTCTACGTCATCACCAGATTTAAGCGGCTTAGGTAAGTCGATACGCATTTGCGTACCAACAATAGTGAAGTCGATAGCTTTACCACGGCTATCTTTTACTGCACTAATTTCATAACCCACTTCGTTATCAGCTAAGAATTGTTGGCGACGAAGAGCGCCTAAGCTAAGTTTCGCTGGCTTGCTCGCGCTGCCTGCAGAAGCTGAAGGACCGCGGTCACCAATACCACCAAAGTTTTGGCTCATGTTAGCGATCGAGTCATCTTTGAAGATGTTTTGATCTAACTGTACCCATAAGTATTTAAGTCTGTATGGAGAGTTGTTCTGGTAAGTGATTTTCTCACTAGCAGTTAATCGACGCTTTTCTTCATCTAAAGAGACTTTGATTTTGTAGTCGACTTTTTGTTGCCAATAATTTTCACCTGGCTCACCCGCGGCATTACGGTATACGTTTGGCGTTGGAAGCACTTCTTCTAATTGGCGGAACTTATCTTCAAAGTCGCCTTTCGTTTGCTTGATCGCCGATGCATAAACTGAAGTAGCCACTGTAAGTGGCAACAGAATAGCGAGCGCTAACGGTTTTCTTATTTTCATAGTACTGACGTTTCTTCTCTGGTTGTTATGATAAAAAATCGTGATAATGTAACATCAAATTACAACAACAGATAGATCGCAGCGACAAATCCCCGTTAATTCACGATAAACGGGGTTGGTTTTTGATGAGATAACGCCATAGGATTGAAAAATCGACAAATTTTGCAACAGGCAACGGTGGCTATATCAGGGAAATAAAGGTTAGTAGGCGTGTGATTGCTGTTGTTTTTTTGTGGATTTGAGTGGATTTGGGCGATCTCGTTAGAAAGAAATCGCGCGTCGTTTGCCACTTTGTGGTGATGTCGGTTTAGGTTTTTTCTTTGCGTCTTTGGTGCTCTTTTTTGCACTGTTCTTGGCTTTGTTGCTGCCACCTAAACGCTTGTTGCTTGCTGATTTTGAATTGTCTTTTTTACTCGCCACACGAGGCTGCGGAGAAGGCTGATTTAATGCTTCTTGATAGTCGCCCAATGGCTGAACAACAGCATAATCGTCAGCAACTTCTGGCTCATCGAATGTCTCTTGCGTAGTTTCAGGTAACTCACCTGTAAACTGAACTTCGATGATGTTGTCGCCTAACTGAATGAAGTCACCACCGTAAACTTTTTTACGCTTTTGAAATTCAACTTCGTTGTTGAGTAAGACATACCCTTCACTGATCAATACCTTAGCTTCGCCTCCACCTGAAACTAGGTCAGCGATTTTAAGCAATTTGTAGAGCTCGATAGGTTGCTCGGTAATTTCAACTAAGTAAACAGTAGTCATAGCGTTAAAAAAGTTTCAAATAATAGTTAAATTTTAACATAGGTAATAACTTAACGCATTTTTAATCTTTTCAATGGGTTGTATAAAAATTATTCAGCGAATGGAAAAAGGCGTTTGGGCTATTTTTTGATATTTCACAAAAAAGTAATTGTTTATCAAAAGGTAACGTGTATAATGCGCGCCGCAAGAAACGGCAAGGTATCTGAAAGGGTATTACGCAAAGCTTTCGGTCTAAGGTATTTGTTACGCAAATGCTATGATGGCGAAGTTACCTAATGCACTGGGCACCTTAATGCGCGTTTCACTTTTTTTAATCTGTCGAATTGTTGTGTTAAGGATTTAACCCGTGAAAAAATTACTTCTTGTTCCTGCTGTTGCGTTACTTTCAACTGTTGCTGTTGTTCCTCAAGCGAATGCTTTTAACTTGGCAGAAAACCTTTGCCAATACGTAGCGGCAGACGACAAAAAGCGCCTACGTTCATTCCTTAAAGCAAACAACTTAAAGATCCGCAAAGTATTTGACGGTGTTCAGTGTAACGGTAAGAACCTACTTGCTTTCGCATCTGAAAGAAATGCAGTTGCAACAGGCAGCATGATGATCAGCAAGCTGCCAAAAGCAAAAGTGTCAGATATGTTATCTAGCATTACTTCAGCTGAGCTAACTGACGCAGCTAACAAGCGCATTGGCGGCTAATTCAAAAAACCGTATTCCTAAGAGCGAGCTAAGGCTCGCTTTTTTTATGGCTAGTTTTGCGCGTAGGTATATACAACGCTGGTCATTAGGTTCTCTACAATCTCTTACATCAAATTCTTTGCGGTTCTTAAGTATCTCTTTCCAATATTCAACGTTATCTTAGCTGTTTTAAAGGCAAGCTATTCACAAATTTGATTAATGCCTCTTCACGAGAATTATTAGGCAAAAGTTGTCTATCTGAATGGAGGTTTTAACGAAGAGTGGACTGGCTGTGGAGGACAATGGACTTGAACCAATGATTTGGATCGGGTTGTAAAGAGTAGAAGGTGCTCGCACCGCTGTGCAATTCTATTAAATCTTGGAAAAAAAAAGTGGTTGACGATACTGGGCTTAAACCAGTGACTTGGATCGGGTTGTAAAGAGTAGAAGGTGCTCGTACCGCTCTTCAAAGCAATAACTATAAATAAATAGGTTGTTTGGAAGTCTAAGAAAGTAGTGTTGGACGATACTGGGTTTGAACCAGTGACTTGGATCGGGTTGTAAAGAGTAGAAGGTGCTCGCACCGCTGTGCAATTGTGTTAAATCTTGGAAAAGTTAGTGGTGGACGATACTGGAATTGATCCACTGACTTGGCGCGGGTTGCAAAGAGTAGAAGGTGCTCGTACCGCTCCCCAAAGCAATAACTATAAGTAAATAGGTTGTTTGGAATTCTAAGAAAGTGGTAGTGGACGGTAAAGGGTTTGAACCAGTGACTTGGCGCGGGTTGTAAAGAGTAGAAGGTGCTCGCACCGCTGTTAAGGCAATAAGTACAAGGAATAAATTGTTTGGTATTTTGAGAAAGTAGTGGTGGACGATACTGGGCTTGAACTAGTGACTTGGCGCGGGTTGTAAAGAGTAGAAGGTGCTCGCACCGCTTTTAAAGCAATAACTATAAGGAAATAAATTGTTTGGTATTCTGAGAAAGTAGTGGTGGACGATACTGGGCTTAAACTAGTGACTTGGCGCGGGTTGTAAAGAGTAGAAGGTGCTCGCACCGCTTTTAAAGCAATAACTATAAGGAAATAAATTGTTTGGTATTCTGAGAAAGTAGTGGTGGACGATACTGGGCTT
>CANLNK010000009.1 GCA_947492575.1 uncultured Thalassotalea sp.
GTGGTGGACGATACTGGGCTTGAACCAGTGACCCCCGCCTTGTAAGGGCGGTGCTCTCCCAACTGAGCTAATCGTCCGGATTATATCTAACAGAAACAGGTACTTCGAAAAAGTGGTGGACGGTACTGGGCTTGAACCAGTGACCCCCGCCTTGTAAGGGCGGTGCTCTCCCAACTGAGCTAACCGTCCGTCTCTGTGGGGGCGTATTATAGGTGTCTTTGAATTACTGTCAACACAAAAACTTGGATTTTTGGCATTTTCTATCGCTTTTCAGTTCAAGTGCATCCTTTTTCATCAATGTGTTGGTTTTACGAACTTTTCTGTGCTTTATACGCCAAATGTCGCAGACAAAAGCTGTATTAATTAACCTAGCCTGATAAAATAGCGCGCAATTTTATAGACGAATTCAGCGTATTAGCCCAAGAAAGCTAAAAAGTTAATTTCTTAGGGCGATTTCGCTACTTTATTTGGTGAGTAATTTATGACTTTAACAACTCGATTCGCGCCAAGCCCAACTGGTTATCTTCATGTTGGCGGTGCACGTACTGCTTTATACAGCTGGTTATACGCTAAGAAGAATGGCGGCGACTTCATTTTACGTATTGAAGATACAGACTTAGAGCGTTCAACGCAGGAATCGGTTGATGCCATTATGGATGGTATGAACTGGTTGAAGTTAGATTGGACCCACGGTCCTTACTTCCAAACTCAGCGTTTCGACCGCTACAAAGAAGTTATCGCGCAATTAATTGAATCAGGTAACGCGTACCGTTGTTACTGTACACCTGAAGAGGTTGAAGCTATGCGTGAAGAAGCGAAAGCGAAAGGCGAAATTGAAAAGTACAACGGCATGTGGCGTGACCGCACGGATTACCCAGAAGACAAGCCTTACGTAATTCGTTTCAAGAACCCGCTAGAAGGCGACGTAGTGATTAACGATATCGTGAAAGGCGATATCACAATTAGCAATAGCCAGCTAGATGACTTAATCATTGCGCGTTCTGATGGTTCACCAACATACAACTTAACCGTTGTTGTAGACGACTGGGATATGAAAGTGTCTCACGTTGTTCGTGGTGACGATCACATCAGTAACACGCCAAAGCAAATCAACATCTTAAAAGCACTTGGTGCAACTGTACCGCAATATGCTCATATCCCAATGATCTTAGGTGACGACGGTAAACGTCTATCTAAGCGCCATGGTGCAGTAAGCGTGATGCAATACCGTGACGAAGGTTACTTACCAGAAGCACTACTTAACTACTTAGTGCGTTTAGGTTGGTCTCATGGCGACCAAGAGATTTTCTCTGTTGACGAAATGATCGAACTATTTGACCTAACTGGTTGTAACCGTGCGCCGTCAGCATTCAACACTGACAAGCTAATCTGGGTAAACCAGCACTACATGAAAACGCTTGAGCCAAGCTACGTTGCTGAGCATTTAGCATGGCACATGGCTGACCAAGGAATTAGTACTGACAATGGTCCAGCACTAGAAGAAATTGTTAAAGTACAAGCAGATCGCGTAAAAACATTGAAAGAAATGGCAGCGATTTCTGCTTACTTCTACCAAGACTTCACTGAATTTGATGCAACAGCACTTAAAAAGCATTTACGTCCTGTAGCAGCAGAGCCATTAACGTTAGTGAAAGAAAAATTAGCTGCACTTGAAAACTGGGTAGCGGCTGATATTCACGCAGCAATTAATGCAACAGCTGAAGAACTTGAACTTGGTATGGGTAAAGTGGGTATGCCACTTCGCGTAGCAGCAACTGGCGCAGGTAACTCACCATCGCTAGATGTTACGCTTGAATTACTACCAAAAGAGAAAGTTCTAGCACGTATTGATATGGCACTTGCTGCCATTGCTGAGCGTGTAGCGAATAGCTAAGCTTAAATTCAGCATTATTCAACCCTAAAATACGTTGACGGTTTTAAAGGCCAGTGATTTGTCACTGGCTTTTTTGTATTACTACGCTGAAAAATCAAAGAAAGGAAATTAATGCTTAGTAAGCAGGTATGTGAGAAGAATAAACCCGTTATCTAAAACTAGTAGCCACTGGTGTTCTAGCGCTACTGTGCGTGACGCTATCAATAACGAAGATTAGCACCTTCAACTATTTACCATTTGAATGCTTTTTTATACTTTTCAAAAGCCAACACTGTTCAACCAGCAAATTGCTTCATCTAAATCATCAAAGTACTCAATCTCCACATTGGTAAAGATTTTGTGATGTTCTTCAAGTAGACTTTTTTGAACAGAAAGACCATAGATGATAGCCAAATATTTAAAGTTTTGTTTGTTAAACCATGAATATAATTCGGATATATATTCTTTAGCGTCAGGTGTTATTAATTCCCACTCAGTCAGATTAGACAAAAACGCCCAAGGCTTATTGTTCATTTGAACTACAATGTCTTTCAATTCTCTTCCCCATTCTTCTGCAGTTTCATAATTCCAAGCACCATAAGCGTTAAAAGTAATCGTATTGTTGTTAACTTCTAATTTGTAAGCACCGTGACCTTTCATAAGAACCTCCAAAATTTGTTGCTCTAAGAGTGGGCTATTACATGCAGACAATGATACGGAGACAAGTGACGGGAGGCTGTATGTAATTGACTCGTCTATTTACTTTATTATAACGGTGCTAGAATCGCCATGTGTAACTAGCTTGAAGTAGTAAATGTGGGCTCTACTAATAACCTGCGCCAACCGATAAACAGGGAGCAATAACGCCGCAATATCGGGCGGATTACGCTTGGCTATAATTAGCGAAGAATGAGCGCAAGCCAAGCGGTAAGACGCCATAGTCTCTTGTTATACGGCGTGTCGATTTAAATAATAAACTCGTATATATGCAGAACCTAATAGAAACTCAGTAACAATAGCCAATGAAATCCCTATACCTGTTTTGTCACGAAAATACTCAACAACACCTAAAACTACTAAACCAAACATCATGGTTATGTAGCTCAAACAAATAGCTTTTTTTGATTCGTTACTATCAATGTTTCGAGTTAGCCACGCTAGAACCCCTAGAGCTAAAAATAATATGGAGCTTCTTCTAGCCATAAAAAAAGCTGACTCATTTTCAGTAATTTGAAATAAGTAAAACATTATCTGGGGAAACAGTAAAAGTGCTAAGAATAGTGAAAATGCTATTAGGGAAGTAATAATATTTATATTTTTAAAATTGATCATGAATTTTCAATCAGGTGTATAACAGCTTATTAATAGGCAAAAAGCTCTGTCTAAACAGCGCATATTTGCCTCTTTTCTACAATTTAACTATGAGCATTATGCACTAAGCTTTTATTTTATCTAGTAAAAAGTATCAGTGTTACTTTCAGTCATTGTAGAAAGGGGAACAAAAAGCATGATTTCCCCGTTGTGTACTAGAGCCTCTTGGTTTGTGTCCTCGTCGCGCTATAAAGTGATATTTTTTAGAGTGAAAATGAATAGTGAATTTCCTATTTTAAGAGGCGATGAATCGCTTTATCAAAATCACTCATTATTGATTTGATGCTTTTTCATCAACTTGTAAAAGTCGGATCGGTTTCGCTGTGCAAGTTTTGCAGCTTCTGAAACATTACCTTCAGTGAGAGCTAGCACTTTTTTTATGTAGTCGATTTCAAATTGGCGTTTCGCTTCGTTTAAACCAACAAAGGCGTTGTGGGTTTCATCGATGTCGGGTAGGGCTTTTGTCACCAAGTCTTCTGTGATTATTTGGCCTGCGCAAATGGCGATACAGTGTTCAATAATATTATGCAGTTGGCGCACATTACCGGGCCAATCGTAGCTTAGCAAGCGAGTGATACTTTGCGGGTTAAACTGTATATCGTTGTTTGTCAGTTTATTTAGAAAGCGACTCGCTAGCAGTGGAATATCATCCAGACGTTCTTTTAAACTAGGAATAGTGATAGATACAACGTTTAAGCGATAGTATAAATCTTCACGGAATTGGTTGTCTTTAACCGCTTTTACAATGTCTTTATGGCTAGCAGAGAGTACTCGAATATCAACGTCTTGTTCATTTTGGCTGCCTACTGGGCGTACTTTCTTTTCTTGTAACACTCGCAGTAACTTTACTTGCAGATCTAACGGCATATCGCCTATTTCATCGAGAAACAGGGTGCCATTATTCGCGGCTTGAACAAGGCCCTCTTTGTCGCTCACTGCGCCTGTAAAAGCGCCTTTTTTATGACCAAACAGTTCCGACTCTAGTAAATGTCCTGGCATCGCACCACAGTTAATGGCAATGAATGGCCCATCTGCTTGTGCGCTGGCTAAGTGGATAGCTTTGGCGGCGACTTCTTTACCACTACCACTTTGGCCTTGAATTAAAATATTCACTTTACTGCTAGCCAATGCTTTCATTTGTTGTACTAGTTGATGCATTTTTTCACTTTGGTACAACAAACCATGAAAGTTGTTAGGTTCGGTGCTGTGTTGCTGTTTTACTTTCCCCGTTAGTGCTTTTTCAATCAGCGCTAACATTTGTTGGCTATCAATGGGTTTGGTTAAAAAGCTCACAAATCCTTGGTGCATAGCATCGACAGCGTCAGGTATAGAGCCATGCGCGGTCATCATGATCACAGGTAGGCCAGTGTATAGCTTCTTAATTTCTTGGTTTAGCGCAAAGCCATCCATGTTCGCCATTTTAAAATCGGTGATCACTAAGTCGATGGGAATTTGCTTTAACAGCGACAACGCCTGATTGCCACTTTCAGCCACGGTTACTTGGTAGCCGTGGCTTTCCAATCTAATTGCTAATAGTTCAGCAAGTGAAGTGTCATCATCGACCAACAGTAAACTCGCGGCAACAGCCAAATCTTTCATAATAATCCTTTAGAGGTCGACGCCTTCAGAAAGCGAAGTTTCTAAGCGTTGTTTTTCAATATCAACCAGCTTTTGTTTAAGTTCAATTAACTGTTTTTGCACTTCTAACAACTGCTGTTGGCGCTTTTGCGCTTTTGAATCTGAATAGTAATTGGTAATTTTTTGCTTGCGCAAATTTTCCGTGTGAAAAGTCAATGAATCAAACCAAATATGGTAATCAGCCGACCACGTTGACTGCGCTTTTGTTGTAGTTATTAGCTTTAACTGTTTTGTGGTCGAGTTGGTGTCGCAGTAACTTTCAATAAATGTGTTGAGTGCTTCATTACTAATGACAACTTCAGGCACTGCGGTTGCCGTTTCAGTGTCGACGTCGCTTTGATTACAAACAGCGATTAACTGTTGCATTGCTGCTGTTACTGGCACTGTTCCATTCATTCGCTTTAAGGTTTGGTTGAAAGGCATGCTAGAACATGCGGTTAACCCCGCAACTAAGCATACTGACAACAGCTGTTTTGCATGACCTGTTAGCAGGGAAAAGTAATGAGTATGCTGGCGCCTGATTCGGTCTCTTGCCATTTTAATTCACCTTTTAATTGATTAACGCATTCCGACACTATGGCTAAACCAAGCCCAGAGCCCTGACTATTTTGACTGCTTTCACTTTGATAAAAGGGTTGCAACAGCAGTTCGGCTTCCTCTGGGTTTATACCTTGCCCGTCGTCACTAACGTTGAGTTCAATGGTATTGTTATTTTGTCTAATGTAAATATTCACCGTGCTTTTCGCATGAATAATGGCGTTGCTGACGAGTTGGGTCAGTATCAGTTTGCAAGGTAAATAAGGCACGGTTGCGTTGCTACTAATATGCCAATAAAGCGCGATATCTCGCTGAGCGATGGTATCGCTTAAATGTTGAGTAATTTCTTGTTCAAACTGACTTAATTGTGCAACTTGTTGCAGGTTGTCTGGATGGCTCGCTGCACTATAACTTAAGAGGTCATCAATCATTTGAGCTAGCTTTGCTACTGACTGTTCAACAATAGCTAAAATACGTTTTTGTTTTTCACTGACGTCGCCCAGTAAGCCGCTATTAAGCAAGCTACTGCCTTCATTGATTGAGGCTAAAGGTGTTTTCAATTCATGCGTTACATGGCGCAAAAACGTTTCTTTTTGCTGTTGTATGCGTTTTAACTCGCGTCTTAACCAGTCTAACCGTGAACCAAGTTGTTTTAATTCTTGGCTACCCGTAAGTTGCACCGGACTGTCTAGTTGACCTTTTCCAACGTCTGCAAGTACGGTTTCCACTTGGCTAAGTTGGCGACAAATTCGAAATATCAAAAACGAGCTGATAATAACGAGTAACGGAAGCAAAATAATTAAACCAATAATAAATTCGGTTTGTAGTGACTTAAATTGATCGGTTTTTTTAGCGAGTCGTTGATCAAGAGTTTGTTGAAAAAGTGGATCAAGTTGCTTAAGTGCGAGGACTAATTTTTCAAATTCAGCACCGCTGTTTAAACTGATTTTAGGTAGTCGTTGCCATTTGGCAACAAAGTTAGTGTTTTGTAATTCTTGTTGGAATAATTTTATGCGTTGATGCGTTCCTTGCCACTTCTGCGCAATACTTTCTTTGAGCTGATTACTCTTTAATATTTGGTTGTTTTTGAGTGCCTTTTCAATATCGATGATATCCGCTTTTATATAATTATACTCAAGTGTAAGTTGCTGATTTTTATCGTATATGGTGAGCGTTTCTTGTTGGTGTTGATCAATGCTTTGGGCGTACCATAGGGTAAGTAATACGATTGGCAGTACCCCCACAAGCATTGCGACTAATGCTTGTTTTTGTAGTGATTGAGAAAAAAATTTCTTCACGATAAACCCTTGTTTAATTTATCCGCTATTCGATTATGAATCAGTCGAATCATTTCAAGATGAAATCATTCGTGTTGCAAATTAGCGACACGGTAAGTGTATGATTCTAAATGTTTAAATTTGTTCTTTGCTAGCATTGTTGCCATTTGGCAACACAAAAATCCATTAAAACGCACCGTTTTTACTTCTACATTCGTTCAATTGCTTGTTTTTATTATCTTTTATTGTTTTGGCATCAAACTTGGAATGTCCAGTTTGTGAATGTGAAAGCATGAAACGAAAACAAGCTTAACAAATAATTTTTCGGTTAAGCAAAACTCAAAAAATAAATGAACAGAGGAATTTCCATGAAGATTAGAACAGTGACATTGGCAACGGTTGTTATTGGCATAGCTGCATTAAGTGTAAAAGCAGGCACTCCTTTTAGTGACTTAGACGCAAACAACGACGGCTACATTTCGGAATCGGAAGCAAAATCAAACAGTGAACTGTTGGCCGCTTTTGGCAAGCTTGATAAAGATGGCGATAAGCAATTGAGCGAACAAGAGTTTGCTGCGTTCAATGGCTCAAAATAGCCAGTAAGAGTTAGCAAAGTAGTCAGAAATAAAGTAACCAGAAACAAAGAAGATAGGAAGTTAGCATGAAAAAAGTAATTGTATCGATGTTTGTAGTTTTAAGTTCATTTTCAGTGATGGCGTTGGATGCGTTTGCTGCGTTAGACGAAGATAAAAACGGTGTTATCAGTCTAGAAGAAGCCAAAGTAAATCCATCTTTGCTAGCTAAATTTAAAGAGTTAGACAAAGACAATAATGGCGAGTTAAGTAAAAAAGAGTTCAGCGGCTTTACCCTCTAAGGCTTTTCGTAAGGCACTTTAGCTTTTGCATAGCCGGGCTTGCTGCGTATATCCCTTCGCTTTTCTCAACCGAGTAAGCCCGGCTTTTTTATCTTAAGAACTACTACTAGTAAGAGATTAAGGCTATGTATTAGTTTAGTCTTGTCTCAATTTGTTTTACATAGCTTTATTAGCTTTGATTGATACTCTTCTTACCTTATTGCTTCTTTCATCATTGCACCTTTCTTCATTGCATCTTATTAGGTACTAGTCAGGTTACCCAAAGCTTGCAAAAGCTATGTGACAACATCTGCTCGATAAAATTTAAAATTCGCTGCTATATTGCTAGCGGTTACGGTTATAATAGGGGTTTTATAATTACGTACGAATTTTAGGAGAACAGATTGAATTTTGGTGATTTTGGTTTAGATAAACGCTTAATGGAAACGATAGAGCATAAGGGCTTTACTGAACCGACAGAAATTCAAGCCAAGGCGGTGCCAGTGGCAATGGCTGGACATGACTTAATCGCCTCTTCTAAAACTGGCTCGGGTAAAACCTTAGCCTTTATTCTGCCTGCGGTTCAACGCATTAGCACACAGCGTGCATTGTCGAAGAAAGATCCGCGCGTACTCATTCTTGCGCCTACGCGTGAATTGGCGAAACAAGTGTTTGGTCAATTGCGCTTATTTACCGCAAACACACAATTTAAGTCGGTGTTAATTCTTGGTGGTGAAAACTTTAACGACCAAGTGAAAACATTGTCTAAAGACCCACATTTTATTGTAGCGACACCGGGTCGCTTAGCTGATCATTTAGACCAAGGTCACTTTTACCTGCAAGGCCTAGAGCTGTTAATTCTTGATGAAGCGGATCGCATGCTTGATTTGGGCTTTGCTGAACAGCTGGCAAAAATTAATAGCGCAGCAGACCACCGTAAGCGTCAAACGTTAATGTTCTCTGCGACGCTAGATCATGCACAAGTAAATGAGTTTGCGGCTGATATGCTTAAATCACCAAAGCGCATCGCCATTGAACACGGTCACACGGAACATGCAGATATCACCAAACGCTTTTATTTAGTAGACAATCTAGATCACAAAGAAGCGTTACTTGACCATTTCTTAGCGAACGAAGAGTTACAGCAAACTATTATCTTTACTGCAACACGTGCAGACACTGAGCGTTTAGCAAGTAAGTTAATTGCCGAAGGCAAGTCAGCTATTGCGTTGTCGGGCGATTTAAACCAGAGCCAACGTAATCAGATCATGGATAGTTTCTCAAAAGGTCGCGAACAAATCCTAATTACCACTGATTTAGCGTCTCGTGGCTTGGACTTAGTTAACGTCTCTCACGTGATTAACTTTGATATGCCGAAGCATACTGAAGAATTTGTTCACCGTATTGGTCGTACTGGCCGCGCAGGTAATCAAGGTGATGCAATATCGTTTGTTGGTCCTAAAGACTGGGTTAGCTTTAAAAACGTCGAAGGCTTTTTACAGCAGACTATTAGCTTTACCGAAGTTGAAGGCTTAGCGGCCAAATTCAAAGGGCTTAAACCTAAGCCGAAGAAAAAGCCTGTGAAAGCTAAAGCGAAGAAAGCAGCGAAAACAGAGCAAGCACCAGCGAAGGCGAAACGTATCAATAAGAAAACTATGTTTACTTTGCAAGATGCTGGTGACACGCCGGTAATGCGTCGTAAAACTACGGTTGCGCCAGAAGAAATCGACAAGCAGGACGAAGAAGCCTAGCTTTATTCGCGTAGAAGTTGATGCAACATGGGTGTAGTAAGTGCTATGAATCTTCTGTTTGTTAGCGATATATTTGGTCAAACGTCGGCGCTTGATAAGTTAGCGTTTGATCTGCAGACACGTATTCAACACAAAGCGACTGACACTGCGAAATCCGTCGATATCACTAGTCGCGATAGCATTTGTCACAATATCAGTTGCCACATAGTTGACCCGTATGCGGGTAAGCGATTTAACTTCGCTGACGAAGCTGAGGCCTATCAGTACTTTTCCACTCATTCAACCATCGAACAATATGCCAATGACGTAAGCGCTGTGCTTGCTAAATTGGACTTCAAGCATGCCACATGGGTGATTGGATTCAGTGCAGGCGCTTCTGCGGTGTGGCGGTTGGCTGCATCGCTTGAAGGCGAACAATATCGAAATGTTCACGCGGTGGGATTTTATGGTGGGCAGATCAGGCACTTAACAGAACTTTCGCCATTAGTGCCTATGCATTTGGTGTTTCCCAAAAGCGAAGCCCATTTTGATATTGATGACCTTATAGAAACGTTGGCCGAAGGACAGGCTGCATCACTGACAACGCCTAGTGAAAACCAATCCAAGTTTTCAAGCTCCAAGTTCTCACAAGAAAAAGTTAACTATTTTCATGGCTTCATGAATAAATGCTCAGCAAAATTTGACCCAGAAGGTTATGCGGTATGGCTAGAAAACCTTGCCAATACCATCATTCAGCATTGCGACTAGTCGCTAAAACGTTTCCTTTTGTGCGCCAGGTCCAAGCGGCTGTCCGTAACTGAATTCAACAAAGTTTCCATCTGGATCTTTTACGCCACAATAATAGCCAACGGGGTAGGGCTCTTGTCGGCATGGCCAAACTAAAATGCCGTCAACCATGGCTTTGTCAGCAATTTCATCAACAGCGCGTTTAGAGCTTAGGGCAAAGCCTAAGTGGGAAAAATCATCCTCTGCTTGCTGCTTTTTAGGACCATTAGGTAGTACAACGATAATGAATTCTTGTGCCTTACTTGGCTCTGCTAACCAGACGATGCGCTTTCCGTCATCACCATGTGGTCGTCTATCTCGCACTATTTCTAGGTTTGCGTAGTCCATATAAAACTGAATACAGGCTTCTAAATCGTTAACATGTAGGGCAATATGCGTAAGCGAGGCAGTCATAATAACACTCTCTTTGGATTAGTTATTTCAACCTTGTGCCGTTAAGTATAGGAAATAAATAGGAATTGAGAATTGCAGGCGTTTACATTCGAACTAATAGCCCGAGATTGGTACAAAAGAAGAACACCTAAGGATAAGGTAGTAGCGCCATTATCTGTTGAGATCCCAGAGTTTGAGCTTACTCATAATCATATTTGTAAAATGCAGGTGAGTTATTCTGACGGCAGTGAGAAACAGTTAATTGGCCGTGTGATTTACAATAAACTTGCAGACCGTTGGACGGTTGACGGCATGGAGTTAGCGGTTAACGTTATCCAGAATAATTAGGTAAAGTGAGCAAACGGCAGTTGCAGCAACTGCCGCTTGTTTTCTTGTTTCGTGCTAACGAGATTGCTTTATGCTACCGAGATTAATTGGCCTCACTAGTTTGTGGTATTTTGGTGGCCTGCCACGCAATCGCTTGCCATTTACCATCGCGTTTCGCGAATGTTCCTGTATTGTAATAGGTCTGCCTTAGCACTTTCGCTTGTTTGTTATCTTTGTGCATGAGCTTAAACGCCACAATAGCGATATCACCATAAACACGAATATCCGTTTCTTCTGCCCAGTAATGTGGTGGTAATTCACCAGCTTCTACATTTTTGTTGGGATCTAAATCTTTCATGATGAAAGCTTTGTCAAAGCGCAAGCCAGCTGAACTTGTGTAAATGAGTTCGTCTGCCCAAAAGCTGTTGTGGTTTTTAAAATCGTTCTTTACTGAGTTTGCTAAAAAGTCGTTTAACGTTTGTTCAAGTTGCTGCTTTTCTTTTACGTGCGCGCTTGATTGCTTATCCGCAGCATAAGTAGGTAGGCTGAGAGTAGTCATCATCAATGTGGTGGTAAAGAATGTTGCGGCAAGGAATGTAGTGTTGAATATCGTTTTTATTTTCATTGGAAATTACCTTATCAAGGGGTTGGGATTGCGACTCCCGAATAATTCTATTCAAAATACCATATGCAAAATGCAAATCAAATTGCTTCGCAAAATCAGAATCTAGGTCAGAAATTTGGATAATTCGTTTTATTTCGTTCGGAATGGAATATGCAGGTAATAGTGTTGAGGTGACAAAATGAAATACAACGTAAAACTACTTCAAACCGAACAAACCTACGAATTCGACACCGAATACGTCGATGCAAAACTCTTCAAATTGATACAACAGGCGATAAACAACCAACACTTTTCTTCAAGGGAATTTGAAATGCTCGATGTGGGTGGCGGTAACGGGAAATATGTTGACCGGTTTTTGTTTAACTTTCCCAATGCTAACTGCACCATTGTCGAACCCGAGCAATACCTGTTAGACAAAAACATTCGAAATCGGCGCAAAACATTGATCGCTGGTACCTTTCAAGATTTACCTAAAAACAAAACCTTTGATGCTATTCAATTTAACTGGGTGCTCCATCATTTTATTAGCGATAGCTATGCGAAATCATGTCGGCTGCAATTAGAAGGGTTAAATCAGGCGTACGATCTGCTGAATCCCGGCGGCATCGTGATGATATTTGAGAACTTTTATCGTGGTACCTTTACTGATGATTCGGCGAGTCGCGTGATTTATGAGCTCACCGCCTCACGCATGCTGAAATACCTTACCGAGAAATTAGGCGCTAACACTGCGGGCGTCGGCGTTTGCTTTCATTCAGAAAATTATTGGTTGGAACAGTTAACAGAGGCGGATTTTGTCGATATTGATGCGACGCACTGTTATCCCTTTGGCAACTTAAACAAGCTAAAACAGTACATACTGACAATTGGGGAGCAGCGAGTGGGCTTTATCGTCGCCAAAAAGCCGGAAGATTGAGCTAAGTCGAGTGGCTAGACAAGTGCACATGGCAATCAACTGATGACTAAATGCTTTTGTGCACTTGTTAAGTTTTGTCATTTAACCTTCTATCATGTTAGCTTTTATTCGCCTTTAGCCTGTTTTTGGCGCTGTGTTTTTTACCTGCCTGCCAAACTAGAGTGAAGATCATCACCATATAAAGTGGCATGTCTAAAAAGGTAGAGTAGGTAAGCCAGAAGTCTTTACTAAAGTAGGTGGCTACAAGGTAATTAAGTGCCGCCATTACTAAGCCAATTAGTCCTAAGCCAGTAACGAAGTAGGCGTGATCGATGGGCGAATTTAAGTAGCGTTCAAATCGTGCACCGAAATAACCACCTTTCCTGAATACGCCATCTGCCAAGGCGAGTGAGGCGGTGAGTATTCCGAGTATTGTGCCTTTCATTTGTACCATGTATTCGCTTTGATAAACCAACGAAAATATTGCGGATATCAACAGCATAGCGGTACCAAAAACCGCGAAACCGCCAAGCAAATCAACTTTTACGAAACGCTGTAAAACGACTAGACCTAAGCCTAACCCCACCCCCGTAAAAGCTGCTAGTGTCAGGTCGTCGGTTACCTTGGCGACAATAAAGAAGGCGATACCAAGGAAAACGTCAGCAAAGATAGAGTGTTTGTTTTTCTGCCACTTTTCTTGCTGGCGTTGCTGTTCTTCCGGTGATTGAATATCGTCGCCGAGGGCGTTTAATTTTTCGATGGTCTTTTCTGCGTATCGAATATCTTTACCAGGATGGCTGGCATAAATTAAGTCGTCGTCTTCTCTTACTTCGATTGCAACAGTCCACATACTGATATAACCGACAGATACTGTTAACTTGCTGGTTTGGTTCTCAAGTTCAACGTTATGTTCGACAACTTTCATTCCTGTTTTGAATATGCCTGAAAATTCGTCGATGAGGATACCGTCGCGAAATAGCTGCGATGTGTACTCTGTCATGGAAAAGAAAAACTTCACTTCATACTGGTCGTTTTGATAGTGAAAAGGCAGTTTATAAGTCCATAAACGCATGTAATTGTGTCTCTTAATTTATTGTCTAGGTGATTGCCTAGCTGGTTGTCTGGCTGATTATTTAGTTGATTGTCTAGCTCAAGTGCTAAGCGCCTGCCATGTTATACAGGAAGTAGAAAAACGTCGCAAAACCCAGCACACCAATTATTACGAATGCAGTGAGCGTTTTGGACTTCAACATGGAAGAAACTAATGCAACTTCCGGTTGCATTCTTAGTAAATCTAGCTTGTCTGTAGACTCTTTTAATCTGGGCTTGATATTGTTTTTATGCATTGAGTTAAGCCTCTACTTTGATTTCTCTTGTGGGCTTTCTACATTTTGGTTTTTTCGACCTAGTGCAAGCTTCATCACTCCGCCAAAGAGTAAGCCAGCGATAGACCAAATAACCAGCTGTCCTGCGATAAGGCTACTCGTAACTTCTTTGGTTAAAATGTCAGGAAGTTCCGTAACGCAGAACATGAAAAAGCCATAGAAGAAACCTATACCGAGCCATGAGGTACCTTTGGCGTCAGGCAAAGGCTCGTTTGCTCGCTCCATGTCTGTTAGTTGTTGCTTTTTACGTGCTATCCAACGTTGTTTTAACGGAGTTTTAAACCAGCCCCAGACAGGAAACGTGATCGCTAAAATAATGAGGCTTGTGATATTCCACAGGCAAGGGATGGTTTTATAGCAACTTGGACACATGATGCCAAACCAGTTACCGAAAGCATTCTTTTTTGACCAAATTAAGCCGTTATGTATGCTACCGCAATGTGGACAGGGTATGTATTGGTTTTCCATTAACGGCGCATCACTGGTTTTATCAATTAACGTCACTTTGGGCATACGTTGACCCAGTATTAATTCGTTAAACGCCAAGCCTGGGTTTAATATCCAGTGCACCAACAATAGGTTGGGAAGTTTCCAAATTTTATATTTGTTGTGGTCAATATCCATATTTGTGATTCCTTTTCCTTCTATCCGTATTTGTTTCTATCAATAGCAACTTCTATCAATTGCTCTTAATAATCAGTCATTGATTATCTAGAAATAGCTTAACTCAATACAGCAGAATCTCAATGACTTCTGACGATTATTCAGAAGCAAGGGCATAAACGTAGGCTTGCATTAATTGCCCATTTTCCAATTGCACATCGGCTAATACACGCTGGTACTCGACCCCTTCAAACTCATCGAGCATTTCCCAGTTAGTGACCAAATTTTCAGAAGAAAACACGTATCCATGAATAGCTTCACGCTTGTCTTCAGGAACGTTAAGCACGATACCAGGAAAGCCCATTTCTGCTCCCCATCCACCTGCTATAAGTTCTCCTTCGACACTAGCTTTGTGCCAAGAGCCGCCGATCTTTTCCATTATGTGTTCATTGGGTTTACCCGGACACAACGTGCCGTAAACAAAAAGGTGTTCTGTCATAGGTTTCGTTACTTTTTTAAATTTGGTTTGTTAATTTATCTGGCTATCGAAGCTGATTATTTCAGACCTGACTGCGTCTTGAAACTAGGATTGAAGAGGAATTATTAATCTAAACGTTATATCTAAGGGCTTCAATGTATTTGACTTGCTTATATCCGAGGTTGGTTTTTTACAATCCACCAGGTCAATACAATGACTGCTGTGACGATAATGGAATGAACAAGTGCTTGCAGGACATTAAAATGTTCATTGAAGAAAAATGCAATGATATTGGGCCACCAATAATTCGCACCGACCACTTGCATAGGGCTTAAAACTAGTGCGACTGAAAAGACACGTAATGCAAACTGCAGCCAGTAGTGTTGAATAGTTGTCGTGAGGGCGTAACTAATCGCTAGCGTGCCAACGACGATAAATACTAAACCCGGTAGAAAGATTACCATTAATCCTGTGGGATCAGACGCCAAAGCAGGAAGTGGTAAACTAATTAACGCCATTAATGTACTTAGCTGTAGGTAAAACGGTCTTTGCTTCATTTGCTGAATTTATGATTACACTAACTACAGTTTAATCAATAATATTCGGTAATGGCGTGACAAGATGTAAGTATATTTTTCAAATAATAGTCTTGTGCCATTGGTATTAAGCGCGAGCGACTTGGTGCTTTACATGTAACTTGTTGGGTGCGTTATGGGTTTAAATTAAACGTAAGCCATAGTTTGAAGTGAGTTTAGGTATGAAGACAAAGCCGCGCAAAAGTTTAGGTACTAGTGGGGAAATTGTATCTGCGGCTACACCAAGGTGGTAACCACAGATACCTATTTTGCCAGACGAAGTTCTCGTTTGTGCGAGGTCAGGAAATAGATTTACTCTTCAACCATTTGGTTGATATTAAAACTCGCTTCATTACTGTTCTCACTGGCAAGTAACGATTTAAGCTGTGGTAATGCGTCTTCCAGCAACCCTTTGAGTTGCCAGGGTGGATTGACGATAAACAGTCCTGTTCCTGTCATGCCGTACTGCTCAGAATCGGGCTTCATACGGAATTCAGCTTTTAAGACATTGCGAATGCCACTGTCTAACAGCGAAGCTTCCATGTCTTCGATAAGACTTCTAGTCACGACAGGATACCACAGTATATAGGTGCCAGTTGCGAACTTTTTCGAACCATCAATGATTGCTTTGACTGCTTTCTGGTAGTCGGTTTTTATTTCATATGGCGGGTCGATAAGCACTACACCCCGACGCGTTGTCGGCGGAAGCTGTCTGATTAAGCCTTTGTAACCATCGGTGACCATTACCTGCGCTTGGCGCCACTTTTCGGTAAAACTTGTCAGCAATGCGGCATCACTTTTATGCAGTTCGAATAGTCGTGCACTATCTTGTTTGCGGGCATGGAAGTGTGCAATCGCTGGTGAGCCCGGGTAAACGTTTAACGGCTTACCTTGGTTTAGCTGTTTTATTAGTGCAACGTATTCTTCCAGCAATGGTGACAAATCGTCAGCATTATAAAGCTTTTCAATACCTTGCTTATATTCACCCGTTTTCTGAGCGTACTCGTCGTGCAGTTTGTACATGCCCGCGCCAGAATGCGTGTCAATGTAGGTATAGCCTTTATCTTTGTTGCCCATGTAGTTCAATACATAATGTAATACACTGTGTTTTAGTACATCGGCGAAGTTGCCAGCATGAAAGGCGTGTCGGTAGCTTAGCAAGGTGGTTCCTCTATTTCATTCTAAGTATGCGCTTAGGGATACAGCTCTCAAAAGCACAGCTGTTAAAGGTATTCGTTTTAATTTAGTGCTGAGTCGTCAGTTCTATTTAGTGTAGGCGATATCATAATGTGCAAGATAGCGTTTCGCGTTCTCTATCCTTGCCTTAGTCACTTTTCTAAATACTTTGCCGGTAACATTGGAGGCAAAGTAATAATGCTCTCCATCTTTTTCAACCGCTCCAACAAACCAGCCAACGGTTGTTTTATTGCCGATAGGGCCAGCACCAGTTTTCGCGAATACAGTGAAATCATCACCTTTGTCATTAAACATCAGTGTTTCAAGTTGTGCATAAGTTGATGCTTTTAGTGGCAGTTTTTGGGTAAAAAGCTTTTGCAGAAACTTAACCTGTTCAACCGCAGTAATTTCGATGCTGCTGCCTAACCAAAAGCTGTCTAGCCCTGAGCTAATATCTTGGTTGCCATAGTTAAAAGCGGTGACATATTCTTGCATCGCTTTTTCACCTATTTTTACCGCTAGCTCTCGATAGATAGGTACAACTGAGTATTTATAAGCACTGGGCAAATTATGTGATTGGGCAGTCCAAATGCTTGGCCACCAGCTTTCCGGTGGGTACGTATTGGTATCTGAGGTAAATGTTTCTTCAAGCGATCTAGCTGCGCCTGTATCTAACGCAATAAGTGAATTAGGAATTTTAAACGTTGAGTAGGGGGATAAACGTTTATTAGCTTGCGCTGTGTTATGGGTAACTAATTCGCCGTTTGGCTTAAGCAATACAAAGGTGCAATTATTCTCAGGGCTTTCGCAAGGTAATTCGTCAGCTGACGTTGTCGCGAATGACAGTGTTGGAAGTAGGGAAAGTGAGGCAATCGCCAACAAAGATTTTATCATTTAATCGTCCTTTATCAGCGCCGTATTGGCACTAGGTGAGTCCTGTTGTTTTAAAGCTCAGAAAGCCGAAAGGTTCAGATAGCCCATTTTAGGTGCTAACTGAACCTGTATTGTGATGAAAGATCAACAAGCCCTAGTGAAGCGCTGCTCTAAATGGCAGTTTTGCACAGATTTCAGCTTCGGCAACTAAGATTTCTTCTAATCGTGTATCTACTGTAGCTTTGTCAAAATATTCGTAAGCAAGTTCCACAAATAAGTTCTTATGTTTTTCTTCAGACTTAGCAATTGCCACGTAAAAGTCTTTGTCTTTGCCAGCAGGAAGGGCTTCAGCTACGAGAGAGAAACGCTCGTGGCCGCGCGCTTCAATTACACCAGCAACTAATAGGCGGTCCATTAAGAACTCGTCACGACCATGACGGAATACCTTGCGAATGTTCTTTATGTAGTCATCTTTTTTGTCGTCTGCAAGTTGAACGTTTCTTGCCATCAGTAGCTTGAGCACTTGTTTGAAGTGAATGAGTTCTTCTAACGCGAGATCAGTCATGGCTTTTACTAATTTAGTGCGATCTTGGTAGTGAGATAGCATCGACATTGCCATGCCAGAGGCTTTTTTCTCAGCCGCAGCGTGATCTTGTAAAAACGCGTCGAAGTCTGCCATGACAGCTTCTGTCCATTCAAAAGGGGTGTGGTACTTCAATTCAAACATAATTTTTTGTGCAGCTTATTTCAAAAGGACGGCGATTTTACCAGTCATTAAGCGACAGAAAAAGCTTAAATGTCCAAACTCGTTAAGCTTTGTTTGTGCTGAGGTAATCCAAGTTTGTGTCGAGGTAACCTAAGCTATTGTCGATTCGACCATTGCGTGTTGATTCTACTTTAAGCGGGTGTTTGATCTTGTTCCAAGCGGTCACTTTGCCGCCTTTGTTGATTACTTCAAAGGTTTTGTTGGCGCAAACATCGACGTTTAAAAATCGAGCTAGCTTTTGATAACCGTCAGCTTCGGTAACGTCCAGTGATAGTAGTTGCTGTTCTTTGCCCTCAAAATGAGCAAATACTTGTGCTTTGTGTCGCTGATAACAATCAGTGAGAAATTTGTCACTAGCAATATTGTCGAGACTAAGCGGTGAAAAGGTGTGTTGATAGCAACGCTTTAGGTAGGGGTTGAAACCGCCATCATCACGCATCAAATTTTCGTACATGCGTTCTAGAAGCTGCCGAATTGAGGGCAGCCAAGCCTCTATGTCTCGCTGAAGATGAATGAATTTGCTGTTAGGGTATGCCGCATCTAGCGCAGCAAAATCAGCAAACACTGGTGTGTCCGCAATCGCTTCTGCAAGCTTAAATGCTTCGTTGGTATATGCAGTGTGTGCGGTTTTAAAGCCTAAATCGAGCATGGCTAAACACACACTGGTAGTAGCTGTGCGAGGTAAACCTATGATCCAAATTTTTTGTGGGCGATTATTTGTTTGCAAGCTAATTATTCAACACTTTGAGAGGCTTTCGTTAATTGGCGGCAATCATAGTGTTTGTCGGCGACTAAATCCAGCGTCTTACCTGCGTTTTAAAGTTGGTAAATTCATCGCCAAAAATATCAGCGAGCATTGTTTCTTCGGGTTTTATTTGGAAAGCGTTCATATAAAGAATAAACGTAGGACACCAAATGAACGCCAACAGATTCTGCAAATAGAAGCCGAACGCAATAACGGTAAATAGGAAACCGAGATACATTGGGTTACGAGTTACTCGATAAATGCCGCTTCTTACCAGTGACGACGACTTTTCTGGCGTCATGGGGTTAACCGTTGTTTGTGCTTTTTTGAAGGCATGAACGCCTGACGCAGCGACAGCGGCGCCGGCAACAACAAGCAAAATCGCAATAACTTTCGCAAATGGAATAAGAATAAACGCCTGAGGCACGATTTTGGCGGTGAGATACATTAGCAACACACAAATAAAAACGAGCGCCACAGGCGGCACTTTAAGTGATAGCCCAGAATGTTTTACGTTAGACAATTGCGAATCCTTTTCTTTTTATCGCGACGATGAAAGAGTATAAATGATTGATTTCTTTGTACTGTTTATACCAGTTGGCTGTGCCTCTCGACCATACTTATTGAACATACCTACAGATGAGCCGATTGCCTATACTCTTTGAGGACGGTCGTTGAGCTGGCTGTGGTCATTTTCTCTGTGAAAGGCTCCACGCGCGCCTGACTAGTCAGCCAAGTTAATTCACTTTATACTGCCGACACCTTTTCACCTAATAATTAAAATATTCATGAAAAACGTCAAAACTTTTTTAACAGCGAGTGCAGCAGCGATTGCTTGCGCTACGACGTTAAATGTAAACGCAGATAACTTTAACGATAGTTACAACAGCATTAATGGCGAGCAATTAGCAGACCACGTGAAAGTTTTAGCCTCAGACAAATTTGGTGGTCGAGCGCCGTCAACAGAAGGCGAAACCTTAACGCTTGAGTACTTAACCGAGCAATTTAAAGCGATTGGCTTCAAGCCGGGTAATGGCGACAGCTTTTTACAGCAAGTGCCTTTAGTGTCATTAGAAGCTGATACCAAAATGGTACTGAGCATTGGCGGCAAAGACTACGCATATAAAGAAGATATGGTAATGAGCAGTAGCCGCATTACTGAGCTTTCTAAACTTGAGAATTCTGAGTTAGTTTTCGTTGGCTACGGTGTTAATGCGCCTGAATACGACTGGAATGATTACGAGGGCGTTGATGTTAAAGGCAAAACTGTTGTTATTTTAGTTAACGATCCGGGCTATGCGACTAAGGATCCTGCTTTGTTTACTGGCGAAGCCATGACGTACTATGGCCGCTGGACATACAAATACGAAGAGGCGAGTCGTCAAGGTGCAGCAGGTGCCATTATAATTCACGAGACAGCGCCTGCCTCTTACGGTTGGAATGTGGTAAGGAACTCTTGGACTGGAGAGCAATTTGGCTTCCAACGTGAAGATAACAACATGGGACGTGTTGCCGCAGAGGGTTGGATTACTACAGAAGTGGCGAAAGAACTATTCACCAAAGCAGGTTTAGACTTTGCAGAGATGAAAGCTAAAGCTGCTAAAGGTGCTTTCCATCAAGATATGGGCGATTTAACGGCTTCTGTAACGATAAAGAACACGATTAGAAAGTCAGTATCGAATAACTTTATCGCGACGCTGCCAGGTACCCAAAAGCCTGATGAGCATATTATTTACACAGCACATTGGGACCATTTAGGTATTGATACCAGCAAGCAAGGTGACCAAATTTACAATGGTGCCGTTGATAACGCGACGGGGACTGGTGCACTTATTGAGGTTGCTGAAGCATTTGCTAAGTTAGAGAAAAAACCTGAACGATCTATCACATTCTTAGCGGTAACAGCCGAAGAACAGGGCTTGTTAGGCTCAAAGTTCTACGCAGCTAATCCTGTGGTACCAGCTGGTAAAACAGTAGCGAATATCAACATGGATGCGCTTGGCGTAAACGGTAAAAGTAAAGATGTATCTGTGTATGGTTTAGGTCAATCTGAGTTAGATAATTTCTTAGCTAAAGCGATTAAGAAGCAAAATCGCGTAATTGCTGGCGATCCTAGACCTGCTGCAGGTATTTACTACCGCTCTGATCACTTTGCGTTTGCCAATATTGGTGTGCCAGCGCTTTATGCTAAAAGCGGTGCCGTACCAGCCGATGAAGCAACAGCAGCACTTCGTAAAGTGTTAGATCCAAAACTAGCGAAATGCTACCACGGACTTTGTGATGAATACTCAGACGAATGGGACTTATCGGGCGCGGTTCAAGACATGCAAGCTTTCTTTGAAGTTGGCGTGGCGTTATCTCACACAGGTGTCTGGCCTGAATGGAGCAAGACATCAGAGTTTAGCCGCAAATAGAGCAGTCTAATGGTTTAACCTAAATCTAAGCCTTAAAGGGAGCACGTTGCTGAACGTTTTGCTCCCTTTTTATTTCTCTTGAGAATAAAACTCAAATTTGATCAGAATAGCATCGTCACTGTCAGCTATAACCTTAAGTTAGTACTTAGCTTCATAATGTTATCGCATACCATCACCGTCTTTACATTTCTTTGCATAACCGCGTGCTATCTTTACATTCGTATCTATATTATGGGTAACTCGGTTGGTTTAAGAAAAATTTAGTTGGGGAAGACAACCTTGGAAACGACAAGTCGTACGCAGTATTTAAGAGCTACCTTAATTTTTAGTGTCATCACGCTTTTATTTGCCTGCGGTGGTGGCGGTTCTAGCAGCGAAGCAACAAATGACGGTGCGCCTACAACACCAACTCCTGAAACCTCGCCGACTGAGGTTGAAAATACCTCTCCCAATATCTTGTTTATTATTGCTGATGATATGGGCAAAGACAGTACCAATGGCTTTAGTGAGGGTACAGTAAAACCTTATACACCCAATATCGATAATATTGCCGATAATGGATTAACGTTTAGTAATTTTTGGAGCTACCCCGTTTGCTCGCCAACAAGGGCGTCGATTATTACAGGTAAAAACGCCAGTAGAACTGGCGTGAAGTGGGCTGGCGATGCAATTAGCAGTGATGAAACAGTTCTTCAAAAGTACATCAATGATGAGCTAGACGGCACATATGCTACTGCAGTTATTGGCAAGTGGCATATTTCAGGTAATCGTGGGCAAGTGAATCCGGAAGATTTCGGTATAGATTACTATGCAGGTGTACTTGCTGGTACCGAGCAGTATTACGATTGGTCGCTATATGAAGATGGTGAATCTAGCGTACAGACGAGTTATATCACTGAAAAGTTCACTGACCTGTCAATTGAGTGGGTTAACCAACAAGATAAGCCGTGGTTTTTATGGTTAGCTTATACCGCACCACACACTCCTTTTCATGCCCCTCCGGCGAGCATGCATGCGCAAGGAAATTTAGCAGAGTATGAAGATGGCCTAGATGCTATACCATATTATATGGCAGCAATAGAGGCGATGGATTTTCAAATAGGTCGACTCCTGTTGAACATGCCGGAAGAAGATAAAGAGAATTTAGTCATTATTTTTATCGGCGATAACGGTACGCCTAATCAGGTGACTCAATCCCCATACGACAGAAGCCGCACTAAAGGTACCCTTTATCAAGGTGGTATCAATACGCCAATGTTTGTCTCTGGCGTTGGTGTCGAGCGCTGGGGAGTCGATGATAACCTAATCTCTAGTACAGATTTATTCGCTACAATTGCTGAACTCACGGGTGTAGAAACTACAGAAATTCATGACAGTAAAAGTTTTTTATCTTTGTTTAGCAGTAATGAAGTTATTCGGGAGTATCAGTACGCTGAGATGGACAGTGAGGAACCGGCTGCTTGGGCAATAAGTGATGGTGTTTACAAGCTCATTGTTGACGCTGATGGAGCAGAGAGTTTCTATAATCTGTATGTTGATCCTTACGAAGATAATCCGATAGCCACCAGCGAGCTTTCTGATGTTGAAAGAGCGATAAAAGAAGACTTAATGAATCGTTTAGCAGTAGAGAGATAAAGTTAAGCTGCTTTTAACTATGGCGTGACACTCGAAGACATCAACTTAGAGTGTCATTACCCTCAATTTTATGAACTTAAATTTCTACGCTTGAGTGCCTCAAATTAGACTGTGGTTGAGGTGGTTTTATGTCGGCGAAGTAGAATAAACAGTCATTTTTCACGATATCTGTTTTCTGCGTTGCCATAAAAATACGTACGTCTCTGTGACAGATAATCTTATTCTCCTGCAGAACAAAATAGTCAGACACATGGCTTGTTTGCCCAGAATTCTCTATAAATAAGTGCTTAAAGCTTTCCTCTGTTGCCCAGCCAATAATGCAACCATTGGCATTCTCATGATAGTTGAGGGCTTCAATGTCTTGTCTTAGCGTGACAGTCGAATCTTCAGCAGTGTCGCCAATAACAATATCTTGATCAGTCGATAACTTGAGTCGCATCGGCTGATAAATAATTTCGATATTCTGTGTTTGTGCATTGCACTCTTGTTGGCTGAGAAATAGCGAGAGGCCTTTCATGGCAATATCATGTGATCGTTCTTGTTTCGCACCGCCACATTCGACCGTAATGACAGGGCAATTAAACTGCTGTTCCATTAACGCCCCTAAGCGAATATGCGAGACAATCATAACGTCTGAGAATAAACCAGCCAGCTTTAGGTAGTCGCGTTTAGGGTGGCAGCTTACCGTAAAAGCAGGGCTGCTGCCTGAGGTGTTGTGCAGATCAATAATCGCTTCGGGTTTTACTTGGCGAATACTACTGGCAAGCATTTGTGCTCGTAAGAAATACTGTGACAAGCTGGAAGATCCAAAGCAGCGGTTTAAATCCATCCCGCCGGGTAAATAGCGGTGGCTGAATGGTCCTTGTTGCTCTTGCTCCATATATTTGGCGGCTTCGATTGAGCCGAGTATGAAGCGTACGTTGACTTTTAATTGCTTAAAGCCGTCCTGCTTGATGAGCTGATGTAGGGCAAAAAAACCTGAAGGTTCGTTGCCGTGCAGCAACGTGACGACCACGCGCCACGGGTATTTATCTTTCTGAATAAAGTCAATTACTGTTGCAGACGATAGGGAGGCAAGCCAGTCTTTGGCTTCGTCTGGAATGTCATTGGTTGTTAAGTTTTGAAAATAGTCGAGTTGACTGTAATTTATCGTCATTATCACTCCCAATTAGCGACGGGGATATTAGCTTGGCTATTGGTTAAGTAGCGTTTTACGAGGTGTTGAAGTGCTTCGGGCTTTCCGTACTCAGTTAGCAATTTGTCTAAAGTATTTTTTTGCCATACCGCCCCGTTTTGTTTCGTTGATAATCGATTGGCGATAACAGCTAGATACTGTTTTGCCTCTTGTTCAGAAATGCCCAAGTCGATTAGCCCTTGCTCCGCAACCGGTAGCATGTGCTCAATAACGTCAACAATCGCTACTTCATTTGCACGGTATTTGTGTTGAAGCGGCCAAAGTATTTTGGCAAACAAGCCTTGCTGTGCGGCTCGATAGAAATTGTATTCCGCGAATCTAAACGGTACTTGGCAAATCAATCGGTCAATATCGTCTGCCAAGCCATTAGCGAGGCCAATGGCAAATGCGGTGTTCGCCACCATATCGATAACCGATGGGCCGGCGGGAATTGCCCGAAACTCTATCCGAATGTGACCATTACCTTGGTTACAGTAAACAGGGCGGTGCCATGGCCAAAGGGTTCCCATGTGCAAACTCAATTCGTTAAGGGGAGGCAGTGATTTTGTGTCTGCACTTCCTTTTGCTTGACTGATGGCGGCATTGTTTTGTTCATTACTGATAAAAGGCATCACGGTGGGGTAAAGGGCTACCGCCTCTGCAAACAGTTCCCACGGGTTTTCTCTTACCCAGCCAAAACCAAAGTTAACGCGCGTTGGCTCTTGCCATTTAACCTTGTTGCGCAAACGAATATCGAGCGCCTGTTTAAACAAGGCAACTCTGGTTTCATGCCATAGTTTTTTGCCCATAAAAATAGGTGAGTTAGCACCAATGGCGGTTACCAAGGGCGAGCTCAATTGTGCGGCATTAAATACTTTTGCAAAGCGCTCAGGCGGTATCATCAAGTGAACCTGAAATGAGGTGTTGGCGCCCTCGGCACAGATGTCATCAAACGACATAGTCAATTGTTCTTCACCATTGATGTTGACTTCAAATGCTTGACCTCGCTCTTGATAAAGAAAGTGCGCCAAATTGTGATAGCGAGGTACATCGGTCATGTACTGCATGTTGAGGTGGCGTTTTTCCAACGTCGGTAAAATGCCGATCGCAACGGGAGAAATATTAAGTTGGCTCGCTGTGTGGTTAAGGTGGTGAAGCTTGGTAGAGATCTCGTCGTGTAATTGGTTAAGCGGTTGTTCGTTAAGAGCAAATGCAGACAGGTTTAATTCGAGATTGTATTGATTGAGCTCGGGCTGAAACTGATCATCTTGAAGTTTTGACAGTAAAGCCTGATTACTAAAGCTAACATTCCCTTGCGGGTCAGTAAGGTACATTTCTAATTCTGCCCCCAGCTTAAGAGGCTCTTTACCAAAGACTGGGCAATCAATGATATCTTTGAGTTCATCTAGTTGTTGATGAAGTTTTTCTTGAAAAGCTTTATGGTCTTCCTGACTAAAGACCCGTTGTGTCACCGATGTTCCCATATCTTCGCCACCTTACCGTTTCCTAATAGTAAGGTGTCATATATTTGCAATAGGCTATTTGATTAAGGTCAAACTTTGATCTTTCTTTACATCAGTGAAAGCACTATCAAGGCTTGTTTAAGGTAATTTACTTACTTTAAGTTAATAAGTTGACCGAGTAGACAGGTTGTAGTGGTTACAAACAAGCTTCACAAGAATATAATATTTGACGATTAAAATGACGTAAGTATAAAGTAGCGAGCAACTAAACTGAGAGAAACATGAAAATAATGAAAACAAACAGTGGTAATGCACGTTTAGCCCAACATAAAAAGTCGAAGATGCTATTGCCAGCATTAATTGCATCATTACTTGGTACTAGTGTGATGGCGCAAGAAGTGATTTGGTCTGAAGACTTTAACGCCAGTGAAAACGCGGGTAAAGGGGTGACCGGAGAACAGCATGATGTTACAAATGTAACCAAATGGTCAGTTAATGTGGCTAACGCTGGCATCCAAGATGCTGAAGACTGGTTTCGTGTTAATAATCAAATGTTTGAAGGTAGAGACCTTAATGGCGAAGCTATTTTGCGTACTGAAAGCATTGATATTAGTGGTACCGACAATGTAAATTTTTCATTAGTTGTTTCTCAAAAGGGGGCTTTTGAGTCTTCTGATTATGTTGATGTAGCCTATTCGCTAGACGGTGGCCCATTTAACCGAGTTTCAAACTGGCAAAAGAAAGGTTCAAGCCAACATACACTCGTTGATGACTTTGGCACCGTTGAGGTTGCTCACGCAGCAGCAAATGCCAGTTCACTAGTTATCCAAGTCTCGATGAAGAACAATGCCGCTGCGGAATATCTTCGTGTGGATGACATTCGCGTATATAGCGGTGCTACTGTAAGCTCAAATGCTAACGTTAATGCCAGTAATGGCACTGGTGCAGCAGCGACATCATCATTTGGCCGCTGTGGCGCTATAGCAGTGCCAATTTCAAAGATTCAAGGTACTGGCGATAAATCACCGTTGGCGGGGCAAGATGCTATTGTAGAAGCTACGGTGACAAACATTGCGCCAGCGGTTTCTGGATTTTTTGTACAGTCATCGTCGAATGAAGAAGACGGTGACAGTAAAAGCTCAGAAGGTTTGTATGTTTATTTGAATGGACAAACACAAATGCCTGCTATTGGCCAACGCGTCCGTTTAGTTGGCGGTGTTAGCGAACGCTATGACCGCACACAATTATCGCTGTCTGATGCTTACATAGATTGTGGCGAAGGCGAACGTATTGCGCCAACAACACTTACGTTGCCATACGAAAATGTATCAGATTTAGAAGCGTTAGAAGGCATGCTAGTGGTTCTGCCGCAAACACTGTCGGTAACAGATACTTATGGCCTAACACGATACGGGCAATTCGCGGTTTCAAATGGCAGGTTGATCAAATCAACCAACATGTATCGCGCGGACAATCCGAAAGCAGCTGCATTAGCTGAGCGAAATAAAAGAAATAAATTAGTTGTTGATGATTTATCTTCGACGCAAAACCCAGAAACTTTGCCTTATCCATCGCCCTCTTTACGCTACGACCGTACGATGCGTTTGGGCGATACGGTAAGTGGCCTTGAAGGTACTATAGAATATGGCTACGGCAACTATCAGCTGTATCCAACCAAAGCGCCTGTATTCACTCAAGCGAATCCACGTAATAAGGCTGTGATTGAGAAAGAAAAAGGCGAGATTAAAGTTGCTAGCTTCAATGTACTGAACTTTTTCAACGGTGATGGCGATGGTGTCAATGGCTTCCCAACGCCACGCGGTGCCGATACTGTTGAAGAGTTTAAGCGCCAAAAAACAAAAATCGTCAGTGCTATCGCTCATATCGATGCTGATATCGTCGGCCTTATGGAAATAGAAAATGATGGCTACGGTGCGAAGTCTGCCATTGCTGAACTTGTTGCCGCTCTAAACCAAGTCGCGGGTAAAAATACCTATGCGTATGTTACGCCAAATGTACCTAAGCTTGGCTCCGATGCTATCGCTGTCGGCATGATCTATAAACCTTTAGCTGTTCGTGTTGTTGGAGAGGGTGTTACAACCGCAACAACGCCATTTGATTATGGCAATCGCCAACCGCTTGTTCAGTCATTTGAACAAGTCGGCACGGGGGAACAATTTACTTTTGCAGTTAACCATTTTAAATCGAAAGGTAGCTGTAAAAGAGCAACAGGCTTAAACAAAGCGCAAGGTGATGGACAAGGTTGTTGGAATGCGTTGCGTACTAAGGCTGCTAAGTCGCTTGTTAGCTGGTTAGCCTCAAATCCAACAGGTGTTGCAGATAGCGATATCTTAATTGTTGGCGACTTAAATGCATATGGTAAAGAAGATCCTGTTAATGCCATTATGTCAGCGGGCTATCACAACCTGATGTCAGAGCGAGTGGGCGATAGCAGCTATAGTTATAGCTACGCTGGCGAAATGGGATACTTAGACCATGCGTTGGCGTCAAAGAGCCTAAATGGCCAAGTTAGCAAAGCTATGGTGTGGCATGTTAATGCTGATGAACCAAGAGCGTTTGACTACAACACGGAAAATAAATCAGCGCAGCAGGTTGATGCATTTTATGGCCCAGGGCCATATCGAGCGTCTGATCATGACCCAGTAGTTATTACCTTGAAACTAGGCAAATAATTGCGCTTTTAATTTTGGCGCCCATTATCGGCGAAGCTAAGACTGTTGACTCAAGCTAAAAGCTGGGCAGTCTGCAAGTAAAAAGCACTAAAGCACTAAAGCACTAAAGCACTAAAGCACTTAACTCTACAAGTCGCTCTAGTGCTTTTTTTGTATCTTATTAATCTCTTCTTACTCTTCTTATTCTTTTTTATTGTGTCTTTTACTGCATTCTGGCTGTTTCGATAACCAAATAGAACGAATTCCCACAAAAGCATTGCATCGCAATTGGCCAAATGGCAGAGCGAGTAATGACTGTTAGAACTTACCTTTTGATATTTACGCCGTTAAATCCTCGATAGATGAAAAACTTTTTGTTGTCTAAATGGTTAAAAAATAATTAAGCTTAACCTAGCGTTAACCTAACTTTAACAATTAACGCGCAAAATATGCTCCGTTTACGTAGCAATCATTTTATTCGAGGGAAAAATGAAAATAATAAAAAACAAGAGGAACTCTGGTTTAATTTCTTATAATACAATAACTAAAACAATTTTTACTGCATGTGTGGCGAGTGCGACGTTAGCAAGTGTTAATGCGCAAGAGATCATTTGGCAGGAGGATTTCAACGCTGAAGAAATTCAACAAAAAGGTAGCGTTGGTGGTACAGAAGATTTATCAGGTGTAACCAAATGGTCAATTGATACGGCGGGCGCTGCTCTAAGTGGTGACTATGATTGGTTCCAAGTTAACAATCAACTGTTTGAAGGGCGCGATCTAGACGGTGAAGCGGTTTGGCAAACAGAAGCGATTGATATCTCTGGTGTTGATGACGTTAGTTTCAGTGTTTTGGTTAGCCAACAAGGCACATTTGAAACTGCAGACTATGTCGATATTTACTACTCAATTGACGGTGGCGCTTTCACTTTAGTCGAGAACTGGAACGGTTTAGGTACTGCAGATCACACGTTAATCGACGATTTCGGCTCAGCAACAATTTCTAAAGCCATTGAAAGTGGCAGTTCACTTGTGATCAAAGTTGCCATGATTAACAACTCTGGCAGTGAGTATCTTCGATTTGATGATGTTACCGTTTATTCTGGTGCTGTCGATAATGGTGGCGACGGAGACTCAGGTGGTTCTGGTGATGGTTCAGATGACGGCGATGTAACCCCAGTTCAAAGCCCGCTAATTATCTCTGAGTACGTTGAAGGTAGTAGCTACAACAAGGCAATTGAAATCTACAATGGTAGCGCAGAGTCAGAAGAACTTAGTGGCTATCAATTTAAACTGTATGCAAATGGAAGCGCTTCTGCGACTAGCACATACAATTTAACTGGTACTTTAGCTGGCCAATCTGTACTTGTACTTGGTCATAATCAAATGGCTGATAGCAGTGCGTTGTATCCGTTAGTTGATGAATTTACCAATTCGGTTAATTTTAACGGCGATGACTACGTAGAGCTTGTTAAAGACGGTCAGATTGTAGATTCATTCGGTATTAAAGGTCAGCGTGTAAAATGGGGTGAAAATGTAACCTTAGTGCGTAAAGACGCAATTACTAGTGGCGACTCGAACCCATCAGATGCATTCGACGCTTCGGTAGAGTGGGATAGCTATAGTAGTGATACATTTGATTTTGTTGGTAGTCATGCCGGCAATGGTTCTGGTGACGGCTCAGGCGATGGTTCAGGAGATGGCTCTGGTTCGGGCGATGGCAGTGGTGATGGTTCAGGTAGTGAAACACCAATAGACTTCGGCCAATGTGGTGACCAATTTACGGCTATTTCAGCTATCCAAGGTACAGAAAATTCATCGCCTTTAACTGGCACAGACGTTATCGTGGAAGCAACTGTTACCAATGTAGCGCCTAGCCTTTCCGCTTTCTTTGTTCAATCTTCTGACTCAGAGCAAGATGACAACGCTGCTTCATCTGAAGGTTTATTTATCTACCTCAATGGCAAAACTAACCTTCCAGAAGTAGGTCAGCGTGTTCGTTTAGCTGGTGGTGTAAGCGAATACTATAACCGTACACAGTTATCATTATCTGAGGAGCTTCTTGACTGTGGCCAAGGTGACGAAATCACGCCAGTAACACTTACTTTGCCATTTGATAGTATTGAAGGTTTGGAAGCTTACGAAGGTATGCTCGTTGCTTTCCCTCAATCTCTGTCAGTTACTGATACATATGACTTAGCACAATATGGTCAGTTTGCTGTATCTAATGGTCGACTAATCAAGCCAACAAATATTTTTACAGCAAATAGCTCACAAGCGATTGAGTTGAGTGAGCGCAATGCTAGAAATAGCCTGATTATTGATGATTTATCAACGGCTTCGTACCCTGACGTTGTATCGTATCCAGCCCCAGCATTGAGCTACAGCCAAACACTTCGCCTTGGCGATACGGTATCTGATTTAGTGGGGACGTTGGACTTTGGCTTCGGTAATTATCAATTACACCCAGCAGCAATACCGACATTCACGCAAACTAACATGCGCAGTGAAGATGTGATTCTTGCCGCTGATGGCGAAATTAAAGTGGCGAGCTTTAACGTATTGAACTTCTTCAATGGTGCTGGCAACGGTGTAACTGGCTTCCCGACGTCACGCGGCGCGGATAGTGTTGAAGAGTTTGAGCGTCAAAAAGCAAAAATTGTTGCTGCAATTGCGCAAATTGATGCTGACGTGATTGGCTTAATGGAAATTGAGAACGACGGCTTTGATGAAACGTCTGCTGTCGCAGAACTTGTATCAGCATTGAATGACGCAACATACCAAGGTACTTATGCGTATGTTTCTTTAGATGCAGAACAATTAGGTTCAGATGCGATTACCGTTGGCATGATATACAAACCAGCAGTCGTTAGCTTAGTTGGTGAAACTTCAACAACATCTGCTGCTCCATTTGACTACGGCAACCGCCAACCGCTGGTACAAACGTTTGAGCAATTGAGCTCTGGCGAGCAATTTACGCTTGCGGTAAATCACTTTAAATCAAAAAGCTGTGGTTCAGCAAGTGGTCTAAATGAAGATCAGTCGGATGGCCAAGGCTGTTGGAACGAAGAGCGAAAAGAAGCGGCTTCTGGTTTAGTTTCTTGGCTTTCGACTTACCCTACAGGTATTGAAGACGATGACATCCTTATCGTTGGTGATTTAAATGCCTACGGTAAAGAAGATCCTATCAACCTTATCACAGCATCAGGCTATCACGACCTACTTGCAGAGCGCATTGGTGTTAATGCGTACAGCTATAGTTTCGGTGGTGAAATGGGCTACTTAGACCACGCTTTGGCATCGTCGAGTCTTAACCAGCAAGTTAGCCAAGCAATGGTATGGCATATCAATGCTGACGAGCCTCGCGTGTTTGATTACAACACTGAGAAAAAGTCTGCTCAGCAAATCGAAAACTACTACGCACCGTCGGCGTTTAGAGCATCAGATCACGATCCTGTGATTGTAACGTTCAATTTAGGCGCTGGTACAGATGTACTCTCTGCAGATTTAGATGGTGACGAGGATGTTGATCGCAACGATTTAATGGCGTTAATGATGCTTATTCGAAGCGGAAATGCAGACTTAACACTCCATGACTTTAACCAAGACGGCATGCTGTCAACTGCTGATATTTTAGCGATGATGGCGTTATGTACCCGTGCTGGCTGTGCAGCTGAATAATTCAGTTGCACTTATAAAAAAATTATAAGGAATAAAAATGAAAAATTTAGCTGTAACACTTTACATCAAATTAGTGCTAATTCTGGCATTAACACTGCTGAGCGCTAATGCAAAAGCGGGTTTATTGACATTAGATGTAGAAGACCTTGATTATCAAGTTGGCGACACTGTGACGGTAGATGTTGTCGCGTCTGATTTCGTTAATAGTTTTGGATTTGTTGAAGCTATACGCGGCTTCTCTTTTACTACATTATTCAATGCAGACGTCTTGGAATTTTCTTCGGTTTCCTTTGGGAATGGTCTAGATGTTGGGATTTTCGGTTCACTTCAATTAGAACCAACTGACCCAAGTGACATTGTCATATCAGAAACTTCGTTGGAAGATAGTTCAATGTTGCTCTTTGAGCAATTGGCTTCCCCTTCATTGATTCTAGCGACCCTAAGCTTTGATATTATTGGCACAGGTACGTCTATATTTAATTTAATGGACGTTTCAGTTTCAGGTGGGTCTCTATTTAGTCCATCGGAATTTACTAATGTTAGTATTCAAGGCGCTAGTATTGAAGTTGCTGATTCTGCTGAAATTCCGGTACCACCAACGTTATTTTTACTGGCGCTGCCATTGTTATTTGTCGTACGTAACGCACGTCGTAAATAATACAAAACGCTATCATAAGGTAGCAATAACACCTTAATTTAAAGCCCCTTAATTGGGGCTTTTTCATATTTGTTAACACATGCACACAGGGGGACATACTTAGTTAGCATACACTGGCAAAAAAATATCAATAATAGAAATAAGAACGACATGTTATTAATCCCCGGTCAGGTAAATAGGAACCCAAAAATTGCTGTTTTACGCTATGCTTTAGGAAGTCTTATGGACCGAATAATTGCCAGAACGATGAACTTTTCCCGCCTAACCAAAAGTATATACCTATTTATCTTTGCCATCGCGGTAGTGCCTTTCGCTGAAGCAGAGAGACTGCCAAGCGATTTACAACGCGATACAACCAGTAAGGGAAGGGAAGTTGTTGCACTAGCCGGTTTATCGAAAGGAATGACAGTATTAGATTTACTCGCTGGCAGTGGCTATTACAGCGAAATTATCGCCGGAGCTGTTGGAGAATCTGGTACCGTATATCTTCATAATAACAAAGCTTATTTACCTTATGTTGAAAAGGACTTAACCCGCCGGTTGCACGCTAACCGCTTAGAAAATGTTAAACGCTTGGATAGAGAATTAGAGGACTTAGGTATTGAAGAGGGATCGCTCGATGCTTTGTTTTTCATATTGGGTTACCACGATATGTATCATGTGGCAGAGGGATGGAAAGTCGACAAAGCGGCTTTGCTTGCGCAAATTGAAAAATCAATAAAGAAAGGCGGTAAACTCATTATTGTTGATCATGCAGCTCAACTCGGTACAGGCACATTAGCATCGCAAAACCTTCATCGGATCGATAAACGTTATGTGGCTAATGAGCTTGCTAGCTATGGCTTTAGCCTTTACACCGAAAGCCAATTGCTTTCCAACCCCAAAGACGACTACACACTATCGCCGTTTGACCCTAAAATTCGCCGTAAAACAGATCGTTTTGTACTGGTGTTTATCAAACGCTAGCAGTTAAGTAAATCAATTCTGTGAAGAATATTTCATCAAATATGTCAAAGTATGTCTGTCAATTACAAACCGTTTCGTAGGTGTCACTTGTCTCAGATTAAACGGATTTCATCCTATCGCGTATAGTGAATAAGAAACCGATTGCTAGAGTTTCATCATTATAAAAATACACTGCACCTAGTTTAGTTGTCGGGTACAGGAATGGAGACCAAGATGAAACTCACGTCAACAGCATTGCGAAGTCCAGCGGCAGTAGCCGTCGCCGTCGCATTAATACTTCTGGTAGGTTTACTGAGCCTAGTTAAACTGCCAATTCAGCTATTTCCAGATATTGAGCGCCCTCGTATCGCGATTCAGACATTCTGGCGAGCTGCATCTCCCCAAGAAATAGAATCGGAAATTATCGAGCCACAAGAGCGAGTACTTAAAGGTATTCCGGGGTTACATTCAATGAATGCCTTTGCAAACCGTGGTGCGGCATTTATCAACTTAGAATTCGGTGTTGAAACCGATATGGACCAAACGCTGATTGAAGTGATAAGTCGCATGACACGTGTCCAAAGTCAGCCACGCGATGCGCTGCCACCAAGAGTCATGCTCGGCGGTTTTGGTGGTGGCCAACCTGCGCTTACTTGGTTCTTCTTACAGGCACTTCCGGGGAATGACCAGCATATCAGCGATTACATTGAGTTCGCTGATGACGTTATTAAGCCAAGAATTGAATCAGTACCGGGTGTCGCTTCTGTGCAAACCTTCTCAGATCAAAACCGTGAAGAACTGCAAATTCGCTTTGACCCTGTCAAAGTTGCTCAATATGGTATTGAAATTCCACGACTGATTTCACTTGTTAATGCGAGCAACGATATATCTGGTGGTTTCGTTGATGTCGGCAGACGGCAATACACCTTGCGGTTTAACGGCAAATACAAAGTGGATGAGTTAAGCAATTTAATTCTTGAGTCACGTGACGGTATGACTATTCGCTTAAGTGACGTTGCTAAAGTTGAAGTGAAAAGACCTGATCGCCAACAAATGGCTGTACAAAATGGCAACCCTGCCTTCTCAATGCGTATTGATAGAGTTAGCGGCGCTAATGTGTTGGCGACACTGAATCGCGTGAAAGCCGAAGTCGACTTAATAAATGAAGAGTTGTTGCAAGAACGACAGTTGACTATGGTGCAGTCGTTTGATGCCTCTGTGTTCATTTATCGAGCTATTAATTTGGTGCGTAATAACCTTTTTGCGGGGGTCGTACTATCACTTTCCATTTTGTGGCTTTTTATCCGCCGAATGCGCGCCACCCTGATTATCGCTACTGCAATACCGATTAGTTTATTTACTACTTTTATCGTGCTGCACATCACGGGCCGTAGCTTGAATGTTATCTCGTTAGCGGGCCTAGCGTTTGCTGTTGGTATGGTACTCGACGCCGCTATTGTAGTGCTTGAGAATATTATTCGGTTGCGGGACCAAGGTAAGGACAATCACGAGGCTTCAGAAATTGGTGCTAAGCAAGTTTGGGGGGCACTTGTTGCTTCAACAGCAACTACCGTTGCCATTTTCCTGCCGGTATTTTTCCTAAAAGATATTGAAGGGCAACTGTTTGGCGACCTTGCCTTGACAATCGCCATCGCCGTATCCGTGTCGCTATTAGTGGCTGTTGTGCTATTGCCAGTGCTGGCGAAATACTTGCTCAATCAGCAGAGAATTGATGACCCAAATAAAGCACTCTGGGAGCGCATGTCAAACACGGTTATGCGTATGACTAATGCCCGAAAAAGCAGGTTAGCAATAGCCGCAACGCTATTAACTTTACCAGTGGCGGTAACTTATCTAGCGATGCCTAAATTAGACTACTTACCACCTGTTAAACGCGATGCCGTTGACGCTAATTTACAATATCCTCCTGGTGCCAATGTCGCGACGACGGAAAAAGAAGTTGTCGCGAAAATTGTCGAAAGATTAAAACCTTATATGGATGGCGAAAAGCAGCCTGCACTTAAAAACTACTACATTTTTAATGGGCCATTTGGCGGTAACTTGGGCGTACGCGTGCAAGATCAGTCTCGTGTGGAAGAGCTGCTAGATATTATCCGCAACGAAGTACTAGTCGACTTGCCTGACACCCAAGCATTTGCTTTCCAAGGTAATTTATTTGGTGGTTTTGGTGGCGGTAGACAAGTGCAAATGCAACTTCAGTCAAAGGACACCAAAGGTTTACAAGAAGCGGCAAAACAGGGCTTACAATTGGTTCGTGATGCAATTCCTGACGTGAGCGTTCAAGCCAACCCAGGTGTCGAAATGGCAGAGCCAGAACTGCGATTAACACCAGATGACCGCATGATCTTAGAACAAGGCTGGGATCGCCGCCAATTAGGCAATGTTGTTAGAACGTTAGGAGATGGCTTGAATGTTGGCGAGTATTTTAATGGCAACAAACGCATCAATATGATTTTGCGTGCTGATGGTTGGGAAGATCCAGATACTTTAGGTGATGTACCTGTGGTTACCGGTAACGGCAGTATCACACAGCTTTCTGAATTGGTTCGTATTGATCGCACAGTTGGACCAACTCGTTTAACGCGTGTTGATGGTAACCGTACCATTCGCTTAAACATCAATCCGCCGCAAGGTTGGTCGTTAGAAGAAACCATTGATGTGCTTAAGAATCAAGTAGAGCCACAGTTAAAAGCTTACATGCCTGAAGACGGCAATATTCTTTACGGTGGTAGCGCTGACCAGTTAGAAAAAGCACTTAGTGTGATGAGTGAGAACTTCGCTTTTGCGCTCGTCATTCTGTTCTTATTGATGGCAGCACTTTTCCGCTCGGTAAAAGACAGCTTACTGGTTGTTATTACTATTCCATTGGCGACAGTAGGGGGGATTTTAGCGCTACAACTGCTTAACCTTGCTGTATTCCAGCCGCTAGATTTACTTACCATGATCGGCTTTGTCATTTTACTTGGCTTAGTCGTCAACAATGCAATTTTGTTGGTACACCAAACTCGCCAAGCTGAAATGGAAGGTATGAACCGTGATAACGCGGTACATCAGGCATTACTGCTACGTTTGCGTCCAATTTTTATGAGTACGGCGACAAGTTTTTTCGGCATGTTGCCATTGTTATTAATGCCGGGCACAGGCAGCGTAATCTATCGCGGATTAGCAGCTGTTATTGTTGGCGGCTTAGCCGTAAGCACTATTTTCACCATTGTTTTATTGCCGTGTTTACTACGTATTCGTGGCACCGACTTCGGCAAAATATTTAATAAATTGCCTTCAACACCAAAACTAAACCCTACTAAATCAATAACAGACAATGAAACAGCTACAGTTTCAGAGCATTAGGAGCTAATAATGAAAACATTACCACTCATATTATCCGCAAGTGTAGCTGTATTAAGCATGCTACCGTCCAAGTCCACATTCGCGCAGGAAGGACCCAAACCACACTTAGTGAGTGTAGAGTTTGTAAAGTCTGAACAAGTCAGCCCAACCATGTGGTTACCGGCAAATGTCATCAGTCGACGTAATGCGCCGCTTTCAGCAGAACAAACAGGACAGCTATTGTGGGTCGAAGATGTCGGTGCACAAGTTGAAAAAGGGCAAGTGTTGGCAAAATTAGATAATCGCCACCTAACGTTAAGGCTTGCCCAGCAACAAGCGCAATTAAAACAACACCACGCGGATGTAACGTATTTAGAAAAACAAAAAGCGCGTATGTCGGAGCTTAACAAAACCAACAATACCGCATTGAGCGAGCTTGAGCGTATTATTAAAGACTTGGCGATTGCTGAAAACGAAGTTGATGCGCTTAATTTGCAAATTAAACAAACGTTATTGGCAATAGAGAAAACTGAAATTATCGCGCCATTTAGCGGCAGCATCAGTGAGCGCTTCGTTAATGAAGGTGAGCTGGTAACATCAGGTCGCCCTATGCTGCAATTGGTTGATACGCATCACCTAGATGTGAAAGTGTCGGCACCGTTAACGATTGCACCTTATATTCAGGCACAAAAAAATGTCATGGTTAAGTGGCAAGGGCAGCTACTTGAGTTACCCGTTCGTACGTGGTCTCTCGCAGGCGATCAATCGACCCGTACGTTCGATGTTCGTTTATCAGCAGATGGTAGCAATATGATGGCAGGCACTGCTGTTACGGTATCTTTACCTAAAAATGCGACTGCAAATGCCACACTCGTACCACGCGATGCTCTGGTTTTACGTGAGCAAGAAACCTTTGTGGTCACGGTAGGTGAAGGTGACGTTGCCAAGAAAGTAAACGTTTTAATCGGGCAGGGCGTGGGTCAATGGATCTCTGTTTCTGGTGATATTCATGAAGGTGATGAAGTGATTATTCGTGGCGGTGAGCGGGTACGAATGGGCCAGAAAATCCGTCGTGACCAAGAGGTCACTGAGGTGGCGAAAATTAACTAAGTCATGTTTAGCAAAACAAAATACCCAAGATAAATTAACCCTTTATTTATCTATAAATATTCCAACCAAGTGTTGTCGCAGTCAGCAAAACTCCCAACCAGCTGGCTGCGACTCATTGATAATCTTACCTATATTCAATACTTTTTGTATTCTACTATTACCGAATTCCATGGAATAATGGGGTTGTAAAACCGTTAGTCCAGTATAATATCCCAATGATAACCTTTTCCTTTTGGATCATAGAGATAAAGCTAACCAAGATATAGTTAATTGGTTTAACAAATACCTTTTACAACTACTTTGGGTAGATAATTCAACCCACATACTATACTTAGCTAGATTCAGTAGCCAACTTCTGCTGTAGTGCTTTATCAATGTGGGTTTGTATTTTTTTAGCTAAAGCTTCCCTTCAAACGATTGAAGTGTGGGTATTGTCAACTTACAGAGTGTTGCTGTAGACAAACAATGTTAGTTGAAGTGGCTTCACGAAAGACACAAATACATAAAAACCGACACCTTGATAAGGCTAGTAACTTTTGTTTAAGTTAAGCATAGTTTCATATAATGAATAAGGAGAAGTTGGTCTTATTCGTTGATTTGCATCGTATGTTGTTTACGTAGTTAGGTCGAACGTTGTTGATGAAAAAACTGAGCTTGGGCGTTCTATTGTTTTTGAACGCTATTTTACCAATAAAAGGTCATAGCGAAGACGCTATTGCGCTATCTGTGGTGGTAAATTCTCCGGGCACACGACCACATTTATACTTTAATGAAGTAGAAAGAAAATACGATGGGGTTATCCCAGACCTACTGCGTTATGTCCAAGAAAATAGCAGCGTAACTATTGATTTCGTAGATTCTCACCGCAATCGAAATGAATACTTTGTCGCTACCGGTAAATTCGACATGTTTTATTCGAGTATCGACTGGGTTAAGCAGCCAGAAGCTTTTATTTCAACCCTACCTATTTTTCAACATATCAGCTATATGTACTCGCTTGAACCTTTTCCAGAAGGTTTTGAACTTAATCTTGAGACCAAAGCGAATGTTTGTGCCAGACGTGGGTTTATCTACCCGTCATTAGAGCCCTTGTTTGCAAAGGGTAACCTAGTACGCATCGATTCGAATAGTCATCACGCTATGCTTAAGATGCTGTCGCTCGGTCGCTGCCAAATGGTTGAAATGAATGCTAAAAATGCGCGCGCCATGTTTCAGGATGAGCTTTTCAAAGACCAAGTTTTTTATCAATTAGAGAAGCCAACAAGTAAGGTTCCAGCATCATTTATTATGAATTCTAAGCTGGAGGCAGAGCGTGATTTACTCAATAAGTTCATCCTCGAATTTAAGAAGAAAGGCTTATACGAGATATCGCTGGTAAAACATTTGGGTGCTGGCTAAACATGCTTCTGAATGACTGTCTAAATTAATGTTTGGAATAAATAAGTGCCAAAGATACGCCTTCTGAATTGGTTAGATAGAAGCAGCCTTCATTTTTTTGATAAGTGCTTATACTCCGTGCCCAAGCTTTGGTGAATAGCGATAGACTAGACTACCGCTATTCACAATCTCCTTTCTTAATTTCGACCAGCCATTACACCGCCGTCAATATCCCAAACTGCGCCAGTTACCCAGTCAGACTTATCTGAAAGTAGAAATATAATTGAATTAGCCACATCTTGTGGTGTGCCAAAGCGGCCTATTGGGTGAAATTCGTTAAAACCTTGTAAGGCGGTGTCGACTTCCTCTTTAGGAATGAAGCCTTCATAAATAGGAGTATGCACCACTGCTGGCGACACAGCGTTAACACGAATATCATGTTCGGCAAGCTCCATCGCAAGGTGTTGAGTTAAAGAATGTAGACCAGCTTTTGCCATTGAGTATGCAGAAGAAGGTGTGGCTGCAATTGCTTGTTTTGCCCACATCGAACCGATGTTTACTATCGCACCTTTACTCTTGTTTGCGACTAGGTTTGATGCAATTTTTTGTGTGATAAAGAAAGTTGCACGGTTGATATTCATATACTGGTCATAATCTGTCGCAGCATGTTCTAAGAAGGGTTTCGGGAAGAATATTCCGGCAGCGTTAACCAGCATGTCGACGTCTGCGTGTTTTTCATCAATTATACTGAGTAAGTTTTGTAAGCCTTGCTCTGACGTTAAGTTTGCTGTTAGCGTACTCACTTTACCGAACTGTGCTAGTTCTTGATGCGCTGCTTCTGCTTTTTCAATGCGGTTGCCGACAACAACTACTTCACCACCTTCTTGCAGAAACAGTTTGGCAGTTTCCAACCCCATGCCGCTTGTGCCACCGATTACTAGTAGCTTTTTACCTGTAAATTGTTTGTTCATTGTGTCATCTCTCTTCTTCAACTTGATTTAGGGCGTATTTCGTTGAAATACACCTTGTGTTTAGAAACATAAGCAGTGAATTTGCTCTGTTGTGTGCGAGCATTGTTGTTCGATTTACTAAACTCTACAAACGAGTTAATCTATAACGACGATAAAGAAAATGTTTAGCGATATGAAGATTCCCGTCCGTCTAAATGCATTGAAAGCATTTGAAGCTAGTGCACGGCATCGCAGTTTCTCGGGAGCCGCCACTGAACTTTATGTAACTCCTGCGGCAGTGGGGCAATTAGTACGTTCGTTGGAAGACTGGCTCGGTGCTCCCTTATTTATTCGTTCTAATAGTGGCAAATATCGTTTGACGCTAACAGAGGCGGCAGAGAAAGCGTTACCTGAGATTAAATCTGGTTTTGAGCAAATTGTATTGGGGCTTGAGAAAATGAAACAGGGGCCGACGAGTGGTGTGTTAAATGTGACGGTGAGTCCCGCTTTTGCTGCCAAATGGCTTTTGCCGAAACTGCATCGCTTTCAAAGCGAATGTCCTGACACTGACGTTCGCCTCGATATGAGCCTAAAGACAATAGATTTTCTTGCGCAGCATATTGACGTTGGCGTCCGTTATGGCCTTGGCCAATGGAATGGACTCAGGGCAGAAAAGCTAATGGACGAGGAGGTCTTTCCCGTATGCTCGCCAACATTGCTGAAGCAAAAAGACTTTCAATCGCCAGAGGCATTAGTGAAAGAAACGTTAATTCATGATCTTTCTATCGAAACACACGAAGCATTTCCCACTTGGCAGCAGTGGCTAAATCGAGCAGGTTCCTCCGAATATTTGGCAAAGCATAACCTGAAAATCAACAACTCAGCTGGTGTACTTCAATCTGCGATTGACGGCGCGGGCATTGCTCTTGCTCGAAGTGTTATGGCAAGAGATGATTTAGCAGCTGGTCGGTTAGTGCGTTTGTTTTCTGACATATCCTTTGAGTCGCCACTGGCGTATTACATTGTCTACAGACAAGAGAATGCAGAAGTAGCAAAGATACAAATGTTCAAATCTTGGTTGTTAAAAGAAGTCGAAAATAAAGCTAGCCGATAAAGTATATCTATCGATAAAAGAAGCTGTATTGGCCATTAAAGTCGGCCTGGGAACACATGCAATCGTTCAATAGCATCTGTTTAGTTTGGAATAGCTTCCAAAAAGAGAATCTGCGAAAAAGGCGTGCACTTTCTTGAAGTTAAGCATGTTAAATCTAGGTTTATTTAGACATCGACAGATATACCCTCAATAAAAACTGCATCAAATTTAAAAACAAACGCTCTCCATTTTCATAGAAAAAATACTATTTTTCGACGATATATCAATATAGTAACTATACTTTCGTAGTGGCAAAGCGATAGGAACTGATGAATGGAAGGAATGGTAGGCTCTTTAGAAGAACGCATCCAAAAATTGGAACTAGAGTTAGCGATTGCGAATGCCGAAAGAGAAAAATACAAAACACTTTTTGAAGTGTCGGGTGACGCACTTTCAATTATTGATCTAAGTACTGGCAAGTTTATCGAATGCAATGACGCTGCAGTAGCAATGCATGGCGTAGAATCTAAAACTAACTTTCTTGATATAACACCTGCTCATATTTCACCAGAATTCCAGCCTTGTGGAAAAACGTCAGAGGAATTGGCGTCGCAATATATTGCTGATTCACTATCAAAGGGGCCGCAGCTTTTTCAATGGGTTCATAGGAAATTGGATGGTACTGAGTTCCCATGCCTAGTTTCGTTAACCGCTCTACATGTCGACAATCAACCGCGTGTGTTAGCAATTGGTCGAGATATTTCAGATTTAGCAAAAACCAAAGAGGATTTGGAATTAGCAATAATAGAAAAAGAAAAGTTCCAGACTGCGTTTTTGGAGGAAAGGGAAAAGTTCGAACGGTTCGTTAACTTAGCACCTATCGGTATCGCCATTAATCGAATGGAGGACGGTGCGTTTGAGTATGTGAATGAAGAATTTAGTCGATTTACAGGCTATAACGTTGATGAGCTTAATAGCATGGACTATTGGGCACTGACGCCTAAAAAATACGAAGCACAGGAGCAAGTGCAATTAGAATCACTAAGCGAGCAAAATAAGTACGGCCCTTATCAGAAAGAATACATTCACAAAGACGGGCACCTTTACCCTGTATTGCTGTCAGGTATTCGGATGAGCAAGACTCACCAGGGGGACTATATCTGGTCGGTTGTCCAAGATATTTCTGAGCGGGTCGCATTTGAGCAAAAGATAAACGAAGCCCTGGAAAGAGCGGAAAATTTCGCACTTAGAATGAAATTAGCAAAAGACTCAGCAGGTATTGGTATTTGGGAGTGGAATGTTAAAACAAACAAACTTATATGGGATAAATGGATGTACAAACTTTATGGCACCACTGAGGAAAAGTTCTCAGGTGCTTATGAAGCTTGGGAAAGCAGTGTACACCCAGAAGACATCGAGTCAGTCGAGAGCGGATTGTTTGCTGCCGTAAAAGGCGAAGGCACATATGCACCTGAATTTCGAGTCGTACATCCTAGCGGGCAAATAAGGACGATGAAAGCTAGTGCAGAGGTAATTAGAGGCAACGACGAACAAGCGCTAAAGGTTGTTGGAGTTAACTATGATATTACCGATAAAGTTAACGCAATCAAAGCCCTACAACAGGCCAAAAAAGATGCTGAAAACGCTAATAAAGCGAAAAGTGATTTTCTAGCCAACATGAGTCATGAAATTAGAACCCCGATGAACGGTATCTTAGGCGGGCTTCAGTTACTTAGTAGTGCTGAGTTAGATAATAATTTGAGGACCATATTAGATAATGCATCATTTTCAGCGCAAAGCCTGCTTACTATTATCAATGATATTTTGGACTACTCCAAAATTGAATCAAATAAGCTTGAGCTGGAACATGCCCCGTTTTCTTTCAACGAAATTCTGGATTCTGTTAAGTACGATTTGGACGCTCAAATTAGCAAAAAGGGGATCGAATTTAAGGTGTCAGTTGACAGCGCTTTTGAAGATGGCTGGCTCGGCGACTTAGTAAGGGTTAAGCAGATACTACTTAATCTTGCTTCTAACGCTGTTAAATTTACGGAAAATGGTAGCGTAGAAATAACCGTAAGTGAACAAACATACAAGTGTCGACGAGCGATCTGCGTAGATGTTGTTGATTCAGGCATTGGTATGAGCAAAGAAGCTCAACAGCGAATATTTGAAAGATTTTCACAAGCAGATTCATCGACTACTCGGAAATATGGCGGAACAGGTTTGGGAATGTCGATTACGATTAGCTTAATTAAACTCATGGGTGGCGAACTCAAGTTAAAAAGCGAGTTTAATAAAGGAACGGAGATTCAAATTATACTGCCTTTAGATAAGACTCAATTAGAGAAATCACCTAAGAAAGCTAAATCGCTTAAAGCACCAAACCTTTCTGATGTTAGCATTTTAATAGCAGAGGATAATAAGATTAATCAGGTGCTTATTCAAACTTTCTTAAAACCCTCAAATGCGACCATAACGATTGTAGAAAATGGGGAGCAGGCAGTAAACGCCGTTCAGCAAGAAAGATTTGATTTAGTGTTAATGGATATTCATATGCCGAAAATGGATGGAACCGAAGCTCAGTTAGAAATAAGAAAGTTAGCTCCTGAGCTACCGGTTATTGCATTAACAGCTAATGTAATGCCAGAGGATATTAATAGGTATTTGGAGCAAGGCTTTGTGGCTCACGTTGGTAAGCCAATAAATATGAACAGCTTGTATGGTGTACTGGGGCAGTTTGTTAAATAAACGCCTATTGATTGAGTAGTAACCAATAAGATATATGAAGCATTAACATATGTTTTATTGAACAGCCCTTATTCATGCCACAGCTTCATACGACAAATGAGTCATATAGAAGATCGAACCCAGATGCGTTTAGTTAACGTTCTTCAAAGCTGACTTCTAAACCAACACCTGCAGGTGATTTAAAGAATACTTGGGTAATGGCCAATTCTGGTAGGAATTTCACATTGAAATTAACGTCATTAACTTCAAGTCGACTTACAAATGCGGTTAAGCCGGTCATAGAAAAAGCTACGTGATCTAAGCAACTTGGCTTATCAGTAGGTTTATGATGACCACTCTCCGTTAAGTGGATAATCGCATGCTCATTAGCATATAACCAATAGCCATCGCGCGAGAATTTGGGTCTGTATCCATCGGTCAATCTAAATATTCTGCATAAGAAATCTTTTTCTATATCAAGAGCTTCCTTTGGTGCACTGATGTTAATATGGTTAAACTGCATGTTAAATTCCTTTTAAAGTTTGGCTAACCGAAAGCTCATTCTGAGCAGCTTTTAAAGTCGACGGACGTGGTGTGTTAATCCTCGTCAAATATTTCATCTAAGACAAAGTACTCAACTCTATCTTGCTCAAACGAACGGGTATCCGTTGCGACATTGACCATCTTACGCGCTACTGTTTCACCTTTAATAGGGCGATACTTTTGTAAAAACGGTAACTTACAGAGTATAGGCAAAATTATGCCACCTAGCACTTCGCCTAATCTAAAATGGTTGCGATCGCCTAATAGCAGTGAAGGCTGGAATATATTGATTTGCTCAAACGACAGCGCTTTAACTTTCTCTTCTAATTCGCCTTTCATTTGCAGGTAGGCGCTTTTACTTGTGGCGTTGGCTGCGCTTGATGACACCAAGAAGTAACGTTTAACACCATTCTTTACAGCGATTTCCGCTACTTTGTATTGATAATCAAGGTCAACCATGCGCTGAGTAGCAATACTGCCTGCTTGCTTTTTAGTTGTGCCTAAGCAAGAAAACAGCACATCACCTTTAATGTGAAACGAGAAGTCATCTAAGCGTGCAAAATCAATGACTAGATTCTCAACTTTTACTGAGTTGAATTGGGTTGGCTTGCGAGTTATGGCGATAACTTTTTCAACACTTTCCTGTTTGGCAAGAAACTCTGTCGTGTATTTACCAATTAGCCCTGTTGCGCCTAATACGATTGCGGTATTGTTCTTATGCATATTTTGTTTACAACACGTTCCCGTTTTTCCGTAGTATATCTGTCTGCGTTTTGAATTTAGAAGTAATTTATTGTTTTTGCTTAAAATATAACGGTTTGATTAATAAAGAAGATTAAAATGAGTAAGAAAAATTTGGTGATCTTATCGGGTGCGGGCATGAGTGCCGAAAGTGGTATTAAGACTTTTCGTGATGATGATGGCTTGTGGGAAGGACACGATGTAATGGCAGTGGCTAGTATTGATGGTTGGCAAAAAGACCCCGAACTGGTGCTCGATTTCTACAATCAACGTAGACAGCAGTTACTAACGGTAGAGCCGAACGAAGGACATAAGATAATTGCAGCGCTGGAGAACCAATTTGACGTTACCGTTGTTACGCAAAATGTTGATGATTTACATGAGCGCGCTGGTAGCTCAAACGTAATTCATTTGCATGGTGAACTATTAAAATCACGCAGTAGTGTTGATGATAACTTAGTCTACGAATGTCGAAATGACATTGTACTGGGCGACAAATGTGAACTCGGTACCCAAATACGACCATTTATTGTTTGGTTTGGTGAAATGGTGCCAATGCTAGACAACGCTGTCCCTGTTGTAGAAAATGCTGATGTTATCGTGATTGTTGGTACGTCGATGCAAGTTTATCCTGCTGCTAGCCTTGCAGGGTTTGCTAAATCCGATACGCCAATTTACTACATTGATTTGAACCCTGCAGTAAATGACGCCGTTTCCCATCTAACGAATTTAACGGTGATTAAAGCCACTGCGTCTTCGGGTCTAAATCAATTAAAAGAAATATTGTTTTAAGTACAAAACTGTTCTTAACGAAGGCTTATATGAAATACGCTTAAATCTGGCTGATGCTTTTGGTATGCAAGTAACCGTGCTTCAATTGATGGCGTCAGGAATCCCTGGTTATTGGCGTTTACCAGAGTGAATTGATTGCCAAGGTAAAAATTAGCTAGTTTTGGATCGCTAAAACATACAATTGAATCTATACCGACAGTTGACTGACTAGATTCACGTTTTTTTAAGTCTTCAATTGCAAAGGATAGTAGTCGGCTTGCGATGCCTTTGCCTCTTGCGGATGACGCCGTCACTAATCCGTGTAGCAATGCTTGGGTGTTATCTTTATGTAATTGACTGATGATGACCGTTGCTACTAAATTTTGCCCTTCTTGCTTAGTGGTATCAATATGGCATAAAGCGCGATTTTTATTGTCATTAACGTCGCTTTTCGCACCAGCTAAAAATGCTCCATAGGCTAAATCAAACCCTTTAAATTTTGCACTATAGCGTTCGTTTTTATAAAACGCTTTTATTGCTTTTTTGTTGGCGGATTTTTTACTGCTTAGTCGTTGAAAAGTGAATGTTGCTGTCGTTAATTCTAAGCTCATCGAGCATTCCTACTAGGGCGTGTTGATCTTTCGAGGTTATTTTTGCAGCAATTTATGATGTCTTTATACAAGGCAGAGCTTATGTCGTGTGGTTACTCCACATAAATAAGCGATAACACAGTAGAAAGGTATCATAAATGCTGTCCATTGGATTCGTTTAAATGCATTTTTCTCATTGTTACTTGCTCTGTGCGTAGAATAACTATGCGTATCACAAGTGCCTCGATAAAAATACATTTAATTCGAACAAAATTTAACCCTGAAAGAACAACACGCCCTGTTTCATTCTAAATAGACAGACGCTAGACACAACGAGCCCTCGCGCCATATTTTTATATGTCTGGTCTAGTATCACGGATATCTGCGTTTAAAAATAAATCAAAAATTTTTAAACCTTTTTCAAACTGCTCTCGACATAACCTCTGATTGTTCAAAAATATTTCGGGATAAATAGTGAAAATAGCAGACACTAGTGGTCAGGACGTTGTACTGAACCCAAAAACTAAGAAAAAAACATGGATAGTGAGTGGCTTAGTGCTGCTGATTATAATTTCTGTCTTTGTTATTGCAACGCCAGCTATTTCTAGTTGGAGCTCAAGTGACACAAGTATTGCCAGCGACCGCATTCGCATAGCGACTGTTCAACGTGGCGACTTAATACGTGACTTGTCTGTTCAGGGGCGTGTTGTTGCAGCGATAAGCCCACGTTTATACGCAACAGGTCAAGGCACTATTACGTTTAAAGTAGATGCCGGTGATGAAGTTGCAAAAGGGCAGGAGCTTGCGGTAATCGATAGCCCTGAGTTAACCAATCAATTAAAACAAGAGCAGGCATCGCTTGAAGAGCAAAGCTTAGCGTTAGAACGTCAAAAAATTCAAGCGCGCAAGCAAGGCTTAGAAAATCAGAAAGCGGTTGATATGGCTAAGGTAACGCTGACTGCAGCAGAGCGAGAAAAACGCCGTGCGGATAAAGCGTTTGAGTTTAATTCGATTAGCCAAATAGATTTTGAGAAAGCGCAAGACGATCTGCAGAATGCCAAACTGGTCTACCATCACGCGGAGCAAGACGCTGCGCTTAACCAAGAGAGCCTAGCATTCGAAATTCGTTCTGTGCAATTACAAGTTGACCGCCAAGCATTACTTGTTAAAGAACTTCAGCGCAAAGTGGATGAGTTAACGTTACGTTCTCCGGTAAACGGTATTGTCGGTAACTTAGCGGTTAAACAGAAAAACCAAGTAAGCCGCGACCAACCTATTTTAAGCGTGGTTGATTTATCTGAGTTTGAACTAGAAGTCGATATTCCTGAAAGTTATGCCGATGATCTAGCCATTGGTATGGCGGCAGAAATCACAGTTAACGGCAAAACGTATGCGGCGAACCTAGTCACTATCTCGCCCGAAATCGAGGACAATCAAGTGTCTGGGCGTGTACGTTTTGCCAACTCATCTACAGAGCAACAAACAATTGGCTTGCGACAAAATCAGCGTTTGACGACGCGCATCTTAATGGAAAACAAATCTGACGTATTAATGGTGCAACGTGGTCAATTCTTAGAGAGTTCTAGTGGTCGATTCGCGTTCAAGGTTTCTGACAATATGGCAGAAAAAGTCGCGATTAAAACTGGCGCACGCAGTCTTTCAAGTGTCGAAATTGTTAGTGGCTTAGCGGTTGGCGATACCATCATTATTTCTAGTACAGACCAGTTTAACAAAGCCGACAGCATCTTAATTACGAATTAACAAACACATCAAAAAGCGGGCAGCGCTGTTGATGGCTGCCCAATAAATAGAATAACGATAGGGAAGCAAACTTATGTTAACCATGACCAATGTCAAAAAGGTATTTCGTACTGATTTAGTTGAAACTCATGCACTACGCGATTTTAACTTGCAGGTAGATGAAGGTGAATTTGTCGCAGTAACCGGGCCGTCGGGCTCTGGTAAAACAACCTTTCTTAATATCGCAGGTATGTTGGAAACCTTTAACGAAGGCACATATCAGCTCGATGGTGAAGATGTTAGCCACTTAAATGACAACCAACGAAGCAAATTAAGAAACGAAAAAATTGGTTTTATTTTTCAAAGCTACAATTTAATTCCAGATCTGAGCTTGTTTGACAATGTTGATGTGCCGCTTCGCTATCGTGGTTTTGACGCAAAAGAGCGTAAAAAACGTATCGAAGAAAGCTTAGACATTGTTGGTTTGGCTAATCGCATGAAACACTTGCCTTCACAGCTATCGGGTGGTCAGCAACAACGTGTCGCGATTGCAAGAGCACTAGCGGGCAATCCTCGTTTCTTATTGGCTGATGAGCCAACAGGTAACTTAGATTCTGCCATGGCACAAAGTGTAATGGAGTTACTAAAAGAAATTAATAAAAAAGGGACGACCATTGTCATGGTAACTCACGATCCACAACTAGCGACGCAAGCAACACGCAATATCTTCGTTAAAGATGGACAAGTGAGCGAAATTAACGATGTAGTTGCTATGCATGTGGCAAATGGGTAGGTGGCGATATGTTTGGTTATTACGTAAAGCTCGCATTTAAGAGCATTAAGAAAAACCCATTGTTGAGTTTCTTGATGGTGTTCGCTATCGCGCTCGGTATTGGTGCAAGTATGACGACAATCACCGTCAACTACCTGATGTCAGCAAATCCAATTCCTGATAAAAGTGAACAACTTTTCTACGTACAAGTGGATAGTTGGGACCCACATAACGCGTTTAACGACGAAAGTGGCGATCCGCCAAACCAGTTGACTTGGACAGATGCAAACAGCTTATTCGATGCACAAAAAGCGGTTAAGCAAGTCGTTATGGCAAAGTCTGGCGGTATTGTTGTGCCTGAAGACAAAAACATTAACCCATTTGAAGTATCAATTCGCTTATCCACTGCAGACTTCTTTCCAATGTTTGATACACCGTTTTTGTTTGGTAGTGGCTGGGATATGGCAGTCGACAACAAACTGGAGCAAGTAGTTGTACTAACTAAGAAAATTAACGATAAGATTTTTGGTGGTGAAAACTCTGTTGGCCGCAATGTCACATTGGCGGGCCAAAACTTTAAAGTTGTCGGTGTTTTAGATACCTGGGAGCCAGTACCAAAATTCTATGATGTCAACAACGGTGCGTTCGACGAAGTAGAGGAAGTCTTCTTACCGTTTAAATTAAAAGAAACGTTAGAGTTGCCAAGCTGGGGTAATGTGAACTGCTGGAAAAGTCCAGACGGTGAAGGATTCAAAGCTTTCCTGCGCTCTGAGTGTATCAACTTTCAAATGTGGGTGCAGCTTGATAATCGGGAGCAACAAAGTGACTACTTAATGTTCCTAGATAACTATGTTAGTGAACAAAAGTCATTAGGCCGTTTCCCTCGTCCAATGAACAATAAAGTATCTGACGTCATGACATGGATGGAGAATCAACAAGTGGTAGAAGATGATGCGAAGATGATGATGTGGATGTCATTTATGTTCTTAATTGTTTGCCTACTAAATACTGTGGGTTTATTGCTAGCGAAGTTCATCGGTAAATCGTCTGAAATTGGTTTACGACGTGCAATTGGTGCGTCGAAAGGCCAAGTGTTCCAACAACATATTATTGAGTCTGCAACGATTGGTTTGTTAGGGGGCATTGCCGGACTTCTACTGGCTTTACTTGGCTTGAAAGGTATCGAAAGCTTATATGGTGACTTTGTTAAAAATCTGATTTCTCTTGATTTCACTATGGCTGCTACTGGCTTACTTATCGCACTGTTGTCTAGCGTGTTAGCCGGCCTTTATCCAACGTGGCGAGCTTGTAATATTCAGCCTGCAACTCAGCTGAAAAGCCAATAATAAGGAGCAAATGATGTTAGAACTAGGACCTATTTTTCGCGCGTTATTACGCAATAAAATCGGCGCAATCTTAATCGCGGTGCAAATAGCATTCACAATGGCCATCATTGTTAATGCGGTATTTATTATTTACGACCGTAGTCAACAAACTAAACGTCCAAGCGGCATTGATGAAGCAAATACGTTTTACATTAATAGTAGTGGCTTTGGTGACGACTTTGATATCAAAGGTACGATTACACGAGATTTGGAAGCAATTCGCGCACTACCAGGTGTTATTGACGCTGTGCAAATCAACGCTATTCCAATAAGTGGTAGCGGTTGGTCGATGGGTTTGCAAACTGAGGCAGGTGCAGAGCATGACGGTCAAGGTGTGGCGGTTTACATGGTTGACGAACACGGTATTAAAGCACTTGATTTGGAACTGCTGGCTGGTGAGAACTTTGCAAAAAGCGACATCCGCTGGCGTGGACCTGCAGGCAGCAAATGGCCAGCTAAAGTGATTGTTACAGAAGCGATGGCTAAGCGATTATTCCCTGAGTTATCTTACAGCGAGGCTGTTGGCAAAACCGTTTATATCAATAATGATGAACCTATGATCATCACAGGTATTATCGATAAGCTTCAAGCACCTTGGGTTGGTTGGGACAACCTTGATAATGCCATGCTTTCGCCAGAAAAAATGGAATTTCAATCAACACGCTATCTTATTCGCACGGTGCCAGGCATGCGCGATCAGTTGATGAAAACGGTTGAAGAGTTATTAGCGGAAAATAAATCTCGTGTTATTGATGGCATGCGCAGCATCGATTATGTACGTGAACGCAGTTACCGCGGTAACACGGCGATGATTAAAATTCTTACTACAGTCATTGTTACTTTAACGGTAGTGACCAGCTTGGGTATTGTAGGTTTAGCAAGCTTTAGCGTTAACCGCCGCAAAAAGCAAATTGGTATACGCAGAGCGCTAGGTGCAACAAAAGCAAGTATCCTTCGTTACTTTATGGTGGAAAATTTCTTGATTAGCGCTTCTGGCGTGGTATTGGGTGCCGCATTGACGATAGCTTTAAATATGCTACTTGTTAGTGCCTTGTCAATTCCACCGCTTGACTGGTTTTATATTCCTGCAGGTATGCTGGTTTTATGTTTGGTAGGGCAGGCCGCTGTGTTTGGGCCAGCAAAAAAAGCAACTGAAATTGCACCGGCAACTGCAACTAGAACTGTTTAGCAACCAAAACTATGCGTTAAAGGTTAAAAGAAGCCCTGTCATTTGACTGGGCTTCTTTTGTAGTTTTATAAAAGCAAATTAAGTGCTCAAGCCGTTGTGCTTGCCTTAAATATTGAAAACAAATGTTGGATGACTGATCGCGCCTCGTCTTCATCAGCCGAGGACACGATACCAATAGGTACGACTTCAATTAATCGAGCAAAATCCTCAATCGCTATACCCGTCGCTGACATTGTTAACCTGTCACTTTCAACTTCTATATATAAACGTTTAGCTATTGCATTTCGAAGTAGCTCACGTTCGATACTTATGATGTCTTTGCATAAGGACTGCGCATTATGTATTAATTCTGAGCGGATAACTGCATTGGGAATATCGTCAAAAATACCTTGGCAGCGGTCAATAATGAGCTGTTCTGTATCTAACCAAAAATCGGCGCCGCCTTCTTGGTAGCCCTTCAACATGATCTGCTTTTCAGTAAGGTGATGTTCGATCAAAGCTCGAAATAATGTCTCTTTTGAACTAAAACTCTTATAAATGGTTGCTCGTGAAATCCCTGCGTATCTGCAGATTAACGATACATTAGCTGCGTTATAGCCGTGTTGAAAAAAGCATTCCCTTGCTGCTGTAATGATTTTTTCGACTGTATTTTGCAATGGTGTGTCCACAAAAAGTTCAAATTGATGTGCTAATAATAAACCCAGCCTATCGATAAAACAATACAGGTTTACACATTGTGTAAATGTGTAAACCTGTGGTAGCATGCAACTAAATGTCCAAAATTACGTTCTCTGTCGTGACGTATTTTTCAAACAAGTCTAGTTAAGGTGAGAGTAAAGTGTACCGATTAATTGCAATTTCTATGGTGTTCTTACTTCAAGCGTGTTCTCAGCCTGAAGAAACTGTAAAAGAAGAAAAGCCTTTGCTAGTGCAGCTTTCAGCTGTGCAAGCATACAAAACTAATGAAAGTTATGAATTTCCAGCAACAGTTTCCGCTGTAAAGAGTGTTGACCTAAAATTTGAAGTATCAGGGCGCCTAATTTACGCAAACTTAGTTGAAGGTAGTGAAGTAAAAAAAGGGCAGGTACTCGCGCAAATTGATCCCGCACCTTTTGAACGCAAGGTTGCTGAAACTAAAACGCTTCACGAAGATGCGCAACGCGCACTGAAGCGTATTCAAGAAATGTTCTCCCGCAATGTTGCTTCTCAACGCGAACTTGATGATGCTAAGTCTCAATTTACGATCACGAAAATCGCGCTGGAAAACGCTGAGCAGGACTTAAGTTACTGCACTGTAAAAGCACCATTCGATGCCGTAGTCGGCGCTCGTTTTATTGAAAACAATAGCTTTATTGGTGCAGGTGATAGTGTCGCGAACTTGCAGGATCGCTCAGAACTGCATTTTTCATTCGAAGTTCCTGAGCGTATCATGACCCAAAATGCCGGTAACCGTAACGTTAAAGCGACGGCTTATATTATTGGTCAAGAAGACAAAGTGTTCGGTATTCATTATGTGGAGCACAAGACAACGCCAGACCCCGTTACGCAAACTTATACGTTAACTTTCGCTATTGATGGTGAAGTGACCAATCTTTTCTACCCAGGTTCTCGTGCAACCGTAAAAATAGAATCACAGGACGCTGAAGAACGAGCGCTTGTCGTACCGTTACGTGCTTTAGTCGGAGAAAAAGCGAGTGGCTTCTTCGTCTGGCGCTTCAACAGTGATGCTTCGCAGGTGGAAAAAGTCGCTGTTAGCGTATCTGGCTTGAATGATAATTTTGCGGTTATTTCAGAAGGCTTAACTGAAGGTGACAAAGTAGTTTCTGCTGCGGTTAATCAGATGAGAACTGGCATATCGGTTAAAGAATATAAGGCGGATTTCTAATATGGATATCGCGCGTTATTCTTTAGAAAAGCCCATAAATATATGGCTTATTGCGGTTTGTTTTATTCTTGGTGGCCTAATCGCCATGGGCAAAATAGGGCGCTTAGAAGATCCTGCTTTTACCATTAAACAAGCTGTGATTATGACTTACTACCCAGGCGCAGATGCAGAGCGGGTAGAGAAAGAAGTTACCGAACCTTTGGAAATTGCCATTCAACAAATGTGGCAGCTAGATAAATTAGAGTCGGTCAGCAAACCGGGGTTCTCTCGCATTATCATGGAAGTGAAACCTGAGTTAGATGGCCCACTGTTGCCTCAAATTTGGGATGAACTTCGCAAGCGCCTAAGAGATGCGCAAAGTACATTACCAATTGGCTCGAGCGCCCCTATCGTAGTTGACGATTTCGGTGATGTTTACGGTCTTTATTTCGCGCTCACTGCGCCGGATTACACCGCATATCAACTGAGAGAATTTTCACGCATTATTCGCCGTGAGTTACTCACCATTGATGGTGTGAGTAAAGTGTCGGTTGGCGGTATCTTAGAAGAACAAATCGTTGCCGAAATAGATACTTATCAAATTGCCGGCTTAGGCTTATCTTTCCCCGACATTCAAGATATATTGGCCGTTAACCTTCAACCCTTTGCTGGTGGGCGAGTTTTAGTTGGTGACAAGAGTATCCGTATTCCTGTTCAAGCGGCAACTGACAAAATAGAAGAAATAGAGAATATTTCTTTTGTACTTCCCGGTAAAAACGCATCAATCAAGATTAAAGATGTAGCGCGTTTGAGTATTCAACCGGTTGATATTCCTTCGGAGCTAATTCGCTACAATGGCCAAAGCGCTATTAGCTTGAGTGTTTCGGCACAAAGCGACGTTAACATTGTTGAAGTCGGTGATCGCGTATCAGAAAAACTCAATGAAGTACTTACGACATTACCGGCAGGCATTTACGTTTCGACAATTTACAACCAAGCAGACGTCGTTGATGAGGCGGTTGAAGGGTTTATTTTAAATCTTGAAATGTCAGTTTTAGTAGTAACTATCGCATTGTGTATTTTTATGGGCTGGCGTTCAGGTATTGTTGTTGGTGGTACGTTAGTTGTTACTGTACTCGGTACGATTTTAATTATGTGGCTTTATGATCTGCAGCTTCAGCGGATTTCTCTCGGCGCTATGGTTATTGCTATGGGGATGCTGGTTGACAATGCCATTGTTGTCGCAGAAGGCATGATGCTACGCATGGAAAAGGGTAAATCTGCTATGGAAGCAGCGCGCTTTATTGTCAAGCGTACCCAATGGCCGTTGCTAGGGGCGACGATTATTGGTATTGCTGCATTTTCGGGCATTGGCCTTTCAGACGATGCGACCGGTGAGTTCTTGTTCTCCTTATTCGCCGTGGTACTTATTTCGTTAATGCTAAGTTGGATACTCGCGGTAACACTAACACCTTTACTGGGTAAATATTTTTACAAAGTCGGCGAGAAACAAGAGACCGAAGAAGAATCTCATTCCGTCTTTCATCGCGGTTACCTATCTCTATTGCGCAATGCTCTCCATCACAGAGGCATAACAATTATTGCCTTAGTAGCGGTGACAGTGATCGCATACGGTAGTTTTGGGTTGATCAAACAGGGCTTTTTCCCAGCATCGAATACGCCTATCTTCTTCGTCCATTACTGGGGACCTCAAAGTGATGATATTCGCGCGACAGAGAAGTTTGTCTCTGCCGGTGAGTCCAGCATATTAGAGACAGAGGGCGTTGATTCAGTATCAACATTTATTGGCCAAGGTGCTAACCGTTTTACATTGGTTTATGGACCTGAACAGCCAAATGAAAGTTATGGGCTTTACCTAGTTCGCGCAGATGATGCCAAAGATATCCCGCGCTTAACCCAAGAGCTCACTGAAAAACTAAGAGCGATGAACCCTAATGCGGAATACTTTGCTGAGGTGATTCAATTTGGACCTGGTGGTGGTGCTAAGTTGCAAGTGCGTTTTAGCGGCAGCGATCCTGTCGTGCTTCGCGAATTGGCTGAGCAAGCTAAAGCTGTGTACCTAGACGATGGCCGTATCCGTGATGTACGAGATGATTGGCGTGGCAAAGGTGTTGTGCTTATGCCGCAATACGACGAAAACGCCGCCGGTATTGCAGGTGTTTCTCGCAGTGATTTTAATCAAGCGATTCAGTTCTACACAAGTGGCTTGACGGTGGGTCAGCTGCAAGAGAAAGACTACTTGTATCCGATAGTTGCCAAGTCGATGACACATCGCGACGAACCGCTATTAGCATTAGAGAACGGTTTAGTTTGGAGCGCAAGCCAACGTACCTATATTCCATTCAAGCAAGTGAGTGGTGAAATGACGTTTGATAGCGAAGAAATGCTGATTAATCGTCTCGATCGCGTGCGTACTGTAACAGTGATGGCGGAAGGCGGTATCGACGAAACTGCAGGTGCTGCATTTGCGCGTGTTAAAGAAAAAATTGAGGCGATTCCTTTACCTGACGGCTATGAGTTAGAGTGGGGCGGTGAATACGAGTCTTCTCGAGATGCCCAAGCAGCTCTAGGCCAAGGTTTACCGTTAGGCTTCTTGGTAATGTTTATCATCAGTGTTTTACTGTTTGGTCGCGCACGACAACCACTCATTATTTGGTTAGTCGTACCTATGGCCGTTGTTGGCGTCGTGGCAGGCTTGTTACTGGCTGATATGCCGTTCGGCTTTATGTCATTGCTCGGCTTCTTGAGTTTATTTGGTATGTTGATCAAAAACGCAATTGTGTTGCTGGAAGAGATTGACTTGCAAATAGGCGAAGGAAAAGAGAAGGGCTTAGCCATTGTTGAAGCAAGCTTAAGTCGTTTACGTCCAGTATCACTTGCAGCGATTACTACGATTTTAGGGGTAATGCCACTAATATTTGACCCATTCTTTGCTGATATGTCGGTAACAATTATGGGTGGTTTGGCGTTTGCAACTTTACTAACGCTAGTGGCCGTGCCGGTGCTTTACAGTATCTTCTATCGTATCAAAGTGACTAAAAACTAGCGGAAGTATAGTATATGAAAAAAAAGGCTTAGTGCTAATCCACTAAGCCTTTTTTGTATCTACTTTTACTAGAAAATTTAATTGCTTAGTGCATAATGAGTTCATTGTTACAGGTTGGAAAAAGATAGTTTTTCTCATCGAAACGGGATAGGAGCATATGAAGGATTTGGACATTAAACTGGAGCAGTATAGGATTTACGCGGCGGAGTTATATTCATTTGAAAACAGAGCTCAAACTACGAGTCGTTTATATATTGCGTTAAATACTATTTCAATATCAGTGATTACTTTAGGTTCAGATTTAACAAAAGGGATAAATGTTCCTCCCATATTTATTTGCGCGTTGTCAATTATAGCGATCGCATTCTGTATGATTTGGCGTTTAACGCTTCGTTCAGTAACCGAACATACGACAGCTAAACATATTGTTATTCAAGAAATGGAAAAGGATTTACCTTTCAAACCATACACTGATGAATGGTTTAAACACTTAAATGAAGGTAAAGGCTACATAAGAACTACGGTTTTACATGAATTCTTTCCTTGGATATTCATATGTATCTACTTTTCGTTACTGATATTTACCTTGGTTTATAAAATCAATTAAAGGCTGTCTTGTCGTTGAATCTTTAGCGCATTTTTGACTTGAACACGGTTTAATTCAGTCGAGCGATCGAGTTCCGCTCGATCAGTGTTGGTTCAAATACGCGTTCGATATGAAGCTTTTTATTCTTGTAAACATCGGTTAAGACCAGTTTCGCAGCCATGTGTCCCATTTCGTTAACAGGGTTATCCACTGTGGTCAGTGTTGGGTACAAATAGTTGGTGAAAATAACGTTATCAAAACCAATAATGGAAAGGTCATCTGGTAAATGATAACCGTGTTCACGAGCGTATTTCATTGCCCCTGACGCCATTTCATCATTGGCACAAACTACAGCTGAAAATGGAATTTTTTGCTTGATGAAATGTCTCAGACCGTCATTGCCGCCAGTCTCTTTGAAGTCGCCGATGAAGAATAAGCTCTCGTTGAACGCTATATTGTGCTCTACCAAGGCTCGTTTATGACCTAAAAGGCGGTTACTCGCATCAGCTTTAAATTGAGGGCCTGCAATGTAGGCGATGTCTTTATGTCCTTGGTCAATAAGTGCTTTAGTGGCAAGATAGCCACCGACTTCATTGTCTAAACTAATACACTTATCTTCCATGCCATCGACATGGCGACTCATTAAGTAAACAGGCACTTTGCCCTTATTGAGCTCTAATAAATATTCATCAGAGACTGCTTCTACATGCGCAATAATGGCATCGCAGTTTCGACCAATCAGAAATTCGATACCGTCTTTTTCTTTGTCTTCTTCAGAATGACCAGTGGTGATGATGACATGCTTACCAGCAGCGCGCAGCTCACTCTCGATACCTGCCATCATTTGACCAAAGAATGGACCGTGCAACTCTGAAACTAATATCCCTACAGAGTCGCTTCGATTTGACGCTAAAGAACGTGCTGTAGCGTTTGGTCGATACCCTAAAGTGCTCATTGCATCGAGTACTTTTTGTTTGGTTTTATCACTAACACGGGCATTGTCGTTCATTACGCGAGATACAGTTGCTAGTGAAACACCTGCTAGCTTCGATACTTCATAAATGGTTGCCATTGTTGCAATAAATTCCTTGGAGGCAAAAAAGGAAATAATACCTAACTCAGCTTACATTCACCAGCGATTAGGCAATATTGTTAAGGTTTCAAACACTTATCACTACTTTTACATCATAGTGATAAGTGTTTTGTTCTAGCGAATCAACTAAGCCGTTTTAGGCTGTTTTAGGCATTTTTTCCACAAGTTTGAGTTTATCTTGAATAGTCGCTATTTTGTCACTGGTTAATGTATATTTGCGCATCACGATAGCAACGACAAACGAGCCAATTGCAGGCAACAACGTAAACGACAATAAGATCCCTTGCTTGGTTGCTTCAGTCTGTTCAACATCTGCTTGGTAATCGTAAAAGGCGAGCATCCAACCAGCGATTGCGCCACCTAAAGCGACACCTATTTTTAAGAAGAATATAATCCCTGAGTAAACAAGGCCTGTTACACGAACGCCTGTTTTCTCATGTCCGTAGTCAATTGTATCAGCCATCTTTGCCCACAGCAGCGGGGTAGCCATATCAAGGAAAAACTTCCATAAAATAAAGGCCGCAAAGGCGAGTACCAGTTGGTCAGAGCCAATGAAGAAGCTTAGTACACAGATAACCGCCGAGATAGTTTGCAACCAAATATAGGCTTTAATTTTACACACTCGCTCGGCCAGTGGTTGGGCAACAGCACAGCCGATCATGCTAGCAATAACCCCTAATGTCATAAATGAGGTAATTAAATCTTCACGCCCTAAGTAATATTTAACGTAATAAACTGCCAGTGTGAAGCGCATGACCTGTCCGCCAAGTAAAAACAAGACAGCGATACATAGAATACGCCACTGATCGTTTTGCCAAAGTGATTTTGCAGTGTCAATAAAGCTTGCCTGTTCTTCTTTTGGCTGCTCAATACGCTCTTTTGTACCAACAAAGCAAAGTAAGAACATAACCAAGCCCATTAGGCTCATGGCCGCCATGGTGTATTGATAGCCTTTTGCTTTGTCACCTTCACCAAAAAATTCCACGAGTGGCATAGTTAAACCAGCAACAATTACGCCGCCCAACATACCAAAAACAAAGCGGTAAGATTGCACGGTAACACGCTCTTTTGCATCTGCTGTCAACGCTCCGCCGAGTGCACAGTACGGAATATTAATAGCGGTGTAGGCAATCATTAGCAGCGTGTATGTGGTGAACGCGTAAATAATTTTATTCGTGCCTGTTAACTCAGGTGTGGTGAACGCCAAAATACTGATGATGGCAAACGGTAACGCCAGCCATAAAAGGTAAGGGCGGAAGTGCCCCCAACGTGTATGCGTGCGATCTGCTAATGTGCCCATCAGCGGATCGGTAACTGCGTCAATAAATCGAACGACAAGGAACATGGTGCCAACAACAGCTGGCGATAAGCCTACTACGTCAGTGTAGTAGAGCATCAAGAACATCATGACGGTTTGGAAAATAATGTTACTTGCGGTATCGCCCAGTCCGTAGGCAATTTTCTCTCGTACGCTAATTCTCTGTGCTTGTGTAACCATATTAAAAGATTCTTTTGTTTATCGTTATTGTTATATTTTAGTTATTGTTGTGTCTGGGCATTGCGCTCATTAATGAGCGATTTGTATGCTAGACCACTTCGTTTAATGGTACGTTGCTGAGTTTTATAATCAACATAGACAATTCCGAATCGTTTCAAATACCCTTCAGCCCATTCGAAGTTATCCATTAGGCTCCATGCAAAGTAGCCGTGGATATCGACACCTTGCTCAATTGCTTTATTTACTGCGTTCAAGTGCAATTGGTAGTAATTCAGGCGGTCTAAGTCGTGCACTTCACCATCTTCTACTTCGTCTGCCATCGCAGCACCATTCTCTGTGATATAAATGGGTGGTAATTCATAACGCTCGTTTAATGAGGTAAGCAAGCTGGTCAGTGCTGCTGGGTAAATTTCCCATCCGATATCCGTTTTCGGCGTCATGTGCTCGTGTTCGAAGTAGAACTCACCAGCTTGTGTAGGGGCTGAGTAGGTTAAGCGGGTATAGAAATTGATACCTAAGAAATCTAATGGCTGAGCAATAATATCGAAATCACCTTCTTGAATATCTGGATGATGTTCAGCTGGTAATTCTGCAAGCATTTCAGGATAAGCACGGTCAAAAAGCGGCTTTATATACCATTGGTTTAAATATTGATCGGCGTAGTCTGCTGCTTTGATGTCTTCTAATTTATCTGTGCGCGGATAACAAGGTGTAAAGTTTAGTACGATACCATTTAGGCTGTTAGGGCTATTTTTTTGCAACACTTGCATGCCAAGACCGTGAGCGAGTAATAAATGGTGTGCTGCTTTTCTACCGTATTCTTTACCGACTTTACCGGGGGCGTGAACACCTATTTCATAGCCTAGAAATGCGCTACAGAATGGTTCATTAAAGGTGGCATATGAGTGCACGCGGTCGCCAAATGCTCTAGTGACAATGTCAGCATAGTCGCGAAATTTGTACGCTGTTTCGCGGTTTAGCCACCCGCCATTATCTTCCAGATGTTGCGGCAAGTCCCAGTGATAAAGGGTGACAAACGCTTTAATTCCTTTGGCTTTAAGGCCGTCGAGAATATTCATATAAAAGTTAAGGCCGTCTTGATTTGGGGAACCGTCTTGGTGCATTACACGCGGCCAAGATATAGAGAGGCGATAAGCATCAACACCTAGAGAACCGATAAGTTCGATATCATCCTGCCAGCGATTGAAGTGATCGCAAGCTATGTCGCCATTTGAATTGTCAGCAATTTTACCTTCGGTAGCGCAGAACGTATCCCAGATACAAGGAAGACGTTGCTGACTGGCTCCTTCAATTTGAAAAGAGGCTGTTGCCACACCGTAAACAAATTCTTTCGATAGCATTTTGGAATTTGTAGGCAGCTGATATTTATTCATTAATCTGTATCCCATACGAAGCTTTTATTCTTGGGTGAGACTGACAACCGCACGCTGTATTAGTTTTTTTACTAGGGTTCGTTGCGCGTTATCAATTCACACATCACATCTATTTTTGAAAGCGCTTACAAAATAATTGAAAAAAAATCTTTATTCGTTTTAAATAAGGGTGAAAGCGCTTACATTTAATGGTGTAGGTTAGTGTTAATTTATCGTTTGGTCAACCGATTTGTATAAATCTTATGCCTTGAGTAAACGATGGCAAACATTGCTTTATCGGCTCATCTGTATGCAGGAATCAATTGATGAGAGCCTGTTGGAAGTCGTCTAGAAAAGACGAAAACAATAAAACGAATATAAATTTTAGCAAGGGGGAAGTATGGCAGGAGCAACTGCGATACCCGGACAATCAAACAACTTAACGCCAAGTGAACCAGCGGACTATCGCTTTGCGTTAACGTCATTAACATCACTATTTTTTATGTGGGGTTTCATTACCTGTTTAAACGATATCTTAATCCCACACTTAAAGGCGGTTTTTGACCTTTCTTATGCGCAGGCAATGTTGATTCAATTTTGCTTTTTTGGCGCCTACTTCATTGTTTCTTTACCAGCCGGGGCATTGGTAAAAAAAATGGGTTTTCAAAAAGGCATTGTGATTGGCCTTGTGATTGCTGCTCTCGGTTGTATGACATTTTATCCAGCGGCGTCTATGCAAAGCTATCCTGTGTTCTTAGGCGCATTATTTATTCTAGCTAGCGGTATTACTGTATTACAAGTTTCTGCAAACCCATACGTGAGCATATTAGGCAAGCCAGAAACCGCGTCTTCGAGACTTACGCTTACTCAAGCATTCAATTCTTTTGGTACCACTGTAGCCCCTTTCTTTGGCGCGTACTTAATTCTTGAGCAAGCTGCTCATGATGTAGGGAGTGCAAGCGCTGATGCAGTGCAAGGTCCATACCTTCTGCTGGCTGGCATGCTACTCGTGTTGGCTGCAATATTTGCGTTCTTGAAACTACCTGTAGTCGAAGAGTTACAAAGTGAAACAGTAAACGATGATGCGCAGTCAGAAGGTAGCGCATGGCAATACCGTCACCTTGTTCTGGGAGCCGTCGGTATTTTTGTTTATGTGGGTGCAGAAGTTTCTATTGGCAGTTTCTTAGTCAACTTTCTAAATGACCCCGCTATTGCTGGACTTGAAGAGTCGGAAGCGGCGAAATACATCGCTTACTACTGGGGCGGTGCAATGGTAGGACGCTTTGTTGGTGCTGCTGTGATGCAAAAAGTTGCGGCTGGAAAAGTACTAGCATTCAACGCTTTGATGGCAATTGTATTGATTATCATCGCCATGACAACGAGTGGGCAACTTGCCATGTGGGCAATTTTGTTAGTTGGTTTATTCAATTCAATTATGTTCCCAACCATCTTTAGCTTAGCGCTAAATGGTTTAAAACAGCATACGTCTCAAGGCTCTGGTATTTTGTGTTTAGCTATTGTTGGTGGTGCAATTGTGCCATTAATTCAGGGGCTTTTAGCTGACAACATTGGACTACAAATCTCATTCTTCCTGCCTGTGCTTTGTTACATCTTTATCGCATATTACGGTGCGAAAGGCAGTAAACCTGCGGCATCTGTTAATTAGGAGCGACAAATGGAAACATCATTAGCAAAAAATCGCAGTGTCTTTCGCCAGCGCAAATTAGTTGCAAGCATCACGTCAGGTATTACGTTAAGTATTATGGCGTCGCTCGCACTTTCAGGCTGTGGGCAAAAACAGAGCACTACGGTAGCAAAGCCAGAAAACTCGGCAATGAAAAGTGATAGCAAGGCAATATGGCCAAAGTTAGATATCGAAGTAAAGCGCGATGATAACGTTGAAGCACGGGTTGAGAATATTCTGGCAACAATGACGCTAGAGCAGAAAGTTGCACAAATGATCCAACCAGAAATTCGCGATATTACGGTAGAAGATATGCGTAAATATGGCTTTGGTTCCTATCTCAATGGCGGTGGCTCTTTCCCAAATGGCAATAAACAGTCAACGGCGCAAGATTGGATAAATCTTGCAGAAGCCATGTATCAAGCATCTGTGGACGATAGTGTTGATGGCAGTACTATTCCTACTATGTGGGGTACAGATGCTGTGCATGGTCACAACAATGTTATTGGCGCTACGCTTTTTCCTCATAACATTGGTTTAGGGGCGGCAAACAATCCTGAGCTTATCGAAAAAATCGCAGAAGTGACGGCAAGAGAGGTGATGGTAACGGGTATCGATTGGGTGTTTGCACCAACGGTAGCTGTTGTTAGAGACGATCGTTGGGGTCGCACCTATGAAGGTTATTCCGAAGACCCAGAAATCGTCAAAAGCTATTCTGCTGCGATTGTTAAAGGACTACAAGGACATGCTGATGGCGACTTTCTGAGTGATCAGCGTGTTATTTCTACCGTAAAACACTTTTTGGGCGATGGCGGCACTATTGGTGGTGACGACCAAGGCGACAATATCGCTACTGAACAAGAGTTATTTGATATTCATGCCCAAGGGTATGTGGGCGGTTTAACAGCTGGGGCTCAATCGGTGATGGCCTCATTCAACAGTTGGCACGGTAAGAAAATTCATGGCGATAAGTACCTGTTAACCGATGTGCTTAAAGACAAAATGGGCTTTGATGGTTTTGTGGTTGGCGATTGGAATGGGCACGGACAAATTAAAGGCTGTAGCAATGACAATTGTGCACAAGCTGCTAACGCGGGTCTTGATATCTACATGGTGCCAACAGGTGCTTGGAAGCCTCTTTACGAGAATACGATAGCTCAAGTTAAATCCGGCGAAATTGCTAAATCTCGAATTGATGATGCTGTGCGCAGAATTATTCGCGTTAAATTAAGAGCAGGTTTATTCGAAAAGCCCAGCCCTGCGAAAAGGCCGTACTCTGGCAAAACTGAGCTTATTGGCTCTGAACCACACCGCGAAGTGGCGCGTCAGGCGGTTCGTGAATCCTTAGTTTTACTAAAAAACAAAGGAAATGTCCTACCACTTTCACCTAAGTTAAATGTGCTAGTTGCTGGCGATGGCGCTGACAATATCGGTAAGCAGTCGGGTGGGTGGACGATAACGTGGCAGGGTACCGGTAATGACAATAAAGATTTCCCTGATGGTACATCAGTGTATGACGGTATTCAGGCTCAGGTTGCCCAAGCTGGTGGCAAAGCGGTGCTCAGTGTCGATGGCAGCTTTGATGAAAAGCCAGATGTTGCCGTTGTTGTTTTCGGTGAAGAACCATACGCAGAAGGACACGGTGACCGAGAGAACTTAGCGTATCAACAAGGTGATAAAAGTGACTTGGCGCTATTAAAGCGTTTGAAAGCTCAGGGTATTCCTGTCATTTCTTTATTTATCAGTGGTCGACCTATGTGGGTCAATGCGGAGCTTAATGCATCAGAAGCATTTGTCGCGGCATGGTTGCCAGGCTCAGAGGGGGGAGCTATTGCGGATGTTCTTTTCACTGATAAGGATGGCAATGTTCAACATGATTTTAAAGGAAAATTGTCTTTCTCGTGGCCCAATTCTCCATACCAAGCCACTGTAAATCGTGGTGATAGCGATTATCAACCATTGTTACCTTATGGGTTTGGCTTACAGTACGGTGAAGAAAGCTCGTTAAATGACGCATTAAACGAAGAGGTCGTAATTGATGAGAGCACAATCAAGCAACGTGATTTATTTGTAGCAGGTAAGCTCCATAAACCTTGGCTAATGGAGTTATTTTCTGGTGAGAAAAATATGCTAACCAATGCTAATACCCATCAAATTGGCGCTTTATCGTATCGTACTATTGACAAGAAAGTTCAAGAAGATGCTGTGCTGATATCGAGCAAAGGTGGCGAGGTTGCAGGGCTTCGAATTGAAAGTAAAAGCCATTTTAGGGAAGACATATTTGCAGTTACGCAATCCGAGTCTGCCTTAGTATTTTCTATGAAACTGGCAACACCGCTAACGGGAACACTGATTATTAGCACTGAGTGTGATATCGCTGAAGGTGTTGAAGACGATTGCGGTGGCAAGGTCGACATTAGTGAATTAGTAAGTGGTATGGCTATAGACACATGGCAAACCGTATCAATCGACTTGGCGTGTTTTACACAACAAGGCATGGATTACAGCAATACGGTCATGCCGTTCGTTGTTTCATCAAGTGATGCTTACAGCCTAGGTATTGCAGATGTATCAATTGTTCCCAATACCGCGTCTCAAGCCAGCATTCAGTGCGAATAGGGCTTAGTAGTTACGTGAATTAAAACCCAATGAAATAGGTAGCAATAGCTGCCTATTTTTTTATGAAATTCTTTTCGTGAAATATTTGTAGGGGCTAAACATGAAAAAAACAACCGTGCTTTATCCATTTACCCTAGTCGTTAGTTTTGCGCTCATTGCTTGCGGTGGAGGCGCTGGAGAAGCAGATGCACAGCCTCCCGTCGCTAATACCTCACCATCTAGCCAGTAAGCACAAGAACCTGATTCGTTTGAGGTCCCAGAAGTCAGTGATAAATGGCTGCTAATTTGGTCAGACGAATTTGAAAGCTCTTTTATTGATATGAGCAAATGGGGCTTTGAATACAATTGTGCTGGCGGCGGTAATAATGAACAACAGTGTTATACCAAGCGACTGGACAATACGTTTATTGAAAACGGCGTATTGGTAATTCAAGCGTTACGAGAGGACTATACGGGGCCTGCTGAATTTTATGATTCTCCAAGTTACGATACGAATGTCACTAAAAACCAACCATATACTTCAGCGCGACTCAGAACAAAAAATAAAGGTGATTGGCGATATGGGCGTTTTGAGGTCCGCGCGAAACTTCCTTCAGGGCAAGGCACTTGGCCAGAAAATGTCTATTCGGCCACTAGTTATGCTTTGCCAGATAATTTAAATCCTGCAAACGATTTTCATGCCTATGCCATCGAATGGCAAGCTGGAGAGATTAGGTGGTATGTAGATGGCGCACATTATGCGACACAAACAGGAAGCGGGTGGTATACCTAGTATTCAAATGAGCAAGGGATAATGACTAATGGGCAGGGGAGTGCACCATTCGATCAAACCTTTCATTTAATTGTTAATTTTGCCTTCGGTGGCAATTGGCCGAGTGACGTCAATGAGGGAGGAATTGACGAATCTGTCTTTCCGCAACGTTTCGAAATTGACTATGTGAGGGTCTATCAGTGTAGTATCGACACGGAAACAGGCAAAGGGTGTGAAGCAATTGGTGCTGATGCGAAGTTTGTAGAAGGGCATCAAGCACCAAGCCTATAGTTTGTGAACTTTGCAATTAATTGTTTTCTACTGCTCCAAGTTTTGTATCCTTCTTACGCGTTGATAACTCTGTGATATCAACAATAGGTTGATTTCTTACGCACATCATCTGCTGAGACAACAATTGGCAGGTACCTTTGTAAACTTGCTTGCCGTTAGGGGAATACTCACACTGTTGGGATCTTTTCAAATCAACACAAGCTTGTTGCGCATGTGCGTGAACATGTCCTTGGTGGGCTGAAGCATCAGCGGCAAACATGACGAAAGTGATGCAAGATAGTAGTATTTTGGTCATCATTACTCCTCGATTATTTCGCCTTGTTCGCCCTTGAAACAACCAATAAACATGTTCTCTGCGGCACTAGCAGCATGATAGTGATAACCCCTTGTTTCATCGCTATGTCCCCGACATTCGTCTAAGTCTTCATCTTCATCACCTTGAGCGTTTCGCATTGCGTAAATGGCATAGCCATCGATTGCGTACCCAATTAATCCAGCATGCCCGTCTGCTTCAATGGTTTCTTCTGTGCAGCCCGTTGCGGCATGATAGTGGTACCCTTCAAATGGGTTTACATGACCACCACAGTCATCGAATGCTGCGATGGTATTAGCTGCAAGGATTGCTTGAACAGGTGCGGGGGGAGCTAGTACAACACCATTTAATGTGACACCAATATTATCGTGACCTATAGCATTCGCATTTGACATAGAGACAGGCTCCACTGGAATTAAAAACGTTTGCTCTACTCCTCCATTGGTGTATTCGATAGAGCGCTCGACACAATGATTTTGGTATTCAGGGTCTACGTCCGGCCGAGCCGCAGCTTCACAGGCTATTTGTGAGTCGGTAATTTTTACGTTACCTGTTTCTGGGTCATATAATTGCCAGTCACTGCCATATAGACTGCTTAAGCTCTGAATAAACTCGCCATCTACACTATAAATTTCACCATTGCCATCAAACCAAATACCGCCTTCAGTATCGTCACAAGTGATATGAGGTGGGCAAAATGGTCCTATTGATGCTGAGGTTGGCTCTCCCTTGATTGTTATCCTATAACAGGTAGTTTCGCTGCCTCCACTTAGCGTGCATGTTTGGGTTGTGATTTCGTCTGCTAGTGCTCCATCTATAAACAGGGCTGGCTGTAATCCAATGTTAGTAGATGATTCAACAGATTGATCATCCGAGTCAGCAGCAACAAGCGTATTGTCCTCACTTTGAGAACTACTTTCATTGCATGCTGTTAATGTAAATATCGAAATTATCGCTAAAATGGATAATGAGACCTTTGATTTTGTCATAAGCCTTGTCACTCGTATCGCACCTTTTGTGAGTACTGCATGAAAACAGTACTCACAAAAGGTGCAGTTAATGTCTAAGTTTCTTGTAAAAGAGGCACGCTATTAGTGATGCGCGTGCTGATTATGATTTGCGTGTAAGTTAGTCAGAGGCTGAGAACTATAATTGTGCAAAACGAGTTCTTTTGCTTCGAGGTTAATAAACGCCGAGCCTACAATAGATTTATTTTCGTAAACCCAGTTCTCGTGTCGATGACTGTTTAGTGAAATCGCAATTTGGTTAACACCTTTGACGAGCCACTCTGTAGGAATATGAATATATTGTCCGTATAGTCTTTGACGCTTAACGCCGTTAACGAATACATGAGCATGTCCTTGTAAGTAATCTTTGTGCTCTGTGTCTACGCTATTAGGTGCGTTTAATATATAGTTTTCGATATTAACGTGTACATTTACACCGTCGACTTCGTCTCGAGATACATCAAGTAAAATCTTAGGGATGGGCATATCACCAATATCAAGTGACTTGTGTTGATGTATTTCTTTTGCTGTAAGCGAATTTGTCGTAAGCCCTAATATCAAACAAGTCATTAGACTGGCTATGTTTATACTTTTGATCATCTTCTTATCCTCTTGGTCCGCCCGGAGCTGTATTACCTGTACTACACATTGCAAGTGAATTTTCACCTAGACTGCCCGCGAATTTTTCACCAACAATGTAAGGAAAAGCAGGTGTTAGCTTGCCATCAACCTCTTCAACAGTTACGTGATAGTGATAACCACGTGTTTCGTCATAGTGGCCGTTGTATTGATCTAAATAATTTTCTCCTTGCTGAGTTAACTCACTATTCCAGTAGTAGTCTTCTTTGTAGTAACCGTTATAGGCGACGAGCTCATTACCAGACAACGTTGTTACCGTTTGGTCGAAATCGGGGCCTTGATCTGACGATTCAGTGCCTTGGCTAGGGTCATAGCTATCAACTAGCGTGCAACTGCGACTATCGTCCGCACATCCACTTTCCGAGCTCGACGAATAATCTCTAACGACCCAGGCACTTTTTGCAAGCACACCTTCTGCTTCCCAAGGGCCGTAAATCGGATAACCATCAGCTGCATAGCCATACAAAGGGGAGTGTCCATCGGCTTTATCTCCTACCATGTCTGCAAGGCAACTTGAATAAAAATGATGGTGATAGTCGCCATTAGCGGCATGACCACCACAGATATCTACATCGTATTGTTCTGCTACTGGTGCAAGATTCTGCCAAGTCCCTTGGTTGTTATAACTCTGTCCATCTTCCCAGTTATAGACAGATGAGCCATTTACCCATAAGCCTACTTTTCCTAATCCTGTGTCACAGTCTTCCTCGGTTGGAGTTGGTTCTTGAGGAAAGTATCCTTCGCGGGTTGAGTCAGTTGGGCAATCTGGACCCGGTGGCCAATAGCCGTACCCTGCGTCTGTACCGCAGTTTCGATTACTGGAATACCCAATGTCCTGGCCAAAGGATACGATGTCACCAACGCCTATCGTCGGTGCGCCGCCAACAAAGTCAGTATCGCTGCGTGGGCGAGTGGTTAAAGAATCATAGATTTCTTCAGTAATTTCTACGTTGTAATTTGGAATTCCCTGCGACGTTACTACCGTATAGTCCTCTCCATTGACTTCAGTAATGTCAACGGATTGAACATTCACCAGAACGCCTAAATTACTGCTTGAGTTGAGTATGTGACTAGCTCGTTCATCGTTTGTATTGATTATCCAAGCTGACGAGTCTTGTTCTGCGTCTGGGTCTTCAGCTGATTGCTCAGGGGTTACCGTAATCGTTATCTCGTCTGTTACGGGCTCGTTAACTCCATCGTCTACAGTAACTTGGAATAGTATAGATTGGTCACTTTCAACATTTGGTGCGATAAACGAAAGAGTATCCGTATTATTTCCAGAAAGTTCGACGGTAATTCCCGATGCTTGAGTCCACTCAATGGTGTGGCTTCCATCGTCTTCTATCGATGCTGAAATCAACACGTCATCACCCGCGGTAACAGTCTGGTCGCTACCTACATTGACTGTTGGAGCAACATTTGTTGACTCTGTTGTTTGTTCCGTTGTATTCGTGTCGTTAGCGGCATTACTATCACTGGACGACCCCCCACATGCAACTAGGTTTGCACATGTAAATAAAACGGGGAGAGTTTTCGCCATTGGCGTTATTACGAACTTCATAACCACTTCCTTAGCTGTTGTAAATTAAGGTTATGAAGGAAGCTTACCGAACAAAGGTGCAGAAAAAGTGCAGAAGTCTAGGGAATACTGAGGAGTTTGCTAAATGGTTTGGTTGAACGGCGTATTACTCAATTTTATATCCGATGCCATATACCGAATGAATGAGTGAAGGTTCGTCTTGAGCAACATTCAGCTTGGTTCTCAGGTTTTTCATATGACTGTCAATCGTACGATTACTGACGACGCGTGCATCGTCATAACAGTTTGTCATTAATATTTCTCTTGAGAGGACGGCTCCTGGCTTCTGAATAAGCACAGAGAGCAACCTAAACTCAACAGGTGTAAGCTCGATGTGTACTTTGTCGACCGTACAGCTGAACTTTTCCAAGTTGATGACAACACCTTTGAAGCTAACTTCTTGGGGATTAGAGATCGTATCTTGTGTGCATGTTCTTCTTAAAATTGCTTCTACCCTTGCTACCACTTCTCGAGGAGAAAAAGGTTTGCAAACGTAGTCGTCTGCGCCAATGCCTAGGCCGTTTAATCGATCAATTTCATCCACCCTTGCTGTAAGCATGAGAATAGGAACATTTGAGAATTGGCGCACTTCGCGACAAATAGTGAGTCCATCTTTATGAGGAAGCATTAGATCCAAAATGACAGCGCTTGGTTTATCTTGCTTTACAGAAGCAACCGCATCTAAGCCACTATCGAGCACTTTACTCGTAAAGCCACTCATCGATAGAAAGTCCACTAAAATTTGTGCTATTTTCGGCTCGTCTTCAACAATTAAAATAAGCTTATCAGACACATCATTCCCCCTAATTTTCGCTACTTATCAAGTTAAATTCTACAATTATACAGACGCCGCCTAAGCTAGAAGGTGCTGCATAGATCTTACCCTGATGAGCATCAACGATATTGCTACAAATACTCAGCCCTAAACCTGCACCAGACTCTCGCATTTTTCTGGAACTGTCATGACGGTAAAGTGGCTCAAAAATATTCTCGCATTCATCTTTTGATAGGCCCGGCACGGTATCATTCAGTGTGAGCCTTACTTTCTTGCCTTCGATTTCATCATTTACTTTATCTAACTTTATATCAAGTCGACCTGGGCTATCAGTATAATTCAATGAGTTATTAATAAGGTTAGATAGCAATTGCTCTATGCGTTGCTTGTCTCCAGTGATGACGGCTCCATCTGAGATGCTCGTCGTTAACTGAATATCTTTGCTTTGTGCCAAAGGTTGCGCACTGGTAATTGCACCTTGAACTGCAGCAGAGTAATCGAGTGTTGTTAGATTGTATCTAAGGCCGCCAATGTCTGACAGCGATAGCTGATAAAGATCTTCTATTAGTCGACCAAGCAAGTTAACTTCCTGTTCAAACGAGTCTAACTGCTCCATATTGAGCGGGCGTATGCCGGCTTTGAGTACCTCAATTTCTCCTTTTAACACCGTGAGCGGTGTGCGTAGTTCATGCGAAATATTGGCAAACCAACGGTTTTTCGCGGTACGCGTTTTATCTAGCGTGATACTAAGGGCTTCAATGTTTCCCATTAACTGCCCAATTTCATCTGTTCGCTTCTCTGTAAAAACAACTTTGTATTGGCCTTCGGAGAGTTGAGAAACGCTTTTCAAAACCAAGCGAATCGGCTTTAGCAGCTTGTCCGCAACTAGCCATGAGATGATACCAGCAACCGTCAAGCAAAATAGCGCAATGAATAAACTGGCCCAGAGCTGCTGGCGAGAAAATTGTATGGCGAGTGGAGAATCTAGTGTTCTACTCGTATCAATAAATGGCCAACTTTTGAGTTCGCCAATTTTTACACCACCAGCGTAAAGTGGGTAAGTTACTTCTACCGAATCTTCAATAAGTTCACCTGAAACTAATTCGCCAGAATAGTCCACTATAGCGGTGGGAGGTAAGCTGTGCGCCGGCGAAGGTGGTGGATTTTTCAATTTCTTGTGAGGCGGTGGAGGACCTTTTTTCCTGTGATGTGGCGGTGGTGGACCCTTACGTGCTCCTCGGCCTTTTTCGTTTCTTCTCAATTCTAGGTATTCGGACAGATCTTGTCCTTTAATAAATAGCCAGTTGCTGCCGTTAGTTTCATAGTCGTCAATGATTATGAGACTGAGGTTCTGCAGCCGTTGTAGCTCCATGTCTCCGATGAATTTTTGCAAACCTTGCTCAAAATTCCAGCGAGCCAATGCAATGTTGACGATGACGATAAAGGTGGCGACACCGAGTAGTGTGAGAAAAAGCTTCTTTGTAATATTCATATGGCCAGTATATAAACTTGTCGCCAATGCTGCTAACGCTTTGGACAATATATGAAATATCTTCATTTAATCTGCGCAGGTTCTGCACATTTGCTTGTTAGTATCTTCGAATAAGTTATTTAAATGATTCATTCAGGTAACTGATTTCTTTAGATAACTAAATGAAACTTTTAACTGAACGAAACTTTGATTCTCAATAACCTCAATTGGAGTATTCAATGAGTAAATTAAATGCGATGAACATAGTCTTTTTAACGTCAATTTGTTTAGCAAGCTTTAGTGTTCTTGCTATGTCTAATGATGACTCTGATGGGCGAGGAAAAGGAAGAGGTGAAGGCCGAACTCCACCACAAGAAGCGATAGATGCGTGCAATTCGAAAGCAGAAGGCGAAGAAGTCACTTTCACTACGCCGAGGGGACATGAAGTCACTGGTGTATGCACGACTAAAGGCGACTTATTTGTAGCGGTGCCGAATGATCGCAATAAAAATCGCGGTAGAAGACCTGATGACAACCAACAAAACTAAATTCCTTCTCAAGAATCAGCAAATAAGTGAGTAATCAATATGAATATTAATAGTTCGGTTTCAAACGTTGATATAGCATTGCAATCAAAAAGACCAGAAGGCAAGCCTCCTGGACCACCACCGGGAACTATTCCTAAAGGGTTGGAAAGTGCAGTGACAACACTTTCTCAGGAAGACCAAGATTCGGTAAAGAGCATGCTAGAGTCATTTTCTAAAGAGGAACATGATCAATTGAAAGCGTTTCTAGATGAATTTAAAGTGGAAGCAAGCTCTATGTCTGATAGTGAGGTTGGCACAGCTTTTCTCGCTAAGCTACAAGAAATATCGGGCCAATCTTCATCTTCTACAGCAACTAACAGTAGTGACCAAACAATCGACACTTATGCTTGATGTGATACCACTCGTCTAATTTAACGTTCAGCGTTGAAGTGCTCTCATCGATAAATTGTTTGAGGGCACTGCAAAGCTAACGATTTCAGCGCGCTTGATGCTTGTCAGCGTTAGTCCTGATTGACTGCGAACTGTTTAAGAAATTGTTCGTGGGTTGGCAGTTGGTTAACCATGCCATCGATATTGGACTTTATGTGGTTTAAAAAGCGGCTTAGCTCTTCGTCATTCATATTATCAACGATTGGGTGATAGCTTTCAGGAGTTAAGCCTTGGCCAATCATAACTTGCATCCATGAGTCGTCAAACAGCTCGTTGTTTTTACGAAACACACGGCCCGTTTTTTCAAATAATTCAATACGGTGGGCAAGTTTTTCTGGAATTTCCATTTGTCGGCAGTGACGCCAAAAATCTGCATCGTCACGCTCAGTTACTTTGTAATGCAAGATAATGAAATCTCTTGTGGTTTCCCAATCAAAGCGCGTTTGCTGGTTAAATTCTTCGATGTCTTCCGCGATAACACCATGTTGCGGGAACATACGTAATAGTCGAACGATAGACTGCTGAATCAAGTGGATACTAGTAGATTCAAGAGGCTCTAAGAAACCACTCGATAAACCTACCGCAATACAGTTCTTGTGCCAGTGTTTACGCCTCGTTCCGGTTCGGAACTTGATTACTCTTGGCTCCGTAATGGCTTCACCTTCGATATTGTTTAGCAGGGCTTCTTTAGCTTGCTCATCATTAACATATTTACTGCAATACACGATGCCATTGCCGACCCGGTGTTGCAGTGGAATGCGCCATTGCCAACCAAAAGGGTGCGCAATAGAGCGTGTGTACGGTTTGGGTGTTTCCACCGATTCCGTCTGTACAGCAATAGCGGAATCATTTGGTAGCCAATGTGACCAATCTTCATAGCCTGTATGAAGTGCACCTTCGATAAGTAATGCCCGCTGGCCAGTACAATCAATAAATAAATCGCCGCTGATGGTTTCGCCATTATTCAAAGTAAGCGATTTGATAAAACCGTTTCCGTTGTTGAGGTTAACGCTACTTATTTTTCCCTCGATTCGCTTAGCGCCATTTTCTTCTGCAATTTTTCGAAGAAATTGGCCATAGCGTGTAGCGTCCATATGATAGGCGTAATTAAGCCCATTATTAGGTAACTGTGCAAATTTTTCATTTACTGCTGCAACTTGTTCTAGGCAGTATTCACCAAAATCGCCGGCTAGCCCTTGTTGGCGTCCTCGTAACCAGAAATGCTGAAAGCCAGCCGCCCAACAATCGTTACCCGTCACACCAAATGCGTGCAGGTAATCCTCACCAAGGTTACGCCAACCTTCAAAGTTAATACCTAGTTTAAACGTGCCGTGAGTTGCTTTCAGAAACTCCGCTTCATTAATCTTTAGTAGTTGATGAAAGTACTGAAGTGTAGGAATGGTAGCTTCTCCCACGCCTACTGTACCAATGTCATCGGACTCAATTAATACGATATCTAAATGCTTACCTATGGTTTTAGCAATACCAGCTGCAGCCATCCAGCCAGCGGTGCCACCACCTGCAATAACGACTTTTTGTACGCTATTGTGCTTAAGTTCATGATTCGTTTCAGAATTGCTTGATGAAGAATTGTGGTTCATGGTAACTGCACTTCTTTTAATGAGAAATTTATTGATTGAGTTTATTAAGTAACATGGCGCGAAGCTTGCGAATGGCTATTTCATCTTGGCTATTTAATAGTCCTCGAGCCTGTTCTGGAATATGTTCAAATTGTTCATTCGGCGATTGTTCGTTAAAGACATAATAATCAAATAGAGCCTTGATTGCGTCTTTTTGGTTTACCGGTAAATGACGAATGTTCATAAATGCATGGAGTAGGGCGTCCATTGGCGCACCACTCGCTTGATTCGCCCGTCGTTGCTTTTGTTGCTCGCTATGTTGGCAGCTTTGGGTTGTCGGTTGCCACCAATAATTAATGAGTATATTGAGTGCGTCCAAGCTTTCGACACTATGCCACCAAAGACTCGGTAATAGCAGTGCATCTCCAGTATCAAGCTCAGCAACTTGCGCATGTGCAAGTGCTTCTTTGTATTTGGGATGCGCGTCGAAATCCGGCGCTTGATGATTAACTAAACTAATTGCTTGCCCAGCGGGTGTTAAATCTAACGGTCCAATGTAAAGGTTGTCGATTTGCTCAGGCGAAAACAACGTAAACCGCCTTTTCCCCGCCACACACACCGCAAGGTTGTGAGGGAGATCTTGGTGCGCGGCAACCTGTGTTTGATTACTCATCCACATATTAATGAGCGGTGAGTAGTCAGTTAGAGCCCTAGTGTCATTACCGTCATCTCGAAGTGTAGGAAAGAGCATATCAACTTTTGTTGAACCTAAGTATCGCTGTACATCAGATTCTGCATTGGACGAGTTATCAAACAACTCTTTCAAAAATTCGCTAAACGCTTGTCCCTGACGAGTAAAATTAAATCCAGTAAAGTCTTGGTTGTAGAATAAGCGCCCACCATGTTCACTGGGGATTTTGCCCGTGCCCACCATGAAGTCGTTTTTTTTAGACAACTGATGACCCTTCAGATAAGACTGTAAGCCGCTCAACCCTGCCTTGCTAGCGTTCACTATCGGCCACGCATTCGCAAAACCTTTAAGCAGTAATGGCTGGTTCGCGTGATTAAGTTCGTCTATAAGCCCAATTAACTGTGTTTCGCTGCAGTTACTAATGACCTTTGCACTAGGCAAAGCCCCAAGTTCTGCAGTTGCAAATGCAGTTGTTGACGTTAGTACTTTATTTGATGCCTTCATTCGAATATCAATTGGTTGTTGAGTTGCTTGCCATTCTTGTCTTGTAAGCATGGCAGCCAAGCTATCAGCTTTTCGACTCAACAATTTCCTAATTTAAAACGTCCTAATTTAACAAAAGCGCTGCTAAAGCGTTGCAGCGCTGTTGAGTTTATCTTTTTTCTGAATCAAAGCGGTTAAGTTTGCGTGTGATGCGATCACCATATAAATCAAATGGAGCAAACCGGACTTGTTCAATGAGGCCAATTGGTCGCCAGATAACTGGGTTAACTTATCTTCGTTAATGGTGTAAAAGCCGGTCAAACGATTATTGCTGCCGTCGTTTAGCTGAATATCTAAGTTGAATGGTTCGAGTAAGTCGAGTTCCTGAACTGTCTCCATGAAAAGATCTGTCGACTGCTTACTATCATGTATTGTTTTTAAAATAGTACTGACACGATTGATGAACTCGCTGTTACCGCCGTGTGGTAAGAAGACGTCAATGCCTTCACTTTCACTTACGCGTGGGCTGTCCATATCGACATGAATGACAGGATTAGGTTCATTCTGCTCATTTTGCTGAAAACCGATTAAGAAAGGTTCGCGCTCAACCATCAAAGGAATGTAACTCGCTTGCCAGCCATCATTAGTGAGGAATAGGTTTTCACTTTGTTCAAAACCGAAAAGGGCAATAGCTGAAAACTGCTCTTGATTATCCTTTAGGAAAAAAATCGGATAATCTGCCTGAGCATGTTTGAATTCAAACGGATAAACAATGGAATAAGTTTTGTTGTTGCCAAACTTGGCAGACTTTTCGGTAATGATTTTTAAATCTTTGTGTTCAATGTTGTTGAGTAGCACGTGGTTGCTCATAAATTTCCCCGTATTCTTAATATGCTCAGTTTGGCTTTAGCTTTTGTATTTGCATTTATTTTTTAGCTAACTGACTAAATTGCTTGTTGTTTATTTAATTCGTGTTCTTTGTCATGTTGTCGCTGGTATTGCTGGACCAGCGCATTAATTAATTCGCGATTTGTCGGCAATCCACCTAAATATCTGTCTGTTAATTGTTTGTTTTCTCGAACTAATTTTTCACTTAGCAATGGGTTATCGAATTGTCGCTGCCAATGGCGAAGGTTTGATTTAAAGCCCATACCATAAAGTACATATTGGTAACTCGCTGCTGGAAAAATTTCTTCCACTTGAGGGAAGTCGTTGTAGCTTGGTTCTTGGTGTTCCCACAAGGTTAATAACTCTTGAAGCCTAGCGGGAATCGTATTTTTTTCCCTATTAGCTTGCCAATACTTACTAGTGCGCTTGCTTAGAACGTAGTGTAGTTTTAAGAATTCGATAATACGTTGCCAGCGATATTCAAAGCGGTCATTAAAGCGCTTGGCTGTAATTGGCATAATAGGCTTCACACTTGGCAGCTCTTTGGCGATCATTTTAGCTGACAACTCTATGAGCGCTAATGCTGAGGCTTCTAGGGGCTCGATAAACCCTGCAGCCATGCCTACTGCAACACAGTTTTTGTGCCAAAACTTCTCTCTATAACCCGGTGTAAAGGCTATATGGCGGGGCTCAAGTGTTGAGAAGTCAACGTCTGGAGCAGTCTTAGCAATATACTCTTTTAGTGCATTAAGAGCTGTGGTTTTATCGCAATATTTGCTGGCATATACGCAGCCAACACCGCGACGAGTCGGTAATCCTATATCCCAAATCCAACCGTTATCATGGGCGGTTGCGTTTGTTTGACTACTAATTGGGTGTGAATCGCTTGGATAGGGCACTTGCACTGCAATAGCGCTGTCGTTAAAAAGTACATGGTTCTGTTCACGCAGTGGTATTTGATAATGCTTGCCGATAAGTAATGCGTGTTGGCCTGAGCAGTCGATAAATAAATCACCCGCTACTTGGCCGTGCTGCTCAGTTAATACTGCTTCTATACTTTCATCTTCACCTGCATTGACACATGTGACGACATCATCAATGTGATTAACCCCAAGCTTGTCGCAGCAATGCTGTTTTAACAATGCAGAGAACTTTCCGGCATCTAAGTGATAGCCATAGTTGGCGACAGCTGCGTAAGGTGGTGTTTGAATTTGTTTAGGCGCTTTATTGTAATCACATAAATGGGCTTGACTACCTAACGTGTGAGCGAACGACAGTTCACTATTACTGTTAGAGTCAGGGTTAGTGGCAGCCGAATCTTGGTTTTGGCGAAGCCAATGCTGAACCAGATCAGATTGTCCGAAACCATGCGGGGCAACGAAAGGGTGGTAGTAGGTCTGTGCACTATTAACTGATGCTTGGTAACTTTTGTCCGCATCGTTTGTTGTATCTTCTGTTAAATCTTTTGCCCAACCAATAAATTTAGAGCCTTGCTTAAATGACGCATCGCAGCAGGCAATAAATTCAGATTCTTCAATGCCGATAGCGTTTAAGGTATCTCGCATCGTTGGCCAAGTACCTTCACCCACGCCAACTGTCGGGATAGTACTTGATTCAATGAGGCTTACCTTTATCCCACTGTCGAGATGGCTGTTATGCTGCGCAGCAATAATACCGGCTGTTAACCAACCCGCTGCACCACCACCAACGATGACAATATGTTTAATGGCATTATCAGATGAACAACTCATACAACCTATTTACCAGATAATTCTCTCTATTTAATTAAGCATACAGAGAAAATAAATAAAGGCAAAAGCCATTAATAAGCTGCTGAACTCGCAGGATAAAAATGGCAATTGCCCTTGGGGGGAGTGCTAGAACTTGTAACGAACACCAAAGTTATAACGAGGTCCCATTTGCTGGATGTTCTTCACCATTAAAATATGGCGACCGTAAGAGCGAGTGTACTCGTCTGTTAGGTTTAAACCTTCAACAAATATCGTTAGATTCTCGTTGTAATCGTAACTGATGTTTGCATCTAACTGACCATAGTCTTCCACATATACTGGGTTTGAACCTTGACCATCGTTCAAGCCTTGTAAGAAATCGTCACGCCAGTTGTAAGCAAGTCGCGCTTGAATACCGTCTTTGTCGTAAAACGCTACAATGTTGTACGAGTCACTTACACCCAATAATGGAGTGTTTTCGTCACTGGCACTAGCATTGTCATATTCAACGTCGCTATCAACAATAGTGTAGTTAACAATGGCACCAAAACCTGAGTCACCGAATAAATGCTGAATCGCAAATTCGAAACCATCAACTTTATTTGAACCTTGGTTGAATGGTTGAGTTACGGTCACGCTTAATGGTGAGTTCTCAGTAGGGTGGCCCCAGATTTGGTTCTTAACCGGGTCTCCGCCTGGATCAACAATGACGTATTGACCATCGCCATAGTTCGCTGATAAGTATGCACGAATTGCGGTACTGTTTGATGGATCACCACCGGTTGCTGCTACCGCTTCTGCGTATCGCGCACCCTCAACAGGGCTGGTTACATCGTAAGGTTGCTCAGTTACTTCACGAGAGCCAATAACGTTGTCGACATCTTTTTGGAAGAAACCTATCGAAGCGTAACTACCTTCTGCGTAGTAGTACTCAAGTGATAAATCAATATTATCTGATTCAAGTGGCAAAAGACCCACGTTACCGCGTGAACCACGGCCATTGTCGACGTTACGTACTTCATCCAAGCTCGCACCTGCCGTTAGGTTACCGTAACCAGGGCGAGTGATTGTTTGGCTATATGAAGCACGGAAGATAACATCTTCAGCAACTTCAATGTCAAAATCGATGTTCGGCAACAAGTAATCGTAGTCACCTTCGTCAGTAAAGAATTGCGCATCACCACGAACGATGTTGAATTCGTTCGTTGATACCCAACCAATTGCTTCGATATCTGGCAGAAGGGTTTCAGACTCAATATCTGTTTGCTCGTAGCGTAAGCCAATGCTCAAGTTCGCTGGCATTTCACCAATGTCAAAGCTCATATTAGCGCTGACATAAGCACTCATAGACTCTTCCGTTGTGCGGCGGTCTGTTTCATAAGTGCTTGGTGCACAGATAACGTTGCCACATGGCCAATTTGTTGGGTCATTCGGATCGCCGTAAAGTGAACCAACTAAGTCAGCGATTGTTTCAAAGTCTACCGCCCAATATTGGTTAATCATGCTTGATTTATCACCAGGCAGGTTATCAAAGCGATCGACCATGGTATCCATGCTTGCCAATAAGAAAGCATCATCGATATCATCAGGTGAGCCTGTACCACCCCAGTTAGGGCGCTCAGCACGACCGAATGCATTGCGGTTTTCAACTTTGTTGTAACCGATACCAAAATCAACACTTTCAACTATGCCATCGTCAAATACGTATTGACCGTTTAATTGTATTTGGTCGATTTCAGACTTCATGTAACTGTTGCGGAAGCTGGTACCTGTGGTAACAACACCCTCAGGCGTTAAACCAGGCGTGCCATCAGGAAAGATAACTTCAACAACAGGGAAACCTGATGAAAAGTCAACTCTGGTTTCTGCGCGTGTCCACGTCGCCAATTGAATAGTATTACTATTACCGTAAATACTGTCTGGCTGAGATTCAGCGCTTGAACTGTGGAAATCTAATTCAAATGAAAGGTTCTCGTTAACTAAGTATTCAAGGTTTAAACCGATCGACTTGTTCTCGTTTACCTTTGCGCTTTGCTCTACTTGGCTTACTAAATCAGATGGACCATCTACATCATGAAGAAGTAGGGGGGCTGCAACGTTGTCGCCATTTGGGTCTGTCCAAACTGAGCCTTGAGGTTGGCCTGCGTAGTTTAAGCTCATCCATACTGAGTGGATATTCTGATTAAGCTCTTCTTCGAGCTTAGAGTAGGTATAGTCTAATGTTGCAGTTAGGTTTTCAACAGGGCGGTACTGAAGCGTTAATTGACCGTTAGTACGGGTGCGCTCATTTTCACTGAAACCATAAAGCACGTTGTGAGGAACAGCGTAGGTAACACCGTCTGCCGGCACGTTAACTTGGTTAGGACCTTCACCTACTGAACCCCAGTCACCAACGCCACCTGTTTGTGGGCGCCAGCCATTATCAACACCGGCACGAGCTGAACCGCTATCACGTTGTTGGTAACTTGCAGTGACTGCTACACCAAACGTGTTATCTGCAAACGTGTTACTGTATAGCGCAGATAACTCAGGCGTAATACTTGAACCGTTTTCAGTAGATGTATCGTGCACACCTTTAATACCAATTGAAGCGCGTTCTTCGCCAATGACTAATGGCTTAATGGTAACTAGGTTGATTGTAGAACCGATACCACCTGTAGCGACAGATGCTTTCCCTGTTTTATATACTTCTACGGCGCTTACGCCTTCAGAAGCTAGGTTTGCAAAGTCAAATGAACGCGAGTCAGATGCACTTGTAGCGTTAATGTTTGCGGTCGGCATTTGACGACCGTTTAAGGTAACAACGTTATAATCTGGACCAAAGCCACGCACAGTTACTTTTGAACCTTCGCCGTTTTCACGGTCAATAGACACACCAGTAATACGTTGCAGTGATTCTGCTAAGTTAGTATCAGGGAATTTACCCATGTCTTCAGCATTAATGGCATCGACAACACCTTTAGAGTTGCGTTTGATATCCATCGCTTTGACAAGACTACCTCGAATCCCCCGAACCTCAATAACTTCGACTTCGTCAGCGCTTTCCTCTGCCGCAAAAGCAGGACTGACTACAGAAGCACCTAAGATCAAAGATAAGCTAGTCGCTAATTTTGATCTGTTGAATCTGTTAGACATCATTATGATTTCCCTCGATTTCTGTTTTTTATCATTTTTTATCATTAGAATGACTGTTGTAAGCGCTTACATTGGTGCTTAAAAAAAACCGAGCTCTCGAACGGCTATTTAATATTGAAAGCGCTTACATTAACTTAGATGAAAAAAAAATAATGATCAACAGTAAAGTGCACAAAAGTTACATATTTCGAGTTTTATTGGCCTTTTTAGATATTTTGCTTGCGATATTTTAACTTTTAAGCGCTTTAAGTATATAAATTGTAATAATTTTTCAAAGAGTTTCCCCTCTATTAACGGCAGTAACGTTGCGATTAAAAAATATACTTGTATTTTCATCAGCCCACGCTTATATTTTTGTAAGCGCTTACATTTTTGTTGTGAAGTAAACTCAATATAAGAATTAAGTTTCCATATGCTTTGTCAAAAACCATAAATGAAAGCGCTTACCTAATTTATAAGTTTAATTTATTAGCTACCGGGGGAGGTAGCTAGCAGAAGTAGCTGATGCAGAAGGTAAGTTCTAAGTAATCATTAGCCATGTAGCCGAGTTAGATACAGGTTGGGTAAATAAAACTTTTTGTTTTCGGAAAAATATATCGTTGAGATCGCCAAGTTCTTCAACGAATAAATAATTATAAACGGAGCACAAGGTGTTAACGACTTCAACAAATAAACTCTCGATAAGAGAAAAGCTAGGCTATGCCTGTGGTGATGTCGCGTCTAATTTTTATTGGCGTGTTTTTGACGTTTTCCTCTTTATTTTTTATACCGACGTTTTTGGCCTTCCTGCAGCAACTGTTGGCACTATGATGCTGGTTACCCGTATCATTGATGCAGTATCCGACCCCCTGATGGGAGCGATTTCTGATAGAACACGCACAAAATACGGAAAGTTTAGGCCCTATCTACTCTGGGGTATTTTACCCATTGTGAGTGCTGGCGTCTTAACCTTTACGGTGCCAGATCTTGATGAATCAGGAAAAGTCATTTGGGCGTATTCAACCTATATATTTATGATGTTGGCTTATACCTTCATCAATGTACCTTACGGCGCACTTCTCGGGGTAATTTCATCGGATAGTCAACAACGAACAGCCTTGACCAGCTTTCGATTTATCGGCGCTTTCTCTGGCGGTAGTTTGGTGGCATTTTTTACGCCTGAACTCGTTACTTCACTGGGTGCTGGCGATGATGCTAAAGGCTGGCAATTAACCATGTTGATTTATGGAGCAATTGCAGCGTGTCTGTTTATAATTACGTTTGCATCTGTGAAAGAGCGAATTGTCCCTCCAATAGACCAGAAAACACCCGTCAAAACAGACGTAAAAGATCTATTTAACAATAAGCCGTGGTGCATTTTGTTTGTGCTGGCACTTGTCATTATGGTGACAATTTCTTTGCGCGCTAGTTCGGGCACTTTCTACTTTAAGTACTACGTTGGTGAAGAATCTCTGATCGGCAGTTTTACCACGGTATATTTAGTTGCACTTGGCATAGGTGCCGCATTAACGCCGATATTGACAGGGTATATGGATAAGAAACGACTACTCATGTTGTTGATGACGGTTGTGGCTTTACTGTCATTTACTTTCTATTTCATCCCAAAAGAACAAATTACGTTAATGTTCGTAATGCAGGCATTGATAGGCTTGGCATTGGGCCCAAAATCACCCTTGGTTTTTTCCATGTATGCGGATACCGCAGATTATTCTGAGTGGAAAAATGGCAGAAGGGCGACCGCAATGGTTTTCTCAGCCGCTGCTTTTGCCCAAAAATTGGGTGGTGCGCTTGCTGGGGCAACAATAGGCTGGGTGTTGGCAAGCATGGGATACGTCGCGAATGCCGCTCAGTCAACCGATTCAGAGTTTGGTATTTTACTCCTGATGACGGTTATACCTGCAACTTTCGCTATTGTCGCGGTATTTATCGTCAGACTTTACCCGCTCTCTCAATTGCGTCTTGCTGAGATTCAACAAGCGCTTAGCAATCTTCGACAAAAAGACGCTCAGCCGTCAAATGAGCAAGTCGCTGATGGATATGAGTCTACTTCAGATAGCCTGACGCTGGAGATAGAAACACCTGCAAGCAATGTAAATGTGGTTAAGCCTAAATGAAACAAGTAACACAATCGAAACCTGTATTCACTCAAGACGATCAGAGCGTTTCGCTTTATTCGCCGACTTCGATGCCATTGAGCTATGGTTATTTGTATAATGAGGTGATGTTATTGCAGCTCAATTGCCAAGGGTACGCTCGATCGCAATTTATGCAGCCTGAACCAGCGAAATACAGTTTTGCACCTATGCTGGAAGCTAAAACATTTATTCAGCCAGAGCAAAATTACTTTGATCATCATCCAGGCAGGTTCTTTTATATAAAAGATAAGCATCACCAGCAACTTTATTCTGTGCCTTATGCGCCTTGTAAAATAGCGCCGGACGAATATAAATTTAGTCAACGCAAAGACAAAGTCGTGTGGGAGGTATCGAATCATGGAATTGATTTTGAGCTTTCTGTCGAGCTATCCGACAAGCTAGTCGCTGAATTCTGGCAGCTGAAAGTCACTAATAATAATTCAAAAGAAAGAGACCTTAGCCTTTATCCCTGTTTCTCTATCGGCTATCAATCTTGGATGAATAGAGAAGCCTGTTTTGATAGCGCGTTGGACGCAATTGTTGCGTCATCGATAACACCATATCAGAAACTTGAAGAGTACTATCAAAACAAAGCATTGAAAGACACTAGCTTTTTACTGTCTGAATCTACCCCAGATAGTTGGTGTTGTCTTCGCAATGCGTTTGAGGGTGAAAAGGGCTTACATCAGCCACAAGCCTTGCTATCCGAACAACTACCGAAGAAAAACGCTTTTTATGAAGACCCAGTCGCTGCCATGCAGTTTGATTTGGCGCTACAGCCAAAGCAAAGCAAAACATTTCGTTTCGTTTTTGGCGCTGCGAAAGATCGTGCTGAGGTGCTTGAGGTCAAGAAACAAGGGTTTGCTGCAAAAAAAGGTGCAGGATTTACGACACGATTCAATGTAACCGATGATTCAACGTTGGGGCCTATGATAAATACGTGGGTGCCTAATCAAGTGAACTATCATAGCAAGTTGCACCGATTATCGACCGATCCACAAACTCGAAACTTATTACAGGACGCAATCGGTAGCTGTTTCATGGAACCGAGTCTAGCCAAAAATGCATTGATTCTTGCGCTATCACAGCAACAAAGCAATGGTGAAATGCCTGATGGTGTGTTACTCAATGCGAATGCAGAATTAAAGTACATTAATCAGGTGCCGCATGCAGATGCTAATATTTGGCTACCAATTTTGCTTCAAGCCTATTTGGATGAAACAAATGATGTCGATTTATTAATGCAGCAAGTCCCATTTGCTGATGCTAGTGTGTTTGCGCCTGTATATCGACACATTGAGTTAGCGCTTGATTTTGTCCTCGGCAAACGTGATCAACGGGGGCTCTGTTATATTGAACAAGGAGACTGGTGCGACCCGCTTAATATGGCAGGTCATAAAGGCTTGGGCGTATCTAGTTGGTTGACGATGGCACTGTCTTTCTCCATAAAATGTTGGATAGATATCGTGTCACACTACGGTCAAGCTATCGCAGAGCTGAAAGATAGAATAGGCGAGTTGGAAGAGCAGCAGGCGTTACTTAATGACGCCATTAACCAATACTGTTGGCATCAAGACTGGTATAGCCGAGGCATAACCGATGAAGGACGACCATTTGGCACCGCTGATGATAGAGAAGGACGAATTTATCTTAATCCTCAAAGCTGGGCATTGCTTTGCGGAGCCGCAACATTGGCGAAAAAGTTCAGCCTGCTAAATGAAGTGGAGCGTCAATTGAATACGCCATTTGGTACCATGATGCTTGCCCCAAGCTATACCAAGTTCCAAGAAGATATTGGTCGTTTAACTCAAAAGTATCCGGGTACCGCTGAAAATGGCTCTGTTTATAACCATGCTGCGATTTTCTATGCCTACGCGCTGTATCAGGTTGGTGAACACAATCAAGCCTATCAAGTACTCGTGAAGTTAATGCCCAATGAGCAAGATATATTGCAGCGCGGGCAATTACCTAACTTTATCCCCAATTACTATCGTGGCGCCTACTATCAATTGCCAAGTCATGCTGGTCGTTCAAGCCACCTCATGAACACTGGCACAGTTGCTTGGTTCTATCGGTGCGTCATAGAAGAGCTTTATGGCCTCAAGGGAAGAGCAGGTAAATTACAAGTTAATCCCAAGCTGCCAGACTGCATTAATCGATTGGCTGGACAACGGGAGTTCATAGGAGCTAATTTTGAATTCGTTATCGAAAAAGCTTCAATTGAAAAGTTAACTGTTTGGCTTGACGGTCACAAGTTAGCTGGCAATATCGTCAGCGACTTTAAGGCAGGAAAAACGTACCAGTTACAGGTTAAGGTGCCCAGTCTGTGAATAGTCTAGAAACAATTAATAGGTAATTGAAAAAATTGAACAAAAAACAAATATTAGTGAAAAGCACATTGCTCTCTCTAATTATAGCGAGTACGGGTTTAACTTTCGCAGCAACAAGCGCCGATAATGAGATGTATATTGAGCATGCACCTATATACGTAGAGCGAGCTTCGAAGCCTATAACCATTGACGGCAAAATGACTGAGGCTCAATGGGACAAGGCGAAATGGCTGCCTATCAATAATCTTTTATTGGGTGAACAGCCTTCAAAAGCTGACTTTACGGGTGACTATAAGCTGTTATGGGATCAAGACTATTTATATTTACTCGCTAGAATCGTTGACGACGTTTTGTTTGATAAAGAACCAGATCCTACTAAAGCTTATTGGGATGATGACTGTTTAGAAATATTCATTGATGAAGATAATTCAGGTGGTGGTCATTTATATAATTTCAATGCCTTTGCTTACCACTTAGCACTTGATACGCAAGTAGCAGATATTGCTCCCAAAAAAAACGGTGGTATTCCTGCCGTATTTAACGATCATGTGATTAACCGCTGGCAGAGAGGCAGCGCAAATGTGAATGGTGAAGGCGGGCCTGAACAGCAAGCTATTTATTGGGAAGCAGCAATCAAACTTTATAGTGCCGACTATGTCCATCGCCTCAAGGAACCAGAAACTCACCGCGTTTTGAATCAGCAGGGCAAAAAGCTAGGCTTTATGCTTGCGTATTGTGACAATGATGGCTCTGATTACCGCGAGAGTTTTATCGGCTCTCACCCTATCAAACCAATTAACGGTGATAAAAATTTAGGCTACAAAACCGCTGATGTGTTTGGTGAAATAATCCTTAAATAAGCGAGCGATTAGTTAATAGTTATTAGTCAATAATGCTAGTACTTTTTGATTAAAAGAGGGCATGGAGCATACGCATACGCTTTTATGCTCTCATAGTTTTTGAACAGCAGTGTTCTGCGGCGACAAGGACTTGGGAAGAGTTCTTGGTCTTAGGTATTTGTGTACTTGTGCCAAGGTATCTTCATTGGTTTCGCGAAGCAGCGGAAAAAGAATCACAAGCACTGCTGCTGCGACGCCTTTAGCTTGAGTAGAGACTAAACCTAACATTTCTTCTATTAATAGCCCAACCGAATTAAGTAATGCATGTCCTTGTTTATATGAACTAAGTGATAAGAAATCCGGCTGGTTAACTATCGCTGAAATGGCGTCTAATGTTTGTTCAAAGTGATTATTGATAAGTGCTAGTATGGGCGTCGCTCTTGAACTGACTACCATAGGTTTTACGATATCTTTAGATACCTCTTGCCAATAATTTTGAGGCAAATAACAAACACTGTAGTACGCAAAATTCTTTAGATAACGAGCTGTTAGGTGGTGCTCTCTATCTGTAATAGTGTTAGTAAATGTAAGCGTAACAAAGGCTTTTACATCAAGTGTTACCAGTGGTGCCATCAACTCAAAAAACTCTTCTTGAGTAAAGTAACGATGAAATTGGTAAGGAAAGTTGCCTTTACGTGCAGCTTGCATTTCTGCCATAACTTTAGCCCCGTGTTACATAGTTGATTATTGGTTAAACGTTGATATCAGAACAATAGCTAGGAAAGAATAAGGGCGATGATACATCTAGTGTTAAACGCCCTTGTTTTACTAAAGAAGAGTTTAACTGTCGAGAATGTTCATTACTTTCTTGTGCCAAGCAATTAGATGTTCATTTTTTTCAGGAACTGACTGTTTAATCCATCCGGCAAAGTTACATACAACATAGGCGTCGATATCAGCTTGAGTAAACTTATCGCCTATAATGTAATCATGGTCTTGTAAACGTTTGTCTAGCATGTCGAAAAATGCGTTAAGACGAATTAAACCTCGCTCTGCAAGCGCTGGCAGTTGTTCAACACTTAGTGTGCCAGGAATCGCTCTACCTTTAAAAAATTCGCTAGTGTTTCGCAATACTTCCGCTACTGCAGCAAGACCGTCAACGTAAATACGGTGTACCCAACCTAAAATCACGGCTGTTTCCTCATCTGTCGAGCCAAATAATGGCTTTTCTGGAAACTTTTTATCGAGATAATGACAAATCGCAATACCGTCTACCAGTGTGCAATTGTCATCGATGTAAAGTGCAGGGACGGTGGCTGACGGATTAATGTCTAGATACGCCTGATCAAAGTGTGCTTGTTCTCGTAAATCGACTTCTTGCGTGTCGATTGAAACGCCTTTGTACTTCAAAAGGTAGTTAACGCGTTGTGGATTTGGCGCTGGTGAAAATGTGTAAAGCTTCATGGATGTTCCTTGTCATGCCTGTTTATTTATTTTTTTAAGTTACTGCCGAGCTAATGTTAACGTTATAACTTATGTATCGCTATATCTTTAATTTATGGTTAGTATGCGAAAATTCAACCTGAGTGGTTAAGACTTTCCCGTTGGTTTCTCCAAAGCTCAAAGGATAACAAATCGTGATGAATAAAGTTGACATCTACTTGGCGCTGACGGGTAAGTTGCTTAGCTTTTTTGATAGCGACATTAGAAACATCAATAGCCGTAACTTGATGACCTTGCTTGGCGAGAAAGGCCGCATTTCGACCTTCACCTTCTGCAATGATTAACATTGGCAGCGTAGCCGCTGTTTTAGACTTATATAAGCGCTATCGTAAGAACTATCCATACATAAAAAAAACTCAACTATGAACAACTTACCTAGAAAACACTTTGTTGCTAAGCTCCTGTGTTAGGTTTGGAATTTTTCACGAGAAAAGTTCAGCAGTAAACTCATTTCAACATAAGAAAATAATAATGAATATATTACCCAGTTCTCTAGTAAATCGCTGTATGCAAATCGTCGTGGCTTGCTTGGTTGTATTAACCCTCTCTGCATGTCAATCAACCCAGGAAAGTGCATCGCCGACTTCAGTCACTGACCTGTCTTCAGTTTATGGTCCCAAAGCTTATGCAGACAACGTTGAAAGTATGACTGCAATAGTTGTTGCATATGAGCCAGAAATGCTCGGCGTACTAAATCGTATTGCGCAAGACCCTAATGCAGAAATTACCGATACGTTGACGTTTAAAGGGATTAAATATCGAGTAGGCACCTATGGTGGTAAGCCTATTGTGGTATTTGCAACCGGTATGAGTATCGCCAATGCTGCTATGTCAATGCAGATGGCATTTGACTACTTCCCTGTGAAACAAGTGGTTTACATGGGGATAGCCGGCGCAATTAATCCTGACTGGCAACCTGGCGATGTGATTGTGCCAGCTCGTTGGTATTATCATGACGAGAGCGTGTATACCAATCCAAGTAAAGAACAGCAAGGTGAATACATCTTACCTGCATATTACGCGAAGGGATTAGCAGAGTTGCCAGCACGTCGTGCTAAAGACCCTCATGTGCCAAACTATAAAAACTTCCGTTTTATTCAGCCAGACGAAGTGTTGATAATCAAAGATGGCATGGATAAACCAGAAAATACGCCTTACTTCTCTGCAACGCCAAGGCTACTAGAGGCGGCTCAAAGAGCAATGGAGAGCTTACCTGAACAACTAATATTAAATGAGCGGAAAGCTAAATTATTTGTGGGTGGTAATGGTGTTACTGGCTCTGTATTTCTAGACAACCGAGAGTACCGAAAATGGACGCGAGACGTCTTTAATGCGGAAGTCACTGAAATGGAGTCGGCTGCGGTAGGCCAAGTTGCAACAATCAACAATATAGATTGGGTCATTATTCGAGCGATCAGCGATCTAGCGGGTGGTCAAGAGGGCGTGAATGTTGAACACATTTACGATAAGGAAGTTTCTCGAGTAGGCGCTAACGTGTTGTTCGCTGTTTTGGATGAGCTTGCTAAATAACTTTAGTGTCGAGCTTTTGTACTTGAAAATCGTATATTAAAATGCCATTCCATATTGGGCACTATAGCGCCCAATATGCCCACCTAGCTTTATCAATAAGATCTATACAATTATTTATCCATGCGATTTGACCATTGGTGGTGCAACTAATGTTACGCAGGAGCCACTAAGGCTTATCTAACTATTCTGAATTTACTGACACTTTCTGCCTCTTTGCGCTTATTTCTTTATTGGCTGCTTACACGTTATACAGGTAACTGCTCTGTGGTACCTTCAGCTATTTTAGTCGTAATTATTTGAATGTTACTGATGCGCTGGTAAGCGACTAAGAAACGACAAGTGTAAATAGAATAAAAGTACTCTCAATCATGAAAGTTGTTCTTTGAATCATATCTTCCTTATTCACGATCGATATCATCTATACAACGACTTGATTGACGAAAATACGAGTAAAATAAAGTGAACTACTAAGCCTTTTTAGTCCGTTAACAAGTTTTGAGTGCAAAATTGCTTGTTTGAGAAAACGACATTAATAATTCTGTCTTCAGTTTGCGTCAGCAAATCATGCACAGTTTTCTTAATGGCTGAAGGTTCTTTACTTTTTAGCGTTTCGAAAATTCTAACCTGTTGCTCTCTTGAGTAGGGATATTGTTGATTGGTCTTGATATAAAGCCAATAAATTCTCATGGCCATATCTTCTAACTGCTCAGCTAAATCCAACATCAGCGGATAGCCCGCTTTTGCACAGATTGCTAGGTTAACTTCTTTATTGGTTTTTAATACTTCTAGGGCACCGGTGTCGCCGTCAATTGGCAATAGTTTATCCATTTTTCCGTTTAACGTGCCTAACTCGTCAAAGTCCACATTAATAGATGCTAAAGCAAATGCTTCTGGCATTAGCAGTTTCCGTAACATGAAATTTTGCTTGATATCGAGCAGTGTGAGAGGCGCGACCTGAGTGATACGTTGCGACACATTGGTTAAAAAATATTTGGTGGTTAGACGTTCTATGAGGTTTCTAGAAATGGTGCGGCTTATACCAAAATGCTCATTGAAGATACTCTCTGAAACTTTCTGCCCAGGGGCGAGGTTTTGAGTGACGATAGCGTCCATGATTACGTCAAAAGCAATATCTAAATCATTAATTTTTGAATCTTTTTGAGCCAATTTTTCACCTTTAAGGTTTTTCCGTTGATATTAGTATTTTTGAAATGTAAAGGTCAAGTAAATTAAATTAAAGTGGTAATAATTTTATATAAGGCAGCTATAAAATAAAATAAGGCTGTACAAAAGTTGTGTGTTGTGGTCTATTTTAGTACAGAATTTTTGACCACCTAGCGTCTGTTACTTTCTTTGTCTTAATGCTGAGCGTTTGTTTAGTGTTCAAGTTTTAACTTTTTGTAGGCATAGAAAACAAAATTACGAATATTATTTTTTTGTATTTTCGATATGGGCTTGGGGCGTAGAACACGTTTCTTTTTAGTGGGTTACTGACAGGGCCAACTTCTTAATTGGTTCCGCAAGGTAAATAAATTTTTTGAATGTTAAACAGTGAGCAGCATAGCTTCACCGGAGTATGAAAGTGTATTTGAAAGATTGTCTTTATAACAATGTACGAGTGTGGGCGGCACTGATGCTGTTATTTAGTTCTGTGACTTTTGCAAGCGAGATAAGTGACGTCAATGAAGCATCCAGTGCAAGCCACGTTGAAAAATTTGTAGAAGATTATGTGCTCAGCGCGATGGAGAAACATCGGGTGGCAGGTACAACGATTGCGATGGTGAGGAATGGTAAATTAACTTACGCCCAAGGTTTTGGTTTTTCTGATATATCGGAAAAGGAAAAGGTTGATGTCAAACGTACACTTTTTAGGTGGGGCTCAGTATCTAAAACCTTAACTTGGACTGCTATTCTACAGCTTTACGAGAAGGGTAAGATCTCGCTAGACGCTGATATTAATACTTATCTGACGGATGTCACGATTCCTGACACATTCTCTGAACCTATTCGTGTTCGTGATTTATTAGCCCATACGACAGGCTTTGAAGATCTTATTGTTGGACATATCTTTGAGAAAGATACCTCTCAAGTAATGCCTTTAACTGACTATTTGAATCGATTTAAGCCAGAACGAGTTCGTCCCCCAGGGCAAATATTTTCTTACTCTAATTACGGTACTGCGTTGGCTGGACAAATCGTCGCAAATGTAAGCCAAATGTCGTTTGAAGACTATGTCGAACGTAATATTTTCAGTCCGTTAGATATGAATCGCTCTACATTTAGAGAGCCACTTCCTGAAAGTTTTGAAGAAACAATGAAGCCAGAACTCATTGAGTGGATCAGCAAGTCTTTTTCTCCAAAAGAGCAGGGCTTCAAGCAGATTGATCATTTTACATTTCTATCAAGCATCGGGCCGGCAGGGGCTATGTCATCAACAGCTATTGATATGGCAAAGTTTGCACAGGCGCATTTGCAGAAGTGTAAAAACTTGTTAAACGAAGAAACCTGTTTAATGATGCGAAAGCCCCAGCTATCAATGACATCGGTTGGAGATTTTAGTGTTAATCACGGATTTTTTCATCATAAAAAGATAGGTGGGCATACTCGTTTTGGACATAATGGCGGGACAGATTATTTTCATTCTGAAATGGGAATATACCCCGACTTAGATTTTGCAATAGTAATATCTAGCAATACGACAACAGGTAAAGATTTCAATAAGGATATTGAATCTGCCATTGTTAAATTCTTGTTTGGTGAAATTAAATCACCTGCTTTAGATAAGTCGGCTGCAGACTCCTTGTCATCCGATATCAACCGCTTTGTCGGCACCTACATTAATACGCGTAGACCTCAATCAAATATCGAAGTTTTATACGCACTTACATTGCCAACAATTACGGTAAGTAAAAGTAGCGACAGTGAATTGTTGATAGAGTCTAATGGCAGCCTATTTAAAGCAGAACACATTAGGTCAAACCTTTTTGTCGACTCTGAAAATGATCGTCATTTTGAATTTGAAGAAGACAAATTTGGCAATATTACATACTTAAAGTCACTGCGCACTTATGAGCGAGTCGATGCTTATCAAGCTCCTGGAACTCGAGTGCTAATGCTATTGATAACGTTGTTTTTGATAGTGGTCATTGTGCTAATAAATCTAGTGCTTTCTATGAAGCGCTTTGTTCGCAGGGAATTTTTGCAACATAAGAATTCTCGAAAATTAATTTTGCTTTGCGGTAGCTTGTGGCTTGTTTTCATTGTTTTTCTCTCTTTGGCTATTGTTCATGACCTAGGTGAATATACCTATCCATATGATTTTCCATCGTTCTGGGTAAAAGCAGCATTAGCTTTTGGCGTGTTAACGACTTTAGCGTCATTTATGCCAGTGTACGCCATGCTGAACTTGTGGAGAGAAAAAGAAACAAGCCTCATTCATAGAATATTTTATTCAATTCAAGTTGCAGTAGTGGTGATTTTTATTGCGCAACTTCACGCGGTTCATTTGATCGGGTTTAACTATTTTTGATATCTCGATATCCATGAACGGGACTTTAAAGCCTTAGCCTTGTCGCTAAAGCAAAATTAACAGCAACGTTGGAATTTTATAACAATGAAATTATATAAAAAAAGCTCAATATCAATAGTCGCTTTAGTACTGAGCAGCTGCTTGGCTGCTATCTCATCACACGCAGCAACTTATGACGTCGTGATAAATAATGGTCGAGTGATAGACCCTGAATCTGGGCTCGATGGCATTCGTAATATTGGCATTTCAGGAGACAAAATTAGTGTTGTAAGTTCCAACGTTTTATCCGGCTCCAAAGTTATTGACGCGTCAGGCTTAGTCGTGAGCCCAGGATTTATAGATATGCATGCCCATGGACAAGATATTTTAGCGGGTCGTGTACAAGCTTTTGATGGCGTCACTACAGCACTTGACCTCGAAGCAGGGATGCTACCAGTAAGTGACTACTATGATACGAATGCAAGAGAAGGGCGTCCTATCAATTATGGGGCATCGGTTAACTGGGGTAATGCGCGAATTGCGACAATGCTAGATGTTGAACCTGTTGCTGATATTGATTGGTTCATCGCCGCTTTTGGCGAGAAAAAGTGGCAAGAATCGATATCTACGCCAGAACAATTAAAAAAGATAAAAGCGATGGTTTCAGAGGGCTTAGATCAGGGGGGGCTTGGCATTGGTATTTTGATAGGTTACGCGCCAGGCACAGGGTATAAAGAGTACTTTGATATGAATAAACTTGCAGCGTCAAGAGGTGTACCTACTTTTACTCATGCTCGCTATCTATCTATGATTGAGCCTCGTAGTTCCTTTCAAGGAATTAATGAAGTGATAGCGGCGGCCTCGGGAACTGGCGCTCACGCACACATAGTTCACCTCAATTCGATAAGCTTGAGAGATATCCCCTATATCGGAGAAATGATCAAAACGGCTCAAAAGCAAGGATTGAAAATAACTACTGAAGCTTATCCTTATGGTGCAGGTTCAACCGGAATTGGCGCTGCTATGTTCAAAGAAGAAGGTTGGCAAGAGCGTACAGGCGGTTTAACTGCTGCTAGTTTTGATGTTGATGGTAAACGATTAACAGAAAAACTATTAGAGTTCTATAAAGCAGAAAAACCTAACGCAACAACCGTAGTACATTTCTTAGAAGAAAATAACGCTACTGACATGAGCTTGCTGGAACAATCTGTACTTTTTCCTAAAGGTGTCATTGCAAGTGATGGCGGGGATTGGCGAATAGATGATGTTCCTCTAGCACAGGATACATGGCCGTTACCTAAAAATGCTTGGACTCACCCTCGCTCAGCAGGAACTTACTCCAAATTTATCAGCACATATGTGAGGAAGACAAGCCAACTATCACTATTAGAGGCTATTGAACGTGTAAGCTACGGTCCAGCAAAAATATTGCAAGATTCTGTTCCGCAAATGAAATTCAAGGGCCGAATTCAGCCTGGCGCAGATGCCGACATTGTGGTTTTTGACCTTGAAAATATCACTGACAAAGCCACTTATGCTCAGCCTGCACAATTGTCTCAGGGTTTTAAACATGTCTTGGTTAACGGAGTGTCGCTTATAGAGGATGGTGAGCTTGACCTAAATGTTCTACCTGGGAAACCAGTTCGCAATAAGATAGTAAATACTCTGGAAGAGTAATAATGAGCTTCTTTCGAAAGTACTTAATACCGGGGTTTATCTTTCAATCCGTAGTGATTGGAGGAGGCTATGCAACTGGTCGAGAATTAATAGAGTTTTTCTTCTCATCTGGCCCAATCGGCGGAGTGCTTGGGCTTCTAACCTCTGGTCTAATTATGGGGGTTGTTTTGGCGGCAGCTTTCGAATTTGCCAGAGTTCACAGAGCTTACGATTATCGGCAGTTTTGCAAAGATTTATTAGGAAGGTACTGGGTAATTTATGAAATTGCATTCTTATTACTTTTAATGCTCATACTTTCGGTTATTGCTTCTGCTGCTGGTGAACTTATCCATGCCAGCCTAGGGTTACCAGTAATCGTCGGCACGCTTGCGCTTATGATGTTAATTGGTTTGTTAACTTATTTCGGCGCAGAAGCTATTAAAGGTGTTTTAACGGCTTGGTCTCTACTTTTATACGCATTATATGCTGCGCTATTTGGGCTCACATTTTACTACATGGGGGATTCGGTGGCTCAGTCATACCAGGAGGCAACGATAGGCAGTACTTGGGCTAGTGCTGGTTTGCTGTATTCAGGTTATAACTTGGCAGTGCTACCGGCTGTGTTGTTTGCTGTAAAAGACCAAAAATCGAGGCAAGAATCGATAGGCGCTGGAGTGATAGCTGGAGTACTTGTCGTTATTCCTGCAATACTCTTTTTTGTATCTATGATGTCTATGTATCCAGACATTGAAAATTCGCCAGTTCCATCTGTTGTGCTCATTAATGCCTTACAAATTCCGATCCTTTCTGCTGTATTCCAAATTGTAATATTCGGCACGTTTGTGGAGACAGGCGCTGCACTTTTGCATTCGGTCAACGACCGAATTGAATCAAGTGCCAGGGAATTTGGTGTCACCTTGCCTAAGAATTTTAGACCTGTCATTGCGTTATTCCTTTTGACACTCGCCGTAGTGTTAGGAACGAATTTTGGCTTAGTCGAGCTAATAGCCAAAGGTTACAACGCGCTGACGCTAGTTTTTATACTAGTACTGATCGTCCCATTGCTAACCATAGGTGTATGGCGAGTAAAGAGGGCAAGTCCACAGATATGATTAACCTTCCCAATTCTCAGTGTTTTCGTTAATACGATGAACTTAATTATGTCAATTATGTATTCGAGAGGATTTGACTATGAATATGAATAAAATACGTTCTCCTTACCTATTATTTCTAGGTTCTGAAACTGAAGCTGGCTATGCTAAAACAGCCGCTGGTCTAGCCCAGTGGCGACCTGAGCTGTGCTTAGGACAGTTTAATTTACCGGGTGGCACTATTGATCTTGGTCTACCATCGATGTCACTGGAAAAAGCCAAACAATCTGGTGTTCAATCGGTTGTCATAGGAACGGCACCTGTCGGGGGCAGAATTCCAGAAATCTGGATTCCAGTGTTAACTGAAGTGTTGAGCTTGGGGATTGACATAGTCTCCGGCTTACACCAGAGGCTTGAAAGTATTGATGTACTTAGAAATACTGCAAAAGAATATGGTTCACGCCTGATAGACATAAGAATGCCACCTGAAAACTTACCTGTAGCCAGTGGCATTAAACGCCAAGGTAAACGGCTGTTGATGGTCGGTACAGACTGCGCTGTCGGAAAAAAATATACTGCACTTCAACTAGAACAAGATATGCGCAAGTTAGGTATTGACGCCGATTTTAGAGCTACTGGGCAAACAGGCATTATGATCGCGGGAGAAGGAATTCCCATTGATGCAGTTGTGTCAGATTTTGTGTCAGGTGCAGCTGAAATCATTTCCCCCGAAAATTCTAAATACCATTGGGATGTAATTGAGGGGCAAGGAGGTATTTTTCACCCAGGCTATAGCGCCGTGAGTTTGGGTTTGCTTATCGGATCACAGCCAGATGCTTTTGTGGTGTGTCACGAAGCAAATAGGCAGAACATAATGGGGTGGGATTCTTTTTCGCTTCCTTCAATCAATCAAGTTATCGAGCGAACGATTGAGCTTGGCAAGCAAGTAAATCCTGCAATAAGGTGTGTCGGCGTTAGCATCAACTCTTCGGCGTTAACTGCAATAGAAAGAAAAGAATATCTGCATTTAATCTCTAAAGAGCTCGAATTGCCTTGTGTAGACCCACTTATTGATGGAACAACTCAAATAGTCGATTACTTGATACAAACGGACCTAGCAAATGTAGTGGCTTAAAGGTTAATCACTTTTCAATGATGGGCTTTGGTTGTTCTTTTTCAAATGTTTCAACCACTCCAAATGATTTCTGATAGCTATCTATTTGCTCACTAAATTTGCACCACAACTGAAATAAACAATATAAATGTCGCTACATATTTGCTTATAAAAGGGCGGTGGTGGCATTTTATTTCGGTGTGTGCGTACGTTTATTTTTTCACTCAAATGCTTGTAATTTAACGAATGAATTTCATCTTGTTTTTAATGAAAAGTGTAGTCTTTGTTTGGAGTAGAATTGCTCCTTGGTCTTGCGCCTGTTTTCTTACGAGAAAAATTTTTAAGGTTAAACGAAGTAGCCGACAGAAAGATCAATTACCCCAAGTTCACGCTAAGCTTTACCTAGACAATAATACGACATTAAGTAGTTGGTTGGGCACAGAGCAAAAAGCTGTACTTTTTGTGCATGGTTGGAGTGGCAATGGTGAGCAGTTCGCCGAACTGTTTCATCAATTCAGAAGTAACGGATACTCCATTTATCTGGTGCAACCTAAAGGCCACGGTTCCTGCTTTAGTCGAACATCTAATCCAGGAGATTTTATCAGATCAATTGGTACTTCGCTTAAATACATCGACAAACCGATTGTAGCAACAGTCGCCCATTCAATTGGAGCAGGTGCCGTACTTCATGTTGCATCTAAACGAAAATTGTTAGGCAAGATAGTATCAATTTCCTCGCCGAGAGATTTTAACAATTTCCTATTTGAATTTTGTAGAAAGCTATCTGTGAGTAAGAAATCCAAACAGCTATTTTGTGCATTTGCTGAATTAGAAATAAAGATAGGGCGAACAGAGCTACAAATAGACAACTGTGTGAGAAACTTAAGTAACCCTACTTTATTCATACACGATGAAGAAGATAGTCTTTTACCGCTTCACAATGCAATATCACTGCATAAGAATCTGGCAGGATCTGAGTTATATATCACTAAAGGGTTGGGTCACCAAGGGCTTTTAAAATCAAAGCCAGTCTTAGACAAGATTTTTAATTTTTGTAACGAAGACTACTAGCAAGTGACCAATAGGATGGTACAACGCTATCATTTTTTAAGTTCTTTAAGGTAGCCAGCGTGCTCTAGTTCAGAAAGCCGGTCTTTGAATGTTATTGCTATGTCTTTTAAGTAAAACGATTAAGTATTTGTTCGTTGCGAATTTCTAATCTGTTTAAAGTTTATGGCGAGATTCCACTTAAAGTGCCAAATTTGATGGTGATCTAACTATAAGTCCGTTCTCTAAGGTTAGGGCCTAACCATTGCCATTTCCAAGTTCTTACGTAGGTGGACTTAACGTACGACATCTAAATCCCTATCGAAACACCCTACATTCCAGTGCTCGAACACCTCTTATTAAGCTGAAATTAAATTCTATTTATGAGTGTTTAAGGGTGCTCAATATCGATAAAAAGTAATAATTAGGCTGTAATAATGAAAAATAACGCTGTACAAAGGTTTTTTAGTGTGTTTTAAATAAAGCAGGTTACAAATTGTCTGAATATAAAAATAAGAAGACATCAAGTAGGTTGAGCGAAGAGAGTGAGTTATGACGATGAATAAGAAAAAGTACTTTTTTTTAACTGCCATATCGGCAGCTATTTTCCAGTCTTTTAATGCTGCTTATGCTGCTGAGACACTTGAGAGTTCGGTGGACCAACAAGATGATGAAATCGAGCAGATTACTGTTACTTCATCACGTCGTGTGCAGGTACTGCAAGATGTACCTGCGGCTGTTGTTGCTATCAAGCCAACAGAGTTCGCTAAAGCTGGATTAACGGAAGTAGGTGACTTAGTAGAGTATACACCTGGGTTTACTCTTACTAAAAGTGCAGGGCAACGAGGAAGGGGTTCTATTACTGCGCGAGGCGTATCTCAGTTAGGCAATACGGCTGTCGTTTCTGTATACGTTGATGATATTCCGATGACGAGTAATAGCGGTTTTGCTGGTGGCGCAGGGCTATTCTTTGATGGATTGCTTGGTGACATTGAGCGCGTAGAGATGATCAAAGGTCCACAAGGCACTTTGTTTGGCGCGACATCAGTTGGCGGCGCAATGCGTTATATTACGAGAAAGCCAAGCACTGATGAGCTCAGAGGCAGTGTTAATATCAATTTATCAGACACCAATGAAGGTGGGTTCAATCAAACGTACTCAGGCTACATTAGCGTTCCAGTCATAGATGATACACTTGGAGTGACAATATCAGGTTTCTCTGAAGATAACGCAGGTTTTGTTGATCGCATTGACCCTCTTACTGGAAATATAATAAAAGAAAATGCAGATTCGTCTGAAAACAAAGGAGGTTCAATTGATTTATTTTATACTCCCACTGATGATCTGGATATAAGGGTAAGAGCCTTAAAACAAAAGTCGGAATACAGCGGTACTTCATTAATTAGGATCTCTGGTGAAGATAAGAAGCCGGTTTATGGCCAATACATTGGGGACGATCAACTCTCATTTAATAAGTATGAAAATACTTTCGTTTCTGGAAGTCTAGATTATTACTTCGAAGATATGACGTTAACCGCGACAAGCAGCTTTGTTAAGTACGAAACGGACTCTGTCGTTGACTTTACAGCAGCATACTCCGGTCTGTCTGATTTATTGCAAGGTAACCCGCCAGGGACAACGACTTCGGTACCATTTTCAAGCCCTGTTTCTTCTGAAAAGAATGTTCATGAATTGCGCTTAACCTCAGAAGACAGTGACGTATTTGAATGGATTGGTGGTCTCTATTACGCCGATGAATCAACAACAGCGGATCAACTTGGCATTGCGCAGCCTGGTGACTTCTTAGCTTTCCAAGTTTCGTTTCCAAGTGACTACAAGGAAAAAGCAATATTCGCTAACGGCACCTATTACTTTACTGAGAACTTTGATATTACCGCGGGCATGCGATACGCAGATACTAGCATGACGTTAGATTTTATCACTGACGGTCCGTTGGCCGGTGGCCCAAGTGATGAGGAATTACCCGATGCAAATGCAAAAGTAAAAACTTACTTGCTAGCAGCACGTTACCGCGTAAATGACGATATGTCACTTTACAGTCGTATCGCGAGTGGCTATCGCCCTGCGTCATCTAACTTGCCGATTACTAACCCTCTTACCGGTGAAGTACTAACTCAGCCCTTCGTAGAACAGGATGATTTATGGAGTTATGAAGTGGGCGCTAAAGGCAGCATAAGTGACAACTTTATACATTATGATATCTCGATTTGGACAATCGACTGGGAAGAATTCCAAGCACCTGTTCGTGCTTTCGGCCTCAATAGTCTAGCCAATGCTGAAGATGGCATTACGGCTTCAGGCTTTGAAGTAAGCTTCGATATGGATTTTGATAACGGGCTTACCTTGGTAACCAATATCGCATATTCAGATAGCACGCTAAACAGTGACGAGCCTAATTTGAACGGTTTGAAAGGTGCGTCTGTACCAGATGTTCCCCAGTGGACCGCATCGACTCGCGCTAATTATTCATTTGAGTTATCGAATAACATCATGGCAAACATAAGTGGCGGCTTTCGCTACACAGATAGCTTTTCGACGGCGTTCACAAATGGGGATTCAAATAATGCAGCCGTGGACATTAAAAGCGACGACTATGTTATTGCCGATATCAATGCGGGTGTTAAGCTAAATGACATTTCAGTTAACCTCTATGTTACAAATCTATTTGATAAGAAAGCGTTTGCTAATGTTGGGGCTACTAACATACCAACCGCCAACGGAGTCTTTTTAGATGCAGCTGGCATTCCTGTAGTGCCAAGAACAGTAGGTGTCATGATGTCATATGACTTCTAAATATTAAAACCCGTAATTTGCTTGTTTTGGCTGTTTCAATAAGAGACAGCCAATGCTCCACTCTTGGCACATAAGCAAGAGACTTGAAGCACATAACAACCTCAACTAGATATTTCTTTGATTTGCCTCCTTAAGCTAAGAGGTCTCATAAATGATTGCCATTGACATTATTTTGTTAGCATCGCTTGCGGTCTATTTGATTGCGTGGTGGGTAACTAAACTAAAAAATCGTAACTTTTTACTTCTCGCTTCTTCTCTTATCGCGATAGGCACAGGGCTTGTTGGTGTGTATGAGCATCGTTGGCAGGGTATTGTGGGAGCGGCTGTTGCAACAGTGTTTTTAATATACTGGGTTGTGGCCCGTATTCGGAATACTAAGGTACGGCAGACGACCCCTTGGTTTTCAGGAACCATAGTGACTTTACTCGTCGTTGTTTCCTGTCTTCCTGTTTACTTATTTCCCGTCACAAATCTGCCAAATCCATCTGGTCAGCATCTTGTTGGTACCCGAACATTTGAGTTGGTTGATAGTAGCCGTTTGGGTGTTTTAAATACGCAAGTTAACACGCCTCGAAGGTTACTTGTTAGGGTTTGGTACCCTGCTAGCGAAACAAGTGGGTTTACTGCGAGACCTTATTTTTCTAAAGCTGAAGTAAATTCAAGTGCAGGGGATTTATTTAGTAATGCATATTTTCTTCAATACTTAAAATTCAGCGAAACTAATTCTTATGTCAATGCACCATTAACTGAGACAAAGGCAGGGCGAAAGTTCCCCACAGTTTTCTATAGCCATGGTTATATGTCTTTCGCAGGACAGAATACAGTGCTCATGGAGGAGTTAGCCAGTCATGGTTATGTTGTTTACGCTGTTCAGCATACATACGAGTCTCAACCAACAGTATTCCCTAATGGAGACATTGAGGAGACAATCACTAGTGCTAGCCCCACCAATGGTGAAGCTATAGAACATAGTACAGCGATAAAAAAAGCCTATACGGGTCATACCCTTAGCGAAAGGTATGAAGGGAGCATAACTAGCAGGGCAGAAGCCATTCAGAGTAAGGCACATATTGAAACTGTCAGTGCCGGTATTTGGCTCGATGATCGTATCTTTGTGTTGGATGAACTGGCTCGGGGAAATGTGCCCAAGTTCGTTGAAGAGATTGTTCGTGCGAGCGACTTTAATCGAACAGCCCAGATAGGAATGTCATTCGGTGGTTCAACGTCCGGCGCATTATGCATGAAGGATAAACGCTGTGCTGCCGCAGTAAACTTAGACGGGCGAGATTTTCATGGAACACCTTTTGCAGAAAACATACCCGTACCGTTTTTGATGCTTTATTCAGATTTCAATCATCCGATAGCAGCTTATGGAGGGAGTGACAGTTCACTACGAAGAGGCCCTAACGACTTTTCATATGAACGATTGGAAACTGCTGGGCTTCGCTCCGATATCTATCGAATCCAAGTTAAGAATTTAATGCATATGGGGTTTTCAGACTTTAGCTTGTTTACTCGGAGCCCTGTAAAAGAGTTATTTTTTGGTGCTGGTACTGCTATTCAGGTGCAAAATGATTTTGTGCTTGGCTTTTTGGATAAACATTTACTTAACCATGTTAATGAATTTCCAGCGTTTGAGTATGAGAAGCACAAATTAGCGGTTGAAAAAAATAATATTGACGACGTACGTGAATGGTGGTTGTCGATACACCCCGAAAACCAAACAGAGCAAGTTGTTCTGAATACATCTCATGGCGATATTGAGTTTGCTATCTACACAAAAAAATTGCCCAAGTCCTTCCGTAATTTCTTAGACACGGTTGATAAGGGGGATTTAGACGGTCATGCCTACATTACGAATGAAAACGGAAAAACCATTCTGAGGTTTGGTAGTCCGGAAAATTTAGAAATGTCTTTATACATAGCGGACAACGTTCTTTTTCTGAGGGATGGATTCGAACCAGAGTCCAGGCGTGGAAGAGAGTTCGGCTTTGTAATGCGTGGAGGCCATATTATAGATCGCGTCTCTGAGCAAGTCGATGATGAAAATAGCGTTAGCAACAGCCTTTATTACCGTATTTTTGTAGAAAAAGCTCACCGCATCAGCGCTCCGGAGGTCGACCTTGTGCGCGCTAAAACAAATATTTTAACAGAGTGAATAAATGAGTAAGTTTATAAAAAGTATATTGCTTGTTGTGTTGGTAGGACTGGCAAGCTATCCACAAACAATAATGGCCTATGACAATATCGTCCCCGATATTAATGATCCGATTCAAGTAGAATCTTTCGTTGATGGCATGGTTATTCCCCAAATGAAGAAAAACCATAGCCCATCGGGTGTTGTAACATTGATGAAGAACGGTCAGATAATCTTTTCAAAAGGCTATGGATACCAAGATGTAGAAAAAGAAATCCGTGTCGATCCTGCTACGACATTGTTCCGACCTGGCTCTATTTCTAAATTATTTACGTGGGTAGCCGTTATGCAGCAAGTTGAGCAGGGAAGGCTTGAGCTCGATGCTGATGTGAATCAGTATTTGGGAACTTTTCAGATAGCTGACACGTGGCCGGGTAATCCGATAACGTTGCGACATATCATGTCTCACACAACAGGCCTTGAAGACGGTGGTTTAGGTTATTTAATTATTAATGACCCTAATCGTATTCTACCTCTTGCTGAATCGCTAGCGCACTACATCCCTGAAAGAGTAAATCCTCCTGGTATCCACACCGCATATTCTAATTGGGCTACTGCTTTAGCTGGATTGATTGTTGCTAACGTTTCTGGACTAGATTTTAACACTTATGTGCGTCAAAACATCTTTGACATTTTAGAGATGAACACAGCGACTTTTGTCGAACCTTTGCCGCAAAGCATGAGCAATAATATGGCGAAATCTTACGGCTGGAGAGCTGGAGAGTATTATGAAAAACGTCCTGAAATTATCGCTAATTTTGGTCCTGCAGGCTCATTGACTGCTAGCAGTCTTGATATGACAAAATTTGCCAAAGCACTTCTAAATGGCGGAGAGTATATTACCAGTGACAACCGAGTCGTGCGTATTCTTGAAAAAGAGACGACTGAGCGAATGCTTAGTCATCTCCACAGTCAAGATGCTAGAACTCGTGGCATGGCACATGGCTTTTTAGAATATACGTATGTTAATCGAAGCCTGCTTGGGCATGATGGCGCGACTACGCAGTTTTTATCACACTTTGGGTTTTCTTTAGAAGAAGACTTGATGTTGTTTACGTCATTTAGCGGTCCTGGGGCGCTGAGTGTTCATGGTGTGTTTAAGGAGGCTTTTTATCATTATTTCTACCCGCCATCACCTGAAAGTATCGAACCTCCTGCTGATTTTGCGACTAGAGCATCTCAATATGTAGGAGTTTTTCAGCCTTGGCGAGCCAACTTTACTAAAATCGAAGCTATTAATGGAGCGCTTCAATCAACCAATGTATCTGTAACCTCGGACAATACGTTGCTGATTGGTGATATTCGATATGTAGAGGTAGATAAACACCTATTTCGTGAAGTTAATGGTAACAAGACAATTGCCTTTCAGGAAAATACGAAGGGCGAAGTTACGGGCTATATAACCGATGGTCAGCTTCCCGTAAAACAGTATTATAAAGCACCACCTTTCAGAACCTTACCTTTTATTTTACTCGCTTTTTTAAGTTCTTTTTTAGTGTTTGTTTTCGTTATTTTACGTCGCATTTATCAGCGCAAACAGATTGCAAATCTACCTTTAAAGGTAAAGGCTGCTGCCAATGCTTCACTTGCTGTGGCTTGCTCGAATGTACTGTTTGTTATCGTGTTGATAATTTCGGTCGTAACGTCAGACAACCTCCCTCATGAAATTCCATGGCTTTTAAGGTTTTCATTTGTTTTTCCAATACTAGCCTTAATTGCAACTATTTATCAGGTCTATCGCAACATTGCTTTGTGGCACCTATCAGCAGGAACTCTTGGGTTCCGACTCCGCAACACTATCGTGAGTCTCTGCAGTGTCGTGATGATTATGTTTTATGAGTACTGGAACCTACTTGGCTTTAACTACTTTTTATAGATTTGGCCATTTACCTAAATTTTTGAAGAATCTCATCAATTAAAAAGAGAATGTTATGTATAGAATTAGTGCACACGTTGAAGAATGGGAATTTAAACAGGCCTTTCGAATCACCGGACGAGAGGTTTTGTCATCAAAGGGAATTGTTGTCAAAATTTCGGACGGTAAACACATTGGTCGAGGTGAAGCGCAAGGCGTTTTTTATACCGACGAGACACCTGAGAGTATGCTTGCACAAGTTAATAGCATAGCAAGCAGTCTTCAGAGTGGAGTTTCTAGAGAAGAACTACTAGACATTTTGCCGTCTGGAGGCGCTAGAAATGCGATCGACTGCGCATTATGGGATTTAGAGTGCAAACAATCAGGTAAGACGATTTGGCAATTGACAGGTATAACTCCTAAGCCAGTTACAACGGTTTTTACCATTGGTATGGAAGACACTCCTGAAGCTATGGCAGCGAAAGCCGCTGAAGCATCAGAACACTCGGTTCTCAAGATTAAACTTGATGGTTGCCAGCCGCTTGAGAGATTGAAGGCAATTAGAGCTGCTAGACCAGATGCAAAGCTGGTAGTAGATGCCAATCAAGGCTGGAGCTTTGAGCAGTTGCAAGAGCTCATCCCTGCCTGTGTTGAATTAGACCTTGAGATGATTGAGCAGCCCCTCCCAAGGGGGAATGACGGCGCACTATCTTCCTTGGCATCTCCCATTACGCTCGCTGCAGATGAATCGTGTCTAGATAGTTCGGAGTTAGCTGGCATTGATGGCCTTTACCAAATGATAAATATAAAACTTGATAAGACTGGCGGCTTAACGGAGGCATTAAATCTAGCAAAAGTTGCAAAATCAAAGGGCTACAAATTAATGGTTGGGAACATGTGTGGTACTTCGTTATCAATCGCTCCATCTTTTGTTGTCGCACAATTATGTGACTTTGTTGACATCGATGGGCCTTTATTACTGAAGCATGATCACCCTAATGGTCTCAAGTATCAGGCAGGTAAAGTCGAATGTTTTGACCCTTCGTTTTGGGGATAAAGTAACGAAAATGAATACGGCTGCTAGTCATTGTAACTTGTGCTAAGTGGCCGATATTTATTAACGCAATCAACCTCGGTGTAATAATTTGGTTTCTCATGAGTAAATTAGTAAGAACGTACATAGCTTTTATGCTGATGTTATCAGCGGGTATAACAACGTCTGTTTTGGCTTCTGCGGAGGCTGTTCCAGATATAGATAACGCAATTCAAGTTGAAGCTTACGTGGATGGATTAGTCCTTTCTCAGCTGAAACGAAACCATATTGCATCTGGAGTGGTTACTTTGATGAAAGGCGGGAACGTAATATTTTCGAAAGGTTATGGTTATCAGGATGTCCATAGACAAGTTGCTGTTGATCCTTTGAGTACGATATTTCGGATTGGCTCGATATCAAAGTTATTTACTTGGGTATCGGTAATGCAGCAAGTAGAAAAGGGCAATCTTGATCTAGATGCAAACGTTAATCAATATATATCGACATTTCAGATTCCAGATACCTGGCCGGGACAACCAGTGACCCTTCGCCACATTATGTCGCATACTGCTGGCTTTGAGGACGGTGGGTTAGGGTACTTACTTGAAAAAAATCCTGAGGATATTGTACCGCTTGCTCAAAGTGTTGCGCGTTACATGCCTAAAAGGGTAACGCCTCCTGGTCTTCAAACGGCTTATTCTAACTGGGCAACTGCGCTAGCTGGTCTCATCGTTTCTAATGTGTCTGGAATGGACTTCAATGACTATGTTCGTCTGCATATTTTTGATGTTTTAGGTATGGATAGTGCGACTTTTGTTGAGCCTTTGCCGCCTCGATTATCGGAACGTATGGCAAAGTCCTATGGCTGGAAAGCTGGACAGTTTGTCGAGGAAGATTTTGAGATAATTGCGAACTTAGGTCCTTCTGGTTCAGCCTCTGCTAGTAGCAGTGACATGATTAAATTTGGAAAGGCCCTGCTTGGTGGTGGCGAAATAATTAATAGTGAAGGTTTTAAAGTCACTATTTTAGAAAGACCGACCACCGAGTTAATGCTATCACATCTTCATAGCCATGACTCTCGAATACATGGAATGGCTTATGGTTTTGCAGAATTACCGTATGTTAATGGAGGAATTGTTGGTCATGATGGAGCGACTAATGTGTTCTTCTCTCATTTCGGAATATCTCCGCAAGAAGACCTAATGTTGTTTACGTCATTCAGCGGGCCAGGCGCCAAGCACATACATAGCATATTTAAGGAATCGTTTTATAACTACTTCTTTCCCCAATCAATAGACAGTATTGAGTCATTTAAGGCGTTCACCTCACCAATCAACCATTATGAAGGCACCTACCAACCGTGGCGTGCTAACTTCACTAAAGTAGAGAAGATAGTAGGTGCACTACAATCCGTACGCATAAATGCCATGCCAGACAATACTTTACTCGTTAATAATGTTCGATATATTCCCGTTGATAAGAATCTTTTCAGAGAGGATGATGGCTTTAGGAGAATCGCTTTTCAGGAAAACGATGCAGGAGAAATTACCGGATATACCTATGATGGTGCTGCAGGTAAGCAAATGTACAAGGCACCATTTCACCAAACACTTTCCTTTATCATACTCATTATCGTACCGGCGTTCATAGTCTTTGCACATATTGTATTGCGCCGCTTATTTCAAGGACAACAGATCGCAGAGCTTTCGGGTAATGAAAAGCTGGTGTTTTATTCCTCTTTGTTTATTGCGTTGTTCAACATCCTATTCTTACTTCTTTTTAGTCTCTCATTTGCTGGAGCGAGTAATAGAGAGTTGATGGCAGAGTTCCCGTGGTTATTAAAGCTCGCGCTCATTTTCCCTATCTTAGCTTTTCTCGCGACCATTCATCATGTTTACCAGACTATCGCCTTATGGCGAAAGCGCCAGGGAAGTGTGGTAAAGGTTCTGAAGTTGAGTCTTATTAGTGTATGTGGCGTTGCGATGACCTGGCTTTATTGGAATTGGAATTTGCTCGGTTTTCATTATTTATCGTAATTACTGTTTTTTTGTAAAACAGATAGGCAACTAGGGTGTGCAGCTATTTAACCGAGATTATCAATATGCTCACCGATTTTGGAATTTGAAATGCAAGAAATGTTACTTACTTCTGTCGTTTTGCCTGGCTCGCTATTTTTAATAATGCTTGGGCTGGGACTGTCATTAGCGACTAAAGATTTTACACTGGTCTTTAAACATCCTCGAGCAGTCGTCGTAGGTCTGTTTGGTCAAATCGTGTTGTTACCCTTAGTCGCTTTGGTAATTGCTTTATTCTTTGAGTTAGCACCAGAATTGGCGGTAGGATTAATAATTATTGCGTTGGCTCCCGGTGGGGCGACGTCAAATATGTTTACTTACTTATCTAAAGGTGATGTAGCTCTATCGATTAGTTTAACTCTGGTGGTCAGTGCCATTGCCCCTTTTACCATGCCAATCGTTATTTATTATTGCCTTAACTTTTTCATTGGTAGTGCTGACAGCGTTAATCTTCCTGTTATCAAAACTATAGTTCAATTATTGATAATTACTGTTGTCCCAGTATGTCTGGGCATGGCGGTCAGAAAGATTAGCAATACATTGGCTTTCAAAATGGAAAGTATTTTGAAGGGGTTCTCGATTCTATTTTTATTTTTCATCGTCGCGATGATTTTTGTTAGAAATGCTGAATCTGTCATTGGCTATATTGCGGAAGTAGGTTTGGCGACGTTAACACTGAATTGTATTGTGTTATTGATGGGCTATTACTTTGCCAAATTATTCAAGCTTTCTCACGCTCAAGCTACCACTATTAGTTTCGAAGTTGGAATTCAAAATGGCACCTTAGCAATGTTTGTGGCAGGTACTTTAATTGGTAACGAAGTGATGATGATGCCTGCTATTGTCTATTCAATCTTGATGTTCTTCACTGGTGCAGCTTTCAGCTTTTGGTTAACGAAAAAATCTGCGAACGTTTGAACATGAACATGTCGTGTACTTTTGGAAATATTAAGCATTTTAATTACTACAACTACTTATTATGAGAAGCAAATAACTAGTTGTAAGCACGTGGATTGTAATTGGTTGTACAACAGAGAATGTAGGAAAGATTAATGATAAAAACCATTCGAGGGTTAATTAAAGGTACTGTAATAGTAAGCTTGATTGCTTTATCACCTTTAACTTTAGCTGATACATATGAGTTAGTGATTAAAAATGGACGTGTTATAGATCCCGAATCTGGTCTAGACGCGACACGCTGGCTAGGTATTTCTGGTGGGAAGATAAAAGAAGTTTCTAGAATACCTATCGACGGAAAGAAGGTTATCGATGCGACAGGCTTAATTGTATCACCAGGTTTTATTGATTTGCATGCTCATAGTCAGTTATTGCCGTCAGCTCGTTTACAAGCTTTTGATGGAGTTACTACTGCACTTGAATTGGAGAGTGGAGTCCTTGAAGTCGATGCATTTTACGAAAGAATCGCTAAAGAGGGTAGACCCATTAATTATGGTGCTTCAGCCAGTTGGACTATGGCTAGAGCAGCAGTCCTAGATGAAGCATCATTTAAAGGAATACCTGGAGAGGCCCTCAGTATCTTTTCTTTACCTAATTGGAGTACAAAACTCGCTACTAGAGCACAACAGGAAAAAATAATCTCTTTGGTAGAGCGAGAGCTCGACAATGGGGCGATTGGCATAGGGATCATGACAGGATATAGCCCTAATTCTAACAGGAAAGAGTATTACCAACTTCATAAATTGGCCGCTAATCATAACGTACCTACGTTCAATCATATTCGTTATATCAGTAGCTTAGAGCCTAAAAGTTCATTTGAAGCGTATCAGGAGCTAATTTCTGTGGCCGCTAGTACAGGAGCACACGCACATATATCTCATTTAAATAGTACGAGCTTACGAGATATTGAAGACGTTGCTGAGCTTATAAGGAATGCTCAAAAGCAGGGGGTAAATATTTCAGTAGAGGCCTACCCATATAGTGCAGGAAGCACCGCAATTGGCAGTCAATTATTTCGAGGGAATGACTGGCAAAAGCGCTTAGGGGGAGTGAGCGAAGGTGACTTCTTTTATAATGGTGAATCCCTTTCATCTGAGGCGTTTAGGCTCCTTCAAGATAATAATCCCACTTCTGTTGTTGTCTTCAATTTTCTTGACCCTGAACGAAAAGAAGGTGATTTAAAGTATTATGATATCGCGCAGTTATTTCCAAATGGAGCTGTAGCATCGGATGCTATGCCGTTGATAAATAGTGAAACGGGCAAATTAATATCTGGTGACACTTGGCCATTGCCAGAAAATGCTAAAACACACCCTCGTTCAGCAGGTAGTTATGCTCGTTTTATCAGGCAGTTTGTAAAGGAGCGTAAAAAACTTTCTCTTATTGAAGCCATTAATAAGATGACACTTGTGCCTGCAAAAATTCTAGAAGGCAGTGTCGAGCAAATGAAATTCAAGGGGCGGATACAAGAAGGATACGATGCAGATATTGTTATTTTTGACCTTGATGAGTTTACAGATAGAGCGACTTTTGAAAAACCTGCACTAACATCTAAAGGAATGAACGCAGTTATTGTCAACGGTACGATGGTCATAGAAGGTGGAGTATTGATTGAAGATGCTCTTCCGGGCCAGCCCATTAGGAGAGGTCGTTTCAATAGTAACTAATTTGACGAGTTAATAAATAGCGGGATTTGGGTAGGCGCAGAAATTTAAGTTTTAGTAAATTTGGTGCCTACTATTTTGATTGATGTTCTTCAGTTTTGACTTGAAATTTGCGCTCTCAGTACTGGCATTACTTGATTAAAGTAGTTTGCAACCTCTTCAATAGGGGGGCTCGAAATTGTTAAAGTAAAGTATTTTTGACTATATTTTAACTAATGACTCAAAAGTTAATTAGTTGCCATGACAAATAGCAAAAAAGACTTTGCCGAAAAAGTGATCAATACGGTTGCCGGTGCAGAACTGTCAGCAGAACATCATATTAGTAAAAGTATTAAGTCCAATATATTTAATGATGATTCTATTGGCTTTGTAATGCATAGTTTGGACTGTATCGGAGCTTATTTTTGGGTTGACGATTACCTAAACGGCAAAATTCATTTTTTGTCTAACCAGCTATTTACACTGCTTGGCTATGGTGAAGAAGAAATACCTACTACTTTTGATGGCTTCTTTTCTTTGGTGCACCAAGATGATAGAGATAACGTTACAGATAAATTTGACGACTATATTAGTGGAAAAGCCGAGAAGTACTGCGCCGAATTCAGATTGAAAAGAAAGGACGGAGGTTGGCTCTGGACCGAGAGTCTAGCCTTCGTCTCTAAAGAATTGGACGGTAAACCAATAGAAATGACAGGGATAACTATAGATATAGGAAGGCGAAAGGAATTAGAAACCCTTCTTTGTAAAACTAATAAGGAACTAGAGAAAAAGAATAAATTGTTAGAACACCTTTCATATACAGACAAGCTAACTGGGCTACATAACCGCACAAAAATAGATGTAGTGTTAGACGACTATATTGGCTGCAAAAAATCTAAGAATTTTAGTGTAGCGTTAATAGACATCGATAATTTCAAAAGTATTAACGATGGCTTTGGGCACTTGGTGGGTGACAATGTGCTGGAAAGGTTTGGGAAAATAATATTAGCAACTGTAGTTAACGCTTCAATTGTTGGCCGATGGGGAGGAGAGGAGTTTATCGCTATATTTGAAGATCTGGATAAAGATGAAATTATCTTAGCTACTGATAATTTGAGGAACAAAATAAGCCAAGTTGACTTTGAAGTCGTCGGGCAAATTACCGTATCCATTGGTTTATCAATTTATAGCTTTCCTGAAGATCTAAGAGGCCTCATTCACAGGGCAGATTTAGCACTCTATGAAGCGAAAAAAAATGGTAAGAATCGAGTAGAGTTTATGGGTAAATAACCTATTGGTGTATATCGTCATATTTTAGTATAAAAGAAAAGGCCTTTAATCTAAACACACTTAGCATAGGTCTTTTTTTATCGAAGCTCGGCGCCTTTGGACAAAACTTGTCAAATATAGGATTGGGCGCGCTGCATATTCAAGGAAGAGAAATGGAAATTAGAAGTACCTTTGCTAACCAATGTAAATTACACAAAAATGCTCTAGGTGTCGTCGTTGCAAGTGTGCTTTTTAGTCACCAAGCTTGGGCACAATCTCATCCTGACCATCAATCTCCTTATGATAATAATTCTCCATTGTGTGAGACTAACAAAGGCGAACCTCCTAAATTTGAACTGGTAGCCAAAGATAAAATTAGCCAACTAGTAGAGGATGCTAAAAATAAAGGATTAACTGGTTACGTCTATGTTTCTTCATGCGGAGAAGTGTTGCTGAGTCAAGCGGCAGGCGCTCAGAATAAGGCTAAACAAATTGCTAATTCAATGACGACTGTCTTTGATATTGGTTCCAATACCAAGCAATTTACCGCTGCGGCTATCTTAAAGCTCGTCGAACAAAAGAAACTCTCCCTAGAACAGCCATTGTCTGCATTTTTTAGTGATGTGCCGCCTGATAAGGCTGATATCACTATTCATCAGCTATTAACCCATAGTGCGGGCTTTCAGGAGAGCATGGGGCGAGACTTTCAACCCTTATCAAAAACTGAATTTATTCAAAAAGCATTTACGTTGTCTATGAAGCCCAAGGACGTATATTGCTACTCAAATATTGGCTACAGCTTTCTTGCCGCTATTATTGAAAAAGTCACGGGAGATTCATACGAGTCCTACCTTGTATCTGAATTTTTTAAGCCTTTAGGTATGGAGCAAACGGGCTATTTACTGCCAACATGGAAAGATGGCAATTTGGCGATTGGCTACCATAGAGGCTATCGCGATATTGGTACTATTGTTCAGCGTTACCAAGATGGCGGTGTTTCATGGCACTTAGTAGGCAATGGTGGATTACAGTCAAGCACTCAAGACTTAGTTGTCTGGCTAAATGCTCTGCAATCTGGTGAGGTACTTTCACAATCAAGCATCAATTCAATGCTAACCCAACACGTAAAACATGAAACCAGCGACTGGCAGTACGGTTATGGCTGGGGTGTCCGTTTTAGCGGTGATAAACAGAAAATTGTTAGCCACAATGGCTCTAATGGCGTTTATTGGTCTTCGTTATATTGGCTGCCTGAAAGTGAGAGTTTCATCATTGTGAGTAGTAATGGTGAAATGAACAACATTACTCCACTGGCCAGTAGAATTAAGAATATTTTTGTTAACCCTAATAATGATGTTCAGCCAATAAAACGCGACATTTACTGGGAATTAGCACAATATCTTCAGCGAAATTCAGAAGTGTCGTGGCAAAAATTATCACAGTTTTTAACGAAAAATGAATTGCATATCGACAATGGTTTTATCCTCAACCGTCTGGGTTTCTGGGCACTTGATAATGTAAGCGCTGAATGGGGTATTAGCTTGCTTGAACAGAATCTTCTACTATTTCCATCCAATGGAGAATGGCATGACAGTTTAGGAGAAGCTCGTTTTATGTTGAAGCAATACGATAAGGCCGCGACCAGTTTTGAAAAAGCACTCTTATTGGCTGAGAATGAAGAATGCAACTGGTGTGAAAATTCGCGTGAGAAGCTCGAAGAAATAAAAGCAATGCAGTAACGTCGAACTTCTCCAAAAAGTTTGGGTAGGAATTTATGGGTTAAACCCTTTATCATCGGCTAAGTTTGATGACGAAGCTGCATCTCGTGCTAAATCATCAACTAATTCATTCTCAGCATGCCCGGAATGACCTTTGACCCACTTCCACTCAACATCATGGCGCTTAACCTCTTCATGCAGGGCTTTCCATAAGTCGACATTCTTAACGGGTTGTTTGCTTGCTGTCTTCCAATTGTTCTTAATCCAATTATGAATCCAGCTTGTGATGCCTTGTCTAACATATTGGCTGTCTGTAGTAATAGTTACCTTACAAGGTTCTTTAAGCGACTTTAACGCCTCTATCGGTGCAAGTAATTCCATGCGATTGTTAGTGGTAAGCTTAAAACCACCAGAAAGCTCTTTCTTGTGTTCTTTATAGATGAGTAATGCACCATAGCCGCCTGGACCTGGGTTACCTAAACAAGAGCCATCAGTGAATACGTTGACGTGTTTTTGCATTAATATTGCCTATTTTGGAAAATGCATGATGCTGATATCGACATCACGAAAAAATCTGTGTAACGTTTTTCATTATCCTATGAATTTTCTTTATAATACCAGTAATTAATTACGCGTTAAGCAAATGCAGTGCTTATCTCTTGCAAGATAATAACTCTCGCGGCTTAACAGTAAAACAGGTTAAGTTTTAAAAAAGGTGGCAAGTGGCTAATCCCGTAAAACAAGAACAACGTCTTGTTATTCTCGATACTGAAACGACAGGTATCAATCCGAAAGAAGGTCATCGCATTGTAGAAATCGGCTGTGTTGAGATGATCAATCGTCAGTTTACCGGTCGAACATTTCACGTGTATATCAATCCAATGTTTCAAATGGAGCAGGAAGTTATTGATGTTCACGGTTTAACAAACGAGTTTTTAGCCGATAAGCCGTTGTTTCATCAAGTCGCTGATGACTTTATCGACTTTATTCGAGGTGCCGAACTAATTATCCATAACGCGAAGTTCGACGTTGGCTTTATGGATCACGAATTTGAAATGGTTAGGCGCAATCTTCCGATGACCGGCGATATCTGTTCTGTAACCGATACACTGCATGTGTCTAAAGACGAATTTGGCTCTCCTAAAACACTCGACTTTCTTGCTAAACACTATCGTGTCGACAAGCTGATTGACCGTACTTATCACGGCGCTTTAATCGATGCTCAATTGCTTGCGTACGTTTATATCGAAATGACGCGTAAGCAGGAAACCTTTAACTTAAGTGCTGATAGCGAAGGTGATGGCGGGCAGGGAGCAGCCATTAGACGTGTTTCTCAAGATAGACCGGCACTTAAGGTTATTCGTGCTTCTGCCGATGAAATAGTTGCCCATCAAGAAAGGTTGGCAATTGTCGAGCAAAAAGGAGGCGAGCCACTGTGGCCAAAGCAGTAAAATCATCTAAGTTTAAATCTAGTTTAATTTCAGCAATATTGTTTAGTGCTGCCGTCTCTTCATTTGGCCAAGTTCATCAGGCCCAAGCTCAGCAGGCAAGTGCTCAACAAAACGGCGCTCAAAGCCAAGCTCAAACTCAAGAGCAAGCAAACGATGCTGCAACTAATACTGCGGCATCGCCGCAACGTAATGAGCTAATCAGTAACGAAGAGATACCAGCTCCACAAATCGATTACTATCGAAGCGACAATGTGACTAATCAAATTCCATATTTTGATAACCGCTTTCGCATTGATGCAATGCTCGACGAAATCACCTTATTGTTTTATCGAGCACCAGGTTCGCCGCCAATCATTCTTGTAAGACCAGATGGTACAAAGATCAAAGTTAACCAATTAGATGACGAGCGAATTGAATGGTTTGATGATCGCACCTTCGACATGATTAAAATTAAGAAGCCAATGCCAGGCCCTTGGCAAGCAATTGGTCAAATTATTCAAGGCAGCCACATCATGGTGATGTCTGACGTCAAGATTGAGGTGGAACCTTTGCCTGAAATCTTGTTGTCAGGTGAAACCTTGAAAGTGACAGGTCGTTTATATAACGGTGACCAAGCGATAGATACACCAGCGTTTAAAGAAGTTGTTCGCCTAGATGTCGATTTTTTCAGTACAAACAATTCGGCTTTTGACAATTTTGGTGCTGAACCGATAAAGCTGACGACATTTCGTGATGATGGACGTAATTTAGATGAGTATGCCAATGACAGTATATTTACCGGTGAATTCGAGTTAACGTTTGCTCCAGGTGAGTGGGTACCGCTTTATTATATTAAGCTACCCATGGCGAGTAGAGAATTAAGACAAAAGCCTGTTATTGTTCACCATAACCCGATTAGCTTGGCAGCAGAAACAACAACTGTGGAAGAGGAATTTCACCAGTTGATCATTAACATTGATGACGAAGTTGTTGACCCGAATAGTCTAGTGTTTCAAGGCAATATTACGTTTCCCGATAAACAAGTTGAGCCTTTTTCTGTTATGGAAGGAGAGGGCAAACAACGTATCTATCCGGTTGCATATACAGAGCCGGGTATTCATCGTGTGAAAATAGGCGCTTTTGGTAAAACACTTTCTGGTCGAGAGTTTCGTCTTATAGTGCCTGAATTCTCTTTTAATGTAGAACGCAGGCCCGATCAGATGCCGGTAACCATTATTAATGAAGCTGGCGAAGAGATGCTAGTGCCTGCGGCCGAAGCCGAGATTGTTTCTCCTAAAATGACGATTGAAGAGGAACTTGCCATTCTTCGTGAAGAACAATTGGCTAAACAAGAAGCAGAGCAACAAGCGACCCTGATGTTCATTGGTATTGCCAATGGGGTTTTAATTTTAGTTGTGTTGATTGGTTTTGGTGTTTACTGGTTTTTAAAGAAGAAAAAAGCCAAAAAGGAAGAGAAATAACCGTTGGTTTGTTGTAAAAATATTCGTTTTGGCTGACAAATACGCAGTTGAAAAATATTATAAAAAAAGTGGTTGACGGATAGGATTCATATCCGTAATATTCGCTCCGCATTCAACGAGATGTTGTTGGAAAGCAGAGACAGATGCGGAGTGGTAGTTCAGTTGGTTAGAATACCGGCCTGTCACGCCGGGGGTCGCGGGTTCGAGTCCCGTCCACTCCGCCACTATTTACTTGTCTAAATTATATTTCCTAAATATTTACGATTAGTAGTCGCTAAGCTTTTATAGCAGATTATTTCTTATGTATGTTCGTCAACGTTTAAGCTATTTATACGAATACTCAATTAGTTGCGATTTTCTTACTCATCACCTTTCAAATTCATTTTCCAATAGCTAATAACAGCTAACTTCAATAACTTTTGATTGGCTTACACACTGGTTAATTATTAACTCGATAAATTTTTGCTTAAACCAGTGATATTTACTGTGGTTATCTCTATCATCTGTATAGGGACTATAGCGATTAAATGTCGATTGAGTCCTAATTAATATGGAATTCATTGCAAGGACGAAATATGAAGTTAATAACTTTCCTATCAGCTGTATTTGTAACTCTACTTGTTCATTGCTCCGCATGGGGAGAAACAAGTAAAGGCGACTCTTACGTCAATCCAGACACTATTATTGCGAAGGTGTTTGACAAAAACATTACAATAAGAGATTTGAACGATACTCAGTTAACAATCTTGCCGGGAAGTTACTTACCAAAGCCATCCCAAATTGATGACGAGTATCGATATAAAGTGATGCGTTATCTAATTAGCCAAGAGATAAACTTAGCACTGGATAAGCAATGTAACGTTTCGGTGAGCACTAGTGACCTAGAAGCATATACCAAATTCATGAGTAACGTTATGTTTGATTTTAAATTGCGACATCCCGGCGATAAAACGGTCGAATTACAAGAAAGTTCTGTAAAGTCAATGGGGCAATCTGAATGGGCAAAACATTACCGCCATAAATGTTTATACGAAATGTACGGCGGTGCTGTTATTTTTCAACAAGCAAGCCCACAAGAGCCTGTAGGAGCGCTCAAAGCACACTTAGAAAAGTTAACGCGTGAAGGTGACTTGGTGATCATGAGAGCGGATTTTAGCCAACGATTTTGGCAATACTTCAAACGCAAGCACTCCTTTGAAATCCCATCTGAGAAGGTTGATTTTAGTCAACCTTGGTGGGTGAAGGCTAAGCATTAACTTTAATTCGAATGGTCTGTAAAGAAATGCAAAATGAGCTATGAGGTAAAGCCGACTCTTGTATAACGCATTAGATTTACAAAGTCTGCTTGGATGAAAAACTAACTAAGCAGAAGGGTGTTGATTAAGCGGAATGTTCGTCTTAGCCTCGTGTTCATTTGCTTGGTATAACTGGTGGATTAATTGGTCTTTTGCTACCCATTCGTCATTTAGCCACTGTTGGAAGCCTTGTTTGAAACTATCGTCATTGAAGTAATCGCCAATGATTGCATCTGTCACTTCAATTTGATCTACATTAACAATGATTTTAGTTAGCTTGCCTGATAAAACGTCTTTAATAATATGACCAGGATTGTCAGGGTAGAGTACTGTAACGTTAAGTACTTTATCAAATTGATCACCCAGTGCGGCTAAGGTAAAGGCAATACCACCAGCTTTAGGTTTCAATAAATACTGAAAAGGGCTTTTTTGTTGTTGATGTTTTTCGTTGGTAAAACGTGTACCTTCAACAAAATTGATAATCGTCGTCGGGTTATCTTTAAACGCTTGGCATGACTTTTTAGTCGTTTCTATATCTTGGCCCCTTAGCTCAGGGTGTTTAGCTAAAAACTTTTGGCTATAGCGCTTCATAAAAGGCATTTCAAGCGCCCAACAAGCCATCCCTAAAAAAGGGACTTTCTTAAGAGTATCTTTTAGGAAAAACTTAGGCTCAGGCGTATGCTCTCTCGCGATCTCTGCAAGTACTAAAATATCCAGCCAACTTTGATGGTTAGCTAGCAATAAATACCAGCCGTCTTTAGATAAATTTTCTGTGCCGTGGATTTGCCACTCCACAGGATTGGCAAGTCGAATGATTAACGTGTTGTTGTAAGTCCATAGACGGTAAACACTGTGCATTGGGCGGTAAAGTAGGCGATGAAACGCTTTAACAGGAATTAGAAACTTTAAAAGGCCACCTAAAAAAACAATACTGCCACTAAACGCAAGGTTTAAACTGAATAGTGTAAAAGTGAGAGGCATTAGAAAAAAGCTTGGCAACCCTGACAACATTAATATTCGCTCCTGCTAAAACGGCGATTCTTTCTGTAATAAAAACATCATTTTAACGACATTTTCCAAAAGGTGTACTGATATGTTTGTCACATCTGTTCGCTGAAATTTAACTACTTTTATAAAAAGTCCATTTATAACAACAGTGTAATGGTTAACGTATGGTTTTTGTAGGCATAAAAAAACCTGCCGAAGCAGGTTTTTATCAATTGTTATTTAGCCTATTGACTGAGAAAATTATGCAGCGTGTTCTTGGCGTTGTGCAATTTCATCAAGTAGTAGTTTACCCGCAGGTAAGTCACTTGGGTCGAAATCGTCTACGTCAATCGTCGCTTTACGGCCAATTTCAGCACGCTTCAATAGCTCAGCTTCTTCTGCCGTAATCGCATTTGCTGCTAAACCTTGCTCTGCCACTTCATTTAAACGGAAGAACGGAAGCTTCTTGCCAACTGCACGACACACTTTGTCGTACACTGGTTCAGCTGCAAGAATGTCATCTAATGTTTGCTCAAGCATACCTAGTACATTCTCTGGCTCACGCGTTAAGTATTGGCCTTGACCGATACGGTTACGAGTATCGCTTGGCGTTTGCAAGATGCGAGATACTTTATGATCTAACTTATCAGATGGTTTAGTTAACCAGCTACCATATGGCAGAATAATCGCGCGTAGAGCAATTGAAACTGCTTTGTTAGGGAAGTTGGAAATTAACTCATCAATAGCTACTTGTGTTTTGTATAGGCTGTCTTCAACTGCCCACTGAACTAGTGGTAAATCAGCTGACTGACGACCTTCATCGTTGTAGCGCTTTAATGTCGCTGAAGCTAGGTATAGATGGCTTAAAATGTCACCCAAACGTGCTGAAATGCGTTCGCGACGTTTTAAGTCACCACCAAGTGTTAACATTGCAATGTCAGATAACATCGCTAAGTTAGAGCTAAAGCGAGTCATTAACTGGTAGTAACGTCCAGTAGCATCATTATGCGGTTTAGCAACAAAGCGTGAACCTGATAATGACATCCATAAGCTACGGAAGATGTTGCTAGTAGCAAAACCGATGTGGCCGAATAATGCGTGATCGAAATCGTCTAACGCTTTGTTGAAATCACTGTTACCAGCTGCTTCTAATTCAGCTAATACGTAAGGATGACAACGAATAGCACCTTGACCGTAAATGATCATGTTACGGGTAAGAATGTTTGCACCTTCTACCGTAATAGCGACTGGCGCACCTTGGTAACCACGCGCTAAGTAGTTAGCTGGACCCATACATACACCTTTACCACCATGGACATCCATAGCGTCAGTGATTGAATCGCGCATTTTCTCAGTTAAGTGATATTTAGCAATAGCAGAAATTACTGATGGCTTTTCACCTAAATCGATAGCACCAGTAGACATTGTTGTTACAGCGTCCATTAGGTAAGCGTTGCCACCGATACGCGCCATAGCTTCTTCGATACCTTCCATTTTACCAATAGGTAATTTGAATTGGCGACGAATGCGAGCATATGCACCTGTTGCAAGTGCAACTGATTTAACACCACCAGCACTGTTTGAAGGTAGGGTGATTGCACGGCCCACAGATAGACACTCAACTAGCATTCTCCAACCTTGGCCAGCCATTTTCGGGCCACCGATAATGAAATCTAGTGGTACAAAAACCTCTTCACCTTGTGTTGGGCCATTTTGGAATGGCACGTTTAATGGGAAGTGACGACGACCTGTTACTACACCATCTAAATCCGTTGGGATTAGGGCACAAGTAATGCCTAAGTCTTCCTCTTCACCTAACAATCCGTCAGGATCGTACATTTTGAATGCAAGGCCAAGTACTGTTGCTACTGGTGCTAACGTAATGTAACGCTTGTCCCAAGTAAGCTTCATACCTAGTACTTCTTTACCATTGAACTCGCCTTTACACACAATACCAAAATCTGGAATTGCACCAGCGTCTGAACCGGCTTCTGGGCTTGTTAATGCGAAACAAGGGATCTCATCACCTTTTACCAATCGTGGTAAGTAGTAGTCTTGCTGCTCTTTAGTACCGTAATGCTGAAGTAGCTCGCCTGGGCCTAGAGAGTTAGGTACACCAACAGTACTTGCTAAAACTGAGCTAGCGCCTGTTAGTTTCTGTAATACTCGAGACTGTGCGTAAGCACTAAATTCTAAACCACCGTATTCTTTTTTGATGATCATGGCGAAGAATTTGTTATCTTTAAGGTATTGCCATACTTCTGGAGATAAATCGGCACGTTCGTGTGTGGTATCCCAATCGTCTACCATTTTACACACTTCTTCTACTGGACCATCTAAGAATGCTTGCTCTTCAGCAGATAAGCGAGGCTTAGGGAAGCTGTGAAGTTTGTTCCAGTCTGGGTTGCCGCGGAAAAGATCAGCTTCGAACCAAGTAGTACCTGCATCAATAGCTTCTTTTTCAGTACGGGACATTTCCGGCATAATGCCTTTAAAAAGTTTTAATAAAGGCTTACTGATGTATTCCTTTCTAAAACTTGTGATGTTTAACGGAAGAGCGATAGCGGCAAAGATTAACCAGCCGATAAGCGAAACAACGTCAAATACAGTACCTATCACCATAAGTATTCCGAATACCATAGTGTAGGTCGTTAAAGCGGCTCTTGTATAAGCCATAAACCAGCTAAGAATAAATGCGCTGGCAAACCAAATTAAAGTTTCCACTTTTCTTTCCTTACTTGTAAGAGGTCAGACCACGCTAGATTAGATCGTTATCCTGACAATTTCAAACAATATTTTTACTAAAGAACGCAACAAATGGGGTTGCCGATCACTGTAAATACGGTATCTTACCCTCTTAATTATAGCCTGAAGAAGAGGAGTAATGGGCGGACTATGTGTGAGTTATTAGCGATGAGTGCAAATGTGCCAACCGATATTTGCTTCAGTTTCACTGGGCTAATGCAGCGTGGAGGAAATACAGGTCCTCACAAAGATGGTTGGGGAATTACCTTTTATGAAGGTAAAGGTTGTCGCAGTTTTAAAGATCCAGAGCCAAGTGCCCATTCGCGTATTGCAGAGCTCGTTACTGACTATCCAATTAAAAGCGAATCTGTAATTTGTCATATCCGGCAGGCTAATTCTGGTGCTGTTTGTTTAGAGAATACGCACCCGTTTATACGGCAAATGTGGGGACGTAATTGGACCTATGCCCATAACGGTCAGCTAAAAGGCTTTGCTGAAGAACTCCCTGTGAAAGCGCACGTACCTGTAGGAACAACAGACAGTGAGCATGCTTTTTGTTGGATACTCGATCAGCTTCACTATAAATTTGGCGCAGAGCGCCCTGAGACTGAAACCTTGTACCGCTTCATTGCCATGTGCGCAAGGAAGATCAATTCGCTAGGTGTTTTTAACTTAATTTTGACCGATGGTGAATATTTGTTTGCGTTTTGCTCTAACAATTTACATTGGATCACACGTAAGGCGCCATTCGGTGAAGCAAAGTTAATCGACGCAGAAGTCGTGGTCGACTTTAAACAAGAAACTACGATTGATGATGTAGTAACCGTTATCGCGACTCAGCCGTTAACCAATAATGAGCAGTGGCACAAAATGATGCCTGAACAATGGCATTTGTTTTACAAAGGAAAATCTGTATTGAAAGGCGATGTAGAACAGGGTGCCTAGGGGGATTAGACAGTTTAGGTATTTTTAGAGTAGAAAGCTGTAATCTTTCTGCTTATTTGGGTGTGTTTTCAGCTTTTTGTCATGTCGCTATAAGCTTGAGGCTTAACGGTTTGTTAAGGGGTTTCAATCGGTTAAGCCTAGGCTTCGTCTACTTGGTCTATTCTCTGTCCATTCGCTACTAGAGTACAGCCAGATGTTGCTTGCAGAAAAGTATGGTATTACTCAGTAATGGAAGTTAGTTGCGCTTCGAATTGCTCTACGCCACCTTTTACTTGGTATAGCTTTACGAGTAAATAATTTAATTCAGGTGCAAACCACGCATAAGTCACGCGTTTCTTATCGACTACCTCACGCTTTAAGCGCACAGCTTTTACTAAGCCAAATGGCAACATAACATCTTCTTCACCATCGTATTGATAAACATAGTTTTTGATGGAACCTGATGTGCTTACCACAGGATACACGAAGTGAGACTGTTTCGGGTTTTCAATCAAATTTAGACGATTTTGAAAGTGATAACTTAACTTATCTTGGATGTTCTCTGGAAAGTTAATGTCTCTAACTTTCTTCTTTCTGACATTGGTCGCTTTGTTCTCGTCAACGTTATAAAGCCAGTCATAGTGTTTATCCTTTCCTGTGCCTTCACGAGTAAAGGTGTAGCGAGTCGGAATAACTTTATTGCCATCTAGTTTTACCACTGATGTTTCGTGGCGCTCATCTGAAAAAATAAGCCACTCTATTTCTGTTTTATAGCTGTACTCAGCGAAACCGTTGTCGAGGTATTTCAATTGGCGAATGCCTGTACCGACAGGTTTAGATTTGTGTAATACGCTATATTTGGCCGTAAATGGCGCAATAGTAGGGGATGTTGAGCTAATCGGTGTTGTTTCTTGCTGTTGTACTGGCTCAACTAAATCTTTTTGTGCCGCTTGCTGTTGCACCTGAGCAAGTACGCTTGGTGCAGCCACCATGATTGAAAGAAACAAAGTTTTTAACATCAACATCTACCTTTAATTTTATTGTTATTCTGCTGAACTACATTACTGCATAGTGCTTTAATCGCCATGCTTTTGTAATAAGAGACCTAAAACAACTTGCGTAGCGTAGCAAAGTGCAATACACACCAGTCGATACCAGCGAGTTATTCTTCGCTTGCGTATCCAGACTGAGGTAAAACATGCTCATCGAGAATCGCTTGCTCATTTCGCATTGATAAACGACCTTGGCACAACCATTTTACCACTAGTGGGTAAATACGGTGCTCTTGCTGGTGTACTCGGCTCGCTAGGTCTTCAGCAGTATCTTGTTCAAATACTGGCACTTTTGCTTGCAGAATAACAGGACCGCCATCTAATTCTTCGGTAACAAAATGTACACTAACACCGTGTTCATTGTCACCTGCATCTATTGCACGCTGGTGAGTATTTAAACCCTGATACTTAGGCAACAAAGATGGGTGAATGTTCAATAAACGACCCAAATAATGTTGAACAAAGGCTGGCGTTAGGATTCGCATAAAGCCTGCAAGCACAACAACGTCAGGTTTATATTGGTCGATAGTGTCGATTAAAGATAAATCGTAAGCTTCGCGGCTGTCGAAGTCTTTATGGGAGAGTGTTGATACAGGAATATCTGCATTTTGGGCACGGGTTAGGCCGTAAGCGTCGGCCTTATTTGAAATAACCCCGACGACTTCGCCAGGGTATTCAGATGATTTGCAGGCGTCGATTATCGCCTGCAAATTTGTGCCACCGCCGGATATAAGAACAACAATTCGGCTAGACATAATAGGCACCTTACTTAATGATTACAGCTTCTTCGTCATCGGCTTTGTCTTTGATTTCACCGATATGCCAAGCATTTTCACCATGCGCTTTTAAAATTTCTAAGCTCTGCTCAACAGCGTCAGCAGGAACCGCGATAATCATACCAACACCACAGTTGAAAGTGCGGTACATTTCGTGGGTAGTAATGTTACCCTTTTCTTGTAACCAGTTGAAAATGACCGGCCATTCCCAAGACGATTCATTGATTACTGCTTGTGCGCTCTCTGGCAATACACGTGGGATGTTTTCCCAGAAACCGCCACCAGTGATATGCGATAATGCGTGTACATCAACGTTCTTAAGTAGTTCAAGTACAGATTTAACGTAGATTTTTGTCGGCTCAAGTAGGTGGTCGCCTAACGCTTTACCGTTAATGTCTTCGTTAGTGTCAGCGTTGCTAACTTCTAGTACTTTACGAATAAGTGAGTAACCATTTGAATGCGGGCCTGAAGAGCCAAGTGCGATAAGTTGGTCACCAGCTGCAACTTTTTGACCGTCTAACACTTTTGATTTTTCAGCAACACCTACACAGAAACCCGCGATGTCGTAATCGCCTTTGTGGTACATACCTGGCATTTCTGCTGTTTCACCACCGACTAGCGCACAACCAGATTGAACACAACCTTCAGCAATACCAGCAACAACACTTGATGCAACTGCGACGTCTAATTTAGCTGTCGCGTAGTAGTCTAAGAAAAATAGCGGTTCAGCACCTTGAACAATCAGGTCGTTTACACACATGGCAACCAAATCGATACCTACTGTATCGTGTTTTGCTAAATCAATAGCCAAGCGTAGTTTTGTGCCTACTCCGTCAGTACCTGCAACTAGTACCGGCTCTTTGTAGCCAGTAGGTAATTGGCAAACTGAACCAAAACCACCTAATCCACCCATAACTTCTGGGCGAGTAGTACGTTTAACCGCTCCCTTAATGTTTTCGACTAATTCATTACCAGCATCGATATCTACACCAGCATCTTTATAGCTTAGGGATTGCTTTTGTTCGCTCACGTGAAAAACCTCAAAAAGTGTTCAAAGGATTTTTGAAAGCGCATATTCTATCAGTGCTAGCAAGCAGATAAAATCTTTATCACAAATTATTTTTAATAGTGAAATATTTCAGTGTAATTGTGTTAAGATCTTCACTATGAAATTGATTAGATTACACAAAATGTACAAACTTTCGCTCTTTTTATTTTTGCTTTTATGCAGCGTTCAAGTTAAAGCGATTGAAATTACTGATCTGTACCAAGCTGAAGTCCCCGTAACCTCTCAATTAACGGCTGAACGAAACAAAGCCACCCGTGAAGCGATGACCGCTGTAATTTTAAAAGTAGGCGGTCAAGAAAGCGTCCTATCTAACCCGCTAGTACGAAAAGAGTTGGCTAAGTATAAACAGTACCTAACCAAATACCGATACGAACGCGAACAAGAGAACTTAAATTTAGTTGCTTTTTTCGACGAAAATAAGATTAATCAATTATTTCAAAACGCCAACTTGCCAATATGGGGTAGTCTACGTCCTCAAATATTAGTCTGGCTAGTTGCTGAGGATGGCTTGTCTCGTGAAGTTATCTCTGAAGCGGCAAATGCATCTGTTGCAGAGACAATTCAATCTTTCTCTCGTCAGCGAGGCTTACCTTTATTAATGCCACTAATGGATTTAGAAGACGCGGTGTCGGTTAATATCACCGATTTATGGGGTAGGTTTGCCGCGGAAACAGAAGTGATGTCAGCACGATACTTAGTGGACGCATCGTTAATTGTTCGTTTATCAAATAATAGTTTAGTCAATCAGACGACTGAAGCATGTGAAGGTGTGCTTTGCCAAGAACAAAACCTCTATGCCATGGACTGGAGTTTGATTGCAGAGCAACAGCGTTTTGGTGAGTTGATGCACGGCAACTCGCCGAAGGACATGTTAAATTCAGTACTTGCCGAGGTGGCTGAGGTCATTTATCAAGACTATGCACTCTCAACAGACCTGTCTAACGATGTAACAATAGAAGTCGCTAACGTAGACTCGCTAAGCACATACGTAGATATTCAGCGATTCTTAACAGAGTTGTCAGCTGTAGAGTCGGTAACCCTTGTCTCAGCAGAGCAAGAGGCTAGGCGCTTTAGATTGAAATTACTTGGCTCTAAGAAAGCGCTTATGGCGTCGCTAAAGTTAAATGACAACCTAAAGCAATACATTGACCCATTCGCGAGCAAGGAATCGCAAGCGTATCCAATTTTCTATTGGAGACGTTAATGAAGCGTGATAATCAATTAGCATTGTCTGTTCAATTGCCAGATGATGAAACATTTGACAGTTTTATTGGTGAAACGAATATCGCAGTAGCCAGTATACTATCAGACTTCGTTAGAAGTGATTCAGCAGGCCAAAACACGAATAGTTTTTATCTATTCGGTGCCAAAGGAGTAGGTAAATCTCACTTACTTCATGCTGCTTGTGCGTTAGCTGAAACTGTAGGGAAAAGCTCTCTTTGCTTATCGATGGCAGAAGTTAAGTACCTGTCTGTTGAGCTACTAGAGAGCCTTGAAAGTATTGACCTTATCTGCATTGACGATATTAATTTGATTGCCGATGACGATGCTTGGCAACAAGCCATTTTCGATCTGTTCAATCGACTCAAAGAGCAGGGTAAGCAAATTATTATTACCGGCTTTGATGCGGTAAAAGATATCAAACTTACGTTGCCTGATTTACAGTCCAGATTGAGTTGGGGCCTGATAGAGCAACTCAAACAGCTCAGCGATGATGAGAAGTTAAGTGCAGTACAATACCGCGCAGTTCAACGTGGCTTAACCATTCATTTAGATGTCATTAAGTACTTATTCAATCATTTCAGCAGGGATATGGCGGTATTGATTGCTTATCTTGATACGTTAGATAGGGTGTCAATTAGGGAGCAGCGAAAAATTACTATTCCCTTTATCAAACAGGTATTAGCAAAAACGTAGCTAAACCCACAGTCCTGTTGTTGGCCGTAGCTCAAATCACTCTCAAAATTGAATTCTAACCTGAGTCCAAAACTTAGCCAAAGTTAACTCAAAGCCCTTATCTTTTAGGTAAAGGCTTTGAATAATAGTGATATTCTGTTGGAGGACGTTGTTTTTCAATTTCTGCTTTTAATAGCTGACCGGCCAAACTCGATTTGGCACCAATTACACTGCCATTAGCCGAACCTAGCAAAAGATTGTCACGCCAACTTAATCCCGACGTGAATTCAATAGCATCAGGCAGCTCGCTAATTGCACTCTCAGCATCAAACTCTGGCAATACATTTTCTACGACAAAGTTAAGTCTTTGATTCAACTGCGGCTCGGCCAAGCGACCTCGTTGTCCCCAGTCAACGATGTAATCGCCAGATGTATCATCTTGGTGACTTGGATTATTAGTTACCGCAACGTCGCGATAAACATTATATCTATGTTGCATCATCAGCTCTTCAAACAGCATGGCGAAGTCTTCGCGCTCAGTAAAGTAACTATAAAAGTGCACAGCGCTGTCCGGTTCAAATAACTGACTCACATCGCTTGGTAGGATAGCCTCTTGGCTAGCAGATGCATCACTGCCTCCATACCTTACCTGAGCTAAGTCCGCCATAGTTTGACTATTAAGCGGGTAAAGGGCAGTTAAACTCTCTGAGATTGGTGCTTTCTCCAACGCCGCATCAAGAATGCGATCAGACATTGATAGTTGTTGCCAGTATTGCGCTGGGAAGAAATCATTCGCATGGGCCAATTCGTGATAAAGCAAATAGCCTAGCGGGTAAATCAGTTCATCTAAACGCCTTGTTTGGCGGTCTGCTGGGTCATAATAAGGAAACGCGTAACCGTTATCTTTTACGTAACGCCACGGGATTGAAAACTGTAAGTCGACGCCAAAACTACTGCGGTAGTCCGGTGCTTCATTAATGGTGTCACGCTCGTTAGGTGTTAACCATAGATAACTTGGATCAAGATATATGGCGCCAGTTGCAGCCCAATAGAATGCGGGTCTTACGTCATATGCAATTACAACCGCAGTTGTAGCACGTAATAAACGTTTAAAGTCATCAAACTCGTCGTGATTTCGTAAAAACTCTTCGAAACGCTCTCCCATCCAAGGGTGAGATACGACAACTCTATCCATAATATCTTCAATGGTTGGGGACATTGTGTCGTGCGCTAACAAAGGAAGCTGGTTCAGTCGACATGAACTACTTAAAGTGTTGCTGTATACGCAATTCACTAGGTTATCTGAATAGGGGCTATCTGCTTTGTAAGGAAAGACTTTGGCAACTCGGTCATCAAAGTATGCGTTGCTAGCGATTGTTGGTGCGTACTCGATGAGCACTGAAACTGTATCTGACACGTTCTGGCCATCCACCGTAGCGTTGACCTGAAATTGTAATAGGCTATCTTGGCTAACGAGAGGCGCGTCGAAGATTAATGCATTACCTTGGTAATTGTCGCTGGTAATGTTGGCATTGTCGCCCGATAGCTGCGTCCAGCTTATATTGACAATGTCATTGCCATCGTTTGCAAATGCACGAAGAGATATTTTGTTTTCTGTCAGTACTGCTTGTCCACTCGGAACATTAAGGGTACTTGACTGTTCAGAAATAGAAAACGACTGCTCAAGCGTTTGAACTTGACCGTTTTGCGTGAATTGAACGCTAAAGCTGTAATCACCACTCGTTGTTGGTGTCACTGAAATTAACTTGCTGTTGGGTGAGGTAATCTCAATACTTTCACCACTGGTTTGCTGCCAGCTAATATCTGATAGGTCGAATTGTGGAGCGTAAAGCGTTAGCTCAACTGAACGTGCTCGCTCAAAGGTATTGTCTTGAATAAGCAGTTGTGGTTCACTGGTTGTTGGGGAAGGTGTGATAGTGTTATTGGAACTGCTATCACCACCACCGCCGCCACAAGCTACTAGAACAGGAAATGAAATCAAAGAAAAGGTGAATTTAGCGAGTTTCTTTACATTCAAACGAGGCTTAGCTTGCGACATCATTTTACTCCGATTTATTTTTGTCCTTTCGAATACTTAGACCGAGTTCTTGGCCTCGATATTTCGCATAATATGTAGCGCCAAAAAACATCACGCTAGCAAGGATCAATTCAATACTTGGATAAATCTTATTATCTGATACCCACAGGCTGGTAAGGCTGTGTAGAAAATACCACATTACAATAAAATTTGACCAGGCATAAGTATATGGATTACCGGCTAAAAGTCCTCTAATGGGAAATAATAGCGGCACGAAAAATAGCCCAATAGCTAACCCTGCACCAAGAGAGCTCGGTTCAAGCCATACTAGCCATAATGGCATAAAAACAAGGAGGCCAAAGTAGCCGACTAGCGCTATTTTTCGGTAGGTTTGCGTGTTAATTGACTTCATAACTCTACTTTCTGATACACGCTTACAATAAAGTGTTTACGTTTTCTGGTGGACGACCGATCACCGCACTACTAGCTGATACCACAATAGGGCGCTCCATCAATTTTGGCGTTGCTGCCATTGCTGCAAATAGCGTATCGTCGTTTGCACCTTTCAAGTTCTGTGCTTTGAATTCGTCTTCTTTTGTACGCATCATCTCAATTGCACTTACGCCTAGCTTGCTGGCTAGATCACGTAGTTCGGCTTCATTTAGAGGTGTTTTAAGGTATTGAACAACCTCTACTTGTGCATTTGCATCTTCAATAATTTGCAATGTTTGACGGCTTTTTGAACAACGAGGGTTGTGGTAAATGGTTAACATAGTTTTCTCTGTTATAAACGATTAAGTTTGTTTTGTTGGTCTTCAAACTGAAGGATTCGCCCTTTAATACGTTTTCTCGCAATAGGGTCGCTGGCAAAGTTATAGCCAGATTGGAGTTCATCGATTGCTTTGGTATATGCGCCAAGCAGGGCATACACTTCTGCTTTTGAAGTGTGCATGTGGGTTTTTTGTTCTGACTTTTTATACACTTGATTTAATAAGTCGTAAGCAAGGAAATTACCCGGTTTAACCAGTAAAAAGTCTTGAAGAATCTGCTCTGCTTCACTGTAACGCTCAGCTTTTTGCAATGCGTTGGCATAGTTGAGTGCGACGACCTGATTGTTTGGCATCAAAAGGTTGAGTCTTTCGAGCATATCCAGCGCTTGCTCGAACTTATTCTGCTCAATATAAACGTCAGTTAACGCATCAGCGTAAAATAAGTTATTTGCATCACTAAAGAGTAATGGCTTAAGAATTTTCTCGGCCTCGCTATAGTCTTTGTTTCTCATATAAGATAGGGCTAAACCATATTGCGCAGCGACTTTTAACGCGTATTTCTGCTTATCAATAATATCTTGGAAAATAATGATATTGTCTTTCGCATTACCCTGATAGCGCGCTTCAATACGTGCTTTGGTTAATTCGAAACCAAGGCTTGGTGCCATTCTGCGAATAGGGTAGTTTTGCGCCCGTATCCGAGCGTCGGTAATACGTGAGTCAGGCAAAGGGTGGGTTAGAAGCATTGCAGGTGGTTTTGACTGATAACGAAAAGCTTCAGACATTTTCGCAAAGAAACTGGGGGCCGCCATAGGATCAAAGTTACTGTTGGCAAGTAATGTGATGCCAACGCGATCCGCTTCTTTTTCATTACTTCGTGTGTAATTCAATCCTGCTTGTTGAGTCGCCGCCATGGTAGTACTTAGGGCTGCCATTCCGACAGTAGGGTTAACTAACGTCAATAGAATGCTGCCTAGCATACCTGCCAGTGACAACGACTGGGTATTAGCTTGTGACTCTAAGCGACGTGCCAAGTGGCGCTGGGTTACGTGAGAAATTTCATGAGCTAGTACCGACGCTAATTCACTCTCATTGTCGGCAGTAGTCACTAAACCGGAATGGATTCCAACATGACCACCAAAAAACGCAAAAGCGTTAATTTCATTGTTGTTGATAATGAAAAATTTGAATTTGTAGTTTACATCTTGTGCGTTTTTAACTAATTGATTGCCCAAATCATTTATGTACTCTTCCATGACTGGGTCGTACACAATTGGTTGGGTCGCACGTACTTGACGCATCATGGCGTCACCAATAATGCGCTCCTTATCGATCGATAGAATACTCGAGCCTGCTGCCCCAATTTCAGGCAACTCATTTTTATTAGTTGATTGTGCCAACGAATGTGGCGCTGCAAGTGCCATTGTGAGGCCGGCACTTAATACAAACGGCTTTAGTTTAAACAAGAATTAATCCAACTGGCTATTTATTTGTTCTGCCAAAAATGCGGCAGCGTTACTGTCTTTGCGCTGTTTTATTTCAGTGTAAAACTCGGCAATGGTGTAACCTCTGACATCGATAACGTCAAAAGATTCTCTTAAAATATCAATTAATTCTTCAACGCGGAAATAAATATGTCGTATTAGCTGTCTGTCTGCGTCATCGCCACTTTCGGTCATATACATGATGTAGTTAGCCAAAGCATTGACACGAAATAGACGTCGCATTGTTTCAGGGATCCAGCGTTTAAAAGGGCAATGAGGACTTTCAATGAGGTTTTTATTTAATCTTTCACCGTTAACCATAGGATAGCAGTGCAGCTCATACCCCATCTCATTGTATACATGGCGCAGAGATATCTTAGGTTTGTACATTACGCTAATTGCGCCATTTTCTCCGCGTGAACCACCTAGTTTCGGTAAGTTCCATGTCTCTTTGTTCAGTATATTCTTGTAACCACTTTCAAAGCCGTGGGTGAGAATAGCGTCTAAATCGCCGACTGACGTAGAGACCATGTGATAGATGGCGGGAATGTCGCCCCAATTGAGTTTCTTTTTAAGGGCATTAATTTCTTTTAACGACAGGGCTTGCGCATTTGCTGACATAAATTTGTGTACTTACTGAAAATTATCGATTATTTAACTACGACAGATATTGTATTCGATTGTCGCAAATTAGATAATCAAACAAAAGTCTTGAGCGACAATTTTTATAATAATGATTTTTCAATATGATGCGACGGAAGAAAAGTGTCCTCTTCCATTAGTAAAACTCCGTGTCATGCTAAAAAAGATGCAATCAGGGGATGAGTGTCACTTAACCATTAAAGACAGTGGGTCCAAGAGCGACATTCCAAAATTGCTTGATAAGCTCAATTATCACTATACAAAAACAACCGAAGACTACGGTATTCAACGTTTAATTATTACAGTTAGGTAGCAAATATGGTTAGGTTCTTTAAGGACTGGTATACCCGTAAATTCTCAGATCCCCACGCCGTCACATTACTAATTATTTTATTGGTGGCGTTTCTCTCTATTTATTTCCTAAGCAGTCTACTCATGCCTGTATTTGTTGCTATTGCGATTGCTTTCCTCCTAGACTTGCCCGTTAATCGATTGAAGAGTCGTGGTTTGAGCCATGGCTTATCGGTGATAGTGGTTGTTTCTGCATTTGTCGGTTTGAGTCTAGTCACTATTTTGGGGCTTATGCCAGTTATTTGGCAGCAAAGTACAAATTTGCTTCAAGAGGTACCACATATGGTGGCGGAAGGGCAGAGTTATTTGATGACCTTACCTGAACGTTATCCTGACTTAATTCGCGCGGATCAGATACAGCAGGCTATTGAGCTGACAAAGGAAAAGCTATTGGAATGGGGACAACTCGCTATCGAAGCGACGTTGAATTCGCTTTCTGATTTAGTAGCTTTGATCATTTATCTGATTTTGGTGCCAATTATGATTTACTTTTTCTTGAAAGATAAGAGAGAGTTAATTGCAGGCTTAAGCCGCTTTATCCCAAAAGAACGAAAAATGGCAACAAAAGTTGGTAAAGAAATGAACCAACAGATTCTTAACTACATTCGTGGCAAGCTCATTGAAATCTTGATCATTGGTACGGTCAGTGTGGTTACCTTTATGTTCTTAGATTTGCGCTATGCGCTATTGCTGGGGGTATTAGTAGGCTTATCAGTGTTGGTACCATATGTTGGAGCTACTTTGGTTACCATCCCTGTAGCACTTGTGGCGTTGTTTCAATTTGGTTTTAGTACTGAGTTTGGTTATGTGATGCTGGCTTACGGTATTATCCAGGCGCTTGATGGTAATCTTCTTGTACCATTATTGTTCTCAGAAGCTGTGAATCTTCACCCGGTAACGATTATTATTGCGGTCATACTGTTTGGTGGCATGTGGGGATTTTGGGGCGTCTTTTTCGCCATTCCATTAGCGACACTAGTAAAAGCTGTTGTTAATGCTTTTCCTCAGACGTCTGATTTTAGAGAAGCTGAAACACAGGCAACTGCTTCCAAATAGATAAAACAGCTTACATAAATAGATATAGCAAAAAGGCCAATCAGTGATGCTTGGCCTTTTTATTTTTGTATTGGAACGGAAAATTAATACCGATTTAGCTCGCCAATTCGCCTAATACTTCTAACACCACTTCGTGGTGATTTTTCGTTTTGAATTTATTAAATACGTGACTGATTTTCCCATCTAGGCCAATCAAAAAGCTTAAGCGATGGATGCCATCGTACTCTTTGCCCATGAATTTCTTTAAGCCCCAAACGCCAAAGTCGTCTGCAACTTTGTGGTCAACGTCAGATAGTAATGTGAAGTTTAACTCATCACGTTGGCAGAATTTGTCTAAGCGTTTGCTTTCATCAGGGCTGATTCCAAATACTACAGTATTAAGTTTATCGAGTTCAGATTTGCTATCACGCAGACCTTGTGCCTGCACGGTGCAACCAGGTGTCATCGCCTTCGGGTAGAAGTAAACCAGCACTTGTTTTTTGCCAATGAAGTCGGCTAGTGACACTGTCTCGCCGTTTTGATCAGGTAATGAAAACGATGGTGCGTTGTCGCCAGCTTGTAATGTGTTCATATGCTTCTTCCTATAATTATTCTGCTATTTGCAAATTTCGTTAGTGCTTAGTTATACAGCCTTGTACATCAATTTGTTCACATAATTGCAAAAAATCGTTTTCTATAGATTCGACGCCCGTGTCGTCATTTACTGTAAACTGGATGCTTGCACTCATATTGTTAGTTGCTGGATCGATATCAGACTTGAGTGATGAAATATCAATGTTGCGGTGTGCAAAGAACGCTGTAATTGACTTGAGTAAACCTGGCTGGTCTATACCCGTGTACTCTGCAAGGTAGTGTTGCTTGTTTTCAAGAGTGCTATACCCAGACGTGCGTTTCATCATCGTTATGAGCTCTAGTTCTACCGCAACTTTAGGTAATCGCAATTCGATTTGATTAATTGCTTTAGCTTCACCCTGTAGCAACATGATAAAGGTAAACTCCTTGCCAAAAATTGCCATTCGGCTGTCTAGGATATTACATTCACACTCGCTTGCGAGATTGGTTAATTCACTAACACAACCTGTTCTATCGGCACCCATGGCTGTGAGCACAAGATATTGAGACATGCTTTTTTGATCCGCTAAATTAAAATGCCGCGCATTGTAGCCTAAATGACTGATTAATTTTAGCGTTAGCGTTAAATTTGTTCATGGTTGATGTTTTATTGGGCAAACGGTCAAGATTATGTTGCTTTTCTTGTCTTTGGGCATAGGTGCAAGTAACATGTTTGCGGTTTTCAGCAATACACGAAGAAATCAATGTTTACAGGCAGTTTAGTTGCTTTAGTCACTCCATTTACTAATGCGGGTGAGATTGACTTTTCCACACTTATTACACTTATCGATTGGCATGTATCAGAAGGCACCTCGGCATTAGTGGTTGCCGGCACCACAGGTGAATCAGCAACGCTCTCAGATGATGAAAAAGTCCAGTTGGCAAAATTCGCCGTTGAATACAGTGCAGGTAGAATCGCGATAATTGCTGGTAATGGCACAAATTCAACACATACAAGTGTGGCACTTACCAAGGCACTAAATAATACTGGTATCAAAGGCTTTCTTACGGTTACGCCTTATTACAATAAGCCGACAGACGATGGTTTACTTGCTCATTATCAAGCGGTAAGTGAAGCGAGTGAGCTACCAATTATTTTATATAATGTGCCAGGACGCACTTGCTGCGATCTTTCCGTTTCTTTGGTTGCAAAATTAGCGGAACTTAAGCATATTATCGGCATCAAAGATGCGACTGCTGAACTTTCGCGAATTCAATCGTATCGACGTTTATGCCCAGAGGACTTTATATTACTCAGTGGTGACGACGAGACTGGCCTTGCTTTTTGTCAACAAGGTGGTGACGGTGTAATATCTGTTACTGCGAATGTTGTACCCAAAGCGATGGCTCAGATTCAGCAGTTAGTAAAAGAACAAAAATATGAGCAAGCACAGGCAATTGATAGCCAACTTGCGCAGTTACATAAAAATTTATTTGTTGAGTCAAATCCTATCCCCGTTAAGTGGGCGCTGTTTTACAATAAGCGATTACCTAATGCGAATATGCGTTTGCCGTTAGTGCCTTTGTCGGCGAACGGACAAGTGTTATTGGGTAAAACCTTAGATGACTTAACACAAGAGCTTCAGGAGTTTTAATGGATCGTCGTAGTTTTTATTTATCGGTTATAGCCTTGTCGGTATCGGCATGTAGTGGCACCAGCAGCAGACATGCATCTGGCGACTTTAACTACGCAACCCAACAAGAAGCGACTCCTATCACGGTTCCGGCCAATTTAGATACACCTCAGCCACGCAACGAGTACCACATTCCAACGGAAAATGAAGTTACTGGTCCTATTGGTAAGAGTGTGGATGTAAGAGCTCCTTCACTAGCTTTACCGATTGCGGCGTCAACCCGTGTTGTTGCAGAGCGCGATGATGCCATTATTTGGTTTGATAAAGTACTTGAAGATAGAGACTTAACGGCATTTATTGGCGATGCGGTCAAAGATAACCTAGCCGAAAACAATGTTGCAATTGCGATGGAAAGTGCAGATGGCACAATTCTAGAAAGTGATTGGTTCCATAACGAAAAAGAGTCGGGCTGGCTATTTACAGAAGTAGAGTCAGCTGAAAGTATGCGCTTTAAGTATTTGCTGGACACTAAGCCTCATGGTCGCAGCACATCGTTAAAAGTAGAGTTAATTGATTACATGAAGACCGACGCATCAGGCGGTAGTCGAGTAATGAACCCTATTGACAAGCACCGCGCAGAAATGGCGATGCTAAACCAAGTGACAGGTATGGTTGACTACAAATACCGATTGCAAAATCGTGAACTGCAAATTATGTATGCTAACCAGTCGTTAGTCTCCATTGGCAAAAACCCAGAAGAAGAACCGGCTTATGTCGTAGACATGGAGAAGGACTTATTATGGTCAAATCTCCCAGTGTTTTTCGAGCGTCAGGGGTTTGAGATTGACGATTTAAATGAAGATCAAAAACTTTATTTTGTCACTTATAAGAAGCCAAGTGTTGGTTTTTGGGACAGTATTTGGGGCGATGAGGTTGAAGTGCTTGAACTGGAAGAAAAGCCTTATCAGTTTAAGTTAACACCAATAGGTAACAAATCTGTCTTAACTATTTATCAAGATAATGGTGAAGTGCTACCTGAAGAAACACTTGATCGTGTATTTGACGTTATGGAAAAAGCACTGTCATTCAGAGATCTATAGTTATACCAATTGAATGTAATTGGTATTAAGCTTAAATAAGCGAATTGAAACTAATTTAATCAAGATAAAAAAAAGCGCCTTCTAGGCGCTTTTTTTGTTGATATACAGCCCTTTAGTGAGGCTTATTCGTAAATGTTGGTAACTTCTGATCGCTCTCTGCTTTGTGAGTCCGAGGTAAAGTTTCTTTTAAGTCATTTAAGCCTTGCTTGCGCAGAGGCTTTTTTGCCGACTTTTGCACAGTGCTAAAACTGCCAATGATATACATTACCACCGCAATAATAATTGCAATGACAATAAAAGAATCACTCATTGGTAAAAGCTCCTACATTGGTAATAAACGTTGAGTACAAATGTGACAGGTTCGCTATTATCGCATCTTTACCTTCAATCGTCGCGGTTTCTATCGCTTCTTCGATTAATTCTTTGCTCAATGCCGCTTGAAATTCGCTTGCCACTGGCGCAAATGACAGGTGCCAGGGCTCTTCACTAACACCACCTCGATAGCAATCGTATGGGTGGAAAAAGCCGCAAGATTTTGCATTTTCGTCGAGCCAAATAGAAAGCGGGTGCATAGGCCCACCTTCTTGATATTCCCAAGCCTCAAGCTGCAAGCTTTGTCCTTGTGGGATCAGGCTTGGGGCATAAACATCTATATCGGTGCCCCAGTGGTGGCGACTAGCGCCAGGTAGGGCAGAAAACAGCATGATCGCCTGTATTTTATCGAGTTCGCCAAGGATCTTTAAATTAACGGGTTTTTCGTTGATATCGAGTACAGTGGCTTCTCCGGTGTATTTGCGATTCCATATTGCTAGCTGTCGGTCAAAAGAACGAAAACTGCTGACTAAGGAAAGGTCAAACCCATCTAATTTTGCTTTCTGCTGAAGTTTTAGAAATGCTGGCAGTGCTGCTTTGTGCATACCGTGTCTTTCATTTATCGACTCAATATGTTGATCTGTTCGACCCGTGAGCACAGCAGCGTCGCTTAGCATAAAATATTAACCAAGGTTTGGTAGTAAATTTCAGTTAAGTTGATTAAATCGTCACAGCTTACACATTCATTAATTTGATGAATGGTTGCGTTACAAGGGCCTAGCTCAATCACTTCGGCACCTGTTGGCGCGATAAACCGCCCATCTGACGTGCCACCAGAAGTTGAAAGTGTTGCTTTTCGACCGGTTACTTGCGAGATTGCAGCAAGTGCACTGTCTAGCAGAATGCCCGGCTCTGTGATAAATGGTTTACCGTTGAACGTCCACTTAATGTCAAAATCTAGTTGGTGTTTTTTCAGCACTTCTTCAACTTTTTCAATGATGATTTCATCGTTAAGTTCTGTGCTATAACGCAAATTAAAAAGCGCTGTAAAACTGGCAGGTACAACATTAGTTGCCCCTGTACCTGAATGGACATTCGTTAACTGAAAGCTAGTCGGTGGGAAATAATCGTTGCCACTGTCCCACATGATCTGACTGAGCTCGGCAAGTGCAGGCGCTGCCAAATGTATCGGATTTTTAACGTGGTCTGGGTAGGCGACATGACCTTGCTTACCCTTAATCACTAGCTCTCCAGATATCGAGCCTCTACGCCCATTTTTAATAACATCTCCAACAAGGTGGGAGCTTGATGGTTCACCAACAATACAGTGATCGATTTTTTCGTTTCTGGCCTCAAGTGTATCGACAACACGCGTTGTACCGTTGATGAATGGGCCTTCTTCATCACTAGTGATCAGGTAGCAAATAGAGCCTTTGTGGCTAGGATAGTCTCTAACAAATCGTTCTGTGGCAACTAGCATGGCGGCAAGGCTGCCTTTCATATCTGCTGCACCACGACCGTAAAGCATGCCGTTATGGATAACAGGTTCAAATGGGGGCGTATTCCAAAGCGCAAGATCGCCAGGAGGGACGACGTCTGTGTGACCAGCAAAACAAAATACAGGTTGTTGACTTCCTCGGCGAGCCCACATGTTGGTGGTGTCTTCAAACACCATCGACTCAATGTCAAAACCAACAGCAGAAAGTTTTGACGCCATTAACTTTTGGCAGTCAGCATCTTCTGGGGTTACCGATTCTCGGGAAATAAGATCTTGGGCTAGTGCTATAACGTCATGCATCATATTTACTTGAATGTTTACTTAAATGTTTACTTGAATAAAGTTGCGTACTGATCAGCTTTGAAGCCTACATGTTTTACTGAATCTGTTACTAAAACTGGGCGTTTTATCAATGTAGGCTCGGCCAACATTGCTTCTTTTGCCGTTTGTTCGCTGAGATTCTGTTTAATACTGTCATCTAGATTGCGAAAGCTGGTGCTGCGTTTGTTCAGCAACTCTTCCCAACTTAGCGTTGTTAAAAAGTTATCTAGAAGCGCTTGGTCAAAACCGTTTTTACGGAAGTCATGAAACTGATAACTGATGTTTTCTTGTTCTAGCCACTTACGTGCTTTTTTTACTGTGTCACAATTGGCGATGCCGTATAAAGTTGTCATTTTAATCTCTTGTTATTTTGTACTGGTTGGCGCTTAGGGCATCTATTGCTTTGTCGATATTGTTTTGTTTCACCAAGATATAATCCGTATCGAAGGTAGATATCGCAAAGATGCTAATATTCTCATTGGCCAAGATGGAAGATATTCTCGATAGAATGCCAGTAAGGCTAAAGTCTAGTGGACCTACTACCTCTAGCGCTTGCCAATCACGTTCAACATCTTCACTTTCAATGGCAATGTCTTCCGGTAGCACAATGGATACTTCACCGTGTGTTTTTGCCAAGAAAAATATTGGTGCTGAGAGCGCTTCTGCCGGTATAGCACTGTTAGCTGCTAAGCTGTGAATAGCGAATGTAGGCTTGAGTAATTGTAACGCTAAAGATGGAGTCGTTGCTGTGTTCATCTTAGAGGCTCCGCTGTCCTTATTTGATGTACAGCATCTTAGCAAGTTTTTAACACAATCTCTAACCTGAGCACTTTGTTTATTAACTGTTTTATAGCAAAAGTAGTGTTTTTGGTTGTTTAGTATAATTTAAATGGTGAACATGTAGTTTTTCATAGCTAAACAATGCAGTAACAGCCCTATAAACCGGCAAGTAACTATATTAACAAGAGAAATGATATCCACAAAAGTTGTGGATATCTTTGTTAGTAAGCATTGTCTATGTTTGCATCTTGTTAAAATATATAGGAAAAATTATTGGCTTGTTTTTTGTCACTTGTGATTAGCGCAAAAGAAGTGTCAAAGGCTTCAAAAATACTAGATATTGATAAAATGTATGCGCTAGCAAAGTAAAAGTTAGCTAAAACTAGCGCATTTGGGGTAGATAGAGCTTGGCTTTATGTGTTTGCCTGTATAGCGGTTAGTGCAATGGTATAAACGATATCGTCTACTAAAGCGCCACGAGATAAATCATTCACTGGCTTAGCCATGCCTTGCAACATAGGGCCGATACTGATGAGGTCTGCTGAACGCTGAACCGCCTTGTAGGTAGTGTTACCAGTATTTAAATCTGGGAAAATAAACACCGTAGCTTTACCTGCCACTGGGCTATTAGGTGCTTTCTTTCGAGCAACGTTTTCCATTATCGCAGCATCGTATTGAAGCGGACCGTCAATAACGAGATCTGGGCGTTTCTCTTGTGCTAACTTCGTTGCAGCGGCAACTTTCTCCACATCTGCACCAGAGCCTGAAGCGCCGGTGCTGTAGCTGATCATCGCGACTTTTGCATCGATACCAAATTGCGTTGCAGAGTCTGCTGATTGAATAGCAATGTCAGCAAGCTGCTCTGCGGTTGGATCAGGATTGATCGCACAATCACCGTACACCAGTACTTGATCAGGAAGCAGCATGAAGAATACTGACGACACTAAGCTGCTTCCCGGTGCAGTTTTGACAAGCTGTAGTGCTGGCCTAATGGTATTTGCCGTTGTATTAACTGCTCCTGATACTAAGCCATCAACTTGGCCTAACTGCAGCATCATGGTACCTAGCACGACATTATCTTTTAGTTCTTCACGAGCGACAACATCGGTAAGTCCTTTGTGCTTTCTCAGTTCAACCATAGGGTTGACGTAATTCTCAATGATTTCACTAGGGTCGGTTATTAATAGCCCTGGTGGTAAATTGATACCTTGTTGTTCTGCAATAAGTAAAATTTCATTTTTATCACCGAGCAGTTGACAGCGAGCAATTTTTCTTTCCGCACAAATTGCCGCGGCTTTAATGGTACGAATGTCTGTACCTTCAGGTAACACGATAAGCTTATCTGCATTGCGGGCGAGTACAGTGAGTTTATGCCTAAATGCTGGCGGGGATAATAAGTTGCTGCGCTCTGCACTTTGTGTGAATAGCGTAAGCCAATCTTGATTTAAGTGGTCGGCAACGAATTGTTTGACGCGCTCTAAGCGCTGATCGTCATCCTCGGGAATTTCAGGGTTGAAGCTCATGATATAGCGAGACGTGGTCCATGTGTCAGACTTAACAGATAATACTGGGAGGCCAGCATCAAGTGCTTGTTTACATAGCGAAAGCACTTGTTCATTGGGCTTGTAACCTGTTGTCAGCAGCAGAGCGCCAACTTTGGTACCGTTAAGGGCCGAAAGGCAAGTCGCAATGATAATATCTGCGCGGTCACCGGGTGTAACAATGAGTCGGCCTGGCGCTAAATGGCTAACAATATTATCGACTGAACGAGCACAGAAACTCACAGAACGGATACGTCTATGTTCTAAATCACCTTCGTTTATAACTTCGGCATCAAGGTATTCGGCGATATCCTTAACTCGCGGAGCAATTAAGTCATGCTCCCATGGGATGGTGCCAAGTAATTTAAAGCTTGGATTCCTAAAGATTGAAAGCGTTTGCCATACTGTTAAGTCAACAGGATCGACTAACTCATTTTCAACCGGCAATAAACCGTATTCATCTTTATCTGGAGAGTTTGCTTTGTTAATAATACAGCCGATTAACCGTTTATTCTTTGTGCCACCGTAGGTTTCTGCTGAAACTTCTAAACGATCTTCGAACTCTTCTAGGCTGTCGTTATCAGGCGCGGCAACTAGCACTAAGTCGATAGAAAGTGCTTGAGCAACGTCCCGATTAATACGACCTACATAGGGTTGGCGAGTTGTTGGTAGTAAGCCTTCTACAATAACGATATCGTGCTTTTCTGTTAAAGTTGAAAAGTTCTCAACAATCTTTTCGAGTACGACTTCCATTTCACCGTCGCCCATTTTTTCTTCCACGTATGATAGTGGAAGCGACAGATTAGATTCATTGTAACTATCTGCTTTGACTGGGCGCCTTCTATTGCGAGAAGGCTGCGAAATTGGCTTATAAATGACTACATCTAGACCATTTTGCTGGCAGGCGTGAAATAAACCATGAACTACACTACTCAGGCCGACACCAAATCCAACGGGTGTGAGCATTACTTGATGAGACATAATTTACCCCTTAATAAGTGCTAAAGTTTGGCTTGCGATAACCCATTCCTCATCGGTTGGTATCACCAGTATTGCTGGCGAGTTATCGCTTGCAATATTGCCTGCTTGTCCGCGAATCGTTTTTTCGTTGGTAGCTTCATCCAAAGATAGTTGCAGTAACGATAATTGCTTTATAACTTCTTCACGCACGTAACTAGAGTTTTCACCAATGCCCCCAGTAAATATCACAGCATCAAGTTTTGACAAGCTGGTTGTCATGGCAGCAATAGCTTTCGCTATTGAGAAACAAAAGACATCGAGTGCAAGTTTGGCTTGAGGGTTGTTTTGTTCAAGTGCCTGTTCTTCGAGTGTTCGACAATCATTGCTAATCTGCGAAATACCAAGCAGACCACTTTCTTTGTTAAGCAATTTATCCACGGCTTCTGTGCTGTAATCTAAATTGTTAAGTAAGTGGAAAATAATACCGGGATCAATATCACCACAGCGCGTGCCCATAGCAACGCCCGCTAATGGGGTAAAGCCCATGCTAGTATCACGACTTTCACCTTTTTCGATTGCGGTAATACTGCAGCCATTACCAAGGTGGGCGGTAATGACACTCGTTTCGTCAATGCTTTTATTCAAGTGGTCGGCTGCTTGACGGCTGACATAGTAATGACTCGTTCCGTGGAAGCCATACTTTCTTACGCCGTGTTCTGAATAAAGGTTTCTTGGCAGGGCGTATGTATAGGCTTTCTCTGGCATCGTTTGATGAAATGCCGTGTCAAAAACTGCAACTTGAGGAAGTGTTTCGAACGCAGCGCGTGCTGCTTCAATGCCAATAATATTAGCAGGATTGTGCAATGGAGCTAACGTGCATAACTCTTCTAAAGTAGCCATGACTTGGTTATCAATCATGGTAGGTAACTGATAACGTTCGCCAGCGTGGACAACACGATGGCCAATTGCGGCAATGACATCAATGAGTTGAGCCTGTGTTAAATAGTTGATTAGATTGGCTAATGCTTCTCTGTGACCAAAAGGCGCATTTAAGGAGTTTTGATGCTTTTTGCCGTTGTGCTTGATGACGATATTAGCTTCGTCGCTGTTAAGACATTGCGCAATGCCAGTTAAGGGTTGTTCTTTCGAGGCAGGCTCAATCAAGGCAAATTTTAATGAGGAGCTGCCACAGTTAATTACTAGGATAAATTTTGGCTGTGTTGTCATTGATGTCGACTTCTGAATAAATTAAAAAGATAACAGATGTAATTCGGAGTGCCCGATAGCAAAAATATCACGAATAATGAGACAGTTAGTATAACTTTCTATTATTTACTGTAATTTTTCGGGACTTTGGTTTACATTTACAGCTATGAATCTAAGTGTAGTAGCTCTTATTAAATTGGGTTATCAATACATGTCGCTCTGGCCAAAAAGAGCGGAGCTAGCCCGATACTTCTCCGAATATAAAACCATTCAATTTGCACGATTGGTGTATGCTGTCGCGCCTGGACTAGCCGTGTTTTCATTTGTGCTGCAGGTTGGATTGGCGGGAACGCATAGTTTATCGATTGCACTGTTCTACACGATAGTACTGGTTTCAATGCCAGTACAAGCTATGGTGATGCTCGGCGTGCAGGCAGACAAAATTTTGCCTCCTTCATTGTCGGCTTGGTACAAGGAAGGTGTTGCTCGTTACAATGAGCAGGGCGGTAGTATTGAGCTGTCAGTTCACAAACCACGCTATTTAGACTTAGCTAAGTTACTCAATATGACTTATGAGCGGACGCTTAAATAAGTTGCTACATCGACCCTACCGCAGTGGCTCGGTACAAATTCCCCCCACGCATACAGAACTTTCCATAACAAAAATTAGATAGTTATCACCCACCAAGTTGCTAGGAGAGCTTATACCCGTTCACTTAAATATTTATGTCAATGGGTGTTAGACTGATTTCTGATAAAGCTTTATTAAGAAATCGGCTTGGCATTCAAAACCGTCTCTTTGCGCTAGTTCATCTTTAACTTGTTGGCTTGCTTTGAAGGCAAAGGGTGTCATAGACAAAAGGTTGAGCGTGTCTTTGCCTGTCGCCAACGTCATCTTATAGTTTAAGCGTTCTTCCCTTATTAGCGTGAGACGCTTAATCGGTTGCTTGTCCTCATCATGTAAGAGGGCGTTGTCATAAATTTTTTCTTTAAGTTCAATTAAGTGCTGTTTAGCTGGAGTTACCGTTAGCAGATAGCCCCCCGATTTCAGCACCCGGGTAAATTCACCTTCCAAAATTGGTGCATAAACAGAGTACAGCCAATCGAAATCTTGGTCACTGAACGCCAATTTTGAGAGAGTTTGCACACTAAAATGACAGGCTTGGTACTTTTTCCCCGCTTTTTTAATAGCTTCTTTGGCAATATCAACACCATAAACGGCATTACTGTCAGTTTTGTGCTGGTGAGTATAAAATCCTTCACCACAACCAGCGTCTAACAACTTACCTTTTACATTACCTAATTCTTGATACCAATCTGTGATCAAATCTATTAGCGGTTGGTAATATCCTTTTTCTAGAAATTCACGTCTCGCGTTTACCATGGCTTTATTATCACCGGGGTCTTTCGAATGTTTGAATTGAACAGGCAGTAAGTTTACATAGTGCTCTTTCGCAATATCGAAGCTGTGATTTTGTTCACATTTTAAACTTCTATCGTCAATGGATAATGGTGCTTGGCACAGCGGGCAAATGTATTCTGGTGTCATAACGTTAAAAAGGTTAGGGAGCCTTAGCTCCCTATATCATGCGTAAAATGTAATGGTTTTTCTAATTAGAGCGAGAAAATACCGACGAATGGGGTGTTAGATACCTCTATTCAAAGGTAGACCATATTGGGGCATGGTCTGAAGGTTTCTCAATACCACGTAATTGGTAATCAACGTCAGATTCAATACATTGGCTGGCAAGCGTTTCTGTTGCTAAAACAACATCAATGCGCAGACCTCGGTTGTCATCAAAGCCTTTTGAACGGTAATCAAACCACGAATATCGCTCTGTGCGATCTGGGTGTAATTCCCTGAAAGTGTCTTTGAAACCCCAGTCCATTAATGTTTTCAACCACTCTCTTTCTTCAGGTTGGAAGCTACACTTACCAGTTTTTAACCAACGCTTACGGTTTTGTTCGCCGATACCGATATCAAGGTCGATTGGAGAAATATTGATATCACCCATTACAACAATGTTCTCTTCTGGCTGGTGGTGTTCATTTAAATAAGTCATGAGGTCTTTATAAAACTGGCGTTTGTAAGGGAATTTGGTCTCATGTTCGATATTGTCACCTTGTGGAAAGTAACCATTTAATACGGTGACTTTTTCGCCTTTTGCATTGGTCGTTTCAACCATGATCATACGACGTTGAGACTCTTCCGTGTCAGTTGGGAAACCTTTGATGACTTTGTCAGCTGGCTTTTTACATAACATCGCAACACCGTAGTGCGCTTTTTGTCCATGGAAATAAACGTGGTAACCCATTGCCTCAACATCCGCCAAAGGGAAAGCTTCGTCATGCACTTTGATTTCTTGCAGGCCAATAATGTCTGGTTGATGCTTATCGATTACTGCTTGAAGTTGATGAAGTCTGGCACGCAGTCCATTGATATTAAAAGAGATGATTTTCATTATCGTGTGATTCTCGTTTTTGGCGCAAAAAACCGATCTTAACACTGAATTAACGTAGTTAGTATGTTTGTTTGAGTAGTAGTTGCTATTGATACTGGCTCGTATATTACAACTGAATTCAATTAAGAAATATTTCTAAAATATTCTTAAGTTTTTTAGATCACAGTCGATAATTAATCTAAGCGTTTATTGATTATGTTGTTCCACGTTTTTGTTTTCTTCAGATATCGACAGTTCTACACATCAGCAGTCTCAAACGACAGCACCTAGTACACTGGTACATGAGTTGCAGCTAGGTAACTCGTTAAATCAATGTGTTAGAGAGTCTCGTAGAGCTGACTTTGCTTTGATGCTGGCATTACTTACCGACGATGTTCGTGAGCACAGCGAATTTATGGTGCCACAAACTGTAGAAAGTGAAACACATGTTGATACGGAAACGTTACGCAAACATTTCGAATTACCAGAAACCCCATCATTGGCTCTTTCATCGATAGAAGAGCTTGGCGCTTTTAATCAGGCTGAATTAGCTGCCAATAATCAACTGGCGACACTGCGTTTATCTCAAGCGTTGAATCCAAAGCCTCTGGCGTTTAGAGATGATACTAAGCATATTCCAACAGTGGTTCTTGCCAATACTAATATTCATTGCCAAGAAAGAGCAATGAAAGTTGAAAGACCTAAAACGTTATCGATGGATGCTAAAGCATGGTTGAAAGCATTGGCACAATCAATAGAGAAAGAGGCAGTCAGTCAAACTGCAATGTAATTCTCCTAGTACTTACAGCTCTTCTATACCACTCAACAACGAATAGAAATAGTACATGAGTGGATTATTGATTATGTCTTCACATTACCGTATTCCACCAAACAGCAGTGCGTTAGCACTGAGTATTGAGACGCTAATTAGCGCCGCAGCATTTTTTATACTTCTTACCACTGTCACAAGGGCAAGCGTCGTTTCGCTTGATCGTTCTTATTTTACTATTAGTGATTATATGCCCTGATGTATATCGCCAGAGCCCCTGTTCAAGAATGAAATCAGAAAGCTCTCTCATTTCGTAAAGATCGCTATCTACTAAATAAAAGGCTGAAAACTCTACTTGGCCTTCATTGCTGTGGTTTGGTGGAGATTGATGAATGTCGAGCTTTACCCAAGTCGAGCCTTGAGCTGAATCTGCTAAATCACGCACTGTTAGGTTTAAACGTTGTTGATGAGCGTAAGTATCTAGAACGTACTCAAAGTTGTCTAATGCATACGCGGCATATCGAGAGCGCATTAGGGATAGAGGAGAGCCTGCAGGCTTTTCACCTAAATGGGATGGTTCGCAGCAAGTTTGGTAACTGGCACCAGAGCAACAAGGACATAAATTCAAGGACTGTACTCAATGTTGATTTGTTTATGACTGGTGCCAATTTTACCTAGAAGTTGCTATTTAACAAAACACAATGTGTATTTCCAATAAGCGCCTTTTGTTGAAGCTGTTCGCTTTGTTGGATGTTGAGTTCAGCATCACAAATTACAACAGCTGCGCAGTTTCCTTTAGCTAACGTTCTTTCAATATTCCTTGTGCTGATACTTGAACGATTAGCATGTACCCATAGCACTTTTTCTTTTCCAATATTTTGTTCTTGCTGCAGATGCATTAGGTCACTTGCATTTGAACTGACTACTAGTACCCATTTATGGTTGTCTTGATATCGCTGACACAATAGAGCTATTTCGTTAAATAAGCTACATGGGCTATTAACCAGCTTAGTTTCAAACCACTGATTATAGTGGTTATGGCCAAAATTAGTTGTGTCTTTTGCTGTGTTAATAGTGTTGTTTGATACGTTCATTTGTTTGTCCTTAAATATTTGCATTGAGCACTGTATGAATAAACAGTAACTGGCTTTGGTTTAAAAATCAACATAAAGCTGTATAAAAAAACAGTGTTTGGGTTTTTTAAGATAAAACCTAAGAAATACAAGGGGCTGATGTAGTAAATGCACGAAAATTGTGCAAACGATACCGGAAATGGTGTTTTTATGCTCGAAAAGCTTTTATAAGGCGACATAATTAATTACATTGTCAGGCCAATTAATGTTAAGGAAATGTATATGAAAAGATACGGATTTATTGCACTTGGTGCTTTGGCGCTTAGCCCCGCGCTACAAGCCAAGCAAGACGTGCGCTTAATTGATCCAAGAATTGTCGGTGGTGAAGAAGCAACACAAGGTGATTACCCTTGGATGTCTGCACTTGTTTATACGGGTGAAACCATTACGTCTAATTTAACCGTTGGCGATACGGCTTATTCTTCGCAACCTTTTAATTTCACGCCTTCTGGTTCTGCCTCGGGTGAATTAGTGGATTGTGGTATTGGTGACCAAGCGTGTACTGACGCACAAGATAAAGTGTGTTTGATTGAGCGTGGTGAAATTAACTTTTCAGTAAAAGCTGACAACTGTGAAGCTGGCGGTGGTGTAGGTGTTATTATCTATAACAACGTTGCAGGCGCGGTAAATGGTACATTAGGCGAAGATTTCGCGGGTACAATTCCTGTTGTCGGTATTAGTCAAGAAGATGGACAAAATTTAAAAGAAAACAACCTAGGTGATGTAGCCAATGTTGAAGTATCTAGCGAAACTTCTTTGATACAGGATTCGTTCTGTGGTGCAAGTTTCTTAGGTGACAAATGGGTATTAACTGCAGCTCACTGTATCGATGATGTTACTGTTGGCACATTAAAAGTTAATGTTGGCGAGCATGATTTATCTGATGGCGCGGAAAACGCTATCACGGTTAAGCGCATCTACATGCACCCTGGTTACGATGACTTCTCATTAAATAATGATATGGCGTTATTAGAATTAGAAGAGTCTGTAGACGCGGAAGCTATTACCTTAGCATCAGTTGAAACGACTGACCAAGCTGCTGCAATCGCTTCGCAAGCAACTGTTATGGGCTGGGGTGGCCGTATCGGTTACCAGCCAGGTCAAGGTCCAACTGGCGACTTCCCTGACGTATTACATGAAGTTGATATTAATTTATTAACTAATATGCAGTGTCAGCAAATCTTGAGTGATTCATTGACTGGCGGCACGGCGCCATTAGATCAAGTTGGTATCACTGACGTGATGATTTGTGCAACTGTTGCAGGCGGTGGCAAGAGCTCATGTCAAGGTGATAGTGGTGGTCCACTAGTGATAGATACAAACGAAGGCTGGCAACAAGTCGGTGTTGTAAGCTGGGGTTACGGTTGTGCTGCTGATGGCTTCCCAGGTGTATTTGCTCGTGTAGCTGAGTTTGGTGCTTGGTTAAATGGTATCTACAAAGGTGTTGCTGTTGATCAAACGCTCGATATTCATGTAGTAGCTGCAAGTGCGCAATCTCAAAATACTGTTGAAGTTGTTAATAATAGCGATCAAGCTGTTAGCCTTACGTATAGCATTACAGGTAGCGAAGACTTCAGTGTTAAAGCAAACCAATGTTTAAGCTTAGCGGCTGACGAAGTTTGTGAGTTAACAATTAACTACAGCAGTGATGACGTAGGTACAGATGAAGCTCAGTTAGTGATTAGTGCTGACGATGAGTCAGTAGCGGTTAGCTCAACGGTATTAAAGGCGAACGCAATTGCGACGTCTGAAGATGTTGTATCGGCATTAGGTAGCGATGAAAACGTGCAATGGTACAGTGGTGGTGAACTTCCTTGGGTTGCCAACACAGTAGACGGCGGCATTGAAAGTGGTGCAATTACTGATTTGCAAGACAGTATCGTCATGGCGGTAGTATCGGGTGAAGGTGAGTTTACCTTTGAGTGGGCGGTTTCTTCAGAAGAAAACGTTGATGAGCCAAATGAACCTTATGATGCACTTTACATTTACATTAATGGTCAGCTAGAAGGTTTTATTTCTGGTGAAGTTGATTACTCAAGTGTGACACTAGAACTTACTGGTGACGAAAACCGCATTACTTGGATTTACAACAAAGATCCGAACACGCTAGATGGCGAAGATAAAGGTTACCTGCGCAATGTTGTGTTTGAAAAAACACCTGAGCCGGAGCCAGAGCCAACTCCAGCACCAACACCAACGCCTTCTTCAAGTGGTTCGTCTGGTGGTAGCATGGCATGGTTATTAGCTTTTGCTTCGTTACTACTATCAAGACGTTTAAGTCGTTAATTTAACCGTTAGCGTTTAACAAAACTTATAAAGGTCAGCATCAGCTGGCCTTTTTTCACCATAATAAAGCATACCTTGCATTGTATTAGCCCATGAACAAGAAATATATTTAACGATGTTAAGTGTATGTTTCTGAATTATAAGAGATTATCTAATTGGTATGAAATTTGTTCTACTTTCTGTTAGTTAAGTCAACTTGTCGTAGTGATTAACCAATTTAGTGTTCTCAACAGGTTAAAAGCTCATATTTTGTGAAACAAGATGCCAATAGAAAAAAAACAAGAACTCAACGTACTACTAATAGAAGATGACAAGAATAAAGCAGAAGTTCTGATTAATGCTTTAGATTGTTCGCAATATTGTATTCGTCATGTGGCGACTACTGGGATATCTTTGCTTAAACAAGTTGAGCAACTCCAACCTAACATTATCATTATTGATGTAGAGTCACCGAACCGAGACATTCTAGACAGCCTAAGCATTCTTTCCACTTCAAATCCCAAACCGGTAGTTATGTTCTCTGCCAAAGGAGATACAGAAACGATCAACGCGACAGTTAAGTCAGGCGTTAGTGCATATGTTGCTGGCGGTGTAGACCCCGAGCGTGTCCGCTCTATCATTGATACGGCTGTTGCTCAGTTCTCTGCTTATCAAGCACTCAAAAGCGAGCTGGTTAAAACTAAGCAACGGTTAACGAACCAGCGAGTTATTGATCAAGCTAAGACTTGGTTGATGGAATCAAAAAGTTTAACGGAAAAAGAGGCGTACCACCGCATACGGAAAATGGCGATGGACAACAGTCAGAAGTTAGAAGATGTTGCTAAAAATATTCTGTCGTTGGCGCAATTATTGGAGAAGTCGTCATGAATATGAATCATCATCAATCTTTTGAGCCAGAAATTGCTGATATAGCACTTGGCTTCATGCCATTAACGGACTGTGCTCCACTTGTCGTTGCGTATGAGCTTGGCTATTTTGCTGATGTTGGCCTCAACGTGACGCTGAAAAAGCAATATTCTTGGGCAACGATGCGAGATAAGTTACATGCTGGCGTTTTAGATGTTGCGCAATTTCTAGCACCTATGCCAATGGCTAGCACACTTGGGCTTAGCGGCGAGGCCGTTAATGTCATCGCGCCGATGGTGCTAAGTCAAAATGGTAACGGTATAACGATATCTACGGCGCTGTATGAAGAAATAAAATTCAGCAATCAGATACATCGAATCGACTTTCCTATTAGTGCTGCGCTATTAAAACCAATTGTTGAAGCGAGAAAAGAAAGTGACAGCAAACTCAAATTTGCCACGGTTTACCCGCATAGCTGTCATTACTATCAACTAACCTCATGGCTTACTCAGAATAATGTCGCGATAGATGATGTCGAGATTGTGATTATTCCACCGGCAAGCATGGTAGAAGCATTGCAGTCCGATGATATTGATGGTTTTTGTGTTGGCGGCCCGTGGAATGCTAAAGCTGTGCGCGATGGCGTAGGTGTCACAGGGGTTACATCTTGTGATATTTGGCCTGACATGCCTGAAAAAGTATTGGCGATGAGAGAGGATTGGCAATTACGCTATCCTGAAGCAACCAAGGCCATTATTTTTGCATTGCAAAGAGCGTGCAACTGGTTAACGCATGTCGCTAACCGTTTTGAGGCGGCTCGCATATTATCGCGTCACCCTTATTTAGACTTGCATTTGTCTGTCATAGCTCCTTCGCTAATAGGCAGCTGTTTAGTGCACCATAGTTTGTCACCGAGACATATTCCAAGCTACAACCGCTTTTCGGTTGAGGGGATAGATACTATTAATAAGCCAGAGTTGTTCCATGGAGAATGGTTGTTAAGCCAAATGTTGAAACACCAACACATCGAACCTAAACAAGTGCAAGAAACTTTGATTAAAAAGGTGTTTCGCCAAGATATCTATTTATCGGCGTTTGGGAGCCCAGAGGCGAAGAATAAGGTTGCGGTATTTAAAAGCACCAAAATTGGTCTTTGATGCGCCAATTCAATGCAAGGACTGCTTAGCTCTAAATGGTTTTATATTTAATAAGTTAAAAAACATTAATAAAAACAAAGGATAACGAATTTAATTAAACTTGGCATTATATGTGAATTAGTTAAATCGAAGTTATATAGCGTTTGTAGTTGAACAAACGAAAATCAAAATCAACCCTGCAACGGCTGTAGGTATAACCACTCTAAAACGAAGCATTTTAGAGGCGAATACAACAATTTTTTTAACTAATTAAACCGCAAAGGCGTGGTAACAAATTAGTTTGGCATCGTAGCCCGCAAGCATCTTAATTTTTATTGAGTGTGCTGCGGGCTTTTTTATTTGGAGGAAAAAATGTTTAAAACAATCTTTAAACAACCTAAACATTTATACCGGAAAATAATGGGTCAAGCGCTAGTGGCTAGCCTTTGTTTATCCAGCGCTATGTTGGCGAATCACTCAGTAGCAGAAGAACTTGGCTACCCTGAAAAAGAAGAACTTAAGTTTGGCTTCATTAAACTTACTGATATGGCGCCAATTGCTATTGCATATGAAAAAGGCTATTTCGAAGACGAAGGCCTTTACGTCACCATCGAAGCACAAGCAAACTGGAAAGTACTGCTTGACGGTGTAATTGACGGCCGCCTAGACGGTGCGCACATGTTAGCGGGGCAACCTATCGCTGCAACAATCGGTTATGGCACAAAAGCTGAAATCATTACGCCATTTTCAATGGATTTAAATGGTAACGGTATTACAGTATCGAATGAAATTTGGAAGCAAATGAAGGGTAATATCCCTAAGCGTCCAGACGGTAAGCCTGTTCATCCGATTAAAGCAGATGCGTTAAAACCAGTGGTTGAAAAGTACGCTGAAGAAGGCAAGCCATTTAACATGGGCATGGTTTTCCCTGTTTCAACACATAACTATGAACTACGTTACTGGTTAGCGGCGGGTGGCATTCACCCTGGTTTTTATGCACCACACAAAGGTGATACCTCAGGTAAAATTGATGCTGAAGCGCTACTTTCAGTAACACCGCCACCGCAAATGCCTGCAACGTTGGAAGCCGGCACAATTTATGGTTACTGCGTAGGTGAACCATGGAACCAACAAGCGGTATTTAAGGGGATCGGTGTTCCTGTTGTAACTGATTATGAAATTTGGAAAGACAACCCAGAGAAAGTTTTCGGTATTACTAAATCATTCGCTGAGAAATACCCAAACACCACAATTCGTTTAACACGTGCCTTGATTCGCGCAGCCAAATGGCTAGATGAAAACGACAACGCAAACCGTCCTGAAGCTGTAAAAATCTTATCGCAGTCTAACTATGTTGGCGCCGATTACGATGTTATCGCAAACAGCATGACAGGTACCTTTGAATATGAAAAAGGTGACAAGCGTGCGGTGCCTGATTTTAACGTATTCTTCCGCTACAACGCGACTTACCCATACTACTCAGATGCTATTTGGTATCTAACGCAAATGCGCCGCTGGGGACAAATTAGTGAAGACAAGCCTGATAGCTGGTACTTCGATGTTGCTAAGAAAGTTTACCGTCCAGATATTTATATGAAAGCAGCTAAATCGCTAGTGGATGAAAAGCTGATGGCAGCAACTGACTTTAGCGACCTAACGGGCGAAGACGGTTTCCGAAACCCACAAACACACTTTATTGACAATATCGTCTACGACGGCAGCAAACCCAATGAATACATTAATAAATTCAGTATTGGGTTGAAGTCTGGCGACAAAATTTAGTCAGCAAGTGTAAAAATAAAAATTAGTAGGAAAGTAGCACCGCGAAGCACTTACTTGGTTTAGCTAAATAGTTTAACTACTTAATTAAATCGCTTACTCAGTAGAAAGTGTTCAATGATGCTTGGAGAGAAAAATGACCACACTTATTCGAAAAATGATGACTGCAGATAGTGACAGTACGCTGTTGGTAAAAAGCCTTCAGTTCCTGTCGCAACGGGCAAAAGCTGTTGTATTACCCATGGTGGGGATCGCCGTTTTCTTAGTCATTTGGTCATTCGCCGCTAACAGCATTGATACCTCGCTGGGTAAGTTTCCTGGACCAAAAGCCGTAGCAACTCAAATTGGCAACCTCTATCACGAGCACCAATCTGAGCGAGAAAAAGAAGCGGCTTTTTATCAGCGTCAGGAAGAGCGTAATGCCAAGCGAATAGCAAAAGATCCAGGATACCAACCAAAAATCCGCGCATACACAGGTAAAGAAACCTTTCTTGACCAAATCGGCACAAGTTTAGTGACTGTTATGAGCGGTTTCATCTTGGCGGCAGTTATCGCCATTCCACTGGGAATAGCAGTGGGGCTGAGCAAAACGCTTAACACCGCAATTAACCCGATTATTCAGGTGTTCAAACCGGTATCGCCACTTGCTTGGTTACCCCTAGTCACCATGGTAGTCAGTGCTGTATATGTTTCACCAGAGCCAATGTTTGCTAAATCATTCATTAACTCAATGATCACAGTAACCCTGTGTTGTTTGTGGCCAATGGTGATTAACACCTCGGTAGGTGTGGCAGCGATTAATCAAGATTGGGTCAATGTTAGTCGCGTATTGCGCTTACCGAGCCTAGTGCATGTGCAAAAGATTGTGTTGCCAGCGTCTATTCCAGCCATTTTTACCGGTATGCGTTTATCGCTCGGTATTGCATGGATGGTGCTTATTGCAGCAGAGATGCTAGCGCAGAATCCGGGTTTGGGTAAATTTGTTTGGGATGAATTCCAAAACGGTAGTTCACAAAGTCTAAGCAGAATTATGACGGCTGTTATCGTCATTGGGTTTATTGGCTTTTTATTAGACCGCGCCATGCTGCAACTGCAACGTCTTGTCTCTTGGGACAAAGAAAGCGCTAATCGATAAACCACCTCTAACTAAAAAGATATAGGAAACAATGATGAGCATTTTACTAGATATCAGCAAAATCGACATGGTGTTCCCAACGCCTAAAGGTGACTTTACGGCACTAAAGGAAGTTGATTTAAAAATTAAGAAGGGTGAATTCATCTCCTTAATTGGTCATTCAGGTTGTGGTAAATCAACCGTGCTAAATGTAGTTGCAGGTTTATTGCAAGCGACAAAAGGTGGAGTTTTGCTAAACAACAAAGAAGTGACAGAGCCTGGTCCTGAACGCGCAGTCGTGTTTCAGAACCACTCACTTTTGCCTTGGTTAACAGCCTATCAAAATGTCGAGTTAGCGGTAAAACAAGTCTTTAATCGCAAAATGTCGAAAGCCGAAATGCAAGACTGGATTGAGCACAATCTTAGGCTTGTGCACATGGATCATGCTATGCACAAACGCCCAGATGAAATTTCTGGCGGTATGAAGCAACGAGTCGGTATTGCCAGAGCATTAGCCATGCAACCTGAAGTACTGTTGATGGATGAGCCATTTGGCGCACTTGATGCCTTGACCCGCGCCCATATGCAAGACTCTTTGATGGAGATTCAAGATGAGCTCAACAACACTGTGATCATGATCACACATGATGTTGATGAAGCCGTTTTACTCTCTGATCGCATTGTCATGATGACAAATGGTCCAGCCGCTACTGTTGGCGAAATTTTAGATGTAAAACTTGAGCGTCCACGCGATCGTTTATCGCTAGCTCAAGATGCAGAATACAACCGCTTGCGCTCTGCGGTGCTTACTTTCCTATATGAAAAACAACGAAAAGTAGAAAATATCCCGGCTCAATCATCGAGTAAAAAAACGGGAGAAACAGGTGATTTACAAAAAGTCGACAATACTAATGACGTAGACGTTGCATAACGACTGTTGTAATGACCTAAACACTTAAGGAAAGCTCATGAAACTGAACAGAATCTCTCAAACACTATTAACAACATTAGCCGTTTCAATTCTTGCACCTACCGCTATTGCTAACGAAAGCAAAGCGAGTATCGACTTTCGTTTACGCTACGAAAACGTTAGCCAAGATAACGCGCTAAAAGATGCAGATGCGCTAACGTTACGTACGAAATTAAACTTCAAAACAGCAACGTATAACAACTTTTCAGGCTTCGTTGAATTTGAAGACTCGCGCTCAATTGGTATTGATGATTACAACGACACGAATGGCAATGGCGCGGGCTATTCAGTAATAGCAGACCCTGAGACAACTGAGTTGGATCAAGCGTATGTTCAATACAAAGCTGGCGCTGCTACCGCAAAACTTGGTCGTCAAGTTATTACCTTTGATAACCACCGATTTGTGGGTCATGTTGGCTGGCGTCAAGACAAGCAAACCTTCGATGCAGCGTCTTTTAATTACACTGCTAAAGACAAGTTTTCGGTGAGTTACGCATACGTAACAAAACGTAATCGCATTTTTGGCGAAGAGAAAGACTTAGATTCAAAAGATCACTTACTCAACGCCTCACTTCAAACTGGTGCAGGCAAGCTCACAGGCTATAGCTATCTCCTCGAAATTGACGAAGGTGCAGACAATAGTTTAGACACCTACGGCGTTCGTTTTTCAGGCGGCAAGAAAGTCGGTGAAGGCAAGCTTAGTTATACCGCGGAGTATGCTAATCAGAGCTCTGAGACCGGTGGTAGTGACTATGACGCGTCCTATTTGCTCGCTGAATTAGGTTATACCGTTAGTGGAATTACCTATAAAGGCGGTTACGAACTTTTAGGCAGTGATGATGGTATGTACGGCTTTTCTACACCTTTAGCGACGCTGCATGCTTTTAACGGGTGGTCTGATCAATTCTTGGGTACGCCAGCTCAAGGTTTACAAGATTTGTATGTCTCAGCTGCTGGTAAGGCAATGGGCGGTAAATGGTTAATTGCCTATCACGATTATAGCGCCGATGAATCAACATCTACCGTCGATGATTTCGGCAGCGAGCTTAACGTTTCTTACGGCAGAGCATTCAATAAAACATTCTCTGGTGGCATTAAGTTCTCAGCTTATTCAGCGGGTGATAGTGCAACTGGAAAAGTAGATACCGATAAATTATGGGTTTGGCTTGGTGCCAAATTCTAGCTGTGCGGATAAACAATAAGCACAGCTAGGGCATTGAGTAGTTAAGGGGAATTAATATGTCTAATCAATTAAACGTCGTTGTTGTTGGCAATGGTATGGTGGGGCACCATGCAGTTGAGCAGCTAGTTAATCTAGGTGCTGAACATAATGTCTCAATCACTGTATTGAGTGCAGAAGATAGGCTCGCCTACGATCGCGTACACTTATCGGAGTACTTTAGCGGTAAGACGGCAGATGACTTAGCATTGACGGATGAAGAGACTTATCAAGATTGGCAAGTTGACTTTCATACCAATGCGAAAGTTGTTGGTATCGATAAACAACAACAAAAAGTCACCACCGTTGCAGGCGATGTTTTTGAGTATGACAAATTAATTCTCGCAACAGGCTCATATCCTTTTGTGCCACCGATCCCTGGGGGAGATCAAGACCATTGCCTTGTATACAGGACAATAGACGACCTGGAGTCTATTCAGCAAAGTGCAAGCTGCGGTAAAGTTGGTGTGGTGATCGGTGGCGGTTTATTAGGTTTAGAAGCTGCCAATGCGTTGAAACAGCTTGGCTTAGCGACACATGTCGTTGAGTTTGCACCACAATTAATGGCGGTGCAAGTCGACGCGGGCGGTGGCCGTTTACTGAAAGACAAAATTGAAGAGTTAGGTGTTCAAGTTCATACGGGCAAAGCAACACAGGTTATAGAAGCAGGGGAACAATGCAGATATCGACTCGTGTTTGCCAATGGCGAGAGTTTAGAAACAGACCTCGTTTTGTTTTCGGCTGGTATTCGTCCGTACGATAATTTAGCGCGCGAATTTGAGTTAACGATCGGTGAGCGAGGCGGCATTGTCGTTAATGAGCAGTGTCTTACCTCTGACGGTAACATTTATGCCATAGGTGAATGTGCACTCTATCAAAACATGATATATGGCCTAGTTGCACCAGGTTACACCATGGCAAAAGTGGCTGCACAAGACATCATTGCCAATCATACCAATCTCATAGAAGAAGCGCCTTTGCGTTTTACCGGTGCCGACATGAGCACTAAATTAAAACTGATGGGGGTTGATGTAGGTTCAATTGGTGATGCGCATGGCAGAACGCCTGGTGCTCTTAGCTATACTTATGAGAACCAACCGCTTGGCGTTTATAAAAAAATTGTCGTGTCTCAAAATCAAAAGCTTTTGCTAGGTGCGGTGCTAGTAGGCGATACGTCTGAATACGATAGCTTACTGCAATACATGCTCAACGGCATTGAGTTACCTAATGAGCCAGAAGCTCTTATCCTTCCATCTAGCGGAGAAAAACCGACTTTAGGTGCAGATGCTTTACCTGACACCGCCACTATTTGTTCCTGCTTAAATGTCACTAAAGGCGACATTATTGATGCGGTCGATGGTGGAGCGTGCTCAGTAGCGGACGTTAAAGCTTGCACAAAAGCGAGCACGGGCTGTGGTGGTTGTGCGGCATTACTTAAAAACGTTGTTGATAAAGAGTTAGAGAATCGAGGCGTTGAAGTTAAGAAAGATATTTGTGAACACTTCGCGTACTCTCGTCGTGAGCTATTCGACATCATTAAAGTTAACGGTATTAAGAGCTTTGAAGAACTAATTGAAAGCCATGGTAAGGGTCTCGGTTGTGAAGTGTGTAAACCGACTGTTGGCTCTATTCTAGCGTCAGTATGGAATGATTATATTCTCGATGCGAGCAAGTTACCGCTACAAGATACCAACGATAACTTCTTAGCTAACATGCAAAAAGATGGCACATACTCGGTCGTACCGCGTGTACCAGGTGGTGAGATTACCCCAGAGCGACTGATTACCATAGGAGAAGTGGCTAAAAAGTATAAGCTCTACACCAAGATTACAGGCGGACAACGTATTGATTTATTCGGCGCTCGCGTAGAACAACTACCTGATATTTGGTCAGAGCTTATCGAAGCAGGCATGGAGACAGGTCATGCTTACGGCAAAGCGGTACGTACCGTTAAGTCATGTGTAGGCAGCACTTGGTGTCGTTATGGTGTCCAAGATAGCGTCTCGATGGCGATATTTATAGAAAATCGTTACAAGGGTATTCGCGCCCCACATAAATTGAAGTTTGCGGTTTCTGGCTGTACCCGCGAGTGTGCTGAAGCGCAGAGTAAAGATTTTGGTGTTATTGCTACAGATAAAGGTTGGAATTTATACGTGTGTGGCAATGGTGGAATGAAACCTCGTCATGCTGACCTATTTGCCACCGACCTCGATGATGAAACCCTAATTAAATACATTGACCGCGTAATGGCTTTTTACATTCAAACCGGCGATCGCTTGCAACGCACATCTGTTTGGATGGAAAACTTAGAAGGTGGACTTGAGTATTTAAAACAAGTGGTTATCGAAGATAGTTTGGGTATTGGTGAAACACTGGAAAATCAAATGTCGCAAGTGATTGGCAAATATCAATGTGAGTGGAAAACGACCATCGAAAACCCAGAGGCCCTGAAGCGCTTCCGTCAGTTCGTCAATTCTGACAAGCAAGATACCAATATTCAGTTCGTCAACGAGCGTGATCAGATTCGTCCGGCTCGTGACCATGAAAAAATCCAAGTGGTAAATATCATGGATACAAATGATGCACAGAAACATAAAGAACTTGCGTTGGAGGAGTCGTAATGAGTGATAAACGCTGGATAAATATTTGTTCACTTAGCGACCTTGTCGAAAATTCAGGAGTTTGTGCACTCGTTGAAGGCGCCAAAAACGCGGATGATCTAATAGCTAAAGATAGGCAAATCGCATTGTTTAGTCTGCCTAGCATGTCAGAGCAAGTATTTGCCATTGACAATTTTGATCCTATCGGCAAAGCGAACGTGCTCTATCGTGGCATGGTCGGCTGTAACCAAGGGGAGCCAATTGTCGCTTCACCACTTTACAAACAGCAGTTTTCCTTAAAGACAGGGCAGTGCTTGCATGAAGAAGCACAGGTTAATACCTATCCAACACGTATTACAGATAATTGCGTTGAAGTTTTAGTCTAGTAAGTGAGCATGTCGATGAATAGCAACAGCAGAACACCTACCTATCCACCAAGTACTAGCCGCGGTGGAACCAGTTTGGTACAGACAACTTGTGCCTACTGTGGTGTTGGCTGTGGCGTTGATATTGAAGTAAATAGCGGCGTAGCTACTGGCTTACAAGGTACGCCAGAACATCCCGCAAACTTTGGCCGTTTATGCGTTAAAGGTACGCATTTACTTGATACTGTCGATCATCAAGGGCGTTTGTTAATGCCAGAAGTAGATGGGATGGAAACGAGTTGGGATGAGGCTGCTAGTCACGTTGCCCATAAATTTAATGACATTATCAACACTTACGGCAAAGATTCGGTCGCATTTTATGTATCCGGTCAACTACTAACCGAAGATTACTACCTTGCCAACAAGCTGATGAAGGGCTACATCGGTAGCGCTAACATCGATACTAATTCACGGCTTTGTATGTCTTCCGCGGTATCAGCATATAAACGCGCGTTCGGTGAAGATGTTGTTCCTTGTTCTTATGATGACCTCGAACATACAGATCTGATTGTGCTAATTGGTTCAAATGCCGCATGGACACATCCCGTGCTGTATCAGCGAATTGAACGGGCTAAAGCTATTAACCCTGAGCTTACCGTAGTGGTTGTCGACCCTAGAAAATCTGCTACGGCTGAATGTGCAGACATTCATTTAGCAATTACGCCAGGTAGTGATGCCGCACTATATAGCGGTTTACTTTATTATCTCAAAGAGAACGATCTTGTTGATTCAGATTTTGTTCGTTATCACACTGAAGGGTTTGAAGAGACTATTGAAGCTGCTTCTGCTTGGACACTTGAGAAAGTTGCTAACTTTTGTGGGGTGTTTGTATCTGATCTAACCGTTTTCTATCGACTATTCGCGCGCTCAGAACGTGCTGTTTCTATGTACTCGATGGGGGTAAATCAATCAACTTCTGGTGTTGATAAGTGCCATAGCATTATTAACGTTCATTTAGCGAGTGGGAAAATTGGCAAAACAGGCTCTGGACCTTTTTCTATTACTGGTCAACCCAATGCTATGGGGGGCCGAGAAGTTGGAGGACTGGCAAATCAGCTTGCCGCACATCTTGATATTGAGAAAGAATCTCACAGAGAGCTGGTACAAACATTCTGGCAATCGCCGACTATCGCTGATAAGCAAGGAGCGAAAGCGATTGACCTGTTTGACCAGATACTTGAGGGTAAAATAAAAGCCGTATGGGTAATGGCGACGAATCCTCTTGTTAGCCTGCCTGATAGCAATAAAATTCGCGCTGCGATGGAGAAGTGTGAGTTCGTCGTTGTGTCAGATTGTGTATCGGATAACGATACATTGGCTTATGCCGACGTTAAACTACCCGCAACACCTTGGCTTGAAAAAAATGGCACTGTCACAAACTCAGAGCGCAGAATTTCGCGTCAACGCAGCTGTGTAGCACCTGCGGGCGAAGCCAAGCACGATTGGGATATTATCGCTCTTATTGCTCGGAAAATGGGTTTCTCAGGATTTGACTATCAGCACCCGTATCAAGTATTTAATGAGTTTACAGCACTTACTGCGTATCAAAACAACGGCGTTGCTAATCATACTTCCCATACTCACCACACTTCCGCTGACCAACATACGAGAAGGCTATTGAATTTGGGTGGTTTAATCAAGTTAACCTTGTCTGAATATGATAATTTTCAGCCTGTTCAATGGCCAGTTAAATCGCGACAAGCACGAGAGAGTAAAACCGCTAGCCAACCACTTTTTTCTGATGGTTTTTTCCCGACAACATCCGGAAAGGCAAAATTTTTCCCGATAGTCCCTAAACTGCCAGTACAACAGAAAACTGATAAGTTTCCATTTGTGTTAAATAGTGGTCGTTATCGCGATCAGTGGCACACCATGACGAGGACCGGAAAAGCTGCAGCGTTAACACAGCATTTAGCTAAACCTTATCTTAGCGTCAACAAAGCTGATGGAAATAAACTAGGCCTTGTAGACGATGGTTTAGTGGAGGTTAAGTCTTCACAGGGTACTATCATCGTGCCAGCCAAGCTCACTGATACAGTTGCAAGCGGGCATTGCTTCATGCCAATTCACTGGAACCGCATGTTCGCATCGAATGCTGTAGTGACCAATTTATATCAATCGCAAGTAGACCCAATTTCCGGTCAACCAGAAGCTAAACATACCGGTGTACAGCTAAATCCTATTGCGTTTAGCCAATATATTTCAATTTACACTCGCGATGATCTGCAATTAACTGCAGATTATTGGCTGAAAGCTAAACTAGAAGAGTGTCATTATGCTCAATTAGCGCATCACGAAGGTAGCGTGCTAAGTCTGTCAGAGATTCAAGTGATGGTACATTGTGCAGGGGAGTGGCTAAGCATTCACGATGCAGAGAAGGATATTACTCGCGCCTTTTGTTTTAGCCAAGGCGCTATTGACTGCGTAGTGGAATTTTCAGCTGATCCGTTTGCACAAGCAAGTCAGGACGTTGCTGATTGTTTTGCGCAGGAACAATTGACGGTTATTGACGCTATGGCATATTTAAAAGGTCTTGGAGACGATAGCCTTGTTAAAGGGAGCAACCAACGACAAGTTTGTAGTTGTTTTGGCGTGAAAGAGGCGTCTATTACCGAAGCCATTAAAAAGGGTTGCGATAGCGTCACCGCACTGGGAAGTAAGCTTAAGTGCGGAACGAACTGTGGTTCCTGTAAGCCAGAGTTACAATCGCTTATCAATGAGGTTGAAACGACAAGGGTTACAACAGAAGAAACAGGAAAATCGTGTCAGGATGAACAACGAATTGCAGTAGTTAATTTACCATCGACCCTATCGGTTTGACGTTAAATTTGCTTCTTTAAGTAGCGCTTCTAATTTACCTTGTTTTTGGTATTTTTTTATCTGCTTATTAAGTGCAAACGCCAAATTTTCGTGCTTTTTATTGACGTAATGATAGAGATTCGACGTCGGTAGCCTAATTTTATGAAGTTTTACCTTCATGTTGGGATACAAATGCTTTGCTTCGTCAATCATAGCTTGTGTGGTTACAACGCCATCAACCCTACCTTTAATTAACATACCAAAAAGTTTTTCATTATCCGGTGCACCTACAGGGGATACGTTTATTGCTGGGTTTTCTATTATTTTTTCTGCGTATTTATGGCCTCTGAAAAAACCCAATGTTAAGAGCTTAAGATCATCATATTGTTCAATTTCAAATTGGCGACTTCCCTCGCTTTCCAACGTGGCAATATTGTGTTCAACAGAGAACAATGGGGTCTTAATACGGATTAAATTTGGATATTCTTTACTGAGGCCATCAATTCTAAAAATCTCTGCATCAGTTAATCCGTCGTTAGTTGACATGAGCGAGCGTCTAGCGGGGATATAATTAAATACAGCACGAAAGCCGAGTTCTTGATAGATTTTTGTCAGTACTTTTTGCGCAACTATGTTTCTTGGTTCGCCTTTAATAGAGTAACTAATGTAAAAGTTAGGTATGGAGTCAGCAAATACTAAGTGGGTTTTAAATAATGATAATACAAATACTAAGTAGACAGTTTTCGAAAGGAGAGGCCCTATAGTGAGATTTCTGATTTCAGTTAACGAATTAATTTTGTTTCCCAAAACCAAGCTCTCCTTTAAAGCAATTTAGCTCGTTAAATCCATTAATATTTTTAATAAAATTAACCTCCCCAGAAGAGCTAGTCAAAGCAAATTTGTAATTTATCCATGAGATCCCGAAGTTGTTTTGCCTCATCTTCGGAAAAACCATCGAGCTTACACATCATTTGCGCCGGAATATCTATTGCGACTTGTTTAGCGTTGTTTCCTTTAGTCGTTAGTTTAATAACTTTAACGCGAGCGTCTTTCTCGTCTTTGTGAATTTCAACGTAGTCTTTTTGTACCAGCTTTTTGAGCATCAAGCTCATCGCACCGCCATCTATTCCTGTTTTATCTAAGAGGGTGGCAACAGTTATGTCGTCTTTCTCCCATAAAGCCATCATGACCACATATTGAGGGTAGGTAATGTCCAATTCTTCTAATAATGGGCGATACGCTCGAGTAAAGGCATTCGACAGTAGATAGAAGCGATGGCAAAGCTGATTTTCAAGTCTTAATGTTACTGACATAGATACCTCTCAATATTTTACATTCATATTTTGCATGCAAAGTAATTGACAATCAAGTTTTAGGTTAATAGTATACTTTGCATGCAAAGTATATCGCTTGCATTAATTGAATTATGACAGAGGAAAACACTATGAACGTATTGTCAGAGAAACTTTATACAGGCGTGGCGACAGCGACAGGTGGTCGAGAGGGCACTGCAGAATCGGATGATGGTAAACTGAATATCACACTTTCAAAACCCAAAGGGCTAGGTGGTGCTGGTGGCGAGGGTACAAACCCTGAGCAGTTGTTTGCTGCTGGTTACTCAGCGTGTTTTATTGGCGCGTTAAAGCATGTCGCAGCAGCAGAAAAAGTTGTTTTAGGTAACGACATTAGTGTGTCGGCAGAAGTACCAATTGGTCCAATTGAGCACGGTTTTGGTATTGCCGTTAAGCTTTCAGTTTCACTGGGTGATTTAGATAAAGAAACAGCATCTAGCCTCGTGGAAAAAGCGCATCAAGTTTGTCCGTATTCAAACGCAACACGCGGCAATATTGATGTAACCTTGGAAGTGGTATAAAACTCTAATACTCTAAATTAAAAAAGCCCTATTTCTCAAGTTCCGGTTTGATACATATTTTTGCACCGTTTTCAGAACGTAGTTATAGGGCTTTCTTTGCGAATTAAAAGATCCTATTTGTAAGTAAGCTAACCGCCAAATGCTGCTTTTAATTGCTTAAGGATTACCTTTTCTTTGTCGTTAAGCGTTGGCATAGCACCACATCGTGGATCGGTCTTTTGAATAACGGCAATCATCTCTTTAGTAATAGGGATAGGATCGCAGCCGTGACCCGTCTCACAGATCAAATCAAACTCAGGCTTTGCCTTTTTGTGGCAATCCAAGCAGTTGCCACCAAAGCGGTTTTTGACTTCCGTAAACCCTCGCGCCGTAAACTTGCTGCCTTGAGGCGATACAGCTAGCTCAAAAAATTCCCAGTCATTAGTAGCGGGGCTTGTACCTTTAGGGTGCTTTACCATAACTTCTGTAGGTACGAGTTGTACCACTGAACCTGCTGGATATTCACCACTGCCTTTATTAGCAACACTTAAGGTTTTATCTAGTGCTGACTTATCAAGATTATCGACGAAAAATCCACGCACGCGGGACATATCGTTGATGCAGCTAAAGGTTGTTTCATCAATTTCATAGGCTTTCTTACCATTATCGCCATCAGCCAATGCTTGAAATTGCGTGAGACTTGCCAAGCTCACCAATCCTAAGATTGCAATTTTTCTGATTATTTTCATGTTTCTTCCTTTAAGTCGTTCGCTTAAATTGTGCCCAGAAGACGCTATTATAGTTTAACCATTAATTTGCCTTGGTTACCGCCAGTGAAGAACAAGTTAAGACCTGAAATCGCAGCGGGTAGTCCGTCTAAAATGTGGCTGCGATACTTAATTTTTCCTTGCATCACATAAGGCGTTAACTTTGTAAGTAGAGCAGGGATGTCACCAAAGTGGTCGGGCATTGCATAGCCTTGTACCGTTAAACGTTTTTTGATCATAGGTATCCAATTTGGGCCAGGGTCTGGGATTGCTTTGGCATAGTCAGCAATCATGCCACACACTGCGATGCGGCCATGCACATTCATCTTGTTAAAAACAGCTTGCTGGATAGGACCACCCGTATTTTCGAAATACACATCAACACCATTTGGCGCTAATTCGTCTAACTTAGTTTTTAAATCATCAGTCTTGTAATTAATTGCACCATCAAAACCGAGTTCATTAACAATCCAACTCGCTTTCTCGTCGCTACCAACCACGCCAATAACGTTTAGACCATCAGCCTTTGCTAGTTGACCAACTATAGAGCCTACAGAGCCGGCCGCTCCAGTGACGACAATTGTTTCACCTGCCTTTGGCTTGCCAATATTGAAAAGGCCTTGAGTCGCAGTTAATCCAGGTAACGCGAATACTGATAAAATCGTTTCATCAGGTAAATCGTTTTGTACCTTGTTAATTCCTTGACCGTTTGTCTTCAATAATTCCGTCCAACCAAGTAAACCTGTTACACGATCGCCCACTTTAAAATCAGGGTGTTTTGACTCTATAACGTTACCAATACCGCTACCGCGCATAACATCGCCTAACGCTACCGGTGGAATATAGCTCTCGGTGTCAGGACTCATCCAGCCAAACATTGCTGGATCAAGCGACATGTAGGTTTGCTGAACTAAAAACTCGCCATCTGCTAACTCTGGGCGTGGCAGTGTAACAGTTTCAAATAATTCGTTTGTGATTGGGCCGCCACTTGGGCGAGCGATGAGTTTTATTGCTGTATATTCTTGCATTCTTTACTGATCCTTTTACGTTTTAATTATTGGGTACAGGTCTCAACTATTAGTTAATTATTAGCTGACGACTAGCTGATAAGTACAGACATAGGTTTAACTTCATTAATTGCTTGCCGGCGAATAAAACTATCTAACCCTTCAGCAAGCTGTTCACTTTGGCCAAGTACTTGATGCCAAAGTTTTATACGTGATTCGGTTTCAATATCGGTAAAGTCTGTACGGTCAGGGATTTTTTTATTTGGAAGCGACTCGACAAACGCTTGGCTTGGACAGATAACTACGACGTTGTCATAGTTAGACTCTCGAACTGGTCGAGAAAGACTTTTATCAAACCATCCAGCTTTTATGTTGTGACTGAAGTGCGGGTAGAGCACCAAATTAGGGTTGTGGATCTTTACATCAAAATGGTAATCGATAATGCCACCGTCTCGATACATCCCTTTAGGGCAATCGGCAATATCGCTAATACCTTCCATTACCATAGGAATGGAGCCCGAAGCGAGTAACGCATCTTTTAAGTTATCCTGGCTCAGATAAGTAATCGTTGTTTTAAAGTCGTCAGGATCGCTGATGGCTAAATTGCTGCTCTTCGGTTGGAAGATAAAGCGTTCGTATTGATTTCTAAGATACTTTCTGTTTACTCGGTTTCTCAGGTAGCTGGCCATTAAACCTGAAACCTGCAGTACCTTGTTTTCGCTGGCGACTAGGCCATTACACTTAGCGACAACAAGGTGTGCTTTTCTGACAGGGTTATTGATGATTTCGTCAACACCCTTAGTGTCTAAGACGTAGTCTAGCAGTGCTCGCCCTTTATCCGTTATTTCTGCTGGCGTCGGTTTATCATTGGAATAGCGCGTATTGGCATAGTTCTCTGCCAACCTTGAAATTGCGGCAACTGGATCATTTTGTCCAAAACAGGCGGCACGGAAAGCACCAGCGCTGGAACCCATTAGATTGAGCTCTTTTGTTCTATCTTTGAAAAATTCGCCAAAGACATATTTGTCTAAGCCAAATAAGGTGAACCATTTGGGGCCGCCACTGGCACCTAAAAAAGTATCAAAGATATCTTGGGAAAACCCTTGTTCTTGCATTGCCTTTAGGGCTGTCTTTCCCGCATATACTTCTATCATTTGTGGTGTGCTTACCTTTTGTAAATTTCAGTTTTCTAATAATTAATGTACTTAAACCTAACAACATTGGAGCCGAGAAACACTGAGGCAATGTGGTTGGGTTTACATACGCTAAGAAGCATATTAATAAAAACTGCTGGTAAATTTTGCCATTTGACCAGCAGTTTATTCTTTCCAATGTCGTAGCTAATAGCTAATAGCTAATAGCGCTATTCATACAGGTTACGCAACGGCTTTTTCGGTTGCGGCTGCCATTGTACGTAACTCTTTTCGCAAAATCTTACCTACGTTTGATTTAGGCATTTCGCTTTCTTCAATAAAACAAACTTCCTTAGGCACCTTGTAGTTGGTTAAATTTTCACGCGCGTGGGTAGTAATTTGTTCTTCCGTTAACGACTTATCACTTTTCACGATGTAAACACGAATTTTCTCACCAGTGGCTTCAAAAGGCATACCGATAGCGGCTGCTTCAAGTACACCAGGGTGAGAGGCCATGACTTCTTCAATTTCATTTGGATAAACATTAAAGCCAGAGACGATAATCATGTCTTTTTTACGGTCAACGATACGGAAGTAACCGTCTTCGTCCATTGTCGCGATATCGCCCGTCTTCAACCAACCATCTTCGATAGTTTCTGCGGTCGCATCAGGACGATTTAAATACCCCTTCATGACTTGTGGACCTTTCACCCACAATTCACCTGGTTCGTTTATACCCACATCATTGCCTTCATCATCAACCAATCGAATCTCTGTCGACGCTGCTGGTAAACCAATAGAACCGTTAAATTCAGTTTGGTTGTAAGGGCTAATAGTTACCATCGGGCAACATTCAGTTAAACCGTAGCCTTCAAGTAACCGTACACCTGTGATTTTTTGCCATTTTTCGGCAACTGGACGTTGCACCGCCATGCCACCACCAAGTGCTGCTTTAAGGCCTGAAAAGTCGAGTTTTTCAAACCCTGGCGTGTGAATTAAGCCATTGAATAGGGTATTAACACCGGTAATCGCGGTGAAGCGGTATTTAGCTAATTCTTTAACGAAGCCAGGCATATCACGGGGATTAGTAATTAATACATTAGTACCGCCGTACGCAATGAAGCACAGGCAATTCGAGTTGAGTGCGAAGATATGATAAAGCGGCAACGCCGTGATCATGATTTCTTGGTCAGACTCAAAAATCGGTGTCGTCATCGCTTTTGATTGCTCTAGATTAGCGACCATATTTCTGTGAGTCAGCATAACACCTTTAGACGGGCCGGTTGTGCCACCTGTGTATTGCAAGAATGCTAAATCGGTTGGGCTCACATCAACGGGTGTAAAAGGTAGACTCGCACCTTTCGCAATGACGTGGTTAAACTTCACGGCATCAGGTAAGTGGAACTTAGGCACCATTTTCTTGACGTGCTTAACAACCGCGTTGACCAACATTCCTTTTAACCCACCTAAACGGTCACCTAAACCTGTTGTAATGACATGTTCAACGTTGGTTTTGTCGACGATAGACTCAAGCGTGTTAGCAAAGTTTTCGATAATCAAGATACCTTTGGCATCTGAGTCCTTCAACAAATGTTCAAGCTCGCGCGCTGTATAAAGCGGGTTGACGTTCACTACCGTCAAGCCTGCCATCAATGCACCAAACAACGCCACAGGGTACTGCAACACGTTAGGCATCATGATCGCAAATTTATCGCCGTGCTTGAAACCCCATTCATTTTGTAAGAATGCGGCAAATGCTTTAGCTTGATCGGCGAGTTCTTGGTAGGTGATACTGGCATCCATATTGATGAATGCCGTATTGTCTTTAAACTCATCGGTATAAGTGAGGAACATCTCAACTAGTGAAGAGAACTTATCCGGATCGATTTCAAATGGCACCCCAGGTGGATAACTTTTTTCTAACCATACTTTATCCATGCAATTTGTCCTTCTATCTAAACGTCTGTTGTAATTGTGTTGTTTTTTCTAATTTTGCTTTTGTAATTTAGTTTTTGTAAATCTGCTTTTGTAATGTTTTCTTAGCATTTTTACGTTTTTTCTATACACCGCCTGACAAGTTTATCATTTTGTCTTATTTATTATTTTTGACGGTGCTAGAAATAATATTAACTAAAACGGGCTGACTTTAAAGCTTTTTATCATTAGCTTTTTGTTTCTTTTCTTTGCATAAAAGTAATCATTTGAGGTACTTGGCTAAAGTACTTAATTAAAGCACCTCAAATAAGCCAGCAGCACCTTGTCCGCCGCCGATACACATGGTGATGACGACATATTTAACGCCACGTCGTTTCCCTTCCAACAGCGCATGCATAACAAGTCGAGCACCGCTCATACCATAAGGGTGGCCTATAGAAATAGCACCGCCATTAACGTTTAGCTTATCCATAGGAATACCTAAATGGTCAGCACAGTAAAGCACTTGTACGGCAAACGCTTCATTGAGTTCCCACAGACCGATGTCATCCATTGTCAGGTTATGGCGCGCTAATAACTTAGGAATGGCATAAACAGGACCTATGCCCATTTCATCTGGTTCACAGCCAGCTACCGCCATGCCTCGGTAGACGCCAAGAGGTGCTAAACCTTTAGCCTCAGCAACAGATTTTTCCATCAGCACTAATGCTGCCGCTCCATCAGAAAGTTGTGATGCGTTACCGCCAGTAATGCAACCGTCTTCTTTTACCGTTCTTACGTTGGATAAGCCTTCAAGCGTAGTGTCAGGGCGATTTCCTTCATCTTTCGTTAGCGTGACTTCCTGCGAAGAAACCTCACCAGTTTCTCTATCTTGTACCAGTTTAGTAGTAGTCACTGGCACAATTTCATCAGCAAATAAGTTGGCTTCTTGGGCAGCAGCGGTGCGCTGCTGAGAAAGTAGGGCGTATTCATCTTGGCGTTCGCGAGAAATGTCGTAGCGGTTTGCGACTACTTCTGCGGTATCTAACATAGGCATATAGACGGCTGGCGCATGGGCTTTGACTTTGTCATCAACCGCTCTGTGCATATTCATATGTTCGTTTTGAACAAGCGAGATAGAATCACAGCCACCTGCAATGATAACGTCTGAGCCATCACATACGATTTGATTTGCGCCGCTAGCAACCGCCATTAGGCCAGAAGCACATTGTCTATCTATAGTCATGCCAGCGACTGAAACTGGTAATCCGGCTGCCATTGCAGCTTGGCGGCCAAAGTTCATTCCTTGGCTACCTTGTTGAAGGGCAGCACCGAAAATACAGTCATCTACTTCGCTGCCGTCTAAGTTTACCTTGTTAAGCGCAGCGTTGATGGCGTGGGCTGCCATTGTGGGTGAAGTGAGATTGTTAAAAGCACCTCGGTAAGCTTTTGCAATGGGTGTTCTAGCGACAGAAACAATTACGGCTTCTCTGGACATATTCTACTCCTTTCCTTCTTATTATTTGTTATCAACATTTTATTTAGTAGCAGCCATCGCTTTACCAATAAATTTCTCGCCTTGTTTAACGCCCGCTTCAAGTGCTTGTTGATTGTCGGTGCTTGTTACTGCCTGCCACTGGTCGCGAATTGCTTCAGGTGTTTGTTGTTCAACAGGCAGGTAAATACCATCTGTCTCAAACAAGCTTGCCGTCGCATAACCACCGGCACCAGCGCATAAAATTGTGCGATTGGGTGCATCGTCGTCACAAAGGGTTAATAACCCAGGCGTTACATATTCAGGAGCGAACATTTTGACGATATGCTCTGGCATTAGATCTTCCGTCATGCGTGTTCCCGCTGTAGGGGCCAATGCATTTACTCTAATATCGTGCTTAGCGCCTTCAAGTACTAGCGTGGTCATTAAACCGAGTACAGCCATTTTTGCAGCACCATAGTTACTCTGACCAAAGTTGCCGTACATGCCACTTGAAGACGTTGTCATTACAATGCGGCCGTAGTTTTGGGCTTTCATGATCTCCCAAACCGCTTTCGTACAGTTAACAGAGCCCATTAAATGCACATCCATGACCAGTTTGAAATCATCTAAGGTCATTTTAGAAAACGACTTATCACGCAGGATGCCTGCATTGTTAACTAAGATGTCCACGCGCCCCCATTTTTCCATGGTTTGGTTAACCATATCCTGAACTTCTTCAAAATTAGCGACATTGGCGCCATGGCTAAATGCTTCACCACCTGCCGCGATAATTTCTGCAACAACTTCTTCAGCGGCTGCGGATGATTTGCCACTACCGTCGCGTGCACCGCCTAAATCATTAACGACAACTTTCGCGCCGCGCTTAGCAAGTTCAATTGCGTGTGATTTTCCTAAACCGTTACCTGCGCCAGTAACGATGGCGACTCTGTCTGTATAACTAATAGTCATCTTGTGTTCCTTTAACTCTATTGGGCTCGAATTCTTTCGTCGAACTGTATCTTTTGTAGCGGTAGCCAATATTGTGATTTGGACTACTTAACCATTTGAATGCCAATCCACTCTGCGATTAACGCTGGTGTCTCTTCACCTTCAATTTCTACTGATACTTCGGTTTTAATGCGAAATTGCCCTGGTTTTGTCTCATCGATGGCAACAACTTTGGCCAATGCGCGAATACGGCTATTCACCTTTACAGGTGCCAAAAATCTCACTTTGTCGAAACCTGAATTAATACCCATATAGCAACCGTCAATAACGACGCTATAGCTTTCCGCAAAGTGAGAAAGCATTGAAAGTGTCAGAAATCCGTGAGCTATGGTGGTGCCAAATGGTGTTGCTTTGGCTTTTTCAGGATCGATATGAATAAACTGATGGTCTAGCGTGCAGTCGGCGAATTGATCAATTTGAGACTGTTCAACTTGGTGCCATGGCGTTGGCTCGGCTTGAAAGCCAATATAGTCAGCGATGTTGTCTCTTTTTATCATTGTCGGCATTGCTGTTTCCTTTTTAATTGAAATAAACGCTTTGTTGTAATTTGTTGTTTTTAAGTATTAATTCTTGGTTCTGTTGTTCTAGGTCAGTTCTGTTAGAAAGGCCTGTTAGAAAAAGTCCAAATAATCAAAGCAAAAGCGAAGTAGAGTGGTTAAAACCACTCTTTCTTCATGTCATAGGTTGTACTGTCCAACGTAGTTAGTAAATTTGACCAATGGTTGATTTGCGGCAACTCATAACGGAAGAAATACTGCATCGCTTGCAACTTGCCGTGATAAAAGTGCTGCTCACTTTCATGTAGTTCACTGCCATTACCAAGGTTAAGCGCTTGGCTGGCGACTATCGCTTGTTTAAGCCACAGCCAACTGATAACAATATGTCCAAACATTGAGAGGTATTGCACTGAATTAGCGAGCACTAAATCAATGTTCTCTTTCCCCATAGAGACTAGCAAGTGCTCAGTGGTTTTATTAAGTGTTGCAATTGCTTGGCCGAGGTGCTGACCATACTCTGTTAGTTTTTCATCACTACTCGCCAACTTAATGGTCTTTTCCATTTCGCCGAGCAAAACGTGATAGCCCTGCATTTTGTTCATAGGAACTTTACGTGCCAATAAATCAAGCGACTGAATACCTGTTGTGCCTTCGTGAATTGGATTCAAGCGATTATCTCGGTAGAACATTTCAACAGGGTGTTCGTTGATATAGCCAGCACCACCTAGTACTTGAATTGCAAAATCGTTAGCTTTAGGTCCGTATTCAGATGGCCATGTTTTGATCACCGGAGTGAGTAAATCGAGCAGGGTATGAGCGTGACTTCTTTCTTGTTCTGTTGGCGCCGTTTTCTCGTCATCCGATAATTGGCTACCCAATAGCACTAACGCGAGAGCACCTTCTGAATATGCTTTTTGCGCCAGTAGCATACGTCGGATATCTGCATGCTCTATAATGTTTACCATAGGTGAGTGAGGATCTTTACAAGACGGCAAGCGACCTTGAGGACGGTTATTGGCGTAGTCCACAGAATATTGGTAACCAGCAACAGCAAGTGCAGCACCGCTGGCTCCTACCATAATTCGCGCTTCGTTCATCATATGGAACATGTATTGTAAGCCGCGATTTTCTTCACCGACTAAGTAGCCTATTGCACCGCCTTTCTCGCCAAAGCTCAGTGCCGTCGAAGTTTGCGCTCGTCCACCCATCTTGTGGAATAAGCCAGCTAGGGCGACATCATTTTGTTCACCTAGGCTGCCGTCGTCATTCACTAAGAATTTTGGCACTACAAATAACGAGATACCCTTAACACCTTTTGGTGCACCTTTAACTCTTGCTAAAACTAAGTGGACAATATTTTCGCTTAAGTCGTGGTCACCACCAGAAATGTAGATTTTGTTACCCGTAACGAGATAGTGGCCTTTTTCTGTTTGTTCTGCAGACGTGATTAAGTCTGCGAGCCCTGAGCCAGCTCCAGGCTCCGTCATCGCCATCGTGCCAGCGAATCTTCCTTGTCGTAGTGGCTTTACCCACTTTTCGATAAGCGCTTCACTCCCGTGCGCTTGCAACAAATTTGCATTCGCTGTGGTTAACATGCTGTAACCCAAGGCTGTTCCACCTGCGATGGTTAAGTAGGCATTGGCCATATTGGAAACTATTGGCGGCAACTGCATACCGTTGAACTCGTAATCTGCCGTAGCGGAAGGAATACCAGATTCGTTTAGGGCATCAATAGCGGGTTTAAGTTCGTCAATGATATGGACTTTCTTACCATCAAACGTGGGCTGTTGATTGTCCAACTTGCTACGCATTGGCAAAAAGTGTTTTTCAGCAATCTGCTTGGCAGTACTAATGACTTCATTGAAGGTCGTTTTGTCATGATCTTGATAACGCTCACGCTGGCATAAGCTTTCACAGTCGAAAAGCTCATACAGCATAAAGTTAATATCACGTTCGTTTATCATAGGTGCAGACATAAGTGTTCCTCGAAAGGGTCGTTACATAGCTGACACACCGCCATCAATAGCGATGCATTGGCCAGTCATGTAGGTGTTTGCAGGAGAAAGTAGCAATAGCATGGTCGCTACAATTTCTTCAGGTTGTCCTAAACGCTTCATTGGTGCTCGACGAGCAAGCTTTTTGCGGCTTTCGTCATCTGATACATCGGTAACCATATTGGTTAATGCGAAGAAAGGACAAACAGCATTTATGCGAATGTTGGCGGCAGCATATTCAACAGCTGCGGTTTTGGTTAAACCGACAACCGCGTGCTTTGCAGCTGCATATGACGAAACGGTTGGCGCGCCGCCAAGACCAGCCATTGAACTTACGTTAAGCAGTACACCGCTGCCTTGCGTAAGCATGTACTGGATTTGATGTTTCATGCCAAATTGGACACCTTTAACATTGACTGCAAATTGTTTGTCCATCGTTGCTTCATCTGTCATGTGAAGTGGTGCGAAGTTTGGCGCGATACCTGCGTTATTAACCGCAATATCAAGAGATCCAAATTCGCTTACGGCAAGTTCTGTTAATGCTTTGCAGTAACTTTCGTCCGATACATCGCCAGCTAGTGAAATCGCTTGATAGCCTTGCTGCTTAAGCGTTTCTGTAAAATCCGCCAGTGACTCCGCTTTAATATCGCCCAACACTACTTTTGCGCCACGGGAGGCAAGTTCGAGTGTTAATAACTTACCAAAACCTTGAGATGCGCCTGTAATCAGTGCCACTTTATTGTCGAAATTTAACTTTGAATCCATAACTTTACCCTTTCGTTTAATTCTTTTGTTTTTGCTTTTTTAAGTCGGCTACTTGGCTCTACTTTCTATGCTGTGCTTATCGGCCAATTATTCTGCAATTGCCTGATGCGCATATTGCGCAAGCGGTTTAACAAATGCGCCTACTTGTGCAGCGTGTTTATTTGAAGCGTTACCTTGCGAAGCCCTTTTTGCAACGCCTTGGCAAATAGCGGCTAATCTAAAAAAACTAAACGCCAAGTAAAACGACCAGTTGTCGATGCTGCTTATATTCATTCGCTTACAGTAGCTTTTGACGTAGTCTTTTTCGGTAGGGATGCTCAAGGTTTGTCTATCTTTTTGACCTAAACCATCAATTTTCCCCATACCTTCTGGAAGGCGCAATTGCATGCATTGGTAAGCCAGATCGGCAAATGGGTGTCCAAGTGTAGATAGCTCCCAATCAAGTACTGCTTGTACTTCAGCTTTACCTTTATGAAAAATAAGGTTATCTAGACGGTAGTCGCCATGTACTAATGCTATGCGGCCATCATCTGCAGGTAAGTGCTGTTCTAACCATGTGTAGAGTGAATCCATTTCTGGAATTTTTTGAATCTCACTTGCTTTGTATTGTTCTATCCACCGGCTCAGTTGACGCTCAAAGTAATTACCGGGCTTACCATAGTCACTTAGTCCAACTTTTTCTAAATCGATACTATGGATATTGGCAAGTGTTTGGTTCATGTTGTCGTACATCTGCTGGCGCATAGTATTATCGGCAACACCTTTTAGCGCTGCATCCCAATAGATGTCACCATCGCAGAACTCCATCACGTAAAACATTTCACCGATCACTTTCGTATCAGTACACAAGTGATAGGGCTTGGCTACCGGTACATTAGATTGGTATAGCGCATCAATGACTCGGAATTCTCTATCCACGGCATGAGCTGACTTTAACAGTTTGCCACTCGGCTGCTTGCGCAATACGTAAGTATTTTTACCATTGGTTAACTTGAACGTTGGGTTAGACTGACCGCCATCGAATTTTTCTAATTGGATGGCGCCGCTAAACCCATCAATATGCGAAGAAAGATATTCACTTAATTGACCAAGCTGTTGCTCAATAGGTTGTGTTGTCATCATGATAAACTTCTAAGTTCCTACTTATTTCTTTGGCATAGGATGAAATTGAGCCGCTAAATTACGGCCAAGTTGCATCATGTGTACTTGGTCTGGTCCGTCTGCAAGTCTCAGCGTACGCTGACCAGCCCACATGTGAGCCAAGAATGTATCTTGAGACACACCAGCAGCGCCGAAAATTTGTATTGCTCTATCTATTACGTCTAACGCCATGTTTGGTGCCACAATTTTGATCATCGCGATAAGATCTTTAGCCGCTTTGTTGCCAACCGTATCCATTTTTTGAGCAGCTTTTAACGTCATTAGCCTCGCTTGTTCAATTTGACACGCCGACATCGCAATATCTTCACGAATCGATTGCAGTTTACTCATTGGCTGGCCGAAGACTTCACGTTCGTTAACACGCTGGCACATCATTTCTAAAGCTCGTTGTGCAGCGCCAATTGAGCGCATACAGTGGTGAATACGACCTGGCCCTAAGCGACCTTGTGCGATTTCAAAACCACGACCTTCACCAGCGATAATATTACTTGCAGGTACGCGCACATTATCGAATACGATTTCTGCATGTCCTTCTGGCGCATCGTTATATCCAAATACATGCATAGGGCGAATAATGTTTACGCCCGGCGTGTTAGTTGGCACGAGAATTTGAGATTGCTGAATATAGCGGTTTTCATTGGTTGGGTCTGTTTTACCCATAACGATCAAAATTTCACATTGCTTACGACAAGCGCCACTTATGTAAAACTTACGCCCGTTTATGACGTATTCATCACCATCGCGTTCAATAGTTGTCTCTATGTTAGTCGCATCACTTGATGCCACTTCCGGTTCTGTCATTGCAAATGCTGAACGAATTTTGCCCTCGAGTAATGGTTTTAACCATTTCTCTTGTTGTTCAGGATTACCGTATTTAGCCAACACTTCCATATTACCGGTATCTGGTGCTGCACAGTTAAATACCTCAGGTGCCCAAAATACTTTGCCCATCTCTTCTGCTAGTGGCGCATATTCGAGGTTAGTTAAGCCTGCACTAAAATCGCCGTAACTTTGGGGGAGGAATAAGTTCCAAAGACCACGCTGCTTAGCGATTGCTTTAAGCTCTTCAAGCAAAGGTGGCGTTGACCATGGGTTTTCAGCAACTTGCTGATGAATTTTTTCATCGTTTGGATAAACGTATTCATCCATAAAAGCGCGAACTTGGCCAATTAAATCATTTACTTTATCTGAGTATTCGAAATCCATGAGTTTGTCCTTTTAGTAGTTGCGTATAGCCAAGGTTTAGCCAAGCAAGTAGCCGCCATCAACATTGATAGCTGCGCCAGTTGTATATGTTGCTGCATCCGAAACAAGGTAAAGTACAGTGCCAGCCATTTCTTCAGGCTCTGCGACACGTCGCATTGGCACGTGTGCCATTGCTTGCTCTAGAATTTTAGGGTTTTTAACAAGTGCAGATGCGAATTTGGTGTCTGTAGCACCAGGTAGTAGGGCGTTAACACGAATATTGAATTGCGCACACTCTTTAGCGAATGCTTTCGTCATCGAAATAACCGCCGCTTTTGTCACTGAATAAATCCCTTGAAGGTCGCCAGGTATAACCCCGTTAACGGACGCGACATTAACGATACTGCCGCCGCCATTTTCGCGCATGATGTTTGCGCCCTTCGTAGACATAAAGAAGTATCCGCGGATGTTAACGTCGACGGTTTTTTCGTAGGCTGCTAAGTCAGTTTCTAGGATATGGCCAAAGTATGGATTGGCTGCCGCGTTGTTAATAAGAATATCGAGTTTTCCGTGGCTCGATACGATTTGCTCAAACAAGCTATCGATTTGTGCCATATCGCCTATGTGGCAAGCAATCGCTTCTGCGCTGCCACCAGCTTCTTTAATTTGATCAACAACGGCTTGGCAGCCGTCGATCTTACGACTTGATACGATAACGTGAGCACCATAACTCGCGAGTACTTTTGCGATATGTTCACCAATACCACGGCTAGCTCCGGTGACTAGCGCAATTTTTCCAGTTAAATCAAATAAGTTGTTATTCATTGTTATTACCCGTTTAACGATAAGTTGACCAACTTGCACCTACTTTCTCAAGGTGACGGTAGTTGTTGTAATAATCGAGAGAAATACGATCACCAGAAAACAAAACTTTGGTGACGCTAGTGTTTCTCAGTTGTTGCATTAGTTGTAGCGTATGTTCGTCAGAAAGCGACAATAAGTACTGGATAGTTGCGGCGATGACACCGCCAGAACTAAACGCAAAAATGTGTTGTTCGTTTGCGGCTCGTTGACTAACCATTTTGTGTAAGCCGCTGACGCAGCGCGTTTTAAATGAGTGCCAATTTTCTTTATAAGCAGTAGACGTCGAATTAGTTATCCATTCATCCAGTGCTTGATTGAAAACATCGGTTAATGCGGCTTTGGCATCTTCACGATGTGCGAAGGCTTTGAATATATCTTGAGTACTTTGCCATTTTGGATTAGCTGCTAGCAGGATGTCGATATGATCAAATTCGTTTAGCTCACTAAGAGATAAAACATCACTTGAATTGCCTAATTCCGTATTAAATGCATCAAATGTTTGCTTATGACGCTTTAAGTCGCCAGTGTAAAATTTATCTGGTTGCGGCAGGTTGTGCCAACTTTGCCCAAGCATCACGCTTTGTTGTCGTCCTTTGCTACTGAGTTGGTCATATTCGGGCTCACCAAATGACGCTTGTCCGTGTCTAATTAAGTAAAGTGCTGCCATAACATATAGATCGTTGAGTTTGATCTTATGTTATGAATCCAAGAACAATTAAACAAATGAATATTAGGAATCAGTTAGTATTCGTGGTAAGAATAGTGATGGTGTGGTAGAAATCAGATATAAGAATAAGTTTAGTAGGGAAATTAATGAAAAAATCACTGGGGTGGAATTATTGTGAAAATTGATCTGAATTTGTTTGTGGTCTTTGAAGCAATATATTGTGAAGGCAACATAAGTAAAGCGGCTTCTGCATTAAATTTGTCGCAGCCAGCTGTCAGCCATTCGCTAGCAAAGTTAAGAGACCATTTTGACGACAAGCTGTTTATCAGACAGGGTAATCAAATGAAGCCTACTGCGCTGGCCAAGAATGTCATTGGTGATGTGCGTGAAGCATTACACCAACTTCAAACGAGTCTTTATCAATCTCAGAATTTTGAGCCGTCTACCTCTCGTAAAGTCTGTACTTTATCCATGCACAGCTCGTTAGAAGCATCTTATTTGCCTCACTTTGCAACTCAGTTGATGACTGAGTCTCCTCATATGAACTTTACCTCGAAACGTGTGCGACGTAGTGAGTTGGAGAATAAGCTGGCTAGTGGTGATATAGATGTTGCGATTGATATTTTACTGCCAGTTAGCAACAACGTTAAACACCAACAATTAACGAAAGATAAATTGGTGGTTGTTGCACGCAAGAATCATCCGATTTTTACCGGTAAGTTAGACTTACAGCGCTATTTAAGCCAAACACATGTGGTAGCGTCTGCGCGAACATCCGGTCCAAGTATCGAAGATTTCGAGTTAGGGCGATTAGGTGTTCAACGAAAGGTTGGTTTGAGATGTCAGCATTTGATGTCGGCCTGCCGAGTGATTATCAATAACGATATGCTGCTAACTTTGCCAGAGAATTCTGCAAAAATGTATCGTGCTTTACTTCCAATTGGTATTGCGCCATTACCTATAGATTTACCACCACTTGATGTTCATTTGTATTGGCATTCAAACGTGGATAAAGATCCTGCCAATACTTGGCTTAGAAATAAGATTATGTCTGCGAACACTCTTGGGCAGCTTTAGCTGGCTCATTATTGAGGTGATCTTTTGTTAAACATCACAATAGCGAATATTGGCCAAAACAGCAGTAATATTGGTTGTACGAAGAGTTTGTAGTTTGCCCAGATTTGTTTAGTGAGGTTATTGGAATGAACTTGAGCTGTAAAACCGAACAAAGCTGCTAACAAAGCAAGTAAAATGAATAGGGCAATCAAGCTTATGTTGAGCCAATGCCATTCTTTGATAGTCAACATTAAACGGCTTCCGAAGCATATACCTAATGTACCTCTTTGAACGAACACTTTTATTAATAAAGCGATCAAGGCTGCTTGCGACCAAAAAATTGAGGGCTGAAAGTAGCTAGTTGCTAATTTAGAAAGCAACGCTGTTTGGCTTTCAATGAATGCGACAGAGGCAAATACACTAATTAGTACAAGGTAGTAACGCCACAATAGAGCCATATTAACTAAAGTACTTTCGTCAAAAATAGACTGTTTGGATCTACTTTATAGCTGCCAAACGGAGGGCATTCTGTAAATCCGAATGAAAGGTAAAGTTTGTGGGCAGGTTTAAACGCTTCCATTGTCCCAGTTTCTAAACTAAGGCGATTGTATGAACGCATGGTTGCTTGTTCGATAATAAAGTTGAGTATGTTGGCGGCAATACCTTGTCTTAAAAATGCTTTTGATGTGCGCATAGACTTTATTTCACCGTGGCCATTCTCTAACTCTTTAAGCGCACCAACCCCAGCTAATCGATTGTCTATCCAGACGCTGACAAACGTTATGTCAGCCTTTTCTAGCGCCGTTAAATCGAGGGCGTGGACACTTTCAGGTGGTGAAAGCGATAGCATATCTTGATGATGTTCTTGTAGAAGCTTTACTACTTCAGGGTGGCGCAATTCACCTATTTTAAATTTCACGTTTAACTTCTCTATTTGTTTCTCAGCATTTTTAGAATTTCTTTGTCGTTATCATAAATACGTAGAATTTGGCAGTTCTCTTGATAAATATCGACTTTTACGAAGTTGTTTTCAGCGGCGTTGTACATTTGCGCATGCCATTTATGTGATGGCTTTATTTCAGTGACGTCTTTTATTACGACTAAACCATTCGCTTTAGGGTTCTCGTCATGTTGATGCACTGAAACTTCGGCTTTGGTTAAATCCACTAAGAGTGTTGCTGATTTATCGGCATGCTGCCATATCCCAGAAATATCACAACTTTTCGCGTGAACGGGTTGATACGAGAATAAAAACAGTAATCCCCAAATTAGGCTTGGCTTGTTCATAATATTACTTATAAATCGACGAATTTGCTTTTTATCACGAATAAACAGCTAAATCATTAATTTTGATAAAAATTCACGAAAGTAGCATTCCAGTGAAATGGGAACTGACGACTGTTTCTTGATGCTAAAACTAAAAAGGAATTAAGGGGAAAAGAAGTGGTTGCGGGAGCCCTTATTTAGAAAAGAGGGAACTGACGACCGTTGTTGTTTGTTTTAATTCTAACAATAAAAAAGAATTGGTTGCGGGAGCCAGATTTGAACTGACGACCTTCGGGTTATGAGCCCGACGAGCTACCAGGCTGCTC
>CANLNK010000010.1 GCA_947492575.1 uncultured Thalassotalea sp.
CCCGAGTGGCCAAAGGGATCAGACTGTAAATCTGACGGCTCCGCCTTCGGTGGTTCGAATCCACCTCCCTCCACCATATAAAATAAACCGTCCTATTGGACGGTTTTTTTATATCTCGAAAAAGTTCATACACAAAAAATCTGCCTAATCAGCAGCTTTTATTATTGTTCAAGATTATCAGTTTCTAATCTGGTGCGTTCGCAAGATCTTCTCTCAATGTCTTACCCGCAAAATAGAAGTGACAGATAGACCAGAAGCTTACGGCAGGCAGAATATAAAGCATCGCATACCTAAGTGAGTCTGCTTGATATGTAGGTTGCAAATAGTCGCTCAGTAGACCAACACTCCAAGGACCTAATCCTAAGCCGATAATATTCAGAATTAAAAATAAAATAGCAGACGACATTGCACGCATTCTAAGGCCGACTAAACCATGAGTAGTGGCAATAACATTTCCTAAATATACATTGGCGAAAATAGAGGGAATCACCATGTAAGCTAAAGCAGTATATTTAGTTTCTGCTAAACAAAATAACGCAATAAATGGTAAGGCGATTAATCCTACTAGCGCGGGAAGCCACACGTACCATCGTTTATCTTTCTTCGCGAGCTTATCAGCGATGACCCCTCCGCCGAAAACGCCAATCGCACCGCCTACACCGATAATGAGCGCCAACCAACTGCCAAGTTCTCCTGTCGACATACCGTGAATTCTAATCATGTAAGATGCAGCCCAACTAACGAGTCCGTAGCTTACAAAGGCAGTCAGTGCTGAACCTAAGGCTAGATTCTTAAATGAACGTAAGCTCCAAAGTAAACTTAATACGGCTTTAAAAGAAGCCTCAGACCCAGCTGTTTGTCTGTTTTCGTTTAGTCCTCTAATAGGTTCTCTTAGCGTAAACCATACGATAAAGGCGAGTAAAACGCCTGGTGCGCCAACAACCATGAATGCAGTTCGCCAACCAAATGCCTCATTTAGCCAGCCACCTAAAAGAAATCCAAATAAAATACCTATGTTCACACCAGTTGAATAAAACCCTAGTGCGCTAGCACGAGACTCTGGTGGGAAAATATCAGAGATGATTGAGTGGGAAGGAGGACTACCACCAGCTTCACCAACACCAACGCCTATCCTCGCTAACAAAAGCTGTAGGTAGTTTTGAACAAACCCACTAATCGCTGTCATAAAGCTCCACACAAAAAGTGCAATGGCAATAATGTTCTTACGATTATGCTTATCAGCTAGTTTCGCGATGGGTATGCCTGCCAGCACATAGAATAGTGCAAATGAAAATCCGGTTAGTAAACCTAATTGACTATCACTTAAGCCAAGGTCTGCCTTAATGGCCTCTTGTAAAATCGACAATAATTGTCGATCGATAAAATTGAAACTGTATACGATAGTTAAGAGCACTAAAGCATAGTATCGATGTGTTTTAGAATCAGCGCTTGAATTTGACTGAGTGGAACTTGACTGTGTATTTGGGTCATCAGCAGAAGATGTATCGACTTCTGACGCACTACCGGGATTGTAATTTGCCATGAAAATACCTTTATTATTACTATATTGGTATTTAAGCATCACCCCAGTTAGACACTTAAAGTACTAGTAAGATAGCACTTTCGCTAGCGGTGTTGTCAAGTGCCTCGAAGATAGCTACTTGTTATTAAGGTTTTTAAACTCGCTGTTTAAACGCGAAAATCGAGGAAATGCTGGGTTGTCTCTAGAAAGCCCTGCAATCGAAGAAAGTAGCTTTCCGGCTTTTACTAGGGATTCTTGTTTTTTACTCTCGATATAGATTGCGAGCAACGTTTGGACTAAGTTCAACTTGATGCCAATATGGTGAGGATAGCGTTGATATGCTTCGTTAAGGCGTTTATACGCGCTGATAAAGTCTTTGTTTGTGTAGCTCTTTGCAGCTTGGTTTAATGCCTGTTGTGTCTCTTTTCTTTCTGTAAGCTTCACATTGGTGTCTGTAATACTCTCTACGTCGTTAAGCAAAGTGATGTCATCTGGTGCGCGTTCAACGACTTTTGTAATTAACTGGCTAGCAAGCGCTTGACGATCTAAGTGGCCAAGCAGTTTAGCAATGCCCACTAGAGATGTGTTATCTAAGTCATCGCCGACTTTCTCGATCAAGTTCTCCGCACTTTTTAGCATGCGCTTTGCGTCGTATTCTTCTTTATTTTTCTGCATTAACCTTACGGTGTGAAGCTGACTCTGCAATTTCACACCTAACTGATTAAAGTTCTTATTAGTTTCGCTAAGGGCATTTACCACACGATTCTTTTTAATTTTAAATTGATAGTCACTCAATTCGTGAGCAAGCTTGTTTAACGATTCTGAGAAGTTAAACGCATTTTCGGGTTTATGGTGAATAGAGTTGGAGGCGATTTGATAATTCTGATCAAAGGCGTTTGTTGCTTTTTCATAATTACCATTCTCGAAACACAGCTTGGCATATCGTTCCACACGCTTAACGGATAGAGGTGATAGGGTGACTGCTTTTTCTAACACATCTTGAGCTCTTTGAAACTGCTCAATAATCTCGTAGCTAGTAGCTAGCCAATCGTAGGATGATAAGTAAAGAGGTGACTTCTCAACTAATCCTGAAAAATAGCTGATGGCATCATTATAATGTTCTTGATGTAACGCAATCTTGCCTAGGCCTATGGTGGCCCACTGACAGTTTTTTTCAGTTTCGAAGCGTCGGTATATTTTGGCTGCCTGATCAAACTCATCAAGTGCGAATAGTTGTCTCGATTTTATGCCGTAACATTCAGCTTGGTACGGGGTTTTTAATTCTATGGCTCGATCACAAAGCGCTATCGCTTTTTCTGGATCTTTATCATCTAATGCTTGGTATATGTCGCCCATATCTCGTTTTTTCATGTAGCAACGGTCAAGACGGGTTAGTAAGTCTTTTATTCGGTAAGGCTTGGTTAAGTAATCATCTGGTTTGTGTTCTAGCGCAGCTAAAACCATCGCTTGGGTATTTTCTGCAGTTATCAGAATGACAACGGACTGGCGGTTAACTAAGTTATTAACTCGCAGTTCTTCCAATAGTTGCTGACCATTTTTACGGCTATCACCTAAGTCGTAGCCAAGTAAAAGCACATCATAATGATTTTCGGAGCAACGGGTAATGATGTCGTTTGAGTAGCCGCTAGCTTCAACAACATCAGGCTGGAGGTTAAATGCGAATTGCTTTAGTAAGTCGCGTGATGGCTTCAGACTATCAATAATTAAGAATCTTTTATCTCTATAATCTGAAACGGCCATATCTATCCTTTGGGCGACAACTTTCTTTACTGTATTTAGCTAAATTTTCACTGAAAGTCTAATTTTTATCCATAGTTAACATTGTTTAATTTGCGCAAATCGGTTTCAGAAGACCTAATGGTAAGTCTATTTTAAATTTTTGAACAATGTACTGGCAATAGCAGAAGCAGTCGATGTTGATTGGGTTGCGCAATCAAAATATGGCGTTGTTTCGTCTTTGCTTCATGTTGTTTTTTTGCTTAAGTGGCACCTTCACTTCCCTTTGTTCTTAAATAAACATAATAAAATTTAATTAGTTACAAATACGAAAGTTTTAGTATTATGCTTGAGCAATGGAATTTTAATTGCTATAACAGGTTCTTTGTGACCAATAAATAGGCAGACTACACATGGAATACAGTGAATCAATAATTAATAGCGGAGTCACCTATGATCACAAGTGCCCATGTTGCGGAGAGCAAAAGCACCACGTAAAAGGCGTTATTAACTACGCTTACTTAATGCTTGAAAGCCTACCTCTTTTTCCAACCGCTCGCAGTGTTAAACTGGAATGTAGCCATTGTTTGCACATTACGGATCGAAGTGGCATGAGTCATGAACTCTACCGTCGTTTATTAACATCGTCATTTAATGTATTCCATTTTGTGATTAAGTTTATCGGTGCGTTTCTACTCATAATGTCATTATTCTATTGGTGGCAATCACATGAGAGTGAACAAGCAGGGTTGGAGCGTATTGTCGAATACCCCGCTGTTAATGATTTTATGTTGCTCGATCATCGCATGCTTGTTAGCGATTATCGTCCTAGTGAGAAGTATCGTATTGCCCGGGTAGTCGATATCACGGGAGACAAAGTTTCACTGGTGATGGGAAACTTCTTCTATGCTTTTACCTCTTCGTTTCGAGACGCTATCGCAACAAACCAAACAGCAGCCTTTAATTACTTTGGTAAAAAGCACTATGTATTCACGTTGGCAGAATTAAAACAGTTGCAATTGAACAACGGCATATTGAAAGCGGCACGACCTGTGGGGAATTTTCTGTTCGGTAGTTTCGTTATTAATGATACTGGCTATCGTGTTGGTAGTGCTTATATTCCGGGAGAACGAGAATATGCTTCTGGCTTGGCGTATGAACAGGCTTACTACCTGGAAGATAATATGTTCAGCGCATTTGAAAAAATGGAAACCTCTGCAAAAATGGGATTTTCATTGGGACAAATTCGATTAGCGGAATACTACTTAGCAGGTGATGTTGTAAGAACGGATTTTAACCAAGCGTTGAATTGGTTAGAAAAGGCTTCATTACAAAGCAATGAACAAGCCGTTAGGAAGTACGCCATTGTATGTAATCAGACAAAAAATTGTGACTTGGCGGGTTTCTACGACAACCTTATAGCGTTAGGGGTCAACCTAACAGTCAACTACGACTACAAGATTAAAAAATAGGTTCGACTAGTTATTACGTCATTTTGCGGCTCGCTTTCATTACGGGCCAGAATGAAAATTTTGAGCGCGCCCGGTTTAAGACGCGCTTTGGTTCAAACTTTTTATCGTCTTCTTTAGCTCTGACGATAGACTGTTATCTACCAACATAATGTCGATAATTTCATTGGTTTCAGCAATGCTTAAATCCATCAACTCGGTAATGTGGCTATCTTCCTTGATACCCAATGCTTGCCATAAACGGCTTTGTTGAGTACTCATAATGACCTCCGACTATATGTCGATAATACGTATACTCAAGCACTTGAGATCATAGGTCAATATCACAGCTGTTATGCGCGAATACTATGTTTTCTGCTGAAACTGTCCCACTTGCAGATCTAACGATTCTGCTAGTTGATTCAGTTTACTGCTGTCTTGCGCAATATTTGCTACGTTGCTCATGTTTTCAGTTGAAATTGCTCTGATGTCAGTCATGTTGATATTGATATCATTAAGAGTGACCGATTGCTCTTCAGTCGCTGTTGCAACCAAACGGTTTGTATCTGAAATCTCTTCAGTAAGCGTGTTGCTTGAAGCCAGTATATCTTGTGCTTTTGCGATCGAATTACTGGTATCAGAAGACTGACGAATAATAGCCTCTATCTCTTGCGTAGCCGCATTTGACGTTTGCTGTAGGCTATTCATGATATCTTGAATTTCCGTGGTTGAAGCGGCTGTTTTGCCAGCTAAACTACGTACTTCTTCTGCAACCACGGCGAATCCTTTACCATGTTCACCTGCGCGAGCTGCTTCAATTGCTGCGTTAAGTGCTAGTAAGTTCGTTTGATCAGAAATTGTTTCAATAACACCAAGTGCTTGGGCAATTGTGTCAGTGTTTTCTGTAAGCGTGTTAATTACTTTGGAAACATCGTGAATTTTATCACCTAATTCAACAACATCGGCTTTTGTGGTCTTAATCACTTCATTTACTGACGCACTATTTTGCTTCACATTTTCAGCGAGATCAGATGCCTTCATCGCATTTTGTGCGATATCAGATACCGTGATATTAATTTGCTCAAGAGCGTGTGAAATGTGATTAGTATTTTGATCATTTGCATCTGCACTTTCTAGCGTTTGATTAGCCTTTACACTCAAGCTATCTGCCGTTGTACGCAATAGGTTGCTACTTTCCGCAACAGTTACAAACAGAGTTGAAAGTTTTGAGATAAACGCATTGTACCCTGCAGCAACACGGATTAGCTCTTGCTGCCCAGTTTCAGGTAAACGGTAATTTAGATCAGCATCACCTTGTCCCATGCGCGTAAATAAACTGGCAAGTGTAGCGATAGGACGTGTAATTGAGTTAGCAATTAATAGTGCGAAGATAGCGGCCGTAATCGCCACAACAATTGTCCAAATAATAATATTAAGTGTCGTTTGGTTTAAGCTGCTGAATACTTCTGCTTTAGGCACTTGCGCTACAACAAACCACTCTGCACTTGGTATATAGCTTGAGGTCACAATTAACGGATCTTTTTGGTTTTCTACTTCCGCTAGGTTGAATTCATCAGGCACGGTTAGCATAGTCGCTGCGTCTCCGTACACTTCTCTGATATGCTTGCCGATTAAGCTTTTATTCTTATGGAGTTGAATAATGCCGCTTTTATCGACCAAGTAAACAAAGCCTGTTTGTTCTAATTTAAATGCATTGAGAAGTTTAACCACGTCATCGAAAGATTTAGCGATGCCTGCCAAGCCTAAACCATTAACTTGTTGGTAGTTTACAAACAGGTCAATATTGTCGGTTCCTGGGTAAATATAAATGCTAACCGAGCTTGCTTTACCACTGTTAGTAAAGTGGTAAAACCAACCATCTTCATCATTGTTGATTAATCGACGAAGAAAGCCATCTTGGTTCCAGTAGTCAGCAGTATTGCGATTGGCAAACGACGTTTTACTAAAGCCATATTCATCAGCAATGTTATTAAGCTTATTGAGCAGAAGGGACTCACCTTCGCTATCGCTACCTTCTTTTTGCCAAGCCAATAGGTGGCTGTCGGTTGCAATCATTTTGGCTACAGAGCCCATTAAGCGAATTTCGCTGTCTATTTCGCCACTAATATTCTTAATCGCAAACGGTAGTTCAATATTCAAAAGGCGATCTTCTAGCTGCTTTTTAGCCGTCCACTGACTAAATCCGCCAATGAGAAGTGCGGTTAATAGAACAAAACCAATAATGGAAAGCGAAATTTTTTGTTTGATAGATAACGCCACTTAAACATACCTCGTACTTAGAATGCAGGCTAAGGACATATAGTAACCGCAGTTCGTTATTTGTCCATATGGTTAAGTGCTATGTCATATATATTTTATAAAGAAAATCGCTTGTTTTGCTTGGATTGTAACCGATTGGTCAACAAAGTTGAGGAGGGTGGGCGATACCTGCGCTAGCCATACTTGAAAAACTTTCATGTAAAGACCGGGTAACGCCCATTTGCAGCGAGCAAATTTGGTGAGCTAGCTCATCTTGAGCTAGCTAGCCTGGAAGCGATTAAAGGTTTGCTTCAACAATGCGTTTCATATCTGTCATGTAGCCACGCAGTTCTTTACCTACTACTTCTACACCATGACTGCGAATTGCTTCGTTTACTTCAATCAATTTTACGTTATCAACCCCGTTAGATTGGCTTGCTAAACCTTCACCCAAATCTTCCAGTGATAGTTTACTTACGAAGTCTGAAAGTAGTGGTACAGCAGCGTGGCTGAATAAGTAGTTACCGTATTCCGCAGTATCAGAGATTACAACGTTCATTTCGTAAAGCTTATTACGGGCAATACAGTTCGCGATTAGTGGTGTTTCGTGAAGTGACTCATAGTAAGCAGACTCTTCGATGATGCCTGCAGCAACCATAGCTTCAAACGCTAACTCTACACCCGCTTTAACCATAGCGACTAAGAAAATACCGCGGTCGTAGAATTCTTGTTCGCTAATTTCAGTATCGCAATCTGGTGCAAGCTCAAAAGATGTTTCAGCCGTTTGTGCACGCCAGGTTAGTAAGTTAACGTCATCGTTTGCCCAATCTTCCATCATCGTACTTGAGAATGTACCGTCAATGATATCGTCCATATGCTTTTCAAAAAGAGGGCGAAGGATAACTTTAAGCTCGTCAGCCATGTCGTAGGCTTTTATTTTCGCAGGGTTAGAAAGTCGATCCATCATGTTGGTGATACCACCATGTTTCAGACCTTCAGTTACAGTTTCCCAACCGTATTGGATAAGTTTGCGAGCGTAACCAGCATCAACGCCATTTGCGACCAATTGTTGGTGGCCTAAAATTGCACCGGTTTGCAACATGCCACATAGGATAGTTTGCTCACCCATCAAGTCTGATTTTACTTCTGCAATAAACGAAGACTCTAATACACCAGCGCGATCGCCACCTGTTGCAGATGCATAGGCTTTGGCAATGGCTAAGCCGTCACCATTAGGATCATTTTCAGGATGAACGGCGATTAGTGTTGGTACACCAAAACCGCGCTTGTATTCTTCACGAACCTCAGTACCCGGGCACTTAGGCGCTACCATAACAACTGTAATGTCAGGGCGAACCTGCATACCTTCTTCTACGATATTGAAACCGTGAGAGTAAGCTAGTGTTGCGCCGTGTTTCATTAGCGGCATAACCGCTGAAACTGCTGAAGTATGTTGCTTGTCCGGTGTTAGGTTAAGCACTAAATCGGCTTGTGGGATTAGCTCATCGTAAGTGCCAACAGTGAAACCATTTTCAGTGGCCCATTGCCATGACTGACGTTTTTCAGCGATAGCAGCTTCACGTAATGCGTAAGAGATATTTAAACCTGAATCACGCATGTTCAAACCTTGGTTTAAACCTTGAGCACCACAGCCGACGATGACAATGTTCCAATCTTTGATGAAGTTACAGCCGTCTGCAAACTCATCGCGTTTCATGAAACGACACTTGCCTAACTGTGCAAGTTGCTCTCTTAAACTTAGGGTATTGAAATAATTTGCCATTGTTTTTCCAGCCTTACTGTGAATACTGTTTTCAGCGTTAAACGCTATTCATTTGAATATTAATGCACACCTTAGTTGAAAAGGTTTGTTGCTTAAAGTGAATTGTTTGCACTATAGTGTTGCAAAAATTGCAATGATGGTTTGGCGAGTGGAGGCGTGACGATTCGATGGATTCAAAATCTTTAGCGATGTTTCAACATTTAGCGACTGAACTACATTTTGGCAAAACCGCCGAGGCTTTTTACGTAAGCCCTTCCACTTTGAGTCGCACGATCACAAGGCTTGAACAAGAGCTTGGCTGCCAGCTATTGCATAGAGACAACCGAACGGCGACCTTAACCGCAGCGGGAGAACAGCTTAAAGCCTATGCAGATCAGCAAATCGAGCAACTTGCACTACTCAAACTTGCACTAAATCAGCAGCAAGCACAGCTAACCGGTAAATTGCATTTGTATTGCTCGGTAACTGCGGCGTATAGCCATTTACCACAACTGATTGATAAATTTAGGCAACAACACCCACTGGTGGAAATAGTCCTTACGACAGGTGATGCAGCCGATGCACTGCCTCAAATTCAGCATCAGCACGCAGATCTCGCCATTGCTGCTAAGCCTGATAATTTATCGAGCAGCTACTATTTCCACCATATCGCAGATATACCACTAAACCTCATTGCGCCGACTATCGCTTGTCAGGTGCAACAGCAACTACAAGCAGACTCAATAGACTGGTCAAAAATTCCGGTTATTTTGCCGGAACATGGTTCTGCTCGTACTCGGTTTGAAAAGTGGTATCGTTCCATGCAGTTTGGCAAAGCAAATATCTACGCAACCGTTTCCGGACACGAAGCCATTGTCAGTATGGTTGCCTTAGGTTGTGGCATTGGTATTGCGCCGTCTGTAGTCGTCGAGCACAGTCCGGTGAAGGAACGTATCGCCACTTTAGACATTAATCACCAGTTCACGCCATTTGAGCTAGGCATATGCTGCCTGAATATCAAAAAAGATAACCCGCTCATCAAAGCGTTCTTCGAAGCGATTAAATAATCATTTGGCAAGGGTTAGATTGCGATAGCCTCGGTCAAATGCCGTAGAATCCTATCCATTGCTCGATAGGAAAGTGCTTCAATTAGGTGCTCATGAGCTATATGTTCACTCCCTTGCATATCCGCCAAAGTGCGAGCAATTTTCAAAATTTTGTGATGTGCACGGGTCGACAGTCCAAGCTTTTCAACGGCGAGCTCTAAAAACTCATTATCGCTGGCAGACAAAGCGCAGTGCTGCCTAACTTCAGGGCTGGTTAAGTGGGCGTTGGCTTTGTGTTGGCGAAGCAGTTGCATCTTGCGACAAACGGCTACTCGTGCTCGAACTTGTTCGCTAGACTCCTGTTTTCCATCGTCATTTGCCCACATGCCACGTGGTAGACGAGCAATCTCGATTTGTATATCGATACGATCGAGGAACGGGCCAGACAGACGATTCAAGTACCGTAAGGTTTGCTCGGGTGTACTGCGCTTATCGTTATAGAACCCTGTTGGGCTAGGGTTCATTGCGGCAACTAATTGGAACTGAGCTGGGAATGTTTGCTTGTGGTTCGCACGTGAAATGGTAACTTCACCTGACTCCAACGGCTCTCTGAGCACATCGAGCACTTTACGATCAAACTCCGGTAATTCATCCAAAAACAACACACCATTGTGCGCTAGTGATACTTCTCCCGGCTTAGGCTGGCTGCCTCCGCCGATCAAGGCTGGTGCTGACGCTGTATGATGAGGCGCACGAAACGGTCGAATGCCCCAGTTTGAATCATCAATGTCGCTTTGGCTGATAGAGTGGATCGCAGCGCTTTCAATGGCTTCGGCTTCCGTCATTTGAGGCAAAATGGTGCCAAGTCGGCTGGCGAGCATGGTTTTTCCTGTACCGGGTGGCCCCACAAAAAGTAAATTATGTGAACCGCTTGCAGCAATCTCTAGCGCTCTCTTCGCCAATGGTTGACCTATGACATCGGCCATGTCGAGCAAGTGTTCGGGTTCAGGTCGCGAACTTTGAGTTCCAACGAAATAGGGCAAAGCTTGTTGCCGTGCAAAGTGAGGGAAGAGCTGTTGCAAGTGCTCTATGGCGATTACTTTCTCAGCGCTAACCCATTTAGCTTTCTCCGCATTGGATTGCGGAATGATTAGTGTTCGTCCTGATTCTTGGCAGGCGATAGTTAAAGGAATCTCACCAATAATAGGACGTAGCTCTCCCGATAGTGCGAGCTCACCCGCGAATTCATAGTGATTAAGCTCCTCACTGGGCAGTTGTTGTGAGGCAGCGAGAATACCGATGGCAATAGGCAGGTCAAAACGACCGCCTTCTTTGGGCAGATCGGCAGGCGCTAAGTTTACAGTAATACGCTTTGCAGGGAACTCATAGCCGCAGTTAATGAGCGCACTTCGCACTCTGTCCTTAGCTTCTTTGACGGTAGTTTCTGGCAAACCAACAATCGAAAAAGCGGGCAAACCATTAGAGATGTGTACTTCAACAGTAACCAGTGGTGATGACAAACCGAGACGCGCACGGCTGTAGACACAAGCAAGTGACATAAAAAATCCATTTAAATCAATCCATTTGTTATTCAGTGTAGTCAGCGAATAGGGACTTTGCGAATTTGCTTATAACAGTTCGTGCCAAGCCTTGATAAAAAAGCTTTAGAAAAATGCTTGCACTTCTAATACTGGGTATGTTACTAATTTAAAAAGATAGACCGATTAGATATTATTTCAGAAAAAATAAATAAATATGCAACACGTTAGCGCAATTATTATTAACATTCTCGTCGTGGTGATTATTAAATCATCGCGGGGGTGTTTGTTGCGCTAGAAAAAATTTTCTGAAAGAACCAACACGAAAACCCCCGCTCCGAAAGGACCGGGGGTTTTTATTTAGCTTAACTTTTTATTTTAAAATGCGGACATAACAATGGAAAACGCAACATTACCTCAAACAGTCACCTATACAGGCGCTTCGCTTTTGTTCGAGGTACTCCAACAGCACGGTGTTGAGCACGTCTTTGGTTATCCTGGTGGTGCCATCATGCCGATTTACGATGCGCTTTACGACAGTGATGTAAATCACTTTCTGTGTCGTCATGAGCAAGGTGCTGCGTTTTCTGCCATTGGTTATGCAAGAGCTGCAGGCAAAGTAGGTGTTTGTTTTGCAACCTCTGGCCCTGGTGCAACAAACCTGATCACGGGTTTGGCGGATGCATTAGCGGATTCTATTCCGGTTGTTGCAATAACCGGTCAAGTACCAACTGGCGCGATGGGTTCTGATGCGTTCCAGGAAATTGATGTTTTTGGTTTATCGTTAGCATGTACTAAACACTCTTTCCAAGTGTCCGATGTCAATGACTTGCCTAACGTATTACATCAAGCGTTTGCGATTGCTTTAGAAGGCCGTCAGGGGCCTGTTTTAGTGGATATCCCTAAGGATATTCAATTAGCACAAATAGAAACAACGCTTGAAGATTTGTCTCAACTAACCAACAAAGTAAAGCTACCACCAGCAAATGTTGGCAGTGCGATTGCGCTACTGAGCAGCGCGAAAAAACCAATCCTTTACGTAGGTGGCGGTGTTGGTATGGCTAATGCGGTTGATGAGCTAAGAGCTTTTGCAGACACCACAGGCATGCCAAGTGTTTCAACCCTTAAAGGGCTAGGCGCTATCAACCCTGATGATGAGCACTACTTAGGCATGCTGGGCATGCACGGTACTAAAGCAGCTAATTTAGCGGTTCAAGAGTGTGATTTGTTGGTAGCCGTTGGGGCGCGTTTTGATGACCGGGTAACCGGTAAGTTAAACGAATTTGCACCCAATGCAAAAGTGATCCATTTCGATATAGATACTGCAGAAATAAATAAGCGTAGAGCCGCTCATGCTTCAATTCTAGGCGATTTAAAAGTTAATTTGCCGGCACTTGAAATACCGTTATCAATTGAAGATTGGCAATCACAATGTTTGGCAATGAAGCGTGATTTTGCTTGGCGTTATGACCACCCAGGCGAAAACATTTTTGCACCTGCGGTATTAAAAGAAATTAGCGACAGAATGCCTGACAAAACTTGTGTGACAACGGATGTAGGCCAGCATCAAATGTGGGCTGCACAGCATATGCAGTTCCAAGATCCAAGTGACTTCTTAACCAGTGGTGGCATGGGCACTATGGGCTTTGGTTTACCTGCAGCAATAGGTGCGCAAGTTAGCCGTCCGTACGACTGCATCGTGGCCGTGACTGGCGATGGTTCATTCATGATGAATGTACAGGAATTATCAACGATAAAACGTTTCCAGTTACCAGTTAAAATCGTGGTAATCGACAACGCTAAACTCGGTATGGTGCGCCAATGGCAAGACTTATTCTTTAACGGCCGTTTAAGTGAAACCGACTTATCGGATAATCCAGATTTCGTCATGTTGGCCAGCGCGTTTGATATCAAGGCAAAACAGATTTCTAAGAAATCAGAAGTCACTGATGCTATTGAAGAAATGCTTGATCACGATGGCCCATACTTACTGCAAGTTAAAATCGATGCCAAAGAAAATGTTTGGCCGCTAGTACCACCTGAAACTGCGAACGACAAGATGATGGAGAGCACACATGAATAATTACCAATTAACCATCAAAGTCGACGACAAACAAGTTGTACTCGAGCGCATTTTGCAAGTAACACGTTACCGAGGCTTTCTTATTCACGGTATTCATGCGGAAGTTAATACAGGAACGCAAATAGGCACCGTCGTATTGCAAGTTCACAGCGAGCGCCCAATTAGTTTACTTATCGATCAAATCAATAAACTGATCGACATTAAAGAAGTCAAAGTGGACAATGACGTCACAGCACAAATCGTCGGTTAACAGGTTATAATCGCGAATGTGGAGAGTGAGCATTAAGCTCTTATACAAATATTTCTAGGTAGCTAAATAACTCTTTTCTTAGCTACCACAGACAACAGATAAATTAGGAACAAAACATGGCTAAAGTAAGCGCAGAACTCATTTGGTTTAACGGTAAACTCATCCCTTGGGCTGATGCTACCGTGCATGTGATGAGTCACGCTCTACACTACGGTTCTTCAGTATTTGAAGGCATTCGTGCATACAAAACTCATAAAGGTACTTGCTTCTTTCGCTTAGACGATCACATCAAGCGCCTTTTTGACTCAGCAAAAGTATACCGCATGGACATCCCATTCGAATACGACGAAGTGATTCAAGCGTGTAAAGATGCAGTTGTGAAAAACAACCTTGAAGCTGCTTATTTACGACCGCTAGCATTTTTAGGTGATATTGGTATGGGTCTTCGTCCACCATTAGATGCAAAAGCAGACTTAATGGTTGCAGCGTTTAGCTGGGAAGCCTACTTAGGCGCCGACGCAATCGAAAATGGTGTGGAAGTAGGTGTTTCAAGTTGGAATCGACTAGCGCCTAACACTATGCCTACGGCCGCTAAAGCTGGTGGTAACTACCTTTCTTCTCAGTTAATTTCTATGGAAGCAGGTCGTCATGGTTACACGGAGGGTATCGCCTTAGACGTGAATAACATGGTGAGTGAAGGTGCAGGCCAAAACTTATTTTTAGTGAAGAATGGCGTAATTTACACACCATTTAGCACAGCATCAATTTTACCGGGCTTAACTCGCGACACAGTAATTACACTAGCGAAAGACCTAGGTTATGAGGTGCGTGAAGAGCCTATCTCTCGTGAGTCATTATACCTAGCAGATGAATTCTTCATGACAGGCACAGCAACCGAAATTGTGCCAGTGAAATCAGTTGACGGTATGCCAGTAGGAACGGGTAGTCGTGGTCCGGTTACCGAAGCATTGCAAAAAGCATTCTTTGGTATTTTTGATGGTACGACAGAAGATAAGTACAACTGGCTGGAAGCAGCCGAATAAGACGGCCTTTTCTTGGTTTTTTTGTGTCAGAAGTGCTCACTTACTATTTGTAAGCTGCGCGCTTCTTCCTGCAACAACAAAGAAAATTCTCGCTTATTCATACAGATTCACCAAATTTAAAATTTAATTAAAAAACATAGTGATAGTAGGAAGAAACAAATGCCAAAATTAAGATCTGCCACCTCGACTCAAGGCCGCAATATGGCGGGTGCTCGTGCACTGTGGCGTGCCACGGGAATGCAAGACGGAGATTTTGGCAAACCTATTATTGCTGTTGTTAACTCGTTTACTCAGTTCGTTCCAGGTCACGTTCACTTAAAGGATATGGGACAACTGGTTGCTGGCGCTATTGAAGAAGCTGGTGGTGTTGCCAAAGAGTTTAATACGATTGCGGTTGATGACGGTATCGCCATGGGTCATAGCGGTATGTTGTACTCGCTACCATCTCGCGATTTAATCGCCGACTCAGTTGAATACATGGTCAACGCTCATTGTGCAGATGCTATGGTCTGTATTTCCAACTGTGACAAGATCACTCCAGGTATGTTAATGGCGGCAATGCGTCTTAATATCCCTGTAATCTTCGTGTCTGGTGGCCCAATGGAAGCTGGTAAAACCAAGCTTTCTGATCAGATCATTAAACTCGACTTAGTTGATGCCATGATTCAAGGTGCTGACCCAACAGTGTCTGACGAACAAAGCGACCAAATTGAGCGTTCTGCTTGTCCTACTTGTGGCTCTTGCTCAGGTATGTTTACCGCCAATTCAATGAACTGTTTAGCAGAGGCTTTGGGCCTAGCATTACCGGGCAACGGCTCGATGTTGGCGACACACGCCGATCGCAAGCAGTTGTTCTTAAAAGCGGGTAAGCAAATTGTTGAGCTAACCAAGCGTTACTACGAGCAAGATGACGAATCAGCATTGCCACGCAATATCGCTAGCCGCGAAGCGATTCACAATGCTATGTGTCTTGATATTGCGATGGGAGGTTCAACCAATACGATTTTGCACTTATTAGCCTTAGCGCAAGAAGCGGGTACAGACTACACCATGAAAGACATGGACGAGTTATCTCGCGTGGTACCTCAGCTATGTAAAGTGGCCCCATCAACACAAAAATATCATATGGAAGATGTGCATCGCGCAGGTGGTGTTATTGGTATTTTAGGAGAATTGGCACGTGCTAATTTACTTAATTTAGATGCTACCAATGTATTAGGTACTAGTTTATCTGAGCATTTAGCACAGTACGATATTAAGGTCACTGATAGCGAAGAGGTCAAAGAATTCTATCGTGCCGGTCCAGCTGGTATTCGCACAACTCAAGCATTTAGCCAAGATTGTCGTTGGGACACACTTGATGACGACCGTGAAGAAGGGTGTATTCGTTCGATTGAGAATGCCTTTTCTACAGAAGGTGGTTTAGCTGTGCTTTCAGGCAATATTGCAGCAGATGGTTGTGTGGTTAAAACCGCTGGTGTTGCAGATGAAAACCTGACTTTTACTGGTCCTGCACATGTTTTCGAAAGCCAAGATGCCGCCGTTGAAGGTATCTTAAACGGTAGTGTCGTGGCTGGCGAAGTGGTTGTTATTCGTTACGAGGGGCCTAAAGGTGGTCCTGGTATGCAAGAAATGCTTTATCCAACAACATACTTAAAGTCGATGGGATTAGGTAAAGCTTGTGCATTGCTGACAGATGGCCGCTTCTCAGGCGGAACGTCTGGTTTATCAATAGGTCACGTTTCACCAGAGGCCGCAAGTGGTGGCGTAATCGCGCTAGTTGAGCAAGGTGATGAGATCCACATCGATATTCCGAGCCGCACTATCAAGCTAAATGTTAATGAAGAAACACTAGCTGCACGTCAGGCTGAAATGGAGTCAAGAGCGAAGCCTTGGCAACCGAAAGACCGCGTTCGCCCAATTAGCTATGCATTAAAGAACTACGCCATGCTAGCGACGAGTGCAGATAAAGGTGCAGTTCGAAATCGCGAGTTACTTGACAGTGTAAGCCCTGACTAAGACCAGATAAATGTATTGCCCACAAAAGGTGAATTGGAGCAAAAAATGACAACACCAGAGCCTGTGACAAAAACACTAAGCCAAGAAGAGGTCGCGCTGGATTACCTGCGTAAGATCTTGTTGGCGCCCGTGTATGATGTGGCAAAAGAGACCGATCTAACGGCACTTAACAAAATATCGGCTAGGCTGGGCAATCAGATTTTCTTAAAACGAGAAGACCAACAGCCGGTCCACTCATTTAAGCTACGCGGTGCTTACAACAAACTTGCTAATTTGCCCAAGGCACAAAGCCAACACGGTGTGGTAGCTGCATCTGCTGGTAATCATGCACAAGGTTTGGCACTAGCAGCAAGCCGTTTGGGCATTGACGCTACTATCTTTATGCCGATCACAACACCAGACATCAAGGTAGAGAATGTACGCCGCTTAGGCGCAGAAGTGCGCCTAATAGGTAAAAGTTACAACGACGCACAAACAGCATCGATTGAATGTGCTGAGAAAGAACAAAAGACATTGATTCACCCATTTGATGACGTTGATGTGATTGCAGGTCAAGGCACAGTGGCGAAAGAGCTGCTGCAACAGCAAAGCAAGCTTGATGCGGTGTTTATTCCTGTTGGTGGTGGTGGTTTACTTGCCGGTATGGCGGTTTACTTAAAGCAATTGCGTCCTGATATCAGAGTTATTGGTGTTGAGGCGGAAGATTCTGCATGTTTAAAAGTAGCAATGGAGTCAGGTCAACCCACTGATCTTGGCCAAGTAGGTTTATTCGCTGATGGTGTTGCTGTGAAACGCATCGGCGAACACACTTTTGATGTGATTAAACATTATTGTGATGATGTGATCACCGTCAGCAGTGATGAAATCTGTGCCGCGATAAAGGATGTTTTTGAGGAAACACGTGTTATTGCTGAACCAGCTGGCGCACTATCGCTCGCTGGTATCGTCAAGTATTGCCAGACCAGTGCTGGCAATGAGTCGTTAGCTGCAGTACTTTCAGGTGCAAATATGAACTTTCATAGCTTGCGCTATGTGTCGGAGCGCTGTGAGTTAGGTGAGCAAAAAGAAGCTGTGCTGGCGGTAACAATCCCTGAACAAAAAGGTAGTTTCAGAACCTTCTGTAAAACCCTATCCGGTCGTGGAATTACAGAGTTTAATTACCGTTACGCGGGCTCAAAAGAAGCAAACATCTTTGTCGGAGTTAAGCTTTCTGGTGGTGTTGAAGAACGCGTCGCTTTGCAGCAAACCCTGACAAATGCTGACTATCAAGTGCGAGACTTTACTGATAACGAGCTAGCGAAGCTCCATGTGCGTTACATGGTGGGCGGGCAAAGCCCTCAAAACACGGTTGAACGTATTTTCCGTTTCCAATTCCCTGAATACCCGGGGGCCTTGGAAACCTTTCTTGATACTTTAGGGGAAAAGTGGAACATCACTTTATTCCATTACCGTAACCACGGTGCGGCGTTTGGCCAAGTGCTTGCTGGCTTCGAGGTTAACGACGAAGACCAGTTAGCGTTTTTTAGGCACTTAAAAGACTTGGGCTATGAATGGCAAGAAGAAACACAAAATCTTGCGTATCAATCATTCCTTAAGTACTAAAACCCCGTTACAGTAGGAGGAAACTTCTACTGTAACGAACACCCATGACATCGTTTATCCGATTTTTCTTTACCTACCTCGTATTTCAATCCGTAGCTTTCGCACAACCCTCTGATATAGACATTAAAGCAATAGCTACCGACTACTTTGATGTTTATGCTGAGCGCAAAAACTTTAACGATTTCATGTCGTTTTATGATGAAAGCGTCGTGCTTGAAGATATTGTTTACGGTAACCATATCAACGGCAAAAGCGCATTGTCTGCCTTCTTCAATTGGTCAGATAAAAAGTTTGTTACGACCTCAGAGGTTAACCTCGTGCTATCACAATTATTAGTGGATGGAATGCAGGTGAGTGCTCAGGGGTACTTTACTCAATTTAAGTATGGCGGAAAGGTTATGGGTCCTTGGCGCTTTTCCATGCATTTAACTTTCAACGAGCTTGGAAAAATTGTTAAGCAAGTGGATTGGATAAACTATACGCCCAGAGAAAACTTCCTCGGTGGTGAGAATTTAAACGACAGCCTCCCTCCTTTATAACTAGATGTTATTTACAATTAGTTGCAAAAAACCAAATCATCTGACATATTATGTCTTGTGCAATTTTGCACCTCGATCATCAAAAGGAGATCACAATGATAAATAAAGGATTAATGACAAATAATGAGTTGGATAGTAACGCCATTAACAATGTCGCTAAACACTTCAAGGTCGGCGGTATTGTTGCTGTAGTCTTTATCTTTGTTTGGATGATTTTTTACACCATTGATGAAGGCCATGTTGGGATTGTAAAACGCTTTGGTGAAGCGACAACGCAAGTGAATCCGGGCTTACACTTAAAGGTACCATTTGCTGACTCAGTTGAAGAGTTAGAAATTCGTACTCGCAAGAACACAGAAAGCCTAAAGGCTTCAACCTTTGAACAAATGCCTGTGCAAGCAGAGGTTTCAGTTAACTGGACAGTGATTCGCTCAGAAGCATTTCAGTTATATAAGAATTACGGTGGTTTAGACCAATTTGAAAGCCGTATCTTAGATCCACGTTTACGCTCTGCTGCAAAAGATGCATTAGCAAGATTCAAAGCAGAAGAGATTGTGCAGAATCGTGGTAAGGTAATTCAAAAAATTGAGGAAACTCTTTTAGCAACCATGTCAGAGTTCCCAGTAAAACTAGATAGTGCGCAAATTGAAAACCTTGTTCTACCACCTAAATATTTGCAGAGCATTGAAACTAAGCAAACTGAGAAAAACTTAGCGGCTGCTGAAGAACACCGTTTAGAGCGTCAAAAGCTAGAAGCGCAGCGTGAAGTTAATACGGCAGAAGCAAAGCGTGATGCAGAAAAAGCACGTGCCGATGGTTCAGCGTATGCAATTATGACTGAGGCGCGAGCAGAAGCTGAAGCGATTCGTCTAAAAGGTTTAGCAGAAGCAGAAGCTATTCGTGAAAAAGCGGATGCGATTAAAGCAAGTAAAGTACTTGTTGAGTATGTTAAAGCACAACAGTGGGACGGCAAAATGCCAACGACTGTCATGGGGCAGGGACAAGATATCCTATGGAACATGAAGGAAAAATAAATTAACGCAAACCAGACATTGAAGGTTTGGCGGTAAACGGTAAAGGTCAGCATTGCGCTGGCCTTTTTTGTGCATGCCTCATGAAATATCGATATATTCATCAATATTCCCTTTAATTCTGCTTTTTATTTTTATAGGAATACTCAAGAATAGTTAGGGCGTGTTGACCTTTACAGGTTGTTTTTGCAGTAATTTATGATGTGTTTATACAAGGCAGAGCTTATGTAGTGTGGTTATTCCACATAAATAAGCTATAACGCAGTAGAAAGGCATCATAAATGCTGTCCTGAATATCTAGTAAAAGGGATTCGTTTAAATGCATTTTTCTCATTGTTACTTGCTCTGTGCGTAGAATAACTATGCGTATCACAAGTGCCGCGATAAAAATGCATTTAATTCGAACAAAATCTAACCCTTAAAGATCAACACGCCCTGATAGGCTGCCGGCTGCCTCATTTATTTCATACAACAATTGTAATTGCGTGCACTTATCGTGCGGGCACAGTTAATAGGATATTTCCATGAGTTTAGGTGAACAATTAAAGCAATTTAGACAGGTTAAGAAATTAAGTCAGCCGGACTTAGCAGCCCTTGCTGGAATCGAGCAGTCGTATTTATCCAAGCTAGAGAACGATAAAGCGATACCCTCAAATGACATACTGAGAAAGTTAACATCTGCACTAGACATCGACTTATCGACGTTACTGGAAAAATTATCACCAGAATCAATATCGGCAATTAAGCAATTGCCCGATGTTGAGGCGCTTGTAATGAAGCAACAGCAGCACAGCTTTAATCAACGCAGAAATTGGTTGTTATGCTCGAGTGTTTTCATCGTGCTGGCGGTTACTTTATTTTTCATTGGTTACAGTAAACTGATTTTTTCTGAATTGGCGTATCAATATGAATCACCGGGTATTGTCAAAGAAGGGGAGCATAAGGGGATATTCAGAGATTGGGCACACCTTATCCCCGCCGGTGCAGAACAGCAAAACTTACGTAATACCAAACGCATGGAGATGACACAGCGCAGAGACGAACAGGTTATCCGTGTTGGTAATTGGTTAGGTAACGAAATTGAGAAACCAGTAGAAGGGGGAATGCGCTACTATGCATTTGATAAAGAAATCTCGGTGGCTAATCCTGTTAATGCTTGGCTTCAAGCCATTGCTGTGATGATATTTATGATAGGTGTCATGGGCTTTGTTTTGGAGCGGAAATTGTTTAAATAACAGTGTTCTAAAGCCTGCTTTCTCACTTGGCATCTCGTTTTAAATGAAAGAGAAAAGCTAAGCGCATACCGCTGACTTACCAAAGACTTAACGCAGATTTACTGCTTTTGGACGAGATTGTCCTGACAAACTATTAGGTATAAGTCGGAAGGGAGTTGGCAGCCAATTAAGTAAGGCTGCCAGCTAAATGAAGAATTGCTTAGCTTTCTTCAGAAGTAGTATTTTTACCTTCGAGTGCTGCTAATCGCTGTTCTAAATCTGCGATAGTAGCTTCCATAGCTGCTAATTTGCTACGCGTTTTAATTAGTACCTGCGTTTGCACATCAAACTCTTCACGAGTCACTACATCTAGTTGTGATAGCTTACGCTGTAAAACCGTTTTGGTTTTGTCTTCCAAATCGTTTGCCATTGACTTTAGGCCAGGCGGAATTGAGTCTGTGACTTGTTTAGCGATTTCTTCAATTTTTTTTGCGTTGATCATGGTAATTGCCTCGACTTACTTACCGACATTGTAAACAAAACTTCGCCGCTTAACATAAAAAATTAGTGAAGATGCTGTGGTTTATTACTGCCGTCGTCGGGAAAAAGCGGTAAAATTGCGTTCTTGTGTCGAAATCTAGTGTTTGAGCGTTAATTAATGAAGTTAAACCCCCGTCAGGAAGAAGCAAAAAATTATGTCAGTGGTCCGTGTTTGGTACTTGCTGGCGCAGGTAGCGGTAAAACCGGTGTTATCTGTCAGAAAATTGCATACCTGATTCAAAAGTGTGGCTATAAGGCTAGGAATATTGCGGCGGTAACCTTCACTAATAAAGCGGCTCGTGAAATGAAAGAGCGTGTCGCGAATATGCTCGGCCGAGACTTAACGCGTGGCTTAACGGTATCTACATTCCACTCACTTGGGCTGGATATTGTTCGTAGAGAAATTAAAACCTTGGGGTATAAGCCAGGTTTTACGCTATTTGATGATCAAGATACGCTGGCATTACTTAAGGAGTTAACCGAACAGGAACTTGATGGCGACAAAGACTTGTTAAACAAGTTGCAGATGATGATCTCCAATTGGAAGAACGACTTACTGTTGCCAGACCAAGTGCTAAAGCAGGCTGCTGATGCGGATACTGCTGAATATGCAGAGTTTTATCAGCGCTATCATTTGCACATGAAAGCCTATAACGCACTCGACTTTGATGATTTAATTTTAATTCCTACCTTGCTGCTTAAGCACTATCCAGAAGTACGCAGTCGCTGGCAGAAAAAAATTCAGTACATGCTCGTAGATGAGTACCAAGATACTAATGCCAGCCAATACGAATTGGTTAAATTGATCACCGGCGAACGCGGTCGTTTAACAGTGGTAGGGGACGACGACCAGTCTATCTATTCGTGGCGTGGTGCTAAGCCGCAAAACCTTGTTTTGCTCGGGCAAGACTATCCAAACTTGAAGCTTATCAAGCTGGAACAAAACTATCGTTCTAGTGGCCGTATTCTTCACTGTGCGAACATTCTGATCGCTAATAACCCACATGTTTATGACAAGGCCTTATTCAGCGAGCACGATTACGGTTTGCCAATCCGTGTGGTGCAAACGCGTAATGAAGAACACGAAGTAGAGCGTGTTGTTGGTGAGCTTATCGGTCACCGCTTTATGAACAAGACGCATTACAAAGATTACGCGATTCTGTATCGAGGTAACCACCAGTCTCGATTGCTTGAAAAAGCGCTAATGACTAACCGTATCCCATATAAAATTAGTGGTGGTACGTCATTCTTCTCTCGCGCTGAGATTAAAGACATCATGGCGTACCTGCGCCTGCTGGTTAACCCTGATGACGACAATGCGTTTTTACGTGTGGTGAACGTACCTAAGCGTGAGTTAGGACCCGCAACATTAGAAAAGCTGGGTAACTATGCTAACAAACGTCAAATCAGTATGTTCGCGGCCAGCTTTGAGATGGGGCTCGAGCAAACGTTGACAGGGCGCGGCCTTCATAATTTGCAGAAGTTTACTCGTTGGTTGGTTGAGACTGCCGATAATTCACAGCGTGGCGATACACCGGCAGTATTACGCTCAATGATTCGTGAAATGAATTATGAAGACTATCTTTATGATACGTCGGCAAGTGCCAAAGCGGCTGAGATGCGGATGAAAAACGTGACTCAGCTATTTAGCTGGGTAACGCAAATGCTTGAGGGTGATGAACTAGACGAACCGATGACGTTACCGCAAGTTGTGTCGCGTTTAACACTGCGAGACATGATGGAGCGCAATGAAGAAGAAGAGTTTGCAGACCAAGTGCAATTGATGACACTTCACGCTTCAAAAGGTCTTGAGTTTCCTTATGTATTCTTGATTGGTATGGAAGAGAATTTATTGCCGCATCAAACCAGTATTGACGAGAATAATGTTGAAGAAGAGCGCCGCCTCGCATACGTGGGTGTAACACGTGCAAAAAGAGAGCTCATTTGTACTTATGCCAGAGAACGCCGCCAGTTTGGTGAAGTCTCTCGTACTGAGCCAAGCCGATTCTTATATGAGATGCCGCAGGAAGATTTAATATGGGAAACCGAGAAATCTAAAAAGACGCAAGAGCAAAAGCAACAAACGGCGAAGGCTGGGGTTGCTAATTTAAGAGAACTTTTAAAGAAAAAATAGCATTAGTTGGTCAACAATTAGCGTGACTCTTTAGACTTTTTCAGCCATTGCCGATTAAATTCTATGAGCGCGCTAGTAATTTTACCTTGTCGTTTTAATTCGTTGAGCTTGCGATCAAATTGTTCAACGACATGCGGGCATTTGCCCGCGTAGGAATGAGTGAAAGCGTTGTGTACCAATTGGCCTTCAAAACTGAGTGCTACTTCAAACTTTTCGCTTAAATCATTGGTTTGAATATAGTCTTCTGCTACAAACAGCCCGATAACAAAATAGTCCGTTCTTTTGAGTGATAGCATCTCGAAGTTGTGATCAATCCCCATGATGTGCTGCATATTGGACTGCTGATCAATAAAGCTATCGATTTCATCACCGTGCTTGTCACCAGCATTAATGCTGCCGAGTTTAGTCGACAAATCGGAGAGTCGATTTATGTTTGAAGACTCGCCTTTTCTCATGTAAACAACCACCGGATTATTGCTGAACGCTGTTTTAGTAAATGTTAAGTATTGCTGCCGTTCGGCACTATTCTTAAGAGCAGGAATGAAATCTATTTTTCCGAGTTCTGCAGTTCTTAACACGCGTTTCCAAGGACCTCGATAACCTACATTGGCCGTAACGCCTAAGCCTTCAAAAATTCGCTTACTTATCTCGATTGATGCACCAGTGAGATGGTCGCCTTCTTTCCAATGAAATGGAGGGTAGTTAGGGTGAGCTGAAATATTAATTTGCCGGCAGAAGTCACCTTCAACAGCAATACTGGAATAACTCGAGCACAAAGCGAGCATGGGGAAAAGCTTTTTGCACATCATAAAGAAGTCGGCGTTTTAACCCAGTAAGATTTTAGAGTGAAGCTAGAATTAAATATATATCAAGGATCCACACTATCCAAATTTGATGTTAAATTTATGTAATATATTGCGAGTAAGGCTAAAAATAGGGGCCATAGCTTTAACACTATGCCCCATCTCCGAACTAGATTACTTTGCCATCAAAGATGCCGTTTTCGGGTTTGCCAAGAGGTCAGCAAAAACCTTCCAACGCGCCGCGTGATCGCCGTTCCCCGTTTCTTTATCAACGTATTTCTTAACTAAGTCTTGGCCAAGGTTGTAGTTAATGACGTACGCACGATGAGCTTCGATAAAGCCAATACGCTGTGCCGATTTTTCTTCGCTCGATAGCGCATATTTCATTAATAGTGCGATGGCCTTATCTTTGTCTATTTCACCGTCTAAGTATCGCTGAGCGACCATATTGTCGGCGTAGGAAAGCAAAGATAATTTGTCTTCAACTCGGTAGTAGTTTTCAACTTGGCTGGCGTCTAAACCCGCAAGTGGAAATAGCACTTCTTTCTCAAAAGCGAGTCGCTCTTCCACTGGGAATGCGACGTTAATACCGTAATTAGCGCTGCCTTCAGCGAGCAATGACATCGGTGAATAAAGTGGATAAATGCTGTATTCAATCCAGCCCATTTTGTCGACTAAGTGCTGCTCCATTTGAGAGTTAAATACGTGATGACCCGGATAACCTTCATGGCTGGCAAGGTCGATGGCACGCTCAATATAGATAGGAAAGTCAGTGTTTAACTGAATGAGACTGAAGTTATTACCTTGATACCAGTTGTACCCGCTCCATACTTTGTCGGTGACGTACTCTATGGTGAAGCTTTCGTTCTCTGGCAAGCTAATATAGTCTTTGGTGCGCTTACGCGCTTCGTCGATAGCGGCAACAAAGACGGTATCTAACTTATCAATAGGAATGACAAACTGGCTTTTAAAGTCATTTAGGCGCTTATTGATATCGCCTTCACCTGGCAGCAAAGCATCAAGCTCTGCCAGTGCTAGATCTAAATTTTGCTCGCTAATACTTGGTGAAATAGCGTCGTATAGCCCCTGTGACTCGTCGTCAAACTTGATGTCTTCACCACTTTGTAGACGAATGAACACGCCGACGGAGTTAAGTTGAATCGCGAGAAAATCCTTGCGGAGTGCTAAATCTTCAGCAACATCGATGCTGGCCAACTTTTGGCTTAATAGCTCAACCTCTTTTAACAAAGCTGGCAGTGGTTTCTTAGTGCTTGCTTCTTTCCATTCTTTTGGCCCGTAATAAGCATCTATGTAGTAAGGGTGGTGATGACCCACATCGAGGATAAGCTTCACATAGTTTTCTGCTAGTGCATTAAGCGCTTGGAGTTCTGCTTGTTCAGTTTTTGCCTCAGTTGAAAGTAAGTTGCTTGTAGATTCAATATTCATGGAAGGCTCTTGAGCTTTGTTTGTATTACTATTCATATTGTCGCTACATGCTGTAACGGAAGTTATAAACAAAGGTACGAGAGCGGCGGCTAAAACGGATTTCAAAGAAGACATTTTCAATTGGGTACATCCTATCATTGGGTATTTACTCGTGGGCATGGAAAGTTGCTACAGAGCTTCCCTTGTACTGTTCTTTTGAGGAAAGAGCTGAGCTGCCTCTACGTGTATTGAATGGTAACTTTTGTATACTTTATATCAAATTGAAGTTTGGCGGCAAGCTGAGCTGTTATTTGTTGCTCCATTTACACCTTGTTTGGCCAACCTTGTCGATAAAGCAGCAGAAGGTGAAACACTTTTTAAATCTGCGGATAAAGCAAGAATTCACTTTCAATGCGCTCATCATTGAGCAGTTTGGTGAGATTATCAATGGTTGTTTGGGCGATCGTGCTCAGGGCTTCCTCGGTGAAAAAGCCTTGATGTCCTGTAATGAGCACGTTGGGAAACGTTGATAAGCGAGCAAATATGTCGTCTTGCATAATCTCGCCGGAAAGATTTTCAAAGAACAAGTTGCTTTCGAGCTCATATACATCGATCCCTAAATAGCCTAAATGTTTGCTTTTTAGTGCGTCAATTACGGCTTTAGAATCAATAAGGCCACCGCGTGAGGTGTTAATAAGCATGGCGGTAGGCTTAACTAGTGCCAAAGTGTCTTGGTTAATAATATGGTGGGTTGCCGGAAGCAGTGGACAATGCAAGCTAATAATATCGGACGATTTAAATAACTGTTCTTGGTTAACATACTGGCAACCGAGCGCAATAGCAGCGTCATTTGGTTCAGGGTCCAAGCACAGTATTTTGCAACCAAAGCCAACGAGAATTTTGATTGTAGCAAGCCCGATATTGCCGGTACCAATAATGCCAACTGTTTTGCCGTGCAAGGTAAACCCCATGAGTCCATCAAGGGCAAAGTTATCTTCGCGAATACGGTTATAGGCCTTGTGGAACTTTCGACTCAGCGTCAGCATCAAACCCACTGTGTGTTCCGCGACAGCTTCTGGCGAATATTCGGGCACGCGACAAATATTTATACCTAGCGATTTAGCTGTGGGCATATCAATATTGTTAAACCCTGCACACCTAAGCGCAATGGTTTGAATACCAAAGCTTTTTAATTGAGTGAGTGTCGCTTTATCTGCTTGGTCGTTAACAAAGATGCAAACGGCGTCGAAATCCTTGGCAAGTTCAACAGTATTGGCAGTTAATTTCGTATCAAAGAAACTAAATGAGAGCTTATTATCTTGATTGAAACGCTGAAAAAAGACTTGGTCATATTGCTTAGAGCTAAATACGGCGACTTGATGCATGCTTGGTCCTTGGTATCAACAATGTTGGCATAAGTGTGACTTACTTATCTCACTTCCGCCATGGTCTATGGATGAAGTTTTTTTGACTGAGATCAACACGCCCTAGTCATTTCAGAGAGATGGAGTACTAATTTTACTAGCAAGGCTAGGCGTTTGAATATTGCTCTCGATTGCCTAGCCAGCGCAGAATAATTGCTTCTGCTTGCTCTGGGTGTTGCTTCCACAACTGATAAGCGTGTTGCTGAACTTCAGGGATAATGTCTTGATCGCGAACTAAGTCCGCTATCTTTAAGTCCGCGAGTCCTGTTTGCTTTGTCCCAAGTAATTCACCAGGTCCACGAATCTCTAAATCTTTCTGTGCAATGACAAAGCCGTCATTACTTTCGCGAAGCACGCCTAATCGCTTGGTCGCTGTTTTTGATAGCGGCGATTTATACATCAGTACACAGTGAGAAGCGACAGAGCCTCGACCAACGCGGCCGCGTAATTGGTGAAGTTGTGCTAACCCTAGTCGCTCAGGGTTTTCTATCACCATCAAACTGGAGTTAGGTACATCAACACCAACTTCTATCACGGTTGTTGCTACTAACAAATGCAGCTCACCTTCTTTAAAGCTGTCCATTACTGCTTGTTTTTCTGCAGGCTTCATTCGTCCATGGACAAGGCCGACCTTTAATTCAGGTAAACTTTCCTGTAGATAAGTAGCGGTATCTTCTGCTGCTTGGCATTGCAGTACTTCAGACTCTTCAATTAAGGTACATACCCAATAAGCTTGGCGATTGTCATTAAGGCACGACTCGCGAATTCGCTCGATAACATCATCTCGACGAGTATCGGGGAGGGCAACTGTTTTGATCGGGGTTCTACCTGGCGGCAATTCATCGATAATCGAGGTATCCAAGTCAGCATAAGCGGTCATTGCTAAGGTTCTCGGAATAGGGGTTGCCGTCATGATGAGTTGATGTGGGTATTTGTTATCAAATGCACCTTTCTCGCGTAGCGCAAGGCGTTGATGGACACCAAATCTGTGCTGCTCATCAATGATAATCAGCGCCAATTTATGAAACTGCACCTGATCTTGGAACAACGCATGTGTACCCACAGCCATTTGCACTGTGCCATCGGCGATTTTTTCCAATGCTTGGTTACGGGCTTTACCTTTGGTTTTGCCGGCAAGCCAACCAACCGTAATGCCAAGTGGTTCAAACCAACGTTGAAAGTTAATAGCATGCTGCTCTGCCAGTATCTCAGTCGGCGCCATTAAGGCCACCTGATAGCCTTGTCCGATCGCGGTGATCGCTGATAGTGCTGCTACAAGTGTTTTTCCTGAGCCAACGTCCCCTTGCACTAAACGCATCATAGGCACAGGTTTGGCAAGATCTTGACGCACCTCTTCAACAACACGTGCTTGTGCACCCGTTGGACTAAAGGGTAAGGTGGATAAGAACTCGTCATTAAGCTTTTTGTCCACGCTGAGCGTCACCGCATCATGCTTATCTGCAGATTGCCTTAGCTTGAGCATACTTAAATTATGCGCAAGTAATTCCTCTTTAATGAGTCTGAGCTGAGCAGGGTGTTTACCGTTTTCTATTTGCTCGGTAGACACATCAGGTGGTGGACGATGAATTAATTGCAGCGCTTCGGCAAGCGTGTAGGGTTCATTTAAAAACTGCGGCGGTAAAAGCTCTTCAACACTGCCATAACGAAGTCGCTCTAGAGCTTGTTCACTGATGTTGCGCAGCGAAATTTGTCGCAAACCATCGGTTGTTGGATAAACGGGTGTTAAGGTTTCTTCAACTGGTGTCAGCTCTTGGTCTTTATCCAGTTGCTTGTATTCAGGGTGAACAATTTGATAACTTCTCGGCCCGCGCTGTACTTCACCGTAGCAGCGAATTTCAGTACCTATGGCGAGCGCATTTTTTTGTGCGGCGGAGAAATGGAAGAAGCGCAAATCTATGCTGCCAGTACCGTCGTTAACGGTCACAACCAACATGCGTCTTCTGCCAAGGACTACTTGATTGTTAGTAATTTCACCGATGATATTGGTGTAGATACCAGGCATAAGATCACGAATAGCGGTTATGCGAGTGCGATCTTCATACCGTAAGGGCAAATGAAACAGTAAATCCTGTACTGAATACAAGCCAAGCTTTTCAAATTTCTGCGCCATGGCAGGGCCAACGCCTTTCAAAGAGGCGATGGTTAACTGCGCTAAGTTAGTGAGTCCTTTCGCTGACGTCTGAGTCATGGCTTAGTCGTTGTCGAGCGCCGCCCAAGCTTCTTGCGTCATTTGCATTTGTTGCCACCACTCATCAGGTGCAACGATTTGGCCTTCTTCGTCGATTTTCGGATAAGGTAAGCCTTTAGCTTTACATGCGGTAGCGAAAATCGGGTGGCCACCCTCAAATAGCATACGCTGGCGAATATCTTCGCTAATCGTAGACTTGTTATACATGCCAGCCAGCTCGCGTTGGCGCTGCGCTTCGTACAATACAACGGCATTGGCGACTGAGACGTTCAACGATTGCACCATTCCCACCATTGGAATGACAATATCTTGATCGGCAAGCTCTTTAGCAACATCTGATGCGCCAAACTTTTCTTGGCCAAGAATAACCGCCGTTGGCTTGGTGTAGTCAATTTCACGGAAATCGACCGCCGTATCAGAAAGGTTAGTAACCAATACCTGCATATCTTGACGTTTAAGTTCAGCAATCGCGTCAACAGTGCTTGTGTAGTTGTGAACATCAACCCAATTTTGACTGCCAGCAGCAATGCCGCCTGAAGCGCGCATTTGCTCATTTTTCCATACAGCATGAACGGCACTCACACCAATAGCGTCACAGGTTCTTACTACTGCTGCTAAGTTGTGTGCTTTGTGCACACCTTCCATACAAACGGTTAAGTCTGGCTGGCGGTGATTGAGCATGTTGTTGATTCGTTGGAGTCTTTCTGGCGTCATCTTTATTCGTTCTTCACATTAATACTGCGTTATATGTTAATTTTACCTCAATCACGTACTCTTTGTACGTTCATAAGTGAAAATTAAAAAAAGCCTTGTCTATCCTTCGACAAGCTCAGGATGATTCTATTTATTCAGGTTGATTCATGGTGAGCCTGTCGAACCATTACTTTTCTAGAGTGGCTTTGAAACAAGTTAAGCGACGTTTGGAATTTCCATGATACCGTCAATTTCAATGTCTACACCTTTTGGAAGTGCAGATATTTGGATTGCAGCGCGAGCAGGGTATGGTTCTTTGAAGTACTTGCTCATAATCTCGTTAACCGTAGCGAAGTTCGCTAAGTCAGTCATAAATATGTTCACTTTCACCATGTCGTTAATTGAACCGCCTGCCGCTTCACATACCGCAACTAGGTTTTTAAATACTTGTTCTGTTTGCTCAGCAAAACCACCTTCAACAACTTCCATTGTTTCTGGTACTAACGGGATCTGACCTGATAAGTAAACAGTATTAGTTACTTTAACCGCTTGGCTGTAGGTACCGATTGCGCTAGGGGCTTTGTCTGTTGATACAATTGTTTTCATAGCTTTCCTTTATTTGTTTCTAATAACTTTTTGCACGTCGACCATGACTTTGATTTTGCGAATAATATCGGCAAGGTGAACACGGTCGCGACAGGTAATTTCCATGTCGATGGCATAAAGTCCGGTATCTTTTTCGCCAGAGTTGAGCGAGTGCACGTTTGATTCACATTTAGCGACGACATTTGTTAGTGCTGCTAATGCACCTTGATGGTTAACTATCTCAACTCTCAGTTTGGCGATAAATTCTTTATCAATATCGCTGTCCCATTTCACTGGGAATAGCTTGCTGTCGTGTGCTTTAACATTACGACAACCAGATTGGTGAACGATCAGTCCTTTACCCGGGCTTAAGTAAGCAAGGATACTGTCACCAGGGATTGGACGGCAACATTTACTGTAAGTCACCAACATTCCTTCAGTACCCTTAATTGGCATCTTCTGTTTGTTGGTATGTGAGTCTTCACTATCGTCAGTAAACTCGTTAGTTAAGCGTCTTGCAATACCAATACTTAACGCATTACCTAGCCCAATATTGACCAGTAACTCATCAAATGTCGTATTACCTGTTTGCTCAACTACCTCATCGATTTTCTCTTGTGGGATATCGTCTAGTTTCGTTGAACCTAGTGCGTGGCTAAGTAGCCGTAAACCAAGCGCTTGAGATTCATTGCGCTCTTGTGAGCGCAGGTAGTTACGAATTTGCAGGCGTGCTTTAGCAGTAACAACAAAGTTTAGCCAAGTTGCATTTGGACGTGCCGCTGATGAAGTAATAACCTCAATGGTTTGTCCTGAGTCGATTGGTTGGCTTAGCGGATAAGGCTTGCGATCAACTTTACAGCCAACACAAGAGTCACCGACATCAGTATGCACCGCGTAAGCGAAATCAACCGCTGTCGCGCCCATAGGTAATTCAATAATGCGACCATCTGGGGTGAATACGTAGATCTCTTCAGGGAATAAGTCTGATTTTACGTTCTCGATAAACTCGAACGAGCTACCTGCGCTTTGCTGGAGCTCTAAAATACTTTGCATCCAACGGCGCGCTTTCATTTGTGCGGTAGTACCGCTGTTGTCACCGTCTTGTTTATACAGCCAGTGTGCTGCAACCCCTTTATCAGCCATCTGATCCATATCTCGGGTACGGATTTGAATCTCAACAGGAATACCATGCGGACCCACTAACGATGTATGCAACGACTGATAGCCGTTAGTTTTAGGAATCGCAATGTAGTCTTTAAAGCGGGTTTCAATTGGCTTGAATAAGTTGTGAACTGCACCAAGTGCTCGATAACAATCGTCAATCTTGTCAACAATGACTCGGAAGGCGTAGATGTCCATAACTTCATTGAACATCAGCTCTTTGTTAAGCATTTTGCGATAAATTGAGTAGAGGTGCTTTTCACGGCCTTTTACTTCGGCACGAATGCCCACTTCTTCGAGACGTTGTTCAATTTCACCGTGAATATTATTGATGATTTCTTTACGGTTACCGCGCGCTTGTTTAACGGCAGAACGCAATGCCTTAGAGCGCATAGGGTAGAGGGCTTCAAAGCCTAATACTTCAAGTTCACTCTTGATGTCGTGAATACCCAAGCGATTAGCGATTGGTGCGTAAATCTCTAAGGTTTCTCTAGCAATTCTGCGTCGCTTTTCTGGGCGCAACGATTCGAGGGTTCGCATGTTGTGGGTGCGATCGGCAAGCTTGATTAAGATAACGCGAATGTCTTTGGTCATTGCCAAAATCATTTTGCGGAAGTTTTCCGCTTGCATCTCTTCTTTATTATCAAACTTTAGCTTGTCGAGTTTACTGACGCCTTCAACCAGTTCGGCGACTGTAGAGCCAAACTGCTCTGCAAGCTCATCTTTGGTTGTCTCAGTATCTTCAATGACATCGTGCAGTAGCGCCGCCATTAAGGTTTCATGGTCGAGATGCATTTTTGCTAAATTCAGGGCAACGGCAACAGGGTGCGTAATATACGGGTCGCCACTTGAACGCATTTGTCCGTCATGAGCATCGCGAGCCACAATAAAGGCTTGCTTGAGCAAGTCGATTTGCACTTTTGATAAATAACTAGAGACAAATTCTTTTAAAGGTTCAAACAGATACACTTACCACTCCCAGAGTTAGAAGATATGATGATTACAGCGCTTAGCGGGAATAACCGTAGGATACGATTTATACAAATCGAAATAAAGCGTTAATCGTGACGTTGCTAATGAAAAATAGTAGACATAAAAAAACGCGTGAACTTTATTAAGTTAACGCGTTTTTCAGAGTATTGGCAGAGGATTAACCTTGCTGGCCACCAACGATTGCAGCAACTGCCGCTAATTCAGCTGATTCTTGCTGAACTTGTTCGTGACGATCAGTTTCATCCATGATGTCTGAAGTGATTAGGTTTTTCTCAATTTCACGTAAAGCTAATACAGTTGGCTTGTCATTTTCTAGCTCAACTAAAGGATCTTTACCACCCGTGGCAATTTGACGAGCACGACGTGATGCAACTAACACCAAGTCAAAGCGGTTGCCGATTTTTTCTACTGCATCTTCAACAGTTACGCGAGCCATGTAGCTACTCCACAATGATTAAATTCAAAAAATAGTCGGTAATTATATACCCATGGTACTTCGAAGTACAAGAATTCAGCATCTAAAACTAATGTTCGATAGATTAGTTGGCACTGACGCGGCTAATTCGACGCTTATTGGGTATCTTGATCAATCATTAGCCAATAGATCGTTGAATAATGCTTGATGTTGTTTTACTTGCTGTGAACGTTTGAGTCGTTGATTGTTCACAACGGTTGTTAATTCGCTTAGCGCAGTGTCGAAATCATCATTAACGATGATGTAATCAAATTCTTGGTAGTGTGAACACTCCGATTGTGCTTGCGCCATGCGATCTGCAATTACTTCATCACTGTCTTGGCCACGACCGCGTAGGCGGTTCTCAAGCTCTGCACGTGATGGTGGCGCGATAAATATCGTCGTAACTTCTGGCTTTTTCATGCGTACTTGCTGTGCACCTTGCCAGTCGATATCTAGGAATACATCAATACCTTTTGCCAATTGTTCATCAATGGCAGTTGCTGATGTACCGTAATAATTGCCGAAAACTTCAGCGTGCTCGTAAAAAGTATCTGCGGCAATTTGTTGCTCAAACTCTTTTTTACTCACGAAGTGATAGTGAACACCGTTTTCTTCACCAGGGCGCATGTCACGCGTTGTCGTTGAAACCGACACTTGCATAGGGCGAGCAGAGTCTTGTTTAAGTAACGCTGTGATCAAACTTGATTTACCAGCACCGCTTGGCGCTGAAAGAATAAATAAGTTACCGTCAACCATAGTGATTCCTGATGAAGTAAAACTGGGTAAATTTAATGGCGCGCACTATACCGTAAAAGCGAACTATTGTCTTTAGAGGGTGATGTTACTTTCATCTTCAAAGCCGAAATGAAAATGTTGTGCCGTTCAAATTATAGAATCGCCTGAACAAAGTCGTAGTGGCACTTGCTGGAATAGGTTATTATTTGTTCATGTTAGAGAAAGAGCAAGGCACGGATGTCTTTTCATTCAACTATTATTCCTGCAGCTAGCTTTGATAAGTTCGGCTTACGTATAGTGTTACCCTATCAACAGCTTAGCACATGGGTGCAATGCCTATGGGTTTTGCATAAATCTCCATCGTTCAATTGCCAATTAGAAGACAAACTCTATCCTGACGCGGGTTCTAGCTTGATGTTCATTTATGGAGATAATGAGTTTGCCGTGCGCTATTTTAATTACACGCAGGTTGTTAGCCATTGCTTAGACACATCACTCAACTATGTCAGTGTGCGATTTAACCCAGGTGCGGCTAGAGCATTATTGGGCATAAGTGCTTTAGAATGTGAAAATGAGGAGTTAGACCTCATCAACTCGCCTTCCTCAGTGCGCGATGAATTGTCTCAGCTTGCTGAGGCGATAGTGAAACTGCCGATGGAGCAACAGTTGAATGCGGTGCAACATTGGCTTCTAAAACGCGTGATGAAGTCACCTAAAAGCTTTAGTAAATGGTCAAATATTATAACGCAAGCGTCAACTGGCTCATTAGCTCCAACTAAGCTGGCGGATAAATTTGGCTTTAGCCGGCGAACATTGGAGCGCCAAATTCGTAACCACACCGGTTGTTCGCCTCATCAATTATTTGAGTTTGGGCAAATTAATCTCGCTAGGCGGCAACTCATCCAAACTTCTGACAGCCTGAGCACGATAGCGCTCGATTGTGGTTACTATGATCAGGCACACTTTACTAATGCTTTTCGTGATCACACGTGGGAAACACCTCTAAAATATCGAATGCGAAAATTGTCGCAAATTTCCAATCGTTAAATCTCGTCGCTTCTTAAAATGTCCTTAATTATTTTAAGGAGTGCACTATGCAACAGAGAATTTCACAAGAACATTTATACAACAGCTGCCCTCGAGTCGTTACCAACCTAATTGCATTGGGGAAAGTATCAGAAGAGAGTGGACTAACTCGTCAACTGCTTCACTTAGTTAAGCTGCGTGCATCGCAACTAAATCAATGCGGCTTTTGCCAACATATGCATTCGGCTGAAGCTAGAGCAGATGGAGAGCTACAATCTAGGTTAGATGTATTGCAAGCGTGGCGTGAATTGTCATGTTTTACAGATAAAGAGCGAGCAGCGCTTGCTTGGACAGAAGCGCTGACACTGGTTGGTCAAAATATGATAGCCGATCATGTTTATCAAGAAGCAATTGAAGTCTTTGGTGAGCAGGGAATGTTAGAGTTAACCACCGTGATTCTCGAAATAAATAGCTGGAATAGAATCGCTGTCGGCTTTCGTTTTCAACCAGAAATTAATGAATAGGCAAGGCTATGAAAACGTCATTGATAAGTCGCCTAAGCAAAAAACTATTAGGTGTATTAGCGAGTTTATCGTTTTTCGTCGGCAGTACTCTTTTCTTACCTGCCTTGGCACAATATGCAACATTCGGCGTTTGGTTATTTATGACAGGTTCTGCGTTAATGTTAATTGATATTGTGCGACCACAATAAATGCGGAAACAGATTTAACAAAAACTTCGATAAAAAAGCCGAGCGAGAGCTCGGCTTTTTCACAATATCGTTCAGTTACAGAACTTTGGCAATTGACTGTGCTAAGTAGTCAACGTTGCTGTTTGCGATACCTGCAATGCTCATGCGGCTTGAGCCAACCATGTAGATGCTGTACTCATCTTGTAGCTGTTGTACCTGCTCTGGGGTAATGCCCAAGAATGAGAACATACCTTTTTGACGAACAATGTGGCTAAAGTCGCGCGTCACGCCGTTTTCAATTAGCTTTTCAACGATAAGTTGACGGTTACCGTTAATGCGATCGCGCATTTCTTTTAACTCGCCGTACCATTGGTGACGTAATTCGTCTGAGTTTAAAATGGTTTCAACAATCGCTGCACCATGTGCTGGCGGCATTGAGTAAATACAACGCACAACAGATAACAATACAGAGTTTGCGATATCTGACGCGGCAGCAGATTTACCAATAATTGTTGTTGCACCAATACGCTCACGGTATAAACCGAAGTTCTTAGAACATGAACTACATACGATCATTTCTTCAACGCTGTCAGCCATTAAGCGTAAGCCGTATGCATCTTCATCTAAACCATCGCCGAAGCCTTGGTAGGCCATGTCGATAACAGGAAGGAAGCCCTTGTCTTTGGCTACTTCAGCAACTTGCTGCCATTGCTCTTGGCTTAAGTCCATACCACTTGGGTTGTGACAACAAGCATGTAAAAGCACTGCATCGTCAGCACTCACTTCTTTAAGCGCCGCTAACATACCTTCAAAGTCTAACGTTTTGTTCTCGTAGTCGTAATAAGGGTATGTTTTAACGGTTAAGCCAGCTGCACTGAATAAGCCAGTGTGGTTAGCCCATGTTGGGTTACTCACCCAAATGGTTGTCCCCGCTTTACAAGAGCGAATGAATTCAGCGGCTACGCGTAATGCGCCAGTACCACCCGGTGTAGAAACAGTGCGAGCACGATTTTCAGATAATACTTTATGATTACCGAAAATAAGCTTCGCCATCTCTTCGTTAAATAACGGCGAGCCAGTAGGGCCAATGTATACTTTGGTATCTTCGTTATCGTGACGGTACTTCTCTGCGTTCTTCACACAATCAAGAATTGCTGTATGACCAGCTTCATCTTTATAAACACCAACGCCCAAATCGATTTTCTGTGGATTTGCGTCTTCACGATATTTTGCCAATAACCCTAAAATTGGATCGGCTGGCAAAGCCTTTAAGCTACCAAACATGACTCCATTTACCTTATTAGTTTGAGGAATAAAAACACTTGTAATAACCAAGTGTGTGAAAGCCTAAGCATAGCTATTTAGATGGCTAAATAAAAGCACAAAAATTATTATTTTATGCAAAAAAAGCATCAAAAAGCGTGGCAAGATTTACACTGCTGGCAACCTTTGTCGACAGCAGTGAATTTATGAAGCCTTATCGCTTATCTATGTGGAATTACTAAACGATAAAAAAAACGACTAAAGAACCTTGCTGACGGCAGCAATAAAGCCAATAAGACCGCCAAATACACCACCCCAAACAACTAGCCAACCTAAGTGTTTGCGAATCATGTCTTGAATAATTTCTTTCACTAATTGTGGTGTTAACTCGTTTAAGCGCTGCTCGATAATATTACTGACTTTGTCTTGCATGCTGGCGATATTCTTATCACCTTCTAGTGATGCTCTTAACTGCTGGTTAAACTCAGGCGTTTGTGTGATTTCGCCAACTGAAGTTTTCATGCGAGTAATAAAAGGCTCGCGCATTGGCTGAAGTGCTTCTTTACCGCCGACCATAGCTAGCATACCGCCAAACGACGATTGTTCGATGACTTCAACTAAGCCATCAAATGCTGGGTTTAGGTCAACATTGTCAATAACGGGCGTTAAATCGACTAACGAGGCTTGACCATCGCCCGAGGAAAGGAAGCGATCGATGTTCTCTTTGGTGAAAAACTGCGACATCATCAATTCCCGAATACCTACTTTAAACTCTTCAAAGCGGGCTGGAATTACGCCTGAGCCATAAAGACCCGGAACCTTTTCAAACAACATATGTACTGCAAGCCAGTTTGTGACAGCGCCAGATAGCGCAAATAGTCCAATGGAGAACAAAATGGGTTGCGCCAAGAAATGACCTGCGAGTGTCAGCGCGAGCGCAATAAAATTGGTGATGCTACTTTTGTTCAATGTTGATTCCTAATGACCACAAACTGATTGGCGGCAATGTTAACAATTCTATGGAATTACTGACAATAGTTGGTATTTAACTGTAATGAACATGTATGCTAAAAACACAGTGTTTAGTTAATGAATATTTAGCGCTAACGTAAAGTCGTTAGTGCCCTGATAATAGAAAAGCGAAATAGAGAATAATAAGAATGAAGCAACTATATAAATTAGCAATGTTTGCCACGCCTTTGATTCTGTCATCGGTCATATCAACACAGGTTTTTGCTGAAACCGAAAAGGCTGATGGGCCAAAAACTTCGAAACAAGAAGTGGTCGAAGCTGAAGAAACTTGGCGTACAGTGCCAGCAGAACAGTTAATGGTTATGACGCTGCCACATGGCAAAGTCGTTTTCGAATTGGCACCGCAGTTTTCTCCTCGACATGTAGAACATTTCACAACCCTAGCAGCAAAAGGGCATTACGATGGAAATAAGTTTTATCGTGTAATTGATGGCTTTGTTGCGCAAGCAGGCCCGGATGAAGGGGAAGAAGGCAGCGCGAAGACTGAGGAAATGCTCGCGATGGAAAGTGAGTGGGCTTTCGATCAATCGCCGTCTTTTTCGCTTGTGCAAGACAATGATTTATTCGCAGAAAAAACAGGGTTTAGCGGTGGCTTTGCGGTTGCAGCAAGCGCTAGTGAAAACAAAGCATGGTTAGCCCATTGCCCAGGCGTATTAGCAATGGCACGTGGCAATGAAAAAGACAGCGCGACCAGCCATTTTTATATCACTAACGGTCAGGCACCAAGATACCTTGATCGTATCATGACAGTTTTCGGCCGTGTCGTTTATGGCATGGAGCATGTGCAATCGATTACCCGTACATCGGTGATTGAGGGCGATAAACCAGTAGATGTATCGGCTTACACGCCGATTGTCGCAATGAAGTTAATGAGTGATTTACCTAAAGAGCAGCAGTTTACGATTCAAATTGAAAACACTGAATCAAAAGCCTTCGCGGATAAAGTCACAGCGCGTCGTAACCGTTCGCATGAGTTTTTCTATAAAAAGCCACCGCCGGTGTTAGATGTGTGCCAAGTGCCAGTTAGCGCAAAGCTTATTAAGTAATATACGCTTTAGAGTGTTCGGACTTAAACCCTAAGTTGATAAAGAAAGTGCTATTGAACCTTTTGTAAGTTACCCACAAAACACTCAATAGCACCCATATGTAGGAGCAGTCTACAGCATAGTAAACTGCTCCTTTTTCGTTTTAGCTTAATTGCCCCAAATTGACGTCACAAAGTTAGGGTGATCGACAAATGGGTTGCGATTACCTTGATAAACTTGTGCAGCATCGTTTCGGTCGATTTCTTTTTGACTTACCGGATCTTGGCTGTGCCAGCTAAGTAGCATGGTTAAGAACCAGTTTTCAAATACTTGGTTTGATGTACCATTCAGCACTGCATCGGCATAGCTTGAGTTTGATTCCCAACTTCCAATGCTCGATTGATAACGGGTCGCCATGTAGAAATATGCGCGAGCAATATCGCCTTTAAACTCGTCAATTGGTTCGAATACCGTACCAGAATAACCAAGGGTAGTCGCTGCTGAACCAAGTCTCGAACCGTTTTGAGAGGTAAATGTCGCTGAGCCTACCTCGCCATATGGGTAACTGCTGCGTTGGCTGTTTACATAGCCGTCAGTCGCAAAAATATGGTGAACGTCGGTATTCATTGGGTCGACATCACCGCCAAACCAAGAGCGTGGGAAGGAGTGTTCGCGGTTGTAACAGCCACCTTCACCATTGTAGTTACCGCATTGATCTGAGATGGCAGTGAATGAATAGGGATCAGAGCCATTCGGATTTTCAGAGTAGATATCTATTATCGAACCATCATTCTCGTAATAGCTGTCGGTTTCTGATTGGCTATAAAAGGTCCATAGATCGCCATAAGTGCGGGTTGTATGGCCGCTTATTATCGCCGCTAATTCCGTTTTTAACGTGTAACCTGATAACTCTTCAGCGCTTTGGTAATAGCTTCCTAAGTCACCATTACCACCACCAGAGTTCCCTCCGCCTGAACCGCCGCTCGATACGGTAAAGCTGGTAGACTCTGAGCTGTTGAAGCTTCCGCCACTGGCAACCTCGCTGCCATTGACAGAAAGCGCATAACTGCCGTTACCATAGTTACAGCAAATACCGTCGCCATAGCTGTCATTAATCGTGAATGTATAGTCGCCATCGGCTAAGCAGAAACTTTCGGTGACGTTGCTGTTATTCGAATAGCCATTGCCAGATTCAACGGTAGTGCCATTTTGACTGATAGTCCAAGAGGTCTCATAGCCGTAATTGTCGGTAGTAAGGCTTAGCGTGGTGTTATCTGCACTGCATGTTGAGCCAGAGTCGCTAGAAGTCGTCGGCTGGAAATTGTCGACATAAACCACTTCACTTCCATCAAAACCACTGCGATCGTAAAAACGCAAACCGACTTCAATAGATGCTGTACTCGTAGCGGTGTAACTGTAGCTCAATTCTTGCCATTGATTGGTAAGGGACTCATTGGAATACCCTTGATATCCATTGACGTATAAGCGCGCGGCCATATTCCCTTCCGTATGGTAGACCCATACCGACACGTTATATGTCTGACCTGAAGTGACATCGATAGATTGGCGGAAGTCAGTTGACCCTTGCGTAGCGGTTGTAACCGTAACTGCCGCACTTTGGTTACCAGATTGAACGACTTGGTTAGATGCAGAAAGATTGATACCTGAATCTATTGTTGTCCATCCTGTTGGCGTATTGCCATTCCACTGCTCAAAACCACCATTGATGATATCTGCGTGTGCAAGTGGCATGAACGAAATTGCCCCCAACACATTAAAAATTACGTTTTTTCTTATCATTATTGTTTCTCTATGTAATTGGTCACATGGCAATCTACTCAGTAATTGTGTCAATTCAATAAAAATAAATTCATCTATGCGTAGAGCGCCCCTCGATCTATTGATAACTAAATCAGCTCATTTGCATTTTTGTTAAGTGTCACTTTCTTTGACCCCTTTGTTTCTCTGTACTTTGCGGCAAGCTTTGTTTGCTTAATCGTGTGAGTTTTACGCAGCTTTTTGAACCTAGTGTAGATATAACTTATAACTTTAAATAATAAGGAGGGGTTGGCAGCAAATAGATATCAGCACTCATAAACCGCAATTTGGCGTCTTACGTACTAATACTTTAGGTAACAACATTTAAAAGGTGCATAAAGTGAGCACAGGACTGTTTCTGTTTACGTCTGATCTGCGAGTGCAAGACAACTTAGCGCTATTCGAAGCCGCTAGGCATCACAAACATCTCGTGCTTGCCTATGTCAATGATGATGCTGACAGAATCGCAGGCTCATTGCAGGCGAAACCGCTAGGTCAGCACCGAAATGAGTTTATTCAGCAAGGCTTGGTTAATTTGGCTGTCGAACTAGAGGAGATGGGGCAGTATCTCGTTGTTACACACGGGAAGCTTGGTACCCAAGTTCGTAACTTGGTCCGCCAATATCAGGTTGATACGATTTACTACTCTCGCGCCAGTGACTCTAGAGGCCAACAACGACTGTCGTTATTGGCGCAGCAAATTCCTGAAGCTGTTTTTAAAGGCGTATGGCAGCATACTCTATATGCAGCTCATCAGCTGCCATTTGAAGTCAGCGATATACCGACAAGTTTTTCGAAGTTCAGGCGCAAACTAGAACAGGCTTTGCCTTCAGTATTCACCCCTCAGCAATTGGTGAGTTTACCACCCCCGCCAAATGAACTGGTCAAAGCGGGAATAACGTTGAAGGATAACACGTCGACTAGTGAGTCCTTCGAAGGCGGCGCAGGTGCAGGCAATCGACACTTGGCCGCATATTTTGATAGCGACTGTCCCAAAACGTACAAAGAAACGCGCAATGCACTGGACGAGTGGCAATCATCCACAAAATTCAGCCCTTGGTTGGCGGCGGGGTGTCTGTCGCCTCGCCAGGTTTACCACGCGCTAAAATCGTTTGAACAGGCAAGAGGTGAGAACGATTCTACCTACTGGATTTTCTTTGAATTGTTGTGGCGTGAGTACTTTCATTGGTACGCCTTTAATATCGGTGAAAAATTATTTGAGTTTACTGGCGTTAGCGGGCGTAAACCTCTAACAACGTTTCATGCAGAGCGATTGATCAAATGGCAGCAAGGAACAACTCCGTACCCCTTGGTTAATGCGATCATGCATCAGTTAAATGCCACCGGGTATATTTCCAATCGAGCTAGACAAATTGCAGCTAGCGCTCTCGTTAACGAACTATCGATTGATTGGCGCTATGGCGCTGCATATTTCCAACAAGAGCTTATCGATTACGATACGGCGATTAATTGGGGTAACTGGCAGTACATTGCGGGTGTTGGCGCAGACCCAAGAGGTGGGCGTCACTTCAATCTCGATAAACAGCAGCAAATGTTTGATGCCGGTGGGGAATATGTAAGCCGCTGGTTTGGAGAGCATGAGGCTGGTGTGCTCGACTCAACAGATATGGTTGATTGGCCAAGTGTTAACTAGCGGCGGCGTTTAGCTACTTTGAGTTTTAGCTATTTAGAGTTTTAGTTATGGCACATAAAAAACCGTTCTTACCAGAGAAAGTTTGCCTGCAGTGTCAGCGGCCGTTTGCATGGCGAAAAAAATGGCAACGCTGCTGGGATGAGGTTCGTTTCTGTTCAAAACGATGCCGCGGTGAGTATAAGCGCTGTTCAGAAGAAATGAAGGTACTGAAATTTCAATGACAACAAATGATTCAGAATACAAAAACTATCGAGAACTAAGGCTTATTTTGGGTGACCAGCTGAATGCAGGGCATAGCTGGTATCAAACGAAAGACGAAAGTGTGCTCTACGTTATTGCCGAGTTAAAGCAAGAACAAGAGTATGTTGTGCATCATGTTCAGAAAATTCAGTCATTTTTCAGTGCCATGAATCAATTTGCTGAAGCGCTGAGCAAAGCGGGTCATAAGGTGTTGTATCTGACTCTCGATGATACGAGTGATTATGAAAACTTACCGGATTTACTGGCGCACCTTTTGACGCGATATCAATGCCAGCAATTTAGCTATCAGCAACCGGATGAGTATCGGCTAGCTAATCAACTCGCTGAGTTTTGCTCGAGACTTTCCGATGAAGCGTCACAGCTTGAGCTATCAACAAAAGTTACATGGCAATGCGTTGAAACGGAGCACTTCTGTTTATCGCACGCGGAATTAAGCCAGTACTTCCAAGCGGAAAAACACCATCGCATGGAAGCTTTCTACCGTAAACTTCGCAAGCGTTTTAACATCCTCATGGTGGGCGATGAGCCAGAAGGTGGTCAGTGGAATTATGACCAAGACAATCGCAATAAGCTTAAGCCGAGCGATATACAAGACATTCCACAGCCGCTGCTGATGAGCAATGATGTATCGGACATCAATGAGCGACTAAGCAGACATGGAATAAAGTATCTTGGCGAAGCCCAACAGCAACTCATATGGCCTGTTAATCGCCAACAAGCGTTGTCCCTTCTCGAGTTTTTCTGTAGACATTGCCTGCCGTTGTTCGGCCGTTTTCAAGATGCAATGACTTGCCAAGCCAACGATGTTCTATCTGATAGACAATGGAGCTTGTATCATTCACGTTTGTCTTTTGCCTTGAACAGCAAAATGATTTCGCCCCATAAAGTGATTGATGCAGCGATTAATGCTTATCGCGCCTCGAATGGTGAAATCTCGCTGGCACAGGTAGAAGGGTTTGTTCGCCAAATACTCGGCTGGCGAGAATTTGTTAGGGGTATCTATTGGGCGAATATGCCCAATTATCATCAGTTGAACGCACTTAAAGCCGAGCAAGCGTTACCGTCTTGGTTTTGGACCGCCGATACCAAAATGAATTGTCTGCATCACGCCATCAAACAGTCGTTAGATTACGCGTACGCACATCATATTCAACGATTAATGGTGACCGGTAATTTTTGCATGATCGCAGGTATTGACCCTGACGAAGTCGACGCGTGGTATCTGGGAATATATGTTGATGCTTTGGAATGGGTAGAACTGCCGAATACCCGTGGCATGAGCCAGTTTGCCGATGGCGGTATTGTGGGCTCTAAGCCATACGCAGCGTCAGGAAACTATGTCGATAAGATGAGTGATTACTGCAAGCACTGTCATTACAAGGTGAAGGAAAAGCTGGGGGACAATGCCTGTCCGCTCAATAGCCTTTATTGGGACTTCATGATTCGTCATCGTGAGAAGTTTGGTAATAACCCGCGCTTAGCATTTACCTATCGCAACTGGGATAAGCAGTCGCCACAGCAGCAAAACGCCGTACTTGATAAAGCACAGACGTTACTGCAAAACCTCTCTAGCTTATAAAGCGGACTTGTCGCTTTGTGAGCAGGCTGGTGACTATCCCTGATTCAGTCGCGTCACATTTTCAGGCATGGCTTCTATTCTCTCACCTGAGACATCGAGGTGATCGGCAGGCTGACCTGGCTTAGCATAGCTGAGGCGACTTAATCTTTGTGTAACGTGATAGCTGTCGAGCCCCGATACGGCAACCGTATCTAAGCTCTCTACATCAAGGTAGCCATCTTCGTTAATGGCGGTTTCGTTGACATGTATTTGCTCAATTTCTGCAATGACGAATTCGGTGTTGTTGGCATCAATGTGCTTTATTTCCCGTAACGACACACCATACTTTAATTGGCTCTCGGCGACATAGGGCGCACCGAAGTCGTCGATGTATTCAGGCGTTAGACCCACTGCATCGAACTCACTTTGTGACTTGGGGTAGCGGGCGGATGTTTGATGCGCTGCTTGCCAAAATTCAGCTGACACTTGATTGATAGTGAAAACGCCAGTCTCCACCATGTTTTCAAAGCTGTGACGCACGACTGTATTAGGCCTCATAATTAAACCAACTAGTGGCGGATTGGAACCAAGGTGTACAACCGAACTAACGATGGCGAGGTTTAAGTTACCATCACTGTCTTGCGTACCAAGCAGGTTAGCGCTTTTAAATCCTGACAAACAATTAATTAAACGTGCGCGGTAGCGCTGTTCTAAGTCGTTAATATGTTGGCGTGTAAACGTCTTCATCATAATGATAGGTATCCCGTTCGTGAGTCTTTGTGTCAATGTAGTACCGGACTGTATAAATCGACTATATAAAGCAACTATATAAAAAAATGGTATGAACTAAATGGCTATTTCCAGCCTTGCTTCCAACGCGTACTATCTTTTAAATCGCGCCAATCGATGGCCTCAATCTTCTTGCTTAATACAGCTTCGAGCTCACATAAAATCACTTTGCCGTCTTCATCGAATTCAACGATAACGACAGCAAAATGCTTAGCTTTGTTGATAGGTTGGGTGCTCGTCCACTTAGAATTTAATAGCTTCTTCGGTGCAACTTGATTCACTTAAATGGTTTCCAGTACTTCTATTGCTTGAATTTGTAATCGAAAATCACCTTCAATTTTATCGCCGATAAGCAATCCAACCTGGACTGCATCGCCAAATTTTAGTGTTGGTGCATTGCTGATTGTTCTGCCTCGAAAGCGCGCGGTAAAATCTCTCTCGGATAATGTAACTTGCTGCCAGGCATTGCGCTCTGTGCTGAATTCAGCAACGTAAGCGGCGCCTTCATATAGGCGATGGGTTTTTAGTCTAAATTGATAACGGCGGCCGTCACCTTTGACGATAAGTTTTATGATGCTGCCATTTTGAAATTCGGGAGATATAACGCGCCGCACAGACGCAAAGCCACCGTTATTATCAAGTGATACGGTGCCTTCGAATATTGCGTCATCGCCTTGTTGATAAAAGCGACTACGTGATACACCACCCATAACCGTATCGTTGATGACTTGCCAATGTTTCGTTTCTATGGCGTCAAAACGGATGTCACCAGCAGCTACAGGCGCAGTAGGAAAAACAGCGATAGTTGTCATCAATAATAACACCTTAATCATTTTCATAACGTTAACCCGTAGCCCTTAATGTCTTAGTTGGAAGCTAAGCATTAAGTTAAAGCTGGTTGGTAGCTGAGCGGTATAACTATTTACGTGTGGGAGTTTGGTTGAGTTCAGTAAAAATTGTTAATCGATGAATTAGTAACCCGAGTTCAGGTTAAATAACAAAAATGTCTCAAGTTCAGCACGTTGGTATTGAGCAAAAAACTAGCTGATATGAATAAGTCTTGATTTTAACTGTCAGAATTGATTTTTAGAGTTGAATCAAGTCTGACGGTGAATAGATCTTTTGTGCCAGTAACCGTCTCTCAAGATTAATCGAACTTAGGTTTGAAATTGGGCGAAAACAGACCTTCACTTGCAGCAAAAAATGCCACAACTAATATGTTTACACTCTATTTTTAGTGTTTTCTTTAGCATTTTGAGCTCATTGATAGAATTTTATCTCTAAAGAAGTCTCTAGGAAAAACATACCGCTACAATTTGGCTACACACTTTGATTATGACTACTTTTATGATTAATCATTAGATTAGAATTGACTATCCTAGAGTAGAACTTAGAATACACATCGCCCGTTGTTTTTTTGCTATCTCATTGTATTGCAAAGATATGTTGTACTTCAGGGTTTGATATCTCTTACGTGAACTGAGCATAGTTATTGTGCAACGGACTTAACAATAATAATCAAAAGGATTTTCGTTTGAAAAATAGCATTCTCAGTGCACTCATTGTCAGTGCATCATTATTCTTAACCACCTTATCTAATTCAGCTTTAGCAGGATTAATCGTTGTTGATGGAGGTACTAATGGAAAAAGTAGTTCTTGCTTATTTAGTTGCTCTAACTACTTCCAACAAGTCTATGATGGTGATTTATTCGGTGGAAGTTTAACCATAGATAGTATTAGCTTTCTAGTGGGTGCAAACCCTTATGCTTGGGCTGATAATAATTCTTGGGAGATGACACTATCAACGCTCAATAATGGGGTTGGTAACTTATCAACTGATTTTGATACCAATATATCTGGTGATGCGTCAGTATTTGCTACACAATCGTTTACCGGTACTTCTCAATTAGGTGAATTGATTACATTTAACGGTAGTTATGATTTTGATCCAACTGCTGGAAATGACTTATTGATCAGTTTGAGAGCATTAGGTGATTTAGGTGGCGCATCATTAATTTCAGATCTTGACTCAAATGGTGAGTTCAGTATCGCCTATAGCGCCCCAAACAATGCATTTGCTTCTTCTGATAGTCTGTTTTTAAAGGCAGACGATGGTTTAATGACTAACTTTAATGTGACATTAAATAATACAGGTAGTGTCACTGTTCCAGAGCCATCTTCATTAGCTGTTATGATGTTAGGTCTATTTGGTCTTGCCGGCGCAAGAAAATTGAAAAAAGGCTAACTTGATACTTTTTATTGTCTAAAGAAACAAAAGGGGGCGGTGACAACTTATTCTTATTTGTCACCGACCCCTTTTAACTCAGATATCAGCTACTGCAGCTGATATCTAGTTAGATCTAGGTTTATACCAAATATCGATGATCTCGAGGTAACGTTCTCCGTCTGGTGTTTTAACAACGACTTCATCGTCGATTTGTTTGCCAATTAGGGCACGAGCAACAGGCGAGTCGATACTGATCTCCCCCTTTTTTACATCCCACTCATCAACGCCCACAATGCGATAGGTAAATTCTTTGTCGTCTTCATCAATAAGTTTTACCCATGCACCGAAATAGGCTTTGCCTTCCTGCTGCTTTTCAGGATAAACAATCTGCAGGTCTTCTAAGCGCTTGTTAAGAAAGCGGACACGGCGATCAATCTCTCGCAATCGCTTTTTACCGTAGATATATTCTGCGTTCTCACTGCGATCGCCAAGCGCAGCCGCTTCCGACACCGCCTTGGTGACTTTAGGACGCTCATCTTTCCACAGAAATTTTAATTCTCGGTCAAGGCGTTCGTAGCCTTCACGGGTTATGTAGTTGGTTTTCTTCATTTAGGTTACTTAACGTGTCGCCACGTAACACAATTGTTGGTTAGTGGAGTTATTGCAGTAAATTATCGTCAATCGCAATAAAGCTATCAACTGCATTAATCAATGCATTGGCAGTGAGCTGTTCAACGCCAAAGGCCTGTGTGCTCAATTGGTATTTGTTTTTAATGTGCCGAATCAGTAATTCAAAATCACCATCGCCAGAAAGCAAAATAACATGATCTACATTGGGGGCAGCTTCCATGATATCTATCGTGATGCCGACATCCCAGTCACCTTTAGCAGAGCCATCACTGCGTTGAATAAAGGGCTTTAACTTTACGTCAAAACCAATGTGCTTAAGGGCACTTTGGAACTTGTGTTGTTGATCATCACTGCGCTGGATAGCGTACGCATAAGCTAGCTGAATATCGTAACGTTCAGATAAGTGTTGCCACAAAGTACGGTAATTAAATTGGCGTCCAAAGGCTTGGCGGCAGGTGTAGTAAATATTTTGTACATCAACAAAAATAGCGGCGCTTTCTTTCATCTAGGCTGTTCGATTAAGGTAATTCATCGTTAGTTTTACCATGGTTTGACCCATTGCATAAAATTTCTCTCCACTCGTGGCAGTGAATAGGTATAATTTCGCCTAATGCATTTCTTCAAACAGTCAATCTCGAAGGTTATCTATGAGCCAAATCGCTCAGCAAATTGCACAAGAACTTAATGTTAAACCTCAGCAAATCGACGCTGCCATTCAATTACTAGACGATGGCGCAACTGTGCCATTTATCGCGCGTTACCGTAAAGAGGCTACGCAGGGCTTAGATGATGGTCACTTGCGCACACTGGCGACAAGATTGAATTACTTACGCGAGTTAGCAGAGCGTAGACAAGTGATTCTTACCAATGTCGAGCAACAGGGCAAATTAACAGACGCACTAAAGCAAGCGATTTTGCAGGCCGACAATAAAACACGACTAGAAGATTTATACCTGCCGTATAAACCAAAGCGTCGTACTAAAGGGCAAATGGCAATTGAAGCTGGTCTTGAGCCACTAGCAGACAAATTATTTAGTGACTTGCAGCAGCATCCTGAGCAGGCTGCAGAAGGCTTTATCAACGTCGACAACGGGTTTGCTGATGTTGAAGCAGTGCTTGCTGGCGTTGTGAGTATTTGGTCTGAGAAATTTGCTGAAGACGCAGAATTACTTGCCAAACTGCGCAAGCACTTGAATAAGCAAGCGCATTTAAGCTGTACTGTTGTGAAAGCTAAACAGAGTGAGGCGAGCAAGTACAAAGACTACTTTGCCCATCACGAAGCATTAAAGTCGGTGCCAGCACACCGCATGCTCGCTATGTTACGTGGTAAAAATGAGGGCTTTTTGCGCCTGAATATCGATGTTGACCCCAATAGCGACAGCAAAAGTTACTGTTCAGCACATGATGTAATCACCCAGCATTATGGCTGGCGTTTGTCACAGCAACCTGCCGCGAAGTTTATCGCCAGTGCAGTTGCTGCGGCGTGGAAAGGCAAGCTACAAGGGCATTTCGAAACAGAATTCTTTGGTGCATTGCGTGATAAAGCAGAGCATGCCTCTATCGAGGTATTTGCTAGCAATTTGAAAGATTTATTAATGGCAGCACCAGCAGGCGCAAAAGTAACCATGGGCATCGACCCAGGTTTGCGTACGGGCTGTAAAGTGGCTGTTGTAGATGGCACTGGTAAGTTACTGCATACCGCGACAATTTTTCCTCATGCGCCACAAAATAACTGGGACAAGTCAGTACGCACCTTGGTGAACTTAGGTCGACAACACAAGGTTAAGCTGATTGCTGTTGGTAATGGCACTGGTTCTCGAGAGACAGATAAATTAGCGGCGGAAGTTATCGCACAATTTGAAGAGAACAAGCCAAGCAAGGTGATGGTGAGTGAAGCAGGTGCTTCGGTCTATTCGGCATCAGAACTTGCAGCTAAAGAATTTCCAGATCTCGACGTATCGATTCGTGGCGCGGTATCGATTGCAAGACGCTTACAAGACCCGTTGGCTGAATTGGTGAAAATTGACCCGAAAGCTATTGGCGTTGGCCAGTATCAGCATGATGTCAGCCAAAGTTTACTTAGCGCCTCACTCGACAATGTGATCGAAGACTGTGTAAACGCCGTTGGTGTTAACTTGAACAGTGCTTCAGCAGCCTTGTTGTCTCGTGTTGCAGGACTAAGCAAAACACTGGCTCAAAATATTGTTGCACATCGTGATAGTCATGGTCGCTTTAACAATCGCAGCGAATTGTTAAGCGTGACGCGTTTAGGGCCTAAAGCTTACGAGCAAGCCGCGGGCTTCTTGCGTATTCGAGAAGGTGACAACCCACTCGATAATACGGGCGTTCATCCAGAAAGTTACGATGTCGTTAATGCATTAATTACGAGTTTACAGACTGACATAAGCAGTGTAGTTAGCGATGAAAACAAACTATCCTCACTCTCGTATAACGACTTTGCTGAGCTAACAGGTGCGCTGACCTTCAAAGACATTATTGATGAACTGAAAAAGCCCGGTCGCGATCCACGCCCAGAGTTTAAAACGGCGCAGTTTAAAGAGGGCGTAGAATCGCTTGCTGATCTTGAAGTGGGCATGGTGCTCGAAGGGGTCGTGTCGAACGTGGCCAACTTTGGCGCCTTCGTAGACATTGGTGTTCATCAAGATGGCTTAGTCCATATTTCGGCTCTTACAGACAAATTTGTCAGCGACCCGAGAGAAATCGTTAAAGCGGGTGACGTGGTCACCGTTAAGGTGGTGGAATGTGATGTTGCGCGTAAACGCATTAACTTAACAATGCGTTTAAATGACCAAGTGTCTGCAAACAACAATCGCAAACAACAGGCTAATGCTAATAGCAAAGCAGAACATCACAAGGGCAAACCAGCTCAACACAAGAACAAAGGTAAGCAGGCTAAGCCAAACAAGCAAGGGAAACCGCAAGCACCAGCCAATGCTGCCATGGGCAATGCCTTTGCTGACGCTTTTGCCAAGCTAAAGAAATAGAGGTAATGCCTCGCTAATGAATCGCCTATTTGTAAAATCGCTCCTAACAACGCTTGTTTACTTGTGCTCGTTGAGCCAAGTATCAGCTGAGCGGATAAGTATCTACAGCTATTACATTCCGGGCCTTGTTGATTCTGCACAAGAGGGCACTATGGTCGATATGCTTGCGGCTATTGAAGAGCATAGTGAACTCAAATTTAACTTAAAGTTGATGCCAACTGCGCGTGTTCAGCAAAGTTTCATTGCGGAAAGGATTGATAGCTACTTCCCCGAGCTGGATGAATTCAGACCTGACGATTCATGTCGAACGGTCAGTTTCATGAAAAAGGCGATAGTTGCGGTTAACTTAGCAAGTAAGCCGCCCATTACTGATATTTCGCAATTGGAAGGCATGAGTGTCGGCGCAGTTATTGGCTACAGTTATGGTCAGGCGATTACTGATAATCCCGCGATTCATTTGCATCGTGTAGACGATGACAACATCAACATTCGCAAATTGCTGACAGGGCGTATCGATGCCATTATTGGTGACGCGCATTCCACTCTCAATGCTATCAATAAACTCAAAGCAACCGACAAAGTGAATATCGATGTGAGCCAGCCAATTAGCTTGTTGGACGTATTCTTTGTTTTTCAGCCGACTGAAAAAGGGGTGAAACAATGCTTGGAAACGTCGAAAGCGATTGAAATATTAAGAGAAAAAGGGCTGTTGAATGCATGGTTTGGTTATCGCTAGAGAGTAATTCCTAACTTTTGGGTGCTACCGCATACAACATAAAAAAGGGGAAGCTTGCGCTTCCCCAAAAAGTGCCTCAAGTGGGAGGCTAACTTATGATCGTGTCATATGCTTGTGCCACTACAGCACGTATTTAACTGAGAACTGACCGTAATCCGAGTCAATGTCTAAGTCAGCTACTTCGTAGTTACCAATTTCAACACCCACACTAAGTTGTTTGTTGATTTGCTGGAATACGTTCACACCCCAGTGCGTTCTGTCTCGATCTGATACATCGGTTTCCGTGTTACCGTAGTATAGGTTACTGCGTAAGGTATCAGTCCAAAAATGACGGTAAGACACCATGATTGATGTAGCATCTTCAACTTCTTCACCCACTAAATCAGTAGATGCTGCTGCACCAACGTAGCGACCCGAGCTACCACCATGGAATGCAAAGCGTAAATCATCTTTACCGAAGGTATTGATACGTCCAGAAACGCCGTAACCAAACGCTGATTCAGTCTCACCGCCTGTTGTGTTCAATTGGCGGGCTACAGCAGATACCGCAACGTTACCCCAATCACCTTTGAATGTGTATTTACCAACGACATCTGGGATAGAGTCTTGGCTAGTATCCCCGCCGTAAGACTCTGGGTTTTCGATGGCAAATTGGAAGCCGCCGTGTGTGTAACGGATTTGCGTTTGGCGAACAAAAGCGGTCGCAACAAGAGGACCACCAAAGTCGACAGATTCAGCTATCGAGCTGGTGTTCATAAACGTCGACCACGTTTGTCCGACCGTCCAATTTTTATATTTGATAAATGCGTGGCGTAAGCGAGGTTGGATAGAGTTGGTTAGAACTTCATTACCTTCGTTCGTATAAAAGTCTATTTCCACAAATCCAGTGACATCGCCATTGGTATACTTAGTATTTAGGCGCGAAGAAGCGACTGAAAAATTTGTCGTTTGAACGCCATCAGGATCCTCCGAAGCATTGCCAATCCAGAAATCACCAAGATATGAGTTTACATGGCCGTCGACATATCTGACATCGCCTTGCAAGTAGCCACCAAATGTTATTTTACTGTTGTCGTCAATTTTAATGTCATAACCAGCGTGTGCCATGGACGTTGCAGTCAAAAGGCCTGCCGCTAGTAGAGTCTTCTTGAACGTTTTCATCTTACTCTCCCGTGTGTATTAGCCCTGAGATTATTTTTATATACTGCATCTTCTGGCTAAATTGCTTGTTGTAATAATGTAGTGGCGGTTTACCGCCTTTTGTTTTAATTCTGTCGCTAATAGGTAGTTGAAAACGTTATTGTTGTTTTCGTGTTTTCAACTACGAGTAAAGGCTGGAAGATTATTCTTCCAGCGTGCTTAAATCACCTTCGTCTTGGCCTAATGCACGTGCTTTTAATACACGGCGCATGATTTTGCCAGAACGTGTTTTCGGTAATGAATCGACAAACTCAACCGCTTCAGGCGTTGCAATTTTGCCCATTTCGTTACCGACGTGGTTGCGTAGCTCCATTGATAGCTCTTTTGAAGGTGTCACACCTTGTTTAAGAATGACGTAGGTGTGAATAGCGTTACCTTTAAGCTCGTGTGGAAGGCCTACAGCAGCAGCTTCACTGACTTGCGGATGGCTAACTAGTGCACTTTCAATTTCAGCTGTACCCAAACGGTAGCCACTGACTTTAAGCACTTCGTCCATGCGACCGATAACCCAAATGTAGCCATCGTCGTCTTTCTTAGCACTGTCACCGGCTAAGTAGCGCCAGTTGCCGTTATCGTCTTGTGACCAGTACAAATCTTTATAGCGCTCAGGATCTTTGAATATGGTGCGCGCCATACCTGGCCAAGGGTTATTAACGATTAGCTTACCTTCTTCATTTGGTGGGACTTCGTTGCCGTCGTCATCAACAATCGCCATTTCGTTACCAAAGAATGGCTTGGTGGCAGACCCTGGCTTAAGCGGTGTAATTGGTAGTGGGCAAATCATGAAACCGCCGGTCTCTGTTTGCCACCAAGTATCGATGATTGGACACTTGTCTTGACCAATAACATGGTGATACCAGCGCCATGCTTCAGGGTTAATTGGTTCACCCACACTACCGAGTAGGCGTAAGCTTGATAAGTCATGCTTTTGCGGCCAGCGGTCGCCAAAGCGCATTAAGCCACGAATTGCTGTCGGTGACGTGTAAAGGATGTTGATGCCGTAATTTTCAATAATTTGCCACCAACGGTTCGGGTAAGGATAGTTAGGAGCACCTTCATACAACATGATGGTCGCGCCATTAATCAGTGGACCATAAACAATGTAGCTGTGGCCAGTAATCCAACCTGGATCGGCAGCACACCACCAGCGATCTTGCGGCTTGATATCAAACGCCATACGGTGAGTTGTTGAGGTATAAACAGAGTAGCCACCATGAGTATGTAGCATACCTTTCGGCTTACCAGTTGTACCCGAGGTATAAAGGATAAACAGTGGATCTTCAGCATCTGTTTGTTCTGTTTCACACTTGCTGCTAGCAATTGGTAATGCTTTTAAGTCGTGTAACCAGAAGTCGCGCGCTGGCTCCATTTCAACATCTAATTCGTTGTTCTTAACACAAATACATACTTCAATGCTTGGTGAGCGCATCATTGCATCGTTTGCAATTGATTTAAGGTCGATCGCTTTACCACGACGCCAGCCACCATCAGCAGTAATTAATACACGCGATTGTGCATCGTCAATTCGAGATGCTAATGCTTCAGTACTGAAGCCGCCATAAACAACTGAGTGAACGGCACCAATTTTCGCACACGCTAGCATTGCGAATACTAGCTCTGGAATTTGCGGCATGTAGATAGTAACGATGTCACCTTTTTCGACACCCATACTCTTTAATACATTGGCGAATTGGCATACTTCACGGTTTAAACCGTTGTATGAGAAGTTGCGAACTTGACCGTTCTCACCTTCCCAGATAATTGCCATTTTGTTGCGGTTAGCGTTTTCTAAGTGGCGGTCAATGGCGTTGTGGACAATGTTGATTTCACCACCGTCAAACCATTTGTAGAAAGGCGCATTAGATTCGTCTAGTACACTGTCCCATTTTTTGTACCAGCCTAAAGTGTCAGCCTGCTCGGCCCAAAATTCTTCGCGGTTCTCAACTGAGTGTTGATAAAGTTTTTCATACTCGGGAACGTTAGCTTGGTTAATCACCTCTTCGCTTGGATGAAAAATGTCAGCTTGATTTGATTCAGTCATTGTAATAATTCTCCGCCTGCTAGTGTCGGCAATACTATGTTATTGTCTTTACGTTAGAGTTTACCGAGCGATTTAGAAATTAGACCTAAGTCTAAAACGCCTGATATTCGTCTTAGACTTTAGTCGTATATGACTGATTGTGCTACCGATTATTGGCCACACTTTCATCTTTGAAAATTCCTGAGCGTGTACTCGAGGCAAAAATATTTAGAGAGGAAAACAGGTGGTTAGCTGAAAGTGGAGATAACCAGAGCGAATACTTCACTCTGGTTATTGTTGGCGTGCTTAGCGTTTGCTGTCGAGTGCTTGTTGAATAAGATCTAGCTCATCTGCACTAAACTCCCCATTCTTTAGTAGGCCAATAATGGTTTCTTTACTGATACCGCCGCCGTGTTTGAATTCAAACACCTGCTCACCACCTTTACCACCAAAGGCAAACTTGCGAATAACTTTGCTAACTTCATCACTGTCGCTGTCTTTATCTAGCTTAATGATAAATGTTTGCTCTTCGTCCAGCGCTTTTACTTTTCCATTTTCGTCTGAGAATGCAAAAGCGTAGCTATTACCATCGCCTTCAATATCAATATTTGATAAGGCTTTCATGACTGTGTCCTTCATATCGCTAGGTAAGTCACTTAGTGCATCTTCCAACTGTTGTGGGTCGCTTAATACGGCTGTATCTAGCTTAACGACTTTGTGATCACCATCACTGTTGATCATGATGTGAGCGCCTTTTTCCGAGTCCGCGTCTACCTCAACTTTAAATTCTTTTATGATGACATCATGATCAGCTGCCGCATAGCTAGTACCAATATTTGCATAGCCAACACTTGCCAAGCCAAGACCAAGAATGAAAGGGATATGTTTAAATGTTCTCATCAGATTTCCTTATTATTTAACAAACTTCCCTGTCACTAAGGCGATATCCATGCCACTGACATAAAAAATAATATTTACAATAGGTTATGATTTTTTAAACCATCTGTGATCAAATTTGATTTCCTGATATCAGAATATCAATTTCCCCATATCGGGATATTTAGATCACTAGTTTTGAATGAGAAAAATTGTGTTTTTTAAGTATATGTTTTCAAAGGGTTTATATCGGCTAGAGTGCTGGCGCTATCCTTGCTAAAGTGTTTTTATGGATTGCGTATGCACTTAACGCAAAAGAGCAGTAAGAGAAACTAGAACATATGTCCTTACGTCATTACTTATTTACCTTGATTGGTCTGTTAATTCTGTTGCTAGCAGCAGCCCAATGGAGCCTTGTGTATTGGATAGATCGCCAAATAGCCGCAGAAGTTAATGAACAAGCACAAGCCTTATCTGAAAAGGTGATTGAGTTTGCCTTTAACAGTGAGGGCTTTGCCTTCAGTACAGATGAAGAAACACAAGTGACTTTGTATACTGAAAATGCATTAGTGAACGGACAAGGCGGCAATCGGGTCGTCGTGTTACCTCAACAAGACCAAGAAAACGTTCGCGTGATAAAAGAGCTCATCACGGTAGCTGCTGATGGAGCAGGCGAAATTGAAGAACTTCACCTTGATGAAAATAAGAAAGTTATAATTAAAAAGCGTTTAGATAGAGTGTTTGAGCAAATTAACGCGGAACAAACAGTAGAACATACCGAAACGAAGGGTGCTACTGAACAGAAAAGCTCAGGTCCAGAAAGGTTTTTATTTGAGCATACAGTGGAAACAAGCTCTACGACACAAGATCTCATTTACTCCATCCAAGCCATGATTATTATCAGTGCTTTGGTTGCTGTTGGATTCGCCTATTGGTTAAGTGCACAATTCAACAGGCCGCTGAACGCGCTCAGGAATGGTTTTAACGCATTAGCAAACGGAGACTATGGGCATAAGATTGCGCCACAAGGCGTAGCTGATATCAAAGCAACCATGGGGCAATTTAATGAGATGTCAGCTAATCTTGCGCAATTAAAAGAAGCTGAGCAACACTACAAAGAGTCAGCGCATTTAGCTGAACTCGGAGAGGTGAGTCGCGGCCTCGCTCATACTTTGCGCAATCCTATTCACACCATCGGCCTTAGTATTGAACAGCTTGTCAGTGACGATTTATCTGATGCAGATAAGCACGCCTTGATTGAAAAAATTCAGTCGAAGATAAAACAACTCGACAGCAATATAAAATCGCTTCTGACACTAACAACAACAGGTATCGCGCGCACTGAGCAAGTACCTATTTTGGCAGTAGTACAAGATATTGTTTTAGAGTACAAATTTGCCCAGCTTAAGCCTCATCAATTTGAGATTGATATACCCGCGACGCTTTCAATCGTCGGCGCAGAGTCTGAAGTTCGCAATATTTTGCATACGCTTATCGTTAATGCGTGTGAAGCGATGCCAGAACCCGGCATTATTCATATCGCAGGCACCTCAGATGGCAATGTAGCGGAAGTAACAGTGATTGACCAAGGTGCTGGGTTAAGTGATGACATCAAAGAGAGTTTATTCAAACCGCATGTGAGCTCAAAATCAGAAGGCGCAGGTATGGGGCTATACATTGCCAAACGCATTATTGGCTTGCATTACCACGGGGATATTACGTTAGAGAATGCTCAACCGAGCTCAGTTGAACAGGGCACTCCTGAGTACGCTAGTGAAAATGAAACGCGTAATTCTGGTTGTTGCGCTAAAGCTAGGTTTGTTGTGGGAGGAAGCCATGAGTAACGAAACTATCAGTAACGAAACAAGTAGTGTCTTGGTGGTTGAGGACGACCCAGAACAACGCCGTTTGGTGTCGGATATGTTGCAGGCGAGTGGCTATCAAGTGTTGGCGGCTGAATCTGTTGAAGAGGCAATACTTACGCTCAAAGCACATGCTGTCGATGTCGTCTTTTCTGACTGGAAGTTAGGAAACTTATCCGGTATTGAGTTACTGCATTATGTGCGTCGTAATCAGGTTGAGCTTGGGTTCGTTATCGCAACGGCATACGGGACAATAACTCATGCGGTAGAAGCATTGCAGCAGGGCGCCGATGACTATCTCCCTAAGCCATTTCAGCGACAAGAATTACTACTGACCGTACAAAAAGCGCTAAAAGCGAAGCAATTACGTAGTCAGAATCAGCAACTATCCGAGCAGCTTTCGCAGCAACAAAAGCTAGTTGGTTTAGTGGGTAATGCTCCTTGCATGCAAAAAGTGTATCAGCGTATTGATAAAGTATCGGCGACAAATGCGACTGTCCTTATCTTGGGTGAAAGCGGTACGGGTAAAGAGTTAGCTGCTCGTGCACTGCACGAACAGTCTCCACGTGCAAACGAGAAATTTATTGCCATTAATTGTGGTGCTATCGCTGAGTCACTTGCTGAAGCCGAACTCTTTGGTGCAGAAAAGGGCGCCTTTACCGGTGCGGAAAAACTCAAAATTGGCAAATTTGAAGCGGCTAACAACGGCACTATTTTCCTTGATGAAATAGGTGAGCTACCGCTGTCGCTGCAAGCGCATCTGTTACGTTTTCTGCAAGAGGGAACCATCACTCGGTTAGGGAGCCATCAAGACATTCAATTGAACGTACGAGTTATTGCGGCAACGCATCGCGATTTACAACAGCAAGCATCAACTGGCGATTTTAGAGAAGATCTTTATTACCGACTGAACGTTGTGCCAATTCATATGCCACCGTTGAGAGAGCGCCAACAAGATATTCCCCTGCTTATCGAACATTTTCTCGCAGCTCATGTGAAGCGGCATCAATGTGATCCGGTATCATTGAGTGAAACCGCTTATCGAAACTTACTCGATTACCATTGGCCAGGGAATGTGCGAGAGCTTGCTAATCGCATCGAACGTTTTGTGCTACTTAACGATGAAGAAGAGTTTCATTACCTTACAAATGAGCAAACTGGACAGGCGACAGACTCGCTTTTACCCGACGTTACATTTCCTGAAACAGGCTATCATTGGGACAATTTTGAACGCTTTTGTCTTGAACAGGCACTAGCGCGTCATCAGGGCAATAAAACCAAAGCAGCCAAGTACTTAACTATGTCTTATAAAGCATTTCTATATCGATTGGAAAAGTACCAAATCAATTAACTGGGGTTAGTGACGGTGTTAGTGTTAGTTCTGGCGTCATTGCTATCGTTAGCTCTAGGAACAGAAAGTTTAGAAAGTTTCTGAGCACTTCAGGGGTCTATTCCTGCAACTTTGATTATTTGATGACGTTTATGCAGTACCAAGATCCCAAACACTCTGTCAATCTAGCTTCTTTGATTTTGCTGGCGCTATCTAGCGCATTACTTGGCCTCAGTATTATGCTGATGGGCCATCACGGGCATATCGACCTAACAACTAATTTTTATGGCGTCACAGATTTAGCATCTAAGTCTGTATTTAACCTCATTGCAGCTGCTGGATTTATTGCTATCGCGGTGTTGTCTTTATTGAGCATTAACAATGTCAAATATAGACCAATGTTAGGTGCAGTAACCGTCGCTGTTAGCGCTGTGCCTTTGTTATCTTTATTTGGCAGCTCTATGTGGATTGAATCTTTGGGTGGATTTCCAGCGATAGGTTCGGGCCAAGGGGTCATTAAATATATGGCGCTTTTAGCTATCGGTATCGTACTTCTTGCGCCTAACTTATCTGCCAACAAGCAGAAGTGGATAAATGCCGCGCCTGTCATCATTGTTTTGCTTTGGATTGGTGGAATGAAATTCACCTTGCTAGAAGCCAAGGGCATTGAAGATTTAGTGGCTAGTTCTCCTTTTATGTCATGGATGTACAGCGTTTGGGATTTGCAAACAACGTCTAACATTATTGGTGTATATGACTTAATCGCTGTCGCATTACTTGTTTCTGCAATGCTCAATCAACGCTTTTTACTACCAGCAATGTTAATGTCTGGTGCCGTATTTGTAACCACGCAAACGTTTTTATTTAGCTGGGACGCTGCGTTGACTGAGTCGAGCATTCTATCGACAGGTGGCCACTTCCTTATTAAAGACCTATGGTACGTGATTAACTTATTCGTGATTTGGCATGTGGCTAAAGGTAGACATTACATGGGGTTGAACAAGTAAATTAGCAAATGTTTACTCCTCTGCAGTTATTTGAGCTAGATCAAAACTCCCAATAGAGAGAGGCGTACACTGATCCTATCAACAAGGAATTTAACGATTGGAGTTAGTGATGGTCTCTCAACAACTTATTGATACGTTAACCAACAAGCAGCAAGAATTGTCGACTCGTATCGAAGCGATTAGCCAAGACTTCCAAAAGGGTCGCAGCGCTGACTTTGCCGAACAAACAACTGAGTGTGAAAACGATCAGGTACTGGAAGGTATTCGCGCTGAAGCTAAAGAAGAGTTGAAACAGGTTAATCGCGCCTTGCAACGCATTAAAAATGAAGAGTTTGGTTTATGCACCCGTTGTGGTGAACCAATCGCTGAAGCTCGTCTGAAAACACTACCTTACACAGATTTTTGTATTAATTGCGCATCATAGTTTATGTACTTCAACTGACACACGTTAGTGCGCTATTTGGATAGAAGAACAATCAAGGGGAAGCAATATGTTCCATGAAAAACACGATTTACACCATGAATTTCCTGAATACAAAGAAGCTATTCATGAGCTTAAGACAAGTGATAACCACTTTGCTCGCTTATTCAAAGAATACCACGAGCTTGATCACGAAGTGTTGCGTATCGAGCAGGGTGTTGAAAACACCAGTGACGAATACTTAGAGCAACAGAAAAAACAACGTTTACATTTAAAAGATACGCTTTTTGCAATGCTGAAGAAGCATTCAGCTTAGCTAGCTTTACCGTACCCGATTCTCACCAACTATTTTAGATAGTTCCCTCTATGTTTGGCTGCCCTTTGGGTAGCCTTTTTTTTGGGGTAAAAAAAAGCTCTCACGGGTTGGGCGCGAGAGCGTTAGTCAAAATGACCCAGAGAGTCCAGTAAATAGCAATGTCTTAAATAAAGAGCATTCTTTAATAAAGACGCTTTAACCTCTTCAATGGTTGTGCCAACACCTCAAAAAACTTCTAAGCCATTGAATATTAATTGTTTAAACTTTTATGAGAGCGAGGTCAGTCATGATGATACCTCGTTGAATTAACAAGTAAGTTGTTAAAATTGCTAAATATTGGTCAATGGAGCTTATGACCAGAATTTTTGGTCTAACATGGTTAGTTGTGACAGTGCCAACGAAGAAAGTATTAACGTAGAAAGTCTTTGAGAGGATTGGCTGTTTGTTGATGATGGGCAAGTTCTGCAAGCAAGAGTTCTGCAGTGGCTACGGCGTCATTGAGCGCATTATGGGCATAATGGCCTGGTAGTTGGTAGCTGTCTCGCAGGTTCGTTAGACGCAGGTCTTGTGGGTCATAAGGAAGTAGTCTGCGATCAAAGCGGCGCTTGGCTACAACTAATGTATCGACAATAGGATAAACAGGTTCATATCCATAGAGCGTTTTGCAAGCTTTTGCCAGAAAGGTCTGCTCGACTTTGGCGTAGTGCACCAACATGACTTTGCCCGCTAATGCCGCAAGTAATTTTTCTACCGCTTCTTCTAAGGTTAAGCCTGACTGTGATTCTTGTGCCGTAATTTGATGAATCGCGACATTATCATTGCTCAGTTGTTGCTGACTTTTTACTAAAAAATGTTCGGCACTGCCAAGGTTTATTGAAAGGTTTTCAACACTAACATAACCCATACTCAAAAGGTGTCCTTCGCTGGCCTCTAATGCGGAAGTTTCAAAATCAAGAGCAAGCATAGGAACTTTGCTAATTGGCGTCTTAGGCTCAGGAAATGGTACAGACAAAAATGTTTTCAGCGGCCCTTCCGGTACTTTTTTCAATAAACGCTCACGTTGAGCATTCAATCCAAACCAGTTGTCTAAACGATTACTAACTAGGGTACCAAGCATTACATCTAATCCAATTAACGTCTTGTTAGTAAACCGATTGTCGATTGTCTTGAAGTGTCTTAATTACTTTAAATGCATCTTTGAGATACTCACGTTCGAGTCGCGATATTTCTTTAAGTGATAAAAAGTTATCTGCTTTGTCACCGGCTTGCAGCTGATTTGCCTGATGGGTCAGCCTTAAAGTGGTTAAAAACTCAAACGCATCAATTAAATTTGCGGCAGAGGCCTTAGTGATAGAGCGAGTTCCTGCTGCTTGGCGAATACGCTCAATGGTATTTACCGAAGTAATGCCTTCTTGCAGCGCATAAATACGGGCAAGATCGACAATGGGCGCGATAGCATTGTGCTTTAAATCCATGGTTTTCTTGTTCTTGCCATTGGAGATCAGCACAAAGTCTCTAAAAAAGCCAAGTGGTGGGGTAAATTGCAGGGCATTTTTGCTTAAATGCGCAATGAACAAACTCGCCTTTTGCGTTCTAGCAAGCATCTTTCCTTGAACTCGGTTAAGCAACTGTTTGTCGCCATGAACCGTGGTTAAATCAAAAAAGATGCTGCAATGCATGAGTGCTTTGGGGCTGGGTTTTTCAATCCAGTCATGGAAGTAATGATGCCATTGGCTTTCCGTTTGGCGCCATTTTTCGTTCATCGCCATGACATTACCTGGGCAATGAATAAAACCGCACTGAGCTAAACCGTCACAAACGAATCTGGCTAGGCGTTCGAACCACGGCCCGTGTTCTGGCTGCATACTATCGTCGATGATCAGCGCATTATCTTGATCGGATTGGGCCATTTGTTCTTGTCTTGCCTGTGAGCCTGCGGCCACCCAAGCATATGGTACGGGCGCCTTGCCATATAGCTCTTCGGCAATCTCAATGAGTCGAATCGTAAATGCCATGGTAATGGCGCTAATACTTTTCCCAACTTGTTCTGCAGGCGTGCCAAGGCGCGCCATTTTTACCTGCAGCTTAGGAATCAGCTCGCTGATTTCTGCTAGCTCGTCTACAGAACTGGCTTTGTGAATAAGACTCGTTAGGTTAATGGCATTTTGCCCTTCAAAATGCATCAAATCAGTAATGGTCAACATACCGGCAAGCTTACCTTGGTCGGTAATGGGTAAATGATGAATGTGCCGGCTTGTCATCGCAATCAGTGCGTCAAATGCGGTGTGGCGAATATCCAGCATGCTGATGTCTGGCGTCATTATCTCGCTAATCGGCTGCTCTGGAGGTATACCACCAGCAATACATCGACGCCTAAAATCTTTATCTGTGACTATGCCTTTTACTTGGTTTTCATTGTCGACAACGACTAAACAGGAAAAGCCAAGTTCAGTCATTTTCTGCGCGGTTTCGGCAATGGATTGGTGTTGATTGATTGTCGCAGCAGGAGATTGATAAAGCTGATCTACGCCAGTATTCGTCAAGGTGGAATTAACCACCGCTTCTTCTTGAAGCGACGAAACTTTGTTTTTTAATCGTTCTTCCGCCGATTGTTCGAAGAAGCTAATAATATGAGGCTGGGTAATTAAAGTCCCTAGCAACTTCTGCTTATCTAGGGCGTAAAGTAGGCAATCTTCTTCTGCGGTCACAGAAATACTGGCGTATTTTTCTGGATAGCAAAAAACGGTACAAATATCGCCTTCACCGTACTTACCAATTAACTCGCCGTTTTCGTCAACGTAGTTTAAAGCGCCTTTTCTGACGATAAAAAAGCTGGGTGTTTCAATATGCTGTGGCGGTAATTCTTGGCCAGCGGTGATGTAACAAATCGAGATATGGCTGACGATATTGACAATGGCTTCTTCCGGCAATTGCTCAAACGGGGCAATACTGCCGACAAATGCGTAGATCTCACTGAGCTCATTATCCATATGTCACCTCATTACGTTAGTCGCCGTAAAAACATCTGTTTAGTAGATGTCTATTGAATATCAAATTACCACATATTTTGTCAGGGTATTCGACTATTCCTAGTGTTATGTATGGCAACACCTGCGGTCAATCATTTTCCAACCGACCTAGACTAAAGTTGAATATCGTGCCGAAAACTTCCTTGCTAGTGTTTATGACAGGGTGGGAATTTCCCTATAGAGGCAATTTCACCCGCTTACAAAAATTACTCTAATAAATAAAACAGGCGAAAACGAGGAGAGAATTGTGGAAACGAGTTATTGGCAGGAGAACCTGCGACTAATTTTAATCTGTCTCGCGATTTGGTTCATCGTATCGTTCGGCTTTGGTTTGTTGCTCGTTGAGCCGCTCAATGCAATCCGCTTAGGTGGTTATAAGCTAGGTTTCTGGTTTGCGCAGCAAGGTTCAATTTACACCTTTGTCGGATTGATCTTTTGGTATACCCATAAAATGAATCAACTAGATAAAAAATATAACGTGGAGGACCAGTAATGGATGAGTTAAAACTCTATACTTGGATCGCCGTTGGCGGTACCTTCGGGATATATTTCTTTCTAGCATGGTGGGCTCGAGCGGGCTCTACTAGCGAATTCTACGCTGCAGGTGGTGGCATTACACCAATGCAAAACGGTATGGCCATCGGTGCCGACTGGATGAGTGCAGCGTCATTTATTTCAATGGCCGGTCTTATTGCCTTTTTAGGTTACGGGGGCTCTGTATTCCTAATGGGCTGGACCGGCGGTTACGTATTGTTGGCGATGTGTTTAGCGCCATATATGCGTAAGCATGGCAAGTTTACGGTACCAGAGTTTATTGGTGACCGATTCTATTCACGCACGGCACGTATTGTTGCGGTAGTGTGTTTGATTGTTGCGTCTGTAACTTACATCATCGGTCAAATGAAAGGTGTGGGGGTTGCTTTCTCTCGCTTCCTAGAAGTTGAATATGATATGGGTCTATACATTGGTATGGGTGTTGTATTTGTTTACGCAACGCTAGGTGGTATGAAAGGTATTACGTACACACAAATTGCACAGTATGTTGTACTCATTACGGCTTACACTATCCCAGCAATCTTCATTTCATTGCAGCTTACGGGTAACCCAATTCCACAACTAGGCTTAGGATCAACCTTGGCTGATGGCAGTGGCGTTTACTTGCTTGATAAGCTTGATATGGTGGTCTCCGACCTTGGATTCAAAGAGTATACGACCTCGACCCTCGGTAATGTAGAGATGTTCGCATACACTATGTCTCTAATGATTGGTACTGCGGGTTTACCACACGTAATTATGCGCTTCTTCACGGTTCCTTCAGTTAAAGCAGCACGTCAATCTGCAGGTTATGCGCTAGTTTTCATCGCATTACTTTACACTGTAGCGCCAGCTGTTGGTGCAATGGCTCGCCTTAACTTAATGAACACCATTGAACCTGCAGCGGGTGAAAACTTAGTGTACGACGAGCGTCCTCAATGGTTTAAAGATTGGGAGCGCACAGGCTTACTTCAGTTCGAAGATAAAAATGGCGACGGCAAAATCCAGTACTCTGCAGATGCTGACTCTAACGAGATGGTAAAAGTGGACCGCGACATCATGGTACTTGCTAACCCGTCAATTGCGAATTTACCTAACTGGGTTATCGCGCTAGTTGCAGCCGGTGGTCTAGCGGCAGCACTATCGACGGCCGCGGGCTTATTGTTAGCCATATCCTCGGCGGTATCGCATGACTTGATGAAAGGGGTGTTGATGCCGGATATGAGTGAGAAGAGTGAGCTTCGAGCCAGTCGTATCGTGATGACAATATCGATTCTATTTGCAGGTTATCTCGGCCTTAATCCACCAGGATTTGCCGCAGGTACGGTGGCGCTAGCCTTTGGTTTAGCAGCATCGAGTATCTTCCCTGCATTAATGATGGGTATCTTCTCTAAGAAGATGAACTCAAAAGCAGCAATTGCTGGTATGTGTGCAGGTCTTGGTGTGACGATGCTTTACGTATTCCAACATAAAGGCATCATGTTTATCCCCGGCACACATTTCTTAGGTGGTATGGAGCCAAACTGGTTCTTCGGTATTTCGCCTAACGCTTTTGGTTCAGTGGGTGCGCTAGTTAACTTCGCGGTAGCATTTATCGTGCTTAAAGCGACTGGTCCAGCGCCAAGTCATATCCAAGAGATGGTTGATAACTTCCGTACACCACACGGTGAAGTTGCAGCTGCACATGATCACTAATGTGTCGCTGCCTAGCCATGGTTAATGGCGTTTGAGTATTGGTGATGGTTCCCCGCTAATACTCTAGTCAGAAGGCTCCTTGTTGATTTACTCCCAAGGAGCCTTTATTTTATCTTTAAAATCAGTTCAGTATCGAAGGTGTTATATGAATCGACACACTAAAATAGCCATTTTTGTGGCGCCCATTTTACTGCTCGGTGGTTATATTGCCTCAGACTATTATCTAGAGCACAAAGCGGCTCAAAATCGTGTATTTCAGTTAGTCCCTGAGGGGCATTGTGATGTGATCAATGAAAAGTGTGTGCTAAAAGCCGGTGACTTCAAAGTTAATGTTTTTGATAGACGTGGCAGCACGTCAGTAAATTCGACATTTCCCATCGACCGTGCAGCACTTTTTATTGTCGATAGCGAACAAGAAGTCGAGAGCTACCAGTTAGCGATGGGCGAAACGCCTTATTATTGGAGCAGGTTGACGACTCTACGAGAGCGTATTGCAAGTAAAGGCGCAAAACAAAAACTTAGAGTGATCATTGAAATAAAAGGTGGTAAGTATATCAGTGAGTTCTATACGCAAACCGTGCGATAGAGAGTAAAAAGGAAAAGCGACTTTATGTTTGCAACTTGGCAGTTAGTTTTATTAAGCCTTAGCTATATTTGCTTGTTGTTTGCCATAGCGTTCTTGGGGGATAAATATCGCCATCGCTTAGCGAGAAAGTGGCAACCATTTATCTACGCCATGACACTTGGTGTATATTGTACGTCTTGGAGTTTTCTCGGTACGACAGGGCAAGCATCGACCAACTTCCTTTCTCACCTACCGATATATCTTGGACCCATCCTCATTTTCATTTTTGCGTGGCCGTTTTTACAACGGATCATACGCATTAGTTTAAAGCTTAATTTAACGTCTATTGCCGACTTACTCGCGGCACGCTTTGGCAAGTCACATAAGTTGGCAATTATGGTGACGATTGTTGCCCTGATTGGCACCATGCCTTATTTGGCACTGCAGTTAAAAGGTATCGTGTACTCTTTTGAGCAGCTGCAGGTGACACCCTCTGTTGATTCTGTGCAGTTCGGGCTAATTGTCAGCCTAGTTTTGGCTGGTTTTACAATTGTTTTCGGCATTCGCAATCTAGATGTAACTGAACGCCATCCGGGCGTCATGTTGGCCATCGCTTTTGAGTCGTTCGTTAAGTTATTAGCATTTTTGGTTGTTGGCTTGTTCGTTACGTTTTACATCTACGACTCACCGATGACACTTTGGCAAGATACAGGAGCTCATTTACAACTTGCTGAACAACTAGAATTCCCAAACCTCTCTTCGTTAGCAGCCATGTTAGTAATCGTAATGGCGGCGTTTTTGTCATTGCCTCGCCAGTTTCAGGTGATGGTTGTGGAGTTGCGGGATGAGAAAGATACCAAGCTCGCACGCAAAATTTTCCCTGTGTACCTTCTGATCTTTGCACTATTTGCCATTCCACTTGGTTTGGCAGGTAATCACTTGCTGGGTAACCAAGTACCCTCAGATACCTATGTTTTATTCTTACCGGCCGTAGGTGGTCAGCAATGGATGTCTTTGCTGGCGTTTTTAGGGGCAATTTCTGCGGCCAGTTCGATGGTGATCATCTCTGCCATCGCTCTCAGTACCATGCTGAGTAACGAAATTGTTTTCCCGCTTATTTACCGTTATCGCACCAACAACGAACAAGTAGAGTTTGCTCAGTTCCGCGTTAATTTGCTCAAAATTCGCAAAATCCTTGTTTTGATGGTGATATTGCTGGGCTATTTGGTGTTTCTATTTGCCTCACCTGATACGTTAGCCTCACTTGGTGAAGTGGCCTTTGGTGCTTTTGCCCAGTTAACACCTGCATTACTAGCAGCTTTCTATTGGCGAAGAGCCAGCCTGACAGGGGTCTATGCAGGTATTCTTGTCGGTTTTTCTATGTGGCTATTCTTAAGCTTCTTACCTAAGTTCGGTTTGTACTTTGATGCCCTCGACGAAGCTTTCCTAGCATCGAATACGATGCTGACCTTACTAAGTTTATTGGCCAACAGTTTCGTGATGTACATCATCTCTCAAGTGAGCCGCCAAAGTGTGCAAGAGCGCGTACAGGCATCCATTTTCCTTGAGTGGCAAGCGCCATCTCTAAGCGTTACCCCGCAACGGAAAGGGGTGAGTAGTAAAGAACTAGAGTTACTCGTATCGCGCTTTGTCGGTGAGAAGAAGGCAAAACAAAGCTTCAAAGTGTTTTCGCTGGCAGTGAATAAAGATGAGGTAGGTAATGCCCATTACAACACTAAGTTGCTTGAACACACTGAGAATACGCTCGCCAGTGTGATGGGAGCATCTTCTGCCCGTTTAGTACTTTCATCGGCGCTAGAGGGGCGAGATATAGCTCTAGATGAACTCGCGATTCTTGTAGAGGAGGCGTCTAGCCAGCAAACCCGCTTTAGTCAGTCATTACTGCAAAGTGCGATCGAAAACGCCAGTGAGGGTATTTCGATCATTGACCGTGACCTTAACCTCGTTGCGTGGAATAGCAAGTATCTGGACCTATTCAGTTACCCAGACTCACTCGTTTATGTGGGTAGCCCTATTGCTTCTCTGATTAAGTTCAACGTTGAACGCGGTCTATGTGGCCCAGGTGAAGTAGAACAGCAAGTGCAAAAGCGCATTAACTATTTGCGGCAGGGTAGTTCACATGAATCTGAGCGAGAGTTTGACGACAAAGTTATTCGCATTGAAGGCAATCCGTTACCGGATGGCGGTTTTGTCATGCTCTTTTCTGACATCAGTGCTTATCGACAGGCAGAGAAGGTACTTAAAGATGCGAATGTTGACCTAGAAGCTAGGGTCAACGAGCGTACTGAAAAGCTTGCATTAGCCAATAGGGAGTTGGGGCTTGCACGAAAAAAAGCTGAACAAGCGCACATCAAGAAAAGCTTGTACCTAAAAGCGTGTAGTCATGATTTGATGCAGCCGCTCGAAGCTGCGAGGCTATTTACCGAAGCGTTATCTAATCAAGATAACCTAAGTGAGCAGCAGCAACGACAAGTTGATAATATTGGTCACTCATTAAAGGTCGCTAATGACCTTTTAGCTGATCTTGCTGAAATTGCCCGCATAGAAAGTGGTAACGTGAAACCACAATGTGAACCGTTTTCGCTAAGAGAATTGTTTGCAGAAATCGCCAATGAATTTTCGGTTTCTGCTCAGAATAACCAAGTTGATTTCCATGTTGCTAAGACCAGCATTTGGGTCTATTCGGACCGGTATTTGCTGCGTCGGATGATCCAAAACCTGTTAACTAATGCATTCCGTTATGCAAGCCCTGGCCGGGTAGTGCTCGGTGTAAGACGACATAGACAGCACGTGTATATCCAAGTACTTGATAATGGCCCCGGCATTCCAGAGGCAAAGCAAGACTTTGTTTTTGAACAATTTACTCAACTTACGGATCAACAAAACTTAACGACTAAGGGCTTAGGGCTAGGCTTGAGTATTACCCGAGGTATTAGCCAAGTGTTGAATCACCCACTGTCGTTGGCTTCAGTTGCGGATAAAGGCTGTTGTTTTAGTATCGATTTACCACGCGTAGCCGCGGTCCGAAAAGTGGAGCCTGTGAAAACGCCGCATGTTGAGTTAAGTGGCACGACTGTATTGTGTGTCGATGATGATGAAGATGTGTTGGCCGGCATGGTAGAGATGCTGTCTTCGTGGGATTGTGAAGTACTCGCCGCAGACAATGTTGCAAGTGCAGAAGATATGTATGAACAGCATAAATTCAATATTGATATTGTACTAGTCGATTACCAACTATCAGAAAGAGACAATGGCATTGCCTTGGTAGAAAGCTTAAGAACCATGACCAACGTGTATTTACCTGCGATTTTAATTAGCGCTACAACAGATGAAGATATAGCAGAAAAAACGGCAGCAGCAGATATTGGCTATATGCGTAAAATGGTGAAACCTGCAGCGCTTCGAGCGATGATCAGCGCTAAGCTATCCGATAAGTTGCACCGTCAGTATGTTGGTGAGCAGGTGTAATACCAATTTGATTAACAATTAGCTTGTTTTAACTATAGCGCTTTCTCTACCGCTGTTGAAAATGCGGTAGAGATCTAATTAGTGCTGAAAGTCTTGGTTACTAAGGTCTAAGTGACCAATCGCAATAACGGCTTGCGTGCGATTTCTTACATTGAGCTTCTTAAAAATGGCGGTGGCATGTGCCTTTATTGTTGCTTCTGAAACATTTAGGTCATAGGCAATTTGCTTATTTAGCATGCCTTCAGCAAACATCATCAAAATTTTGTGTTGTTGTTGGGTTAAGCTCGCCACTCGTTCAGCGATATCGTGATATTCACTGCTACTGTTGTCAGTTGCTTTAAACTGTTCTGGTAGCCATTGCTTCCCTTGTAGTACTTCGATAACCGCTTGGTAAATGGTTTCTACTGGCGTCGATTTTGGAATAAAACCTACCGCACCTAGCTCGATAGCTTTGCCAATTGTATCGTTGTCTTCATGAGCAGAAATAATCACCACAGGAATTTGTGGGTGTTGCTTGCGTACATTGACGAGATTGTTAAATCCATGTCCCCCGGGAATATTCAGATCTAAAATTAATAAATCCGCTTCTTCATGCGCAGTAAGTTGCTGTTCTAACTCACTAATCGTTTCCGCTTCAAGCCACTGACAATATTGGAATTTTGGTTGTAGTGTTGCAAGTAATGCTTGTCGAAATAGGGGATGGTCGTCAGCTATTATTATTTTATCTGGCTGAATCATTTATATCACCTGTTAGTATTTTCCAACGCTAGTGTATGTGCCCAATGATATTCAAGGGTATACGACTTTAGTCTAAGTTAATTCCTAGATTAGGGTAAATGCTAACTTATCAGTTTCATGCGATGTATCAAGAAAAAAGGCGACTTACCGTCGCCTTTTCAATGTAAGAGTTTGCTTTGTTTACTGTTTAACTAGCCGTTTTGCACTGGCGTATTTGCCAGTACTGCTGTCAGTAATTGCCAATACAGCGCAACTGACTCGATATGAACTTTCTCATCAGGAGAGTGCGGGAATTTGATTGTTGGACCAATCGATACCATGTCTAATTCAGGGTAGGCCGTTTTAAATAAACCGCATTCTAATCCAGCGTGGATTACCATGATTTCCGGTAATTTACCGAATTCTGCTTGGTAGGTATCACGCACAACTTTCATAATCGCAGAGTCTGTATTTGGCTGCCAACCGGGGTAGGCACCAGAAAAGTTAATGTCGGCACCTGCTAACTCAAATAACGAACGCACGGTTTGCTCTGTTTCTAAACGACCGTCATCATGTAAACTTCTGATCAGGGTTTGGGCAACAAACTTTCGGCCCTTACAACGCATTACGCCCAGGTTTAACGATGTTTCCGGTACACCGACGATATCATCGCTCATGCGGACAACACCGTTTGGGCAGGCGTTAATGGCATTCAAAATCTGTGTTTGTACAGGCTTAGTCCAGCATTCATCGAATGTCTCTGGCGAGATAAGCAGCATACTAATATCAGTTTCAATGGCTTTTAAGTTGTGACGTATTTGAGAAAGATAGTCTTCAACAGCTGTTTTAAGAGCTTCAACGTGCTGTTTATCAACAACAAAGCTTGCATTTGCTTCACGTGGGATAGCATTGCGCAAGCTGCCACCATTTAACTCGGTTAGGCGGATGTCAAAAGCCTTTGATGCTGATAGTAAAAATCGAACGAGCAATTTATTTGCATTTGCACGACCTGTATCAATGTCGACACCCGAATGGCCGCCTTTAAGGCCTGAAATGGAAAGGTTAAACGCTTGGCAACTATTTGGCACAGCTTCGAAGATTAAATTGAAGCTAGCGTTGCCATCAATACCGCCGGCGCAGCCCATGTAGACTTCGCCTTCTTGCTCCGAGTCTGTGTTGATAAGGATTTCACCGTTAAGCTCGCCTGCTTGCAAACCAAAAGCGCCCGTCATACCCGCTTCTTCATCAATTGTTACTAACACTTCAAGCGGGCCATGTGCTACGTCATCACTTGCTAGCACAGCCATTGCAGAGGCTAAACCAATGCCGTTGTCTGCGCCCAGTGTTGTCGCGTTAGCGGTTACCCAGTCACCATTGTCTTCAGTAATTACGCGTGGCTCGATGGGATCTGTTAAAAAGTCGTGGCTACTGTCACTGTTTTTTTGCGGAACCATGTCCATGTGTGCCTGAAGAATTACGCCTTTACGATTCTCCATGCCGATAGTCGCAGGCTTGCTTAGGATTAGGTTGCCTACGGCGTCTTCTTTACAGCTAATATTCAGTTCTTTCGCCCAGCTTTGAATCCAAGCAGATATTTGTTGTTCATGTTTCGATGGTCGAGGAATGCTGCAGATATGTTCAAATATTTGCCAAAGCTTGTTAGGTGCAAGGTGTGCAAGTTGCGCCATGTGGTTACCTTAATTTGATTAACGTTATATAAGCAAAACGCCAGCGTTGCTGGCGTCGTTATGTGTGTTTTAGGGAAGTACTTGGTAAATTAAGCACTTGCCATTAAGAACTGCCATTGTTCGTTGAATTCGTCGCTTGGCTTCTTCGCAAAACCAGAACGGACATATTGGCTTATTTTACCTTCCGCGAATGCAACTAGCATATTGGCTAGCGCTTGTTCACTGACTGAGAAGCCTTTACCTTCTCTTAACTTACGCTCGCGTAGCACTTGCTTGAATTGCGACTCTAATTTTTCAAAAAATTGATTAACTCGTGCTCTTAATCGCTCGTTTTCACCCATCAAAGCATCACCAGACAAAATACGGCACATTCCTGGGTTGCGCTCCGCGAAAACCAACAATACATGCAAGATATGGTGACAACGAACTAGCGACTCTTTGTGGTCAGTTAAGATTAAATTGATACGAGAGAAAATAGACTCTTCAATAAACTCAATTAAGCCTTCAAACATACGTGCTTTTGATGGGAAGTGGCGATAAAGTGCCGCTTCTGAAACGCCTACTTCTGCAGCCAGTTTAGCTGTAGTGATACGTTGACCTGGACTGCTTTGCAGCATAAGAGCTAAACATTCAAGAATTTGCTGTTTTCGGTTTGGCTTTTCGTTTGTTGACATCTAAAACATCTCTGTCTTTTTAGTATTATTTTGACTGATTGTAGCGGTAAGTAATAGCTAACTTCAAGTGACAAACAGCAACCTTTGTTGTTTGTACATTCAAGGTTTGTATGTAATTACTTACGGCAAACCTCTTGGCATATGTGCCGTTAACTTTTTAATTTCCCAGCAATGATATTCACCAATGTCGCTGCGACTTGTGTTTTACTTGCCAGTGGAATGTCGATGGACTGGTCTGCAGAATAAACGGTTAGTGCGTTGTCACTACTATTAAAACCTTGGCCACTGACTGCGACATCATTCGCTGCAATCAGATCCAACTTCTTCTTCGCGAGCTTGCCTCTTGCATAGTGCTCAACGTCTTGTGTTTCCGCAGCAAAACCCACGGTGAAAGGTCGCCGTGCTTTTAATGCGGCAACGTCAGCAACAATATCAGGGTTTTTCACCAGATTAATTTGCATTGCATCTTCGTGCTTTTTAATTTTCTGTTCGGCTACCTGAGCGACGCGATAATCAGCAACAGCGGCACATGCCACAAAAACAGTTGCAGTAGTAGCTAATGAAAGCGCTTGTTGATGCATATCTGCAGCGCTATTTACATTCACGATGTCACACTGTGAAGGTGGTGCGAGATTTGTAGGACCTGAAACTAGAGTTACCTTTGCGCCCGCTTTTTGCGCTGCTTGCGCAATGGCATAACCCATTTTTCCTGAGCTGTGGTTTGATATGTAACGAACCGGATCAATGGCTTCTCGTGTTGGACCGGCAGTAATCACCCAGTGCTGACCGGAAAGTACTTCGTCGGTGAATAGGCCGCCGACTTGCTCTACAAGTTCTGGGACATCTAGCATTCTACCCAATCCAACGTCACCACACGCCTGTTCACCGCTTGCAGGGCCCAATTGAATGACACCGTGTTGGGCTAGTTTCTTAAGGTTTTCTTGCGTGAAGCTGTTGTGCCACATTTGCTGGTTCATCGCCGGAGCAATAGCAATAGGTGCTGGCGTAGCCAGTGCTATAGTCATGAGTAAATCATCAGCCATACCGTGAGCGAGCTTTGCGATAGTGTTTGCTGTAGCAGGAGCTATGAGCACGAGATCTGCCCACTTCGCCAACTCTATATGCCCCATGGCAAGCTCTGCCTGAGGATCGAGTAAATTATCTGAAACTGGATTTGCGGAAACCGCTTGTAGCGACAGCGGTGTGACAAATTCTTTGGCTGAGTCTGTTAATACAACACGGACACCGGCGCCTTGTTCTTTCAAACGTCGCACTAACTCAGGCCCTTTATAAGCGGCGATGCCACCTGAAATGCCTAATACTATGTTTTTATTCTGTAAACTTTGCATAAGCTGCTAATCTTTAATGAATTTGTACTGTCGCATAGATGGACAGGAGTATATCAAGGAATGAAGGTAAGGAGAAAGGGATGTTACAAAACTGGCCAAGTGAGGAGAGACCTCGAGAGAAGCTGCTTCGCCATGGGGCAGCAAGTTTAAGTGATGCTGAGCTGTTGGCAATTTTCCTACGAACAGGTGTGAGAGGATGCAATGTGGTTGAATTGTCGAGAAATCTGTTGACTGCATTTGGCAGTATTGGCCAGTTGTATCAAGCAGATGAACAGAGTTTTTGTCAGCATAACGGTTTAGGAAGAGCGAAATACGTTCAGCTACAAGCGTGTTTGGAAATGGCAAAACGCTATTTGCGAGAGCAGGTATCGGAAAGCCCTGCAATGACGAGCTCTAACGCCACTAAACAATATCTAATAGCAGAGCTAGGCACAGAGAAGCATGAAGTATTTGGAGTTTTGCTGCTCAATAGTCAGCACCAAATTATTCGTTTTGAACGACTATTTACCGGCACTATAGACGCGGCTGCAGTTTATCCAAGAGTAGTGGTTGAACAGGTTCTTAAGGCTAATGCAGCAGCCGTAGTATTAACCCATAACCACCCATCTGGTTGCCCGAATGCCAGTGATGCCGACAGATTTATCACGAATAAGTTAGTGTCTGCACTTAAGCTAATAGACGTTGGTGTGCTCGATCATATTATTGTGGCTGGGCGCAATAGCTATTCCTTTGCTGAGCATGGCGAGCTATAGTGAGAAAAGTGTTTGCATATAAACACTGGGGCGGTTAATTTTAAATCGTTTACAGACCTCATTACTGGGTTATAGAAAATATCGCAAGGAACATCTTATGTCAGAAAGCAGTAACCATGAGATAGAACGTCGTCAGTCATTTCGACTTGATATGGAAAAAGAGTTAGTTGATATAGCGTGGGAAAGTCCGCAAGGACAAGCCATGAAGAAGAAAGTGGCTTGCTTAGATTTCTCTAAAGGTGGTCTCCGCATTGATAGCGATTTAGCTATTGATGTTGATACGCCGATTAGCGTGACGTTCAAAGCACAAAGCGTTAAAAATCAAACACTAAAGGGAAAAGTTTTGCGTTGTGTACAACAAGAAACGGGTTGGTTTGATATCGCACTTATTCTAGATACGGAAGCATAGGCTCTGCAGAGCTATTATTAGGCTATAATTGAGTAACGACCTAAAGAGGTCGTTAGTGTAGTAATAGGAAGTTAACATCATGATGATTTTAGTTGGTGGCGAAAAAGGCGGAAGCGGAAAAAGCTGCTTGGCGCAGAATTTAGCGGTGTATTTCGCTAAGCACAAAAACGCGATTGTATTAATGGTTGATTGTGATCCGCAGCGTACTACTTCGGATTGGATTCAAGCCCGAAATACTGATCCTTCATTACCTGCCATAAACTGTATCCAACTTTACGGCAAAATTCGTAACGATTTACTAAGCCTGAACCAACATTACGACTATGTTATTGTGGACTGTGGTGGTCAAGATAACTTAGCACTGCGTGCGGCGATGTCTGTAGCCGATCACGTTGTCATTCCCCTCCGACCTAAGCGACGAGATTTAAAAACAGTGCCACATATGGAAGATATGCTTAGCACTTGTAAAATGGTCAACCCTAAAATGCTGGCTTCTTTTGTGATAACTCAGTGTCCTGCTTTACCGACTCAAGCCAATCGCATTATTGAAGCGAAAGAAGTGTGTGCTTCTTATGGTATCAATGTCCTCAATGCTGTAACGTACAATCGCAATGTTTACGATGACAGCGAAGAGTCAGGTTCTTCGGTGTTAGAGAATGAACCAGAAGGCAAAGCAGCATTAGAAATGATTGCGATAGCTGAAGAGCTGTTAGCAATGAAACCGGATAACTCACATGAGTTTAACTGATTTAAAAAAAGGTAAGGGTGGCTCGGTAAAGAAAAAAAGCTTTACCGTAGATGAATTTATCTCTGATGCTGAGAATTATGCGAAAGGCCAGCCCGAGTTGGTAAAACGCGGTGAGGGTGATGAAGAACCTTCACTCGATTTAGCTCAAGCTATTGCTTTTGCAGAACAAAAGGTTGCAGAAAAAGAGCAATCTAAGGCAAGCAATAAGCCATTTCGTCATGCGACCTTCACATTGAGTGAAGATGCAATTGCTCAGCTCAATAAATTGGCTAAAGATTCGAAGTTGGCAAAGTCGCATATTGTGAGAATTCTCATTGAACATTTATCTAGTCAAGATCAACAAAAACAATTGATGACTCTTTTAGGATCAAAAACCCTCTAATTCTGTTCGATTAATCTTCGTTATGTTGATAAAAACGCCGCTTCAGAGGGCGTTTTTTGTTTGTTATATTGTTGATAACTATAGTGATTAATAGGCTTTCAGGTTAAAAACTGATTAACACTAGTAATCACAGTTTAGTTTCACTATAATATGCCACCTTTTTCAGGATCCCAAGGCGACGGCCGCGGGGAAAATTAGCTCGAGCTGAAATTAATTTTGGAGTGACTCAAATGTCTAAAGTTTGCCAAGTAACTGGCAAAAAACCAGTTGTAGGGAACAACCGTTCTCATGCAAGAAACGCGACACGTCGTCGTTTCTTACCAAACCTTCAATCTCACCGTTTTTGGGTAGAGAGTGAAAACCGTTTCGTTAAATTACGCCTTACTCCTAAAGGTATGCGTATTATCGACAAGAAAGGCATCGATGCAGTATTAGCTGACATCCGTGCTCGTGGCGAAAAAGTCTAAGGAATAAGTCATGCGTGATAAGATTCGTTTAGTTTCTTCTGCTGGTACAGGTCATTTTTATACTACTGACAAGAATAAAAAGACTATGCCAGAGAAAATGGAAATCAAAAAGTTTGACCCTAAAGCACGTAAACACGTGATCTACAAAGAAGCTAAAATCAAGTAATTTTAGTCCTTTGCAGGATACAAACTTTTAAAAACCCAGCTTTTGCTGGGTTTTTTATTGCCTGAGATTTGTCATTTCTGACGCGTTAGCGCGATCTCATATCACTTATACCAATTGCATTAAATATTTAATTAAATTGGTATTACACTTCGTACAAACTGCTCCCATAACAAGTCGACAATTTGCTATAGTGCATGGCACTTGTATTTATCTAACTAATTTTATCGCTTATGAGGTTATCCCGCTCCGCTTGGAACAACGTGATTATATTTTCAGTGATGGGTTTTATTTTATTGATTAATTTAACCCAGCGCGGAAACAAAGAAGAGACTTCAAGTACAAGCTTGCAAGAGGAGTCGGTCATTGGTGAAGGTCATGTTATTTTGACCATGACCATCGGACAGCAAGTAACCATTGAGCGTGTTGGACAATCTTGGCGAATGGCACCAGAGCGTTTAGCTGTTCAAGCAACAGAACAAATGATGCGCTCATGGCATGAACTGTCGGCCATGCCAATTGATATCGTTATCGATCGTCAACAAAACGAAGGTGTATTCGTTAGTATGGTAGTAGCGGGTCAGCAAAATATTCAATTATTTACCCTATACCTTGTTGAGCAACAACTGATCGTACTCAACCACCAAACAGGTCTTTATTTTGCTTTGCCAAGTGTTATGTATAACCAGTTAGTGCCTAGTGGCCTATTAGTGGAGTAAGTATGCCAGAGTTACCAGAAGTTGAAGTGTGTCGCTTAGGCATTACCCCACACATTCAAAATCAAGTAGTTACTGATATCGTAGTGCGCCAACGTCAATTGCGCTGGCCAGTACCAGAACAGATCACCGAGGCCATTGGTGAACCTATTCTATCAATATCGCGCCGCTCCAAGTATCTCATCTTAAAGGTCGCCACTGGCAGCATACTTATTCACCTTGGCATGTCCGGAGCGATTAGAGTGATCGATAGCAATTTACCTACGATCAAGCATGACCATGTAGATATTGTTTTTGGTAATGGCAAAGCACTGAGGCTTAATGATCCACGTCGTTTTGGTGCGGTACTCTGGTTATCAAACGATGTCGACGAACAAGGTGTGCTAAGTAAGTTGGGCCCTGAACCTTTAACCGATGATTTCCATCCAGATTACTTATTTGAAAAGTCACGTAAGAAATTGGTGCCGGTGAAGACATTTATTATGAATAACCCTGTAGTGGTTGGCGTCGGTAACATCTATGCCAATGAAGCCTTGTTTTTAAGTGGCATTCGCCCGACGAAAAAGGCAGGGACGTTGACAAAAAAGCAATGTGTGTTGCTGACAGACAATATCAAAAAGGTATTAGCTGCAGCGATTAAGCAGGGTGGCACTACGCTCAAAGATTTCACTCAAGCTGATGGTAAGCCTGGATATTTTGCGCAATCGCTTAATGTTTATGGCAGAGCTGGGCAGCCGTGTGTAACTTGCGAGACGACGCTTAAAGAAGTGAGACAATCAAATCGCAGCTCAGTATTCTGTCCGAGCTGCCAAAAATAACTATGCGTATCACAAGTGCCGCGATAAAAATGCATTTAATTCGAACAAAATTTAACCTTGAAAGATCAACACGCCCTAGTGAAGTTTGCTACTTCATTGAGTCTTCGAGGGCTTGTTTAACGATTGGGTGCACAAATTCACTGACATCACCTTTGTGAATCGCAACTTCCTTTACCAAGGTTGAAGAAATAAAAGAGTTTTCTTCGGCAGGTGTTAAGAACACGCTTTCTAGGTCTGGTGAAAGTCGTCGATTCATGTTGGCCAGCTGGAATTCATACTCGAAGTCAGATACAGCACGTAAGCCGCGAATTAACACATTGGCTTGATGTTCCTTAGCAAAATCTACAAGTAATCCTGTAAAACCAACTACGGTGACATTATCGAGGTGCGCTGTAACTTGCTCGAGCATTTTTACTCGATGATCTAAGTCAAAACGCGGTTTTTTACTCGGGCTATAGGCGACACCAACAATGACGTGACTAAAGAGTTTGCTTGCGCGCTCTATTAAATCTGTGTGCCCATTGGTCACGGGATCAAATGTGCCAGGATAAATTGCTTTTACAGACATAATTTTAACTATTGAATGAAATCTTGGCTGTAGTGTAATCGCCAAAGACACTTTATTCAAAGTGTCGCATTTATTCACGTAGCTGAGTAGTAAATGTAACTGAGATTAAAACGACTGGAGCAGCTCGCCCAGTGAGGACAGCTGCTTCATTGCTTCTTTGTCTAGGCGTGTGCCGCTTTGTATTGTTCGAGCAGTGCTGTCATCTTATCGTTGATCAGGTTAATAGCTTTCAATGGTCTCACCATTACTTTGAAATCAATGATTTTACCTTCATCGTCAAAACTAATCATGTCGATGCCGTTAACATAAATACCGTCTATTTCAGTGCTAAATTCAAGTACGGCGGCATTGTCTGTGAAAAACTCGCGGTCGTAAGTGAAGTGCTCATTGGCGAAAGTATTAAGCGCCGCCGTTAAGTACATTCCTACCATCAACTTCCCTTCAACTGGACGATGTATAACTGGTGAGTGCAATACGACATTATCTGCAAGTACTTCATTCAACATCGATGTGTCGCGTGTCTCAAGCATTTTATGCCATTGTTGTAACATGTTATTCCCCTGTTTTTATTGTAACTAACACCTGTCAAGATTAGCCGTCGTGTTGAAAATAGCAACACTTATTTAATGTGTCTGGGGCAAATACACCTAAGAAGTGTAAGTATTTTGAGTAAATACTTTAAGTAAAGGCAAATTTGATAGTATGATAGCCCAGATATAGAAGTTAATAGGGCATATTCGGGTTATGAAAACACGGGATAAAATTATTCAGGCAAGCATTGAATTGTTTAATGAAAATGGTGAAAGGAACGTCACTACTAACCACATCGCCGCACATCTAGGTATTAGCCCAGGTAACCTCTATTACCACTTTAGAAACAAAGAAGATATTATTCTCTCTATCTACGAAGAGTATGCCCGCAATCTTTTGTTAGAAACATTCCCACAAGTTTCACCGGACGTACCGCCACTAGATGCCATTATTCATTATATGGATGCGGTTTTTCAGGCGATGTCACGTTTTCGTTTCTTCTACGCTAATTTACCCGTTTTATTGTCGAAAAACCCGATGCTTCGTGAAAAGTATGTTGAGGTTCAACACTTTATCAGCGAGCGCGTGAGTGACATGATGATATCGTTACGTGATGCCGACATGATCACGTTTGAGGATGAAGAACTGCCAGATTTAGTGAGCATCTTGCGATTGGTGAATACTTTCTGGTTAAGCTTCTACCAAACGCAAACGATGGAATCTGATATTGAAGCGTCTGTGTTTTATGAAGGCGTATTAAAAATCTTAAGCATTATTCGCCCGTACACGACGGAAAAAGCATTACCAGAATTTCTAAAAGCGCGTGAAATGTACTTAACACGCCATCAAGAAGCTCGTCTAGCTAGTTAATTGAGCTAGCTAAATAAGTAAATTAGTTCGCTAATTTAGCTAGTGCAGACTGGTAGCCTGATAGCAGCGGCTGCCAGTTTTCTTCTGTCCACAACATTTGTGGATTTTTCGTTTTCTCTTTGTGAAATGAACGCAACAGCCGTGACATGTTGTCTTGCTGCCAAGCACCTTGCTCTCGCTCTTCTCCCTGATCAAAGTCAATAAGCCAAACTTTTTGTTGGTCGTCGATTAAGATATTGTGAATATTGAGGTCGTGATGATAAATACCGTAATGGTGAAAGTTGGCAATTGTTGCACCTATCTTTTGCCATAATACATCTGAAAATTGTTGTGATTGGGTAAGCGTGAAGACGTCGTTAGCGTTTGTTATGCGCTCACTAAGAATATCGGCACGATAATAAAGGCCATGCCGTGAAATTTTACACGCAATTGGTGCAGGTGCTGGTAAGCCAAGTGAGTTTAATTTTGCAAGCAATGCATATTCTCGTATTGCCCGCGTTTTATTTAGCCCAAAATAAAAATAACTGTCATGTATTAAGCGGCCAATCAGTCCACCCCGATAATAGTGTCTTAATACCCATTGGTTGTTATCGTGTTTGATAAAGTAGGTAGTACCGCGGCCTTGTGCGGTGCCGGTAATGGCGTCTCGTTGTTGCCAAAAATCTGGTGAGAATAACTCGAAGCTAAAACGCTTATCTAATTGGCTGTTAATTAAACAAATATTTCGAGCTTTTTGTTCGATACGGGCAAGCCCAGAATTTACAATTGTGTTGAGGTCCAAGATAATAGGCCTACTTCTATTTTCTCAAATTTAGCGCTAGTGGCTATTGTGGTGATTCCTTTATGTCGGGTCAAATAATTGCACCAAAAAAACTCTGTATTTTACGATTATCAGCAATTGGTGATGTTTGTCATGCCGTCGCTATGGTGCAGGCTATTCAACGTCAGTATCCACAATGTGAAATTACTTGGGTAGTAGGTAAAGTTGAAGCAATGCTGCTTAAAGGCCTGCCCAATGTGCGTTTTGTTATTTTCGATAAGAAAGCAGGCTTAGCAGGGTACCGCGATTTAAGGAAATCACTAGCGAAAGATAAGTTTGATGTCTTACTGCATATGCAAGTGGCGTTAAGAGCCAGTATTGCCAGTTTGATGATTAAAGCTAAAGTCAAAATTGGCTTCGATCGTTTTAGAGCAAAGGAAGGGCAGTGGTTGTTTACCAATGCCAAGGTAGCAGCTCAACCATCCCCACATGTACTTGACGGCTTTATGGCATTTGCCGAAGCAATTGGTGTGACAGACGTCAGCCCGCGCTGGGAAATGCCGATTAGTGATGAAGATCAGCTATGGGCAAGTGAGCTATTGCTCAGTGATAAACCCGTAGCCATTATTTGTCCAGCAGCAAGTAAAGAAGAACGCAATTGGTCGGCTCAAGGATACGGAGAAATTGCCCATTACTTGGTTAAGCGCGGCTTCAGCGTTGTAGTCTGTGGTGGTCCAACTGACATGGAGCGAAAGCTTGCGGAGATGATTCAGGCAAACTGTCCACACCCCTTAAACAATCTTGTCGGTAAAACGTCATTACAGCAATTGTTGGCTTGTTTGAAAATTGCTCACTTAGTGGTTGCCCCCGACACAGGGCCTGCTCACATGGCGGTAACGGTTGGAACGCCCGTAATTGGCCTTTATGCCCACAGTAACCCGTTGCGCACGGGTCCTTACAGTTTCCAAGATTATGTTGTCAGTTACTATCAATCGGCCATTGAACAACAAGAGCAAATGCCGCTAGCGCAAATTCCGTGGGGAGTACGTGCAAAAGGCGGAGATTTAATGGCGAATATTCACAAACAACAAGTCGTGGAAAAAATAGAACTGCTCATCTCAGAACAATATCCAGAGCTTCGTAATTCATTCGCCTAAAGGCAGGAATTGCCTAGCCTCGAGGGTTCAACACGACCTAACTTGCTAGCTTTACTGGTTCAATAACTCACTGATTGTATCGACGCTTCGCTGAGTAGCGCCTTTATGTGATGCTACCACCTGATAGGCGTTGTCGCCTAACTGCTTGGCATACTCGATATCGGTTAATAACTTGAGCGCCCGCTCTGCAAGTTGATCAGCTACTGCGGTATTGCTTGAACCCGACGTAAGTGAGACTACGCCTTGCTTAATTAACAGCTGCTGATGAATTTCGCTGAAGTTGGACATATCACTTCCTGTGATAATGGGGCGTTTAAAGACAGCTGGCTCGAGTGGGTTATGGCCTCCAATCGTGGAAAACGAGCCGCCCATTACCACTAAATCTGCGAGTGGAAACGCTGCCATCATTTCACCAAGGGAATCCATTACCCAAACATTGGTTTGTTCGCCAACAGAAAGCGCTTCACTGCGACGCTGCGTGGTAAAATCGTGCTCCTTTGAGAGTTGGAATACCGTGTCAAAACGTTCTGGGTGTCTAGGCACTACTGCCAGCAACGCATCAGGGATATTAACTAATATTTCTGTGAAGGCTTGGAAGATTATCTCTTCGTCCCCTTGATGGGAGCTTGCAAGCATTATAACTGGTCGATTCTCGGGTAAAATGGCAGCAAGTTCTGCTTGTTTAGTTTCATCACTCGTTGCAGACAGATCAAATTTCAAATTGCCGCCATTCGTGCATCGTTCAGCATCTGCACCAAGCGTAATAAAGCGCTCTTGGTTTTCTTGATTTTGCGCAAAGATGTGATCAAAGCGCTGCAGACAAGGTTTCACTAATGCAGAAAACTTTTGATAGCTGTTGATGGATTTATCAGAGATTCTGCCATTGACTAAAAGTAATTTTGTGCCGCGTTTATGTGCTTGCGCAACCAAGTTTGGCCATAACTCAGTCTCCATGATCACAAGCACTTTAGGCTTGGTCTTACTAAGGAAGCTCGCGGTACAAGGCATAATATCTAGCGGCAAATAACAATGCTGCACTCGATCACCAAAAAGTCGTGTTACTTGCTCAGAGCCCGTTGGAGTGAAAGTCGTTACAGTAATCGGCATGTCGCTAAACTTTGCTATGCAACTTTCAATAAGTGGCTTAAGTGCAATCACTTCCCCGACACTAGCTCCATGGATAACAATACCGCCGGCCTTTAGTGAATTCGGCAAAAAACCCAAGCGCTCCGATATTCTATGACGGTATGCCTTGTGGTTAATGGAACGCATCAGGGCAAGCAATAGAATAATTGGCAGTAAGATGATTAAAAGAATTCGGTATGAAAGTAGAGCCAAGATACGTGAAACTGGTAATGAAAATTTGCGCTTATTATAACGACTAGCACATAAAAGTCGTATGTATTCCTGTTATTTAATTCGACAGGTATAACTTAGTGTAAGTCTTTGCTATGTTTTATAACAATTACATTAAATATTGATAAGAATTATTTGAGTGTATAAGTTATGTACTCTCATTCGAATTAGGAAATAAAGTGTTGTTTTTTCGTCTTAAGATACTGGTTGTGTTAGCTGTATTCATTCCTGCTACTCTTCAAGTAGCTCTCGCTGCCCAAGTTGCGTCAGACGATAACATGCCGAATCACGAGATTTCGATCCCTCGTGACAATGATTTTGTGCTTAAAGCTGACTATTTTGCTGGTAAGCGAAAAGCCGACGGCTTCTTAATTTTGCATGATTGTCAATCTGATCGGCAGGACTTCCACGACGTTACTGCTCAATTGGCTGATAACTCCTATCACGTTTTATCACTTGATCTTCGTGGCTTTGGACGCAGCGTATCAGAGGCATTTAATCATCAGAAAATGAAGTCTGAAGCCAAGGACATTATTAGCTATCAAGTGCTGCTTGGACAGCTTTCGAGCTTTTGGCAAGATGATGTGTTGGCAGCGTTCGAATATTTACGAAGTAAGTTGGATAAGGCGAGCAAGCTCTCTATCTTGACTAGTGGCTGTTCTGCACCATTTGCGATTGCCGCTGCTGAGCAATGGCATGTCAGTAATATGGTAATGCTTACGCCAGAAATGACATTTGCCGATAAAGAACGTTATAAAAATCTAACTGATATTGCGACCTTCTTTGTTGCCTCCGTTCACCATGTTGAAACCTACCAAACGACAAAAGAGTTATTCGAATGGAATGGCCATACAGGCACTAAAATGTTGTCGTATAAAGGTGAAACGAAGGATATTCAGCTGCTCAAGCGAAGTCGTTCTTTATCTAGTGATATTGCCGCTTGGTTGATGGAACGTAGTAGGTAATGGCCTTAGACAAGAGCGTTGAATAATAGCTTTTTCACTTCTCATTAAAAGAAACTGCCAACAAAAGTTTTCACCCAGAATTAAATGAATTAACTGATCGGACTGTACCTTGCCCTGTAAAAACGTAAAATAGCGGCCAGTTTGGGGCTAAATGCCTTAGCAGGTGATGAAAACACATGCCTGCAATAATGCTTACTAGCAAAAATTAACTACATTAAAGAGTAACCTTGCTGGCCGAAACGTTGGCATTTATTTCATTTTAAGGGTAACCGAGGCACCTATGTCATCGACTTTTTATTCACATATTCAATCGCAAATTGATCAAGTTAAAGCAGACGGCCTGTATAAGGCTGAGCGTGTTATTACGACAGCACAGCAAGCGGAAATTGCTGTAAGTACAGGCGATGAAGTTGTTAACTTTTGTGCAAACAACTATCTAGGTTTGGCGAATCATCCAGCGTTAATTGAAGCCGCAAAGGCGGGGCTAGATGATCATGGCTTTGGTATGGCATCGGTGCGCTTTATCTGTGGTACGCAAGATATTCATAAAACACTTGAGCAAAAGTTAAGTGAATTCCTAGGCATGGAAGACACGATTTTATATTCGTCTTGTTTTGATGCGAATGCTGGTTTGTTCGAGACTTTGCTAGGCCCTGAAGACGCCATTATCTCTGACGCGCTTAACCATGCGTCAATCATCGATGGTGTGCGCTTGTGTAAAGCAAAACGTTTCCGCTATGCAAACAATGACATGGCTGAACTTGAAGCGCGCCTGAAAGAAGCTGACGAAGCAGGTGCTCGCTTTAAATTGATCGCGACAGATGGTGTCTTCTCTATGGATGGTGTAATCGCGAACCTAAAAGCTGTATGTGATCTAGCTGATAAATACGATGCTTTAGTGATGGTAGACGACTCGCACGCTGTTGGCTTTGTTGGTGATAAAGGCCGTGGCAGCCATGAATTCTGTGATGTGATGGGTCGCGTTGACATTATCACTGGTACGTTAGGTAAAGCTATGGGTGGCGCATCGGGTGGCTATACGTCGGGCCGCAAAGAGATTGTTGAGTGGCTACGTCAACGCTCGCGTCCTTACCTTTTCTCTAATTCATTAGCACCAGCGATTGTTTCTGCATCAATTCGTGTATTAGATTTATTAGCTGAAGGCGATGATTTACGCGCGACACTACGTGAAAACCAAACGTACTTCCGTACGCAAATGGAAGCAGCTGGCTTTACTTGTGCGGGTGCTGACCATGCGATTGTACCTGTTATGATTGGCGACGCTGCTTTAGCAAGTAATATGGCAGATGCCTTACTTGCTGAAGGCATCTATGTTATTGGTTTCTCTTTCCCTGTTGTGCCTAAAGGACAAGCGCGCATTCGTACACAAATATCTGCCGCTCACACTCGCGCACAATTAGACAAAGCGATTGAAGCGTTTACCAGAATTGGTAAATCACTCGGTGTGATCTAGGAGGTTCTATGAAATCTTTAGCAAAACTTCATGCCAAAGAAGGCATTTGGATGACCGACTCGCCCAAGCCCGAGCTAGGTCACAATGACTTACTGATCAAAATTAATAAAACCGCGATTTGTGGTACAGATATTCATATTTACAACTGGGATGAGTGGTCGCAGAAAACTATTCCGGTACCTATGGTGGTAGGTCATGAATATGCAGGTGAAGTGGTTGCCGTAGGGCAAGAAGTAAAAGGCTTTAGCATTGGCGATCGCGTTTCAGGTGAAGGCCATATTACGTGTGGTCACTGTCGTAACTGTCGTGCAGGTCGCACGCATTTGTGTCGCAATACCGTTGGTGTTGGTGTTGACCGTATGGGGTGTTTTGCAGAATACCTTGTGATTCCTGCTTTTAATGCTTTTAAATTACCGGACGAAATTTCTGACGACTTAGCAGCTATTTTCGACCCATTTGGCAATGCTGTGCATACGGCTTTGTCTTTTGATCTAGTCGGTGAAGACGTGTTGATCACAGGCGCTGGCCCAATCGGCATAATGGCTGCAGCTGTAGCAAAGCATGTGGGCGCACGTCATGTGGTGATCACCGATGTCAATGAATACCGTTTAGATCTTGCCCGCCAAATGGGCGCGACTCGTGCAGTTGATGTGTCGAAAGAAAAGTTGAGCGATGTGATGGCTGAACTTGGCATGACAGAGGGCTTCGATGTTGGTTTAGAAATGTCGGGCGTGCCAATGGCGTTCCAAGATATGCTGGAAAACATGAATAATGGCGGCAAAATCGCAATGCTCGGTATTCCTGGTCAGGACATGGCGATTGACTGGAGTAAAGTTATCTTTAAAGGGTTAACCATTAAAGGTATCTATGGCCGTGAAATGTTTGAAACATGGTACAAGATGGCGAGCTTAATTCAGTCTGGATTGGATTTAAGTCCTATCATTACACACCAATTTAACGTCGACGACTTTCAGCAAGGTTTTGACATTATGCGCTCTGGTCAGTCAGGTAAGGTAATTCTGAACTGGACCTAGCCGGTGGTTAAACCGACTTTTTCTAATATTTATTTCAATTGATCTAAGGCGTGCATTGCACGCCTTTTTTGTATGTTGGAAATTTCACCGTATAATGGCGACAGTTTTAATTAAGAGACTTGTTTGATGTCTGAACAATCTAACTTTACTCACCTGAATGCAGCCCAGCTAGCCGAAAAATTAGCGGATGAACATTTTGTAGTTGTCGATATCCGAGATGCTAATACTTTTGCTGAAGGTCGTATTCCCGGTGCGATTCATCTAACCAATGACAATATCAGTGACTTTGTGCGAGAGGCTGATTTTGATAAACCAACGGTAGTTTGCTGTTATCACGGCATTTCTAGCCAACCAGCAGCAGAATACCTGGTGAGTTTAGACTTCTCTGATGTTTACTCGCTCGATGGTGGCTTTGTGCAGTGGCAATCGTTATACCCTGAACACATCGAACGTTAATGGATGATATGCAGCTAAAGCCTCTAGTACCTGTCGACCAGCGCGCGATTGCGCAATTGTTCATTAGCTATGCGCGCGGGCAAGGTATTCATTGTGAATTAGAGGCTCAGCAAGGTAGTCACTGGATATTGGTGGATGAGGCTGAATTTGATAGAGCAGGGGCTTTGTTCCAAGAGTTTGCAGTACAGCCTTATCACCCCAAATATCAACAGGCTGCATGGCAACAAAACGACACAGATGTGTCGTTACCAAACTCAGCTTTCGGCGGTGTTGCTAAGCAATTTTTAAGTCAAGCGGGTGCCTTTACACTGATTATTTTCGGCTTGTGCTGGCTGGTATACATTGGCGCTCAGCTCGGCTTTGGTCGAGAACTATACTATCCGCTGTCGTTCTTCCAAAGCTTATCGCTTGATGCACTTTTTTCTGAGCCTTGGCGATTAATTGGGCCGGCATTCCTACATTTTTCGTTACTACATATCGCGTTTAATACCATGTGGTGGTGGCAGTTAGGTAGTGCGATTGAGGCTATTTTTGGTCGATGGACGATTATAAATCTATTCCTTGTATCGGCAATTTTTTCTAACTTGTCCCAATATTTAGTTAGTGGGCCAAACTTCGGCGGGCTTTCAGGCGTTGTTTACGCGGTTGTTGGCTTTGCTTGGTGGAGTGGTTGGTTAATGCCGAATAAAGGTTTGTCATTATCTAAACCTATCGTTGGCTTCTTACTTGTTTGGCTATTACTGGGTTACGTTGATGTTTTGCCTGTTAACATGGCAAATACAGCGCATTTAGCGGGATTAATTGTTGGCTGTCTGAGTGCGCTATGTCTGAGCAAAACGCACTCAAACTGAGTGTTTAAGGGAGATAACTAGTTATCTAGCCATTGCGTGAACATAAGTTTTTTCACCAATGGCTTGCCTGTTTCTCTATTTAGCAGCTCTTGCACTTTTTCTTCACATTCACGCTGAATTTCGTGGCGGCCATTAATCGACTTAATTTTATCTTCTGATTGCTGCCCAATGATGGTGATAATGGCGTCTCGAAGCAATGGCGCATGGTGCTCTACCGCTTCTAAATTACCGCTACCTTCTATCATCAATTCGACAGTTAACCTGACATAACCGAGCTTCTTCTTTACTGCAACGTAGTTAGTAATGATGTCTGGTTGAAAACCAAAATAAACATAGTCGTTGGCTTTTACTGTAAGCGAGCTAAATAACAAGACAGCCAAAATTGCGAGCTTTTTCATATCAGTTAATTCAAAATCTTTAAAGGTTATAGCGTGTTACTTTTTATTGTAACGGGATCAATGGAAAAGGGTAGCTGTAATCAGAAATATTTACCCCGTTTTTTGCTTATACATCGACTTATAGCAAGGTTCACTAGCACATAGGTTGGTCAGCCTGTTATTATTGGCTCAGTTTTTTAGTGATGATTAGATATGCAAGACGTTACCCAGCTTTTTCCTGTCAATCTAGACGCTGATTGGTCCCATTTGTCTGCCAAAGACTTCTCCCCTGTATTGGCTGATTGGTTATTTGACGCAGGTTCTTTGACTGCGCGCTTAACCGCTCGCTGCCAAGAATTTAAAGTTATCTTGCTTGGGCAGGAGCACCATACAGTTTCGTCGCACGAGGCCTGCGAACATATCCCAGAAGGTACTCAGGTCATAGCACGTGAAGTGCTTCTGTACTGCGACAATCACCCTCAAGTGTTTGCGCGTAGCTTAATGCCATTGACAAGCTTAACTGGCGAAGAAGCCGCGCTTTCTGAGCTTGGCGATAAACCTCTAGGTCAAGCGATATTTAACAGTCCACATCTCACACGTGGCGATTTTGCAGTAGCGCAATTTGATAATGATTCTGGTGTTGCATCACTTGCGAAGACTTTGGCACTTCCTTTAGCTGATAAACTTTGGGGAAGGCGTTCTATATTTTTCCTACATGACAAACCGCTAGCGGTAGCGGAAGTTTTTTTACCGAATGCTTTTGCTTACGAACTCAAGGAAGTGTCATGACTACGACGACATTAAAATGGCAAGCGATTAAACAAATCACCCGCTTAGACAAGCCTATCGGCACGTATTTGCTGTTGTGGCCGACATACTGGGCACTTTGGGTGGCGGCAGATGGCTATCCAAATTTAATGCTGCTGTTTATTTTCTCTATGGGCGTTGTTGTCATGCGCAGTGCGGGCTGTGTGATCAATGACTTTGCCGATAGAAAAGTTGATGGCCAAGTAAAAAGAACCCAACACAGGCCGCTTGTTTCCGGGGCAATCACAGAGCAGCAAGCCATTATGTTGTTTGGTGCGCTCATTGGCTCTGCATTTGTTCTTGTGGTGAATCTTAGTTGGCTGACCATTCAGTATTCGGTCGTCGCACTTTTGTTGGCTTCGGTTTACCCATTTATGAAGCGCTATACCCATTTACCACAAGTTGTTCTTGGTGCAGCATTTAGCTGGGGTATGATTATGGCGTTTGCAGAAATTCAAGGGCGTGTGCCAACGGTTGCTTGGTTATTGTTTACTGCAAACCTATTATGGACAGTGGCTTACGACACCATGTATGCCATGGTAGATCGCGATGACGATTTGAAAATTGGCGTTAAGTCGACGGCGATTTTATTTGGGAAACACGATATCCGTATTATCGGTTTTTTACAGGTGATGGTGCTGGCGATCTTGTTTACTGTGGGGGACATGTTGGCGTTCGGTTGGCCATATCAACTTTGCTTGGTTATAGCTGCAGCGCTATTTACCTACCAACAAATATTGATAAAAGATAGAAACAGAGAGAAGTGCTTTCACGCTTTTCTCAACAACCATTATGTCGGCTTAGTGGTGTTTCTAGGTATATTCATTGAGTACTGGGCTGTTTAAGAGCTTACAAGAGTCGAGTTATACGCAACAAAAAAGCAGCCATATGGCTGCTTTTTGTTGTTAGTCGACACTAATTAATATGCTCGAATTAAGCCTTTCACCACTCAACTAGCGAGAGATGCTCTGCAATACCTGGATATCCAATAAACTACTTATATTTTGTTTTAGTGCTTGAAGTTCAGGCGTGTCGATAAGATAGCCATCATCGTTGAGCTCAGCATAACCTTGCTCTTTAAGTACGGCAATTAACGCTGACTGTGCTTTCTTATCAATAAACTCTGGTGCGTTAATGTTATTGAGCTTTGATAAGCGTTTAGCGATAGCAATAACTTGCTCTTCTAGTGAAGACTTACTGATAGGTGATGTTCTAGAAAGCAGGGTTGTGATGATAGCTAGGCGCTGCAGGGTTTCATCGATAACCTCAGCCATAACACGTACAGCTGATTTAACACCAACATCATTGGTTAGCGACCAGAAGCCAGCTTTACTTTGTTTCGCCATATCGTTTGTTTGCAAGTAATCTAAACATTGCTCAACTTGCATAGCGATGTCCTGATCATCTTGCCACAGGAACAGTTCGTTTTTAATCAAACGCACAATTACTTGTACTTGGCTGACCAATTCATCATTGGCAATTTTACTATTACGCTCTAGAAGGCGGCAGACAAGCGAAGGAACAACATAAGCGTGTAGAATGTTATTGCGGTAGTAACGCATTTCAAGTGCTGCCGTTGCGCTTAAAGATAAAATATCCCCAAAGTTGTCCGATTCAACATTCACTTTATTAAGCGATTTCAAGTGCGCTATAAGTTGGTCAACATCTTCTTCTGGGAATGTCATCAAGTTGCTATATGGCGCATGCTTTTGCATCGCTAAGAAGAAGTTAAGCTCTTGTTTTAGTTCACTTTCAGCTAACGCCTTATTTTCAGTTGCCAATAAAATAAGAGCGGCTAAAGAGACAGAGTTTAAAGCCACACATTGATTGATATTGGTCATTACATCATTTGCTAAATGATTAACGGCAGGGGTTAACCAGCTTGGCTTTTGTGGATCGATTGGGTCGATAGCATCACGCCAGTCATCAACATTATCATTTAAGAATTGGTTGATATTGATTGGCTCACCAAAGTTGACGTATCCGTTGCCGTAGTTACGTAAGTTCTTAATTGCCTTGAGCACACCGAAGACAGATTCTTTTTGCTTTTTATTGCCACTAAGCTCTTTATGGTAAGAACCCACTTCCATGACATGTTCGTAACCGATGTAGACAGGAATAAGTGTGAGTGGTCGATTGACACCGCGTAGCAGGCTTTGAATCGACATTGCTAGCATACCTGTCTTCGGTTGCAATAAGCGACCTGTGCGGCTTCGACCGCCTTCAGTGTAATACTTAACTGCGTATCCGCGTTCAAACAATAAACCTAAGTATTCACGGAAAATTGTTGAATACATGCGATTTCCTCTGAAGCTACGGCGAATAAAGAAAGCACCAGCTTTTCTGAAAATTGGACCCGCTGGCCAGAAATTCAGGTTAATACCCGCTGCAATGCGCGGTGTTACCAAGCCCTCATGGAAAATGACATAAGTTAATAGTAGGTAGTCCATATGACTACGATGGCAAGGTACATAAATGATTTCGTGACCGTCTTGCGCGACTTTTCTTAATCTTTCAGCATTTCGAACTTCAATGTTTTTATATAGCCGATTCCATAACCAAGAAAGAATACGTTCACCGAAATGGATAGCAGTTTCACGGTAGTCTCCCGCAATTTCATCCATAATCTTAAGCGCTTGCTTCTTCACTTTCTCTTTTGGCAATTTCTTACTGCTCACTTCATCGCTGATTAAACGTTTGATCGAAGGATTGGCGAGTAACGCAGTAAACATTTGCTGGCGGTGCATTAAGCGAGGACCAGTTGCCACAACCGTTTGGCGATGGAAATGAAAACGTGCCACGCGCAACAATTTATGCGCGGTAGACTTGTCCGTACCGTGGTCATCCGCCATTAGGCGTAATGATAATGCCTCGCTAAAACGAACAAGTGAGTGACGACCTAAAAATAAGACAATGAAAAATTTACGAAAAATAGTCGGTGACTCTTGATCTGCTAGTAGTGTACCGACGTTAGCGTTGTTCTTTTCTACTGTCGGAACGCGACCCCAGATCAGGTTAGCAGGGATAAGCTTTGCATCTAGCTCTTTGTCCTCGGCATGCAATTTTAATAGCTGAATACCTTGGACAAGGGCGTTAGTTTTACGTTTGCGTCCACGAAAGAAAAACGAGGTAGGTTTTTCGAGGCAAAGCGTACGATTGAACACTTTCCCTTTAATAGTTACTTTTCCTAATGGGTCAGGAAGCCCCATTGATTTACAAGCTTTTTGCAGAGAGAGCAGGTCACTTGCTGATTGGTGGCGAACAATATAGAAAATAGGTTGCTTCGCATTTTTTACATCAATGTCGTTGAGGCGATCAGGAATGATTTTGCACCTTACGAGCAACTTAATGGGTAGAGAGAGTAAAAAGTAAAGAAGTGAACGTAATGCTAACATGTTGTTTCGCCCAGATTTATCAGAACGATTATTTTAGCACTAATCCGCGAAGTTGTCGCAACGCGGAATGTGTCTAAATTTGACGGGTGTTAATAAATAGTGGAATAGCGCTTAATGATCGTCTTTTGAACTTAGGTTGGCTTCAGCTAGTTGCCTATTCTTTTGTTTCAACAATTTGTCAACATAGCGCGCCATCTTGATTTTCTCTTTGATCGACGTCTCTAGAATTTCTTCTACTTCCCGCAAAACATCTTTTAAGTTTTCGACATTTTGTGAAGAGTTCACTACAACAGGCGCGCTAGGAGTTGGCTCTTGGCTCGTTAGCGCAGCTCCATTTAATGAACCAGTGAGTTCAACCCCCATTTCTTCTGCGACAGCTAGTATGGCTTGCTCATCAATACTTTCTAGCTCTTCTAAAAAGCCAAATAGCAAAATGCGATCGACGAAGATATTTATTTTACGCGGGACACCAAGCGTTTTTTCATGAATAAGAGTAAAGGCTTGATCTGAAAACAAATCTTCTTTCTCGTAACCTGCTTGGTGAATACGGTGATTAATGTAGTTTTTTACTTCTTCGATGCTAAGAGGTTTCAGGTGCGCTGACGCGATAATACGCTGGCGAAACTGCTCCATATTTGGCGCTTGTATAATAGCCTTTAATTCTTCTTGTCCAAGTAAAAAGCTCTGAATTAAGGGTTGGTTGTCTAACTGAAAGTTAGATAGCATGCGCAACTCTTCAACGGTTTCCGCTGGTAGATTTTGTGCTTCATCAACCAGTAATAAAGCGCGCTTGCCTTGCTCGTTAAGCATTATCAAAAACTTTTCTATAGCGGTAAGCATTTCCGCTTTGCTGTTTCCATCATATGCAATGTTGAATTCAGCGATAACCAGTTCTAGTAATTCTTCGGGGTTCAGCTTAGTGGTGACAAGTTGCGCAGCAACAATATCCGCATCAGAAATATTGGCCATCAAATTACGTGCAATGGTGGTTTTACCGGTACCAATAGGGCCGGTAATTACGATAAAGCCTTCTTTCTGATCAAGGCCATACTGTAAATAAGATAGCGCGCGTTGATGATGTTTGGTCGCGAAAAAAAATCGAGGATCAGGGCTTAACTGAAACGGACGTTCATTAAAGCCATAGTAACTTTCGTACATGCTTAAAAATCTTTTCTAACAGATAGTGTTGCGCGTGTTTCATCGTATACGCGGAAGTTGTTATTAGATTCTCGGTTGAGGTATCTGACGTTTAAATCGAGCGAGAATGATTTACCTAACTGTCGAGAATAATTTGCCGTATAACTATGGTAGTAATCAACGGTTTCTTCAGTTTGAATATCAGTCTGCTCAGTTTCAAAGTTATTACGCGTAAAACGCCACGACAACGATAGGTCACTTTTTGAATTTATGCGGCGTGATGCTGTAAAGTTAATATTGACAGTTTTTCTTATTGAATCGGTATTTAAGTCTTGTCGCTCATTACCACTAACGCGTAGAGAGAAGGTTGTTCTTTTCAGGTTTAAGCTAGAATTCCATGCCAGTGTTTTGAAAAGTGAAAATTGATCATCTTCTACTGAACGAATGCCTAAAATTGGAATTTCTATAAAGCTACTTGGATCCTCGCCTTCGTCAAGCTGACCGACGCAATCATCAATTGTTTCTGTTGCGCCTATTGGGCAGAAAACTGTAGATTCAATAAAAGACTCTAATCGATCACGCTGAAATGCTTGAACTGACTCGTCGTATGTAATGGTATTAGTCATACGCTTGTTTCTGTGTTTAACATTTAGGCCATACGATTCTCCAAAAAATCGCTCGCTGAAGCTTGCGGCGATTGAAGTTCGGCTACTTGGTTGCCAACTAACGTCAGTGTCTATGTAATCGTCACCGATAGAATCATTGTCGATATAGTTATAAGAAACATTCCAAATTAGTCTGTCACTAAATTTTATTCTAGCTCCTAGGCCGTTTGATTTACTCTCACTAATGTTATTACTTGCGATAGAGCCTTCATATTGTTCGTCGTAATAGCGAATAAATGGACTAAATTGCCATGGTGTAGTGAAACCTAATCGAGCATCTATCCGATGGCTACGCGCGGTGGAGCCGCGATTATCCCTGTCAGAGTATGAGCCCGTTACTGACCAAAAGGTGCTTTTAATACCGGAGCCATTTTGGAAGTTGATAGACGAATTATGACCTTTGCTTTCACCTACGTCGTCGCCAGCCGAGTTTTCGCTGAACTGACTACTAGCGTTAAAAATGAAATCAGAATTATTAACTTGGTAGCTCAATCCTGCGCTATAGCTGGAAGTTCTAACCGTATCACCAGTTACTAAGTCACTACCTAAATTGCTACCAAAATTTCGTGGTCCATTGTCAATTCTTCCGCTGAGATTGAGCGACAAAGCGTTTTGCCATGGCGTGTATCTTATGCGGACGTCCGCAGTTTCATAGCCTTTGTTTACATTACTATCATGACTATAAAATAGATGAGATAGTGAGCCGTTTATCGTAGCATTAAATTTAGCAGACTCGATATTCGAGTCTAAACCAACATTAGTGCGTGTAATAAAGCTGTCTTCTTCATTGAAGGTTTCTTGCTCAACGTTATTCGAGTATATCTCTTCGATACTAACAAAAGGTTCAAAATTTAAGGAGGTATTTGCATTTGCTACATTAGTTAACGCAATTGCTACTGCAGTAGCGACAGAGTACTTACCTATTACGCCCATAGCCATATCCGTAGTAGCCATAAATATCCTTGCTCGTTTTCACCGTTTTATTTAGGACGAAGCCAATAGCGAGATTTTCATCTAATTGGCTAGTCGCTTTCTTAATGTGATCTAATTTGGTACGAGATTCTTCCACAACAACAACCGCTTGTCCGACTAGGCTGGCGAGTACTGGCGTTTCAGTTACACCTAATAATGGTGGACAGTCGAAAATTACTACACGGTCTGGATAACGATTCGACAATTCGTGCGCTAGCGTCGCCATACGTTCACTTGCCAATAACTCGTTGGTTAATAAATGTGCTGAACCAGCTGGCATGATCTTTAAGTTATCAATGTTGGTCGGGTAAATAATTGATGACACATCATCAGTATCACCGCAAAGGTAATCCAAAAGACCTGTTTGATTGTCAAACTCTAGCTCATGATGAATACTAGGTCTTAAGACATCTGCGTCTACCAGTAGAACAGTTTTATCTTGTTCTAGTGCAACACTTAAAGCTAAGTTTATTGATACAAAGGTTTTGCCTTCATTAGGACTGGAACTACTTACCATAATCAAATTACTATGGTTAAGCGTTTTTGATACCGGGCCAAAAGCATTGTTGATTAGCTTACGCTTAATGTGGCGGAATTCTTCTTGTTGGTGGTGGGTATTACCACCACTATGCAAGAAACCACGATTTGTTAGCTTATCGTTGTCTATAAAAATTTCGCGACGGCCTGCTGGTTTTGCACTTTGCTCTGATGTTTCCGACTCTGAAACCGCTGGTTTTACTGTGTCAGATTCCACTGAATCATCAATTTGGAGGTCTTTGGCCTCTTGGCCGTCTATATTAGCGTCTGCAGTTGACTTCGCTTGTTGCTTTTTCGCTAGCGCCTTTTCAATAGTACTCATTAACCGAAGACTCCTCTGAGTGGCGCTTGAAAAACATGAGGGAACGCAAAGTAACTGACAAAGGCGACAAGCAATAGGATAAGCATTAAATTTGACGCCATAAAGATGATGGTCTTCTTACGATGCCATTGGATCAGGCCTAAGTTTTCATTGGCTGAAATGGAACCAAACACTGGGATGCCTGTAGCTCTCGATAATTGCTGTGATGAAGTCACGACAGGGTTAATTTGGCTCATTAATAATGAAAGTCCAATGCCAGCGCCAACCCCTAAAACAAGGATTGCTGTGAACAATATCATGCGAGGTGGACCTGAAGGTTTCAATGGTGCACGCGGCGGGTCAATTACCCTGAATTGAATTTTGTCTGTCGTTTCATCCGCTTGTTGAGCTAGCTGAGCTGTTTCTTTTCTAGAAAGTAACTCTTCGTACTTCCTTTTCGTGATATCGTAACCGCGATTCAGCGCTGTCAACTCTGCGTCAATCTCAGGTAGTGAATGAATTTTGGTTTCGATTTCAGCCACCCGCGTCTTAAAGTTGGCAACACGGACAGTTAATGAAGCCACTTCATTCTCATACTGGCTTGCTTGAATTTTCAGTTCTTGGAATACAGGACTCCGCCCAGCACTTGATAAAGAGCTACTGGTATCGTTGTCGGCGGCGCTGATAGATGCGTAATATTCGTCAATTTCTTGTTTGCGTTTACCCATGAGTTCATCGAGGCGACGAGTCAACTCCTTAACTTCTGGGTGCATTTCTGTGTATCTGAGGAGTTTCTCATCAAGCATTTGTTCGATTTGCTCAATGCGAGCATCATAGCTAGTCGAAACACTACTATTGCTTTGCACTCTGCTATTCATTAACTCAGTGTCAGCGGGCTTTTCGCCGTCTAACTGAGTTTTTGCAGATGCTAGGCGTGTTTTTGCTTCTTCCAATAGGAGCTCTGCACGCTCAAGCTCTTCTTTTTCTTGTGCTAAATTAGCGTAGAAACCACCACTATTAATCGCCAATAAATCACCGTACTTTTGCTTAAAGTTTGTGAGGCGTAACTCAGCTGCAACAAGTCGATTTTCGTAATCTTTGATTTGAGTATTTAAGAACTTTTGTGCTTCGTCAGAATCACTGCGAGATTCACCTAACGTATTTTCAATAAATACCGTTAAGGTTGCTTGTACGACATTTTTCGCCAGTTCTGGGTCTTGGTTCTCATAGGAAATCGTATAGATATTTTCTCGTCCTTGCGGCGCTAACTTTAAGGAAGATTTTAACTGGTTAATAATAGCATCATACTCTCCAGTGTTCTTCGCTCGTACGTCTAGGTCAACCATCCGAGCAATACGCTCTAAATTAGGCCGACTAAAAAGCGTTCCAACCATTAAACGTATCTGTGTCTCAGGGTTCGTTTCAACGGTTAAACCTCTTAGTAGAGGCCTTAGAAGAGACTGCGTATCGACGTTTACACGCGCAGTTGACTTGTATACGTCGGGCATTTGAGCGACAAAGTACCAACCGATTGGACAGATAATCCAAGTCGCCACAATAATGTAGCGACGTTTAATCCAAATCCCTTTTAGATAATCGATTATCTGTTCGAGTATTTCCTGCATTCCTGACCTCTTACAAACAGGTGATGTATTGCTATTTAGATGCTATTAGAACCAAGCTTCAGGTACGATGATAATATCGCCAGGTAGCATGTCGACATTAGCGTCAATCTCTCCGGCAATTAAATCGTCTATCGCAAGCGCATATTGCATTTGCACACCATCAACGATTCGAACCAACACGGCATCATTACCATCAGCAAATTCTGTTAGACCGCCAACCGTGATCATAACATCGAGCAATGTCATGTTCTTCTTATAATTGATCGCTAACGGCTGAGAGGCTTCACCAATGACGCGAATTTGCTCACTGAATGGGCCAACAAAGCCACCGACAGTAACCGTCACGATAGGATCGCGTACATAAGTACTTAGTACCTGCTCAATTTCTCTTGCTAATTCTGTTGGCGTGCGACCTGACACGGGAATGTCTTCTACCAATGAAGTGGTGATCATGCCATCAGGACGAACGGTAAAACTGCCTGAAATTTCAGGGTGACGCCAAACAAAAATATTGACGGAATCACCGGCACCGATAAGATAACGGTATGAGTCAATATCAGTTGTTTTAGATGGATGAAGGGTTGCTTGCGGCAATTGAGGTGCCGAACTACAAGCAGATAAGACATAGCCAAAGGCTACAACGACCAACAATTTTATTGTTTGGATAACTCTTTTTTCCATGGTTTATACCTTCTGTACCCGCTGTTGAGCAAAATTAAATGCTAAATGATTGTATTGTATTTTTTTTGAGGTTGCACATTTTTTAATAATTGATACACACAATTTTAAAAGTGTAAATATAAAGTTAACTCTGATAGAGTATCAATCGTATTTATTTAGCGCTAGCTCTTTAATCGAGCGTATGAATTTAAAGGAATAATAACAAGATATGCCAGCGACTACGTTTCGAGATTTGTCGACAGGTAGCAAGCCTCTCGTGCTTTTTGAATTGCTTATCTTTATGGCAGCGCTTTTGCTCGCAATAAGCGCCTACCAGTGGTTTGAATTTGAATCACATATAGAAGTCCCTTCTAACGTGCGTTTTATTTACGCACTTGTATTCGCGTTAAGTGCACAACTGTCTTGTTTAGCATTGGGCCTATATAACACTAAATTGAGAGAGAGCTTTCGAGGCTTGTTCCGCAGGATTTTGTTAGCGGTGACAGTAGGCTTTGCCGTGGTGACTATCATTAACCCACTTTATGGTGATGATGCGGTGGCTATTGAGGTTTTAGGTGCAGCATCACTGATAAGTTTAGTCTTGATTACACTGTTGCGCTACAGCGCCTATCAAGTTGATTTATTTGGTTTTAATAAACGCAATGTCTTAGTGCTTGGAGCAGGTGACCGTGCTTCGATAATTGAAAAACGCATGCGTCGAGATGTTGATCGACAAGGCTTTAAAGTACATGGCTTTGTGGTAATGGAGGGTGATAACGAAGACGGTATTACCAGAGAAACTAAAATTCATCTCGAAGGGTCATTAGTCAGTTACGCCCTAGAAAATGATATCGACGAAATTGTGGTAGCCAGTGATGAAAGGCGAAATAATTTGCCTGTTGACGAGCTATTCGCTTGTAAAATTCGCGGTGTAGAAATTACAGAAATACTTGATTTTATCGAGCGTGAAACCGGTCAGATTGCGGTCAACCTTATTTACCCAAGTTGGGTTATTTACTCGAATGGTTTTGCGTCGACACACTACTTAAGAGACACACTAGACTGGTTGTTTAATGCGACCATTGCATTGTTCCTGCTATTACTCACGTGGCCTGTCATGTTGATTACGGCTTTGTTGATCAAGTTAGACGATGGCTGGTCAGCACCTATTTTCTATCGCCAAGAGCGTGTTGGTATGGATGGCCACCCGTTTTACATTATTAAATTTAGAAGTATGCGCACTGACGCCGAGAAAGATGGTGTTAAATGGGCAAGTAAAAACGATGATAGAACAACACGTATCGGCGGTTTTCTTCGTAAGTATCGTGTTGATGAATTACCGCAGATTTACAATGTAATTCGCGGCGATATGGGTTTTGTCGGACCTCGCCCAGAGCGTCCTGAGTTTGTTCAAAGCTTAGTTAAATCAATCCCTTATTACAATGAAAGACACAACGTTAAGCCTGGCTTAGCCGGTTGGGCTCAACTTAAGTACCCTTATGGTGCTACGGAAAACGACGCGTTAGAAAAGCTCAAATACGACCTTTACTACATTAAGCATCGCAGCTTCTTTCTTGATGTACTGATATTAATCCGCACAGTCGAGATTGTGATATTTGGTAAGGGTAGATAAGTGTCAGTTGTAGTAAAACATGCGATGACTGTAGACGTGGAAGATTACTTCCACGTTTCAGCATTTGAAAACAAAATTACATCAAAGGATTGGGCTAGTCTGCCGCTACGTGTCGAAAAAAACACGTATCGTTTGTTAGAGCTATTCGAAGAGCATAATGCTAAATGCACGTTCTTCACTTTGGGTTGGGTTGCAGAACATTGTCCTAATCTAATCAAAGCGATTGTTGATCAAGGACATGAGCTAGCAAGTCACGGTTATGATCACAAACGCGTGGTTAGCATGAATCCGAAGCAGTTCCGTGAAGATGTCGTTAAAAGCAAATCATTGTTAGAGGATGCTGGCGGATGTCAGATTGTTGGTTATAGAGCGCCAAGCTTTTCGTTTAATGCTGACAACCAATGGGCCTATGAAATATTGGTAGAACTTGGCTTCACCTACAGTTCTAGTACTTACCCGATTGAGCATGATTTGTATGGTGTACCAGATTGGCCGCGATTTATTCACAAGCGCGACGAAGGCATTTTTGAAATTCCAATTCCGACCATTAGAGACGGTGAAGTCAATAAAGGCATTGGTGGCGGTGGCTACTTCAGATTATATCCTTATTTCTATTCAAAACAGCGTATTGAGAAGTATCTTCAGCAAGAGTCGGCTCCTTACAGCTTTTACTTCCATCCTTGGGAAATCGACCCTGAACAACCGAAAATTTCAGGCGTCCCACTAAAATCTAAAGTTCGCCATTATATAAACCTGTCACGAATGGAAGATAAGATAGTTAAACTATTGAAAGATTATCAATGGTCGACAATGCAAGATGTCTATCTGTCTGGCAATAGCCAAGAAGGTAAATAGACACGGAAGTTTATGCAGGTGATATTTTGGCTACAGAATTACAAATACAACAACTAACCACTGACAACCCATCATTAAATGCCCAAGTTTGGGATGACTATGTAAAGCAACATGCTGAAGGCTCCTTTTTTCATTTAAGTGGCTGGCAGCAGGTTATTGCTGATGCTTTTGGACACCCTTGTTTTTATCTCGCTGCTATCCAAGAGCAAAAAGTTGTGGGTGTGCTGCCACTTGTTGAAGTGAAAAGTGCCTTGTTTGGCCATGCCCTCATATCAACACCATTTTGTGTTTATGGCGGAGCGATTGCCGATAGCGACGATACGCGTAAAGCACTAGAAGCCAAAGCTTGTCAATTGGCAGAAGAGCTCAGTGTTGATTATCTTGAACTACGATATCGAGACAAGCAAGACAGCGACTTATTACTGAAACAGGCGCATAGTACCTTTGGCTGTGAGCTTGGAGAGGATGCTGAGAAAATTCTAGCAAATGTGAAGAAAAAGCAACGCGCTGTTATTCGTCACTCACTCAAAAATGAATTGAGTGCCGAATTTAGCCATGAGTTAGATGACTTCTATCAATTGCTTTCTACTAGCTATCGAAATCTAGGCACACCGATTTTTAGTAAACGATATTTTCAAAGCCTCGTGAAATACTTTGGCAATCAGTTAGATGTGCTTGTGATAAAAGATGCCAATGGTCAACCATCAAATGCCGTGATGAATTTCTACTTTAACGAGCAAGTATTGCCTTATTATGGTGGTGGTAATAGTGATGCACGCGCCCTCAAAAGTGCAGATTTCATGTATTACCAAGTGATGTGTAACGCACGAGAAAAAGGTTTCACTTGGTACGACTTTGGCCGAAGCAAAAATGATAGCGGACCATACAAATATAAGAAAAATTGGGGTATGGAGCCTCAACCTTTGCATTACTATTATCACTTAGTTAACGCTGAAGCGTTGCCAAATCTGAGCCCGAACAACCCTAAATACAAATTGTTTATCGGTTTATGGCAGAAGTTACCTTTGTGGCTAAGTCAGTGGCTGGGGCCAAAGTTGTCGAAGTATTTAGGATAAGTTAATGAGCAAATCTCCAGTTTTATTTTTGTGTCATCGTATTCCTTTTCCGCCGAACAAAGGCGATAAGATTACGACATTCAATTTACTTAAATTTCTTGCGAAACATTATGACGTGCATTTGGGCTTCTTTCTCGACGACCCTTTCGACAAGCAGTATGTGCCTGCGCTAGATGAATATTGCAAAAGTAAGTTCTATATCGATATTTGTGATCGTAAACAATCAATTAGTGGCCTAAAAGCGCTTGTGTCCAACGATGCGATCACTATTGAACACTATAAAGAGCCAGCATTTCAAACCTGGGTAGATAAAACTATTGCAAAGCAAGGTATTCAAGCTTTGTTCGTGTATTCATCAGGAATAGCTCAATTTGTTCAATCATATGTCCATGATGAACGATACGTAAAAGTACTCGATATGGCGGATATTGATTCTGATAAATGGCGTCAATATGCGGAAAACAAGCCTTGGTTCACACGCTGGATTTATGCGCGTGAACAGCGCAAACTTGCCACATACGAGCAACAAATGCTTAACGACTTTAATGCAGTAACACTGATTTCAGATGAAGAAGCCAAGCTGTTCCGTGAAATGTCTCCGGCACCGCTTCGCCACAAAGTTCACACCTTGTCCAATGGGGTAGATACTGATTACTTCTGCCCGACAGCAGAATTCGACCTTACGGATTTACCTCAGCTTGCGCCGCTATCGATTTGTTTTACAGGCGCGATGGATTATTGGGCGAATGTTGATGCAGTGGTATGGTTTTGTGAAAATGTCTGGCCAAGTATCATTAGTCAGCATCCTGAATGTAAGTTCTACATTGTAGGTGGCAACCCAACAGTGAAAGTACAAAAGCTCGCAAACCTTAATGGTGTTGTAGTGACTGGCCGTGTGCCTGATGTACGACCATATATCGATGCCTCAGTAGCAGCTGTGGCGCCAATGCGTATTGCTCGTGGAATACAGAATAAAGTACTAGAAGCCATGGCTATGGCTAAACCTGTTGTGATGACAACGATGGGACAAGAAGGTATTGAAATGCCGAGTGTTCAGCAACCATTTGTTTTAGATGATGCTGCGGCTTTTGGTGAGGCGGTCAACCTATTACTTAATCAGTTTAAGAGCCAGGAGACGCTGGATTTCAGCGAAAATAGGACTTGGATTGTCGACCGTTATGGTTGGGACGGCGCACTTCGCACACTACCTAGCATGCTAGCCGCACAAGATACTAAGGATAATTTATGATAGTTCGTGCAAAAGCACCATTACGTATTGGCTTAGCTGGCGGTGGAACGGATGTTTCTCCGTATAGTGATGACTTTGGCGGCTGCATTTTAAATGCCACCATTAATATGTTCGCTTACACTACGATAGAGGTAAGGGAAGATAGCCAAGTTTATTTCGAAGCATCAGATTTAGGTAGAGACTTTCAAGCAGAAGCTGACTCAAATATAGCACTTGATGGCGATTTATTGCTTCATAAAGCGGTTTATAACCGTGTTATTCGTGATTTTAATAACAATGAGCCTATTGCAATTAGTGTGATCACATACAGTGATGCGCCTCCTGGCAGTGGATTGGGCTCATCATCCACCATGGTAGTGTCAATGCTTGCCGCATACCGCGAATTACTTAAATTACCGCTGGGTGAGTATGATCTTGCTCACTTAGCATTTGAAATTGAGCGTGAAGATTGCCAGCTATCAGGTGGTAAGCAAGATCAATACGCCGCAACCTTCGGCGGTGTGAACTTTATGGAATTTAATCAAGAAAATGTCTTGGTGAACCCGTTGCGTATTCGCACCGATATTTTGAATGAAATAGAAAGCCAAATGGTTCTTTATTTTACGGGCGTTTCACGGGATTCCGCGAAAATTATCGACGACCAGATTAAAGCATCAACTGATAAGGACGACAGTAAGTCACTGGAGTCTTTACATCAAGTTAAACAGCATGCGTTTGATATGAAAGAGTGCCTACTGCGCAATGATATCGATGGCATGTCAGATATTTTAAAAGCGTCTTGGATAGCGAAAAAGGGCACTTCAAGTTCTATTTCGAACCCTCATGTTGAAAAGGTTTCCGAATTGGTATTAAAAAATGGTGCTAAGTCATTAAAACTATCAGGCGCAGGTGGCGGGGGCTTTATGATGATCTTTGCTGAGCCCACGAAGAAGCATGCATTGATGAGTTTATTAGAAAAAACAGATGGCCAAGTTCATAAATTTCAGCTGACACAAATGGGAGTCCAAGCATGGACAGTTTAGCCTACATAAAAAAGCATTTTGAAAAAACGATCGAAACGAAACAAAAGATTCTACAAGACGAAGCGCTAATGAATAGCATTGTTGAAGCTGCAGAGCTTTGCATCAGTGCATTAAACAATGGTAATAAAATTATCTTTGCCGGTAACGGCGGCAGCGCAGCAGATTCTCAGCATCTGGCGGCAGAATTTGTTAGCCGCTTCAATTTTGATCGCCCAGGCTTACCGTCTATAGCGTTAACTACAGACACTTCGATGTTAACCGCGATTGGTAACGACTATGGTTTCCTGCAGTTGTTTGCTCGTCAAATTCAAGCCAATGGCCAAGCGGGTGACGTATATTTTGGCATTAGCACATCTGGTAATTCGGCCAACATTTTAGAGTCGGTTACAATGGCTAAATCTATGGGTATTAAAACCGTAGCGCTTTGTGGTAACAAAGGTAAGTTACCAGAAGTGTGCGACATGGCGCTGCAAGTGCCTTCAGGATCTACGCCTTATATTCAAGAGTCACATATCTCAATTGGCCATATTATTTGTGGCATTGTAGAAGAAGTGATGTTTGCAAGTTACAAACCTGAACACTAGGCGCTGGGCTTAATTTGATGGAAGCAATTTTATTAGCGGGTGGTTTAGGAACTCGATTGCATAAGGTGACTGGAGATCGATATCCGAAGTCACTTGCAGAAGTGAACGGTCATCCTTTTATTCACTACATCGTGAAATATTTGCAGAGCATGGGCGTGAAGCGCTTTGTCTTTGCTGTGTCTCATCATGCAGAGATGATTGTCGACAGCATCAATAGCACGTTTCCATCACTTGATGTTGAGTTCTCATTTGAAAACGAACCATTAGGTACTGGCGGCGCAATTAAACAGGCGATGACTCATATTCAAGGCGAGTGTGCATTGGTGGTTAACTCGGATTCTTTTATGGAGTTCTCGCTGGAAAGTTTTATAGGCTTTGCCCAGAACCATTTTGCGAATAGTGCGGTTACCCGCAACCAAGAAGCACAACTGGCGATCGTTTGTACCAAGGTCGATGATATTAGCCGTTTCGGCGCCGCTGATATTAGCGATGAAGAGGTTCTACAGCAGTTTTTTGAAAAAGGTCGCACTGGCAGTGGTTACATTAATTCTGGCATTTATTTAATCAATAAAGAGCACCCGCTACTGAATAAATTAAGCGGTAAGTTCAGCTTCGAAAATGAGGTACTCGCCAACAGTGAATACCCGGTATTTGCCTATAAAAATTCAGGGTTATTTTTTGATATAGGTACGCCAGATGATTTTGCTGGAGCGCAAGCACTGGTGGAAAATCACGGTCATTTATTTTTAGCCAGTGACTGACAACTAGCAACCCCCTTATTGATAACTATTAAAACAACACAACGTAAGTAGCGAAACTATGGACTCTCAAGTAATGGAAAATGCAAAGAGTAATTCTAGGATGATTTATCATCTGTTATTTTCGTTTCTGTTAATTGTTTGGTTCGGTGTGTATTTTGATGTGCTCGCCAATATGGTGTCGGTCTGGAATGGCTCAGAAACGTATAGCTATTGCTACTTAATCCTGCCGGTTGTTTTGTATCTGCTGCATGAAAAAAGAGAAGCACTATTACACCAAGTGCCTTATCAAACCTCCAGCATATTTATAGTTATACTCCTCATTGGGCAAGTTGGTTTTTTGCTCGCTAGCCTTGTTGGTGTAGGTATTCTTACTCACTTTGCTGCTTATGGTTCACTCATTTGTTTGATTGCCATTGTTTATGGTTGGCAGTTTTTAAAGTTTGCAGCATTTCCATTGTTTTTCTTGGTATTTAGCATTCCTATGGGGGAAGAGCTAGTACCTACACTGCAAGAAGTCACTGCCGATATTAGTATGGTACTCGTGCGTATGGCTGACATTCCCGTGTATCGTGAAGGCTTATATATATACATACCCAACGGCACATTCGAAGTTGCTGAGGCTTGTTCAGGTATTCGTTTCCTTATCGCTACAATTGTTATGGGCGTGCTTTACGGATACGTGTTTTATGCAATGCTTTGGAAACGCTTGGTATTTATAGGTATTAGTATCCTTGTACCTATTATTGCTAATGGCATTCGAGCGTTTGGTATCATCTATATTGGCCATGTTACCGATATGGAACATGCGGTTGGTGCAGACCATCTAGTGTATGGCTGGGTGTTTTTTGCAATCGTGATGGCACTGCTAATTTTTATTGGCAATTTATGGCAAGATCCATCATCGGAATTGAAAAGCCAGCAAGCAAAAGGTAAACAAACCCAAAATAACGCGTCTAATATACCAACCATTAAAACAGGTTTTACGCCTTCGAACTACGTTATCGCCGTTACTACTTTGTTCGTGCTTGTATCAAAGCCTGCATACTTATACTTTGTCATAGAAAGTAAAGATTTGCAGTTAAATAAACCACCGCTGGTTGCTTATCTAGATGAACTTGAGCAGGAAGCCGAATCTTCTTGGTATCCACAATTTAACAATGCTGATGTGCAATATCATACCAATGTTGAATACAACGATGAGAACATCGCCATTTATGCTGCTTATTTTGAAGAAGACAACGAGCATAAGGAGTTAATTAGCTCTGCTAACCGACTCTTTGATATTGATAAGTTCTCCATTCAAAGCACTCGGCGTATTCATCCCAATATTGATAACCTCGCTACCGAAGCGACGGTATTACATATCGTGGACATTGGTGGAGCGAAGAAAAGAGTGCTCTACTGGTATCAAGTTGCCGATATCGCGTCGAGTAACAAAATTCAGGTTAAAAAGGCACAGCTTATCGAAAAACTGGCTGGTCGTTCTGGCGCAGGCTATTTACTGGCCATAGAACTGCCTATAGGCGTCGATGATCAAGAAGAAATTAATCGGCTAATTAAGTATCTTCAGGTTGATTTCGCGGAAAAGAGCTGAGTACCGTCAAGTGAGTTTGTTAGTGGGGCAAAAGAAAGTAATCGCGCATCTAGTTTATCGGTTTGATATAGGTGGACTAGAGCGCGTGATGGTGAATTGCATTAATGCCATGCCTGAATGTGATCACGTGATTATTGCGTTAACAGAGGCGTCTGATTTTGCACAGCACCTTAATCAAGAAACACCAGTTTACGCACTTAATAAGTCTCAAGGCAAAGATTTAGGCAGCCATTGGCGATTGCTGGGTTTACTACGCAAGGTTAAGCCGGATGTTTTACACACTTATAATTTAGCGGCAATTGAATATCACCCGATAGCTTATTTAGGGGGTGTAAAAGGGCATATCCATGCTGAGCATGGTCGAGAGATTTCTGACCCAAAAGGTCTGAATGCGAAGCATAATTTGCTACGCCGATTAATGTCGCCATTTATTGATCACTACGTCGCAGTATCTACTGATCTTCATCATTGGTTAACGGATGTGGTTGAGATATCACCTAAAAAAGTAACCTTGATTCGAAATGGTATTGATATTTCAAGGTTTTCGCCTAGTTACAATAAAGGTGACGAGAAGCTAGGTACCGTTAAGTCAAGTACCGTTAATTTCATCCATGTTGCTCGGCTTAACCCAGTTAAAGACCAACAAAGTTTAATTAACGCATTTGCACAACTCTCGCATCAATACAGCAATATTCATCTTACTATTGTAGGTGATGGCGAGTTAATGGATATGTTAACTGAACTGAGTTCTAGCTTAGGTATGGCAGAGAAGATTACGTTTACTGGTGCAAGAGACGATATTGCCGATTTGCTGAGCGCTGCTGATGTATTCGTGTTGTCTTCTATTGCTGAGGGAATTCCGATGACCGTGTTGGAAGCGATGGCTTCAGGTTTGCCGGTAATCAGTACTAATGTTGGTGGTTTATCTGAGCTCATTACTGAAAATCAAACGGGTAAGCTCGTTCCTGTACAGCAAAGTGAAGCACTGGCCTGTGCTATGGGTGACTATGTGCAATATCCAGAAAATATTGCTCTTCAGGGTAAAAATGCACAGCACTTTATTATTGATAATTTCTCTGAACAAAGCATGATAAAAGCTTATCAACAACTCTATTCTTCATCTTTAGGGCTTAATTAGTATGTGTGGTATTAGTGGACACTTTAGCTTTGATGCGTCTTTCGAAATAGACGAAGCGCTGCTTAAGAAGATGAATAATGCGCAATCTCACCGAGGACCTGACGATCAAGGTTATCATATCGGTGCAGGTGTTGGCTTAGGTCATCGTAGGCTGTCGATCATTGATTTATCTGGTGGACATCAGCCCATTTATAACCAAGATGGCAGTGTAGCGATTGTCTTCAATGGAGAGATTTTCAACCACCATGAAATTGCTGATGAGTTAAAAGCAAAAGGCTATCCATTTAAGACACACAGTGATACCGAAACCATTGTACATGCATGGGACGAATGGGGCGTTGATTGTGTGCATCACTTGCGCGGTATGTTTGCGTTTATTATTTGGGACAACAATAAAAAAGAGCTATTTGTTGCTCGTGATCGACTTGGCATAAAACCTCTGCATTATAGCCTTCTGCCTGATAATACGGTGGTATTTGGCTCTGAACTCAAAGTGCTTCGTCAACACCCTCTGTGCCCCCAAAATCTAAGTCATGAAGCGATAGAGGACTATCTCACTTTTGGCTATGTGCCTGATCCTAAAACCATTTTTAATGACGTTTTCAAACTAGAATCTGGACATTATCTACACCTTAAGCAAGGTGACAATAATCAAACGATTAAGCCTGTGCAATATTGGGATTTACCATGGCAAAACGAACCAGAGTTGTCTATACAAGATCTCGAAAATGAGCTTATAGAAAAGCTAAAGCATGCGGTCAATATTCGTATGGAAGCGGAAGTCCCGCTGGGTTCATTTTTATCTGGCGGCGTAGACTCAGGCGCTATAGTTGCGATGATGTCGCAGATCAATCAAGCGCAAGGAAAAGAAGCGGTTACTACATGTTCGATAGGTTTTGACGTACCTGACTTTAATGAAACTGAATTCGCTAAGTTAGTCGCCGACCACTATCAAACGGATCATCATGTTGAAACTGTTAATCATGAAGATTTTGATTTAATCGACAAGCTTACCGATCTTTACGATGAGCCATATTCTGATAGCTCGGCATTACCGACATATCGCGTATGTGAACTAGCGCGCAAGCACGTTACGGTTGCGTTATCGGGTGATGGTGGCGATGAGCTATTTGCAGGATATCGCCGCTATAAGTTGCACCTTGCCGAGCAAAAAGTGCGGGATAAAATTCCCGATCTAATTCGAAAACCTGTATTCGGTGTTTTAGGTAAGCTTTATCCCAAATTAGATTGGGCTCCGCAATATTTGCGAGCGAAAACAACATTTCAATCACTTGCCATGAGTAGCAGCCAAGCTTACCTCAATAGCATGAGTAAGCTTAGAAGTGATGAAAGAAAACAGCTGTATTCAGGCAGTTTTAAATCGCGACTTAACGGATATAGCTCCGAGCAAGTATTTGAGCGTTACTTAGCGGGCAAACACTTTGACGACAAGTTAAAAGAAGCTCAGTACCTTGATTATAAAACATGGGTGCCTGGTGATATTCATACCAAGGTAGACCGCGCAAGCATGGCGCACGGTTTAGAAGTTCGGGTTCCAATTTTTGATCATTTGTTTGTCGAGTGGGCGTTCCGAGCGCCATCTTCTGAAAACTTAAAGCAAGGTGAAGGCAAGGCTATCTTCAAAAAGCTACTCGTACCACATGTACCGAATGACAACTTATACCGCAAGAAGATGGGTTTTAGTATTCCATTAGCGCAGTGGCTTAGAGAGCCACTGAAAGAAAAAATGCAGCACTTACTGACATCTACAGCCATTGCAGATACTCAAATTTTTGCAATGGATAAGTTGACCAATATGGTTAACGAACACCTTTCTGGTAAATCAGATCACAGTGCAGCGCTGTGGACCTTGATGATGCTTGCTCAGTTTATTGAAAAAGAGCAGTTGTGTAGTGAAAAAGAAGAGTGCGCAGCGTGAAATTATTAACGATTTCGAGCTTATACCCAAACAATAAAGACCCTAAGCATGGCGTGTTTGTGGAAACTCGATTAAAGCATCTGGTAAAGCACTATCCAGACGTAAAGCCTATTGTTATTGCACCTGTTCCTTGGTTCCCTTTCTCTCACAAAATTTTTGGTGAGTACGGCCGTTATGCGGGCGTTGAATATCAAGAAGAACGAAACGGAATTCAGGTGTTTCATCCTAAATATTTGGTGCTACCTAAGATAGGGATGTATTTAACCCCAAAATTTATGGCGTGGAGTTTATCGCGTTGTATTAAACGATTAAAAAAAGCGGGTTACGAATTCGATGTCATTGATGGTCATTACTTTTATCCTGACGGTGTAGCGATCAGCAAAGTGGCAGAACAATTTAATTTACCTTTTACCTGCACAGCTAGAGGCACAGATATCAACTTGATACCTGAGTACCCTAAGGCAAGAGCAATGATTCAAAAGGTATTTAGGAAAGCCAGCCATATGATGGCAGTATGCCAAGCACTATCGAACGAAATGATTAACTTAGGTGCTGAAAAGTCTAAGGTGACAACACTTAGAAATGGCGTCGATTTAGCACTTTTTCGAGCTTCTACTAATGAGCAGCAGTTAAGCCTCAAGTCGAGCCTTAATATAACGAAACCTCTCATCATCTCTGTTGGTTGGTTAATCGAAAGGAAAGGACATTATTTAGTAATAGAGGCGATGAAATCTATCCCAAATGCAACTTTGGTGATTGCTGGCGATGGCCCGGATTTATCTAAACTGAGAGCGTTATCAAAAAGTTTAGGTGTAGACGATAGAGTAAAATTTCTAGGCGCATTATCACAACCTGAACTAAATAAATGGTTCCAAGCCGCGGATGTGTCAGTATTGGCATCGAGCAGGGAAGGTTGGGCAAACGTTCTATTGGAGTCTATGGCATCAGGTACACCTGTGGTCGCCACTAAAGTCTGGGGTACACCTGAAGTTGTGCAAAATGAGACGGCTGGCGTCTTAGTGGAACGAACCAGCGATGATATTGCGCAAGGTATTAAGACAGTATTGAATCAAGAGGTTAATCGCGAAGCGGTACGAGCGTATGCAGAACAGTTTGATTGGCAGCATACATCGGATGGTCAATATGGGATTTTTTCACGGGTAAAAAAATCATGAAAATAGTTTCATCCAAAAACAGATATTCGAAAGTTATAAAGCCTTTTCTGCAAAAGCTGTATTTTCATCAACGCACTGAAAATAGGTTATTAATCTTGGGTTGCCAGCGAAGCGGAACGACCTTACTCTCGAAATTATTTGATGAAGTTTTTTCTTGCGCTGTTTATGGAGAGTACTCGGCTTTTTCAAATCAAGATACTTATCGATTGAGGCTTAATGATTTATCGTCTGTAGTAGAAGCTTTAGAGAACATTAAAATACCTACTGTCATCCTAAAGCCTTTGGTTGAAAGCCAAAATGCGAATGTATTATTGGAAAGTATTCCTCAGTCAAGTGTTATCTGGATGTATCGCAATCCATTTGAAGTGGCGAGTTCATCTATTAATAAATTTGGTATTCACGAGGGAGCGATAAATAAAATAAGACCGTTGTATGACTCTGAATTTGCCAAGAATCCATGGACAACATGGCTAACAGAGAAGGTGAATCCAGAGCATATTGAGCACTTTAGACCCTACTTTGACTTAGCGATGAACCCAAACGATGCGGCAATGATCTTCTGGTATCTGCGTAATGTTCAATATTTTGAAAACTCCTTACAGGGAAATGAGCGTGTGATGTTATTAAATTATGAGCAGCTTTTATTGCATGGGAAAGAGATATCAGCAAAAATTAGTCGCTTTTTAGGGCGAAAAATTGACTTAAATGTAGCCAAAGTTGAACGTCAAACAGCGGCATTGGAGCTTAATGTGGATAGCGCGATTCAGAGCAAATGCTTTGAGCTATACGAAAGATTTAAAAGCATAGAAAATAATGAAAATATTGTATCACCACAGAATCGCCTCTAAAGACGGCCAATATGTTCATGTAGAAGAAATCATCAAAGCCATGCGAGAGCTTGGTCATGAGGTCATTGTGGTTGGTCCCGCTGTTGCTGAAAATTCAGAGTTTGGTAGCGATAGTGGTTGGGTGGACGTGCTTAAAGCAAAGCTTCCACAATGGTTCTACGAAATCCTTGAATTCTCTTATTCATTCTATGCCTTTTTTAAACTGGCTAGGGCGATCATAAAGCATAAGCCAGATGCCATTTACGAACGTTGTAACCTTTTCTTACCTGCTGGTATCTGGGCTAAAAAGCTATTTAAGTTGCCGCTTCAGTTGGAAGTAAATTCACCTCTTTATCTTGAGCGAAAAAAATATAGTGGTATTGCATTAGACAAACTGGCTAAATGGTCCGAGGCTTATGCTTGGAGTAATGCCGATAGAGTCTTGCCCGTTACAGAGGTACTCGCCACCTACATTCGTAAGGAAGGCGTGGATGATAAGAAAATCCGGATTATTCCCAATGGTGTTGATACCCGAGTCTTTAAACCCAAGCAACCAGCTAACCGAGCAGCACGTTTCCAAGGCAAGTTAGTTGTGGGCTTTGTGGGCTTTTGTCGTGAGTGGCATAAGCTAGACGAAGTGATGAAGCTGCTAGCCGCTTCAAAGAGAAATGATTTAATTTTTCTAGTCGTTGGTGATGGGCCTGTAATTAAGGAATTAAAAGTACTTGCTGGCGAGCTAGAATTTGAACAACACTTTGAATCCACCGGTTTAGTTAAGCGCGAAGATATGCCGCACTGGTTAGATCAAATTGACATTGCCCTTCAGCCAGCCGTAACACCTTGGGCTTCACCTTTAAAAATGATTGAATATTTGGCGAAAGGCCATGCAATTGTCGCCCCTGACGCTGATAATATTCTTGAGTTGCTTGATAAGGAAAATAGTTGTTTGTTTCAAGAAGGCGACATGCCGGGAATGATCTCGCAGATTGAACGTTTAATTGAGCACAAGGCTTTAAGAGAGCATTGCTCTGCTAAAGCATTGGCTACGATTAGTCACTTATCTTTATCATGGAAAGGTAACGCCAACAAAATAATTGACGAATATACTGCGTTGACCAAAAAGTCGTATACATAGAGAGAATAATATTAGGGGCGTAATACTATGGGCAGAATAATACTAACGGGATTGGCGCGATCAGGAACAACTTTTCTCGCCAAACTTTTCGATAGTCATCGAGATGTATTTTATAAACATGAACCTGATGGTTTTAATAAAAATAAGTTTGATGTGCCTAGAATTCCCGCCGAACAAGATTACGATACATTGGAGGTTAATGCGCGAAAATACATTGATTTCTTGTTTAGCGTCAGAGATTTAAAGTCTTTAGGCAAAGAGCCTTTTTTTGACAAAAGCTATCGTTCTACTGCAAAGAAAACAATAATGGTGATTTGGGTTTATATACTTAAAGTTCATGAACGAGCTTTTAAGCAGAAATTAAGGGGCAATGTAGTACCTGAGTTTAAGTCGAGTGATAAAGAACATAATACGGTTTTGAAACTTGTCGCTAGTCTTGGTCGAACGGGACTTTTCCTCCATACTGAGAGTAACATTAAGTATGTCCACATTATTCGTCACCCAGCAGGCGTTGCAGCTTCTAGAATTAGGGGGGATATTGAGGGAAATATGCAGGGCGAAACCTTCATGGATGAACTCGTTTGCTTGCCCGAGGCGAAACAGTATAACTTTACTGAACAAGATATTGCGAGTTTTACCAATGTGCAGCGCTACGCCTACGAGTGGATGCTGATCAACGATAAAGTCTTTGAGGAGTGCAATGACAAGGACAATTATGTTTTAGTTAGCTACGAAGCACTATGCCAAGATACAGAAATGGAATTGCGTAGAGTTTTTGATAAATGTGGACTACCGTGGTGCAGCCAAACAGAAGAGTTTATTAGACATTTAGAGGGCTTTTCAAGTGCTAAAGGGCGATACTACAGTGTTATGCGGTCGCCAAAACTTTCAGCTAATAAATGGCGAGAAGAACTATCTGAAGAACAGATAGCTGAGGTAGCAGCAGTTGTATCGCAAAGTAAAGTCGCCAACGTTCTTTTTGCCGAATACAACTGTTAGTAGGAAATGTAGTGCTTGCCAAATCAGCTAAATGGAAATATTTAACAAAATTTAAACAAGTAGTAAAATATTGCTTGGTATTGTTTTTAGTGGGTTTGTTTATAGCTAACGTCTTATTTCCCAATCGATTTTATGAATTGAATGTACTTATTCATAAGTATACGGACTTGAATATTCGTCAGAACACAGGGCTACATAAATACACATTAATTTTTATCAGAAAGATGACAATCTTTTTGCCCTCCGTAGATGAAATTGAAATTGAACGTGAATTTATGCAGGTTGGTGTCGTTGACCCTGAAAGTGTTAACCAAGAGGTGGGACAGGTTGTATCTGAAAGATATTATATCGACAATGAGGAACGTTTTTTAAAAGTCTTGCGCACGGCGAAAGCAGGCTCGGTAATTACCTTAATGCCCGGTGAATATCATATTGTTAAAAGTAAAATCGAGATAGGCTTCCCTGGCGAGGTTTATAAACCTATTACTGTTAGAGCAAGTAACTATGGAGACGTAAAACTTCGCCTTGGAACCAAGCAAGGGTTCTTGGTTAATAAACCTTTTTGGGTTTTTGAAAACCTAATAATTGAAGGCGAGTGTACTCACGATAGCTGGTGTGATCATGCTTTTCATTTAGTAGGAAATGCTGATTATACGGTTATTAGAAATAACCATGTCAAAAACTTTAATGCACATATTAAATCAAATGGCTATCGTGAGAGCAAACAAAGCTCAAAACGCATCTTTCCTAATTATGTAACGATTCAAAACAATACGCTTATAAATGAATGGAAAAGAAATACAATAAACTCAGTAACCCCCATAGATATAGTTGGTGGAGAACACTGGAAAATAAAACACAATTTTATTGCTGACTTTGGAAAGTATGGAAGAAAGGGGCGAGGCGTTACATACGGTGCTTATTTGAAGGGTGATGGTAAGTACGGAGTGATGGAAGAAAACCTTGTTGCTTGTGCGTGGAGATTGCCCCACACTTCTACGACAGACATACGTATAGGGCTGTCTCTTGGCGGTGGAGGAACAGGCCCACAATTTTGCCACAACGGCATATGTGAACAAGAGCATGAAGGTGGAATAATACGCAACAATATTATTGTAAATTGTTTTAATGATGTCGGTATTTATCTAAATAAAGCACGAAATAGTATGGTTTACGGCAATCACGTATTAAGCTCCGTAGGCATAGATTTACGTTTCCCGCAGACTAGTGCAGAGATCTTTAATAACAAAATTGATGGCAGAGTAAGAACTAGAAACGGTGCTACGCTTGTTGAGTAATGAACTTTATTTTTCGAGTTGGTCGTTGGAAGTATATTTTTTGGAATAAAATGATGCAGGATACACAAAACGTTTGTTTTTTATTGGGGGTTTTGCCCAGAACAGGAACAAACTATGTCGCAAATTTAATAGAGTGCCATACAAAAGTTATTGCAGAAGGCCCGTTGTGGGAAGATTTTTTTGTTAGTAACTCAAGCCATTTAACTAAATTTGCTGATAATAGTCTGCGCTATTGGAATAGTCGATGGGATCCTGAAGGAACGTTACTTAACAAAAAACGTTTATTCAATGCATTGGGACGAGGCTTGCTGTCCTTTATTAATGAGCAAAAAACCAAACCAGAACATCAAGACAAACTTATTATTGCCAAAACTCCAACAGTCAGAAATCTAGCAAATTTCTTTGAGTTGTTCCCTGAAAATAAACTCATTATTGTTGTGAGAGACGGGCGAAACATTATTGCTTCAGGTGAAAAGTCGTTTCGTTGGGATTTTGATAAAGCGTCTAGAGATTGGGCCCGTGGAATAAACAATATCATGAACTTTATTGATAGCCATTCTGATAAATCAGACAACATCCTGTTGTTGAAGTATGAGGATGTCTACAACAACACTTATCATGCTTTAAGTGAAATACTTACGTTTCTTTCACTTGACCAAACAGAATTTGATTGGGATGCAGCTAATAATTTAGGGATTTCTGGTTCGTCAGAGACCGTTGATAAATACGGTGAAGTTTCGTGGCAAAAAAAATCTAAAAAAACTAATGATTTCAAGCCTTTAGAAAGGTTTGGGGCATGGTCAACAGGGAAGCGTTTGAGATTTTCTTGGTTGGCTGGCAATGCCGCACGAAGGATTGGGTATGATGTTGACACCTTACCATCTGGCCTTGGATTTAAGGCATATCAATTGATGTTGACGATGACATGGCCATTAAGGTCAGTCCCAAGAGCTATTTTTTACGCCCTTAAAGAAAAACGTTTCATACTCAAATCTCATTAGGCATATAAAGGAGTAATATGAGCTCACTATTTTTTTTGATTAATATGATTGCAGCTGTGTTACTTGCACGTTATTTTTCTAATCTAGAAGTTGAAAGTAGAACTCGTGAATCGTCTGATAAGGATGTAACTTAGTGCGTGATCTATTTTTAGCTTTTTTGTTCCCAATTTTCCTATACTACGGCTTCAGAACACCAGTTGTTGCTCTTTATTTGTGGTTTTGGACATCCATGTATCCATTGCAAAATTGGTTATACGGGTTCGCGCTGTCATTACGTTTTAATTTAGTTTTTTCCATAGTCACTATGCTTGGCTATGTGTTCATGAAAAATAAACCCCGCTTTAAAATCACTGGATTGTTTGTATTAGTAATCGTCTTCGCATTGCATAGTGGCTTAGGTGTCATGATGTATGCCTATTTCGATGCAATGTGGCAATCGTTTGAGGAGTTTATAAAAGCAGTAGTGTTTTTCATTTTCGTCGTTTTGTTACTGCGTAAAAAAGAGCATTTTGAAGGCATTTTAATGTTTTTAACGATTGCCTTGTGTTTCTATGGTGTTTTAGAAGGATTAAAAGTCATAGTGACAGCAGGTGGCCACAATATTTATGGCTTGAAGGGCCCTCTTGGTGATAATAATAAAGTCGCCTTGGGTTTAAATATGGCTATTCCATTGGTTTTATATTTGGCGGGTCAGGTACACTACAGATATGGCAAACTAGCACTTTATTGTATTGCTTTTTTATGTGCCATTGCGGTAATTGGTACTGCTTCCAGAGGAGGTTTTATCGGCCTTATCGCAATGGCAGCGTACTACTGGTGGAAGAACGGCAAAAAGTTGTCGATTGTATTTGGCGTTATGTTTATCGCGGGGGTAGCTGTTTATCTAATGCCTTCAGAATGGTTTGAGAGAATGAATACCATCAAAGAGACATCTAGCGCTACAGAAAGCCCGTTAACCTCTCGAGTAACTTCTTGGAAAATTAATTATTTGGCCGCTCTAGATCATCCGTATATAGGACATGGCTTCAACGCAACTGCCGGTCAATTTGTGTGGCAGAACTATGTTCACGACTTAGATTCATTGAATTGGGGAATCGAAACACCTATTCCAAAAATTGGCTATGTAGCCCATAGCATTTACTTTGAAGTGCTTGGAAACCAGGGCTTTGTTGGTTTGTTTATGTTCTTGCTCATTATATTTTTGACCATTTCAAAAATAAATAAATTGTGTAAACAGGCTTATCAACAGGGAAGCTGGGAGCATCAATTATTGACCAGTATAAAAGTATCAATTGCAGCCTTTTGTATATGTGGTGCAGCGTTAAGTGCTGCTTATTTTGAATTATTTTATGCTTTAGTTGCCATGGTGATATGTATGGAGCTGAGAACGTTGTCTGAAAAGCAACTTACAGGCAGGTTAGCTGAAACCGCTCGAAAAAAACATTACAGACAAGTTAGATAAGAAGTATAGGCGAGAATGTTTTGAAAAAAGAAACCTCGATTTACCTTGATTTAGTTCGTTTCCTAGCTGCATTCGTAGTTCTTGTTGTTCACGCTAAAGACGAAAGGCTCACGGGCGGCTTTCTATGGCAATTGGGCGGATATGGGCAAACTGCTGTAATGATATTTTTTGTTATGTCAGGTTATGTAATTGCTTATGTAGTCAATGAAAGAGAAAATACTCTCAATAAATATGTTCTAGCAAGATGCGCTCGTCTTTTTTCGGTGATAATTCCTGCTCTAATTATTACTTTAATTTGTAATGAACTCGGTAACTATTTAATAAGCGAAAGTTATAAAGGCCCATGGAATACCAATGAGGAATATTACTGGTCTCGTTACATCGTTGCATTATTCTTTGGCCAAGCGATATGGAGTGGAGGGTTTTCACCTACTAATAATGGTGCTTTTTGGTCGATTACCTATGAGGCTGCATATTACGCTTTCTTTGCTATTTGGATATTTATCCCCTCATTAAAGACTAAGAGCATTTTGCTTGTTGTTTTAGCTGCTGTCGTTGGTCCAACTGTTGTGTTGCTTTTACCTATTTGGATGATGGGAGTGGCCGTATATAAAATTCACAGACGAAATTTCCAGGTACACCCTGCTATTTGCTTCATCATATTTGCTATTTCGTTAATTTTGCTTTTGTTTAGTCAGCAATACCGTGAGGCTTTCGAATTTAAGGCGAGTTGGCTTTCCAGAAATTGCATGATTGGTGATTACATTGATGGAATACTATTTTCCATTCACTTGTTAGTTTTGCCTCAAACTATTCGCTATTTTAAATACCCATTGAATTTATTGGAAAAGCCGATAGTATTCTTTGCAAGCCTGACTTTCTCGCTGTATTTATTCCACCTACCAATTATTAGATTTTTAGGCGTTATATCGCCATTCGAAGAGGTATCTAGTTGGCAGCAAGTACTCTATATTTACGGTGTGACACTGTTGACTGTCATTGTTATAGGGCGACCTATAGAGCGTTCAAAGTATAAACTAAAATTGTACTTACAAAGATTAGTAAAAATTAGAGCCTAACTTTTCTAATGAACTGTTTTTTACTTTGAATGAGTGCTCCATGTAGAAAAGCAAAGTCTTCATTTATACTTTTACACATTACAATACAGCTTGTTGTGGTGAATATGTATACCATTAATAAGGCTGTACCGTAGACGGTTAAGTTAGATATTGCATAGTCAAATTTACCGATGTAATGAATAATCTGGCTGATAAACCCATAAGTTATTAAGTTAAAGATTGCTGTTATTATAAATGATGTCAACAGCCTCTTTAGCGACAGCTTTATTGAATTAGCCAATATCGTTACTAATATGATGCAGCTTATTAAGCTAATTGCACTTTTTGTTAAAACTAAAGTTTCAATATCGAATTGACTAAGTGCCATATATAGTAAAAAAGTGGATAACGTTGCGCTAATTGCTTCAAAGAAAAATAGAAATTTTGTCTTTCCTAAAATTGTAAAGATACCAAAAATGTTACCTATGAACGTACCAAAAATAATTAAAGGGGATAACAAAGGTAATATTGTTTGAACGAACTGCCACTTCTCACCGCCACCTAAAAATAGTTCAACTAACGGGTTTGACAGAACAGCTACACAGACACATATAGGTGTTGTTAAAAAAAGTATCAAGAACAGCGACTTTTGAGTTTTTTCTCGAAAGCTTTCTTCAGTCGATTTTTCTTGTGCTAAAGCGGGAAAAATCGCATCTGTAATCGGGCTAACTACAATATCTAGTGGCAAGTTTTTTATTCGCTGAGCCATATTGTATTGGCCGAGTTCTTTCACTCCTATGCTGCTGGTGATTAACAGCTGATCTATTTTTCCATTTGTATAATTAACGAAGCCTTTAAGTAAAGTCCACTGTGAAAAAGACCACTGTTGCTTTATTTGATTTAAACAATAGGTTGGACGGTAGGTAGATATGTAGTAACTTCCCAGTGTTATTACGACATGGTTTATCAGTGTACCAATAATAAATGCCCAATAATTTTGGTATATTAGTGCAATAATAATAGTAAATATGAAAGAAATAAGTTTTGCGATGCTTTGTAACAGCATGATCTTTTTAAATTTCATTTCTTTTTTTAATAACACTTGACCAATATTCTCTCCCGCTATTAGTACAGGTACTAGCGCCAAAGCCCGAACGGCGTCCTCTAATCCCTGTGTCTGAAAAAAATCAGATACGAAAAAGCTGGCGATGAATAACAAAGTAGCAATAGCTATTTTTATCAAAACCTGTATTGTCCAAGCAGTATTTATATCTTCCTGTGTTAACGTTTCTTTGTGTATTAAATATTGCTCTGTACCTATACGGGAGAATAAATCGAAAAAGCTTGTTACTAGTGCCGCGGTAGCTACTAAACCAAAGTCAAACGGTGTAAGAATACGTGCTAGTACTATGGTTGAAATAATACCTAAAAGGTTGATTGTCCATTTAGCTATTACCGACCAAAATGATCCATGCAGTAATTTAGAGATAAAGCCAGAATTCACTATTTTTCATGCTTAATCGTTGAATAAAGAAGTTAACTGCAATAATGCATTTATGTTCCAACTTGGATCCATCTCATCACGTTGAGAGTACATCAGTGCAGCCTTGCTATACATGCCATCTTTGTCTTCCCACAGCGTGTTGAAAGCAGACTGCCAATCTTCTAATTTAGCATTGTATGGAAGAGATATCCCTCCTGGCCCTACAGCTTCTGGTAAGCCGCCTTGGCAGCTTGAAAGTACTGGTATACCACTAAAATGAGCTTCTGACGCAATTCTTCCCCAAGTCTCCACCCATTGACTAGGCGCCAATAAAACACGTGTCTGTGAATAAATTTCTCTCATATCTTCAAAAGGACCAACAATCTCAATATTGTTTGAAAGTAACTCGGATTGAGTTAATGCTGTGATCTTCAACCGATTGTTTACGACAAATTTAAATTTGATACTAGGGTGGCTTTTGGCTATTGATAATGCAATATCGAGGCCTTTATGTCGAGATGGATTTATAAAAGTAGCAAACCTTTTATTGTTTCTTTCAACCTTATATTTTTCTTTGAAAAAAATTGGAGGTAATACAAGTTCAATAGGTTTATCGCTATGAAGCCTCTTTGTATAGTTTGAGTTAACTATGTATTTTAAATGGTTAGGCAACTTCTGAGCATCAGAGATGGGTAAAGGATCTGGGGTATGAAAATAACTAATAACAGGCAGTTCATTATGATCTTCTGCTAATTTATTAAGTAAAGTGTAATAAGAAGCACCACCTTGCAGTATGACAACGTTAGGCTGTTCAAAGTCTATTATTTGTGAAATATTTGCTGTGACATCAAAGCTACGATAAACGGTATACCCTCCATAGCTAGAGCGTATCCAGTTACGTTTGGTGACTATTTTATTTATCTTTGCTTTGATCCCCAGAAAGCCTTCACCCCTAAAGCCTGCGAAAATTGAAACGTTATGCCCTTTATTTATTAATAATTTCGCCATGTCATGGGTATTGATTTCCATGCCCCCCGTAAGCTCTGGCATATATTTATGGGCACTTAAAAATAAGATATTCATCATTTACTAGCGAACACTTTTCGGTATTTTTTTTCTATATTGTTGTATGTGTAATAACTAATTAAAATTGTGAGCAAAACTAAGCCGACTAAGAGCAATGATTCTAACATTAATCCTAAATTAGGAGGTAGTTTGAAATAGTGCACCCTAATATCCCTGTAAATCATAAAGATGACAGCATGAGTGAGATAAATAGAATAAGAAATAACGCCCAGGAAATATAAGAATTTATACTTTAATACGTTTGCAATTATACCCTTATCGTGAGATAGACTATAAATAAGAGGGCACCATAACAGCATAAGTATACCGTCATTTGTGCCTATGAATATTCCTATAAATAGTAAGCTAAGTGTGATTAGTTGAATTACCGTTGCTAACCTTGTAGAAAATGAACATTGCCCAAAAAGTAAAAAACAACTAACCCCTAGATAAAAGCAAGCTAGGCATCTATACAATGCTTGACCATTTCCAATGGTAAAGCCATCACTTAAAAATGGATATGCTACTATAGCTATGACTGAGAGTATAAAGGTGATAATTTGTACTGCCTTATTTCTTATCATCAAACTAAATAATATCGTCAGAGAGATGTACGCGAAGAGTTCGGTGCTTATTGACCAAGAAGGATAATTCCAAGATACATCATCCCATACACCCCATGCATGCACTAAGAATATGTTATACGTGAACGTCTCCAGATTATTACGAGGAAGAATAGAGTAATCGCTGGCTAAAAAATATGCGGAACAATGCCAGGTTGCAAAAGCCAGCAGGCAGAATAAATGTAATGGGTATATACGAGCGATTCTAGCTTTTAAGAATGGAATTGTTATATTTGAATTATCTTGTGTGAACTTTTCTAAATATACGTAAGCTAGAATAAAACCACTCAAAATAAAAAATAAATCTACTGCCAAATAACTTCTCTCTAAAGGAGGTAGATAACAACTAAAGCAAGCAACATCTCGATTGAGAGGCGCGATGAAATGATACAAAACGACCCATAAAGCCGCTATTCCTCTTATTGAAGTCAAAGCAATTAATTCTTTGTTTTTTTTAGGGTTATGTTTCATTTTATTTCTTAAGTTCTATTGTAGTCGTTGTTAGGGTGAGTAATACTCAATATTGATATTGGCTTATACTAATTTACGTACTTAAAGGTATAACATTGCATAGCAAAAACGTTTTAAAGAATTTTGAGTCAGTCATGAGCTATTCCTTTATTTATCCATATCGCTATTTAGGACCAAAGTGAGGCATGTAATACTTAGGATTGGAAACTTGCTGCCATAAACTCTAGTTACCATTAAGCTTTTTCAGCGTTACAAATGTTTCTGTACCCAATAAAACTCTAAGTTGTTTTTTGATAAATTTTAAAACTGTAAATCCTTCGTTCGTTTTATCTTTCCATGGGGTTTGAAGTAAGTATTGATTATACTTGCGCTCATATGGGTGATTGCAACCGTAAAGCCATGGTCGAGACCTACCGTTAAAGTGAACTATTGTTACGTTCTGTCTGATTTCTGCCAATTCTCTGTTGCCAATAGAGGGGAAGCCTTTTTTCCTAAAGAAAGGTGATATTGCATTAAAGGTGTGATTGAGCGTTATTCGTCTATCAAAGAATAAACCGTTTAACGCATCTTGATCAGGGTTTAAAGCTATTTCTTTATTTTCATTAAGAAAAGAAATGATTTGATCTAAACATGCTTCATCTCTCCATAAATTTACGTTAAATAGTAAAACCCCAGAATTGAAATAACCTTTGTCTTTTGGAAGATGACACCTGTTGTGACTTGTAGAGTCAGGAATATCAACTGCGGCGATCAGATTGTTGCCCATATCTAAATTGATTATATCGTCCAATGGATTGACAACGATAGTGTCTGCATCCAAATATAAAACTTTGTCGCATGCTATGTCTTTGAAGTACTCATCTACCCAGAGTCTTAAGTAAATATCTTTGGAATATTTACCAATTAGTGGTAGCGGCTCTAGCTTATTACGGTCAAATTCGACTAATTTTATATGGCATTTCTTAGGTATCGAGAGAGTTAACAGCTTTTTTTGAGTTTCAGGCGTTAACTCTAAAGAAGCTATTACGATGTTAATAGTTAAATTTGGATTGTTGACTTGAAGAGATTTAATACAAACTGCAGCGTGCTGGGCGAAAGCTTCATTAGTAGTAAGTAAAACTTGAATGTCGTTCATATTAGTATCTATCCAACCTTCTCTTTTGCGAGCTTTTCAATTAGCTTTACGCTTTCGTTAAATGTATTTTGAATTGGTTTACCTGTCTCGCTATTCGTTTCACCAATTGCTTCTAATTTCGGCTTTATCTCCCCTAGCTGCATATTTTGAGAAGAGTCGCCTGCACCTTCAGAGCCTGTTTTCTTGAATATCTGGTACTTTTTGCTAAGCGGAATCGACAATTTGAATACTTTAGTCAAAGCATCTAGCACTCGGTCAGGTGATTGTGTAAGTGAAGTGGCGTTGATAAAGTAAAATCTGCCTTTTAACTTTTGTGAAAAGCCAATTAAATGCTCCAACCTCGAGAGATAATATTGCTCCGCGTATTCATATTCGTTATAGGGGTGTTGTGGGTCAACTTTCGCGAATAGCTTCTGAATACTTGAAATCGTTGCAATTGGCTCTCTCACCATAATGATAAAAATATCATCATCGTTAAATATGTCGACATTTACTTTATGTTCATTGTGCAGAACTTTATCAAACATATATTTTGCACTTCTTTTCGGTGAGTGCTCTGCAAAATATATTAACTTTTGTCGAAAAAAACTTTTCCAACTGTAATAGCCAATATGCAATTCATAGTAGCCTTCTATCTCGGGGTTACTACCCAACACGTGGCCAAATACACTAGTATTTGCACGCATATGGCTTAATAAAATAATTCGCTTTCTCGGTTGAAGCAAAATACTTGGGTGGCGAAGAATGATTTTTAAGTGTTTAAAAAAGCTCATCTTAATCCTTAAAAATAGACTGTACACACAAATACGTTGTGTATAACCGCCACTTAAATGAGCTCTTAAGTGCTAATGCTTTTCTGGCGTAAATAGATGCGTTTTGGACTTCATTAAGGCGAATGTATTCTTCGGTAATATGTTTAAAAATATTCGCTAAGCCATTTTTGCTATGCTCCTTAATGCAGCGTTTTTGCGCTAATAAAATAGCTTTTTCGTATACATTTATTTGATATAAACGCTTTTCGAAGTTGCTTACTAAGGTTGACATATTGTCGGACTTTTTAGGATCTGGAATATGGTGTTTAGAGATTACAATAGGGTTGTATAAAATGTGTTCTGAGGCATCAACCACTCGGATGTATATATCTCGATCGCACTCATACCGGATATTTTCATCCATGCCTTTGATGGAAAGATACAAGTCCCTGCGGACAATTGAACAATTTAGATGAGAAAACCCTTTACTAGAAAATAGAAATTCTGCATTCACTATTGCACTGCCGTTTGCATCCGTTTCGAGACTTTTGGAGCGACTTGCGAGATCTTCGATCCACACATTCTCCAATTGTTTTCGACCGTCGGAGAAATAAGCATCCTGATTAGAGTAATACGCATCTACTTTATTTGCTGACTTAACTATGGAATCGTGAGCACGTTGCAGATGATTTTCATCGATCCAAAAGTCATCGTCATCTAAAAAACATAGGTATTCACCAGCACCAACATATGCTCCAGTGTTCATTGAGTAACTTTGACCATGGCCATTTGGCCTTCTAATTTGATAGCGCCACTTAACTGTTTCGTCATAGTCATTTTCCATCGCTTTATAAGCCGCCAGAAATTCATCTGATGAACCATCGTTTACTACAACGACTTCGATATCTTTGAAACTTTGCGCTAATACAGAATCAAGAGCTAGCTTAAAAAGCTCAGGCCGATTTCTAGTCGGGATGATGACGGTAAAAAATACTGAATTGGCGCTGTTAGACATGCCGACATTCCTCCATGGAGTTTTCTTTAATTAATGTGGTCTGGCCATTACAACTTTGTTGAAACCAGTTGATGTAGTCAAGCGTTGTTTGAAAAAAGGCGGCTTCTTCGGCAGGCGTTTTCACATAAGGTGTTAGTCCTGCTTGTACGCTCGGTGAATGGAACGAAAAAATGAAACTTTCTTGGCCCAGTGTTAATTGTGTATTGGTAATTTTCTTTAAATCAGATAGCGCGAATCCTTCGGGAGAAAGTCGCTGACGTTTGACCCTTAGCAGCTTCATAAGCAGCTTAGAAAAAGGTCGTTTTTGCCATTGTTCGAATTTAGATGGCTCTTTATTGAAATACTTTGTAATAAGCCCTAACGCTGAAAGAATAGCTGTTGTATGTGGCCAGTTAATGACGCCGTTTTTTATGGTCACATCATTGTTGAAGGCACTAAAATCAGGTCCTTGTTGGTGACTAAAATCGGTAAACGGGCTAATACTAACGTCAATCTTGTAGCCTAGCTTTTGTAAAATGTCATTGGTGTTATCGCCAATCCCGTATCGCCCAGCAAGATAGGTTTTTGGCGGCGTATCACAGAGGTCTGTAATTTTTTCTGTTAAAGCTTTTAACTTCTGATATTCAAGTTCTTTGATTAAATTACCTGGGTATGATTTGTCATTATCTACTTCGTCTTTCCCACCATTATTTTCTGTAAAGGGCGGGTTTACCCAAGGGTGGAGATGTGTCGCAAATTCTACTTGGTTGTAATGATGTTCTTTAAAGTAAGCGATCACCTTTTGGCCCTCTGTAGAGTCAACAAAAGCGTAGTCTAAAGCGAAGGTAATTTTAGCTCCGACTGCTATTAGCTTTTCGCAAAATTCGGTAAGTTTTTTACCGTGAGTTACTTGATTATTCGAACGGAAAAATCCGCCGTTCCAATCAAACTCTTCTTCTGTGTGGATGACAATCGCAAGCGAGGGGCGGGCGCTAGACATCAATGTTTGCCTCTAATAAATGAATTAAGCTGTCGACACTGTCGTTAATCAATTGATAACAGTGTTCCAAATATTCTTGGCTTTTACCATAAGGGTCAGCGATTTCTCTATAAAAACCGTGGCGTTCTGGCACTAAATCGGCGAGAGAAATAGCCGTTGTGTCGTTGTAATAGCTACTTAATAGATACTCATTCTTCATATCGAACATAAGAATGATGGTATTCGGCCTAGACGCTGTTGATTGTGGCAACCACTTTGATTGGTGCTGGGTTAAATCAATATCGTATGTTTTAGCCATGTCGACGCAAGCAGGCTTAGCATTTCGATTTTCTATTTGGTGAAAACCGAAGGAATCGACATTTAAGTGACTCAGCTTCGTACCGGCAACTTTCTTTTCGAACAACGCTCTGGCAAAGGGGCTGCGCATTATATTGCCGTAGCAAACAAACAGTATGTTCTCGACAGGCTGTGACGCTATCGATTTCTTGAATTGGCTTATTCGGTCGCTTTGTCGCTGTGTGCGAATGTATGGCAAACCGTGCAACTTGTCTTTGACCAAATCGAATGCTTCATTGAAAAAAGGCTTAGGATCGTGCCACGCGAATGAATCAATTTTGTCGTTAAAGGTTAGCAGGCGAGTAAAACTAAACAGTCGCTTAAGTAACTGGCTAAATGCCTTGAATTTACTAGCCGACTTTAACAGGTCGAACTCTTTTTTTATGTCGTAAATATCTGCTGAGAAGCTACGTGCATAAGCGGATAAGTTGTAATGAAGCTTGGGTTCTTTAATGCCTAACAATAATGACTTAGCTAGCAACGCTGGGAAATCTACGCCAGCGTGCACCGCCAATGGCAAGGAGCCCCAAAAACGCGCATTAACTTCAATCAAAATCCAGTCTTGAGTTTCGGGGTTGTATTTAAACTCAAACATTGCAACACCTGTGTAATTCAGGTGCATACAGAACTTCTGGCAGGCATAAAGCATTGAAGGATCGATAGCAATGGCTTTACGGTAAGAGCTACCGCCGCCTGACTCTGGTTCGGATACGCGAGCATGTGCAAAAGCGGCGCTTACTTCACCTTCAGTTGATAGTATCGACACACCAATGCCATAACCTGAAAAGTAAGATTCTACCAAAATATCACTGTCGGCATTTTCGGCTTTGAATTGTTCAACAGAGTCGACATTTTTAGCGATCAAAACACTCTGGCGTTTGTTGAGCTGTTCTTCTTCGTATGACTGTGTGGGCTTTAACACTAATGGGCTGCCATATTGTTGAGCTAGTGTTTCAAAGTCCAATTTGTCGCTCGGCAACACTTCACCTGAGGCAACCGGTACATCACAAGCTTGTGCCGTTTTGCGAGTGTCTACTTTATTAAAGAGAGGGCCTAAGTCTTTGCGTTCCGGCAACGCGAACTTAGTCTCAGCTTCAATAGCGTCTTTAATATCAAGGAGAGGGAATAGCGCTCGTTCATCACAAGGAATAACCAGGTCGTATGCATTCTTATTGAGAATATCCGTGACTGCTTTATTCCATTCTGATGGTGACATCGATTGATAATTTAAGCCGTAAGCGTTGCGAATACAGTTGGAACTAAGTGCCACGGAGTTATTTGAAAAACACACAACATCCACCAACATGCCCTGACAGTGAAGAGAGCGGATAACCGTCAGAAAACTTCGGGTGTCTTCGCCAAAAACGAGTGCTGATTTTTGATAAAGCTTATTCATGACTTACTACTTTAAAATTTTTTCTTTTGCTTGTGTTAGCAGCCCAACGAGAAACGCTGTTTCAGGCTTGCCAAATAGCTTCAAAGCAATCGCAATTGATATAACGACGAGGTAGCTAAACCCCGCGACTATCAATATGGACAGCAATGCCATCAACGATGTTTGTGTTGTATCGAGAACACTTTTGGTAACCCAAACCATAACCGCAGCGCCAAATAACGGTGCCATCATTGCCTTCACAAAGCTTGTGAGAGGCGCTATTTGTAATTTTGCAAGCCAACACATGCCGATGATAAGAATAATAATGCCGATGATGACACGATAGTCTGCTAGTTCGCTTACAGACGCAATACTACTGCTGAATAGATACAGTAGCCCGAAAGCAACAGCCAGGGTGAATACATCGTAGAAAAACAGCGATTTAACGTTGCCTGTTGCCACCATTAATTGGCTGATGAAGTTGCCGATAGCAAACGTAATCACTAGGTACCCTAAAGCGGCTATTGTGTCTGTATATTGTTGCCATTGTGGTCCTAATATCAGCGCCACAAAAGGAGCAGCAATTAATGCCCACCCAAACGCTATTGGGCTAGCAAGGATAAATAGCACCGTTAAGGCCTTACTGATTTGTTGCTGCTGATTTTCGCTATGATTTTCTGCCTGTGCGATAGCGGTGAACATCACGTCTGAAACTGGGCTGAGAAACTCACGAGAGGGTAACAAGGTGACATCTTTTGCTAGATTATACCCCCCTAAACCGCCCATGCCTTGAATATTGACTGCAAACCAGACATCGAACTTAGCGCGAATATGCCCAACAATACTCTTTAGCATTATCCACTTGGAAAAATGAAAAGGTTCTTTCCAATTGGCAAGTGAGAGGGCCGCTCGTTCATTCAGGTAAACATAAGACAATATGGTAAATATCAATGCTTGCAATAGTGCACCTGCAATCAGTGCCCAGTAACTTTTCAAGGTTAACGCAAGTGCGATAGCGACAAGCGTCGAAAACACCTTAGCACTGGCTGAAATTAGTGAAAAACTGCGGAAGTTAAGTGCTTTTTTTTGCGCGAATATGAATCCATTACTTAATGCATTAATCACCGGAAGAAAGGCGACCACCACAAACGCTTGGGTTAAATGCTGATAGCCAAGACTAGCGGCTACCATAGGGCTAAGCATTAAAAAAACTAAGCTTGCAAAGAGCTTGATGGCTAAATTTAAGCTCCATGCACTATTGAGATCGTCTTGTGTGGCTTGTTTCTTTTGAATGTAATATTGTTCTGCACCTACATTCGTCAGCGTATCAGTGAGTTGAATAGCTATCATTACCAACGCCATAACGCCAAAATCTTCTGGTGTCAGAATTCGCGCGAGAATAAATATCGATGCGAAACCTAGTACCCGGTTGAACCAACTTAACAGTAATAGCCAGCTGATACCTTTGACTATTTTATGGGTTTTGTTATCGGCTTTGTTAGCTGGCATTGGCGTTCTTATGGGAATAAAGAGCTTTGGCTCTACGCAGTAAGTTACTTAACGTAAACGGTAAGTTACGACGCCTAAAATTAGAGATGATCATGCGGCTTTGTTCATCTGATAAAGAGTTTTTGTAACGCCCTTCACCACCCATGAAATCATACTTCTTGAACCCTAAATTTGCGTAATAACTAATAGCTAAGCTGTGGGCTACCAAACCGGGCTTGAGTTTGTTGTTATCACAATATTCAATGCCTGAAAGGTAAAAATAGACATTGCCTTTAAACTTAAAGTTATAGAGATAAGCGATGACTCTTCGGTCATTTTTTATTTTTAATACATCGATACAGCCGTTATCGAAATGATCTCGAATCAATTGGTGATGAAAACTGACAAAATGAGGGTTCTCGAAGCCGCTCTGTCGTTGTTTCCAGCGCTGTTTATGAAGCTCCCCTGCTTCGTTGAGTAATGCAATTGCTTCGTCTGCAGTTTGGGCAGGGATAACGTGAATATTATCCACCCCACCATAAAGCTTAACAGCGCGCTTAATTTGCTGGCGAGAATTAACCGATAATTCCGATAAAAACTGATTGAGATCGTTATATTCTGGTTTTAGTGTTTTTGAATAACTTACGGTAGCCCAAGAGGTATGTACAAGTACATTAGGTGAGATCGGCGTCTGCTGAATGGTTTCGTCTGATGCGCCAATAATAAACTCTTCTGCATCGGTTTGTTGTTCGAAAAAGTCGATGATGGCTGCGCGAATTGCGTGTTCTGTGCCTTGGGCGCAAAGCACATCATTGTATTCATTCCAGATTTGGTCTTTTACTTGGTCACCAGTACGGTTCAACCAAAGTTGCTTTATCGAGTTACCGTATTTATTTTCACTTCGTTCAACGACCAGTGCTAAGCCAACAATCTCTTGGTTAAACGTTACTGTAAGTAACTTTGCTTTGTAATCGATGTTCTTGAGCCAAGTGGATATCCAATACCAGCTGGTAAATACAGAACCGTTCGCGATTTTTTCCAAGCGCTGCCAATCAGCTTGCAAAGTAGCTAAGCTGTCTTTTTTAATTTTTGATTGGTTGACGACAAGCTTTCCGTGTCGTGATTGTTCCATTTTGGCGCCTTGTTATTCTTGTACTTATATTGCTAGCTTATTGGGCCGTAATTTACTGATAAAATGCCTGATACCAGTCAACAAACTGCTTTACGCCGTGTTTAACATCGGTATTTGGGCGATGATTTGTTACCTCGAAGAGATCTTCGACATCGGCATAGGTTTGGTAAACGTCACCTGGTTGCATCGGCATCAGGTTCTTAGTAGCAGTTTTACCTGTTGCATCTTCAATGGCTTCAATAAATGACATTAACTGCACAGGGTTGCCGTTGCCAATATTAAAAATCTTGTATGGGGCACTGCTATTTGCCGCAGTTCCAGTTTCCACCGTCCATGCGTCATTGGCTTTTGGGACAATATCCTTGATGCGAAGAATGCCTTCGACTATATCGTCAATGTATGTAAAGTCCCTTTGCATATCGCCATTGTTATATACGTCAATAGCATCACCATTCATTATTGCTTTGGTGAATTTAAATAGCGCCATATCAGGTCTACCCCATGGACCATAAACCGTAAAGAATCTCAGCCCCGTTGTAGGCAAACCATACAAATGAGAGTAAGTATGGGACATCAATTCATTGGATTTTTTCGTGGCTGCATAAAGCGAAATAGGGTGATCTACCGAATCAGACGTAGCAAATGGAATCTTATTATTGAGTCCGTAAACAGAACTGGAAGAGGCGTAAACTAAATGCTCAATATTGTGATGACGGCAACCTTCCAAAATAGTGAGATGACCGACTAAATTGCCATCAGCATAAGTCATTGGATTGTCGATAGAATATCGAACACCTGCTTGCGCTGCTAAATGGATTACACGCTGGAATTTTTGAGTCGCAAAAAGCTGTGCAATACCGTCTCGATCGGCGAGGTCGAGTTTTTCGAAAGAGAAGTTAGATAACTTTTCTAATTGAGCAAGTCGAGCAAGCTTTAAATTGACGTCGTAATAGTCATTTAAGTTATCAATGCCAATAACTTCATGACCTTCTTCACAAAGGCGTTGCGAAACAAAAAAGCCAATAAAACCGGCGGCGCCAGTGACTAAATACTTCATCTGATTTCCTTTTGGTAACCCACTATCAGCGTACTTGGTAGGTATTCCCTATTTGTTAACCATATGCTAACACGACAAATGTGATGGAAAAACTATCAGTGTGAGTTATTTTCCCTGTGTTGTTGTAGGGAAGGCCATATATAATTTAGCCTTGCATATCCATACAGCATGTATATACTCACAGTATTACTGTATGGATATCAGGGGCAATATGAAGCCATTAACCGCACGACAATCGCAAATATTTGATCTTATTAAAGAGAAGATTGCAGATACTGGCATGCCGCCAACACGGGCTGAAATCGCCGATTTTTTCGGTTTCAAGTCGGCTAATGCGGCGGAAGAGCATTTAAAAGCTTTAGCGAAGAAGGGTTATATCGAGATGTTGCCAGGGACATCGCGTGGTATTCGCCTAGCCGAAGAAGTGATTGAAGAAAGTGGCTTGCCTTTGATTGGTCGCGTTGCTGCCGGTGAACCTATATTGGCGCAAGAGCACGTTGAAGATCGCTACAAAATGGATGGTAATTTGTTTCACCCAGCAGCGGACTACTTATTGCGAGTGAACGGCGAAAGTATGAAAGACATTGGTATTTTAGATGGTGATTTACTTGCTGTTCACCAAACAACTGATGTTCACAACGGTCAGGTAATTGTTGCACGCGTTGAAGATGATGTGACGGTGAAACGATATAAACGTGAAGGCAATATTGTTTATTTGCATGCCGAAAATGAAGAATTTGCACCAATTAAAGTCGATCTAACTAGTCAACATTTTAATGTTGAAGGAATTGCTGTTGGTGTTGTTCGAAATGCGGACTGGATGTAGTCTATTTTGATTAAAAAGTAACCGTTTAGATTTCTCGATTTTATACCTTAAAAGCTAGCCTAATAGGCTGGCTTTTTTTGTTTTATGGATTTAACTACTTCTTCTCTAAGCCCTTTTTATAAAGGAATGTAAGGACATTTTGCGCAACCTCCCTGATTTCACTTAGAGCTTTGGCTCTACCCATGCTAAGGCATTTTTTCGAATATTTATTCTAATAAACTTCTAGATATTGTTTAAAAAGTGAGTAATTCTAGATTAATAAGTAGACGAAAATAATAACGATAAATAATAAAAGGGCATGAGTGCGCTAACTGCTTAAGTGCCTTCCAAATTTTAATAGCAATAACAATTAGCTCACATTATGCAGTGCAACCGTTTTGTAGTGAAACATAGTTGCCTGTTGGTGGGTTGTCGACTTTGCTATTCAACAGGGTAGAGGAGATGTCGAGTGAGAAGACGTAACCTAGGTTGGCTGTTGGTGGGAAATTTACTTTCCTTTTCAGCTTGGGCGGAGATGGAGTTGAACCTGACCAAAGGGGTCACCAAGATTAGTAATGAGGTCTATGACCTGCATATGCTGATTTTGTGGATTTGTACGGTCATCGGGATCATTGTTTTTGGTGTGATGTTTTGGTCGATGATCTTTCATCGGAAATCCAAAGGCGTTACTCCAGCCACTTTTCATGAAAGTACCAAAGTCGAAGTACTTTGGACGGCAATTCCCATCGTTATCCTCATTGCCATGGCAATACCAGCGACGAGTACGCTGATAGAGATGGAAGATAACGATAACTCAGATATCACTATCCTCGTTACCGGCTCTCAGTGGAAGTGGCATTACAAATACTTTGACCAAGACATCGAGTTCTATTCTGTGTTGTCTACCCCGCGCGAGCAGTTTGACAATCTTGATGGCAATTCTGCTGACAAAGGCGAGCACTACCTCTTAGAAGTTGATAAGCCACTTGTTATTCCAATCGACAAGAAAGTCCGTTTTCTGATCACATCAGATGATGTTATTCACTCATGGTGGGTGCCAGCGTTTGCTGTTAAGCAAGACGCTAATCCAGGTTTTATCAACGAAGCGTGGACGAGAGTAGATGAACCAGGTGTATACCGGGGCCAATGTGCTGAGCTATGCGGTAAAGACCATGGCTTTATGCCTATCGTTGTTGAAGTGAAAACTGAGGCTGATTATCAGGCTTGGATAGCGGAGCAAAAACAACTTATTGCAGACGCTAAAGCTGCAGAGGCAGCTTCACTTAACGCGAGCTTATCGATGGATGAATTGATGGAGCTAGGTGAAACAACATACAACGCCTATTGCGCAGCTTGTCACCAACCAAATGGCCAAGGGTTACCACCAGCGTTCCCTGCTTTAAAAGGTAGCCCTATCGCTACAACAGGAGCTATTAGCGAGCACATCAATATCATTCTTAACGGCAAAGCAGCGATGCCAGCATTTGGTAAGCAACTGTCGAAAAAAGAAATCGCAGCAGTAACAACCTATGAGCGTAATGCGTGGGGTAATAACACTGGCGATATGGTGCAAGCTGCTGATGTTGATGCACAAGCATCAGGAGGCACGGCAGATAGCGGTGTTGCAGCTGACGATGGAGCATCAATGGGGGCAGCGCCAGCAGCAGAGCCTGCTGCCGAGCCAGAAGATTTATCGAAAGTTTACACCAAAGAAGAGCTGATGGTTAAAGGTGAGGCTGTCTATATGAAAGCGTGTGTCGCTTGCCATCAAGCAACAGGCATGGGCTTACCTCCAGCGTTTCCATCGCTTATCGGCAGTCCAATTATCAAAGGGGATGTCAGCGCACACATTGATATTGTTTACAACGGCAGTAAGAAGAACCCATCGATGCAGGCCTTTAGTGGTCAGCTGACAAAAACGGAAATCGCGGCGGTGGTTACCTACGAGCGAAACGCTTGGGGTAACGATAGCGGTGATCTTGTTCAACCAGCAGATGTTGATGCACACAGTGGTAAGTAGGGAGGAGTAATTATGACGACTGATACCATTCACGATACAGATCATCAACATGATGACCATCATGACCATAAAATGACGGGGATAAAACGCTGGTTGTATACCACTAACCATAAAGACATAGGCTCAATGTACTTGTGGTTCTCATTCATTATGTTTTTAACTGGCGGTGCGATGGCAATGGTTATCCGTGCCGAGCTTTTCCAGCCAGGTTTGCAAATAGTTGACCCTGATTTCTTCAATCAGATGACCACAGTTCATGGCTTGATTATGGTATTCGGTGCCATCATGCCAGCCTTTACGGGCTTAGCAAACTGGATGATTCCGATGATGATCGGTGCGCCAGATATGGCATTACCGCGATTGAACAACTGGAGTTTCTGGATTCTACCATTTGCGTTTTCCATTTTGCTTATGTCGTTCTTTATCGGGAGTGGCGCACCTAACTTCGGGTGGACCTTCTATGCACCGCTTTCAACCACCTATAGTAATGGCAGTACCGCATTCTTCGTGTTTGCCGTTCATATCATGGGTATATCCTCGATAATGGGTGCCATTAACATCGTGGTGACCATTATGAATATGCGTGCGCCAGGTATGACTTACATGAAGATGCCATTATTTGTATGGACGTTCTTTATCACAGCCTATCTGCTCGTCGCTGTTATGCCAGTGCTTGCTGGCGTAGTGACTATGGTATTAACCGACACCTATTTCGGCACAAGCTTCTTCGATGCCGCTGGTGGTGGTGATCCGGTTATGTTCCAGCATATTTTCTGGTTCTTTGGTCATCCTGAAGTTTACATCATGATTCTACCTGCGTTCGGTATTGTCTCGACAACAATACCAACTTTCTCACGCAAGCCATTGTTCGGTTATAGCTCGATGGTATATGCGACGGCATCGATTGCGTTTTTATCGTTCATCGTGTGGGCGCATCACATGTTTACCACGGGGATGCCGTTATTCGGTGAATTGTTCTTTATGTACTGCACCATGTTAATTGCGGTGCCCACAGGGGTGAAAGTATTTAACTGGGTGGCCACCATGTGGCGAGGGGCAATTAGTTTTGAAACACCGATGTTGTTCTCCATCGCCTTCGTTATTTTATTTACCATAGGTGGCTTCTCTGGCTTGATGCTCGCTATGACGCCGGTTGACTTCCAATATCACGATACCTATTTCGTGGTGGCACATTTCCATTATGTATTAGTGACTGGCGCCTTATTCTCAATTTATGCGGGTGCATACTACTGGCTGCCGAAATGGACAGGCTACATGTATGACGACGCGTTGAGTAAGTGGCACTTCTGGTGCTCGCTCATCTCAGTGAACTTATTATTCTTCCCAATGCACTTCTTAGGTTTAGCAGGTATGCCGCGTCGTATCCCAGATTACGCGCTGCAATTCGCAGACTTTAACAAATGGGTCAGTATTGGCGGCTTTGCCTTTGGTTTATCGCAGCTGATTTTCTTAGCAGTAGTGATTAAGTGTATTCGTGGTGGTGAGAAGTCTGAAGCGAAAACATGGGATGGTGCAACAGGTTTAGAGTGGACGGTGCCTTCGCCGGCGCCGTACCACACGTTCGAGAAGCCACCCAAAATTGATTAATTTTATGCTTGTTCGTATTGCAAAACTCTTTGTTGGCGATGCTCATGTAGGTTACTACATTGCGCGTCGCCGCCTCGACCTCTGCAATAATAACTTCGCATAAATTCAGTCAACATGGTTTAGAAGATATAAAAAGAAGGGAAAACGTTATGGCTCAAGTACCTGAACAGAATATTGCTAAAACCGCTAAAAAGCTTGTACTCGTTGTGTTTGCGATGTTCGGCTTTGGTTTTGCGATGGTGCCTTTATATGACGTTTTCTGCGATATCACGGGGTTGAATGGTAAAACATCGGATACGGCAGCACAGATAAATGAGAATGGTGTCGACGAATCTAGGTTAGTGACAGTGCAGTTTATCAGCCACTTAGCGAAAGGCATCCCATGGCAATTTGAGCCGATGGTGCGGGAGATTCAGGTACATCCAGGCGAAACAAAAATAATAAAATTTTATGCAAAAAATGAATCGGTAAAGGACATTGTTGGGCAAGCAGTACCGTCAGTGTCTCCAGGTCAGGCGGCACTTTATTTTCAAAAAATTGAGTGTTTTTGCTTTAACCAGCAACCGTTAAAGGCGAATGAGGATGTTGAGATGGCATTGCAGTTCTATGTCGACCCCGAATTACCAAGGGATGTTTCAACGCTAACTTTGTCGTACACCTTATACGACATCACGCCTAAAGCAGATTCTTAAGCGTAAAAACGCTTTAAAGGGGAATTACGATGAACAGTAAAGAATATGAAACTTATTACGTACCAGCGCAGAGTCATTGGCCTCTCGTTGGTGCTATCGCATTATTTTTAATTGCGATAGGCGCAGGTCAGTTTGTTTCAACTTTGGCATCTGGGGAAGATAGCTGGGGTGGTTGGGTACTCATTGCGGGTGTAGCCATGGTGATTTACATGGTTTATGGCTGGTTTAGCAATGTTATTCACGAGTCGATGGCGGGCAAATATAGTCAGCAGATGGATAACTCCTTCAAGCAAGGAATGAGTTGGTTTATTTTCTCTGAAGTAATGTTCTTCGCAGCATTCTTTGGTGCTTTGCTTTATGCACGAGTTTTTTCGGTGCCTTGGCTTGACGGTGCAGGAAATAACTTAATGACAGGCGAAGTGCTTTGGCCTGAATTCACTGCCTCTTGGCCACTAATCAAAACCCCTGATGGAACAGAGACGACCGCAATGGGGTGGTACGGTTTACCTCTCATCAATACATTGTTGCTATTAACTTCTTCAGTGACGGCCCACTTTGCACATGTGGCCTTGGAGCAAGACAAACGATCACAAGTCAAATTCTGGTTAGGTTTAACCATACTGCTTGGCGCAGTGTTCTTATGTCTACAAGTTGCTGAGTATGCCCATGCTTACTCAGAAGAAATGAAGCTCTACTTAGACAGCGGTATATACGGTAATACCTTCTTTATGCTCACGGGCTTCCACGGTATGCACGTGACTTTAGGGACAATCATGTTGATTGTGGTCTTTATTCGTATCATGAAAGGTCACTTTACTTCTAAGAATCACTTTGCCTTCCAGGCTGCAAGTTGGTACTGGCACTTTGTTGACGTTGTTTGGGTGCTGCTATTTGTATTTGTTTACATCATTTAGTCGCAGAGTCGTATTTTACATTGCGAGGCTAATGCCTCGCATTTAAAACGCTTTTAAACGCATCAACGTTCACTAAATGATTAGTGAGCGATCAAACAAATTAGTTTAGAAAGGGCGAGGGTTAGGGGTAATAACGCCGGTAAGAATACCGAGTAACAGTAGGAGCACGATAACGACGGATGTCATCACTCGTCGACCGATAAATTTTGACATTGATGGCTGATTGGGGTCGTTTTTATTCATCATCATTAATGCTTTAAATAAGTTGTAAATCATAAAGCCAAGTAGTCCGACAATGACGATTTTTATTAACATGTTAATCCCCCGAGCTAAGTGTTATGCCAGCTAAAGCGGAACAAACAGCAAAAACTGATAAACAGCGTAGCTGGCTGTCATCCATCAACTGGATATGGTGTGTTATTACCTTGCTGGTTTTTTCGCTGTTAATCAAGTTAGGCAGTTGGCAACTGACAAGAGCCGAGGAAAAAGAACAGCGCTTAAAACGTATTAATGAGCTTGTCGGGACAGAGCATCACCCGCTAGAGCGGGTAATTAGCGCATTAAGTGATGAGTTGGAGTTGAACGATCAGCCAGTGCTGTTAAATGGTACGTTTGAAAGTGAAGTACTTATTCTTCACGATAATCAAACATTAAATGGGCAGCTGGGGTATCGCGTTTATCAGTTGTTTAACCATCAAAATCAAATGCCCGTGTTAGTTAATTTAGGTTGGGTAAAAGGTAGTAAAGACCGCAGCGTAATTCCCAGTGTTGAAGCGCTGACGGGAACACTCCAGATAAAAGGAAATATCCGTATTGTAGAGTCGCCAATGGTGCTAGCGACACAATCGTACCAATGGCAACCCAATATACCTTTAAGGGTTCAGCAAATTGATACGGACGTAATGTCCGAGATACTTGGCCAACAGCTACTCCCCTTTGTTGTGTATGTTGATACCAATGAAACCATAGGTTACCAGAAGAGTTGGCAGCCTATTGTGATGCCCCCTGAGAAGCACCGAGGTTACGCTTTTCAGTGGTTTAGTCTAGCTATTGCATGGCTGGTCTTAATGATTGTTGCCGCTTTTAAGAATAATAAACAGGCTGAAATTAATGAGTGAACTTATGCCAGAGTCAGTACCGCAAAATATGCCAGAACAACAACAGCAACCATCGAAGGCGCAAGTTCGAAGTGGCAGGCGAAGTTTCATAATGGTGTGCGTTGTTTTCTTGCTACCTATTGTTATTGCTAAGTTAGCGTTGGAAAAGCAATGGTTAAATTATGGGGTTACCAACCAAGGACAATTGTTAGATACACCGGTTTCCTTAGCCGATCTTGGCCTTGCTGACATTCAAACGGACAAACAGTGGCTCATTGTTTACAGACAACCTAGCCAATGTGAGCAGTGGTGTATGCAATCAGTTAATGCGTTGAGTAATACCTATATAGCCCTAGGTAAAGATATGACTCGTGTGACCCCTGTAATTTTGTCGTCCACAAATGCACCGCAAATCAATGTAAGTGAGCTGTCACTAACTAAATGGGTTTCTTTTTCAAAAACTTTAATAAGTCACGAATTGCTTAATGAATCGAATATTTTCGTCGTTGATCCGCTAGGAAATGTGGTGCTTAGCCATCAACCGCCGACACAGGTGAGCCAACTCCCTAGTTTTGGTAAGGCGATCGTTGCAGATATGAAGAAGTTATTGAAGTACTCAAGAGTAGGCTAGGAGTTGTTTGTTTATGCGTAATCTTAGGTTGTTAGTATTAGTGAGTATTGTGCTCGCTATTTTAGTCGTCACCCTTGGGGCATATACGAGATTGACACATGCTGGCTTAGGTTGTCCAGACTGGCCTGGTTGTTATGGATTAATCGATGTGCCACAAACGTCAGAACAAATTGCTAAAGCAGAGCAAGCCTTCCCTGAACGACCAGTTGAAGTGCAAAAAGCGTGGAATGAAATGATTCATCGTTATTTCGCAGGTTCGCTCGGCCTCTTAATTCTAGCCATCGCCATTATTTCAGTGAAAAGCCGTCATTTGGGTCGGCCTATGTATTTGCCGTTATTTTTGCTCGCTATCGTTACCTTCCAAGCCTTGTTAGGCATGTGGACAGTAACCATGAAATTGATGCCTGTGGTGGTAATGGCGCATTTGCTTGGCGGATTTTTAACGCTTTCTTTACTCTTTTTGTTGTATCTGCGGCTTACGCCTTATCGAATTCCAGGCGGAGATTGGCAAGTTAAAAAGTACGCGAAATATGGGCTTTTCGGTGTTGTGTTGTTAACCGCGCAAATCGCCCTTGGCGGTTGGACATCTTCAAATTATGCAGCATTGCATTGTGTTGATTTGCCTATTTGCCAGTCGGGTTGGGTGGATCAACTTACCTTTGAAGACTCGTTCGACTTAATACCTCCAGAACGAGATACCTATGAATTTGGTCACCTAGAACATAATGAGCGGGTCACTATACATGTGATGCATCGCATTGGTGCCATTGTTACTTTCTTATATTTAGCATGGTTGGCGGTCAGTGTCATACGCCAAGCACAATCGTCATTTTTCTATAAAGTCCCAGCGTTGTTGCTCTTTGTACTTGTTATTCAAGTTGGGCTCGGGGTTTCAAATGTTGTCTTTTCATTACCACTTGCTATTGCAGTGAGTCATAACGTGGTTGCCGCCTGTTTAATGCTGGTATTGATCACGCTCACGTATAGTCTCAAACGCAAGATATAGGAGTTCTCATGCCTAAAGCTGCCATTTTATCTCATTCCATTCCTCGTGAAGCACAGGCCACTTGGCGTGATTATTATGAAATTACTAAGCCACGGGTTGTCGCTTTACTCGTCTTAACGGCATTAGTGGGGATGTGCTTGTCAGTGCCAACGGCAGTGCCATGGCAAGTGCTTATTCCTGCTATGATTGGGATCGCTTTTCTTTCATCTGCAGCAGCGGCCATAAATCACATTGTTGATAAGCGTATCGACAGTGAAATGGGGCGCACCTTTCATCGTCCGCTGGCGGAAGGGAGATTAAGCCAAACCAATGCCATTATCTTTGCGGCAAGCCTCGCTGTTATTGGTTTTATTATGCTTTACGCTTGGGTTAATCCACTTACTGCGTGGCTAACATTTGCAGGCTTGGTTGGTTATGGTTTCGTATACACCATGTATCTCAAGCGAGCGACTCCGCAGAATATCACTATTGGTGGCCTAGCAGGCGCAATACCGCCTCTATTAGGTTGGACGGCAATGACGAACTCTATTGATGGTCATGCGCTGCTATTGGTATTGATTATCTTTACTTGGACCCCTCCGCATTTTTGGGCATTGGCTATTCATCGTAAAGATGAATATGCGAAGGTAAACATTCCTATGTTGCCCGTAACTCACGGTATTGAATTTACCAAGACACAGATTTTACTGTACACCGTACTGCTTTTCGTTGTTGGTTTGTTACCTTATCTGGTTGGTATGAGTAATTGGTTATATTTAGCTGGAGCCGTAGTGTTAAATTTAATATTCTTTGTTTACGCTTGGCAGTTAAAATTTAACCCTCGACCAGACACAGCAATGGCAACCTTTAAATTTTCGATTATTCACCTGATGGTGTTGTTTATCGTGTTATTGCTTGATCATTATTTACTGCCGTTGAGTTAATCGTTTACGGGATTTATCGTTTTTATGAATAAGTTGCTTTATGTCATTGTCGCAGTTGTCGCCTTAGCTGCTGGTGCATTTATTTACCACGGAATAAATCAGAAAGAGTCGCCTAAGCATGCACTTTATTATGAAACGCCAAGAGCGATAAAACCGTTTACCTTAACAGATCACAATGGCAGTACATTTTCTAAAGAACAGTTAGAAGGGCAATGGTCTTGGGTGTTCTTTGGCTACACATCTTGTCCGGACGTATGTCCTATGACTCTACAAAAACTGAACTACGTTTATGACGAGTTAACGGCGATTGCTGAAAACAATCAAGTGCTGTTGGTTTCGGTTGATCCAAATCGCGACCACGTTGAAAAGTTATCGCAGTACATTGGCTATTTTAACCCTGCTTTTAAAGCGTTGAGGGCAGAGCATGATGTACTTTACCCATTCGCACGTAATTTAGGATTAATGTACGCCATTGTCGACGACACGGAGCAAGAGGGTTATTTAGTTGATCACAGTGCTTCGATTGTGTTGATTAATCCTCAAGGAGAGATAGCAGCTATCTTTAAGCCGAAGCAAGTGCTAGGTGAAGTCCCCACGATAAATGAGGACGACTTAGTGGCAGATTTTGCTCGAGTAGTAGCTTTAGCTGGCTAATAGCGCCTCAGATGGTCATTCGTCTTTTTAGCGAGCTTGTGTTGTGGGTTTTAAAGCGGATACCAAGAGCCATCCGCTTTGAGCACAAACCACGGTTTTGAGTACCAGTAGTATCGGCCCGGTTTACTGATACTCGGGGCTGTACAGTTACATCTAGCACGCCCTGCAGGCAAATCGCCGTCGAACTCAATGGTAAATTGCGTCTCACTTAACCATTCGACAGTCTGTTTCCCAAGCCCCGAAACATAGCAATTGAGCTGTGCTGGTTTAAAGTCATCTACGGTAACGTCAAATGTCACCGACTTAGTCGCTTTAAATGAGACGATGGTTTCTGCGTTTTCGTCAGTTGGCTTTATTTCGAGCGGCAGAGAGTTCAGTTTATCGCGAAGGCTCGATATTTTGTCATACGGCTTTGACGCCGGAAATCTTGGCAATGAGGTCAGCGAGCTATGCATGCCAACCGCGCCTGACTGTTGCGAGAAGCCAACAAATTTATTGCTTTGCAACCAAGCTTCAATTTCGGGCGTGTATTCGCCATATGGATAGGCAAAGTAACGATAATTGTGACCCGTATGCTGTTTAATCAGGTTCTCTGAGCGCATTAAGTCGTGCTCATATTGTGCCAGCCAAACATCATTCGCCATGCCTGCTGGCGGACGCGTGAGTGAATCGTGGTGGTAACCGTGGTTGGCGATGATACCGCGCTGTTCAGCGATCTCTTTTAGGTGCGCCCAACTCATGTAGTGATTTGAGTTGTTAGCAACTAGCCCTGCATTAACGAAGATGGTGTAAGGAAAATTATAATTGTCGAGAATAGGCTTACCGTTTGTGTATATGTTTAGGTAAGCGTCATCGAACGTGATGGCAACCGTTTTATCAGGAAGCGTTTTACCCTCAGCTACTGCTGAAACGATATCCGATAGTGGTACCACGTTAAAGTCATTGGCGCTCAAATACTCCATATGTACTTTAAACTGTGCTGGCGAGATACTTGTGCTGGCTGGCGTTGAATCACTGACGTGGTGATATTGCAGTATAACTGCAGCGGGTGTCGCGTTACTGTATGCAAGTATTAGGATTGAAAAGGCCGTGAGAAGATAACTATTTATTCGAGCGAGCATAGCGAAGTCTATTCGGGAGTGATAATGCGGTAAAAGTATCGTGTTTTTTACTCAAACTGCAAGTAAACTCTGCGCTCTCTCTTGTTATATTAAACTTATCAACGCTTACAGTTTTTATCGCTTTATCGTTCCATCGTTCTGGCAGAGGATGACAAATCTTGGTTAATACCCGTATCAATGCTGTGCTAAACCCCACCGACAAGCAAATTCTTGCGCTCGCAATTCCAATGATCTTGTCCAATATTACAGTGCCACTGCTGGGTCTCGTTGATACAGCTGTCATTGGACACCTGCCGGAAGCATACTATCTTGGTGGTAGCACAGTAGGTGCGATGATCATTACTTTTGTTACTTGGTTATGTGGCTTTTTAAGAATGTCGACCACCGGTCTCTCGGCACAAGCGCTCGGCAAGGCTGATGCTCAAGAAAGCCTCGTCGTGCTATTTCGTGGTATCACAGTTGCCTTTGTTATTGGGCTTACGCTTGTTGTTCTGCAGTCTCCCTACATATCGTTTGCGTTATCACTGGCTGGTGGTAGTGAGGAAGTGCAGTTTTATGCTCAAGAGTATGCACAAATACGGGTGTGGGGCTTGCCTGCTGCGTTGGCGAACATTGTTATGCTGGGCTGGCTGCTTGGGCAGCATAAAGCGAAAGCTGTAATGTGGCTGCTAATTGCTACCAATCTTATTAATTTAGTATTAGACCTACTATTTGTCTTAGTTTTTGATTGGAAAGTAGCTGGTGTCGCAACTGCGACGGTGATAGCCGAGTATAGTGGTTTTATTATTGCTATAGCGATTGTGAAATACGGTAACGTACTAACAAAGTCTCAAGAAATTATTTTTAGTGCGATAAAAGCTAAAATTATTGATTTACAAGAGCTTGGCAAATATTTTCGATTAAATCGCGATATCTTAATTCGCACCTTATGCCTAGAGTTATGCTTTGTCTTTATGACATTTAAAGGGGCAAGGCTGGGCGATGACATTGTTGCTGCAAATGCCATCTTGATGAATTTCCTGTTACTTATATCTTTTGGTTTAGATGGTATTGCTAATGCCGCAGAGGCACTAATTGGCAAAGCACATGGAGAGCGCGCGAATGGTCAGATGGGAGTAGGTGATAAACATTCATTCCGTTATATCATTAGTCGCTGTACTCTATGGACTCTGGGCTTTGCCTTTGTTTACACCTTACTTTTTTTGCTTGCAGGCGAAGTGCTAATTGGCTTGATGACAGACATCAATGTCGTTAAAGAAACTGCCTTAACCTATCTTCCTTGGCTTATTTTGCTGCCGTTACTGGGTTGTTGGTGCTACCTGTACGATGGCATTTACGTGGGAATGACAAGAGCAGATATTATGCGCAACAGCATGTTGATAGCGACATTCGCGCTGTTTTTTCCATTGTGGTTTGCCTTTAGCAGTTTTGAAAACCACGGGTTATGGCTGGCTTTTTCTGGCTTTATGATTGCTCGCGGCGCGACTTTAGGCTGGCATTTATATCGACGAGTGCTGGTTTAACTTATCGTACATCTGTTTAACAGATGGTTTTATGCAAACAAAAAAGCCAGCTAGCGCTGGCTTTTTATTGTGATTAGGGTTTTGTGATTTAATTGGCACTTAGTAATAAGAGTGCTCACCACGCTCGTGTTCGGTCATATCGCGAACACCTTTAATTTCGTCACCCATGATTTCAAGTAATTGACGTTCAATGCCATCTTTCACTGTAACGTCAATTTGGCTACAGCCGTTACAACCACCACCGAACTGCAATACAGCAATACCGTCGTCAGTGATTTCCATCAAGTTACATTCGCCGCCGTGACCTGCTAATTGAGGATTTACTTCGGCTTTGATGAAGTAGTCAACGCGGTCAAACAGTGGCGCGTCGTCAGCTACTTTTCTCAACTTAGCGTTAGGTGCTTTTAACGTTAATTGAGAACCCATCTGGTCAGTAACAAAGTCAATTTCTGCTTCTTCTAAGAAAGGCTTGCTTTCAGCGTCGATGTAAGCTGAAAATCCTTCGAAAGGTAAAACAATATCATCTTCTTCTACAGCATCTGCAGGGCAGTATGAAACGCCACACTCGGCTTTTGCTGTGCCAGGGTTAACCACAAACACACGAATGTTTGTGTCTTCCGCTTGCTGCGAAAGAAGTTTGGCGAAATGCGCTTGGGCTGATTCTGAAATGCTGATCATAGCTAACTCACTTATACGGGTTAATACATACCTGAGTAATTTAGTCAGGTATATCTATTTTACTCTGGCTAATCTCATTAGGCTAGCTTTAGCTTAATTTATTGGCACTTCATCGTGGAATTGACAATATTAAGCTAGTGCCTTGTACTAGATTTTGGTAGTTTTACTAGGCACTAATTGGGGGCAGATAGATGTTTTTTCAACGAATTATTTTAAGCTTATTGCTATTTATTCCACTTGCAGTAAGCGCCGCAAAGTTATCTTATTATTTACCCGCGGAACATAACTACCATGCGGATATCACCAAACCAAAAGAGGTTCTAGGTTTTGGTATTGGTGAACGTCATCTTCGACATGACCAGTTAATTGATTACCTTTCAACCGTGGCAGCAGAGTCAGAACGAGTACAATTGGATGAAATTGGTCGTACGTACCAACAAAGAAAGCAGTTGTTATTGACGATTTCATCGCCAGATAACTTAGCAAATCTCGATCAAATTTTAGCGAAAAGACGCGACAATCCAAGCGCAACAGATTTGCCCATTGTGGTTTGGCTAGGATATAGCGTACATGGCGACGAAATAAGTGGTAGCCATGCATCGCTTGCTATTGCTTACCATTTAGCAGCGAGCCAATCTGAAGAAGTTACGCAAATGTTGAACGACGTTATCGTTGTGATTGAGCCGAGTATTAACCCTGACGGTATGGATAGATTCACTAGTTGGGTGAACACCTATCGCTCTGCTGTGGATAACAGCGACCCTTACCACATGGAGCATCACCAACATTGGCCAAGCGGTCGTACTAATCACTATTGGTTTGATTTAAACCGTGATTGGTTACTGTTAAGTCAGCAAGAGAGTGTTAATCGTTTAACTCATTACCATGCATATCAACCAAATGTTTTGGGAGATTTTCATGAAATGGGCGCCCATACTACCTACTTCTTCCAACCTGGTGTGCCGAGTCGTACGAATCCAATTACGCCGCTCAAGAATATTGAGCTGACGCAAAAAATTGCTGAATTTCACGCAAAGGCATTAGATGTTGAACAGCGCCTGTATTACAGCGAAGAAAACTTTGATGACTTTTACTATGGCAAAGGGAGTACTTACCCTGACGCGAATGGTGCCATTGGCATTCTGTTTGAGCAAGCAAGTAGCCGTGGTTATCAGCAAGAGACCATTAATGGTCTTCTAACGTTTGAGTTCGGTATTAAAAATCATGTTCTTACGTCTTTATCGACGTTAGAAGGTTCATGGAAATTAAAGAACGAGCTTGCCGTTTACCGAGGCGAGTTTTTCAAGAATGCTGAGAAACTCGCTAAGAAAGAGAAGATTTCAGGTTATTTAGTTCATGAACCGAATGATAAAACTCGACTTAATTTGTTCCTATCAAAGCTAAAGCAGCATCAGATTGAAGTATTCCCACTAACTGACGATTTTCGTTTAAGCAACAATGTATATTCAGCTGCCGATAGCTATTATGTGCCGTTGGCACAAAAACAATATCGCGTGATTAAAGCATTGTTTAGCCAGCAAACAGAGTTTAAAGACAATACCTTCTACGATGTTTCAGGTTGGACATTACCGCTAGCAATGAATATCGAGTTTAAAGGTATTGAGCGTACATGGGGATTAAAACTAGCATCACAAACTTGGCAACCAGAAGCGCAGCAAGCGAGTATTGTTGATAAATCAGCCTATGCGTTTGCTATCGAGTGGCATGATTATTACGCGCCAAGGTTACTCAATCAGTTACTGGCTAATAATGTGCAAGTAAAAGTAGCCACTAAAGCGTTCTCGAGCGTTGTTAATGGCGAACTAAAAGACTTTGCACCGGGATCACTTGTTGTTGCTTCTGGCTTCCAGCGCAATAGTGCTTGGTTTGATGTGGTGGAACAATTAAGCCGTGAACAATTGGTGACATTCCATCCAATTGCTACGGGCTTGACGCCAACGGGAATTGATTTAGGTAGTAATTCTTTACGCCTGATTGAGCCACCTAAGTTGCTACTTGTTGGTGGCAAGGGTGTTTCCCAATACGAAGCAGGCGAAATGCGTTATTTCCTAGAGCAAGAAATGGCAATGCCAGTTTCAGTGATTGAGATGCCGCGATTATCTAAGGTCGATCTTGCGAGCTACACACACATCATTATGGTGGATGGCAACTACGATGGGGTATCAAAGCCTTTGCTTACTAAAATCGAACGTTGGGTACGTGACGGTGGGGTGATTTATGGTCAAAAACGTGCAGCTCAGTGGTTGTCTACAAAAGAAGTCCTTAAAACAAGTTTTGCCAGTAAAAAACAGTTAAATCAATTGTTCGATACACAAGGTTTAACTTACGCAGATAAAGAGGCTTTAGCAGCGAGAAAGCGCATTGCAGGAACCATTTTTGAGGCCAATATTGATGTTAGTCATCCGCTAGCTTACGGCTTTAGATTACCAACGCTACCTGTGTTTAAGAATAGTGCGTTGATTATGGACAAGCCAAAGATCGATTTTGCAACAGTCGCTAGTTTTAGCGAATCTCCATTACTTAGCGGCTATACAGATCAAACGCTAGTTAATCGTCTTGCTCACAATGCATCGATTGTGGCGCACAATGTCGGCCGCGGCCGCGTTATCGCAACGACAGAGAACCTAGTGTTCCGTGGTTACTGGCAAGGTACAGCTAAGGTAATGGCGAATGCTATATTTTTCGCTAAAGCATTCAGTACGCCAGTCAAGAACTGATAAATTCAGATAGCACCTGCTAGCGTTCTTAGACTTCGCTCACAGACTGAGATCAAAGGCTAATAGTCAGCGCGTAAGCAGTTATCGTTTTTACTCCAGCCGCCTTCAGTAGGCGGCTGATTTCATTCAATGTACTTCCTGTCGTTATAACGTCATCAACTAACCAAATTGACTGTCCACGCAAATCTACGTCGCTATTTAATTCAAAGTTATCCCTCAAGTTTTTTCTTCGCTGCGCGCCAGATTGATTCACTTGAGCGACATTTTGTTTAACACGGAAGATCACATCATTGTCGACGGGCATGTCAAAATAGCGAGCTAATTGCTGCGCAATTAAATAACTTTGATTAAAGCCTCGCCGTTGCCACTTTTTGATAAAAATTGGTACAGGGACTAAATAGTCTGGTGCAACTACTGATGAGCTAGAGACTTTTGCAAGTCGTTTTAAGTGCTCAGTGATGAGCGCATTTATGTGAGTAAGATAGGTAAGTGAGCCTGTATACTTAAGTTGTGTAAGCCAGAGATTTAGTGGATATTGATGAGGTGTTATCGCCAATAGTCTATCAAACTTCGCCCTAGGAAATAGTTTGAAAATTTCCGGACGGTTAAGTAAGTCGCCCTCAACCTTATGATAATCAAATTGTGGAATGAGTGATAAGCAATGCTCACAAATTGCCGTATGACCGCTATGGCTTTGATGGCAGTAAACACAACGGCGAGTTACTTGAATATGTTGAAGTTTGTTGATGGCGCGCTCAAAGAACTGAGCTAATGTGCTATTTGAGCCGCCAGTGAATCTGCTTAGGCTATTCCCGCTCGATTCTCTTCTGCTAGGATTATTAATGGGCTTTTGAGCCACAATTGCAGGCTCACGATCGGGCAAATTTGATTTTGATGTTTTCATTCAGCAATTCCTTTCGCTAAAATAATTTCCTTTTTCGGTAAATAAGCATGGCACAAAGTTTACATATTTCGAGTATTGGTGAAGGCACTCCAATTGTCTTGCTTCATGGTTGGGGACTAAATTCCGCCGTTTTTAAGCCATTAGCTGAGGCTCTCTCCACTGACTATCAGGTGCTATCGGTCGACTTACCAGGATATGGCTATAGCCGTGAAAATGTCCCTTCGCCTTATGATTTGAGTCGCATAGCCGACATAATTGTCGAAGGAATTGAGCAGCATACTGAGAAACCAGCGATTTATCTTGGCTGGTCGATGGGCGGTCTCATTGCAACTCATATTGCGTTAAATCATCCTTTTGAGAGGGTGCTTGGGTTAGTTACCGTAGCAAGCACACCTTGTTTTGCTCAGCAAGAAAACTGGCCGGGCATTAAGCGCGTTCTTCTTGACGGCTTCCACCAGCAGATTGCCACTGACATTGAGAAAACACTCAACGGATTCTTGAAAATTCAAGCGATGGGGAGCCCACATATCAAGGAAGACATCAAAAACATCCAGCGCTTGGTGATGTCCGCGCCACTCCCTGACAAAGAAGCATTGATTGGCGGTTTAGGGCTTCTAAACGATATTGATTTAAGGTCAGCACTATCAGATATTACGTCTCCTTTTTTACGCGTCTATGGAAAGATGGATGGCTTAGTGCCTAAAGCGATTATTAAGCAGGTCGAAGCACTCGCGCCTAAAAGCACTACTGTCATTCTTGACAAAGCCTCGCATGCTCCTTTTATCTCCGATTTTGACGATTTTACTATGGCATTGAAATCGTGGTTAAAAGGTAACATCAGAACTTAAACGATGTTTGCTACACCCCTTGTTAATATTGACTTAGCGTTGTTTTTGAACAATAATTAGACAGTGATGTCTAACAAATAGGCATAAGTGATTTGAGAGTTAGAAGTCGACAATCAAAGAGGAGTAAATGATGGAGATTCAATCAGCATTTAACGCGGGAGTTCAAGGGTTTAACAAAGCGACAGAGCTAGCTACTGAAACTGCTGGTAATATCGTCGATGCAACGGTAGTGACTCCAGAAGCAACTACTTCTGATAGCGCGAGTTTGAATTCAAGCCAAGATTTACCAAACCTTAATCAAGAGTTAGTCAATCTTAAAGTTGCAGAATATCAAGCGAAAGCGTCCGCTGAGGTGATCAAAACAGCTGATGAAACTTTAGGCACTTTACTTGATGTAACCGCATAAGCTTGTGCTTAGCTAACAAAGACCATTAGCAAGGTAGTAGAACTAGGTGAAAGATACTCGATGAACATTAATCCGCAGGTAACTCAACCAACGATCGCGACGACGGTTAATCCGCCGACCGATAGCTTGCGCCGAGAAAATGTTCAACGAGAAGTGATCAGTCAAACGACTGCGCCAAGTTATTCGGCTGCTGAAAAAGGTGTAGCTACAGAAAAAGAACGTGTTAGAACCCCGGCTCAAAATGTTGAAGAAGGCATAGACTTTGCGGCGATTCAAGAGCAAGCCGAGCTAGAAAACTCGACGATCAGTGAGCGCCAACCAGGCCAACAGCAGTCAGAGCAAAATGCGTCTTCAGGTGCTCAGCAGGCCGCTGAAGAAAACAGTGAAGAAAATGAAGATGCTAATGTCAATAATGACCAGCCAAGAGAGCGCTCAGCAAGCGAACGTGAAGAACCTGCTAACTCGAACGAATTAACACCACAAGAACAGCAATTAGTTCAAGACTTGAGGTCGCGCGATCTTGAAGTTAGGGCGCACGAACAAGCACATGACACCGTAGGTGGTCGATACACAGGTTCTCCTCAATTGGAGTATGAAACAGGCCCAGATGGCAAACGTTACGCTGTCGAAGGTCAGGTTTCTGTTGATTTGAGTATACCTGATAGCCCTGAAGAAACTGTCGCAAAAATGCGTAAGGTCTATCAAGCCGCGCTAGCTCCTGCTAACCCTTCAGCGCAAGATTTACGTGTGGCTAATAAAGCATCCCGTGCAATAGCTGATGCTCAAAGTGAAATATCAAAAGCGCGTTTATCTGAAAGCGTCGAAGAAAATGACCTGTCCAAGCCATTGGGGGGAGGTGGTCCACAAATCACTTCGCTTGATGAACTTGGATCGCAAACTTCTAGTGAATTTGATGCGCAAATTGCTGCCACTATTACTGCGCAAGAACAGATAACTGCAGAGCCGTCTAGAACTGACGAAATCAATCAACGCGCCGAACGTGTGGAAACCTTCTATCTGGCCATCAACCAAGCGTACGATCCACCAGCGAAGAATAACTTTGTAATTCAAGCTTAAATAGCGATTGAATTACACATTTGATTATCACGACACTACTGACAACTTAACGGCTGATGCCAGTGATGGCTAATAACGTCTCCATTATCAGTAAATGTGACTTGAAATAAATGATGAAACTCTTTTTCGTCAATCGTACTCGGTACTTTGATTTTTCCTTGCGTCATCCTCGACCCTGCCAGCAAGGTTAAAAGTTCCGGAACCGTATTACTGTGTCCTACTACTAACGTATTTTTCTTTTCTTGCTTCAAAACTCTTACAAGCTGATCTTGACCCCTAGGGCTATAGTGCTTCAGTGCAACCCCTGCTTTCTTTGCCGTCGGTTGAGCGGTCGATATAGTGCGTTGATATGTGGTGCTATAAACCTGCGTGATATTGGCTGGCGTTAATAGTTTCGCTAACTGTTTTGCTCGCTCGTGACCACAGGGTGTGAGCTTCGGGTCATCCCCTTTGAGCTGTTTTTCGGCATGTCTAACAATATAGATAGAATAACTATCAGCGAGTGTTTGAAAACAAACGCCGATAGCAATAGCAAAGATGAGTCCTTTCTTTTTGGTACTCATTAGAATAGTCGGTTCAACCCATTTAGTGCTGCCACACGATAAGCTTCAGCCATGGTTGGGTAGTTGAATGTTGTATGAATGAAATACTCAATCGTATTTGCTTCACCTTTTTGCTGCATAATCGCCTGACCGATATGAACAATCTCTGCCGAACGCTCACCGAAGCAATGGATACCTAAAATTTCTTTGGTGTCACAGTGAAAAAGGATTTTCAAACTGCCCACAGGGCTGGCACCAATCTGCGCGCGGGCAAGGTGTTTAAAGGAAGCTCGTCCTACTTCATAAGGAATTTTAGCTGCGGTGAGTTCTTGTTCTGTTTTACCTACCGACGACATTTCAGGAATTGTATAAATACCAGTCGGAATATCTTCAATCAACTGCCCTTCTTCTGCATTCTTTAGGATGTAGTCTGCAGCAATTCGTCCTTGGTCATAAGCTGCACTGGCTAAGCTCGGGTAACCGATCACGTCGCCAATAGCATAAATATTATCAACGTCTGTTTTGTAGCATTTGTCGACTGTAAGTGAACCTCTCGAGTTTGCCGTTAAGCCAACATTTTCAATACCGAGAGAGTCAGTATTACCAGTACGCCCGTTAGCGAATAGAATGCAGTCGGCCTTCATTCGCTTACCTGATTGAAGCGTCAATACAACCCCATCATCTTTACCTTCGATAGCGTCGTACTCTTCGCCATGACGGATCACAATGCCACTATTCCAGAAATGGTAACTGAGGGAGTCTGTCATCTCGGCATCCATAAACGACAATAATCGGTCACGGGTGTTAATCAAATCGACTTTACAACCTAATCCTCTAAAGATAGAAGCGTACTCACAGCCAATGACACCGGCACCATAGATAATGATCGATTTAGGCTCGTGTTTTAACGACAAAATCGTATCCGAGTCGTAAATACGTGAATGTGTAAAATCGACTTCTGGCGGTCGATAAGGTCTAGAGCCAGTTGCAATGACAATCGTCTGTGCTGAAATTTGCTCACTCGTGCCGTCAGGGTATTCGATGAGCAAAGTGTGCTTATCAACAAAGGTTGCCGTACCGTGATAAACCTCTACTTCATTTCGACTGTAAAAACCGCCGCGTAATCGCACCTGATCTCTAATAACTTTCGTCGTGTGTTGTAGAATGTTATCGAAAGTAAGTGTTGCAGCTTTCTCTGAACGGTTAAATAGCGGGTTATTATTGTATTCGATTAAACGACTAACAGAATGACGAAGTGCTTTTGAAGGAATGGTTCCCCAGTGGGTACAACCACCGCCAACCTCAGAATGCTTTTCAACAACAGCGACTTTCTTACCTGCCTTAGTAAGATTCATAGCTGCACCTTCGCCACCAGGGCCTGTGCCTATTACAATGGCGTCGAAGTCGAATGATTTTTTTGAAGTGGGAGCTGCTTTAGCCAAGTGTACCTTCCTCTATTTTTGCGCTATGAAAAAATAGTAGCAGGAAATAGCGGTGAGGTAACTACTAACAGCCTGTTTATCTTTAAATTTAGAGTAGAACCAACTTAGTAAGTTTTAGTGAAACTTAACTAAGTTGGCTGGTTTAAATAAACAGTAATGTGTTTAAGAACTGATTATTATCGATGTGATTGTTAGGCAAGATTTGCTGTTAACAGTTGCCAGCTCTTACGCTGAGTAGCTAAGTTCTCTTTCAATTCATTGAATTGCTTCATTAATTCAGAATTCTCCACATCTGTTAAAATCTGTTCCTTCTTAGCCATTAGTATTTGCTTCTTAATGGCATAAAACTCATTAAGCTTCACGACCAATGCATCATATTCAGCTTGCAACTTAAGCTTCATTTCTTCAGCTTGAGGGTGTGACGTTAAACGTTGTTGGCTGCGCTTTAACGCCATTGAAAGCTTCGCTTTTTCTACTTTGTCTTCAGGACTCGTACGCAACTTAGACGTCAGGCCAACATATTCACAACCTTTGATTAGCCATTTTGTTGGGTCAAACTGGTACCAACGAATACCGTTACGGTAGTCGTTCTCAAAGATGTGGTGATAGTTATGATAGCCTTCGCCAAAGGTGAAGAACGCGAGAATACCATTGTCACGAGCGGTGTTTTTGTCAGTGTAAGTCTGCTTACCCCAAATATGCGCTAATGAGTTGATAAAGAATGTAGTGTGATGGCTCATCACTAAGCGGAAGAAGCCAACTAGTAATAAGCTGCTAATGATATCGCCATTTAAAATACCGAATAACAACGGAATACCAAAGTTCATTAATACGCTAAGCAGTAGATAGTTCTTGTGTTGCCACATAACGATCTTATCTTTCTGCAGGTCACGCACATTATCATAGTTAGTGTAACGACTTGCTTGATACTCGCGTAACATCCAGCCGATATGCGAATACCAAAAACCACGCTTTGCTGAGTACGGATCAACATCATTATTATCTACGTGTTTGTGATGGATTCTGTGATCAGAAGACCAATGTAATATACTGTTCTGTAGTGCAAATGCGCCACCTAAGGCAAATATCAAGCGCATGCTCCAGTGTGCTTGATAAGTTTTATGTGACCACAAACGGTGATAACCGGCAGTGATGGACATACCACAAAAGATGAAGCAAACAATTGCCATGGTAATTTCAGCGCCGTCAAATCCATGTGTTATTGCGCGGTAAGGTACTGCGATAGCAGCAAAAAGAAATGTGATGGTAAAAACCGCGACATTCAGCCAAATAATAGGGGGTTTCTTCATTAGAATTCCAAACAGAGAATTTTGAGCGTACAACTGTTCACTATTTTAGTCAGACAGCAGAGCGAGTCAAGCAAGTGATAGCTATTTCGTTGAAATGTTTTGCGCTGACAATACCGCTCGAATTCAGTATTATTGCAAGCAATTAATAGAGTTAGAGGTGTTTCATGGCTGGTATTCGTGCCCAACAAAAAGAAAAGACAAGAAGGCAATTAATTGAAGCGGCTTTAGGCCAGCTTAGTGCCGATAGAAGTTTTTCCAGCCTAAGCTTAAGAGAAGTGGCGAAAGAAGCGGGGTTAGCACCAACTTCTTTTTATCGTCATTTCTCAGATATGGATGAATTAGGTTTAACCTTGGTTGATGAAGCTGGCTTAACGTTGCGTCAGTTAATGCGCCAAGCGCGAGTGAGAATTGAAAAAGGTGGCTCTGTGATTAAAATATCAGTGCACACTTTTATGGAATTTATAGAAAGTAACGAAAATATCTTCCGCTTATTATTACGAGAACGGTCAGGAATTGCACCAGAGTTCCGTGCGGCCGTAAATCGAGAAATTCGTTATTTTACGATGGAGCTGTGTGACTACATTGAAAAAGCGAACAAGCTAGATCGCGATGTTGCTTATTTACAGGCCCATGCAGCAGTGACGATAGTGTTTAGTGCGGGGGCTGAGGCAATAGACTTAGATAAGAAAGAGCGTGAGGATTTAGCGAATCGCATCATCGAACAGCTACGAATAATTGCGAGAGGCGCACAAGATATGCAATCTAGGCGCCCCGCGGTAACTGCTGAATAGAAGGCTTTTTATTTGCGCTTTAGAATCACACCACACTCAACATGGTGGGTGTACGGAAATTGATCGAAAAGCGCGAATTGCTCTATTGAATGTGTAGTGGTTAACGCCTGTAAGTTACTTTTTAGTGTTTCAGGGTTACAAGAGATATAAACAATCATGTCGAAACGTCGTGCTAACTCAACACTGTCAGGGTCAAGTCCAGCGCGCGGTGGGTCAACAAGTACTGTATCAAACCGGTAGCTAGTCAAATCGAAACCCTCTAAACGTCGAAACGTTCTTTCGCCATTCATGGCTTGAGTAAACTCTTCACTCGACATACGCACAATATCCACATTGTCGATATTGTTCATTTCAATATTTAACTGGGCTGAATTTACTGACGTCTTAGAAATCTCTGTACCGAGTACACGCTCAAAATTATCGGCAAGCGCTAGGCTAAAGTTACCATTGCCACAATAAAGCTCAATTAAGTCTCCACCTCTACCTTGGGTAGCAGTCTTGGCCCAACTTAACATGTGTTGGTTAACGATACCGTTTGGTTGAGTAAAACTATTCTCTATTTGTTGGTAACGATACTCTTTGCCTTCTACGGTAAGCGTTTCGGTAACAAAGTCTTTATCCAAAATAACTTTTTGCTTGCGAGCGCGACCAATTATATCAGTTGGCGCGATGTGCTTTAGGTGTTCTTTCAGCAACAGGGCTTGCGTTTGCCATTCATCATCAAGTTGTTTGTGATAAAGCATACTGACGAGAAGCTCACCGCTCAACGTTGACAAAAAGTCTACTTGAAACAGCTTTTGTCTCAGTACAGTGTTGCTCTTAATAAATGTAGTGATCGCAGGCATTGCTTGATTTATAATCTCGCTTGCTGCAGGAAATTGAGTAACAGTGAACTTTTCCTTAGTTTCACTATTGAACATTATATAGTTAAGGTCATCACCTTCATGCCAGACTCTAAACTCAGCACGTAATCGATAGTTCAGAGGATTTGACTCAAATACTTCTGTTGTTGGTAAAGAAAATTCTTCAAATAACGATTTTATTTGTTCTTCTTTATCTACGAGCTGTTTTTGGTAGTTATCTGGATGAATATGACTAAACATAATTTTGCCTCAATTTCAGGGAGCGCAGATTTTAACCGTAACTGCGCATATGTCTAGTATATATCTCTATATAAGGCGGGTTTAATCTTTTCGTGATGCTAACTTTGCAAGTTCTTCTTTATTTACGCCACTTTCAAGGGCAGCTTTGATTACTACTTCCTTATCGGCGCCATTATCAATAGCAAAATTAACGATTTCTTGATGTTTATTCGGGGCATGAGTAGTAATCGTGGTCGCTACTACTTGTTCAGTTTCTTCTGGAAATAAATCTAGGGCAGACTTCATGAAAGTTAAAACACTATCGGGTACCGCGTTAATTGCGGCAGATAATATCTCTTTGAGTTTTTCCGGGTAACTCTCTAATGTGGTATCTACAACAGTTTGTTGATCAATAGCCCCACTGGTAATAGTTACCCTAACGATGCTGTTAATCTCTGCAATGTCATTTTCAACAGCCGTTTCTAGAATTTCGCTAGCAAATGCTGGGTCTGCTTCTATAGCGATGGCAACAATTTCACTAGTATTAGCGACATTACTATCGATAGCAGCTTTAACGACATTACAAGCTAAAGCGGGTTCTGCTCTTAATAGCCCTTTGATGACTTGTTCATATTGTTCGGGATATAAGGTCAGCGCAGCTTTTGTAATTACATCAGCTTTTTCAGGATAGCGGGTAACCATTGAGCTCAAGCCTCTAGCAATATGATGACCATCTTTAGTTTGTTGTTTAACGAAGTTGATCACATGGTCGCTAGGTTGATGCGAGCTAATAGCTTGAGCCGAGCCTGTTAACATAAAGTAAGAACACGCAACGCCAAAATATAGCATTGGAAGTGAAGGGAGTTTTAATCTTTGGGTTTCTGTAAAGATATACTTCATATATTACCTTCCAGTAAATCTAGTTTCGGCACATTCATTATTATTAGTATTTTTCGCGAATATCTGTACGACATATAAGCATATTGACAACGTTTTGGCTAGTTAGTTCATTAAATGAGCAAACAAACAAAAAGTTTAAAATAGTGCTTGATCCTTTTTCGAAAGTGTCTAAAATGCGCATCCACTTCTCAG
>CANLNK010000011.1 GCA_947492575.1 uncultured Thalassotalea sp.
CCATAGCATTGTAGAACCACCTGATCCCTTGCCGAACTCAGAAGTGAAATGCAATTGCGCCGATGGTAGTGTGGGAGGTCCCATGTGAGAGTAGGTCATTGCCAGCATCCTCTTCGAAAAGCCTAGCAATAATGCTAGGCTTTTTTGTATCTGCTACAAATTTAGTAATGAACTTAGGGGTACTAAGCATGACATGGCAACCTTCTATGGATTGGGCAACGGCCGTTGCTAAAAGTAAAGTACTTGCGTCTATTAGAAACTTTTTTGTAAGTAGAGACGTAGTTGAAGTAGAAACCCCTTTGTTATGCCATGGCACGGTCACAGATGTGCACTTAGAAGCTTTTAAAGCCGAGTATTTATCTTCCGTGAATGACAAAGAGACGCTTTATCTCCAAACTTCTCCTGAGTTTGCTATGAAGCGCTTATTAGCCTCAGGTTATCAGTCTATATATCAGATGTGTAAAGCGTTTAGAGATGAACCACAGGGACGGTTTCATAACCCTGAGTTTACAATGCTTGAGTGGTATCGGCTTGGATTTTCTATGCATGACCTAATAGCCGAAGTTGATAGTTTTCTTCAAGACATATTACATACTAAACCCGCCGGGCTTATCAGTTATCAACAAACCTTCATTGATAAAACGGGAATAGATCCTCTATCAACAAGCATTAACGCTTGCATTAGCTTTATCAGTGAAAAAGGAAAGCTATCTCCTTGGCTAGAAGAAGAAACTAGCCTTGATACTTTATTACAGTTCATTTTTTGTGAATTCATAGAAAGTAAAATTGGTTTAGAGGCACCTGTGTTTGTTCATAGTTTTCCTGCTAGTCAGGCATCTTTAGCAATTCTTGATACTAATGATATGCGTGTGGCAAAGCGTTTTGAATGCTATTTCAAAGGCATTGAATTGGCGAATGGATTCGAAGAGCTTATAGATGCTAAGACGCAACTATCTCGCTTTGCTCTGGATAATAGTGTTCGTGCGGCAAACTCACTCGAGCAAAAAAATATTGATGAAAAGTTCATTTCGGCGTTAGAAGAAGGTTTACCTCAATGCGCTGGTGTTGCTTTAGGCGTCGATCGTTTGTTAATGCTTGCGTTAGATAAACCACATATAGAACAGGTAGTAAGCTTCACGACGAAAGATACATAAGATTTATAGTGTGTGATATGAACTAATATGTGATATAGTATCATTTGATATGAATTTAAACTTACTGAGAAAAGGTCAAATAGATGCTCGATAGAATTGGTATTGCAGCTACGTCATTATGCGCTTTGCACTGCATTTTGCTGCCTATTTTATTGCCAGCGCTAGCATTATTGGGCTTAACTTTTCTCGCTGACCACACGTGGGAACATGTCTTTTTAATTGCAACTGCGGTACTTGGTACAGTTGCTTTGTTCTCTGGCTTTAAGCGTTACCATAAGCGTTTATATCCGTTTTATTTGCTATACCTTGGTGTTGCGGTTTACTGGATAAAACATGATTTTTCAGAAGAACTTGAGCCATTCTTTATTATTGGCGGGGCCTTCTTAATTGTGATGGCTCATTTCATTAACATGAAACTATGCAATAGCTGCAAACAGTGCACTGATCATGATTGCGCAGTATAACAAATCTTGTTGTCGCTGCGAACTTATTAGCCTCTCTTCCTTGAGCTAGCTTAGTTAGTTGCTTTTAACTTCTTGAAAGCAGTTAGTCGTTTTGAAATTGTAGACTTTTACATATTAAAATCTTTTAACTTACGCGTAAGGGTATTTCGCCCCCAACCTAGTTTTTTAGCCGCTTCTTGCTTATGTCCACCGGTGAACGTTAAGGCCCTTTGCAGCATAATTTTTTCAAACTCAGGCGTAGCTTCGTCAAGAATTGCGGTACGTCCTTTTGATAACTGCTCATCCATCCAATGACTGAGTAACGACTGCCAGTTATCGCTTCCGTCAGAACTTGTTACCGTTGTTTCATAGAGTTCTTCTGGCAGATCTTCAGCAATGATTTCCTTACCGCTTGCCATAACCGTAAGAAAACGACAAATATTCTCTAATTGTCTTACATTGCCAGGCCAGTTACTTTGTTTGAGCTGTGCCACCGCATTTTTATGTAGAATTTTAGGTTCTACGCCTAACTCATCCGCAGCGAGTTTGAGGAAATGGTTTGCTAATTGCTCTACATCTTCTTTTCTATCTCTAAGGGCTGGCAATTGAATGCGGATGACATTTAGACGATGAAACAAGTCTTCTCGAAAATCCCCTTCCCTTACTTTTTCTTCCAAGTTTTGGTGTGTCGCAGCAATGATACGTACATCTACTTTTATCGGCGAGTGACCACCTACACGGTAAAACTGCCCGTCGGCCAATACACGTAACAATCTTGTTTGAACATCAAGTGGCATATCGCCAATTTCATCTAGAAATAAAGTACCGTTATGGGCTTGTTCGAATCGTCCTTGTCGAATAGAGTTAGCACCAGTGAACGCGCCTTTCTCATGTCCAAATAGTTCGGATTCAATTAAGTCCTTTGGGATAGCCGCCATATTTAACGGTATAAAGGTTTCATCGGCTCTTGGACTGTGCATGTGAAGTGCATGTGCGACTAACTCTTTACCTGTACCAGATTCTCCATTAATAAGTACGCTAATGCTTGAACGTGATAATCGGCCGATGGCACGAAAAACTTCCTGCATGGCAGGTGCTTCACCAATAATACCGACTGTCTTAGGTGTGTCTTTTTGTTTTTTCGCCTTCGCACTTTGCTCTCTAGAATGCGTTAACGCTCGTCGAGTAAGGGCTACCGCATCATCTATATCGAATGGCTTTGGTAAATACTCAAAAGCACCACCTTGATAAGCATTAACTGCACTATCAAGGTCCGAATGTGCTGTCATAATGATCACTGGAATATCGGGGAATTGCTGGTTAATTTTTCCCAACAACGTCATGCCATCCATGTGCGGCATGCGAATATCAGAGATAATAACTTCTGGTTGCCCATGGTCTAATGCTGTCAGTAGGTTATTAGGATTTTCGAACGATGCAGATGATATTTGGGCATTCTTGAAGGCTTTTTCTAAAACCCATCTGATAGAGCTATCGTCATCTACAATCCAAACTTGTTCGGCTATCATAAAGTGTTCTCTTCTGAAATTGGTAATAATAAGGTGAACTCTGTGCGGCCTGGTCGGCTGCTACAGGAAAGCTTTCCCTTGTGCTGATTGACGAGGGTTTGAGAGATGGCGAGGCCTAACCCTGTGCCATTTGAACGACCAGAAACCATTGGATAAAAAATGGTATCTTGAATATCTTCTGGAATCCCTGGGCCGTAATCGATAATACTAATAACAACCGTCAAACGAACACGTTTTCCATTGATTGTTTGATTGCTAGCAACACGGGTCTTTAGCGTAATAGAACTGCCTGGCTCAATGACTTGAACAGCATTATTAACAATGTTTAGAATTGCTTGCTGTAGCTTGTCAGCATCGAAGGCTATATCTGGAATAGATGGATCGTAATCTCGGATTATTCTGATATTTTTCTCATTATCAAAAGCGACAAGCTGGCTAACTTTCTCCAGAACCAAGTGAATATTCTGAACTTCCATTTTAGGTAGTTGATTTGGGCCGAGTAGTCTATCGACTAAGTTACGCAATCTGTCAGCCTGCTCAATAATCATGGCAGTATATTCTTGCTGTTCGCTATTGAGCTCTTTGGTAAGCAATTGCGCCGCGCCACGTAAACCACCCAATGGATTTTTGATCTCGTGAGCTAAACCGCGAATCAGATCTCGAGCTGATTCCCATTGTTGTTGCTGAAATGCTTCCGCACTAATTTGTTTTTGCTGATCGACTCTCTTGAGTTCTAACAGTACGTGTGGCTGATGATTGAATTCTGTTGCTGATGCCGTGACTTCCGCAGTAAACTTGAAATGATCGCCCAACTGTACACTCACATCACCGTCACTGAACTCTTGCCCACTTTCGATAACTTGCATTAAACGCGCAGGGTCGAGTGTGGAATGAGGTATTGCCTCGATCAGCGGAAGGTTAAAAAGTTTGTTAAAACTTTTAATCAGTAGTGCTTCTGCAGCGGGATTCAAATACTGAATTTTGAGTCCCGCATCCAAAACGATAACCGCAGTAACCAACTGATTCGCTAATTGATGCTGATAGGTCTTTTTGTGTCTATGTAAATCGTTTCGATTAAACAACCGTAGGCTCCAGATGCACCAATAGTGTGCATCAAATTAGTTACTATAAGTTGAAACCTAAGATTTTGCACGGTAATGCACTAATTTATGCGTGCACGGTGCATATAAAAGGTTACTGTATCTGACGATGCAATAACCTTGCCTTTCTCATCGAGTAATTCTAACTTTATTTGGTGCTCACCACGGTCGACATTTCTGAGGGCAAACATGGAGTGGGTTTGAGGTTTCTCGTAGATTTTTCCGTCGAGCAATAGCTGAACTTTAAATCCACGTTTGAAGATTGGTTTGATCCCACCAGAGACAAATACCGAGCCGCTGTTGTCACGTATGGTGGCGTTTGATTCTGGCTGGGTAATGACGACTTCATATTTGTCTTCAATGACTTGCGGTTTGATATCTAGGATGGATGTATCTACAGACGGGAGGACATCGTTTTTTTCTTCCACTTTAACTTCTTCCGCACCAGGCCTTGGGCTATCTGAAAACACGAGCACGCCATTTTCATCTCGCCACACGTAGACTTTCGCCTGATACGCATCAACAGGTAGCGACAACAATACAATAAAAATAAGGCTAGTTAACTGCTTCATGTGCTTAATAAAGTTGCTCCTGCAAAGTGGTTAACCTTTAATCTAAACAAATATCTTTCGGTTATCCACAAAAAAAGCTCACCGGAGTGAGCTTTTTATATTAAACACTAACTTGATCAATAAGTTAATGGATATTTAGCCATTAAACGCTGTAGTACATTTGGAATTCTACAGGGTGAGTTGTCATGTTTAATGTTTCAACTTCAGCACGCTTAAGTTCGATGTATGCATCGATCATGTCAGCGTCCATTACACCACCTTCGATTAAGAACTCTTTGTCAGCTTCTAATGCGTCAAGCGCTTCTTCGAAAGATGAAGCAACTTGTGGAATTTCTGCAGCTTCTTCTGCTGGTAGGTCGTATAAATCTTTATCCATTGCATCGCCAGGGTGGATCTTGTTCTTAATACCGTCAAGACCAGCCATTAACATTGCTGTGAATGCTAAGTAAGGGTTAGCTGTTGGATCAGGGAAACGTACTTCGATACGACGTGCCTTAGGTGAAGGAACTACTGGGATACGAATTGATGCAGAGCGGTTACGTGCTGAGTAAGCAAGCATAACAGGGGCTTCGAAGCCTGGTACTAAACGCTTGTATGAGTTAGTCGAAGCGTTAGTGAAAGCATTGATTGCTTTAGCGTGCTTGATAATACCACCGATGTAGTAAAGTGCTGTTTCAGATAACCCGCCGTACTTGTCACCAGAGAATAAGTTAACGCCATCTTTTGCTAAAGATTGGTGACAGTGCATGCCAGTACCGTTATCGCCAACTAATGGCTTAGGCATGAAAGTCGCAGTTTTACCGTAAGCGTGCGCTACGTTGTGAACAACATACTTGTAGATTTGAACTTCGTCAGCTTTGCTAACCATTGTGTTGAAACGACACGCGATTTCGTTTTGGCCACAAGTAGCAACTTCGTGGTGATGTGCTTCAACAACCAAGCCCATTTCTTCCATTACAAGACACATTGCAGAACGTAAGTCTTGTGAAGAGTCTACTGGTGCAACTGGGAAGTAACCGCCTTTAACGCCTGGACGGTGACCGTGGTTGCCGTCTTCGTAGTCTGCGTTTGAGTTCCAAGCAGCTTCTTTGTCGTCGATTGAGTATGAAGCACCTGACATGTCTGCGTGGAATTTAACGTCGTCAAACACGAAGAACTCTGGCTCTGGGCCGAATAATACAGTGTCAGCAATACCAGTTGAACGCATGTACTCTTCAGCGCGCTTAGCAACTGAACGAGGGTCACGGCTGTAACCTTGCATAGTAGCTGGTTCAACGATGTCACAACGGATGTTTAAAGTAACTTCTTCTGTAAATGGGTCTAATACTGCAGTAGAAGCGTCAGGCATTAATACCATGTCTGATTCGTTGATGCCTTTCCAACCAGCGATTGAAGAACCATCGAACATTTTGCCGTCTTCGAAGAAGTCTTCGTCGATTTGGTGATATGGTAATGAAACGTGCTGTTCTTTACCTTTCGAATCAGTGAAACGTAGGTCAACGAACTTAACGTCGTTTTCTTTGATTAAATCTAAAACTGCTTGTGACATTATTGTCTCCAGTGAAGTTATCTTAGTAGTAAAAATGGTATTAAAATGCGCTGCATTCGGCTTGAGCCAGACCTTGCCATTATCATGCCAAAAAACAAACCTAATAAAATCAATAGCTTTAGCTATTTTGCTATCAGGTGGTGCACCAAAATGGAAAGCTGTATGCACCAAGATGGATCGTTGGGCATTTTGAGTTGTCTTATTGGTGCAATCGAGTGTAGATAATATGTTGAGTAATCGCTAGTGAGATCGCAACTTTATGGTGCGTTAAACTGTATTCGAACAATATTGGAAGATGAGAGTTACAGAATTATTTGCTGTCTTCTACACTGGTTATATCTATTAATTTTAATTTATCAATTTAGCGCGAGTAATCGCGGTTTTTTTCGTCTATAATCCGCGCCAACAAATACTAGATAATCGTTAGATAGCCGAATTAGCAGCCTATAGCTCGCAATTGCTTCGGTCTACTACCCACATATTTAAGAGACACATATGAGTGATATCGCTATAAACTCAATCGATAATTTGCGTAACGTCGCAATTATTGCCCACGTTGACCACGGGAAGACAACCCTAGTTGATAAGTTATTAGAGCAGTCTGGTACGTTAGATTCTCGTACAGAACTTGAAGACCGCGTGATGGACTCAAATGATATCGAAAAAGAACGTGGTATCACCATTTTAGCTAAAAACACTGCTATCAACTGGAAAGACTACCGCGTTAATATCGTAGACACCCCTGGTCACGCCGACTTTGGTGGTGAGGTAGAGCGTGTAATGTCGATGGTAGATTCTGTACTACTTATCGTTGATGCACAAGAAGGCCCTATGCCGCAAACTCGCTTCGTAACACAAAAAGCATTTGCGCAAGGCTTAAAGCCAATCGTTGTTATCAATAAAATTGACAAGCCAGGCGCTCGTCCTGACTGGGTAATGGATCAAGTATTCGATTTATTCGACAACTTAGGTGCTTCTGATGAACAGTTAGATTTCCAAGTAGTTTATGCATCAGCAATTAACGGCTGGGCATCGATGGAAGAAGGTGAAGTGGGTACAGACATGACGCCACTTTTCGAAACTATTATCGATCAAGTACCAGCGCCAGATGCAGATCCAGATGGTGCATTCCAAATGCAGATTTCTCAGCTTGATTACAGCTCGTATTTAGGTGTAATTGGTGTTGGTCGTGTTACTCGCGGTTCAGTAAAGCCTAACCAGCAAGTAACAATTCAAACGGCAGCGGGTCAAGTGCACAACGGTAAAGTAGGTAAAGTATTTGGTTACTTGGGTCTAGAGCGCCACGAGACTGAAGAAGCACAAGCGGGTGATATTATAGCGATTACTGGCCTTGGTGAGCTGAAAATTTCTGACACTATTTGTTGTCCGAATGAAGTGGCACCGTTACCACCGTTATCAGTAGATGAGCCAACAGTTACAATGACGTTCCAAGTAAATACGTCACCTTTTTCTGGCCAAGAAGGTAAGTATGTAACTTCACGAAACATCAAAGATCGTTTAGACCAAGAGCTTATTCACAACGTAGCATTGCGTGTAGAACAGCAAGACGACCCAGATAAGTTTAAAGTATCTGGTCGTGGTGAACTTCACTTAGGTATTTTAATTGAAAATATGCGTCGTGAAGGTTACGAACTAGCCGTATCTCGCCCTGAAGTAATTATGCGCGAAGTCGATGGTCAAATCGAAGAGCCTTACGAGACAGTGACTGTTGATGTTGAAGAAGAGCATCAAGGTTCAATTATGGAAAAAATGGGCTTACGCAAAGCAGAACTAACTGATATGGCACCAGATGGTAAAGGCCGTATTCGTATGGACTTCATTATGCCAAGCCGTGGCTTAATTGGTTTCCAAACTGAGTTTATGACGTTAACGTCTGGTTCTGGCTTAATCTACCACACGTTCTTACAGTATGGCCCGCACAAAGGTGGTGAGATAGGTCAGCGCTTAAACGGTGTGTTAATCGCTAATGCACAAGGTAAAGCGTTAACAAATGCCCTTTTCAACCTACAAGAACGTGGCCGTTTAATGATTGGTCACGGTGTTGAAGTGTACGAAGGTATGATTATCGGTATTCACAGCCGCGATAACGATTTAACGGTTAATGCCCTTAAAGGTAAGCAATTAACTAACGTTCGTGCTTCTGGTACTGACGATGCGCAGGTGCTTACGCCACCAATTAAGATGACGTTAGAGCAAGCGCTTGAGTTCATCGACGATGATGAATTAGTAGAAGTAACTCCTGAGAATATTCGTATTCGTAAGAAGTGGCTTAAAGAGTCAGATCGTAAGCGTGAAAGCCGCACGAAAAAATAATCCATATCCAATAATTCGTTAGAAAAAGCCACCTTGTCGGTGGCTTTTTTATTGCCTTAAAATAATGTTGAAGTGTTTAATCTTGTGGCTTGGGCTCCCATTAGGATGTGGATCTTGTAAGACATGTCTCAAACACTTGTCAGATATTTTTAATAGACATTATCAATAGGAGAAATTGCCTTTTTCAATGCCTTGAAAAACTTAATTAATTTCTAGAAGAACAACGTTGTTAACTGGATGTAACATGGATTTACTGTTTGTTAACTAGAGCTATGTCGAGGCACTGCTAAAATTATTGGTAGTTTGAAATACATATGGAAGCTTAGCTATATGGACAATAGTAAAGTGTGCCGAATGAGTTTGTTGTTTGAAAAAGCGGTATCGCAAAATGCGAGTCAGCAAGAACAGTTCGAGCTTAAATCGTTATACGAAGAGTTTATCTGTGAAGGTCGATCAAAGGGCGCTCAAAAGAGGAGCCAGATCAAGCCTCATTACCTTCGTGCTGCCCACTAAATAAAGCTTCTACAACCGCATATGGAACGTAATAAAATGTCACCGGATCAGTTAAAACAACTGCGCGAGTTAAGTGAGCGTTTTCAGGAAGGAGATGCTAATCATGAGCATATTAAGAAACTTTCGGATATTCTAACCTTAGTTAACAATATGCAGAGTCGTACCGCTAACGACAAAGATTAAGCAATCCTGAAAGCGTTTAGCATCGCGCTATCACAACAACGAAAAGCCACAAAAAAGCAAGGCAAAGGTCTTGCTTTTTTGTGGCTTTTTTATGATTAAGTATGCCCCGTCATGAAATGTGTTTACACATTTAGGACTAATTATAAAAGCTTATGTACACAAACAATTTAACCTTGATTTAGTTGCGATAGGAAGGTTTCGGATTCGGCAATAGCAGCGTTCATTTCTTTTATCAGTAAATTAACATCTGCTTGAATGTCGCGATATTCGCCTTCCAAGGCGCCGATTGCACTAGCATTCAGGTTATGCTTCAAATACAGCGTATTATCCTTTAATGCAGCAAGCACAGGCTCCATTTTACCCTCTGCTTTGCGCATTGCGCGTAACAGCTTTTGGTATCGACGTTCTGTATCTTGATATTGTCTGCGGCTTTGAGTTTTTAGCTTTGCGCTACTGTATTGCTCTATCTCGTCGAGCCATTCCTCAAAGAGCGCATCTCCTACGCTTTCAATGTTGTTGATACGCTTCGAAACATCGTTAGCGGCATCTTCACTCGCTTCATATTGAGACAATGTCGCCTCATATTGTGCTTGCAAGTCGCCGCCATCAAATTCGATTAGTGCCGATAATTGTTCAAGTGCACTACTAAACTGCTCTTGCGCTTCTTCTTGCGCCTCTTGTGCATTTTCAACTTCATCTGCGAGTAAATCACGTTTGTGCTTACCAAAGCTTTCCATAGCGGAGTAGTAGGCGGACTGACAGCCCTGAAGCAGCAATAAGAGAGTTAATATTTTAACAGTGCTGAGCAGTTTCATTTTTTACATCACCCTTTATATCGGGCAGCGTCAATAATCGCCCAGACGTGAAAAATAAAGCCAGGCAACGCCATGAAAAACAATATACCTGTAGCTGCTAAAGTGTAGTTAACCCAAGTTAATAGGAAAAATGCGATCGCCGCTAAAATTCTTCCTTGTACTAATTGACCTAAACCAGCGATAAAGAAACTACAAATCGCCGCAAGTACATTCCCACCTGAACCTTGTCCTGACATTTTTGATATCCTACTAATTATGTTATGTTTTTGTTAAGTATAATCGGTTTAAGCATAGTATAAAGCGATAACTGTTTAAACCTGAATCGGTAAATAATTATGTCATTTCAATGGACTGAGCGTGTCTCACCAATTGCAAAAGAAAGTTTAAAGTTCGTTCGTTTCTTATGGCGAGAGCTTCAAAGTGCGCAAATTCATGTGGTTGCAGGCTACTTAGCCTATGTCACCCTGATGTCGTTGGTGCCTTTACTTGTCGTTATGTTGTCAGTGTTAACAGCGTTTCCTATTTTCGGAGAAATCAAAACCGAAATTGAAGGGTTTGTTTACAGTAACTTTATACCGACCGCAGGTGATACGGTTCAAACGTACCTAACGGGGTTTGTTGCCAATGCATCAAAGATGTCGGCAATTGCTGTTATATTTCTATTCTTATTAGCGCTTATGCTGATATCAGCGATAGATAAGAGTTTAAATCGCATTTGGCATGTGTCTGCCAAAAGGCGAATGATTACATCGTTTTCTATGTACTGGATGGTTCTTACGTTGGGCCCTGTAATGGTTGGTGGTAGTTTGGCTGCTACTTCTTACGTGGTTTCGCTAGTATCCTTGGGGGATTACGATTTCTTAGGTATCAGCAGTATATTCATTCGAACCCTACCTTTGATTATCTCGTCGGTGGCTTTTTTAATCCTCTACCTTGTCGTACCCAATAAAACGGTACCCACTCGATTTGCTTTTACAGGTGCTGTTGTTGCGGCCGTTCTGTTTGAATTTGCTAAAAAAGGATTTGCGTTGTATGTAACACAATTTCCATCATACCAGGCCATTTACGGCGCACTTGCTGGTATTCCGATTTTATTTGTTTGGGTTTATTTATCGTGGATGGTGGTTTTATTCGGTGCACTAGTTACCGCATCGCTTGAGTCGTTTGCTGCGAGGCATTTACCGATAGTTGAGGGATCAGAAGTTGAAGCTGAGGCTCCCCAAGGAGAGGGGCGTATAAGTGTTGATGTTAATGAATGTAAAGCAGCTAATGAATCAGATAGCAAAGCCGAGATAACTAGCTAGACTAACAGAGGGGGTTATTTATGGCACAGCCACTGTATCCAAACATTAAACCGTACTCTTCTGCCTGGTTAAGCGTAGATGATACGCATCAGCTTTATATTGAGCAGTCTGGCAACGAGCAGGGCATTCCTGTCGTTTATCTACATGGCGGTCCGGGCGCGGGCAGTAGTCCTTCCCATAGGCGCTATTTCGATCCAGAAAAATACCGCATCATCCTGTTTGATCAGAGGGGCTGTGGCCGCTCGCTTCCTTCGCCTTCACTTGAAAATAACACCACGTGGGATTTGGTCAACGATCTAGAAAAACTTAGGATTCATTTGAATATTGAGCAGTGGGTTGTTGCCGGAGGTTCTTGGGGGACGACACTTGCGCTCGCATACGGCATTAGTTACTCCAAACGCTGTTTAGGGTTTATTTTACGCGGCATATTCCTAGGCACGCAAAACGAGCTGGATTGGCTCTATAAGCCATCAGGCGCTGCGAAGTTTTTTCCTGAATACTATACCGAGTTTACTCAGGAACTTGCTGATGCAGAAAACGAAGACCCACTAAGCGCCTATCATCAAATGCTAACATGCGACAATGAAATAGCAGTGGCAGCCGCCAGTCAGGCTTGGTTCTTATGGGAGATGCGACTATCAACTATCGAACACCACGCAATTACCAAGCGGCACATCGAAGATAAGCACCAAGCATTGTGCATGGCGAAAATATCAGCGCATTATTTTATTAATCAATGTGACTTGTCACCGAACTATCTACTTTCTCAAATTGACCGTATCGCTGACATACCAGCGGTTATTCTTCATGGCAGATACGATATGGTGTGTCAGCTAGATGCTGCATATCAGCTGGCAGCAAAGTGGACTAATGCACGTTTACAAATTTTACCGCAAGCAGGGCACAGTGGCTTTGAGTCTCAAACAATAGATGCATTTTGTAAATCTGCGGATAAAATGGCTTCTTTTATTGAGGAACAAAGTGAACATCAATGATAGCGTTAATTCAGCGTGTGTCTCATGCCAATGTTGTGGTCGAGGGTGAGACTGTTGGCGAAATCGAAAAGGGTCTTTTGGTACTGCTAGCTATTGAACCTGAAGACAATGAACAAAAAGCGAAACGATTAGCTGAACGCGTAGCTGGTTATCGAGTATTTGAAGATGATAACGGCAAAATGAATCGCAATGTTGCCCAAGCGGGTGGCGATATCCTTGTCGTTTCTCAGTTTACCCTGGCTGCTGATACGTCAAGCGGCATGCGACCAAGCTTTACGGGCGCCGCAGCACCAGACTTTAGTAAAAACCTCTATCAATTCTTTACCAAGCAACTACGAGAAAAGGGCTTTAAAGCGCCTACGGGCATTTTTGGTACTGATATGAAAGTATCGCTACTCAATGACGGACCAGTGACTTTCCAACTCACTATTTAGCTTTCTGCTAGTTCAATGCTAGGTATCTTTTAGTTGTCTGGGAAATACTAAGAAAACATAAATTTCAGGCAATAAAAAAGCCTTACCGAAGTAAGGCTTGAAATGCTCGCTGTATGGTCTTGTTTAACAAGCTTCTTATTAATTGTTTTCTTAACTAGCGCGAGACATTTTATAACAAAGCATTTTTTTGAATGCAACAAAATATCCCAACTTTAATAGAGCAAAAATTCTACGAGAACCTTAGTATATCTCGTGTCTACAAGCGTTACCCTCTAGAGTACTAAATCAATAAAACTGCTGTTCAGTGATTATTTCTTTGGTTAATTATTAACTTATGCCGGCACATCTTTTGAGCGCTTAACGATATCTGCTTTATCTTGTGAGTCTCGTTAGTTTTTTAAGCAGAGTTAATCTACGTCAAAGATTCTGTGGCTTTTGTGAGCGGCGACAATGGCATTCAACATAGGGCGATGGTAGAATGCCGCCACTTATTTTTAGAGGCCTGTATTGAATGAGCAACTTAAAGAATGACACTTATTTACGCGCACTATCGCGTGAGCCAGTAGACTACACCCCAGTATGGATGATGCGCCAAGCAGGTCGCTATTTACCAGAGTACAAAGAAACGCGTAAAGACGCAGGCGACTTTATGTCTTTGTGCCGTAATACTGAACTGGCAACAGAAGTGACCATTCAGCCGTTACGTCGTTTCCCGCTTGATGCAGCGATTCTATTTAGTGATATCTTAACGATTCCTGATGCAATGGGCTTAGGTCTTTACTTTGAAACAGGTGAAGGTCCTAAATTTGAGCGTCCAATTACCTGTAAAGCAGACGTTGATAAAATTGGTCACCCAGATCCAGAAGGCGAATTGAAATACGTAATGGACGCAGTGCGTTCAATTCGTAAAGCGCTTGACGGCCAAGTACCATTGATTGGCTTCTCTGGTAGCCCATGGACATTAGCGACATACATGGTAGAAGGCGGCAGCTCTAAAGCGTTCACCAAAATTAAGAAAATGATGTACGCAGAGCCTCAAACACTTCACTTATTACTTGATAAGCTTGCCGACTCAGTGATCAGCTACTTGAACGCGCAAATCGCTGCGGGTGCACAATCAGTGATGGTATTTGATACATGGGGCGGTGTATTGTCACCACGTGATTACAAAGACTTCTCACTACAATACATGCACAAAATCGTAGACGGCTTAACGCGCCATAACGATGGTCGCAAAGTACCAGTGACGTTATTCACCAAGAATGGTGGTATGTGGTTAGAAAGCATCGCTGCTACTGGGTGTGATGGTGTAGGTCTTGATTGGACCATCAATATCGAAGATGCAAAAGCACGCATCGGCGATAAAGTTGCACTACAAGGCAACATGGACCCGTCTATGCTTTACGCACCTAAAGAGCGTATTGAAGAAGAAGTGGCGACTATCTTAAAAGGTTTTGGTGATGGAGGTACTGGCCACGTATTCAACCTTGGCCATGGCATTCACCCTGACGTGAATCCAGAGCATGCTGGACACTTCATTGAAGCCGTTCACCGTTTAAGTAAGCAATACCACAAGTAGGGTTTAGCTGAATACTTAAAACCAAAAATACAAAAAAGGCGCTTAACTAATTTAGTTAAGCGCCTTTTTTACATCCAGCATATATATCTTCAAACGAGATATATGGTCAACGGATTTAGATACCGTAGTCTTCGCGGTATTGCTTGATTGCCGCTAATGCGTCAGCCATATCACCTTTCTCTTCAAGGTAATTGATGAGATCGCCCAGTGTAACGATAGAGATAACCTGTGTGCCAAAGTCACGCTCTACTTCTTGAATAGCAGAAAGCTCACCTTTACCTTTTTCTTGGCGATCTAAAGCGATAAGTACGCCTGAAAGCTCTGCGCCGTTGGCTTTGATGATTTCCATCGATTCACGAATTGCCGTACCTGCGGTAATTACGTCGTCAACCAGCATGACCTTACCTTCAAGCGCTGAACCTACTAAATTACCGCCTTCACCGTGTGTTTTGGCTTCTTTACGGTTAAAGCAGTATGGCATGTCCATGTCGTGATGATCAGCTAAAGCAACAGCGGTTGTTGTTGCGATAGGGATACCTTTGTATGCAGGGCCAAATAGTAAATCAAAAGCAATGCCACTATCAGCTAATGCAGCAGCATAAAAACGACCTAAACGCGCTAAGTCACCGCCAGTGTTGAACAAGCCAGCATTGAAAAAGTATGGGCTAGTACGGCCTGACTTTAAGGTGAACTCGCCAAATCGTAAAACTTGTTTGCTTAAAGCAAACTCAATAAATTCGCGTTGATAATCTTTCACAAGTGTATTCTCTTCAATTAGTGCTTAGCTATAGGGTTAGCTTAATGCCGCTTTTTGGATGTCGAAAAGCTCGTTGATGCTGTGTTTTGCTAATTGCATCATGTCGTTCATTTCTTCAAAGCTAAATGGCTCTTCTTCGGCTGTCCCTTGCACTTCAATCAGCTTGCCGGTTTCAGTCATTACAACATTCATGTCGGTTTCAGCGGCTGAATCTTCTGGATAATCTAAATCGGTAACGGCTTCGCCTTTGTATATACCAACAGAAACTGCAGCAATCATATGCTTAAGCGGATTGGTTTTGATGATGTCTTTTGAACGCATGTAATTCAACGCATCGACAAGCGCTACGCAAGCACCCGTAATAGAAGCTGTTCGCGTACCACCGTCGGCTTGGATAACGTCACAATCAACCGTAATCGTGTTTTCACCTAGTGCTTGCAGGTCAACTGCTGCTCGTAAAGAACGTGCAATTAAGCGTGAAATTTCTAATGTACGACCGCTTTGCTTGCCGCTAGCTGCTTCACGGCGCATTCTTGTATGCGTAGAACGAGGTAACATACCGTATTCTGCAGTAACCCAGCCCTTACCTTGACCTTTCAAAAAGCGTGGTACGCCTTCTTCTACCGTCGCTGTACAGATAACTTTAGTATCACCAAACTCAATTAAAATTGAGCCTTCCGCATGAGCGGTGAATTGACGGGTAATGGTTACTGGACGAATTTGTCCGGGAGTTCTGCCACTTGGTCGCATGTTAATTCCTTCGTTAAATTTTTCACGCATTATAGTCGTTTCTAACAGCTATTTACACTCGCGAGGAAAGAATTTGTCGAGGATTTTCCATCGTTTCTGGCCAATGAAGCTTTGCTGTTGTTGGCGTTGGTGGAGTGGAGTAATCGGTAAAATGAATGAACTATAGTTAGGGTAATAGTTAAGATAATAGCTAATGTAATAATTGAGGTAATCAGTCAGGCAAGTGTAAAGCGAATAGTGACGTTAATCATCTAATTAGCGTAAAGTTATTCTTAGACTTTATACAGACTGGTGAAATTAGTTTTATTTTGGCAAGGTCTTGTAAGTATAGATTATTCGTAGAGGTGTTATCCCAAATGAAAAAAGCCTTATTGACTGCTGTATTAACGGCTTTGTGCGTAACCTTAGGTTCCCCGTTGTCTTACGCATCTTCAAAAGTATCGTCAGAAAATGCCGCAAAAGCACCTGCTGAAATGAACGCTGTGATCACCAGTGAGAAACTACCGCTTTACAGCAAAATATTTGATGACCAAAGAGACCCATTCAAAGACGCCGTTGCAGCCATTGAGCTCGCCAAGAAAACTGACCGTAATGTGTTACTAAAGATTGGTGGCAATTGGTGTAGCTGGTGCAAAAAAATGGATGCATTCCTAACCGAGAATCCTGATATCTATCAGTCGTTACACAGTGAGTTTGTGTTGCTGAAAATCAACGTGAGTGACAGCAATGAGAACACTGAATTTATGAACGGGCTACCGCCAGTGCTAGGCTATCCGCATATGTATGTGTCTACGTCTGCAGGCAAAATGGTGCTTTCAAAAGATACTGCAGAGTTTCTAAATTCAGGTGAATACTCTCGTGAGCAGTGGATAACTTTCATTGATCAGTGGAAAGCTGACAGCACTAAAAATTTATAAACGCTAATTTTATAAACGCTAACAAAGTTGATTAGCTTCAGCAGACAAGTTGTTAACAAAACAGGCTTCTAATATGTCGTTTTTTGACCCTAATTACAAAACACCCTCGTGGCTACGCGCTAAATTATCGCGTCGAAACCTTCTCAAATCTGCTGCTGGCGCTTCTGCTGTTGCAGCTATGCCGAAGGCGCTCGCATGGACAGCAGAAAAACAGTCGAAATTGCTTTCGCTAAAGAAAAGTGACCCATGGCTGACATTAGACGCTGTACTAATTCATTTACTACCAAGTTCGCCTACAGGCCCCAGCGCTGAAGATATTCAAGCATTGGCTTATCTATTTAACGTGGTTGACGAACAGCCGATTGATGAAGCAGAAAAAGAATTTATTTTCAACGGTGTAGGCTGGTTAAATGGTTTTAGTGAAAGCGAATTGAAGCAACCTTTTGTAGCGCTAAAACAAGCACAAAAAGAGCAAGTATTGCGAAAAATCTCAGGTTCTAGAGCAGGGCATAACTGGATAAATACGCTGATAAACTATGTGTATGAAGCAATGCTTTCGCCACCTGCCTATGGCGGTAATCCAGATGGGATTGGCTGGCAATGGCTCGAACATCAAGCTGGTTTCCCGCTTCCTGCCAAAGGAAAGCGCTTTTATGAAATACCAGGACGTCACAAACAGCGAGTAAACAATCGCATCGCCGTTAAAAACTTAACACCAGAGGAAACTCGCAAAGCATGACATATGATATCTGTATCGTCGGCAGTGGTGCTGGCGCATCACCTGTCGCATATACCTTGGCCAAAGCTGGTGCAAAAGTACTGGTGCTAGAAAAAGGCCCGTGGCTGACAGAAGACGAATTTTATAAAGACGAACTCGCGATTAGTTTGCGCGACGCTTACAACCCTTCGCTGGCAGACGAACGTCATGTAATTGAAGAAGAATATGAGCGTGATGACGGTTCGTCATATTGGCAAGGCGAGTCGACAGAAGAGTCGGGCTGGAGTTTTTGGAATGGTAACGTAGTTGGCGGTTCTTCAAACTTTATGAGTGGCTACTTCCACCGCTTAAAGCCGGTTGATTTTAAACTGAAGTCTACCTTTGGCGAGATTAAAGGTGCCAATGTTGAAGATTGGCCAATTAGTTACGAAGAACTTGAGCCATTTTATACGCAAGTAGATGAGCAAGTAGGCGTTTCAGGTAGAGTGGTTGAGCATCCGCATCAAGAACCGCGTTCAAAAGATTTTCCATATCCACCTGTAGCTGAGCACCCAGTTTCTGGCTGGATAGACAAGGCCGCGACAGAGCTAGGTTATCACCCAATTCCTGTGCCGCGTGCTGTACTTTCTCGCCCTGCAATGGGCCGTCGTAGTTGTGAATATTCAGGCTACTGCAGCAGCTATGGTTGTTCGTCAGGCGCGAAAGGCAGTGCTAGAGCTGCGCTCCTAAACCACGCTGTAGCCACAGGTAATTTAACTATTTTGCCAAATGCTAAAGTATTTAATATTGCGTCAAATGCTGCTGGCGAAATAACTGGCGTTGAATACTACAACCAGCAAGGTAAAAAGCGAAAAGTAAGTGCTAACTTCTACGTTGTTGCTTGTCAGGCAGTCGAAACGTCTCGCCTGTTGCTGGCGTCAGTAGGAGAGGAATTCCCCAACGGTTTAGCCAATAATAGCGGTCAAGTAGGTAAAAACTTAGTGTTTAGTGCAGGTGGTACTGGTCGTGGTGATTTCGACTTCGAACAGCTGTCTAAAGAGCAAATTGCCCAATTACGACAAGTGGGTCCGTTTGTTAATCGTGCTATTCAAGACTGGTACGAAATTGACGATGCTGAATTTGAAGGCGCAAATGCAAGCGGTAAAGCTAAAGGCGGCACCATCGATTTTCTTTTCCACCAAAACCCAATTGCCCGAGCAATGGGTTCACAATACGATGAGAACGATGAGCTTGTGTGGGGTGAAGCGTTAAAAGCTAACCTAACACAAGAATTCACTACGTATCGAACCCTTCGCTTTGAAGTGTTTAATGACTGGCTGCCAACAGATGATTGCTTTGTTGAATTAGACAACTCAGTGAAGGATAAATGGGGCGACCCTGTCGCGAAGGTGAGAATTGGCTATCATCCTCAAGATCTAAAAGTAGGTGAATACATCGCTGCCAAAGCCGAAACTGTGCTTAAACAATTGGGTGCAACCAATGTTTACTCTTCAGTGAGTAGCTATCCGCCAACAAACCTAATGGCGGGGGGCTGCCGTTTTGGTGATGACCCTAAAACGTCGGTATTGAATAAATACTGTCAGGCGCATGAAGTGGATAACTTGTTTGTCACTGATGGTTCATTCATGCCAACCGGTGGTAGCGTGCCCTATACCTACACCATTTATGCCAATGCCTTCCGCGTTGCAGAGCACATTAAGTCCCGTTGGCAACAGTCAAAGGATGCGTAATCACACTTACCTCGGCTTTATTTTATTAATTGAGTTTACGTTCTTTTGCTTGGCGAATGATGCAGCAAAAGAACGTATTGCACCCCAGATTTTCTAAATAGCTGATGAGCAGTGAATAACATTCGCTCATATCTAAAACCAAATTTTCATAAAATTGTGAGACTTTTGTGATTATTTCACCACTTTGCCTTTCTTATACTCTATCTCAGTCAAAAAGGAATAAGAGTGGTGAACATGCTGAAATTAAAAAGTCTAGTTGTCGTAGCGGTAAGTGCTGCATTGAGCGCTTGTGGTGGTTCCAGTGGCGGAAGCTCATCGTCGAATACGCCTGTGGAACCTGTTACACCGCCACCAACTTTTACCGGCCAGTTTGTTGATTCACCAGTACAAGGGTTGAATTATCAAACCGTCAGTCAATCAGGTATGACTAACGAAAATGGCGAGTTCATCTATCAGAATAATGAAACAATTAGCTTCTCTATTGGTGGCATAGCATTCCCCGAAATAGCGGCTCAAAGTTTAATCACCCCAATGACTGTGTTTTCAACAGAAGATATAGAGGCTGTTGAAGTAGTTAATATGATCAGACTTCTGCAATCATTAGATGTAGATGGCCAACCAGATAATGGCATCGAAATTTCTCAAACTACCCATGAATTGGCAGCCAACTTGGATATTGATTTTTCATCCCCTGACTTTGAAGATAGCGTTAGTGCGCTCATTGTTGACAGTAATGTCGTAAATACCTACTTAATTTCGGCCGAGCAAGCGCTTTATCATTTCCGTGAAACTTTGGGGTTAATTGATTCTACGCCGAGAGATGAATGTGGTAACGATCACCCTATGGTGGGCGCAACTGGTGTTTTTGAAACATTTGCGCATGGCGTTATGGGGGAAGCTCGAGTCATAGACAATTGCACCATTGAAATTTCCAACTTTAGCTATGACGGGTTAGGCCCCGATGTGTTTTTCTATGGTGCCATCGAGCATGATTATGAAGGGGCGACAGGGTTTAGCATGGGTGAACAGCTTAATGGTCGCGTTTATATGAACGAAACGATAGTGGTGACGTTACCTGAGAGCAGAACACTTGATGATATCAATACGATTAGTGTTTGGTGCGTCGATTTTGCTGCAGACTTTGGTAGTTTGCGCTTAGCTCTATAGTTAATTCATAACAAAGGCTGACAACATGACTAATTAATTAGTAGTATTCAGGCATTGCAAATACTACTAATTAAAACAAATGCAGCACTTTATCGTTGAATTCAAACAAGCACTAAATAAAGAATTTTGTCAGCACTTAATTCACAAGTTTGAACAAGATCCACGCCAACAGCAAGGCAGAGTAGGCTCGGGTGTCGACTTAACTAAGAAGAACAGCAGTGATATTCACTTGTCTACGCTTCCTGAGTGGCAATCAGAACATCAAGCGATCAATGACGTTATTTCACAAGGCCTTGTTCAATATGTGAAAGCCTACCCGCATATCATTACAGGCGCGATAAGCCCGAGTATACAAGATGCCAAAACCGGTGAAGTTAAAACGATAGGTGCTGACGCGCTGGCGAAAATGTCAGATGAGCAAATCAATCAGCTAGTGCAATCTATCTTTGAACTCGATGACATCAATATGCAGAAATATGTGGCCAAAACAGGTAACTTTGGTCACTGGCATTCAGAACACTATCCTCATCCGAGCGATCCTAAGCAAAAGAGCCTACACAGAACCTTATTGTGGTTGGTTTACTTAAACGACGTCGCTGAAGGGGGAGAAACAGATTTCTTTTATCAGCAAGCCAGCATCAAACCATCACAAGGAAGTTTGGTAATATCACCTTGCGGGTTCACTCACACGCATCGAGGTCGCACACCGATTTCTAACGATAAATATGTACTAGCCTCATGGGTAATGTATAAACCAGCAGCGCAACTTTATGGCAAATAACAGGAACTAGCGCGGCTATTGCTAGCGCTGTTTCAGTAACTCAGGCATAATCCGCTGTGATTCATTCTTATAAAATTAGTTAATAGGAAAGATTATGATTCATAGTATGACAGCCTTTGCTCGCAACGAGGTAAAAGGCGAATGGGGTAATGCCGTTTGGGAAATCCGCTCGGTTAACCAACGATTCTTAGAAACCTACTTCCGCTTACCTGAGCAGTTCCGCAGTATTGAACCAGTGCTTCGCGAACGTTTTCGCAAAGCACTAAACCGAGGTAAAGTAGAATGTAGCTTACGTTTTACTGCTAACCCAGCAAACAAAGGTGCGTTAAGCTTAAATTCGACATTAGCTGAACAGCTTATTGCTCATGCACAAACTATCGCTGGCAAGCTAGACGACAGCAGTATTAACCCGGTAGAGATTATGCGCTGGCCTGGTGTAATGGAAGCTGAAGAAGCTGACATGGACGCGATTCAAGCCGACATTCTAGCGGCGTTTGACCAAGCACTAAAAGATTTCATTGCCGCACGAGCAAGTGAAGGCACCAACATGAAAGCACTTATCGAACAACGCCTTGAAGGAATTGTTGTGCAAGCGGAAAAAGTAAAAGCGCATATGCCAGAGATTATTCAATGGCAGAAAGATCGTATTGTTGAGAAATTCAATGATGCAGGTATTGAGCCTGAGTCTGGCCGTGTTGAACAAGAACTTGTGCTACTTGCCCAAAAAATGGATGTAGACGAAGAAATTGATCGCCTATTCAGCCATGTAAAAGAAACTCAAGGCATTTTGAAGAAAGGCGGGCCACAAGGTCGCCGCTTAGATTTTATGATGCAAGAGTTTAACCGCGAAGCGAACACGCTAGGTTCAAAATCAATCAATGCAGATATCACCAATGCCGCGGTTGAGTTGAAGGTGTTAATCGAACAAATGCGTGAGCAGATCCAAAACATCGAATAGTTTTTTTACCCGTCCAAGAATGTCTTAGAAGCCCTGTTATTTGCTTGTAAATACAGGGCTTTTTTATTTTTCCCGTCCAAATCGGTTTGCAGATGTCCGTTACCAACTACCTGTTTAGTGGTGGGCAGAATGGTGGGCAGCCCCCTCATTTTTGCTCAATAAGCATTTTGCGGTGAGCAAATTGGTGGGCAGTAAGTTACCCAATTTTCGCATTTAACTCGCCACCACAACAGGTTAGCTGCTGATTCAATAAGCAAATCGGTGGTGGGCAGCCATTATTGCCCCCTCCATTATTTCAGCAACTATGGAGTAAACATGGGAAAACTCACAGCAAAACAGGTTATTGCATACAGCAAAGCCGACCCCAAAAAATATTCAGATGGTGAAGGTCTATATTTTTGCGTCCGCAAACAAGGCTCGCCTTACTGGATGATCCGCTACACCACAGCCAAAGGACGACGAGAAGCAACCTTGGGGCAATTTCCTTTAATGTCGTTGGCAGACGCTCGAATTGCCGCCGCATACTTTCGAAAGGAAGTACGTGACGGCATAGATCCTCTTCTAGAAAAACAGAAAATCGAGTTACCTGACATTGAAACCGTGGATCAACTGTTCCATGACTGGTATCGAACCGACCTTAGTCGACGACTTAAGCATCCCAAGATCCCATATCGGGTTTACACCAAAGAGATAAGCCCAGTCATTGGCATTAAGTGTATTGCTGAGGTGACCGCACGTGACGTGCGGGAGGTGCTAGAGCGCATTCGAGAAAGTAACCGCCCTACTATTGCCAACGATACCTTGATGTACATGAAGCAGCTATTTCGGCATGCGATAAAGCTCGACTTAACGCTGAACAACCCAGCCGCAGCATTTACCGTAGACGATGCCGGTGGCGTGGAGTCCAGTAAAGACAGGATGCTTAGCAAAGAGGAAATTCACTACGCCTTTAGCGTGTTTCATACCCATATCAATAGCTTTGGCCGCGACAACTACCTCGCTTGCTGCCTGTTTTTGGTATTGGGTGTACGCAAAAGCGAACTGTGCGAAGCCATGTGGCGTGAAATGGATTTAACCACAGGCGTGTGGGATCTGCCCAAAGAACGCAGCAAAACCGGCGTGCCAATCAGCATTCCCTTACCACGCCAAGCCATTGCTTGGTTTAACGAGTTGCAAATCCGCGCTTGTGGCTCGCCTTATGTGTTCCCAGCCAGACGAGCAAGCCATCGTCCACATATGGGGCCAGATACGCTAAACCGTGCCATTTCTAAGCTCTTTGGTCGCGAGCCTGGGCGCAAAAAACAGCCTCCCAATAAAATGGGCAAACTTGAACACTTCACCGTACACGATTTGCGCCGCACCTTTCGCAGCCTTGCCGCCTCTTTGGGCATTGCAGGCAACGTAGCCGAACGCTGTCTTAACCATAAGCTAAAAGGCGTTGAGGGTATCTACGACCGCCACGATTACTTTGAAGAGCGCCGTATTGCCCATCAAACCGTGGCTGATGTGGTTGAACCGCTAGTGAACTTTGAGCCACATTCGCAACAGCACGCAGGAGGGCATTAACATGCAATTTATGATGCGACTCGCCCCCATTACCTTTCCAATAGCCATGCTGGCAGGCCTTGGTTGGTGTATTGGCATTGCCTTACTCGAACAACATCATGGTATAGGCTACGCACTTACTCGGCATTGCCTGATGGTATTCGTGGTACTCGCTCCTTGGCTGATGCTAAAGCTCATTTTCTACGTGATTGTCAGTTTAGGACGCAAACTGGGGCTCATCCCGCCTGCACGTCCAACGCACAGCTTGGGGTATGAAGAATCACTCTATTGGTTCAGAGTATTGGCCTTTTTCGATGGCAAACGCAGCCGCATGCCGAAAAGGCCCATCAGGCGAAACTAACAAGCCCCCATTTGCTCACTTACCGTGGGCAGTTGGGACAATGGGGCAACACTTGATACACCAAGCTTTAGAGGGAGAATAAGAGGAAAGCAAACTGCCCCAAGGAATGGGGCAATTGGGGATGCGGTAAAAACTCCTAACCGCATCAAAAATGCCAAACTTGCAAAAGTCCCAAATTGGGACTAACATCTATTCATGAGAATTATCGCATTATCAACCTTAAAAACATTTTGGGAAGACAGCCCAGAATACATTGACGCTAAAGAGCCAACTTTAGCGTGGTATAGGCATGCATTAAACGCTGATTGGGGATCACCGGCGGATGTGAAACAGGACTTTAGAAATGCCAGCATCCTCAAAGATGGGCGTGTCGTATTTAACATTGCCGGTAATAAATACCGATTAGTCGTTTGGATCAATTATGCCTACAAGGTGGTTTACATACGGTTTATCGGCAGCCATGCACAATACGATCAAATTGATGTGCAAACGATTTGAAGCCAAAAGGTAGTAACAAGAGGTATATATAATGGACATCAGACCTATTAAAACAGATGCCGACTACCGCGCGGCATTAAACGATATCGAAAACCTAATGATGGCGGAGCCTGATACCGTCGAAGGCGAAAAGCTGGATATTTTGGTTACGTTAGTTGAAGCCTACGAAGCAAAGCATTTTCCAATGGATTTGCCAGACCCTGTTGAGGCAATAAAGTTTGAGATGGAGCGCAAAGGATTAACAGTTAAAGATCTTGAACCCATGATAGGTAAAAGCAATCGTGTTTATGAAATCCTAAACCATAAGCGATCACTCACGCTAAAAATGATTTGGAAACTTCATGAAGGGCTAGGTATCCCAGCAGAATCGCTGATCAAGCCACCGCAAGTTCGCGCTTCATAGCAATGCGAATCAAAATTAGCTTGTTATGAATGACGCTCGCTACCCAAATATTTCGGCTATTGATAACAGGTTAGCTGAGCTTGAAAACGAAAAGCAGCGGCTTCTCGCATTAAGAGAGGCTTTGCGTAGCGCTCAAAACCAGCGTTCAATACAGACATTCACCCCAGAACAAAAAGTCGCCCTATTCAGACAACGATTTCGTGGAAGAGAGGATATCTTTGCCAATCGTTGGCAAAATCAACAGGGGCGCAGTGGCTATTCCGTAGCCTGTGATAATGAATGGGTAAACGGGGTTTGCAACAAACCCCGCATTAAATGCCAAGACTGTTCACACCGAAAGTTTAGCGAACTAGACGAGCGCATTATTTACAGGCACCTTGCCGGTCATCAAGTGGTGGGGCTGTATCCCTTACTGAAAGATAATTCGTGCTATTTGTTGGCAGCCGATTTTGACAAAGGCTGTTGGCAAGAAGAAGTCAAAGCAATGTCTAAAGCGTGCCAAGAGTTTGATATTCCGCACGCGATAGAAATCTCGCGCTCTGGCAACGGGGCACACTTATGGATCTTTTTTGACACCAATATCCCCGCTAACCAGGCTCGGGCACTGGGTTTCGCTTTGCTTGATAAAGCCATGGAAATATTTCCAAATCTTTCGTTTGACTCCTATGACAGGCTCTTTCCTAACCAAGATGTCCTTCCTGAAGGCGGTTTTGGTAATCTCATTGCGCTACCACTTCAAAAGGAGGCTCGCCTTTCAGGCCGTAGTTGCTTTGTTGACTGTGACCTGAATGCGATTGACGATCAATGGCAGTACCTTGCTGAGCTTAAAACACTCACGCAATCGAGTATTGATCAACTCATAACAACCATTTCACCCAACACCCTATTACTGTCTGAACAAGGTCTAATAGACAACCGCCCTCCTTGGGAAATCACAGCCAAAGCCGCACCAATAAAATTAGAGTCTTTGCCGAAAACCGTGACCATTACCTTGGCCAACCATATCTACTTTTTGATGAGCGAGTTACCTGGACCACTACTGGCAGGACTAAAGCGATTAGCTAGTTTTTCTAATCCTGTGTTTTTTAAAACACAAGCTTTGCGCTTTTCAACCCATGGCATTCCAAGGTTTATTTCCTGTGCTCGTATTGAAAACGGTTATCTAGCACTACCGCGTGGCTGTCTCGATGACGCGATTGCTTTGCTACAAGAGCACAGTATTTCGCCACTGTTTGACGATAAGCGTGAAACGGGCAAACCATTATTAAAACTTACCCCTGAGTTCACTTTGCGAAAGAACCAGCGTGACGCAGTAGCCGCAATATCTAAACATGACTTCGGTATTTTGCATGCGCCGACCGCATTTGGAAAAACGGTTACTGCCATCGGCATGATCGTAAAACGCAAAGTAAATACCCTAATACTGGTTCATAGCCGACAACTGCTTGAACAGTGGCAAGAGCGATTACGCACGTTCCTACCCGACGTAAACATTGGCAGTATAGGCGGGGGTAAAAGAAAGCCGAGTGGCATTATCGACATAGCCACCTACCAAAGCTTGGTTAATAAAAAAGACAACTCCATCACGCCTCTCATTCAAGACTACGGCCATATTATTGTTGACGAATGCCACCACCTATCTGCGCCAAGGTTTGAAATGGTACTCAACGAGGCAAGAGCAAAATATGTATTGGGCCTAACAGCAACACCTGAGCGACAAGATGGTCATCAAAAAATCATTTTTATGGCAGCAGGGCTCATTCGCTATAAAGTGAAACAAAGCCCTGATGAGCAATTTACCCAAACTGTGATGATTCATCAGCTCTACGATATACCGCCAGCTGAGCTAATAAAAACAGATGAGCGCCCAAAAATAAGCGATGCCTACCGCTGGCTCGTCGATAATGAGCAGCGCACTTCAAAAATCGTCTCAGACGCCTCTCAGTGTGTTCAAAATGGCGGACACCCGTTAGTCCTTACAGAGCGTAGAGAGCATGCTGAGTACATACACTCACGACTTACCGAGATGGGTATAAGCATTGTCGTACTCAAAGGCGCCATGAAAGCTGCCGAACGCAAAAACGCTGACAATCATCTGCAATCGGCTCAAGTTGTCGTCGCAACAGGAAAATATGTGGGCGAAGGGTTTGACCTACCAAGACTGGATACGTTGTTTTTGGCCATGCCAATCGCATGGAAAGGTACATTGGCCCAATATGCCGGTCGTATTCATCGTGAATCGGAAGGAAAAACACAAGTCACCATTCACGACTATGTAGACTGCGCCCTCCCTATGCTGCAACGCATGTTTAAAAAACGCGAGAAAAGCTACAAGGCAATGGGGTACGCCCTTGAGTACATTGATGGTAACAGTGACAAGCAACCTTCACTCAAGTTGGAAAACGCCTCTTCATTAAATTCCAAGTCAAATTAGCAAGCCGCTCTTCGTTCAACACTTCCCCATGCCTTTACCCCCTTACGCCAAAACCACTATCCGTTTGGCTTTTGGATCGAAACGCCAAACAGGGAAATTAGCCCATTCACTGTTTGGCGTCTCGATTGAAATCCAACGTTGCTAAGCCTTGCCGGTACTGGCACAAAGCAAGGTTTGGCACTTTTTGCACCATAAACCAACCTCGAATCCAAAGTACAAACCGTTTGTTTTTTCTAACCCAGAATGCAAACGATCGTTTGGCGTCTCGATTTTTTTGCATGAGCTAAATGCCGTCAAACAGCGCTGTATTGGACTATGTATATCAAACAGTTAGCCGCGCACAGGTCATCATAAAAAACCGATTTGACTGGTTAGTTTGATGGCCATTTCTTTCATCTAATTCACCACCGCGTCTGCACCCGACCACTGAAAATAGACGGCATGACGAACCAACAAGGTGATAAGTGACGTGTTATGGGCAAGTGCTAACGATTTGGATAGAGAATGGATACAGCAGGTAGTCGCTTTACTGGTTGGGCATGGCGCGTTTACCCTCTACCCAGCATTAAGCCAGTGCGATAATGCCGCCGAACGTTTAACCCGCTGGCTGACCTATCAGTTACCACGCGTTAAACAAGCTCACCTTGGCTGCCCAATTCACCAATGGCTGAATAGCATTGGCGCGCAAGTGATCGTAGAAAAATGGCAGAGCCCCGAGCAATGGCCAAACCTGTATTGGCTACCTTTACCTGAGGTTGAAGGCCACGCGCAAGGCGGGTTGGTTTTGTTACCGGCACATTTTTTACCGGTATATATGAACGGCACAATACAAACCAGAACATTACAAGCAAACACACCGGCCAACGCCTGTATCTTTTGGTGCACTGCGCCTTTATCTAAAACAGGAAAGCGCGCTACCTTGCACCCCAAACAGCAAAACCGCGCATTTTGCCTGCCCAGTACGCCAGAACAAATAGGCAAATCATGTACGGGGTTATTACTGAGCGGTTTAAGAAAAGAAAGCCAAAAACGAAACGCCAACGTGATCAGTCACCAAATCAATCTAGCGCTGCTGCACCACCTTTGTGGGCCGGAGAATGATGTGTGGATTAAAGCGAATTTTGGTGTCGTAACTCATTACGGTACCAAAAATTAGAAGCCTGAAAAAAGAGTAACCCCTCACAGGGCGCTGATCTAACGGGTAGCGGGAGGGGTGTTGTTGATGCGATTTTAATATCAAAAGATCAAATAGCTCAAGTAAGGCTTTTACTCAGGCTACCGTTTGAACTATCCGGAACTTCCAGATGGTTTCACTTTGTACAATGCTTACCATTATTGCCCTTTAGTACCTGCTCATACAGTTTCAACCTCAACGGTCTCACCAACACTTCTCATTAATGAAGAAAACTGGTCATTATCCTGTTTGAGTCGCTCGATGATTTGTCTGGCAGTAGTTTGCATTTCAGGAACCTCCACAGGTGACGCGCCCCTTTCAAAGACTCCTGACAGATGAGAATACTCATTGTTAATCCTGTCTGTTAAGATCGCCGGAATACTATCTTCACCAAAAAAGGCACTTAGGGTCTCTGGTGTCATGCCTTGATCGGGATATCTGTAATAGAGATAAATCTCAAAAAACTTCCTCGCATTGTTGGCAAAATTATAAAAGGTTACGTAGTTGGTATCATCGATAGCGTCAAGAGAGGCACATTTATGGATCTGATGAAACAGGTAATTAAATTCAGTCACATATTCTTTTAAGTAGGATGGCATGACCTGCAAGGTGGATTTTTTATCTTGTCTAACCACAACAAAGTAAGCTTTCTGACATTTCACCTTGTGGCCTTCGGCAGTAAGATAGCTGTCTTTCAGCCTCTTTAGATACTTCAAGAAATCAAGGTTGTGTGTTGAAACAAACAGTTGTGCAAATTTGCCCTTTTCGACCACTTCCGCATTCAATAAGCTATAAATAAAGAAAATATGATTACCATCGAGCGACGAGATAGGATCATCAATCCAAATAATGGGTTTTGAATCTTTGGTTGCGACATCATCCAACTTGGCCAAAAAGTAGCAGAATGCCAGCAAGCTGCACTCACCTTCGCTTAGGTGATAAGCTTTCTTACCGTCACGGATCACTTCAAACCGAATACGTTTTGCCTCTTGTGTTGGCCCTTCATCCTTTTTAGCTTCTAACGTCAAAAACTGATGCCCGAAAAAATTATTCAGATATTCATTTACCTTTTTAGCCCCTTTTTCTTCGTCATTCAGTTCACGTTTTTTAGCCGTAACTTGTGCTTGTTTTTCGGTAATATTCGCATTGATAGTCGCCTGTGCTTGTTGAGCCTCGTCTCTTTTCTGCCGTAAGGTTTCAATTGAATTGAGCTGTGTTTGGTAATCAATAGTAAGCAAGTACTCAGCAACCTCTTTCAATCGCAAGTCGGCTTTGGCCTTGGTTTGTTCGTCGGCTAATGAGCTGCTAAATAACTCTGATTGAGCGCAAAGGTCACTATAATCCTGCCAGATTTGCGTTAGATTCGCGGTACCGTCTGCGGGGCTCTCAAAGTCTTTAACGTTTAAAATATCACCTTTTCGCGCCTTCAGTTGCTTGGCTAGATTACCTAAAGCAAGCTGATAGTCTTTGGTTGCAGCTTTTAATCTGCAATCCAATGCGGTCAGTTGTGAGTAAAACTTGGAGTAAAAAACAGATTGATCAATGGTGAGTGCGGCATGAACTGTCTGGTTTTCGGTTTCAATCTTAGCGAGTAACGCATCAATCGACTTTTCCAATAGCTCAGATTCTTCATCAAAGTGCTTATCAAGCTCAGCCCAGCGCTCAGCCGAAATATCATTGTCGCAAAATGCGCATTTTTCATACTTGTTTCGATGATGAGTACGACCTTCATTGACCCAGCGGTTCAGCACTGCATCTTTTACTAAAGCCTGAATTTTGTCAGACTCACTAATGGGCTTGGTTACCAGCGTTTCAACTTGTTGTGCCAAGCTCAAAAAACTTAGCTGAGGGGAAGAAAATCTGGGGATTGCAGGCAAAATCTTTTCATCAATCAGCTTTTCGTGCTCGCTCACTTGCTCTGATGTTAACGGCTGAAAATCAGGGCTACTTACAGTTGTGATATCGGCCTTTAATTTGGTGATGGTGTAGTTTTGGTCACCAAAACGCTCAGGCTTGTATTTAATGCCGATGTCTTTATTAGTCGCTTTATCACCCAATTGTTTTTCTAGACTATCATTCGATTGTTTATGAGAGGCAAAGGCATTGCTGTATGCAACTGCGGCCTGCTTTTTGCCGGCAAACAAACCGGATTCTTGCCCTTCAATACTAGAACCGAGTTCTGCCTCAAGAGCTTCAATCTCTTTTTCGATCTTATTATTGTCATCGCCTAAAATGGCAAATGGCTCAATGCTGTCGTCAGGATTAGTGATAAATCGAAGGTTATCTCTAATAAAGTCTTCATTGAAAACGCGAATGTTCTTGTCGTGGGTGGTTAAGGCCGCGAGTGTTACATCTGAGTTGTCAGCAAAGTTTAGTTGAAACGAAGGCGCGCCATATTTGTCTGATAAAGTGCGTGTCTCTAGAGCACGAGCAATACGCGACAGTGTGGTCTTACCGGAATAGTTGCGCCCATAGATGATGTTGATATCAACAAAGTTCTGAACGGCGCCGCCTTTGTTTTTAACTTCACTATCCCAGCTAAAATCGTCAAACACACCAAGCTTTTTAATGTGCTGAATTTTCTTTAGCATCCTAAACCTCCTTGTCGTTGCTCACTCGGCCGCAAGCTGCCATCAATAATGCTCTTCTATATACCCATATGCCTTTTGGAACAGCTCTTTATCTTTACCAAGACCAAACTGGGCAAGTGTTACCAGCAGCGCCTTTTGAATTTCACGCGGGCCGCTGTTGGAGTTTTGCCAACCTTCAAACCGGGTGGCTTTAACGATCTTGTCGATCTGCTCTACCACATCGCCGATTAGTTTCGGCGTGGTTTCTGGGCGAGTTTCCAGGAAGAGTTTGGTTAAGGCCTGCTTGTTGTCCTCTTCGGTCACCACATGCTCGCCAGTTTCTCGCTCAGCTTGCACCGTGTCTTTGGCGGCATCTAACAGGCCTTTTAACCAGTCGATGGCTTTGATGACGCCAGACTCATAGTCTTGGCGCAGTTTTTCTAAGCGTTCACCTAACTCGACAAACTTAGGGTCGTTACTGCCACGCAGGCGGCCCATCAAGTCAATTTCGAGGCGTTTGGCGCGTTGCTCTTGTTCTTTGTCGGTCAGGGTGAAAATGGCATGCTCATCCATGATCAGCTCGTCGATATCGTCGCGGATGCGATTGATGTCGGTGTGCTCGTGGATCATCTTGATGGTTTCAGGACCAAGAGCCGCCCACACCAAAGCGCCGGTTTGGCCGACTGGGCGCACTGATTCGTAAATCTGTGCCAGCCATTTATAGTCTTTGCGATACGGAGCTAAGAAGGTGTCTGGGTTAATGGCCGACCATAGCTTGGCTAGTACGCCGAAGCTGGCGGCAAATTCATCGCGCTTTTCATTGGTCGGCAAACATTCTTGCGCCGCCATAATGCCTTCGAAACCTTCTAAGGTTCGATCTACGTTAGGGAAGAAGGACAAACATTTATCTAACTGGGCGGGTAATAACTCTTTAAAGGCTTCAATGCCTTCCACCACGCCATCAATCTCTTCCGGGTTGTAGGCCAGCGCGGTGCGCAGGTTTTCAAACACGCCAAGGTAATCAATGATAAGGCCCATGTCTTTGCGCACATCGTCTGTTTCGTACAAGCGGTTGGTGCGGCACATGGCCTGTAGCAGCGTGTGGTCGCGCAGTGGTTTATCCAAGTACATGCAGTAGCAGATTGGCGCGTCAAAGCCGGTGAGTAACTTGGCGGTGACGATGATCAGCTGCAACGGATGCTTGGGGTCTCTAAAGCTTTCGATTAAGTCTTTCTGGGTTTTGTCTTCGGCATCAATCTGCTGCCAACGCTCAAAATCTGCTTGTTTAATCGGCAGCTCTAAATCGTCGTGCCACTTACGCCAGTCTTTATTGAGCTTGTCTTTTTTACCGCCTTCTTCGGCTTTTACGGGTGCCTGGTCGACGTTCATCACCACTTCAACGGCATCAAAGCCAAGCTTTTCACCCAGTAAATAATACATCTGCACGCAGGCATCGCGGTCGTAAACTACGACCATACCTTTCATCTTTTTCGGCTTAACGTGGCTGGTAAAATGTTCGGCAATATCATTGCTGACAGCGGCCATGCGCTTGGGCGCTTTGAGCATCACCGCTAATTTGCCCGCGCGTTTAGAGAGCGCCGCTTTTTCTTCGTCGTCGAGATTATTGTCTTTGGCAAGCTGCTCAAATTCTTGGTTGATGGCATCACGGTCTACCCGTAGCTCCGCCAAACGTGGCTCGAACTTCACCGGGTTAGTGGCGCCATCGCGGATTGACTGTTTGTAGCTGTAGCGATTCATATAGCGTCCGGGGTCTTCCTCGGCGCCAAATAGTTTGAAGGTATTGCGGTCGATACCGGAAATCGGTGTACCGGTTAAACCATAGAAGTGAGCATTGGGAAGCGCCCAGCGCATTTTCTCGCCCAAGCCACCTTCTTGGGTACGGTGAGCTTCGTCTACTAACACAATAATGTTGTCGCGGTTGTTAAGGCCGTTAGGGTTGCCCTCAATGATCTCAACATCTTTAAACTTAAAGATGGTGGTAATTAAAATGCCACGGCTGTCTTGCTCTATATGTTCGCCAAGCTTTTTGCAGCTTTGTACTTTGATGAGATTTTTAACGTCGGCACCGCCAAAGGTCTCGTTGATTTGGCTGTCTAGGTCACGGCGGTCTACCACGATCAATACGGTGGGGTTTTTCAGGGCATTATCACTGCGCAGCATCTTGGCGGTGTAGAGCATCAATAACGATTTACCCGAGCCCTGGAAATGCCAGATCAGTCCTTTTTTCGGGTAGCCCTTGCGAACGCGCTCCACTATTTGCTTGGCCGCTTCAAACTGTGGGTAACGCGGCAGAATTTTAATGCGCTTGGGTGGGGTGTTTTTACCGGTTTTCACCGTTGAAAACAGCGCGAACGATTCCAGCAACTGCAATAAGGTTTGCGGGTTTAACAAGCCCTCACAGCTATCCAGCACCGATGCCAAGCCGGGCAAAATGTCCTCGCGCAGGTCGGTATTGTGCCAAGGGCCCCAATCTTTTACCCGAGCATTGATGGCGCCATAAGCAAAGGTTTTTCCTTCACTGGCAAAACAGAGCAGGTTGGGCACAAAGTAAGGTTCAACGTTCTTCCAGTAGTGCTTTTTACCGCCCATAAAATCAGCGGCGCCGTCTTGCCAAGTCACACTCGGGCGGGTAGCGGTTTTCACTTCACCCACCACCAAGGGAATACCATTCACATAGAGCACAATATCAAAATACACTTCGGTCGCCGCGATATAGTGCACCTGTTGAGACACCACAAAGTGGTTTTTGTCGATGTTGTCGAAATCAATCAGGTTGATGGTGATATGGTCGCCATTCTCACCGAATGGTAAGGTTTTTTCGGCCATTAACCATTCATGAAAATTCTCGTTGGCTTTTACCAGACCGGTATGCCGCGCTTCCAGTACCACGCCCCGCAGCTTGTAAATCACCTCATCGGCGTAATCGGGTTGCTTGGCGATATCGGGGTTTAACGAACACAATGCGTCTTTAAGCCACTCATCAACGAAAATATCCTGCGCTTGCTTAGGCAGGTTTTCACCATGGCAGTAAGTCCATTTGATGCCGCCTAAACCCTTTAAGAGGTCGATAATTCCATTTTCTGTGACGGTTTGTTCGTTAAACATATCTATCCCTTCAAGCTATCTGAAATCACGCGAATTTTTAGCTTCCCGTTCATGCTACTTCTATTCTTTACATCAATAAGGCAGTCATATGCATCATCCAACTTCTGAGCAATGACATTCTGAGTTGAGATATCCGGTAGGTTGATAGGGCATTTCATCAACTCCTTTCTCGATATGTTGTATCTAGTTATACCTTGCGCTAACTTTCTTAACTCTTTTCGAAAAAAAGCTGATCTAAGATAATGAGCAAGAAACCCTATAGCTACTTTATTGGTGTCAGGACGAAACCCAACGCAAAAACTGTTTAAATATAAGTCACTGCCTATAGTCTCACTTAATAATACCGATGACATTCCAACTTCATGGGGTGTTTCTGATGAAACTGTGAAAAATACATCGCCTTTTTTCACTTTATTCTGAGCCTCACCATGCGACACCATAACTCTCGAAAAATCACTTCTATCAATAATCTGGCTCGAAAATACATCCATATATGAAACATACATGGCGTTACCGTTCTCATTGAAGTGGCTCGCATTTTTCCCTTGTAGACCACCAAAAGTAAAACCAATGTCACCCAAGGAACGTTTAGATTTAGCTACAACATCAGAAATGAGCTTCTCGCGTAACCTTCTGTAAAATTGATGCGTAGCATCATAGAGAGCTAAAGACTTTTCTTCTGCATCAGTAACGGCTTTATAAAGCTTCACCAGATCCACCTGCTTATCTTGAGGAGGAATTGCAAATTTCTGCTCAGATAATACTTTCCATTTTATGGTGGGTGATAATGAACCTTCAGAAACCGCTACTGCACGCTCCATAAACGCATCTGACTGCATAAAGAATGGCAGAAATTCAGGTATTACATTTTTAGGATTCGCTTCAAGCACCATAGCATGTGCCGAACAAATACAATCCCAGTCTGCCACAGCCACTTTGCGCTGATATGCCCGGCGTTTACCAAAAATAATCTGACCTTTTTTGACCAACAGTTTTTGCCCAGCAACATCGCTTGGCACACCATGACGCTTTATTTTTAGGCTATCTGGGTCCAAATGCTCTAGGCCCACATACACTTCTAGCTCAGTTTCACTCGGTTCAACACGTTTGGAAATGTGTTTGGCGATATCGCCAAACTTCACCATTTGCCAGCCTTCGGGTAATTGTTGCTCAGTCATTTACTGCTCCACCTTGCAAACTTCAGTCTCAAATCCCAGCTCAGCAAGGCTGTGGAATAACTTATTGGTCTGTTTCTTCAATTGCACACGGCTAACTTTCCATGCCTCGATGGCATGCTCAATATCGTGTACTTCGCCATTGTTTTGCGCCTGCACATAAAGCGGAATCGACAGGTTGTAGAGATTCTCTTTAAGGGTATCGATGTCCACCAACGCAGTAATGTCGCTCTGCTTCTCAGGTGCAAAATACGCCTCGCACAGTACGGTTAAATCCTCATCAGACAGGCGACTATGGGCACGCTCTCGGGTAACGTGTTCCACGCCATTAATAAACAACACCTTGTTTTTGCGCTCAAACGGTTTATTGCAATTGAGCACCACCACGCAGGATTCCATCGGCGAGTTGTAAAACAGGTTTGGCCCAAGGCCAATCACCGCTTCGATAATGTCCGACTCAATCACTTGTTTACGGATGCTTTGCTCGGAATCACGGAACAATACGCCGTGTGGCCAGAGCATGGCGGCGCGGCCAGTGTCGGGTTTCAGGCTTTTGATGATATGGGTGTAAAACGCATAGTCGGCGCAGCCTTGCGGTGGTACGCCGTAGAGGTTGCGGCCGTATGGGTCAGCGGCAAACTTATCGCGGTTCCACTTTTTGATGGAGTAAGGCGGATTGGCGAAAATCACATCAAACTGCTTGAGCTGATCGTTTTCAATAAACTTAGGTTCAGCCAATGTGTCGCCGCGCAGCACATCGAACTCTTCAATGTCGTGCAGGAACATATTCATTCGGGCAATCGCCGAAGTGAGCAGGTTTACTTCTTGGCCGTACAAATGAACGCTGCGCCACTCTTCACCTCTTTCACGCAGATCCATCACCGCATTCAGCAACATACCGCCGGTGCCACAGGTAGGGTCATAAGCGGTTTCACCGGGTTTTAAGCCCATGATGCGGGTCATTAGATGCACCACGGTACGGTTGGTATAAAACTCGGCAGCTGTATGGCCCGAGTCGTCGGCGAATTTTTTGATGAGGTATTCGTAAGCCTCACCCAGATCATCCTGGGCGACCGATTTAATCCCCAGCGGAATTTTACTGAAGTGTTCAATCAGATCAGATAGCAGGTGATCGGGCAGGCGCTCTTTATTGGTCCACTGAGCATCACCAAACACCCCATGTAAGCGCGGGTTGTTGGCTTCAATTAAACGCAGTGCGTTTTGAATGGCCTCACCAATGTTTTTGCTGGTGTGGCGCACTTTTTCCCAGCGGGCTTCTTGTGGAATGTCAAAACGGTGGAACATGGGCATTGCTGCGTATTCGGCATCGCCTTCATGGATCTCCAATGCTTCGGTGTATTCTTCTAAATACACATCCGACAGGCGCTTATAAAACAGTAGTGGAAAGATGTACTGCTTGTAGTCTGAGGCGTCGATTTGGCCGCGCAAAAACTCGGCTGCGCCCCAGAGTAAATCCTCTAATTTTTTCTTATTTAATGCGCTCATGATGTCTTCTTATCGCTTAGTTGCTGCTGTACTTGTTGCTTTAGCAGCTGGCCAAGCGCGGTTAAACGGTATTTTTGGTTACGGCTGGTTGGCTTGTCTGGAATGGTCATTTCTACCAAGGCTGGGGTGATCTCCAGCGCCGGTTTTAAGTAGTGCTTACGGAAATGTTCCGCGTTTTTCAGTGCCATTAATGCCATTAATTCGTCGCGGCTATGCTCTTGGCTCATCAGGCTGATCATCCGTGTAACTTCCGTGGTGACTTCCGTGGTGACTTCCGTGGTGACTTCCGTGGTGACTTCCGTGGTGACTTCCGTGGCGACTTCCGTGGCGACTTCCGTGGCGAACAGGGTCAAAGTCACGCCGGAGCTGCTGTCAGAGTGCCATTTTGGCGCGGGTAGGCCCGCTGCTTTACAAGCATCTTGGATCACCACACTGCCGCGGCCAAGCTTTTCCATATAGCCTTGCAGGTATAAGCCGTGGGCGATGTCTGGGTTACGCAGTACTGAGATATGGCCTTGCTGAATTTTGTGCTCGTCGATGCCTTGCGGAAACGCACCTGAGTTCCATATTTTCAGATGCGCTGGGCTAACTTCTACCTTAATGCCGCCGGCAAAGTTGCTGTAATCGCGGTGGGCAAAGGCGTTGACAATGGCTTCGCGTACCGCTTGTTCTGGGTACATGGGGATGTCTTCGCGCTGATTATTAGCACTGCTAAAGCGTGCGCGCGATGGCGTATTACGCATCACAAAGGTAATCAGCTGCTCGATCACCTCGGCCATTGGACCATCGAGGTGCTGTAAATCCTGATATTCGTCGTCGGCCTTATGGCGATAACACACCGCACGCACGCGGGCCTGCGGATGGCGCTTACCTGGCGCGTTGGCCAGCAATACATCGGCGGCATTGGTTAAGCGGCCGTATTTGGCCAAGGATAACAATTGCAACTGGTGCAGTAGGCCTTGTTCGGCTTGCGCGACTTCTTTCGGGATGCGTTTGGCGGATAGCAGTTTTTTACAAGCGCTGGTTGATAAACCTTGTTCGTCGAGTTCAGACGAGAACAAACGTTCCCAGCGGCTAGGCTCTACTTGCTTGCGCATAACCATGTCGCGGATGGTATCAACATCGGCTTTTTGGGTTTGTTCGCCGGCACGTATGTAGATGTCACTGTTAAAGGCGTAGGGGATATCTTTGCCGGCCGGCACTTCAACCACTAATAGCTGTTTGTTTTCGACTTGCTGTACTTCTACCGAAAACAGTACTGGCGGTTGAATCGCCGATTTAAGCTGGCTTTCGAGCTGTTCAGCCACTTGTTCGGCCTGTTCTACGCCCTTGATTTGGCCGTTATCATCGACTCCACAAAGCAGGTAACCGCCTTGGGTATTTAAAAAGGCGCAAACTTGCGGGCCGCAATGTTTTAAGTCGCAGCTTGTAAGGTATTCAAGGGTTTGATTTTCGCCCAGAGACAGTAGTTGCTTGAGTTGTGCGGCCGTTTTACTCATGGCTTGCTCCTACTGAGGCGCTCACTTGACTGACATTTTGAAAATGTTCGGTCAGGCGCTGCTCTACGTCTTGATAGCGGGAAAATTGCGCGACCACGAACAAATGAGCATCGTCTTCCTGATCATATTTTTGTACCCAGTTTCCAACACGCTCTATAACAGCCTTATCATCTAACTCAGGAGTACGAATTGCATCTTCATACATTTCTAATACTCGGAGGTCTTCAATAGATTTTGAGCCCTTTTTTAATTCTAGCTTTGAGCGAGAACCCCTATCAGGGTAACCAAGGTCCGTTAGTAATCTTCGAGCAAATACAACCTGGTCGTGGGCTAAGAACCAACGTGGTTTGTTGAGTTCAATTGCCTTTTTAATCTCTTTGTGTGTGATAGATAATTCAGTTTTGTCTTTTTCCTTACCACTACCGTATTGTGGTGTGATGATACCCAGAAATAAATCACACTTTTCAACTGCGGCAATACAAGACTCAAAAGCTGATTGGTTCGAAAAAACCGGCACTGTTCCTTTATGTGACATCCAAACTTCATAACCAAAGGTGGTTAGTAGTGTGTATACGCGGTCTAACAGCTCTTCTACGCCATAAACGGTGGATGACACCATCACAGTAAGCTTCTTACTCATATTTCAAAACCTTCCTTGGTCAACAGTGCTTCCAGTTCATTTTCGGCTTGCTCCAGGGCGGCCAGTTTTTGCTGGAAGTCTTTTAGCGCTTCTTCCACTGTGATGGTTTCTTCTTCCAGTGGTTTTTGTACATAACGCGCGATATTGAGGTTGAAGTCGTTTTCTTCAATCTCAGTTAACGCCACCCAGCGCGCAACGCCTTCGATTTCTTCGGCTTTAGGGCCTAAGGTTTCTTGCTGACGATAGATGTTAAAAATTTCGTCGGCTTGATCATTAGACAAGGTATTTTGCGCACGGCCTTTGGTGAAGATTTCTTCTGCGTTAATGATCAGCACGTGATCTTGATGATCGGCTGGGCGTGATTTGCGCAGCACTAAAATGCAGGCCGGAATTCCTGTGCCATAAAAAAGGTTTGACGCTACGCCGATAATGGCTTCGATGCGGTTTTCTTGCAGCAACTTGGTGCGGATTGCGCCTTCGGCCCCACCACGGAATAGCACGCCATGCGGCAATACCACAGCCATGCGCCCTTGCTCGTTTAACGAGGCAAACATATGTTGCACCCAGGCAAAGTCACCGTTGGTTTTAGGCGCTAAACCATATTGTTTACGGCCATAAGGATCGGCAGACCAGAGATCATAGCCCCACTCTTTGAGGCTGAATGGCGGGTTGGCAATTACGCAATCAAAGGTTTCTAAGCGATCATTCACCAAAAACTTCGGCTCGCGCAGGGTGTCGCCGCGAACAATGTCGAAGTCTTCCTGACCATGTAAAAACAGGTTCATACGGGCAATAGCTTCTGTGGTGAGGTTCTTCTCCTGGCCTTTGATTTTTAGCAAACGCGGATCACCGCCGTTTTCTTTAACGTGGTGGATGGTTTCCAGTAGCATCCCGCCCGTGCCGCAGGCTGGGTCGTACACGCTTTCACCGGCTTGTGGGTCTAGGATGTTAACCATTAAACGAACAATGGTGCGCGGGGTATAGAATTCACCGGCTTTTTTATTGGCCTTATCGGCAAAGCGCTTGATGAGGTATTCGTAGGCTCGGCCCATATCATCGTCACGTACAGACGCTACACCTAGATTTACTTTGTTGAAATGGTTAAGCAAGGTAGCTAAGAGTTCATCCGACAGACGTTCTTTATTGGTCCAGCTGGCATCGCCGAATATGCCGTGTAGCTTTGGGTTAGCCAGTTCAATACCGCGAAACGCATCTTTTAAGGCTTGGCCTATGTCTTTGGTTTCGGCAAAAACGTCTTTCCAGTGGCACTCTTGTGGAATCTGAATGCGGTGAAACATGTCGCCTTTGGCAAGCTCTTCATCGCCCACTTGTTCCATGGCGTCGATAAATTCCTCGTCGTACACATCGCAAATGCGCTTAAAAAAGAGGATCGGGAAAATATAAGTTTTGTAGTCCGATGCATCGATAGGCCCGGTAATAATGTGGGCTGCATGCCAGAGATGTGCTTCGAGGTCTTTGATGTTAATTAGGGTCATTTTGTATTCTCATTCACAGTGGAGGCCGCAGGCGATTTTTCGAGTAGTTCGTGTATATCGCAGTTAAACAAATCGCACAGTTTATCTAATGCCTCTAAGTCCACCTTAAGCGCCGTTTCTTTGTAAAGTAGCGTGACGGTGGTACGGCTGAGGCCGGTTTCACGCATCACGTCGCTAATGCGCATTTTTCTCTCACCCATTAATCGGGCTAGGTGGCAGCGGATCATGCTCTCTCCACGGTGTTTTCTTAACCATAAACTTGGGGATTTTTCACTGTTGCTTACCCTACCACGATTATGATTATTCTCAACTTATTTGAGTTAAAACCAAATAATTGAGCTCATTTGTTATTCGTTCCGCGCTGGTTGTTGGTGCACTGGCGGTTCACGGGAATGCCTCTGGCGGTATTGTCTGCGTTAGACTTCAAGCATCGCTAGCTATCTATGTTGACTGGCGGTTCACTGCAAGGCGACAAGCCTACACAGGATTCATCGCCTTTTTAGTCATCCAAGATGCTGCCTTTAACACAGTACATGCGTGGGCGGGTGTTGTCGGGCAGGCTGACTTTGCGCTGCGGTCGGTTGCCATCGGGGATTAGGTAGCCTGCGGCCATCAACGCTTTGGCGGCGCGATCTGGGCTTAGGCCTTCGGTGGCTTCACGCCAGCCAGTTGGGTAAAACAGGTAGAGAGTTTGTGTACCAGAAGTATCAAGCCAACCTGCACGCTGGCGTACTTGACTGCTGTAACCAATTTGTTTAGGCGTAAAGCGGCTTTCGCCATGTTGCTCAATAAAGCTGCGCACTTGGCGAATGGCTTGTTGATCTTCATTGGCGGCTACACCACCGCGAGCAAGTATCCATTGGTTAAGCTGGCTTAAACAGGCGGCTTCGACACTTTGGGTTGGCCAATCGAGCACCTTGGCTTGAATGGCTAACAGGCCTGCGCTAGCCAGCAAGGCAAACTTTTCGGCTACTCGGCGCACTTGGCCGTCAGCCTCGGTTGGTAAGCTAGCTAAAAAACGTTGGCGTACGTTTTGGAAAACGGGTCGCACCTGTGCGCCGTGCTGCGTTAAATACCGTAACCAGTCCAAGGACAAGCTGCCGTAATGTTGGCGACTTTGCTGTTTAAGATGATCGGCTAAATCGGCGGCGTTGATACCATGACTCTGGTTAAACACGCCCATTTGCGCGCCGGCATCGGCACTGAGATCAATCACGCGCACTTGCTGGCCGGCTTTTACGCGCTTGCCGATACTGGCAAGATGGCTTTCGAGCGTCACTTCGCCAGTGGATAAAAACACCAAACGCCAACGCGAGGGTAAGCGCATTTCACCGTATTTGCCTGCACGGGTTTTACCTTGGCCATTGGCAAGCATGTAAGCGACATCACCTGCCTCTTTTGGGTCAACTTCGCCCATTTCATCGAGCGCCAGCAAGGCATCGTTATGCGCTAATGCTGTGCCTTCTAAACCGTTGGCCGTGGCACGCCAACTGTGGCGCAGTTGATTAGGTTCGCCCCACACCGATAATGCCGGATACAGCGCTGCGGTTTTACCAGTACTGCTGGCACCGTAGAGGTGTAAACCAAAACCATCCACACCGCACAAATGCAACAAAGGCGCAGCCAGTGCAGCGCAGACACCAACAATTAATAGCGGGTTATCCAGACAATAACGGCCAACGTGCTGCCGCCAACTGTCGCTACTACCTTGTTGAATAAAGCCTTCTATCGGGTGCATGGTTTGCAGCACCATGCGCGGGTTGTTGCTGTGTTCGCTTGGGTAAAAGGTGAGGCGCGGATGCACATAAGCGTGGTGATGCCAGCCAATACAGTTCACGCTAATGGCCTTTTGCGTGGCCAGCTCGCCCATTTGTTGAATAAACAGGGAGAGCAACTGCCGCGCTTTGACACTGTTACTCAGCCGCATGCCTCGGCTGAGTAATATCCGACGGTACTCGCTGCCGTCTCCGGCCAATAGTTCTGCTGGCATAGCCCAGTAGCGATGGCGATTGTCATCGTCTAACCAGTGCAATAAATAGCCGTAGTTCTCCCCTTGCGGATCGCGGGTGCGGGCAGCCACTTGCAACCAAGAGCAGATTTTAACTGGGCTATCTTGCCCCGTTGGTTGCATCACCAGCCAGTTTTGCGCGTTATAAGCAAAACCAGCCGGTAATGTTGGCATGTTGTAATTCAACTCATTGGCAGGTAACGGGGTTGATGCAGATGGTTTATCCACGGACATAAGCAGCACCGATACGGCGGGTTTCAATCCACTGGTCGATATCGCTTTCTAACCAGCCCACGGCACGCGCGCCAATCCGGATGGATCGCGGAAATTCTCCGTTGGCCATCAAGGCATAAATGGTACTGCGGCCAAAGCCCGTTTTGGCTTTTACCTCGGGCAAGCGCAAAATCCGCTGCTGACGCGCTGGGTGTACTGAGTTTGTGGGTGATTGTGTGGTTGGGTTCATCGTTTGCTTCCTCACTGATCTGTTAAGTTCAGTTAGGAGTTTGCCAGTACTAATCGGACGCAGTAGGTAGATAAATGCCCAGATCGTGCAGCTTTCTGAGGGTACAGGTAGCTACTTGCCCCAGTTTGTAGATAGTGCCCAAAACAATAAATGCTCTGTGGGCAGGGTTAGTGTGTGCCTAAGTGGCGTGAACTAAGGCTTTGCCCAGACCGCCCCAAAAGCCCAAGGGATGAGTGCCAAAAGCTTTCTCAAAAAGGGAAAGTCTTGCTCAATTAGAACGCCACAACACTTTTACGCGCATAAAAATGTAAAATACAACACTTTTCTGCGCGTAAAAGTGTAGACTGAGTTATACTACAGACAGTTAACAGTCTTAATTGGCGGAAAATGACAATGCAGCGCAACTTACTCAAGGCCCTAATAGCATGGAAAAGTCAACCTGTGCGCAAGCCATTATTGATCGATGGCGCAAGACAAACAGGTAAAACCTATCTACTGCAAGAGTTGTTTGGGAATACCTTTGCTAACATCCTTCGTATCGACTTCCTTGAAAACCCAGCTTACAAAGAAGCGTTCGATGGCTCGTTGTCACCTGACGAGCTAGTAATGAACATTGAGTTGTTAACCAACCAAGCGTTCAATCCAGACACCGACTTGCTGATATTAGATGAAATTGGCGAATGTGAACGAGCCGTAACTTCGCTGAAGTATTTTGCCGAAAAAGCACCGTCCTATTTTGTCGCAGCCAGCGGTTCAAATATTGGTTTGCTCAACACCTTCCCTGTGGGCAAGGTAGAACAATACAATTTACGACCACTGACCTTCCAAGAATTTATTTACGCATCCAACGAGCAAGCACTGATCAAAGCATTTGATAGTCAAGCAAGCACACCGGCGGTGCACACTAAATTGATGGATAAACTAACCGACTATTTTTTTACCGGTGGTATGCCGGAAGCCGTTTCTGCTTGGTATCAGTTTAAGGATTCAAGCATTCTAGAGCGTGTTGAAAAAGTCACAAAAATTCATGCCGATTTAGTTGAAGGTTATCGCCGCGATTTCGGTAAGTACGCGGGCAAGGTCGATGCCACACTGATTGAATCGGTGTTTAATAGCATTCCAGCCCAGCTATCACTTGTCAGCGATGAGTCAGTTAAACGCTTTAAATTTAAGCATGTGCATGAGCGTAAATCTCGTTATAGCGATTTTGAAACCGCGATCCATTGGCTTAACTGCTGCCGCTTAGCTTTGCCAAACTACCCTATTGAAGGATTACCTAAATCTCCGTTGGCGGCCTATAAAAAAGACAATATGGTTAAACTATTTCTGTTTGATGTGGGCCTGCTCAATCATATGCTGGGCAGCAGTTATAAAGAGATTAAGCAACAAAACTATGAATACAAAGGCTATGTGGCTGAAAACTTTGTGCAACAAGAGCTCACAGCTATTGGCGTTGACCCAAGCTATTCATGGAATGACGCCCGCGCCGAAATCGAATTTATTTTGGCGACCGATGAAGGCGATATCATCCCTGTGGAAGTCAAAAGTGGTAAACGTACAAGAGCAAAATCGTTGGCATCCTACGTTGAAAAATGTACTCCAAATAAAACCTTTAAGTTAACGGGTACACAAGGCTCTTCAGCGTTAGAACAAACCAATATCGTGATGCCTTTGTATTTCACGCAGTATTTACCAAAGAGGTGGTAAAAGCGCGTTGCCTAGCCCCGAAGGTCTACACAAAGTTACCTTAGGGATAACAATTTGTAGACCTGATGCTTACCATTCGACACTCAGTCTTATCTCTCTTGGATACCATAGTATCCATATTGAGCTTATTTCTATCATAATGTCCATTTCAGGCTAAGTGAGCTTTCTGCTGACTCATTACTATCGCGTAGAACCAGTGAAAAAATGGCAAAGCTATGTTGACGGAAATCGTGCTCGATAAAGCCCTTCAAAACTGCTATGTTTTAGCTCTAACAGCAGCATAAAAACGGCACTGTTTTTCCATTGCTAACCACTAAGATTTAGTAAAAGCCATAGGCAAGTGGTGGGCAGTTTGGTGGGCAAACAGGCATTTTTGAACGGTTTCTTTTCGGTAAATCATTGAGTTTGTTAGGGTCTATGCCGCTACTCAATGAGCAGATCCAGAATATTGAGTAACTCTGTAAACACTATTTTGTCAGTAGTTCAATTGAACTGCTGACTCTCCCCTTCAGCTATATTAGCTATTTCAACTTATCCAAAGCCTTTGTCTTTGACATTAGTTGCAAGCACCATGAACTTACATCAAAGGTTAGTAATTCGATAAGCTCTTTTTATATTGTCTTAATGGGTAAACTAAGCTTTGTCTTTAAAAAACAAAACTTAGCATAAGTGTGTATATATCTGCGTCAGGCTCTGTTGGTCTTTCAACAAAAGAACCTCGTTGACCACCAAAGGTTTTAAACGACTGCCATTCAAGATTTAGCGATACGTTGTCCATTAGGCTATATCTAACACCTGTCGCAAAGCTACTACCAGACTTGCCGTCGAATGGGGTAATGTCAGTCTCTTTTGTTTTAGTTTCACCATAAAGCACGTAAGGTGTGAACTTGCCAAAGTTATATGCCGCTGATGCATACCAAGTAGAGCGCACATTACCTAATTGTCTTTCCGCCATCAGCGTCCATTTGCCAAGCTCGTATTCCGCGCCAAACGAGAACAGTTCGAAAGTTCTGTCGGGTTGATCAATCTCGAAATACGGTATTCCTGGAATAGTATCCGTTAAGATAAATTTCTGATCGTAGTTGGCATCAAAATACGTCATATTCCAACGGAAGCCATCGCCGTCTAAGAGCGCGGTAATACCCGTAATATTCTCAACATTTACTTCAACATCAAACGTTTTAGTAAAGTTGAGGAAATTATCATCTTCAAACGCATAAAATGGCGTAACTGTTACTTGGTATTCTTCGAATGCTTCGAAATTCCATACTAGACTCACACCGTTGTATGCCGTAATACCAAGGATCGAATTATATAACTCATCAGGTGGGCGAGCCGTTTTATAAGCGTGGCCTACAAAGTAATATTCAGAGGCGAGGAATACAGGCAAACGGGATCTACCGGCTCTTAATTCGATTTCACCGAATGAGTAACCCACATATGCCCATTCAAGCTCAGGGTCGCTCCAATTATCTTGCGGACGTTTTACCACTTGAACAGATGCAGAGAAATTGTCGTACATGTAATCAAGCTGTAAACCAAATATCGTGTCACAATCAAAACACGTTGTGTCGCTAACATTGCGGTGAATTAATAAATCTGTTTCGTTGTCAGTTTTGGTGATTGACGTTGAACCAAACCCACTGATAGTGATGTTATCTGCAAGCTCTACCGCAGCATTGGCACTGAAAGCAACTAGCAAAGCAGGAATTGAATAAAGGGTACGAAGCTTCATGTTAGTTACCTCCCTTAACTACATAGAGCACATTGGCATTTTCGGGTAATGACGAAATAGGGGCATAGCCTATGCGATTACTTTTTTCGTTTAGCCAATTGACAAGTGCTGCCACTGAGTCATCTTGAATTTCTTTAGGTGGTCTTGCTTTGCCTGAAAAAGACAAGCTAGCCCAATGCGCGTTCATCTGCGCTTGGTCTTTACCGAGTAACATCTGATAAAACTGTTTCCTTGTTTCGTGATCGTCTGACCAATCCGATAGCTCAATTCGTTGACCTTTTAATGTCTTCACGCGCCCTCGGTAAAGCATTCTTGCTTTGCTTTTTGAAAGTGACTTAAAGTCTGGGTTTAAGGTGAATATGGCATAACCTTTCACATGCTCTGAAGCATGAGAGGGTGCAGATACAAATATTATTGCACATGAAATAAGCGCACAAAGACCAATAGCAAATTTACGAAGGTAAGTTTGCTTACGCAATATTTGTAACAAAAGTTGTGGGGTGTTTAGAATTACCATCCTGTAAAAGGTACAATATATCCCTGTTTAGCGAATAAGCTTAGTTGATAAGTTCATTTACGCCAACATGTTATCCGATAACTTGGTTAAATTTATCGTTTATTTTACCCAATTTGGTTCGTTATTGCGCTACATCATGAAGTTTATTGAAAAATGAACTAATCTTGCAAGTAGGCACAATTGGAAAGGGACGCCAGTCTTGAGTCTGTGGAAGAATGTTACAATCCGTCAAAAAATATGGAGCTTAGTTGTTGTACCTACGCTCGTGATTTTATTTTTTGTTGGGCGACAAATTCACACCGTCAACCAAGAGCTTGAAGCGCTGAACAAAGCGAAGTCTGCAGTTAGTTTCCTGCATAATTTGTCTCAGCTAAGTGATTCCATTCACGATACCAGCGAAACGCTCAATAATGTTGAACGTTCGAGCGTGCTCATCTCCCTTAAGAGTGAGGCGGGTTCAATAACAGAAGCAGATACGCTTGACAATCTACACAGTATTTTAAGTCAATATGAAGAGCTATTATTAGCGTTAACTGAAGCGTTTGATCAAGAAACGTTTGCAGATAATCTGCAGTGGGAAGTTGATATATACCAAGAGCTTCTACTCACACTTGAAAAGGCATCTAATGCTAGACAGCCTTCGGTTATTGATGACCAACTCAAAGCATTATTCCAATTGAAGTGGATGGTGTTTTGGGCGGTTAAGGAAAGTTGGCTAAGTGGTGAGGTGCTAACTTATTCGCGTGTTGATGAAGATTTTGCTGCAGAATTACGTAAAGACATGCAGACGTTAATACAGAGTCAGCAATTGTTTGTAAGCCGCTATGTCATGATTAATGCTGATGAATCTCAGGTTAATTTGTTGCTAAATACCTTTTCAGATCATTCTTTTGAGAAAACTGCATTGTATCGCGAGCAGTTACTCAGCCAGTCGCTTACGCTTTCGTTATCAGAAAATGAAGTACTACACGGCCGTGAGGCTATGGATGCAAGGCTAAACCTTTTTCGCGGTGTTGCTGACCAAATATCTGAACAATTAAATACCGCCGCAGAACAAGAGATACTTGGTTTTGAGCGTAATCGGATCTTTTTGTTTTCGATTATGACGTTAATCATTGGATTGATTACTTCAGCAGGTATCGCGATGGCACGCAACTTGGCTGATAAGTTAACGCTAGTACTGGAATATTTAGAACATGGGAAGAAGGAAGTTCCACTAACGCAGCAAATATCAGGCAGCGATGAACTTAGTCGCTTTGCTGGCGAAGTAGAGCGTTTGATGGACGAGCGTGACATACAAGAGCAAAGTATTGTTAATGCCAAAGAAGAAGCCGAACGTGCAAGCCAAGCGAAAAGTAGCTTTCTGGCTAACATGTCCCATGAAATTAGAACACCGTTAAACGGTGTTATTGGTATGTCTGAAGTGCTTGCCAGTACCGATTTATCAACTACACAAAAAGATTATCTCGACACCATAGAAACGTCATCTCAGCTACTCCTTAGCTTGATAAACGATATTTTAGACTTTTCGAAAATTGAATCGGGCAAGTTATCACTGAGTGAAAATTCCACGTCGATTCGGGAAACTGTCTACGATATTGCGGCGATTATCACACCTAAGATTAAAGAAAAATCGCTGGCGCTAAATCTTAATATTGATACCAGCATCCCGGCTCGTGTGCTGGCTGATGACCATCGGATTCGACAGATATTGATGAACTTGGTGTCTAACGCCGTTAAGTTCACGCGTCACGGTAGTGTCACCTTAACAGTTAAGGCTGAGCACTTATCAGATGAACGCGTTCAGGTTTACTTCGAAGTTGCTGACACAGGGATTGGTATCTCTCCAGAGCAACAGGAGAGAATATTTAAGCCGTTTGCACAAGCAGATGACTCGATTACCAAACGATTCGCAGGCACTGGACTGGGGCTAGCTATTAGCTATCAGTTGATTGAGTTGATGGGTGGTCATATTGGTGTGACGTCTGAAATTGAGCGGGGAAGTAAATTCTTTTTCAGCGTCGAGCTAGAGTCGATTGAGCAAGACTATCACTACATCGCAAAACCGGATTATAGCGATATTGTGATTGTGAGTAGTCATGAAGAGACGCGCAATATGCTTTCGCAAGAGTTAACGTTTCTAGGCGTTGATGCACTTGCTGCTTGTTCATCGCTGGCACAGCTAGACCAGTTCCCGAAACAGCACATTATTTTATATGTTGCTAATCAAGCCAGTGTGCCTGAAAACGAACTTGCAGAGTTACAAACACATAGTGCTGACGGTAGTGCGGTTTGCTTGGTGAAGCACATTCACAGTGAAGCCTTTGAATATGACAACAGCATCACTGCGATCGTTACCTTCCCGATGCTGGGTAACAGGCTGTTAAAAGCACTCGAGCATTGTCAAAAAGCGATTGAGAATCAGCATGGTCAGGTTGTTAGATTGCGACCACCAGCAATGTCCAATCGTATTTTGTGTGTGGAAGACAACGCGATTAATCAGAAAGTCCTATCGCTTCAGCTTGATACTGAAGGGTACGAATACGATATTGCAAGTAATGGCGAGCAAGCTGTGAAGTTGTTTACTGGCGGTACCGAGTATGACGTTGTGCTGATGGATTGTATGATGCCAGTAAAAGATGGTTTTACGGCGACAGAGGAAATTAGGCAGTTTGAACAAGGTCGTCAAAAAATACCAACCCCTATTATTGCCCTTACTGCGAGTGTTCTGGAGGAAGATATTCAGCGCTGCTTTGATGTTGGTATGAATGATTTTGTCTCTAAACCATTTAAGCGAGAGGTTCTGGTTGATGTTATGCGTAAAGCGATCGCAGTAAAGGAGCGACGTGTAGCAGAAAGTGCTCATAATAATGTTTCGACTATCCAGCCAACTACTAGAGAATCGGCTAACGGCACTGAGCAGTTAAGTGTCCTGCTAGTTGAAGATAACCCTATTAATCAGAAAGTCGCGATTTTATTACTTGAGAAAGCAGGCTACGCATATAAAGTCGCGAATAATGGACAAGAAGCGATAGACATGTATCGCCTAGATCAAACTTTCGACGTGATATTGATGGACCTGATGATGCCGGTTAAAGATGGTTTTGCAGCTTCAGAAGCTATTCGACAGTTTGAGCTGCGAGGATCTTTAACGGCGACGCCAATTATCGCGTTAACAGCTAGCGTGCTAAACGATGATATCCAGCGTTGCTTTGAAACCGGAATGAATGCTTACATACCTAAGCCTGTTAAGGCCGAGAAGCTCTATAGCGAAATTGAACACCTTACCAGCGAAAAGCCCAATTAAGAGCAAGTATAAAGCTCTTGCTTAGCCTACTTTCAAGCCAAACTGGCGCTGAAAGCAACGCCAATACTTTTGTTTACGCTGTGCTAATGCGCTAGTCATTTTTATATTTTTACTCAGTACCTTGGGAATTAAGTGAATAACATGGTTTTTGTAGTGAGGCACTGAGTAGAATTCCGCAACATGAGACTGCTTCGCGATCAATTTTAATAGCCAAAATTTTATTTCTTTTTCCGTTGTCTCAGGAAAATTTATCGTGAGAACTGAGAATGTGGGCAAACGCTCAATGACTTTCTCCAGCAGGTCGTTGTAAGAGTTATCTGCAAATTTAGTTTTGTGATAAATATCAAAGATAAACCAGTCATCTTGCAGTACATTTGTCGATTCCAGCCATGTGTTGGCGTCACCATGAATAAGACATTCTTGATAACTCTTCAATGGAAAGTATTGAACAGCTGCTTCCAACACATCTCTATTCGCTTCAATGACTTTATGCTGCATTTTTGGGGTTAAGTGCTGTGTGAACAACAAATGGTTACCTGCACCAAGTCCAAACTCAACAATGTTTTTAGGCGTTAAGGTTAATAGCGGCATTGTCATTGCCCATTGGTGCGGCAAGGTTAATTGATAGGGCTTTTGCTTCCGGATCACACTTTGAACGACATCGCCAAATGCCATCCAACGAAAGTATCGGTTTTCATAGACACTTAAGTCATTCTCACCTTTTGCGAAATACAATAGTTGACCATGTTGAAGTTGAGTGGAAAGAGGCATTGTGTCCTGTTTAGCTTAACTTTTGCTAGATACTATAGCACTAGAGAGGTAAGAGCATAGTTTTCTTCCATAAATGAAAAGGCCAATCACTTGCTGAAAATGATTGGCCTTTTTACATACTCGCTTGTTCGCTGTTAACGTGAACAGATTAACGTTTTACAGCAACCTTCTTGGTTACGGACACGTTTGCGATTATGCGTCGGTTTTGTTCATGTGCAGTTTCATTATCTGCCAAGTTTAATAGCCTCTCTTCACCATAGCCAGCGACGGTTAATCTATTTCTATCAATTTGGTAGGTAGACACTAAGCGGTCGACAATCGCATTACCACGTTTTACTGACAGTGTTTTGTTATATGCATTTGTACCAGGGCTCGATGTATGTCCTTCTATTTCAAGGTTAATTGAAGGGTTAGCTTTTAAGAAATTAGCCATCGCTTCAATTTCTGCATAGAAAGCAGGCTTAATCACAGCTTGGTTATTGTCGAAATTAACTAAAAGCTCGATAGAGGTAGAGCTATCGACAAATATGGTACAACCGTTTGCATCAACCTTATCAATCATTGGTGTGCTTGGGCATTTATCTTGGCTATCAATTACGCCATCTTTGTCTGTATCAATTGCTTTAGCAGAAGCAATTGCTGTTGGCTTTGACGCAGAACTGCCACGACTTTCACCACCGAAGAAGTAAATAAAGCCTACTTGTGTTGTTAATTCATCGTAGCGATCTGAGAATTGATAGTTTGCTTTACTTTCAAAATAAATAGCTGATTTATTGCTTAAGTAATGACGGTAGCCTGCGCCAAGGTTACCTGAAATTTGTGAGTTGCCAATGTCTAGGTTGTTGACACCACCAATAACATAAAAGTTCTTCTCTGTAGGGAAAAACAACATATCCACAGCTAATGATGAGCCATCAGGTTCTACAGATTCAAATTGTGAGTATTCTGCTTGTAAATCAAACTGCGCGTAAGACAAACGGAATTCAGTAGAAGGTAGCCAACGATAGCTAACTTCACCGCCAAATCCATTGCCTTGGTCCATATATGAGTTGCTATCAGCAGTGAATGTACGCTCATTATCTGTCTGAATGTTCATTAAATGAAAGCCAGCGGTATACTGACCAACAAGCTCACTTCCAGAAGGTTGTTCGTTGACAACTGAACTAAAAGCTGAGGTCATCAAGCTAGCACTAATAAGTGCGGCAAGCTTAGTTTTTGTTGTTGTTTTCATAGGGGGGGCTATCCTAATTAAATCGTATTATTGTCATGTTATTTGTTTTTACGTAAATTATATCGTTCTGTGCCAAGATATTATATCTATTCAATTATTTAACTCGATTTTGCTTTGCGAGCAGATACCTCGATTGCCAGGCGAGCGTGACGATTAAAGTAAAATAAGCGGCGTTAGCTGGTGCTTGAAGATTAAAATCTACACTGATGTGAATAAGCATACCAATGATGGCCATCATGCTGCCAAATGCACTACCTTTCATCAGTGGGTGTCGACGATGTCTCATTGCATAGAAGCTCTGCCAAAGCGCGCTTAATACAATTGCAGCCAAAAGTAACGTGGCAGGAACTCCATATTCAAGAGTGAACTGAATGTAATCATTGTGGGCATGATCATAGAAGTGCAGAATACTTGGCCCTTTGACCGAAGGGAAGACGGTATAGAAGCTACCAGCACCAGTACCTGTTAATGGATATTGCTTGATAAGCTCAAAGCTATCGATCACCACTTCATCTCTAGTTTCCTGAGCAAAACTGGTCTGCGCTAGCCGCTCTTGAACCTTATCAATACCAAACCAAGCCCCTAAGATAAAAGTGTCTATAACTAATAAACTGGCAAGTAAGAATGTCAGGCTCTTACTGCGATCTTTAAAGTAGAAGAAAGCGAGAACACCTGTGGCTGTCATTGATACAAAAAATGCAGCGTTTCCCATACGAGATTTTGATAAGACTAGGGCGATGACCATAAGCGCAAGGGCAATACGCAATGTTGCTTTACCTTTCATTAGGCTGCTTATAAATTCCCTCAATTGAGCTTTTTTGCTTCGTCGCTGGACTCGGCTTAAGCCTGCAACCATTAGTCCGATGCCCATGGATAAACAAAGTAATAAGAAGTTTGCGAAATGGTTTTTGTAGATAAAGCTGCCAGTCGCGATATGGTTGTTTTCAAGTGAAAGCAGCCAAGACGTGGGCGCCCCAGATAAAGCCATAAGGCTACCGTAAACTGCTTGAAAAGTGCCTGAAAGCAAAATTACTATCAGTATTTGTTTCAATCGTTTTTCTGAATTTACGAGTAAAATCGTTAACAGCATAATTGCCCAATAAGACCAGCCCAGCAGGGATTCGACAAATGTTTCGCTAACATCGAGTGAAAGTGTATTAGTACTAAAAGGAACACTGCTATAGATAGATGCTAAGGCTGGGCTTATAGTGAATAATATTTCCTGTGGCAGCACAAAGGTTTGAATCAAGATCCAAATTTGGACGAGAGTAAATGCCCCTATCAGTGATTTGTATGGTGCAATTTTACTTTTGATTGGGAGATTAAACACTAGTGCTTTAATAAAAACGCTGGCGAGTAGCATAAGCGAACTGACTTCCAGAATGCTCCATGCCCAAGGACGATTAGATCCTAGAGGAATTGGTAGCCAAAAAATCAGTGCCAAAAGGCAGTAGAATTGAATGTGTCCGATCTGTGAACGCATATTGTTTTTGTTGTCACGTTTAAAGGTTTACATCTGAACTCTTTAGATTAACAGCTTGTATTGCTATCAAAAAGTAGATGTAAATAAAAAGCCCCTAACGCGGGGCTTAGTCGTAATACTTCTTCTTCAGCACTTATCAGCCAATTGAAGACTTATTGCTTACACTTTCTAGAGTATTCCTCTAGTTGTTAGATGCAGTGTCTGCTTCACCTGTGCCACCATTGCGACCACCAATAATAGGTGGAGTTGTTGCAGAAGATGGTGGAACAATTGATAAGTTACCCGCGGCCGTTGGCTCCGATAGTGTAACAGGGTCTCCACCACCAGCAATCGCCGCTAGTAAAATGTCAGCAGGTTGCATTAAACCTGTATCTGCAGCAAATTGCATAAGCTCTTGGTGTTGCTCTGCTGGCGCCAATGAGATCATCGTCTCAACAATTTGATCGGCTACCGCAGGACATGTGGTTAGCAAGTCTGCAAGTGTACTAGAGATATTTGCCGCACCTGATGTAAATTCCGTTGAAAGCACAGCACTAAAATCATCACAGCTAACATCTGCTGCACCTGGTGCCGCGCTATTTTCTTGAGCAAAAGAAGTACTGGCAAAACCTAGTGCCAATACGGTTAAAACTGCTTTTTTCATATCCATTACTACTTCTCCAGGTTACTACTATTCAGCTATCGTTAGTTTCGGTTTGGATCGAATAAGAGTCGATACCATCGAAACGTTTAGCTACATCGCCCGTTTTAGAACACATCTTTGTTAAGTGTAAATTTGTTTGTTCAAAAAATCAACGAGAACCTATGCCAGCCCTTTAATTCTCTTGCCTTTGAATTAAGCCCGTGGTCGGTTTTATATTGCCTCTGGTTTTTTGATGCCATAACCTTGATAGTAATCGACAAAGAGCGTTTTCAGCTGTTCGCGTTGACTATCCGTTTCTACCATTTCTGCAATCACTGTTATGTTTAAACTATGGGCGATATTCGTCAGTGATTGAATAAACAGCTGATTTTCTGAAGACTTTTCAACTTGCAAACAATAGCTGCCATCTATTTTCACATGCGTTGGCTTAATACGCATTAAATGGCTAAAAGACGAGGTACTGGCACCAAACCTTTCGATAGTTATTTTGCAGCCAAGCAATTTAAGCTGTTCTAATAATTCCAGCACATTCTCGGCGTGATAATTTAAGCTTTCTTCATTTATTTCGAACGTTATCAGATTTGCAATCTCGTTATGAGACTCGATCTGGTTAATTAACCAGTGGCTAAATGAACGTGCTTTTAGGGATGCTGTGCTTACATTAATGGCAAATTGTTTTTTGTTTTTGGCAATACTTTCCAATGCTTTTGAGATCACCATTTGGTCAAGTTGAACAGCAAGGTTTAGCCTTTCAGCAACTCGTACAAGCTTGCCAACAGGAATCGCGTTGTTGTCATCCTTACTGGTAAATCGAGCAAATAGCTCTTGGTAAGCGACTTTGCCATCAACATCACATATATCCTGAGCAACGAAACTCACCTGTTTCTGATTTAGAATGTGCTCTAGCTCACCTTTCCATTTGGTAGACCCCTGTGGCAGTGATGAGTCGGAAGAAAAAGCCCAACCTAAATGACTTTCTTGAGCTGCAACTAATGCATTATCAGCCATCGACATAATGGTACCTAGCTCGCCATTTACTTCATAAGGAGTGGCGCCTAGACAAGCGAAGCTTTTACCGGAAATTGCCGCGCCTGTTGTGTCGTTCGAAATATATGCGCCTTCTTGGAAGCGGTTCATCAGGCTTTCTATAAGCTGTTGGCAAATAGCTTTTTCATCGTCATCAATGAGTATAGCGAATTCTCCACCAGTTAAACGGTAAGCTTTGACCATCGTATCCTCTGGCGACTGCTTGATGGTTTCTTTGATTGCTTTGGTAGCTTCAAGTACGTAATTATCGCCAGCAACATAGCCATTTGCTTTGTTAATTGTATCTAAACTCATTAAGCGAACAATGACCAAGTAACCAGCATGTGCTTGTTCTTGATTGCTGAGAATAGAAGAAAACTGGTTATTAAAAGCGCGTCTATTATTGAGCTGAGTCAGTTCGTCGACAAATGCATATTTTTGGTATTTTTCGGTTTGTTCACTTAAGTCGTTAAACATCTTTTGTAAGATGTGCGACATTCTATTCATCGCTTTAACAAACAAGTTAAGCTCTACTGGCTTAGGAATATCACTTACTTGGACAAAGTTGCCCTGACAAATTTCATCCGCTTGTTTTGCGGCACGTTTTATTGGCGTTGTAATGGTTCTGAGTACGAAAAACACTAACGTTCCAGCAAAAACGAATAGTCCTAAGATCATCCAGAAGCTGTTAACTGCACTGTGCCATAGTTTTAAATAACCAAAACCAGGGTGGCTGGTGATGGCGAGTGTTTTAGGTTTCACCCAGCCATCGAATACTTCAGTTTCGGCCATTGGTGGAGTTAACGGAAAAAGTTGAATAAACCATTGAGGGACTTGATCTAACTCGATTGGGTTATGTCGCTCTAGCATGACACTGCCGTCACTATTTGTCAGGACTACGTGTTGATAGTAGCCGCTATCGAAAATTGCGCTAACCATACTATCAATGGTCGCCATTTCTTCTTCTATACCGACAAAAGGTGCAATTGACAGACCGAGTGATGTCGCCGTATCTTGCGCATGAGACTCTAGTTGACGGTCTATAAAATGGCTTGTATTGACGACATTAATCCATACGGTACTGAGAAAAACTAAAGATAAAACGGATATTAGTCCTAAATATAAACGTTTAGATAAACTCATATTTTTCTTCTTCTAATTGTCTAGTAGTCATTGTTTATTCGCCATGTTCAATGCGGTTGATAATATCTTGCCATGAACTATGGCTACCTTTTTCTTTAATCTTTCTGCCGCGCCCTTGTGCTTTTGCCGCCCAGAGGCCGTCAGCATTGAAGCTATAGATAGGTTTCAGGTCTCGACGGTAACTTGCGGGTAGTATTTTTCGATTGATGTTGTCTAATACTAACGGCATTGCATCAGGTGTCTCAAAATATGCAAGCACCATATGCGATTGCCGGATACGGAGTGCACGGACATACATTAATCTAAGTTTATCTTCTTCTATGCCCAGTGCTCTAAGAGTGAAGTACTTAGCAATGGTAAAGTCTTCACAATCCCCAGCATTCTTTCCGAGAAATTCAACGGGTGTAGCCCAATAGTCTTTTTGTCCCCAGACTCTTTCATCTTCGACGAATCGAACTTCGTTAAAAAAACGATTCACGCGTGTGAGCTTTTCTTTTTCAGAATCTTGCTGTGCGTCGTCGACGAGTGTTTGCCATTCTTCCACTCGCTCCTTTGCATCTTCGCCATATTGTTGCTCTACACGTTCCAACAAACCTTCCGGGAAAATATTAATAGGAGTGTTGGCGAGTAGGTAGAAACCAACTAATGCGAAGTTGAATGCAATAACAAGCTTTGCAATTTTGGCTACCGAGGGCAAGGAAATGTGCTCATATCAAATAAGTTTAAAGGGAAAAGAAACGCTTAGCTTTTTACATCTTATTGCATACGAGCTTAATTACTATCACAAAATCTATCAAGTAGCGTTTCATCACAGGATTAAGTTGCTGCCAATACAACTCCATATTTGAATAAAAAAAATCCCGCTCTGCATAAGCATTGCGGGATTTAATTATTCTGTTAATGCAACTATTTGCTTTTAAAGCGTCTCGTGGCCACTAAAATTAATGCTAGACCAAATAGCATAATCGCATTCGGCTCAGGCACTTTAACGGCAGTGATTACACGTAGTTGGTCAGCATAAGGCGCTCGAACAAACAGTTCTAAGTCAATCTGGCTGCCGCTTACTACAAAGCTGTCCTGTGTGTTATTTGTACTTGAATTAAATACATCTTCTAGTTCCAAACCTCGTCCATCAATGTTATCAGAGTAAATGATATCAGGATGACCTAAAAAATCTGACTTATCGAGTAAGTTTTGTGAATTTGGAAAGGTTAATTGGTTGCTTCTGTAACCTGACCATATTACAGCCAAAATTTCTGTACCGAAGTCGTAGCTACCGCTTGCGGAGAAAGAACCAAGGTCATAATTGTCACCTACAGCATCAAAATTGAAAATGTAGCTGTTGAGTTCGGTACCAGCTGCAAGCACACCACTTAGGCCTGTAGATGCAAGATAGTCAACGCTAAGGTCTTCACTTAGTGTGACGTTTTGCTGCTCTGTATAAAGAAAGATATCGGTGTTACTTTCGGGTTGAGCATTCGGCAAAAGTGATGAAGGAGTTGTGTCACTGACGATAATACCTGCTTGTGCATTAGTCGCAAGTAACAAGGCTACTAACAAAAATAATGTACTTCTGATCATTTTTTTAATCCTAAACGGTATACAGCTACAGTCATATTCAAGGCTCAAATAATACGTTGAATCGACTATGATTCCTACCAATTATGCAGTAAAAACAAAATATTAGTTTCGTTTTATGCATAATTACTCTATTTACTGCTACGGCATGCAATTACTGTTCCTTTTTGTGAAACTTCAATTTAAACAGTATTTTACTTTGTTTGATATATTACGCCCTGAACTAAAAAGCTTAAGGTGTAAAATATTTCGACATAGACGGAAGCATCTATACTCAATAGCTTATTTGTTTACATAAGTATCGCTTTTGTTTTAGTTTATGTCTTTTATTGCCATTTGGATAGCCAATGAAAGTTACTGTAGTTACTGCGGTATTAAATGGTGTGTCAACGATTGCTGATTGTGTTGCGTCAGTGCGTGCGCAAAGTTATGCCAATATTGAGCACCTTGTGGTTGATGGTGGCTCTACAGATGGCACCATTGAGCTGCTGGAATCTATGGGTGTTTCTTCTATTTCTTCACATGACACCGGTATATATGACGCTTTCAATAAAGGTATTAGGTTAGCTACCGGTGATGTCATCCATATATTGAATGCGGACGACAAGTATAAAAATAACAAAGTTGTCGATGATGTAATTACCAAGCTCTCTGAAACTGGCGCAGATATTTGTCACGGAAAAATAGAACAAACCTTAGATACAGGTGAAGTGCATCGAATTGTTGGAAAAGATGTTGATTTCACTCAACTTCGAAAGAAAATGTGGGTGGCACATCCTTCCGTATTTGTGAGAAGAGATGTCTATAGCACCTATGGCTTGTACAGTGAAGGTTTTAGGATTGCTGCTGATCATGAATTTTTATTGAGAGTTTGGTCAAAAGTAAGCATCACATTTCTTCCCAATATATTAGTTACAATGAGACTCGGCGGGGCGAGCAACTCGCAGGTCGAGCTCAGTTATCGGGAGTCAATGGCTGCGTCGATTATCCATGGCGCATACCCGCTCAAAGCTGTTACTCGCTATTATTTTGAACGTGTTAAAAGCTTGCTGTTACGATGGAGAAGCAATGAGAGTTAGACCTATTGTTGGAGGACTTCGCACTCTATCACTACTTATTTACTTAAAGCTGTTTCACAAAGCTAAAGGTTGGAAATACTTCTTTGGAAGCTGGACGAACTTTCGAGTTGAGAAGGGAGAAATAAATCTTTCCTCAGGTGTTTGGGTTGAAGAAGGTACGCTCATTCATTGTGTCAGCGGCAACGTGTCAATCGGAGAACGAACCTTTATTAATCGTCTAGTGACAGTGATATGTAGGGGAGGAGTGCATATTGGCAAAGATGTACTAATTGGTGATAATGTTTCTATTTACGATCATGACCACGATACGCACACTGCTGAATTACCCTATGGACAGCAAGGCTATCGGGTAGAGGGCGTTGAGATCGGTGACAACGTTTGGGTAGGTAGCCATAGTGTGATCCTTAAGGGCGTTACCATTGGTGCAGGCAGTGTTGTTGCTGCAGGGTCAGTAGTAAGTCAACCTATACCACAGGGTGAATTATGGGGCGGCGTGCCTGCCAAATTTATAAAAAAAATTTAATTTCTTCATTCATGAGTTAAAACCAGTGTCTAGCACAAGCGTTTTGCTCATAGGGCAAAAGGGAAAGTCTTGAAGCCAGTTTTTATATTCTGTACTCCACGCTCTGGCTCAACGTTATTGCAACGTTTGCTGGAAAGCCACCCTCAGATAGCAAGTGTGTCAGAACCTTGGATATTGTTGCCTTTTATCAATGCAACGAAACCCGAGAATATTCTCGCAAGTTACTCCCATCAAACGAGCGTTAAAGCCGTTAATAATTTCATCAATAAGTTGCCAAATGGTCTTTATCAAGCAAAATTACGGGAGTTTGTGCTCAGTTTATATGAGGCTGCTTCAACGGGTAATGAAACTTATTTTTTAGATAAAACACCGAGGTATTACTACATCATTGATGAAATTGCAGCATTGTTTCCCGACGCTAAGTTTATCTTTCTAAACAGGGACCCTAGAGACACGCTGGCATCTGTCATTAATACTTGGTGCAACGGTGGGTTTTTACGTTTGTATAAGCACCATGATGATCTGTATTTAGCGCCTAAGTTACTGTCGCAAGCGTATGAAAAATATACTGAGCGATCGCTTATAGTGCATTATGAAGATTTAGTAAGTGACCACCAGTCTGTTAGTCAACGCATCTTCGAACATTTGGAGCTAGACTCATTCGAGGTAGCACTCGAACAAACAAACATAGGGAACGCAGAACACGAGATGGGAGATAGTGTCGGCCAAAGGAAGTACACATTGCCTAGCAAAAGCTCTATTGGTAATTGGCAAAAAACGTTTGATAACCCAGTGAGACGATGGTTTTTAAAAAGGTATCTTAAATCAGTGCTCTTAGCACAAGGTAATAACTCATATCATTCTGTGAGCGATTATGAAAAACTGGGGTATAAAGGCAACAATCGAGGAAACTTAAACCTTGTTGGTGATTTCCTTGGAATCCTTTGTCACTATGCATTATGCAATTTAAATTTATACCTCTTATTCAATATTGGTAATAGCAATAAACGCCGTGGTTTTTACGAGTAGAAAAGAGTAAAAATGCTGTTCAAAATATTTAATACTGCTTTCATTAGACTCGTTGGCGTCAGTATAAACTTTTTCATTACGCTGACCATAGCTCGGCAGCTCTCTGCAAGTGATGTCGGTGTCTATATCATGACCGTAACTGTGATTTTTGGCATTTCGATTTTCTTCCGTTACGGTTTTAATACAATAATTATTCGGGAAATAGCAGTCGCTCTGGATAAAGGCGAGCCAACTAGTGCGGTAAAACTTTATCAAAGCTTAATCACTTTTAGTATTTGTAGCAGTGTCATTTTTTCTCTCTTTTTCGTCACTTTTTTATTAAGTTATGATTCAGTATCAAATTGGCTGGAAGAACGATTAATACTGAAGATGGCAATTGTTTGTATCCCTTTAATTGTTTCAGTGCAGCTGCTCGCTGCGGTATTACTCGCCTCAAGTCGTCCTAAATTGTCGGCGTTTATCGAAGTCACGCTTTTACCAATAGTGTTAATTGTCTTAATTTTGATGGCTGGAAGAGAGGAGTTATCTTTAAAGTATGTTGGCGATTCTTATGTGGTTGCCTCTGGCGCAACCTGTGTTTTATCTCTAATTTTCGTTTTAAAGTTAAAAGAGGCAACGCAAAAATCACTATACAGTTTGAGTGTAGTTAAGCAGCATCTTAAATCAGGCTTACACTTTTTACTTCATGATGCGGTTATTTACTTTGTAAGTTCGTTACCACTTATAATGCTGAGTATCTACGGTAGTAATATGGAAGTGGGAATTTTTGGCGTTTTAGTTCGCACCATAGCCTTACTGGCGATAGTTGCAACAGTTATTAACTCGTTGATTGCCCCGAAGTTGGCTACTTACTGGCATAGAAATGAAGTGACTCTGCTCCTAAATGTGTACTTATTTGCCGTTGCAATATTTGCACTATTACTTTTTGTTGTCATGCCAAGCTGTATATTGTTTTCTGAGTACTATTTGTCTATTTTTGGAAGTGAGTTTGTAGGCAGTGAGCACTTACTCGTTATCATAGTATTTGCTCAGTTAATAGCTATGCTCATAGGGCCATCTGTATTAGTTATTTCTATGATGCGATCCGATGAAACAGTCTTTAAGATGTCATTGGTCACTCTCTGCTTAGTTTCGGTCCTGTGCATTGTTTTTATTCCTTGGTTGGGATTGATGGGAGCCGTAATTGCTGCCAGCCTTTCGAACATTGGCCAAAAGCTAATATCGCTTAGATTTCTTTTTGCATTATTGCCGGATGGATCTTTCAGGGATTATAGACCTTCGCTTAAACAAATAATAAAAACCGCAAAAGAGTTGTGATGGTATTTTCTCTAGTTCCTATTAAGTTCAGCAGTTTTGATGCATTCTATTTATATGCAGAGTAGGCCTCTTTCAATATGTTTCGGATGAAAAATAAGGCGTCGACTTTGTTGGATATATCGTACATCAACTCGAAAATCTTTGAACTTGTGATGTTATCTGATAAGTTCCGTTACATATGGCAAGAGGATAATTTGTGGAGACAAAATGTCGATCGTACGACTTTATAAACGTTCCTCGTTGATGGTTAGGTAATGGTGAAGACCTTTAAAATAAAGTGATGTCTAATGCTCATTACATCAAGGTCCATCGGCAAGAATTAGTTGAGGTGTATTATCCAGGCGATTTAAAATCATTTATTTCTAACTGTCTTGTGAAAGGGCAGTCAATATCCGCCAATCATGAACTTTATTGGCTGACAAGCATTTCAAGTAACAAGGCACCTTATGAAAAGCACTTCATCTAATCATTGCTTATTTTCCGTAGTTATCGCTACATATAACTCTGCAGCTACCTTAGACGGGTGTTTGAAGAGCCTTCTAGAGCAATCTTTTGACAGCTTCGAGGTACTCATTAGCGACGGAGGCTCTACCGATAATACGATGGAAATTGCCGCTGAGTATAGGGAGATTGTAAGCTATGCCCAGTCAGCGCCAGATAAAGGGATTTACGATGCTTGGAACAAGGCACTACCAAATGTAAAAGGAAAGTGGGTACTCTTTCTTGGATCCGACGATTGCTTAGCAGACAATAACGTTTTACAGGCATTGTCTGAGAAAGCTGCATTAACATCTTCCGAAACGCTTTTCATATTCTCTGAAGTTCAGATGGTAGAGAGCATCAACTCAATGAGAAAAACCGAAATTATAGGCCAAGAGAGCCTGAATTTTTACCGCACTCGCTTCCTCGATGAGATGCTTTTTTCACATACGGGCTGCCTGCATAGATCAGACACCTTTAACACGTTTGGCTTATTTGATATCGGCTTTAGAATTGGCGGTGACTACGATTTTTTATTGCGCAGCATTGAAAAAGACGTAATGAAAATTGATAAGCATGAACGGGTAGCCATTGTTATGGGGCAGGGAGGAAGCTCTAGCAGCTACAAAACGAGAGTACTGACCTATCAAGAAGCAATCAAAGCAAGGAAAAAAAATGGTATCAGTCACTTATCAAAGATCTTGCACTATCGCTTATTTGTTTCTTACGTTGTTTATTTTATTAATAAATTATTTGGTAATAAGATGCTTATAACGCTTTCAAACATATACAGAGTAATGCTAGGGAAGCCAAAGCGTAATAGCTATGACTAGTGCATATAATACAGCCGCTATCAGAGAGCGCTATTTAGCTAAATTATGATTGAATTAGTTCTTATTTTTCTAAGGTTACTATCAGACTACTTTTGGGAATACAAAGCCCTAAGTCTGTTTAGTGCCGTCGCAACTTTAGTTGCGGTTACCTTCTTTTCTTTTCGAGCACTCAAACAACGTGGAGGTCTACGTTTTTACGGTAATGAACTTTTAGCTTTATTTTTGATATCCATATTTATCTTCAATACTGCAGTCTATAGTAGCCCTGATAATATTGTTATTGTTGGCAAAATTATTGTTAGTATTTTAATGTACTTTTTAGGCTGCTATTTGTCTTCAGCAAACAATAAGCGGTTATATGTTCTCTATTACCCGGTTTTTTTGTTGGTGGTCTATTCATTCTTATCTGGTAGTGGCTTTCAACAATGGGGGGAGGTTTTAACGTTCTCCGGAGGTTACTATTTCAAAACAGATTTGGCATTAGCATTAACTATTTTCACCGTATTTTTATTAGTATCCAATATCCACAACACACTAAAAGTATTGTTCATTGTCGTAAATGTTGTTTTCGTTTTTTATTCAAATGCGCGAATTTATTATGTAATTTTTCCCTTGGTATGTTTTGCATACTACTATCGAGAGTTTATCATCAGCAATGCAAAATATACTTTCAAAATGTTAGCTGCGATTTTGCTATCAGCATTGGCATTTATTCAAGTTTCCTTCTTTCTCCTAAAAAATATATCAGCTAGTTCAAATCTGTTATTTTTCGATTTTTCTCAAGGTTTTTCGAGTGTCAATACTCAGGGGCGAAATATAATTTGGGAGAATCTTTTACTGCACTATGCCGACTCCGGCATGAGCAAACAGTTATTTGGTGCAGGACTTACTGCGGATGTTAAATACTCAGAACACTTATATCTGCTTGAAGGTTTTAATGCGCATAATTCCTATCTCTATTTGTTAGTCTCAGTTGGAGTTATAGGGCTTTTTGTGTTTCTCTACTTTTTATATGCCGTGTTGAAGCGTTTCATTGCGATAGCATCGATTCAAAACTTAACAGCACCTGAGAAAGACAATTTGTTTTGTTTTATGAGTTTTTTCATGATTTTTCTAGTAAGCGGCCTGACTAACGTAACGATTATTTTTCAACAGGTTAGTTATATCTTCTTTTTTTATTGTGGCTTTCTTTATAATAAAAATATGTTTCCAAGCTTTTACCTCACTAAGTGGGCTGAAAAGTGTTAGATTCCAACTGTTGGAACCGGTTGATTTAACCTGAGTCGGGTGTTGATGGAGTAGGTTGAATTGAAAATATTAATTGTACATAACAAATATCAGATTGAGGGCGGTGAAGACGCTGTTTTCGAAAACGAATCTAGGCTTATAGCCGCTACTCACAGCGTAGAGCATTACATCGTCAATAATGATCATATTACTTCATTCATTGGCAAATTAAGCGCAGCACTTGGTGTCGTTTTTTCAGTTAAGCAATATCGAAAGTTGAAAGTAAAATTGACTGCCGCTAAACCTGATGTAGTCCACGTGCACAACTACTTTCCTGTACTGTCACCAGCTATTTTCTATGCATGTAAGTCGTTAAATATTCCAGTTGTTCATACATTGCATAATTATCGCGCTATTTGCCCGACTGCTTTACTAATGCATGATGGGAAGGTTGATGAAAAAAGCATTCATCAAGGTCCATCGTGGGCGATTACGAAACGGGTTTATCGCGGCTCACTTATAGGAACAATGCTCCTAGCAACTATGATTTCGTGGCATCGTTTTATCGGCACATGGCAGCGCAAAGTTGATCGGTTTATTGCGTTAACGGAGTTTCAAAAGTCTAAATATATTGAAGCGGGTTGGCCGGCGAAGAAAATTGCAGTAAAGCCTAATTTCGTCAATGATCCGTTCGAAAGCTGTGAGATGTCAGAAAAGACAGGTGGTTACGCTATTTTCGTAGGGCGCTTGAGCCAAGAGAAAGGCATCGATATTTTGCTTGAGAGCTGGCAGTCAGTTACTTATCCGCTAAAAATAATTGGCGATGGGCCACTAAAAATCCTCGTTGAACAAAGTAACAATAACAATATTGAGTATCTGGGAAAAAAGGAAAAGCCGGAACTATTTGAGTTGGTTAGAAATGCAGATTTTATTGTAATGCCATCGACGTGGTATGAAGGTTTTCCAATGGTATTAGTAGAAGCGTTTGCTTGCGGAACACCTGCCGTAGTCTCAAATTTAGGTAGCATGGCGGAGATCGTAACCCCACATGAAACTGGCCTTCATTTTACTGTAGGCGACTCAACTGCACTGTCATCTCGTATTAATGAGATACTGAGCGATCGCGCAACGCTAAGGTTAATGGGTGAAAATGCTCGAGCAAATTACCTAACAAAATATACAAGTGAACAAAACCTTCAAAAGCTGATGACAATTTACCACGACGCAATAGCGAGCTCCCAGGTCTCATCAGCAAAAAATATGAGCCAATAAAGGTAGGTAAGACTAATGAGAATACGAAGTAAAGTACTTACCATGGACGTAGATGTCATTGATTTAACAGGGGCTGTTGAGGAAGTTAAGCGACTGTCTCAGTTAAATCGCGGTGCTTATGTTTGCGTGTCGAATGTTCACATGTGCATGGAAGCCTTTGATTGCGAATCTTTTAGAGACATCGTTAATGACGCTGATCTTGTACTCGCTGATGGAAAACCTATCTCATGGGCGCAGCGAGGCTTAGGTTTTCGAGGGGCAGCGCAGGTCCGTGGTCAAGATATTATGAATGCACTTTGTGGTTTAACGGGACAGAGCTCACTACGTATAGGTCTGTATGGTGGAAGTTCAGAGGCATTATTATCTCAGGTCATTGATAAACTGAAGGTAACTTATCCGGATATATCCGTCGACTATCACTATGCTCCGCCTTTTAGGCCTTTAACTACTGAAGAGGATAAAGAAGTTATTAGCGCAATAAATGACGCTAATATCGACGTACTGTTTGTGGGGATAGGTTGTCCAAAGCAAGAACGTTGGATGGCTGACCATAGAGGGCACTTAAACTGTGTGATGCTCGGTGTAGGCGCAGCCTTTGACTTTATAGCGGGCAGTAAGAAACATGCCCCAAAATGGATGCAAAAGATTGGCTTAGAGTGGCTGTTTCGTTTATTGTCAGAGCCGCGCAGGCTGTGGCGACGTTACTTCAATACAAATCCACGCTTCATTTGGTTTTTTGCAAAACAGTGGCTACGTCGTCGTTCAGTAGAGACTAACTAGTTTAAATTAAGAATAAAACGATAAATAAAGGGTTGATTGTGGGAACTACTTCAGAGAAAAAAGTTGCACTTATTACCGGTATAACAGGCCAAGACGGTTCTTATCTTGCCGAGTTTTTGTTGGAAAAAGGTTATGAGGTTCACGGTATTAAGCGTCGTGCGTCATCGTTTAATACCGATAGAATTGATCATATCTACCAAGATCCACATAGTCCTAATCCCAATATGTTTCTTCACTATGGTGATTTGACAGACACCTCGAACTTAACGCGTTTACTATCTGAAATTCAGCCTGATGAAGTTTATAATTTAGGTGCACAAAGCCATGTTGCTGTCTCTTTTGAATGTCCTGAGTATACTGCTGACGTGGATGCTGTTGGTACGCTTCGTTTATTAGAGGCTATTCGCTTTCTCGGCTTAGAGAAGAAAACACGTTTCTACCAAGCGTCAACATCTGAGCTTTATGGTGAAGTGAAAGAGATCCCACAAACTGAAACAACACCATTTCACCCTCGCTCACCTTATGGTGTCGCTAAAATGTACGCTTACTGGATGGTAGTAAATTATCGTGAAGCTTATGGCTTGCATGCTAGCAATGGCATTTTATTTAATCATGAGTCACCTCGTCGAGGAGAAACGTTTGTAACGCGCAAAATTACGCGCGCAATTGCGAATATTGCACAAGGCCTAGAGAGTTGTTTATACCTAGGTAACATGGATGCACTGCGCGATTGGGGCCATGCCCGTGACTACGTAAAAATGCAGTGGATGATGCTCCAACAAGATACGCCTGATGATTATGTCATTGCGACTGGTAAGCAGTATTCAGTAAGACAATTTGTGGAGTATTCAGCAAAAGAGCTGGGTATCAGTATCGAATGGCAAGGCGAAGGTGTGGAAGAACGAGGTGTTGTTTCTGCCGTTACAGGAGAGAGTGCCCCCAGTGTCAGCGTTGGCGATGTAATTGTTGCAGTAGACCCTAAATACTTCAGGCCAGCAGAAGTCGAAACGTTACTAGGTGATCCTAGTAAAGCCAAAGCAGAGCTGGGTTGGGAGCCTGAAACGCCTTTTGAAACTTTAGTTGCCGAAATGGTTGCACATGATTTAGAAGTAGCGAAGAAGCACGCTCTCTTGCAATCTCATGGCTTCGAAGTCAATGTCGCGAGCGAGACTTAGCATGACAAAGTTGCGTATATTCGTCGCCGGCCATAATGGTATGGTGGGTTCAGCAATTGTCCGTCAACTTGCTGCAGATGAGAATGTTGAGCTTTTGGTTAGAAGTCGGCAAGAACTTGACTTAACCAACCAGAAACAAGTTTCTGAATTTTTTAGCGAGCAAGCTATCGATCAAGTGTATTTGGCGGCAGCTAAGGTAGGTGGTATTAGTGCTAACAATACCTACCCGGCTGACTTTATTTATCAAAACTTAATGATGCAGTGTAATGTGATTCATGCCGCGCATAAGGCTGGCATAAATAAGCTGCTTATTCTTGGGTCTTCTTGCATATATCCCAAGGTTGCTCAGCAACCGATGAATGAAGCGCAACTGCTAACCGGTACATTGGAACCGACGAATGAACCCTATGCTGTTGCGAAAATAGCGGGAATCAAGTTATGTGAATCCTACAATAGACAGTACGGTCGAGATTACCGCTCAGTCATGCCAACTAATTTATATGGTGAGAATGACAACTTTCATCCTGAAAATTCTCATGTTATTCCGGCACTTATTCAACGTTTTCATAAAGCAAAAATAACGGAACAACAGGAAGTTGTTGCATGGGGCACGGGCACACCAATGCGGGAATTTTTGCATGTAAACGATATGGCACAAGCGTCTATCTTTGTCATGAACTTAGCTTCAGAAGATTATCAAAAAAATACGGAGCCTATGCTTAGTCATATTAATGTTGGCACGGGTTTAGACTGCACGATTAGAGAATTGGTTGAAACGGTTGCAGATGTTGTTGGTTACGAGGGCAAGATAGTATTCGATACCACCAAGCCTGACGGTGCACCTAGAAAGCTACTGGACGTTTCTAGACTCAAGAACTTGGGCTGGCAATATAAAATCAATCTACGAGATGGCTTAGCAAATACTTATCAGTGGTTCCTTGAACAAGAGACAATCCGCGAAGCATAAGTTGAAAGCTCTGAGAGCAATGATGTAACAAATAAAAAACGGAGCACAATAGATGCTCCGTTTTTTATTTTAATTCTCGCTGAATAGTCAAATATTTAATGAGATTGGCATAACTTGCTAATAGGCATTTTTATTCACAAAGCCTTTAAAAACCGTGAGTACTATAATCTTTAGATCGAAAAACAACGACCAGCGATGAATGTAGGCTAAATCAAACTCGATACGCTTTTCCATTTTTTCTAAGGTATCAGTTTCTCCGCGCCAGCCATTAACTTGTGCCCAGCCAGTAATGCCGGGCTTTACTTTATGCCTCAGCATATAACCGTCAATACGTTTTCGGTATTCTTCATTGTGAATGACGGCATGTGGCCGAGGCCCTACAATCGACATTTCGCCTTTTAGTACGTTAATAAATTGAGGTAATTCATCTAACGATGTTCGCCTTAAGAAGCTCCCAACTTTGGTAACTCTAGCGTCAAATTTTGTGGCTTGCTTAACTTCATCGTTGTCCTTTTGCACAAGCGCCATTGAGCGGAATTTGTATATTTCTATTTCCTTACCGTCTAGACCATAACGTTGTTGTTTGAAAATAATTGGCCCTCGTGACGTTAGCTTTATGGCAAGGGCGATAAAGCACATAGGCACAATGATAATCGACATAATGATAAGGCTTAGTATTATGTCTTCAATTCGTTTCACCGTAAGGCTGAAGCCTTCAAAAGGAGAGTCGTAAACACTTAGCGTTTCCATATTGCCTACATGCTGCCAGCGGGCATGCAATAGGTTATATATGAAAAAATCTGGGACGATATGGACCGTTGCTGTGGTATCTCTAAATTGGTTCAAAATTTGCGTAATCCTAGCTTCCGCTTTCATTGGCATTGCTACATAGACTTGGTTAATTGAAGCAGACGACTTAACTTTTTCAATACCCTCATCAATTGTACCACTTATCTCAAAATCTTCGTGGTTAGGCAGTCGTTCGGCTGCTCGGTCGTCGTATATGCCTGCAATGGTGAGACCTTGTTGAGGATTCAGCCTGATTTGCTCGGCTAATTTTAAGCCTGTTTCGGTGGCACCGATAATAATCACAGGCTTTGTGTTCATGCCGAGTTTTCGAAATTGAAATAGTAGTTCTCTAAAAATGATCCGCCAAACGACCAATACTATAGCTGTTGCTAAAAACCATGAGCCAATGGCTAAGCGAGAATACACTGCTCCCGTTTTTGAAAAATAGGCGAGCATAACAAGCACGGTACAACATAAAACCCACGTCAAGGTCGCAAATGAAATCATGTTGAAAGTTGTAGATGTACGCCATGAGCGATAAAGGTTAAGTGTCTGACCAAAAAAGAGAAAACACGACAGGCTTATCACTAACACCAGTTGGTAGTGAATGTTAAATGGAACCTCATAATAGTGGAGGCTAATGAGAAGTAAAATTGAAATGATAACAAGGTCAACAACACGGTATAGCGCTGAAAAACTACTTTGGATAGTGTTTAAAAAACCGTTCGACATTGTTTGTTTTTGTTCCTTTTTGATGTCTGCGCTTGAGTCTAACTATTTATGCACTGAGATTAAAGCGTATCTTCAATCTCACTAGCAGATTGAGTGCACTTCAAAAAATTTATAATTTATACGCGCTTAAAGCAAAATCCTCATTGGATTGTGCGTAATATTTGTTTAGTATTTGTTCTTTGTTTGTTGTTGATTTTGCCTTTCTTGGGCTGAATACCTTGATTGCTTCGTCTTACAAGTTAATTGTCAAATATCCAACTGCAAACTGTTTTTATTGGGCTCAGCATATACCACCATAACGCATAAACACGTATACTGGCGCCAATTTTGAAGTAACTATAATAATTCAATAAGGAAGTACCATGCGCACATCAGCTAAAGTTGCTTTGTTAAGCTTGTGCATTACAAATTCTGCTTTGGCCTCTTCATTCAATGATGATGAAAGAGATGATCAAAGTATCCCCGTCGGTGGTATGTTGCTAACTCCATTCCTTAAACTAGAACAGCGTTACGATAGCAACGTTGCTTCGTCAAATCTTGATGACGTAAATTCGTGGGCAACCATCTTTCAGCCTAATGTTAAATTGACCAAAGAGTTTGGTGAGTTTGGCAAGCATAATTTCGAGATCGATTGGGTGTTTACGCATGGTGCATATCACGCTGCTCAAGACGACAGCTATAACGACCATAATTTATCGGGAAAACTAAACTACGAAATTTCACAGCGCCACCGTTTGATGTTCCAAGGCGGTTATCTCGACGCTCATGAAGAACGTGGCAGTCGATTCTCAATTGGTACAGGGGACGGACTTGAAGAGCCTGATACATACGAGCAAGTTTTTGCAACTGCTCAGTATACATTTGGTGCGTTAGAAGCTGATATACGAATAGAGTTAGAAGCTGGTTACCTCGATAACGACTATCGCAGTGTATTCGTTGAAAGTGTTAACACAGGTGAGCTATATGACAACACAGCGGCCCGCGATCGTGCGACTTCGGAATATGGTGGTAAATTCTATTATCGCGCCGGAAGTGCCACAGATATTACGATAGAAGCGTGGCATACCAATTACAACTACGATTTCGCGCCGCGTCCTTCGGAAGAGTTATCAAGTGAAGAACAACGTATTTTTATTGGTGCAGAGTGGGAGGCAACAGCACTAACGACTGGCTTCGCAAAAGTCGGCTACAAAGAAAAAGACTTTGATAATGCTGCTTATGACAACTTCTATAATTTAGAGTGGGAAGCTGAAGTCACTTGGGAGCCTAGAACTTATTCTCGCTTCATCTTTAATACGGGCCGCAGCACTGAAGAAACAAACGGTGAAGGCTTCTTCATAGAAAACACGGTCGGTGCTGGCTATGTCATTAACAGTACTCAGCATTCTGTGGAGTGGCGCCATGAGTGGCTTGATCGCTTTAGTACCAAGCTACTCTATGCTGATATCAAGGACATTTACAGTGGCGAAGAGGGTACTATTCGTACTGACGATAACACCACTGCAAATGTCACATTCTATTACGATATGAATTACTGGCTGAGCTTTTCACTAGAGTACATTTATACTGAACGCGATAGTACTCGAGAATTTCTGAACTTTGATCGTGACTTGGTAACACTTGGTATACGCATCGCGTTATACTAAATAACATAGGCAAGTCATTCATTTGCTGAGCAGTTAATTTCTTAGGTAGCCCAATTATGTTTAAGCTTTTTAAGCTAATGTTATGCACCGCAATTTACAGCGTAGTTTTCTCATCTCATGCATCTTCTGAAGATGATTATCGTTTAGGTGCGGGAGATACCATAAAAATTACAGTGTTTGGTCAAAAAGATTTATCCATTGAGACCATGCTTGATGACAGTGGTAAAATTGACTATCCATTCTTAGGGCAGATTCAAGCTTCGGGGCAGACGTTAGAAGAATTCCAGCAGCAGATATATAAAGGCTTAAAAGGCGATTATTTAGTTAGCCCTAATGTATCTGTTAGTATTTTGGAGTATCGACCTTTCTTTATTGACGGAGAGGTAAAAACACCGGGTGGCTACCCATTCCAACCTGGCTTGACCATCAATAAAGCTGTTGCACTTGCTGGTGGCTATACGGAAAGGGCATCTCGTTCAAAAATATTTTTGGTTAGAAGCAACGATCCTGAACAAAGATCTATTAACGTTGATGGAAGTACGTTATTGCAACCAGGTGATATTGTGACGATAAAACAGAGTTATTTTTAAGAGTAATGTGAATGAATCCTTCTGCACTAGAGTCAGGTAAACAGTCAGTAAGTCATGGTGAACCTGTTGACTTGGAGTATTACTTTAGGGTCCTTAAACGCTCCATTTGGAGTATTCTAGGCTTAGCTTTTATTATCACATTATTGGCAACAGTAATTGTTTTTTCAATTACACCTAAATACACAGCAACAGCTACATTACTGATTCAAGAAGAGAAAGCTAATATTGTTTCAATTGAAGAGGTATACGGCTTAGACTCTGGTCGAAAAGAATACTTATCAACCCAGTTTGAAATTCTTAAATCAATTCAGATTGCACAGAGAGTTATAGAAAAACTTAACCTAATAAGTCACCCAGAGTTTGACCCTGATCAGCAAGATGAAGGATTTAATTTCGCAGATAAAATTAAAGCCTTCTTGTCTTTCTTACCTAGAGACGAATATCGATATAGCGCCGAAGAGTTGCAATTTATAAGAAAGAGCAAGGTGGTTGAAGAGTTTATAAGTCGCTTAGCAATTACGCCAATTAATAAAACCCAGTTAGCAACTATTTCCTTTGTATCAGAATCTCCGAAATTAGCAGCAGATGTGGTTAATACATTAGCTGAAGTTTATATAGAAAGTCATTTGGAATCCAAGATGGAAATGACTGAAAAAGCTTCATCTTGGCTTAACGAAAGATTGGGTGCGTTAAAGGATAAATTAGATGCTTCTGAAAAAGCCTTACAAAACTATCAGAACCAAGAGCAGCTAATTGATATTGATGGTGTAAAAAGTTTAGAAGCTAAAGAGCTACAGGAACTAAATTTAAGACTTTCCCTTGCAAGGCAGCAACTAAAACAAAATGAGCATATATATCAACTTGTCCAGCAGCAGCAAGAAGATATAAGCTCTCTAATAACCTTGCCTGAGGTATTAAACCATCCTTCTCTGCAAAACGTAAACGAGGCTCTGCAAATTGTAAGGACTAAAATATCTGAGCTTCAAGGCGTATATGGCCCAAAACACCCGATTATGATTGCTGCTCAATCTGAGCTTAAGTCTGTTACAAACAACCTTAATGACCAAGTGCAAATTTTGGCTTCGAGTATCACAAACGAGTATAAATCTGCAAAGGCAAGGGAGTCCAGCTTAGCTAGAGAAGTGGAAGCTAAGGGGCAAAGGTTTCGTGAACTTTCCATTTTAGATTCTAAACAGAAGGAATTAAAACGTGAAGTAGAAAGTAATCAATACCTATACAATGCTTTCTTTACTCGCTTAAAAGAAACGAAAGAGGTTGGTGAGTTTGAAAGCGCGAATGCTCGTTTGGTAGATCAAGCTTTACCTCCTCTAAAGCCATCAAACCCCAAGAAAAAGCTGATAGTAGGGTTTGCTTTAGTTGCAAGCTTGGCTTTAGGAGCTGGTTTAGCATTTTTATTTGAGTTGCTGAATGATGGGGTTCGCTCTATCCAAGACATTGAAAGCAAACTTCAGCAGCGAATGCTTGGTATAGTGCCACTTCAGAAAGTTCCCAAAGGAAAACGTTTACCAACGAGAATATTCTTTGATTCAAAAGAGCATGCTTTTAGCGAATCAATTCGCACCTTGCGCACCAGCCTATTGTTGTTGAATATAGAGCACGATGCGAAGGTTATCTCTGTTACTTCGTCTATTCCTCAAGAGGGTAAAACGACAGTATCAAGCAACTTAGCCTTTGCATTAGCCCAGCTAGAGCGAGTTTTATTGATTGACGCCGATATGCGTCGACCGGCCGTCGCAAAAAGTTTTGAACTACCGGCTTTTCAGGCTGGCTTGTCTAATATCATCTCGGGCACGCACTCTGTTGCGGAATGTTTGGTTAAAGATGAACAATCAGGCATCGATATCATCACTGCGGGGACATTACCACCAAACCCACAAGAGCTCTTAGCCTCAAAGCAATTTGAAGAGTTCTTAGCCAGTGTCAAAGATAATTACGACAGAATCGTTATAGATACAGCCCCAACACAGGCGGTTAGTGACGCGATTTTGATCTCTAAACAATGTGACTCGATGGTTTATGTTGTTAAAGCCGATAGCACTCGAGAGCAGGTGATTAAATCTGGTCTAAGTCGATTAATGGAAGTCGGTGCGCGTATTGATGGTATTGTGCTAAATCAAGTGGATTTGAAGCAAGCTGCTAAATATGGTGAGTACACAGGATATTACGATCAATATGGCTACAACGCGTCACATGCATCGAGCGACCAAATGAGTGAAGCGCAAAGCGTTAAAAACGCTAAAGAAAGCGCTTCTGCCTAGTGGTAGCAGTGCAATGATTGATTTACACAGTCATATCTTACCGGGGTTAGACGACGGTGCCTTGGATATGGCTGAAACCCTCTCCTTGTTGAGAATAGCCTCAGAGAGCGGTATTACACATATGATGTGTACGCCTCATATTCAGCTTGGACGATTTGATAACAACCTCACAAAAATTAGCAATTCATTCGATCAAGTCACTGAGCATCTAGAAAGTAGTGACATTGGTATTAAGTTAGCATTTGCTGCAGAAGTTAGAATTTGCCCTGAAATTATGCTGATGGCAAAGCAGAGCACACTACCCTTTATCGGGACTTGGCAAGGTAAAGATGTGTTACTACTTGAGTTACCGCATAGCCATATCCCGGCTGGTACAGAACAGCTGATTAAGTGGCTAAAAAACAACAACATAATGCCGATGATTGCGCATCCTGAGCGCAATCGAGATATTCTTGCCGACCGTAAAAAACTACAGCAATTAACTAAGTTAGAATGTTTGTTTCAACTGACAGCATCGTCGATTTGTGGTGATTTTGGCGAAGACGCTCAAGCTATTGGACTTGAGATGATAGCAAATGAACAAGCGACAATACTTGCGACCGATACGCATAATGTTAAGCGTCGTCCTCCTAAGCTAAAGGACGCAAAAGATATTGTAACTGAGCAGTTTAGTGAACAACTGGCTCAGCAGTTAGTTCACGATATTCCATGGCGAATCAGCGCTGATAAATTTTCAGTGGTGCCATAAGCGAGCTATTGGTGTGATTCGATGAGCAGTATAGTTAAAACGCCACCCGCTAAATCACTATTCAATAAGTTAGTGTTGGTGACATTGGCTGTTTTGTGCTGTTTTGGGGCACTCAAAGCGTATAATTTCGGCACTGCCAATCTCGCCTTTTACCGAGCACATCAAATCGTCGAGTACTGGCAAGAACAGCAAAAAGTCAGCAACGATGCAGATTATCAGGTGGCGCTTGATAGCATGTTGGATGCGATGCAAAAACACCCCAACAATCCTCAATATTTGATCACATTAGGCTTGGTCTATGAGTGGGGAGGGCTACAAGCCATCAGCGAAGAAAAGAGTGCTGAACCGTATTTTCGACAAGCTGAGCAAGCGTACTTAACTGCGGTAAAGTATCGCCCAACTTGGCCAGGAACATGGGCAACATTGGCTATCTTAAAGTGGCGGTTGGGTGAGATTGACGACGAAATGATTGCTTACCTGCAATTGGCTGATAAGTTTGGAGAAAACACGCCGCAAGTTCACAGTGCTTGGGTTGAATTAGGGTTCTTACTGTATAAAACTAAAAGTCCGTTTATAGCGAAGGTTATAAATGGAGTTCGCAAGCATTTGGCCTCAATGTTGGTTAACCCCAAAACAATGTCTGTTGCCATTGATATTGCTAAGCGGCATGGCGCTGAGCGCTTAGCATGCAGTTGGGCAATGAGTAGCAACAGATTAACAGAAGATAGAAAAGAAGCCGTTTGCCGTCTACTGACATCTAACTAGATACCTGAACAACTTGTAACATCTCACGTTTATTCTTGCTAGCTTGTTTGTGTGTAATTCGTTAGCATTGTGGCATGCATTCTTACCAGCCAATTCACTGTAATCGATGTCAGATTTCCCTGCCTTTCAAATTATCCAACCGACAACAAAAACAGACTTTTCTCGCTATTATGCATTCCGCTGGAAAATGCTAAGGGAACCTTGGCAGCAACCGCAGGGTAGTGAAATTGATCAACTAGAATCTCAATCCATTCATCGAATGATCTTGAACGACGTAGGGGATGTTATAGGTGTTGGTCGCCTGCACAAAACTTCTCAATATCAAGCGCAGATTCGTTATATGGCGGTTTCAGACGATTACCAAGGCAAGGGCTTAGGACGATTAATCATTGATGCGCTGGAGTGTGCAGCCGTTCGGCATGGTGTTAAAGAAATAACGCTTAACGCACGCGAAGTGGCATTAGACTTTTATCTGCGCCTTGGTTACGAGCAGATTGAAAAATCTCATTTACTGTACGGTGAAATACAGCACTATCTAATGCATAAAGCGCTATCAGAAGGTAGCGGGTCTTATGTAGCGGAAAGCCTTGCACTAACAAAAACGTGGCACGAAACTATTCCGATGAGCAAAGCCATGAACTTGCAGGTAAGCCATTTCGATGGAAATGAGTTATTTACCAGTTGTGAGCTATCATTTAATAAAAACCTGCATAACACTATGTTTGCTGGCAGTATTTATACTCTGGCGACACTTACGGGTTGGGCGTGGTGTTACATGTTGTTGAATAAATACAACATAATGGGAGATATTGTGCTCGCCAATGCTGATATCAAATATCTCGCACCTATAGAAGGTTGCGCTGTAGGCTACACTGGCAAAGCACTCATTAGCACTGACGAAGCTGCATTTGCGAAGAAGTTAAGTGTCAAAGGGCGTTCTTCTTTGTCGCTAACAGTTAATGTGATGTCTGGTGATATGAAAGCCGCGACATTTGTTGGTAAATTTGCGGTGATAGCCACGTCTCCGTCAAAAGCAGAACATTCTTTTTAACTCCAGGTCTTCATAATGAATAATCTAGAAATGGGTAATGAGCCAATAGAAGGGCTGAAAAAAGTTGCTATTATTGGGTGTGGTTGGGCGGGTAAAGCGCTGGCAAAGAGTTTGACCCAGGGTGGCATTCACGTTGTTGCAACTACGCGTAGTCGGGATAATTTTCCTAACTTGGTTGAAGTAGGGTGTGAGCCCATTGAGTTTGAATTGCCATTGAATGCAGGCAATGAGTGCAATTGGCTAGATGGCAGCGATGCCATGATCATAGCTATTACACCTCAGTTTAAACAAGGCGCCCATGATTATAATGTAAAAGTTTCACAATTAACTGATTTGGCTGTTCAACATGGGGTTAAGCATGTGGTACTGCTATCTAGTACAGGGGTTTACCAAGGCACAGCTGACCAAGTGACCGAGGTTACAGCCTTAGACTTATCTATCAACAAAGTAGCATTACTGGCGCAAGCAGAACAGGCCGTTCTATCTAGCGTGACAAAGCCACCTGCTATTGAAAAAGATGCAGATAATTCAAAGCGTCAACACCAACAAGCAACGGTTTTAAGGTTGGCTGGCCTCGTCGGTCCCAACAGACATCCGGCAAGGTTCATGTCGGGTAAACAAGGGGTGGCAAATGCGAACACGCCGATCAATTTGGTTCATCTGGCAGATGTTGTTGGCGCAATTCGTTTGGTACTGTCACGTGCTGTTGGACGTAAATCTGCGGAAGTATATAACGTTGTCAGTGATACACATCCTACACGCCGGGATTTTTATCAGCTCGCCTGTCAAGAATTAAGCTTAGAGGTCCCAGCCTTTAGTGAAGAACAAGAGTCGTCGAAGAGAGTAGTGTTAGGTGATAAAATTCAACACGCAGGTCTGGTATTATCATATCCTGATCTAATGCACTGGTTAAAGCAGCCCAACGACTAGCGAACAAACACGTAGAGCAAGCACGTAAAGTAACGAGATAACGTACCTAATAATGAATAAGCCTTTTTCAACCAAAATACTCATATTTGTTGTAATCTTAGTTCACGTCACAATCTTAGATTTTATGTTTGTTAATAGTAAAGGCTTGGTTTTACTGCCTGAAAAGAATCTGCAACTGCAAACGGTGGCGGTACATATCGCAATTGCGCTAGTGACAACGCTGGTTTACTGGATTACTGAAAAGATCAGTAGTCAAGACGGAAGGACGCGAATAAAAATTAAAGAACCAATGCTAATGCTACTTTCCGTCGCCATGGCAATTAGCATTGGTTATCTACTGTTGATGTAGCAAAGCGCTATGCTAGCGCTGACATCACTTTTATTCTTTGCTCGAACAAAGCTCGCTGGCATTTAGCTTTGCAATAAGCGGTCTTAACACACCTTCCGCGAAAATAGCTGCATACAGTAAGACAAGAATGCAGACTGCCCAAGAAGCTGCGAATCGTTCTGTGGTCTCCCAGCTGTCTGGGTGTGACAAAATAGCTACCCCACCTGTGATTACTGCAATTAACGCCCCTGCATATACAAAGGCCAACTGTTTTGAGTAAATAAAGGCTAAATGTTTATAGTAGTGACTTGCTGATAAGTCACTTGTAAACAGCAACCTTAGGCCTGTAATAGACTTAACTAAGCCATGTGAGCCAAATGCGATAACGGTACAAGCGTACGTAAAGAGTCCCAGGAACAAAGCACTCCAAACATCGGTGAACATACCAAGATCGCCACCTAGCATGAACAACATGCCTACTGCGAACACCACGACAACTAAGCCAAGCACACTTTGCATAATACTTCTCCATTTCCAATAAATTTCAGTGCGAGGGGATGATTGACAAAGTTCTGCTAAGGGCATATCTAATGCGCCAGCGATCGCTAACTGGGTTTCTAAAGCGGCATTGGTGTCATTTTCTATACGTTGAATTGTACGTAAACTAACACCTGCTGCTTTGGCGAGAACCTCTTGAGACCAGCCGTTTTGTTTTCGGAAATACTTAATCTTTTCCGGTGAAATTTGCATTGTGTGATACTCCAAGCTGCGACATCAATTTCCCGAGAGGCAAGGTGCAATATCTTGTGATGAAACGGAACAAATTGCTTGCGACTTTTAAGCGACAGTTATGTGACAGTTCTTATATTTCAATAAGTTAATCAATGCTAGAAGACATGCCTATCGGCAGTGGATTTTCCGTAAAGCATTCGACAATTCGTTTTTCTCAATAGGCTTACTCAAGTAACCGTCAAACGCAAAGTGGTTATTTTCTTGTTGTTGAATTTGAAAGACATCAGCCGTTAAGGCGATAATTGGCGTAGTTATACCCAATGCGCGAATTTGATTACTCGCTTCAATACCATCTATGCCGGGCATATGAATATCCATAAAGATAACATCATACTCATTTTCTTTGCATAGAGTTATCGCCGATTCACCATCGTGTGCAAAGCTAAAATCCTGATTCAAGCTTTTAAAGACGATGGTAGCAACTTTGCGATTAATGGCATTGTCTTCAACAATGAGTACCTTTAGTCCTGCGATATCACAACGAATGTTGTTGTCAAAGTTTAGGTTTTCTGGCGTCGCTTTTTCAGAGAGAGGTAAACTAACCTCTACCTTCGTACCTTTGCCAAGTTTACTGGTGAGCGCGATATTACCGTCCATCAATTCAACTAAGCTTTTGGTAATACACAGTCCTAAACCCGTCCCTTCGCTATTACGGTTGTTGCCCACTTGCTCATATTTGTTGAATAGGTTTGCTTGGTTTTTCTTTGAAATACCTACACCTTGATCTTCTATAACAAAATTTAGTGATTGAGAGGTGACACGTGCAGATACAAAAATCTGTTTCCCCGCGTCCGTAAATTTCACTGCATTATTAATGATGTTTATTAATATTTGGCCGATCTTACCTTCGTCGAGAAATAAGAGTTCTGGGAGGTCACTAGCGATATCAAAATCGAGTTTGACGCCTTTCTCCTTCGCCTTAATCTGCATCATGCCATTGATGTGCTGAAAAAATTTACCCGCTTGAAACCAAGTTGGTATTACTTCCATTTTACCCGCTTCAATTTTGCTTAAGTCGAGTACAGAGTTAACAATATGCAGCAGTCGCCCGGCGCTAAAATCGATTTCTTGAACGTAATCTTCAATATCAGCTGGCAAAGGGGTCTTTGTGGATTGTTCGATAATGGCCTGGCTAAAGCCGGTAATGGCGTTAAGCGGTGTCCTTATTTCATGGCTAATATTTGATAAGAATTCAGTTTTGAAGTCACTCGCATCTTTTGCCTCTTTTAGGCTTTGCCTTAGTTCCATTTGCGCGATAACTTGGCGACTTAAGATTTTTAACGCTTTGCGCTGATGTTCGTTTAATTTCTTTGGTTTGTCGCTTATTGTACATAGTGTACCAATAGCATGCCCTGAAGGTGTAACAAGTTGTGCACCAGCGTAGAACCGAATATTCGGTTCCTCAGTGACTAATGGATTATCGAAAAAGCGCTCATCTTCTAAAGCATTTGGAACTTCAAAGACTTCACGTTCGTGGATCGCGTGTGCGCAAAAGGCGATATCGCGATCAGTTTCACTTGCGTCTAAACCTACAGCTGACTTAAACCACTGGCGGTCGGGATCTATTAAACTAATAAGTGCAATTGGAGTTTCACAAATCTCTGAAGCGAGTTCAGTTAAGTCGTCAAATACCTTTTCTGCTTCTGTGTCCAGAATGTCATAGCTGTATAGCGCTTGAAGGCGCTGTGCTTCATCTGTTGTTGGTGGTGCAGTTTTCATAGAGGTTAGATACTTCAGTTCTCGCTCGAGTTTATTGTTATAAGCATAGCGTGTAATTGAATTTGTTAGCAATTTTATCGACATTACTTGCCGTTTAAGCGGTCGACACTTTGATGTGCCCGCCCAATCTGTACCTGTTCCCCGGTGATGTAAGAATAGCGACGCTAACCACACCTTGCCTTGCCCAGGTTCTACGTTTTACCTGTAAACATGGTTGATGCATTTCAATGTCTAAGTGCTTACAGAGGTCTATTGGAGCTAGCACTGCTTCTATTTCATGTGAAGCTTCTGTTAGTGGGGCGACCGAAGATAGAAATTCGTGCGGTGTAATTTCATTGAAATCTTGCTCTAGGTATGTAGGTACTAACTTATTATTTACATAACGTTGCTCTAGTTGTATCGGAACATCGTTTTCTAGGTGCAGTATTTCCGAATAAAACGCGTCACTACCTGAATGGCAACCTAGCAAAATTGCAATCTCATCATCGACGGTAACCCCACAAAGCTTGATTTGTTTGGCGCGATGATGATGACCACGAGCCGAAACTTCGTCCGCAATATTGTTAATTTCAAGCAGTGATGACTGTGATTTAAAAGTGGCGACAAAGGTGCCTGCTCCTTGAGTCCTAACTAAAACACCTTGTTCTGTTAATTCTTGTAACGCGCGTCTAGCCGTCATACGGCTTACGTTAAACTGTTCTGCCAACTCATTTTCTGACGGTACTTTGGCGTTTTGTGGCCAAGTGCCTGCTTCTATTTTGTTTAAAATGAATTGTTTGATGATGCCAAATTTAGTTAAAACCATAGTACCTTGCCCAGAATGCCATTTATCGCGAGTGCAATGGATAATTGTCAATATTGTAAACTAACAATACTGTTTCAGAAATAAGGGTAAAGTGCAAAGCTTGTATATACAAGTGTTGCGGTCAAAAGGCTAATCGAGTAAATTTCATGTCTTATGATAAGCACTGTTTTAGCTCGCCGACTAAACTTAGTAGCAATCGACTAAATATCTATCGAACTAACTTTGAGATTTACTAATGACAACTTCAAAACAATGGCAACGACTTTTCATTAACGTAAACCTAGCCACCATGACAAATGGTGCTGAAGATTATGCTGAAATTACGGATGCCGCTATTGCTATTGTTGACGGCAAAATCGCATGGTTAGGTAAGATGGCTGAGCTACCAGAGTATTCAGATCAAGTAATTGAGGTCATTGATGGGCAAAATAATTGGCTAACTCCTGGCTTAGTTGATTGTCATACCCACCTTGTCTACGGCGGGAATAGGGCTAACGAGTTTGAAATGCGCTTGCAAGGTAAGAGCTATGAGGAAATAGCTAAAGCAGGCGGAGGGATTGTTTCGACTGTGTCTGCGACTCGCAGTGCATCACGAGAAGAGCTTGTTGCCTCAGCACGGCCAAGACTTAATGCACTCCATCAGCAGGGGGTGAGTACAATAGAGATTAAGTCTGGCTATGGCTTGGATACCGAGAATGAAGTCAAAATGTTGCAAGCGGCGGGTGATTTAGCTGTAAGTTCTCCAGTCAACATTCGCCGAACGTTCTTAGGGGCGCATGCATTACCTGTTGAATACAAAGACCGTGGTGACGATTACATTGACTTAGTGTGTCAAGAGATGATCCCGCTCGTCGCTAAGGAGCATTTAGCTGATGCTGTTGACGTTTTCTGTGAAGGTATAGGCTTCGATATAATGCAGACAGAACGCGTATTTCAAGCAGCCCAAAAACATGGTTTAGCGATAAAGGTACATGCTGAACAGTTGTCGAATTTGGGAGGGACTGCGCTTGCTGCGCGTTATCAGGCTCTATCATCTGATCACGTTGAGTTTTTAGATGAAGTAGGCATTGAAGCAATGGCTAGTGCGGGAATGACGGCGAACTTGTTACCAGGTGCATTCTATTTTCTACGCGAAACACAACTACCACCGATCGACCTTCTGCGTAAGTATAACGTTGCCATGGCAATTGCCACAGACGCTAATCCGGGCAGTTCGCCTATTAATTCGATTCAGCTAATGTTAAATATGGCTTGTACTTTATTCAGATTGACGCCTGCAGAAGCGCTCGCTGGTGTAACATGTCATGGTGCCAAAGCATTAGGGTTAGACGACACAAAAGGTCAGCTAAAAATTGGCTATGATGCTGATATAGCAATGTGGAACATTCATCAACCAGCGGAACTTTGTTATCAATTCGGTGTGAATCCACTAAATCAGCTATACATTGCTGGCGAGCCTTCAATTGGACACTAGTTAAAAGCCTGAATCAGCAGCTAACATTGGATGCTAGACTACTGTACAAACCTAATGCTATTGATTAGGCTTAGCTTATCAACAAGGTTTAGGTGTGTTTGTAACGATGGAGTCAGTCTTTACTCGCATAGTGAGCAAGCATAAATGCCTGCTTGCTTGTTTAGCGATTTTTTCCGTGAATTTTCCCGCTTACGGGGCGCAGATGTCGCTGATCCCCGTTGATGTTTCTTTGTATTTTCTCATTGGCCTAAGCCTTCCTTCACTGTTTCTAACAATTAAACCATCAAGCTGGCAGCTGTCGTCTCGGTCTTATATTGCCGCAATGGTTGTTTCGTCAATAGGCTTTTGCTATTCGGTTTCGCTAGCAAGTGGTTTGCAAATGCCTCTAGCATTGAGCTTCGGGGCATTATGCTTACTGATGACGTATCAATGGTATTTCTCAAAAGATTTTTATGGGCAAAATCCAGAGGTCGCAGAACTCTCGCCCCATCTTAGATTGGTGTCAATTGCTATCTCGCTTGCTAGTGTGGTTTATCTAGGTCAAGTTTGGTTAGTACCAGGTTTAGATGGCTATCTAGGCTGGCTATTATATGGTGGCGTTGTCACATTCATTGCTGCCGCTCATGTTGCTTTTACTGCAAGGTTGTTACCTGAATATGTCGTAAGATTGGTATGCCAGTTAATCCTAGCTGCCGGCTTTATCGGCACGATGTTTTTTTACTTGCATGCACAGGCTTCATTGCTGTGGTTAATGGTCAGCTTTATTGGCTGTGTTTTCATATTTCATATTAATCTTATCGGGACTGAGTTATCTAATCTCCAAAAACAACTTACCAAGAAAGAAGATGAAGAGAGCCAGCACCTAACGCAAGAGCAACTATTTTTCTTTACGCATGACCCAGCCACTAACTTACCTTCTTATCAGCAAGCTATTGTGAGGTTTGAACAACAACTAAAGGGTGATAGCCAAAGTGCTTATGCGATTGTTGTTATCAAGCCGAAGAACTTTGCTCATGTTAATCAAGTATTAGGTCATCAGAACTCAGATATTATGCTTTTGCAATTGGCATATTGTTTAAATCGAGAGGTGAGCGGTCTCAGCTATTTGCTTAATTTCGATATTACAGATCGCAGCGCTAAGTTGGCTCGATTACCTAGCTTGGAATTTATGTTGGCGATTGACTTAAACAAGTTAGAGCATGATAAGCAGCATACTATCGAAGAGTTAAGCCAACGCCTAATAGGTGCAGTGCCAGCAGCGATGAGCTTTAAGAGCTTTTCTTTGAGGTTTGAATTGGTGTTTGGTATCGCCACAACGCTTGAACACGGGCAATCTATAGCAGAAGTTATTTCTCATGCAGGTGACGCGGCAATAGAAGCAGAAAAGCGTCAGCAACTGTGGCTAGAATTTAATGAAGAAGTTGCTCGATATACAGAGCAACAATTACACAAGATGGAGCGTTTAAAGCAAGATATTGCAAACGACAATTTGAAGTGGCAGTTAGCTCCTCAAATAGATACAACGAGCAAATCGATTGTTGGCTTTTCAATGCAAGTGCGATGGCAATATAACGGTGACCAGCTTGAACTTGCTGATTTTATCGATGTTGCTGAGCAAAGTGGTGAGCTCTACTCACTGACTAAGAGTTTGATTGTGAATGCCTTCAAATCATTGTTTGAATTGAAAAAGCTTAATGTTTTTCAGCCTATCGGTGTACGACTAAACAGTAAAGACCTATTGGAGCCAGATTTAGGAGATTTTATTGAAAAGCAAATTCAAACTTACGGTATTTCAGCACGTTATTTGATGGTGCAAATGAGCGAACCTATGGTTCAAATGGCATGTGATCGAGCGAAAAATCTAATGGATCAATTAAAAGCGCTTGAAGTACCAATTTGTATTAGTGATTTTGATGGCAGCTATGAATCGCTGCGTTACATTCGAAAGCTTTCTGTCGATCAATTAAATATTTCTTGCCAGTTACTCGCCGTCGAAGAAAATGTTGGAGCGGAGAAGGCTATTGTTAACTCGCTTGTCAGTCTCGCTCGTACAATGAAACTATCTTTCATTGGCACACAGGTAAATAGTGTCGCGTCGCTAGAAGCCTTTAAAACAATGGGGGGGAATATTGCAGAGGGAGCTTCAGTCGCACCCTCCGTTAGTATGTCCGAGCTGGAAGTATGGATTGCAAACTGGTACAAACACTACCCGAATGCAAAGGGAAAAAGTTGATTGGTTACATATGACCTTGGCAACAGCCGCAATATTTAGTGGGCTATTACGTTAGCAAAGAGGTAATCGCTGTCGTTTGATTGTACTTTACTGCTGTTACTCTATATCAAGCGGGTCTGGTGATAATATGATGCCCGTGTTGTCAGCATAGATATGATCATCAGGTAGGAAGGTAACACCAGCGAAGTTAATGGCAACATCGCGCTCACCAGTCGCTGAAGTAGAAGCGCCAACAGGAATAGAAACAAGTGCTTGAATGCCGATATCAAGCTCTTCAATCAGGTCGACATCGCGAACACTGCCAAAACAAATAATGCCTTCCCAGTTATTTTCAACGGCAATTTCTGCGGTATCGATATCAATGAGTGCTCGACGCGTAGAGCCGCCGCCATCAATAACCAATACTTTACCTTCACCACCCTCAGACAGTAGCTCTTGGACCGTTCCGTTCGTTTCAAAGCATTTAACCGTAACGACCTTACCACCAAATGAATTTCTTCCGCCATAATTACTAAAAATAGGCTCAAGCACATCGATTAGGTCGGCATAAATATTACACAGTTCTGAAGTGTTATATTCCATATATTTCTCTTTTTGGCATTACAGCATTAGTTACTACTCGATAGATATTTTAGTCTACTGTGATCCTGCGTCTAGTAATATTTGCTAATTCACTGATTAAGCAACACTAATCTAGCTTGAAATGTCCAGAGAAACACTATTAAATGGCGTTATCCATATTTCTCTCGAAGGTGAACATGAGCGAACAAATTTTTGCCAACACATCATTGTTTTTGGTAAATGCAGTAGTGTTCGGCACGCTTTCCTTTTTCCTCTGGCTTTTTGCTCGTGGATTCGGCGCTCAGTACGTACGTATCTGGTTGTTGAGTGCGGCTGCACTGACAGTTGCTCAGATTACCCAAGCGGTAAAAGCATTTACAGTGATGTCGCCGGTCGACAGTATAGAGCAGGTCGCCTTAGCGGCAATTTATTCGACGAGTATGTTCTTGTTTGTTGGATTGTATTTACTCGGCATTTATTGTGCGCAAACCAAACCAAAACTAAACAAGCGGTTTATGGCATATTCGGTTGGTGTTGCGGTAATATTGTCGATGGCACTAACCCTGATTTGTGCGTTTGAAGCGAGTCATGTCTACGATAGGTTCTTTTTACGGGAGACAGTGCCAGCATTTATCTTTGCAATTGGCTATTTCTACATTTGCTTTTGCTTACTCAAAGCAGAGATTAAGCATTTTTCAAACCGTATCGTCACAGGTATTAGCCTTGTGTTAGGTGCTCGCTTTTTCACTTTTTCTATGCTTTCGACTTTTGCGATTGAAGAACTGTGGTTTTATCAATTGCAGCAATTTTTAGTTTATTTTGATGTTGGAGCTCATGCACTAATCGGCTTTAGTATGCTGATATGGATGCAAGGTGCTGAGCGCAGTGCAGCCTTATCTGCATTAAATAAGATAAGTTACCTGGGTAAACATGACCCACTAACAGGGTCTCTCAATCGTGAGCAAGTAATGGAAAGCATGCCAAGGTTGATGAAAACAACACTGCGAGCGAACAAAAAACTGTGTATCTTTTTATTAGATATTAAGCGTTTTAAGTTTGTAAATGATACTTATGGTTTAAAAACGGGCGACTATATTCTCGGTGAGGTGGCAAGGCGCTTAAGTGATAGTTTATTTCAGCCGAAGATCATTGGTCGTCTAAGTGGTGACTCTTTTGTCTACGTATTTGAATTTGAGCAGCAAGATCAAATCCCCAAAGCACTTATGCATCTTCATGAACTCATTTCTCACCCGTATCAGTCTGATGGGCAAGATATTGTATTACAATGCAGTATTGGCTATAGCTTCTTTCCACAGCACAGTGAAAATGCCGAAGAGCTATTGCAATTTGCTAATTTAGCACTTTTTCAGGCTGAATCTCGCAATGAACCAAGTCAACAGTTTAGTCATGATATGCAGGTTCAGGGACGTCACTTACTGGAAGTGGAGAAATCACTGCGTCAGGCAATGAAAAATGATGAATTTGAACTCTTTTTTCAACCGCAACTTAATCTATTGACGAATAAATTAGAGGGCGTGGAAGCCCTGGTACGCTGGCGTCATCCAGGCGAAGGCTTGTTGATGCCAGGTAAATTCTTAGCCGACATTGAAGCTCTGGCTTTAAATAGCGAATTTGACAATTATATTTTAGAAAAGTCTTGTCAGACTATTGCTCGTTGGCATGAAGAATATCGTCGTCGAGTGACAATAGCTGTCAACATTACCGCTGTTGAATTTCAAGACCCTCAGTTTGTGTCTAAAATCCAAAACCTGTTGTTTAAATATGATGTGCCACCGAATTATTTAGAGTTAGAAATCACAGAAAATGTCGTAATGACAGACTTAGAAACGGCAATGGACACAATTGTTGTACTGCAAAACATGGGGATTAATGTCTCTATCGATGACTTTGGTACAGGCTACTCCTCACTTGCTTATTTGCGTAATTTACCAATTGATAAAATTAAAATAGACCGCAGCTTTATCAGTGAAATGGCTGAGAATGATTCAGATCTTGTCATCGTGAAGTCGATGATAAAGCTATCTCATGGTTTAGGTAAGCGCGTTTTAGCAGAAGGTGTAGAAACACAAACTCAGCTTGATATCCTCCGAAACCTTGATTGTGACGCGGTTCAAGGGTACTACATCAGCAAACCGATACCAGAAGAACAATTAGTAAAATATTTTGCCAGAAAAACTTAGTAATGATCCGATTTTATTGACTATTATCAATAGAGTCGGGTGTTGTTAAAGTTCTCTTTCTATCATGCCGATACGCTAGATGAAATATCTTGTCGCATAAGTTAAATGTGATGTGGTGCAACCCTCATGCTTTATAGGGGATAATCTGTGCAGATAAAAAACAAGTTAATACTAAATACTACTACCTTCATCGTTAGCATGGTTGTGGTACTCGTTCTTTTGATTTACTCGGTGAACTCATTACAAACCAACATTCGCATCGCAAGAGAGATAGGCGAAGTTGAATCGAGTATTCTGCAGTTGCGACGAAGTGAAAAGGATTTTATTGCGCGAAAGGACCTCAAGTATCTCGATAAATATAATGCTACCCATCAAAAGTTATCTACAACACTTACATCGATGACCGAAGACCTTAGCAAAGCCGGAATGGAGCTTGATGAGGTTAGAAAGCTCAGGCAAGTTGTAGAACAATACAAAGCATCTTTTAGTCAGCTTGTAGCGTCGCAGCAAGTGATTGGTCTTAACCCGAAAGATGGTCTTTACGGCGGGTTGCGATCTGCTGTTCATGATGTTGAAACGCTTATAGGCAAAGACGATTACCAATTGCTCAGCGGTATGCTTCAATTGAGGCGCAATGAAAAAGATTTCATGTTGCGTCTCGACGATAAATACGTATCGCGTCTGACAAATAACAAGGCGAATTTAGTAGAGCAAGTTGGGCAAAGTAGTTTTGATGCGGATAAACAGCAAGAGATCATTCGCTTATTGGATGCCTATGAAAGGTCGTTTCTAAATCTAGTTAGTGAGCAAACCACGCTAGGATTGAGTCATGACGAAGGCTTACAGGGTGAGATGCGCGCTGCTATTCACCAGGTAGATCAATATCTAGCTACTTTGGTTAATGAGAGTAAAGCTGTGGTCGAAAGTTATTCTAGTTTTGTTTACACGCTTGCTATTACTGTGTTTGCGGTCGTAATGATTATTGCCATCTCATTTGCTTTTTATATCTACCGCAGCATTATCACTTCAATTGAAACGCTTAAAACAACGATGCTTAACATTTCAAAAACCAACGATTTAACGATAGCAATTGATACCAGTGGTGAAGACGAACTCGCGGAAATGGCATCGGTGTTTGATGATATGGTTGCAAGCTTTAGAAATCTGATTGTAGAAGTAAATCATTCTGTAAATACCTTGAATGACGCCACGCAAGTCGTTGCACAAAATATTCATACAACGACCATAGGTGTGGAATCTCAAATTCAAGAAACGGATATGGTGGCAACTGCAGTAACTGAAATGGTGGCGACGGTTGATGGTATTGCAGAAAACACCAAGGAAGCTGCTCGAAAAGCTGAACAAACCAATGAAAATGCACAAAAAGGTAAGCAGGGAGTAGACACTACAATCGGACAAATAGGTTTGTTATCAACCAATTTAATCGATTCGGAGCAGGTGGTGTTTGAGCTTGAGAAAGACGGGCAAACGATAGGCTCTGTGTTAGATGTTATTCGCGGCATAGCTGAGCAAACTAACTTGTTGGCACTAAACGCAGCAATAGAAGCTGCGCGAGCAGGAGAGCAAGGTCGTGGCTTCGCCGTTGTTGCTGATGAAGTACGCACTTTGGCGAGCCGGACACAGGATTCTACTCAAGAAATAGAAAGCATTATTTCTGGGTTGCAAACACGTACACAACAAATTGTGCAACATATGGCTGCATGCAGAGATCAAGGAAGCGAGAGTGCAACAACAGCAGATTCGGCGGGCGTAATGCTTGAAGAAATCACGGCGGATGTATCAACCATTATGGAAATGAACGCAGCTATTGCCGTCGCGATTCAAGAGCAAAGCCAGGTGGCGCTTGAGGTCAATAAGCACATAGTGTCGATTCGTGATGTTGCTGAACAGTCTAGCGGAATGACTCAGCAGAATGCACAAATGAGTGAAGAGTTATCTCAGCAAGCTACAGTGTTGGCTGAGGAAGTTAATCGATTTGTTGTGTAAATAGCGTTTAGCGCAACAGGTCGATTTTGGTTATTCAGTAAGTACTCGGTGAGCTTTGTGAAAAGAGCCACCGTAGTACCTGTTTTCATTATGGATTGATGTATTAGTACCTAGCGGCATTTCAACTTTTAGTGCCGCTAAGTAATTTAATGCTTTACTAGGAACGAGCGTAACATTGAATATCGAAGAGCTATCCGAACATATTAAACAGGCGCTCGATAATGTGCCTTCACATGTCTATATCAAAGACACCAACCGTAAATATATTTATGCAAATAAAAAGACGCTGGCGCTGTTTGGTTGTTCTCTAGCCGAATTAAAAGGGCAAGGTGATGAGGTGTTTTTTACTGAGGAAGCGGTAAAAGATTTAGAGTCTGTTGATAGGTATGTGCTGTCGGGCAATGAATCAAATAGGGAGTTTGTTTTTGAACACAGTGACGGCACTACTCATGCCTACATAGAGGCGAAAACACCTTTATATGCAGATGCCGATAACACGCAAGTCATTGGCATACTAGGAATATCAACAGATATCAGCAGCCAGAAAAACATTGAAATTGAGATAAGACGGCAATCGAACCAAGATCCACTTACACAAATAGCAAATAGGCGATTTCTATTCGAGCAACTCAATACTTCTATTGCCAGAGGGCAAAGGAATCATTATTACTCAGCAGTTATTTATTTAGATTTAGATAATTTTAAGCCAGTTAATGATACATACGGCCATAGGGTTGGAGATCGTGTATTGGTGGAAGCGGCTCGCCGGCTAGAGGGTTGCACACGTGATTTCGATACGACCTCAAGAGTGGGCGGAGATGAGTTTGTGCTGCTACTTGATAATGTGGGCTATACGTTAGAAGAGGCCGTTGACTACTCAGAGCAAGTTAGGCAACGGGTAATGGCGGCAATTGCCCAGACGTTTAGTATTGAAGACAAAACCATCAATATCACGTGTTCTTCAGGTATGAAGGTATTTCGAGACGAAAACCTTAGTGCGACAGATTTATTGGCGATAGCGGATCGTGAGATGTATGCTAACAAAGCCAAACAAAGTGAAGGCTAATTTAAATAAGATAGGCGTTCTAAGGCGCGAAACAGGTTGTGTTGATTGAGTTGATTAGGCTCACAATGCTGAACGTGGACTATCGAACTCTCTGTGTTGAGCAATTTACAACTGGACGATATCGATCATTGCTTCTCGGCTATGCCCTGATGCGCCGAGTGTCTCTAAGTATTGTTGCCAAAGCGTATCCGCCTGATGATGCAATAAACTTAGCTGGTCAAGCGAGTAAATAGTGTGATGTTCATCGTCAAATACAAAGCGATGGCCATGCTTATCAACACTTTCAATTGATACTAGTTTTACCTCTTTTTTATGAGCAGGCACTTTTTGAGCTTGCTCTTTCCCTGCTTGGTTTGGTTGAACAGGCAATGGAATCACGCGTAAAAACTCAAAACTAAAGGTCCACGTATCAGTCAACTTGTCATCTTTACTGGCAAGGCTGACCAACAGCTGATTTTGCTGATTATCGATTGTGAACGCTTTAATTTTGAGCATAATATTCAGTAATAATTAAAGAATAAAGCGACTTAAGTCTTCGTTTTGTACAACGTCGTTGAGTGTCTCGCTGACATAGTCAGTATTGATAACGACTTTGTCACCACTGCGATCGTTAGCACTAAACGAAATTTCTTCCATTAAGCGCTCCATCATCGTGTGAAGGCGACGTGCACCGATGTTTTCAGTTGATTCATTGACCTGCCATGCAGCAGCTGCAATTGCTTGAATACCATCTTCAGTGAACTCTACATCAACACCTTCCGTTTTCATTAAAGCAATGTATTGTTCCGTTAGAGAAGCATTTGGCTCAGTTAAGATACGTACAAAGTCTTCAGTGGTTAAAGCTTTCAGCTCAACGCGAATCGGTAAACGACCTTGAAGCTCTGGAATTAAGTCAGAAGGCTTCGCCATTTGGAATGCACCTGATGCAATAAACAAAATGTGATCAGTTTTCACCATACCATGCTTAGTGCTTACCGTAGAGCCTTCAACTAATGGTAATAAGTCACGTTGTACGCCTTCACGTGATACATCTGGACCTGAAGAATCACCACGTTTACAAATCTTGTCGATTTCATCAACAAAAACAATACCGTTTTGCTCAACTGCTTCTAGTGCTTTAGCTTTGATATCGTCTTGGTTAACAATCTTCGCCGCTTCTTCTTCTTGAAGCGCTTTCAACGCCTCTTTGATTTTCAGTTTGCGCTTGTTAGTTTTCTCGCCAGACATGTTTTGGAACATGCTTTGTAGCTGAGAAGTCATGTCTTCCATACCAGGAGGAGCCATGATTTCAACGCCCATTTGTGGCGCTGCGATATCGATTTCAATTTCTTTATCGTCTAACTTACCTTCGCGTAGCTTCTTGCGGAATACTTGGCGAGTGCTTGCGTTATCACTCGTCTCTTCGTTGCCAAAGGTGTCACGAGGGTTAGGAATAAGCACATCAAGAATACGTTCTTCAGCGGCTTCTTCTGCTAAGTGCTGGACACGGGCCATTTCCTGCTCTTTGGTCATCTTGATGGCCATGTCAGCTAAATCGCGAATAATCGTCTCTACTTCTTTACCAACATAACCCACTTCTGTGAATTTAGTCGCTTCGACTTTAATGAAAGGTGCATTCGCTAATTTCGCTAAACGGCGTGCTATTTCAGTTTTACCTACACCCGTTGGACCGATCATCAAAATGTTCTTTGGTGTTACTTCAGTGCGCAGTTCTTCGTTTAACTGCATACGACGCCAGCGGTTACGTAAAGCGATGGCTACAGCACGTTTCGCATCTGCTTGACCAACAATATGGCTATCTAATTCATGAACAATTTCACGTGGTGTCATATTCGACATAAAAAATCCTTACTTCTAATCTTGCTTAAAGTTCGTCAATGACGTGTTGCTGGTTGGTGAAGACACAGATATCTCCAGCAATAGTTAACGACTTCTCAACAATTTCGCGAGCAGACAGCTCGGTATTTTCTAATAATGCTAGTGCAGCGGCTTGGGCATAGTTACCACCGCTACCAATGGCAATTAAGTCGTGCTCAGGCTGCACCACATCGCCATTACCTGTGATGATTAACGATGCTGTTTCGTCGGCAACGACTAACATCGCTTCTAATTTTCTTAACGCACGATCGCTGCGCCAGTCTTTAGCTAATTCAACAGCTGACTTGGTAAGATGGCCTTGATGCATTTCTAATTTGCTTTCAAAGCGTTCAAATAACGTAAATGCATCCGCAGTACCGCCAGCAAAGCCAGCAAGTACTTTGTCATTGTATAAACGGCGCACTTTACGGGCGTTGCCCTTCATTACTGTATTACCAAGTGATACTTGGCCGTCGCCACCGATTGCAACTTTACCGTTGCGTCTTACTGAAACAATTGTAGTCACACTACACCTCAAACCTTGGGCTATACCGACAGTTATACCAATTGAAATAAATATTTAATTCAACTGGCATTAATGCCCATATAGCATAAACAACTGTAGTAGAAAGTGGGTGTTATTCGATGAAATTCAAGGGGAGAGGCTCAATTAACTCTTAATTGAGCCGAATCTGTAGATTGAATCAGGCTTATTCGACCTTGATGAGTTTAATAACTATTCAGGTTAGAACCAGGTTTTAGCGCCACAACCAGACTTCGCAAGTCATGATGTTGTTGCTTCTTAGTTTGCGCTTATCGGCATCGGCTTTACGCTTGCGTTCATATGGGCCAAGAATAACCTTATACCAGATACCATTGGTGCCAGAACTTTGCGTGACTTGCGCAACTAAGCCGGAAAAAGCAATTTTCGCTTTCATTGATTCTGCTTGTTGGCGTGTTTTAAACGAGCCACACTGCATTTTGTATGGGCCTTTATGTTCAACTTCATATTGACCTACTTCAATATCTTGGCCTTCTTTAAGCTTGTCATAGAAAATCCAATCATCTTCAGGCGGTTCGGGAATTTCAGTTGTATCTTGCGTTGGCTTTGGCTTGACGATAGCAGGCTGCGGTGTTGCAGGCTCTACACCCGTTAAAAACCATAAAAAGTAGCCTGCACCTGCAATACTCAAAACAGTAAGTAAGCTGATTAGCTTAAACTTTAATGACATTGATTGGGATGCCGGAGCTTGCTGTTTATAAGGGCTCTTTTTCTTGTTATTAGAACGTGAAACGTAATCTTGTGGCGCCATGACTGGATGAAAAACAATAACTCGTGGGGTTATTTTACCCGATGTCGATAAAATTAAAAGCACCATAATGGGGGGCATATTACTCCCCAATGAAACTACCAGCTAAAGTCTGCTGGGTCGATGTCTACTGTCCAACGCACTTTGTTAGTAAGTTCATGCTGCTGCAATAACTGGATTATTTGTCTCATCGCAGCATGTAACCTAGGGCGAGACTCACTTTGCACGATAAGGTGATAGCGATATTTGCCTGCTTTTTTCTCCATTGCTGCAGGCATAGGTCCCGCCAATTCTACTTCGTCGAAAGCATATTGACTCAAGCTTGATAGGAACTTGGCTGGATACGAAGGGTAATTTGCCTCTGCGCGAATCAATACCTGATAACCGAATGGCGGTAAATGCGCCAATCGTCTCTCCACCAGTGCTTGTTGGGCAAAATGTTTGTAACCATTGTTGACCAAATCTTGAAGCAACGGATGCTGAGGATATTGAGTTTGGATAAGTACTTTACCTGGCTTACTAGCGCGGCCAGCACGCCCCGAAACTTGAACGAGTAACTGTGCCATTTGTTCTGAGGCACGGAAGTCGAAACTAAATAGAGCGCCATCTACGTCAAGAATGACAACAAGCGTAACATCAGGAAAGTGATGTCCTTTGGCCAGCATTTGAGTACCAATCAGGATGTCGTGCTCTTTATTGGCAATCGCTTGTAATAGTTTGGTTAATTCGCCTTTTCTGCGAGTAGAATCGCGGTCAATTCGCACCACGCTGTTCTCTGGAAACCACTCACTAAGATGTGTTTCAAGCTGCTCGGTACCCTGTCCTACAGGTGACAACCGCACGCTGCCGCATTGTTCACACTGTTTAATAATACGTTTTTGGTTTCCGCAATGGTGACAAACCAACAATTGGTCATGCTGGTGATAGGTGAAAGGCTTATTACAGCGATTGCAGTCAGCAACCCAATGGCACTCTTTACAGTTGATAGCTGGCGCAAAGCCACGGCGATTTAGAAATACGAGTACTTGTTCCTTACGGGCAAGTGTTTCGGCTACCGCATGCTTTACTGTACCAGATATGCCGTGCTCCATCTGTTGTTGACTGACGTCAATAAGGCTCAGCTTTGCTTGGACACTATTACCGGCTCGTTTTGTAAGTTGATGATAGTGATATTTACCTGACAACGCGTTTTGCAGAGTTTCTAAACTAGGTGTTGCGCTACCCAAAACAATCGGAACATTGAGTTGTCGTGCACGCAAAATAGCAGCATCTCTGCCGTGATAACGAAAGCTGTCTTGTTGTTTTAAGGAAGCGTCATGCTCTTCATCAACAATAATCAGCCCAACATCATTGGCTGGGGTAAATATTGCCGAGCGAGTGCCAATAACAATTGCTGCATGGCCTCGATAGGCGGCGCGCCATGTATCGAGCCGCTCTTTGTCATTTAAACCTGAGTGGTGCAAATAGATAGGCACATGGAAGCGTTGCTCAAAGCGGCTCAATGTTTGCGGTGTTAAGCCAATCTCCGGAACGATAACGAGCACTTGCTTATTTTGTTCAAGCACCTGCTCCATCGCTTGAAGGTATACTTCTGTTTTACCGCTACCAGTAATTCCATCGACAAGATGGCAGCTAAATTGGTTTTTACTTTGGTTAACAGCAGCAACTACGAGGGCTTGTTCAGCAGATAACGTTAATCGCTCGCTTTCGACAAGCGATTTGGCTTGCCATGTGAATGGTTCAGGAATGATCTCTCGTTCCGTAATCAGCCCTTTGCTATCTAAAGCATTGAGTTGTGCTTTGCTATAGCCCAGAGTACGTAACTCCGGCCAACTGCAGCCATGTGTCTGTCCCTCTGGACCTGATATCGTGTCGAATAGTGCTTGCTGCTTCTTCGCGCTAGCACTGATTTTTCCGGCTAAGTCGCAGCCTTCCTCAGCAAACCAACGGGTTTGGAAACTTAAATCTGGCTGCTCTAGTTGTCTCAATAATACTGGCAGAGCTTGCTGACAAATATCGCCAATGGGATGGTGATAATATTGGCTTAACGTTTGTAAAAACTTCAGTAGGTCAGCGGGTAAGTGATATTTATCAGTGACTCTTGAAATGATGGGTTTGAGTTTGCTCTCCTCAAAGTCACAACTATCGGTAATATTGACGACGATACCTACAAGCTGACGCCCGGCAAAAGGCACAAGTACTCGCTCACCAAGGCAAAGGTCCGGTGACTGCATGCTTTCAGGTAGTTGGTAGGTAAAGAGTTGTCGCATAGGAACGGGTAATGCGACTTCGATATAGTTTTGACTCACAATGAAGGAACACTTGTTATTTTAGCGTATTGTGAACTGTCAAATGCGAACTGCCAAGTCACAGTACGAATTATTTTTGGTGCTCGTAAATTGCCAGTAACGTAAGTTAAATTGAATAGTTGCATATGAAACTAAAAATTGTTTATTTTTTAGCACTTTTTCGCTTGTTGAGTATTGCAGTTAAAGGCGTGATCCAATACAATGCGCGCCCATTAAATTGAATTCGTATGGTGCTTAGCAATTAATAGGAATTGACTAAGTGGCGATACGGCCTAATACAGAGGTTTCCCATGAAAGAAGGTATTCACCCGAATTACGTAGAAATTACTGCAAACTGTTCTTGTGGTAATGTTATCAAAACACGTTCAACTGTAGCTAAAGACCTACACTTAGACGTATGTTCAGAATGTCACCCATTCTACACTGGTAAGCAAAAAGCTGCTGAGACTGGTGGTCGCGTTGACAAATTCAACAAGCGTTTCGGTATGCTTGGCAAGAAGTAAGCTTTTTTATTCAAAAAGTTTCTTGCGAAAAAGCGCCTATATGGCGCTTTTTTTGTGTCTGAAATTTACTGTTCATTCACTAATTTTGGGTTTGTTGAAAAAAATGATATTTCTTTTAAACCCTTTTTAGGCATACTGCATCTAACTTTACAAACCTACTGATTTATAGCAATTTTAAATCAATAACTACGGATTGAATGAGTACATCGTTGGATAGACATCAAGTTATCGAAGCAAGTGATCGCTTCGCACAAGATGAAGAACAGCAGCTAATCACGGCAGCGCAGTCGGGTGATCAGCAAGCTTTCTTTAAGATATATCAGATGCACCATAAACGCGTCTACGGTATTTGCTGGCGTATGCTTGCCGATAAATCGAGCGCTGATGACGTATGCCAGGAAGTGTTTGTACAGGTTTGGCAAAAACTTGGCAGCTTTCAAGGCAATAGTAAGTTCAGCACTTGGTTGCATAGTGTGGCAAGCAACATAGTGTTGAGCCACCTACGGAAACACAAAAATTGGTTGCAGCGGGTATTTAGTATCGAGGACCAAACGGTCGAAGAAGGTAGCGAAGATATGGACGATTTATCGGAGCTTTCTGAGCTTGATAAACATATTATGCGATTACCAGAAAGAGCACGTTTGGTATTTGTATTGTTCGCTGTTGAAGGTTATCGCCATGAAGAAATTGGCAAAATGTTGAATATGGCAGTGGGCTCTAGTAAAGCGCAATACCATAGAGCAAAAACCCTGTTAAAAGAGTGGCTGGAGGAGTAATTATGAGCATTTCAGACAAGCAGCTACAAGCGAAAATCGATGAGCTTCCAAAAGAGCTAGCACCAGAGCGAGAGCTATGGACGGGTATAGAAAAGGCCATTAATCAAACGTCGGCTAATGACGTAGAGCCTAGTCAGAAGCAAGGTGCAAAAGTATTTATGCCGACGGCTTGGGCAGCATCTTTAGTAGCCGCGGTATTGGTTACTTGGCTATCTCTTAGCCCTTCTGGTGGTATTGATGCGAATCCAGAACCGAGTTTGGTTGCTGCTATTACACAAGATTTCTCTCAGCAGAAACAGTTATTACTGACCAGCTTTGGTCAGCCTGATACAGCGCAATTGCCAGAGAGTATGAAAGCTGAGTTAGACAAGCTAGCCAATGCCAGAGCGTCTATTGTCGCGGCATTGGAGGACGATGAAAACAATACAGATTTATTGAATTTGCTGCAGTGGACTCAGCAACAAGAATTAGAGTTAATTAAAAGACTCTATACGCCTCAGTGGCAAATGATTTAGAGGGTGTTATGAAAAGTTTCAAATTATTATTGTTATCTACATTAACTGTAGCGTGTGCTTTGCCAAGCTGGGCTGGTGAGCCAATTGATGAGCGTATGTCGGCAGATGGACTATCACTAATTAATATCGAAAACCTTAAAGGCAAAGTGACCATCATCGGCAGTGATACTGATGAAGTGACCATCAAAGGGAAGTTAGGTGAAAGTGCAGATCGATTTGTCTTTGAGAAGAGTGGTAACACGCTATTGGCTAAGGTCATCGAAGACAAAGGTTATGACTATCGAAATAATGATGGCGGCACGGTGTTTACCGTGAAAATGCCAGCATCATTGACCATGAATTTTGAAGGCGTCTCAAGCGATGTTAACGTCAAGGATTTAACGGGGAACGTCGATGTTAAAACCGTTAGTGGTGACATTGAAGCGAAGAACCTCACTGAGAGTATCGACTTAAGCACAGTAAGTGGCGATATCGATAGCCGCAATTTATCGGGTAAAATACGCTTGTCGGCTGTGAGTGGTGAAATTGATGATCGAAACTCTTCAGGGCGCTTGCGATTGAAAGCTGTTAGCGGCAACCTCCGCTCTACATCCAGCGCTAAGGAAATAAACTTAGCAGCGGTATCAGGTGACATGGACTTTACATTCGGTGAAGTTGAGGAATTGGTCATTTCTAGTGTCAGCGGTGATGTAGATGGTAGCTTATCGTTAATGAACAACGGTGAAGTCAAAATGTCTGGTGTGAGTTCTGATATTGCCTTGGAATTCCAAGAAGACATTAATGCGGAATTTAGATTAACGGCAAGTGCTGGTGGCGACTTAGTGAATAGAATCACCAACGATAAAGTGCAGAGAGCAAAATATGGCCCAAGCTCGAAATTGAATTTTAGCGCTGGTAACGGTTCAGCCTATGTACGAGGTAACGTGGTTTCTGGCGAAATAAAAGTATCCCACCGCTAACTATCGATTTTCTGCTGGCGTTTAATTTGTTAGCATAGCCTGTCTCGATAACCTCTTTTTAAGTAGCGCTGTTTAGCGCTACTTTTTGCGTACTTAAGGTAGTAAAAATGGCCGATGGCAAGCCAAACAAGTTCACTAAAAGTGACAGAAAAGATAAGCAATTAGATGAACTTAAAGTACCACCGCATTCGTTGGAGGCGGAACAGTCGGTACTGGGTGGTTTAATGCTAGATAACGAAACGTTCGACCGCGTAAGTGAACGCGTTGTTGCACAAGACTTTTACAGTCGCGGCCATCGTATTATTTTCGAAACTATTAGTGTACTAGTAGAAAAAGGTGAACCTGCTGACCTTGTGACGCTTTCGCAAGCGTTAGAGAACGAACAAAAGTTGGATGATGTCGGCGGTTTTGTTTACTTAGCTGAAATGATCAAAAACACGCCAAGTGCTGCCAATATTACTGCGTATGCCAGTATTGTTCGTGAGCGTGCAGTAACGCGAGAAATGATTAGCGTTGCCAATGAAATTGCTGAAGCGGGTTATGATTCGCAAGGGCGCACCAGTGCTGATTTATTGGATTTTGCTGAAACCAAAGTGTTCCAAATTGCAGAGGCACGAGCGAATAAATCCGAAGGCCCGGAAAATATCCACTCAGTACTAGAGAAAACCGTCGATCGTATCGAAAAGCTTTACCAACAGCCACACGATGGCGTGACCGGTGTATCAACGGGTTTTTCTGATCTTGATAAAATGACGGCAGGCCTCCAGCCATCAGACTTAATTATTGTAGCTGCGCGTCCTTCAATGGGTAAAACCACATTTGCGATGAACTTATGTGAAGCTGCGGCGATGGAGCAAGACAAACCTTGTTTAATTTTCTCGTTAGAGATGCCGTCAGAACAAATTATGATGAGGATGTTAGCCTCGCTGGGTCGAATCGACCAAACTAAAATACGTACTGGTCAACTAGGCGATGAGGACTGGGCTCGCTTGTCATCGACCATGGGTTTGTTAATCGATAAAGGTAAAATGTTTATCGATGATGCTGCGGGCTTAACGCCAACTGAAGTGCGATCTCGTGCCCGCCGTATTGCTCGAGACAATGGCGGGCTAAGTATGATTATGATCGACTATCTTCAGTTGATGCGAGCGCCTCAATTTGCAGATAACCGTACCTTGGAAATCGCGGAAATATCTCGCTCACTAAAAGCGCTGGCGAAAGAGCTCGAAGTACCAGTAATTGCACTGTCACAGCTAAACCGTAGTTTGGAGCAACGATCGGATAAGCGCCCAGTAAACTCAGACTTACGTGAATCGGGGTCGATTGAGCAAGATGCTGACTTAATCATGTTTATCTATCGTGACGAGGTCTACCACGACGATTCAGAATTTAAAGGCATGGCTGAAATTATCATAGGTAAGCAACGTAATGGTCCAATTGGTCGTGTGCCGCTCACGTTTAATGGTCAATGGTCACGGTTTGATAACTACGCTGGTCCTCATGTATTAGAAGAAGACTAATCGTATGTCTGTGCGCACCGCAACAGCAGCAATCGATCTTCAAGCTTTGCATCACAATGTTGAACAAGTGAAGCGCCTTGCACCAACAAGCAAAGTAATGGCAGTGCTAAAAGCTAATGCCTATGGGCACGGCTTAGAGCGTATCGCTGTTGCGTTGGCAGAGCAAGGTGCAGATGCTTTTGGCGTAGCACGTTTAGACGAAGCCCTCGCATTGAGAGCTTGCGGTGTAATAAAACCCATTGTATTGATGGAAGGTTTTTTTAGCCCACAGGAATTACCTGTGCTTGACGTAAATAACCTACAAACCGTCATTCACAATGAAGAGCAATTAGAAGCACTGTTAGCGGCAAAACTCGATACTCCGATTAAAGTATGGCTTAAGGTCGACACAGGTATGCACCGCTTGGGTGTAGAACCAGAACAGTTTGAAGCTTTTCATCAGGCCTTGCAATCCTCTGATAATGTGCAGAAAGATATTGTATTGATGAGCCATTTGAGTTGTGCAGATGATACGACGAGTAGGGCAACTGAGCACCAGTTAGCTATCTTCGAGCATTTAACGTCAGCGTATAGCGGTGAAAAGTCTTTGGCTAACTCTGCGGGCATTGTCGGTTGGAAAGGCTGTCATTACCAATGGCTGCGTCCAGGCTTAATGTTATATGGTGTAAACCCTATGATGCCGGAGCAAAAAGTCGAAACTAGGTTAGATATTCAACCTGTAATGACATTAAAGTCGAGCGTTATAGCAAAAAGGTTGATTCGAAAGGGTGAATCGGTAGGTTATGGTGCGGCTTGGACAGCGGAGCAAGATACGTATATTGGCGTTATTGCGATTGGTTATGGTGACGGGTACCCAAGGCATGCCAAAAACGGCACGCCAGTATTGCTAAATGGTCGGCGTGTCGCGTTAGTTGGTCGTGTTTCTATGGATATGATTACCGTTGATTTAGGCGCAGAAAGCAAAGACCAAATAGGCGATGTAGCGGTGCTTTGGGGGAAGGGCTTACCAATCGAGTGCGTGGCGCAATGGGCAACGACTATTCCTTACGAGTTACTGTGTAATATTACGCGTCGTGTGAATATGACCGTCTCGTCTTAAATGTTATTTATTCAGCTTTGCGTATTCACCCTGAATTGTTGCCACTAACGTACGGCTGCCACCATAATCTCTATGTTCACCTAAATAAATGCCTTGCCAAGTTCCTAAATTTAAACGCCCGTTACTGATAGGAATAGACACACTTGACCCCAATGTGCTTGCTTTAATATGAGCAGGCATATCATCAGCACCTTCATAGGTATGCTGATAATAGCGCGCATTTTCGGGCACGAATTGATTGAAATGCGCTTCCATATCACTGCGTACTGTTGGGTCGGCATTCTCATTGATCGTCAACGAAGCGGATGAGTGTTTGATAAAGAGGTGCAGTAAACCGCAGCGAATATTCGCTATTGGTGTCTGTTTAATGACCTCGTCAGTAATTAAATGAAAGCCTCGTTTTTTGGCTGATAAGGTAAATTCGACTTGTTTCCACATAGTTAGCCTCTTCTGATTGACTCATTCACTGCTTTGATAAAACGCATCCTAGCTTTTTTGCCATCATATTCAACTCATTATTTTAGTTGATGCTAATCGTCATTGTTTCGCTCCTCAGGAATATCACTTAGGTACTCAACAAATTCAATTTCAAAGCCAGCGGGGTCGAGAAAGTAAATGTTTTTCCGAAAATCATTTTCAGCACCAGCTTTATGAACTTCAAACCCCGCATTGCTCAGTCTCGCAATCACGGCATCAAGGTTATCTGTTACATAGGCGAAATGTGCGAGACCAACTTGGTGTCCTACTAGATCACGATTTTGACCTTCACCATTATCGCTAAAAGCGATGTAGTGGTAGTCATCTCCAAAGTGAAGCCATCTTCTTGGTTTACCATGCCAATTACCTGTCCCTTCTGAGCGCACCTTCCAATGTGGAAAGACCGCTTGATAAAACTTAAGCTGCTCTTCGATATCGCTTACGACTAAATTTACATGCTCTAAATACATAGATACTCCGTTTACCTGATAAAAGTTAAAATTGGGTCCAGAATCATGTTGCTACTTATTAATGTAGAACATTGCGATGGAACTGATTATTTGAAGTGCATCGTGGCACTGATTAAATGACAAAGCTCTTTTAGCCATACTCGAATTCCAGGGGTAGCGATAAATTGTTGATTTTCACTTGCTGAGTTAACGGGAATGTCGTGTGTCGTCATCATGATTTCCTTTTCCTTTTGTTTTGATATTGCTATGCTAAAACCTCAAGTTAGGTTGAGGTAAAGGGCTTTCTTCAACTTTTTTTTGAATTCGAACGTTTTCACAGGAAAATGGGTTTACAGATAAGGAAATAGCTGTGTTGGAAGAAGCAAATTGGACGGTTGGTAAAGTGGCTAAACGTTGTGGTGTAAAGGTGTCGACTTTGCATTATTACGAAGAGTTAGGGCTAATTCGCAGTTGGCGCAATGCTGGTAATCAACGTCGTTATAAGGCAGAAGTGCTGAGGCGAATTTCGGTGATAAAAGCAGCACAGAAAATGGGGATTAGTTTAGACAGTATAAAGCGAGCATTTTCGACCCTACCAGATAACCGAACACCTACCAAAAACGATTGGCAACTACTCGCTTCTGGCTGGCAACGGGAGCTTAATGAAAGAATCCGTTATTTAGAAGTACTTCGAGATTCTTTGGATAGTTGCATTGGTTGTGGGTGTTTATCTTTGACGAGTTGCCCTATATACAACCCAGATGATATTGCTGGTAGCCAAGGAGACGGTGCGGTTATATTAACGAGAAATGCGCAATCGGAAAGTTGACTATCTATTAGATATTTATAACGAAAAAGTAAAAAAGCGCTCCAGTAGGGCGCTTTTTTCTAAATGCTTACATTGCAAACTAGTCGAAACTGAACTCAATAAAGGCTTTACCGTGTTCAGAACTCAGCGGAATAATAACAATTGGACCTTCAGCTTTGTGGTTGATCGTGTGGTTTTCACCTGAAACAACCATCGGTGTTGCCATATCGAATTCAAAACCTTTTTCGCTCAGCATGCGTTTGGCGCCACCAGTAACCATATTTGTGATTTCACCAACGAGGTCTGTGATCTCTTCGTTTATTTCGTCTGGACCTTCGCCAACCATATTTTTCATGGTTGCAATAGCAAGTGACCCTTCAAAAGTAATTGATAAAGAACCTTTTGCTTGCTCGCTTACCATGCCTATCAAACCAGATACATCGCCTTTGGCGACTTCGCCTTGCTTTAATTTTGGCTTTTCCGGAGTTAATTCCATCATCGCCATAGTAGACATTACATTCAACATGGAAGATAAAAAAGGATTAATAAACTCTACATTCATGGAAAATACCGGGCCTTATGTTGCTAAAGTGCGTGGATATGGATCTAATTTAGCATAATTTTTTGATTTCGCACTAGTTATTGTTAGTAATAATATCACTGCGTCGTGTAGCTAATTTAATAATTGCTGCCTAATGGCTGACGAGACTCGCTAAACAGTAGCTATGGTTTGTTAGTAAGTATCGGCGAGTATGTCGACTTTTACCAATAAACACTCAAAATAACTTGTCTTTTATTAACGGAAAATGTTTGTGCCAATAGGCTGTAGATACATTAGCGCTAAACGCTATTCTTAATAAAACGCTGCTTATTGGCAGTTTTGACATTTCCCGTGCGCTTCGACAATTTGGTGGTCTATCGCAAAGCCACTGGCATCAGCCATTGCTCTTAGGGCTAAGTCCAAGTTTTCTGATTGAATCTCTTCGACGTGACCACAGTTATCACAAATCAATAATTGTACAGGATGTTTGCAGTCGCTGATGTGATGACACATTACGAACGCATTTATTGATTCAATTTTGTGTACAAAGCCTTGTTTGCTTAAGAAATCTAGCGAGCGATATATTGTTGCTGGCTTAGCCGCAGGATCTAACTTCTGCAACTCGGCGAGTAGGTCGTATGCGCCCACAGCACCGTCATGTTTGGCTAGTAGCTTTAACACCTCACCTCTAGTTTTGGTTAAGCGGGCGCCACGTTTTTCACACACTTGTTGAGCTTGATTAATTAAATCTTCTAAATTCATAATTTTAGCTAATGGGCTTTTTTCGCCAGTCTACCACAGCGAGGTTAAACAGAACAATGTGAGCTTTTTGGAGGAAAGGCTCGTATAAATAATGTACAGGGTTTTCACTTTGAGGTAATTGCAATGGATTTATTAATTAAGTCATTTGAAGGTAATATCTATCTGGTTGAGCAGTTTGACGGTGACTCTTCGCACGTAGTAAGAGGTTCAAACAATTCGCCTTTACGCTTTGATAGTATCGGGCAGGTAAAGGAGCATTTTCAAGCGAGTGATTACGATAATATTTGGTTAGAACACCAAAGTGTCTACGATGAAATGTGTGGTCATAGCTACAACTCGGGATCGATGCGTATGCCATTACCTTGGAAATAATGAATGAGGGTGAGCATAATCTGAGAAAGCTTAGGAATCTATCACTGTAATACGACAAGAAAGTGTTCAGGTTAAGTGCTGAAAGACATTCTATACTGAACTAGCCGTAGCACTTAACCTGTGAGATGTATTCTAAATTCTGCTCTCTAATCTTTGATCTTTATTGCGCGTATTCTGTGTGAAAGAGCCAGTTTGTTTCTTGCCCTTACTTGCGTGGATCGCATTGATGTACTTACTCCACTGTCGCTCGCTCAAATAGCCAATGTGAATGTCAGCTTCTTGTCGTACATCATTAATCACAGCACCTTCAACGATTGTAGCGATGATGTAATCTTGGAAGTTTTTGCAGTACATATTTTTGATCTTGCGACTTCCGTTCTCTTCAAAGCTTGCCTCTAATCCTACGCTGATATCACTGTCACACTTCTCCGCTAAGATTTGTGTTACACGGCTCACTGCTTGCGCGTGTTGACGCACGTTGGGAAGTTGAATGGTCTTCTCATAAAAAGCGAGTGCATTGTCTTGGTTTAAAAACCAAAGGTTGTAGCGGCCATCCTGACATTTCATCTCATGCTTTGTTATCGCACGTCGATTTAGGCCTGGCTTTAAACCAGAATTCACAGAATAGAAGCTTAAGCCGAAGTTATTGTTATTGTCCGTTTCAGGAAAAAAGTGACCAACAAGCGCGTCTCGTCTTGGTGCCAAAGTATTCGACTGTGGGTAATCGAAATCCGGTATCTTAGATATTTTACAGTTGTCGATTGATGAAAGCAGTAAGCCACGATCGACACTTAGTGGTACAGTGTCAATGTTAAAGTCGCCTTCTAATGCGGCGATATTTTCCATGCGAATATCGATTTGACGCTTCTCTCGGTCAACAAGGTAGTCGTCGAAATTTGAGAAGTTATGTTCCTCAGCATCCTCTTTAGCGTCGCGGTAAATATAAAGAGGCAACCCGTATTGTTGAGCTAAATTGACATCGTTTTGATAACTTTCAAAGTCTTCATAACCATAGTCTTGAGCCTCTAACAAATTCACATAATCTTGATAGTTTGTAAGGCCTAAGTCTCTCACTTTTTTCATTTCACGTTGGTATGCTTGAAGAGGCAATCCAAAACTATCGGCTTGATTGAGCTCTGCTTGGTATTTGTCAAAAGAGCTGTAACCATATTGTTCAGCAACGGCTTGCTTTCGTTCGAATTCGGCGAAATAGTATAGTGGAATGTAGCCTAAACAACAGATGATAAAGTAAGAGAAAGCGATCGGACGATTGACTAGCTTAATTGCTTGGTTCAATTTGTTATTTAGTAGCTTGGCCACATTAATTAGCAAGTAAAATGCAATTATTGCTAAAAATATTGCAATTGATATTACCGTAACACTCATCTTCAACCCTGTGATATTGCTAGGACTAATACAGCTCAGTGCTATTTCGATAGGAGAAATAAGCTAAACTACTCTGTTATTATTCTATGTCTATTAATTATGTTTGCTGAAGCCAAGGCACATAGGCTTGGCAAATGCTTTTTCATTCTTATTTTTGATTCAGCAATTGTCGATAAAATCGTTAGAATCATTAATTTACGGGTATAGTAACAATAATATACAAATTGGCAAGTCAATCACCTTTTTGTCTATATTGTATAATTTATACTCTTTGAGCTGGGCTTAGCTGCCGCAAACTAAAGTTTGCTTATAGACCAAACTATCAGATAAAGCTTGATTACTTGGTAGTGGTTCATAACCATCTAAAAAGTATATGATCTGATTACCTTTCTCAGCTAATTCAATAGCGTGCTGATAGTTAACAGCAATAGAAGAAGCCACTGCTTGCGGATATTTTTCAGCGTCGCGTCGTACATATTCTAGCAATTCAGTATTGACTTCCTGGTCGTAAAAAACAGCATCGGCAAATTGCAAGGCTTTATGGGCTGCCAAGGTTAGGTGATCTGGGTTGCCCGTCATAGTATGAATAAAGGTAATACTTCCTGACGGTGGCAAAATTTCTTGCTTTAAATTGGCAAACAATTGTTTTTCTGCCTGTGTGACATTTCCGTTGAGGATATTCTCCCCGATACTGCCTCTTAACGTCTGCTCCCAAAACGTACGTCTATTAGTTAGCCCTTTCACACGAGCTTTTACGTGATCCCGGAACTTAAGAGAAAAGTCTGCTAGCTTTCCATAACCTCGCGGCATAATTTTCTCGATTTGCTCCCGCAACATTCTGACCAGTATCGGAGCACTGCCAGAACTTGAAATAGCAACTATCATGGGTGAACGGTCAATTATCGATGGCGTGATGTAATTACATAGCTCTGGTTGATCGACCACATTTACTAGCAGTTTTAACTGTGCTGCTTCTTTTTGTACTTCTGCATTAACAGTTTCATCGTCGGTAGCGGCAATGACCATGGTCATATCCGTCATATGGCCAGTTTGATAATTATGTGCTAACCACGTTAGGTTGTTCTCATTAATCAATCGTTGCACTGTAATGCCAAGTTTGGCGCTCATTACTGTAATTTGTTGAGTCGACTTTAATAGCAACTCTATTTTTCTAGCTGCAACCTCGCCACCACCAATAACGAGTGCATTAATACCACGGGCGTCGAGAAAAATTGGAAAGTACTTCATCAGTCATTTAGCTGCCATTTATCGAGAATTGCCTGATATTGTCCATTTTGTTTGAGTTTTGCCAGCGCTTTTTGTAATTTTTCGATGATCTTAGTTGCGGTGCTTGGATGTGCAGCAAGGTAATAGCCTTTGCCAAAGTCTTCGAGAGGTAAAGCTAAGGCAAGTGGAAGAGAGCTCTCCCCTTTTTCTGCTTCTCGTTCTAACCATTTCAGCTCGTTGGCAAGAATAAAGTCTACTTTTTCATTCGTTAGTGCAGCCCACAAGCTGGTATAAGTTGAATTAAGCATCATGTTCTTGCCTTCGATAAATCCTCTTTCCCCTAAATATTCGTGAGCCAATCCATTGCGTGTAACACCAATTCGATAATTAAGGGCTTGTGCTAAGTTTTCTAGCTCAGGCAAAGGACGATTAGCTAATTTGATTAGGTGTACGTTTGCTTTGAATATTTCATCAACCCAAGTAAATTGTGTTTCTCGACTAGGTGTTCTGATCATGGAGAATATCAAAGTATTTGGTCTTGTTAGGGCCAGTTGGTATGAGCGAGCCCAAGGGTATATATTCACTCGACCAGATAATTCAGATTCCGCTAGCGCTAGCTCTATCAACTCTACCATAGCGCCACTTGGTTGGCCGTTTTGATTAACCATCTGTAAAGGTGGTAATTCCTCCGTCACGATGACGACATCCTCTTGCTCAGACTTAGCTAACGCAGAGAAATGGAGAATTATGTAGAGCAGTATTGTGATAAAAATATTAACACGCATAGTATTTGCTTTTGGTTAAAAGGGTTGAAACAAACTCTCGTAGTTTTTAGTTGCCCAGAAATGTTAAACTTCACTATACGATGTTTTATTAGGAATACCCAGTAAATGCCTTGGATTCAATTACGCTTGCAAGCAAATGAAGAAACTGCAGAAAAATATAGCGACTGGTTAAGTGCTAGTGGCGCGCAAGCGGTTACTTTTATTGACGCAAAAGACACTCCTATATATGAACCTTTGCCGGGTGATGAAGTCATTTATTGGTCGAACACGATTGTGATGGGCTTGTATGATGCTGCACATGACATGGATAAAGTCATCGGCTATTTAAAGTCTATTCATCCAGACAAAGCTGAGATGGCATATAAGCTTGAACAACTTGAAGACAAGGATTGGGAAAGAGAGTGGATGGATAATTTTCACCCGATGAAGTTTGGTGAGCGTTTGTGGATATGTCCTAGCTGGCGTGAAGTGCCAGATAAAAATGCCGTTAATGTCATGCTCGATCCCGGGCTAGCGTTCGGTACAGGTACACATCCAACTACTGCGCTATGTTTAACTTGGCTTGACGGACTAAACCTGCAAGGCAAAACAGTCGTTGATTTTGGTTGTGGCTCAGGCATTTTATCGTTAGCAGCTCTAAAACTAGGTGCAGAGAAAGTGATTGGTATTGATATCGACCCTCAAGCGTTACAGGCGAGTAAAGAAAATGCCAAGCGTAATGGCTGTGAAGATCGCCTTGAACTTTACCTACCTAAAGATCAGCCAAGTCTTCAAGCAGACGTTGTTGTTGCGAATATATTGGCAGGACCGTTGAAAGAGCTTGCACCGACGATTATTGAATTTGTAGCACCAAATGGTTTGTTAGCATTATCTGGTGTATTGGAAAACCAAGCGCCAGAATTACAGACGATTTATGGTCAATGGTGTGAGATGGACCCAATTCAAGTTCAGGACGAGTGGGTCAGGCTTTCTGGGCTTCGCAAGCAAGATTAGACCAGTAATATGTCGGTAAAAGTCAAGCAGAAAATGAGTTTGCCTGCTCATTTTCTGTGCCCATTAAAAATTAATAAAAAGTCAATATAAAAAAGTCAAAAAAAATACAAATTTGTTCAATTTATATCCTTTTCAATCCCCAAAAAAACACGTAAACTGTGCGCCCTTTTGACCAAGAGCTCAAAAAAACAACAGTGAAGATAGGTGAATACCAGTTAGCTAGTAATGTAATGCTTGCCCCAATGGCAGGAATTACAGACAAGCCATTTAGACAGTTATGTTGTCAGATGGGCGCTGGTCTCGCGGTATCTGAAATGGTGTCAGCCAATCCAAAGGTTTGGAATACCGAAAAATCAAAGTTACGAATGATACACAGCGCTGAAGCGGGTATTCGTTCGGTACAGATCGCCGGTTCCGATCCAGAAGAGATGGCATTTGCAGCTCAAGTGAATGTTGAAAGCGGTGCACAAATTATTGATATCAATATGGGGTGCCCTGCAAAGAAAGTCAACAAGAAGCTAGCCGGTTCCGCGTTGCTTAAAGAGCCTTCGCAGGTTGAACAAATTGTTAAGTCAGTTGTCAACGCTGTGGATGTGCCTGTGACGTTGAAAATCAGAACAGGTTGGTGTGAAAACACAAGAAATGGGATTGAGATAGCAAAAATTGCTGAGCATAACGGCATTCAGTCGTTAGCGGTACATGGTCGAACTCGTTGCGATTTCTATAAAGGAAACGCTGAGTATCAAACCATTAAGGCAATTAAACAGGCTATTTCGATTCCGGTCGTCGCCAACGGTGATATCACTTCTGCGCAGAAAGCTAAAGAAGTGCTAGATATCACTGGAGCAGATGCCGTCATGGTTGGTCGAGGCGCACAAGGTCGTCCTTGGATTTTTAGAGAAATTAATCACTTTCTAAAAACAGGACAACTAATGGATCCACCTTCATTGGATGAAGTTCGCTCAATATTAATTGAGCATGTAAAAGAATTGCACCAATTTTACGGTGACTTTATGGGGCTGAGAATAGCCCGTAAACATGTTTCTTGGTACATGCAAACGCATGAACAAGGTAAAGCATTTCGATCAAGTTTTAATGCACTCGAGTCAACCAGCGAGCAGCTTGAGTCATTAAACGTGTATTTTGATAACTTAACTAGATAAGAGCTTAAACTTTATGTTTGAACAAAATATTTCTTCTCCATTCATTACTAACGTTACTGAAGTTCAGCAACAGCAATCAAAAGCGTCTCCACTTCGCACGCAAGCAAAAATTGCAATTAAAAACTACTTATCACAATTAAATGGTAACGACGTTGATGATATGTACGAATTAGTGCTTTCCGAAATCGAAGCGCCAATGTTAGAAGAAGTAATGCAATACACACGTGGCAACCAAACACGTGCAGCTAACTTACTAGGTATCAACCGCGGTACTTTACGTAAGAAGTTAAAGAAATACGGCATGAACTAATGCCATGCAGGCTAAGCCTGCAACCGAAAGCACCTTAGGGTGCTTTCTTTGTTTTTAGGCTTTGAAAAACTGAACCATATAGTCAAGTTTTAAGTCGCAATACTAATCGCAGGAGCGATACTGACAAAGCAGTAATGCCATGGATATATGTCATAGGCCAGACCAAATTAATCAATAAATAGGTAATCAAAATAGCAATGAATACCCCACGCCCAATCAAACGCGCACTGTTAAGTGTTTCTGATAAAACTGGTATTGTTGAATTCGCTCGCGTACTTGCGCAAAAAGGTGTTGATATCTTATCAACAGGTGGCACTGCAAAGTTACTTGCTGATAACGGCATTAACGTGACAGAAGTGTCTGACTACACAGGTCACCCAGAAATTATGGATGGTCGTGTAAAAACGCTTCACCCTAAAGTTCATGGTGGTATTTTAGCACGTCGTGGTACCGACGAAGCGGTAATGAGTGAAAACAATATCGACGCGATTGATATGGTTGTTGTTAACCTTTACCCATTTGCAAACACCGTAGCTAAAGAAGATTGTAGCCTTGAAGATGCGATTGAAAATATCGACATCGGTGGTCCTACAATGGTTCGTGCCGCTGCGAAAAATCACAAAGACGTTACGATTATTGTTAACGCACATGATTACGATCGTGTGTTAGCGGAAATGGACGCAAACGAAGATTCATTAACGTACAAAACTCGTTTTGATTTAGCGATTGCTGCTTACGAGCACACTGCAAGCTACGACGGTATGATTGCTAACTACTTTGGCCAAATGCTACCTGCACATGGCGAAGAAGGTGAAGCTGATTTCGACAACAAGAAGAAATTCCCACGCACGTTCAATAGTCAATTTGTTAAAGCACAAGACTTACGTTACGGTGAAAACTCTCATCAAGACGCGGCTTTCTATGTTGAAGCAGACCCACAAGAAGCGTCAGTTTCAACGGCAACTCAGTTGCAAGGTAAAGCATTATCGTACAACAACATTGCAGATACAGATGCTGCATTAGAGTGCGTTAAAGAATTTGAAGAGCCAGCATGTGTTATCGTTAAGCACGCTAACCCTTGTGGTGTAGCAATCGGTGAAAGCATCATCGCTGCTTACGAAAGTGCATACACAACAGATCCTACATCAGCATTTGGTGGCATTATCGCGTTTAACCGCGAGTTAGATGCAGATACAGCCGAAGCTATTATCTCTCGTCAGTTCGTTGAAGTGATTATTGCGCCTACAGTATCAGAAGGTGCTGCACAAATCTTGGCAGCTAAACCGAATGTACGTGTATTGAGCTGTGGCCAATGGGATACACTAACAACAGGTTTCGACTTAAAACGTGTTAATGGCGGCTTATTAATTCAAGATCGCGACCAAGGTCGTGTTAGCGACGATGAATTAAAGGTTGTAACTAAGCGTCAGCCAACTGAAGAAGAAATGCGCGACCTTAAGTTCTGCTGGAAAGTAGCGAAGTACGTTAAATCAAACGCGATTGTTTATGTGAAAAACTCAATGACTATCGGTGTCGGCGCAGGTCAAATGAGTCGAGTATACTCTGCGAAAGTTGCAGGTATTAAGGCGGCAGATGAAAATTTAGAGGTTGCAGGCTCTGTAATGGCATCTGATGCATTCTTCCCATTCCGTGATGGTATTGATGCTGCTGCTGGAGCGGGTATTACAGCGGTAATTCAACCGGGCGGCTCAATGCGTGATGAAGAAGTTATCGCTGCAGCCGATGAACACGGCATGGCGATGGTCTTCACGGGCATGCGTCACTTCCGTCACTAATTTAGCAATATCGTTAAAGGTTAGTTTGATTGAAGTAACGATATTATCTTCAAAATCAGACTAACCATTATCAATGATGTCTAAATTAACTTGTCGTTAGTATTGGCAATTGATTTAAAGCGATAAGCGGTGAATTCATATTCGCTAACAAAATTATCGGTTAAATTGCTACTTTCTATCGACAAGTGGCTGGCGTCTGCACTGAATCTTGTTGGGAATTCTGCTATAACTTTATCGGTTCAGTTTAAACCCACTTATATTTAGTTATGGAAGAGCAATGAAAAAAATAAAAACACTTCTTACTGCTTCGATGTTAACGATGTCATTTGCATCAGCAAACGCGTTAGCTCACGACAACCACAAACATGCAGAACAGCCAGCAAAAAACAACTTTGCTTTAGTTAAAGCAATCGGTGGCGATCACCGCAGCGAGAAGAACAAAGCTCGCGATGTTCACCGTCACCCTAAAGAAACATTAGCTTTCTTTGGCTTCGAACCAACAATGACCGTTGTTGAAATGGCACCCGGTGGTGGTTGGTACACTGAGATCTTGGCTCCAGCGGTAAAAGGTCAAGGTACTTTCTACGGTGCTCACTACCCAGATAAAGGTGACGATAGCTACGGTAGTAAGTCACGCCGCCGTTTAGAAGAAAAAATGGCAAGCAATGAGGTATTCAGTGAGGTAAAACTTACTGACTTTACACCGCGCCAAGCTTCAAATATTGCACCTGCCGGAACTGCAGATTTGGTATTAACTTTCCGTAACCTTCATAACTGGGGTGAGGACGGTGTACTTCAAATGTTCAAAGATGCACACAAAGCATTGAAAAAAGGTGGTGTGTTAGGTGTTGTAGAGCACAGAATGCCAGCTAGCCAAAACTTTGAAGAGAACAAGCGCAGTGGCTACTTCCCGGAGGCATTAACAATTGAACTAGCAGAAAAAGCTGGTTTTAAATTAGCGGCCTCTAGCGAAGTAAATGCAAACCCTAAAGATACTGCTGATCACCCAAGAGGTGTGTGGACATTACCACCAGTATTAGCACTTAAAGATGAAGATAAAGAAAAATACTTAGCTATCGGTGAAAGCGATCGCATGACGCTTAAATTTGTTAAGTAAGTTAAATAAACCACAAGAAAGGGCCGTTACTACATGGTAACGCTCTTTCTTATTATTTTAGTTAGGAAAAGTAATTAATGAACGTATTAGTCATAGGCAGTGGTGGTCGTGAACATGCACTAGCATGGAAAGCTGCCCAATCTTCGCAAGTTGAAAAAGTATTTGTTGCACCAGGTAATGCGGGGACAGCAACTGAAGACAAACTTGAGAATGTTGCAATCTCAGTAGGTGAAATTTCAACCTTAGTTACGTTTGCTAAAGAAAATAATATCGAGCTAACCATTGTCGGGCCAGAGCAACCGTTAGTTGATGGTGTTGTAGACGCATTCCAAGCGGAAGGTTTAGCCATTTTTGGCCCATCAGCAAAAGCTGCACAGCTTGAGGGTTCAAAGGCATTCACTAAAGATTTCTTAGCACGTCATGATATTCCAACAGCCGCTTATGCTAATTTCACCGAAATTGAACCTGCTTTAGCTTATGTTCGTGAACAGGGCGCGCCTATTGTTGTTAAGGCTGACGGCCTAGCAGCGGGCAAAGGTGTTATTGTTGCGATGACATTAGAAGAAGCTGAAGACGCGATCAAAGATATGTTGGCAGGCAACGCGTTTGGCGATGCTGGTCACCGTGTTGTTATCGAAGAGTTTCTAACAGGTGAAGAAGCAAGTTTCATTGTAATGGTTGACGGTAAGAATGTACTACCATTTGCAACTAGCCAAGATCACAAACGTGCATACAACGAAGATAAAGGTCCAAACACAGGTGGAATGGGAGCTTACTCTCCTGCACCAGTGGTTACAGCAGAAATTCATGACCGCATAATGAATGAAGTGATCATGCCAACAGTTGAAGGTATGGCTAAAGAAGATGCACCATACACAGGTTTCTTATATGCAGGTTTAATGATCGCTGAAGATGGCACGCCAAAAGTGATTGAATACAATTGTCGTTTTGGTGATCCTGAAACACAGCCTATTATGATGCGCTTGCAGTCTGACCTAGTTGAGTTGTGTATTTCTGCAACCAAAGGCGAACTAGCTGGTAAAGAAATTAGCTTTGATCCTCGCGCTGCAGTAGGCGTTGTTCTAGCTGCTGGTGGATATCCTGGTAGCTACAATAAAGGTGATGTAATTTCTGGTCTAGAAACTAATACTAATGAAGCAGCTAAAACCTTCCATGCAGGTACTGCATTGAAAGGTGACCAGGTTGTTACGGCTGGTGGTCGCGTCTTATGCGCAACAGCACTAGGTCATTCAGTAACAGAAGCGCAAAAAGCCGCTTATGAATTACTGAATCAAATCTCGTGGGATAAAGTAGAGTTTAGAACGGATATTGCGTATCGTGCGATTGCTCGAGAAAACGCATAAGTAGCCACAATAAAAAAGCCCAGCAAATGCTGGGCTTTTTTGTAAATACTTCACGCTTACTCTGCGTTATCTGTTTTCTCAGGGCGCTCTTTTGCTTCCCTTACTTTCAATGTCCTTTGCTGAAATTCTGAATCATTCAACGCAGAGATTGCAGCATCTGAATCACTAGCTGCCATTTCAACGAAACCGAAACCTCTTCGTTTACCTGTATGCTTGTCTTTCATTAAACGCACTGAGTGAACAATGCCATGTGAAGAGAATAAGGTGCGAACAGCTGCTTCGTTTGCTCGGTAAGGTAAATTACCCACATAAAGTGTTTTAATTTCACCGTTACCTTCTTGTGCACCTTTACCTGTTAATACAACCGCTGCAATGTTTGCAAACATTGCACCAAGTGCAGCTGAGATTGCAATAGTGTTTCCATCAAGATTTAGGGGACTCGAAACTAAATAACCGACTACGCCAGCAACAATAGCGAGCGACACCGCCGTGATAAGTTGAGAAGACTTCATAAAATATACCTAATTATTATTGTAAAAAATCGTATAAATACAAAGCTATGTTACCCAGCTTAATAAAGAGTGCAATACAAAGTTATAGGATTACGGTACTAAAAGCCGCGATCTTATATAAAAGTTCAACTATTTGGCTGTAATTTGGGATGATTAATCTAAAGATTAGCTTTTTATATTCTGAAGTCAGAGAAAGTTAGTATTTACCTATTGTTAGTTTAAAGATCATCTTGCACGTTATTTAGCGCCTTTTCTCACCAATGATCAGGTTGATACCGGCTGATTTAGTCAATAAAACCGCGTTTAGTACGTTATTTAAGCAAACAAACAAAAAGTTTAAAATAGTGCTTGATCCTTTTTCGAAAGTGTCTAAAATGCGCATCCACTTCACAGGG
>CANLNK010000012.1 GCA_947492575.1 uncultured Thalassotalea sp.
CATGATAACTAATTGTTAAAGAACTAAGTCTTTCGACTTAAACGAAACATCGCATTCGTGTTTCGTGGAACTCTCTGCGTTAACCCGCTGGGTTGTCGTTGAGAGCGGATGCGTATTCTACTCATCCCTGTTTTGATGTCAACAACTTTTTGAAAAACTTTTTATTAAAAATTAGTAAAATGTTTTTCTAAGTTATCTGACCCGTTTAACCGCTATATAAAGCTACTAAACTGTTCAAAACAGACTTCTTAGGTCTCCCTGAGAAGTGGATGCGCATTTTAGACATTTTTGTGGAGGCGTCAACACCTTTTTTGAATTAATTAACTGTTTGTCTAATTGTTCGCCACATTAGATAAAATAAGGCTTATTTAGCCTATTTTTTGTTATATTTAGGTAAATCATTAAGGAAACTACTCAAATGAAGAATATACGCCCTTATAAAGATAAACACCCTAAGTTATCGGATTCTAGCTATGTAGATCCTATGGCTGTTATTACCGGAGACATTGAATTAGCAGAAAATACCAGCATATGGCCGTTTGTTGTTGCCAGAGGTGATGTTAACTTTATTCGTATCGGCAAAAATTCAAACGTTCAAGATAACTCCGTACTCCATGTTTCTAGACAGAGTGCGGTGAATCCTGACGGCTTTCCACTTATTATCGGAGAAGATGTATCAATTGGGCACAGTTGTACACTACATGGTTGCACGATCGGTGACCGCGTCATGGTAGGTATTGGCGCTATTGTATTAGATGGCGTCGTTGTAGAAGATAATGTTCTGATTGCAGCGGGTACATTAGTACCGCCACGTAAGCGATTAGAAAGCGGTTATCTCTATATGGGTAACCCTGCTAAGAAAGCTCGTCCACTGAAAGAAAGCGAAATTTCTTATCTCAATAAAACCGCTAGCAAATATGTAGAGCTTAAAAACGACTATTTAGCTGGAATGGAATAAGAGCTGAATAAATCAGCTCTATCTATACGGCAAATGAAATACAGCTACTAAGACTTCATATTAATATGTATTTCATTGCCTTCTAGTTCATTGTTCTCTAACCACAGCTCTGCTACTTCTTCCAAATCATACTTAGTACAGTTATCTATTTCTGATAAACGGCTTAATGATAGTGAATGGAAGTAGATTGTAATTGTCTGGCCCGCAACTAAACCACTAAGTCGCCAGCAATCCTGTTGTTGGTCGAATGCCAAATCATCATTAAATAAGATCGATTGATTCATATTATCTACTCAGTTGCTCACGAAGTAAGGTTTCAACCGGACCCGTATCGGGTTTTACTTCTCGCCAAACATAAAAGCTCTCAGCGGCCTGCCCCACCAACATACCAAGTCCATCAATCGCCTTTGCCACGCCGTTAGCTAAGGCCCAGTCGACAAAAACGGTATTAGTTGCCTTGTATGACATATCGTAAGCAAAACCCTGGTCTTTAAATATGCTTGCAGGAATATCTGGCAACTCACCAAATAAACTTGAAGAGGAAGAGTTAATAACAAGATCAAACTCCCCTTGTTGATTAAGTTGCTCTGTGGTTAACGCTGTTATATTGCCATGCGATTTAAAATATTCGGCAAGTGCCTCCGCTTTACTATGGGTACGATTGGTAATGACGAGTACTTCAGGGTTTTGTTCGAGCAGTGGTTGAATAACCCCTCTTGCAGCACCTCCAGCTCCAATAAGTAGAACTCTTTTACCCAATGGCGCTGCGTGGTTTATTAAGTCTGCCAACAACCCCGCACCATCTGTATTATCACCACTAACACTACCATCACTATTAAAGCTTAACGTATTAACAGCTTGTGCTAGTTGTGCTCGTTCTGACAGGTGCGATGCCATCTCATACGCCTGTTCTTTGAACGGTGCAGTAACATTGGCACCTTTTCCACCTGCAGCTATAAAGCTTGTTATCGCGGATTGAAATTGATCTACTTCAGGCCCTATTGCGCTATACTCGAGCGCCTGCGATGTTTGCTTAGCAAACTCTGTGTGTATAAATGGTGACTTAGATTGAGCAATCGGGTTGCCGAAAACCGCATATTTATCCATGAGCAATTAAAGGTTAGTGTTTTGTTTGGCATTAAAAAACTTTTCTCTGAAAAGAACAAGGAAAAGAGTAATTCTGATTCGTTATCTCCTAGTCCATCTGTGAATACTGATACACCTTACTATCTGATAGGTGGTGAAGAAGGTACAAGAGCCCTTTCAAAGGCTTTCTATCAAGAGATGTCGTCCAATATTCATCTACAAGAATTGCTAGCAGTGCATAAAGAGCCCTTGGAAGATACTGAAGAGAAATTCTTTAAATACTTATCAGGTTGGCTGGGCGGTCCGCCACTGTTTGAAAATGAATATGGTCACCCCCGACTAAGAGCGAGACATTTACACGTAAAAGTGACTAAGAAGCAACGCGATTTATGGATGTTATGCATGACAAAAGCGTTAGAGAAAACAGTCGAAAATGAGGAACTAAGAAAAGGCCTCGCGCAAAGCTTTAGTCAGCTCGCTACCCATATGATAAATAGCGACTAAGTAATTTTTTCCTTAAGTGAAACGGTTTCGCAGCATCGAACTAACAGCAGAATATAAAAATGCAGCTAACACCACGTCAAGCGTTAGCTGCATTTGCTGTTTATTTAACTCGTATGAAAACGTTTGTTTAGAATTTGTAGCCAACCATTAATGAAAATACTACTGGATCTACTTCTACGTCTGCAGAACCTTTAATGTCTTCACCAATTTTGAAGCTAACGTCTGAGTCAATGTCGATGTAACGAACTGACGCATTAACCATCCAGTTATCATTCAGTTGGTAATCTGCACCAACTTGGAATGCTAAGCCGAAAGAACCATCTAATTCTAGGTCGTTAAAGCCTAAGCTTTTTGGCGCAGCTTTAAATTCTTCATCGAAGAAGATTGTGTAGTTTAAGCCTGCACCTACGTATGGTAGGAACGCAGAGTTAGTATCGAAGTAGTAAAGTGCACTTACTGTCGGTGGTAAGTGTGTAACCTCTGCTAATGTAATACCGTCTACATCTAAGCCTTCCACACCAAATACGCCAGCAGCGATACCTTGAGGATCGTGAATAGCAACATCATGTTTAAATGGAGTCGCCGCAAGTACTTCTACCGCCCAGTTTGAATCTAAGAAATAAACGAAGTTTAAACCTAACTGTGCATTGTCATCGACAGAAACTGAAAGTGGTGTGTCGCCACCTAGCGCTTCTACATATACGCCTGCTTTGTCGCTGCTAGGATCAACGCTAGTGTAACCACCGCGAACAACGAAATCGCCAGCTTGGTAACCTTGCGCGAAAGCGCCAACAGAAAGAGTAGAAAGTACTGCTAGTGTAATAAGACTTTTTTTCATGAGAGTATCCCCTTAAATAATTACTGAGCATAGTACGGATTCTTCGAAGTGAAATATTGATTTACCTCAAACAAAAAAAGCATAACTAAGGGGTATAGACGTTTTACGCGTTAAATACTGATCTAAATCAAGAAAAGTATGTCAACTTAATGGAACTAGTGAGAGTGAAATAAAGTGACAAACAAAGAGAGTGTGATTTTTTACCCTGCGATATTGATGTAGACGCAGGGTAAAAACTAATTTGAGGGCTTACTGACGCTTCGTTACTTATACTAATTCATTAAGCCAATCACGTGGTGTTAAATACTCGTAAAGCTTAGCTTCAGCACTTTCACCTTCTGGTTGGTAGTTATATTCCCAACGAGCCAATGGCGGCATCGACATTAATATCGACTCTGTTCGGCCACCCGATTGCAATCCAAACAAAGTTCCTCTGTCGAATACCAGATTAAACTCAACATAGCGACCTCTGCGGTACAACTGAAATTGTCGCTCAGCTTCTCCATACGAGGTTTCTTTACGGCGCTCGATAATAGGTACGTAAGCATCAATGTAGCCCTGACCAACAGCTTTAATATAGTCGAATGACTTATCAAAGCCCCACGCATTTAAATCATCAAAAAACAATCCGCCTACGCCGCGGGTTTCATTGCGATGCTTTAAGTGGAAGTAATCGTCACACCACTTTTTGTGTTCGTCATAAACGCTCTCACCAAATGGCGTACATAAGTCTTTCGCTGTTTGATGCCAATGCAGAATGTCTTCGTCTATAGGATAGAATGGCGTTAAGTCAAAACCGCCACCAAACCACCAAACAGGTTCCTCACCTTCTTTTTCTGCAATGAAAAAACGAACATTAGCGTGTGATGTCGGAATATTAGGATTTTTAGGGTGAATAACAAGTGAAACACCACAAGCTTGCCAACTTCTGCCTGCAAGTTCTGGACGGTGTGCTGTAGCAGATGGTGGCAATTTAGTACCTGACACTAAAGAGAAGTTAACACCACCTTGTTCGATTACCGCACCATCAGTCATAACACGCGTACGACCACCACCGCCTTCTTCACGCGTCCAGTTGTCTTCAACAAACTTACCTTTACCGTCAGCTTGCTCTAAGGCTCTACATATATTGTCTTGTAACGACTTTAGGAATGAAACAACAGTTTCGATATTTACTTCACTCATGTGCGGAATACATCTCCGGTCAAACCATCAATAATGGTAGATGGCTGGTTAAATCCTAAGGTTTCACCTTTCACGATAAAATCTACTCTATCGCCAAGCGCCTGCTCTACTTCTTGCCAAGTTTTCGCTGGCGGCTCGCCAGTTAAATTAGCACTAGTCGACACGATAGGTTTATTCGTTTGTTTGCAGAGTTCAACAACGTCAGGCTGGTCTGTTACGCGTACTGCCAAAGTTGAAAACTTGCCCGTTAACCACTTTGGTGTAGTAGGAGTACAAGGAAGTACTTGGGTAATACCATTTGGCCAACGCGACAACACAGTGAAGCGCTTGTCTTGAGGGATTTTACTATCATCAATATAAGGCAATAACTGCGAATAGTTACTCGCCAACAGTATTAGGCCCTTTTCAATTGGTCTTTGCTTGATATCAAGCAGCTTTTGCACGGCTTGCTCGTTATCAGGATCACAACCCAAACCAAACACGGCTTCGGTTGGGTAAGCAATAACACCACCTTCATTAAGGACTTTTATGGGGACTTCAAACACTATATTTTTTCTAACCACATTGTTTAGGCGCTAGTTTATCATTTTTTCCAATATGAGCCAGCTGGCAATGATCTTCATAGACTGAGCAGTAGCAGACAAAGACATCAAGCTTTTCATCTAAAATAGCCGTCACTTTTCGAAATTCTTGTCCTGATTTGGGTTCGTTATATCTAACAGTGAACAGATTTACCGAAGAGCCCGTGGGGACTAGATCGCCTTTCTTGATGCTACCGTCCATCGTTAATAAGGATGCTGTATCCAGTCCAGTATGTTGCAGCGCATTCATGGTTTGTTCAAAATAAGTTGTAAAACCATTGGCTTGAAAGACACGCTCTTTTTTATTGTTAAAATAGACATCAAATGATGTAACTTTTGCAGGACCAAGACCAACACTTTTTATACCAAGTTCGATAAATGCATTTTCACCAGAAAAGTTGCGTTCACTGTAAACGCTTAAGCTTGGCATCACAGCCGTTCGATTATGATGTCTAAATTCGTAACCTTCCCATACAGTTAATAATACCGCAATAAATGCAACGCCAAGAGCCGCATAATCCTTATCAATCCTAATCATGTGAAAAACTTACCCTTTAATTTGGAGCTAATATATCAGCTTTTACCTAATGCACTACAGGTGAAATAAAAAGAGGATAAAAGCCCCCTTTTATCCTCAATATTAATATATAAGCTTTCACATCAAAAATCTGCTAATAACCAAAGAGTACTTTTACTTTTTCTCGTAACACAAACTTTTGAATTTTGCCGGTTGAGGTTTTGGGTAAATCACTGAACACGATACTTTTCGGTGCCTTAAATCTCGCCATGTGTTCACGGCAAAACTCAATCACTTCGTCTTCACTTAATACAAAGCCATCCTTAACCGTGACAAAAGCACATGGCGTTTCGCCCCACTTTTCATCAGGACGGGCAACAACGGCAGCTTCTAAAATAGCTGGGTGTTGATATAGGACACCTTCTACTTCTACTGATGAAATGTTTTCACCGCCCGAGATAATAATGTCCTTAGAGCGATCGCGAATTTCAATAAAGCCATCCGGGTGTTTTACCGCTAGGTCACCAGAATGGAACCATCCATCAGCAAATGCACTTTCCGTTGCGGTCTCATTTTTGAGATAACCCTTCATCGTGGTGTTACCGCGGAACATGATTTCACCGATAGTTTCAGCATCTGCTGGCACTGGCTCCATTGTTTCGGGGTCAAGCACATCAACCGCTTCTTCGGTTGGGTAACGAACGCCCTGCCTTGCTTTTAACGCAGCTCGCTCATCACTATCTTTATCATCCCATTCAGACTTCCACTCACTTACAACGCAAGGGCCATAAACTTCGGTTAGCCCATAGGTTTGCGTGATATCGAAACCAAGGCTCTCCATGCCTTTGATCACGGCAGCCGGAGGTGGTGCACCAGCAGTCATTACTTTGATGTTTCTTGGTACGCCCGTCAGGTATTCTTGATCAGCATTCATGATCATATTCAGCACAATAGGTGCGCCGCAAAAATGGGTCACATGATGCTCTTTCATAGCGGTCGTGATTGCACCGACTTCAACTTGACGCAAACACACTTGCGTGCCGCCGACAGCAACGATAGTCCATGGGAAACACCAACCATTACAGTGGAACATGGGTAGTGTCCACAAATAAACAGGAGGCTCTGGCATTGGCCATATAAGTGTATGACCTAATGCATTTAAGTAGGCACCACGATGCGAATAAACAACGCCTTTCGGGTTGCCTGTCGTGCCAGAGGTATAGTTAAGTGCCATCGCCTGCCACTCATCAGTAATGAAGTTATCTTCAAAAACATCATCACCTTCTTTTAGCAGCGCATCAAAATCTAGCTCACCAATTTTGGCACTCGGCTCTGTGCATTCTGGATCGACAATATCGATGACTAAAGGCTGACGAGTTGAAAGTGCCAGTGCTTTTCGCATTACATCGGAAAAAGCGGTATCTACAAGTAAGACATCACATTCACCGTGGTCAAGAATAAAGGCTAATGCTTGTGCATCTAATCGGGTGTTTAGAGAGTTGAGCACTGCGCCTGTCATAGGCACAGCGAAATGTGCCTCAATGAATGCTGGAATATTAGCCGCAATTATCGCCACAGTATCACCTGTTTTGACGCCACGCTTAACAAGTGCGCTAGCAAAACGATTTACCTCTACTTGGAATGTACGATAGCTGATATGGCGGCTACCGTGGATTATTGCGGTACGGTCGGGAAAAACAGATGCTGTGCGACTAAGAAAATTAATAGGTGTAAGCGGAACACTATTCGCTTGGCATTGCTCTAAGCCGTGTTGATAAATATTCATGATGCCCTCTACAATCTTGTCGATTTCGCAGCCAGCTTACCAAGTTGAAAATTTATTAAAATCATCCTTTAGTCTAATAGAAAAATTGTCCATTTGGTCAGTATTTTAGGGACTATAATTTGTGTAGCGATGATTCCGTATACAGATAAACACAGGTATAATGCGCGACCATCTAATGGGTTGCATAACCTTTACTCTTTTAGTTTTACATTAAGGGCGCTTCTAAAATGAAAGTCGGTATTATCATGGGGTCAAAATCAGATTGGCCAACAATGAAACACGCAGCAGAGATGTTAGATTTATTCGGTGTTCCGTACGAAACCAAAGTCGTTTCTGCACACCGTACACCTCACTTGCTAGCAGAATATGCCGAAAGCGCTAAAGACAGAGGTATTAAAGTCATTATCGCTGGCGCTGGTGGTGCAGCTCACCTACCTGGCATGACAGCAGCATACACTAGCTTACCAGTGCTAGGCGTACCTGTTCAGTCAAAAGCGTTAAGTGGCCAAGATTCTTTACTATCAATTGTTCAAATGCCGAAAGGGATCGCCGTTGGTACATTAGCTATTGGTAACGCTGGTGCGGCTAACTCAGGTTTACTTGCAGCACAGATTATCGGTACACACGATGATACAGTGATGGCAGCGGTTGAAAAGTTCCGCACTGAGCAAACCGAGACTATTTTAAGCAACCCAAACCCAGCCGAATAGGTATTGCAATGAATGTATTAATTTTAGGTGCAGGTCAACTCGCAAGAATGATGGCTTTAGCAGCTAAACCATTAAACATTAACGTGCTTGCTTATGATGTTGGCAGCGAGACGGTAGTCAATCCACTTGACTTGACCCAGTCATTTGGCGATCTGAACGCCGGCATTGAATTCGCTGATAGTATTACCGCAGAGTTTGAGCATATTGCACATGACGTGTTGGCCGTTTGTGAATCTTCTGGCAAATTACGACCGAATAGCCAAGCCATCAAAACTGGCGGTGATAGACGATTAGAAAAGGAATTACTCGAGCAGCAACAAGTTGCTAATGCCAAGCACCAGATCATTGAATCGAAAGCTGACTTTGACCAAGCATTAGCAACACTCTCATTACCATTAATTTTAAAGAGCGCACTTGCAGGTTACGACGGTAAGGGCCAGTGGCGTTTGAAGTCACTTGAACAAGCCGACGATATTTGGACTGATATCGAAGCGTTTTTCGCAGGTGGTGAGCAAGGTGTAAAACACGCCGTAGTCGCAGAGCAAATGGTACCATTCGATCGTGAAGTGTCACTTGTTGGTATGAGAGACGCACAGGGCAATACGAAAGTTTACCCACTTGTCGAGAATCACCATACCGACGGCGTATTAACAGTTACCGTAGCAATTGAAAACAATGAAGCACTGCAGCAACAAGCGCAGGCAATGTTTGATAACGTTGCAAACGCACTCAATTATGTTGGAGTACTTGCGATTGAATTCTTCCAAGTAGGCGATCAACTGCTTGTTAATGAAATTGCACCACGTGTTCATAATTCGGGTCACTGGACACAGCAAGGTGCAGATACTTGCCAATTTGAAAATCATATCCGTGCGGTTGCTGGCTTGCCATTAGGGAGCGGTAATCTTGTAAGACCAACGGCCATGATTAACATTTTAGGTGAAGATACTGTGCCTAATGCTATTTTATCTGTGCCGAGCGTAAGCTTGCATTGGTATGGAAAAGGTAAACGTCCCGGTCGCAAAATGGGACACATCAATGTTTCTGCATCAAACAATACAGAATTGGCTGAAAGGCTAACGGAAGTCGCAGAAATGTTGCCTTCGACAGCATTTTCAGATATTCAAGCATATGCCAAAGGCTTGATAGGTAAACTATAGACCTCAAGGCGAAGCCTGAATAAAAAGCCTAGCTTATTGTGCTGATTGAAAGTGACCACACTTTTTATCAGCACACTGCAGTTTTTCACCACTGGCCATTTGGCGTTTCAACAACAACTCGAAGCCACATTTTTCACAACTCCCCTTCACCGGTTCGTGATTCACCGCAAATTTACATTTAGGGTAAGTGTCACAAGGGTAAAAGGCTTTTCCATAGCGTGTGGTTTTCTTTGTTAGGTGACCTTTTTTACAACTTGGACACGTTACCTCATCACTAGTATCAGCGTCGTCATCACCCTCGTGTTCGATATGATGGCAGGCTGGGAAGTTTGTACAACCGATAAACATTCCGTAGCGGCCTTGCTTGACAGCGAGTTCGTGTCCGCATTCAGGGCACTCAGAACCAGGTAATACACGATCTTCAACTTTGGTTTGTTCGTGTACAGGCCTTGTATATTGACAGGTTGGATAGTTAGAGCAGCCAATAAATGCGCCCGACTTACCGCGCTTGATCAGTAATTCACTACCACACTCTGGACATACGCCATACGCTTGCTCTAAGGCATGCTCGTGTTGAGAAAATAATGGATCATCTGATTGCGACATAAGTAGATTAAGTTAGGTAGATTGAGTTTCGAAAAACAACTAGGCGCCATTATGCCATATAAGCAGGCATGCTAAAACAACCCTAGAAAGAGAAGAGCCGCTAATGCAGCGGCCCTTCAGGTTGTTCGTCAAAAATTAAGTCTTCCATTTGGGAGTAAGCACTTTCTTTCCCTGGTACATTAAACAGCACCATCAGCACCACCCACTTGAGATCATCTAAATAGAAGTCTTTAGTATCGAGTTCCATGACACGATCAATCACCATTTCACGTGTTGTCACATCAAGCAAGTTCACTTGCTCTAGGAACATTAAAAAGCCTCGACAATCAGTGTCTAAACGGCGCATTTCATCAGCGGTGTAAACACGTGTAGAGTTACCGTTTAAACGGGTTAAATAAGGGTGCTCATCATTGTTTTGTAAGTCGGCTAACTTTTCTAGCCAAGACAATGCTTTGTATATTTCGTCTTGGTGGAAGCCTGCGCGTGTTAACTCGTCTGTCAGTTCATCATGGTCCACCATGATTTCTGCTTCTGAGTGAATATAATTCTCAAACAGGTACATAAGAATATCAAACATAGTTACCCCCTATGCAATCTAAGATAGCCTCCAGGCACCGCAGATACCAGACCTCTAAGCTCTAACATTGTTAGCCGGGTTAACACTTCATCTGTGGGAAGTTTACACCGGGAAACCACTATATCTACGGGAGTGATTTCATAGTCCACACTAGCTAACAATGAATCGTTTAACAAGCCCTTATCATGAATTTTTACAGATTTATCTGTTGCCTGACGACCTAGGCTATTACCGAATCTCGAAGAGGTCGAAATACCTAACTCTTCCATTATGTCGGCGGCTGACTCAATAAGTTTAGCCCCCTGTTTTATCAAAAAGTTCCCTCCTTTTGCCATTGGGTTAATCGGAGAGCCCGGCACCGCGAAAACATCACGGTTATGCTCAAGTGCAAATTTAGCCGTTATTAGCGAACCGCTTTTAATTTCCGCTTCGACAATCACCGTAGCCAAACTCAAGCCGCTAATAATACGATTCCGCCTTGGAAAATGACCCGGTTTAGCTGGCGCATCGGGTAAAAACTCGCTAACAATGGCACCGTTAGATTCAATAATTTGCTGCGCCAGCCTTTTATGCCGAGCGGGATATATTCGATTTATTCCTGTACCTACAACGGCAATGGTAGTACCGTTTGCTTCAAGCGCCCCTTGATGACTTGCCCCATCTACTCCGATTGCTAAACCACTGGTAATTGTTAAGCAATTAGACAGTTCTGATGCCAAGTGCTTCGCCATCGCCACACCATTTGGTGTTGCCGCCCTACTACCAACCAATGCTATTTGTTGCCTAGCAAGCAACTCAAGATTCCCCTTAACCCATAGCACTATGGGTGGGTCGTAGATTTCTTTGAGCTGTTTGGGATACGAAGAACTCCCGTAAGTAATTAAGACACTGCTAGCTGCTTGCGTTTGCGCTATGATTTTCTCTATCAGCGCGTTATCTGGAGACTTGATTGCCGTCACCTGCTTTTCGGTGAGCCCCATAGACATAAGCGCTTGCCTATCGAGAGCAAATAGCTCTTCGAGCCCATATGCTTCCACTAAAGATAACTTTTTGTGAATACTCAACCTAGGTACAAGTTTAAGCGCCAGCCATAAAGCTGCATCCTTTGTATCCAACTCACTTCTCCTTAAGTGATGATGTAAGTAATGCCTAAGCTGATTAAAGTGAAACTTTTCACCAGAAATAAAAAAGGCATATCTCTAGTTATAGTAGATATGCCTTTATTTTCAATTTATTAGAGGATTTAAACAAACGTTACATCTCTTCTTGCGCTGGTGAAACAACAACATCCTGCAATCGAATTGGTTTTGATGAGCGCATAATCAGTGCCATTGCTGCGTTATCATAAACCTTGAAAACCATAACATGACCAAGTGATTCTTCTGGCATGTTGTACTCTGCTTCTTCACTTGTCGACATTCTTGCCCAACGAGATGCAGTTTTCTTGTATTCAGGACCATTTCGCGTTTCGACAATAGCAGGGCTTTGTCGCTTGATAGACAAGATATCACCTACTTTCACCATATCGTCGCTGCCGCGGTTAATCATGATAACTTCTAGCTTACCAAATTCACGGCCATCACTAGACGACTTAACAATCATACCTCTAATTGACTCATCAGCCGTTTGCATCGTGAAGAATGAAGGTAATAGCTGCCCTTGGTTAATTGGCATAACCACATTACCAGAGCGTATTTCGCGATTTGCAGAGTTCACAAGTAACGTTGATGGACGGCGGTTCGCCATATCACCAGCACGTATTGCTTGCGCAGTTCCTGTTAACTTAACGTCGAAGCCTAAAGGAAGCTCTGTTTCAGGATCGATAATTTCATCACCAATGTGATAAATTGCGTAAGACTTACCTACTTCTAGATCGTCATTCACATAGAGCTTATGGTTATCTATACCCGACTTTTGACCGTCGTCGTTTCCTAAAACATGAGGTAATTCGTCAATTTCAGCTTGCGTTAATAAGTGATCATATTGCATGTAAGGAGCAATGACATTGAGCGGCAATGTTTGAATTGGCTCTTTCTTCATTTGCTTACGAAGTTGTGGCGACAACTTAATAGTCGGCTTAACTTTAGGCTTGGCTTCAACAACCTCGGTTACAACAGGTTCTTGTATTACTGGCTCTTGCTCAACAATGAGTTGCGGTTCACCTTGTTCGTCATAAACAAGCCTTAACACGTCACCTGGGTAAATTAAGTGAGGATTACTAATTTCAGGGTTGAGTCGCCAGAGTTGCGGCCATAGCCATGGCTGCTCTAGGAATATTGAAGAAATATCCCATAACGTGTCACCTTCCTCGACGATATACGTCTGTGGTGCTTCTTCATTTATTAGCAATTCATCGGCAAATGAAAGCCAAGGTAAAGTGAAGAATGTTGCCGAGAGTATAATTTTTTTTATCATGCTACTCTTGTCCATTTTATACAAAAACTTCAAACCACTATTATTAATGTTATTTAATGGCTAAAATTGAAACATAACATCCTAGATAAATTATCGCTATTTATTTGTAAAAATTATGACCGTTTTAACCGTTTTACGCTTTCCTGATGAAAGATTGCGAACCAAAGCTCAAGAAGTAACAGAAGTAAATGATGACATTCGCAAGATTGTCGATGATATGTTTGAAACCATGTATGCCGAAAATGGCGTTGGTTTAGCTGCTACGCAAGTCAACATTCATCAACGCATTGTTGTCATGGATACCACCGAAGATAAAAGTGACCCGATCACACTAATCAACCCTGAAATCATTCAAAAGAGTGATGAAACCTTTATTAACGAAGAAGGCTGTTTATCTGTGCCAGGCTGCTACGCAAAAGTAGATCGCCATGAGCGAGTTACAGTCAAGGCGCTTGATCGAGACGGCAACGAATTTACTCGCGATGCTGACGAATTATTGAGTATTTGTATTCAACACGAACTCGACCACCTTAAAGGCGTGCTTTTTGTTGACTATCTTTCGCCATTGAAGCGAAAACGTATTCAAGCCAAGCTTGAGAAAGAAGCGCGTCTGGCCGCTAAAGCTTAAATATCTCTCGGGACGACATCTTGACCAAACCATTAAATGTTATATTTGCAGGTACGCCCGATTTTGCGGCTAAACACCTGCAAGCGCTTATTGAATCAGAACACAACGTAATTGCAGCCTATTGTCCACCAGACAAGCCTGCTGGTCGCGGTAAAAAGCTTACCGCTTGTGCCACCAAAAGCTTAGCCATCGACCATGATATCCCTGTCTATCAACCAAAGAACTTCAAAGAAGTTGAAGATCAAGAGACGTTAAAAGCACTCAATGCAGACGTAATGGTTGTCGTGGCTTACGGATTGTTATTACCAAAAGTGATTTTAGATGCACCGCGTTTAGGCTGTATTAATGTTCACGGTTCGCTGCTACCTAAGTGGCGAGGCGCTGCGCCTATACAACGCTCCCTTGAAGCTGGCGATCCTGAAACAGGCGTGACCATTATGCAAATGGACGAAGGCCTAGATACTGGTGACATGATCCTAAAAGCGAGCTGTACCATTGAAGCGACGGACACTAGCGCCAGCCTATATGTAAAGCTTGCAGAATTAGGCCCATCGGCACTAGTCGAAACTTTAGCGTTAATGTCAGGTGGTGATTATCCTCGAGAGCCTCAAGACAATGAAATGGCTACCTATGCAAAGAAACTCGACAAAGCAGAAGCTGAAATTAACTGGCAATTACCAGCGAGTGTCATTGACCTTAAGCTACGCGCTTTTACACCATGGCCAGGTAGCACTATTACCTTTACTGACGAAAAAGATAAAGTGCATACACTTAAAATTCATCAAGTGAGTATCAGTGAGCCTCCTAAAGGTGCAACTGCTGGCACAATTCTATCGGCAGATAAATCTGGTATTTGTGTTGCCGCTGGTGAGCAAGCGATTAATATCGAAGTGCTGCAATTGCCCGGAAAGAAACCGCTACCGGTACAAGATGTGCTAAATGGACGCGCTGACTGGTTCAAAGCGGGACAACTGATCACAGGTAAATCATGCCAGTAAATGTTCGCGCCATCGCTGCGCAAATTTGTTTTTCTGTTGTTGACAAAGGTCGCAGTTTGGCGGAAGAAATTCCCCAAAACTCTAGTCGTATAGCCGCAAAAGATAAAGGGTTACTGCAAGAGATTTGCTACGGTGTTTTGAGATACTTGCCAGAGCTTGAATACACTGTTCAGCAACTCATGGATAAACCGCTAAAAGGTAAGCAGCGCTCTTGTCATTTCTTGTTGCTTGTCGGTATTTATCAACTCAAATACATGCGTATTCCCGATCATGCTGCGGTGAGCGAAACCGTTGCTGCCACCTCCTCTTTAAAAGCTAAACACTTTAAGAATTTGGTGAATGCTATTTTACGTAGCTTCCAACGGCTGCAAAAAGAACAGAAGGAAAGCGGTGAAGCAAGTAATCACTTACCTAGTGACGCTATAAAATATAACCATCCGAGTTGGTTTATTAAAAAGGTTCAGCTTGCTTACCCAAAGCATTGGCAAGGAGTTTTGGCAGCTAACCAAGAAAAACCACCGATGTGGTTACGAGTGAACCAAAGCCAAAATACCATCACTGACTATAAGAAAGCGTTAGTCGATGCTGAAATTACTGTCGCTGCAGAAGATCCGTTGTCAGGCGCACTTAAGCTTGCGCAGGCAACTGACGTTAATAAACTACCGGATTTCTCCGTAGGGGCAGCATCAGTTCAAGATGCGGCAGCGCAACAAGCCGCACGTTTATTAGACTGTCAACGCAGTGATAAGGTATTGGATAGCTGTGCAGCACCCGGCGGTAAAACTTGTCATATTTTGGAGTTAACGCCGGATATCGAGAGCATGACTGCGCTAGATATTGATGACAAACGCCTTGCACGCGTGCAAGAAAATCTCGAACGTATTGGCTTGTCTGCCGAGCTCGTTGCGGCAGATGCTGCCGACCCAAGCACTTGGTGGCAAGGTGACCAATTTGATCGCATCCTGCTTGATGCGCCTTGCTCTGCGACAGGTGTTATCAGAAGGCACCCTGATATTAAGTGGCTACGCAAAGCGAGTGATATAGAGAGCCTCGTTTCACTGCAGCGAGACATTCTGAAAAAAACATGGTCATTGCTTAAGCCCGGTGGTACTTTGCTCTATGCTACCTGCAGTATTTTGCCAGCGGAAAACAGCGAACAAATCAAAACGTTTTTAGCTGAACAAGAAGATGCAGAGTTGATCGACTTGCCGGAGTATGAAGGTAAGATCGGTTGGCAAATTTTGCCTGGCGAGCAAGATATGGATGGTTTCTACTACGCTAAGTTAAGAAAGAAGCTTAGCTAGAACTTGAATTAGATGTTAATAGTGTAGGCAATGAAAATAATAATAATCGGTGCTGGCCAAGTAGGCGGCACACTAGCAGAGAACCTTGTAGGTGAGCGCAACGAAATCACTATCGTTGATGTTGATGCCGAAAAGCTACATGAGTTACAAGATAAGCTCGATTTACAAGTTGTAGCTGGCGAGGGGTGTCATCCAGACATACTGGCTAATGCCGGAGCTGACGATGCAGATATGATCATCGCTGTAACGAATGACGACGCGACGAACATGATCGCCTGCCAAATATCCTACACATTGTTTAGCACGCCGAAGAAAGTCGCACGTATTCGCTCATCGCAGATTGTTCGACGTAAAAATGAATTATTCAATAAAGACCACATACCTGTAGACCACGTTATTGCACCAGAGCAATTAGTCACGCGCGACATTACACACCTAATCGACTACCCTGGCGCACTGCAGGTACTCGAATTTGCTGGCGGTAAGGTGAGTTTAGTTGCAGTAAAAGCTTATTATGGCGGACTGCTTGTTGGTCATGCGCTCTCTACGCTTAAAGAGCACATTCCAAACGTTGATACGCGCGTGGCTGCGATTTACCGGAATGGTCGCCCTATCCGACCATTAGGCACAACCGTTATTGAAGCCGATGATGAAGTCTTCTTTATCGCGGCCAGTAAACATATTCGCGCAGTGATGAATGAGCTGCAAAAGCTTGAACCAGCTTACGGCCGTATCATGATTGCGGGCGGCGGTAACATTGGTGCAGGCCTTGCCAAAATCTTGGAAAAAAATCATCAGGTAAAACTTATTGAGCGCTCTCCTACTCGCGCTCACCAGTTAACACAGGAACTGGACAACACCTTAGTATTTGTTGGTGACTCTTCGGATCAAGAGCTATTGATGGAAGAACATATTGACCAGTTCGATGTGTTTATCGCAGTTACTAACGACGACGAAGCCAATATAATGTCTTCATTGTTAGCGAAGAAGCTAGGCGTTCGTAAAACCATGGTACTAATTCAACGTGATGCTTACGTAGATTTGGTGCATGGCAGTAGCATTGATATCGCCATATCGCCGCAACATGCAACAATTTCAGCGCTATTAACTCATGTGCGTAAAGGGACAATTAATAATGTTTACAGCTTACGTGGTGGTGCTGCAGAGTCGATAGAAATCGTCGCTAAAGGTGATGAAACCTCTTCAAAAGTTGTCGGTAAAGAAATACGCGATATCAAACTTCCTCCGGGTACCACGATTGGTGCGATAGTTCGTGGCGATGAAGTTCTGATAGCTCACTCGGACACAGTGATTATGGAAGAAGACCACGTTATTTTGTTCTTAGTAAACAAGAAATACATATCGGATGTAGAGAAGCTATTCCAAGTGGGTGTGATTTACTTCTAATGTAAACCGAGCATCTAATACCTATAAAAAAGCGCAGTTAGTCATTCAAACTAACTGCGCTTTTTCTTTGGACTCTAGACTAGTTACGCCAAAAGGCAGGTGTGAATAATACCAATAACGTGAATATTTCCAAACGCCCAAATAGCATGGCAATAATTAATACCCACTTGCTAAAGTCATTAATGCCTGCAAAATTGGCAGCAACATCTCCCAATCCTGGGCCTAAATTATTCATACAAGCTGCTACTGCAGTAAATGAGGTAATGCCATCCATCCCTGATGCGAGCAGTAACAACATACAGATAACAAACACCGCGGCATATGCAGAAAAGAACCCCCATACCGCTTCAATAACACGGTTAGGTAATGCTTTTGTGCCAAGCTTAATGGTGAAAATAGCCTTCGGATGCACCAATTTGTTTAGCTCTCGTAAACCTTGGAGGTATAGCAAAACAACGCGCACGACTTTCATACCACCACCCGTGCTACCTGCACAGCCGCCGATAAAGCTAGCAAAAATTAGCAGTAATGGTAGCAAAGTTGGCCAATCAGCAAATGACGTTGTTGCAAAACCAGCGGTGGTACTGATTGAGACAGATTGGAATAGCGCTTGATCAAGCGCGACATCGGCGTCTTGATAATAACCCGTTGACATTAAAACGGCGAAACAAGTTAGTGTTAGCACCAATTGAATGGCAATAAACACCTTAAACTCAGGGTCTGAGAAATAATTACGCAACGACTTATTCTGAACCGCCGCATAGTGAAGCGCAAAGTTAACACCCGCTATAATCAGGAAGAAGACACAAACCAAATTAATAACCGGACTATTAAAGTAGCCAATGCTGGCATCGTGTGTCGAAAATCCACCAATTGCAATAGTCGAGAATGAGTGACAAATCGCATCAAATACTGACATGCCTGCAAGCCAATATGCAGTCGCACATGCAACGGTTAACGCAAGATAAATATACCAAAGGTGTTTGGCAGTATCGGCTATCCGTGGTGTCATTTTAGAGTCTTTCACTGGGCCTGGCGTTTCAGCTCGATAAAGCTGCATACCACCAATACCTAACATAGGCAGTACCGCAACCGCTAAAACGATGATCCCCATACCGCCCAACCACTGCAACTGCTGGCGATAAAACAGCACCGCATGTGGCAGTCCGTCGATTTGAGTTAGAATCGTCGCACCAGTTGTTGTTAGCCCCGAAAAGGCCTCAAAGAAAGCGTCGGTAGTAGATAGGTTTGGGGTTTCTAGCAGCATCAATGGAATGGCAGAGAAGCTAGCCAATACCACCCAGAACAATACAACGATGAGGAAGCCTTCACGAGCTCTGAGGTCGTCTTTTTTAAACCGGTTTGGATACCAAGAGAACAACCCGATTAACAAACACCACAGAAACGCCATTAAAAATGGAACACCACCACCGTCTCGATAGATAAGTGAAACAATAGCTGGCGGCAGCATGGTGACACTTAACAAGGTCACCAATAAACCTAAAATACGTATGATGTTTCTATATTGCACTGAGTTATAGTTTTATTGTTGGCTTAACTTGGCTTATCGATATCAAGCTTGTCGAGCGTTAAGCTCCCACCAGATAAGGTAAGCAGTTGTTGTTCAAATAGTTTAAGTTGATCATCTGGGATAGCCAATACAAATTTAACATTTTCTTGGTAATCTTCTTGGCTTATTTCAGATTCAGTCTGTTTTACTAAGTGTTGGATATCCTTAATTTGCTGATAATTGCATGTCAGCACTCGAGTAGACATTGGCACTTTAATGGCAGTTTCTACAAGTGCCAGCGCTTCACGTACAGCCCCACCATACGCTCGTTGCAAACCGCCTGTTCCAAGTTTTACACCACCAAAATAGCGAACAACTATCGCGCCTATATGCCCAATATCACTACCTTGTAGCATCGCCAACATTGGCTTTCCAGCCGTGCCCGAGGGCTCTCCATCGTCAGAAAAACCATACATTTGCCCATTCGAAGGAGCGCCAGCTACAAAAGCGTAACAGTGATGATTAGCGCTTGGGTGTTCTAATTGCAATTGCTTCAGACGATACTTGAACGATGAGTCATCGCTGCAAGGAAATAAATAGCAAAGGAAACGACTGCGGTTAACAATCGTTTCATGCATAAAATCATTAGTAATGTAGGGATAACTAGCCATTAGTCGAGATTGGCATCTCGCGTCATGTTCTCGTTATGTGATTGGTGGACGATAATATTATCTTCTATGCGAATACCACCGAAAGGCTTGTAATGCTCAACAGTTTGCCAGTTAACCATATCGCCGTTCTTGCTCGCTTTCAAATCAGCAAGCAGTGAGTCAATAAAATACAAACCAGGTTCTATCGTAAATACCTGATCAACTTCTACAACTCGCGAGGTTCTTAAGAATGGATGCTGGCTTGGCGTGTCGATATGTGTTCCACGCTCATCTGCCATAAAACCTCCCATATCATGAACTTGCAAGCCTAAGTGGTGCCCTAGTCCATGTGGGAAAAACGTTGACACAATACCGGCCTCAACCGCAGAAGATGCACTGACGTTGATAATATTAAACTCTGCTAATACCTCAGCTATTTGTGCATAGGTTTCACAGTGGAGGTCTACGTAGCTCTTACCAGGCTTTAAGCCATCAACAGCCGCTAACATTAGCTTATCCATTCTTGCAATAAGTGATGCAAAATCATTTTGCTCAAACGCATAGGTTCGAGTGATATCAGACGCATACCCATGGAAGTTAGCACCAGCATCTATCAAGAATGAGCGATGGCATGAAGGCTTAGAGCGTTCTAAAGCTGTGTAGTGCAAAATCGCTGCATTCTCATTAAGCGCTACAATATTGCCGTAAGGTGTTTCGCTATCGGTGTGCGATGTAGCCTTTAAATAAGCGCGCTGTATTTCGTATTCGCTCTCACCAGCTAGAAAAGCCGCTTTCGCAGCTTTATGACCTGCTACAGCTTTTGCTGACGAATGACGCATACATTCGTGCTCATAGCTAGTTTTGTATGCGCGATGAAAATGTAAGTAATTAAGCACGGCCTCAGGGTTAATATGCTCAAAGCCTAACGCCGTTGCTACTTCGATGTGTTCACCGATATAGGCGATATTTGCCTTGTCATAAGGCAAAAACTGTTCAACATCTGCAGCATTTGCGATGACTTTAATATCGAAGTGGGCATTCCAGTAGTCTTCACTTAAGACTTCCACCTTATGCCAAAAATCAACTGGCTGGTAATAAACTAGTACAGGCTTGTCACTACCATTGAGAATCAACCAACTGTTTGGGACATTGGTTAACGGTAACCAATGCTTAAAGTGTGGGTTAACGCGAAATGGGTAGCTATTGTCGTCAAGAAACGCTTTGAGTTCTTTACCTGAATGAATAACAAGGCCATCGAGGTTTTCACGATTTAAAACATTTCGGGTTCGTATTTGTAGCTCATTGATATGAGCAGGATAAAGACTTGCTAAACTTGTCATCGCACTTTCCAATTAACCTAGCTGAGCGGTATGACTCAGCAATATGCTGATATTTTACCGCGTCTAATACCAATTACATTAATTATTTGACTATTCAGCGAGAATTAAAAGGCTTAGAGGCAAGACGCTGATTGCAGGTAATGGTTATTCCCTTATCAAAGTCAGCAACGCAGTATATAAGCCTTTTAAACTCGCCCTTGGGAGCTCGTCAGGAAAGTGATAACTTCACAAACTTCTTTGTTGGAGAATGACTACAACGGCATCACTTTGCTTTGTTCTAACTTCCCTGACGCAGCTCTGAATAGATTAAATATTTAATGCAATTGGTATATTCAACCTCTACCAGCAATTATTGGTCCAACACCTTGTCAGGTGCGGTGAAAGGACTTTGCTATTGAGCTTTCCACCGTTGACGTTCGCCGTAAGTGAAGGAGTTATTCACCAACCGCTATGGCATTGTTATGACCAATGCTAGTACCAACAATATGGTCAAATGGAGATTTGTTCTCAATATTCAATTTGTGCTGATAAATTTGTTGGTATGCCATCACACTCTTCACATAATCTCTGGTTTCTTTAAATGGAATAATTTCAATCCAAATATCGGTTGGTAAATTCCCCGTATCTCGTTTAAGCCATTGCTTAACGCGATGCGGACCAGCATTGTATGAAGCAGTAGCCAAGATGGCGTTACCATCGTAACGCTCTAATAATTGTCTTAGGTACTTAGTCCCTAAATCAATATTGTTTTCGGCATTTAATAGGTATCTGCTAGACACTGTTTTACGCGCCAATTGTTTAGCTGTCGCTGGCATAATTTGCATTAAACCCCTCGCTCCCACCGAGGAGTGAGCGTCACGCATAAAGGAGCTTTCGCGTCGCGCAATAGCAAACGCCCAACTTGGATCAATATTATGTTTTGCCGACAGTTTTTGAATTTCTTCGCCGTACGCCATCGGGAATCTTAAATCTACATCGTTTAAGTAACCGAGTGCTGAAAGAGCAAAAATCGGTCTATCAAACCACCCTTTCTCATGTGCAATACTGGCAGCCATTAACTTTTCTGACATAGGTAGTTGTGACAACCAGTAGTTCCATTCCTTTCGAGCATCACTGTATCGTCCGATATAAAATAATTCGAACGCTCGTTTAGCAGCAGGATTTAACAATGCTTTGTTTTTTTCTGCCACTGAGTAGCTCAATGGTTGGTGTTGAAGTTCTTTCGGCAACCCAAGGTGCTGTGCTGCCATAAAGCCGTAATAATGACGAGTGCTCGCTAAATCCTTTAGTAACTCCTTAGCTTTTGCTTGCTCGCCGAGTTGCTCTAACGATCGAGCATACCAATATCGCCATTGGTGAGCCTGATGTTTTGATTCAGGCAGCGCTTCTAGTCGATTACGAACCTCTTTCCAATTTTGCTGCTTGAGTACATCGGCAAGTTTCCATTGTATCAAATGGCTATCTAAGTACTCTTCTGTCACTCTATCTAGCCATTTAGGTGCTTTTTTATGTCCTTTACTTGCTAATGCTAAAGCAAACCTTGAAGCCAGATACGCCTTTTGTTCGTCAGTAAAAATGAACTTTTTCTCAGCATTTTGGTAAGTCGATAACGCCGTATTTGGATCTCGCCAAATTAGACGTTTTAAGCCATACGCCATAATTTCGGTCTCTTTCTCATTAAAGTTTGTGAAACGAGAAAGTTTGCGAATGTAGGCTGGATCTCTACGTACCTTATGCCACAAAAGACCCAGATACTGTTCTGATTTTGGCAACAAACCGGTTAAATATGGAATTAACGTGTGCTTACCACCATCAGCAGCTAAAGCTAGTCGCTTCCATACAACGCTCGGTGTTCTATAGCCTGCTGCAGACCATTTCTTAAAAATGGGATCACACGCTTTATCCTGAGATTTACCAACAAGCCATAACTTCGTTACTTGTGGTAGAACAACACTTGAAGGTAAGCCAGCATCTAGTTGATAGCTAAGTCTGAGACAATTCAATTTAGCATCGTTATTTTCTGCGAAAAATTTAAGAAAGAGTGCTTTACGCTCTCGCTTGGCTAAATAATGTAGCCATTTCTTTCTAAGAGGCCAGTCTAGAGGAGTACCTTGGTAGTCCTCTAAAAAGGCTTCTATTTCTTTAGCATCCGAGAGTTTAATACGGTGCATTAGCCTGCGTTGGTCTAAATAAGGTTGCAATGGGTAGAAATGAAGTTGCTCATACAACGTTTTATAGTCGCTGGATTCAGGTTGCCATACATTCTTTTCTGCTTTTAAGAAGGTTTTACGCTGAGGATTATTGTGCTCTACAGCAAATGTCGAGCTAGTCGCAGAGATTAAACAACATGCTAGGGAAAAATTACGCAGCCAATTGGTAAACATAGAGTCGAATAAATTGTTGTCTTTCTCTAGAATTATTCATGCCTTCACCACGAATGCAAGGCGTAGATGAGAGTTATTTATCGATAATTGTTTAATGAATTGTAAACTCCCTTTGATATACATCTAAAAATGGGCTTAAACGTGAAGGCAAAGATGCCGGAAACTTTTATCGAACAACTTTCTAATGTAGGATCTCATGCATTAATAACTGCCGCTTGAATATTTGGCTAAGCCCCATGAGTAAAGTTTCACAACAAGATACTGATTATTTTCTCGATGCCATAGGACTAAGATGTCCTGAGCCTGTGATGATGATTAGAAAGAAAATTAGAACAATGAACGAGGGTGAAACCTTAATGATAAAGGCAGACGATCCCTCTACCAGTAGAGACGTGCCGAGTTTTTGCCGTTTTATGGAACACGCTTTATTAGAACAAAGTATAGAACAGCTACCCTATACATACATTATAAAAAAAGGAGGCTAAAGCCTCCTTTTTAATTTAACACAAGGGTATAGTTAAAGCCCTGTCGTAGTTACGATTGTAGTAACGAAATATCCGCCACTTCTAAGAAGCTATTTCTTATTGCGTTAAGCAAAGTTAAACGATTAGTTTTCACAGCTTCGTCATCAGCCATTACCATAACGTGTTCGAAGAAATTGTCGATATCCGCTTTCAATGAAGAAAGTGCTGACAATACGGCTTGGTAGTCCTTGTTTTCAATAGCAGGTGCAGTTGACGCTTTTACCTTATCAAAGGTTGCAGCTAAGTCTTTCTCTGCTTGCTCACTTAGTAAGTCTGCATTCACAGATTCAAACAACTCACCATCAAATTTCGCTAGGATGTTACCTACACGCTTATTAGCTGCAGCTAAAGTTTCAGCTTCAGGCATCGATTTAAAGTGTGTTACCGCTTTAACTCGCTGATCAAAATCTAAAGGCGCATTTGGTGCTTTAGCGAGTACAGACTGAATGATATCTACACTTACGCTTTGTTCTTGGTAGAAAGCTTTGTAACGACCTAATACAAAGTTAAGCACGTCTGCTAAAGTATTTTCATTAACCAGCTTATCGCCATATGACGCGATACTAGCTGAAGCTAGAGCTTCAATGTTTAGCGTTAGACCCTTCTCGATGATAATTCGAATAACACCAATGGCAGCACGACGAAGTGCAAATGGGTCTTTATCACCTTTTGGCGCTTGGTTGATACCAAAAATACCTACTAACGTATCAATTTTGTCAGCGATAGCTACCGCACAGCCAATATTCGCTTCCGGAAGGCTATCACCGGCATAACGTGGGCGATACTGGTCTTCTAGTGCCTGAGCAACTTCTGGTGCTTCACCATCATGCTCAGCGTAGTATTTACCCATAGTCCCTTGTACTTGCGGGAATTCTAGTACCATATCCGTCATTAAGTCAGTTTTACTTAATAAGCCAGCACGTTCTGCCTGAGCGGCATTCTCACCAAGTTGTTCTGCAATGATCTTACTTAACTGAGCGATACGCTCTGATTTATCTTTAAGCGTACCAAGTTGCTTTTGGAAAAGTACACTTTCTAAGCTTGTTAGACGAGACTCCAAAGATACTTTCTTGTCCGTATTGAAGAAGAATTCAGCATCCGCAAGACGCGGACGAATAACTTTTTCATTGCCAAAAATTACTTGTTGCGGATCTTTACTCTCGATATTCGTTACGAATATAAACTTATTAACCAATTCACCATCAGTGGTTTCTACAGGGAAATACTTCTGGTGATCTTGCATTGAGTAAATCAGTGATTCTTTCGGCACAGCAAGGAAAGACTCTTCAAATTCACCTACAAGTACAACAGGCCACTCTACAAGTGCCGTAACTTCTTCAAGTAAGTCAGGGTCTACAATTGCGTTTGCAGATAATACTTCTGCAGCTTTAGCCACTTCTTTCTCGATTAGCTCTTTACGTTGTGCAAAATCCGCTAACACATAGCCTGCTTTTAAGTCGGCTACGTAGCTATCCGCGCTTTTAATCACTAAGTCGCCTTGGTGATGGAAGCGGTGGCCCAAGCTAATATTTGAAGATTCAACATCTAACACATTACCACTGATAAGCTTGTCACCATAAAGCATCACTAACGTGTGAACTGGGCGAATAAACTGGGTACGAGAACTTCCCCAACGCATTGGCTTTGGAATTGGCAGTTTAGCAACAGCTTTGTTTACTACGTCTGGTAGTAGCGCTTCAATTGACTGACCAAGTTGGGTCGCTTTGTGTAATAACCATTCGCCTTTGTCGGTTTTTAAGCGTTCAGCTTGTTCAACCGTGATACCGTTTGAGCGAGCCCAACCTTCTGCAGCTTTGCTTGCTACACCGTTTTCATCAAACGCTACGCTTATCGAAGGTCCTCTTTTCTCAACAACTTTGTCTTCTTGCTTTGATTCAAGCCCTTTGACCTGAACCGCAAGGCGACGTGGAGATGCAAACCATTGGCTAGTTTCAAAAGCCAATCCAAGCTCAGTAAATTGAGCAGTAATTTGATTATGGAAAGTCGAAGCTAATGTTGTTAACGACTTCGGTGGTAACTCTTCTGTACCTAGTTCAATGAGTAGAGTTTCTGTTGTCATTAGCTTTCTCCTTCTTCAGAACGGCACAGAGGGAATCCTAACTCTTCACGCTTAGCGTAGTATGCTTCAGCACATGCTTTTGACAGTGCACGCACTCGCAGAATATAACGCTGGCGCTCAGTAACAGAAATTGCATGACGTGCATCTAGTAGGTTAAATGCATGCGACGCTTTCATTACCTGCTCGTAGGCTGGTAATGCTAAACCTGCTTCAATAAGTTTCTGGCTTTCCTTTTCACAGTGATCGAACTGCGCGAATAACGCTGGTACATCAGCATGTTCAAAGTTGTAAGCAGACTGCTCAACTTCGTTTTGATGGAAAACGTCACCGTACATGACTTTACCCATTGGACCATCAGTCCAAACAAGGTCATAAATGCTATCAACGTTTTGGATGTACATCGCTAAACGTTCTAAACCATACGTAATTTCACCTGTTACGGGTGCACACTCTAAACCACCAACTTGTTGGAAATAAGTAAACTGCGTGATTTCCATGCCGTTTAACCATACTTCCCAGCCAAGACCCCAAGCGCCAAGCGTCGGAGATTCCCAGTTATCTTCTACGAAGCGAATATCGTGTACTAGCGGGTCAATACCTAGCTCAGTTAATGAGTTTAAGTAGAGTTCCTGTATATTCTTAGGCGATGGTTTCAACATAACTTGGAATTGGTAGTAGTGCTGAAGACGGTTTGGATTTTCACCGTAACGACCATCGGTTGGGCGTCGACATGGTTGAACATAAGCACTGCTCATTGGCTCAGGGCCAACAGCACGTAAGAATGTCATTGGGTGGAAAGTACCAGCCCCTACTTCTAAATCTAAAGGCTGAATAATGACACAGCCTTGTCGTGACCAGTAATCTTGTAATTGCAAGATTAGGCCTTGAAAGGTTTTTATATCAAACGTACTCATGTCGTTCCGAAATTGTCCAAATAAAATTGAGCTGATTATACATTGATGTAAGTATCACGTCAGCCATGTTACACAAGCATCCTGGATTGAAACCACGACGCTAAAAACAATTATGCCCGATTTAATGATCGGGCATAAAATTTAGCATTTTAACATGCTAGTTAGTCAGCAAACTCTGCTGTACCAATTAAGCTAAGCATTTATTTTAATTGGTAAAAATTCAAAACTGCTTTCACTCCGTGCAATTGGCGGGAATTCCAACAATTTTCTAATGAACAGATTGTAACTGAGATAGAGTATTTGGTCTATTCTCAATCGTTGGTAATCCCTTACTTTTTCTCAGTTTACAGTTTCTAATAGGCAATAAAAAAGCCACCCTAAGGTAGCTTTTGTAAATATGGATTCGCTTATTACGAAAACTGAATTGAAGTACTAAACATCCAAGTTTGAAACTTTAAGAGCGTTATCTTCAATAAAGTTACGGCGCGGCTCAACATGATCACCCATCAGCGTGTTAAACAGCTGATCTGCAGCAATAGCGTCTTCGATAGTTACTTTCAACATGCGGCGTGTTTCTGGGTCCATTGTCGTTTCCCATAACTGATCAGGGTTCATTTCACCTAGACCTTTGTAGCGCTGTATGTATTGGCCACGCTTTGATTCGGCCATTAACCAGTTAAGCGCTTGTTCGAAGTTAGTTACAGGTTTAACTTTCTCACCACGCTTAACATATGCACCCTCTTCCATTAAGCCGTTAATCGCCTTGTTAAGGCTCATAATCGCGCCAAACTCTTTAGAGTGAATAAAGTCATAGCTACAGTTATATTGCTTGTCTATGCCGTGCTGACGCACGTTAAATACAGGGTGGAATATATTTCGCTCGCTATCGTGCTTAACATTAACAGTATAGATTGAACCATTACCTTCTTGGTTTTCTAATTGCTCTGTTAAGTTACTTGCCCATGCTTTAACCTTAGCTTCATCACTAAAGTCAGCAACCTCTACCACATTGCTGTAAATCATCTTCTCTAGAATATCAGCTGGAATTTGGCGAGAAATACGAGAGATAGTTTCATTAACTGTGCGGAACTCATTTACCAATTGTTCTAACGCAACACCTGAAATCGCAGGTGCAGATTCATTTACATGAATCTCTGCATTTTCTAAAGCTAAAGTCGTTAGGTATTCAGTTAACGCTTCATCATCTTTGATGTAGCGCTCTTGCTTACCTTTTTTCACTTTATATAAAGGAGGTTGAGCGATGAAAATGTGGCCTCTTTCCATGATTTCTGGCATTTGGCGATAGAAGAATGTTAGCAGTAGTGTACGAATGTGAGAACCATCGACATCGGCATCGGTCATAATGATGATGCTATGATAACGAAGTTTCTCTGGGTCGTATTCATCTCGACCTATGCCTGTACCTAATGCAGTAATCAAAGTGCCTACTTCAGCAGAAGAAATCATCTTGTCGAAGCGCGCTTTCTCAACGTTTAGGATTTTACCTTTCAGCGGTAAAATTGCTTGGTTCTTACGGTTTCGACCTTGCTTAGCCGAGCCACCCGCAGAGTCACCCTCCACTATGTATAGTTCAGATAATGCAGGGTCTTTTTCCTGACAATCTGCAAGCTTACCTGGTAAACCGGCGATGTCTAACGCACCTTTACGGCGAGTCATCTCACGCGCTTTACGCGCTGCTTCACGTGCACGGGCTGCATCAATAATTTTCATTAATATAGTTTTAGCTGTGCCTGGGTTTTCTAGTAAATATTCACCTAGCTTTTCACCCATTGCTTGTTCAACAGCTGTCTTAACTTCACTAGAAACTAGTTTGTCTTTAGTTTGTGAAGAGAATTTAGGATCAGGCACTTTAACTGATATTACTGCGGTCAAACCTTCACGGGCGTCATCACCTGAGGTATTAGTTTCACCTTTTTTAGTTTTGTTTAAGCCTTCTTTGACCATGTAGCTATTTAGTGTACGAGTTAAAGCAGCACGGAAACCGCTTAAGTGAGTACCACCGTCTCGCTGAGGAATATTGTTGGTAAAACAGAAAATGTTTTCTTGGAAACCATCATTCCATTGCATAGCAACTTCAACAGCAATTCCATCTTCACGCTCTAAATCGAAATAGAATATTTCTTCATTTACAGGTGTTTTGTTTGTGTTTAAGTAATCAACGAAGGCTTGAATACCACCTTCATAGTGGAAGTGCTCGCTCTTATCTTCTTCACGTTCATCAATCAGTTTGATTGAAACGCCAGAGTTCAAGAATGATAATTCGCGAATTCTTTTTAATAGAATATCGTAGTGAAACTCTATATCTGAGAATATTTCAGCGCTTGGCCAGAAGCGTACTTCTGTACCTTTACCATCAGTTTCACCAACAACAGCCAATGGTTCTTTTGGTTCACCTAAGTGATATTCTTGTTCATGCACTTTACCATTGCGACGAATCGTCAATGTTAATTTGTCACTTAATGCATTTACTACAGATACACCTACACCATGTAGACCACCAGAAACTTTATAGCCAGAGTCTTCACCACCAAATTTACCACCAGCATGAAGAACCGTCATAATAACTTCTGCAGCAGATACCCCTTCTTCAGGGTGAATGTCTGTAGGAATGCCTCGACCATCATCTCGCACTGAGACTGAACCATCTAAATGAATAGTTACGATAATGTCATTACAGTGACCCGCTAACGCTTCATCAATAGAGTTATCTAAAACCTCGAATACCATGTGATGTAAACCAGTACCATCGTCTGTATCACCGATGTACATCCCTGGTCTTTTTCTAACAGCGTCAAGGCCTTTCAAGACCTTAATACTATCTGAGCCATATTCGTTTTCTACCGTCATAGCGTTTAGCCTATTTATTTACTTTCTAATATTTGACCATGTTTCACGTGAAACATAGTGTATTCCTTCAATTCATTTTCCGCTAACACAAGTGGCTTAATAGCTTCTTGCTCAATAGCAGTAATCAATATCTGACAAGATAAAGTACTGATTGCTTCTTTAAATCGCGTCCTCGAACTTAAATCTAATTCAGCACCAATATCATCTATCAGTAAAATTGGTTTTACTTGCTTAACTTTTTCTATAAGTTTCATCTGTGCGAAAGTTAGCGCTAGTAAAAACAACTTTTGTTGGCCACGAGAGAGCTTTTGTTCAATAGAATGACCACCAATTAAAAACTTAAAATCAAACTTCTGAGCACCAGCTACAGAAAATCCTTGACTGAACTCTTTATCTCTTTGGCTAACAAGTACGTCATCTAGCTCCCTACTTTTGGACCAACCACGATAATAACTTAAATCGATAGTTTCAACTAACTCTGGTAACAAAATCTCTAACCAACGAGTTAGTTCAAGAGAAAGTTGTTCACAATATTCTCTTCTTAACTCCGATAGCAACTCTGAGTAAGTAACAAATTCATTTGTCCAATACTCGTAGCTTCTACTTTCGAATCTACTTTTAAGTAATGCATTCCTTTGCTTAAGGATCTTGGAGAATATTTTCCACTGACTGGCAAACTCATGTTTCACGTGAAACATTCCCAAATCAATAAACTTTCTTCTTTCTTTTGCTCCGCCAGAAAGCAATCTAAAACTTTCTGGCGTTACAACTTGAACTGCAAAATCTATAGCTAGTTCTGAGAGCTTACTCACTCTATTACCATTTTTCTTAATAAGAAAACTGACATCTTCTTTTCCTTTACTTAATCCAAAGGAATTAGAAGATTCGTCTTTTACGTTAAGAAAAAAAACATCTTCGTCAAAATGGCAAACCAGATCTGACTTCGAAGTACGAAAAGATTTCCCATGTCCAAGAAAAAAAACAGCCTCTAAGAGACTACTTTTACCACTACCGTTATCGCCTACTATAAAGTTTAAATTTGAATTAAAATTTATTTTTTGCTCTGTCAGATTGCGAAAATTCTTTACGTAAAGACTTTCAATACTCATTACAGACGCATAGGCATAACAACGTATAATGCTTCATTTTCACCAATACCTTCGATAACAACGCTGCTATTTGCATCCGCAAGCGTAAACTTAACTTCTTGATCTTTAATAGCATTTAAAACATCTAAGACGTAACTAACATTAAACCCGATTTCCAAGTCTTCATATGGGAAGTTTACTTCAATTACTTCTTCAGCTTGTTCTTGCTCCGGATTATTAGCTGTTATCTTCAATTCAGACGCATTGAAGTTAAGTCTAACGCCTTTAAATTTTTCATTAGAAAGAATTGAAGCTCTTGATAAAACTTGCTTAAGTTCGTCTTTGTTTGTCTCAAGTACTTTGTCACCATTTCGTGGTAACACTCGGCGGTAATCAGGAAAACGACCATCGACCAACTTACTCGTAAATGAGTACTCATTGTCGATAATACGAATATGGTTCGACCCTAGGTAAACTTGAATTTCTTCTTCTACTGGGTCTAATAGACGAATTATTTCGAGTATCCCCTTTCGAGGAACAATCACCTGACGACTTGGTAAGGCTAAGCTCTCATCAGCAATTTTACAGATAGCTAAACGATGACCATCGGTAGCTACTGAACGTATCTCCTGACCTTCCGTTTCTATAGACATACCGTTAAGGTAATACCTAACATCTTGATTTGCCATAGAAAAATGAGTACTTTCAATAAGTCTAAGCAAATCAGATTTGTTAATTCTAAACTCTACGTCTCCCTTCCACTCTTCGATATTTGGGAAGTCTGTAGCTGGTAAAGTCGACAATGAATAGCGGCTTCGGCCACTGCAAATAATGACCGTTTCATCATTAGTCTCAAAAATAAGCTCGGAGTCTTCAGGTAAGCTCTTACAGATATCTAACAGCTTTTTTGCAGGAATCGTTAATTTGCCGTCTTCGCCTTGATTCATCACGGACGCGCTTGCGACCATTTCTAATTCAAGATCTGTTGCAGTTAATGTCAGCCTATTCTCACTTACATCAAATAGAATATTACTTAAAATTGGTAACGTACTTTTACGCTCTACCGCACCTGAAACTAACAATAAAGGCTTGAGCAATGATTCCCTGCTAAGTGAAAACTTCATTTTTTTTACCTGCTTATCCACGCCACATTAAGACGACAGTGTTCTTATTAAATTTGAATAATCTTCTTTAATATCATGCGTTTCTTCACGTAGGTCTTTAACTTTTCGACATGCATGAAGTACAGTTGTGTGATCTCTACCACCAAACGCATCACCTATTTCTGGCAAACTATGATTAGTTAGCTCCTTAGATAATGCCATTGCAATCTGTCGAGGTCTAGCAACAGAGCGACTTCTTCGCTTAGATAGCAAATCTGCAACTTTAATCTTGTAATATTCGGCAACTGTTTTTTGAATATTATCTATTGTTACGAGCTTATCTTGTAACGCTAATAAATCTCTTAGCGCCTCTCTTACAAAATCAATTGTAATAGCACGGCCAGTGAAGTTTGCATTAGCGATAACTCTGTTTAACGCACCCTCTAATTCTCTCACATTTGAACGCAAACGTTTAGCAATAAAAAAGGAAACTTCATCGGCTAAATTAATGCCGCTTTCTTGCGCTTTAGTCTTTAAAATAGCGACTCGTGTTTCCAATTCAGGAGGCTCTATAGCGATCGTTAAACCCCAACCGAAACGGGACTTTAATCGATCCTCAACACCTTCGATCTCTTTAGGATAACGATCACTTGTTAAAATGATCTGCTGATTACCTTCAAGTAATGCATTAAACGTGTGGAAAAACTCTTCTTGTGTACCCTTCTTATTAGCGAAAAATTGAATATCATCAATAAGTAAGGCGTCTACTGAGCGGTAATACTGTTTGAATTTTTCTATCGCATTATTTTGTAGCGCTTTAACCATGTCCTGTACAAAACGTTCAGAATGCATGTAAGCAATTTTCGCTTTAGGGTTATTAAGTAGGATCCCATTACCAACAGCGTGCAATAAGTGAGTTTTACCCAAACCAGTTCCACCATAGATAAATAAAGGGTTATATGCTGCTCCAGGATTGTCAGCTACTTGTGACGCAGCTGCGCGCGCTAACTGATTAGACTTACCTTCAACAAAGTTCTCAAAGGTATACTTATTTCTCACGTTGGTAGTCTTTGGAAGGTTAGACTCTGGCTCGCTTGGCTTAGCTTTTGGCGCAACTGCAGACACCATATTTACCATATTACCTGTATTTGCTACTTGGTTATCTGCTTGAGGTTTAGATCCAACATCAAACCTAAGTAACGGTGGATTGTTTGCTTCCTCATGAGAAACGATCGCTGAAATACGATCAATATATTTATCTTTCACCCAGTCTAAAACGAATCGATTTGGCGCATAGAGCGTCATTATATTATCTTCGACAATACACTGTAGTGGACGGATCCACATACTAAACTGTTGCGCTGGCAACTCTTCTTGAAGTACGGAAAGGCAACGCTGCCAAAGAGAATGATCCAAAATTAACTCCGAAGGTTAAAACTTCCTGCATCGGACACACAAAAAAACGATCGTTAGTGGTGAGAGATGAGATTTTAGGTAAATTATTATTTGATTAGATCAATTATCTACCGACTTATCCACAGATGCAACAGCTTAAAAGCCGTACGCTAGGATCATTTTTCGAACTAACACATAAACCACTGTTTATTAATGGTATTATATTTTTTATAGAAAAAATAAGTCCTAAAAACTGGCTTATATAATATTTCATTCTTTCAATCTTAACGCTTGATCTTTTATTAAAATAATGTAGGCATGTGATTAAATTGTGGATAGATTTTTGATCTTAACGATCTTGATTGAGATCTGAACATTTATTTGTTGAGTAAATATTGACAATAGTGCCAACACTATTTAAAATTCGGCCTCTTTTTTAGACCTGTGTGCTCACAACGGCTGTTTTGCCAGGGCAACAACAACCGAACGGATAAGCGTAATGAAAAGAACATTTCAACCATCTGTATTAAAGCGTAAGCGCAACCACGGCTTCCGTGCACGTATGGCTACTAAAAACGGTCGTGCCGTTTTAGCACGTCGTCGTGCAAAAGGTCGTGCTAAGTTAAGCGCTTAATCTCTAGTTTATAGAGATAAAAGTAATCAAGTTACTTTAATGCGTTTCTTTGTATGAATGACCTGATTACTTACGAATTTAACCGGGAGTCTCGCTTGTTGACTCCCGGTCAATTTCAACAAGTTTTTTCTAAATCTTCCCGTTTCGGCTCTAGCCATTTCACTATTCTCGTTTCACCAAATAAAACTAATAAGCCTCGTCTAGGTTTTGCCGTTGCCAAAAAACGCGTAAAACTTGCTGTCCAACGCAATCGCATTAAGCGTATTACACGAGAAAGTTTTCGATTAAAACAACACGACCTTCCCAATGTCGATATGGTTGTATTAGTTAAGTCAGGCATTGATAATCTAGATAACGACACCATTAATAAGCAGTTGGCAAAAATATGGCGAAAATTAATTCAACGCCAAAAAAGCTAGCAATAGGCTTAGTTAGACTTTATCAAAAGCTGTTAAGCCCGCTACTCGGCAACAACTGTCGCTTTCAACCTACATGTTCAAATTATGCAATAGAAGCAATTAATCGCTTCGGTGTGTTAAAAGGTTGTTGGTTAGCAGCAAAACGTATAATAAAATGCCACCCATTGAATGCGGGTGGAGATGATCCCGTACCACCATTAACCAAAGAGAAATAACACATTATGGAATCCCTACGCAGTATGCTCTTTATTGGCTTATTGGTCGTTACTTATATGCTTTACCAGCAATGGCAATTGGACTATGCGCCACAGCCGGTACCGCAAGCGACAAATAGCAGCCAAGCGACAGAGCAAGCCACCTCTTCTTCTGATGATTTCGTTCCAGCGTCTTCAGCGGCAAACACACCAGCTGCTGTTTCAACTGTTGCGGCTCAACAATTAATCGAAGTTGAAACCGATGTATTAAAAGTAAAAATTAATACGCGCGGTGGTGATATAGTTGAAGTCACTTTGCTTGATTATGAAACAGAGCAAGGAAGCGGCATTCCATTTACTATCATGCAAAATGGCCAAATGAAGTACATCGCGCAAAGCGGTTTAACTGGTGCGAACGGTATTGATAGAACAGTAAAAGGACGTCCTGTTTACCAAGTAGCACAACAAAGCTACTCGATGACAGATGGCCAGCCATTAGTTGTTGCGATGCAATATGTCGATAATGCAGGCTTAACGGTAACGAAAACATATACATTCGAAGCAAGTAGCTACAGTGTTGGTCTTGAATACCAAATTCAAAACAACCTAAGTGCACCTGCTAGCATACAAATGTACGGTCAGTTAAAACAATCTTCTTATGTTGATAACTCATCCGGACTAATTCCTACTTACCGTGGTGCTGCATATTCAACCAAAGAAGAACGTTACGAAAAGTATGACTTTGAAGATATTGCTGACGCTAACCTAAACAAAACAACACAAGGTGGCTGGGTTGCCATGCTTCAGCACTACTTTGTTTCAGCTTGGGTTCCAGCACAAAATGAAGCAAACCAACTTTACACAAGCTATAGCTCAGCAGGCGATGCTGTTATCGGTTTTAAAGCACCGACAATCAACATAGACGCAAATTCAAAAGCTACTACTGCTGCAAAATTCTATATTGGTCCTAAAGACCAAGACGCTCTTGAGCAACTTGCTGATGGCTTAGACCTAACGGTTGATTACGGCTTCTTATTTATGATTAGTAAGCCATTGTTCTGGTTGCTGGTACAAATTCAATCACTAGTGTCTAACTGGGGTATTGCGATTATCATCATCACTATTATCGTTAAAGGTGCTATGTACCCGCTAACAAAAGCACAGTACACATCGATGGCGAGAATGCGTGAGCTGCAACCGAAGATGCAACAATTGAAAGAACGCTTTGGTGATGACCGTCAAAAAATGGGTCAGGCAACAATGGAGCTTTACCGCAAGGAAAAAGTGAATCCAGCCGGTGGTTGTTTACCGATTCTTATTCAAATGCCAATTTTCTTAGCACTATACTGGGTATTCCTAGAAAGTGTTGAATTAAGACATGCTGAATTTGGTCTTTGGTTAACAGATTTATCGTCAAAAGACCCTTACTACGTATTACCTGTATTAATGGGCCTTAGTATGTTCATTATGCAGAAAATGACACCGATGACGGTAACTGATCCGATGCAGCAGAAGATGATGCAGTACATGCCACTTGTATTTACTATCTTCTTCTTCTGGTTCCCATCAGGCCTAGTTTTATATTGGTTAGTAAGTAACGTCATCTCAATTATCCAAATGAAGATAATATTTAGCGGGTTAGAAAAAGCGAAAGCTAGCTAAACAAAGTTATTAATTGAAAAGGCGACACTAAGTCGCCTTTTTTTATTTCTGCTCAAAACGCTATAATAGCCAGCGAGTATTTATTTAAGAGTTTTTCTATGTCTTCACTATCGAGCAATACAGAAACCATTGCTGCACAAGCAACAGCCCCCGGACGAGGTGGCGTTGGGATTATTCGTATTTCAGGACCCAAATCAGCACTTGTTGCGGAAAAGCTGTTGGGCAAATGCCCGAAAGTAAGAATGGCTGAATATCTCGCATTTAAAGACTTAACTGGAAATACGCTTGATCAAGGTATCGCGCTATTTTTTAAAGGACCTAATTCATTTACAGGTGAAGACGTACTAGAATTGCAGGGTCACGGTGGACCAGTAATTCTTGACATGCTGTTGAAAGAAATTTTAGCCATAGAAGATATTAGAATGGCTAAACCAGGTGAATTCAGTGAACAAGCTTTCCTTAATGATAAGCTCGATCTAACCCAAGCCGAAGCTATTGCCGATTTAATTAACTCAAACTCCGAGCAGGCTGCTCGTTGCGCACTTCAGTCACTTCAAGGTGAGTTTTCTAAGCTTGTTCATCAATTAGTTGAAGATGTTATTCATTTGCGCATGTATGTCGAAGCTGCAATTGATTTTCCTGAAGAAGAAATCGATTTCCTCGCCGATGAAAAAGTGACTAATAAGCTAAAGGCGATCATTGCTGATGTCGAGATCGTTCAAGAAAAAGCAAAACAAGGCAGCATTATCAGAGAAGGTATGCGCGTTGTTATCGCTGGTCGACCTAATGCCGGTAAATCAAGCCTACTAAACGCACTAAGCGGCAAAGAGACAGCTATTGTTACTGATATCGAAGGAACTACCCGTGACGTGCTTTCAGAGCAAATACACATCGACGGTATGCCTTTGCACATTATAGATACTGCTGGCTTAAGAGAAAGCCCAGATAAAGTGGAACAAATAGGCATTGAGCGAGCATGGGCAGAAATTCAAAAAGCAGATCGCGTGCTACTTATGGTAGATTCTGCTCGCCAATCAACTGAAGATATCCGAGCGTTTTGGCCTGAGTTCTTTGAAAAGCTACCGGACAATATCGGCCTCACTGTTGTTAGAAATAAAGCAGATATCAGTGGCGCTGAAACAGGCATTAGCGAAGACAATCAGCAACCAACAATCACATTATCCGCTAAAACAGGCGCTGGTGTAGATGAGCTTACGCAACACTTGAAAACAATCATGGGTTATCAAGGTAGCACAGAAGGTGGTTTTATGGCGCGAAGACGTCACTTGGTTGCGCTAGCTACAGCACACCAACACCTTCAAACAGGTTTAGATCAACTAGAGGCATACATCGCTGGTGAGATCTTGGCAGAAGAGCTGAGAATTTGCCAACAAGCACTTAATGAGATCACAGGTGAATTCACATCAGATGATCTACTCGGCAAAATATTCTCTTCATTCTGTATAGGTAAATAACTAGCTCACTATTAAACACTGAGTGCCTGCGATAAGTAGTCCACCAATCTACTAATCGCAGGTGTCACTGGTTTGTTGTCTAGATAAATCGCGACAAGCGTTTCTTTCTCAGTGCAGTAGTGAGGGAAAACTTTACTCAACTCGGAAAATTCTGGTTCAATAAAATACTCAGGTAAAAGCGCTACTCCCAGCCCTTGCTCCGCCATGGTCTTCACCATAAATGCATCATTACTCTCAACTGCAGAATTAACAGGAATGCTAACCGCTACTTTATCTGCGCTTAATAAGGACCAAGTATCTGAACTCGTGCGACCTCGCTCTAAAGATAGTAAAGCGAGGGTGTTTAGCGAAGCCGATGTAAACTCATCAGCCTTCAAAACAGGGTTACTTTCAATATACTCCGGCCTCGCATAAAGATGATAACAATAGCTGAATAACACGCATCGCTTCAGAGAACTAGGTATATCAACCGCCCTTGTCGGAACATCTTCGATCGCTAAAACAAGATCAAAATCCTCTCTGAAAATATCAATCGAACGATCGAGTAACGTGATGCTGATATCTATCGTTGGATGGAGCAATTTAAACTGTGCTAAATGATAAGACAGAAGCTCCTGCCCTATCGCTATTGAACAAGCCACTTTTATTTTGGCACTTGTAATATCTATTCCTTTAATATCATTTTCCGCATTGTCTATTTCTAACTTAATTTGCCGACAATGTTGGTAATAACGTTGGCCAACCTCAGTTAAGTTTAAAGATCGAGTAGTTCGAGCCATTAACACAGCGTCCAATGCCTCTTCTAAGCGCGCTATTTTTCTTGAAACGTTTGATTTTGGCACACCCAGCTTTTCTGCAGCTTTCGTAAAACTGCCATGCTCAACTACATTGAGAAAAACCATCATGTCATTTAGATCGACCATAGAACTCCCCACCTTCTGCTCCTTAGCTTACATATTTCTATGTCCATACAAGCGTAAACCACACGGATATTTTGTGTAACAACAGAACAATTAGCTCAAAATTTAAATATTATCGAATGTGAATAAGACAATTTATTAGCAAATGGCAATAATATCGAAACAGCACTAGGGAATAATTAATGGTAAAATTTCGCACATATTCTTTAATACTTAGGTAGCAAACATCAATGAAATCAGTGCAAATTATTGTCGGTAGTATGCTTGGCGGCACAGAGTATGTAGCGGAGGCATGTGAGGAAGCATTATCCGCTATTGACTACACTTCAACACTTCATTTAACACCCGATCTAAATGAAATAACGTCGAAAAACCAAATCTGGTTGGTATGCACGTCGACACATGGTGCAGGTGACTACCCTGACAATTTTCAACAGTTCGTCGATCAGCTAACAGAAACAACGCTAGATCTTACCCACACACACTTTATAACGATCGGACTTGGGGATAGCAATTACGACACTTTCTGTCATGCGGCGATAAACATAAATAAGTTATTAATATCAAAAGGTTGCACTAAAATACATGAACCTCTATTGCTCGATATGTCACAAGATATCGATCCAGAAGAAGCTGCCAGCGAGTGGATAACAGAACAATTGGATCAGTTATCCTGATCTTATTAATATTTTATCCACATTTTCCAGTTGATTTTAGATGTGATGTGGATAAAACAAGTATAACTCACTGAATTAAACTTTATTATTCAGTGTATAAATAAAATCTCAAATCCATCTGTGGATAAAACAGCATTTTGTTCAAACCTTTTACATACGTAGATCAAAACTTGATCACAACTAATGATCTTAAATAAATTTATATAAATCTTAACGTTAAGTTACTTATCCACTAAAAGTGCGATCACTAATAAGTAAGAACAATAAGATCTTTAAATAGATCTTTATATATTATTTAGTGATCCACTCTCGATCTTTTCTAAAAATGATCATTCCCCTGCTTATAAAAAAAATGCTAAAATACGTGTCCTTTTTTCACCCGAGGTTTCGAATTAATGTGGTATCAAGACTCTTTTGACGTAATTGTTGTAGGTGGCGGTCACGCTGGCACTGAAGCTTGTTTAGCTGCAGCAAGAATGGGCTGTAAAACCTTATTGTTAACGCATAATATTGATACTTTGGGACAAATGTCTTGTAATCCTGCTATTGGTGGGATCGGTAAAGGTCATTTAGTTAAAGAGATCGATGCGTTAGGTGGCCTTATGGCAACTGCTACGGATCATGCTGCAATTCAATTAAAAACGTTGAACGCGAGTAAAGGCCCAGCAGTACGTGCTACACGTGCACAGGCGGATCGCGCTTTATATAGAGCCTTTGTTCGTCAGTTTTTAGAAAACCAAGAAAACCTTACTATTTTCCAACAACCTTGTGATGACTTGATCTTAGAGAATGATCAGGTCGTTGGTGTGTCTACCCAAATGGGACTGAAATTCAAAGCGAAATCAGTCGTTCTAACCGTAGGTACTTTCCTTGCGGGACAAATTCATATTGGACTTAACAACTACCAAGGCGGAAGAGCGGGTGATCCTGCATCTGTAAATTTAGCGAAAAGCCTAAGAGATATGCCATTTAGAATGGATCGTTTGAAAACAGGTACTCCGCCTAGATTAGATGCTAGAACGCTTGATTTCTCTGTGATGCAACCTCAACCAGGTGATAATCCTCGACCAGTATTCTCATTCATGGGATCACATGACGATCACCCAAAGCAGATCGCTTGTTACATTACGCACACCAACGAACAAACTCATGATGTTATTCGCTCGGGATTAGATCGTTCACCTATGTATACCGGTGTAATCGAAGGTGTCGGCCCACGTTATTGCCCTTCTATCGAAGACAAGATAATGCGCTTTGCTGACAAAGAATCACATCAGATTTTCGTAGAGCCTGAAGGCCTAACAACCCACGAAGTTTATCCAAACGGGATCTCTACTAGCTTGCCGTTTGATGTTCAAATGGAGCTTGTACGTTCAATTAAGGGCTTTGAAAATGCGCACATTACGCGTCCAGGCTACGCTATTGAATACGACTTCTTCGATCCTCGCGATTTGAAACAAACTTTAGAGAGCAAATTCGTTAATAACCTATACTTTGCAGGTCAAATCAATGGTACAACCGGTTATGAAGAAGCTGGTGCTCAAGGCTTAGTGGCTGCTACCAATGCAGCACTGAGAGTTCAAGGTAAAGAAGAATGGATCTTAGGTCGCGATCAAGCCTATATGGGGGTGTTAATTGACGATCTAGCAACGCTTGGCACAAAAGAGCCGTACCGCATGTTCACATCACGCGCTGAATACCGTTTGTTATTGCGTGAAGACAACGCTGATATTCGATTAACTGAACAAGGTCATAAACTTGGATTAGTTGATGATGCGCGTTGGGCACGCTTTAATGAGAAAATGGAAAATATCGAGCAGGAACGTCAACGTTTGAAGTCTGTTTGGGTGCAAAAAGATCATCAAGCAGTAGAAGAATTAAATCCGCTTCTAAAAACTCCTATTAGCAAAGAGGCTACGTTAGAAGATATACTTCGTCGACCTGAGACAAACTATCAAGATATTACGGCTATCGAAGCTTTTGGTCCTGCGATTGAGGATCAACAAGCATCAGAGCAAGTCGAAATTCAAATTAAGTATCAAGGTTATATCGATCGTCAGCTTGATGAAATCGAGAAAAAGAAACGCCATGAAAACACTTTGATACCGGCTGATTTTGATTACAGCCAGATCTCAGGACTATCAATTGAGGTTGTGGCTAAACTTACCGACGCTAAACCGGAAACTATTGGTAAAGCATCGCGTATCTCAGGTATTACACCAGCAGCGATTTCGCTGCTACTGGTTTACTTGAAGAAGCACGGCCTACTAAGAAAAACAGCATAATTGGATGCACTGCGTGTTATTAGAAAAGTTAAAAGCATTAGTTGCTCAAACTGATATTGAGCTAACTGATCAGCAAGAAGATCAATTGATCGCCTATGTTGAATTACTCGACAAGTGGAATAAAACCTACAACCTAACATCTGTTCGCGATCCAAGTGAAATGTTAGTAAAACATATCCTAGACAGTTTAGTTGTTGGTAAGTTATTGAAAGGAAATACATTCATTGACGTAGGTACGGGACCAGGTTTACCGGGTATTCCGCTTGCAATATTGTATCCTGAGCGAAATTTTGTATTATTAGACAGCTTAGGTAAGCGTATTACGTTCCTACGTCAGGTGATATATCAACTAAAGCTCACGAATGTCACACCAGTGCAGTCTAGAGTTGAAGCTTATACGCCTGAAGTGCCATTTGATGGCGTTTTAAGTCGCGCGTTTTCTTCATTACAAGACATGGTGTCATGGTGTCAGCATTTAATTAGCGCAGAAACTGGAACATTTTTCGCATTAAAAGGACAATACCCTGCGGAAGAGATTGATGCGCTACCAGAAAACATTGAATTAGTAGCAAGTCATCAATTGAGTGTTCCTGAACTTACCGGTGAACGACACTTGGTTGAATTGAAAAAAAATAATTAAATGCTGGAGTACTTGTGGGCAGAATAATTGCGGTCGCGAACCAAAAAGGTGGTGTTGGAAAAACCACTACTTCTGTAAATTTGGCAGCTTCACTGGCTGCTACAAAGCGTAAGGTCTTATTGATAGATCTTGATCCACAAGGTAACGCTACAATGGGGAGCGGTGTCGATAAGTATGAAGACATCGCCACCAGCTATGAGTTACTTGTTGAGCAGAAGCCATTTCCAGACGTTGTCTGTAAAGAGACGTCAGGGCTTTATGACTTAATTGCCGCGAATGCCGATGTTACCGCTACCGAAATCAAATTGATGGAAGTGTACGCTCGTGAGTTGCGACTTAAAAATGCACTAGAGCCGGTAAAAGACGACTACGAATTTATCATCATCGACTGTCCTCCTTCACTTAATATGTTAACCGTAAACGCTATGGCTGCCGCTGACTCAGTGTTAGTGCCTATGCAGTGTGAGTATTATGCGCTTGAAGGATTAACAGCGCTGATGGAAACCATTTCGCAATTAACCTCTTTTGTAAATAGTGAATTAAAGATTGAGGGAATTCTTCGTACCATGTACGATCCTCGTAATCGCCTTGCGAATGATGTTTCAGAGCAACTTAAACGTCATTTTGGTGATAAAGTGTACCGTACCGTTATTCCTCGTAACGTTCGTTTAGCCGAAGCGCCAAGTTTTGGTGCCCCTGTCATGTATTACGATAAATCATCGACAGGCGCGAAAGCTTACCTAGCACTCGCGGGTGAAATTTTACGAAGAGATGAACAATCGAAAAAATCTGCTGCTAAAGAAAAAGTCGCTGATATCTAGAATTATAAAGTGAAGGATTGAGATGAGCCCTGCAAAACGTCGTGGCTTAGGTCGTGGTTTAGACGCCCTACTTACACCGAGCACAACCGCTGAAAATGCTGATGCAACCGCTGCTGATACTACCTCTGTAGAAAAAGGTGAGTTACGAAAGCTGCCCATTGAACAACTTCAACCTGGCAAATATCAGCCGCGTAAAGATATGTCGCCTGATGCACTTGAAGATCTTTCAAACTCTATTAAGTCACAAGGTATTATCCAGCCAATAGTGGTAAGAACCATTGGCGAAGACAGCTATGAAATTATTGCTGGTGAGCGTCGTTGGCGCGCAGCTCAATTAGCCGAGATTGCGTTAGTACCTTGTCTTGTTAAAGATGTACCGGACGAATCTGCTGTCGCAATTGCGCTTATTGAGAATATTCAGCGTGAAGATTTAAATGCAATGGAAGAAGCCGTTGCTTTAGATCGTTTGTTGGTGGAATTTGAATTAACCCATCAAGAAGTAGCCGATGCTGTTGGTAAATCTCGTACAGCCGTAACTAACCTGTTGCGACTCAACAATTTGAATGACGAAGTAAAAACCTTACTTGAGCATGGTGATATCGAAATGGGTCATGCTCGCGCGTTATTAGCGCTTGAAGGTGACATTCAAACAACTACAGCGCGTACTGTTGTTGCAAAAGAGCTCACTGTCAGAGAAACTGAAACGCTTGTCAAAAAAGTGCAATCTCCAGAGCCTGAAAAGGCGCCAAAAGAGAAAGACACGAATACCTTATCCCTTGAACAAAGCCTTGCGGAACGTATTGGCCAACCCGTAACAATTAGCCACAACAAAAAAGGTAAAGGGAAGTTGGTTATTTCCTATACAAACCTTGATGAACTCGATGGAATTTTATCAAAAATTCAGTAATTTTAGATAAATATTCAAGCCAAAAAATCATTTCAAATAATAATCAATATTTTCGCACAAAATAAGGGCTAACTCTGCCCTATTTTGTTGCAATAAAACCGTAATTGAGTATACTTGCGGGGATTTTTTGAGATGAAATTTTGGCTCTCAAAAATTGTAGATATTACGAAGGTTTTCGTTAGAGGTTTTGAAAGTTGAATCAGTTGGTCAAGCCAGGGCGTAAATTATCGCGGCAGCAATTGATTTTTGCTTCTACACTAACTTTAGTTTCTACAGCAATAATTTATTTTAATTGGGGGTTAAGCCATGCCCTGTCAGCGTTTACTGGCGGATGTATCGGCATAATCCCTAATTTTGTGTTTGCTCTTTATGCTTTTCGTTATGCAGGAGCTAGCGCCTCTAGACAAGTAATGGATTCATTCTTTAAGGGCGCAAAAGTAAAAATGGTACTAACGGCGCTATTATTTGCCTTGAGTTTCAAGTTTCTCGACTTATCGTTAGCCCCTTTTTTCAGCACATACATAATAGCGGTGATGTCTCCCATAATATTTACCGCAATGAAACGATTTACTTTTAATCAACAATAATTGGGATACAAGATGGCAGCAGATACTGGCTCTTATATCAAACACCATTTGACTAACGCTAAAATGTGTATGTCTGACGGCGGCGTAGCTTTTAACAAAGCTTGTGCCGATGCCGGCTTCTGGACTGTACACGTTGATACGCTTGCTTGGTCAATTGTACTGGGTTTGATCTTCTTACTAACTTTCCGTTCAGTCGCTAAAAAAGCAACGACAGGCGTTCCGGGCAAAATGCAATGTGCCGTGGAAATGGTTGTCGAGTTTGTAGACAAGAGTGTGAAAGAAACTTTCCACGGTAAAAACGCACTTATCGCGCCATTATCATTAACTATCTTTGTATGGGTATTGTTAATGAATGCAATGGACTGGGTACCAGTTGACTGGATTCCTACTATTGCAGGTTTAATTGGTCAGCACGCATTTGGTATGGATCCACACGATGTTTACATCAAATCTGTTCCAACGACTGACATGAACATGACATTTGCCTTATCACTAGGTGTGTTCTTCCTAATTATTTACTACTCAATCAAAGTTAAAGGTTTAGGTGGTTTCGCTAAAGAGTTAACGCTTCAGCCGTTTAACCACCCAGCGTTCATTCCTGTGAACTTTATCCTTGAGTCAGTAACGTTGATCGCGCGTCCAGTATCGTTAGCACTTCGTCTGTTCGGTAACTTATACGCAGGTGAATTAATCTTCATCTTGATTGCGACAATTGGTTTATTCCAATTACCGGTTCACTTCCTATGGGCAGCGTTCCACTTATTAGTTATTCCGCTTCAAGCGTTCATTTTCATGATGTTAACTATCGTGTACTTGAGCTTGGCGCACGAAGATCATTAATTCTTTGGGATTGAATTAATTAGAATAAAACCCAAAGGGTTACCAGGACAGGATGTCCGCAACAAGAATTTTTAATTTTTTAACTTTATAACTTACTTTAAATAATCGGAGATAAATATGTTATATATCGCTGTTGCTTTGCTAATCGGCTTGGGTGCTTTAGGTACTGCGATTGGTTTTGGTCTATTAGGTGGTAAATTCCTTGAATCAGCTGCTCGTCAACCTGAGCTTGCTCCTCAACTTCAAGTTAAAATGTTCATCGTAGCTGGTCTTATCGATGCGATCGCGATGATCGGTGTTGGTATCGGTCTATATCTACTATTCGCTGTTGGTGCATAAGAGAACATCTAACGAACCCTGCGAATTAAATAGATATTAGGAGCTAACGAATATGAATATTAATGCAACCCTTATCGGTGAATCTATTGCATTTATCGTATTTGTAATCTTCTGCATGAAGTTTGTGTGGCCGCCAATTATGGCTGCTATTGAAGATCGTCAAAAAACTATTGCTGACGGCCTTGCTGCTTCTGACCGCGCTGCAAAAGACCTTGAGCTTGCTCAAGCGAAAGCTGCAGAACAGTTAAAAGAAGCGAAAGCACAAGCTGCTGAAATCATTGAAGCTGCTAAAAAGCGTGAAGCTCAAATGATTGATGAAGCAGCTGAAAAAGCACAAGCAGAGCGTGAGAAAATCATTGCTTCTGGTCATGCAGAAATTGAGTCTGAACGCAATCGCGCTACAGAAGAGCTACGTCAGCAAGTGTCTGCGTTAGCTGTAGCTGGTGCCGAGAAAATTCTCGAGCGTTCAATTGATGCCGCTGCACACAGTGACATCTTAGATAAATTAGTCGCTGAACTTTAAGAGGGAATAGAGCTATGTCTGAATTGACAACAATCGCTCGCCCTTACGCTAAAGCAGCGTTCGATTTTGCTGTAGAAGCAAAGGCAATTGACACTTGGCTAGAAATGCTTGTGTTTGCTGCTGAAGTTTCTAAAAACGACACCATTACTGGCTACCTTTCAGGTACTGCGTCAGTAGAACAAGCGAAGGAAATTTTCCTTAACGTTTGTGGTGAACAGCTAAATGATCAAGGCCAAAACTTAATTAAAGTGATGGCCGAGAACGAACGTCTGTTGGTGCTACCACAAGTTGCTGAGCAATTCGCTGCTTTAAAAGCCGAATTCGATAAAGAAGTAACTGCGGATGTGTCGTCAGCTGTTGAATTAACAGCCGACCAACAATCGAACATTAGCGCCGCGCTTGAAAAGCGTTTGGCTCGTAAAGTGAAGCTTAATTGTGTTGTTGACGCAACTATTGTGTCTGGCTTGGTTATAAAAGCAGACGACATGGTAATCGACGGTTCTATTCGAGGTAAATTAGACCGTTTAGCAACAACAATGCAATCTTAACGGGGAACAGAGCATGCAACTGAATTCCACTGAAATCGCCGAACTGATCAAAAAACGTATTGAACAGTTTGACGTAGTTAGTGAAGCTCGTAACGAAGGTACTATCGTTTCAGTAACTGACGGTATCATTCGCATCCACGGTCTTGCTGATGTAATGCAAGGTGAGATGATCGAACTTCCTGGCAACCGCTACGCAATCGCGCTTAACCTTGAGCGTGATTCAGTAGGTGCGGTTGTTATGGGTCCTTACGCAGACCTTGCAGAAGGCGTAAAAGTTAAAGGTACTGGTCGTATTCTTGAAGTACCAGTAGGTCGTGGCCTTTTAGGTCGCGTAGTTAACACTCTTGGTGAGCCGATTGACGGTAAAGGTCCAATCGACAACGATGGTTTCGCACCAATCGAAGTTGTAGCACCAGGTGTTATCGATCGTAAGTCTGTTGATGAGCCAGTTCAAACAGGTATCAAATCAATTGACTCAATGATTCCAATCGGTCGTGGTCAGCGTGAGCTTATCATTGGTGACCGTCAAGTTGGTAAATCTGCGATTGCACTAGATGCAATTATTAACCAGAAAAACACTGGTATTAAGTCAATCTACGTAGCTGTTGGTCAAAAAGCATCAACTGTTGCTAACGTAGTACGTAGCTTAGAAGAGCACGGCGCATTAGAAAACACAATTGTTGTTGTTGCGTCTGCATCAGAAGCTGCTGCACTTCAGTACTTAGCACCTTACTCTGGTTGTACAATGGGTGAATACTTCCGTGATCGCGGTGAAGATGCGTTAATCGTTTATGATGATTTATCTAAGCAAGCTGTTGCTTACCGTCAAATCTCATTACTATTACGTCGTCCGCCAGGTCGTGAAGCTTACCCTGGTGACGTTTTCTACCTTCACTCGCGTCTACTAGAGCGTGCTGCTCGTGTTAACGAAGAGTACGTTGAGCGTTTCACTAACGGTGAAGTTAAAGGCCAAACAGGCTCATTAACTGCGTTACCAATTATCGAAACACAAGCGGGTGACGTTTCTGCTTTCGTACCAACTAACGTAATCTCAATTACCGATGGTCAGATTTTCTTAGAATCTAACCTATTTAACTCAGGTATTCGTCCTGCTGTTAACGCTGGTATCTCAGTATCTCGTGTTGGTGGTGCTGCACAAACTAAAATCATCAAGAAGCTTGGTGGTGGTATCCGTCTAGCATTAGCTCAATACGCTGAATTAGCGGCATTCGCTCAATTCGCTTCTGACCTTGACGATGCAACTCGTGCACAATTAGAGCACGGTCAGCGCGTTACTGAACTGATGAAGCAGAAGCAATACAGCCCGCTATCTGTTGCTGAGACAGCTGTTTCATTATTCGCTGCTGAGAAAGGCTACTTAAATGACGTAGCTATCAATAAAGTAGTTGATTTTGAAGCTGCGTTATTGTCTTACGTGAACAACGAGCAAGCTGAGTTGATGGCTACTATCAACGAGAAAGGCGACTATAACAAAGATATCGAAGCTAGTTTGGTTAAAGCACTTGATACATTCAAGTCTACTCAAACTTGGTAATAGTTAACTTTTTCGGAGAGAAATAGTCATGTCCGGCGCTAAAGAGATAAAATCGAAGATTGGAAGCGTACAAAATACGCAGAAGATCACCAGCGCGATGGAAATGGTTGCAGCCAGTAAAATGCGTAAAGCGCAAGATGCTATGGCTGCCTCTCGTCCATACGCTGAAAATATGCGAAATGTGATCGGTCACATCGCGCTAGGTAACTTAGAATATCGCCATCCATATTTGGAAGAGCGTGAAGTTAAGCGCGTAGGCTATATCGTTGTCTCTACAGACCGTGGTTTGTGTGGCGGCTTGAATATTAACTTATTCAAGCAAGTACTTGCTGATGCCGGTAAATGGCAGCAGGAAGGCGCTGAAGTTGAGTTTGCTGTTGTTGGTTCTAAAGCAACAGCTTTCTTCAACAATATGGGCGCTAAAGTAACGGCACAAATTTCTGGTTTAGGTGACCGTCCATCAGTAACTGACCTTGTAGGTTCAGTTCGTGTTATGTTGGACGCATACGACAACGGTGAAATTGATAAGCTGTTCGTGGTTTACAACAAGTTTGTAAACACCATGACGCAGCAGCCGACAATCGATCAACTTTTACCTTTGCCAAAGTCAGACGATGACGAAATTAAACATCGCTGGGACTATATGTACGAACCTGATGCACAAGTATTACTTGATCAGTTGTTAGTTCGTTACACAGAGTCACAAGTATACCAAGGTGTTGTTGAAAACTTAGCATGTGAGCAAGCTGCTCGTATGGTTGCAATGAAAGCCGCAACTGATAATGCTGGTGAACTTATCAACGACTTACAATTGGTTTACAACAAAGCGCGTCAAGCAAGTATCACACAAGAATTGAGTGAGATTTGTGCAGGTGCAGCAGCGGTTTAAGCAAAGGTTCTTGGTTTATTAAGAATAAACAGAGCAAAGATTAGAGGATTTAACATGAGTACAGGTAAAGTCGTCCAAATCATTGGCGCAGTTGTGGATGTAGAATTTCCACAAGATGCTGTACCTCAGGTATATGACGCGTTAAAAGTAACTGAAGGTGACCTTTCAGGCTTAGTACTAGAAGTACAACAGCAATTAGGTGGTGGTGTAGTTCGTGCTATCGCTATGGGTTCATCTGACGGTTTGCGTCGTGGTCTGAACGTAGAAAACACAGGTAATAACATCCAAGTTCCAGTAGGTACTGCAACTTTGGGTCGTATTATGAACGTATTGGGTGAGCCAATTGACGAAGCTGGCCCAATCGGTGAAGAAGAAAAATGGTCTATCCACCGTGAAGCGCCTTCTTACGAAGAGCAAGCATCGGCTAACGAATTGTTAGAGACTGGTATCAAAGTAATCGACTTAGTATGTCCATTCGCTAAGGGTGGTAAAGTTGGTTTATTCGGTGGTGCTGGTGTTGGTAAAACCGTAAACATGATGGAACTTATCCGTAACATCGCTATCGAGCACAGTGGTTACTCAGTATTCGCTGGTGTTGGTGAGCGTACTCGTGAGGGTAACGATTTCTACCATGAAATGAACGATTCAAACGTACTTGATAAAGTATCGCTTGTATACGGTCAAATGAATGAGCCACCGGGCAACCGTTTACGTGTTGCGATGACTGGCTTGACAATGGCTGAGAAGTTTCGTGACGAAGGTCGTGACGTACTTTTCTTCGTTGATAACATTTACCGTTACACACTTGCGGGTACTGAGGTATCAGCACTTCTAGGTCGTATGCCATCAGCGGTAGGTTACCAACCGACACTTGCTGAAGAAATGGGTGTACTTCAAGAGCGTATTACGTCGACTAAGCAAGGTTCAATCACTTCAATCCAAGCGGTATACGTACCTGCGGATGACTTGACTGACCCGAGCCCAGCGACAACCTTCGCTCACTTAGATGCAACAGTTGTACTTTCTCGTGACATCGCTGCGCAAGGTATCTACCCAGCAATCGATCCACTTGATTCTTCTTCGCGTCAATTAGACCCGTTAGTAGTTGGTAACGAGCACTACGAGATCGCTCGTGGCGTTCAAACTACATTACAACGTTACAAAGAACTTAAAGATATCATCGCAATCTTAGGTATGGACGAGCTTTCTGAAGAAGATAAGCAAACTGTTGACCGTGCTCGTAAGATTCAGCGTTTCTTATCTCAACCGTTCTTCGTTGCTGAGGTATTCACTGGTTCTCCAGGTAAGTACGTATCGCTTAAAGACACTATTGCTGGCTTTAAAGGTATTCTTGCTGGTGAATACGATGATATGCCAGAGCAAGCGTTCTACATGGTTGGTTCAATCGAAGAAGCTGTAGAGAAAGCTAAATCAATGTAAGGTGTTTAGCCGCTTCGCTTTAATTAGCGCCAGCGGCTAATCGTTAGGAGGTCAAACAATGGCAGCAATGACTGTACATTTGAATGTAGTAAGTGCGGAAGAAGAGTTATTCTCTGGTCGCATTGAATCATTACAAATCACTGGTAGTGAAGGTGAATTAGGTATTATGCCTGGTCACGCACCTTTACTGACCTCACTAAAACCTGGCATGGCACGCATCGTGAAACAACACGGTGAAGAAGAAGTGATTTATCTTTCTGGCGGCATGTTAGAAGTTCAGCCTCACAATGTTACTGTATTAGCAGATGTTGCTACGCGTGCAGATGACCTTGATGAGCAAGCAGCAGAACAAGCAAAACAACGCGCTGAAGAGCACTTAAGTGCTCAAAGCAGTGACGTTAACTACGCTGAAGCTGCAGCTGAACTAGCACGTGCAGTAGCTAAACTACGTGTTATCCAAGCAGCTAAGAAACAGCTCTAAACCACTTAGTCATTAAGACTTACGTTTTAGTGAATAAAAAGCGACACTTACTTAGTAAGCGTCGCTTTTTTTTATGTCTATAATTCGTAGCAAAACCTAGATAAAATAGCGCCATATTTGCTTCCTAATTACTTAATGGATGAGTCATGTCACTTTCTGTCGTTATCTTAGCTGCTGGTAAAGGCACGCGTATGCGTTCTTCATTGCCAAAAGTTCTCCACCCTGTTGCTCACAAACCTATGGTTGGCCACGTAATCGATGCTGCCCGCCAAGTAAATGCTGAAAACATCTATTTAGTTTACGGTTTTGGTGGTGATGTTTTGCAAGCTCAGATCACTGGCGACGATTTAACCTTCGTAGAGCAAAAAGAGCAGCTAGGAACAGGTCATGCGGTAGATATGGCCTCTCCTCACCTAAAAGATGATGAAGACGTGCTTGTGCTTTACGGTGACGTGCCTTTAACGCAAGTGTCGACATTACAACAGCTAATTACTGCTAAACCGGTTGAAGGTATGGCGCTATTAACCGTTAAGCTTGCTGAACCAACAGGGTATGGCCGCATTATTCGCAAAAATGGAACAGTTGTTGGGATAGTTGAGCAAAAAGATGCAAATTCAGAACAATTAGCAATTAATGAGTGTAATACTGGCATTCTATTGGCTAACGGTGGCGATTTAAAACGTTGGTTAAGCAACCTTTCAAACGACAATGCCCAAGGCGAATACTACCTTACTGATGTTATTGCCATGGCGCATTCAGAAGGCAAAGTCATTGCAACAGCTCATCCTGAAACTGAGATTGAAGTGGAAGGTGCTAACAATCGAGTGCAACTTGCAGCATTAGAGCGGGCCTATCAACTGCGTCAGGCGGAAGAGTTGATGATAGCTGGTGCAAGCCTTCGTGATCCTGCTCGTATCGACGTACGTGGAGAGTTGTTGATCGGGCAAGAGGTGAAAATTGATATTAACTGTATATTCGAAGGACAGGTGGAGCTTGCAGATAATGTCACTATCGGCGCAAACTGTATTATAAAGAACTGTAAGATTGGTAAAGGCGCAGAAATTAAGCCGAATACTATCGTAGAGAATGCCGTCATTGGTGAACTGGCTTCTGCAGGTCCATTTGCACGTATTCGTCCAGGGTCTGAGTTAAAACGTGATGCCCATATTGGTAACTTCGTTGAAATGAAAAAGTCAGTATTAGGTGAAGGGGCTAAAGCGGGTCATTTGACTTACCTTGGGGATGCTGAAATCGGCAAAGGCGCTAATATTGGCGCAGGTACAATTACCTGTAATTACGACGGTGTAAATAAGTCAAAGACAATTATTGGCGATGGCGCATTTATTGGTTCAAATGCCTCACTAGTAGCACCTGTAAGTGTTGGTGATATGGCGACCACAGCGGCAGGCTCGGTCATTGTGAAAGATGTGGCTGACAATGAGTTAGGTGTCGCTCGCGGTAAGCAACGAAATATCGCTGGTTGGCAGCGTCCTACAAAAAAAGAATCGTAATTATGACCAAGAAGGGAGCTCGATCTCCCTTTTTAATTTTATGGCTTTGTCTACATAACTAAGAGTAACTTGATCGACTATTAGTTATATGAAGTTAGTACTTAGTTTTATTCTTGGTGACCTTTTGAAGGTAACGGCGAGACTCAGCATAAGGGTGTTTATTCGTTAATGCCCAGTACACCGATTTTGGTTGCAGACTATTAATATCCCTAACAGCCCTATCTCTATCGGTATCAAATGTTTTCAATACATTGCCTGCACCACCATTATATGCGGAAATAACAGAGTACTCTTTGCTTGTTGAATTATTGATATTGGCAAGATAATTCTTGTAGAGGATATGTAGGTAGGCCGTACCTATATCGATATTTTGTTGAGGGTTAAATAACGTAGATTTGCTTGGTTGCCCTGCTCTATTCTTAATTGTTTGATACACATCTCTTCCGGCTGTCGATGGCACGACCTGCATTAAACCATAGGCATTAGCACTGCTAACTGCATAAGGGTTAAAGCTACTTTCGGTTTCAATGATTGCGTAAATGAGTGCTGGCGATATTTGGTATTTTTTGGAAGCAGCAATAACATATTCGCTGTATTGTAATTGTCTGTATCGTTGATGATCTGCGACTAGCTTAAAGTTGACTTTGGAAATCGTCTTTCTATGCTGTTTATGTGTCGAGAAATTATGATCCATTAAATATTCAGCAAAGCGGTTAGCTCGCCAAGCATAACGAACAGCTTTGCTGTCCTGATCAAGTACTTGTTGATACAAAAATGGCTCGCTGCCAAGCTTTGGCGCTTCCGAAGAAAATATATCGTTAAGCCTAGGGTCTGCTGGCGTTAATAATGTGGTGATGATGGCTTGTTTGAGCTTCTTTTTAGTATTTTTAGTCGCGATAGTTTCTACCGTCACGGTTGCTTGCTCAAAGTCGACAATCGCGCGTGCTTGGTAATCGTTGCTGTACTTTACATATTTTTTGCGGCTTGGTAGCTCTGCGTTGTCTTCTCCCCACTCCTTTGCGACTAGCTTTCGCAGTTCGTTGAGTAAAGCATTAATAAGTGCAATATCTGATTGAACCGCGCTTTGACTTCGTTTGGTTTGCTCGATGATACCAATAATGTCTTGTGGGTTGTTCTCTACTTGTTTTACAAGTTTTTCTACTTCCGCTACAGATTGAAGCGAGGTGGTTTTACAACCAAAAATGAAGAGTAAAGAAAGTACTAACAGCAAATAACGCATAATAAAAAAGGCACAAAAGTAAAAAGCAAATGCTTGTACTTCTTGTACCTTTTTCTATATTAAAAAGCTAGCGACCTGCAAATTAGTAGCTACTAATGTGCCTTTAGCCTAGAGTTACTTTGCAATCAACTGCATGGCTTTGACAAGTCGAGGGTCGTTGATATCAGAACTTGTGTATTTAAAGACGATTTCACCTTCGCGATTAACAAAAAATGTTGTCGGTGTGCCAACCACACCCATAACTTCAGCTAGCTTTTCACCACCAACTGCCGTTTTAAAGTTATAGCCTCGAGCTGCTAAGACGTCTTGCGGAGTAGCGCCTTGGTCCTCATTAAAGCTAACTGCGACAATTGTTGAGCCTTGTTCGGCAAATTGTTTTTGCAGCTCTTCTAACTTAGGCTGTAAGCGCTTGCAGTATGGACACCAAGTAGCCCAAAAATGAAGAATGACAGGTTTTCCTTTGAACTCGATCCAGTTTATGGTCTCTCCGTATTGAGTATTCAGCGACCAATTAGGAACAGAGTTTTTGTTTTCTTCAGCAAGCGTACTAAATGAAAAAATTAAGGTAGTCAGCAACAGAGCGACAAGTGATTTCATAAATAACTATCCGAGCAGGTTAACAGTAATAGGTTATTGGTATTGACCGTTAAAGCGCGGATAGTTATTCAGTTCATAGCATAAATTTTATTGCCTTAATTTGCTTTTGGGTTTGAACTTGCGCGATAGAATTCTACCCCAGTCGTCCAACGTTCCGGCATGCCAGGCCAAGCTTTTGTGTAACTACCATCGGCTTTTTTAACTTGTGTGCCGTCAGTGGTAGTTGGTAAGTACTCACAACTTGTCTTCTTAATGTGACAATTGATGAATGCTAAAACAAAATGTTGATTGAATCGGTTGAGTTGCTGCATATTCCAATTCGGTTCAAAGTAATGGCCAAGATCTACATCATTGCTATAAGCAGCTTGAGGTGCTGGGTGAGGAGCAACATTGTGGCGCGCATTTTTGTAGACTAATAAATAGTTATCTTCTTTGCTGGTTTGTTCGAAGAGCTTCTTCACGCCATGCTCATAGCCTGAGATATCATCTTGATCACCACTTATGTAAAGCGATGGTACGGCTAAGCTAGCGAGAGAGCCAGCTTGATGCAGATCGTATTCCTGACCCCACGGAGCCAATGCAACCAGAGCTTTCCAACTAGGGTCTGTACTTTCCTTGCCTGCATTACAAAACTGAAAAACAGGTGCTAATTTTTCCGCGTAATCTTTTGGCATGCCGATCGCTATTAAGTTAGCCTCAGCTATGTCGTAACAGCCACCTACCGTATTAATTGCACCGAACCCACCCATCGAATAGCCAATTATAGATGCATGATCAAAGTCAGTAATTTTGCTAATTGGGCTCGCGCTGTTTCTAAAGTAATCGAGGGTAAACTGTTGATCACGACTACGGTGAATCAAGGTGCTAATAAAACCCGCCATTGGGGCTTTCGTAACATCTATTTCTGCTGTTGTTGAATCTGTGTGGTCAATTGAGGCGACAACATAGCCATGACTTGCTAAATGTTCTGCCAGATAGAACATTAATGTTCTGTGGCCGGTGTAACCGTGGGATAGAACTACAAATGGAAATTTGTTTTCATCATTTCTAAGCGTTAGCGGGGTCATATCTCGATATGCTTGCCCTGCTACTTCGAACGGCATATGTGTTCTTGTTACGGCTTTGTACGTTGCTTTGTTCTTAGTTTTGGTATTTGTCTTAGCTTTTGCTGGGTACCATACTTCAACCGTTAATTTTCTTTCATAAGTGCCATTGAAGTCATGATGATTAAAGGCGTTTTTGTTCACAATCTCTCTTGTTTTAACACCAACAGCATAGGTGCCTTTTTTTGCTAGTTCCGGCGTAACACTAGGTTGCAATGAATAAAGTTGTTCGCCCGCTTGTGCGGTATTTATTAGCAACAAAATAATGAGTGTTGGTAGTAGTAACAATGGTTTTGTCATGGTGGAGCCTGTTAAATGATTTATTATTGTAATATAAATAAGACAATAAATTTACAGGCTATTTTGCTAAATTTCTACTACAGGAATATGAATTCAACCTAGTCAAGCTTGAACTTTGTAACAGAATTACTGAGCGACTGTGCGAATGCCATCGTTTCTTGCGCCTGTATGCCATTTTGTTCAGCTGTTTCAAAGTTGCTTGAGGTTTGATCAGAAAGCTCGGTGATGTTTTGACTGACATCAGCTGCAACTTGGCTTTGCTCTTCGGTCGCAGTAGCCGTTTGTGATGATGCTTCGATTACGCGATTAGAGGCACTAGCTATTTGTTCGAAAGCGCTTAGTGTTTGCTGTGACAGTTCAACACTGCTTTGTGTCGCACTGTTACCTAAGTTAATTGCATTTACAGCTTCATTAACTCCGCTTTGTAGGGTCTCAATCATTTTCTGTATGTCTTCTGTCGACTGTTGCGTTCGGGCTGCTAATGTTCTCACTTCATCTGCAACTACGGCGAAACCTCGCCCTTGCTCTCCTGCGCGAGCCGCCTCAATTGCTGCATTTAATGCAAGTAAGTTAGTTTGTTCTGCAATACCTCTAATTACATCTAGTACCGAGGCAATGTCAGTTGAGTTGGCTGATAAGCGCTGTATCACTTCTGTTGCTTGGTTGACAGTTTTGGACAAGCTTTCAATTTCTTCTACAGCTTTAGACGTTATTTCGGTGCCAGAAACAGTTAGCTGATTGACTTGGTTTACTTCATCAGCAGTTAACTGTGCGTTTTGCGCTACTTCTTTAATTGCATATGACATTTCATTTACGGCTGTGGCGATAGCATCTACTGAGCTTGTTTGTTGCTGACTGGTGTATTTGACATGCTGGGCTCCGTTATTCAATTCATCAACGCCACTGATTAGATTGGAAGACTGCTGCACAATAGAGCGAATTAAGGCGGTTAGGCCATCAAAAAGCTCGTCTATTTCGTTTGCTAGCTCACCTACTTCATCAGTTCGCTCGGAATTAATACGCCGTGTTAGATCACCATTACCGCTATTTAGACGCTTTATTTCGTCGGCTAAATTCGTCAAAGCATTAGTCATGGTGCGTGGTGCTACAATGCCAACTACCAGTGTCGCCCCGACAATTAGAATGCTAACAACGGCAAGAAGCAACTGACTACTTCCTACTTGTTCACTTGTCGAAACCATTGTCTCTGCACTCTTTTTGTCAGCCATTTCGCCAGCAATATCGTAATAATCTCTTAATGCATTAAACGCTGAAAGCGATTCGCCATGGCTTTGCGCCTTGGCTTGCTCTACTTGTCCACTGCTAACGAGGGTAAATACTTTATCGGTCTCGGCTATCCAATTGCCGTAGGCATCTTCAAAGCTTGATAACCGAGAAAGCATCTCTGGGTAGTCTTTCATGAATCGTTTGTATTTATTCATACGATCCAGTGCTTGTTGTGCATTTTCGTTAAAATCATTGCGCGCTGATTCAATAATTTCAGGACTTACATTCGGATACAAAGCTTCTAACTCTGCAACGCGTGATTGGTAAAGATCTCTATCGGCATTGATGACGGCTGAGATAGCGGGATTGAAGTTTTTGCCAAAAAGCACCATACCGCTTTCCATTTTAGAAACGAGCGTGAAGCCCATAAGTACTTGAACCAAAAAAACCGCAGCAAGCGCACAAAATGTTGTGGTGTATCTTACTCTAATGCTATTAAAGTTCATGATTTTTGCCTGTTTTTACACTGTATTTACAAACTATAGCTCGCCGAATTCATATTTGCGTAGTGAGATAATTTGACATTGTAATTTTTTTAACTAAAATCTTTCGAAACGAAACTTAAAGAAAGCTTTTAATGTCAAAACGAAACACTCAACAACGACGACATACCATCCTTAGTGAAGTTAATTCGCTTGGCGAGGTAAGCGTTGATGAGCTAGCTAAACAGTTTGAAACTTCAGAAGTTACGATTCGAAAGGATTTGGCTGCATTAGAGAAGAGTGGCCTATTATTAAGACGTTATGGCGGCGCAGTTTCGTTACCGAAAGAAATTGTTGAATCTTCAACGGCTAACGTGTCACATCAGAAAGAGTTGATTGCTGCGACAGCTGCTAAGCTAATTAAAGATCATTATCGCGTTATCATTGATAGTGGTAGAACGACATCTACAATGGTGAACCATCTAGCGGATAAGAAAGGTTTGGTGGTGATGACTAATGCGCTTTCTGTCGCGGCCAAGTTGAACGAGCTTGAAAACGAGCCAACACTTTTGATGACCGGTGGTACATGGGATAGCGCATCTGAGTCGTTTCAGGGGCAAGTCGCAGAGCAAGTGCTCCGTTCATACGACTTTGATCAGCTTTTTATCGGTGCCGATGGCATAGATATAGACCGAGGCACTACTACGTTCAACGAGCTTATTGGCTTGAGTAAAACCATGGCGGAAGTTGCTCGAGAAGTTATCGTGATGGTGGAGTCGGAGAAAATTGGGCGTCGAATCCCAAATCTAGAATTACCATGGCAAATGGTCCATACCTTAATAACGGATGATGGTTTGCCAAATGAAATTAAACAAGCACTAGAAACAAAAGGTATAACCGTTATCTGTGCTAGAAATAAATAACCAAGGAATACTATTATGTGTGGCATTGTAGGTGCAGTAGCGCAACGAGACGTAGCAACAATTCTCGTTGAAGGACTTAAAAGATTAGAATACCGCGGTTACGACTCAGCAGGTGTCGCTGTCATTGACGGTGATAACCAACTGCAGCGTGTTAGACGCTTAGGTAAAGTGCAAGCATTAGCTGATGCAATTACAGAAACGCCACTTGTAGGTGGCACCGGTATTGCTCACACCCGCTGGGCAACTCATGGTGCGCCGAGCGAAGAAAATGCGCATCCACATATTTCAAGTGACAATATTGCTGTTGTACACAACGGTATTATTGAGAATCATGAAGAACTTAGAACAAAGTTAAAGTCACTTGGTTATGTATTTACTTCTGAAACAGATACCGAAGTAATTGCCCACCTTGTTCATCACGAGTTAAAAAGCCACGACACCCTACTTTCAGCAGTGCAAAGCACGGTTAAGCAGTTAGAAGGTGCTTACGGTACAACTATCATGGATACAAATGACAAAGAACGCGTTGTTGTTGCGCGCTCTGGCAGTCCGCTTGTTATCGGTTATGGCTTAGGTGAAAACTTTATTGCTTCAGATATGATGGCATTGTTACCTGTTACACGTAAGTTTGCATTCCTAGAAGAAGGTGATGTAGCTGAAGTAACACGCTTTGAAGTAAACATTTTCGACATCGATGGCAACCCAGTTATTCGCGAAGCAAAAGAGTCAGAAGTAAGTCATGATGCTGGCGATAAAGGTGAATACCGCCACTACATGTTAAAAGAGATCCACGAACAGCCATCTGCTATCCGCAACACGCTTGAAGGTCGCTTACTTGGTGGAGAACTAAATACTGAAACCTTCGGTGACGGTGCTGATGACATCTTCAAAGAAGTTGAGCATGTACAGATTATTGCGTGTGGTACCAGTTACCATTCAGGTATGGTGGCTCGCTACTGGTTGGAAGCATATGCAGGCGTATCATGTAATGTTGAGATTGCTAGTGAGTTCCGCTACCGCAAATCACATGTGCCAAAAAATGCTTTATTAGTAACCATTTCACAATCAGGCGAAACTGCTGACACGCTTGCTGCACTTCGTTTGGCGAAAGAACTTGGTTACCGCGCTAGTTTGACGATCTGTAACGTGCCGGGTTCGAGCCTAGTGCGTGAGTCTGATCTTGCCTTTATGACCAAAGCAGGTGCGGAAATTGGTGTTGCTTCTACCAAAGCATTCACAACCCAACTTGTTGGTTTGATGATGATGACACTGGCGCTTGGCAAACATCACGGTATGAGCGTTGATGACCAGAAAACGATGGCGCAAGCGCTTGTCACGCTACCAAATAAGATAGAAGAGACATTCGCTTTAGCTGACGAAATCGAAGATTTGGCTGAAGACTTCGCTGATAAGCATCACTCGTTATTCCTTGGCCGTGGCGATCAATACCCAATCGCGATGGAAGGCGCGCTTAAGCTAAAAGAAATTTCTTATATTCACGCAGAAGCTTATGCCGCTGGCGAACTAAAGCATGGTCCTTTAGCGCTTATCGACGCTGAAATGCCTGTTATCGTGGTTGCGCCGAAAAACGACCTGATTGAAAAGCTAAAATCGAACGTTGAAGAAGTACGTGCTCGTGGTGGCTTAATGTATGTTTTCGCTGATAGCGCTGCTAAGTTTGAAAGCGATGACACAATGAAAGTGATTAACGTTCCGCACTGTGACGATTTGATCGCGCCAATCGTTTACACCCTACCATTGCAGTTATTGTCTTACTACGTTGCAATTATTAAAGGTACTGACGTTGATCAACCTCGTAATCTTGCTAAGTCAGTTACTGTTGAATAATTACCACTAGCAATAAAAAAAAGCTGTAGACTCTAAGTAAAGATAGAAACTGTTTTAAAAAGCGACTTACTCAAATGAGTTAGTCGCTTTTTTTATTGGTTACGCAAAAGTACTTGACAAAACTTGACAGTAGCTGGCGATAATATATACTCCTCGGCATGAAAAAGAGATTGAATGTTGAAACTGCCAAACAAGCAATGGACGCTGCTGGTTTAAACCAAACTGCGGTTGCTGAACAGTTGGATGTAACAAGGGAAGCTGTATCTCAGTGGTTGAAAGCTCAGTCTTTCCCTCGTCCAAATAAACTTCTCCAGTTTGCAAAGTTGTTAGGTCTAGGTTTTGCTGATCTCGTTATTAGCGAAGAGCCTGACGCACCAGTTATTGCCTTCAGAAAAAAAGCGAATGCTAAAACCAAAAATCACCATGTAGAAAAAGCACAGGAAACAGGTCGCTTTTTGCGTCACTTGGTTTCTTACCTGCCATTTGAAACATTAGAAATGCCACCTGTTCTTAAATCACCCAATTGTGATTACGACTATTTACGAAAAGTAACTTCGAAAGTACGCAAAGACATCAACTTAGGCGAAACGGATACTGTAGATTTTGAGCATTTGATTCGTCGTTTTAGTGAACTTCAAGCTGTTGTTGTTCCTGTACTTTGGGGCACCAAACAACGCCACGAAAACGCTATCCATATTTTCTTACCTGACTCACAGACAACGTGGGTTTATCTAAACTTAGATACAAACATTCATGATTTTAAATTTTGGATGGCTCATGAGTTAGGTCACTGCTTGTCGCCGTCTTTGTCTGGTGATGAAGCCGAAGATTTTGCTGACGATTTTGCTGGCGCCTTATTATTTCCTAGTGCCCTCGCTGAAAAAGCTTATAAAGAAATAAATAATCAACGTACAAGCGCTGCAAAAATAAGAAAAGTACTAGATCTAGCCGATAAGGAAACTATTTCACCATATACCGTTATTGGGCAAGCCAATAAATATGCAACTCATGTTGGGTTACCTGAAATTATGCTTAGTAACGCATCTTTTGGCGGTGCAGTTACTAATTTCAATAAGCGCTTTTATAATTTAAGTAATGCATTATTAGGTGACATTGAACATTTTGATGCAAGAGACTACATAAATAAAACGGAAAAAGCTTTCGAAACACCGTTCTTTGAGTTGTTAAGAAAGTATCTTAAAGAGCAAAACAAGGGAGCGGGTTACGTTCAGGCCGTAACAGATATGCCGTTATTAGATGCTCGGAGCCTTCATTCTGAGTTAACTTAATGCCGCAATCGAAAATTCTCGTAGATACCAATTCATATTTAAGGTTAGCGCAAACAGTACGTCCATTGCTGTTTGTGCCTTTTGGAAACGATGAGTATTGCCTATATATTTTGTCAGAGTTAAATGATGAATTAGCAAATAGGCGACTTAACTCTAAGTTTCCTTGGGTTGATGATGATGAGTATGCTGATAATCGTAAGCACTTCCCAACAATTGGTCGAAGACAAAAAAAGGCAATAGAAATAAACTTTGAGTTCATTTGGGATCATGTTCAAACAGAGTTACCAGGTCCGTCTCAAGTAGATGCCTTATACATTGCATACGCAATAGAATTAGACATACCTGTTGTAACTGACGATCAAGATATGACTGAATTAGCGTCGGTGTTTGATGTACAAGTAATGCCAACATTAGAAATACTTAAAATAATGCATGATAACGATCATGCTGATCTAAAAAAGGTTAAATCAATTGTAGAGTATTGGCGTGCAATAGGTGACTGTCCCGCTAATTTACGCAGTGATTTGAAAAGATTTTTTCCTGATTTGTAACAGCTCTCCATAATGCCCTTGCTTACAATTCACCCAGTGCAACAATCAATACAAATAGCTGATGCTAATTAATAAATAGTATAAGCAGCCGATTGATCATCAAACAAACCGTGTTTGTTGGCGGCAGCGAGACCTTAAGTCAGTGCAATTACTATTTTTTATAGCTTGAAAAGATGGTTCTTTGTGAAAATAGCACCCGAACGGTCACATTGAAAACATGATGGTTCGGATGCACCCACCCCTAGCCCATTTAGCTTTGAACCGTTTCGGTTACTTGGCCTCGGCTGTTTCGCCTAGTCTAAGACAAGTTACAAAGCACCGGTAAAAACGATACGCGACCCCAAAAAAGGGTGGCGCGGCAAATGCCTCATTTTTGAGTATGAGCTGACGAACAGCTCTAGTTATTGAGATTAGCTCTCAACCTGCTATTGGGTTTAACTGAGTTTAAAAGGGAAGTAACTCGCTATGCAAGCTTAACTTCATAAGCTTTTGATAAAATGAATACTCTAGGGCGTTTATGTCTTGATGAGGAAAATCGTGGATACCACGTCTTTTCAAGTTTGGTTCGCCATCACGAAGCCTTTTGCAGTATTCAGTGATGCTTTGAATCAGTTCATCAAGGCTTATGCCTTCTTTGATATTTGCCGATACCACCCAGTTAGCTTCTTCGTTACTAGAGCGAACCATTCCATCGAGCTTACTCGAAAGTTTTGCGCCTTCTGGTGTGAGTAAACCAGCTCTTAATTGTTCAACAATACAAAATTTATTATTGTGGGTAATAACTATCACTCGACTGATTGATAGGCTGCTTTTCCTATCTACAGGAGTAGATAGTTGGTGCTTAAATATTACTTCACCAGTGAGCTTCTTATATGATGGTTTAGGGTAGCAACTTGGTTCTAATGTATCGGTGTAGGTATAAAATAGATGCTCTATCTTAGGCTTTAATAAATACTCATAATTATTGATGAAATAAGCCATTTGGCGTTCAGTCGCATTAGCTTTACCATTTCGCCATTTTGAGACCAAGGCAACGGACTTTTCACTCAAACCAGCTTTTACAGCAATATCCTTATTTCTATATCCGTTTTCTTCAATGGCTACCTTTAGTAGCTTCTTTGTGTATTTGTACTCTTTTTCCATGCAAATTCCTTTTAGTGATAAAAGGCGGAAGAGTTTACCTCTTCCGCCATTGTTACCTAGTCACCCAAGTAACTGTCATTGTTGGGGTTATGAGCGTCAGCCCAATCATCCATGTCAGCATCGTTATTCGGGTTGTTGATGTCTGACCAAACGTCTAATTCTTCCTGAGACATATCACTAGTGTCAATCATTTGCTGCTCCTTACTTTTTGCCTTTAAAGCGTTGGTTGTTGGGGTTTAGTTGGTTTGAACGATTATCTAAAGCTTTTTGGTGCTCGTAGTTTGTACCACTAGTACCTTGATTACTGTTTGATTGATTAGATTTATGGTTATGTTGTTTGGTATTCATTATTTCCTCCTGTTAAATGAACGGAAATAACTATAAAAGATGAATTAAAATAGTGACGATGATTGAAAAGTGATTCTTTAGTGATTATCGATGAATGTTAGTGATTTTTTAGTTTCTTACTTTATTTGGCCGTTTTTTTAGTTTTTTATCACTACAATCGTATTGATTAATTTGGTTTCCAACTATGCGGAAAATCCCGCTATATGAATGAACATTAATTAGCGGGGTAAAGGCCAACTCAGTTTCAAACTTTATTTAGAATCTACACGCATTTCTATATCACCAGAAAAAGCAGCGTATATCGCTGCTTTTTATTTGCCATTGTTGTAACGTAGAGGCAATTTTCTTCTATGGCTTTGTCTTTTATGCGATTTAAACTCGGTCCGGGTATATTAATTACCGGTGCATTTATTGGTCCTGGCACTATTACCACGGCAAGCTTAGCTGGCGCTAATTTCGGTTTTGCGTTGCTTTGGGCAGTTATCTTCTCTGCTTTGGCAACCTACGTACTACAGGAGATGTCTGGTCGTTTAGGTCTCGCAACAGGGCAAGGGTTACCAGAAGCGATTAAGCGTTCTATTACAACCCCTATGATGCAAAAGCTTGCGCTTATTCTGGTTGTTGCTGCCATTGGTATCGGTAATGCAGCTTATGAGGCGGGCAATATCATTGGCGCTTCTGTCGGTTTAAACGCCATCATTGATTTGGGGGCAACGGCCTGGTCACTTATCGTTGCAGCAATAGCTGGTGCGTTATTGTGGTTTGGGCATTACAAGGTGTTGGAAAAAGCATTTACCGTTTTAGTGCTGTTAATGTCTCTCGTATTTATAACTACACTAGTTTTGAGCAAGCCAGATCTTGGGTTGATGGCAAAGGGGATCGTGCCGTCTATGCCTTCAGGTTCTGTGTTAACAATACTAGCGCTAGTAGGTACTACGCTAGTTCCTTACAATTTATTCCTCCACGCCAGTATGGTGCGCGAAAAGTGGCAAACTACTGAACGTGGTCAAGCTATTCAAGAAAGTCGGCAAGATACCGCGCTGTCGATAAGCTTAGGTGCATTGGTTACCTTAGCTATTGTTGGTACTTCGGCTAGTGCATTTTTTAATGCTGGCGTAGAAATCAATGTGGCTAATATCTCTCAGCAGTTACAGCCTGTACTTGGCGATTTTGCACGTTACTTTTTTGCACTTGGTATATTCGCTGCCGGTATTACGAGTGCTATTGCAGCTCCTTTGGCGGCAAGCTTCGCGGTTTGTGGTGCTATGGGCTGGTCTACAGACTTAAAGCAAACAAAGTTTCGCTTGGTATGGTTGGTCGTACTTGGTTGCGGAGCGTTATTTTCGACGCTGGGTATTAAGCCAATGGTCGCGATTTTATTCGCACAGGCTGCCAACGGCTTGTTGTTGCCATTTGTCGCTATCTTCTTATTGATCGCTATGAATAACCAAACACTGTTGGGCAAATTCAAAAATACGAAAATGAATAATCTGTTTGGCGCCTTTTTTGTGATAGCAGTAAGTGCGTTAGGGTTATATAAACTTGCTGGCTTATTTTAAGCGCTGATATCTAACTTTTTAGATTTAGTGCTATTTTGGACACTTTAGCCATATTTTGGCTACAGCAGACTTTATAAAATGTGAACATAAATGTAGTAGAAGGATTTTTTTATGTTCTCCCTTTTCAAAAAAAGTTTTAAAAAAGGTATCAAACAAGTTGTTGCTGTTTGGCTTGCCTTTACTGCTGTCAATATCGCTAGCGCTAATTTAATTACTAACGGTAGCTTTGAACAATTAACGTTTGACGACAATTCAACATCGCATGGTCAAGTAAATAACCGTTATTTAAGTGATTTCGAAAATATGAACTCAGGCTGGGATGTCTTTAGCATTATTCCGGGCTGGGAAACGACTTTTGGTAGTGGTATTGAAATTCAAAAGCATGTTGTTACCAATGCACAGCATGGTCATAACCATGTTGAGCTAGACTCTCACCCAGGTGGTGCGTCGAACTCAATGATGCAGCAAACGTTAGAATCTTTGGTTGTTGGTAATCAGTACCAGCTAGAGTTTTTCTACAAGCCTAGAACAAATAACCAAAACGACAACGGTATAAATGTTTATTGGTACGACTCGTTAGTTGACTTCGATTCTAGCATTGATCCGCTTTATTCTGTTGACGGTGTGCGTCGTGATGCTAACGGTTGGCAAGTACAAACGGTTTCATTCACAGCAACCTCTGAAGATATGACCTTAGGCTTTGCGTCATTTGGTCAGCAAAACAGACTTGGTGGTTTAATTGATAACGTGTCGCTAGTTGCGGTACCTGAACCGTCAATGATTGTGCTATTGATACTGGCGGTATTAGCCATGATGTCCAAAAAAGCACGTATCGGACGACGCGCTTAATCTACATATATTATGCTTTCTCATTGAGTGACAGCCCCCACAACTTGTCATTCTTTGGGGAAGCAATTCTAGCTATTCCGTAAACTGCAGTTCTGCAGCGATTTCTTCAAACCCTTCAATATTAAGTAACTCGGCCTTTTCGACTAGATCTTCAACCGTTTCATGCCCTGTTGCATAACGATATAAACAGTTAAAAATCAGCAATAAAATATCGTCATGTGTTGTCGCTTTAGCTTTACCTTGGCACACTTGTTCTAGGTGATGAAGCTGTTTGATGACTTGCGCGTCAATGTGCCAAAGAGACAAGAGCAATGAAGAGCTGGCAAATAAGCTTACCTTCAAGCTTTTACGCAAGTGATTGTTAAGGCTGGATATATCATCAATCCCTTGAACGCTGTGACGCACCAATTGATGAATGCTCGTATCCTCTTGAGTTAGCAACAAAACCCCGAACAAACCAAATGCAAGTACTTGCTCATCTAGCGTGTTCTGTAAAAACGCGTGATGTTGTGTAGACTGACGAACTTTTTGGAAAAGCTTAGGTGCAAAAACAAATGCTGCGGTATAGCGCATGAGCACAAGCGGATCGACCTTTTCTGCCATCGCGTCATTTAACGCATAGACGACCGCTAAATTGATCACCGTATTTATCCCTAAGTTACGGCTGATCGCCTCCTTAACTCCACTAGGGGTTTTCCCGTACACTGCTTTACTGGCTTGGCCTATGACACGAGCAGATAATATCGGGTCTTGATTAACGATCTTTGTGATGACTTCTAAATCTAGACTATCTTGCTCTTTTTCTTTGAGTAATTGTTTGCAGCTTTTGGGCATCGGCGTGAGGTTTTTAGCTGCGGCGACCAAGTCTTTTTGATACCCCAGCGCACTATGCTGAATAGACAACTCTCTAAACTGGTGCGGCGTTAGTCCGAACTTTTGTCTAAACGCGCGCTCAAACGTAGCGCGCTCTGAATAGCCTAATGAGATGGCAAGTTTATCTATTTTGTCTTGCTTAGTGAGTAACGCTCTGACACATAGTTCATTGAGATACTTTTGTTGAATCAGCTTAAAGCTCGTTTCTTCTTGGGCTAGCTTTCGTCGAAATGAAGTGGCGCTCATCGCAACAACTTTTGCGCACTCGTTAATCGTAAGTGCTGCAGGAATAGCAGATTGCTTAAGTACCTTTCCCACGGTTTCTGAGAGCAGAGGAGCGTTATCGGTGGCGTTCATTTCAATCTAACGTAATGACAAGAATGAACGAATTATCTAAATTTTATCCAGCAATAACAACTCTCTAATTCAGAATTGCGGATTTATACCAGTTGAATTAAATATTTAATCATTCAGCGAGAATTAAAAGGCTTATAGGCAAGGCATTGATTGCAGAGAATGGTTACTCCCTTGTCAAAATCAATAACGCAGCATATAAGCCTTTTAAACTCGCCCTCTGGGAGCTTGTCAGGAAAGTGTTAATTTCACAAATTTCCTTGTTGGAGAATGACTACAACAGCATAAATTTGCTTTATTCTAACTTCCCTGACATAGCTCTGAAGTGGTTAAATATTTATTTCAATTGGTATTGGTCACTTGAAGGGGTGCTCTTTATGCCAATGCTCGGCAATATCTATGCGTCGAGCAAACCACACGTCGTCGAACGATTGAGCGTACTGAAAGAACTTCTCGAGCGATTTGATACGGCCGGGTCTGCCAATTAAACGACAGTGAAGACCAATCGATAGCATTTTAGGTGTGTTTTCGCCATTTGGATCGCCTTCCTCGTAAAGCGCGTCAAAAGCATCTTTCAAATAGTTGAAGAATTGATCGCCAGCATTAAAACCTTGTACGGCAGCAAATCGCATATCGTTGGTATCTAAGGTGTATGGGACAATAAGCTGAGGTTTATTGTCGACAACGCGCCAAAATGGCAGGTCGTCACTATAATCATCTGCATCGTAAACAAAGCCGCCGTTCTCAGCGACTAACTTACCTGTATTTGGGCTAGTGCGACCGGTATACCAGCCTTTCGGCTTTTCACCGGTTATTTGCTCGACAATATCAATCGCCGCTTTCATGTGCTGGCGCTCTGTGTCGATATCTACGTCTTGATAATTTATCCAACGCAAACCATGACTACAGATTTCATGCCCTTGCTCTATACAAGCTTTGGCAACCTCAGGGTGACGTTTTAGTGCCATCGCGACAGCAAATACGGTGATCGGGATATTATATTTTTCAAACAGGCGCAGCAGACGCCATACACCCGCTCGGCTGCCATATTCGTATATCGATTCCATACACATATGGCGGTCTTCGACATGAGGTGCGCTAATAATCTCGGACAAAAACGTTTCTGCAGCAGGATCGCCATGGAGGACTGAATTTTCACCGCCCTCCTCGTAGTTCATTACCACCTGAATCGCGATTCTAGCGTTATTCGGCCAATTTGCATGTGGCGGCTTGCTGCCATAGCCCTTCATATCTCTTGGATAGTGTGGATAAGTATTGTAGCGGCTATCCGCTGAACTTCTCGTCATCACCTACTCCTTATTTTGCTGCGCTAGCCATTGTGCCAATTCGGCACGTTCTTGGTCACTCATTTTGGTAAGGTTGCCCAGTGGCATGTCTTTAGTGACAATGGCACGACTGTGAATAAGTCCCATCATTTTGCGAGCATCATCCAGCGAGTCCAATACAAAGCCATTAGGGGCTGCACTGAACATCTTAGAACGCGGTGATTGGCTGTGACATTCAGTACAGTGGCGGTCGATGATTTGCCATGCTTGGTCATTGGAAACTAGTGATTGCAATTGCGTGGTGTTAGTTGAGCTGTTTGCTTGAGGTTTTTTAGTTTCTAGTAAGTGCCAAGGAGCGACTGCTAGCATGAGTATGAAAAATGCCGCCATACCGCTGACTAACACTTGTGGCTTGTAGACACCTTGATGTTTGAGATTGAAAAAATGGCGAATCCACATACCAATAACAAACAATGCCACAAGAATTAGCCAGCCAAAATCATGACTGAAGGTGAACGACGCATGGTTACTGATCATGATAAAAATAATCGGCAACGTGGCGTAGTTATTATGCACGGATACTTGCTTTGCATTGAGCCCTGGCGTCGGATCAGGTATGCGACCAGCTTCAACTTCAGCAACCATATAGCGTTGGCTTGGCATGATAATGTGGTAAACATTACCCGCCATACAGGTACCAATTAACGCACCTATGTGAATATACACCGCACGGTCGGTAAAGACTTTATCTAAACCCCATGCAAAGAGTGCGATTAGCAAAATTATGGTAAAAGTAAATGCTAATCCATTCTTAACCAGTGGGCTTTTGCACAGTGCTCGGTAAAGCCCATACCCCAGCGTGATAAAGGCAATCGAACTGGCGATGGCAACAGGTTGGCTTAATTCAGCCTTACTGACATCAATAAGATAAGCTTCAGCGCCTACATAGTAGAGTAAACTCAATAATAAAGTGCCGGTTATCCATGTCGTGTAGGCTTCCCATTTAAACCAGTGCAATGTGCTCGGCATTTTCTCTGGGCCATTCTGGTATTTAGCAACTTCGTAAAAGCCACCGCCGTGAATAGCCCATAAATCACCGCGAATACCTTTATCTTTTTTCCATTGCGGAGGTTCTTGTAAGTTATTGTCCAGCCAAACAAAGTAGAATGATGCGCCGATCCAAGCAATACCTGCTACGACATGAAAATAGCGTAAAACTAAGTGAGCGACTTCAAAGAAATAATGTTCCATTAGCGTTTAAATACTCTCTTTTATTAGCTGGTCTTTTCGACAAACTGTGGTGTGCGATCACGGCGGTATTGGTTTTCGCCGAGAATATAGGTCGCTTCAATACAACGATCGTCACCTAACATCATTAAGGCGAAAAGACGTTCATGTAAGGTTTTGGTTTTTGCGAGTCTGAACTTAATAAATGGTGTAGCTTCGCTATCAAGCACGATAAAGTCCGCTTCACAGCCTTTATTAAAGTTACCGATAGTGCCTTCTAAATCGAGCGCTCTAGCACCGCCAAGCGTTGCTAGATACAGTCCTTTAAAGGCTGAGAACTTTTCACCTTGAAGCTGCTGAATTTTGTATGCCTCGTTACCAGTTTGAAGCATTGAAAAGCTGGTACCTGCGCCTACGTCTGTGCCCATGCCGACGCGAACACCATGCTTCTCACAAGCTTTTAAGTTGAATAGACCAGAGCCTAAAAATAGATTTGACGTTGAGCAGTGAGCAATGGCTGCGTCGTTATCTGCAATACAATCAAGTTCTCGTTCAGATAAGTGAATACCGTGAGCAAAAACGGCCCGCTTTCGTACCAGCCCTGCATCTTCATAGACACCAAGGTAATCGGCTGATTCTGGGAAAAGTTCTTTTACCCATGCACATTCATCTTTGTTTTCAGATAAGTGAGTATGCAAATACGTATCCGAGTACTCTTCTAGTAGTTGGCCGCATTTCTTTAGCTGTTCGGGCGTTGATGTTGGTGCAAAGCGTGGCGTGACCGCGTAGCTTAAGCGATCAACGTTATGCCATTTCTCGATCAGTTCCTTGGATTCTTGGTAGCCAGATTCCGCACAATCAGATAAATCGTCAGGACAGTTTCTGTCCATCATGACTTTGCCGGCAATCATTCTCAGTTTACGTTGTTGTGCTTCTGAGAAAAATGCATCGACAGATTGCGGGTGAACGGTACCAAAAACCAGTGCTGTAGTCGTGCCGTTGCGCAAAAGTTCATTGATAAAGTGTTTAGATACTTTGCTGGCATATGCGCGATCTGAAAATTTCTTCTCAGTTGGGAAGGCATACTCAGTTAACCACTCAAGTAGCTGCTCTCCGTAAGCACCGATCATCTCAGTTTGTGGCAAGTGTATGTGAGTGTCTATCATTCCCGGCATAATAAGTTTGCCGTCGTAGCGTACCACGTCTATCGACTCAGCTTGGCTTTCCAATTGAGGAAAAATATCTTTTTCAAAGCCAAGTTGGGTGACTTTCCCCGCTTCAATAACTAATGCCCCTTTCGGGAAAAAACGATGTGCTTTGTCGCCTGCAATTGCTGGGTCTTCAATAAAATCTAGAATGTCGCCACAGATGACGCGAGTATTGCAATGACTCAAGGTTAACTGCCTCGGTAAGTAGAATAGCCAAATGGTGAAAGTAACAGCGGAATATGGTGGTGTCGCTGATCTTGCAGACGGAAACAGATTTCTGCAAAGGGGTAAAATGGCGATGTGTCGCTGTTTTGCTCGGAAATTTGGCTAAAGTAAGCGTCTAAATCAAATTTAAGTTTATATGTACCAAAATCGATTGATTTATCGGATAGCCAGTCAGCAATGCGCCCGTCTTGATTTGTCGTGCCTTGAGCGATTTGTTGCCAACTATCATCCGTTAATTGAAATAAAGTGACCGGCACATTTGCCGCCGGTAAGCCTGTAGCGGTATCTAAAATGTGGGTCGTGATAGGACTTTTATTTACAGCGGTACTCACAGCAATTTCTCCAGTCGAATTCGGGTAATTTTTGCTTGCTCTCCTGCGGCGATTGATAGTTCTTTTGTTCGCTCATTTGGTAATCGTTGTTCGATGAGCGCCAACATTTGCTCAGCGCTCTTACCTGTTGCACAGACAATAAAAATAAAACCAAATTTCGTTAAATAATCTTGATTTAAGGTCATCATTTGTTCAAGCACGGCATCGCTTGCCTGCTGCATACCTGATTGTTCATGACCTGCTTTTTCAGCGGTATTAGCATATTTAGCGCGTAATGTTGAAACATCACCTATTTGTGGGTGTCCTTCAAAAGCGGCTAAGTAATCGGGTTCAGATAATTGTGCCCAAATGGTATCTGCATGCTCATACACTTGTACTTCAGATTCAAAAGGTCGTGCATTCACCATGGCATCTACCCAGCGCGGCGCGACACAACAGGTCTCAAATGCTTTGTATGCGTCGCCAGCGTTTAAATTGTTGAGTTCATTAAGTGTCATTGATGTTCCTCTTTAACCGACCTTAATTCTGTTGTTTGTGTTGTACTTTTCGGGCGCATAGCTGGCGCGTTAGGTGTCAATTTGAGTGATTGCTGTAGACTTTGCCACTGTAACCCTTCTCGTTTTTTGGTGCTTGTATTTCCTGCGTGACCTGAGTCAGCTTGGTTTAAGTCGGCTGGGTTTAATTCAGTATGGGCAGATTGATACAGGTTGATGATCTCACCGGCGATTGAAACAGCAACTTCCATTGGCAGCTTGCCACTGACATTGCTCAAACCGACGGGGCAGGTCATTTGAGCTATCTGTTCTTGATTGAAGTCTCTGTGCGCTAAGCGATGTTTAAAGCGTTTGGCTTTAGTTTCAGAGCCAATAACACCTACCCAACTGGCATTGCCTGCTTTAATTATGGCTTCGGCCAGCGCGAAATCTAACTGATGATTGTGAGTTAAAATGAGGTGCGCCGTGTTATCAACGGCTATTTTAGCTTGTTCTACGGGCTCTTCATCAACGACTTTGATGACATTCTCAGGCATATGCTCCGGAAAAATATCAGCTCGGCTATCGACCCAATTAATACGCACAGGCAATTGCCCAAGAATCGGTATCAATGCTTGGGCGACATGACCAGCACCATAGACGTTAAGTCTCAATTTTTGACAGACCATGGCTTCAAACATCACCACGGCAGCGCCACCACAGCATTGCCCTAAACTTGCGCCAAGCTGAAAATGAGACAGGTCTTGCGTTGTTTCACCTTGCAGTAATAACTTACGGGCATGTTCGATTACTTTGTATTCTAGATGCCCACCGCCGAGTGTGTCGAAAATATCATAGGCGGTTATCACCATTTTGCTGCTTGCTGCACGTGGGGTCGAGCCTGTTGTACCTACAATTGTCGCGATAACGTAGTCGGTACCTGCTTGTTCTAACTTTGCAATAGCTTGCGACCAGCTCTGCTGATGAAAGCCGCTAATGCTCTGGTTTAAAGAGCGATTAATTGGCTCGCTTTGCATTTTCTGACTATTTGGCTTGTCTCTATTCATCAATGTTGCTCCACTCTTTATGCGCTTTTTTCGGCACTGTTCTGGCGTTGCCACTGTAGTGCATCTTCTACAGCTAACAGGACGCGCTCAGGGGTGGCAGGTGTATCGAGTGCCGGCATATAACGATAATCGTTGATACTAGCCAGTGCGTCACGAATTGCACTCCATACGCTAACGCTTAGCATGAAAGGTGGCTCGCCTACGGCCTTTGAACGAAATACCGATGCCTCAGGGTTTTCAGAATCAAAAAGTTCAACATTGAACTCTGCTGGTGTATCGCCAATGGCTGGTATTTTGTAAGTTGCAGGTCCAAAGCTCGCCAATTCACCGTTTTCTTTCCATTGTAAGTCTTCCGTGGTGAGCCAACCCATGCCTTGGATAAACGCACCTTCTATTTGGCCTATGTCGAGCGCAGGATTAATCGAATTGCCAACATCGTGCAAAATGTCGGCACGGACAACGGTGTTTTCACCGGTAAGCGTATCGATTTCCACTTCACTTAATGACACGCCGTGAGCAAAGTAAAAGAATGGTCTACCTTGTGCCTTTTCACGGTCATAGTGAATTTTAGGCGTGGCGTAATAGCCCGTTGATGAGAGGGAAATTCGGTTTAGATAAGCGAGGTTCGCTAAATCACCAAAGTCGATTTGTCCACCGTCATACTGCACCTGATTGTTGGTAAACTGAATGCTGCTTGCATCCACGTTAAAGTGCTCAGCGATAAAGCTAATCAGTCGGTCTTTAATGATATTGGCTGCGTTGAGTGCCGCCATGCCATTTAAATCGGTACCACTTGATGCTGCCGTTGGTGAGGTATTTGGGACTTTATCTGTGCGCGTTGCGGTAACACCAACACATTCGACGTCAATGCCAAATGCGTGTGCAACTATTTGCGCCACTTTGGTATTCAGGCCCTGCCCCATTTCGGTACCACCATGGTTCAGATGAATCGAACCATCTGAATAAATATTTACTAGCGCGCCTGCTTGGTTAAGATGCTGAACCGTAAACGAAATACCAAATTTCACCGGTGTCATCGCTAAGCCTTTTTTGATCACTGGTGATTGCTGATTAAAGGCTTTAATCGCAGCTTTCCGCTTGCGGTATTGTGCGTTTTCCTCAACTTGTTCCATCATCTCAAGTAGCACATGTTGCTCAACTTTTTGATGATATGGTGTGGTGTCTCGCCCGAGTTTGTAAAGGTTGGCTTTACGCACGTCCAGTGGGTCTTTACCAATGGCGATAGCAATATCATCCACGATTTGCTCTGCTGTAATAAGTCCCTGTGGACCACCAAATCCGCGGAATGCCGTGTGACTGACAGTATTGACTTTACAGCGATTTCCCTCAATTTTCGCTGCGGGATAGTAGTAGACATTGTCAGCATGAAACATTGCACGGTCTACAATCGCGTCTGATAGATCCGGAGAATAGCCACAGTAACCATTGACTTCGATATGAGCGCCTTCAATAACGCCGTTGTTATCAAACCCTACGTGATATTGGTTGAAGAATGGATGGCGCTTGCCTGTTAGCCTGAAGTCATCAGCCCGTGCAAGGCGCAGCTTAACTGCACAGCCCAAGTGATAAGCTGCGATAGCTGCTAAACAAGCCCATGGTGCTCCTTGGGTTTCTTTTCCACCAAACGCGCCACCCATGCGGCGCATCTCGACAGTAACAAAGTTGTAGGCTTGATTGAGTACCTTGGCTACCAAGTGTTGCACTTCGGTTGGATGTTGAGTCGAACATTGAATGAACATGCCACCATCTTCATTCGGTTGTGCTAATGCAATTTGACCTTCAAGATAAAAATGTTCTTGTCCGCCAATGTGCAGTGCGCCTTGTATGCTATGTGGTGCATTTTCAATTGCTGTGTGTGCGTCGCCTCGTTGTAGTGAATGAGGTGGGCGTACCCAGTTTTTTTGCGCGATAGCGTCTTCAATATCGATGACAGGTTTTGACTCATCACACTGAATTTCAACTAGCCTTGCTGCTTTTCGGGCGGTTTCATAGCTGTCAGCGACGACCAATAAAACAGGTTGATGATGATATTGAATCTCTTTGTCCGTCAGCAGAATATCACCGGGGAAAATAGGACCGATATCTATTTTTCCCGGTACATCTTTAGCTGAGAAAATACGTTTAACACCCGGCAGAGCCAACGCTTTTGATTCGTCGATATTCGTTATCACACCGGACGCAATTGGTGCTAATACGGGATAAGCATGCAAACAGTTACTCGGCTCAGCATTGTCGTCAATGTAATTAGCGTTGCCACATACCTGTTTAATTGCACTTTCGTGAATTGTTGATTTACCGATGTATGTTGAGGTTCGAGCGTTTTTGCCAGTTACTGAGCCTTGCTCTCTATCTATTTCAAAGTGACGCATGGGCAATCCTTAGTGACGTTGGAATTTGCTGACAAAACTCTAAACCCACGCGTTGCATTAGGTTGCGAGTCACTTTTAAACGATAGTCTTCACTTGCTCTAACGTCGGTTAACGGCTGAAAGTCTTGGCTGACATATTCACCAGCAGTGGTAAAACTCTGAGCTTCAAACTTAGCGCCTCTAAGCTGTTGCTCCATTTGACTGGCCCGTTTAGGAACCGCCGCCATACCCCCCATAGCAAGGCGAACAGAGGTAATGACATGATTTTTATGCTCTATTGCTATGGCGAGGCAGACGGTGGAAATATCGTCTTCAAAACGCTTTGTTACTTTATGACAAGCGAGTGTTAAGTTCGCACTGCGCTTTGGAATGGTCACTTTAGTAATTACTTCATTTTCAGCTAACACGGTTTCGCGATAACCGACAAAGAAGTCCTCAACATTAAGTGTTCTAGTACCTTCTAGGCTTTGCAATTCGATACTGGCGCCCAAGGCAATAAGCATTGGCGCAGGGTCGCCTATTGGAGAAGCATTACCTAAACTTCCTCCTAGAGTTCCGCCGTTTCGCACTTGCGTTGAGCCTAATCGTTCAAATAGCTCTGCCGTTTCAGGGTAGTGCTCACATAGTTGACCTACAAACTTCTCGTATGGCGCCGCTGCACCGATAGTAAATTGGCTTCCAGTTTCAATAACTTCAGTGAGCTCTGGTGTTTGTGTCACTGAAATCATGGTTTTTGGACTCAATAATTGTTGGCTTATTTCAATGGCCAAATCGGTAGCCCCAGCAACGATGTGGGCTTCTGGGTGATTTGCTTTAAGTGTTAACAACTGATTCAAAGATTGCGGTAAAAGGAAGTTACTTTGCCCATTAATTAGTGATGGCGTATTTGATGTGCTTTGTTGATTAAGCGTTTGCTTGAAAGCTTTTGCCATCGCCGACCAAGGTTCCTGCGAACGTTCATACTCATAGGCTTTCTCTGCAGCTTTTAAGATAGGGCTATAACCGGTACATCGGCACAAGTTACCCCCTAGCGCGTGAATCACTGCTTTTTGTCCAGGATATTGCTCGTGATTAATATAAAGGGCCAACAAGCTCATAATGAAACCTGGAGTACAGAATCCACATTGTGAACCATGGCACTCCACCATAGCTCTTTGCACAGGGTGTAATTCTTCGGGAGTCAAATGCATGCCGCGCGTAACGGCTTCTACCGTAATGATATGCTTGCCATGCGCATTACCAACCAGTAATAAGCAGCTATTCATGGTTTTGTAGTACCATTGGCCATCTGAATGCTCTTCGCCGACTAATAATGTACAAGCGCCACAGTCGCCAGTTGCACAACCCTCTTTTGTGCCTGTTTGCCTTATTTTGGTGCGTAACCACTCCAAAACGGTCATGTTTGGGGAGCAGTTTTCAACCGCTTGGGGCGTTTCATTAAGTAAAAACTGGATCACAGTAACGTATAACCTTCTATCTTTTATTCATCTATGCTTTGTTTTTCAACGCGTTAAGCGAATTAACCGCTTGTAACTATTTGCTTAGATGCCTTTAGTGTTTTAAAACTTACTTAAATACGTAGCAATTCACATACCCAAATTGACCGATCGGTCAATTTAATAAAATTAATAACATGGTTTTTTAGATAAGGCGAGCAATATTGCATCAATTCGACATATGGGGTCGCAAATTTACATCGAGTTGCTGGTTTTTATAACGGGTGGATAGCTAGAGATATTATTGATTTTAATGTGGCTTTACTTCGTTGGAGCAAAGACCGTAAAGAGCATGCATGCGCTGTTTTTTATTGGTTTTGTAAATTCGCCAAATACTAGAAGGCCTTAGGGTAGAAATCAAAACCTTGGTTGCATGAATAGCAAGTTTATACGCCTATAGAACTTTCCGGTTGTGCTAGCCAAATTAGTTAAGAAGCATTCATCATGTTCCAACTAAACCGAACTTGTTTGACCGATCGGTTATTTTGAGTTTTTGGTTGATAAGGGCGGGAGGAGAATGGCGCGGGAAGCCACTTGCTATTTGACAGAAACAAGTGACTTTGCTTTTTTTAGTAGATCGTTCGTTAATCAATAAATGATATTGCAGAATACATCACCGCAAGTGCTTTCTCGACATCTTCAGGAATCACTGTTTCTGCGGGGTGGTGGCTGATACCACCTGGGCTACGGATAAACAGCATGCCTACAGGGCATATTGGAGCGATTGCCATAGCGTCGTGTCCAGCACCTGAAGGTAGTACTGGTGAATTCTCACCGTTTGCGTGACAAGCAGCGAGTAATTGCTGCTGAAACTTGGCATCACACGCGACGGTTTCTGCTTCGTGAGTCCACTGCCATTTCAGCTCGAGTTGACGTTCACTGGCAATAGCTTTGGCGGTGCGAGAAATTTTATATAGCAAGAGCTCGAGGTCATCATCGCTTTGTGCTCGGGCATCTAAACTCACCGCGGTATATCCCGAGATGACATTGGCTACACCCGGTTTGGCGTTAATATAACCCACTGTTGCAACTTCATTGTGCTGACACTGTTTTGCAATCTGCTCTATCGCGATGGTGAGCTCTGCTGCCGCAACTATGGTGTCTTTGCGCATATCCATCGGTGTTGTGCCAGCGTGATCGCTTTGCCCGATAAACTCGATTACTGCTCTCTTTGCACCTGCAATGGCAGATACGACACCTAGAGCTTGGTCAGCCGCCTCTAGCACCGGTCCTTGCTCAATATGAACCTCTAAATAACCAAGTACATCATCTTTAGGGAGCGTAGCATTGTCGACACTTTCAGGCGCGAGACCAAAAGCTATTAGTGCTTCTGACATGGAAACGCCATTAACATCTGTGAGGTCAAGCCAACTCGGGTCAAAGTTTCCTGCTAGCGCTTTAGAGCCAATTAAGGTGGTAGCGAAGCGAGTGCCCTCTTCGTCACAAAACCCGACGATATCAAGATGGAAAGGCAAGCTAATTCCCTGCTGATGAGCGATATCAGCGAGTTCTATCGCGAGCAAAACCCCTAAAATGCCATCAAATGCCCCAGCGTTTGGCACAGTATCGAGATGTGAGCCTATAACAAGCCGCTTTGCGTCAGGGTTATCTGATGCTAAGCGTCCCCATTGGTTACCGACTTCGTCTTGCCACGTGTCCATACCCGCCTCCGCCATCCAAATAGCGACGAGCTGATTACAACGTTTGTGTTCGGGTGTTAAGTATTGACGCAGGATTGCGCCATCCATCTCACTAATACCTGCTAAGCTTTGACAGCGCTCTAATGCACGTTTTCCGTGATGTTTTACCACCGTTTGGTCAAGTATTTGCATCTCTTACTAGCTCACTGAAATAGGAGATGCTTGGCTATAATGCGCAAGTGCCGCGATCACCGCTTCACCTTTAGGACCTTTATAGCCGTTGGCATGCAAGCAAGCCTCTAAGCAGGCAAGCGTTTGCAATACTGCATCTTTGCGGGCGTTGTAGCCCATAGTCCCGATACGCCAAATTTTGCCGTGTAGTGGCCCAAATGAGGTGCCGATCTCGATGCCAAAATCAGTGAGCATTTGCCCGCGAACTTGGTCGCCATCGACTTCGTCAGGGATGTAGACACCTACAACATTGTTCATTTTGTTACTAATATCGCCAAAGACTTTTAACCCTAGCGCTTGAACGCCAGCGAGCATGGCATCGCCATGAAGTTTGTGACGAGCTACGACATTGTCAACGCCTTCCTCGAGCACAATTCGAGCGCACTCAGAAGCGCAAAACAGCATGCTGGTGGCTTCTGTGTGATGGTTAAGTCGTTCTTCACCCCAGTAATCCATGATCATGCCGAGGTCGAAATAGTTGGAACGAATGAAAGGTTCAACGCCATCTTTATGCGCTTCTGTCCGAATGCCTGCTTCGACTTTCTTACGGGTACGTATCCAATCGACACACTTATCGCTGAGAGTTATCGGTGCAGAGCCAGATGGGCCACCTAAACACTTTTGTAACCCGACTGATAGTGCATCAAGTTTCCACTCGTCTACTGGTAGCTCATTGCCGACAATAGAAGCCGTTGCATCACAGTAGAAAAGGACATCATGTCGCTGACAAATTTCGCCAATGTCACTTAGTGGTTGATTCATGGTTGTTGATGTATCACCTTGCACCATCGCCAGTACGCGTGGTTGCACCTTCTTAATGGCATCTTCGATTTGCTCTGGTTTAAATACTTCGCCCCAGGGTACTTCAATGGTATGCACTTCAGCCTGCGCACGTTGCGCAATCTCCGTTAACAGATGACCAAAACGTCCCATGATTGGCACCAAGACTTTGTCACCAGGTCGTAAGATTGAAATTAATACCGCTTCAATCCCTGCGCGAGAGGTGCCATCAATGAGCATGGTCCATTGATTTTGCGTTTTAAACACCTCGCGATAGCGTGCCATTGTTTCATTCATAAAGCCTGTCATGGCAGGATCGTATTGACCAATTAACTGCGCGGACATTGCTCGTAAAACACGGGGATCGGCATTGATAGGACCAGGGCCCATTAATAAGCGTTGTGGTGGGTTAAGCGTCTGCGTATCTACTGTTGTGCTATAAAAGTTGTTAAGTGATGACATGTTTAGACTCCCATTGCTTGGCTAAACATGCGAATACCTGTCAGCATCAGCACTACAGCAAAGGCTTGTTTTAATTGCTTTTGATTTAACTTACTGCCAATTTTCACGCCTACAGGCGCAAACAAAATGGTCAATGGAATAATCAAAAGGAAAGCGGGTAAATTAACTAAACCGAATGTGCCAACTGGCGCATCGATAGGTGTTTGACCCACGGCTAGTAGGGTTAATACGCCCGGTAACGCAATCAGCAAACCAAATACAGCAGCAGTACCTACCGCAACGTGTGCGCGAACGTTAAATGCGGTGAGTAGGGGCACGCCAATAGTACCACCGCCAATACCAATCATTACCGATAATCCACCGACGGTAGAAGCCATCGCAGCCTGCCCCACTTTGCCTGGTAACTGCTGCGCTAATGCAGGAGCACTAGCACGAAACAGCATGTTTAAGCTGACTAATATCGCGATTGAAGCGAACATTAACGTTAACGCGTTGCCTTTTACTGAGTGTGCCAACAAGCTACCACCAACGGCTAGTATGAGAATAAAACCAGACCAATACTTTAATAATTCAATATCAACATTGCCCTTGGCATGATGGGATCGAATGGAGGAAATTGAAGTAGGAACAATTGTGGCAAGCGATGTCGCTGTGGCGATCATCATGGCTGATTCAGCACTTACGCCAAACCCTTGCAGTAAAAAGTACAATACAGGCACAATAACAATACCGCCACCGACACCAAATAGCCCTGCTAAAATACCTGCGGCAACACCGGTAACGACTAACGCCAAAATAATTGGCCATTGCTGAATTAATTCAGTCATTTAACTTCCTAACTTCTTTATTAAATTAATATATTATTGAGTCACAGAGACGGTAGCGACGAGCGCACTACCGTCTGAGCGAGGATCAGAGGCTGCTTCTACTGAGCTAGTCTTGGTTGCATTAGCGCCGTCGCCATCGCTATCAATATCTGCATTTGGCTTATCCAATATGGCACCAGCGTGCCCCATCATTTCATTGCAGTCTGCGACTGCTTGCCATTTATGCTTTAAGCGATCGAGCTCTGTACCGAGACTGTCAGCTAAACTTTGTTCAACCTTCAGATTCGTGCTGGTATCCCCCCATGTGCGCCCCAGTAGCCAGCGAGGTGCTGCCACTGCTTGTTCGATACTTTGGTTGCGCCAAGTGTAATCACTAAATACTTTCGCCTGTGTTTGCGGCTGTCCTTCTCCACCCATCGTTCCATAAGCTAAACGTCTGCCATCGTGGAAGCGTGCAAATGCTGGGTTGAGGGTGTGTGCTGGCTTTTTGTTTGGTGCTAGTGCATTGATGTGCTCGTTATCAAGCGAGAAGCTTACGCCGCGGTTGTTCCAAGTAAAACCACCATCGTTCATTACAATGCCTGAGCCAAATTCCCAGTAAATACTTTGAATGAAACTCACCATTTGCCCATGTTGATCGCGGGATGCCATCCAGACGGTGTCTCCGGGTTTGGCATTGAATGGCCAAGTTTCTGCTTTCGCCATGGAAATATTGCCAGCAAGCTCGCTAAGCGTATGCTCTGATAAGACTTTGTCGTAAAGCGAGCTGACGTTATTAGGGTCTGCCCAAAGTAGTGGGCGCAAGTGAAAACTTTGTTTTGTCGCTTCGACAATAAGGTGCAACCAATCTATGTCATCGGTTGCTTTGTCTTTCAGGCGATCGACCAAAGCAAGAATCACTAATGAATGAATACCTTGTGTCGGCGCTGGTAAGTTGTAGCAATCGACACCTTGTAGCTGTGCTTTTAATGGCGACACAATGCTGGCTTGCGTTGAGCTTATGTCTTCTAATGTTATAGGACTACCAGCATCCTCTAAATCTTTAGCAAAGCTTTCAGCAAGTTCTCCTTCATAGAAAGCAGAAAGTCCATGTTTTGCTAAATATTCAAATACGTTAGCTAGTGCGGGATTAGTGAAGGTGTCGCCTTGCTGCAGCGGACTTCCATTTGGCTCGTACAGTGCATTGAACGCTGCATTGCGTTCAATGACTGAAAATAATTTCTCACTTCCCGCTTGCAAGCTTTCAGTGACCGTAAATCCGTTTTTTGCGGCGTCAATAGCGGGCGACAGAATGACCGACAGAGGTAATTTTGCGTTTTCATCCGACGCTAGCGCTTGCTGCCAACCTCGGATTGTTCCAGCTTGAGTGATAGCACTTAAACCGCCGCGCTCAGGGATTGTGTCGAGCAAACCATAAGGGGTTAAATTACTGGCAGAAGCGCCACAGGCATCTATCGCGATCGGTTGTGTACTGCCAAGTTTATCAATTAACCAGAAGCTATCTCCGCCGATCGAGTTCATATGAGGGTAGACAACACTAATGGTTGCTGCTGCAGCTACCATAGCTTCGGTCGCGGTGCCGCCTTGCTGAAGAATGAACATTCCAGCTTCTGTGGCGGTTTTGTGCGGCGCGGTAAATGCAATTTGTTGCTGAGTCATGGACGTATCCTTTAACTTTTTGCAAGCTTTGTTGCCAGTGACAATAAGCTTCTATCTTGGCCAGGAGCCATTAATAGTGAATAACCATAAGGTGCGTGTATTTCTTTATTCAATACTTCATTGAATGAAGGAACGGATAAGTGAGGCAAATGCACCTGTGCAGAGCCTGTAAGCCCAGCTATCGCGGTTAAGGTTAATATTTTCATTCTAAGCTCACTGGTATCCTCAGCAAGCTTTGGCGCGATACATGGTGTAGTGGGCAAGAAAAGTGCACTTGTCGCCGTTAGGTGTTCGCTAAGTACTGTTTTGAAAGCTTGTTGAATACTTTCTGCCGCGTGTTGCTCTTGTGCTGTTAATGCCAACGCCATGTTAAAGCGCTGGGTTATTGCAGGCGCAAATAACGGCTGCTGTTCTTCTATCCATTGTCGGTGTGTCTTCGCGATGCTCCGACCTTGCAATATTCTGAATGTGTCCGCCAGCTTGTTTAATAATCTCTGATCAAGGCTAATATGTGTAACACGCTTAAAGCACTTGCTGATTAAGGACAACTCTGTTTTCAGACTTTCTGCGAGAGATGGTTCGACGAGATCGTAAAGTGCATCACACACGAGCAATTCATCAACGGTATTTACGGGCTGCTTGGGAAGCAAAGCATCCCCTGTAGTTGCTAATAATTCAGCACTTCTTGTGAACCAGCCAATGGTGTCAAAATTGGGTGCAAGCCCAATTAATCCATCGCTTTCGATAACGCCATGACTGGGCCTAATACCGTATAAACCACAATAGCTCGCCGGTACACGAATAGACCCACCTGTATCGGTTCCTAAACCGATGTCTGCCAAGTTTGCTGCGACAGCTGCTGCAGATCCCATGCTTGAACCGCCACAGGCGTGGCCCGGTAGCGAGGGGTTTTCGGCTGCACCATAATGTAAATTGTTTCCCTCTAGGCTATAGGCAAGCTCATCGGTATGGGTAAAGCCAACGAATTCAGCGCCCTGTGCCATAAGTTTTTGAACACTGGTAGCTGTTTCTGTCGCCGCTACTGCTTTTGCTAACCAATCGGGATTTCCTGCGCCACTTTTTTCGCCCGCGACTGCAAATAAATCCTTAACGGCAAGCCTACAGCTTGAAAGTGAGCCGAGATCAGTGAGTCGCCACGACTTAGTGCCATGGTCACAGAATATTGCATTTTTGTTGTTAGGGTACTTTTCCATGGTGGTTAATATTTCACACAACTAACCGATCGGTCAATCTGAGATTTGGTGATGGTAAATATTCATGAGAATTACCACGGATAAACAGATTTATTGTCGGGCTAAAATAGTGTGGGTTTTGCAATAATAGTGCCACTGAATTAAAATCTGTCCGATCGGTCAGTTACGTGTAGGGGTAAGGAGCTATTGACGAAAAGCTAATACACGAACTCAGACGAGCTTTTTCACCAACATAGTGCAATTTTGCACTTCGTTGGTGTGGAAGAATCTTTGAATTTAAGTATGGAGCAACAGGGGATTGTTGATAAAAATATGATGGAGCTTTGTAATTGTTTAGCTTGGCTTAGCTTTGTCACGGCTTAAATCATTTCTAATTTAAGCCGTTAGTTTAAGTCGCTAGTTTAAGCCGAAAATATAGGCTAAAGAAGTGAAGATTTGCTGATTAGGATGCCGTTCAGATCACCATAAATCCAATCACCTTGCTCGATGGTCGTGTTTAGCAATGATACCGATTGACCGGTTTCTCCTCTGCCTTTTTTTACCGTACTTCTTGGTGTAACACCCAATGCCATCACGGCGAGATCCATTTCTGATAGAATTTCAATGTCGCGACAAGAAGCATTTACAATCACCCCTGCCCAATTATTTTTAATGGCGTTGTCTGCCATGATATCGCCAATGAAAGCGAACTGTTTACTGGCATTACCATCAATAACAAGGACTTTACCTGTGCCGTCTTGCTTGAGCGCCTCAACAGCAAAAGAGTTATCATTAGGACAGGTAACCGTGACGGCTTGACCGATAAACTTTTTATTCCCCCCAAAATGCATTAAGCCACTGTCAGGTACTTGAACTTGATCTCGACATTCGTCAAACAAGTCAGGTGTAGTAAATGTTTCGGGTGTCATGGCGGTCATGATGGGGATTTTCCTTCTTTCAACTTAATTTCTTATTGTTTTTTGGGGGATGTTTTGAGTTATAGAGCGTTATTCGGGAATGGCTAAGCCTACGCCAGTTAAAATCAATTGAGCAATGGATTGAGTAATCTTCTCAACGTCGCTGTCTTCATACTCCAACTTGTTTTGTACTAGCAATACCTCTGCTTCAAAATCAGCGTAGTACTGTGTCGTTGACCATATCGCAAATAAGAGATGCTGAGGGTCGATGGCATTCATTTTTCCTGCGTCGATCCAAGCTTGAAACAATGCAGATTTTTCACGAATCCAAGGACGTGCGCTGTTGCGAAGATAGCCTTGTAAATACGGGGCACCACGAATAATTTCTGAAGCGAATAAACGTGACTGCATAGGTTGCTCGATAGCGAGCTTAATCTTGCTTTTAATGTAGTTGTATAAAACAACTGCCGGATCGTCATCTGGTGTGATGTTTTCTAACCCTAAATTCCATTGTGCAACAATTCGGTCAAGTACCGCCTCGTATAGGCTGTCTTTATTTTTGAAATAATACAGCACGTTAGCCTTGGGTACGTTTGCCTCTTTGGCGATCATGCTCATGCTGGCGCCGTCATAACCCGTTTGTGAAAAGAGTTTCTCCGCTGCGTCGAGCAATTGTTGCTGCTTCTTATCCCTGTTAGATTGCTTAGTATTGTCGGTAGCTGCCATGATGGTTAGGATTGTCGAGATGATGAACTTATTGTTAACGCCATTGACCGAAAGGTCAAACACTTTCCTATGTTGGCCTTAATCTCCTGATAATTCTCGGCATATGTTTTCTGTCCGATGAAAACTTTCATGCTTACATCCCTTTATATTTGTACTTACAATCTTCATATAGTCGCTATAAACTAAGCTTACTTAATAAAGGCTTTTCTTATGGCTAATATTAAAGCTAAGCCCAAACTAGCAACATCTAGGAATGCTCGCTAAACAAATCAGCTTCAACATCAACAGGTAGGGTTACAGGTATGTTAACGTCTTCAACTGAGTGGCAAAATCTTCAGGATCACTTTAACGCAATAGAATCAGTGCACATGAAAGCGCTGTTTGAACAAGATAGTGAACGTTTCCAGCGCTATTCAATGACAGCAGCAGGGATAACACTCGACTATTCAAAAAACCGCATTACTGATGAGACGATTGAGCTGTTAGCTGCGCTGGCCAAAGCGACAAAGGTTGAAGAGCAGCGTGATCGTATGTTCGCAGGTGAAGAGATTAACATCACAGAACATCGTGCAGTATTGCATACTGCACTACGTAACTTCTCTGGCAAGCCTGTTTACGTTGACGGCGAAGATGTTATGCCGCAAATCGAAGCGACCCGCGAGCAAATGAAGACATTTGTTGATGCTGTGTCTAGTGGGCAGAAGAAAGGTTACTCAGGTAAGGCATTTACTGATGTTGTTAGCATTGGTATTGGCGGTTCGTTCCTAGGGCCAAAAATCATGTCCGAAGCGCTAAAACCCTACCGCCAAGAAAACCTGAATGTTCATTTCGTCGCAAACGTTGATGGTTGTCACTTACGTGATGTATTAGCAAAGCTTAATCCTGAAACTACGCTTGTGATTACTTCGTCGAAGACCCTGACGACACAAGAGACACTTCGAAATACACAGTCTGCTAAAGAGTGGTTCTTAGGTTCAGCAACGCAAACTGACGTTAAATACAACTTTGCCTGTGTATCTACTAATATTGAAGCCGCTGAAACGTTTGGTATCAGCAAAGATAATATATTCCCTATGTGGGATTGGGTTGGCGGCCGTTACTCGGTATGGTCGGCAATTGGTTTACCGTTGGCACTGGCGATTGGTTACGATAATTATGAAGCGTTTTTGAAAGGCGCATACGAGCAAGACTGTCACTTCCAAGAAGCGCCTTTAACGGAAAATATGCCGGTATTAATGGCATTGCTTGGTGTTTGGTATCGCAATTTCCACGGTGCGCAATCTCAAGTGCTTTTACCTTATTATCACTACCTACGTGGACTTCCTGCTTACGTTCAGCAGTTAGACATGGAAAGTAACGGTAAGTCGGTTACATTGGAAAATGAAGAAGTAGACTATGCGACAGGTCCTATTATTTGGGGATCTGAGGGTACTAACGGTCAGCACTCATTCCACCAGTTGATTCACCAAAGTGAAACGCCAATCCCTGTGGACTTTATGCTGCCGCTTCATCCTGATTGCGACTACGCTGATCATCACGACATGTTAGCAGCAAACTGTTTTGGCCAAAGCCAAGCCTTGATGGAAGGCCAAACGCAAGAACAAGTTATTGCGGCGATGACTAAAGCAAAATGCAGCACAGAAGAAATTAGTAATTTATCAAGCCACAAGGTGATGAAAGGTAATAAGCCAAGCAATACTTTAATTTTCGATAGATTAGATCCAGAAACCTTAGGTAGTTTAATCGCGCTTTATGAGCAAAAAGTGTTCGTACAAGGCGTGGTTTGGCAGATTAACTCATTTGACCAATGGGGTGTTGAGTTAGGTAAAGTATTGGGCAATAAAGTGTTGGGCACATTACAAGATAGTAATGCAGAGCTTACTATGGACGGCTCAACTAATGGCTTAGTCGCACTTTATCGTCAACGAAAATAAGCACATTAGGACTAAATGCCCTAGTTTGAATATTTGCGATACTCTGGGTGAAACTCGATGTAATCACACCAGATACTGAAGCTCTCCTTGGTGTATCGCTTGTCTGTCGTTTTATACCACCTAGAAATAAGCCTAGGTGGTAATCTGAACTTAACTTTCCTACCGTCTATTGCCACGTAACAAGCGAGCTCTCGAGTTGTTAGGTTTTCCACTTTTACGCGCAAAAAACCTTCCAAAGAATAGCCAAACTCGGTCTTTATATTGGGCATTGCTTGTGTGCTAGGTGCGCATAGCAAAATAACTAAAAGCCAAACGAGCTTGTATTTAATAAAGTTCATTTCTTTACTCTGCTATTATTTATGCCTTTTTCAAGGAAGATTAGCGAACCTATCATCAATACTAACCCCACCGATAAGCGCGTTAAATCGGCACTTTCGCCGAATAATGTTAGTGAGAATATGACCGCAAAAGGAATGTAACCGTTATTCATTACGGCTAAGGTTTGCGGTGAAACTTGCTTAGCGCCATAGTTCCAACATGCAAAGCCAAGCCCCGACGCGACAATACCTAAGTATAGTAAGACTAACCACTGATTGGCGTTAATGTCATTTACGCCTTGGTAAGCGCCATTGGAGATAATGACGATTAAGCTAAAGATAGCGCCTCCCATATACATAATTGCCATGTAATTTGCGTGTTCTCTTATCGTTGGTTTGGCTGCCTGAGTTTGCAGACGAGTGACATGGCGATAGCCTACTTGTCCAATCGCGAAGGCAAGATTGGCGATTTGCAAAATAGTAAAGCCCGTCAGCCAGCTCTCGTCATTTGGCGCTTTGTAAACGATAATGGCGGCACCGATAATAGAGCCGATAATGGCTACTAACGCTGCTGCGCTAAAGCGCCGATCGAGTAATGATGCAAATAAATAAACGTATATTGGGGTAAAAATGGTTAACACTGCCACTAAATAGCCAGGTAAAAATTGATACGATTGAATATATGCCCAATACATCACACCAAACTGGATTGCGCCCAACCCAAGCAACTGAACGCTGAGTTTTTGCTGTGTCGCAAAGCGTAAAAAAGGGATAAAAACCAAGGCACAAAGTAGTAAGCGTAATGCCGATACAAGACTCGGGTCGATGCCAGTTAGCTGGCCTTTGATCAGGCCAAATGAGAAGGCCCAAAGTATAGAGACGAAAATTAGTGCTTTCAAAGCGCTTTATTGTTTGTTAAAAGTAGCGTGCTTTGAATAGTAACATAGTGACACAAAGCGCTGAACAAGGGTTCCCCTCTTTTGTTAAAACGTGATTTCCCTCTGTGTGAATTGTGAAATAAAAATGAAATTGTCATTTTATTTCGATTTCTTGCTTGAAAGCGCGAATTGTTGTCACCATGTCTATCGTAACAAAATAAAAATGCACTAGTGCCAATGCGGTATCAAGTGGAAGTCAGAAAGAAGAGAAATATTGCTATGGCAAACTTAGTTCCAATCAAAAAAGAACAACATCAAAATTTAAAAGTTGCGGCTAAGCGCGACTTAAGTCACATCGCAGATCAGCACATTGTTCCAATTACTGCAATTGAGTACTCAAAAGCAGCTGTAAGCTTCCCTGTAGTTATCGTTAAAGATCCAGATTCAGGTCGTTTCCGCTCTGTAGCTATGCTCGGTTTAGAAACAGGTGAAAACTTATTCTTAAAAGATGACGCGTGGACAGGTATTTACGCGCCACAAAGCACAACAATGGTGCCATTTGCATTAGGTATCGACCCAGACAAAGAGAAAACACTAACGGCATGTATTGATTTAGACAGCAAGTACGTTGGTGAAGACCAAGAATTACCATTATTCGATGAAAATGGTGAAGATTCTGAGTTATTCAAAAATGTTCAAAACGGCTTAGGTCGTTTATACGAAAACGAACTTATGACTGAAAAGTTCATCAAGGAAGTTCAGGATGCTGGCTTACTTGAAGAAGTTGAAGTGGTAATGGGTTTTGCGGATGGCGACAAGAAGAAGTTAGTTGGCATCTACACCATTAAAGAAGCTAAGCTTGGTGAACTAACAGACGAGCAAGCGTTGGATTTTCACAAGCGTGGTTTATTCATCCCAATTTACGCGATGTTAACGTCTATCGGTCAAATAAACCGTTTAGCACAGCTTCGCAACGAGCGTAGCGACAAGAAGATGACTGGTATTCAAATCGTACCTGTTCAAAAATAAGTCAAACGATTTATTTTAAAAAAGGGGCCTTGTGCCCCTTTTTCTTTACTATTAACGATAGAGTGACAAAAATTTAACAACGTCCTCAAGCTATGGTAGCTTATCGTCAATCGCTAACGAAGTTATGCAGTTGATAACGAGGATACCATGGCCGATAAAAGCAAGCTTTCCAAGGAACTGGAAGAGCAGATACAGAGTTTAGCCAGCGAAATATATATTCAAGTTGAAGAGAGAATGGCTGATATTCTAGCTTCAGCAGACACTTCTCCGTCTATAGAAGATGTCGAACAACACGCCCACTTTCAAAAGTTAGTCGCTGAACAAAAAGTACTAAATGATGAGCTTTCACACGCAAAAACGTCAATTACAACACAACAAGAAAGCACGCAACAACAGCTTAATGAACTGCAACAAAAGCTTGGGCAAAGTGAGCAAGAATTAACGCGACTAAAAAGTCAAAACAAAGAGACTCTTTCTGATAGCGAACAAACACTATCAGAAAAGATTGAGCAGATAGCGTCTCTAGAAACGACTGTCGCAGAGCTTAAACAAGCGCAACACAGTGCGAATGACCAATTGGCTGCGACCGCAGCGAATACAGAACAGCTTCAGAAAGAAAATGAAGCGTTAACAGCAAAAGAGCAAAATTTGCTTAAAGCAGATAAAGCTAAAACGGCTACGCTTGAAGTGCAAAATCAGCAGATTTCAGAACTAAATACCAAGCTCAATGAAGTGGCGAGTGCTTTAGAACACGCCCAATCTCAGCAGGGAAAAAGCAAGGAGCAAAGCGACCAAGAGTTGCTGACAGCGAAAGAAAAGCTGACTCAATTGGAGTCCCAGTTGAATGAACAGATTAAGAAAACTGAAGTTTCGTTAGCAGAAGCACAGAAGACTCACTCGGAGCAAAAAGCGGCGCAGGAGGCTGAAATCTCTTCGTTAACAAGTCGTAATGACGAATTTACGACTAGCCTTTCTGAAGCAACATCAGCGTTAACCGAAGCGAACGCCAAAAATGAACAGCTTGCCGGTGATTTAGCTAAGGTCACCGCAGAAGCAGAGCAAGCAGGAACAGACGCAGAGTTTAAGCTGACATCATTGGAACATCAATTAGAAACCAGCGAACAAAGTTTGTCATCATTGACCGATGAACTTGCGATTAAAGACCAGCAGATTGCAACACTAGCTTCGGCTGAAAAAGAAAGAACTAAGCAGCTAAGCGAGGCAGAAGAGAAGCTCTCAGCGCTGACAACGTTACTTGACAATACCAAGCAAGAAGCGTCGGAAAAAGATAAGAACGCACAAGCGAGTATCGAAGAGCTCACCGTTAAGCTCAAAGAATCTGCGGATACGTTCAAAGCCGATATGGAAGCGCAACAGCAGAAAAATTCTGAGCTTCAAGCCGAGCATGGCAAAGAGAAAACCGCAAATGCAGAACTGACTGACAAGGCTAATCAGCTAACTGCGCAACTGACTGAGTCGACGTCAAAAGCAGAACAGTTGTCAGAGCAGGTGAGCAAGCTAACGACACAAAATGAGCAAGACAAAACTGAAATAGAGTCGTTAACCGAGAAACTTGCTGCTGGCGAAGCGCATTTTACGGATCAAATTACTGCGCTGACGGCACAAGTTGAACAGCTTGAAGCTGCACGTGCGGAAGATGCCGACACACAAGCCAAGCAAGCGGCTGCAATAGACAAATTAAGCCAAGACTTGAATCAAGCAAATGACGCTGAGCAGCGTGCGGAGCAACGTCTTCAATCTGCGAAAGATAAATTTGAGCAAGACAACAATAATACGCGCGAAACTATCAAATACTTACGTGATGAAAACATGGCGCTCAATGCCAAGCTTGAAGAAGAAGTGAGTGAGTTGGAAGACAAGTTGAGAGAATATCGCTTGCGTTTCGAGTATGCGCAAAAGCAGTTAGAACAAAGCCAACAATAAGCAAAGACATTAACTTAGCTAGCGTCTTGTTATAGCTAATTATCACTCGGGCAATTTCGTGTGTAAGCACTCGCCTGAACTATAGCTGGAATACAGTGTGTAGTCGGTGAGGCTTAGATTGGTAAGCATCAATACGCCAAGGTTTAGTTTTAGTTGCTTTGTCTATTTTTTTGCAAAACAGCGAAAGTTCATGAAACTTAACTTTGGTTTTCATTGTTTTGCTGGTGTAACTTCGCCTACCATCTAATTCAAACCAGATAACATCCCCTCTCGCCATCAATCGACATTTTATCGGCGTGGTGAGTGTATTTTGCACGGTCACAATCCCTCGCTGTAAAATGCTGACATCTAGTTCACCACCGACATGAGCAGAACTTTTTGTCGATGTAAGAAGAAGTAATATGAAGGATGCTCGAAGCAGGAAGAATGATTGAGGGTTTCGACGCAGCATCTCAGGGCTTAGCAAAGTAAAGGTTAGCGTTCATATTAAGTCTAACACAATTCGTTACCACCTTAATGTTTATTAGGGTTTTCAAAATATTGTCGATAAACTTTAGCGAACGCTGGGTACTCAGCTTCTTCCACTAGTGCTTTTTGAACATTGTAAAAAATGCCGGTGCCATACATTTGTCTCAGCGCAGCATCGACTTCGATAATAAATTGTTCACTTAAGCCAGTTTTCTGGCAGGCGATATGGCCAGTAATAAAAGGCGCCGTATACTGTAATGTATAGTTGAAAATTGGGGCATCTTTGCTGATTTGAGACCAGTAACCATTAAACAAAACAGGAGATTCAACAATCAAATTAAACCGCCCTTTACTCAACTGCTTCAACGGTGTTATCTCTTCATTGGAAGTTTGTACTACCTGATGTTTATTGAATGCTTGGAAAACTTTATCAAGGTTGCTGCCATAACTTCTTCCTGAATGCTGCCCAATTAATAACTCTGGTTGTTGCTGAAGTAGTTGGCTTAAATCAATGCTCGAGTCTGTTTTTAAATCGACGGTAGAAAACAACCTTAATCCTTGGTAAAGCGAGATCGCTTGGCTGAAATTAAATAGCTTTGCTCTAGTCGGCGTTTTTATGGCATTGAGTGCGCACAACAGTGATGAGTCTTTGGCTTGCAAAGCATTGTCTAAGTGGCCCATTTTTTTGTATGTGAACTGGTAATTGGGTAACTGCTCTTTAAGTAACATCGTCACGTTGTAAAGAGATGATTGGAATTTATTCAAATCTGATTGATGGTTACCTAGTAGATCCCTTTCATCGGTATAAATAGTAACTGAAGTAGAAAAACTTTCATGTGTTTCAAAACCAGTGGAAGGGTAGTATTCACCAAAGATTTCAGCAAGTTTACCTGAGCGTTTTAGTTCTTCCATTTTTTCGTCAAATTGCGCTGCAAGTGCTTTTCCTTGAACGTTTTTCTGAAAAGCAGCATATATATTTCGAGCAGGCATCACCTGAAAGGATTTAATATAGTCAGGCAGCTGTTTAGGCTTATTATAGTTATAGTCGATAAATGCGTCGATTCGTCCATTCAATAATAATTTGAAGCCAGTTGATGGATGGTTAACATCGTAAGTGGACTTTGGCGTTGGAACAAAACGGTCAAAATCATAACCCCTTACCCAAGAGACGTTTATTTTCTCGATATCACTAATGTGATTTACGTTTAATTTACGACTGTCATAGAAGGCAACAATGGGGGCTTCCCTGTCTAAAGGCCATTGTGGTAATAACTTTTCTGGAATGTCTTCAGGATAAACCCCTAGCAATATATCTAGCTCATTGCGGTTAAATTGACTTTTCATACGAGCAAAAGCTGAGATACTAACGGCCAGTTCGTCATCCCCGTATATCTCTTTCAATAGCGCTAAGTATATTCCCGAACCGTTACTGTGAGTAAAGTCATGCCATTCGTCGGCGCCAACATTTATTTTAGCCGACGTATAAAGTGGAATTAATAGTAAGAACAAGCAAACTTTATACTGCAAATTTAATCTCAAGCGCGCCAGAAGATACTTCAAGTATAGCAACGTTGCAGGGGAAATTAGGACATTTTTATCACCAGTGCCTAATTGAAAATGATGCGTAACAATGAATAGCTTTACTAGCCGTAACAAATAGTTGTTAGCGAAATAATGTGCTCTGTTATACTTACGGCAAATTTCATTGTTGAGATAATTTCTATGGCGATTCGCCTTCCTTTTGCCAAATTGAGCCAGTGGCAGCAAACCGCTTTTTGTTGTGCCATCCTTGAGCGCATGTTGCCTAACTATGCTATGTTTTCGCAGGCTGCTGAGTTTGGTGATGTCAATGTTTTGCGTAATCAGCTCGATTTAATTTGGCAGCGTTTAGATAAATCGCAGAAGGTAAAAATTAACTTCGACGCACAATTGGAAAAGCTCGAATTACAGACACCAGATCCTGAAGCGTTTGACTTCTTTGGTGTATTTCCCGCGCTTGATGTCTGTATGGCAATGATGTCATTGATTCAGGCGTTATCCAGTAAAGACCCTGAAGAATTTGCCAACGTTTCTCGGCTATCTGAAAACAGCGTAAGTTACTATGTAGAATTATTGCTGGCTGAAGAAGAAACTGAATCTGAAACGATTGACGGTCAAGCGGTAAAAGCACACCCGCTTATGCAGTGGGAGATAGCAACGCAAAATGAATTATTCGACTTTTTAAAAGATGCCCCTGAGAGTAAAGCAACTTGTCAAAACGCCAAAACTATGGTTTTGGAAGAAGGACTGTCGAATTTGGGTATCGAAATTGGCTAGTTTGTTCTAACGAGCTAGCTGGTATGAGGAAACGGAACTAGAGAGGATTAAAGTACTATGGAAAGTACATCGAATAGGGACATGACGGAAAGTAAGGAACAAGAAGAGAATAAGCAGCAAGGCGATGAATCAGGGCAAATTGTATTAGGCGACTCCGAAGACAACGCCCCGAACGCTACGTTGGATATTCAGCCAAAGGTAGAGGGCCCTATGCCTCCCTCGATCATCGCGACCTTATTTTGGGCGGTAGTTCTGTACTTAGTGCCTAACGTCGTTGTTGGCTTTGGCTTTAACGTTTATGTCGATGTTGCCAATATTGATGATGCAGGTCGCTGGTTTGGCAAAATTGAAACCTTACTACTAATGACCTTCGCTGTCTTTTTTATCATGGGGCCATTATTGTTTTGGCTAACCAAAGCGTTAGAAAAGACAACGCCACTGAAGGTATATCTCAATGTCACTTCTCATAGCACTGTAGATATTATTAAGTGCGTCGGTCTAACCGCTGTTTTTTGGTTCTTGCTTAGTGAATTAGCAATCTTATTGAACGTGCCAGAGGAGCCATTCCTGGAACAAGTCAAATTAGCAGACTTACCTGTGTGGTTCATTTGTTTAAATATTTGTATCTTGGCGCCTATTTTTGAAGAACTTGTTTTCCGTGGTTTTCTTTATAAACGCTTTGCTTCGACTAAATTATCGGTGATCGGTGCAGCCCTATTAACATCTGCTCTATTTGCCGTAGTGCATGGTCAATACAGTTTAACTGGGGTGGCTATGGTATTTATCTTGGGGCTATATTTTATGTGGATACGCATCAAATATAACAGCACGACACAGGCGATGGTCGCGCATGCTACGAGTAACACCATGACAATGATTGCGGTTTATTGGTTTTATTAACGGGTAGCCAAATTGGTAGCTAAGTTAGCGTAAAGTTTTAGTGCTGTAAATTTTGTTGTGCTAATCGCATTGGAAAAGTCGATACGTTACTTGCCCAGCCGTTTTTTCTTTTAATAGCTGCCACGTGTCTGGCACGGATAAGTCGCTTGATTCACTCTCCGTTTCGACATACACCAAGGCTGAAGAAGCTAGTCCTTGTTTTGCTAAACAGTCGATGCTTTTCTGTGCAAGCCCTTGGCGAAAGGGTGGATCGATAAAAACTAAGTCGAATTCATCTTGATTTGAGGCTAAAAATTGCAAGGCATCAGTGTTTAGCACGTCAAGATTATCTGCTTTTAATAAGGCTTTGTTGGCACTTAACTGTTGAGCGGCTGTGCGATTGAGCTCTATCATGGTAACTTGTTGTGCACCTCTTGAGAGGGCTTCAAACCCAAGGCTTCCCGCTCCCGAGAAACAATCTAAACAACGTGTATCTTGAATGTATGGCATCAGCCAGTTAAACACAGTTTCTTTGACTCTGTCAGTGGTTGGCCTCAATCCTTCAGCGTCTAAAACAGGTAACTTTCTACCGCGATGGCGACCAGCGATAATACGAATTTGGCTGCTTGCTTTGTTTGTCGATGAGGTGCGAGCTGCCTTGCCGCCGCGAGATTTCTTCATTTTAATAAGGCCTTCGGTTTTTTGCTGACAGATAAGGTGGTAATATAGCCGCCAATTTTATCCCCTATTCACAGTGTTGGCTATGCAAAATAGCTGGCCTTTCAATTACAGATAGTACATACCATGGCGAAGAAAAAAGGTTTATTTTCCTGGTTAGGTCTTGGCGGTAGCAAAGATAAGGCGCAAGACGAGCAGGAACAAATTGAGGCTGTTGCTGAAGAAAAAGACGTAGAAAGTGTGCAGGAAACGCTTGAAACAGAACAAGCTACTCCAGACAATGTCTTGCCAGAGCCAGAGCCAGAGCCAGAGCCAGAGCCAGAGCCAGAGCCAGAGCCAGAGCCAGAGCCAGAGCCAGAGCCAG
>CANLNK010000013.1 GCA_947492575.1 uncultured Thalassotalea sp.
TGGTCGGTCGTGAAGGATTTGAACCTTCGACAAATTGGTTAAAAGCCAACTGCTCTACCAACTGAGCTAACGACCGACATTTGTTTTGCGTTGTCCTCTCGTCCAACGCGCCGCATATGATACTTATAATTTTTGCTAGTGCAACAACAAATTTGATGTTTTTTGCGATTTCTTTTTTGTTTGCGCAAATTCGCAACAGTATGAACAAGTTATCAGCAATATTACTATAAATTTTGCAATCTAGCTTGTGCTAATTGCGCTGCAGTAGCTGTTGGATAAGCTTCAATTAATTGTTGATATAAGCGCTTAGCGTTTTCTGGATTATTCTGCTTCTGCGCTACCATACCCAGTTTAAGCATAGCATCTGCTCGTTTATTGGATGTGGTGTATTTATTTACAACAATAGAAAACTCTTTTTCGGCTTCTGCCATTTGGCCTTTGTTAAATAATAACTGCCCTAACCAGTAATGTGCATTTGGCGCATAGCTTGAATTAGGAAAATCACGATTAAAGGCTTGGAATGCAGGAATCGCTTTATCGTACTGCTTATCTTTCAAAACAAGATTAACCGCGCGATCGTAAGCTTCGTTCTCAGTTAGGTTACTGCTGTATACAGCATTACCATTTCCTGGTTGAGGCTTAGCAAGCGTTGCAGGAACTTGCGCTGGAGCTTTTAAGGCGTCAGACACCCTACGTTCAATCTCTTGATAAAGTTCTCGCTGACGTTCAAGTACTTGCGTAAGTTGATGAGAGTGAAGTTCTGTTACACCGCGTAACTCGTTCACTTCCGTTTGGAGTTCGTCTAATTGACGTTGAATATTTACTTGCGCACGATTACGCGCATCAAGTTTACGTTCTAGATTTGCTAATTGTTCAGCAACACCGCCGACAGCATTACCACTAACATCTAGCACCGGAGCGGGCTGCTGAGCCAGTGCACAACTTGCACTGGCTGCTATAATAAGCCCGAATAAAACTTTATTGAGTTTCATTGCAGTCCTATTTACGTCGGTATTAGTAAACTAATACTGCGCGACGGTTTTTAGCAAATGCAGCTTCTGTGCGGCTCTTAACCATTGGTTTTTCTTCACCGTAGCTAACTACGCTTAATTGTGAAGGAGAAACACCCATGTTTTCTAAATAAGTTACAACAGCTTTTGCACGACGTTCGCCAAGTGCAATGTTGTACTCAGGCGTACCACGCTCATCAGCATGACCTTCTACAAGCACTTTAACGTCTGAGTTAGCGTTTAAGAATTTAGCATGCGCATCTAACATTGCAGAGTAAGAACCTGATAATGATGATGTATCGAAATCAAAGTAAACAATGTGCTCAGAACGTAAGCGCTCCATTTCTTGACGCTTTTGCTCTTCGATTTGAGCTTGGCGTTGTGCAGCAGTTACTTGTACGTTTTCATTTGTTTGAGTCGCAGTTTGAGAAGCGTTAGTGTCTACTTGGCTTTGTGCATCTGTGTCAGAGCTAGAGCTACAAGCACCTAATGCAAACAAAGGAAGTGCAACAGCAACACTCTTCATTACTTTATTCAAGCGCATTTTATTTTCCTTATTCATGTATATAGAAATAACTATTATTTATTATTAAAACGGTGACCACGCTGGCGATTTAACCTGTCCGTCTACGGCAGGAAGTCTCGCCTTAAAGCGGCCATCCACAGATACTAGACTCAATACTTGACGATTGTTGTGCATAGTACTGTAAATAATCATGCCACCATTTGGTGATACACTTGGCGACTCATCTAAACGAGTTTTTGTTAGTACTTGGAATATCCCCGTATCTAACTCTTGCTTCGCTAAATGATATTGGCCACGCGTACGATTAACCATAATTAACTGACGACCGTCTGGCGTTAAACTACCACCTAGGTTCATTTCGCCATCAAATGTTAAACGTCTTACCTTACCATCGACTAAATTTACGCGATAAAGCTGAGGTTTTCCACCCCGTTCTGAACTAAAAATCAATGAATTACCATCTGGTGTCCAACTTGGTTCGGTGTCAATTGCTCTATGACGAGTAACACGTCTAAGCTGGTTACTCATCAAATCGAGTATATATAGCTCAGGATTACCATCTTTAGATAACACTATCGCTAGCTTGCTACCATCAGGAGAGAAACGCGGCGCGCCATTAATGCCAGGGTAAGAGCTAATTAAGCGACGTTTTCCTGTATAAATATCAATAATATAGATTTGAGCTTGACGGTTTTCAAAGGTCACATACGCTAATTGTTCACCGCTAGGATGCCAAGCAGGAGACATCAACGGCTCTTTTGAACGTAAAATAACTTGTTCATTAGCACCATCGTAATCTGCGAAAACCAACTGATACGGATGTGTAGCTTCATCTCTAACAATGACGTAGGCAATTTTAGTTAAGAAAGCACCTTTATCGCCCGTTAGCTTTTCATAAACAGCGTTACTGATTTGGTGTGCGAAGCGACGAAACTGACCCGCAGCAATCTCTGCACCACTATTGATCATCAGGTGAGCCGTATCTGCAACTAAACGGCCACCACTTAACATTTGCGATTGACCACCTGTAATTTGGCCACGAATAACATCGATTAGTTGATAGTTTACTTGGTATCGACCGATTGAGGTTTCGCTCACACTACCTACAACAATAGCCTCTACACCTTCAGCAGCCCATGCAGCGTAATCAACTTCTTTATCTGTGCTTGGTAGCTGAGGAAAACGACTTTGTTCAATAGGACTAAACTTACCACTGCGCAGCAAATCGTCACTCACGACTTTGGCAACGTTATCAGGAAGGACACCATTGCCATTATATTTAAACGGTAAAATTGCGATTGGACGAGCGCTATCGATACCCTCTGTAATAACGATCTCTAAAGTCGCATGGGCAGTTAGCGAGAAAAATGAGAATAATAATGTCGTAGCCGCCAATAATTGGCGAGTAAATCGTGTCATGTATTTGTTCATACCTTAACTTATTGTGGTCCTTTATCTTTATGTAGGAATTTATAATCGCCTAAAATTCTGGTATTACCGTAAGGCTAATTTTCTGCATCTGCCTAAAAATATCTGGATCTTTTGAAACAGGTAACGTGCCCGCTTTGTAAACAGCGTTTTTCGCAGCATTACACACTACCGGGGAACCTGAACCAGTTTGAACATTGGTAACAAAACCTGATGGTGCAAGAGTTATCGTTAATTTACAAGACTTTCCTTCCATCGTCGCTTGGTCTCTAATAAAGTGCCGTTGAATTGTCTGTGTAATTAGAGCCGTAAAGCGATTGACTTCGGACTGCATTTGTTGACTTCGCATCTGCTGTCTTGCTGCCATTTCCTGCGCTAATTGTTCGGCCATTATGCGCTCTTGTTCTTCGCGCTCTCTTTTTTCTTGTGCTTTGCGCTTACGCTCGGCTTCAGCTTTACGTTTGCGTTCTGCTTCTTCACGTTCTTTTTTCTTTTTAGCGTCTGCCGCTGCCTTTTCTTTACGCTTGCGTTCTTCTTCCTTGCGCTTGCGCTCTTTTTCTAACGCAAGCTTCTTAGCTTTAGCTTGCTTTGCTTTTTCGTCAGCAATGCGACGTTGCTTTTCTTTTTCTTTGCGCTGCGCTTCTAACTTTTTCTTACGTGCTTGCTCTTCGCGTTTGCGCTTAGCTGCAGCTTTTCGTTCTTCAATCTCTCGAAGGCGTTTTCGTTCAGCAGCTTTCTTTTGTTCTTCAATTTTGCGTTTTTTTTCAGCTTGCTTCTCTAACACTGCCCTATCAATAGCGACAGCTTGAATAGGTTGAGGCTTGGTTTGCAAATTAACTTGCAGTTGTGTGGGTGTTGGCTTGTGAGACGAGAAATTCCCCATCAACAATACCACACCTAAACCCAAATGCAGGCCAACACTAAAAACGATTGGCCACGAGTACTTACCGGACAAGTGTTAATTCTCCGGATTATCTGTCATTAAGCCAACTGAAGGTACACCAGCTTTTTGCAGCAGTACCATCAGCTGAACGACAGCATCATAAGACACCGCACCATCGCCATTAACGACGACAGGCTTTTCAGGATCTAGCTGCAGCTGGGCTGCTACTTCAATCGCTAACTGCTCAGCTGTCACGTTACGGTTTTTACCGGTACCTTCCGCGATAAAGTAATTTCCTTCAGCATCAACGGACGCAACGATAGGCGTTTTACTATCTTCATCTAACGGTTCAGCCTCCGCCTTTGGCAGTTCAACTTTTACGCCTTGTGTAATTAGAGGTGCTGTTACCATAAAGATAATTAATAACACCAGCATTACATCGATGTAGGGAACGACGTTTATCTCCGCAACTTTTTTTCTTCGAACACGGTTGTACATTAGGTTACTCCCTAGTGCTCAGCTGCTGATTGGCGATGTAAAATCGCCGAGAACTCTTCCATAAAGTTAGCGTAGCTGTTTTCTAACTTTTCAACTTTGTGACTAAAACGGTTAAAGGCCATTACCGCAGGAATTGCAGCGAAAAGGCCCATTGCTGTTGCAACTAATGCTTCTGCAATACCTGGCGCTACCATTGCCAGCGTAGCTTGTTGCACAGCACCTAAAGCGATAAATGAGTTCATGATCCCCCAAACGGTTCCGAATAAACCAATGTAAGGACTAATTGAACCAACCGTCGCCATAAATGGTAAATGTGTTTCTAGGCTGTCCACTTCACGTGATAAAGCAACGCGCATGGCACGATGAGTACCATCAACAATCGCCTGTGGCGCGTGAACATTGCTTTTACGTAAACGCGCGAACTCTTTAAAGCCCGCCACAAATAAACTTTCAATACCTTGCACAGCTGGGCGAGAAGTAATTTCAGCGTATAGCTTGTTTAGATCTGCACCGCTCCAAAACTTGTCTTCAAATTGTTTTAACTGAACTAAAGCACCGTCTAGTGCTTTTTTGCGCTGGAATATCATTGCCCAACTTGCGACTGAAAAACCCAAAAGGATTAACATTACAGATTTTACTAGCAAACTCGCCTGTAAAAACAAATCTAAAATTGACAGTTCAGCTGACACTTTTTAACGCTCCTAAAATAAACTCTGGGATTGGGCATGGTTTATGTTTTGTAAAATCGATACATGCCACTGAGACCGAAACCCGACATAATTCCTTTCCATTAATATCAGTAATTTGTTGATTAAAGATAATACTGGCTCTTTTAAGTCGAACGATTTGAGAGTGAACTGTTAGTGCATCATCTAACCGAGCTGATGCCAGATTGTCCATCTCAACTCGTCTGACAACGAAACCGATGGAATGTTCTAAAAACTTTGATTGTTCAATACCTAATGCGCGGAGCCACTCTGTTCGGGCTCGCTCAAAAAACTTTAAATAGTTGGCATAATAGACAATGCCGCCAGCATCTGTGTCTTCATAATAGACACGAACAGGAAATTGAAACGACGACAAAGACATAGGGAAGATTGTGAATTCTAATTACTCTTATTATGTGCTCTATCTTAATAATTAACGCCAGTGCTAACAAGGCTTGTATACAATTAAATTAGTGAATATTTGTAAATTAATTTCTCTACGATCCCCCATTAACTTTTTAGTTACATTTTTTAACATTCAACCAGCATGCAAAATATGTAAATAATTATTCACTTTATCGGCAATATCCTTATATATCTATTCATTAGAGACATAGAGGCAATCCCGCTAAAAATTTTCACATTAGTTTTTCTAATACTTAAATAAAATTTAATTAGTTTGTTGGTGTGGTAGGACTTGTTTAGAATACTCTTGTTTTCTGAGCTAGCGCAGTGAGAATGTCTCACAAGCCCAGATTTCTTGAAGAATAGGTAGTATTGATACTGTCTCTTCTCTCTGACATGTTTCCTGGAATTATTAACTTCCTTCTATCAACTTTATTAAGTTGGCCCGCTTCACTAAGCGGGCTTTTTTTTGCCTAAAATTTATTGGGAAATGAGACTGTTGAGGTTATAACAGTGACTATGACTATATTAGGCCACTAATTGATCTACCCCAATGTAATGGCATTAAGACGTGTAAAAATTGCTACGGCTACGGTTTGGCTAAGCCAAAATGTTGATAGGAACGCTCTGTTACAATGCGCCCTCTTGGTGTTCGCTGTAAAAAGCCTTGTTGAATTAGGAACGGCTCCAAAACATCCTCTATTGTCTCTCGTTCTTCGCCAATGGCCGCCGCTAAGTTATCTAATCCAACTGGGCCACCCATAAATTTATCAATGATAGCTTGCAGTAACTTTCTATCCATAATGTCAAAACCTTCATTATCGACTTCTAACATATCTAATGCTTTTGCGGCGGAGTCTTGGTTTACAACCCCCCCCGTTTTAACATCAGCATAATCGCGAACACGACGTAATAGACGGTTAGCAATACGCGGAGTACCTCGAGATCGACGAGCCACCTCAAAGGCGCCTTGTTCATCAATGGTAAGATTTAGGAAATGAGCAGAACGCAGTACGATATCGGTAAGATCTTTACTCGAATAAAATTCTAAACGTTGCACAATGCCAAACCTATCCCTCAGTGGAGACGTTAAGGCACCAGCTCTTGTAGTCGCACCAATCAATGTAAAAGGCGGCAGATCTAATTTAATAGAACGTGCGGCTGGCCCCTCACCAATCATAATATCTAATTGGTAATCTTCCATTGCAGGATAAAGAACTTCTTCCACCATTGGACTTAAACGATGAATTTCATCGATAAACAACACATCGTTTTCTTCGAGGTTTGTTAACAGTGCAGCTAAATCGCCAGCTTTTTCGAGTACAGGGCCAGAAGTGGTACGAATATTTACGCCCATTTCATTAGCAACGATATTGGCTAGTGTGGTTTTACCTAAGCCTGGCGGTCCAAAAATCAGCAGATGATCAAGCGGCTCGCCTCGATTCTTCGCAGCAGGAATGAAGATTTCCATTTGTGCCTTAACGTGATCTTGACCAGTATAATCGGTCAGCATTTTTGGACGAATAGCCCGATCTACGCCTTCATCTTCAACTGTTGCAACTGGTTGTATTAATCGATCCGCTTCTATCATTTCTTATTCCTAGACGTTGTTGCTGTCCTAGGCAATTAAACTACCCTAGGCATTAGCACAAATTCATTAAGTCTATTATTAACTGTTACTTTTACGCTGGCTGTTTATCGTTAAATGCATGGCTTAAAGCATAGCTTTAAGCGCATCTTTAATCAGTACTTCGCTTGACTTGTCTTTATGATAAACCGCTTTAATCGCCTTATCTGCTTGTCCTTGCGTATACCCCAACGAAATTAGGGCATTGAGTGCATCTCCTTTAGCATCAGACTTGATAAAGGTATTTTCTGCCGCCAACTCAAGCGGCATCGCATCAGGCATACTGGCATGACTTTCAACTTGCCAATCTTTAATGCGATCGCGCATTTCAATGAGTAAACGCTCTGCCGTTTTCTTACCAATACCCGGTATTTTAACGATAGTAGAGGCATCATCATGTGCAACACAACTGACAAATTGCTCTGCAGACATACCCGACAAAATCGCCAATGCTAATTTTGGCCCTACGCCACTCGCCTTAATTAATAAACGGAAAAGCTTGCGATCAACCTTGGTAGCAAAACCATAAAGTAATTGCGCATCTTCACGAACAACGAAATGTGTATAAAGTAAGGTAGGTTCATTAAGCTCAGGTAATGCGTACAAAGTTGTCATAGGGACTTGTACTTCATAACCAACACCGTTGCAGTCGATTACAATATCCGGCGGCTGCTTATCAACGAGTAGCCCTTTTAATTGTCCAATCACATTAAAATTCCATGGTTAACATGGCCAAAAGCTTAACACTAGATATTTATACAGTAAACCATTTATTAAGCCGACAATTTCCAGTTGTTACTTTCTTAACCGGCCACGCACTGTTTTACTCACCTGCCCTGCCATTTTGCTGATGGAATCATGGCTATGAGCATGGCACAGCGCAACGGCAAGCGCATCTGCCGCATCAGCCTGTGGCGTACCAGGTAGCTTTAAAATTGACTTAACCATATGTTGAACTTGTGTTTTATCTGCAGCACCAGTGCCAACAACTGACTGTTTGATTTGTCGTGCCGAGTATTCTGCGATATCCAATCCTGCATTAGTTGCCGCTACGATAGCTGCGCCGCGAGCTTGCCCCAGCTTCAACGCTGAATCGGGATTAGATGCCATAAAGACTTGTTCAATAGCAAACATATCAGGTTTAAATTGAATAACCAGTTCAGAAACACCAGCAAAGATTGTCTGCAAACGTGTGGCTAAGTCTTCGCCTTGGGCGATAGCTCTAATGCAGCCGCTACCTAAATACGTAAAAGAGCGACCATTCTGTTCAATAATCCCATAGCCAGTTAAGCGTGAGCCAGGGTCTATTCCTAAAATAATTGGCAAATTTTCCTCACAAAAAAACGCGCTTTCAACAATTAAAAGCGCGTTTTTATTAGTAAACGATTAAACGTATAGTATCAACGACCTTTTGGTCATTATTCAGCACTATCGTCTTGCACAAGTGTTTGAATATTAAGTTCTTCAAGTTGTGCAGGATTTGCTTGACCTGGCGCGTTCGTTAATGGACATGCGGCTGTTGTCGTTTTCGGGAACGCCATCACGTCACGAATTGAACTAGCACCTGTCATCAACATCACTAATCGGTCTAAACCAAATGCAAGGCCCGCATGCGGTGGAGCACCATATTGAAGTGCTTCAAGTAGGAAGCCGAACTTCTCCTGTGCTTCTTCATCGCTAATACCTAAAATTCTGAATACAGCTGCTTGCATTGCTTGATCGTGGATACGCACAGAACCACCACCTAATTCACAACCATTTAACACCATGTCATACGCATTAGACAAGGCACCAACTGGCTGTGCTTCTAACTCTTCAGGCGTCATGTTGCTTGGCGCAGTGAATGGGTGATGCAACGCGTGCATGTGTCCATCAACTTCTTCAAACATCGGGAAGTCAACAACCCACAATGGTTTCCACTCATCAGCCACTAAGCCAAGCTCTTCACCTAACTTCAAGCGCAGTGCACCTAACGATTCAGTAACCACATTGTAAGTATCTGAACCAAAGAAGATAATATCGCCGGTTTCTGCACCAGTGCGCGCTAATAACGCATTAACCGATTCTTCGTTTAGGAACTTAAGAATCGGTGATTGAATGCCTTCCATGCCAGCAGCTTTATCATTAACTTTAAGCCAAGGCATACCTTTAGCACCGTAGATACCGACAAACTTAGTTAAATCGTCGATATTCTTACGAGAAAATTTCGCTGCACCTTCTGGCACACGAATAACCGCTACACGGCCTTTCTCATCGTTTGCTGGACCAGAGAATACTTTGAACTCTACGTCTTTTAAGATGTCAGCAACATCTACAATCTCTAGCGGGTTACGTAAATCTGGCTTGTCAGAGCCAAAACGTGTCATCGCTTCTGAATAAGGCATGCGAGGGAAATCGCCTAAATCAACGTCTAGTAAATTTAGGAATAATTCACGGATCATTTTCTCCGTTACTTCCATCACTTGGTCAGCTGTCATAAATGACGTTTCAATATCAATTTGCGTAAATTCTGGTTGGCGATCAGCACGTAAGTCTTCATCGCGGAAACACTTAACGATTTGGTAGTAGCGCTCCATACCAGACATCATCAGTAATTGCTTAAACAACTGAGGTGATTGTGGCAATGCGAAGAACTTACCTTTATGTGTGCGGCTTGGAACCAAATAATCACGTGCACCTTCTGGTGTAGCTGCCGTAAGAATTGGTGTTTCGATATCCATGAAGCCTTGAGATTCAAGAGATTGACGTACCGCAGCAGTGACTTTAGCACGGAACTTTAAGCGCTCTGTCATTTCAGTGCGACGTAAATCAAGGTATCGATACTTTAAGCGCTGCTCTTCTGAGTTCTCTTGGTTTGAATCAAGCGGCAAAGGAGCAGACTTGTTCAAAATCGTTAACTCTAAACCTAATACTTCAATAGCACCGGTTGCCATGTCTTTGTTCACTTGGCTTTCTGGGCGAGCACGCACTTTACCTTTAACCTGAACACAAAACTCGTTACGAAGCGTGTTAGCTGTATCTAGAACCTCTGGTAAATCTGGATCGAAAACAACTTGAACTAAACCTTCGCGATCACGAAGATCCAAGAAAATTACCGCACCTAAGTCGCGACGACGATTAACCCAACCACATAACGTGACTTCTTGTCCTACGTGAGATTCGTTTACCTCACCACAATAATGACTGCGCATTTAGAATTATCCTGAAATGAAAAACCCGCTAAATCAGCGGGAAGACATAAAATTGCCGGATATTATATAGCAAAGCTTAGTAAAGTCACCCCGAAAAATGGCCGCTTTCGATTTAACTTTTAGCATGTTGAAATTTGAGAGGAACAAAGGGGAATTCCTCGGATTCGATATTTAGCTCTTCTCTCAATCACAGCCTCAAGTAACGGTTATTTTCGATACAAATAACCGTTCTTACCACTAGCTTTTACTCTATACATTAATGTATCTGCCATTTTCAGCAAATCACCACCTTCCTGACCGTCATCGGGGTACATAGCAATACCAATACTAGAGCCCAGTTTTGCTTCAATTTCGCCTATGCGATAGGTCTCGCTAACGAATTTTATCACCTTCTCCGCAATGAAACCGGCTTCTTCTCGATTATTCAAGCTCGTGAGTAGAAGGATGAACTCATCACCACCAAATCGACACACAGTGTCGGAGCGCCGAACACAACCTTGCAACCTCTTAGCGACTTCCTTGAGCACTTGGTCGCCGACTTCATGACCGTGTTCATCGTTGACCTGTTTGAAGCCATCTAAATCAACAAATAGCACCGCTAACTTGAGCCCTTGCCTTTGGTGTAATGCAATCGCTTGCTCCATTTGCGACTTTAACAAGTTACGATTAGCTATCCCTGTTAACTCGTCATGGGTCGCCATATGCTTCATTTGAGTTTCTAATTCGCGGCGCAAGCCGACTTCTTGCCTAAGTTTGCGGTTCCAATACACAATGATTGCGATGATAATAAAAATGACAAAACCAAGTTGCGCTGCAATTTTCGTGACCCAGCGCTGGTCAAGACCCGTTTGAATACTGATACTAAACCATCTATCAAGAATTGTTTGTCGCTCTTGATCAGACATATTCATCAGCCCTTCATTTATCAATGTTTTTAGCTCTGCTTGTTCCTTGCGTAAAGCAATGCGATAGTCTTGAAGTGGAAGCTCTGGTACTACCGATATTTTCAATGGCACTAAACTCTCTTGATTCGTCACTTTTGACGCGACTGGCAATACTTCAATAAAGCCATCTGCCACGTTTTGCTGTACTGCTCGCACCCCTTCATCGATAGACTCGACAACGGTAAGGTAGATATTCGGATATTGGCGACGAATATGGTCAATCAATTGATAATCTTTAATGATAGCGAGTTGTTTACCGTCAAAGTCTCTAATACTTCTGATCTCATCTAAACTTTGTTTGTGAATAATACTCCATGGAGCCTCTAAGTAAGGCTCACTAACGGTAAGAAAGCTTTCACGCTGTTCCGTTTGCGATGCCCCTAATATCACATCAACGTCACCACGATATAGATCATCTAGCAGCGTTGTCCAAGTGTCGTAGGTCACTATTTGCAACTTTAAACCGACACTTTCAGCTACTTTATTTATAATATCTATGTTTATACCTTTAACACGCCCCTGCTCATCAACAAACTCTAGTGGCTCCCAATCTTTGACAACCCCAACCTTGATGGTTGAGTTTTCTAATACCCATTTTACTTGCTCGGCGTTTAAATCAACCTTTTGCCCTTGCTCTCTAAAATAGCTATTTTCCTTAACCGTAAGCCAGGTATCTTCTAACGCCCAAAGCTCGCTCTTAGGTATACTCTCAAAACCTTCCCGTATGTAATCAGCGAGCGCCTCGTTTTCTTTATTAAGCAAAGCAAATATGTCGACACTGAACCTTGGCTCATCAAGCAAATAAAACAACGATTGTAAGTTTGCACTAACAAGTTTGACATGCATATTTTCAACTTCACTAATCGCAGCATCTATCTCCCCGCGTTCAGCTGCGTGGATCATGTCTTGGTGATTAGTAAAATAAATTAACTCGATCGCCGGATATTCTTGCTTAATAATATTCAAATAAGGAGAAGTTACGAATACCCCCAACTTCTTACCCGTTAATTGATCTAAGTTTTCAATGCCTTGGAGCGCTTGAGAAACGAACACCCCTGAATTTACTTCATATACTTTTGCCGCTTTTGCCAAACGCTCATTTACGTTACCGTGTCCTGGGTACGCTATATGCGCATCAACTCTACCAGAAATAACCTGTTCTAAAGCCCGTTCCATGGTATCGCCTATGAATGTAACAGGCATTCCTGTATAACTTGACCAAAGTCGCCAAATATCAATAAACAACCCCTGTGGTTGTCCTGATGCTGAGTGCCCCATATAAGGTGCAAGATTGTCTGTATAAACTAAGGTTATACCTACGCTCGTTTTTTGTGATTTAAGCCATTTATTTTCAATCGATTGACGCTCCGCCAAGGTGATTTTTTGAATCCCTTGGTTGACAAATGAAAGCATGTGTTTGTCATCTTTAGCCAAACCTGCTGCATAGTCGCTAGTTTGATAATTTATGCGTCTAAAGCGGGGGTAAAGTACATTCAACTGGGCAAGTTCATTAAAGTTGTCATCAAGCCTTTCAAGTTCTGAGAAAGCTAAGATTTCTTTTGCCATAGCCGCTTCGTACATTTGAGCCCGAGTGTCAAAAGTAATTTGCTGAATACGCGGATTTGCTTGATGTAGTGTTGTGCTATGACTTGAGCCTCTTACAACACCAACACTATATGGCGTTAATTGGTCGACATGGGTAATACTAGGCAAGGATTCGTTTAAATAAATAAAACTGTAAGTAGGGAATATACCTGTACTGAACGTAAGAAATTCTGTGCGCTCATGTGTAAATGACAGCCCAGCATGCAAATCAACATCACCACTTCGAATACTATCCAGGGTTTTTTGCCAAGACATAGGTACCAAACGAATAGCAACACCTTGTTTATCAGCCCAGAGTTGCCAAAAATCTTTCATTATGCCATCGGGCTGTCCTTGTTCATTAATGAATTGGTGTGGATAGGACTCGTTACTAAATGCGATAGAAAAGACTTTGTCGGGGGCAAATGAGCTATCAGTGGATGGCTCTGGCACTTCCAAATCATTTGCTAAAGCCGAGCGCATCCCGAGGATACCGACCCCGATTAACTCAACTAAAAACAGCAAACAAATGCCAAACCATCTAACTCTACACATTGGTAACATACCCTTAACTTAACCGCAGTCCGGAACCTTGCAATATTATCTTATCAAGATCAATCGCTTCAGTTAAAATATAGGGAGTTTAACCAAAAAAGTCCTCATTCATGCAAGGCTCAAATACCGATTTAATTTATTCTAACCCGCATAGCCAAGTCAAAGACTTTACTTTTGACGCTCAGGTAGTCGAAGTTTTTCCTGATATGATCAGTCGTTCAGTACCGGGATACAACACGATTATTGATACTATTGGCCGCTTAAGCCAACGCTATGCAAAATCACACACCAAGATATATGACCTAGGCTGTTCTTTAGGTGCTGCAACGCTTGCTATGCGTCGTGCCATTACAGAAGAACATGTCAAAATCATCGGTGTCGACAATTCTGACGCTATGGTCGAGCGCTGTAAGATGCACGTTTCAGCCTTTAAAGGCAAAACCCCCGTTACGATTGTTAAAGACAATATTGAAACAATTGAGATTGAAAACGCGTCAATTGTCGTGCTTAACTTCACGTTGCAGTTTATCGAAAAAGAAAAACGCCAAGCCTTAATGGATAGAATTTTTGAAGGTTTAGTCCCTGGCGGCATACTCGTGCTATCTGAAAAAATTACCGGTCAATCAAACACCGCAAACGAGTTACTAATCGATTTACATCATGACTTTAAGCGCGCTAACGGTTATAGCGAACTAGAAATTGCACAGAAACGCACCGCGCTGGAAAACGTGATGAAACCGGACACGCTTGCAGAGCACAAAACACGTTTGGCAGAAGCTGGGTTTGGCGAAGTGACGCCGTGGTTCCAATGTTTTAACTTTACTTCGATGGTTGCCATTAAGGGCGAAAAATAGATGAGCTTCTACAATACATTTTATCAAAAAATCGCCACAAATCGCCTGAGTCATTGGCTAGACACCCTTCCTGCACAATTGACCGACTGGCAAAAGCACCACCTACATGGCGAATTTGCACAGTGGCGAAAAGTGTTGGAACAGTTACCTGTAACCCATACCGAATTTGTGGACTTAGCCAATAGCGTGAGCGTTGGTAAGCCAGAAGAAATAGATAGTGGACAACTAAAGCGCCTTGAGCATATGTTGAAAAAACTCAAACCATGGCGCAAAGGTCCATATCATATCCATGGTTTACATATCGATACAGAATGGCGTTCAGATTTTAAATGGGAACGACTAGTTCCTCATATTAGCGACCTAAAAAATAAATACGTTCTCGACATCGGCTGTGGCAGTGGATACCACTTGTGGCGTATGCGAGGCGCTGGAGCGAAATTTGTTGTGGGTATCGACCCGACACAGTTGTTTGTGATGCAATTCAATGCGGTTCAACACTTTATTAAAGACCCTAGCGTTAATTTGCTACCTTTAGGTGTGGAGCAGCTTCCAGAGTTGAATGCATTTGACACTGTATTTGCGATGGGCGTGCTTTATCACAGACGTTCGCCGATTGATTTTATCTATCAGCTTAAAGCACAGCTCGTTAAAGGCGGTGAATTAGTGCTGGAAACGTTAATTGTCGATGGTGATGAAAACACGGTACTTGTTCCGGGTGAGCGCTATGCAAAAATGCGCAATGTTTGGTTTTTACCGAGCGGTAAAGCCATGTGTGCTTGGTTAGAACGATGTGGATTTAGCGATGTTCGCATGGTTAATACTGATATCACTGCGTTAGAGGAACAACGTAAGACAGATTGGATTGACACCGAATCATTGAGTGATTTTCTTGATCCTAACGACCAATCGAAAACAATTGAAGGTTACCCAGCGCCTCAGCGTGCAATCTTTATTGCTAAAAAATAGCCCCTCTAACAATTTTCACTTTTCGAAGAGCAAGATTGATAAGCATCTAGCTCTTCATTTTCAAATTATTTTCCCCCTAATTGACCACTCAAGTATGTTGAATTTGCTGGTAATTTAAACTGATAGTTGGCTATGATAGACACTATCAGGTGCAGTACTATTCATACTGTAAACCACTGGCCAAAAAGGACGCTTATGAGCAATGTAATTGACGATAGTTGGTTAGCAAGACGATTTGAAAAATTAACCAAACGTCAGCACGATCATCGCACACCTTTTCAACGTGATAGAGCACGTATACTGCACTCTGCAGCTTTCAGACGTTTACAATCCAAAACCCAAGTCATTAGCTCAGGTCAAAGTGATTTCTATCGCACTCGACTTACTCATTCACTTGAAGCAGCACAAATAGGCTCTGGCATTACAGCGCAACTCAGATCTAAATACCCAGAACTCGCTCAGTCACTATTTCCAGAAGACGATACGCTTATTGAAGCTTTGTGTCTGGCGCATGATATAGGTCATCCACCTTTTGGCCATGGTGGAGAGGTTGCCCTACATTACATGATGCGCAAACACGGCGGCTTTGAAGGCAACGGCCAAACCCTGCGTATCGTGGCTAAATTAGAGCCATTTAGCGAAGGCTACGGTATGAATTTATCGCGCCGCACTTTACTTGGTCTCATAAAGTATCCTCAAACCATAGAAAACTTAGTTCATAAGATGCCTAACCGTGCACCACAAAACTTTAGGCAATTAAAAGCTAGCGAGTGGCACCCGCCAAAAGGCCTTTATTCTGACGACCAAGAAATTTTGGATTGGATATTGGCACCATTAGGCGCTAGCGACCAAGCATTATTTCAGACCATTGTAGAGCGGGAAAAGCAACACAGCAGAACCGTGTTTAAGTCACTTGATTGTTCTATCATGGAGCTCGCCGACGATATCGCCTATGGTATCCATGACTTAGAAGATGCCATTGTCACGCATGTAGTAAATCAAAATGACTTCGACGAATATGTGATAAAGCCACTACAAGAAATCGGCGACAATTGGCTAACAAGATACAGTAAAACATTAACCGACAAATTATTTTCTGAACACCACCATATGCAAAAAGACGCGATTGGTGGCTTAGTAAATTACCTGATTACGGCCATAAGCCTTTCGCAGGTAGAAATTGACACTGGTGAGTTTGAATCTCCGCTACTGAGATACAATGCAAAGCTCCCTGATGCACAAGCACAAATGCTGCAAATCTTTAAAAACTTTGTACTGAGATTTGTTGTAAAGCTTCCTGCTATCCAAAGAGTGGAATATCGTGGTCAACAGATAGTCATGGAATTATTTGAGGCGCTTTCGTCCGATCCGGAAAGACTACTACCGACAGCAACTGCAAAGCGTTGGAGAAATGCCGCGGATGGTGGAGAGAATCATTACCGCGTAATTGCTGATTATGTATCAGGCATGACCGACGGCTATGCAACACGCCTTTATCAGACGTTATTTTTGCCAATGAGTACAGGCGACAACTATGATGCTCATACATAGTAAGGAATATACTGAATCGGCTTTGGAGTTAAAGGCGCTCGTTGTTAAGCTTGTTGATAAAGCGCGCAAGCAGCGCCAGCAGGGTCGGAGATAACGACAAATTTGTCATTGCCCATCTCCTTAATGCTGGTGTGCAAGGTGCCGCCATTAAGCAAGACTACTTGCGCAGATTTTTCAACATCTGATACCAAAAAGTAAGGTAACCACATAGCAGGTAAATCGGCATTAGCGCCTCTTGCATGACAAACACCTGCTGCTGCATGGCCCGTTGATTCTGCAATCATAGAGTAATCTTGATACTCCCCCATAGAAACGGGCTCAACTTTCCACCCAATGACCTGTTGATAAAAATCTTTAATACTACTGGCATCTTCTACCGTAAGATCTAACCAAGCTATTTCACCTAATTTTGCATTTTCCATGTTGCTTATTCCTTTTCGGCCTCCCCTAATGCTGCCCTGCTTTTGGGTTCTTAGGATAAAATTTTTCAGGCAATTGATTAATATGCTCGAAAAAACGAGTGTCTTTGTAGGGTAGCTTCATAAAGCCAGAAATTCCAAGCCCTTTTATTGTTGGCAGTAAACTTAAAATATTAGCCAAGCACTGCTTAAACTCAGCTTCTCGCTCGTGATTAAGTAACATAAGATAGCTATGTATCTTTAGATGCGTTGGTAAGACTTCGAAAATAATACAGCCTGTGTGGTGAATTAAATTAAGTTTAGCGAGTTCTGCCATAATTTCATCAGGTAAATGCAAATATTCATCAGGGTCTTTTCCGTCTTCAAAATATGAATGTAGCTTGGTCTCGTCATCAAGCTCTGGAATAACACTTACATCAAACGGAATGAACTGCCCTTTTGCCGCGATAAAAGGTACTGTTGAGTCTTCTCGCTCAACGTGCAACGTATTACGGGCATTAAACAGGCAACTCTTAAACATGCCAATTCTAAATATCCCTTGCGCCAGATGAATCATATTATTCACCGCACTTTGGAAGGACTGTTTTAAGCTTTCATCAAAGAGCGTAAGATTTGAATCCACATAAACCCCCTCCTTCTCCCAACGCACGGCAAGGCCACCAACGACAGGGAAATTACCTAAACGGCTAACCGCTGCCACAAACGCTTTCTCATTATCCCCCATTCCCATTAGATAATTTTTATAGTATTTCTCTAGTTGTACGTCATCCACTTCAGTTAGTGCACTATCATCACTTTCTTCGCGCAGAAATGACTTACGAGAACCATAAACAACAGTATCAATAAGTTCACTTGAGTGCCTTACCCAAACAGGTATCAAGGGGATTATCGATTGGCGTGCGGGGCTTTCTGACAACACGAGATTAATGAACAACCGTTGATTATTAATCAAGTAATCCCCGGCTTGCGCTCTTATCTTCGGATCTTCACTTAGCAAACCATCAAGTACTTGGGCCAATACCTTTGGTAAACCCAAACTTGACGCAGGAATAATGTTTTTACCATAGCGGCATGATTGACCTGACGCTAACGCATATAAAGTAGCTGCAGCCCCTTGCTCATCAAAACGTGGCGATGATAACCCACCATTAATTTGCTCAGGCCCTATAAAATAGACGTCCCCTAAACGCGCATTCGTATGTTGCAAATCACTACTCATCAAATCCATAACGTTGTTTGCCGTTGTTTGGCCGTCTTCATCAAGTTGTGCGAAAACAGCTGACCCCCAATCAATGAGTTGCAGCCTGCCCGTTTCTTGGTCAAATACGAGATTCGAAGGTTTTATATCGCCGTGTACGATAGGTTTACCTGAAGGATGTTGCTTCTCATCCCTTAAGTATTTAAGTAAGTCAATTAACTGTACTGTAAAAGAAACAACTTGCTCTGCGGGCAATGGCCCTTGCTGATGTGAATATTGTTCAAGATCTACCCCTGGCGCTCGTGTCATTTGTAAAATTGACTGGCGTTTAATTTTTCGATACTCAATAACTGAAGGGATTTGAGCATGGCTAAGCTGTTGTTGAATCTCAGCTTCTTCTTCTAATCTATCTTGGACGTGTTGTGGTAGTGTAATTCTAGAAAACTTGAACACATAGTGTTTACCCGCGTTATCTTCTCCTGCAAACACGAATCCATAAGCTCCCTTTCCGACAAGTGAAATATTCCGATATCCCATTGCCGCAAGTTGACGCTGACAAAGTTCTACCCAAGTTTTGAGCTTAGTCGCATCTTTATGACTCAGTAGGTAAATTGATTGCTCTTCAGCAATATAAAAATGTTGCAGTTTTTTTTCTGACACGGTTAATCAATTTATTATGACGTTTTATATAGTTACACCATTGTATACGGAGTCTAATTCAAGATGGAAGCCGTCAATTCAAATGCTCCTATTCAAGTTCTTCGTTATGTAATAAAGAGAATGTAATTAAACCTAATGTCGTCACAATAACTTAATAATTCCTGTCATTTAACTGTCACCTAATGCATCTATTCTATGCGCCGTGGATGAACAATTGCTATCCCCGTGACATCACTGAATGACATTGTTGTAATAGGTTACATAAGAATTAGCTTTATGCTGTCAGCTTTTTCTTTGACCTGAGGTCATACAGAAATTTATCCCTCGACGCTCGCGTTCTGTTTAACGTTTTAGTCGACTTGGCGCTCTATATTCATAGAGCGTTTTTTTTCTTTTGTCCTTACCAATAAAAAAGCCCGCCTAAGCGAGCTTGAATCGGCCTGAGTCAATTAAATTGACAATAATGACGCATTATCATCTAGTATCTTTTCACCAATACCTTTGACATTTACCAAATCACTTACGGTGATAAACGCACCATACTCTTCTCGATATGAGACGATCGCTTGTGCCTTCTTCTTACCAATACCTTTAAGTGCCATGAGTTGCTCAACCGTGGCTTGGTTAATATTCAAAGGTTTGGTAATCACAGACTTAAGACTTGATTCGACGACTTCATCATCGGCAAAAGCAAAAGTATTAAATGACAGGCATAACAATGGGGCTGCTAGCGCAGCAAGTTTGAAAGTTTTCATATTCTATCCTTGTATATTTATATCCATTTAATAAAACGGTCACTTAATGTGACCGCATATTAAGAATTAGACTGTATTCAAGGATTTGTCAAAGCGACGTAATAAAAAGTTAGCTAAGCGATTGGTTAATATCTTGAAGTACTTGATGCGGGTCTTCCGCTTTAGTAATTGGACGTCCAATAACTAGGTAATCAACACCGACTTCAACTGCTTGTTCAGGCGTCATAATACGTTTTTGATCGTCTGTGCTACTGCCCGCTGGTCTAATACCCGGCGTAACAAGCTTAAAATCTTCACCGAATGTTTCTTTTAGTGATTCTGCTTCCCATGCAGAACATACAACACCGTCTAAACCGGCATTCTGTGCGAGCGTTGCCAAGCTATTAACATGTTCAGCAGGTTGTTTGTCAATGCCAATTCCTGCTAAGTCTTCTTCGCCCATGCTCGTTAATACGGTTACCGCAATTAGCAAAGGTGCTTTGTCGCCATATGGCTCGAGTGCTGCTTTTGCTTTTTCCATCATTTTTGTGCCACCAGAAGCGTGGACATTAACCATCCAAACCCCGAGTTCGGCAGCAGCTGTTACAGCCTTAGCAACAGTATTCGGGATATCGTGAAACTTAAGGTCTAGGAAAACATCAAAGCCACGGTTAACTAGTTCTCTAACAAAGTCTGGTCCGAAATAAGTAAACATTTCTTTGCCGACTTTTAAGCGACAATCTGACGGTTGGATTTTATCAATAAAGGCTAACGCATCTTTTTGATTATCAAAGTCTAGGGCAACAACGACTTTTGCTTCACTCATAGCAAATTCCTATAGAAAAATTTTGCGCTATTTTACCCTTTACACATAAAAATATCGAAGAAAACTGGTATGTTATTGTGAATATTTTTATCGATTCATTTATATCTATTTGATTGCTTGCTAACCTCCTTGGTTCGATAACCATTTTTACATATTATGATTTCTCTACTTCCTATCGAAGTTGTCGATTTATTTTTTCGATTTAGTACTGTTGGCATTTTACTTTTTCTTGCCTCCTACCTTTACATAGCAAAACAAACGGAAACAAAATGGCCTTCAATGGCTTTAATCATTTGTATTTCCGCCTATGTCTTACTCACAACACCAATTCCTAATCGCGATTATGGTTGGCTAAGACAACCTCTTCTCTTGGCAACCGATTTAACATCCTTTGCCATTCTATGGTTTTCACAAGCGGTGTTAGCGCCTAGATCACTTAGTTCAAAATTGGCGAAACTAATATACCTCCCTATTGTTGTGTGGTGCCTGTTCTTAACTGGCTTTTTCCTGTTCACACCTGGTCGAGGAGCCATTCACGATTTAAGTCATTTGGTTGGATTAGTTGTCCTAATTATTGTGTTGATTAGAGCCGCCTTAGGGTATTGGGATGACCTCGTTGATAGAAGACGTAATATGCGCTTGATACTTATCACAGGCTGCTGTGCATACATGACAGTGTTGACACTGTTTGAATTTGTTTTTTTAGATGTTAAGGACACGGCTGTTTTTAGTATAGGTAATGCGGCATTAATTTTAGCGTTAAGCTTTTACGTTGCCGCTAAAGTTGTACTCAATGATAAGAATCGAGTGGAGGCAATCAACAAGGCAATTGATAACGCCAAGGAATGTTCTGGCACTATTAAACAATCAAATGTTAAGCAAGGTGAACGTTCAACAACTCAACTCAACAAACTAAAAACTTTGATGGAACAAGGGCTATTTAAAGAGCAAGAGCTAACGGTAAAACGACTCTCACAGAAAATGGCGCTACCCGAACACCAGCTTCGCGTATTAATTAACCAAGAACTGGGCTTTACTAACTTTTCACATTATTTAAATAGCTATCGCATACCCAGTGTATGTGAACAACTCAAACAGGTAGACCAAAAACAAATTCCTATTATTACAATTGCATTAGACAATGGTTACGGCTCAGTTGCATCATTTAATCGAGCTTTTAAACAACAAATGGGGATGACACCGACTAAATATCGTGATCAATTTTAAAAATGCACAGCATTTTTTATTTTTGAGCAGATAAATACTAACGCTTTCCTTTTAATAGCAGCAACTTTAGATGTGAGAGTGTTTTAAATGACTTTAAAGAAAATAGTAATCACCGCTGTTATTTTAGTTTTGGTAAGCGTTTGTTATCACGTATTTCCAATTTACCAGTTTTATGCGCACCGATATCAAGTACCGCTGTTACCATGGGGCTTTGTAACGTTGCCCGACATTGACTCAAGAAGTACAACCGAAATTCCTGAGTCGCATCAACTTCTTGACCCTCGATATAAATTGGCTGCCGAACAAGCACAAGAGTTAATTAACGAACATAGAGTTGCAATCAACTCTCCAGGCATTTCAGTTGCCATAGCAATAGACGACAACTTAGTTTGGCATGGTGCTGCTGGCTGGGGGGATATTGAAAACAACAAACCGATGACTGCCAATACACTAGTGCGCATTGGTAGCACGTCTAAAGCGCTAACGTCAGCAGGATTAGCAACCTTGATTCAACAAGACTTAGCTAGCTTAGATACCGAGCTTGAAAACGTGTTTAGTCCACTACCTAATGAGGCGTGGTCGAACATAACGCTTGCCCAGCTTGCATCACATACTGCTGGTATGCCTCATTACAAAGAAAATACTGAAAAACTAGGCTTGTTAAAGACCATTCAACTTAACACCTTTTACCCCAATGTTGATGATGCTGTCTCGTTGTTTGATGAAAGCCTATTACTTTCAAAACCAGGGGATAGTTTTTACTATTCGAGCTTAGGCACTGTGCTGTTGAGCTCTGCTATGCAAAAGCTAGCAGGAAAAACATATCAGCAATGGATGCAAGAAAACGTATTTACTCCATTAAACATGCGTAATACGGTTGAAGAACACAAAGTTCAACCGAGCCAGCAATTGTCACGTTTTTATATTCAAGATAATCAATCTACTCGCGTAAAACCTTGGCGCGATGTTGATTTGAGCCATAGACTCGCCGGTGGCGGTTGGTTATCTACTTCGATCGACCTAGCTACATTTGGTCAAGGTTTTATGTCAGATAGCTTTTTAGAGGGCTCCATACGTGAAATGTTATGGACACCACAAAATCTGAATAACGGTAAAACAAATGAACAAAGCTATGCCATCGGCTGGCGGGTTCATGATATTGATTTAGGTAAAGAGATTGGCAAAATGCGATATGCTCACCACGGTGGCGTATCAAGAGGTGCTCAAAGCTTTCTAATGGTAATACCTGATCACAATTTTTCGATGGCAGTTAATATCAATACCAAAACGGATTCTTTTCATGAGTTCAGTCAAATTGTAAAACCATTAGTTAAACTGTTTATCGTACGTAAAACGGCCCTAGAAAACAGCGCAGATTAGAGAATATAGCCATCACTGAATAAAAAAGGGAGCTAAGCTCCCTTTACAACAATACTTTAACTTATTCGCCTTCCAAGCCTCTAACAGGCTTTAATGTCTCCCAATCATGACAAGACGGACAGGACCAATAGTGCGTGCTGCTATTAAAACCACAGGTACGGCAGCTATATCTGGGTCGCATGTTGATATAAGCAGAGATTAGCTCTTTAATTGCATCAAGGCTTTCTGTTTGCTTTTCAGGAGAGTCCGAAACTAATTGTAATTTCACAAAATGTTTAAAGCCACGAATCGTCGGCCTGCGCTTTAAGCCTCCAAGTAAAAACTCTATGGCTTTAGTTTCACCGTGCTTCTCGGTTAGAAATTCTAAATATTTTATTAAAGCGCTGGTGCTCCCTGTCTCATCATAAACCTTGCGTATAAATGTAAAGAACTCTTGCTCTGCATTGAGTGACTTATAGCAGTTATGCATTTTTTCAATGACATCAGGAAAAAACTCTTTATCTTGCTGATAGATTGCCTGATAACATTTAGCGGCTTGCTCACACTGTTCATGACTTTCATACACTTCAGCAAGCTGCCAATTAGCGCGACAAGAATTAGGATCACAAGCCAACGCTAGCTCTAGTAACTCAACGACTTGAATAAAATTATCCTGTTTTTGCGCTTCTAAAGATGCTTCACAATAAAAGTTTGCAAGGTTGTGTAGCAAATGTTTATCTTTGAGCTTAACGATTTGTTTTTTTAGTGCGATACCCTGCTGCCAGTCCTTCGTCGACTGATAAATTTGCATTAAATAAGTCAGTGATTTTTGCTGATAAGGCTTTGCCTTTAACAGCTTTTGAAACATGTGCTCTGCGCGATCGTATAATCCCGCAGTAAGGAAGTCTTTAGCGAGTTCGAAAACGGCTTGTTCCTGGGCTTTAGAGGGTAAATTTCCATGTCTAACTAGGTGTTCATGAACCTTTAACGCCCTATCTAACTCGCCACGTCTGCGAAAGAGATTTGCCATAGCAAAATGTGCTTCAACGGTGTCATCTTCAACCTTCAGCGCTTCGATGAGATAATCAATGGCTTTATCTTGTTGGTTGGACAATAAATAGTTCAAACCAGTTGAGTATTTGATTGATAGGTCTTGTTTCTCGGTTTGGTCTTTCTGTTTAATACTATTGCGTCCCATAAACCAGCCGTATGCCATAGCTACAGGTAACAATAGAAATAACAACTCCAACATGAAGTGCGCTAACCTTTTACTGCTTTTTGCTTTCTTGGCTTAAATAGCTTCAGCAAAATCATAAACAGAATACCCAACAGAAAGCCAAGTACCGTAAAAATACTTACAGCCATCGCCACTGAAATATTAGCTTTAGCGATTAAATAATTTAAAGCAATAACCTGTTCATTCTGACTGCCAAATACAAATGCAATCAGCAGTAAAACAACCATCAAGGTAAGCGTTAGATAGAATTTCAAAAGTATTTCCAGATATTTTTGATGAAAAAAAACGGCATGCTAAAGCATGCCGTTTTTAAAAGAATTTCGCAACTAAGCAATCGATGCGTTCACACGTTCACGCAACTCTTTGCCAGGCTTAAAGTGTGGTACGTATTTACCACTCAATTCAACTGCTTCACCTGTTTTAGGATTACGTCCAGTACGAGGTGCGCGATAGTGCAAAGAAAAACTACCAAAACCTCTAATTTCAATTCGCTCACCTTTAGATAAAGATTGAGCCATCATTTCAAGGATCTCTTTGATAGCAGATTCAACGTCTTTAGCAGGTATATGTGCTAATTTCTCTGCCAATTTTTCAATGAGCTCTGATTTAGTCATTAGACCTCCGAGTCGTCATTAAGCGTATCGCTAATGCAGTTTATATCAAGGAGGCGAATCGCCTCCTTACCTTTAAGCACTATAGGTGATTAACCTTTAGCGTTTTTGAACGCTTCTGCCATTGCGTTAGAGAAACCAGCATCGTCTGCTTGGTTCAAGCTATCCATCGCTTGACGCTCTTCAGCTTGATCTTTCGCTTTGATAGATAAGCTAATAGTGCGGTTCTTACGATCAACACCCATGAACTTAGTTTCTACTTCGTCACCAACTGATAATTCAGTTGTTGCATCTTCGATGCGGTCACGAGAAATGTCAGAAACACGTAGGTAGCCTTCAACACCCTCAGCTAATTCAATCTTAGCGCCTTTAGCGTCAACTTCAACTACTTTACCTTTTACAATAGCACCTTTTTTGTTATCTGTCAGATACATATTGAAAGGATCGTCTTCAGCTTGCTTAACACCTAGAGAGATACGCTCACGCTCTGGGTCAACCTGAAGAACAACAGCTGTGATCTCATCACCTTTCTTGTATTCACGAACAACTTCTTCGCCGCCGTTCCATGAAATGTCAGATAAGTGAACAAGACCGTCGATGCCACCGTCAAGACCGATGAAGATACCGAAGTCAGTGATTGACTTGATCTTACCGCTAACTTTGTCACCTTTGTTGAAGTTCTTAGCGAACTCTTCCCATGGGTTTGGAACACACTGCTTAAGACCTAGAGAAATACGACGACGTTCTTCGTCAATCTCTAATACTAATACTTCAACAGTGTCACCTAAGTTAACAACTTTAGATGGGTGGATGTTTTTGTTAGTCCAATCCATTTCAGAAACGTGAACAAGACCTTCAACGCCTTCTTGGATTTCAACGAAACAACCGTAGTCTGTTAAGTTAGTTACGCGGCCAGAAAGCTTAGAACCTTCTGGGTAACGGTTAGCAATTGCTACCCATGGATCTTCGCCTAACTGCTTCATACCTAATGATACGCGAGTACGCTCACGATCGAACTTAAGTACTTTAACTTGGATTTCATCACCAACGTTAACGATTTCACTTGGGTGCTTAACACGCTTCCAAGCCATGTCAGTGATGTGAAGAAGACCGTCGATACCACCAAGGTCAACGAATGCACCGTAGTCAGTAAGGTTCTTAACGATACCTTTAACTTCTTGGCCTTCTTGTAGTGATTCTAGTAACTCGTCACGTTCTACGCTGCTTTCTGATTCGATAACAGCACGGCGAGAAACAACAACGTTATTACGCTTCTGGTCAAGCTTAATAACTTTGAATTCTAAATCTTTGCCTTCTAAGTGCGCAGTGTCACGAACTGGACGTACGTCAACTAGAGAGCCTGGTAAGAATGCACGAATGTTGCTTACTTCAACAGTGAAACCACCTTTAACTTTACCGTTGATAACACCGATAACAGTTTCTTTTTCTTCGTAAGCTTTTTCAAGCACTTGCCATGCTTCGTGGCGTTTTGCTTTTTCACGAGAAAGTACAGTTTCACCGAAACCATCATCTGTCGCATCTAAAGCTACGTCAACTTCTGAACCTACTTCAATTTCTACTTCACCAGCAGAGTTCTTGAATTGGTCAATAGAAATTACTGACTCAGACTTAAGACCAGCGTCAACAATAACGTTGTCTTTTTCGATTTTTACAACAGTACCCTTGATAATTGAACCAGGGCGCGTTTCGATCTCTTTTAAACTTTCTTCAAAAAGTTGTGCAAAATTTTCAGTCATACCTGTGTATAAACTCTTTTGTGTAATCCAATCAACATCAATGTTTCATGGGGTTGTTAACAATACCTTTCGTATCCTTACTCAAGGTTTAAATATCTGCAAATTGCGTTAGCTTTTCGTTCGTAAACGAAAGGATTTTATTGACCACTTCCTGTATAGAAAGTTCTGTAGAATCAATAATTAACGCACCTTCTGCCGGAACAAGCGGAGCAACCGTTCGGTTTTGATCACGCTCATCACGCTGACGTATGTCATCTAAAAGGCGCCCGATTTTAACATCAAAGCCCTTTTCCTTCAACTGTTTAAATCTTCGCTCTGCGCGCTCTTCAGCGCTCGCTGTTAAGAAGACTTTTACCGGTGCATCAGTAAACACTACTGTGCCCATGTCTCGGCCGTCTGCAACTAAACCCGGTTCAACACGAAATGCTCTTTGACGACGCAATAAAGCTTCACGAATACGTGGAAACGCTGCTACCTTCGACGCTAAAGCGCCAACCTCTTCAGTACGAATACTATTTGAAACGTCTTCGCCTTCGAGAATAACTTTACTTTCCCCGTCACTGGTAATTTCAAATTGCACGTCTAAATGAGCTGCAATTGGAATTAACGGCTCTTCTTCTTCAACTTCAATGTTGTGATGTAATAAAGCCACAGCAAGTACACGGTAAATAGCGCCGCTGTCTAAAAGTTGCCAGCCTAACTGGTCTGCAACTAGTCGCGAAACGGTGCCCTTGCCTGCGCCACTTGGGCCATCAATGGTGATTACGGGAATGCTTTCTTGCATACATCTTTTCTCCTAATGTCGCAAATCGGCTGCATTATACGGGAAATATTATCGAAAATCGTTTAAAAATTTATTTTTTCACAATTTGTAAATATCTGTATAACTTGTTCATATTATCCGAGCTTTTAGCGATGCTCTTTTGTGATGTTGAGGATAGAGCTACGACACTTTTTATTCGCTAGAGTTCGATGACCCAACAATAAAAAGTGTCGTTGCCTATTTACTTACTTGCTTATGAACAAGATACTTGTGCTAACTTATCGAAATAGTCAGGGAAGGTTTTTGCGGTACATTTAGGATCATTAATCGTTACTGGTGTGTCACTCAATGCTACTAATGAAAAACACATGGCGATACGGTGATCATTATAGGTGTCTATATCAGCATGAATTAGAGAAGCTGGCGGTGTCACTGTAATATAGTCTTCACCTTCATCCACTGTTGCACCTACTTTTCTTAGCTCTGTAGCCATAGCAGATAGACGATCAGTTTCTTTAACGCGCCAATTGTAGATATTACGAATACTAGTCGTGCCCTCAGCAAACAAAGCTGCCGTAGCAATTGTCATTGCAGCATCTGGGATATGATTCATATCCATGTCTACCGCCTTCAATGGTTTACCCTTTACCGTGATCGATTCTTCTTGCCAAATAACGTCAGCGCCCATTTTCTCCAGAACATCTGCGAAGTGTTTATCACCCTGTACACTCGATAAGCCAACACCATGTACAGTAATTTCACCGCCTTTAATTGCACCGGCAGCAAGGAAGTAAGATGCAGATGATGCATCACCTTCAACCATATAGCGATCTCTGCCCTGATAGCTCTGCTGCCCTTTCACATAGAACGACTGGTATTTTTTGTTTTCAACCGTTACACCAAATTTCGCCATAATATCGAGCGTAATGTCGATGTACGGTTTAGAAACCAACTCACCTTCAATAACAATTTCGGTATCTGTTGGTAACAGTGGAGCAATCATCAAAATAGCGGTCAAAAACTGGCTAGAGATTGAACCATCAATTGTTACTCGCTCTCCACCTAAGGTTTTACCGTTGATTTTTACTGGTGGGTAATCTTTGTTTTCAAGATATTCTACATCTGCATTAAGCTGAGCAAGTGCGTCGACTAAATGACCAATAGGGCGCTCTTTCATGCGAGGCTCACCGGTTAAGATAAACTCGCCTTGGCTCGCCGCTAAGGCTGCACAAAGTGGACGCATTGCGGTACCAGCATTGCCTAGATATAACTCAACTGGTGCAACAACGTCAGTTTGCTTGAAGAAACCATTGTTACCAACTACGGTACATTCGGTTCCACACTCGCTTAACGTGTAATCAATACCTAAGCTAGTCAAGGCATTAAGCATATGCTTAATATCATCGCTCACTAAAAGGTTGGTAATTTTTGTCGTACCTTTCGCTAGCGCAGCAATAAGCAGTGCGCGATTCGATAAACTTTTTGAACCTGGTAAAAATACTTCACCATTAATCTTTTGAATTGGTTGTAATGTCAACTGTTCCACTTCAGTTAACCTCCAGGTGCTTTTGCACACTTGTTTTCATTAAATACATTTCGACTTCCTTCTATTTCTAATTATTTGCTTTATGACGCTCAGCGAATGCGTTCATAAAAGCGATAAGTGCCTCGACACCTTCTAGCGGCATAGCATTATAAATACTTGCTCGCATACCGCCGACACTGCGGTGACCTTCCAGCGCTAAAAGGCCCGCTTGGTTTGCTTCAGCTAAAAACGCATCGTTCAACGATTCGTCTTTCAACCAAAATGGGACATTCATGCGAGAACGGTTAGTCTCGTTAATGTCATTAAGGTAGAAGTCACTACCATCAATACAAGCATAAAGCTTTTCAGCCTTTGCTTGGTTTACTGCTTCGATCGCCGAGACTCCACCTTGTGCTAACAACCACTCAAACACTAAGCCGGCTAAATACCAAGCAAAAGTCGGCGGTGTGTTATACATAGAACCGTTTTCTGCGGCGAACGTATAGTTCAATATACAAGGCGTTTCTTTTCTGGCTTTCCCTAGTAAATCATCACGAATAATGACAATAGTTAACCCAGACGGACCAATATTTTTTTGTGCACCAGCGTAAATAACACCAAATTTCGCCACATCGATTTCGTGCGATAAAATTGTCGAAGACATATCTGCCACAAGTGGCACATCACCTACATTAGGTACATCAAACATTTCTATGCCATCGACAGTTTCGTTTGGACAATAGTGAACATATTCAGCATCTGCGCTTAGTGCCCATGTATTATTTGCCGTAACGCGCTTTTCTCCACCTTCGTTCTCTACGATATCAATAACGTTGACGTTACCGAAATTCTTTGCCTCTTTTGCAGCAGCTTTTGACCAAGAACCCGACACTAAATAATCAGCTTTACCTTCTAACGACAATAGGTTTAACGGTACAGCAGAAAACTGTCCTCGACCGCCACCGTGCATAAATAACACTTTATAGTTTTCAGGAATTGTCATTAATTGACGAAGTTCTGCTTCTGCTTTTGTCGCTAACGCAATAAAAGGCTGGCTGCGATGACTCATTTCCATAACTGAACAGCCATTGTCTTGCCAGTTTAAAAATTCCGCTTGAGCTTTCTTCATGACATCTACTGGCAGCATTGCAGGACCAGCACAAAAGTTAAACGGTGCAGACATTTTCTCTTCCTTCTCTATAAAGATTTAATACGGTTTTTGAATTTACTAAAAATCACTATCGCTAAATTTAGTGAAAAAAAATGGGCGGTTAACCGCCCATTTTTTGTTTTCTTCTAAAAGGCGTTACTCTTCAGACTCCGGTGATGAATCTGAGTTGAGCTCTGCACTTTCTGCTGGCGCTTCACTTGCACCTTCTGCAGCCTCAACTTCACCTTCTATAAAGTCTTCGGCCTCTTCAATCTCATCAATCCGCTGCAACGCAACTACATGTTCGTCTTCAGCGGTGCGAATCAATCTCACACCTTGAGTGTTACGACCAATGACGCTCACTTCGTTAACACGAGTTCTTACTAACGTACCGTTATCTGTGATCATCATAATTTCGTCGTTATCTTCAACTTGAACAGCGCCAATAACTTTACCGTTACGCTCACTCACTTTGATTGATACAACACCTTTGGTTGCACGACTCTTCGCTGGGTACTCTTCAATAGCTGTACGCTTACCATAACCATTTTCGGTCACAGTTAAGATTGCGCCTTCATTCTTCGGTACAATTAGAGACACCACTTTCTGACTATCTTCTAAGTTAATACCGCGAACACCAGTTGCTGTACGACCCATAGGACGAAGTGCAAGTAACTCTTCACCAGTTTCAGGATCACGTTTTACTTCACCAGTTTCACTGTCGCGCTGCTTCTCGTTAAAGCGAACCACTTTACCTTCATCTGAGAACAACATAATGTCATTTTCACCGTTGGTAATATCAACACCAATTAGCGTATCGTCATCGCGTAAGTTCAACGCAATAATACCGTTAGCACGTTGGTTTGAATAAGCTGTTAGTGGTGTTTTCTTCACTGTACCTGAAGCTGTCGCCATAATGATGTATTTGTCTTCTTCATACTCACGTACCGGAAGAATGGCAGTAATACGCTCATCACTTTCAAGTGGTAATAAGTTAACAATAGGACGACCACGCGCAGTACGACTCGCTAGCGGCAGTTGGTAAACTTTCAACCAGTACAACTTACCGCGGTTTGAGAAACATAGAATCGTATCGTGAGTGTTAGCAACAAGTAAACGTTCAATGAAGTCTTCTTCCTTCATCTTAGTCGCTACTTTACCCTTACCACCACGGCGTTGTGCTTCGTAATCCGATAACGCTTGGTACTTAACGTAACCTTCGTGAGAAAGCGTTACGACTACATCTTCTTCGTTAATTAAGTCTTCTAATGAGATGTCATGCGAAGCATTTGTTATCTCTGTACGACGTTCATCACCAAATTCATCACGAATAGCCTCGAGTTCTTCTTTGATTACTTCCATCAAACGAGCTGGCGAGTTTAGAATGTGCAATAGTTCTGCAATTAAGTCTAATAACTCTTTGTACTCGTTTAGAATCTTTTCGTGTTCCATGCCTGAAAGCTTGTATAACTGTAGGTCAACAATTGCTTTCGCTTGCTCAGGCGTTAGGTAATATAAGCCGTCACGAATACCGTACTGCGGTTCCAACCACTCTGGACGCGCTGCGTCTGAACCTGCTGCTTCCAGCATGCTAGCAACATTACCCAAAGCCCAGCCTTGTGCCACTAACTTCTCTTCAGCATCTTTACGGTTCGATGAACTCTTCACTAGCTCGATAACAGGGTCGATATTAGCAAGTGCAATCGATAAACCTTCTAAGATGTGCGCGCGGTCACGTGCTTTACGTAATTCGAAAATTGTACGACGTGTTACTACTTCACGACGGTGAAGTAAGAAAGATTCAAGCATTTCTTTCAGGTTGAATAGCTTAGGTTGACCTTCCGTTAAGGCAACCATGTTCAAACCGAAAGACACTTGCATTTGCGTTAGTTTGTAAAGGTTATTAAGTACAACCTCACCAACTTCACCACGCTTAACCTCGATAACCATACGCATGCCGTCTTTATCAGACTCATCACGCAAGGCAGAAATACCCTCTAAGCGTTTCTCTTTAACCAGTTCTGCCATCTTCTCAATAAGACGGGCTTTGTTCACTTGGTATGGTAACTCGTGAACAACAATGGTTTCTTTACCAGATTTTTCGTCTACTTCGATTTCAGCTCGGGCGCGGATCTTAATTTTACCGCGACCTGTCTTGTAAGCTTCAATAATACCTGCTTTACCACTGATAATACCGGCAGTCGGGAAATCAGGGCCAGGGATGTATTCCATCAACTCATCAATCGTTAATTCATCGTTCTCAATTAACGCTAAACAGCCATTAATGACTTCTGTTAAGTTATGAGGAGGAATATTTGTCGCCATACCAACAGCAATACCTGAGGTACCATTCACTAATAAGTTAGGAATGCGTGTTGGCATAACTTCTGGAATTTGTTCCGTGCCATCGTAGTTTGGCACAAAGTCGACCGTCTCTTTCTCTAAATCAGCAAGAATTGAGTGAGAGATCTTATTCATTCGAATTTCGGTATAACGCATCGCAGCAGCTGAGTCGCCATCTACCGAGCCGAAGTTACCTTGACCATCAACCAACATGTAACGCATCGAGAAATCCTGCGCTAGACGAACAATCGTATCGTAAACAGCTGTATCACCGTGAGGGTGGTATTTACCGATAACGTCACCAACTACACGAGCTGATTTTTTGTATGGTTTGTTATAGTCATTGCCCAGTACGTTCATCGCGAACAATACACGTCTATGTACTGGTTTTAATCCGTCGCGTACATCAGGTAATGCACGACCGACAATTACGCTCATAGCGTAATCTAAGTACGAGCTTTTTAACTCGTCTTCAATATTGACGGGGAGTATTTCTTTTGCCAGATCGGACATAAATCGCTGGTATCCCTATTTCTACAAAAATTTCGAAATTATTATTTTAATTAAGCCCTGCATAGTACCACAACTTTTGGGGATGCCATACCGCTTTTTACAGCCCCATTCTGCACACTTATCCACGGTTTATCAAGCGCTAGATAGCGCTCAAAAATCAAGCGTTTCAACTGCGGGAATTGTGGTTTAAAATGTGAACAACAAACCATCAAAAAAGGCCAGGTAACTCAACGTTAACTGACCTTTATTATTTAAACATTATTGTCACTTAACACCGTGACACAAAGGCGAGTTTAAGCAGCTTGTTCTTGACGCTTAGCTTGCTCAAACAATTTGCGCTTCTCAACGGCCTTTTCATGTACTTGTGATTCAAGCGACTTATTCAGCCCCAATGCAAAATAAATCTCTGCAATCAAAAATAGTGGGCCAATTAACAATTGCATTAAGTCATCAACAAATGCAGGTTTTGCCTTCTCATAGGCATGACCAATAAACTGGAACACCCAGCCCACTACAAATACGCCAATAGCTAATGCAACCGGATACTCGAAGTCAACAAATAAACCAGCACTATATATTAGCGGACCAAATATTACGGCAAGCATAATAGCGAGTGGCACATGTAGCACTAAATAATAGCAAAGTACTAACACGGAAATTATCACGCAAAGGCTTAACGTAACCTCACTACCTGCAACCGTGAATTCGAATGAGACCAAACTCAGCAGTAAAGCTACTGACCAAATGATCGCTGGAATACCCACAAAGTGGGTCTTAATGTTACTTTTATTTAAATGAACGCTTTTGTAATTAGATAACTGCTCTATTATATTTTTCATGTTAATCTTACATCTTGTCAGTTAGGTGAAAGACAATCTACCCAGTAAGCTCCACAAAATCAACTTTGCCGATGAGGTTTAGCTCTGCAAAGCAGCTTGTCGTTTGCTTACCAATTGGTACATCACGCTGCCAAATACCATGAAGAATATAGTCATTAACCACGATGTCCATGAGGCGGTAAAAGCTAGCCATAAGCAAACAACAAGTGCCAAAACTGGTATGGTTATACCTAATGGCAATAACCAGCGATTTTCCGTAACAAACTCCTGTTTTAATTTAATCAGCGCTGCAATCGTAATAAAAAAACCTATTAAGCGAGCAAGCGAACTTACAATCGCTAACCATACAAAGCTACCTGTAACCGCTAATACCAATGCTAATGTGACAAAAAACACAATCGAGTGAGTTGGCACTTTACTGCTAGACGATATTTTGCCAAACCAGGCAGGTAAGCTTCCTTGATTCGCAAGCGCAAATGTCATGCGCGGAGCAGTGAATACTACCGTTGATAAATTACCCGCAATAGACACTATTGCAGCAATCGAAATGATTGTTGCGCCTACCCCGCCAATCATGACCGATGCAGCATCAGCAATTGGTGCCTTACTACTCGCCATATTTGGCAAAATAGAAATGCTAATACTTTGGATAAGAAAGTATAAGATCGCGGTAACTAATAGAGTGCCTATCAACGCTTTGGCGATTTCTCGTTTAGGGTTCTTACTTTCACCAGCTGGAACTACTGCTCCCTCAAAACCAATATAGGCATAAACCAGCAGAAGCAATGTTTTATCGATATCGGTAAGTGCTTGTGTGTCGATAGACAACATCTTGGGCACATCAATATAGCTAACCCCGACAACAACAAAAGCGACTAAAGGCAATAACTTCAATAACGTAATGCCATTAATAACTGACATTGTCTTATCTACTGCAAACAAGTTTATTGCGAGGATTATCAGCAATACGCTAGTCAACGCAAAACCATTTAGTACGCCATCGGATATGGCTGGAATAAAAAAGCTTATATAGAGGACTATAGCATTGGTATTGGCGGCTAGAGCAGTCAGTCGACCAACATATAACAGCCAAGTTGTTTGGAAGGCAACGTGGTTACCAAACGCTTTTTCGGTATAAGCAACTGGCCCGCCTGTACCTGAAAAGCCGAGAGACAATTGAGCAAAGCTCATCACCACTAACGACATTAATAGTGCGCAAATAACAAATGCCCACGGGCTGAAATTACCACTCAGTTCTGCAGCTCCTGCTGGCAGTGCATAAATGCCTGCACCGATTAAACCATTAATAGCTAACGCGGCGAGACCCAACTGCCCAATGGCGCGGGTTAAACGAGGTTCTGACATAGATTTTACTTCGGATTATTATTTTCTATCTAGGTTTCAGCACATGATTGGTTTAGAATCAGCGCCATTATTTCTAAATACCTTATCGCAATGACAAAATCTCTCAACGTAAATTTGGACGAAATCGCAAAATTTGAAAAAGTGGCCAGCCAATGGTGGGATCTAACAGGTGACTTTAAACCACTTCACCAAATCAACCCGTTGAGACGTCAGTTTATCTTACAACACGCGGAAGAATTATTTGGTAAAGAAGTTATCGATGTAGGCTGCGGCGGCGGTATTTTAGCAGAAAGCCTTGCGAAATTAGGTGCCAAAGTCACTGGCATAGACATGGGCGAAGAGCCATTAAATGTTGCGAAACTCCACGCGCTAGAGTCAGGTGTAGAAGTCAACTATCAACGCATTACTGCGGAAGAGATGGCATCAGAAAACACAGCTCGCTTCGATGTTGTTACCTGTATGGAAATGCTCGAACACGTGCCAGACCCTTCATCTATAGTCCAAGCATGTTCTAGTATGGTAAAGCCCGGTGGTTACGTATTTTTTTCAACATTGAATAAAACTACCAAAGCATACTTACTAGCCATATTAGCGGCTGAGAAGTTATTTAAATTGGTACCTGATGGCACCCACGATCACGACAAGTTTATTCGACCCTCTCAGCTCATTAGTTGGGCGGAAGCAGCGGGGTTGAAGTGTATTGATGCGACAGGCATTCATTACAACCCATTAACCGAAAACCACAAGCTAGGCCCGGGCTTAGATGTTAATTATATTTTGTGTTGTCAAAAGGTGTTGTAATGAAGAAGTTCAAAGGCATCTTATTCGACTTAGATGGCACCTTGCTCGATACGGCTAACGATTTGGGCGAAACCCTCAATTACATACTTACAAAATACAACCAACCTACTGTTGCGCGAGAACGGTACCGTCCAATAGCCTCTGATGGGGCTAAAGGCCTACTTGAACTTGGCTTTAGTCAAGGACTTAAGGACTTCGACTACGATATATTGCGCGCTGAATTTTTAGCTTATTACCACAACAACATAGCGGACCACACAACGCCCTACAAAGGTATAGAAGAACTCATTCGCTATTTGGTTTCCCACAATATCCCTTGGGGCATTGTGACAAATAAGCCAATCGATTTAACACTAAAACTGTTACCTTTCTTTTCAATATTCAACAGTAGTCAATCAACAATAGGCGGCGACTCTTTACCACAAAGAAAACCGCACCCTGCTCCGTTATTAGAAGCAGCGAAACAAATTGGCGTTGCACCTGAAGACTGTGTTTATCTCGGTGACGCGCCACGAGATATCGAAGCGGCAAACGCTGCTGGTATGTACTCAATAATCGCCAACTGGGGCTACATTGCAGACCTTAAAGCTTGTTCATCGTGGCAAGCTGACCATTCAGTTGATTCGCCAGAAGAATTATTCCCTTTGTTTTAGCTAATGCTTAAAGATTGCGACGCTTCAGTTCTCGATAAATACTGACCAATTGTCGACGCTTCTTTCTGGATGTAAATGCCAAAAAGAAGTACTGTTTACTAAACAAACGAAGCGTTCACTTAATGACCAAAAGCAGGTTCTTTAACGCAAACCATTGAATTATCTATAGTTAATTACATATATAGCAAAATGAAATAAAAAAAGTAATTTTATGTGATAATTAATTCTATAAAGCAAAATTTAACTAAAAAAACCGTTGCGTTTTGGAAAAAGCTAATAAAAAAGTTACTACTAAGTTAGTCATTACTAACTAGTCAATTTTTGCCTCGATTATTAAATAATCAAGCAATATTTTAGCACTTGCATTCACCTATAAACCTCATTATCTTGTGATTATAAATTTTCAATAACCCAATATATTGTGCATCGGATGTTCAAACACACACTAGTTGAATTATCTCCTTGGTTCTCCCAAAAACCAGTATCAATATCTACGGTAAAAATAATTAGAACAATAAAACTAACTCAAGGTCTTTCATGAATAGTAACCTCTTTGTAACTAAGCGTAATGGCGCGAAAGAAGCAATCGATTTAGAAAAAATTCATAAAGTGATTGCCTGGGCTTCCGAAGGCCTAGAAGATGTATCGGTTTCCCAAGTTGAATTAAAATCCCACATTCAATTTTATGATGGCATCAAGACTGAAGATATTCATGAGACCATTATTAAATCAGCGGCTGATTTGATTTCAGAAGAAGCACCTGACTATCAATACTTGGCTGCTCGTTTAGCTATCTTCCACTTGCGTAAAAAAGCATACGGCCAATTCGAGCCGCCTAAGTTATTTGATCACGTGCTAAACATGGTCGAAATGGGTAAGTATGACGAACACTTAACACAAGACTACACACAAACTGAATTCGAAGAGATGGAATCGTTTATCGACCACCGTCGTGACCTCGACTTTAGCTACGCTGCGGTAAAACAGTTAGAAGGTAAGTATTTAGTACAGAACCGTGTGACTGGCGATATTTACGAAAGTGCGCAGTTCCTTTACATCCTTGTGGCTGCTTGTCTTTTTGCTAAGTACCCGAAAGACACGCGTCTTGATTATGTAAAGGGTTTCTATAACGCAATCTCAACGTTTAAAATTTCATTGCCTACCCCAATCATGGCAGGTGTACGTACGCCTACTCGTCAGTTCTCTTCATGTGTATTGATTGAATGTGATGACAGCTTAGATTCGATTAATGCGACGTCTTCTGCCATCGTAAAATACGTATCCCAGCGCGCTGGTATTGGTATCAACGCAGGCCGTATCCGTGCGTTAGGTAGTAACATTCGCAACGGCGAGGCATTCCACACTGGTTGTATCCCGTTTTACAAGCATTTCCAAACAGCCGTAAAAAGCTGTTCACAAGGTGGCGTTCGTGGTGGTGCTGCAACCCTGTTCTACCCATTGTGGCACCTAGAAGTTGAAAGCTTGCTAGTTCTTAAGAATAACCGTGGTGTCGAAGAAAACCGTGTACGTCACTTAGATTACGGTGTGCAATTCAATAAGCTAATGTACCAGCGCCTCATCAAAGGCGAACACATCACGCTATTCAGCCCAAGCGACGTACCTGGTTTATACGATGCATTCTTTGCCGACCAAGACAAATTTGAAGAGCTATATGTTAAATACGAACAAGACGAGTCTATTCGTAAGAAGCGTATCAAAGCGATTGAAATCTTCAGTCTATTTGCGCAGGAGCGTGCAAGCACTGGTCGTATCTATTTACAGAACGTTGACCACTGTAATACGCACAGCCCGTTCAACCCTGAATACGCACCAATTCGCCAAAGTAACTTATGTCTAGAAATAGCATTACCAACTAAGCCATTAAACGATGTAAACGATCCAAATGGTGAAATTGCACTTTGTACGCTTTCCGCATTTAACTTAGGCGCAATCGAAAGCTTAGACGAATTAGATGGTTTAGCTGATTTGGCCGTACGTGCGCTAGATAGCTTACTAGACTACCAAGACTATCCTGTACCTGCTGCTCAAGCAGCGACTATGGGTCGTCGTACGCTCGGTATAGGTGTAATTAACTACGCTTACTATCTAGCGAAGAACGGTGTGTACTACTCTAACGGTAGCGCAAACAACTTAACTCACCGTACTTTCGAAGCGATTCAATACTACTTATTGAAAGCCTCGAACCAATTGGCGAAAGAACAAGGTGCGTGCCCGCTGTTTAACGAAACAAAGTTAAGCCAAGGCATATTGCCAATCGATACTTACAAGAAAGAGATTGACCAAATTACTGGTGAAAAGCTTCACCTAGATTGGGAAGCGCTGCGTGAAAGTATTAAAGAGCACGGTGTAAGAAACTCTACAGTGTCTGCGCTAATGCCATCAGAAACATCATCGCAAATTTCTAATGCAACTAATGGCATTGAGCCGCCACGTGGCCTAATTAGTATCAAAGCAAGTAAAGATGGCGTATTGAAGCAAGTAGTACCGGAGTACAAACGCTTAAAAGATAACTATGAGTTATTGTGGAACATTCCAAGCAACGATGGTTATCTTGAGCTTGTTGGTATTATGCAAAAATTCGTTGACCAAACAATCTCTGCAAATACTAATTACGACCCTTCTAAATACGAGGGTGGCAAGGTACCAGTTAAGCAAATCATCAAAGATTTATTAACAGCATACAAGCTAGGCGTTAAGACAATGTACTACCACAATACACGTGATGGTGCAGATGACAGTCAACAGGATGATGGCTGTGAGGGCGGCGCTTGTAAGATTTAATTGGCATTAGCCAAAGAGTAATTTAAGGCCGCATCGATCAAACCGATCATGCGGCTTTGTACGTAACAACTATAAGAAACACACTAACAATCAATAAAACAGTGTTTTATCAGCAATGCATCGTTAAGAAATGATGTTTTTGGGAGCTTTTAATGACCTACACTACTTTCAATCAAACGCCAACAAACGCTCTACTCGAGCCGATGTTCTTAGGTAATAGCGTGAACGTTGCTCGTTATGACCAGCAGCGTTATGCCTCTTTTGAAAAGCTAATCGAGAAGCAATTGAGCTTCTTCTGGCGCCCTGAGGAAGTAGATGTGTCCAAAGACCGAGCTGATTGGCAAGGCTTAACGGGATCAGAAAAGCACATTTTCATTTCTAACTTAAAGTACCAAACACTACTAGACAGCATGGCTGCTCGTTCAGTTAACGCTGTATTATTGCCATTGGTTTCGTTACCAGAGTTAGAAACATGGATTGAGACATGGGCATTCAGTGAGACTATTCACTCTCGCTCTTACACTCATATCCTGCGCAACCTTTTCACAGAACCCGGCGAAGTGTTTGACGACATCGTCGTAAACCCTGCCATTCTGAAACGCGCGAGTAGCATTGCTAAGTACTTTGATGACGTGATTCTCACTACACAGTTAATGCAATCCCAAGGTGAAGGTGAGTACGAAGTTGAAGGTAAAACAATTCAAGTGTCAAAACGTAAGCTCAAAGAACGCTTGTTCCTAGCTATCTGCTCGGTAAACGCGCTTGAAGCGATTCGTTTCTACGTAAGTTTTGCTTGTTCATTTGCATTCGCAGAACGCGAGTTGCTTGAAGGTAATGCGAAAATCATTAAGCTTATCGCTCGTGATGAAGCACTTCATTTAACGGGTACTCAGCATATTCTCAACAACTGGTTCTCAGGTAAAGACGACCCAGAGATGAAAGAAATTGCCGACGAGCTAAAAGAAGAAGGCCGTCAAATATTCTTAGACGTGGTTGAACAAGAAAAAGAATGGGCGCAGTACTTATTCAAAGATGGCTCTATGATTGGCCTTAATGCCGAGATCCTAAATCAATATATTGAGTACATCAGCAACCAACGTATGGCGGCAATTGGTCTAGATTCACCCTTTGAAGTTAAAAGTAATCCACTGCCATGGATGAATGCATACCTTGTTAGTGACAATGTTCAGGTAGCACCACAAGAAACTGAAATTTCGAGCTACTTAGTTGGTCAAGTTGATTCAGCAGTGTCTGCTGACGACTTCGACGACTTTGCGCTATAAGCGTTATCTGGCGCCGTTGTTAATGAAAACAACACGAGGAGAGTTTGTCTCTGAACTAGCGACAAATGACTGAGTCGTCTAACAAAAAAGTACGAGTAAACGGTAAAGATATTATCTTTACCGAGGCTCATAAGAACCTATTAGAATGCATGGAAAGTCACAACGTAGAAGTGCATTATCATTGCCGTGATGGGTTTTGTGGCGCTTGCAGAATCAGCCTCAACAAAGGTCAAGTTTGTTACCCTCAAGGGGAGCCATTGGCGTTTATTGGTGACGGTGAGATATTAAGTTGTTGCTGTATACCGACTACAGATATAGATATTACGGCTGAATAACGCAATTAAATAACATAGAAGAGCTAAACATTTATATGTTTAGCTCTTTTTTTATCGTCGAAATAACACGCGTCAACTGGAAAGAAACGTTTTCAAACAAACGTTGATAATTATCAGCGTCCTGCTGATTAATTGCAATATCGAGTATCTTCGTTTGTTCAAACAACTCCATAGCACCTATCGAGCTCGATACACCTTTTAACGTATGCACGACACTCTTCAATTGAGCATAGTCCTGATTAGTGATCGCTTGCTGAATCTTTTCGCCATCGTGATGATGATCATCATGAAACATCTGAAGGATTTCTCGAAATAAATCATCATCACCTAAAACGTTACCCACGCCAATTTGATAATCAATACCATCCATTTCCGCAGAATTTCCTTCCGTCATTTTCACTTCCTCTGTTGTAAAGTTCTCGAGTGACACTGACGTGTTGCTATCAAGGTTTCTAGTAGCTACACGTTCTAGCGGTTGGTTTTCATCAAGTAAACTCACATTTTCCAATTCCGACCGGCCTTTACTAAGCATAGCGTTAAAATGGCTAATAGTGACGTTGCGAGACGTCGCTTTTGCTTCATACAAAGCTTCGTCAGCACTTAACATCAATTGTTTAAAATCATATTCACCAGTTTCACTATTAACAGAAGCGACACCTAAGCTTGCAGTAACACTGATCGATAGCTCATCACCTATTGGAATAATGGCACTTTCGAGCTTTTTACGAAACCTCTCACACGCATTATAAGCATCGTCATCTTCGGTATGAGGCATACAAACAGCAAACTCTTCGCCACCTACTCGGCCTGCAATATCGTAATCACGAAAAGAGCTTTCCAATAGTCTAGCCACAAAGCTAAGCACATTATCGCCGGCATCGTGGCCATAGGTATCATTAACATTCTTAAAATGGTCAATATCTACCATAGCGATTGCCACATTCTCTTTATGACGCGACATGTGGCTAAGCGCCTTAATCGCTAGCTCCTCAAAATGGCCCTTGTTGTTTAGCTCAGTTAAATGGTCTTTGTGCGCCAAATTTTCAAGCTTGAGAGAGTTTTCCCTTAACCTCAACGCATTCTTGATACGCGCGAGTAGTATTTTGGCCAAATAAGGTTTAGTGACGTAATCATGTGCACCTAATTCAAGCGCTTCAACAATTTCATCTTCATCATCTGATGCCGATAGCATAATCACTGGGACGTTTACAAAATCAGGGTTTTCTCGAATAGCCTGTAGTGTTTGCAATCCAGAAAAGTTAGGCATGTATAAATCAAGCAATACAAGATCAATATCGCCGTGCTCCATACGAGAAATTGCAGATAGTCCATCATTAGTTGTCACCACTTGATAGCCTTCAGCTTGCAAATCAAATTCTAATAACATTAATGTATCTTTGGCGTCGTCAACTGCTAGAATAGTTTGCATATCTTCCTCACTGCTTACCTATTTCTGGTTAATATTAGCTGATAAAAATCAATTAATTAACTTATTCTACATGCAAACTTGTAAAATAGTCATTAAGCCTTTCCATCAAGGCTTGGTAATGCAATGGTAAAACGGTTTGAAAATGCGTCAGTTTTTCACGATTTTCAGATTTAGCACAGTGCTCCAATTCATATAGAAGTTCACCAAGTTGATTTGCACTAATGTTATTGGCAGCGCCTTTTAACTTATGGGCGTGAGCGACGATTTCATTTTTGTCATTAGTTTCCAGAGACATAAGTATAGAAGCGAGTTGGTCGGGAGCTTCGTCAATGAATAATTCCAACAGTTTTTCCGCTAACGCTTGATTATCTCGGACTCGTTTTAACAACGCTTGCTCATCCCAAATAATTGAAGCAGATTCTTTGTTTTCTTCGCCTATTTCCTTAGCCTCCTGGCTTGTATTAGCAATGCATTCTTCCATACATGTTTCTTCAGAGCTTACGTCCAGAACACCTTCATCAACCGTATCAGCTTTAGTGACAGCTAGGCCCCAGTAGGCAAGTTTTTCAAAGAAAAGAGCGGTATCTATTGGCTTAGCTAGGTAATCGTCCATCCCCACAGAAAGACATTTTTCCTTATCGCCTTTCATAGCGTTTGCCGTCATCGCGATTATAGGGATTGTTTTGTAAGACTCTCCCGTTTTTCCTGCACGTATTGCTTGCGTAGTTTGATAACCATCCATTTCTGGCATTTGACAGTCCATTAAGATCAAGTCAAATGGTGGTCGTTCAGTATCCAATTGATGTTGATTCAATAGATTTAAAGCCTCTACCCCATTTTCTGCCAACGTAATATCCGCAGGCATATCCTCAAGCAAGCCTTTAATAACTGCTTGATTAACGCGATTATCTTCTACCACAAGTAACTTGATACATTCGAGTGTTTTCACAAGTTGGCTTGATTCTCTGCCAGTGCTGCCATGCAACGCTTCTGAGAACACTTGTGCCGCATAGGTATTTTTAATTCGTCGCTTACCAATAGCTTCAGTTGATTTTATGCGCACTTCTTTCTCTGAAAAATTCTCAGCTTTTTTCTGAGTTAAATTAAATAATACGTCTCTTAATAAGAAAGGAGTTATAGGCTTAGACAAAATATCTGTGATCGCCTCAATACTTTCCATATCCGCATCATTTCTGAAGGCAATTGGCGTCATTAAAGCGCACTTAATATTCCCATAATTATGTTCACTTTCAATTAGCTTTTGGCAAATCTCAGCGCCGGTGATATCTTCAAACGTGCAATTCACCATGGCAATGTTAAATGGTAAATTGATACTGCTCTCTAGAGCATCCAATGCTTGCTTACTATTATTCACTATGCTGTTGCTAACTCCCCAAGTAGCTAGCAACTTTGACAGTGCATTTGCACTACTTATGTTGCTATCAACAATCAACACGTTAATGTTTCCAAATGCCTTACCATCATTAATCTCTTCAATCGTGCAAGATTCACTTCTATCGTTATTTTTAAGAGTGTGCTTAAACGTTTTAGAATTTGATAACGTTAGTTCAAAACTAAACTTACTGCCCCAACCGAGTTTACTTTCTACAGAAATCTCGCCCCCCATTAAGTGACATAGTTTTTTGACAATCGCTAATCCCAAACCAGTACCGCCATATTTCCGTGTGGTACTAGAATCAACTTGGGTAAATGAATCAAACAATTTTCCGATGTGCTCCTCGTGAATACCCACACCAGAGTCTTGTACTGAGCAAGAAAGCTGAAAACCATCCGAAACAGACCTAACCTTTGCCCTTACAACGACTTCGCCTCGCTCCGTAAACTTAATCGCATTGCTGATTAAATTAGTCAGAATTTGTCTAATTCTCGTAGGATCTGCACTTACTTCAACGTCACTCAAACTGGCAACATCAAGTACTAATTCCACACCTTTCTTTTGGGCTTTAAATGCGAAGGACTCTGAGACATTGCAAAATAATTCGGTTAAATTGAAGTCAACATTTTCAATGTCAATTTTGCCCGCCTCAATTTTAGAAAAGTCGAGAATATCGTTAAGTAGATCCAATAACGAATGTGCACTCGAACTGGCGAGTTCTAAATAGTGCTTCTGTTGTTTGCTAAGCTCACTGTTACCCAATAAACCGAGCATACCAAGGACACCATTCATTGGAGTACGAATTTCATGGCTCATACTGGCTAAGAACTCTGATTTTAATCTCAATGAATCCTCAGCCATATCAAGAGCATTCTGTTTTAGCTCATCAAGCATGTGTTGTTCGGTAACATCTTGACTGGTACCCACTAATCGGTGGAATTTTCCTTGCGATTCAAATATTACCTTTGCATGAGTTTCTATATAAACAGAAGAACTATCGGCGAGATTGACCCGATAAATTTGATGAAAGTTTTGACCCGTTTCAAGAGACTGGTTAATTGCTGCTTTTACCGCATCTCGATACTCTGCATCTATTGATTTCAACCAAATTTGTTCAGGATAAACGTTATCTTGGTTCTCAATACCATAGAGTCGAAACATTCGTTTATCCCATGATAAGCGGTTGGTTTTACTATTGAACTCCCAAACCCCTACCTGGGAGGCTGAAAGCGCAAAATCTAGACGCCAAGCTAAATCTTTGGTTTCTTTTAACGCTGCAATACGCTCTGACTCAAGCAATTTAGAGTAAGTATTATCTTTTACAATGACCGTATATGATTTGGCAGTATCTGAATTAATGACGCTGTAATTAATCAGTACTGGAAATATTTCTCCATCTCTACGAATTGCAGACTGCTCATCACCGTCTCCCTTAGTCAACTTATCATAGTGTTCATCGATATATTGCTGAAACGTTAAAAATCGCTGATTAAACTCATATGGCATTAATAAACCAAATTGTTGTCCTGTCACTTGCGATTCAGGGAAATCGAACATGTTCTCTGCAGCGTGATTAAACGCGATAATATTTCCATCACTGTCAACACGAATAAGGGCATCCGGCAATGAATCCAGAACTGACTGTAATAGCTTCGATGTATGATTCGTTTTGTCTACGACTTCTAATAATGAGGCTTGATGACGTTGCACACTCGCTACCATCTTCTTAAAACTTAGTGCTAAACGACCAACTTCATCATTTTTTGTTGTAGGTAGGGCTTCGATCTTTCCTGTTTCTTCATAAGCTCGGATGCTTTTCATCATACCCAACATCGGACGAACTAAGCGGCTAGCGAGGACCAATGAAAGAGCTGAAATGCTAAAGGCTAGAATGATCCCAATAATAATCGCTTGCCCTTCAAGCCGCTGAAATGCCTGCGCCAACCTGTTTTCACGATGCAAGGCGACTAAATACAATGGTGAAAGTGCTTTTCCTTGTGAAAAAGCTAACCGGTGGATAAATGCGATGTTTAGCGATTTTTTCATCACTTCATCCAAACTGACAAACGAAGCACTTACGTGGTCATTCATCAGCTTTTCAATTTCCTCCCTTACCTTCGTCTCAGCTTCAATTAACCGTCGAGTATCGGATGTTTGATAGGCAACGGTGCTATCAGCAGCGATTAGGTAATAATGTTTATCTTCTCGCTGGAACGCTTCTAACACCGACATAAAACTTTCAAGAGCTACAGTTGCGACCAAAAAGAATGATGATTGGTCTGACGTTTCTACCTGTCTGATAATCAGCAAATAACCTGTTATACCTGCCTGAGTTTGTGTTATTGATTGAGCAGCACCGTCGATAGAAGATGTACTAACACCCTGAAAATCACTCATTGGCGTAAAAAACTTAAATGACACTTGGTTATTTCTAGGAACACCTTGCCGTTCCAAAAAGGCAGCACGAGCGGTGTTTTGTATTTGTAAATATAACTCTTGGGATAATTTTTCGTGTTGGCTTTGAGCGATAATTTGCCCTTGTTCGTCCTTAAGCATTAAGTGAGCAAATTCGCTTTTACCGCCGACAACCAAGGACAGCATACCGTTTACCGTCGCGGTCATGTTATCAAGCTCCAGTCGCTCAATAGCACTCACTTTAGAGCGCACTGATATCAGTTCGCTAATTGTAGGGGCTTTACTTATGACCTCTGTATCATAAAGTGTTTGGTTTACTAAATTACTGACTACCGGCGCAACAAAATCAATTTCTCTTTGTACCTCATATTCCGCACTTTCATCGAGAATTTCCCTTCCCTGAAAATAAAAACTAGAAAAAATCACTAGTGCAGCAAAAAGTGACACCAGAAAACTCGTCACCGTCAACTTATACCTAAGCGATATAAACCCTTTCTGTTTGTAGTGGCTGGCGCTAATTTGCATATAAGACTCTGCACATTATCAATAGTTGAACTTACGCTAATTCAAATGAGCTAAGAATTCAGTAAGCTCGCCTGAATTAAATGGTTTGCGCAATAATGGATAGGGCCAATTGTCATCTTCACCATCGATGTACCCACTCATGGATAAGACTTGTACGTCAGGTTGATGGCGCTTTACAATATTAACCGCCTCTTTTCCTGTGAGTTCCGGCAAGATCATATCGGTAATAAAAATATCAAATTTTCCCTCATGCTCTACTGCGTCAATAAGCGCCTGTTTGTCTGATACTTGTACCGTTTTTGCTCCTAAATTAGCTAAAAATAGCGCAACAAATTCGGCGATACTCTCCTCATCATCAAGTATCAATATGCGAGACTGAGCAACTAAATCTTGTCCCGCATTTTGTACTTGTTTAACTGACACTAGTGCCTCTTTCTTACATCGAAAGGTAAGCACGAAATGAGCGCCACCCAAAGAGGATTTTCCGTGCACTTTTATCTCTCCATTGTGCTTATAAATCGTACTATAAACATTAGCGAGACCTATTCCATTTCCTTTGTTTACTGACTTACTTGAATAAAAGGGATCGAAAATTTTGCTTATATTCTCCGACTCGATACCTATACCACTGTCAATTACGTGTATTTCTGCATCACCGTTTTTATTGTAATTGGCTGAAACTTTTATCTCGCCACTAATCCCCTGCTCCTTAATGGCATCTTGAGAATTTAAAACCAAATTTAGAAGAATATTGATAAACTCGCCTTTAGGGAAATTGATAGTGCAATGCTCGGCAGGTAAATTAAATGACAGTTTAATTGGGCTCAGCAGCATTTGCTTAAACAAGTATTTGTTATCGATAATTTCCTGTATCGGATCAAACTCTACTACTTTCACCATGGGTTTTCGTGTGAAAGCAAGCAACCGTTCAGTAACGCCTTTCCCTTTATCAATCGCATTCTTAACTCTGTCGATATACTTCGCTATATTTTGCTCCCCCATAGCAACCTTGAGTTCTAGCATTTCAATAGCACCGAGTGCTACCCCTAGAATATTGTTGATATCGTGGGATACACCACCATAAGTATTACCCAGTAACGCCAAGCGATTACTAATTATTTGCTGTTGTTCTTTGCGAAACTTTTCTGTCACATTTTCAACAATCCAAATGTAAATACCTTCTTGTCCTTCGTAGGTAACAGAAAAATCATAGACAGTATTAAACTCATCAAAACTCACGTGAGTTCTTTTTAATTGGCCGGACTTTCTCGCGACCTTTTTGAGGGCTAAATACTCATCAATAGTAAAATTGATGTAATTGAATAAACCTGCATCACCCGCTGCCATCCCTTGAGGTGATAACTCTTGATAAACCACGTGATCTTGCTCATCAATAAAAAATATCGGCACTCTGATGGTGTAGTTCACCATCGCTAACAATTTTAGCTTCTCAAAAACCATTTCATTCTGAGTTACATCTCGACATATACCAAAAAGTGCAATCACTTTGCCTTCGCTATTAAACTCACACTCGCCAATAATTTCCAGCCGTAACTTTCTTCCCGAAGATAGCCTGATCGAAGACTTGTGATAATAAGGTTTGCCAAGCGCTATGCTTTGAAAGAATCTTTGCTTGATTTCATCACGCTCTGAAGGAGCATAAAACGCAAAATCGTTTTCAGCTGAGGGAGTAAATTTCTCAGGCGTTGTACCAAATATATTGTATAGTTCTGTCGACCAAAACATTGAACTTGTTTCAACGGAATAGCGCCAATGGCCAGAATGACTGATTCTTTCCGCCATTTTCAAATACGAGTTTTGCTCGTTCAATTGTGTGATAAGCGAGCGATTTTGACTAAATTTAGCTACGATTTCATCAACTTGCTCTACTTCAGCGGTAAAATAGAAAAAAATTAAGCCATCAATGCATTGTTGATAGCCAGAGAAATACAGGTGTTTCGACGATTTAGTCGTTATTTTATAGTCACATTGGCCGGGGTTGATCGCTCTATCACTATTGTTATTATCTGATGCTTCACATTGAATAGTCGTCAATAACAAAGTAAGGGGCTGACCAACCAACTCATTGGCGACATATTCAAACTTTATAGATGCCAATGCATTTAAGGTAGATATATTGTTATCTTCATCTACAGAGATAACGGGGAAAGGGAGTTTCTCTACTGCCGTTAATAAACTTGACATTAAAACAACTCATCATCTTCATCAAGCTCAGGTGGCACAATTCGCTGTTCTTGATTCAGGGATTTCAATTTGTCTACACTCGCTAACGCGTCATCCAGTAGGCGCGACACTTCGAGAAAATTAACATCATCTTGGGTATGCTTTTTAAGCGCGTTATGAATGAGGTCAGTTAGGTACTCTTCCTGCTCTTCATTCATATCTAGCTTATGAAAACTCATCCCAATGTTTTGAACAATCTCATTCATCACCTCTTGTTGATGACGCTTGGATATCTCAATCATTTTTTTCGTCGTTACTACCGCTTGCTGAATCTGCTCCTGTACATCAACAAGTGAGTTTTTATAAGTAATGAAAGCAATACGTGCACCAACGCACTCAATTACAGAGGCAAGCGCATCAATGTATATATCAGTATCAATTGCACCTTCTTCCAGATGCAGGATTAAAATAGAAGCCAACGAGTGATTGAATATTGTGCGATTACCGAAGCGAAATAGACGCGGTTTTCTCTTCAATAGCTCCATGACTTCAACTTCCACTGGCGAGCAAACCCCATTTTTGGAACTAAAAAATAGTGGCTGGCTCGACAAAGGATAAAATGCGACACAACCATTTAGGTTCATGCTGTAAAGAAACGAAAAAAGCTCATCTCTAATATCATCTAAACTAAAGCAATGATTTAAACGAGAAGTCAATTGCATACAGGCGCCATATTTAGAGGCCTGCGCCATGGAAATATTTATTACGCGGTCTTTTGAGTTTAACTCGCTTTCAAAGTCCTTAATTTTACTTTGATAATTAATGAGTTTGGTTAACTTCTGCCCTAGGGTTAACAACGAGATAGGTTTAGCTAGAAAGTCATCAGCTCCACACTCTAAGCCTTTAATAATGGCGTCTTCGGTTGCTAAGCCTGAATACAAAACAAATGAACTCGCGACGGAACCTTTATCAACAGATGTTTTAATCCATTCGGAACCAATATCATCGCCGATATATTCGTCAACAAGGGCAATATCAAACTTATCAAGTTCTTCAACAATGGACTCTGCATGTGCAATGGAACAAGCAGCTTTGACCGCAAACGAGTCTTCTAAACATTCTGATAGCAACTCTAAATATTGCATATCATCATCAATAATAAGAACTGATTTTTTTTCTTCTAACACCTTATCTTCCTTGAAAAATTAACCTTCATATATTTTATAGCACTTTCTGCCCTGGCTCTTTGCGTGGTAAAGGGCTTTGTCCGCCTGCGAAACGAGCTCACCCTCGTCTATCGCGGAATGAGAGCTACAACTAATGCCAATACTCAATGTAACATATTGATCAACACTAGAGTGATTATGAACAATTTGCGCTTCTGCCATTTTCGAAAATATCTCTCGTGCTTTAAAACGTGCACCATCGATAGGTGTGAAAGGCAAAATAATGGTAAACTCTTCTCCGCCATACCTGAACAAACCATCTGTTGCTCGGTTAATCGAAGACTTCAGGACAGAGGCAACTTGTTTAAGACATTCATCGCCAACTTGATGACCATAACTATCGTTGTATTCCTTAAAATAGTCGATATCGATCATAAGCAAGGAGAGCTCACCACGTTGTCTACTATTGGTTTGCCAAGCATTAACTAAATAAGCATCTAAACTTCGACGATTGGCTACTTGGGTAAGTGAATCTAAGCTGCTTAACTTCGCCAAGCGTTGATTAGCTTCATCAAGCGCTTTTTGAATATCGGCTATACGAGCCATAGCTTTAATCTTTGCAGATAGGATCGTCTGGCTAACAGGTTTGGTTAAGTAATCGTCACCGCCTGCATCAATCCCTTTCTCAAGGTAAGTATCCGAATTGTTACCACTAAGAAAAATAATTGGAAACCAGGTACTAAACTGAGTCCTAATGAGTTCTGTTAGTTCAAATCCATTCATTTCCGGCATCTCTATATCCATTAAGACCATGTGAATTCGGTTCTGTGCAAGCAACTCCAATGCTTGAAGACTTCCATTGGCAGTATATGCTTGGTGTCCGGCATGATTAACCATAGATCTGAGCATATTTCTCATCAACATATCATCGTCAACAATCAAAACATTCATGGTTAACCTTTAGCTCACTGCATATTTAGCGATTACGTGCGTTCCTTTATCCTTATAATATAGACCATCACAAAGCTTAGAGACGAGCTGAATACCTCTACCACTTAATGACAACTCAGAATTTTCTTGTAACTTTTCTTGTACGATCTCGAAATCAAAGCCACTACCGCTGTCTTTAACTTCAATGACGACTTCATTCCCTTTTTCTGCACGGACAAAATTCAGCATAATTTCAACAGAACCGACCGCAAGTTGCTTTAACCTCTCTTCCCGTTCTTGAAAATATAATGCAAAGCCTTCGGCTTCTTTTTTGAGATCAGAGCTCAACCCTAAAACACCATGATCTAAAGCATTAATAAAAAGCTCAGTTAAGATAGTATACAAATTTTGCCATTGCTCGCTGTTACCCTCAATCTCATGCAGGTAACTCATCGCCATTGGAATTGGGTTAACCTTTGCTAGTTTGTCTCCCATCAGCACGAGCTTCCAACTCCAAGAAGCCCCTGTTTGTTTTATTCCCTGATATTCAACGAGTTCATTGACTGCAGTAGGTGCAGAATGACCAACCGACAATGATGGCTCCCAACCGTTACAAGGAATGTCAATTAACGAAATATCGTCCTCTTGCAACGTACCTTCACAGAAATATTCCAGATCGGCAACAATTGTTTCGGTTAAGGCATTGTTTTTGACACCTTGCTCCGCAGCTTTCTCGAAACGCTCTATGCCATACATTTCACCAGCAGCATTGCGTGCTTCAATGATACCGTCACTAAGCGTCAAAATACGGTCTGTTTCTTTTATATAAACAACAGCTAGTTGGCTGCCAGGTAACAGGTGTTCTAATACACCTAGTGGCGGATGAATTGAGCCAAGCTTGTGACTAACGCTTCCCTCCTCACTGTATATGTATGTATCTGGCAGACCAGCATTGAAAATATATGCTGTGGAGTCTTGACTAGAAACGCTAATAAAGGTGGCAGCTAAAAAGAGATCCGCTGGAAGTAAGTCGTATAACTGACTGTTGATTTGGCTAATGACCTCAATGAGTGAAAACCCTTTTTTAGTCATTACACGGAAAGTTTCAGCTAATGGAATTGCGCCAATTGAAGAACGTAATCCATGACCAGTGAAATCCCCTAATAGGACATTTACATCACCATTCGGACATTGTGCTGTTAGCTGAATGTCACCACTAAAGAGTTCTGCCGCTTTTTTAACTATGCCAATGCGATCAAGAGCAAAATTTCTTGATTCAATAACACCTGACATCAATTGTTCAGCAAGTTCAGCATCTTTTTGCTGCGCCTGCTGTAGTGACTTTACTTGAATGTACAAGTCACTGATGCGTTGAATTGACTTTATCTTTGCCTTAAAAACTTCCGGAGAAAAAGGCCTAACGAGTATACCGTCGCCTCCAGCTTCAATACTGTCGATAAACGCCTGATCAGTATCCATACTAGTGATAAAAATTAGTGGCGCTAACGTATGTTTAGAGAGGGCTTTGATTTGCCTTGCTGCTTCATAGCCATCCATCACAGGCATATTAATATCCATAAGTACCAGATCTGGCTGGTACTTTATGTACATTTCAACGCCTCGAGCACCATCGTTGGCAGTAAAAACCCTATAGCCTTCTTCTTTGAGCAACACGCTCAACACCTTACACTGCATTACGGAGTCATCAACGACCAGTGCCAATTTGTAACGGCGCTCGAGTGTGTTAGCCATGGCTATTTCTCAATTTTTAACAAGCGATTAAATTGTGCAATTTCGAGAATTTTGGCGACCGGTTCACTAGGCTTCGAAATAGTGACACTGCCACTTATTTTTTCCGCATGGTCTTTTAGTAGTAAGATCATACCAAGCGCCGAACTGTCCATATAAGACGTTTTTGATAAATCTAAAGTAAATTTGGTGCCACTAACAGTTGAGTCGGCATAGCTATCTCTAAAGAGCTGATGTAAAGAGAAATCAAATCGATCTTCAATTGCAATAGTAACGTCTTTACCGCTGTCACTGGTTATTTTTTTTACGGTCATGTATCGAGCTCCTCGTTAAAATAATTCTACTTCACCTTCATCCATTGATGACTGCGAGACACTGCGTACTTGGTTAGCTTGTCTTGAGTTTGTTAAAAGGTCCTGACATTGCTCATGCAAAGATGTCAACTTTGACACTATATTAGCATCAATTTCCAAGTCCCCTAACTGCTCACTAATGTTAACTAAGTTATTAATGTTAAAAGTTAAAGAATCAAGTGACTGATAAGTCAAATCTTCAAATTGTAGTGCGCGCACGCCAGTTGTTGCTGCATTTGTTATTTGTGGTGCAATACTTGCCAACTCTTCAACAGCGCCTTGTGTTTTATTATTCACATCAGCAATATGTTGCATCATAACAGTTACCTGTTGCTTTGCTTCCAGCGTTGGATTCATATCAGCAGAAGCAATAGTTTCAACAGACTTTCGAAGGCTGGCTATCGTCTCTTGTGCGGAAGATATCTGACCGCGAATATTATTGTTTAACTCGGTCGAATTTTGTGAGAGCGCCCTTACTTCATTAGCTACAACTGCGAAACCACGCCCAGCGTCACCAGCACGGGCAGCTTCAATCGCAGCATTAAGGGCTAATAAGTTAGTTTGCGTCGCTAAGCCTTCAACCTGCTCTAAAAGAGTAAAGATACTGTCAAACTTAGCAACCATTTCGTCAGTGTATCCCATGGTTTCTAAACTTTGCTTACTCGTATTTATAATTACACCAACAAAGTTTTCTAACGTTTGATTCGAACCTTGAATAAATGTTTCTAGACTCGTCTCATCGTCATCACCAAGATTTTGATTAAAGTGGATTAAATGTTCAATCATGCCTTGTTGTTCAGCGCTTAATTGCTGAAGCGATTTAAAACTATCAGATATTCCCAGAACAGCGTCTTTTACTAACATAGATACACGTTCGTGTTCTTGTGAAAGTACTAAAGTCTCTTGCTCAATTATTGCCTTCAAATCAACCAATAACTTATTAAATAAACGATTCACCTCATCACTGTTAACACTTTTTTCGTCTTCACTATTCCTATCGCCAGCTTGCTGAGCAATTTTTTGCGCTAAAAATAAACCGTATCCCGCTGTTATAACCAATAACAACAACGCACTAGTACTCAGTAGACTGATACTTAGCAACCATTCATTGAGCAATAGGATTAGTGACAACACTAGTGTCGCAATTAGAACATGTTTTAAATTGGCACTAGCCATTAACAACCTCTTTCATTTCTTTTAGTGATAATTTTGCAAAATTAAGGACTTCAACGGCAACGCGATCTAAAGGTAACATCAATGAGTGAGCAGAAAGCGCATGTGCACTGCCTGGCATTCCCCAAATTAAGCTAGTATTTTTGTCCTGTATAATGGTTCTAGCACCAGCATTTTTTAATTCAAGCATTCCTTTAGCGCCATCACTTCCCATACCAGTAAGCAAAACCGCTTGAACATTATCAGCCATCGGCAAAAGTGAATTAAAGAGCACGTCAACAGCAGGACGGTGCCTATTGACGGGTGCTTCATCTGTTAACGCACAAAATAGAGAACCGCCTTTAGCGACAACCACCAAGTGTTTATCTCCTGGGGCGATATATACATTGCCAGACTTAATTTTTTGGCCGTGTTTAGCTTCTTGAACCGTTACCGCACAATGCTCATTAAGTCGATTAGCAAATCGTTCACTAAACTTAGGTGGTATATGCTGTGTGATCACAACTGGCGGGGAATTACTCGGCAGGCGGGTTACAATATTCTTAATTGCATCTGTCCCACCTGTAGATGCCCCAATAGCGACTATATGATTACTCCGCTGGCAACCTGTAAATGCCAGCACCGAATGATCATTAGATTTCGTTAACGTGGACGCTAGCTGTAATCCTTTTTGGTCAACTCCCACAGCCGACTTAAGTTTTTCAGTTAAGTCATCCTTAAATACCATCCGATTTTCAAGCAACGATTCAAAGCTTGGTTTAGTAATAAAGTCAACAGCCCCTAATTCGAGTGCTCTCAAGGTAATGTCCGCACCTTTTTCAGTCAGCGTAGACAACATGATCACAGGCATTGGCCTTAGGCGCATTAAATTACTTAAAAAAGTAATGCCATCCATTTTCGGCATTTCAACGTCTAACGTAATTACATCAGGATTAAGCTGTTTAATTTTGTCACGTGCTACAAATGGATCTTGAGCTTCGCCAACGACTTCCAATTCACTATCCTGATTAATAATTTCTTTTACTAATCCTCGGATAACAGATGAATCGTCGACGACTAATACCTTAATCTTTTTCATATCCTTTCATCCGTTAGCTAAAATAGCTCAACATCACCATCAACATGATTACTATCAATGCGAGAACGATAGTCTTGTTCACGTTGCGTAATCGTATCATTCGATAAATTATCAAGCTTTTTAACAAATGCCTTTCCTGTCGTTGGTTCGAACAATACTTTTCTTGGATAAATAGAGCCTACGTCGTGTGAAACAACATTAATCTGCTCCGTTGACAAATAATCAAACACAAATGCAATATTGCGCTCTCCAACGTCAGACATTTTTTTTAAAACTTTGCCACCACCAAACACCTTGGCTCTCAAATTGTGACGATAGCCTCCATTTTTTAAAATAGTATTCACGAGGTGCTCCATTGCAAAGTTGCCGTACCTATCTGCATCGCTCGCTAAACCTCTACTTCCCCAATCAACTTCACTAATACATTTATCCGTAATCGGCAGCATAAAATGATTCATGCCGCCTATTCCCATTTTTTCATCCCAAATACATGCCGCGATACATGAGCCTAGAGTGGTGGAAATAGTTAACGCACTAGAGGTTGTGTAAAACTCGCCGGGTAAAATCTTAGCGACGACAATATTTCTCTGTTTGTCCCAATAATGGTTTATGTGTCTAAACTCTGGTAGGCACTTTGCCAACACAGATTTAACCTCAATCCTTTCTGCGGTTCTTAACATCTTTAATACTCTGTAAACCCCAGTCTAACTTAAACCGGTTTACGAAAAATGGTGCGGCCGACATTCTCAAAATATGGCTGAAATGCACCTAAACTCTCACTATGCCCCAACATGAGTAAGCCACCTGGCTTTAGCATATTGTAATAACGTTCAAACAAATCAAGCTGTGTTTCTTTGTCAAAATAAATCAATACATTACGGCAAAAAATCACATCAAATGGGCCCTTCATAGGCCATTCATGCAACAAATTTAACGTTTTAAACGTAATCAAGTCGCGCGCCGAACTCACTACTTTTACCTTTTCCCGATTGTTTCCAGTGCCTTGTTGAAAAAAACGCTTTCTGATTTGCACCGGAATTCCTTCAATTCGCGTTTCATCATAAATGCCAGCTTTTGCCGTAGCTAACACGTTACTGTCTATATCAGTCGCAAGTATTTTCACATCCCACTGACTCAGTACCGATTTGAAAGCTTCGTAAGTTGTAATCGCTAAACTATAAGGCTCTTCACCAGTCGAGCTAGCAGAGGACCATATTCGAACGCGTTTTGATGCCTTATTTTGCGTTAACAGCTTGGGAAACTCGTGCGTTTGCAAATAATCAAAATGATGTTTTTCTCGATAAAAGCTCGTTAAGTTCGTCGTAACTGCATTAATAAAATATGTCTGCTCACGTTCAGGGTGTGTCCGCAATATTTTGCAGTACTCTGTAAAGCTCGATAAGTTGCGCTCTCTGATTACTCGTGATAATCGACGATATAGCATTTCTCGTTTAGACTCGCCAAGTACAATGCCGGCTGCGTTATAAACATAATCACAAACAAACTTAAAATCTTGGCTACTTAACTGATATGCTTTATCCCTATCGTTTGTCATCGACTAGCCTAAAACTCTTGCCACTCATCATCTGACTCAGTTTTCTGTCGAGTCGGTCTCCGTTCTCTAGTTGGCGGTTTAGCCCTAGACACTTTAGTAGTTTGGCTTGGTTTGCTCGTAGCACTTCTCACCGGTTTTACATCTTTCTCACTGTCATCGCCATTATTAAAGAACTCTACTTGCTGTAACAACAATTGCGCTTGTTCTTCCATTGACTTACTTGATGCTGCAGCTTCTTCAACCAGTGCAGCATTTTGCTGGGTCATTTCATCCATTTGGCTAACCGCCGCACTAACCTCTCCAATACCAGCAGACTGTTCTCTACCTGCACTATCGATGTCATTAATCATCTTACCCACTTCTTCAATGGCACTAACTAATTGTTCAAATGTCTGGCCTGTTTCATCAACGAGTTTCGTACCTTGACTAACCGCATCAACGCTATCATTGATCAGGCCTTTTATTTCTTTTGCAGCACCAGCCGAGCGCTGTGCTAAGTTGCGTACCTCGGCCGCCACAACGGCAAAACCGCGCCCTTGCTCACCCGCTCTCGCCGCTTCAACAGCCGCATTTAACGCAAGTAGATTTGTTTGGAAGGCGATTTCGTCAATAACGCTAATAATATCAGCAATTTTCTTACTCGATTTGTTGATATCACTCATGGCCGTTATTGCACTCTTAACCACGTCGCCACCATTGACCGCTTTAGTCACAACATTTGCAGAAAGCTTACTAGCTTCTGTCGCATTCTCTGCATTTTGCTGCACTGTACTGGTTAACTCTTCCATTGCTGAAGCGGTTTCTTCCAGGCTAGAAGCTTGTGATTCTGTACGATGACTTAACTCATTGTTGCCCTCTGCAATCTCTCTAGCCGAGTCAAATACGTTAGTCGAAGCATCGCGTATTTCTTCAACCATGTTGTTCAAATTATCAATTGAATCGTTCATTGCGTCAGCAAGAGCTAGAAATTCACCATCGTAATCGCCATTCATGGATTGTGTAAGATCGCCATCAGCAAGGGCCTGAGCAACTTCTATGGCGTCATTAATTGGTTCGATAATTGCGTCCATCAAACTATTTATATTGTCACCAAGGTTTTTCATAAACCCTTCGTAAGTTGATGTATCAATACGGCGCGTCAACTCGCCTGAAATTGCGGCATTAATAAGCCCTTCAACCTGGCTTTGCGTGTCTTTTTGCTCAGTAAGGTCTAGCCACTGCACCGCACTGCCTAAGTGCACGCCTTTTTCATCTCTAAGCGGTATCGCGATTAATTGGAAAGCAAGACCTGCGACAGAAATCTCTGTCGTATAAGGCAAATTATCTGGATTACCCAATAGGTTCTGCTGATGCGCAGGGTTCTTATGAAATGAATCGAAATTAGTCCCTACTAAGGTATCAATATTAAACGCTGGTAAAACTGCTTTTAATTCTGTCTCTCTACGCCGCAACATATTCAATACTGAAGGGTTTGCGTAAACGATATTGCCTTTTGTATCAGCCATCATCAGGTTAGTCGTCATGCCTTCAACTGCAGACATCAAACGCCCTACTTGTACCGCTTTGTCACGAGCATCAGTGACATCCTGCCACTCTAATGCATTACCTATATAGTTACCTTGCGCATCATTAATGGCAGTCACATTGAGTTCAAAGGTAAGGTGTTCAATGTGAATATCAGTATTCCACGGCAGATTACTAGGATCAGCCAACAACGCGCGCTGATGATCAGGGTTTACGTGAAATCCATCGATACACGTACCAATTATTTCTTCTTCATCTGCTTTAAAGCCTGGCCACTTTTTAGCAAAAACAGCTTCATGCTTTTTCAATAACGTTAGCGTTGCTTGATTGGCATATGTGATATTGAAATCGCGATCGATGAACATACTAGGTGTATTTGATTGGTCTACCGCACCTTGTAACTGCACCGCCTGATTTTCTTGATGTCTAGCTTGCGTTACATCTTGCCACTCAAGAGAATTACCGATGTAATTACCATCCGCATCATGAATCGCCGTTACATTGAGTTCGATTGTTAAATATTCAATTTGAATATCTGTTTTCCATGGTAAATTTGACGCATCCGATAACAACTCTCTTTGATGCTCTGGTCTTTCGTGAAACACATCGATACATGTGCCTATAACCTTATCCTTATCTGCTTCAAAGCTAGGCCACTTTACTTGAAAGGTTGCTTCATGTTCAGATAATAAATCCATCGTCGCTTGATTCACGTAAGTGACGATAAAATCTCTATCGATCATCATAAATGCAGTAGATGATTGGTCCAATGCGCCTTGAAGTCTAACGGCCAATTCGTTATCAATAGTGGCTTTTGTATCCATAGTCTTTTTGTTTCCTTTATTTAAAGGTGTGCCCTTTGCGCCTTGTTGAGCCATCGCTGCAATAATTAACTTGTTCAATGCCGTCCATGCGCGTTTTACAGTGGCTGTAAAGTCTTTTTCGAGTCCAATTTCCAGAGAAGTTAATAAAGCAGGCCCTACATCTGAAAACTGCTCAGGAGCCAATCCAATACGCAAATGTTTTGCTAAGTCTTCTACGACAACTTCATCAATTGTCACTAAAGTCTCAACCATCGAATTTAGGTAAGCCACCAACTGATCTCTTGCAGCCGACAGCTCGTCACCTAATAAGGCCCGAAGACTTGGGTGTTTATCGCAAAGGTCATCATAAAAAACTTGAGATACTTGAGATGCGATCGGCTGCACTTTTTGCCAGCTTTCAATAACTGCAATGTTCTGCTTTGGTGTCATGATTTGTAAACCTATTTAGGCTTGTCTTAATCGACAAGCAACTCAGTTTCTTCTACTTCGTTGTCTACCGTAAAAAGTTCGTTTTGATTCAGTAAATTATTAGTATCAAGCAAAATAATTAATTTGCTTTCAACAGTCGCCAACCCTTTTAGGAAGCAATTGTCTATTTGATTTCCAAGCGACGGCGAAGGTCGAATGTCACTAGCAGTAAACTTATAAACTTCAGATACCGCATCGACGATAATGCCGACAATTGAAGGATTACTTGGGTGCTGGCTTTTCAAAATAATAGTGACCGTCTTATCGTCATACTCCATTGGCTCTTTACCAAACCGTTGTCGCAAATCAACGATAGGAATAATGACACCACGTAAATTGATCACGCCTTTCAAATAGTCAGGTTTATTGGGTAGTTCTGTTACTCTGCTCAGCACCCTGATTTCCTGTACGCACAGAATATCAACGCCAAACTCTTCGCCATTAAGTAAAAAAGTTAAATATTCTTGTTCCATTGTCTTACCCCACTTCATGAGGTTCAATTTGCTGAAGAGCCTCTACATTTAATAATGTCACTACACCTTCACCGACATTAACCAGGCCATTGACAAAATGGTGAGGGATAATACCGCCAAATGCAGGGGCAGCTTTAATCTCATTTTCTTCGGCATTTAATACGTCTGACACAGCATCGACGACAAAACCTATTGTTCGACTTTGCTCACTTGATTCATATGTCAGTACGATAACAACAGTAGTTTCGCTATAAACAGCATCACCGATGCCAAACTTAATGCGAAGATCAATAATGGGAACAATGACACCTCGCATATTAATCACGCCTTTTACATGCGTTGGAGCATTAGGGATTCTTGTCGGATTTTCCCAACTACGTATCTCTTCAACACATAGAATATCAACAGCATAATGCTCGCTATCGAGTACAAAGGTTAAATACTGTTCACCGTTAGTAATGAAGTCGATACCTTCAAGAGAGTACTCACCTTCTACTGGAATCTCTTGCGCTAAAGCTTGAATATCCATTAGTTAAGCGCTCCTTCTAATTGGTAAACATTGCTTCGTTGTCTCTGTTTGTGCTGTGCGATTTCAAGCGCCATTTGAATAATGCCAGGAACGTCTAAGATCATAGCAACTGAGCCATCACCGAGTATTGTTGCACCCGATACGCCAGCAACATCTTGATAGTTATCTTTTAAACTTTTGATTACGACCTGCTGCTGAGCAAGTAGGTCGTCGACCATCAAGCCAACCTTTTGGCCATCAGCTTCGACCACTACAAGCAAAGAATTATCGACGGCCTGGCTTTCAGCCGGAAGGTTAAACAATTGAAAAATTGGAATTACAGGGACGTTGTCTTCTCGTAATCGGTAAAGCACCATATCGCCCGATACTTTATTGATAAGTTCGGGTTTCGCTTGAAGTGACTCGACAATAGTAATCAGAGGTACCACAAAGACTTCTTCACCTACTCGCACTAACTGACCGTCAAGAATTGCTAGCGTAAGCGGTAAATGTACTTTAAATGTGCTACCTTCGCCGGGTGTTGATTCAATTTGAATTCGACCGCCAAGCGACTGAATATTTCGCTTAACTACGTCCATACCAACACCGCGGCCTGAAATATCACTCAGCTCTTTCGCAGTAGAAAAGCCAGGCTCAAATATTAGCTCAAACACTTGACTATCAGTTAGCGTTACATTCGGCTCAACCAACCCTTTTTCGACGGCTTTGTTAAATACCGCATCGCGATTGATTCCACCACCATCGTCCCGAATTTCAATGACAATACTGCCACCTTGGTGATAAGCATTTAACCAAATAGTACCTTTCTCAGATTTGCCAGAAGCAAGTCTCTTCTCAACAGGCTCAATCCCATGATCAACCGCATTGCGCACTAAGTGCACCAACGGGTCGCCAATTTGTTCCATAACGGTTTTATCAAGCTCAGTGTTTTCACCATTGATAATGAGCTCGATATCTTTGCCTGTTTTCATCGACAAATCATGAATTAATCGAGGAAAACGGTTAAAAGCGAAGCTAATCGGCAACATGCGAATACGCATAACGCTTTCTTGTAACTCTTTCGTGTTCTGCAGCAGCTGCTCCAGGCCTGCCGTCAACTTTTCAACCTTTGATAAATCGAAATCATTGCCTAGTTCTGACAGCATGCTTTGGGTGATGACAAGTTCACCAACAAGATTAATTAAGCTATCAACTTTATCGACACCAACGCGAATTGAACCTTGATCGGTTTTTGCTTTCGATTTTGTTGGTGTTTTGGGTGCCTTCGGAGAATTATTATCATCGGTATTGGGCGATATGGTTGTTACATTGCTCGCTTGGCTATCAGCATTAGTTACCCCAGCAGCGCTGTTAGTTTGGGCTAATTGTACGTTGTCATTAGGCAATAGTTGTTCTGGTGATGGTACAGTGTCATCACTTTGCTCATTAGCTTCAGCTGAACCACTCTTTTCATGCTTAGGTTGCTCAAGCTCTTCTTTAGAAATTGTGAGTTCACACTCATCTTCTACCCATTCAAATACTTCGCGAATATCTTCTTCTGTTGCATTATCAGAAATGAGTGTAAGCTGCCAATGCATGTAGAGTTCTTCTACATCCATTTCAATAATGGAAGGCAAGTTGTCCAGCACCGCCGTTGCCGTTAACTCACCAAAGTCTTCGAGCGCGCTAAACAGTAATAGAGGGTCGTTACCGGTTTGCACTAAGTGATGTTCAGGTATAAATAGAATATTCCACTTGGTTTTATTTGACGATATTGGATCGTCTGATTCTGACGAACCATTAACATCACTAATTACACTGTTACCATCAGCAGGCTCATTGCCATTAGCTAAAAGCTCTGATAATTGTGCACTCACCATGATAATTGATGTATCGTCGTACTCACTTTCATTTTGAATCGCTTCAATCATCAAGCGAATACAATCGACAGAAGCAAGTAATACCTCTTTTTCTTGTGAATTGATTTCACGTCGACCATCACGCATTTCATCTAGTAAGGTTTCAACCAAATGCGTAAACTCAGTAACGTGACCAAAACCAAAAGTGCCAGCTCCACCTTTAATAGAGTGAGCCGCGCGAAAGATGGCATTGATCATTTCGCTATCGCCGGCTTCCAGGTTTAACAACCCGGACTCCATAATTTCTAAGCCTTCAAAACTTTCTTCAAGGAAAGTTGGAATAAACTGCGATAGGTCGACGCTCATAACTAGCTACCTGATAACACGCTTGATGGTTGACAATAATTTGTCAGGATTAAATGGTTTCACTAACCAGCCAGTAGCTCCAGCAGCTTTACCTTTCATTTTCATATCTGTTGAGCTTTCAGTCGTTAGCATTAAAATTGGCGTAAACTTAAAGCTCGGTAGCTTTCTTAATTCCTGACACAAAGTTATACCGTCCATAATCGGCATATTCACGTCTGAAATCACTAAATCAAAACCACCAGCTTGGGCTTTCGATAACCCTTCCTGACCATTCACCGCTTCCACAGTTTGGTAACCCGCTCCTTTTAGCGTGAAGCTCACCATGTCACGAATTGAATTTGAATCATCTACAACAAGCACTTTGGCCATTCTAAAATTCCTTTATTTTTAATTTTAATTACCTTGCGCATCCAAATACTGCATAACCATAGGTTCTTTCACACCTAGCTTAGCAATGCTCTCTCTTACAACGGGAGATTTGCATTGCCAGTCAATAGTCTTGTTTGACGATAAAAGATAGTTGAGCGTAACGATAATTAATTGCACACCAATGGTGTCAATTTTGACCACTGCCTCATCACTAATGGAAAAAGTCGGTTCTTCGGATTGATACGCCAGCAGAGCTTCCTTAAATTCTTCTGCGTTAGCTATTGTTAACTCGGCAGGAAATGTAAACATAATTCATCCTTAATTAAGCGCCCTGACATATACGATTTGCGCAGGCTAATAAAAATATAGGTGAAGATAACGCATGGTCAAGCAGATTGTTGATTTAACAATTATTTTTAACGCTTTGTTAACAACCCGTTAATTACTCAGTTTATTTAATATTCGCCAAAAGCCCACTCGAGCCTTAACTAGTAGTCAATTCAGCGTTTGAAGAAATATTCTTTTTTCAAGATTCTGTTTTGTAACAACTTATTTTCTCTTTCAATATAGACCATTAATTTAATAACACCTTATGGCTTCCTTAAAATTTTGAGTTTCGAAAAAGGCGTTTGATTTAAAATTTGTAAACTATTAAGGTGAAAAGACTGTTTTTATCTAATCAATTCACATGTCATCTGATAATTTCAAAGCACCCAGTCAAATTTTTCGTTGGTTTGAAAAAATGAAATCAAACTACGAACAAACCATCAATCACGTACTAAACCAATTTGAAAGGCAACATGAGAAACAGCAAGCTCGTGTGGACTTGGCAAATACTCAATACATTAGTTCACTGAAGTCGTCTCAAGCCGAGCAAACAGCGATGCATCAGCAAACGATTGCTCAGTTACATCAAGATATTAGTTACTTCAAACAACAAATATCCCAGCAACAAAGCACTATCGAGCAACTCAACGCAAGATATGACACGGTGATGTCAAGTTTTATCCAGCAAAAGCCGAGAGATATAGACATCAAAGCCATCTTTGCTGACGATGACCTAGCGGTAAACGGTTCAAATACGGCATCGGTTGGCTATTCGCAAATTTCAGATGAAGAAACAAATTCCGCTACAACTCAACCGTTTGAAGTGGGGACTCAAGATCACATACAAGTGCAAGAATTAATCAATGCATCACCTGAACCGCAAAGAAATCTAGCTAACGATACCTTTGATGAAAAGGAATATGCGGAAAGCCTATTTGAGCAAGCCAAAGTACTCCGAGAAAGCGGCGAATTCGAACAGGCCATTCCCCTCTTTAAAAAAGCAGCGAGCCTAGGCTGCTTAAAGTCTCGCGGCGCGATTGGACGCGCATTCTTCCTTGCTGAGGGAGTTGAAGAAAACCCCGCGCTAGGACTCGCTTGGCTAATGACTGCAGCTGATGCTGGACTACCTCAGGCAGTTGCAAGAGTTGAACACTTTCAAGAAGCCGATCCCACCCTAATCCTAACAGCTACACAATTAAAACAAGCGCTATAACTGCCACTTCCTATCGAAGTTGTCGGCCGCATTAATGCGGCCTAAATTAAGTTGCTACGCAAAGAAAATACATGTTTTTAGTAATACGTATTTTCTGCACGCCCCACTTAAGGTATATTGTATGCAATGTTAAATAGGACGTGATTGATTATGAACATGAATGGCAATGGTATTGGTGGCTGCACACCAGAGCAAGCACTCTCAGGCTTGTCAAATATGACAGATGGTATTGAAGATATTCAAATCTCTGAATATCAGGCACGTATCGAGAAAGCTCAGGCGCTTATGAAAGCCCAAAACATTGATGCTGTGTACCTTAACGCTGGATCTAATTTGTATTATTTTACTGGTACACGTTGGTATGCCAGCGAGCGTATGGTGGCAGCAGTTATTCCGCAACAAGGTGGTATATTTTACGTCGCGCCACATTTTGAAGTAGATACCCTCACCCAATATATGCAGATTAATGGGCCAATTTATGGCTGGCATGAACATGAAAGTCCTTATCAGTTGGTTGCAGAGTTATTGGCGGAGAAAGGTATTGCATCTGGCACCTTAGGTCTTGACGAAGCAACGCCGTTCTTCATTGCCAATGGCTTACAACAACTTCTACCAAATACACATTTCGTTGACGCGAAATCAGTGACTGCTGGCTGTAGAATGTGTAAATCTGAACGTGAGCTAGCCCTAATGCAGCGTGCAAAAGACATGACACTCCGTGTACAACAAGCTGCTGCAAGCATACTGCATGAAGGTATAACCACCAAAGAAGTGTCCGAATTCATTGACAAAGCCCACCGAAAAGTCGGGGCAGCAAATGGTTCATCATTTTGTATCGTATTGTTTGGCGAAGACTCTAGCTACCCACACGGTGTTAAGAACCCAAAGACCCTCGATACAAATGACGTTGTACTTATCGATACCGGTTGTCAGCTATATGGGTATAATTCTGACATTACCAGGACTTATGTGTTTGGAGAGCCGTCGGACCGTCAACGAGCGATGTGGCAACTGGAAAAAGAAGCACAACTAGCGGCATTTAATGCGGCAAAAATAGGTGAACCATGCGGTGTTGCAGACACCGCTGCTCGTGATTTGTTAACCGCTCACGGCATGGGTCCAGATTATCAAACACCAGGCTGTCCGCACAGGACAGGACATGGCACGGGTCTAGATATTCACGAGTGGCCTTACCTCGTAAGCAGTGAAAAAACGCTACTCGCTCCCGGCATGACTTTTTCAAATGAGCCCATGTTGGTGTTACCTAAAGAGTTCGGTATTCGATTAGAGGACCATTTTTACATGACTGAAAACGGCCCAAAATGGTTTACTGAACCAGCCCATTCAATCGACGATCCGTTTGGCCTAATGAATCACCAATAATACAGGTTAATTTATAGCATTGCCGATAACCGCAATTTGATGGCTGGTTGACGCAAATTGGCTACTTTAACGTTGGCTAAGGCCTTTCCATTATGTAGAATGGCGAGCCTTAGCCCACAGCTTTTATCAATTTATGCAAGCACTGTTTGAATACGTTCCACTCATTTTATTTTTCGTCATCTATAAGTTTTACGATATCTACACAGCGACAATAGCTCTAATTGTTGGTGCTGCTCTTCATATCCTTTATTTTTTCGCGACAAAACAGAAAGTTCCAACCAAAAACTGGATTATATTTGGTTTAATAGCGGGCTTTGGTGGACTTACCATCTTCCTTCAAGACGACACATTCTTAAAATGGAAGGTCACCATCGTAAACCTATTCTTCGCAATAGGGTTACTTGTCAGTCAATACGTTTTTAAAAAGAACCTTATTAAACAATTAATGGGCGAGGCACTAGAGCTCCCTGATAATATTTGGAATAAGCTCAACCTAAGCTGGGCTGGCTTTTTCACGTTTTGTGGTTTACTGAATGTGTATATAGCGTTTAACTTTAGCCAGGAAGTTTGGGTAAATTTTAAAGTGTTTGGTTTAATGGGTATGACGTTCGTATTCGCCATCGGCTCAATAATGGCGCTATACAAGTACTTTCCTCAAGAAGACGAAGACCAAACCTCTTCTAGCGAAAATAAAGAATAATCAATCTAAAACAAATTAATTAGACAAGGATATTAAGCCCATGTATTACATGATCTATAGTGAAGATGTCGCCAACAGCTTACCTCTGCGTATGCCGGTAAGAGAGGCACACTTAGCCAGGCTAAAACAACTTCAAAACGAAGGCCGTTTGCTCGTGGCAGGTCCTTGCCCTGCAATCGATGCTGAGAATCCGGGAGAAGCAGGCTTTACGGGTTCTTTAGTCGTTGCTGAGTTTAATTCACTTGAAGATGCTAAAGCATGGGCAGATGTCGACCCCTATATAGATGCAGGCGTGTACGAAAAAGTTATCGTAAAACCTTACAAGAAAGTTTTACCCGCTTAAGGTATAGCAATGAAGAAAAGTTTATTTGTCTTAGTTCTGTTAATGTCTGGCTTCCACCTAGAGGCTAAGACGCTGAAAGACTGTGACAACATTACTGAGGATGACGCTGCTTATTCGCGTTGCCTAGACACAGTGAAAGCATCCACTGACAGAGAGCTGCAAACTTGGGTTAACAACCAAACGTTTATTTTAGAAGAGCTTGCACTTAAAACTGGGCGCAGTGGCGCATTAAAAATGTTTAAACGTACGCAAACTAACTTTATTAGCTTTCGTGAGAATAATTGTCGCTGGCAATATCTAGCGATGTCTCCTAACCCTAAAGCAAGCTCGGTATTTAAACGATGCTACATAGAAATGAGTAAAACACGTATTAACGAGTTAAGTCAGTTAAACCCTTAATGCTTTAACTTAAGCTCCTTCAAAAGAGCCTTTATTTTTCCTCATTTATCAGTAATAAAAAAGGTCGCAATCGTGACCTTTTTTATTACTGATAAATGAGGTCGCAATCGTGACCTTTTTTGTTTTTTGCTTGTTAAGGCAATACCAGATTAGCTGAGACGCTTTTCCGCTTCTTCTAACTCATCTTCACTTGACAGCATGACCGCAAACCAGCGTCCTTCTTGGGAGCTCTCTAGACCAATTTTTATGATCATTGTTAACGGTACTGAAAGCAGCATACCCACAGTGCCTAGCAACCACCCCCAGAAAATTAATGAGAGGAAAACAACTAACGTTGAAAGTCCTAACCCTTTCCCCATGTAACGCGGTTCAATGACATTCCCCATAACCGTATTTATAACAACGTAGCCAAGTCCGATTCCCCCTGCTGCTGCAGGCCCTAACTGCAAGACAGCAAGCGACATAGCCGGCACAGCTGCAATGAACGACCCGATATTTGGAATGTAATTAAGAAGGAAAGCTAAAACCCCCCAAAGCAAGAAAAAGTCTAAGCCGATAAACCACAACATAGTTGATACCAGTATGCCAGTACCAATACTGACGGCCGTCTTGATTGCGATATAATTGTTAACTGATTGAAGGAAACGATCGATTTGATTAAGGCGCATCTGCGGGTCATCAAGTGCAAAGTGTAACTTCTTTGGAAACGAAGACGCCTCAAACAGCATGAAAATCACGGTAATGATAATTAAGAACAAGTTTGCCATTACACCACCTAGGCCGCTCAGCATGTCTGCCGCTAGCCCCATGGCAGCGCCCGGATCGAAATACTCAATAACGACAGAGGAAGATACAACAATATTGTACTCAGCAAGTTTTCCCGTGACCCAAGCAAACTGTTGTTTGAGCTGCTCTCTGTATTGAGGTAGCAATTCAGATAGTTCGTTTAGAGAGTTACCAACTAAGCCGGCAAGAGATAATGCAATGGTGACGAAAAGGCCAATAACAATAACCACTGAGATGGCTTTCGGGATATTATAATCGCTAGCCTTCGAGACAATAGGGTTACAAATAATCGCAATAAATACAGACAGTAAAAAAGGCACCAAAATGTTTGCAGCCGTTTTTATGCCAGCAAGGATAATAAATACCGCAGCAATAACGACAAGTCCTTTCAAAATACCGGCAGATTTTTCACTCAGTGCCATAGGTGTTCTTTCCATAAATAGTTAATACTTAGAATGTGGCATATCTTCTTGGTAAGGCGAGAAAAAATCAAACCTTTTATGCGTTAAATGTTGAACTTCCGACGCAAGGAACTCGTACTTTCACCAAAACAGGTGGTAAAAATGAAAATATTAATCACGGGCGGTACAGGCTTAATTGGTAGTGCATTCATAGAAAGCTACCAAGCACTCTACCGTTTTACTGTGCTCACTAGAAGAGCAAACGTAACTAACTATGGTTCAAGAGTTGATGTGATATCATCGCTAGCTTCCCTTGATAATCTAGACGAATTTGATGTTGTCATCAATTTACAAGGCGAGCCAATTGCGGGAAAACGCTGGTCCTCCCGACAAAAGAAAAACATTATCGATAGTCGTATAGATGTCACCCAAACACTCACCACACTGATCAATCGCAGTGCAAATCCACCCCATCTCTTTATATCTGGCTCTGCCATCGGTTTTTATGGCAGGCAAGACACTACAGCAATAGACGAGAGCTTCACACAGTGCTTCAACGAATTCAGTCATAAGCTCTGTGAGCGCTGGGAGAAAGCGGCAACGAAAGCCAGTAGCAAAACACGTGTTTGCCTTTTGAGAACAGGAATAGTATTGAGTGAACGAGGCGGCGCCCTATCCCAAATGTTACCTTCCTTTAAAATGGGGGCTGGTGCTGCCATAGCGAGTGGCAAACAATTTATGTCTTGGATTCATATAGATGACATGATTGAAGCGATTAACTTTATCATTGAGCATGACGATATTCATGGCCCTGTTAACCTAACCTCGCCGCAACCTGCTACGAATAAAGATTTTTCAAAGAGCTTGGCGAAAAGACTTAATCGCCCATGCCTGTTATCCATGCCTAGTTTTGTGATGAGACTACTGTTTGGGGAAATGGCTGATTTGCTCATATATGGGCAGCATGTTGTGCCGAAAAAGTTAATTGATAAAAGTTTTCAGTTTAAACACCCTGAACTTAACGAAGCACTATCGTCATTGGCACTTTAATAATAGAGGTTATTTAGACACAATTGTTGCCGAGTATGGGTTAATCAAAACTCGTACTCCAAGGCAAGTCGAAAACTGTGATCTTTGCCAGAATGAGAGACTTCAGAAATAAAACCCGCTTCCCATTTAAACTGTTTTTGTCGATCTACACGGTAAATGCCCATAACGGCAGGACCAATGCCTAAATAATCTTCACCACTGTATATTTCGATAGCTGGCTGTAATGCAGGCATTAAGCGATATCGATATTTCAGCCTAAATTCGGTCTCCAACTCGCTTTCTCGCACTTCACCCCATTCATAAACAATGAAGCCGTTTAACGTTAAACTGGTGCGGCCAAATTCTTTCTCGAAAAGTATGCCGCTAGTCACTTCCCAGTCATCAACGCCATGTTGTTTCTCCAATTCAAATAGCATCCCCCAATCAGCCCACAACTCGCCTTGTTCACTCAGCATCCAGCGCAACTCTATTTCGTATGCTTGTAAACCAAAATCCTCAGTCTTTGATTTCTCGCCCACTAAATAGGTTTCTAGCATTACGGTTTCGCTTAATGCTTTGCCAAAAGCCACTCTTTGTCCAATCAAACTGCTCTCTTCGGTTTGCCTCGACAAAAGTCGCCATTCAAACTCAGTTTCATTAGGCAGGACATAGGGGTGGTAAACTTTATCAACCGCAATACCATCAGCTAAGACCTGACAACTGAGGATTGCCAATAGCAGAAACCTGATCATTTGCTACTCCTTAATGCTTTTGGTGCTAACGCGACAGGTATACCACGAAGGGTACAAAACAACACGACACTGGTGACGACTAAACTCAACAAATAAGCCAGTACATGCTCGACAGTAGGTGACGATATATAGCCCAAAAGAGTATTCAACAGATAGCCGTACTCTGAGTCATCGGCGACCAAATTCGTGCTATCCCAAAGCGATAAACTGGTGCTTAACTGACCTATTTGTTGCAGTACTGTCACCAATTGCATTACAAAACTCGCTAGATATAGCCCCCAAGCTATCATCTTCGAATAATGTGTAAATACGAGAAACCGAGTTAGGAAAAGGAAAAACAACGCGCTAAAACTAAGGCAAATACCAATGCCAAAAAAGCTGCCTATAACAATACTAACGAGCGTATTGCGGTCAGATAAAAAGGTTAGGAAGTACAAAAGGAATTCACTCAAATGAATTGCCGTGAATAAGCCTAAAGCGATAGCCAATGACGTCAATCCAACGAAATTAACCTGAACCCTAGCGATTAATCGTGGGGTCATCATCAGTAAGCTAACATAAACGGCAGCCGTCACAACGGCATTAAATATTTCAACACCGTCGCCACCGAACAACCCACCTAACACTTCAATAAAGTAAAAAAGCAAACATACACAAAGGAAAACAAAAGCACTTAGTAATGAAACTATTGTTCGACCCACATAATGCTTTGGCACTACAGTGCTGGCAACAGAAAGCAAGACACAAATAGGTAATATATCTTTTACAAACAATATCACGGTATTAACCAGCATTTTCGGCCTCCACAATAACAAGACCTCGCGCAGAGTTAGGAAAGTACTCGCCAAAATATTCATACTGACCTTTCGGCAAAGGTCCAATAAATATTCTTCCTGCTCTGCCAGGAAACAATACTTTTTCACGGTTAAGGTCAAAGCTGTCAAATTCTTCTAGGGTGTCATCTTCATTGTGTATGATGAGTTTAACTTTGGTATTTGCAGGAATTACTATTTCAGAGGGTGTAAAAACATGGTCTTTCAATGTGATATGAAATTCCTTTGCCATTGCCATAACACTTGTGCATATCCAGCAGACAGCGAGTGCTATGCTAATTTGACTCCGTTGTCGCACTTTAATCACTGTCTAAAACAACTCCAGGTAACCATACTTCAACCAATAATCCACCCAGTTGCGAACGCCCTAATTTAAGCTCTCCCTGATGCAGTTCCACAATTTGTTTAACAATAGATAAGCCCAGGCCACTACCTGTCTGTTCTTGTTGTTTTAGTCGATAAAAACGTTGCATAACTCTTGGCAACTGCTCTGTTTCTATACCAGGGCCGGAGTCTTCAACGCTAACCACAATATCATTACGTTTTTTATGTACTTTTACAGCTATTTCACTGCTTTGTCCGCTATATTTAATTGCGTTTTGTATTAAGTTATCGAACAAGGTATATAATGAAAAACGCTCTGCAACAATCACAAGGTTAGGCGTATTGAGAGAAATAGATTGTTGTTGACTGTCGATGTGAGAAAAGTTGCCGGCAATCACTTCTTGCAACAACACTTCGATATTGAACTTTGTTTTCTTCTCGTCAAAATTCTCCGGGGTCATTCGGTTTAGCGCGATAACCTGCTCAATTACATGAGCCATTCTGTCTGTATTGAGCACCAACTCATCAATATGGTGTTGACTAATTTTGTTGGATTTAAACGCAATATTGATATTGTGTGTGTTTAGCTTTAATACGCTGATAGGAGTTCTCAACTCATGTGCTGCATTACTCGCTAAGCTTTTTTCGCGATCAAACGCCGCAGCCAATCGTTGCAACAACCCATTAATCGTTTGAACGATTGGCTCAAGTTCTCTCGTATTTTTAGCTAAGTGAACTTTTGAAAGATCCGATGCATCTTTCTTTTTAACCTTTTTAGATAACTCTGTTATCGGAGAAAAGCTCTTTCTGATAGCGAAAAAAACCACTAACCCAATAAACGGAATAACGACAACGATAGGAAGCACCGCAGACAGCAGCACCTGTTCAATAGATTCTAGGCGTTGAGTCATCGGTTGAGCGACGATGACCTGCATATGATCGTCTAATAGAGAGTAATACCGCCATCGATCGCCTAAGAAGCTCTTATAACCATACCCTTGCTTCGCCATTACAATATGAGTTTCTGGTGCATTCGTGCTTTTCAGTAATAGGAGATCTTGCTGCCAAATTTGAAACGCAAAAGACGAGTGGGTATCTACATGACGACTTGTTTCTGCAATTGGACTATTTCTCAATGTAAACGCAATAGATTGCATTTCTTCATCAAAAACACTATTGAGCTTTGCATTGCTCGTTTTAAACCCTTGCAATGCTGCACTAAAGGTAGCAAGCACAATCGCTGACAAGATAACAATAAGTAAATAACGCTGTATCGTCATTTAGATCTTGCTCACCACATAGCCGACACCACGAACTGTTTTAATAAACTGTGCTGGTAGCTTTTTGCGAATATTACTGACGTGTACTTCTATCGTGTTGGAAGCAACTTCCTCTCCCCACTCATAAAGTTTATTTTCTAATTGCTGCTTCGATAAGATGCGCCCTATGTTTTCCATTAAAGATTTCACAATCATGTATTCGCGTCTAGAGAAGTTTACCTGCTCTGAACCGACACTTATGGAAAGAGATTGAACATCTAAAGAGACACTTTTATGCTCAATAACAGATGAAGAATGAGTGCCAATACGCCGCTCTATCACACGTAATCTAGCGAGTAATTCTAGCATACTAAAAGGCTTAGCAAGATAATCATCAGCGCCTAAGTCAAGCCCTACAACCTTGTGCTCTACACCATCACGAGCAGTGAGAATCAATACAGGCAAAGTATTCGTTTGTAGTTTGAGTTCTTTAAGCACAGCTAAGCCATCCATATCTGGCAGCCCTAAATCCAATACAGCGCAATCATAAGGATTCGCTGAATTAGCAACTAGTGATTCCCTGCCAGAAACGACATGATCGATACTATAGCCCTCATGACGCAACGACTCTTTAAGCCCGTTGGCTAGTTGCATGTCATCTTCAACTAACAATATTCTCATTGCGTTCCTTTCACTTGTATGGAGTGATACTACCTGCTCATTTTCTTAGTCACTTTTGCAAGTAAAGCGTCTATTTCTTGGTGGCGATATTGATCTGCTAAAGGGCGACTTGCTCTGGGTTCAGCCTGCTTAGCTTTTTCTAAATATGTTTTTGCTAATGAGTACTCGTTATCATCATAAAGGAATTCGCCATAAAAGTAATTAGGATCAATACCTTCCGGGTTAATCTCCAACGCTTTACTCAACATTAACTTGGCTTTTTTATCATCGCCAAACCCAATCGGCCAACCAGGGACTTTGTGGTATAGCGTACCTAAACTTGTATAAGCAGAGCCTTTCAAGACACTGTCATCCAATGATATTGACTTTTCAAGTGAACGCCTTGCGGCTTTAGCTAAAGACAGCGCTCCGAGACCGCCCTTAGCGCCAGCAAAACTTGACTCAACAATTCCTCTCCACACCCATACTGAGGCATTCTGTGGGAATTCGTCGGTTAACTGCTCTGCCATTGTTAGTAAAGATTCAAACTCAGCGACCTGTGTCTTTCCTTCACTTTGGTAATTAGTGGCCGCCCAAGATTTTTGCAAAGCCAAAAGTTGACTATCAGCAGTATTTGCCTCTGAAGCCAGCGTATTTAGGGAAAGGCAAAGTGCCGCCATCGCAATTAACTGTTTTATAAATTTCATATCTGTTTTCCTTTCGCAAAGTTAAGAATTTCACAGCTTTGCTTATTGATAGATTTATCGACTAGTTCAGGTAAAAAACCGTTCAGTCGAGTAAAGAATTTCTCTGGCCAACCAACCGTTCTGCGGTTATGAGCACTCTTCAATAGCTTTAAGAGTTCATATGCAACAAATTGCGCTGAATCTGTTTGATTGCCTAAAGCTACATTCATTTGTTCAACTTCGGATGAGTTTATTGCTGTTTTGGTCGCGCGGGGGGCGAAGTAGCAAATGCGGTGGTCTGATCCAGAAAGCTCACGTGCTAGCGCTTCAGTAAAGCCGCGCAAACCAAACTTTGTCGCACAATATACCGTGTAGCCAGGATAACCAATCGCCCCAAAAGCGGAGCCCACATTGACTATGGTACAAGCCTTTATGCAGCGCTGCAGGAACATGCGAGTTAAGTCCATGGTGGCGGTCAAATTCATAGCAACCAAGTCTTCAATATCGGTTTGCGTTGATTCCATAAGTGGTTCAAATGCTGACACACCAGCATTGTTAATCAACATGGTAGGGGCTCCAGCACTATCAGAAAATGCCTGTTCGATAATATCTTTACGAGCTTTAGCATTGACTAAATCGCCCACTACAATTTGGTGCTTACCTGACAAGTCAGCTAGAAGGTCAGCAAGTTTTTGCTGATTTCTGCCCTGCAGAATGAGCTTACACCCTTGCTTATCAAGTAACTTAGCTACCGCTTGTCCTATTCCGCCTGTGGCGCCAGTAAGTAAGCAAATTTGGTTATGCAGCATCGGCAGCCTCGCTAAAATTAAGCACATTGTCTTGTGCTAGATTTCTGAAAATATTGCCATAGAGAACGTAGAAGCGTTTGGCGCTATCGACAATCAGATCTTGGGATGCACTGTCTGTTATTTTATTCATTAGGTTTTCGAAAAACTTCACGTGTTCAATATCTAAAGCACCATGCGAACGCAAGTAAGAAAACGCTTGATCAGGCAACAACAACTTGTCTTTAATCATTTGTGCTGCGTTATCAGCGAGGGCAATACTTGTGCCCTCTAGAACATGTACCATTCCAAAAAATGCAAGTGGCGAGACGCGGTTAATACTGTCATAAGCATAAGCAACCATCAGCTCTGTACTGAAATGTGGCTTACTCGCTCGAACGCCTTCTTTATCTGCGCCACAAGCGGCTATATCATTTAGAATCCATTCTTGGTGCCCCAACTCTTCTTCTATGTATTCAGCCACAGCTTCTCTTAGCCATTCCTGATCCTCTGGTAATTTTGCTCCTACATTCATTAACAATGGTACGGTATGCTTTACGTGATGATAGGCCTGAGAAAGAAAATCTACGTAATCTCCTATCGATATATCCCCTTCAAAGCAGCGCCTAATTATCGGTGCTGAGATCAAGTAATCACGCTCGACATTGGTTTCCTGTTGTAATCGGTCAAATAGATTCATATTCGGTTTCCTTAATATTGTGACAAGGGTAAAGAGAAAGAATTCGTCCACCAAAATCTTTAAGTATTTGTTGGCGTCGTGGACGTCCATTGGTTGTCAGTTGACCTTTTCCTTTCGATAGTGGTTCGCGAACGACGACAAAGTCTTTAACTCGGGCAAATTCAGGCAGTATTTGGTTAACCTGCCCGACAATTTCCTCGATTGCTTGAGCAGTTAAGGTGTCAATGCTTGGCACTAACAATGCCGTTAGAAATGGTTTCGCGTCACCGAAAACAACGACATGAGCAAATGCGCCCGTCGATAAAAACTCAGACTCCACCCACTCCGGTGAAATGTTACGACCGAATGAGTTGATAATGAGGTTAGAATTTCGCCCCAAGATTTCTAAACAATCCTCATTAAATTGAACAATATCGCCAGTTTGCACAGCTGTGGGATACCAAGAATCTGGCATTCCTAAATAACCTAGAAAGGCATTTCCAGTTACCGTAAGCTGACCATCTTGAATGACAGCATCAACATGAGACAACAACTTGCCTGCACTCGACATGTCGCAGGTGTCGTCAGCGCAAAGTGATACAACGGAGGCGCATTCCGATAGTCCGTAGCCCTGATAAATTGGCAGTCCTACCGCTCGCGCTTGAGACATTAAAGCGCTAGATACTCTGCTGCCGCCAACCGCCATAAATAAAAGAGACACTGGAATTTCCCAACCACCAGCATTTGCATGCAAAAGAAACTGTAATAGCTCAGGCACCAAGATCATCGTGTGTGGGGAGGCGCCGGTAATAGCATTCACCAACAAATTAGGAGAATGAATTGTGGCACCGTCAAAACCTCGGTAAACATCAGATGCGACAAATAATGAACCACCAGCCATTAGTGGAGCATAAATGCCCGCTATATTTTCTAACAAGGTTGAAAATGACAACAAGCAGAAATGCTTAGGGGTCTTTATACCGATTCGTTCAACTAAGGCTTTTGCAACGGCAAATTGATTGGCGATACTTAAACAAACGCCTTTCGGTTGGCCGGTAGAGCCAGAGGTAAAAGTAACTTTGCTGGTGCCTTTCGGAAAGTCACTAAGCCTTGTTTGATCTAATTGATAATACTCATACAACGGTAATAGAAAGGGAACCACTCCATTATCCATACCGCTCAAACCTTGAGGCCTCACGACAATATCAGGTTTAACTAGATCAAGAATATGCGTAAGCTGACCACTGGCAAAAAACGTCGGCAATGGGATAAAGATAACATTGGCTTTTTGGCAAGCGAGATCAATGTATATCCACTCCGGTGTATTCTCACTTTGCAACGCGAGTACTTTTACGTCGCGCGTCTTTAACCACTGATATACCCTATCGACCTCGCCCACTAACTGTCGGTAACTAATTTTTTGATAAGGTGTTTCGATCGCAATTTGCTCAGATGGTTGCGCTGAAATGGCATCGACTATCATAACTGCCCCTCCAACTTGCAGCGCACCTGCATTATTTGATTCGACAAACGGGCAAGTAATTTTTGGTAGAATTTGTTATTGGCTATCAACTGAGTTACGCCATCAAGATTTATGACTACAACTTGAGGGTTCGATTGGTAGTAGTTACCCCATTGCTCAGACGAGTCACGGAGATCTGTTTGTTTTGCATCGGCGATCTTCTGATAACTCACCCCTAGTTTTGATAGCAAATTAAGTACCTGTGTAGTCCCGCAAAGCATAAGCAAACGCTTGCCAGCGAAAAAACACGCTAGAACAGCAATCATTAACAAGGGCACGGTGAGACGATTAGCATTGCTATACAAGCTTCCTACCTCAACCACATCCTGCATAGATAATGAAGGGAAAAGTGACTTAATATAGTATTCAACCGGTTGTGCCAAATACTGCTCAACAAAGAAAGACTGACGGTGCCCTCGTAAACCAAGTGCAGCCTTGCTTTGTCCATCTCTAATAGCAACCAAAACAGGCATAGTCACAGAAATTCGGGCGCTGAATGATGTCTGATAACCCAACTCAATGAATGACGCTACTTCACTGTAAACTAAGACGTCTTTTTGGCTATAAGCATCAACAATAAATGAACTAGTTTCGCTTGAACTCTGCTTAGCTGATTGCGCTAGTGCTGTGGCTGTACTCTGCATTTACCATCTCCAACATGCTTCCTTGGAGAAAACTATAGGTAGGTTTCCTTAACGTAATCTTAAGAAAACTTTTTCATTTGAAATAATTTGGTGATCTTGCAACAAGAAGTGCTTAATGATGGGAAACTATTAGTAAACGTAAAAACCTCGCTAAGCGAGGTTTTTATAAGAGAGAGTGTCGAATTTTCTACATAGTGCGTCTTATCAAGGTTACGCTGGACATACTCAATAAGCGCCAACAACTCAACATACCAACTACACCAACAAATATTGCACCTGATGTAATGCCTAAACCCCAGTACGACAGATGCAGGCTAGGCACCATATCAAAAACGTTACGTTGGATAAAAAAGACTGCAACTTCCATGGCTATACTCGCCATTAAACCAGCTACTAAGCCTAAACAAACGAACTCAAGCAATACACTATTGCGCAGTAAACTGCCCTTTGCGCCAAGCGTCCTTAGAATCGCAATTTCTCGTTCTCGCTCTTCCATGCTTGCCTGTACTTGTGCAATCAGTACCAATGAACCCGCGATAACTACCAACACGAGAATAAACTCAATCGCGATTGATACTTGGTCGATAACGAGTTTAAGTTGGTTAATCATCGCTTCAATATCAATCATTGAAATAGTCGGATATTGCGCTAGAAAACGATTGAACGTTTGAACTTTATCACTTGGCACAAAATGCGATGAAATATAGCTTGCAGGAAAGTCTTGCAATACATAGCTATTAAACACCATAAAGAAGTTAGGTTGGAACGACTGCCAATCAACGGTACGAATACTGGTAACGTCAACGGTAAAATCTTCACTACCTACTTGGAAAGTTAACTTGTCACCTACATTAATGGCTAAGCGCTCTGCAACCCCCTGTTCAATCGAAACTTGTGGACGAGTATCTCCTTCTACGAACCATTCACCCGCAACCACTTCATTGGTGTCAGGTAATTCGTCGCGCCATGTCATATTTAATTCACGACCAACACCTCTTCGTTGTTGTTCTGGCTCTTTGTCTTCTTCTTTAGTGACTTCTTTCGTGACAGAGTCTTCGTTAATCGCGATTAAACGACCGCGTACCACAGGGTATAAACCGCTACCTGGAATGTTTTGCTCAGTCATAAAGCGATCAACTTCATCCACTTGCTGCTGACTGATGTTCACAAGGAAGCGATTAGCCGTATTATCCGGTAGCTGAGCTTGCCATTCTCCAATCAAGTCAGTACGGATAACCGTGATCATCAGCAATAGCTTAATAGCGATGGTAAAGCTAACAAGCTGAACGCTGTTCTCTTTAGCTCGTCTTTTTAAGTTGGCGAACGCAAGATGTAACGATTTTCCAGACTTACTACCAACACCACGACCAGCGCTAACAAATACTTGTCCAAGCACCAATAACAAACCAGAAACTAGCGCACCACCAGCAAGCAATACCAAACTCAATAACCAGTTTTTACTGAATAAATAAAGCAGTAAATACAAAGCAGTAATAGCCGGAATGACCTGCAACCAATGAAAGTCTGACTGTTCAAAACCACGAATTACGCTTAATGGACGAATCTTAACAAGCTGCTTTAACGGGACAATGGCAAATGCAACTGCACACAAAACACCAGTAGCTATGGCAATAAGCAATGGACCGACTAACGAAGCTCTTGACGTTATCTCTAGGTAATCCTGCATGGCATTAAGGCCAATCTGTTGCAAGCCAAAGCCGATAACTAACCCAACCAAGATCGAAATTAAGCTCAATAATCCCCAATGCAAGCAGTAGAGGTTTGTGATGTGCTTTTGACTGGCCCCCATGGCTTTGAACACTGCAACCATTGGTTGATGACGTTGCCCATAGCGACGACTAGCAACCGCTACCGCTACTGCTGCTAATACAATGCCTAGCATGCTGGCCAACGATAAGTAGCTTTCTGCTCTATCTAGTGAAGAAGATAATGCAGAACGACTTGATTGAATATCATACCAGCGCTGCGTTTCGTTGACCTGAGGTTTAATCCACTCTTCAAACGCCTCAATATCTGCCAACTCTCCGGCAAATAGCGCTTTATAGCCCAAGCTACTACCCGGCTGAATCAATTCAGTTTTGGGCATGTCATCCACATTCAGGAATAAATTAGGACCGCTTGTGAAGACACTAAACGACGCATCAGGAATTTGCGTGACAACACCTGCAACTTTAAGTGGCGCCATCCCCACTTCTACGGTATCGCCAATTTCAATACCAAGAATACTAAGCAACTTCTGCTCAACCCATACTTCGCCAGATATCGGTCCTTTAACCGATTGAATGTCGCCCGTTGCATCGCGAACTAGAAGTTCCCCGCGCAAAGGGTATTGTGCTCCGACAGCATTAACCTCAGCTAATTGAAGTTTATCGTTAGCAAAAACCATAGAGCTCAATTCAAGCTTTAATGCGCTCTCAATCCCCATCTCATCACTCTTTACAATGATTTCGTCAGGTATTGGCCGTGATGAACTGAACACTCTGTCTGCTGCTATAAAGCTGGTGCTTTTGGCTAAAATGGCGTGCTGAATCTGGTGAGAAAAACCTGAGAGCGAGAACACCGTCGCTACTGCCAGCACTATAGCGATAAAAATTATCGTCAGTTCACCACGTCTCAGTTCATGTTGCAGAAGCCTAAGTGACTGCTTCACCCAAACATTTGAACTACTCATTAACTGTCCTTAACGCTTCAGTTGCGGATACTGCATTTTGCGACGCTTCAACTGCTTCGACTGAAGGCCCGCTTGTTTCAGCAACTAAGCGACCACTATCAACAACAATTCGACGATTACAACGCGCCGCGAGTTTCTCATCATGGGTAACCAGAATGAGTGTCGTGCCATTCTCTTTATTCAAATCAAATAGTAATTTAGTGATATGTTTGCCTGTATTGCTGTCAAGGTTACCTGTTGGCTCATCTGCAAACAAAATATCTGGCTGCGTAATAAATGCTCTTGCAATGGCAACACGCTGCTGTTCACCACCAGACATTTGTGATGGGAAGTGGTTAATACGTTCGCCTAGATCTACTTGTTCAAGCAGTTGCTTAGCGCGTTCTTCGGCGTTTTCCATATTCGCTAATTCGGCAGGTAACATGACATTTTCTAGTGCCGTTAAACTATTTACTAGCAAGAATTGCTGGAAGATGAAGCCAACATGCTGCGCTCTTACCGCACTGCGCTGCTCTTCATCCATGGTATGCAGCGCATGACCTTTGAGCTCAATACTACCTGACGAAGGCAGGTCTAATCCGGCAAGCAACGAAAGTAAGGTCGTTTTGCCTGAACCAGAGGCGCCAACAATGGCTAATGTTTCACCTGCACTAACAGCTAGATTTATTTCAGACAATAGGTCTAAAATATGGTTTTCTAATTTGACCGATTTAGCCAAATCGCTCACTTTCAAAATTATGTCGGATTTTAACTTCATGTTTAAACGCACTTTTTTTCTATTAATGATAGGTCTGTTGCTTAGTGTAAACGTAAACGCAACAGAAGATACCCGTATTTTATTACTAGGTGATAGCCTCAGTGCAAGCTACGGAATGAAACAAAACCAAGGCTGGGTGCACCTGCTTAACCAACAATTAAAAACGAAAAACAAAGGTTATCAGATCATTAATGCTAGCATAAGCGGAGAGACGACAGGTGGCGGCTTATCTCGCTTACCGGGGATTTTATCGAAAGAGAAAGTGGACTATTTATTGGTGGAGCTTGGCGGAAATGACGGCCTCCGAGGCTTCCCAGCCGACCTAATAAAGAATAATTTGTTACAAATTATCATGTTAGCAAAGGCAGAAGGTATCAAAGTTTATTTAATGGAAATTAAAATACCGCCGAATTACGGTCCACGTTATAACAAAATGTTTGAAGCGGTGTTTACATCAGTAGCTGCAGAAACGAATGTAACTCTTTTACCATTTTTCATCGAATCTATCGCAGTTCACCCCGAGTTAATGCAAAGCGATGGTATTCACCCAACTATAGAAGCACAACCGCAGATTGTTGAAATCATGGAACAGAAACTACAAAAGATGATTGAAGGCTAATTAGATGGAATTTTATTACTTAATTCTTTTCGCCTTCATTTGTGGCTTGGGCACCAAGTTAATTTCCCTGCCACCGTCCATAGGCTACCTAATCGCAGGTTTCGTTATCAATGCGTTAGGCATTATAGATGACACGGAAAATCTAAAAGTATTGGCCGATTTAGGCATCACACTGATGTTATTCACCATCGGTTTGAAACTCAACGTAAAAGACTTAACCAAAACAGAAGTCTGGGCAGGTGCATTCTCACATACCAGCATCTGGTTAGTCGCCACTGTTATATTTGCCAAGGTTATTGCATTTTTAGGCCTAAGCTATTTCACAGATTTATCGAATGAAACGGCGCTATTGATTGCTTTCGCACTAAGCTTCAGTAGCACAGTCTGCGTTGTTAAGTTACTTGAAGAGCAAGGTGAAATGCGCACGCGCCATGGTAAGCTCGCCATTGGTGTGCTTATTATGCAAGACGTCATCGCCGTTGCGTTTTTAGTTGCTGCGACGGGCAAAATACCGACTATATGGGCACTTGGTTTATTGCTGCTCATTGTTGCTAGACCTATTATTTACCGTCTTATTGAACTTGTCGGCCACGGTGAGCTTATACCGCTTGCTGGTTTCTTCTTAGCATTAGGTGCATATCATTTATTCGAGGCAGTTAGCGTTAAAGGTGATTTAGGTGCCTTGCTTGTTGGCATGTTACTGGCCCAAAGCTCTAAAGCCAGTGAGATTAACAAAGCACTAATGAACTTTAAGGATTTATTCCTAATTGGTTTCTTCCTCACTATTGGTTTAACCGCACTCCCTACGTGGGAGATGGTAGGAGTAGCATTGCTAATCTGCTTGATGATGCCAGTAAAGTTCTCTTTATTCTTCGTCCTGTTTAGTGCATTAAAATTAAAAGCACGTAGTGCGTTTCTATCAGCGATGATCTTAACAAATTTCAGTGAGTTCGGCCTAATAGTCGCGTCATTGAGCGTGGAAAATGGTTGGCTGTCAAAAGAGTGGTTAGTTATTCTCGCCCTTGCTGTCTCAATTTCATTCGTTTTCACTAACGTAATTTATCGCTTTTCGGAGAGTATTTTTGCAGCAAATAAAAAACTCTATACCAACTTTGAACGCGATACGCGCTTAGCGGAAGACATATTCACTCAACCTTGCGATGCACCAATTGTCGTTGTTGGCATGGGACGAGTTGGCATGGGTGCGTACAGTGCGCTTAAACATCAAGTAGGCAGCCAAGTATGGGGCTTAGACTCTGATCGCGGAAAGGTCGACTGGCTAAACTCAACCGACGTCCAAGCATTTTACGGTGACGCTGAATCGAGAGATTTTTGGGAAACGCTCGACGTTAACCAATTACAACTAGTAATGATTGCAGTTCCCTCTGTTCAAGATGCTATCAACATAACAACACAACTGAGAAAATCGAATTATCAGGGACAAATTGCAGCAATTGCACGTTTTGATGACGAGCGCGAAGAGCTTCAAACAATCGGTATCGATAAAGTGTTTAACTTCTATAACGAAGCGGGTGTAGGTTTTGCCGAAGAGAGTTTAGAAATGTTGGCAGCAAGACCAGCGTGATAAATGATTGTTTATATTTGGCAATAACTATCGTTGATATTGTTGAATTCAAAGCGTCTATATTTTAGCTAGAACGCTTGTAACCTAAATACTGACTATACTCAAAGTTTAAAAAAGCCAGCGCTTGATACTCGCTGGCTTTTTTCGTCCATTTTTTAAAGCCTTGTTATTGGCGATGCACTATAAATAGTGCTTGGCAGAAGTATAGGAATCGCTACGACCTTTATTCTTAAGTGAATACAAAGGCTTTACAGCAGTTAAGTTGATGGCCTTAAGTTAGCAACCAAGGGGCGCTAGATGCAGGTTAAATGTAATTTTAAGGGCTGAAAAGCAAAAAGCCGACACATAGTGTCGGCTTTTCTAAATAGTGGCATCCCGTAGGGGATTCGAACCCCTGTTACCGCCGTGAAAGGGCGGTGTCCTAGGCCTCTAGACGAAC
>CANLNK010000014.1 GCA_947492575.1 uncultured Thalassotalea sp.
GTCTTAGTTAATACTGCAGAGATAGCAGCTGTTAGAGTTGTTTTACCGTGGTCAACGTGACCGATAGTACCAACGTTAACGTGCGGTTTCGAACGTTCAAATTTTTCTTTAGCCATTTTAAATGTACCTTAAAGATTACCAATTAAATTTAATTTTTAGCACTTAGCGACTGTTGACCACTGAGCAGCAAGGCACGTATTTTAGAGAAACAATATTCCCTTGTCAAAACAATGCCAGTGCCTTGTGCACATCACATAAGTGCGAGAAAACTCACCTTACTAAAAGGTTAGCCTCCTCGGGATTCAATAACTGAGTCAGCTACTGCTTTTGGAGCTTCTGCATATTTAGAAAACTCCATAGAATAGGATGCACGGCCTTGAGTTGCACTACGCAAATCGGTTGCATAGCCAAACATCTCAGCTAACGGCACTAACGCATTAACTAGCTTCATACCTGCTGGGCCTTCGTCCATCCCATCGATCATGCCGCGACGACGGTTTAAGTCACCCACAACATCACCCATGTTCTCTTCTGGTGTTGTTACTTCAACTTGCATCATTGGCTCTAAAAGTGCAGGATTTGCTTCCAGTACACCTTTCTTAAAGCCCATTGATGCGGCGATTTTAAACGCCATTTCGTTAGAGTCAACGTCATGGAATGAACCATCGTACAACGTTACTTTAACACCTAACAGAGGGTAACTAGCTAATACGCCAGATTCCATCTGCTCTTTACAACCTTTCTCTACTGCTGGAATGTATTCTTTTGGAACTACGCCACCAACAATCTCATTAACAAACTCGAAGCCGTCGCCGTCAATTGGCTCTATTTTCAGCCAAACGTGTCCAAACTGACCACGACCGCCTGATTGGCGAACAAACTTACCTTCCGCTTCAACCGTGCTGCGAATCGACTCGCGGTATGCAACTTGTGGCTTACCTACGTTACAGTCAACTTTAAATTCGCGCATCATACGGTCAACGATGATGTCTAAGTGTAGCTCACCCATACCAGAAATGATGGTTTGTCCTGATTCTTCATCCGTCTCTACGCGGAAAGAAGGATCTTCAGCGGCTAATTTACCTAAAGCGATACCCATTTTTTCTTGGTCTGCTTTAGTTTTTGGCTCAACAGCAACAGAAATAACCGGTTCTGGGAATTCCATGCGCTCAAGAGTAATAACGTGGTTTGGATCACATAATGTGTCACCCGTCGTTACATCTTTTAAGCCAATCGCAGCGGCAATATCACCGGCGCGAACTTCTTTAATTTCTTGACGGTCATTTGAGTGCATTTGCACGATACGACCGAAACGCTCTTTTTTGCCTTTAACTGGGTTGTAAACACTGTCACCAGTTTGAACAACACCTGAGTATGTGCGGAAGAACGTTAATGTACCTACGAATGGGTCTGTCGCGATTTTGAACGCTAACGCAGCAAACGGCGCGTTATCATCAGCTTCACGAATACCTTCAGATTCTTCTTTATCGTCGTTGATACCTTTAATTGCTTCAACTTCTGTTGGCGCTGGTAAGTATTCAATAACAGCATCAAGAACGGCTTGTACACCTTTGTTCTTAAATGCAGAACCAGCAGCACACAATACGATTTCATTAGCAAGCGTACGTTGACGTAGACCTACTTTGATTTCTTCCTCGGTTAAGTCGCCTTCTTCAAGGTACTTTTCCATAAGTTCATCATTTGCTTCAGCAGCTTCAGAAACCAAGTTCTCACGCCACTCGTCAGCTAAGTCTTGCATGTCAGCAGGAATATCTTCGTAAGTGAATGTCATTCCCTGGTCGTCTTCATTCCAGTTGATGGCTTTCATCTTCACTAAATCGACGATACCCGAGAAATCCTCCTCACTACCGATAGCTAGCTGCATAGGGACAGCATTAGCGCCTAAACGATTCTTGATTTGATCTACTACGTTAAGGAAGTTTGCGCCCATACGATCCATCTTGTTGACGAATACCATGCGCGGAACAGCGTACTTTTCCATTTGGCGCCATACGGTTTCAGTTTGTGGCTGAACACCCGATGAAGCACAAAGAACAAGAACAGCACCATCAAGTACGCGCAGTGAACGCTCTACTTCGATTGTAAAATCAACGTGGCCAGGAGTATCGATAATATTGATACGGTGATCTTCAAACTGCGCTTCCATACCCTTCCAGAAACAAGTAGTAGCAGCCGACGTGATTGTAATACCACGCTCTTGCTCTTGTTCCATCCAGTCCATGGTCGCTGCACCATCGTGCACTTCACCAATTTTATGAGATAGACCCGTGTAGAAAAGTACACGTTCTGTTGTTGTCGTTTTACCTGCATCAACGTGAGCACAGATACCAATGTTACGGTAACGCTCAATAGGTGTTGTACGAGCCACTTATATATTCCTCTGTTCTAAGGTTGCTGTCGTTATTACGTAAACAGCGACTTCCCTTAAACTAACTTTTAAAAGTACTCAATACGTTAAACACTTTTGAAAATTAGCCACTTTTTAAATTAACGCAACCGCCCTTGCGTTAAGTATAGAAAAGCGTAGTGACAAAAATATGTCACTACGCTCGCCTTTATATTACCAGCGGTAATGTGCGAACGCTTTGTTCGCTTCAGCCATACGGTGAACGTCTTCACGTTTCTTAACCGCAGAACCTTTGTTGTCAGACGCATCTAACATTTCGTTAGCAAGGCGCTGAGCCATTGATTTTTCACCACGTTTACGAGCTGCTTCAACTAACCAACGCATGGCTAGGGCATTACGACGAACTGGACGAACTTCAACTGGAACTTGGTAAGTAGAACCACCAACACGACGAGACTTAACTTCCACAGCAGGGCGGATGTTTTCTAAAGCTTCTTCGAAAAGCTCTAAGTGTTCTTTCTCGTTGTTTTTTTCCGCTAAGATGTCTAATGCACCGTATACGATTTTTTCTGCAACAGCTTTTTTACCATCAACCATAAGGATGTTGATGAATTTTGCTAGAAGTTCATTATGGAACTTCGGATCAGGTAAGATTTTACGCTGTCCGACTACGCGTCTTCTTGGCATTTTAAATTCTCCGATTTAGCTTCAGGGTATTCCCAAAACAATTAAAAATTAAAAGTTAGTTTGGCCTTACTTGACGGAGAACCGTTAAGATTTAGGGCGCTTAGCACCGTACTTAGAACGGCCTTGTCTACGATCGTTAACACCTGAACAGTCAAGTGCGCCACGAACTGTGTGATAACGTACACCAGGTAAGTCTTTAACACGACCACCACGGATTAAGATAACGCTATGCTCTTGTAAGTTGTGACCTTCACCACCGATGTAAGAAGTAACTTCGTAACCGTTAGTTAAACGAACACGAGCAACTTTACGTAGTGCTGAGTTAGGTTTTTTAGGCGTAGTTGTATATACGCGAGTACATACGCCACGACGTTGTGGACAAGCTTGTAACGCAGGTACGTTACTTTTTTGCACTTGTCTGACACGTGGTTTACGTACCAATTGGTTAATAGTTGCCATTATAGCTCCTGATTAAGTTAAAACATGCATGAATAACACAACCTCGGTTGCTAATTCACACTCTCTTAAACGTGTAAAAAATCAAACCTTTTGAAAACTGCGCAACTAGGCACAGATTAAAAGGTCGCAGAATTCTAATGGTCAAGCTTTAAGCTGTCAAGCAAAAGAAGTGAAGGATCTTATGAATCGGTAGATTTCGATCCTTTAGGCGAAAAAATCTCGCAAAAGGAGCTTTAGAAAATTATAGGGCTGATAACAAAAAGCCGCTGCACAAGGCAGCGGCTTTAATATCAATATAATCTGTTAATGATTATAACACTGGATCGTTTTGATCATTCGACTCTGCATCTAAGTCTGCGTTTAACGCATCTGTTAATGCTTGAGCTGCTTCATCAGCTGATACCGTTGAATCTTCTTCCAACGCTGCATTGCGCTTACGCATGCGATCCTGGTGATAAGCGTAACCAGTACCTGCAGGAATTAAGCGACCAACGATTACGTTTTCTTTCAGACCACGTAAGCTGTCTTTCTTACCAGCAACAGCAGCTTCTGTAAGAACACGTGTTGTTTCTTGGAATGATGCCGCTGAGATGAACGATTCAGTTGCAAGTGATGCTTTAGTAATACCCATCATTTGCATTTCAATTTCTGCAGGTTGCTTGCCAGCAGCTTCCAGTTCACGGTTAGCAATGTTAACGCGTGCAACTTCTACTTGCTCACCTTTCAGGAATTCTGAATCACCCGCATCAATGATTTCACATTTACGAATCATTTGACGAACGATAACTTCGATGTGCTTATCGTTGATTTTTACACCTTGTAGACGGTAAACGTCTTGAACTTCGTTCACGATGTAGTTAGCAACATCAGCTACACCACGTAGGCGTAAGATATCATGTGGTGACTCTGGACCGTCGGCAATCACTTCACCTTTCTGAACTGATTCACCTTCGAATACGTTAAGTTGACGCCACTTAGGAATCATCTCTTCGTATACAGTACCGTCTGGTTGCGTAATCAATAGACGTCGCTTACCTTTAGTTTCTTTACCGAAACCAATGATACCCGTCTTCTCAGCAAGAATCGCAGGCTCTTTCGGCTTACGTGCTTCGAATAAGTCAGCTACGCGCGGAAGACCACCGGTAATATCACGAGTCTTCGAAGACTCTTGTGGAATACGTGCTAACGCATCACCGATACCAACTTCTGCACCATCTTCTAGGTTAACAATCGCGTTACCTGGTAAGAAGTATTGTGCTGGAATCTCTGTACCAGCGATCATTACGTCGTTACCAGCAGCATCAACTAGCTTAACCATTGGGCGCATTTCTTTACCCGCTGAGCTACGTTGACTAGGGTCAGTTACAACAATGCTTGATAGACCTGTTAACTCATCCGTTTGGCGAGTCATTGTTAGACCTTCAATTAGGTCTACGAATTTGATCTTACCTGCTACCTCAGTAATGATTGGGTGAGTATGTGGATCCCAGTTTGCAACTGTTTCACCAGCTTCGATTGCTTCACCGTCTTTCTTCGCTAACACAGCACCGTAAGGTACTTTATAGCGCTCTTTCTCACGACCTAACTCATCAATGACTGTTAGTTCTGATGAACGAGAAGTAATAACTACATGGTCGTCAGAGTTGTTAACAAACTTAGCGTTCTGAAGCTTTAATGTACCCGTGTTCTTCACTTGAACAGAGTTTTCAGCAGACGCCCTAGATGCCGCACCACCAATGTGGAACGTACGCATCGTTAACTGTGTACCCGGCTCACCAATTGATTGAGCAGCTACAACACCAATCGCTTCACCTTGATTGATCATATGACCACGTGCTAAGTCACGGCCGTAACAGTGTGCACAAATACCGTAGTCAGTAGAACAAGTAATAATCGAACGCACTTTGATTTGGTCAACTGAATGTTCTTCAATTAAGTCACAAAGTTTTTCATCAATTAACGTGTTACGTGGAAGTAAAACTTCTTCTGAACCAGGTACTAATACGTCATCACAAACTACACGACCAAGTACACGTTCCCTTAATGGTTCAACAACGTCACCACCTTCGATTAGTGGCGTCATTACTAAGCCTTCGTGAGTACCACAATCGTGCTCAGTTACAACTAAATCTTGTGCAACGTCAACTAGACGACGAGTTAGGTAACCCGAGTTAGCTGTTTTAAGTGCCGTATCGGCAAGACCTTTACGCGCACCGTGAGTTGAGATGAAGTACTGAAGTACGTTTAGACCTTCACGGAAGTTAGCGGTAATTGGCGTTTCAATGATTGAGCCATCCGGCTTAGCCATTAGACCACGCATACCAGCTAGCTGACGAATCTGAGCGGCACTACCACGAGCACCCGAGTCAGCCATCATAAAGATTGAGTTGAAAGAATCTTGTGCTTCCATCTCACCTTCGCGGTTCTCAACGTGTTCTTTCGATAAGTTGTCCATCATCGCTTTCGACACTTTTTCGTTAGCTGATGACCAGATATCGATTACTTTGTTGTATTTCTCACCCGCAGTTACAAGACCTTGGTCAAACTGTTCTTGGATTTCAGCAACTTCTTCTTCAGCACCCTCGATGATAGTGTATTTCTCATCTGGGATAACCATGTCATCAATACCAACTGACGCACCAGCGATCATCGCGTAGTGGAAACCTGTGTACATGATGTGGTCAGCAAAGATTACAGTATCTTTTAGACCAAGGTTACGGTATGCATGGTTGATAAGGCGCGAAATAGGCTTTTTGCCTAGCGGCTGATCAATTAGCTCGTACGGTAAGCCTTCTGGGCAAACTTGCCATAAAATTGCACGGCCAACAGTGGTATCGCGAAGTGTTGTTTTCTCTTCTAATTCACCGTCAGCATTTTTCACTTTCTCAGTGATACGAACTTTTACGCGAGCGTGAAGTTCAGCAACACCAGTGCGGTAAGCTTTTTCTGCTTCAGCAGCAGACCTGAATGCCATACCTTCACCTAAACCGTTAACACGATCACGCGTTAGGTAGTAAAGACCTAAGACAACGTCTTGTGAAGGAACGATGATAGGGTCACCGTTAGCAGGAGAAAGTACGTTGTTCGTCGACATCATTAACGCACGCGCTTCTAATTGCGCTTCTAGTGTTAATGGTACGTGAACAGCCATTTGGTCACCATCGAAGTCAGCGTTATATGCCGCACAAACTAATGGATGTAAATGTATAGCCTTACCTTCGATAAGTACCGGTTCGAACGCTTGGATACCTAATCTGTGAAGTGTCGGTGCACGGTTAAGCATAACCGGATGCTCACGAATGACTTCATCAAGAACGTCCCAAACTTCAGCGCCTTCGCGCTCTACTAATTTCTTAGCAGCTTTAATTGTTGTCGCTAAACCACGTGCTTCTAACTTGCCGTAGATGAATGGCTTGAATAGCTCAAGTGCCATCTTCTTAGGAAGACCACATTGGTGAAGACGTAACGTAGGACCTACAGTGATTACAGAACGACCTGAGTAGTCAACACGCTTACCAAGAAGGTTTTGACGGAAACGACCTTGCTTACCTTTAATCATGTCAGCAAGCGATTTCAGAGGACGTTTGTTAGAGCCTGTAATTGCACGACCACGACGACCGTTATCTAATAACGCATCAACAGACTCTTGAAGCATACGCTTCTCGTTGCGAACGATGATGTCTGGTGCTACTAGGTCTAATAGACGCTTCAAACGGTTGTTACGGTTGATTACACGACGGTAAAGGTCGTTCAAATCAGATGTTGCAAAGCGGCCGCCATCTAGTGGAACTAGTGGACGTAAATCAGGTGGTAGAATTGGAAGAACAGACATGATCATCCACTCTGGCTTGTTACCAGACTGAGCGAATGCTTCCATTAATTTCAAGCGCTTAGTGATTTTCTTACGCTTAGTTTCAGAACCGATTTCAGGTAACTCTTCACGCATTTGTGAAATTTCACCTTCAAGGTCGATTTGCTGAAGAAGTGCTAATACAGCTTCCGCACCCATTTTCGCATCGAACTCGTCACCGTGCTCTTCTAATGCGTCTAAGTACTCTTCTTCAGTTAAGATTTGGCTTTTCTCAAGCGTTGTCATACCAGGTTCTGTTACAACGTATGATTCGAAGTAAAGAACACGCTCGATATCACGTAATGTCATGTCTAATAGTAGACCGATACGTGATGGTAATGATTTTAAGAACCAAATGTGTGCTACTGGGCTAGCTAGTTCGATGTGACCCATACGCTCACGACGAACTTTAGTTAGTGTAACTTCAACGCCACACTTCTCACAGATAACACCACGGTGCTTAAGGCGCTTGTATTTACCACAAAGACATTCGTAGTCTTTTACTGGTCCGAAAATACGCGCACAGAATAAACCGTCACGCTCAGGCTTGAACGTACGGTAGTTAATTGTTTCAGGCTTTTTAACCTCACCGAATGACCATGAACGGATCAAGTCTGGTGATGCTAATCCGATGCGAATACCATCGAATTCTTCAGTTTGATTTTGTTGCTTAAGAAACTTAAGTAAATCTTTCACACTCTGTCTCCTGTCGGAGTTAACCTTTACAGAGAGCAGCACTGCTGCTCTCTACGTGTGCTGAACTCTTACTCTAAGTAAGGTCAGCTAATAGCTCTTGACCAGTTATTCTTCGTCTAGCTCAATGTTAATACCTAAAGAACGGATTTCTTTAAGTAGTACATTGAATGACTCAGGCATACCTGGTTCCATGCGGTGATCGCCGTCAACAAGGTTCTTGTACATCTTAGTACGACCGTTAACGTCATCCGACTTAACTGTAAGCATTTCTTGTAGCGTGTAGGCAGCACCGTATGCTTCTAGTGCCCATACCTCCATCTCACCGAAACGCTGACCACCGAACTGAGCTTTACCACCTAGTGGCTGCTGAGTAACTAGTGAGTAAGAACCAGTAGAACGAGCATGCATTTTGTCGTCTACTAAGTGGTTCAGTTTCAGCATGTACATGTAACCAACAGTTACAGGACGCTCAAACTTACGACCAGTACGACCGTCAGTTAATGTGAACTGACCGCTTTCTGGCATATCTGCTAGTTTGAATAAGTCTTTAATCTCACGCTCGCTTGCACCGTCAAACACTGGTGTAGCAATTGGAAGACCTGCGCGTAGGTTATTTGCTAAACGCATTACTTCGTCGTCAGAGAAGCTATCAATATCAACTTCTTGGCGAGACTCACCTAAGTTGTACACCTCTTTTAAGAAGTCACGCATCTTAGCGATACCGCGTTGTTCTTCAACCATGCGGTTGATCTTCTCACCGATACCGCGTGCAGCCATACCTAAGTGAGTTTCTAAGATCTGACCGATGTTCATACGAGACGGTACACCTAGCGGGTTAAGTACGATATCAACTGGTACACCGTTTTCATCATAAGGCATGTCTTCTACAGGAACAACGTTTGAGATAACACCCTTGTTACCGTGACGACCAGCCATCTTATCACCTGGTTGGATACGACGTTTAACAGCTAGGTAAACTTTAACAATCTTAAGTACACCTGGCGCTAAGTCATCACCTTGAGTGATCTTACGGCGCTTAGTTTCATACTTCTTATCAAACTCAGCTTTGATCGTATCGTATTGCTCAGCAATTTGCTCAAGCTCAGATTGCTGACCTTCGTCTGACAAGTTTTGTACTAACCACTTGTCGCGAGACATGCTGTTAAGGTCTGACTCGTTCATGCCGGCTGAAAGAAGAAGCTTCTTAGCACGTGCGTAGATACCATCTTCTAAGATAGAGAACTCATCGCCTAAGTCTTTCTTAACTTCTTTAAGCTGCATTTCTTCAATTTCTAATGCACGCTTGTCTTTCTCTACGCCGTCACGTGTAAAGATTTGTACGTCGATGATAGTACCTGAAACAGAGTTAGGTACACGTAAAGAGCTGTCTTTAACGTCAGCCGCTTTTTCACCGAAAATAGCACGTAAAAGTTTTTCTTCTGGTGTTAATTGCGTTTCACCTTTAGGCGTTACTTTACCTACTAAGATGTCACCGCCTTTAACTTCAGCACCGATGTAAACAACACCAGACTCGTCAAGCTTGCCTAATGCTGATTCACCTACGTTAGGGATATCAGACGTAATTTCTTCAGAACCAAGCTTAGTATCACGAGCGATACAGCTTAACTCTTGAATGTGAATTGTCGTGAAACGGTCTTCTTGCGCTACACGCTCAGAAAGCAACATCGAATCCTCGAAGTTGTAACCATTCCAAGGCATAAACGCTAGACGCATGTTTTGACCAAGTGCTAATTCACCCATATCTGTTGATGGGCCATCAGCTAGTACATCACCACGAACAACTGGGTCACCCATGTGAACGTTTGGACGTTGGTTAATACAAGTGTTTTGGTTAGAACGCGTGTACTTAGTCAAGTTGTAGATGTCGATACCAGCTTCGCCAGGTACCATTTCATCTTCGTTAACTTTAACAACGATACGTGAAGCATCTACGTATTCGATAACACCGCCACGTTTTGCAACCGCTGTAACACCAGAGTCAACCGCAACGATTTTCTCCATACCAGTACCAACAAGCGGCTTGTCCACTTTTAATGTTGGAACAGCTTGACGTTGCATGTTCGATCCCATCAATGCACGGTTAGCATCATCGTGCTCTAGGAATGGGATTAGTGATGCCGCTACAGATACGATTTGCTGTGGTGAAACGTCCATGTATTGGACAGAATCTTTGTGCATCAATGTGAATTCGTTTTTGTGGCGACACGGTACTAATTCGCTCGTTAAACGACCACTTTCATCACGCTCAGCATTAGCCTGTGCGATTACGAAGTTACCTTCTTCAATAGCAGACAGGTAATCAACTTCATCTGTTACTACGCCGTCGACAATCTTACGGTATGGCGTTTCTAGGAAACCATAATCGTTAGTGCGTGCATAACAAGACAAAGAGTTAATAAGACCGATGTTTGGACCTTCAGGTGTTTCGATAGGACAAACACGACCGTAGTGCGTTGGATGAACGTCACGTACTTCGAAGCCTGCACGTTCACGTGTTAAACCACCTGGACCTAATGCAGAAATACGACGTTTGTGCGTAACTTCTGATAACGGGTTGTTTTGATCCATGAACTGTGAAAGTTGTGATGAACCAAAGAATTCTTTAACCGCTGCTGAGATAGGCTTAGCATTGATAAGATCTTGAGGCATTACTGCATCTAAATCACCCAACGATAAACGCTCACGCACTGCTCGTTCTACACGAACTAGACCAACACGGAATTGGTTTTCAGCCATTTCGCCCACTGAACGGATACGACGGTTACCTAAGTGGTCGATATCATCTACTTCACCTTTACCATCGCGGATAGCGATTAAGGTCTTCATTACAGAGATAATATCGTCGTTTGATAACGTACCGTCACCTACAGAGTCTGCTAAGCCAACACGACGGTTGAACTTCATACGACCAACTGTTGATAGATCGTAGCGCTCTAATGAGAAGAATAAGTTAGCAAATAAACCTTCAGCCGCGTCTTTCGTTGGTGGCTCACCAGGACGCATCATGCGGTAAATTTCTACAAGCGCTTCTAAACGGTTAGTTGTGCTATCTACACGTACAGTATCTGACATGTAAGAGCCAACATCGAACTCGTTCATGTAAAGCGTGTCGATTTGCTTGTAACCAGCTTGGCTTAGTTCTGCTAATAACTCTAATGTCAACTCAGCGTTTGCATCAGCGATTAGCTCACCAGTTGACTCATCAACGTAAGCTTTAGATAACACTTTACCTGTAATGTATTCTGCTGGTACTTCTAACTCAGTAACATTTTCTTTAGATAATGTACGGATGTGACGAGCAGTAATACGACGGCCTTGTTCAACTAATACATCGCCGTTTGGTAATTTAACGTCGAATGTAGCAGTTTCACCACGAAGGCGCTCAGGGACAAGTTCCATGATCATCTTGTCACCTTTGATTTCGTAGGTGGTCGTGTCATAGAACATCGCTAAGATTTCTTCAGTTGAGTAATCTAATGCGCGCAAAATAATTGATGCTGGTAACTTACGACGACGGTCAATACGTACGAATAAGTTATCTTTCGGGTCAAACTCAAAGTCCAACCAAGAACCACGGTATGGAATTACACGTGCGTTGTATAATACTTTACCTGAAGAGTGTGTTTTACCTTTGTCGTGATCGAAGAACACACCTGGTGAACGGTGTAACTGAGACACGATTACACGCTCTGTACCATTAATAACGAACGTACCGTTCTCTGTCATTAATGGGATTTCGCCCATGTAAACTTCTTGTTCTTTGATATCTTTTACTGTGCCTGCTGGAGCTTCTTTATCGTAAATCACTAAACGTAATTTTACGCGAAGCGGCGCAGAATATGTAACACCACGTATCTGACATTCTTTCACGTCAAATAATGGCTCACCTAAACGGTAGCTAACGTACTGAAGCTCTGAACTGCCAGAGTACGCTTTGATTGGGAAAATAGAGCGAAATGCAGCTTCTAAGCCTGTTTCGCCAGTAGGATCAATATCAATGAACTTACGGAAAGATTCGAGTTGGATGGACAACAAGAATGGGTAATCCATTACTTGTGCACTTTTACCAAAGTCCTTTCTAATTCGTTTCTTTTCAGAATAGGAATATCCCATGGGGTTCCTCAGCTAGCTGGGTTGTACCGAATCCGCTTTATCTTTGTCGACAAAAAATAAAACGGCCTTAATGCTATGACATCAAATGCCAAGTTGAATAAATACTGACCAACAACAATATTTATTCAACTTGGCAGCGTCTAAACTTTTTATAATGCACTGTTTTGCTTCTAATAAAAACCAATTTATCTTGGCTTCTAAAAATATAGCGTTATTTAGCGCAAAAAGGCCGGTGACGTTTAAGTCACCAGCCATTGCCTTATTAGGCAGCTAATCTGTCAAATAACAGATTACTTGATAGATACAGTTGCGCCTGCTTCTTCAAGTTGTGCTTTAAGCTCTTCAGCTTCAGCTTTCTCAACGCCTTCTTTAAGAGCTTTAGGAGCTGATTCAACAACTTCTTTAGCTTCTTTAAGGCCAAGGCCTGTAGCGCCACGAACAGCTTTGATTACAGCAACTTTGTTGCCACCGAAGCTTTCTAAGATTACGTCGAATTCAGTTTGCTCAGCAGCAGCACCGCCAGCATCGCCACCAGCAGCAACAACAGCAGCTGCAGCAGTTACGCCGAACTTCTCTTCCATTGCTTCTACTAATTCAACAACTTCCATTACTGACATTTCAGCAATAGCGTTTAGGATATCGTCTTTAGAAATAGACATAATGTAATTTCCTACAAATAAAACAGTTTAAAACTGCTTGATAAATAACTATTAAAACAAAAACCGCGTATTGGTAATTTAAAATTACGCAGCTTCTGACTCTTTCTGATCGCGAACTGCTGCAATTGTACGAACAAGTTTGCCTGCAGATGCTTCTTTCATTGCGCTCATTAACTTAGCGATAGCTTCGTCGTATGTAGGTAACTTAGCTAACATAGCTACGTCTACTACATCACCTTCGTACGCTGCAGTTTTTAATTCAAAGATTTCGTTTTCTTTCGCGAAATCAGAGAAGATACGTGCAGCAGCACCTGGGTGCTCGCTAGAGAATGCGATTAGTGAAGGACCAACGAATGATTCTTTCAAACACTCGAATGGAGTACCTTCTACTGCGCGACGTGCTAACGTGTTACGAACAACTTTCATCCATACACCGTTTTCACGTGCTTGCTTACGCAATGCAGTAATCGCTTCAACTGTTACACCGCGAGAATCGGCAACAACAGCTGACTGAGCGCCAGCGGCAGCTTCTTGAACTTCAGCAACAATTGCTTTTTTGTCATCAAGATTGATAGCCATTGGCTTTACTCCTGGTTCACCGGATAAACCGGTAATTCATATCCCCTAGACAGATATTGTAAACAATGTCCCTCTAGGCCATTACGGCGAGGACCAGAAATTTAAGGAAATTTCACGGTAATCACCATCTACGTAGGCATTAATTAAGATTTCTAACCAGATAAACTGCTTAAAACCACCTACGGTCTTTGACGGGACTGCTTGATTTATGGACTAAATATAGTAAATATTTGCCAAAAACGAGCAGTTCCTACCAAAATTAAGGGGCGAAATTATAGTCGAATAACTCCCCCCTGTAAAGGTCTTAGAAGTTTAAAGTACCTTGATCTACGGTTACACCAGCACCCATAGTTGTAGATAAAGAAATCTTCTTAATGAATTGACCTTTAGCATTAGCTGGCTTAGCTTTCTTAAGAGCTTCCAATAATGCTTCTAAGTTTTCTTGTAACTTAGCGTCGTCGAAATCAGCCTTACCGATTGTAGTATGGATGATACCGTTCTTGTCGTTACGGTAACGGATTTGACCAGCTTTTGCGTTGTTAACAGCAGTCACTACGTCAGGTGTTACAGTACCAACTTTCGGGTTAGGCATAAGGCCACGTGGACCTAAGATTTGACCTAACTGGCCAACTACGCGCATTGCATCTGGAGTAGCAATTACAACGTCGAAGTCCATTTGACCTGCTTTAACTTGTTCAGCAAGATCTTCCATACCAACTACGTCAGCACCAGCTTCTTTCGCCTTGTCTGCATTTGCACCTTGAGTGAATACAGCAACACGAACATCACGACCTGTACCGTGTGGTAATACAGTAGCACCACGAACGTTTTGGTCTGATTTACGAGCATCGATACCTAGGTTAACAGCAACATCAACACTTTCACGGAATTTAGCAGTTGCTAATTCTTTTAAAAGAGCGATTGCTTCGTTGATTTCGTAATCTTTTAATACGTCTACTTTTTCACGGATAAGACGAGCGCGCTTTGATAATTTAGCCATTCGATTAACCCTCTACCACTAAGCCCATTGAACGAGCAGAGCCCGCGATAGTATTAACAGCTGCGTCCATGTCGCCTGCTGTTAAATCTGGTTCTTTCATCTTAACGATTTCTTCAAGTTGAGCACGTGTTACAGTACCAACTTTTTCAGTGTTAGGACGACCTGAACCTGACTTGATACCAGCAGCTTTCTTAAGTAAGTATGATGCAGGTGGAGTCTTAGTTTCAAAAGTGAAAGAACGGTCATTGTATACAGTAATTACTACTGGAACCGGAGCGCCTTTGTCTAAAGAATCTGTTTTTGCGTTGAACGCTTTACAGAATTCCATGATGTTAACACCGTGTTGACCAAGAGCTGGACCAACTGGTGGCGACGGGTTAGCTGCACCAGCAGCTACTTGTAGCTTGATTAAAGCTTGGACTTTTTTAGCCATCTTTAAAGTTCCTATATTTGGGTTCAAACGCCCTGCTCTTATGAGCACCGATTAACTGATAATTCAATCAATGGAGTCTTAACGACCCAGCTCCCCGTGGATTAAAAATATGCGTTTTTCGAGCCAACTTTCGCTCGCTCAAATAAAAACGGCAGCGGATTATAAATTAATCAACGCTGCCGTTTCAAGATCATTTTGATGAAAGTAGAAACTTTTTAACTTTCCGTTAAATTAGTTGCCTTTTTCAACCTGACCAAATTCTAAATCTACTGGTGTAGAGCGACCGAAAATAAGTACTGATACTTTAATGCGGTTCTTCTCGTAGTCTAACTCTTCTACTACACCATTGAAGTCTGCGAATGGGCCATCGATAACGCGAACCACTTCACCCACTTCGAACAATGTCTTAGGCTTAGGTGCATCCGTTTCTTCAAGGCGTTGAAGAATACGATCAGCTTCCTTTTGCGTAATTGGCATTGGGCGATCAGTAGTACCACCAATGAAGCCAAGCACACGAGGAACAGACTTAACTAAGTGCCATGCTTCTTCATCCATCGCCATTTCAACCAGAACATAGCCTGGGAAGAATTTACGTGCAGATTTACGCTTTTGACCAGCACGCATTTCTACAACTTCTTCAGTAGGCACTAAAACCTGGCCGAACTTGTCTTCTAGACCATGAATTTCGATGTGCTCTAAAAGTGTCTTTTGAACACGCGCTTCGTAACCTGAGAAGGCTTGAACAACATACCAACGCAGTTTTGGTTTGTTTTCGCCAGTTACGCTTTCTGTTAACGTTTCTTCAGACATAATTTACACCTGTAAGCCTGTAATAAAGCCAACAACCCAGAATAAAATTGAGTCAAGGCCCCAAAGTAATAACGACATAATTAGTGTAGCAACTAAAACGATGCCTGTTGTTTGTACAGCTTCTTGACGAGTAGGCCAAACAACTTTACGTACTTCCGTACGAGATTCTTTTGCGAAAGCTAACGCTGTGCGACCTTTTTCCGTTTGCAGAGCAATTAAACCCGCAATAATTACTGCCGCTACTACACCAATCGCTCGAACTAACACTGACTGTTCAGCGAAGTAGTAGTTTCCGACAACAGCACCGATTAAAAATAGGAAAATTACGCCCCATTTCAATCCATCTAGAGAACCTGTTTGTTGGTTTTCTGTACTTGCATTCATAAACTTGACCTGTAAATCCCGTCTTGTAAGACAACAACCCTTCACAAACACGCAAAGGCTACAGTACAACTTTTGTACTTAAAATTGGCAGGGGTAGAGAGATTCGAACTCCCAACCGTCGGTTTTGGAGACCGCTGTTCTACCAATTGGAACTATACCCCTAAATATTTTTTCGCCCTTTCGAGCATATACACTTGTCGAGTGAATCTTAGTTTTTGTTTGGGAAAATTAAGAGATACTCTAGAAGTGAGCCCGCTATTATACTGAGTCGCGTATTTTACTCAAGGGCTTTTTACTGGTGAGATTCATTTGAAAGCATTACTAAAAGCTCAACTGACGCTGTACTTTATGATTAGGCTAAAAGAACGAAACATAGTTATTTAAAGTTTGCCTGAATAAATTTTTTTAAGTAGTCCTTGTTGAATAATTTTTTAAGCTGGCTTTTCAAAATATTACAGCGTGTACAAAACACTGGCCAAAATGAGTCCACACCATAATGGGCCTTTATCGATAATCGATTGTATTCAGATAGTTGGCCCGCGACTATTGCTGACAAACGCACCCCACTCTGGTTTTTAGTGCAGTTGGATAAGCATCGTAGGAAATGCTTTTTGTTTTTTGCCTGTACTAACTCACTGCGGACCTGAAGCAACTCACATCCAAACAATTCAGCTAACGCATACATTCTTGCGTGCAACACATTTTCGACGCCCACTTTTTCAAAACGGGTGAAAATTTCTTGCCAGTCTATTTCGCTTTGATAGAAGTTTACGAGCTGATATAACGAGAACAATTGGAACAACTGGATGTCTTCCTCAAAATAGCCACGGTCAGAGAGCTCGCTATGAACAATATTAATAATAACTTGGTGGGTAGCAGAACCAACTTTAACTTGGTCATTCTTTTCATTCGACACTGCTTTTGCGCTTAGCCAAACATCCTCCCATGGAAGAATGGAAAGCAAAGTCTTTTTGAAGTGCCAACGATGAAGTTCAACATAACACAGACTGTTTGCTTTTTTTAAAGGCGATTGATGGTGATGAAGATACTCGTCGATATCATAGGTTTCATCTTCGATAACATAGCCGTGCTCGATCATTTGGCTAGTCGCAGTCTCTAACTGCTCTGGTCTCACTAAAATATCGATATCATTCATATATCGAATATAGTAAGGGTCTGAGGCACCGGTTATTAAGCTGGCCCCACCTTTGAGTACAATGGGGGTTACACCAATTTCATTAAGACATGGAATAACATTTTCAATTTCTTCAACTAAGTCTGCCGCTCTCTTCTTGTACACATCAGTAACATCCTCTAGGTAATCTTGATACTGACTAGGTAATTTATCCCACGCCCCTTTTTTTTTAATGTTGTGTTTAAACGCCGCCAACAGCCAAGATTGATTCGCAAGCGAAGCGATCTCCAAAAATTTGGATTCTTGAATAAGCCTTTCTAATTTTACTTCGTCAACATCGAAATTGCTGGAAATCCAATAGCAGAGGTCATAAATGGTTTGTTCTGTAATTGCGACTTGATTGCGGTTAGCCAAAACAACGCTCCAATACAGAGAGCGCTTGCTTAGTGTTCGAATAACTGAGTTCAATTCGAGTTGAAGTCTCTATATAGTCGATAAGGAGCCCAAGAGACTGCTCGGTCAAGTCATTCCGTAGTTGGTAACCACCTTGGGTAAGCTTTTGAAACGTGTCGAGCACGGATAGTTGCTTTATCGTCGCCTCTTCTTCTGCGTGATCGTTAGTGTAGTTTGGGAATATAAAGTGCTTTTTGTAGTTAGGTAAGCAACCACTGTTAAACTCTATCCGAGCTGGCCATATATACTTAATCTGACGACCGTCGGTTCTTCTCCATTCGCGGGCTTTATTGAGTTCAGGGTGGGCGGAGGCTAAATGCTGCCAACTCCCTCTTTTAATAGCAAGTGGAAGATAGATTTCTAGCAGCTGATGCTCTCTGTTTAAGACAATATACTCATCTGAATAAATCCCATTCTCCTCTTTATGTAATGCACAGCAAAGGGTGGACTTACCTCTTCCTGATTCTCCAGGTAAAAGGTATACAGATTGATGTTGCTCAATCGCACCGCCATGGAAACAACAAAAGTAATCGCTCTTTTGATAGCTCAGTATCTGCAGCCGATCGATAAGTTCAGGTATGACCTCGTCAAACGCTAAGTTATCAATAACCATCACTCCATTAGATTGGATACGATAACCTTTACTACTTTTTTGAATTTGAATAATAAAATCCGGCTGCTCTTCACGGGTCAGTATCGGCGCGAGAAGAACAGAAACGACATTGTGTAGTTCTTTAGTTTCAGACTCGATAAGGAAATAGCAACCAGCAACTTCGACGCAGCACTGTATGCTTGAGGGAAGAGAAAGGGATATATCAGGGGCTTTATTTAGCTCTGGGTATTGACCATCACTGTACTTACTATCGCAACCTTTACTAAACAACAGGTTACTTAACTTTTCATATTCTTGCTTGATCGCCGCGAAAGGTAATGACAATTCCTCACTAAGATACGTTAAATTGTCTTTGATGGAATTGTTATTTTCGTTTGTGATTAAGATGATTGTTGCAAGCGGAGATAACATCACTACCTCTTGCTGCCCAGCAAGCAGCAATAGTGATTTTTCATGTTCGATAAAAAGTGTGCCTGGCTGTCTTTTTAATTTAACTTTATTAACCGTCACAAATGAGATCGCAAAAAGCGGTTAACAACTTTTACTACCGTTACCACGACATGACTTCGGCGCAGCCGAGGTAGCAGGGCTCATTAATGTTGTTACGGCAACAGGAGTGATAGCAGCCAGTTTGCCATACTTCTTAATGAAGTTACGTCGCGTATTTTCATGTGAATGCTCTTCTGCAACTAGTGCTTTTTCTTTGTTCTTGCCCATGACTACAACCTTTTACAAATCATTAACATTCATCATAACTAAACGTCGTCAATTAATAAAGCCACTTATTTTTACAACATAGTAATGCCTAAACCTAACAATTTCAGTTTTCTTCACAGCCAAAAACAAAAAAGCCCGCCGAAGCGAGCTTTTTCAAGGGGAGATGTATATCTAAATATCGATATAATTTGATGCCTTTATTTAGGTGTGAGCAGATACAGCACCAGCACCTACTCTATATATGACGACGACATTAAGGCTTGCGAAACATCCTAACCCCAGATAACAAAAAAGAGCGCCTAAGCGCTCTTTTTTAAGGATAGATGTGAATCTAAATATCGAGATTAGTCGATG
>CANLNK010000015.1 GCA_947492575.1 uncultured Thalassotalea sp.
AGATTTGAACTGACGACCTTCGGGTTATGAGCCCGACGAGCTACCAGGCTGCTCCATCCCGCGTCCGAATGGTTTGCATAAGCAAACGAGCCAGTAATGTTTTAATTCCATTACCAAAGAATTGTTTCACCTCTGTGAAAGCGAGGCGTATCTTAGTGATACTTGTGAAATTTTGCAACTTCTTTTAGCAAGTTTTTTTCCAAGAGCTTAAAACTTCTGCTAACTGCTTTTTAAATCAACGAGATGGTTGAAAAATAGTTCGTGGCTAATATAAAAAAGTGAACACTTATCTCCTCATTATCTCGTTAAAGATTGTGTTCAGGTCGAAATCTCAACGAGACAATAGAAGTAATTTATATTACTTCATTTAACTAGCTTAACGTTTTTGTGTGACTACTAGTTTACAAATTAGTCAACGTTATTTAGCAAGAGTGACACAGGTTTAAAATAGCCGTGAAATTTAATTGGTATAACTTCCAAGTCTTCCCGCTCACTATTCAAACGATAGACACTACCTTTACTATTTATTTAAGTATATACGCTATCGAATGATAGTGAGTTTGTTTATAATTGCCGCCAATTTTGTGTTTAGGTCAAATCTATGTTCCAGTTTCTCGCGCTAACATCTCCTGGTATTGAAATACTTTTAGCTGAAGAAGTTAAACAGCTCGGCGGTGAAGACGTCGTACAAAAGCCTGAAGGTGTTTATTTTACCGCTACTTTATCGACAGCATACAATATCGTGCTGTGGACGCGATTAGCGACACGCGTTTTATTAAAGCTGGCAGAAGCTGAAGCCAATACCAAAGAAGAACTATACAAGGGAGCACAAACTGTAGATTGGCTCTCTGTTTTTAATAGTGACAGTTCATTTGCAATAGATTTCGTAGGCAAGAGCCGAGAAATACGTAATAGCCAGTTTGGTGGGCTGACAGTAAAGGATGCTGTTGTTGACCAATTTAGAGATGCAGGCGAAGCGCGCCCAGACATTGATAAGTCGAATCCTGACATCCGCTTCCAAGCTCGTTTACTAAAAGGTGTGGTGAGCTTTTATCTGGATTTTTCTGGCCGAGGTTTATTCCAGCGCGGTTATCGTCAAGATAGTGGTGCGGCGCCGCTAAAAGAAAACTTGGCAGCGGCTATGGTATTACGTTCAGGTTGGTTAGACGATACGTCTAAGCCGCTAGTCGATCCTATGTGTGGTTCAGGCACTGTATTAATTGAAGCGGTAAGTATGGCATTAAAACAAGCGCCTGGTTTAGACCGTTTGTATTGGGGCTTTGAAGCTTGGTTAGGTCACGAAGAAGAAACTTGGCAGCAAATAGAGAACGACGTTAAAGCACAAGCCATAGAGAACTTCTCGTTATTCAATGGCAAGGTTTACGGCAGTGACATTGACAGCCGAGTTGTTAACACAGCTAAACAAAATGCGCGAAAAGCAGGTTTTTCTGATCTTATTGAATTTAGCTGTAAAGATGCTGGTAAGATAAATAATGTCTTTTCCAAGCCTGGCGTTCTATTGTTTAACCCGCCATATGGCGAGCGTATCGGTGAATTGCCTGAACTTGTTGAATTATTTGGTGCGCTTGGTCAAAAGCTCAAACAACAATACCTTGACTGGCGCGTAGCTATTTTAACCGCTAACAGTGAGTTGCTAGCGATGTTAAAGCTAGCAACTACCAAGCGATATAAGTTTAAAAATGGTCCGCTTGATTGTGTCTTCGCTTTATATGATGTGGATGAAAAGCAGTTAGCTCGTGATACTGCATTAGGTAATGTCGATTTCTCTAAGCAGCCTTCTGACTTCTCAAACCGACTTAAGAAAAATCTCAAGACTTTAAAAGGGTGGGTAAAATCGGAAAACATCAGCTGTTACCGTTGTTATGACGCTGATATTCCAGAATACAATGTTGCTGTTGATATCTATAACGAATACGTTGTCGTTCAAGAGTATGCAGCGCCTGCAAAAATAGCCCCTGAGAAAGTTGCTAAGCGTTTACAAGAAGTGTTGTATTGGGTACCCAAAATTACAGGTATTGAAGCAAGTAATGTTGTGCTTAAAACACGTCAGAAGCAAAAAGGTAGTAATCAGTATCAGAAGTTAAACAAGAAGAACCAATCTTTGGTGGTTGACGAATATGGTGCAAAACTTAAAGTGAACCTTTGGGATTACTTAGATACTGGACTGTTTTTAGATCATCGAAAAACTCGCCAAATTGTTGCCAAGCGTGCGAAAGGGAAGTCATTCCTTAATTTATTCTCTTACACAGGTTCTGTCTCTGTTCACGCAGCGCTGCACGGTGCAGAGAGTGTTACAACGGTAGATATGTCAAAGACCTATTTACAGTGGGCGGAAGAGAATTTTGCACTAAACAAGTTAGTTGGTCACAAGTACGAGTTTATTCAGGCAGATTGTTTAGCATGGTTAAAGCAGACTGAGAGCAAATTCCAGTTTATCTTTATCGATCCCCCAACGTTTTCAAACTCCAAACGCATGGATGATGTGTTTGATGTGCAACGCGATCATGTAGACATGCTCACCGATGCGATTAATTGCCTAACAGACGACGGTGAAATTATGTTTACCAACAATAAACGAAATTTCAAAATGGATGTAGAGGCGTTAAACGCCCTTGGCTTTAACGTTGAAAACCTTAGCGATAGAACGAGGGATAAAGATTTTGCGCGCAACAAACACATTCATAACAGCTGGTTAATCACCAGAAAAACTCAGTAATACGGTTGCCAGTATCAATTAACATTTGCCATAAAAAAAAAGGGCTTTTGAGCGCATATGATGGAAAACGGTTTTATTCTATACGGTAGCGATGGTTGCCATCTTTGTGAAGATGCGCTGGCACTTTGTCAGCAATTACCAATGCCTATCTTGCTTACGTTGGTCGATATTGTTGATGAGGAAGATCTTGTTGAACAATATGGTCAACATATACCTGTTATGCAGCGAGATGTTGACGGCAAAGAGCTGTTTTGGCCATTCGATATGGAAGCATTGATAGCTTTCGTTTCTGACTCAGCAGGAACGAATTGAGTCACAGTTCAATCGGTGCGCAATCAAGTCATTGCCAGCAAACAGCCTAAAGATAGTTAAGAAAAAGATTAAATTAGTATGGAATTGATAAGAATAACCAATGCAGAGCTTGCATATGGTGACGACAAAATTTTAGATAATGCCGATCTACGCATTAATACTGGCGAGCGCGTTTGTTTAGTCGGGCGTAATGGTGCCGGTAAGTCGTCTTTATTAAAAATAATCAGCGGCCTACGTCAATTGGACGACGGACAGCTTGTTTATTCAAATGACATTCGCATTGCAATGTTGGAGCAAGATCCTCCAGAAACCTGTCAACTGTCGGTATTTAACTATGTGTCTGAAGGCTTAAAAGCTAACGCGGAGCTTATTCAAAAGTATCACCAGTTAGTGAAAAAGGTATCTGAAGACGCAAGTGAGAAGAACCTGACAGAACTTGCCAATATTCAGCAAGCGCTTGAACAAGCCAATGCATGGCAAGATGAGCAACGAATTGATCAAGTATTAACTACGCTATCACTCGACCCTGATACCCAAGTTGACCAGTTATCAGGCGGCTGGCTTAGAAAGTTGGCATTAGCGAAAGCCCTAGTTACAAACCCTGATGTGTTGCTACTCGACGAACCAACCAACCACTTAGATATTAAGAGTGTTTTGTGGTTAGAAGCATTTTTGAAAAACTTCTCTGGCACAATCGTATTTATTAGTCACGATAGGGCATTCATCCGCAAATTAGCGACGCGAATTGTTGACCTTGATCGCGGACAACTGACCTCATACCCAGGTGATTACGATGTTTATGTTGACCAGAAACAGCATGACCTTCAGGTAGAAGCTCAGCAAAATGCATTGTTTGATAAGAAGCTAGCTGAAGAAGAAGTTTGGATTCGACAGGGTATTAAAGCACGTCGTACACGTAATGAAGGGCGTGTAAGAGCGTTAGAAAAATTGCGTGTAGAGCGTAAACAACGCCGTGAATTAAAATCCCAAGGTGATATTGAAATTTCAAGTGGCGAACGTTCAGGTAAGTTAGTGTTTGAATCGACAGACTTGTCGGTATCATTTGATGAAAAACATGTTATTCGCAACTTAAACTTGCTGGTGATGCGTGGCGATCGTATTGCATTAATTGGTGCAAACGGTACAGGTAAATCGACGCTCATCAAATTGTTGATGGAACAGCTTCAACCGTCGAGTGGTAAAGTTCGCATTGGCGTTAACCTAGACATTGCTTATTTTGATCAGCACAGAGAACAGTTAGACCCAAATAAAACAGTTCAAGACACGGTTGCCGATGGCAAACAAGAAGTGACGTTAAATGGCAGAACACGCCACGTTCTAGGCTACTTACAAGACTTTTTATTCAGTCCTAAGCGAGCAAGAACGCCAGTAAGAGCACTTTCCGGTGGTGAGAAAAATCGTCTATTGCTAGCACGACTTTTCTTACGCCCAAGTAATTTACTCATTTTGGATGAACCAACTAACGATCTTGATATCGAAACACTTGAGCTGCTTGAAGAGGTTGTTGCGAACTATCAAGGTACTGTGGTACTTGTTAGCCACGACCGAGACTTTGTTAACAACTGTGTAAATAGTTGTTTGTACTTTGATGGTAGTGGACACATTGAGCAAATCGTTGGTGGTTACGATGATGTCGATCAATACCTAGAGTACAAAGAATCTATTGCTAAACGTCACGAGCAAGCGTTAAAGGCGGAGCAAAAACCTGAACAAGCGGCTGAAAAGTCGAATAAAAGTAAAGAAAATCCACCTAAAAAGAAAAAATTATCATATAAAGAAGCAAGAGAGCTTGAAGCTTTGCCAGATGAAATAGATAATCTGGAGTCGTTGATTGGCTCATTGCAAGAACAGGTGAACCAACCTGACTTTTTTACTCAAGACTCCGAAAGCACGCAGAAAATATTGAACCAGCTTCAGGAAAGTGAGTCAAAGCTCGAAGCCGCGTATGATAGGTGGCAAGAGTTAGATGCAAAATAATAAGTGAGATTAGTAGTTAGATGAAAAATATTGTGAAGTCTCTGGTAGCAATGGGGATTACCAGTGCATTAGCTGTATCGGCTGTTCATGCTGCCAGCTATGAAGTTATTGACCGTGGTGAAGTAAGCTCACTTAAATACACATACGCACAACAAGAAAATAATAATGGTGAATCAGTACTTTCTGGTACTGAGAACTACAATATTCCTGTCCTGTTCCAATATCTTGATGAAGATGATTACGACGCAATTGTCAGCCTTGCTGAGCGTAGCCACGAGATTGTATTAGATCTAAATGATATCGAAGATGAAACTTCACTGAGAGAAGGTAACCCGAACGCAAACGACTTTGCATGGGTAATTCGTTATTTACAAAGCATTAGTAGCTTTAACTACCAGAAAATTAAAGACACTGTTGTGCTGTTGAATCAAGGTGGTGATTCACAAGAAATCACTGTCTTCGATGTACCATTTGACAACACATCAACGTTAACGCGTTCTACGACTGATTTTGTTAATGGTATTACAGACAATGGTTGGGTCTACGGTAATGGCTCAGCACCATATTTACCTGTCGACTTTACTAACAGCGACGATGAAGACGTGACCTTCTGGTTACGTGATTTTAATACGCGCGCCTTTATTACCACTGACCAAGGTGCAACTATTAAGACAATATCAGCGCCTGAAACATCATTTTACAATGGTGAGTCAGCGATTTTAGATATTGAAGGTTTCACTGCGGTAGGATATGCCAGTGTTGCAACTAACGTGAATATAGTTGAAAGCATAGAAGAAACTGACGGCGGCTGTGCTGATCCAGATGTTCTTGCTGATGCGCCGTATGATGCATGTGTGCAGTCGTTCGTTTCAGCTACAGATTTCTACCATTTAAATGCTTACGTTTGGACGCTTGATGAAAATGCTAACGTTGTAGAGGGCAATTCTCTTGGTTTGCTCGTAACGCCAAATGCTGAAGATGAACGCGTATATCGAAGTTATGCGCAAGCGGTAAATGAAGACGGTGTTGTAGTTGGATTCTCACACGGTTGGATCGATGAAACGGAAACAGAGCCTAGCCAAAATGAATCGCGCAGCCTTTACGCCGTTGTTTACAAAGATGGTGAGGTAATTAGTTTTACTGAAGATCACGCTGAACACTTTGATTCGCGTGCATACGACATTAACAACAGCGGTATTGCAGTAGGGCATGTTAATACTTTTGTAAATGGTAACCTACGTACGAAATTTTACTATGTTGATACCAGTGTCCCTGCTGACGAAATGCAAATGGTCTTCCCAAATGACTATTTTGAAGGCTCATCAAGTACCGCACGTGCAATTAACGAAGCAGGCTTTATTGTAGGTGAAGGTGAAATAGAAACGCAAAGCGGTTCAACAACCCGCCGTACGAATGGTTTCTTGTATGATCTGCACAACGACAACTTTGTGAACATTAACGACTTAACAGAGTGTAATTCGCCATATAGCATTATCGAAGCGCGTGATATCAACGATAGCAATGAAATCTCTGCTACGGCTGTTGTTAAAGCGCCTCGTCGTGATGCAAAAGGTGAGTTGATGTATGACGATGAGGGTAATCAGTTAACCGAAGATGTGGTTCGTGCAGTTACTCTTGTGCCTACTGGTGGTGAAGTAGAAGACTGTTCTCAAGTTGAAGATGTAATAGAACGTCAAGGCGCAGGTTTTGGCTTTGGCTTACTAGGTTTGATGTTAACTTTCGGTTTACGCCGTTGGGTTAAATAATCTTTATTCCTTGAAAAAAGCGCCTTATGGCGCTTTTTTTTTCAACTTTTTTAATCTTCAAAACAAGACCTTAATTTTATATGCCGATCATCGTATTGAAAAAACCAGTTTCCTAGCCTATTCGTTAATAATGCGTATAAAGAGTAAAAGAACTAAGGAGAACGCATTTATGATGAAGAGACAAAAGCGCGATCGTCAAGACAGAGCATACGCAAAAGGTTACCAAGCTGGTGTCAGTGGTCGTTCTAAAGAGATATGTCCGTACCAAAATACGGCTGAAAAGTCTGAATGGTTAGGTGGTTGGAGAGAGGCTATGTCAGATAAGCAGTCAGGACTATTTAAATAGCTAATCCACTAAGAAAACTAAGATTATAAATAACTTATTTATTAACTAAATACAGATTAAAAATATACTTGCTAAAAATTTACTCAATTGAGCAGTAAATTGACATTCATTATGCCAACAGAGTTAGCAAGGCACATTTTGACAATGCCTTGCTCTCCTCATTAATACAATCTGCAAATTAGAAGCTAGATGTATCAGCAAACAAGCCTACTTTAAGGTCAGTTGCTGTGTAAATTACTTTACCATCTACTGATACTGTACCGTCTGCAATGCCCATAAACAGCTTTCTTTTGATTACACGCTTTAATTGAATGTTATATGTTACTTTTTTCGCTGTCGGCAGGATCTGACCTGTGAATTTAACTTCACCAACACCTAATGCACGACCACGGCCTGGACCGCCAGCCCAAGCTAAGTAGAAGCCCACTAATTGCCACATGGCATCTAAGCCTAAACAACCAGGCATTACTGGGTCACCTTTAAAGTGACAATCAAAGAACCAAAGATCTGGGTTGATATCGAGTTCAGCAATAATTTCCCCTTTGCCAAATTCACCACCTTCTTCAGTGATTAAATTAATGCGATCCATCATTAACATGTTGTCTGATGGTAACTTGCTGTTACCTTCACCGAAAAAGTCTGTTGTGCCTGCTAGAACCAAGTCTTCTTTGGTGTACGCATTCTTCTGTGTCATATATTGTTCTTTTGTTTTATTGGTTTGAAATTTTTAAAGCAGCTACTTTAGCGAACACGTGTGCGCTAAACAACTCTGAACAGTTATTTATTTGCGATAGAGCTGGTTATGCGTTACCAAAATGCGCTACTATCTGTGCTATTAGATGCTACAGCTTAAATATGATAGGACAGTTAAATGGCACTAACAAATGCAGAAAAACAACGCCGATACCGAGAGCGGCAAAAGGATAAAGGTAAAAAAGAAATGCGAGGCTACCTGTCGCAAGAAGCACTCGAATGCTACGAGCTTATCGCTGAGCAAACAAAATGGTCTGACTCCGTTATAATGAGCAATGCTGTACGTTTAACATACGCAGCATACAAAAACGGACAAATAGGCTTGCTTAACAATTGGTTAAATAAAAACGGATTGTAAAGATTATCTTTACATTAGTGCGGAATTCATTGTGTTGCTGTGAAATTCGCTATATTCTTTGATAAATGTCTGAGCTTAAACAAGCTCTCGAAGATATTAGGGTCTGTTGATCTTTCGAGGCTATTTTTGCAGCAATTTGTGATATCTTTATGCAAGGCAGAGCTTATGTCATGTGGTTATTCCACATAAATAAGCGATAACGCAGTAGAAAGTTATTATAAATGCTGTCCCTTGGATTCGTTTAAATGCATTTTTCTCTTTGTTACTTGCTCTGTGCGTAGAATGACTATGCGTATCACAAGTGCCGCGATAAAAATGCATTTAACTCGAACAAAATTTACCCCTGAAAGATCAACAGACCCTAAAAAGATAATAAGGTAAAACATTTTGATTAACGTGCTTTTAGTTGATGACCACGAACTTGTTCGCACAGGGATTCGTAAGATTTTAGATGAAGTTAAAGGCATCAAAGTTGTAGGTGAGACAGAAACAGGTGAAGACGCTGTACAGTTTTGCCGTAAAGATGAGCCCGATGTCGTACTGATGGACATGAACATGCCTGGCATTGGCGGTTTAGAGGCAACTAAAAAGATTATCCGCTACGCCCCAGACGTCAAAGTGATAGTGCTGACGGTACACAGTGAAGATCCATTTCCTACAAAGGTTATGCAAATAGGTGCTGCTGGCTATTTAACCAAGGGTGCAGGACCTGATGAGATGGTGAACGCGATTCGAGCGGTAAATAGTGGTCAACGTTACATTACGCCTGAGATTGCTCAGCAAATGGCACTGAACCAATTTAAATCAGTAGAAGAGAATCCATTTAACAGTTTATCTGAGCGTGAATTGCAAATTATGTGGATGATTACGCGTGGTGAAAAAGTTCCTGACATCTCTGAGCAGCTGACGCTGAGCACCAAAACGATTAACAGCTATCGCTACCGTATGTTCGATAAACTGAAAGTGAGCAACGATGTAGAGCTTACTCACTTAGCCATTCGACATGGTATGCTCAAAACTGAGAAACTATAGTCTAGCCTGCATATTGCGGGCTTAAGAACTGAAGTTTACGTTATACCTTTTATTCTGAATCGCTTACTCTGGACAAAGAAACCTTGTCTGACACCATCAATTTCGATCACCAGTCTTTTTTAAAAACCGTCACGGACAAGGCTGGTGTCTATCGCATGTATAACCAAGCGCAAGAGGTTATCTATGTCGGTAAAGCAAAAAATCTTAAAAATCGCCTCGCCAGTTATTTCCGTAAGGATGTTAGTAGCGTTAAAACTAAAGCGTTAGTTAGGCAAATTCTCACCATAGATGTGACTATTACGCACACGGAAGGTGAGGCGTTAATTCTCGAGAATAACTACATTAAAAAGTATCAACCTAAGTACAATATTTTGCTTAGGGATGATAAGTCTTACCCATACATTCTAATTACTGCTCATCAACACCCAAAACTCGGTATTCACCGAGGAATAAAAAGACAAAAGGGTGAGTACTTTGGTCCATTTCCTAGCGCAGGTGCTGTATGGGAGTCGTTGCGACTGATGCAAAAGCTATTTCCGATTCGTCAATGTGAAGACAGTTATTATCGCGCGAGAACGCGTCCGTGTTTGCAATTTCAGTTGGGACGTTGCTCTGCGCCTTGTGTAGGTAAAGTCAGTGATGAGGATTATCAAAGCCAAGTCAACATGGCAAAACTGTTTCTCCGTGGCAAAAGCTCAGAAGTTATCGATTTACTTGTTAAACAAATGGAGAAAGCAAGTGAAGAGTTAGCGTTTGAGAACGCAGCGCGCTATCGCGATCAAATCGTTACTCTGCGCAAAGTGCAACAGCAGCAATTTGTTAGCGGCGTGGCTGCAGAGATGGATGTTATAGGCTTGTATCGCAACAAATCACAAGCCTGTATTCATGTACTATTCGTGCGTGATCATAAAATACTAGGAAGTAAAAGTTACTTTCCGTCAATCATGGCGGAAGATACTGACGAAGAAATTCTATCTGCATTTATTGGCCAACACTATTTAGTTAACGAAGCATTTCAAGGAGCTATACCTAAAGAGATTGTGATTAGTCAGGCAATTGAAAATGCCGAAGAGCTAGGGCAGTTATTGTCTACTCAGTCTGAATATGAGATCAAAATTTCGTCAAATGTTAGACAAGAGCGTAAGCAATACTTAAAACTTGCAGGCACCAATGCCGAACAGGCATTAATCACTAGAAATAGTGAGAAAGAGTCGATGAAGAAACGCTTTGAGCAGCTGAACGAAGTATTCGAGCTCGATAGTGAAATTTCACGCCTTGAGTGTTTTGATATCAGTCATACGATGGGCCAGCAAACGGTTGCTTCTTGTGTTGTATTTGATACAGAAGGGCCTTTAAAGAGTGATTATCGACGCTACAACGTAGTAGGTATAACGCCAGGTGATGATTACGCTGCTATGGCGTTTGCCCTAAATAAACGTTACGGCAAAGCCACTGATGAAGACAAAATGCCGGATATTGTTTTTATCGACGGTGGTAAAGGGCAGCTAGCCAAAGCTGAAGAGTTCTTTCAGCAGCTAGGTCTCAATAAAACACCACTATTAGTGGGGGTTGCAAAAGGGGAGTCACGTAAACCCGGCCTAGAAACCTTGATACTTGCCGGTAGTCATCAACTTATTTCATTACCCGGAAATTCACCTGCCTTACATTTGGTGCAACATATTCGCGATGAGTCTCACCGCTTTGCGATTAGTGGTCATCGCGCTAAACGCCAAAAACACGCAAAAACATCAACGTTGGAGTCAATCCCAGGTATTGGTGCAAAAAAACGTCAAGCATTATTGAAATATTTAGGTGGGTTGCAAGAGGTTAAGAGCGCCGATGTTAAAGCGCTGGAAAAAGTCCCTGGTATTAGTACTGCGCTCGCACAAACTATTTATGATGCCTTACATGACAATTAGTCGCGAATCTGTGTAGAATAAACGCTAATTACTGGTGTCCTAGCCAGATATAAGAATTACAAAGAAGTTGTAAACGACCTATGTGGACTATCCCAAATCAAATTACGTTATTTCGTATCATACTTATTCCTGTTTTTATCACTGTTTTCTATTTACCTATTTCTTGGAATCACTTCGGTGCTTTTGCTATTTTCTGGCTTGCGTCAATCAGCGACGCGTTAGATGGTTATTTGGCGAGAAAGCTTAACCAGTCTTCAGCCTTTGGTGCGTTCATTGATCCTGTCGCGGATAAGTTGATGGTAGCGGCTGCGCTTATCATGATTGCTGAAGATTTTGCTGTTTGGTGGATTAGCGTACCAGCGATGATTATGATCGCTCGCGAGATATTTATTTCTGCATTACGTGAATTTATGTCTTCAAGAGGAAAAAGGGATACAGTTGCTGTATCTACGCTTGGTAAATATAAAACGGCAGCACAAATGCTGGGTATTATGGGGCTTATTTGGCAGCCTACTTATGATATCCCGTTAATACTGTTTGATTTCCCTCACGAGATCTTAATGTTTGCGGCTTATGCATTTTACTTTATCGCGACTGTATTAACGGTTTGGACTATGGTGATTTACTTCAAAGCAGCATGGCCAGAATTGCGTCATAAGTAGTGATTTAAGTGCTTGAATAGTTAAAAAATCATCATTTGAGACGCTTTTTAATCACTTGAATTTTTTTTGAAATTTAATAGTTGACTCAACTAATTTTCTATGTAGAATGCACCACCAGTTGACAGGGAGTCAACGTATGAAGCGGCTGTAGCTCAGTTGGTAGAGCACCACCTTGCCAAGGTGGATGTCACGAGTTCGAGCCTCGTCAGCCGCT
>CANLNK010000016.1 GCA_947492575.1 uncultured Thalassotalea sp.
CAATAGCGTTGTAGAACCACCTGACCCCATGCCGAACTCAGAAGTGAAATGCAACTGCGCCGATGGTAGTGTGGGAGGTCCCATGTGAGAGTAGGTCATTGCTAGGCACCTAATTAAGAGAAAGGCTATCCGAAAGGGTAGCCTTTTTTGCGTTTAGGATTTGAAAAAATACGATACGCTCAAAGCTATCTAATAAACCCTCTTTATTCCCATCACGCAGTACTTCTATGTTCATATAGTTAAGTGAATTAACAGCCATAAATTTGCAGGAACTAGTTTAAAGAGACTCAACTGGTCTTACTTGTTGATGTCAGGCGAAAATAAAAGCTGTATTACTTTTAATAAGTTACGTTCGCACATCTAATATTTGTAAACAATTTATTAACATTTTTCGTCTAGATCGTATACGATACCCGCATAATGTAAGAAAAGATGTAATTATGCAGTACTCGAAGTTTAAAGCGTTTTTAATACCATTATTTCTATCTACTCCAATCTATGCAGCTACGATTGACCGCAGCAAATCGAATGTAGAAATTGCTTTTGCGGAAGGTAACAAGGCAGACCTTGAAGTGACTACAGGTGTTAGTTATACCTCTAATTTTCTGTATTCAGATCACGATGAGGCGTCAGACTCCGGTTATTTCCTAAAAGCTGATGCCTTTTTACAAACCCATAGTGATACACAATTACTACAGGTTTATGGTAAAGCTATTCGAAATCAATTCGAGGACTATTCAGACGATAGTCATACAACGGTAACAGCGTTAGGTAAATATTACTTCAAGCTGTCAGATGAGCAGCGCCTATTTGCCTCAGCAACTTACGATGAGTTATTTGAGTATCGTGGTACTGGCTTGTCACTTGGCAGTGGAGATGAGCTTTCAGAAGGTAATGAGCGTGTCGACATGCTTTTTAATGTCGGTTATCAGTATGGTAGAACTGATAGTGTTAGTCGATTTAATTTAACTGCTGGTGTATTTGATAGTGAATATCAAACTAGGGAAGCACTGACAAAGGCGTTCAATTATGAGCGAAGCTTTGTAGCGAGCAATCTAGATTATCTTGCAACTGGTGCTACCTATATTACATTAGAGGTAGACTTTAGTGATTTTACCTTCGACTACTCTCCTGACTTTGACCGCAATGAGTTGTTGATATTAGCAGGTATTAGAAATGAGTTATCTGAAGCTAGCAGCGTTATTTTGCTTTTAGGGACACAGAAAGTTTCATATGATTTAGGCGGTGCTGATAAAAACGAATTTGCATGGAAAACTAGTTATTCTTGGCGTCCTACTGATTTTCTAAACATATCATTTGCATCAGAGAGAAAGACTAATGAAACGCCTGAAGTCCAAAATGACCTTCGTGTCGATGAGCGCTTTGGCATAGCTGCTCGTTATCTTTTCTCGGATAGTCTAGCGTTTACTGCTAAAGCCGACATCATCAAAGCCGATATTGAGTCTAATGGTTCATCTAGAGAAGATGACTTAGTCGTTTATGAGTTGAGTCTAAACTATTCAATAAATGATCGTGTGGGTGTTTACGCTGAAATAGTACATAGGGATAGAGACAGTCAGCTTGACGATTTTTCATATCAAAGGATTGATTCTACTTTTGGTATAAGTGTTAAATTTTAGTGAATATAGTTAGCAAAATTGTACAAAATTTGATAGTTTTTGCGTTTATCGTATACGCTAGTGTGTCTGAATCTGCCTCATTTAATTATGTATTGGGTGCTGGAGACCGGATATTAATAAGTGTTTATGATGAACCTGACTTAAAAACAGAAGTAAAGCTCGATAATAGTGGTATGGTCTCATTTCCATTCTTGGACGACATATACGTTATTGGGCTTACCGCAGCGGAAGTGGAAGTAATCGTCAATGATGGGCTTGAAGGTGATTATTTGGTTAATCCCCAGGTTTCTGTCTCGATTATACAGTACCGCCCATTCTTTATTCACGGTGAGGTAAAAAGGCCAGGGGGCTATGCTTATCAGGACGATTTACGAGCTGATAAAGCAATTGCTTTAGCAGGTGGCTTATCTGCTCGCGCATCAAAATCAGGCTGGAAGATTATTAGGAATGTAGATGGTAAAACGGTAACGATACAAGCAGATATTTCGACGCCGATATTGCCCGATGATATTATACGAATAGAGCAAAGCTTCTTTTGAATAACATAGATAGTACAGCTAATACATATCAGTTTCCTGATGACGATGTGTCACTTAAAGAGTTATTAAGCCCTTTATGGACACGTCGTTGGCTTATTATATTTACCACACTGACGGTAGGCTTTGTTGCGGCCTTCTATGCGAGTTTACTCAAACCGCAGTATCAAAGTAGCGCTATCCTCCAAATTGGCAGCAATCTAAGTGCTAATAAATTGTCAATTAATGAAGCTTTTAGTAACGATGCTCCTGCATCTATTGAGCTAATTCAAACTCAGTATGAAATTTTAAGATCTAGAAAGTTTGCAGAACGTGTTGTTACTGAACTCAATTTGGTTGAACATCCTGAGTTTAGGCAAGGGAAATACAATTCTCGTTTTTCTTGGCTTACTGGCAGGGATGACAGCAATACCAGCTACAAACCGAGTTTTTCTCAAGTCGTACAAAGGTTCCGTAGCCAATTAACTATTGCACCAATTGAATTTACTGAATTAGTCAAAATTACCTTTAGGTCCTACTATCCAGAGTTAGCCATGCAAGTGGCGAATCAGGTAGGTCAAACTTATCTTGAATACCAAGACGAAATTCATAGTGCTACCAAAGAAGACACGTCTCAGTGGTTGGTTGACCAATTAGATGAGTTAGGAAAAAAATTGGAAGCGTCTGAACTTGCTTTACAACAGTTTAGAGAAGCAGAAGGTGTTGTTGATATAAATGGTATTTCAGGTCTAGTCAGTGAGGAGATTGCAGTATTAACCTCTGAAGTGCTTCGAGCGGAGAAGGCACGTGATGAACTAAAGATTAACTATGACTTTATTAACCGTTATCGCGGTAACCCAGAGAAGCTTGCAGAGCTCAAAGAAGTCAATCGACACAATTCTTATATCCATTTAAAAAATAGCGCTGAAAACATGGAGCGCAAGCTTTCAGAAGTTGCTCGACGTTATGGTCCTAAACATCCCAAGCGAATTGCAACTGAGGCTGAACTAGGCACGATTCGCAACAGTATTCAACAGCTTGTTGTCGAACAGGCACAATCGTTAGAAAAAGATTATTACAGTGCTATTGAAAAGGTCAAAAGCCGTCGAGCCCGCTTAGAAGCATCTAAAGCCAATTTTCTTCGTTTAAGTCGATTGAAGAACAAGTTCTCACAGCTATCTCGGGAAGTAGAAACTAACAAAGAGCTTTATCACAATTACCTTATTCGTTTGAAAGAAACAGATGCGATGGGTAATTACACAGCGACTTTTTATGTTCGTTTTCTCGATAAAGCGATTGAACCTAAGGGGCCTTTTGCACCGAGAAAGTCAATGATGGTCATCGTTGCTTTGGTACTCGCCGGTATTAGCATTTCAATATATGTGGTTATGCGCGAATTGCTCACAGATACGCTAAATTCACGCCGTAAGCTCGATAGTTTTAGCGAAGCACCTGTATTGGCGGTATTGCCGAAATTTAAGTCTTCAACAATGAATACTGAAGATAGCCATGTTTCTGGAAGTCGTTTCACCGAAGCGATTCGGACGTTAAGAACATCTTTGCTATTTAATAATGACATCAAGCCCCCTAAAGTTATTGCCGTCACTTCATCAGTACCTAGTGAGGGAAAGTCAACGGTGGCATTGCACTTAGCACGCTCTTTTAGTGAGATGGAAAAGGTATTATTAATTGAAGCGGATATGCGTCATCCAACCGTTGCTAAGAACTTAAAGCTCGATCCATTCCGTCCAGGTCTATCAAATCTTTTAGCGAAGACACACCAAATAAATGAGTGTATTGTTCGTGATAAGCATGTGAAACTAGATATCTTAACGTCAGGAATTTCACCGGCTAATCCACTCGCTTTCTTATCAATGAAACGCTTTGATATGTTGATTAAAGTGTTTGGTAACTTCTATGACCGAATTATCATAGAGACGCCCCCGGTTAATGCCGTGAGCGACGCGGTTATTATTTCTCGTTTAGTTGAAAGCGTAGTGTATGTTGTTCATGGTAGTAAAACTAAACGAGAGCAGATAACGTCTGGTCTACGCATGTTAAAACAAGCCAAAGCGCCTATCGAAGGTATTGTGATCAATCAAAGTGAGAGTATCGATACTACCCGTTATCAGAATAAGTACTATAACGATAAAGGTAATATCATTAAGCTGCCAGTGCGTAAACAAGGCTAGCGAATCATTTTCACGTTGGCTGAGTTGCCGTCCTCAAGTAGAATAAGTTTAAATCTACTTAACTTTTCGAAATTCTTTTGTCTATTTCTCATCCCCGTTTATCGACAATGGCCACTAACGTCCAATGCGAAAACATTCACATAATCGACAGCGTGTCAGCTCTCGAAGCCTTCCATGTACCTTCGGCTGGTTTTTACGTAATAGGTGAAGGCAGCAATACACTGTTCGTTGATGGACAATCTCCAGACCTCATAAAGGTAGCCCTAAAAGGTATTGATGTTGTGGAGACCCAAGACAGTTTTGTATTGACGGTAGGGGCTGGTGAGAATTGGCATAGCCTCGTAAAATTTACGATAGAAAATGACATGCCCGGCTTGGAGAATTTAGCTTTGATTCCCGGCTCAGTTGGTGCGGCACCAATACAAAACATAGGCGCGTACGGCAGCGAAATCAGCATGTTTTGTCAATCCGTTAACTGGTTCGCATTTGATGAACGACAATTAGTCACAATGACTGGCGAAGAATGCCAATTTGGCTATCGTGATAGCATTTTTAAAGGCGCCCTAAAGGGCAAGGGGCTGGTCACTCATGTGACACTTAGCTTGCCAAAGCAGTGGCGCCCAAAATTAACATACAGCGGATTAGATGTATTACCTGAAAATTGCTGTGCGCGCCAAGTAATGGAAAAGGTCATTGAGATTAGAGAGAGTAAGTTACCTGACCCCGCAAAACTGGCCAATTGCGGTAGTTTCTTCAAAAACCCCATTGTTCATAAATCACTATTTGAAAAGTTAATTTCAAAATACCCTACAATGCCGAGTTATAGTGTAAATGAAAGTGCGATGAAATTAGCTGCTGGTTGGTTAATCGAACAGGCAGGTCTAAAAGGTTATCGCTCTGGTGACGCGGGTGTTCATGAGAAACAAGCGCTCGTTTTGGTTAACTACGGAAACGCTGAAGGAAAGGAAATGATAGCACTAGCGCAAATGATCATCGCAAGTGTGAAAGAAAAATTCGATGTCGTGCTGTCGCCGGAAGTGAGGTTAGTCTCTGCATTGGGTGAAGTTGAAATATCATCGCTGGGTAGTTATGTCTAAGCCAATTCGAGAAAAATTAATCAGCGCATTAGCGAGTGGTGGTTTTGTATCTGGCCAGTCTATTGCTGATGAGCTAAGCGTTTCGCGAGCAGCCATTTCGAACCAAGTTAAAGCGCTTAATGAAATGGGGTTAGATATATTTAAAGTACGAGGCAAAGGTTATCAGCTCGCCAACCCTCTTGTGCTTCTTGATAGAACGGCTATCCACAAAGGATTAAATTCGCTGAGAGCGGATAACAGTGTTGAGGTTCATACCCTAATAGACTCCACTAATGACTATCTGATGCGAAAGCTGCCTAACCAAGTAACGCAGGGGCAGGTGTGCATCGCAGAATATCAAAGTGCTGGTCGTGGACGTCGAGGGCGTCAGTGGATTTCACCGTTTGGCTCACACCTTTACCTTTCGTATTATCATAAACTCAATGAAGGGTTTTCGGCGGCAATGGGATTGAGTTTAGTGACTGCTTTAGCTATTTCTGATGCGATTTATGCATTGTATGGTATAGAGGTACAACTCAAGTGGCCTAACGATGTTTACCTAGACGGGGTGAAACTGGCAGGTATATTGATCGACCTAGAAGGGCAAGCGACTGGCGACTGCCATAGCGTTATAGGTATTGGCGTGAACCTACAGATGCCGGAGCAAGCAGGTGAACAGATCACGCAACCTTGGACCGAATTACAGCGACATGTAGGTGAACGGATCGATAGAAACGAACTGGTGGTTGCTATTATCATCGCTTTGAATCAGCGATTGAAACAGCAGTCAGAACAAGGCATCAAATCAATGCTAGCCGATTGGCATAAACATGATCTTTATTTGGATCAACCCGTGAAAATTATTACCGGTGAAAATGAAGAGTTTGGTATTTGTCGCGGTGTAAATGAACAAGGTGCTCTATTGCTCGAAAACAAAGGGCACGTAAAAACGCTATTTGGTGGTGAAGTAAGTTTAAGGGGCGTCAATGCAAGTACTCGTTGATATGGGCAATACGCGCACTAAATACTGCTGCTATGAATCGGAGAGCTTCGGTGCCACTGAAAAGGTATTAAACACAGAATTGAATAGCGAATGGATGACTCACCATTGGCGCTGCGCCAGTATGGTTGTTTTTGCTTCGGTTGCGGACGATATGTTTCGTCAAAAAGTGGAGGCATGGTGCGTTTTAAATGATATTGAGTTCGTTAACGTCGAGACTGGAAGTCAGTATTTTGGGGTAACAAATGGTTATCAAAATTATCGTCAATTAGGTGTTGATCGCTGGTTGGCTTTATTGGGAACTAAACGTTTGTTCGAAGAGCAGACATGTATCATTGTCGATGCTGGGACTGCAACAACAGTTGATGTTATAGATGCTCAGGGTATGCACCAGGGGGGCTGGATTTTGGCAGGGATTGATACCTTGGTTGACAGTATTCAAATAAAAACTGCAAAGGTATCTGGAGAGAAATTGTCGCTAGCTGAATTGAGCTTTGGTAAGAACACCAGCGAAAATCTAGCGCAAGCCGCCTGGGCGGCAACGCTAGGGTTAGTTAATAAAGCGATCGCGTTAGTACAAGCTAGAGGCGTCAAAGTTGACCGGATAATAGTAACAGGTGGTAATGCTGAAATGCTGATGCAGTTATCTGAGCAAAAGTATGCGTATGAGCCTCAGCTTGTTTTTCACGGATTAGCTACGTATATATGAATTACTGGCGAAAACTAAGTTATGTGCCTAATAAAGCAGCAAACTGTTTAAATTCACAAGTTTTTTAATTTTATCTATTGCAAGGGCTAAAACATTAATCTAGAATGCGCACCACTTAATGTAGTGCCGACTTAGCTCAGTTGGTAGAGCAACTGACTTGTAATCAGTAGGTCGCCAGTTCGACTCCGGCAGTCGGCACCATTAATTCTTCATTCTCTATGAATGTAGAATAACAAATTATTGGAGGGGTTCCCGAGTGGCCAAAGGGATCAGACTGTAAATCTGACGGCTCCGCCTTCGGTGGTTCGAATCCACCTCCCTCCACCATTTTTTGCAGAGATAGTCTGGTTTAGTAAGCGGGTGTCGTATACTGGCTATTACCTTAGCCTTCCAAGCTAATGAAGCGGGTTCGATTCCCGCCACCCGCTCCATCTTTGTATCTACAGTGCTGATATAGCTCAGTTGGTAGAGCGCACCCTTGGTAAGGGTGAGGTCGGCAGTTCAAATCTGCCTATCAGCACCAGTTCTTAGATCTCTATTCCTACGCTATCTTTTAATAATTCTTCTAACTTAATTACCTTGAGGTATTTGAAAGTGGCTAAAGAAAAATTTGAACGTTCGAAACCACATGTAAACGTTGGTACTATCGGTCACGTTGACCACGGTAAAACAACTCTAACAGCTGCTATCTCTGCAGTATTAACTAAGACTTTCGGTGGTGAAACTAAAGATTTCGCACAAATCGATAATGCTCCAGAAGAGCGTGAGCGCGGTATTACAATCAATACTTCTCACATCGAGTACGATACAGAAACACGTCACTACGCACACGTAGACTGTCCAGGTCACGCCGATTACGTTAAAAACATGATCACAGGTGCTGCACAAATGGACGGCGCAATCTTAGTATGTGCTGCAACAGATGGTCCAATGCCACAAACTCGTGAGCACATCCTTCTTTCACGTCAGGTTGGTGTACCTTACATCATCGTATTCATGAACAAGTGTGACATGGTAGACGACGAAGAATTACTTGAGTTAGTAGAAATGGAAATCCGTGAACTACTTTCTGAGTACGACTTCCCAGGTGATGACTTGCCAGTAGTAGCTGGTTCAGCTTTAGGCGCATTAAACGGCGAAGCACAGTGGGAAGAGAAAGTATTAGAACTTGCTAACCACTTAGACACTTACATTCCAGAGCCAGAGCGTGCAATCGATGGTGACTTCATCTTACCAATCGAAGACGTATTCTCAATCCAAGGTCG
>CANLNK010000017.1 GCA_947492575.1 uncultured Thalassotalea sp.
TGAGGCGAACCGGGAGAACTGAAACATCTAAGTACCCCGAGGAAAAGAAATCAACCGAGATTTCCTTAGTAGCGGCGAGCGAACGGGAATTAGCCCTTAAGCTTATGGGCGTTAGTGGAACAAGCTGGAAAGCTTGGCGATACAGGGTGATAGCCCCGTACACGAAGACAAACATAAGTGAAATCGAGTAGGTCGGCACACGTGAAATGTTGACTGAATATGGGGGGACCATCCTCCAAGGCTAAATACTCCTAACTGACCGATAGTGAACCAGTACCGTGAGGGAAAGGCGAAAAGAACCCCTGTGAGGGGAGTGAAATAGAACCTGAAACCGTATACGTACAAGCAGTGGAAGCCTTCGGGTGACTGCGTACCTTTTGTATAATGGGTCAGCGACTTATATTTTGTAGCAAGGTTAACCGATTAGGGGAGCCGTAGCGAAAGCGAGTGTTAACTGCGCGTTTAGTTGCAAGGTATAGACCCGAAACCCGGCGATCTACCCATGGGCAGGTTGAAGGTCAGGTAACACTGACTGGAGGACCGAACACACGTATGTTGAAAAATGCGGTGATGACCTGTGGGTCGGAGTGAAAGGCTAATCAAGCCGGGAGATAGCTGGTTCTCCCCGAAATCTATTTAGGTAGAGCCTCGGACGAATACCATTGGGGGTAGAGCACTGTTAAGGCTAGGGGGTCATCCCGACTTACCAACCCTTTGCAAACTCCGAATACCAATGAGTACTATCCGGGAGACACACTATGGGTGCTAACGTCCGTAGTGAAGAGGGAAACAACCCAGACCGCCAGCTAAGGTCCCAAAGTCATAGTTAAGTGGGAAACGATGTGGAAAGGCATAGACAGCTAGGAGGTTGGCTTAGAAGCAGCCATCCTTTAAAGAAAGCGTAATAGCTCACTAGTCGAGTCGGTCTGCGCGGAAGATGTAACGGGGCTAAACTATGCACCGAAGCTGCGGATTCAAAATTTATTTTGAGTGGTAGGGGAGCGTTCTGTAAGCCGTTGAAGGTGTGTTGAGAAGCATGCTGGAGGTATCAGAAGTGCGAATGCTGACATGAGTAACGATAAAGGGGGTGAAAAACCCCCTCGCCGAAAGACCAAGGTTTCCTGTCCCATGTTAATCAGGGCAGGGTAAGTCGGCCCCTAAGGCGAGACCGAGAGGTGTAGTCGATGGGAAACAGATTAATATTTCTGTACTTCTTTATATTGCGATGGAGGGACGGAGAAGGCTAAGCAAGCATGGCGTTGGTTGTCCATGTGAAAGTATGTAGGCTGAGAACTTAGGCAAATCCGGGTTCTTAAGGCTGAGATACGAGACGAGACTCTACGGAGTTGAAGTTGTTGATGCCCTGCTTCCAGGAAAATCTTCTAAGCTCTAGATATAAAGGAACCGTACCCCAAACCGACACAGGTGGTTAGGTAGAGAATACTAAGGCGCTTGAGAGAACTCGGGTGAAGGAACTAGGCAAAATAGTACCGTAACTTCGGGAGAAGGTACGCCGGCTCTGGTGATGGGACTTGCTCCCTAAGCTGAGGTCGGTCGAAGTAACCAGGTGGCTGGAACTGTTTATTAAAAACACAGCACTGTGCAAAATCGAAAGATGACGTATACGGTGTGACGCCTGCCCGGTGCCGGAAGGTTAATTGATTGGGTTAGCTCTGCGAAGCTCATGATCGAAGCCCCGGTAAACGGCGGCCGTAACTATAACGGTCCTAAGGTAGCGAAATTCCTTGTCGGGTAAGTTCCGACCTGCACGAATGGCGTAATCATGGCCACACTGTCTCCACCCGAGACTCAGTGAAATTGAAATTGCGGTTAAGATGCCGTATACCCGCGGCTAGACGGAAAGACCCCGTGAACCTTTACTATAGCTTGACAGTGAACATTGCTCCTACATGTGTAGGATAGGTGGGAGGCTTTGAAACCAGCACGCCAGTGTTGGTGGAGCCAATCTTGAAATACCACCCTTGTATGCGTGATGTTCTAACCTAGGGCCCTTATCGGGCTTGGGGACACTGTCTGGTGGGTAGTTTGACTGGGGCGGTCTCCTCCCAAAGCGTAACGGAGGAGCACGAAGGTTGGCTAAGTACGGTCGGACATCGTACGGTTAGTGCAATGGCATAAGCCAGCTTAACTGCGAGACAGACACGTCGAGCAGGTGCGAAAGCAGGTCATAGTGATCCGGTGGTTCTGTATGGAAGGGCCATCGCTCAACGGATAAAAGGTACTCCGGGGATAACAGGCTGATACCGCCCAAGAGTTCATATCGACGGCGGTGTTTGGCACCTCGATGTCGGCTCATCACATCCTGGGGCTGAAGTCGGTCCCAAGGGTATGGCTGTTCGCCATTTAAAGTGGTACGCGAGCTGGGTTTAGAACGTCGTGAGACAGTTCGGTCCCTATCTGCCGTGGGCGTTTGAGAATTGAAGAGGGCTGCTCCTAGTACGAGAGGACCGGAGTGGACGAACCTCTGGTGTTCCGGTTGTTTCGCCAGAAGCATTGCCGGGTAGCTACGTTCGGAACTGATAACCGCTGAAAGCATCTAAGCGGGAAGCAGGCTTTGAGATGAGTTCTCACTGGAGCTTTAAGCTCCCTAAAGGGTCGTCGGAGACTACGACGTTGATAGGTCAGGTGTGTAAGGGTTGCGAGGCCTTGAGCTAACTGATACTAATTGCCCGTGAGGCTTAACCATACAACACCCAAGTGGTTTTGTAGACTGACAGAATAAA
>CANLNK010000019.1 GCA_947492575.1 uncultured Thalassotalea sp.
CGCCGCTACTAAGGAAATCTCGGTTGATTTCTTTTCCTCGGGGTACTTAGATGTTTCAGTTCTCCCGGTTCGCCTCACTTAGCTATGTATTCACTAAGTGATACTTGCTTATGCAAGTGGGTTTCCCCATTCAGAAATCCTAGGTTATTACGGTTTTTATCACCTTACCTAGGCTTATCGCAGATTAACACGTCTTTCATCGCCTCTAACTGCCAAGGCATCCACCATATACGCTTAGTCACTTAACCATACAACCCCAAATAGTTTTGAGTCATCAAACGACAAGCTTGATGCTAATGTATGACTGACATTTTCACGTACTCAATCAACCTCTCTATTTAAAGAAAAGTGATTGGAGTATGCTTGAATTAGATTGATAAATGATAAGGAAAAATCATTTATCAGGTTTGATTCATACAGCGCGACACTGTAATCATCAGTTCGAGATAATCATTATTAAATAATAAATATCTCGGGATATATATCAGCTTTCCAAATTGTTAAAGAACATCAAACTAGCGCACATTCGGCTAATTCGTGGTTAAAAAAACCAAATTGAAAATATCGACTTGATACCTTTAATTTGGTTTCTTAAAACGAAGACTTGGTAGGTCTGGGCAGACTTGAACTGCCGACCTCACCCTTATCAGGGGTGCGCTCTAACCAGCTGAGCTACAGACCTGTAACAAACCTAGTAAGTAGTGGTGGAGCTAAGCAGGATCGAACTGCTGACCTCCTGCGTGCAAGGCAGGCGCTCTCCCAGCTGAGCTATAGCCCCTCATTTACTTAATAAGTAAAGGGTTACTTCTTCAACGTATGTTATCAATGCAATGTGTGTGAACACTCAACATGAAGTGTTTTACTTCAAGATAAGGAGGTGATCCAACCCCAGGTT
>CANLNK010000020.1 GCA_947492575.1 uncultured Thalassotalea sp.
CCCAGATAACAAAAAAGAGCGCCTAAGCGCTCTTTTTTAAGGATAGATGTGAATCTAAATATCGAGATTAGTCGATGATTTTAGATACAACACCAGCACCTACTGTACGGCCACCTTCACGGATAGCGAAACGTAAACCTTCGTCCATCGCGATTGGGTTGATTAGCTCAACAACAAACTTAAGGTTGTCGCCTGGCATTACCATTTCTACACCTTCTGGAAGCTCTACTGCACCAGTGATGTCAGTTGTACGGAAGTAGAACTGTGGACGGTAACCTTTGAAGAATGGAGTATGACGGCCACCTTCATCTTTAGTTAGTACGTATACTTCTGATTCGAACTTAGTGTGTGGGTTGATTGAACCAGGCTTACATAATACTTGACCACGTTGAACTTCTTCACGCTTAGTACCACGTAATAATACACCACAGTTCTCACCTGCACGACCTTCGTCTAGAAGCTTACGGAACATCTCTACACCTGTACAAGTAGTAGTTGTAGTTTCTTTGATACCTACGATTTCTACTTCGTCACCTACTGTGATGATACCACGCTCTACACGACCTGTTACTACAGTACCACGACCTTGGATTGAGAATACGTCTTCGATTGGTAAGATGAAGTCACCATCGATTGCACGCTCTGGCTCTGGAATGTA
>CANLNK010000021.1 GCA_947492575.1 uncultured Thalassotalea sp.
GTCGGTCGTGAAGGATTTGAACCTTCGACAAATTGGTTAAAAGCCAACTGCTCTACCAACTGAGCTAACGACCGATAATAACTATAATAGTTTAATTTGGTGTTCCTGAAATACTCACCTTTAAAAAAAGGTGGTCGGTCGTGAAGGATTTGAACCTTCGACAAATTGGTTAAAAGCCAACTGCTCTACCAACTGAGCTAACGACCGATATCAAGAATATTGTGGAAATTTTTCAACCTAGTGACTAAATCTTAAGACTTAACACAAGTTAGGTTGGTCGGTCGTGAAGGATTTGAACCTTCGACAAATTGGTTAAAAGCCAACTGCTCTACCAACTGAGCTAACGACCGATTTAAATTACCTAACAAATGAGTTACCTCTCACTTTCCTTGGTAAGAAAGAAGATGTGGTGAGATTTTACTCTTCGACCTTAATTTAGGTTTAAGCGTTAAAAGCCGTGGCTTTTAACTTTACCTAAAAACAAACCTTTCAAGAAAGTGGTCGGTCGTGAAGGATTTGAACCTTCGACAAATTGGTTAAAAGCCAACTGCTCTACCAACTGAGCTAACGACCGA
>CANLNK010000022.1 GCA_947492575.1 uncultured Thalassotalea sp.
TATTTAAAGAAAAGTGATTGGAGTATGCTTGAATTAGATTGATAAATGATAAGGAAAAATCATTTATCAGGTTTGATGCTTACAGCGCGACACTGTAATCATCATTCGAGATAGTCATTATTAAATAATAAATATCTCGGGATATATATCAGCTTTCCAAATTGTTAAAGAGCTCAATTTAAGGCACATTCGCTTAAATCGTGGTTTAAAAAACCAAACGTAAATTGTTCGTTGACCTGAACACCTTAAGTTTGGTTTCTCATTCTCTATCGAAGAAGTAAGTGGTAGGTCTGGGCAGACTTGAACTGCCGACCTCACCCTTATCAGGGGTGCGCTCTAACCAGCTGAGCTACAGACCTTTAACTTGTTTCAAGAGTTCACCTTCACCTATTACTAGGTCTGGGCAGACTTGAAAAAAACAGGCCGACCTCACCGCTAATACTGCGTGGCGGGGTGCGCTCTTTGTTCGAGCCAGTACCGATGAATGATAAGTGGTGGAGCTAAGCAGGATCGAACTGCTGACCTCCTGCGTGCAAGGCAGGCGCTCTCCCAGCTGAGCTATAGCCC
>CANLNK010000023.1 GCA_947492575.1 uncultured Thalassotalea sp.
AAAAAGAATTGGTTGCGGGAGCCAGATTTGAACTGACGACCTTCGGGTTATGAGCCCGACGAGCTACCAGGCTGCTCCATCCCGCGTCCGAATGGTTTGCTAAGCAAACAAGCCAGTATTTTTGGATTCTAATACTAAAGAATTGGTTGTTGGAGCCCTTATTTTTGGAAAGAGGGAACTGACGACCGTTGTTGTTTGTTTTAATTCTAACAATAAAGAATTGGTTGCGGGAGCCAGATTTGAACTGACGACCTTCGGGTTATGAGCCCGACGAGCTACCAGGCTGCTCCATCCCGCGTCCGAATGGTTTGCTAAGCAAACAAGCCAGTATTTTTGGATTCTA
>CANLNK010000024.1 GCA_947492575.1 uncultured Thalassotalea sp.
CGGCTGTAGCTCAGTTGGTAGAGCACCACCTTGCCAAGGTGGATGTCACGAGTTCGAGCCTCGTCAGCCGCTCCAAAATTCTCTTAGAGAATATTCAAGGAATACTACCACACCGTAGTGATTATGGCGGGTTGGCAGAGTGGCTATGCAGCGGATTGCAAATCCGTGGACCTCGGTTCGACTCCGGGACCCGCCTCCATAATGCCCGGGTGGTGGAATTGGTAGACACAAGGGATTTAAAATCCCTCGCTTGCAAGAGCGTGCCGGTTCAAGTCCG
>CANLNK010000025.1 GCA_947492575.1 uncultured Thalassotalea sp.
TCGCTAGGCGAAATTTATACAGGGATGTATTTATGTCGCGATGGCATGGATGCCAAGGAGCGACTACTATCCGCTGTTACAATTTGGAAAGACGTGCATGGATGCACTAATGTCGATGAGATTCATGGATGAATGTCTTTCATCGACTCGATATATATCTTGTTCAAGCACACGTTAGTACGTGAATATTCTTTATTCTGTCAGTCTACAAAACCACTTGGGTGTTGTATGGTTAAGCCTCAC
>CANLNK010000026.1 GCA_947492575.1 uncultured Thalassotalea sp.
GAGCAGCCTGGTAGCTCGTCGGGCTCATAACCCGAAGGTCGTCAGTTCAAATCTGGCTCCCGCAACCAATTCTTTTTATTGTTAGAATTAAAACAAACAAAAACGGTCATCGGTTCCCTATTTTCAATATAAGGGCTCTCGAAGCCAATTCTTTAGTAATAGAATCCAAAAATACTGGCTTGTTTGCTTAGCAAACCATTCGGACGCGGGATGGAGCAGCCTGGTAGCTCGTCGGG
>CANLNK010000027.1 GCA_947492575.1 uncultured Thalassotalea sp.
GCGGCTGTAGCTCAGTTGGTAGAGCACCACCTTGCCAAGGTGGATGTCACGAGTTCGAGCCTCGTCAGCCGCTCCAACTTCTTTTAATTTGATTGAAAGAGACTAGCATTACCAATGGCTAGTATAAAAATCTCCTGAATGCCCGGGTGGTGGAATTGGTAGACACAAGGGATTTAAAATCCCTCGCTTGCAAGAGCGTGCCGGTTCAAGTCCG
>CANLNK010000028.1 GCA_947492575.1 uncultured Thalassotalea sp.
TCCCCTGTAGCTCAGTTGGTTAGAGCGGTGGACTGTTAATCCATGTGTCGTCTGTTCAAATCAGACCAGGGGAGCCAAATTAAAGAAGTAATGGTAAATTATTTTACGGTTACTTGAGTGAAAACTCGCAAAGTATTATTCCCCTGTAGCTCAGTTGGTTAGAGCGGTGGACTGTTAATCCATGTGTCGTCTGTTCAAATCAGACCAGGGG
>CANLNK010000029.1 GCA_947492575.1 uncultured Thalassotalea sp.
TTGGTAGACACAAGGGATTTAAAATCCCTCGCTTGCAAGAGCGTGCCGGTTCAAGTCCGGCCCTGGGTACCATTTCACTTCGGAAGGTTGTATTGAATAAATTGGTGCGATAAAATTCGCGCCCAAATTGATAAGCGGCTGTAGCTCAGTTGGTAGAGCACCACCTTGCCAAGGTGGATGTCACGAGTTCGAGCCTCGTCAGCCGCTCC
>CANLNK010000030.1 GCA_947492575.1 uncultured Thalassotalea sp.
GTCGCGCTGTAAGCATCAAACCTGATAAATGATTTTTCCTTATCATTTATCAATCTAATTCAAGCATACTCCAATCAACTATCTTTTTAAGAAAAGTGATTGAGTACGTGAAAATGTCAGTCATACATTAACATCAAGCTTGTCGTTTGATGACTCAAAACTATTTGGGGTTGTATGGTTAAGTGACTAAGCGTATATGGTGGATGCC
>CANLNK010000031.1 GCA_947492575.1 uncultured Thalassotalea sp.
CTGTAGCTCAGTTGGTTAGAGCGGTGGACTGTTAATCCATGTGTCGTCTGTTCAAATCAGACCAGGGGAGCCACTTACTTAGGTAGTGACTTAGTTTATTACCCTGCTAATGTTTTAGCTAAAGAATTATTCCCCTGTAGCTCAGTTGGTTAGAGCGGTGGACTGTTAATCCATGTGTCGTCTGTTCAAATCAGACCAGGGG